>NZ_JAHSPF010000010.1 GCF_019132875.1 Erwinia phyllosphaerae
GTTGCGGTAAGCGCCTTGGCGACTTACTGCGAGGTGGCGTATCTTACGCTTTCCTCCTTCAGAGTCAACTCCTTTTTCAGAAGTTTTTCTCCGGCGGTTCAGCTTCCTGAACCTCTCAACCCGGCGGCCGGTAAGCCGTTGTTCCGTGTCGATGGAGGCGCATTATAGGGATCCGTTTTCATAGCACAAGCCTTTTTTCGATCTTTCTTTTCGTTCGTTCTTTTCTTGCGCTTATCGCGCCATTATTAAACAAGATGTGCATAAATGACGCTAATTCCCCCCACCACTGTTGCTCCTTTACCGCCTGTCGCACTACGCTGTGGCGATCCTTTTAAAGAAAGAGGTACCTATGACCACAAATTTACGCCCTTATAAAGATACGTTTCCGCAATGCGGCAAACGCGTCATGGTAGATAGCTCCAGCGTGGTGGTTGGCGATGTGCATTTGGGGAACGATGTCAGCATCTGGCCGCTCGTCGCCATTCGCGGCGATGTTAACAAGGTCATTATTGGCCAACGCAGTAATATCCAGGACGGTAGCGTATTGCACGTCACCCATAAGTCGTCTGTTAACCCTGAAGGCTACCCATTACTTATTGGAGAAGATGTTACCGTTGGCCACAAAGCGATGTTACATGGCTGCCAGATTGGTAACCGTGTGCTGGTAGGGATGGGATCGATATTGCTGGATGGCGCCATAATAGAAGATGACGTGATGATTGGCGCTGGTAGCCTGGTGCCGCCGGGTAAAAGACTGACCAGCGGCTATCTCTATTTGGGCAGTCCGGTAAAGCAGGTACGGCCACTTACTGAAGCTGAAATCGGTGGCCTGCTCTATTCATCGAAAAATTACGTCGGCTGGAAGGACGATTATCTTGCTCAGGAAAGCCAAACCCACCCCTGAGCATCTTCTCTTTCTGCTTTGATGGCTTCTTCTGCCTCTTCCTCCAAATCCCAACGGTGCTGATGAAAAAACTCAAGCACCGTTTGGTCGCTGCCATAACGACTAATCAGCGATTCGCCGCTGACAGCGCACACCATCTGAAAGCCGTTAACCAGAGCCGGAAAGCACACGGCGCCTGCCGACTCATCCCACCACTCCCGATCGGGAAACTGGATCGCCTGATTCATGCCTGTAGTTCAGCCTGCAATACGGCGATGACGGGCGCGACATCAGGGAAAACGTTATGCCATAAAAAGAACGACCAGGCAGCCTGCCCGACTAACATCCCCAGCCCATCCGCCATACGTATTGCGCCATACTGCTGGCACCAGCGCAGAAAAGGTGTTGGGCCGACCTGATAAAACATGTCATAGCAGCAGGTTTGCTTGCTGATTAATGAAGGAGGAATCGCCGGGACTTCACCACCCACGCCGCTGGAGGTAGCGTTGATAATCAGGTCAAACTGCATGTCTGCTAACTGGTCCATTGCCCGCGCGGTAATCTCACCTGCATGCTGAAAAATTTCAGCCAGGGTATGAGCTTTATCCACGGTACGGTTAGTAATAGTCAGCCGGCAGCCTAAAGAAAGCAGAGGCAGGATTACGCCTCGCGCGGCACCACCGGCTCCCACCAGCAAAACGCTATCACCGGGCTTAACCAGTTCCAGCCTTTCCAGGTCGCTAAGCAAACCGATGCCGTCCGTGTTATCGCCCAACAGTCGCCCATCTTCCAGCTTCTTTATAGTATTCACTGCACCAGCAAGGGCAGCGCGCTCGCTAAGCTCATCCACCAGCCGATAAGCCTGCTCTTTAAAGGGCAAAGTGACGTTTGCGCCAGCACCGCCCTGAGCCATAAACCCGGCTACTGACTCAGGAAAACTGTCTACCGGCGCGCAGATACGCTCATAGGGATGAGCAATATCGGTTTGCCCGGCAAAAAGCTGATGAATACGAGGCGATTTACTGTGATTGATTGGGTTACCAAAAACCGCGAACTTCTGCATTATTTATCCCTGTCGAATCAATTCACCGGTTAAAGCATCGCGAATTTCAGACGGATTGGTACGACCGCCCGTTTCGCCCTGCAGAACGGGAAAGTCAGCGCCAAATTGCTGATGAACTTCCGCTGCCGTCCGGCAAGGCGGTAAGCCAGTCAGATTCGCGCTGGTAGAAACCAGTGGTTTGCCAAACGCCTGGCAAAGCTGCTGCACGTCCGGGTGATTGCTGACCCGCACGGCCAGCGAAGTAAAACGACCGGTCAGCCAGCGTGGCGTGGTAGCCCGCGCCGGCACTACCCAGGTAACCGGACCGGGCCAGCAGGAAAACATTTTCTCTTTTTGCTCAACCGTCAACTGCGCTTCATCAATATAGGGCAGCAGCTGCTGATAATCTGATGCAATAAGTATCAACCCTTTCTCTACCGGGCGCTGTTTTAACGTAAGCAGTGCCATTACTGCTGATTCACTGTCAGGATCGCATCCCAAACCAAATACCGCTTCGGTTGGATAAACGATAACGGCCTCTTGCTGTAAAGAGGTCAGACAGACACTTAAAGAGCCATAAAGATCGTTATTCAATGGTGTTTCCTGCTGTTACTGGCTTGCCACAGGCTTTACTGGCGCAAAAACGCCGGACGCCGCGCGCGGTTTTTTTCTCAATCAAAAGGGGAAAATGGCAGAATTCGCACTCCCTCTCTACCGGCGTAAAGTTTACCGCAAACTGGCAGGTCGGATAACGGTCGCAGGCGTGAAAAGTTTTGCCGTAGCGGGAACGCCGCTGCACCAGTTTTCCCTGATGGCACTGCGGACAGGCAACGGTGGTCTCATCGGGTTTATCAATCAGCTCCGTATGTTCACATTCAGGATAACGGCTACAGGCGATAAACATCCCGTAACGTCCCTGACGCAGCGCCAGTTCCGCTTCGCAAAGAGGACAAAACTGCCCTTCCAGTATTTTAACTATATGACCATCGGATTGGTTTTTAAGGGGACGAATGTAGTCGCAATCTGGATAAGAGGAACAGCCCAGGAACGCACCATGCTTTCCTGAGCGGATAACCAGATCTGCCCCACACTGTGGGCAGGGTTCATTTTTTCGCACAGCGAAAAGCGCTGTTTTATTCATAACATTTACGACACGAAGAGGATCTTCAGTGCACTATTCCTTCATTGACGTCGAAAAGTAGCTCTTCCATCTGCTGATAGGCGTTTTCACATCCGGGAATATTAAACAGCACCATCAGCACCACCCATTTGAGATCTTCAAGATCGAAATCAAGCGTATCCAGCGCCATGATACGTTCAATCACCATTTCACGGGTTTCCAGATTCAGCACCTGAATTTGTTCCAGAAACAGAATAAAGCCGCGACAGTTAGCGTCTAACCGCTGGCTTTCTTCTTCCGTATAGATCCGCATTGAGAGCGGATCGGCCGCCAGTAAAAACGGCGCGGCCAGGCCATCCTGATAGTCCGCCAGCTTTTCCAGCCAGTTCAACGCATTATAAATGTCTTCACGATGAAAACCGGCATCGGTTAAATCATCCGTCAATTTATCCTGATCGACGCGCATTTCGGCTTCGCTATGGATATACGTCTCAAATAAATACATCAGTACGTCGAACATGGCTTGCCCTCCTCAATCGGACATAGCCGCCGGGTACAGCTGAAATCCAACCTGCTAACTCCAGTTCAAGCAGCTTAGCTACGATGACTGGCACAGGTTGGCAGGCACGTTCAGCGACGACGTCAACAGGTGTAACCTCATCTCCTACGTTAGCCAACACATCGGCAAATGGCAATGAACTATTGTCCTGTACAGAAGAATATGTTGATGAATTTTGTACAGCGGGCAGCCATTTCAGTTCACTTTGCAACTGCTCCAGAATCGTATTGGGGTGGGCGGTGAGCAAAGCGCCCTGTTGAATCAACCAGTTCGTACCTTCACTGCCGGGATTACCCACCGCGCCGGGTACGGCATAGACATCGCGGTTTTGCTCCAGCGCCAGTCGAGCCGTCACCAGCGATCCGCTTTGCATCGCCGCCTCAACCACCAGCACACCCAGGCTTAATCCGCTAATAATCCGGTTACGGTAAGGAAAATGCCAGGGAAGCGGCGCGGCGGTAAGAGGAAACTCAGAGATGACAGCACCACCCGCAGCGACAATTTCTTTTGCCAGCGAGGCGTGTTGTCGTGGATATATTTTTTGCAGGCCGCTGCCCAGCACTGCCAGCGTTCGGCCTTTTACTTCTAACGCGGCTCGATGGGCAATACCATCTATGCCCAGCGCCAGGCCACTGGTGATAGCGATCCCGCTTAACGCCAGCGCCTGTGCGAAACAGGTTCCCCAGTTTCTGCCGTAGGCCGAGCAGTTACGGCTGCCGACAATGGCAATCTGCGGCATCGCAAGCAAAGCGGGATCGCCCATGACGTAAAGCAGTAAGGGAGCATCGCTAATGTTTTTTAGCAATGAAGGATAAAAGGCGCTGTCGCAGGTTATAAGATGATGGTCTGGATGAGCCAGCCAGGCGACAGTCCGATCGATAAGAATCTTATCCGTCTCCAGAAAAGCGCTGACCTGCTCCGAATCAAGCCCTGCCTTATACAGCTGCTCTTTTTCTGTTTTTTCCGTTTTATGCAGCGTAGTCGCTAACTGCGAACAGCGGTCGACAGATAATTTTTTAACCCCCGACAGACGCAGCCAAATCTCCGTTGACGTCATAATGCAATCCTTGCTTAGCCCTTTGGTTAACGTAGCGGGAATGCTGTCAATCATGAGGCGAAATGTCTACAATAAGAGGGATAAATCTCTTATCCCTTGAACACAAATCTGGAAAGTTATGTCCGTTTTGCAGGTATTACATTATCCCGACGATCGCCTTCGCATCGTCGCTAAACCCGTTGCAGAAGTGAATGCCGATATTCAGCGTATCGTGGACGATATGTTCGAAACGATGTACGCCGAAGAAGGTATCGGTCTGGCAGCCACGCAAGTTGATATTCATCAGCGTATTATCGTTATCGACGTTTCTGAAAATCGTGACGAACGCCTGGTGCTGATCAACCCGGAGCTGTTAGAGAAAAGCGGCGATACGGGTATTGAAGAAGGTTGTCTCTCTATCCCGGAACAGCGGGCGCTGGTGCCGCGTGCTGAAAAAGTGAAAATCCGCGCGCTGGACAGAGAAGGTAAAAGTTACGAGCTGGAAGCTGACGGCCTGCTGGCTATCTGTATCCAGCATGAAATGGATCACCTGGTCGGCAAGCTTTTTATCGATTACCTTTCGCCGCTGAAGCGCGATCGTATTCGTAAAAAGCTGGAAAAACTTTACCGCCAGACCTCGCAGGATTGATGACCATCTGAAGAAGGGAACCCCGTGTCCGACTCTTTAAATATTATCTTTGCCGGCACGCCTGACTTTGCAGCGCGTCACCTTGACGCGCTATTGTCGTCCAGCCACAAAGTCGTCGCCGTTTTTACCCAGCCCGATCGTCCTGCCGGACGTGGCAACAAGCTCACTGCCAGCCCGGTTAAGCAGCTGGCTGAACAGCATAATATTCCCGTATTCCAGCCTAAATCTCTTCGTCCGGAAGAAAACCAGCAGCTGGTTGCCCAACTGCATGCCGATGTGATGGTCGTGGTGGCCTACGGTCTGATCCTGCCTGCGGCGGTGCTGGCTATGCCGCGTCTGGGCTGTATCAATGTGCATGGTTCGCTGCTGCCGAAATGGCGTGGTGCCGCGCCTATTCAACGTTCATTGTGGGCGGGCGACACACAAACAGGCGTAACCATCATGCAGATGGATCCAGGGCTGGATACCGGCGATATGCTGCATAAGCTAGCCTGCCCTATCGACGCTTCCGATACCAGCGCCAGCCTTTACCAGAAGCTTGCTGAACTTGGCCCGCAAGGCATGCTGGATACGCTTGAGCAGCTGGCAAACGGCACGGCAAATCCTGAAGTGCAGGACGAGACGCTGGTCAGCTATGCGGAAAAATTGAGTAAGGAAGAGGCGAAGCTGGACTGGTCACTCTCCGCCGCCCAGCTTGAGCGCTGTATTCGCGCTTTCAATCCCTGGCCGGTCAGCTACTTTACCGTTGAAGATCAGCCGGTAAAAGTCTGGAAAGCCTCCGTGCTGCCTCATGTCGCGAAGCAACCTGGCGAAATCATTCAGGCTGACAAAAACGGCATTCAGATTGCCACCACGGACGGCGTTTTAAATATTGAAGAGCTGCAGCCTGCCGGTAAAAAAGCCATGAAAGCCCAGGATCTGCTGAACTCCCGCCGTGAATGGTTCACCGTCGGCAACATCCTTGCCTGATTTTTCACCCGGTTTCGTGCCGGGTGCAGTTTAAAGCGATCCTATGAAAAAAAATACCAATCTGCGCAGCCTGGCTGCCGAGACTATTGTAAAAGTAGTCGAACAGGGAGAGTCGCTGAGCAATGTACTGCCCGCCGCCCAGAAATCACTGAGCGACAAAGATGCCGCGCTGCTACAGGAACTTTGTTACGGTGTTCTCCGTACGCTACCGCAGCTGGAATGGGTTATCGGTCAGCTGATGGAACGCCCAATGACAGGCAAGCAGCGCGCTATCCATTTTTTGATCATGGTTGGTCTTTATCAGCTGCTGTTCACCCGCATCCCGGCGCATGCCGCGCTGGCCGAAACCGTTGAAGGCGCCATCGCTCTTAAGCGACCGCAGCTAAAAGGCCTGATCAATGGCGTATTGCGTCAGTTCCAGCGTAGACAGGATGAGCTAACCGCTGCAATGGGCAAAGGCGACCAGCAGTATCTGCATCCAAAGTGGCTGCTGGAAAGATTAAAGCGCGCCTGGCCTGAGAACTGGCAACAAATTACAGAAGCCAATAATCAGCGTCCACCGATGTGGCTACGCGTTAATCGCCAGTACCACAGCCGCGCAGCCTGGCTGGCGCTATTGCAGGAAGCCGGCAAGAATGCCGAACCTCACCCACGTCACGCGGACGCTTTGCGCCTTGAAGCGCCTTGCGCCGTCTCGCAGCTACCCGGCTTCGAACAAGGCTGGGTAACCGTGCAGGATGCCTCGGCTCAGGGTTGCGTTGCTCTGCTTGACCCACAAAACGGCGAAACGATTCTGGATCTTTGCGCCGCGCCCGGAGGAAAAACCACGCATATCCTGGAAGCCGCTCCGCAAGCGCAGGTCATGGCCGTTGATGTTGACGCTAAGCGTCTGGCCAGGGTTAGTGAAAACCTGCAACGTCTGAATATGACGGCCGAAGTCAAAACGGGCGATGGCACGACGCCGGAAAAATGGTGCGCGAACAGGCAGTTTGACCGCATTTTACTGGACGCACCTTGTTCGGCAACCGGCGTTATTCGTCGTCATCCGGACATCAAATGGCTACGCCGCGATCAGGATATCCCGGAACTGGTTGCTGTTCAGCAGCAGATTCTGGATGCGATCTGGCCTTACCTTAAGTCTGGCGGTACGCTTTTGTATGCTACCTGTTCGGTGCTGCCGGAAGAAAACCATCAGCAAATAACGGCATTCCTGACGCGCCATGATGATGCGGTACTGTGCAGCATCGGTGACGGCAAAACGCCCGGACTACAGGTATTTCCTGACGCCCTGGACGGCGACGGATTTTACTATGCGAAACTGGTAAAAAAATAACGCCGTGGCCGGCTTGTCCGGCCTCATTATTTCCTTCTGAATAGACTGAAGCATAATGAAAATTATCATTCTTGGTGCCGGACAGGTTGGCGGAACGCTCGCTGAAAACCTGGTAGGTGAAAACAACGATATTACCGTGGTGGATACGGATTCCGGCCGCCTGCGTCAGCTTCAGGATAAATACGATCTACGCGTTGTGCAGGGGCATGGTTCCCATCCACGAGTGTTGCGAGAAGCAGGCGCGGAAGATGCAGATATGCTGGTGGCGGTAACCAGTTCAGATGAAACGAACATGGTTGCCTGTCAGGTTGCCTATTCCCTGTTTAATACGCCTAACCGGATTGCTCGTATCCGCGCGCCGGATTATCTGCGCGATGCGGAAAAACTGTTTATTCCGGAAGCCGTCCCGATCGATCATCTGATCTCGCCCGAGCAGCTGGTTATCGACAATATTTACCGCTTAATTGAGTACCCGGGTGCGTTGCAGGTGGTGAATTTTGCCGAAGGTAAAGTGAGTCTGGCCGTGGTAAAAGCCTATTACGGCGGGCCGCTGGTGGGTAATCCTTTAGCCGTTATGCGTGAACATATGCCGCATATCGATACGCGCGTAGCCGCTATCTTCCGCCAGGATCGCCCTATCCGTCCGCAAGGCTCGACCATTGTTGAAGCAGGTGACGAAGTCTTCTTTATTGCTGCCAGTCAACATATTCGGGCGGTAATGAGCGAATATCAGCGTCTGGAAAAGCCTTACAAGCGCATTATGATTGTAGGCGGCGGCAATATTGGTTTTGGCCTGGCGCAGCAGCTGGAAAAAAACTACAGCGTGAAATTGATTGAACGTAATCAGCAACGCGCTGCAGAGCTGGCCGAGCTTTTGCAAAATACGATTGTTTTTTATGGCGACGCGTCCGATCAGGAGCTGCTTGCAGAAGAGCACATCGATCAAATCGATCTTTTTATTGCCATCACTAACGACGATGAAGCGAATATCATGTCGGCGATGCTGGCCAAAAGGATGGGTGCCAAAAAAGCGATGGTGCTGATCCAGCGTAAAGCCTATGTCGATCTTGTTCAGGGCAGCGTGATCGATATTGCTATTTCACCGCAGCAGGCCACCATTTCTGCACTGTTAAGCCATGTACGAAAAGCTGACATCGTGGGGGTTTCCTCTTTACGCCGGGGTGTTGCCGAGGCAATTGAAGCCATCGCACATGGCGATGAAACCACCTCGCGCGTTGTCGGCAGATCGATCAACGACATCAAGCTGCCGCCGGGAACTATTATTGGGGCGGTTGTACGTGGAGATGACGTGATGATAGCTAATGACAATCTGCGAATTGAACAAGGCGATCATGTGGTGATGTTCCTGACCGATAAAAAGTTTGTCTCCGATGTTGAACGCCTGTTCCAGCCAAGCCCGTTCTTTCTCTGACTCAGGGGCGGAATTCATCCGCCCGCTACCCGCCTGCTCACGCTGTGCTCGCTTTCGCCGAAGTTTTCTGCATCCGGCCGTTTTTCTCCTGCCTGAACATGGCAAAAGCCGGTTCGTTTGTTAGACTTACCAACTGGCACAGGAAAGGAGATAACAATGAGTTTATTCAAAGAGTTTCGCGATTTTGCTATGCGCGGCAACGTTGTCGATCTGGCGGTAGGTGTCATTATCGGTGCAGCATTCGGTAAGATCGTTTCATCTCTGGTGGCAAACATTATTATGCCACCGCTGGGGTTACTGATTGGTGGGATTGATTTTAAACAGTTTAGCTGGGTGCTGAAACCGGCAGCGGGCGATACGCCTGCCGTTGTAATGCAGTACGGTATCTTCCTGCAAAGCGTGTTCGATTTTATTATCGTGGCATTTGCTATCTTCCTGGCAATCAAGCTGATGAACAAGCTGCACAAGAAGAAAGAAGTAGAAAAACCGGCACCGAAAGTCAGCGCAGAAGAGACGCTGCTGACCGAAATCCGCGATCTGCTCAAGCAGAAAAACGGTCAGATTTAATTTTATAGCGCTTACCGGGAACCGCCCTCAGCTGGCGGTTTTTTTCTGCCTCAGAAAGCAGAAAGCCAGTGGTAAAGTCTGCTTTACCACTGGCCTCCCGGGCTACATGTTTGTCCTTACGTCGATAGCTACCTTTACCTTTCTTATTGGCTTCGATTCGCGTTTTGAATAGCGGATCGTGCAGCAAAGCTTCTAAAGCATTATCGCGGATAACACCTTTTTTGTGCTGATACTTGGTCATTACGATTTCCTCATGTTGGTTTCGGCAAAGAATATAGGCCTGAAATGCGTAAAGATCAATCCGTCTGCGGGGACAGAGCGCCTTTTTCCAGTGCTTCAAGAATAGAGCAATAAACGCTGCTGTGAGCCGTGCCGCAGCAGGCATCGTTGAGCCTTTTTAGCGAGCGCTGCATGCGCTGTAACTCTGCGATCATTGTTTCAACTTCTGAAAGTCTGCTTTGTACGATAGTTTTAGATTCCTGACAGGTATGATGTTCAGGATCAACGCGGATCGACAGCAGCTCCCGGATCGCTTCCAGCGTAAAGCCAAGCTGCCTGCCATAGCGGATAAACCGTAGACGCTGAAGATCGTTTTCACTGTATAACCGAAAGCCGCCTTCGGTGCGGATCTCGTGCTCCATCATCTGCTGCTTTTCGTAGTAGCGAATGGTATCTGGCGTTACCTCCGCAAGCTTCGCAAGCTGACCAATTTTGTACATTATTTATCTCCAAATAGCCGCTGCTGTAAACGCTCACCATATTCCTTTCTAAGAAAACCGGTATCCATTCCCGCCTGTCGAAGTTTACTTTCCAGAAGTGCAAGCCGCCTGGCATAGTGATCGCGGGTGGCGTCTTCTGGCTCCAGGCCAGCCAGCAATTCATTTAGCTCAATGGCTTCCCGACGCATTTCCAGTTCTGGTGGCAGATAGCCCGAGTTTTTTAACAGCCTGTAGGCCGCACGCAGTTCGGCTGGCACATGGCTGTCGTCATCAAGCTGCAGCTTTTTGCCGTTACCGGGCAGGTTATCAAACTCGCCGTTTTTTTGTGCTTCAGTAATGTGCTGCTCTACCAGTTGGTCAATTAACCACATGGTCACCTCACGAATGAGTGGAAAAGGGAAAGCATAACGCGTGGCGGGAGGATGGGGAAATAACAGGCATAAAAAAACCGGGCATACGCCCGGTTTTTCCAGATTGCGGCAGATATTACTCTGCTGCTTCTGCTTGAGCTTCTGGACGATCAACCAGCTCGATGTAAGCCATCGGAGCGTTGTCACCAGCGCGGAAGCCACACTTCAGAATACGAGTGTATCCACCGGCACGGCTCGCGAAACGCGGGCCCAGCTCGTTAAACAGTTTTGCCACGATCTCGTTATCACGAGTGCGGGCGAATGCCAGACGACGATTAGCTACGTTGTCGGTCTTGGCAAGAGTAATCAGCGGTTCAACTACACGACGCAGCTCTTTCGCTTTTGGCAGGGTCGTCTTGATGATTTCATGACGAACCAAAGAGCCTGCCATGTTGCGGAACATAGCCTGGCGATGGCTGCTGTTGCGGTTCAGTTGACGACCACTCTTACGATGGCGCATGACCTTATCCTTCTCAGTGAAACCTTAACCTGTGATCGGGTTATTCATCAGCGATGCTAGCGGGCGGCCAGTTTTCCAGGCGCATGCCCAGAGACAGACCACGAGAAGCCAGCACGTCTTTAATCTCGGTAAGAGATTTTTTACCAAGGTTAGGCGTTTTAAGCAGCTCAACCTCGGTACGCTGTACCAGATCACCGATGTAGTGGATAGCTTCTGCCTTAAGGCAGTTAGCAGAGCGGACAGTCAATTCCAGATCGTCAACAGGGCGCAGCAGGATCGGATCGAATTCTGGTTTCTCTTCTTTCACTTCCGGCTGACGTACATCACGTAAGTCAACGAAAGCTTCCAGTTGTTCAGCCAGAATGGTTGCCGCACGACGAATCGCCTCTTCAGGATCGATTGTGCCGTTGGTTTCCATTTCGATGACCAGCTTGTCCAGGTCAGTACGCTGTTCAACACGCGCTGCTTCAACATTGTAGGCAATACGTTCTACAGGGCTGTAGCAAGCGTCGACTAACAGACGACCGATCGGGCGCTCATCTTCTTCCGAATGAATTCGGGCAGAAGCCGGCACATAACCGCGACCACGCTGAACTTTGATACGCATGCTGATAGCCGCGTTCTCATCAGTCAGGTGGCAGATCACGTGCTGCGGCTTGACGATTTCGACATCACCATCATGGGTGATATCGGCTGCAGTCACAGGGCCAATGCCAGATTTATTCAGAGTGAGAATAACTTCATCTTTCCCCTGAACTCTTACCGCCAGCCCTTTCAGGTTGAGCAGGATTTCCAGGATATCTTCCTGTACGCCCTCTTTGGTGCTGTACTCGTGCAGTACACCATCAATTTCAACCTCGGTCACCGCGCAACCCGGCATTGATGAAAGCAGAATACGGCGCAGTGCGTTACCAAGAGTATGGCCAAAGCCACGCTCTAAAGGCTCAAGGGTCACCTTGGCGTGCGTCGAACTCACTTGCTCGATATCTACCAGGCGCGGTTTTAGAAACTCTGTCACAGAACCCTGCATTGTGTCCTCTCTTTGGTACTAAGCTTTACTTGGAGTAAAGCTCGACGATCAGGTGTTCGTTAATGTCCGCAGACAGATCGGTACGTTCAGGAATACGCTTGAACACACCTTCCATCTTAGTTGCATCAACTTCCAGCCAGGTTGGCTTTTCACGCTGCTCAGCCAGCTCCAGAGCGGCTTTCACGCGAGACTGCTTTTTGGCTTTCTCACGGATGCTAACAACGTCATTCGGAGTTACCTGATAAGAAGCGATGCTAACAACGCGACCATTTACCATGATGGATTTGTGGCTAACCAGCTGACGTGCTTCTGCACGAGTGGCACCAAAGCCCATACGATAAACTACGTTATCCAGACGACCTTCCAGCAGAGCTAACAGGTTTTCACCGGTGTTGCCTTTCAGACGTGCTGCTTCTTTATAATAGTTACGGAACTGACGCTCCAGAATGCCGTAGATACGACGAACTTTTTGCTTTTCACGTAACTGTACGCCATAGTCAGACAGACGCGGTTTACGCGCACCGTGCTGGCCAGGGGCTTGTTCAATCTTACACTTGGTATCAATCGCGCGAACGCCAGACTTCAGGAAGAGGTCTGTACCTTCGCGACGGCTCAGCTTGAGCTTAGGACCCAAATATCTTGCCATTTTCTTTCTCCAACATTCCTAAAAAACGGGCGTTATACGCGGCGTTTTTTCGGCGGACGACAACCGTTGTGAGGGATCGGAGTCACATCAGTAATATTAGTGATGCGGAAACCAGCAGCGTTCAGAGCACGAATCGTTGATTCGCGGCCCGGACCAGGACCCTTAACCATAACTTCCAGGTTCTTAATACCGTACTCTTTCACGGCGTCTGCGCAACGTTCTGCGGCAACCTGTGCAGCGAACGGCGTAGATTTACGAGAACCACGGAAACCGGAACCACCGGCTGTTGCCCAACCCAGCGCGTTACCCTGACGATCGGTAATGGTCACGATGGTGTTGTTGAAAGATGCATGGACATGAGCCACGCCATCAGAGACTTGCTTTCTTACACGCTTGCGTGCACGAACTGGTGCCTTTGCCATTATTCAATCACCCCGATTATTTCTTGATCGGTTTACGCGGACCCTTGCGGGTACGTGCGTTGGTCTTGGTACGCTGACCGCGTACTGGAAGACCACGACGATGACGTAAACCACGATAGCAACCAAGGTCCATCAGACGCTTGATGCTCAGGGTGACTTCACGACGCAGATCGCCTTCAACAACAAACTTTGCAACTGCGTCACGCAGAATGTCGATTTGTTCTTCAGACAGCTCACTGATCTTAACATTTTCAGCGATTCCCGTTGATGCACAGATAGCCTGTGAGCGGGTCTTGCCGATGCCGAAAATCGCGGTTAAGGCGATAACGGTATGTTTATGATCAGGAATGTTAATGCCTGCTATACGGGCCACTATGCACTCCTACTATTCAAATATGCGCCCCATGCTGAAAAGCCCGTTTTCAGGATACTCAAATGGAAAACGCATAGACATACAAAAGATTGGCTGGCTAATCTAGCCAGCTCAACCCGACTTTGCAAGAAAAATATTAGCCCTGACGCTGTTTATGCTTAGGCTCGGCGCTGCAAATCACACGTACGACACCATCACGACGGATGATTTTGCAGTTACGACATAATTTCTTGACGGAAGCACGAACTTTCATTTTTACTCTCCGTAACTTCTCAAGCGCCTGAATTAACGGCCGTAGCCTTTCAGGTTTGCTTTCTTCAATGCAGACTCATACTGACTGGACATCATCAGAGTTTGCACTTGAGCCATAAAGTCCATGATGACAACAACTACGATCAGCAGTGAGGTACCGCCGAAGTAGAATGGAACTTTCATTGCATCACGCATGAACTCCGGGATTAGGCAGATGAAAGTAATGTAGAGCGCACCCACCAGAGTGAGGCGTGTCATTACTTTATCAATATACTTCGCCGTCTGTTCTCCCGGACGAATTCCTGGTACAAATGCACCAGACTTCTTCAGGTTATCTGCTGTTTCACGCGGGTTGAAAACCAACGCCGTATAGAAGAAACAGAAGAAGATGATTGCAGTCGCATAGAGTAGCACATAAAGCGGTTGACCAGGCTGCAAATACATTGAAATAGTCGTCAGCCAGTTCCAACCGGTACCGCCCCCGAACCATGACGCGATGGTCGCCGGGAACAAAATAATGCTGGAAGCAAAGATTGCCGGGATAACCCCTGCCATGTTCACTTTCAACGGTAAATGTGTGCTCTGCGCAGCATAGACACGACGGCCTTGCTGACGTTTCGCATAGTTCACCACAATGCGGCGTTGACCACGCTCAACGAAAACAACGAAGAAGGTCACTGCAAATACAAGAACTGCAACCAACAGTAACAGGAGGAAGTGCAGGTCGCCTTGCCGCGCTTGCTCGATGGTATGGCCAATGGCCGGCGGTAATCCCGCAACGATACCAGCGAAGATTATGATAGAGATACCGTTGCCGATACCTCGCTCAGTAATCTGTTCGCCCAGCCACATCAGGAACATTGTCCCGGTCACCAGGCTTACAACAGCGGTAAAGTAGAAGGCAAAGCCTGGATTTAACACCAGGCCCTGCATTCCAGGCATATTCGGCAGACCGGTAGCAATACCGATAGACTGAAATATACCCAGTACCAGTGTGCCGTAGCGGGTGTACTGGCTAATCTTACGACGGCCAGCCTCCCCTTCTTTCTTTATTTCTGCCAGCGCGGGATGAACCACGGTCAGCAGCTGGATAATAATAGAGGCCGAAATATACGGCATAATACCCAGGGCAAAGATAGAAGCACGGCTCAGAGCACCACCAGAGAACATGTTAAACATTTCAATGATGGTGCCACGCTGTTGCTCAAGCAGTTTGGCAAGTACAGTGGCATCGATACCAGGGATTGGAATAAAAGAGCCAATGCGGAAAACAATCAGCGCACCAATCACAAACAGAAGTCTGCGTTTTAGTTCGCCAAAACCACCTTTGGCACTTTGAAAATCTAATCCCGGTTGCTTAGCCATCTGCTACTTATTCCTCAATTTTACCGCCAGCAGCTTCGATTGCAGCACGAGCGCCTTTAGTGACACGCAGACCGCGAACCGTTACCGGTGCAGAGACTTCGCCAGACAGGATAACCTTAGCGAATTCAATCTGAATACCGATAATGTTGGCTGCTTTCAGCGTGTTCAGGTCGACGATCCCGCCTTCAACTTTCGCCAGGTCAGACAGACGAACTTCTGTCGTAACCATTGATTTGCGAGAGGTGAAACCGAATTTCGGCAGACGACGGTACAGAGGCATCTGGCCACCTTCGAACCCGCGACGTACGCCACCGCCAGAACGAGAGTTCTGACCTTTGTGACCACGACCACCGGTTTTACCGAGGCCAGAACCGATACCACGACCCAGACGCTTGGAAGCGTGTTTAGACCCGTCGGCCGGAGACAGAGTATTTAAACGCATCTGTTACTCCTCCACTTTAACCATGTAGGAAATCGCGTTAACCATACCGCGTACAGCTGGCGTGTCTTCACGCTCTACGGTGTGGTTAATACGACGCAGACCCAGGCCAAGCAGCGTTGCCTTGTGTTTCGGCAAACGTCCGATCGAACTGCGGGTTTGAGTAATTTTAATAGTCTTAGCCATGGTCATTACCCCAGAATGTCTTCAACGGATTTGCCACGCTTGGCAGCGACCATTTCTGGGGAATTCATGTTGGCCAGGCCATCCAGCGTTGCACGAACCACGTTAATCGGGTTAGTGGAACCGTAGGCTTTAGCCAGAACGTTATGAACCCCAGCGACTTCCAGTACGGCGCGCATTGCACCGCCGGCAATGATACCGGTACCTTGAGAAGCCGGCATCATGAACACACGAGAACCTGTGTGCACACCTTTAACAGGGTGCTGCAGGGTACCGTCGTTCAGCGCGACGTTAATCATATTGCGACGGGCTTTTTCCATCGCTTTCTGGATCGCTGCTGGAACTTCACGCGCTTTACCGTAACCAAAACCGATGCGACCGTTACCGTCACCTACCACTGTCAGAGCAGTGAAAGAGAAGATACGACCACCTTTAACGGTTTTCGATACGCGATTTACCGCGATCAGCTTTTCCTGCAGTTCGCCAGCTTGTTTTTCGATGTGTGCCATCTTACACCTCTACCTTAGAACTGTAGGCCAGCTTCACGGGCAGCATCTGCCAGTGCCTGGACACGACCATGATATTGGAAACCAGAGCGGTCGAAAGAAACACCAGTGATGCCTTTTTCGATTGCGCGCTCAGCGACTGCTTTACCAACAGCTGCGGCGGCGTCTTTGTTTCCGGTGTACTTCAGTTGCTCACTGATTGCTTTTTCTACTGTAGAAGCAGCAACCAGAACTTCAGAACCGTTAGGAGCAATTACCTGTGCGTAAATATGACGCGGGGTACGATGTACCACCAGGCGAGTTGCACCCAGCTCTTTGAGCTTGCGGCGTGCGCGGGTCGCACGACGGATACGAGCAGATTTCTTATCCATAGTGTTACCTTACTTCTTCTTAGCCTCTTTGGTACGCACGACTTCGTCGGCGTAACGAACACCCTTGCCTTTATAAGGCTCAGGACGACGGTAGGCGCGCAGATCGGCTGCAACCTGACCAATCAGCTGTTTATCAGCGCCTTTCAGCACGATCTCAGTCTGAGTTGGACATTCAGCAGTGATTCCCGCAGGCAGCGCGTGTTCAACAGGGTGAGAAAAGCCCAGGGCCAGACTCACAGCGTTGCCTTTAACGGCCGCACGATAACCTACACCAACCAGCTGCAGCTTCTTGGTGAAGCCTTCGGTAACACCGATAACCATACTGTTCAGCAGTGCGCGAGAAGTACCAGCCTGTGCCCAACCGTCTGTGAAACCTTCGCGCGGAGCGAAAGTCAGAGCGTTGTCAGCATGCTTAACTTCTACAGCATTGTTGAGAGTACGAGTCAGCTCGCCGTTTTTACCTTTAATCGAAATAACCTGACCGTCGAGTTTTACCTCTACGCCGGCAGGAATGACGACAGGTGCTTTAGCAACACGAGACATTCTTTCCTCCGTTAAGCTACGTAGCAGATAATTTCGCCACCAAGACCAGCCTGGCGCGCTGCACGATCGGTCATAACACCTTTAGAGGTAGAAACAACAGCGATACCCAGTCCAGCCATTACTTTTGGCAGTTCGTCTTTGCGTTTGTAGATACGCAGACCTGGACGGCTTACACGCTGAATGCTTTCTACCACAGCCTTACCCTGGAAATACTTAAGAGTCAGTTCCAGTTCTGGCTTGGTGTCGCCTTCGATTTTAAATTCTTCAATATATCCTTCTTCCTTCAGCACGTTGGCAATTGCCACTTTCAGCTTGGAGGAAGGCATGGTGACCGCAACTTTGTTCGCGGCCTGACCGTTACGGATACGGGTCAGCATATCCGCGATCGGATCTTGCATGCTCATCTGTCTTTACTCCCGTGATTCAATTGGTAATTACCAGCTAGCCTTTTTCAAGCCAGGTACTTCACCGCGCATAGCGGCTTCACGCAACTTGATACGGCTCAACCCGAATTTGCCCACATAACCATGTGGACGGCCAGTTTGGCGGCAGCGGTTACGCTGACGGGACGGGCTGGAATCACGCGGCAGAGTTTGCAGCTTGAGAACTGCATTCCAACGTTCTTCGTCGGATGAGTTCACACTAGAGATGATAGCTTTTAATTCCTCGCGTTTAGCGCGGTATTTATCAGCCAGTTTTACGCGAACGACTTCGCGTGCCTTCATCGATTGCTTAGCCATGAAGTAACCCTACCTTACTTGCGGAACGGGAAGTCAAAGGCAGCCAGCAGAGCACGGCCTTCATCGTCAGATTTCGCAGTAGTGGTAATGGTAATATCCAAACCACGAACGCGATCGACTTTGTCATAGTCGATTTCTGGGAAGATGATCTGCTCACGAACGCCCATGCTGTAGTTACCACGACCGTCGAATGACTTAGCGGACAAGCCACGGAAGTCACGGATACGCGGTACAGCAATAGAGATCAGACGCTCAAAGAACTCCCACATGCGCTCGCCACGCAGAGTCACTTTACAGCCGATCGGATAGCCCTGACGGATTTTGAAGCCTGCAACTGATTTGCGTGCTTTGGTGATAAACGGCTTTTGACCGGAGATTGCTGCCAGATCTGCTGCTGCGTTATCCAGCAGTTTCTTGTCAGCGATCGCTTCACCAACACCCATGTTCAGGGTGATCTTCTCGACCCGAGGGACTTGCATGACAGAATTGTAGCTAAACTCAGTCATGAGTTTTTTAACTACTTCGTCTTTGTAGTAATCATGCAGTTTCGCCATCGTACTACTCCAAATTACTTGATAGTTTCGCTGTTAGACTTGAAGAAACGGACTTTTTTGCCGTCTTCGAATCTAAAGCCTACACGGTCAGCCTTGCCGGTGGCAGTGTTGTAAAGTGCAACGTTGGAAACCTGAATAGCGGCTTCTTTTTCAACGATGCCACCTGGTTGGTTCAGAGCCGGAACCGGCTTCTGATGTTTCTTCACCAGGTTGATACCTTCAACAATGACCTTGCCAGAAGACAGGACATTTTTAACTTTACCGCGCTTACCTTTATCTTTGCCGGTCAGCACGATAACTTCGTCATCGCGACGGATTTTAGCTGCCATTTTTCGCTCCTTAGAGTACTTCTGGTGCCAGAGAGATAATTTTCATGAACTTTTCAGTACGAAGTTCACGAGTTACCGGCCCAAAAATACGCGTTCCGATAGGCTGCTCGCTGTTATTGTTCAGAATAACGCATGCATTACCATCGAAGCGAATGACAGAACCGTCCGGGCGACGAACACCCTTCCTGGTGCGCACCACTACCGCCTTCAGCACATCACCTTTCTTAACCTTACCGCGAGGAATTGCTTCCTTGATGGTAATTTTGATGATATCGCCTACGCCTGCGTAGCGACGGTGCGAGCCACCCAGAACCTTGATACACATTACGCGACGTGCACCGGAGTTGTCGGCGACGTTCAGCATAGTCTGTTCTTGGATCATTTTAGTGCTCCGCTAATGTCAACTACTACTTCGGGACCTGATTCAGGTCGTATAAAAGCCCCATTATTGAGGGCGCAGCATTATAACACCGCTTCTCGCATATGGGTAGAAAAAATAAACGACTCATATCGAGTCGATATTTGATCCTCGAATTGAGGAACGCGACATTCTAAGGAATTGTTCATCCGGTAGCAATCGTAATCTGCACACTTCTTCAGCTTGTTGGGGTTTATCGTTATAAATCTGAAGCCGCCCCGAAAAAATGGCGGCTTTGTGAACGGCCAGACGTCAGCTTAAGGATAAAGCGTAGAGGCCAGCCTGTTATGTTCTGCAACGATTTGCGCTAAGTCCACCAGGGCAAGCTGTCCTTTGTCTATAATAATCCGCCCGTTGATAATGCTGTAGGCTACGGTTCCGGGGTTACAAAAAACCAGTGCGGCAAGGGGATCGTGACCTGTGCCCGCCAGTCCCGGCCGATTGAGATCGAAAACAGCGATATCCGCCATCATGCCCGGAGCTATAGCTCCCACGTCATCCCGGTTAAGAACTCTGGCCCCGCCAAGCGTAGCCAGCTCAAGCGCCTGTCTGGCCGTCAATGCATCAGGGCCAAAGCCAACCCGCTGTAACAGCAGCGCCTGACGGACTTCTGCTATCATGTCTGCCGTGTCGTTCGATGCCGAACCGTCAACACCCAGCCCAACATTTATACCCTTATCTAACATTTTTCTGACTGGCGCGATGCCGGAGGCCAGACGCATATTTGAACATGGACAATGCGCCACGCCAGTACCGGTACGCGCAAAAAGCTCAATCCCATAATCGTCCAGCTTAACGCAGTGAGCGTGCCAGACATCCCGCCCTACCCATCCTAAGTCCTCGACATACTGCGCCGGCGTGCGGTTAAACTTTTCCCGGCTGTAGCGGACATCGTTATCGTTTTCTGCCAGGTGCGTATGCATGGAGACGTTATAGCTACGCGCCAGGCTTGCCGACTCCTTCATGAGATTTTGGCTAACGGAAAAGGGTGAACAGGGCGCAACTACAATACGCACCATGGCTCCCGGAGAAGCATCATGGTAGCGTTCAATAACCCGCTGCGTATCCGCAAGGATTGCCGCTTCATTTTCTACCAGCGAGTCTGGCGGTAATCCTCCCTTACTTTGCCCAACACTCATACTGCCCCGGCTGGCATGAAAGCGCATGCCCATAATGGCAGCAGCTTCAATACTGTCATCCAGCCGACAGCCGTTAGGGTAAAGGTAAAGGTGATCGCTTGAGGTAGTACAGCCTGACAGCACAAGCTCGGCCATGGACATCATGGTAGAGATACGGATCGTCTCAGGCGTCATTTTTTGCCAGATCGGATAGAGGCTGGTGATCCACTTAAACAGTTCGCCATCCTGGGCTGCCGGAATCACTCGCGTCAGGCTTTGGTACATATGGTGGTGGGTATTGATCAATCCAGGGATGACGATATGCCCCTGCATATTGATAGTTTTATCTGCCTGGCCCGGAAGTTCCGCCGCTTTACCAACGGCAGCAATGACATTACCTCTTATTAAAACACTGCCATTTTTTATTTCCCGTCTGTCAGCATCCATAGTGACGATGAGATCCGCATTCTTCAGCAATAGGGTACGTTCTGGCGACATAGCGCCAGTTGCTGTCGTAGTGGGAAAAGCAAGCCCGGCGGCAAAAAGCTCAGAGGAAGCGGCGAGCAGCGGTAAGGTTAGCAAGAGACGGCGGGTATAATCAGGTTGATTGCACATCGTCACGTTCCATGTAGGTTTCCCGATACAGGACTTATCCACGCGTCCTGCGCAGCATGCTCAGCGTGGCTGAACGGAAAAACTATTTTAAGCGCTGAGAAAGAATTTAATGTGATCCCGATCGTTACGCTTAACGGTCTTATTAAACTGAGGCAGTTTTGAGAAGGGATGTGAGAAGGCAGAAAAGAAAAAACCCCCGCAAGCGGGGGTTTTTCAGAGAGAAGAAGTTCTTACAGAACCGCTTTCTCTACAACGCGAACCAGGGTCCAGGACTTAGTCTTGGACAGTGGGCGGCACTCACGGATTTCAACCTTGTCGCCGATACCACATTCATTGTTCTCGTCATGTACGTGCAGTTTGGTCGTACGCTTAATGAACTTACCGTAGATTGGGTGTTTCACGAAACGTTCGATAGCTACAACAATGGATTTCTCCATTTTGTCGCTAGTCACACGACCTTGCAGAGTACGGATTTTATCGGTCATTACGCACCCGCCTTCTCAGTCAGTAAAGTCTTAACGCGTGCAACATCACGACGCACTTGCTTCAACAGATGAGTCTGTTGCAGCTGGCCGGATGCTGCCTGCATGCGCAGGTTGAACTGCTCACGCAGCAGGTTAAGCAGCTCAGTGTTCAGCTCTTCAACGCTTTTCTCACGCAGCTCTGTTGCTTTCATTACATCACCGTCTTAGTTACAAAGGTGGTTTTGATAGGCAGTTTTGCTGCTGCCAGCTTGAATGCTTCACGGGCCAGCTCTTCCGGAACACCGTCCATTTCATACAGGACTTTACCTGGCTGGATCAAGGCAACCCAATACTCCACGTTACCTTTACCTTTACCCATACGCACTTCCAGCGGCTTCTCGGTAATTGGTTTGTCCGGGAATACACGGATCCAAATTTTACCTTGACGCTTAACTGCACGGGTCATAGCACGACGTGCTGCTTCGATCTGACGTGCAGTCAGACGACCACGGCCAACAGCTTTCAGACCGAAAGTACCGAAGCTAACATCCGTACCCTGCGCCAGACCACGGTTGCGGCCTTTGTGCACTTTACGGAATTTTGTACGCTTTGGTTGTAACATCAGCGACTCTCCTTACTTACGGCCTTTACGCTGCTGCTTTTTAGGTTGAGCAGCCGGTTCCGGTTGTTCAACAGCAGCCATACCACCCAGGATCTCGCCTTTGAAGATCCATACCTTAACGCCGATTACACCATAAGTGGTGTGCGCTTCAGAGGTGTTGTAGTCAATGTCAGCACGCAGGGTGTGCAACGGCACGCGGCCTTCACGGTACCATTCGGTACGCGCGATTTCAGCACCGCCCAGACGGCCACTAACTTCAACTTTGATCCCTTTAGCGCCCAGACGCATTGCGTTCTGTACAGCACGCTTCATCGCACGACGGAACATCACGCGACGCTCCAGCTGTGAAGTGATGCTGTCAGCAACCAGCTTAGCGTCCAGTTCCGGTTTACGGACTTCGGCGATATTGATCTGTGCAGGAACGCCAGCGATATCCGCTACGACCTTGCGCAGTTTTTCTACGTCTTCGCCTTTCTTACCGATCACGATGCCAGGACGAGCGGTGTGAATAGTCACACGGATGCTCTTAGCCGGACGCTCGATAACGATACGAGATACGGACGCTTTAGCCAGTTCTTTCGTCAGGAACTGGCGTACTTTAAAATCGCTGTCCAGGTTGTCAGCGAATTCTTTGGTATTTGCGAACCAGGTAGAGTTCCAGGGTTTAACAATACCCAGGCGAATACCATTAGGATGTACTTTCTGACCCATTGCTAGTCTCCAGAGTCTCAGCGATCGGACACAACCACAGTAATGTGGCTGGTGCGCTTCAGGATGCGATCTGCACGACCTTTTGCACGCGGCATAATGCGCTTCATGCTTGGGCCTTCGTCTACGAAGATCTTCGTGACTTTCAGATCATCAATGTCAGCGCCATCGTTGTGTTCGGCGTTAGCAATGGCAGATTCCAGAACTTTCTTGACCAGTACAGCCGCTTTCTTATTGGTGTAGGTCAAAATGTCCAGAGCCTGCGACACTTTCTTACCGCGTACAAGATCTGCTACCAGGCGAACCTTCTGAGCAGAAGAACGAGCGTGGCGATGTTTAGCGATAGTTTCCATCTCTTCCTCCTGTTAGCGTTTCTTGGCTTTCTTATCAGCAGTGTGGCCGCGATAAGTACGAGTCGGTGCAAATTCACCCAGTTTGTGACCGACCATTTCGTCGGAAACAAAGACAGGAACGTGCTGACGACCATTATGGACAGCGATGGTCAAACCGATCATGTTAGGGAAGATCGTTGAACGACGGGACCAGGTGCGCAAAGGCTTCTTGTCTCCGCTTTCCACCGCTTTCTCTACCTTCTTCAGCAAGTGCAGGTCAATAAATGGACCTTTCTTGAGAGAACGTGGCATGGCTTATCCTCTAAAATTATTTGCTACGGCGACGTACGATAAATTTATCAGTACGCTTGTTGCTACGGGTCTTCTTACCTTTAGTCTGCAGGCCCCAAGGTGATACAGGGTGCTTACCAAAGTTACGACCTTCACCACCACCGTGCGGGTGATCGACTGGGTTCATCGCAGTACCGCGAACGGTAGGACGAACACCGCGCCAACGAGCTGCACCGGCTTTACCCAGAACGCGAAGCATGTGCTCGGCGTTACCGACTTCGCCCAAGGTCGCGCGGCAGTCAGATTCGACTTTACGCATTTCACCAGAACGCAGACGCAGGGTAACGTAGGAACCTTCACGCGCAACGATCTGCACGTAAGTACCAGCTGAACGGGCAATCTGACCGCCTTTGCCTGGTTTCATTTCTACGTTGTGTACGGTGGAACCCACTGGGATGTTGCGCATTGGCAGGGTGTTACCCGCTTTAATCGCCGCATCAACGCCAGACTGAATCTGGTCGCCAGCTTTCAGGCCTTTAGGGGCCAGGATGTAACGGCGCTCGCCGTCTTTGTACAGAACCAGCGCGATGTTCGCGGAACGGTTCGGATCGTACTCAAGACGTTCAACGGTAGCCGGGATACCATCTTTGTTGCGTTTGAAGTCAACAATACGGTAAGCCTGCTTATGACCACCACCGATATGACGGGTAGTGATGCGACCATTGTTGTTACGGCCACCGGATTTGCTGTTCTTTTCGACCAGCGGGGCAAATGGTTTGCCCTTGTGCAGCTCCGCGTTCACCACTTTAACTACGTGACGACGACCCGGAGATGTCGGTTTACATTTAACAACTGCCATTGTTCTTCTCCTCCGACTTACTCAGCGCCGCCGACGAAGTCCAGATTCTGGCCTTCTTTCAGGGTGACGTAAGCTTTTTTCCAGTCGTTACGACGACCAATACGCTGTCCGTGACGCTTAACTTTCCCTTTAACAACCAGGGTGTTTACGTCCTCTACTTCCACTTCGAAAAGCTTCTGTACAGCGGCTTTGATTTCTGCTTTGGTCGCGTCTTTAGCAACTTTGAGAACGATGGTGTTGGTTTTTTCCATCGCAGCAGATGCTTTTTCAGATACGTGCGGCGCGCGCAGTACTTTCAGCAGACGTTCTTCACGGATCATGCCAGCATCTCCTCAACTTGCTTAACTGCATCAGCAGTCATAACGACTTTGTCGAAGGCGATCAGGCTAACTGGGTCGATACCAGCTGCATCACGTACGTCAACCTTGTACAGGTTGCGAGCGGCCAGGAACAGGTTCTCTTCCAGTTCGCCAGTGATGATCAGCACGTCTTCCAGCGCCATGTCTTTCAGTTTCTCTACCAGCAGCTTAGTTTTAGGTGCTTCCAGAGAGAACTGCTCGACAACGATCAGACGATCTTGACGTACCAGTTCGGACAGGATGCTTTTCAGCGCGCCGCGGTACATCTTTTTGTTTACTTTCTGACTGTGATCCTGGGTCTTCGCAGCGAAGGTCACGCCGCCTGAACGCCAGATTGGGCTCTTTGCAGAACCTGCACGCGCACGGCCGGTACCTTTCTGGCGCCACGGCTTTTTGCCGGAACCAGTTACTTCAGCACGGGTCTTCTGAGCACGGGTACCTTGACGGGCACCTGCTGCATAAGCAACAACAACCTGATGTACCAGCGCTTCGTTGAAGTCACGACCGAAGGTAGTTTCGGAAACAGTCAGCGCGCTTTGCGCGTCTTTCAATACTAATTCCATTGCTATCCCCTTACGCCTTCACAGCTGGTTTAACGATCAGGTCGCTACCGGTAGCACCGGGAACTGCACCTTTAACCAGCAGCAGGTTGCGCTCAGCGTCAACACGTACTACGTCCAGGCTCTGAACGGTTACGCGCTCATTACCCAGCTGGCCTGCCATTTTCTTGCCTTTGAACACTTTGCCCGGAGTCTGGTTCTGACCGATAGAACCCGGAACGCGGTGAGACAAGGAGTTACCGTGGGTAGCATCCTGAGTACGGAAGTTCCAGCGCTTAACAGTACCGGCAAAACCTTTACCTTTAGATGTACCAGTCACGTCAACTTTTTTCACGTCAGCGAAAATGTCAACGTTGATGCTCTGACCTACGGTGAATTCGTCGCCTTCAGCGGTACGGAATTCCCACAGACCACGGCCAGCTTCTACGCCAGCTTTAGCAAAATGGCCTGCTTCAGGCTTGGTGACGCGGTTTGCTTTTTTAGCACCGGCAGTTACCTGGATAGCAGTGTAGCCGTCGTTTTCCAGGCTCTTAACCTGAGTCACGCGGTTTGCTTCAATTTCGATCACGGTTACCGGGATAGATACGCCATCTTCAGTGAAGACGCGGGTCATACCGACTTTTTTACCGACTAAACCAATCATTGTTTCAACCTCTCAATCGCTCAATGACCTGATTAACCCAGGCTGATCTGCACGTCAACACCTGCAGCCAGATCCAGACGCATCAGAGCATCAACCGTTTTTTCAGTTGGCTCAACGATGTCAACCAGACGCTTGTGAGTGCGAATTTCATACTGATCGCGCGCATCTTTGTTGACGTGCGGGGAGATCAGAACGGTAAAGCGCTCTTTGCGGGTCGGCAGAGGAATTGGACCACGAACCTGCGCACCAGTGCGCTTGGCAGTCTCAACGATTTCTGCGGTCGATTGATCGATCAGACGATGATCAAACGCTTTAAGACGGATACGGATTCTTTGGTTCTGCATGAGACCAGAGCTCCAATTATTTATAAACGAAAAAAATTACTACCCACACCCATTACGATTGATGGGGGAGTGTAATCGTCTGCACATAACTCCCCGATTGGGAGTATTGTCAGGGAGCTAATTGCTCGCCTGCGGTTCAGATTGAACCGGGCCGCCATTTCTGACAGGCCCGCGCATTATACGTACGTGAGCGGGCATTGCAACCAGTTTCTTAACCCAGGCGGGGTATAGATAGCGGGTCGCCGGAAAACGCGTTGTTTAAAAAAATAAAAAACGCTGCCGGTCTTCCTGATCTAGCAGCGTTTTATGATGCAACAGCCCTACCCTTCTACTTTGATCTGCGACTGCAGGTAATTTTGCACGCCGATTTTAGCAATCAAATCGAGTTCGGTTTCTAAGAAGTCGATATGGTGTTCTTCATCTTCCAGAATCACAATCATCATATCGCGGCTGACATAGTCATAAACCTTATCCGCATAAGCGATAGCCTCACGCAGATCTTTGGCACCTTCCAGTTCAAGCTGCAAATCCGAACGCAGCATCTCTTCTACATCTTCGCCAATACGCAGCCGCCCCAGGTCCTGCAGGTTCGGCAGGCCTTCGAGAAACAGTATGCGTTCGATATATTTATCCGCATGCTTCATTTCGTCGATGGACTCGTGATATTCAATGTCGTTCAGGCGCATCAGCCCCCAGTTTTTGAACATTCGCGCATGAAGAAAATACTGGTTTATAGCAACCAGCTCATTTCCAAGAAGTTTATTCAAATGACTTATGATTCTGGCATCGCCCTTCATGTTGCATCCTCCGCTTCCGGTTAATCAGATCGTAGATGCACCAGCGAAGAAGTCAAAAAAGCATGACAAAATATAGGGGAATTATCAGGCAATTTCTTTATAAGGCGGAAGGTGCTGCAGTTCTTCTTTCATGATATCGCGCGTAACGCGCAAACATTTACCGCACTGCTTGCCTACAGGAATAAACTGGCGGAGATGCTGGAGCGATTTTGGCTGGTAACGACGCACTACCTCGCGGATCGTTTTATCACTTATGGCATTACATAAACAGACGTACATTTTATCACCCCGTACAAATAACGATCACATTGTAAATGCGAATCGTTTTTATTTCAATCGCACAAGGGGTTTATTGCAGGCGGGTAACGAGATGGTTTTTGCTTGCCGAATTGCAGCCATAAAAAAAGAGCACCGAAGTGCTCTTTTTACTTGCCCGAACAGAGCGAACCCTGTTCTCAGGCTATCGACAATTAAGCGATAACTTTAGCAACAACGCCCGCACCAACAGTACGGCCGCCTTCACGGATTGCGAAACGCAGACCGTCGTCCATTGCGATTGGGTGAATCAGGGTAACAACCATTTTGATGTTGTCGCCTGGCATTACCATCTCAACGCCTTCTGGCAGTTCGATGGTACCGGTCACGTCAGTTGTACGGAAGTAGAACTGTGGACGGTAGCCTTTGAAGAACGGAGTATGACGGCCGCCTTCGTCTTTGGACAGGATGTAAACCTCAGACTCGAACTGAGTGTGTGGCTTGATGGTGCCTGGCTTAGCCAGAACCTGACCACGCTGGATATCTTCGCGCTTGATACCGCGCAGCAGGATACCACAGTTCTCACCCGCACGGCCTTCGTCCAGCAGCTTACGGAACATTTCAACGCCGGTACAGGTTGATTTCACGGTATCTTTGATACCAACGATTTCAACTTCTTCACCAACTTTAACGATACCGCGCTCTACACGACCGGTAACAACGGTACCACGGCCGGAGATAGAGAACACGTCTTCGATTGGCAGCAGGAACGGCTTGTCGATTGCGCGCTCTGGCTCTGGGATGTAGTTATCCAGGTGACCAGCCAGCTCGATGATCTTAGCTTCCCACTCTGCATCGCCTTCCAGCGCTTTCAGCGCGGAACCGTGAACGATTGGGGTGTCGTCGCCCGGGAAGTCGTACTGTGACAGCAGGTCACGTACTTCCATTTCAACCAGTTCCAGCAGCTCTTCATCATCAACCATGTCGCACTTGTTCAGGAACACGATGATGTAAGGAACGCCAACCTGACGACCCAGCAGGATGTGCTCACGGGTCTGCGGCATTGGGCCGTCAGTCGCAGCAACAACCAGGATCGCGCCGTCCATCTGCGCAGCACCGGTGATCATGTTTTTCACATAGTCGGCGTGGCCTGGGCAGTCAACGTGCGCGTAGTGGCGAGTCGGGGTGTCATATTCAACGTGAGAAGTGTTGATGGTGATACCACGAGCTTTTTCTTCTGGTGCGTTATCGATCTGGTCGAATGCACGAGCAGAACCGCCGTAGGTTTTAGCCAGAACGGTGGTGATAGCAGCAGTCAGGGTAGTTTTACCGTGGTCAACGTGGCCGATGGTGCCAACGTTGACGTGCGGTTTGGAACGTTCAAATTTTTCTTTAGCCACGGCGATATTCCTTACTTTCTGTGCTCTCCCTTGTGGGAAGGAGAGCACGGGATCAATTGGTTAAACCCGATTATTTACCACGGGCTTCAATAACAGCCTGAGCAACGTTGTTCGGCGCATCATCATACTTCAGGAATTCCATAGAGTAAGATGCACGACCTTTGGTGATAGAACGCAGCTGTGTTGCATATCCGAACATTTCAGACAGCGGAACTTCAGCGTGAATCACAACGCCAGTTACGTTGGATTCCTGGCCGCGCAGCGTACCACGACGACGGCTAAGGTCACCGATAACGTCACCAGTGTTCTCTTCAGGCGTTTCAACTTCAACCTTCATGATTGGCTCAAGCAGCACAGGCTGTGCTTTCTTAAAGCCATCTTTAAAGGCGATAGAAGCCGCCAGTTTAAACGCCAGCTCGGAGGAGTCAACGTCATGGTAAGAACCGAAGTGCAGACGCACGCCCAGATCAACTACCGGATAACCAGCCAGCGGACCTGCTTTCAGCTGCTCCTGAATGCCTTTATCAACGGCAGGGATGTATTCACCAGGAATCACACCACCTTTAATGTCGTTGGTAAATTCGTAGCCTTTCGGGTTTGAACCCGGCTCCAGTGGGTACATGTCGATAACAACATGACCGTACTGACCGCGACCACCGGACTGCTTGGCGTGTTTACCTTCGATATCCGTAACTTTAGAACGGATAGCTTCACGGTAAGCAACCTGAGGTTTACCGACGTTCGCTTCAACGTTGAATTCACGCTTCATGCGGTCAACGATGATGTCGAGGTGCAGCTCACCCATACCTGCGATAATAGTCTGGTTAGACTCTTCGTCAGTCCATACGCGGAATGACGGGTCTTCTTTAGCCAGACGGCCCAGAGCCAGACCCATTTTTTCCTGGTCAGCTTTGGTTTTCGGTTCAACCGCGATGGAGATTACCGGCTCAGGGAATTCCATGCGCTCCAGAATGATAACGTTGTCCGGGTCACACAGGGTGTCACCGGTGGTCACGTCTTTCAGACCGATAGCTGCAGCGATGTCGCCTGCGCGAACTTCTTTAATCTCTTCACGCTTGTTGGCGTGCATCTGTACGATACGGCCCAGACGCTCACGCTGAGATTTAACCGGGTTGTACACGGTGTCGCCAGAGTTAACGATACCAGAGTAAACGCGGAAGAACGTCAGGTTACCTACAAACGGGTCGGTAGCGATTTTAAACGCCAGAGCAGCAAACGGCTCGTTGTCGTCAGAGTGACGAACTGCTGGCGTATCTTTACCGTCGTCCAGAATACCGTTGATAGCTGTTACGTCAGTTGGTGACGGCAGATATTCAATTACGGCATCCAGCATTGCCTGAACACCTTTGTTCTTAAATGCAGAACCACAGGTAACCAGGATAATTTCGTTGTTCAGAACGCGCTTACGCAGAGAAGTTTTGATCTCTTCTTCGGTCAGCTCTTCGCCACCAAAGAACTTCTCCATCAGCTCATCAGAGCCTTCAGCTGCCGCTTCAATCAGTTTCTGGCGCCATTCTTCAGCCAGTTCCTGCATGTCAGCCGGGATCTCTTCGTAATCGAAGGTCACGCCTGCATCCGCGTCGTTCCAGTTGATCGCTTTCATCTTGATCAGGTCAACAACGCCGGTGAAGTTCTCTTCTGCGCCGATAGCCAGCTGCAGAGGAACCGGAGTTGCGCCCAGACGTGCTTCGATCTGACCAACAACTTTCAGGAAGTTAGCACCCATGCGGTCCATTTTGTTAACGAACGCGATGCGTGGAACTTTATATTTGTTAGCCTGACGCCATACGGTCTCAGACTGTGGCTGAACACCACCAACTGCACAGTAAACCATTACTGCGCCGTCAAGAACACGCATAGAACGTTCAACTTCGATGGTGAAGTCAACGTGTCCTGGGGTGTCAATGATGTTTACGCGGTGCGGCTCGAACTGCTTAGCCATACCAGACCAGAAAGCGGTAGTCGCTGCGGAGGTAATGGTAATACCACGCTCCTGCTCCTGCGCCATCCAGTCCATGGTGGCTGCGCCATCATGAACTTCACCGATTTTGTGGTTTACACCGGTGTAGAACAGAATACGTTCGGTAGTTGTCGTCTTACCGGCGTCGATGTGTGCACTGATACCAATGTTACGGTAGCGTGTAATGGGTGTTGTACGAGCCATTTGATTCCTCTGATTCTCGGACGTTCAAAGTTAAATCCCAGCGGGGTCAACTGAACGCCCGCTGGGTTAATAACAACTACAGAGCTGTTACCAGCGGTAGTGAGCGAACGCCTTGTTGGCTTCGGCCATACGGTGAACGTCTTCACGTTTCTTCACTGCAGTACCTTTGTTTTCTGCAGCATCAGAAAGTTCGTTCGCCAGGCGCAGAGCCATTGATTTATCACCGCGTTTACGAGCAGCTTCAACGATCCAACGCATTGCCAGAGCATTACGACGAACCGGACGGACTTCAACTGGTACCTGATAAGTAGAACCACCAACGCGACGGGATTTAACTTCCACGGTTGGGCGGACGTTGTCCAGGGCTACTTCGAATGCTTCCAGTTCGCCTTTACCAGCACGCTGAGCCAGGGTCTCAAGTGCAGTATAAACGATAGATTCGGCGGTAGATTTTTTACCATCTACCATCAGGATGTTTACAAATTTGGCCAGCAGCTCTGATCCGAACTTAGGATCTGGCAGAATTTTACGCTGACCAATAACGCGACGACGTGGCATGGAAATACTCCGTTGTTAATTCAGGATTGTCCAAAACTCTACGAGTTTATTATGACATTTAAGATAAAACGTTTGGCCTTACTTAACGGAGAACCATTAAGCCTTTGGCTTCTTCACGCCGTACTTGGAGCGAGCCTGCTTACGGTCTTTAACACCTGAGCAGTCCAGCGCGCCACGAACGGTGTGGTAACGCACACCTGGCAGGTCTTTTACACGACCGCCACGGATCAGGATCACGGAGTGTTCCTGCAGGTTATGACCTTCACCGCCGATGTAGGAGGTAACTTCAAAACCGTTAGTCAAACGCACACGGCATACTTTACGCAGTGCGGAGTTTGGTTTTTTCGGGGTAGTGGTATACACACGAGTACATACACCACGTTTCTGCGGGCAAGCTTCCAGCGCAGGCACGTTGCTCTTTGCAACTTTGCGTGCGCGTGGTTTGCGAACCAGCTGGTTAACTGTTGCCATTAAATAGCTCCTGGAATTTGCTTTTGCTTCGTAAACACGTAATAAATCGCCTCGTCAGATAACGAGGACGCGGAATTTTAGGGCTGAGCAGAAAAGGTGTCAAGAAATAACCAGGATATTGTCGTTACCAGGTCATTTGTTGAGGGTGTTTAACCGTCAGCGCGACGAAATCAGTATAGCTCACCGCTGCCGCATCGGATGAAATTTGAGCAGAAAGCCCGCGAGCCACCACATCATCCTGCAGGACGTATAAAGAGATGGGGGCTAACCGCAGAGATTCAAGGGCTTTGCTGCCTTTTAACGCCGCCAGTACGCCATCCTGCAACAGTAACACGTCGTCCCCTTCTGCCAGCAGCCGCAGCATGGCGTTCAGGTCGCACTGGAAAGGAGAAGTCATCAACGTATGCAGCATAGTTTCCTCAGAACGAAATAATCTGGTCGTAATCGTTTAGCGCCGCACGCAGTGCCGCAGGGGTCAGAACCTCAACCGGCAGCGCTGTTAACGCGTCTGCTGCAATGCCGCGTTCGGCCAGCGCAGCCGAGCAGACGTAAAAGTTTTCCAGATCGTATAACGGCAGAACGCCAAACGTAGCGATATAGTTGCGCGCCAGAATTTTTTCCGGCTGCTGATCGCCCAGCAGCTGCATTACCCCGTCGCTGACGAAAAACAGCGCGATATCTTCGCTAAGCGCTGAAACGGCCATCACGGCGTCCAGCCCTTCCCGTCCGGCGCTGGAACCATGCGGCGGCTGGCTAAAAACAAAGGCGATACGCTTCATCAGAACTGTACCATCCGCTCGCTGCTTAATGCCGCTTCGGCCAGCGCGCCCAGACCGGAAAGCTGGAAACCTTCGGCCAGGTTAGCGGCGGGAAGATTCAGGTTTTTGGCTTCCTGCCGATCGGTGATGCCGCGCCGCAGCGCCGCAGCCACGCAGATATTCAGCGCAACGTTATGCTCGCGCTGTAACTGTTGCCAGGCGCGGGTCAAATCAACTTCATCGCTGGCCGGAGACGTCAGCGCGCTGGCGTTCATCACGCCCTCACGATAGAAGAAAACGCTTTCCAGACTATGGCCCTGCGCCAGCAGCGCCTGAGCAAACAACCAGGCCGAGCTGGCCTGCTGAGTGCCATAGGCGGGGCCGGTGACCAGCAAAGTAAAACGCATCAGCGTTCGGTTCCCTGAAAATCGCCATGCTTGAACTGGCGGATATAAAGATAGACGGTGTGCTTAGAGATGTTCAGGCGATCGGCCACCTGGTTAATTGCATCTTTAATATCGAAAATGCCTTTTTCATAGAGATTGAGCACAATCTGGCGATTCTTGGCGTTATTGGAGATATTGCGATCGTTACTGACCTCTTCAATCGTAAACTCCAGCGTTTGCATCACCAGATCCTCCACCGAAGAGGCAAAGTTTACCGAGGAGTCCATTTCCTGAGTTTCCGGCGGCATAAACGTCGCGATGATCTGGGAGAAAGGCACGTCCAGATTCATATTGATGCAGAGCAGACCGATAACGCGCTGTTTTCCGTTGCGAATGGCAATAGTGACCGACTTCATCAACACGCCGCTTTTGGCGCGGGTAAAGTAAGCGCGCGAGACGTTGCTTTCTGCATCCGTCATATCGTGCAGCATACGCAGCGCCAGATCGGTAATAGGCGAACCGATTTTACGACCGGTGTGCTCGCCGTTGGCAATACGCACAGCAGAGCGTTTTAAATCTTCCAGTGAGTGCAGCACAATCTCACAGTGCGAACCGATAAGCATTGCCAGCCCATCGACCACTGCCTCATACGATTTTAAAATCGCAAAATCATTTGGTTCAAAGGGATGCTGCTCCAGTAATTCCAGATCGTTCACATCACCGGTAAAAATTGAGCCAGACATTAAGACACCACCTTTAAAAAAGCCTGCTGCATGCGGCCAGCACAGGTTCGTTTCGAAGAAAATGCGCGGGCGTCAGTCTAGCAAATATCAGAAACGCCTGTCCCGGTCTTTGTCATGAATTTTGTGTGGGAATAGCGCTGGATAAAGGGATAAGGCAGTTTGAGGCAGGAAAAAATACCGCCACAGAAGTGGCGGCAGGAGGCGTTACTTAGATTCGGTAGCGGCTGGCGCTTCTGTCGGAGCCGGTGCGTTAGCATCCGCTTTCGCGGCCGGTTTGATGTCCAGCAGCTCAACATCAAATACCAGCGTAGAGTTAGCTGGAATACCCGGCACGCCGTTTTTACCGTAGGCGAGCTGTGGTGGAATGACCAGCTTGATTTTGCCGCCTTTCTTCACGTGCTTCAGGCCTTCGGTCCAGCCAGGGATCACGCCGTCAAGACGGAATGACAGCGGCTCGCCGCGAGTGTAAGAGTTGTCGAACTCAGAACCGTCAATCAGCGTACCTTTGTAGTTAACAACAACGGTATCGCTGTCTTTAGGCACGTCGCCAGTCCCTTCTTTCTCAACCTGATACATCAGGCCAGATTCGGTTTTTTTCACGCCTTTTTCTTTGGCGAACTTAGCGGCGAAAGCGCTACCTTTTTCGGTATTCTCTTTCGCGTCTTTTTCCATTTTCGCCTGAGCGGCCGTTTTTACGCGACCTTCAAACGCCTGCAGCGTCTGCTCGATTTCCTGATCGGAAAGCTTGCTCTTACCGGCAAAAGCGTCCTGAACACCGGAGATCAGCTGCTGCTTGTCCAGCGTGATGCCCAGTTTTTCCTGCTCTTTCAGGGAGTTTTCCATATAGCGGCCAAGAGACGCGCCCAGTGCATAGGCAGACTGCTGATCTTCGTTTTTAAACGCGGCATTCTTCGGTGCCTGCTGTGGCGCCTGCTCGGCCGGAGCAGAAGGTGCCGCCGTGGCTGGGGCCGCAAATACCTGCGAGGCATTCAGCGCAACGGCCATTGTGGTGGCCAGCAGTGTGACTTTAAACAGTGATTTCATCCATTTCTCCAAAACCGAAGCCTCTCACCTCGGAAATCGTTTACAGAACAGAGCCTGTACTATAACAACCGTGCGCGAGAAAGCTGCATAACTCTCGCAATGAAAACTAATTACTTCCGACCACATACCCATCCGAAAGTTTCATCACTGAGATGCAGCCGCCGCTGGCTCTTTTCAACCGCGCCAGCGAAATTAACGCGAACATCGCTGTTTCAGGCGGTTAATTACCGTTAGAATCGGAGGAATCCGGCCATGATAACGGCCTGCGCGGTAATAAGAGGAACGAGTATGCAACAATCATTGTTTGAACAGCGGATGGAGATGCTGGAAAGCCGCTTAGCTTTTCAGGAACACACCATAGAAGAGCTTAACCAAACGGTGATTCAACATGAGCTGGAAATGGGCCGCTTGCGTGAGCAAATGCGTCTGCTGACCGACAAATTGAAATCAGCTGCGCCTTCCATGATGGCCTCACAGTCAGAAGAAACGCCACCGCCCCACTACTGACAGCCCTTCGCCGCTGGAGAACCAGGCAGGATCGCTGCCCACAAAAAGGCCGCCCTCGGGCGGCCTTTTGCGAACGTCTACGACTTAGTGGCTGCAGCCACAGCCGCCGGTGCCGCAACCGCCTTTACCGTGGTCGTGGTCATGATCGTGGTCATGATGATGATCGTGCTCGCCGTGAACGTGGCCGTGAGCCAGTTCTTCTTCGGTCGCTTCACGAATCGCAACAACCTCAACGTTAAAGTTCAGATCCTGGCCCGCCAGCATGTGGTTACCGTCAACCACCACGTGGTCATCTTCTACCTCGGTGATTTCGACCGGTACCGGTCCCTGATCGGTTTCCGCCAGGAAGCGCATGCCAACCTGCAGTTCATCAACGCCCATGAACACGTCTTTTGGAACGCGCTGCACCAGGTTGTCGTCGTACTGGCCGTAAGCTTCGTTCGCCGCAATGTGGACTTCGAACTTATCGCCAGCCTCGTGATTTTCCAGCGCCTTTTCCAGACCAGAAATCAGGGAACCATGACCGTGCAGATAGTCCAACGGTGCGGTCACCGGAGACTCATCAACCAACACACCGTCTTCTGTACGTACCTGATATGCCAGGCTGACTACCAGGTCTTTTGCTACTTTCATGATTACTCCTAACCGTTGAGAGCTTGAGCCTTAAACGCTGACGGATTCGCCAGCAGGCTCTAAGTTTGCGTTGATTGTAATAAATTTCAACGCCGCTGTACGATACAGCTTAAAAAAAGCTGAGCCATAACGCTACTCAGGATGAAAAATTCCGATCACTTGCTCGTTGGTGCGAACCTCGTCACGAACGTGTTTGTCCGCTTCACGCATCTGATGGCCGCACTTAACGCATTCAACTACATCGACATTATTTTCGACCCACAGAGCAAGGGTATCTTTTGCCTGGCACTTTGGACAAGTCGCACCGGCAATAAATCTTTTACGCATACGCTTCCCGACTTAAATAATCAGGCATTGCTTTGCCTGTACCTGCAAACGCAAAGCTGTGCCAACTCAAAAAAGGACGAATTCGTTCGCCCCGGCCTATTCAAACTCATCCCAGCCGTCAAACTGGCGCTTTTCACGCTGCATCTCGGCCTGGAAAATATCTTCCAGCTCGCGCCTGGCCTCTTTCACGCGCGAAATCTGCTGGCTATCGCCGTGGTTCGGCATCAGCTCACGCAGCATACGCATATCCAGGCGACGAAAATGTTGCTGCGCGCGAAATGCCTGATGCGGATGCATGCCCAGCGACATCAGCGTCTTGCGGCCAAGCTCCAGCGCGCTGGAAAAAGTTTCGCGAGAAAACTGGGTAACACCTGCCTGTAGCAGCTCATGCGCTTCCACGCGTCCGCGCGCTCGCGCCAGGATTTGCAAATGCGGAAAATGATGCTGGCAAAGACGCACAATCTCCATCGCATCTTCCGGGCCGTTACAGGTCACCACAATGGACTGCGCCGTCTCAGCGCCTGCGGCACGCAGCAGTTCCAGCTCGGTGGCATCACCATAGTATACTTTGTAACCATAGTTACGCATCAGGCTGACCGCGCTGATATCGCGTTCCAGTACCGTAATCCGCTTTTCATTGGCCATCAGCAAGCGCGCTACAACCTGACCGAAACGGCCAAACCCCACCACGATCACCTGCGGTTTATCATCTTCAACAAAAGGTTTTTCTTCGTTGTCATCGCCATCGTTAAAACGTTTGGCCAGAATTTTGTCGACGCTCTGCATCAGCAGCGGCGTAGTCATCATCGACAGCGTAACCGTAACCAGCAGCAGCGGCATCTGATCTCCGCTGAACAGCTTGGCCGAAGAAGCCGCAGAGAAAAGCACAAAGGCGAATTCGCCGCCCTGGCTCAGCACCGCAGAAAACTGTAGCCGCTCCGAACTGCGCAGGCCAAAAATACGGGAGAGCAGATAAAGCACGCCCGCTTTAATCGCCACCAGCACCACTACGCCGACGAGGATTTCAACGATATGGGTATAAAGCACGCCCAGATTCAGGGCCATGCCGACCGAGATAAAAAACAGCCCGAGCAGCAAGCCTTTAAAAGGATCGATAGCAACTTCCAGCTCATGACGATACTCGCTTTCCGCCAGCAGAATACCCGCGATAAAGGTGCCCAGCGCCATCGACAGGCCCAGCGCCTGCATAAACAGTGCTGAACCTAACACCAGCAGCAATGCCGCAGCGGTAAAGACTTCGCGCACGCCGGAAGCGGCGATAAAGCGAAAAATCGGTCGCAGCAGAAAACGTCCGCCAATCAGCATGCCCGCAAAAGCCAGCACCTTCATGCCCACTTTCATCCAGTCGGTATGACCGCTGTCGCCGCCAGCCAGCAGCGGCACCAGCGCCAGCGCCGGGATCACGGCCAAATCCTGAAACAGCAGCACCGAAAAGCCAAGCTGGCCGGACTCGTTGCGCTTCATGCCTTTGTCGCTCATCAACTGCAGCGCCATCGCCGTTGAAGACATCGCCAGGCCCAGACCGCCAATCATCGCCGCCTGCCAGGAGAACTTCGTCAGCCACAGCAGCACGCCGAGGATCGCCGCGCTAAAAATTACCTGCGCTGCGCCAACGCCAAAAATAGAACGCCGCAGCTCCCAGAGCTTGGAAGGGTTTAGCTCCAGCCCGATGATAAACATCAGAAACACCACGCCCAGCTCGGAAAAGTGGAGGATTTCCTCGACGTCGCTGATAAAACCCAGTCCCCACGGGCCGATAGCAATACCGGCCAGCAGATAACCCAGCACTGCACCAATGCCAAGCCGGGCCGCAATCGGCACGGCGATAACCGCAGCAAAAAGATAGACTACGCCAGCAGTGAGCAGGGTTTGTCCTTCCATTCAAATGCCTCCATAGGGCAAAGGTGACGCCAGCCAGTCGCTATAGGCTCGCGCATAATTTTTCATCATTTCGGGCGTCTGCCGCCGTGCCCAGTAAATAATCATCGGCGTCAGCCAGTGCATGCTGCACATCTGCGCGGTCAGTTCAAAGGGGCGCATAATCGCCGACAAGGGATAGCGGTTGAGCCCTTCCTGATGGTAAGCCGTTTCCGGTTCACCGGTGGTAACAACGCTGCGCCAGTATTTCCCTTCCAGCACGTTACCGCCCGGCCCGCTGGCGAAGCCTCGCGACAGCACGCGATCCAGCCACTCTTTTAACAGCGCCGGGCAGCTGTAGGTATACAGCGGATGCTGAAAAACAATCACGTCGTGCTCGCGCAGCAAACGCTGTTCATAATGGATATCGATAAAGAAATCGGGATAGTGCGCGTACAGGTCGTGCACGGTCACATTAGGCAACGCTTTTGCCGGCTCTAACAGCACCCGATTGGCAATCGAGTCCTGAGATTCCGGGTGAGCAAAAAGCAGCAAAACTTTGGGCGGCTGCGACATCAGTCCCTCCAAATCGTCGTCACGGCGGGGAAATTCCGCTACCATGCTCGACACCGCGGAATAGTGCATTCCGCAAAGCATTTATGATGGTTTAATTTAACATATTCTGGTTATTACGGCGCTTATGATTGTCTTCTCATCGTTACAAATACGACGCGGTGTCCGCGTACTGCTGGATAATGCCACCGCCACCATTAACCCGGGCCAGAAAGTCGGCCTGGTAGGGAAAAACGGCTGCGGTAAATCCACGCTGCTGTCGCTGCTTAAGAACGAGATAAGCGCCGACGCCGGCAGCTTTAGCTATCCCGGCAACTGGTCGCTGGCCTGGGTCAATCAGGAGACGCCAGCGCTTGCGGTGCCCGCCATTGAGTATGTTATCGACGGCGACCGGGAATACCGTCAGCTGCAAACGGATCTGACCGCCGCAAACGAACGCAATGACGGCCACGCTATCGCCACTTTGCACGGTAAGCTGGACGCTATTCAGGCATGGACAATACAGTCGCGTGCCGCCAGCTTGCTTAGCGGTTTGGGCTTTTCTCAGGAGCAGCTCCAGCGGCCGGTCAGCGATTTTTCCGGCGGCTGGCGGATGCGCCTGAACCTGGCGCAGGCGCTTATCTGCCGATCCGACCTGCTGCTGCTCGACGAACCCACTAACCACCTCGATCTGGATGCGGTGATCTGGCTGGAACGCTGGCTGAAAAGCTACCAGGGCACGCTGATTTTGATTTCCCATGACCGTGACTTCCTCGATCCGGTGGTGGATAAAATTCTGCATATCGAGCAGCAGTCGATCTTTGAATACACCGGCAACTACAGCTCGTTCGAAATCCAGCGCGCCACCAAACTGGCGCAGCAGCAGTCGATGTTTGAAAACCAGCAGCAGAAAGTGGCGCATCTGCAAAGCTTTATCGATCGCTTTAAGGCCAAGGCCAGCAAAGCCAAGCAGGCCCAAAGCCGCATTAAAATGCTGGAGCGCATGGAGCTGATTGCCCCGGCCCACGTCGATAATCCTTTCACCTTCAGCTTCCGCGAGCCGGAGAGCCTGCCTAATCCGCTACTGAAAATGGAAAAAGTCAGCGCGGGCTATGGCGAGCGCATTATCCTGGATTCCATCAAGCTCAACCTGGTTCCCGGCTCGCGCATTGGCCTGCTGGGCCGCAACGGTGCGGGTAAATCGACCCTGATCAAGCTGCTGGCTGGCGAGCTGGCCCCGCTGAAGGGCGATATCGGCCTGGCGAAAGGCATCAAGCTCGGCTACTTCGCCCAGCATCAGCTCGAATTTTTACGGGCAGATGAATCTCCGCTACAGCATCTGGTGCGGCTGGCCCCTAAAGTGCTGGAGCAGCAGCTGCGCGACTACCTGGGCGGCTTTGGTTTTCAGGGCGATAAGGTGACTGAACAGACCGAGCGCTTCTCGGGCGGTGAAAAAGCGCGGCTGGTGCTGGCGCTGATTGTCTGGCAGCGCCCTAACCTGCTGCTGCTGGATGAACCAACCAACCACCTGGATCTGGATATGCGTCAGGCGCTGACCGAAGCGCTGATCGATTTCGAAGGCGCGCTGGTGGTGGTGTCGCACGACAGGCATCTGCTGCGCTCCACCACTGACGACCTCTACCTGGTGCACGATGGCAAGGTAGAGGCTTTTGATGGCGATCTGGAAGATTATCAGCAGTGGCTGAGCGATCTGCAAAAGCAAACCTCTGCCGCCGCTGCCGAACCTAAACAGGAAAGCGGCAACAGCGCCCAGGCCAGAAAAGACCAGAAGCGTCGCGAAGCCGAACTGCGCACGCAAACGCAGCCGCTGCGCAAGCAGATTGAGAAGCTGGAAAAGCAGATGGAGAAGCTAAACGGCCAGCTTGCCGACGCCGAGTCGAAGCTGGCGGATGCGGCTATCTACGAGCAGAGCCGCAAAGCGGATCTCACCGTGGCGCTGCAACAGCAGGCCGAAGCGAAATCCGCGCTGGAAACATGCGAAATGGAATGGCTTGACGCACAGGAACAGCTGGAAACGATGCTGGCTTCCTGATCCTTACACCGCATCAGGCCGATAAAAAGGCTTGTCTCCCAGGATGGTAGCGCGATGCATAATACGCCGTGCAGGCAGATAGTCTGCATTGGCGTAGTGCTGCGTGACGCGGTTATCCCAGATAGCTATATCATCCTGCTGCCAGCGCCAGCGCACCTGAAACTCCGGTTTGGTGATATGCGCAAACAAGAAATTCAGCAGCGCGTCGCCCTCTTTCTCGCTCAGTCCCACAATCCTGGTCGTAAAGCCTTCGTTGACAAACAGCGCCTGCTTGCCGCTGACCGGATGGGTACGGATGACCGGATGCAGCAGCGGCGGGTTTTTCTCTACGGCCTGCTTCCAGCGGGCGTGCTCATCTTCGCTCTTGCGGTATTTAAATTCCTGAAAGGATTTGGTGAAGTTGTGCTCAGCCTGTAACCCGCTCAGCAAGGTCTTAAACGACTGAGAGAGCGCCTCATAAGCGGCAATTCCGCTGGCCCACAGCGTATCGCCCCCGGTTTCCGGCAGTTGCTTCGCCGCCAGAATCGCGCCCGCTGGCGGCGTTTCAATAAACGTAACGTCGGTATGCCAGTTATCATTGTCCGGCGGATTATTATCATGCGTATCCAGCACGATAATTTCTTCTACGCCCGGCGCATGTGGATAAACAGGATGAATATGTAAATCGCCAAAGCGGGCGGCCAGCGCTCGCTGCTGCGCGGGCGTGACGGGCTGATTGCGAAGGAACAATACCTGATGGCGAATTAGCGCGTGATAAAGCTGTTCAAACTGCGCGTCGCTCAGCGGGCGGCTAAGGTCAACGTCGGCAACCTGGGCACCGATATAAGGACCAAGCGCGGTAATCTTCAGACGTTCGTTCATGATGTTACTCCATGCCAGGGGGTTAAACGGCGCTGTAAGGCCCGCAGCCCCAGCTCCAGAGAAAACGCAATCAGGGCGATAACGGCAATCCCTGCCAGTACAACGTCAGTGGCCAGGAATTCACCGGCGGACTGCACCATAAAGCCCAAACCGCGCGTGGCGGCAATCAGTTCAGCGGCCACCAGCGTTGACCAGCCAACGCCAAGCCCGATACGCAACCCGGTCAAAATTTCCGGCAGCGCGCCGGGCAGTACCACAAACCACAATGTCTGCCAGCGGCTCGCGCCCAGCGACTGCGCGGCACGAAGGCGCACCTGCTGAGCGCTTTTTACGCCTGCCAGCGTCGACATCACCACCGGCGCGAATATCGCCAGGTAGATCAGCAGAATTTTCGACGTTTCGCCAATCCCGAACCAGATAACCATCAGCGGCAGATAGGCCAACGGCGGCACCGGGCGATAAAGTTCAATTAACGGGTCGAGGATGCCGCGTGCGGTTTTACTTAGCCCCATCAAAATGCCCGTCGGCACGCCAATCAGCATTGCGGCCAGCAGCGCTATCACAATCCTTGTCAGGCTGGCCGCCAGATGCTGCCAGAGCGTCGCATCCATAAAGCCTTGCGGACTGGCGATAACCAGCAGCTGATGAAAAACCTGCTGCGGCGCGGGCAAAAATAGCGGCGCGATCAGGCCAAAGGCGGTAACGGCCCACCAGATAGCCAGCAAAACCAGCACGGTCGCCGCGCTCAGCGTAATCTGTCGGCCAAACGGCCAGCGCAGGCCCGGACGGCGCACCAGCGTTTTTTCCGTAGATAATAAACTCATGAGAACACCTCACGCTGCTGAAACACCTGGCTTAACACGTATTCACGCGTAGCAATGAAAGTGGGATCGGACTTGATAGCCCGGCAGGCTTCTCCAGCGGCATAGCGGCGACCGAACTCCAGCGGTAGCCGCTCAAGAACTCTGCCGGGGCCGGGAGACAGTAAAATCAGCTCGCTGGCTAAGAAGACGGCTTCTTCAATATCATGCGTAATCAGCAACACCTGCTTGCCGCTATCCCGCCAGAGATTGAGCAGTAGCTCCTGCATTTGCTCACGGGTAAACGCATCCAGCGCGCCGAAAGGTTCATCCAGCAAAAGCAGCTGAGGATCGGCGGCTAACGCTCTTGCAATCCCCACGCGCTGACGCATACCGCCAGACAGCTGCCAGATATATTTCTTTTCTGCACCGTTCAGCCCTACTTTTCGCAACATCTGGCGCGCCGTTTCGTGACGCGTAGCTTTATCGATACCGGCCAGCTGTAGCCCGAAAGCGACGTTGTCCAGCACGTTACGCCAGGGAAGCAATCCTTCATGCTGAAAAACCACGCCGCGTTCCGCTCCCGGCCCGGTCACTCGCTGGCCGTCCAGCGTAATGCTGCCCGATTCCGGCTTGAGAAAACCGGCAATCAGGTTCAGCAACGTGGTTTTGCCGCAGCCGGAAGGACCAAGCACCACCACCAGCTCCTTCTCGGCAATGGTCAGGCTGATATCTTCCAGCGCGAGGTGCCCCTCATAGCGGGCCGTCAGGTGCGAAACCGAAAGCATGGCGACTCCTTACTGAGTGAGGTTTTTAACGAAGCGATCGGTGACGAAAGCGCTATAGTCGCTGGCGGCCTGCGGCACTTTGCCCTGCTCTTTCAGGAATTTCGCCGTATCAATGATGGCCTGATCAACCGGCTTGCCCAGCTGTTCAACCTGCTGCTGCGCGGTCAGATAGGTATTGCCCTGCACCAGACCGGGCACCTGCTGTTCAGGCACGCCGCTTAAACGCGACAGCTTACTGAGGTTGTCGCCGTCTTTAAGCCACTGCTCGGGGTTATCCAGGTAGGCTTTTTGCGCATTGAGCGCGCTGCGGGCAAAAGCGGTCACGACATCAGGATGCTGTTGGGCAAAATCTTTGCGCACTACCCAGACGTCCAGCGTTGGCGAACCCCACTTGCCAACCTGCGCGGAGTCGGTCAGCACCTTGCCATCCTTCTCCAGCTCATTGACTGCGGGCGCCCAGACGTAGGCCCCATCAATATCGCCACGCTGCCAGGCGGCGATAATCGCGGGCGGCTGAAGATTAACGATCTGCACCTGACCGGGCTTGATACCCCAGTGCTTAAGCGCGGCCAGCAGGCTGTAATGCGTAGTAGAAATAAAAGGTACGGCGATACGCTTACCAATCAGGTCTTTGGGATCTTTAATGCCTTTCTTCACTACCAGCGCTTCAGAATTGCCAAGCTGCGAGGCCAGTAAAAACACCTCAATCGGCACCTGCTGGCTGGCCGCTACGGCAAGCGGGCTGGAACCGATATTGCCGATCTGCACATCGCCGGAAGCCAGTGCCCGCACCACGCTGGAGCCGCTGTCAAACTTACGCCAGTCGACCTTCGCGCCGCTGGCTTTGGCAAACGCATCGTCGGCCTGCGCGACTTTCGCCGGTTCCGCAGAGGTCTGATAAGCGATGGTGACGTCTGTCGCCTGTGCGCCAATGGCGGAGAGAGAAAGCGTTGCTGCTAACAGCGAAAGAGTGAATTTGCGCGCCATGATGTTGCTCCGGTTATCGTTATTATCGGGTGAATAACGCCTTTGTAACCGAGAGCCGTTGCCGCACTGAAGTAATTAAAAATTATCGGTTATAACGATAAGTCCTTAGAAGAAATTCGGGTTTTTATTGCCGGAAAACGGCGTTAGCGCGCGAGCGGCTGAAAGACAGGAATGGCTGGAACGGTTCTACAGCAATTCAGTCGCCTGACCAGCAGCAAGGGCTGCAACACTCACTTCTTTTAACGCCAAATCAGCAGTACGCAGGCCGCCGTCAACATTCCCATCGCAACATTAAAAATTGTCCAGGCACGGCGGCTCCGCAAAATACGACCAATCAGCGAGCCAAAGCCCAGCCAGATCAGGCCGGAAACCAGGTTAACCAGCGCCATCGCAAAACTGATAGCCACCACCGAATAACGATAGGCCTCCCCGGCCAGGCTGAAGCTGGCGACCGCGCCCAGCGCCATCAACCAGGCTTTCGGGTTAATCAGCTGCAACAGGCCACCCTGCCAGAAAGGCATCGGCGCGGCTGGCCCATCGCCAATCTCCAGCTTCTCATATTTCGCCGTCGCGATTTTCCATGCCAGCCACAGCAGATAAAGACTGCCGGCAACCTTTAACAGCAAATGCAGAGAAGGATAAAGCAGGATCAGCCCGCCAATTCCAAAAGCCACCATCAGCAGCATCACCTGCATACCGATCATAATGCCGAACAGCAGCCACAGCGAACGCAGGAAACCAAAGTTGGCACCCGAAGCGGTAAGTAACATATTATTAGGGCCAGGCGTAATGGCGGCGACCCATAAAAAACCCAGCATTGACAAAAACAGACTCAGTTCCATAGATAATGAGCGCTCCTCGCCCCGGTCGACAAATAACTTATCGAAATTAACAGCATGACGGGGATCCTGAAAGCCTTTTGAAAATGAATCTTAACGACCTGACGGAACATGCTTTTCAGCCCATGGCGGGCATGCGCAACGCCCATTTGCAAACGCTGCTGCCACGGCTGGTTCGCCGACGTATCACCCTGCAGCCGCGCTGGCAGCGACTCACTCTACCGGACAGCGATTTTATCGATTTGGCCTGGAGCGAAGACCCGGCGCAGGCCAGCCACAAACCGCGCGTCGTTTTATTTCATGGCCTTGAAGGCAGCTTCAGCAGTCCTTATGCTCACGGCCTGCTGCAAGCCTGCAAACAGCGCGGCTGGCTGGGCGTAGTCATGCATTTTCGCGGCTGCAGCGGCGAGCCGAATCGCCTCAAGCGTATCTATCATTCTGGTGAGACCGAAGACGCGAGCTATTTCTTGCAATGGCTTCGCGACAGCTGGGGAAGCGTGCCCACGGCGGCCGTCGGCTTCTCGCTTGGCGGCAACATGCTGGGCTGCCTGATGGGCAAACAGGGCGCAGATTGCCTGCTGGATGCGGGCGTTATTGTCTCTGCGCCGCTGATGCTGGAACCCTGTAGCCAGAGGCTGGAGCGGGGTTTCTCACGTCTTTACCAGCGTTACCTGCTAAACTTGCTCAGACAGAATGCCACCCGAAAACTGCACGCCTGGCCCGGAACGCTGCCGGTAGATTTAGCTCAGCTTAAAGGATTCAAAAAACTCAGAGAGTTTGATGATGCCATTACCGCCAGGGCGCACGGTTTTCTGGACGCAACGGATTACTACCGTCGCTGTAGCGCTATGCCTTTGCTGCCGCAGGTGCGTAAACCCTTGCTGATCATTCATGCTAAAGACGATCCGTTTATGACCAACGACGTTATTCCCGCTGCGGGCACGCTCCCTGCCTGTGTGGAATACCAGTTAACGCAGCATGGCGGGCACGTAGGATTTGTAGGCGGAACGCTGCGCAAGCCGCAAATGTGGCTGGAACAGCGCGTTCCACAATGGCTTTCAACCTGGCTGGACAACAATGATTATTCCCTGGAAAGAACTGGACCCGGAAACGCTCGCTAATCTGATTGAAGCCTTTGTTCTGCGCGAAGGCACCGATTACGGCGAACAGGAGCGTTCGCTAGAACAGAAAGTTCAGGACGTGAAACGCCAGTTAACCAGCGGTGAAGCGGTGCTGGTCTGGTCTGAACTGCACGAAACCGTCAACATCATGCCCAGGGGGCATATCCGTTAAAGCTTTTCAAAAAGGGAAGGGTTTTAAACCTTCCCTTTTTAAAATCCCACGCATTTTACAGTAATAAGAGCACCTTACCCCAAACCCTTAATTAACATTAACTTCCTTTCTGAATATCATGCCCTTTTTGGTAAAAACTATTTAAAAACAAACTAATCTTAATTCAGAAAGTTAAGATTAAAAAATTTCTTGCCACTTGAAAATAATCCGGCACGGATAAACAATGAACCCCCGCAAGCAAATGAAAGGAATCTTCTATGCACAGGGCACATCTTATTCCATTGTTATGTACACTTATTACGGCTTGTTCCTGTCAAACGCCCTCTGTTGTCATTGACCCCGCCTCACAAAGAAAAGTCGATGAGATTTTGAGTAGTCATATACTGCCAAATGGCCAAATACCGATTGGCAGCAAAATAGATATCGTGTCCGCACGGCTTTCAGGAACGCCCTATGCCGCAAATACGCTTATCGGCTCCATAAATACGCCAGAAAAACTGGTGGTCAATATTAACGGCGTAGACTGCTATACCTTCATTGATTACGTTAACGCCCTTAGCCACGCCAGCAGCAAGTCAGACTTCTTTACTCAGCTGAAGAAAACACGTTATGTGAACAGCGACGTAGATTTCCTGTACAGAAGACATTTCTTTACCGACTGGGCCGCGCGCTATCCTGCAAATGCAAAAGATGTCACGCCTGAAATTAGCGCCAACTATAAAAAAGTCACTAAATATCTTAATCAAAAAGAAGATGGCAGCCACTACATTAACGGGCTGGACGTTCGTAAAAGAGACATTAATTACATTCCTGGCATCGCTATTAATCAGGATGTCATTAGCCAGCTTAAGACCGGGGACTATATTGGCATTTATACAAATTTAGCCGGTCTGGATGTGACGCACGTTGGCATCTTTATCATGACCGATACAGGACCCGTCTTCCGTAACGCCTCTTCTCTGAAAATAAATAATAAAGTTGTGGACTCACCTTTCACCGAATATATGAAAGGCAAACCGGGCATCATTGTGCTGCGTCCGCTGAAATAAAAGGAGCCAGCATGAAAAGAATGCGGCACTACTCTGTATTATCCTTGCTAATAGCCGGATGTCATTCGTTCGACCCGGCTAACGGTCCTCAGCCTGTATATAATGTTACGCCAGCGGCGACAGAAACCACGCCTGTCGACGCGACAAAATCCATTTTCCCTCTGGCGCGCTACTCGCAGGAGAGTGATAAGTGGTTACCGCCAGCCGCCGTCGGCTATAACACGCCCGTGATAGATGCGGCAACGCAGCAGCGGCACTTCGCCGCGTTAAAGGCGCGCTATTTTGGTACGGGGGAAAAAGATAGATCCCCCTGGAACCCGCTCTATATCGATAAAATTATCGCGACGCATGCAGCCAGAGATGCGATTAACCACGTCGCGGACACTTACTTAACCAGTAGCGCAAAAAGCTACGGGCTGAATTTTCGCGTGCTTCCTCAGTCATGGAAGGATGCGGTCAAAGCGAATATAACCGTCTCCATAACTGACGAAAGTGCAGGACGCTCTATTGCCGTCAGAGAAACCTTGCTCAGGGCATTACCAACCAGCGATCCGGCTTTTGATGACCCAGGACGAGCCGGACAGGGTTATCCTTTTGACAATTTACAGGTATCAGCAATTCGGGCAGGTACGTCGCTTTATACTTTAGCAACCAGTAAAGACAGAGCCTGGCAGTATATTGTCTCCCCCACGCTGATGGGCTGGGTTAAGAGTGACGATGTCGCCACGGTCGATGAAATGTTTGTCACCCGCTGGCGCGGGCTGGCGCAGCAGCAGCTGGCCAGCGCGGTTAGAGAGCCCGTCTCTGTCGCGACAGAAAACCGTTTCTATTTTATCGCGCGTCCCGGCACTATCCTGCCGCTTCAGCAGCAAAACGGGCAGCCTCGCATTGCTGTTCCGGTCAAAACGGCGGATGGCAAGGCCGAAATCAGCTGGGTTAACACAGAACAGCAAGATTTTGCCCCCATGCCGCTGCCAATGACTCCTGCCAATATCGCCAGGTTAATCAAGTCGATGCAGGGCAAACCTTATGGCTGGGGACAATTCAATTTCTATAACGACTGTTCCGCCGAGATGCGTAGCCTGATGATGCCGTTTGGTCTGTTTCTGCCGCGCGATTCCTCTGAGCAAGCCGCAAGCGGTCGCGTGGTCGATGTGAGCAAGCTGAGTCCCGCTGCCCGGCTGGATTATCTGGCAAAAAACGGCAGGCCGTTCACTACGCTGATTCATATTGACGGCCACATTATGCTGTATATCGGCAATACCGAACTCGACGGCAAGCTTGTTCCCATGACTTACCAGAACATGTGGGGATTGCATACGCAAAGCCACGAAGGACGAAGTATTATCGGCGGCTCCGTCTTCTTCCCTTTGCTTACCCACTACCCGGAAGACAAAGATCTGACTTCACTGGCCGCTAAGCCATTATTCGCACTTACCTTTATCGAATAAGCCGCCGTTGCCCGGCTCACTACCGGGCAACAGATGACAACGAACAATAAAACGTGCTAACAATGGCGGAATAACGCTCACAGGAAATGCTTATGTCCGCCAAACATCCAGTGATTGCCGTAACCGGTTCCAGCGGCGCAGGCACCACCACCACCAGCCTGGCCTTTCGCAAAATATTTCAACAGCTTGGCCTGCACGCCGCCGAGCTGGAAGGCGACAGCTTCCATCGCTATACCCGGCCTGAAATGGACATGGCGATCCGCAAAGCGCGGGATATGGGTCGCCATATCAGCTACTTTGGGCCTGAAGCCAACGACTTCTCCCTGCTGGAACAGACCTTTGTGGAATATGGCCGCAGCGGCAGCGGTCAGTCCAGAAAATATCTGCATACCTACGACGAGGCAGTACCGTGGAACCAGGTTCCCGGTACGTTTACGCCGTGGCAGCCGCTGCCGGAACCTACCGATGTCCTGTTTTACGAAGGACTGCACGGCGGCGTGGTGACGCCGCAGAATAACGTTTCGCAGCATGTCGATCTGCTGGTTGGCGTGGTGCCGATCGTAAATCTGGAGTGGATACAAAAAATGATCCGCGACACCAGCGAACGCGGGCACTCGCGCGAGGCGGTAATGGACTCCGTAGTGCGCTCAATGGAAGATTACATTAACTTTATTACGCCACAGTTCTCCCGTACCCATATCAACTTTCAGCGCGTGCCGACGGTGGATACCTCCAATCCCTTCGCTGCGCGTGGTATTCCCTCGCTTGATGAAAGCTTTGTCGTGATCCATTTTCAGGCGCTGGAAAATATCGATTTCCCTTATCTGCTGGCGATGCTGCAGGGCGCGTTTATTTCCCATATCAATACGCTGGTGGTGCCGGGCGGCAAAATGGGTCTGGCGATGGAGCTGATTATGGGCCCGCTGGTCAAGCGGCTGATTGAAGGCAAGAAAATTAAGTAGCGCTTCAGGCTTAAGCGCGCGGCGGCTGATGCTTACCCGGGGGTAAGGATTCTCTCAAAATGGAGAATGTCGCTGCCCGCGTTGTCGCTGTCGGTGTAACAAGTTCCTCTAATTCATTTAGTTAACTTATGAAGATGTTCTGATAACTAAAACGGCAATCGGGCAGATTTCCCGCTATGCTGAAGCGAGACAACAGAAGACACCCATGCAAAGCTGTGCTACAAACAAAGCTGAATTTCGTCAGTACTCTACAAACCAGACGAAACGGGACGACATAACGAGCCCGGCACTCAACAGAGAGCCGAATAAAATTCCTGCATTGGGAAGCGCTTGACTATTTCAACGCCTGTCAGGGAACTCTGCCCCTGTATTTAGGCACGATAACAACAGAGGATAACAGCGAATGGTTCTCGGCAAACCGCAAACAGACCCGACACTTGAATGGTTCCTGTCACATTGCCATATTCATAAGTATCCATCCAAAAGTACGCTGATCCACCAGGGTGAGAAAGCAGAAACCCTTTACTACATCGTCAAAGGCGCGGTAGCGGTGTTGATCAAGGATGAAGAAGGCAAAGAGATGATCCTTTCCTACCTCAATCAGGGCGACTTTATTGGCGAGCTTGGCCTGTTTGAAGAAGGCCAGGAGCGCAGCGCCTGGGTACGAGCGAAAACTGCCTGTGAAGTGGCTGAAATCTCTTATAAAAAGTTCCGCCAGCTGATTCAGGTCAACCCTGATATCCTGATGCGCCTTTCCTCACAGATGGCGCGTCGCCTGCAGGTAACCTCAGAGAAAGTGGGCAATTTAGCTTTCCTCGATGTGACAGGTCGCATCGCGCAAACCCTGCTAAACCTGGCTAAGCAGCCGGACGCCATGACCCATCCGGACGGCATGCAGATTAAGATTACCCGTCAGGAAATTGGTCAAATCGTTGGCTGCTCGCGTGAAACCGTTGGGCGTATCCTGAAGATGCTGGAAGATCAAAATCTGATCTCCGCTCACGGTAAAACTATCGTTGTCTACGGCACACGCTAAGCCGTTCTGAGAGTAAGGCGCAATATCGCTATTGCGCCTTTTTAGCAGATCCAGATTATGTGGCGCCGACTCATCTATCATCCCGAAGTTAACTACGCGCTGCGCCAGACGCTGGTGCTGTGCCTGCCCGTGACCGTTGGCTGGCTGCTGGGCAGTCTGCAAAATGGCCTTCTCTTCTCGCTGGTGCCTGCCTGCTGCAATATTGCCGGTCTGGACACGCCGCACAAACGCTTCTTTAAGCGCCTGCTTATCGGCGGTGGCCTGTTCGCCCTCAGCAGTTTCCTGGTGCAGTATCTGGGCGAGCATGCCGTTCCGTTGCCCGCTATCCTGTTTTTTATGGCGCTGCTGCTGGGCGTGACCGGCGAAATCAGCCCGCTACACGGCAGACTGCTGCCCGGTGCCTTAATTGCCGGGATTTTTACCCTCAGCCTTGCGGGACGCATGCCGATCTGGGAGCCGCCTTCGCTCTATATCCTGGGCACCGTCTGGTACGGCATTTTTAACTGGTTCTGGTTCTGGCTGTGGAAAGAGCAGCCGATGCGGGAAACGCTGAGCCTGCTTTACCGCGAGCTGGCTGACTATTGCGAAGCCAAATATACGCTGCTCACCAAACTGACCGATCCGGAAAAAGCGCTGCCGCCGCTGCTGGCTCGTCAGCAAAAGGCGGTCGATCTGATTACCACCTGCTATCAGCAGATGCACATGCTCTCCGCCAGCAATGACAATCATCACAAACGGCTGACCCGTGCTTTCCAGGTAGCGCTGGATTTGCAGGAGCATATCGCCGTCAGCCTGCACCAGCCGGAAGAGGTGCAGAAGCTGGTCGAACAAAGTCATGCTGAAGCCGTGATCCGCTGGAATGCGCTGACCATCGCCGCCCGTTTGCGGGAGCTTGCTGATAATATCCTGTATCACCAGCTACCTGAGCGTTTCAGCATGGAGAAACAGCTGCGGGCGCTGGAAAAAATCGCGCGTCAGCATCCTGCCAATCCGGTCGGTAATTTTTGCGCTTATCACTTTAACCGCATCGCCCGCGTGTTACGAACCCAACGGCCGCTCTATCAGCGCGATTTAATGGCCGACAGGCAAAAACGGCTGCCGCTGCTGCCCGCTATTAAAAGCTATCTGTCCCTGAAGTCCGCGGCGCTGCGTACCGCAGCCAGATTTGCCGTGATGCTCGCTTTCGCCAGTTCGCTGGCCCTGTTCTTTAATCTGCCCAAGCCCTACTGGATACTGATGACGGTGATGTTCGTCAGCCAGAACGGCTACAGCGCGACCAGGGTAAGGATCCAGCACCGTGCGCTGGGCACGCTTGCCGGACTGGTTATCGCCGCCCTGACGCTACGGTTTCAGGTGCCGGAATCGGCCGTGCTGCTGGTGATGCTAACGCTGACGCTGGCTGGCTATCTGGTTATTCGTAAATTTTACGGCCTGGCGATGATTGGCTTTACCGTCACGGCGGTCTATTCACTGCAGCTGCTGGCGCTGAACGGTGCCGATTTTCTACTGCCGCGCCTGCTGGATACGCTGATGGGTTGCCTGATCGCCTTCGGCGGCATGGTCTGGCTCTGGCCGCAGTGGCAGAGCGGCCTGCTGCGACAGAACGCCCACGACGCGCTGGAAACCTATCAGGAAGCTTTACGGCAGCTGCTGGGCAACGAACAGGATCCGCAAAAGCTGGCATGGCAACGCATGCGGGTTAATCAGGCGCACAATGCGCTGTTTAACTCGCTGAATCAGGCGATGCAGGAGCCGGGATTTAACGCCAGCTATCTGGCCGATATGAAACTGTGGGTAACGCACAGCCAGTTCATTGTTGAACACATTAATGCGATGACCATCCTGGCACGCGAACATACCATGCTGACGCCACAGCTTGCCGAGCGCTATTTACAGACCTGCGAAGTGGCCCTACAGCGCTGCCAGCAGCGGCTGGAATATGATGGCCCCAGCTCTGACAGCAACGTGCTGGATGCGCAGATTGAGTTTCATCAGGGAGCGGTAACGGTTCTGGAAAGGCATGTAAAAAGGATTTTGAGCCACCTGGGCGTGATGCACACTATCTCATCGCTGGCGTGGAGCAATCGACCTCATCATGGACGCTGGCTGTCGCGCCATCTGAGAAAATCTGCCTGAGCAATAGCCGGAGGTGTTCAGCCTCCGGCTATTCGTCTTAAGCCAGCAGCTTTTTCACTGCGGTGGCAAAGCGATTCATCCCTTCTTCAATATCGGCCGGTTCAATCACCAGAGAAGGCGCGAAACGGATAACATCCGTGCCGGCGTTGAGGATCATCACGCCTTCTGCCGCAGCAGCGTTCAGGAAATCGCGTGCTTTGCCCGCATGCTGCGGCTTCAGCGCCGCGCCGATCAGCAGCCCTTTACCACGGATGTCGGTGAACAGATCCAGCTGTGCATCCAGCGCTTTCAGAGCGGTAACAAACTGCTCGCGACGCGCTTCCACGCCGTTCAGGACCTCTTCGGTATTGATAATATCCAGCGCCGCTTCCGCTACTGCGCAAGCCAGTGGATTACCGCCATAGGTGGTACCGTGAACGCCCGGAGCCATAACGGAAGCGATTTCGTTGGTGGTCAGCATGGCGCTAACCGGGAAACCGCCGCCCAGCGCTTTCGCGGTGGTCAGAATATCGGGCTGCACGCCGTAATGCTCATGGGCAAACAGCTTGCCGCTGCGGCCCATGCCGCTTTGCACTTCATCCAGCACCAGCAGCGCCTGATGTTTATCGCACAGCTCGCGCAGGCCCTGCATAAATTCCTGCGTCGCGGGCATTACGCCGCCTTCGCCCTGAATGGGTTCAACCACGATGGCACAGGTATGATCGTCAATAACCGCTTTCACCGCCGCCAGATCGTTAAAAGGCACATGGATGATATCGGCAGGTTTCGGACCAAAACCGTCGGAATATTTTGGCTGTCCGCCAACGGAAACGGTAAACAGCGTACGTCCGTGGAAAGCATTATGAAAAGCAATAATCTTGCTTTTGAACGGCGAATGGCGTTTAGTAGCGTAGTAACGGGCCATTTTAAAAGCCGCTTCGTTGGCTTCGGCACCGGAGTTGGCAAAGAATACGCGTTCGGCAAAGGTGGCGGCAATCAGCTTGCTGGCCAGGCGCAGCGCAGGTTCGTTAGTAAATACGTTGCTGGTGTGCCACAGCGTTTCGCCCTGGGTTTTTAGCGCTTCTACCAGCGCCGGATGGCAGTGGCCCAGCGCGGTAACGGCGATGCCGCCAGAGAAGTCGACGTACTCTTTGCCCTGCTGATCCCAGACGCGACTGCCTTTTCCTTTTACCGGCACGAACTGCGCTGGTGCATAAACAGGCAGTATCACCTCATCAAACGTTGCGCGCGTTACCGCTAATTTATCCGCTGCCATTGCCTACCTCATCTTTTTTACGTTACAGAAAAGTGAAATTATAATCACAAAATATGCATAAAAAATCACTTTAAGGCAAACAATATTATTGCCTGAGGAAATTTTGCAGCAGCTGATGCCCCTGCTCGCTAAGAATACTTTCCGGATGAAACTGTACGCCCTGCAGCGGCAAATGACGATGCCGAAAGCCCATAATTTCATCGCGTTGCCCCTCACGCAGCGTCCAGGCCGTGACGTCAAACTCCTCGGGCAGCGAAGCCGACTCCACAATTAGCGAATGATAGCGCGTGACCGTCAGCGGATGATTCAGTCCGGCAAACACGCCGCCATCATTATGCTCAATCGCTGATGTCTTACCATGCATCACTTCCCGCGCCCGAACGACCCTGCCGCCAAAAGCCTGAGCTATCGCCTGGTGACCCAGACAAACGCCGAGGATGGGTATTTGCCCGGCAAAGGCCTGAATCGCCGCCAGCGAGATGCCGGCTTCGTTGGGCGTACAGGGGCCGGGGGAAATAACCAGATAGTCTGGCCGCAGCGCGCTGATTTGTGCCAGCGTCAGCTCATCATTGCGCTGCACCAGAACTTCAGCGCCCGCCTCGCAAAAATACTGATAAAGATTCCAGGTAAAAGAGTCATAGTTGTCGATCAACAGCAGCATGCGGGCTCCGGGAAAAGAATAAACGGCGCTATTCTACCCGGTTTATTCCCACTCGCTTACCACTTTGCCAAACGCGTCGGTCAGCGGTGCCAGATCGCCTGCCAGGCTTGCTTTAACGGCAAGCTGCCAGCTTTCACGGTCAATGCGGTTCCATTGAATATCGTAGCCGGCGTGGATAATCAGCTGTTCAAAGAACAGACGCTGGGCACGTCCGTTACCGCGTAAAAAAGGGTGCAGCACGGTCAGCTCGCAGTAGTACCAGGCCAACCTTTCGGCCAGCTGCTCAGGCGGAAGATCGGCAAGGCCGTTTTCCTCTTCCAGCGCCTGCATCAGCGCATTTCCCTCTTTTTCGATATATTCGAAATGACAGCAGGGCGTGTCGCCAATAGTGATATCTACCTGACGCAGTTCACCGGCATCGTCCAGCACGTCCTGGAAAAGTTCACGGTGCATCGCCCGCAGGTGAGGCAAACCCGGATTGCGCGCGCCCAGCTCGGGCAAAGCGCCGCTTAATAAAAAGCTCGCCAGGAAATTATTTGGCAGGCGCTGCTGCCAGAGGGTGTTTTTTTGCTTATCGGTGAGCTTTTTAGACATGGTTTCTCCTTGAAGGGGTAATTGCTGCTGAAGCGTTAAGTATAAGCAGCAATCCCCCATGCGGAGCGTTAAGGCAGGACTTTTGCGGAAAGGATAACTACAGGCTTAACGGGAACGTTCTGGTAAGGCCCTACGTTCTGCGTCGGCACCTGGGCGATTTTATCCGCGACGTCCTGGCCTTTGATAACTTTACCAAAGACGGCGTAGCCAAAGTCACGCTGGCCGTGATCCAGGAAGGCGTTGTCGGCGACGTTAATAAAGAACTGGCTGGTGGCGCTGTCTTTATCGGCGGTGCGGGCCATGGCGATGGTGCCGCGCTTGTTCAGCAGGCCATTGTCCGCTTCGTTTTTAATGGGCGCATTGGTCGGTTTCTGCTGCATATCAGCGGTAAAGCCGCCGCCCTGCACCATAAAGCCGGGGATCACGCGGTGAAAAACGGTGTTGTTATAAAAGCCGTTATTAACGTAATCAACGAAGTTTTTCGTGGAAACCGGGGCCTTTTGATTATTGAGTTCCAGCTCAATATTGCCAGCGGAAGTCGTCAGCAGCACGTGCGTGTCTCCCTTTGCCGCCAGAGCAGACGTAGAGAGCGTAGAGAGCGTAGAGAGCGCAAAAACGGTGGCGACCGCTGTCAAAGTGCGTTTTAACATGAAAGATTCCTTACTTAAGGGCTACAGGCCGAAAGTTGATTGTAAAGAGGCGGTTATCTGTGCGCCAGCGTTTTACCTTTATTTACCTGGTGAACCGCGACGCAAACGCTTTCGCCAGGCAGAAAACGGTGATATTCGTCACGAAAGTAATGAATACGCTCGGGAATAGTTACATTATTTATTTAAGCAGATCACGATTACCGCTACACTGCCCACGCTTAGCGTGAGCGTCCTGCTTCACGATTTTTGACCCCACAGGCCACACTATGACTAATCGAAACCGAATCGGGTTAACCTGGATCAGCTTTTTTTCCTATGCGCTCACGGGCGCGGTAGTAATCGTCACCGGCATGGTGCTGGAAAATATTGCTGACTACTTCCATCTGCCGGTTGCGCAGATGAGCAACACCTTCACCTTTCTTAACGCCGGCATCCTGGTCGCTGTTTTCCTGAATGCCTGGCTGATGGAAATCGTGCCGCTCAAACGCCAGCTGATGTTCGGCTTCGTGCTGATGGTGCTGTCGGTGCTGGGACTGATGACCAGCCACTCGCTCAGCGTTTTCTCGCTGTGTATGTTTGTGCTGGGCGTGGTCAGCGGCATTACCATGTCGATTGGCACTTTCCTGATTACGCATCTGTATGAAGGCCGCCAGCGCGGTTCGCGTCTGCTGTTTACCGACTCCTTCTTTAGCATGGCGGGCACCATTTTCCCGATTATTGCCGCCGCGCTGCTGGCTCGTGCACTGCCGTGGTACTGGGTCTATGCCTGTATTGGTCTGATCTATGTAGCGATTTTTGTGCTGGCGCTCTGCTTCGAGTTCCCGGTGCTGGGCAAAAAGGCCGCCGTGCAGAATGTAGAAAAAGAGAAATGGGGCATTGGCGTACTCTTTCTGTCGATTGCCGCGCTGTGCTACATCCTGGGACAGCTTGGCTTTATTGGCTGGGTACCGCTGTACGCGACCAAAAGCATGGGAATGGATCTGACGCAGGCCGGCGCGCTGGTCGGCAACTTCTGGACCGCCTATATGATTGGCATGTGGGCATTTAGCGCCATTTTACGTTTCTTCGATCCGCAGCGCATTGTGACGGTACTGGCCCTGCTGGCAACCGTGCTGATGTACTGGTTTATTAGCAGCAGCGACGCCGCGATGCTGAAGTGGATTATGATTAGCCTGGGCTTCTTCTCCAGCGCTATCTACACCACGCTGATTACGCTGGGTTCGCTACAGACTAAAGTCTCTTCCCCTAAACTGGTGAACTTTATCCTGACCTGCGGCACCGTTGGCACCATGCTGACCTTTGTCGTCACCGGCCCGATTGTGGATAAGCACGGCGCTCATGCTGCCCTGTTTACCTCTAATCTGCTGTACGCGGTGGTCTTTGTGATGTGTCTGCTGCTGGGCTTTGTCAGCAAGCACAAGCTGCATGGCCATATGTCCTCACATTAATAAAAAAGGCCGGGTAACCGGCCTTTTTTATCCACGCGGCTAGCGCCGGAAATCCACCTGTTCGCTCTCCTGCAAATGGATCGTCGTTACCGCAGGCTGCGTTTTTGCAATCACCCTTCCCTGACGAATTGAATAGCGCGTTGGCACCTGGCGGCGCAGCGCGTCAAACCCATTTTCCGCAGGCAGGATAACAAGGTTAGCGCTGTTGCCGGGCCGGATACCATAATCCGTCAGCTGCAAGGTTCTGGCGCTGTAGTCGGTGACAAGTTTCATTCCTTCATTCAGCTGACCATAGCCCATCAGCTGGCAAACATGCATCCCCATATGCAGCACCTGGAGCATATTGGCGGTGCCAAGCGGATACCACGGATCGAAAACATCATCGTGACCAAAGCAGACGTTGATATCCGCTTCCAGCATCTCCTTTACGCGCGTTATGCCACGCCGTTTGGGATAACTGTCAAAACGCCCCTGAAGATGGATATTAACCAGCGGATTGGCGACAAAATTGATGCCGGAAAGCTTCAGCAGACGAAACAGCCGCGAGGTATAAGCGCCGTTATATGAATGCATTGCCGTAGTGTGACTGGCGGTAACGCGCGCGCCCATCTTTTCGCGCAGCGCCAGTGCCGCGACGGTTTCGACAAAGCGCGACTGTTCGTCATCTATCTCATCGCAGTGAACGTCAATCATGCGCTGATATTTCTGCGCCAGCGCGAAGGTTTTGTGTAACGACTCGACGCCATATTCACGGGTGAATTCGAAATGCGGAATAGCGCCAACCACGTCCGCGCCGAGCCTTAGCGCCTCTTCCAGCAGCGCTTCGCCGTCCGGATAAGAGAGGATCCCCTCCTGCGGAAAAGCCACAATCTGTATATCTACCCAGGGCGCCATTTCACTTTTTACTTCCAGCATGGCCCGCAACGCGGTAAGACCAGGGTCGGAAACGTCCACATGCGTACGCACGTGCTGGATGCCGTTAGCGATTTGCCATTTTAGCGTCTGGTAAGCGCGCGTTTTTACATCTTCGTGGTTCAGCAGCGCCTTGCGTTCTGCCCAGCGTTCGATGCCTTCAAACAGCGTACCGGAGGCGTTCCATGCCGGCTCGCCTGCGGTTTGCGTGGTATCAAGATGGATATGAGGTTCGATAAACGGCGGAAAAGCCAGCCCGCCTTCCGCATCCAGCGCATCGGCGGAAGGCGTGCTTTGAGTCTGGGGCGATATAGCCGCGATTTTGCCGTCGCGGATGTCAATCTGCCAGAGTCCTTCACGCTCCGGCAAGCGAACGTGATAAATGCTTTTTAAAGAAGAAGGCTGCATAAAAGACGCTCCTGAGCACCAATGGTCTGTTAACCCTAACACTATTCAAACAGGACAAAACGCAGGCAAAGCCTGAAATTTCCATAACTTATCTAAAAATGTTTATTAATCAGTCATCTACCCATAAAGGAGTATTTGGAAAGTGCCTTGATATACATCAATAACCCTGAAGGACGCCGCGCTATTGTAGCGGCATTCTTTTGCTATGGGAGGCAAAATGCGCACCCGACTCGTTATTATCGGCAACGGCATGGTCGGCCATCGCCTGCTTGAAGAGCTGGCTGAAAAGGCCGCACCTGACCAGTTTGCCATCACCGTTTTTTGCGAGGAGCCGCGCGTTGCTTACGATCGCGTACACCTCTCCGCTTATTTCACCCATCATAATCCTGAGCAGCTGTCGCTGGTGGCGGACGGCTTTTATGCCAGCCATAAAATTAGCGTGCTAACCGGTGAGAAAGCCTTAACTATCGACCGCCAGCAGAAAGTGGTCTTTTCGGATACCGGTCGCGCGGTTCCCTATGACAAGCTGGTGCTGGCAACCGGCTCTTATCCCTGGGTCCCGCCGATTAACGGTGCGGAAGGCAAAAACTGCTTTGTTTATCGCACCATTGAAGATCTGGACGCCATTGAATCTCGCGCCCGCCATAGCCAGAGCGGCGCGGTCATCGGCGGCGGGCTGCTGGGCCTGGAAGCAGCAGGCGCGCTGAAAAGTTTAGGGGTTGAAACCCATGTAGTGGAATTCGCGCCGGTGCTGATGGCGGAGCAGCTCGATCCAATGGGCGGCCAGCTGCTGCGGCAGAAAATTGAAAATATGGGCGTCAGGGTGCACACCAGCAAAAATACCCGCCAGATTACCGACAGCCCGTCAGGCGGAAAAACGCTGCGCTTTGCCGATGAAAGCGAGCTTGCCGTCGATTTTATCGTTTTCTCCACCGGTATCCGTCCTCAGGACAGCCTTGCCAGAGCAGCAGGCTTACCGGTTGGCCCGCGTGGCGGGGTTATCATTAACGATAGCTGCCAGACGGCGGACGCGGATATCTATGCCATTGGGGAATGCGCCGCCTGGCAAAACCTCGTTTATGGCCTGGTCGCGCCGGGCTACAAGATGGCGCAGGTAACGGCCGATAGCCTGCTGGGCCAGCAGAACGCGTTTACCGGCGCGGACATGAGCGCCAAACTCAAGCTGCTGGGCGTGGACGTAGGCGGCATTGGCGATGCGCACGGCCGTACAGAAGGCGCGCGCAGCTACGTTTACCTGGACGAAAACAAAGAAATTTATAAGCGCCTCGTGGTCAGTGCTGACAACAGCCGCCTGCTTGGCGCGGTGCTGGTTGGCGATACCAGCGATTACGGTAATCTGCTCCAGCTGATGCTCAACGGTATAGCGCTGCCGGAAAATCCTGATGCGCTCATCCTGCCAGCGCATGCGGGCGATAAACCCGCTATCGGCGTAGAGTCGCTGCCGGAGACGGCGCAGATCTGTTCCTGCTTTGACGTGACCAAAGGCGATCTGCTGCTGGCCGTACATAACGGCTGCCACACCGTGGCGGCGTTAAAAGCGGAAACCAAAGCGGGCACCGGCTGCGGCGGCTGCGTGCCGTTAATGACTCAGGTACTCAACGCCGAGCTAAGTCGCCAGGGCATTGAGGTTAACAGTAACCTTTGCGAACACTTCCACTATTCTCGCCAGGAGCTGTATCACCTGATCCGCGTGGAGGAGATCCAGACTTTTGACCAGCTGCTCGGCAAATATGGCCAGGGCTACGGTTGTGAAGTCTGTAAACCCGTGGTCGCCTCGCTGCTGGCTTCCTGCTGGAATGACTACGCCCTTCAGCCGCAGCTGGTACCTTTACAGGACAGTAACGACAGCTTTTTAGGCAATATTCAGAAAGACGGCACCTATTCCGTTATCCCTCGTTCTGCAGGCGGTGAAATCACGCCAGCGGGCCTGATAGCCATTGGGGAAGTTGCCGACAAGTATGGGCTTTATACCAAGATCACCGGTTCGCAGCGCATCGGCCTGTTTGGCGTGCAGAAAGATGATTTACCTGCGGTCTGGAAAACGCTGATCGACGCCGGATTCGAAACCGGCCACGCCTATGCCAAAGCGCTGCGCATGGCAAAAACCTGCGTAGGCAGCAGCTGGTGCCGCTACGGCGTCGGCGACGCCGTCGGGCTGGGCGTGCTGCTGGAAAATCGTTATAAAGGCATCCGCACGCCGCACAAAATGAAGTTTGGCGTCTCCGGCTGTACGCGGGAATGTTCGGAAGCGCAGAGCAAAGACGTTGGCATTATTGCCACGGAAAAAGGCTGGAACCTCTACGTTTGCGGCAACGGCGGCATGAAGCCGCGCCACGGCGACCTGCTGGCGGCGGATCTGGATCGGGAAACTTTATTCCGCTATCTGGACCGGTTTATGCTGTTCTATATCCGCACGGCCGACAAGCTCCAGCGCACCTCATTGTGGCTGGAAAGCCTGGACGGCGGCATCGACTATCTGAAGCAGGTCATCATTGCCGACAAGCTGGGGCTGAATGCGCAGCTGGAAGCCGATCTGGCCCGTCTGCGTGAACGGTTTATCTGCGAATGGCAGGCCACGCTTGCACAGCCGGAACGGCTTGCCCGCTTCAGCCACTTTATCAACAGCGAGCAGCGCGATCCGCTGGTGCAAAGCGTGGCGGAACGCCAGCAGCACCGTCCTGCGCGTCCGGAAGAGCGTATCGCTATCGTGATGGAGGAAGAACAGTGAGCCAGTGGCATCGCGTTTGTCCGTTAGAACATATCCAGCCCGCTACCGGCGTTTGCGCGCTGGTGGAGGGTGTGCAGGTAGCGCTTTTCCGCCCGCGCGCCGACGAAGAAGTGTTTGCGCTGAGCAATATCGATCCCTTTGCGCAGGCCAGCGTGCTTTCGCGCGGCATTATTGCAGAACATCAGCAGACGCTATGGGTGGCCAGCCCGCTGAAGAAACAGCGCTTTCGCCTCAGCGATGGCCTGTGCATGGAGGATGAAAGCCGCTCCGTGCCCACCTGGCCTGCCAGAGTGTGTGACGGTATAGTAGAAGTTGCGCTTTAACTCAGGGCCGCCGGTCGGCGGCCCCTTTTCTTGCCTGTGAGCCACCTATGGATTTCTTCCCTCTTTTTTGCGACCTGCGCCGTAAAGCCGTGCTGCTGGTCGGCGGCGGCGCGGTTGCCGAACGCAAAGCGCGCCTGCTGTTGAAAGCGGGCGCGGATCTGCGCGTCTGCGCTACGCATTTTTCTCCTCAGTTCACGCTATGGCAGCAGGAAGAGGCGCTTACGCTGCATCATGCCGCGTTTTCGCCCGAGATGCTCGCGGGCTGCTGGCTGGTGATAGCCGCTACCGACGATGACGAAGTTAACCAGCAGGTCAGCGCCAGCGCCGAAGCCAGACAGATTTTCTGTAACGTGGTGGACGCGCCTGAAAGCGCCAGCGTAATTATCCCTTCCATCGTAGACCGTTCACCGCTGCTGGTGGCCATTTCCAGCTCGGGCAACGCGCCGGTAATGGCTCGCCTGCTGCGCGAAAAAATTGAGGCGCTGCTGCCGCAACATCTGGGGAAAGTCGCCGCCTGGGCGGGTTCACTGCGGCCAAAGGTGAAAAGTGCTTTTGCAGATAGCAGCCAGCGCAGACGCTTCTGGGAAAAGCTTTTCCACCACGATCGCCTGGCGCAAATGCTCGCTAACCGTGACGTGGTGCAGGCTGAAAGCCTGACGGAAGCGCTGCTTACCGAACCGCTGGAGCAGCGTGGCGAAGTGGTGTTGGTCGGTGCCGGGCCTGGCGATGCGGGATTGCTGACGCTAAAGGGCTTGCAGCAGATCCAGCAGGCGGACGTGGTGGTTTACGATCGGCTGGTTTCGGCAGAAGTGCTGGAGCTGGTCAGGCGAGATGCAGAGAGGATTTTTGTCGGCAAACGCGCCGGTTTCCACTGCGTGCCGCAGGGATCCATCAATCAGCTCCTGCTGGAGCAGGCGCAGCAGGGTAAACGCGTCGTGCGTCTTAAAGGCGGCGACCCCTTTATTTTTGGTCGCGGCGCGGAAGAGCTGGAGACGCTGGCGGACTCGGCCATTCCCTTTTCCGTGGTGCCGGGCATTACGGCGGCATCGGGCTGTTCCGCTTACAGCGGTATTCCTTTGACCCACCGCGACTATGCGCAAAGCGTGCGGCTGGTCACCGGTCACGTGCAGAAGAACGGCTCGCTGGACTGGCAGAACCTGGCGGCAGAAAAGCAAACGCTGGTGTTTTATATGGGTCTGACGCAGGCGGCAGACATTCAGAAACAGCTAATGGAGCACGGAATGGATGGCGCAATGCCGGTCGCGCTGGTAGAAAACGGCACCTCGACCAGGCAACGGGTAGTCAGCGGGCGGCTGGATGAACTGGCGTCGCTGGCACAACAGGCACAAAGCCCGTCGCTGATCATTATTGGCCGGGTAGTGGCGTTACGCGAGCGGCTGCGCTGGTTTTAACAGGCGAAGGTAGCAACCAGGCCATCAGGGATAATTTCACGGCGTGTCCGTGTTTTGCTCTGCCTCTGTTCATCGGCATGAAAGCGCCCTGATGGCCGTTAACAATCTGAAGCGGCACAGGGCCGCTTCGCAAACCGTTACGGCTGAGCGACAAAGCCTACGGCTTCATACACTTTTTTCAGCGTTTCCTGCGCCTGAGCGCGCGCTTTCGCCGCGCCGTCACGCATTACCTGCTCCAGCAAAGCCTCGTCGTTGCGGTAACGGTGATAGCGCTCCTGCAGCTCGGTCAGCATGCCGGATACCGCTTCGGCTACCGCACCTTTCAGATGACCATACATCTGGCCTGCAAACTGCTGCTCCAGCTCGGGGATGCTGGTGCCGGTCACGCCGGAAAGGATATCCAGCAGGTTAGAGACGCCCGCTTTGTTCTTAACGTCGTAACGCACCACCGGTGGCTCATCGCCGTCGGTCATCGCGCGCTTAATCTTTTTCACTACCGACTTAGGATCTTCCAGCAGGCCGATAACGTTGTTGCGGTTATCGTCCGACTTGGACATCTTTTTGGTCGGCTCCAGCAGCGACATCACGCGCGCACCGGATTCAGGAATAAACGGCTCGGGCACTTTGAACACGTCGCCATACAGGGCGTTGAAACGCGCCGCTACGTCACGGCTCAGCTCCAGATGCTGTTTCTGATCTTCACCAACAGGTACCTGAGTAGTTTGATAAAGCAGAATATCTGCCGCCATCAATACCGGATAGTCAAACAGTCCGGCATTGATGTTCTCTTCATAGCGCGCGGACTTATCTTTGAACTGCGTCATACGGCTCAGCTCGCCGAAATAGGTATAGCAGTTCAGGATCCAGCCCAGCTGCGCGTGCTCCGGCACGTGTGACTGCACAAAAATCGTGCTTTTTTGCGGATCGATACCGCAGGCCAGATAGAGCGCCAGCGTGTCCAGCGTGGCTTTACGTAGCGCAACAGGATCCTGGCGCACGGTGATCGCATGGAGATCGACAATGCAGTAGATGCAGTCGTAATCGTCCTGCATGCCGACCCACTGACGCAGCGCACCCATATAGTTACCGATAGTCAGTTCGCCGGAAGGCTGTGCGCCGCTAAATACGATGGGTTTCATCTTTTTTCGTCCTGCTCCAGCCCGAGTGCGGGCAACAAATCGTTAAAATGGTCGAGCACCAGCGTCGGCTGGCTGCTCGCAATCGGCTCACCGTAGTTATAGCCGTATGTCAGGCCCACGCAGGGCGTGCCTGCCGCCTGCGCGGCCTGGATATCGTTGCGGGAATCGCCCACAAACAGCAGCTCGGCGGGTAGCAGGCCAAATTTTCCCAACACCAGAAACAGCGGTGCCGGATGCGGCTTTTTCGCGATAACGTCGTCGCCGCCGATAATCAGCGAAAAGCAGCTGTCGATGCCGAGAGAAGCCAGCAAAGGTGCCACAAACGGCGTCGGCTTGTTGGTCACCACGGCCATTGGCATACCGGTTGCCGCCAGCTTGTGTAACCCCTCTTTGACGCCGGGAAACAGTTTACTGCCGCTTTCGACAACGGTGGCGTAATGCTTATCAAGCAGCACGCGGGCGTCGCGCAGCAAATCGCTTTCTGGCTGATGGCCAAGCGCCCAGGTTAGCGCGCGCTCAATCAGTACGTCCGCGCCGTTGCCAATCCAGGTAGAAACGCGTTCAAGGCCGGCAGCCGGTAAATCAAGCGCCTGTAACGCCGCGTCTACTGCGCTGGTCAGGCCCGGTGCGCTATCGGTCAGCGTCCCGTCGAGATCGAACGCCAGCGCGCGAATATCAGTGAAACGAGCCATGACGTGATTTCTCCAGTTCCGTACGCATATCATCAATGACTTTTTTGTAGTCAGGCTGATTGAAGATAGCGGAACCCGCTACGAACATATCCGCGCCCGCTGCGGCAATCTCGCCAATGTTTTCTACCTTCACGCCGCCGTCCACTTCCAGACGAATATCGTAGCCGCTCTGGTCGATGAGCTTACGGGCCTGGCGCAGCTTGTCCAGCGTGCCGGGGATAAACGACTGGCCGCCGAACCCTGGGTTCACAGACATGATCAGCACCACGTCAACCTTATCCAGCACGTAGTCAAGATAGCTGAGCGAAGTCGCCGGATTAAACACCAGGCCCGCCTTGCAGCCGTGCTCTTTAATCAGCTGTAACGTGCGGTCAACGTGTTCTGACGCTTCCGGATGGAAGGTAATGTAGCTGGCGCCAGCCTTAGCAAAATCGGGGATCAGGCGATCGACCGGTTTCACCATCAGATGCACATCAATCGGGGCAGTAATACCGTAATCACGCAGCGCTTTCAGCACCATCGGCCCCATCGTCAGATTGGGCACATAGTGATTGTCCATTACGTCAAAATGTACGACATCGCCACCGGCAGCCAGCGCTTTAGCCGTGTCTTCGCCCAGGCGGGCAAAGTCTGCAGACAAAATTGACGGAGCTAGTAAAAACTTTTTCATCCATTTCTCCCAATTAGCGCGCCTGACGACAGGCACGTCGAGCTGTTGAGGTTCAGTCGCTGCTAAACAGCGCCAGCAGCTCATTGACCTGAAGGCGTCCGCTGCCGCTGCGGCTGATCGAGCGTCGGGCTTTGATCTGATGCAGCTGTGCGGCCTGATACCATTCGCGAGTCAGCGGCGTATCGTGATTGGAAATCAATACCGGAATACGATTATCAACGGCCAGCTTTTGCGCCAGCTCGGCCAGGTGCTGCTGCTGCTGCAGGCTGAAACTGTTGGTGTGGTAGGCGGTAAAATTCGCCGTCGCCGACAGCGGCGCATAAGGCGGATCGCAATAGACGACCGAACCCGGCTGCGCCCGACCTAGCGTATCAGCGTACGACTCGCAGATAAAGGTGGCGTTTTGCGAGCGCTCAGAGAACCAGTACAGCTCATCCCGAGGAAAATAGGGTTTACGGTAACGGCCAAAGGGCACGTTAAACTCACCGCTTAAATTGTAGCGGCACAGTCCGTTGTAGCAATGACGATTAAGGTAGAGAAACAGCACGCTGCGGCGATACGTATCGGTAGAATGGTTGAATTCAAACCGACGAGCGTAGTAAAACTCCGCATCGTTACTTTCGCTGGTAAACAGCGCGGCCGCATCCGCTACAAACTCGTCGACGCGATCTTTTACCACGTTGTAGAGATTGATCAGATCGCCGTTGATGTCCGCAAGCACGTAGCGCGGAAAGTGCGTGTTAAGGAATACGGATCCTGCGCCAACGAAGGGCTCAATCAGGCACTCGCCTTCTGGCAGATGACGCTGGATATCGTTAAGCAGCGGAAATTTTCCGCCCGCCCATTTTAAAAAAGCGCGATTTTTTTTCATGCCGTCGTTTTATTACACTTACTGTTCTGGCTGCGGTCACACCGACAGCATATCTGCGCTTTAAATTGCCAGCCCGCATAACGCGGGCTGGCAGAGGATCTCTTCAGGCCGGTTAGCCGTTAATTTTCTGACTCTTTCTTCACCTGGCTGACCGGTTTCACCCAGGGGCTTTTCGCCTGGACTTCTGCCGGTAGCGAGGCAACCGCGCGCTTCGCATCTGCTGGCGTAGCGTAAGCGCCGCTGACCAGCACATACCACGGCTGGCCGTTGCGCGTGGTTTTATAGACGTGATAGCTACTCAGATTCTGCTTTTTCGCCCACGCGTTCAGCGTATCGGAACGTGAGGCGCTGCTCAGCTGGAGCGTATAGTTACCGCCCGTCACGGCAGGCGCAGCTTTCGCTGGTGCGTGCTGAGAGCGACTTTCGCTGGCTACGGCAGCCGGTTTAGACGTGGCGGCCTTGTGCGTAACCTGCGGCTGCGTAACCTGATGCGACGTCGCGGCCGGTTTGTGCGCAGGTGCCAGCTGGCGCGTTGGCGCAGTGACAGGTTTATTCACCGTACCACCACCCGCTACGGTTGCCTGTCCGGTCGGCAGTGAACTCTCCTGCCCGCCGGATGCGGCAGAATCAACCTGTCCTTGCTGGCTGGAAAGCGCGTTGTTTAGATCGCCCGGTAGCTCAACACGCTGCTGGCCAGCTGGCGTTTGCAGAGGTTGCGCTTCGGTTGGCGTAGAGGATACCGGCGGTGCGCTAAGTTCCTGAGGCGCATTGCCCGCGGCAGCGTTATCTGCTGGCGCGTTACCTGTGGATGCATTATCCGCTGGCGCGTTAGCAGGCGCGGCTGAATCGCTTGCCGGTTGCTGCGCACCGCTTTGCCCGCTGATAGAGGCAGAGCCGGACAGATCGATATTTTTATCGCCGCTGCCGGAAGCCGCTGGCGCGGTTGCCTGCTGCTTCTGCTGGTCGCCATCGCCTGATGACGTCAGCGTCGAACCGATGCCGATAACAATCAGCAGCAGCACCAGAATGCCGATCCCCATCATCATCTGCTGGCGGGAAACGGGTACTTTAGGAGCAGAAGACGGCTTGCGAGACCGCTGTGGGCGGCGATCGCTGGTATCGGGCTTTAATTCGTCTTCCGGTTTAAAATCGTCCATTGAGGCTCCTCCAGTAAAGCAGCAGCACCGCTTGATGCGGCAGTGTTATAAACGGTCAGGCAGACAATCGTTAATCGCAGCCAGCACCGTATCATGTCCGACGCCGCCGCGCACGCAGGCCCGGCCTAAAGCCAGCGGCAGCACCAGGCGCAGTTCACCCGCCAGCACTTTTTTATCGCGCAGCATATGCGGCAGATAATGTTCCGCCTTCATGCTTTCCGGACCCTGTACCGGCAGTCCGGCACGCCGCAGCAGCCTGATAATTCTGTCGGTATCGGCAGAGGAAAATTCCCCCAGGCGCTCGGCCGTACGGGCCGCCATCACCATTCCGGCCGCAACGGCTTCGCCGTGTAGCCAGTTGCCGTAACCCATATGCGCTTCAATGGCGTGACCGTACGTGTGTCCCAGGTTCAGCAGCGCGCGCTGACCCATTTCACGCTCGTCGGCAGCGACCACTTCTGCTTTTAGCTCACAGCAGCGGCGAATGCAGTACGCCATCGCCTTGCCGTCCAGCGCCAGCAGCGCCTCCAGGTTTGCCTCCAGCCAGCTAAAGAACTCGCCGTCCAGAATGATGCCGTACTTGATCACTTCCGCCAGGCCAGACGCCAGTTCGCGAGCGGGCAGCGTGCTGAGGCAATCAATATCGATAACCACCGAAGCCGGCTGATAAAACGCGCCGATCATATTTTTACCCAGCGGATGATTCACGGCCGTTTTACCGCCAACGGAGGAGTCCACCTGGGAAAGCAGCGTGGTAGGTACCTGGATAAAACGTACGCCGCGCTGGTAGCTGGCGGCCGCAAAACCGGTCAGATCGCCAATAACGCCGCCGCCTAAGGCAATCAGCGTGGTATCACGACCGTGGGGCTTTTCCAGCAGGGCGGTGAAAACCTGGTCCATTACCGCCAGCGTTTTGTACTGCTCGCCATCGGGAAGGATTACCTGGTCAACCTTGACGCCAGCGTCGGACAGCAGCTGGCGCACAGGCTCAAGATAGAGCGGCGCCAGCGTCTGGTTGGTCACCAGCATAGCGCGATCGCCCGCCTTAAGGGGCCAAAAAGAAGCCGGATCGTTGAACAGTCCGGCAGCGATAGTTATGGGGTAACTGCGTTCCCCCAAAGTGACGGTAATCTTCTCCATGAAGCACCCTAATTTTGGCCCACAGGCGGGGACTGGCGGTTAGCTCTTTTCTAACATATTGATAATCTGGTTTGCGACCACTTTAGCGCTCTGATCGTCAGTGCGAATAGTAACGTCGGCAATCTCTTCATACAGCGGATTGCGTTCGTCGGCCAGCGCTTCCAGCACCTCGCGCGGCGGAGATTCCACCTGCAGCAAAGGACGCTTTTTATCACGCTGCGTACGCGCTAACTGTTTTTCGATGGTCGTTTCCAGATAAACCACAACGCCACGAGCGGAAAGCCGGTTGCGCGTTTCGCGTGATTTAACAGAACCGCCACCGGTCGCCAGGACAATGCCCTGTTTCTCAGTGAGTTCGTTGATGATTTTTTCTTCGCGATCGCGGAAGCCTTCTTCGCCTTCGACGTCGAATACCCAGCCCACATCCGCTCCGGTACGTCGCTCAATTTCTTGATCGGAATCGAAAAATTCCATATTGAGTTGCTGAGCTAACTGACGCCCAATAGTGCTTTTGCCGGCACCCATAGGCCCAACCAGAAAGATATTGCGTTTCTCTGCCATTTTTTCGGTATTACTAAGACAATTCGTTAATGATACCCCGTCCTACAGCGGACAGGACATGAACTGAAACCTCATGAGCGATAGTGCGAGAGTCAGAGGAAAATTATCTCAACACTGAAGGTGTTTTGGCAACCGATTAAATTGACCTTGCCCATTGCGCCCACACCTGGCGCGTTCAGTCCGCTTGATTTATCACTCCGATGTCACAGCATCGGCTACGCCGGTTGCGCACGATAAAAAACGGGTAAATGCATTTTCTTAAAGCCAAACCGAGGCCTGTAATTCAAAAATCGCTAAACCTTGTAAGCTAATTCCGCTCTTGCGTCAAACGCATATGGCTGCAATCCACTAAAAAAGCTTACGACCGTCCAGTTTGTTACAAAAAAAACTTACTCATCACGGATCAGCCGCGGCGTGATAAAGATAACCAGCTCTCGCCTCTTCTGCTCGGTGGTAGCATGACGAAAAAGCGTGCCCAGCAGCGGAATATCGCCCATTAGCGGTACTTTGCGTTGCCCTTTTGCGCTCTGCTGCTGGAAAATACCGCCCAGCGCCAGCGTCTGACCGTCCTTTAGCGTAACCTGGGTCTGGATTTCCTGCTTATCAATTGCGATATATTCGCCTTCGCCGTTACGAATCGTGCTGCCGGGCAGGTTCTGGCTGATATGCAGTTTCAGCATTATCCGTCCGTTTGGCTGCACGACGGGCGTCACATCCATCCCCAACACCGCCTCTTTAAATTCCACGCTGGTGCCGCCACTGGTTCCGCTGGAGACCTCATAAGGAATTTCAGTGCCCTGCTTGATGCTGGCCGGCTGCTGATGCGAGGTAAAAAGACGCGGGCTGGCGATGATCTCCAGCTGGTTTTCCTGCTCCAGCGCGCTCAGTTCCAGGTCGAGCAGCCTGCCGTTCATCCGCGCTAAGGTAAAACCAAACGTCATTGCCGGGTTCGCTACCGGCACCTCCACCCTTAGCTGGCTGGCCCGCAGCGCCTGAGAGATTTGCTCTTCTCCACTCATCCCCCAGCGCACGCCCAGTTCACGCAGGCTCTCTTTGCTGATAGTCACGATATGCGCTGCCAGCTCTACCTGCTCCAGCGGCGTGTCCAGGGTAGCCACCCAGCGCTGGACGTTATCCAGGGCCGCCTGCGTGTCGTATAACACCAGGCTATTGGTGCGCGTATCAACCGTTACGCTGCCGCGTGAGGTCATGAGCCTGGCACGTGACGCCTGCAGGCTGGCGTTAACCTTTTCAGCCTCGGCGTAGCGCAACGTCAGCGCCAGCGTCTTCAAAGGCAGCGTTTTTTCCGCTTCTTCACGTTCCAGCGCCTGCTGACGCTGCTTTTCTGCCTGCCAGCTTAGTGGAAAAACCAGCAGCACGTTGTCTTCTGTGCTGATATGCAGCTGTGCCAGGCGAGAAATCAGCGACAGCGCCTGCTGCCAGCTGACCTCTTTTAACCTGATGGAAAGCCGCCCCTCCACGCCCGGCGCCACCAGCAAGTTTAGCTGCTGGTAATCCGCCAGCGCCTGCAATATCTGGGCAACGGGCGCGTCATCAAAAGCCAGCGAAAGCGGCGTCTGGCTGGCGTACAGCGGCCTGGCCAGTACCAGAAGAAGCGTTGCGATTAACAGACGGATCGGTTTCATAGAGGCTTCCCTGCAAATTTATGGTGAAAGGCGGACACCGTCTGGCCGATTGCAGCCTGATGCTGAACGCCGTCACGCGCTGTAACAGCCAGCGCGGCGTAGGCCACTGCTGCTGTGCCCACAGCTGGCCCTGACCGCCGCTCGTCACCAGCCAGGCGCGATAATCTCCTTCTTTGCCGATTATGCCGCGCAGCCGTGGCACCAGCGCGCTTTTTGCTGGCGTATCGCACAGCACATTTTCCGGCGGCATAAAAGGATCGCGGGCTGCTTTAGCCGCGTTCATACAGATAAAAATAAGCAGCGCCAGCGGATAAATTGCCGCCGGTCGACGGCTCCTTTTCCACAGCGAACTAGCCGTCATAACGCAGTACCATTTTTAATAACAGCTGCTCGTTGACGCGCTTCAGGCTAAACAAAGGAAAATCGATAGCGGCCTGCTGCTCGCTCAGATAGCGAAACAAAGCCTGCGCCTGCTCCCAGCTAAGCGCCAGAGTCAGTTCGCCGCCCTGCGCATTCGGCTGCCAGCTTTGCAGATTGCCGCCTGCCGCTTTTGTCAGCGACAGCAGTGAAAAAGGCTGCTGCGCTGTGGGCCGTAGCGCCTGTTGTAGCCTGGCTATTTCCGCTTCGGTTTGGGTTAAGGAAGCGCTTTTTATAAAATGTTCTGTCAGTAGCCGATAGCGCTTTGCCTCCTGCCGCTGCTGCCCGCTAAGCTGCACGATTTTTTGCTGAAGCGGCCGCTGCCAGCCTTGCCAGAAGGTCAACGCCGCCAGACCGACAGCCGCAGCAATAAGCAGCGTCCGTAGCCAGAAAGCCAGCGAGCACCAGCGGTACAGCCATCTGCTAATCATCACCACCGCCTTTTTGTTCCAGCGCCAGCACAAGACTGAACCGAATCGCGTCCTGCCCGTCGCGGCCGATCCTGCCGTTTTTTACCTGCGCAAACAGCGCCAGCGAGTGCAAACGCTGGCGAAAGCGCTCTATCTCCGACATTTGCAGACAGAAACCCGTCACGTTCAACGTTTCTGCGGTTTTGGTTATTTCGCTCAGCCAGAGCGTGGCGGGCAGCAGGCCGGGCAGCTTTAGCATAAATTCATACCACGCATTAAACCGCTGCTGCCGGGCGACGCTGGCAGCCAGCGCGGCGCTAAGCTGCTCTTTTTGCTGGGCAAGGCGGGTTAAACGAGCTTTGAGCTTTTCAAACTGCCCGTTGACTCCCTTTAGCTGCTGGACCTTGTGCTGCTGCTGTTCAGCGAACCACTGCGCGTCCGCCAGCGGTACGGCTGCGGAACTCAAAACAGCCAGCAGCGCGACTGCCAGCAGGCCATCGCGCCGAAGCCGTAACAGCAGCAGCCGACGCCGCCAGGGAAGCAGATTGACCCAGACCATCAGGCGTCTCCCGGCCGTAAGGCAAGCCCGGCTGCCAGCGCAAAAGTGCCGGTAAACAGCGGTAGCGGCGGCTGTTTAAATGCAAAAGCCTCCAGCGGATTGAGCCATGTCGCCTCAGCGGGAAGCGCCTCCGCCAGCGCCGAGCTGTAATAAAACGTCGGCACATCGGCAAGGTGCCTTTCTCGCAGCCTGGCCAGATCGCTTGCCTCATGGGCCGGGCACCATCCCCATTCCGGCTGCTGGCGTGCGCAATACCATAGCCAGTGATCCTGCAACCGATGCACCAGCGCCGCCTGAGGAGCGAGCTGCAAATGCTGCGCCAGCGCAAACAGCGCCGCCGGTGCCAGCTCCAGCACCTGCGGCCTGAGCCCTGCCGTACCCAGACAGGTCAGCCAGGCCTGAACGGCCTCAAGGCGCGCGGCGGTAAGCCATAACCGACTGCCGTTTGCTTCCGCCCGATAGTCAAGCGCAAGTTTGTCCGGCTCGATGGGAAAAAATCGCTTCGCCGCCGCTGCGATATAGCTGCTACGCTCTGGCTCATGCAGTGGTGTTTGCGGTAGCTCAAGCGGATGCTGCAGTACCAGCTGCACGGGAAAAGTCACGCGCAGCGAGATTTGCCGGGGCAGCTGCCTGCGCCACTGCCGCAATAAGGGGATAAGCGGTTCGGGTCGTTGCACCAGCCCGTTGCTTAACGTATCGTGCGGCAACGCATGCTGCCACCAGTGCCGTAGCTGCCAGCCGTTTCGACGGCGCTGGATCGCCAGAGCGCAAAGCTGTCCGTTCTGAATATCCAGGCCGACTTGCCATGTCTGAAATGCCATTTCGCGCGGTCTCCCTGTCCGGTGAAAAAATGATGTATCCAGGCTTCTGGCTTGCCTTTATACTACCGCGCGATTGTTTATAAACTGTCCAGGCGACTTAAGATGGAAGATATCAGGTGAAGTTCGTAAAGTATTTTTTGATCCTTGCAGTGTGTTGCATTTTGTTGGGAGCTGGCTCGATTTATGGTCTGTACCAGTACATACAGCCACAGCTGCCCGACGTTGCCACGCTGAAAGATGTCCGGCTGCAAACGCCGATGCAGGTTTACAGCGCCGATGGCGAGCTGATTGCACAATATGGCGAAAAGCGTCGTATCCCGCTAAAGCTTGACCAGATCCCGCCCGAAATGGTGAAGGCCTTTATCGCTACCGAAGACAGCCGCTTCTACGAGCATCACGGTATCGACCCTATCGGTATTTTCCGTGCGGCGAGCGTCGCGCTGGTATCTGGCCACGCTTCACAAGGTGCCAGCACCATTACCCAGCAGCTGGCGCGTAACTTCTTCCTCAGCCCTGAACGCACGCTGATGCGTAAAATCAAGGAAGCGTTTCTTGCCATCCGCATCGAACAGATGATGAGCAAAGACGAGATCCTTGAACTCTACCTGAACAAAATCTATCTGGGTTATCGCGCTTATGGCGTGGGTGCCGCTGCACAGGTCTATTTTGGTAAAAATGTCGACCAGCTGTCGTTAGGGGAAATGGCGATGATTGCCGGTCTGCCGAAGGCACCGTCAACCTTTAACCCGCTCTATTCCCATACTCGTGCACTGGCGCGTCGTAACGTCGTGCTTAACCGCATGCTGGATCAGAACTACATCACGCAGTCGCAGTATGACGAAGCGCGTAACTCGCCGCTGGAAGCGCACTATCACGCACCGGAAATCGCTTTCTCCGCACCTTATCTGACCGAGATGGTGCGCCAGGAGATGGTGAAACGCTATGGCGATAACGCCTATAACGACGGCTTTAAGGTCACCACCACCATCACGCGTAAACTGCAGCTGGGCGCACAGAAAGCGCTACAGGACAATGTGCTGGACTACGATATGCGTCACGGCTATCGCGGCCCGGCTAACGTGCTGTGGAAGGTAGGCCAGGCACCGTGGGGACGTACGGAAATCCTGAAGACGCTGAAGTCGTTGCCGGTTTACGGTCCGCTGTATCCGGCGGTGGTTACCGAAGCAAACCGCGAGGAAGCAGAGGTAATGATGCGCGACGGCACCAGCGCTACGCTGAATCTGGCCGGTATGCGCTGGGCGCGTCCTTATAAATCGGATACGACACAGGGCCGCACGCCTGGCAGCGTCACCGACGTGGTGCAGCCGGGCCAGCAGATTTGGGTGCGTCAGGTAGAGAGCGCATGGTGGCTGGCCCAGGTGCCGGACGTAAACTCCTCGCTGGTTTCCCTGGATCCGCACAACGGTGCCGTTCGCGCCCTGGTCGGCGGTTTCGACTTTAACCTCAGCAAATTTAACCGTGCAACCCAGGCGCTGCGCCAGGTCGGTTCGAATATCAAACCGTTCCTCTATACCGCGGCAATGGATCGTGGGCTGACGCTGGCTTCGATTCTGAACGACGTACCCATCTCTCGCTGGGATGCCGGGGCCGGTGCCGACTGGCGGCCAAAAAACTCACCGCCAACCTATGACGGCCCGATTCGTTTACGTCAGGGGCTTGGGCAGTCGAAAAACGTGGTAATGGTGCGCGCGATGCGTGCGATGGGCGTCGACTACGCCGCAGAGTATCTGCAGCGCTTTGGCTTCCCGGCGCAGAATATCGTGCATACCGAATCACTGGCGCTCGGTTCCGCTTCCTTCACGCCGCTGCAAATGGTGCGTGGCTACTCAGTGATGGCAAACGGCGGCTTCCTGGTCGATCCTTTCTTTATCAGCAAAATAGAGGATGAACAGGGCCATACGCTGTTTGAAGAGAAGCCGAAGGTAGCCTGTCCGGAGTGTAATTTGCCGGTGATTTACGGCAACACGCAGAAGGCCGTGGCGCTGAGTGAAGACAGCATTGAAAACCCGACCATTTCACAACAGGGTTCGAATGTAGCCGTGCCGCAGCCGCAGCTGGAACAGGTGCCGCCACAGCCGCAAACTGGCGAACAGCAGTATGCGCCGCACGTGATTAACACACCGCTGTCGTTCCTGATTAAAAGCGCGTTGAACTCCAATATCTTTGGCGAGCCAGGCTGGATGGGAACCGGCTGGCGTGCAGGTCGCGATCTGAAGCGTAACGATATTGGTGGTAAAACGGGGACAACCAACAGTTCAAAAGACGCCTGGTTCTCCGGCTATGGGCCTGGCGTAGTGACCTCTGTCTGGATTGGCTTTGACGACCATCGCCGCGATCTGGGCCGCACCACCGCTTCCGGTGCGATCAAAGATCAGATCTCCGGCTATGAGGGCGGTGCGAAGAGCGCGCAGCCAGCCTGGGATGCCTACATGAAGGTGGCGCTGGACGGCGTACCGGTACAGCCGCTGACGCCGCCTGATGGCGTGGTGACCGTCACCATTGACCGCCGCACCGGCAAGCTGGCCAACGGCGGCGGCAATACGCGTCAGGAGTACTTTATCAACGGCACCCAGCCAACGGAGTATTCCGTTCATGACGTCGGCACTACGCTGATGGATAACGGCGAGAGCCACGAGCTGTTCTGATCGGCGCCAGAGGCGCTTTCATTTCACTCAGTAGCTATATTAAAGCCCGGTTTTTACCGGGCTTTTTCATATTAAACGTGCGGCCCCACAGGAAAGTTCTGCGGACACGCGTCATATCACTCTACGGCAGAAGCCTGATAGCTCAGCCGGCCTTGTTTAACCAGCCATTCCCGCACCAGAAACAGCGCGCTGACGTTACGCGCTTCACGGAAGTCTGGTTCCTGCAGCAGCGCCATCAGATTATCCAGCGGCCAGCGGATTTGCGGCAGCGGCTCCGGTTCATCGCCTTCCAGACTCTCTTCATAAAGATCCTCCGCGACGACGATATTCATTTTGCTGGAAAAATAGGACGGTGCCAGCGTCAGCTTGCCCAGCTGTTCTAACTGGCGAGCGCCAAAACCGGCCTCCTCCTTCAGCTCGCGGTTTGCCGCTTCGAACGGGGTTTCGCCAGGATCGATCAGGCCTTTAGGAAAACCCAGCTCATAACTTTCCAGTCCTACCGCATATTCCCGGATAAGAATAAGGTGATCATCAATAATCGGCACAATCATGACCGCTTCATGCTCGGTCGGCTTCATGCGCTCATAGACGCGCTGAGCGCCGTTGCTGAACAGCAGATCGACAGCCTGTACGGTGAACAGGCGCGAGCGCGCAACGGTTTCGACATTCAGAATTTTGGGTTTTTGCAGTTGTCCGGTCATAGTGGCCCCAGGAAAAGCCAAAAAAATGAGCGTAATAGCTCGCCAGTCACGGTAAATTAACCGATAGTTTCCCCATTGTGCGGGAGTAAACGGGGGATGCCAATCATCGCATACATCATTTTACACCGTTATAACAAATCGACCGATAAGTAATTAAATTGTTTTAAAAAAGTCAATGCGTGATTTACAAAATAGGAATATACCGATACTTCTCGTACGGGCGGCTTGCTACCATCACGGCCGGGACTTATCTACAATTATTCTAATTTTATGATTTTGCGCGCTATTTTAATAAACATCGCAGATTGCCAGCGCTGCCTGAAGCCGTCACAATATCGATATAACTATGACTCAGGACGGTAATTGCCAGCGTAATGGTGGAAGCAGGATGGCGGAGAGGAAAGCATGAGCACAATAGTCATTATATTGGCTGTAATGCTGACCTGTTCAGTGGGGGCGGGTTGTTTTTTTTGGTACGCTATGCGGCATCGTCCGCCGTTGGCGAAACCACTGCCATTCATTAATCCTCCCTTTCGTAAACTGAGCGACGAAGAGCGTAAAGCCGTTGAGCGCTATATCGGCTCACTCGAAAAAAGCCGCAGCGCCACGCTTCCCGGCGGCACCAGCAGCAAAGCTGACCATCTGGTGTTAACTTCGCAAAGCAGTAACGTCTATCCGGTTACGCGTTCTATCACGCGCTACGGCCTCTCTACCGACGAACCCCATAAATGGCGCTATTACCTGGATGCGGTCGAAGTCCATCTGCCGCCGCTGTGGGAACAGCATATCGCCGAAGAAAACTACGTCGAGCTGATCAAGACGCAAACCATTCCGCTGGTGATTTCCCTGAACGGTTATTCGCTGGCGAACTACGTTTATGAGCCACCCGCGCTCGGCCCGGTTACGCGTCCGGCCGGCCAAAATGCCTCCATCAGAAAAGAAGAAAGCGAAAACATTGACCTGCTCAGCGTGCGTAAAGAGACGCCCGAGGAGTATGCGCTCAGCCGTCCCGACGGCACAAGGGAAGCGACGGCCATCTGCTTAGCCTTGCTGCTGCTGTTTATCAGTCTTATCGGGCCAGTGGTGATTATGCCGTGGCTGGTGCTGACCGCGCTGGTTACTATAGTGGTAAGCTGCTGGTCGCTCTGGCGTCGTCCGGGCGAAAAAGATTTGCGTGAGATTCACTGCCTGCGCGGCGCGCCCAAGCGCTGGGGGCTGTTTGGCGAATCTAACCAGGGTCAGGCCAGCAATATTTCACTGGGTATTATCGACCTGGTTTATCCTCCGCACTGGCAGCCTTATGTCGCTCACGACCTGGGCCAGCCGACGGAAGTGGATATCTATCTGAATCGTCAGGTTGTGCGTCAGGGCCGTTTTCTGTCGTTACAGGATGAAGTGCGTAACTTTCCTATCCAACGCTGGCGTAAAAACCTGGTGCTGGCGGCGGGGTCACTGCTGGTGCTGATGCTGCTGGTCACGCTGGTACCTTTAAGCATGCCGCTAAAGCTGAGCATGGCCTGGCTGAAAGGCACGGAAAGCGTGCAGGTGCACGACGTGCAGGATCTGGAAAAAGTCGCTTTGCGCGTGGGCGACAGCCTGAAAGTCAACGGCTATGGCATGTGTTCCGTGCCGGCAACCTATCAGGGTAACCGCACCTACGCGTTTATGCCTTTTGACTGTTCGGCGGTTTACTGGAATAACGCCGCTCCCCTGCCCCAGCCGCAGTCGGACATTATTGATAAAGCCACGGCGCTGCTCAGCACCACCAGTTTGCAGCTGCATCCGCAAAACAACAGCGATCCAAAACTTAATCCGCAGCTTGCCACCGCTATTCAAAAATCGGGCATGATCCTGCTGGATGACTTTGCCGATATCGTATTGAAAACGCAGGATCTGTGTAGCCAGGAGCAGGATTGCGTGCGGCTAAAGAACGCGCTGGTTAATCTGGGCAACGCGAAAGACTGGGAAACGCTGGTACGCCGTGCCGATTCCGGTGCGCTGACCGATACCAACGTCCTGCTGCGTCCGGTGAGCGCAGAGGCGCTGGAAAATCTGGTCAACACCGCCACCTCGTCTTTTTTCTATCGGGAAACGCGACGCGCGGCGGAAGCGCTTAACAGTCCTCCGCCCGGCGGCTTTTTGATTATTAGCGATGAAGGCCGCCAGCTGGTCAGCCAGCAGGCACCGAGCGTTTCCCTGTTTGACTTCAACGCGCCCGACCAGTGGCCAGAGCTACAGCGGCTGGCAGGTATGCTGCTGCATACGCCATTCTCCGCCACGGGTATCGTCACCAGTATTACCACCGACGCCAACGGCACGCGCCATATTGCGCTGCACAGCGAGCCGGATGCCGTGAAGCTGGGCCGCTATCTTGGCACCAGCCTGCTGCTGCTGTTGGTCGCCCTGAGTTTTGTCATCAACTCTCTGCTGGCCTTAAAGCGTATCCACCTTAACCGCGTACGCACCACCGCGATTCAGGACTACTATGACAAATGCTTTAACCCTGCGTTAAGCACGCCCCAGAGCATCCGCCCGCTGTTCTGAGCCGGGCGGTTTTATGCTATTTTTAAGGTTATCGTCCCCTCTGCGCTATCCCATAGACTTCTCTCCGGCCCGAGCCGGAGAAGCACCTTGATTTCTGACAGGCAACCCATACATAGGGATATTCCCAAACAGGAGCAGCGATGAAAGAGAAACCCGCAGAAGCGGTTCGGCTCGATAAATGGCTGTGGGCCGCTCGCTTCTATAAAACCCGCGCGGTCGCACGTGAGATGATTGAAGGCGGTAAAGTTCACTACAATGGCCAGCGCAGTAAGCCGAGCAAGATTGTCGAAGTGAACGCCGAACTGACGCTTCGTCAGGGCAACGATCAGCGTACGATCACGGTGCTGGCGACGGGCGACCAGCGCCGTCCGGCAAGTGAAGCTCAGCAGATGTATGCCGAAACGGCAGAAAGCATTGAAAAACGGGAAAAGATAGCGCTGGCGCGAAAAATGAACGCGCTGACTATGCCGCATCCTGACCGTCGTCCCGACAAAAAGGAGCGCCGGGACTTAATGAAATTTAAAAATTCTGGCGACGAGTAGCTCGCCACAACGAGAGAGAATTATGGCTCATCAAGACCAAATGCACCGTTATCTGTTCGAAAACTACGCCGTGCGTGGCGAACTGGTGACGGTATCCGACACCTGGCAGCAAATTATTAATGGCCATGACTATCCGCTGCCGGTGCAGAAAGTGCTGGGCGAGCTGCTGGTTGCGACCAGCCTGTTAACCGCCACGCTGAAGTTTGATGGTGATATCACCGTTCAGTTACAGGGCGACGGGCCGCTGAATCTGGCCGTGATTAACGGCAACAACCGTCAGGAAATGCGCGGCGTGGCGCGCGTTAACAGCGAAATCGCGCCAGAGAGCAGCCTGAAAGAGATGGTCGGCAACGGCTATCTGGTGATCACCATTACGCCAGCACAGGGCGAGCGCTATCAGGGCGTGGTCGGTCTGGAAGGTGAAACGCTGGCCGAATGCCTGGAAGATTACTTTATGCGTTCCGAGCAGCTGCCGACGCGCCTGTTTATTCGCACCGGCGAAGCAGAAGGACAGCAGGGCGCTGGCGGTATTTTGTTACAGGTACTGCCCGCTCAGGATGCCCAGCAGGAAGACTTTAACCATCTGGCCACGCTGACCGAAACGATTAAAACGGAAGAGCTGCTTGGCCTGCCGGCTAACGAGGTGCTGTGGCGTCTCTATCATCAGGAAGAAGTTACGCTTTACGATCCGCAGGACGTGATCTTCCGCTGCACCTGTTCTCACGAACGCTGCGGCGAAGTGCTGCGCAGCCTGCCGGAAGCGGAAGTGGACGAGATCCTGGCCGAAGACGGTAAGATTGATATGCACTGCGATTACTGCGGCAGCCACTATATTTACGATGCCGTAGATATTGCCGCAATCCGTAACGACTCTGCCGCTGGCGACGAGCGCGTGCATTAATTTAAATACGCTGTCGGCGTAAATGCCGACAGCGTATTTCTCCCCTGTTTTTTAATATGCCCTTTCTCCGTAGTTATCTTTTTAAACCCGTATTGGAACGAATACGCTGAGGCGTTATTAATCGTTTCACGCGCTGCCTCTCATTTCTGTTGCCTGCCCCTTCACCTCAGGTTTCACGCGTGTAAACTGCGCGCGATCGTTATTTACACTTTATTAAGGATTTGCTAACCATCAGGGTTAATGAAACGTTATTCTCTGTTCATCTGCAGCAAAACCGAAAAGACAAAGGAGCAGTAACATGCGTGACCTGACCCCGCAGGATCTCGTCGAATATGGCATTACAGACGCGGTTGAAGTTATTTACAACCCCGATTTCGACACGCTGTATCAGGAAGAAACACGTCCCGAGCTAAGCGGCTTCGAGCGCGGCACCCTTACGCAATCCGGCGCGATTGCCGTCGATACCGGCATTTTTACCGGCCGTTCGCCAAAAGATAAATATATCGTTCGTGATGACACGACTCGCGACACGCTATGGTGGAGCGACCAGGGTAAGGGCAAAAACGACAACCAGCCGCTGTCGCCTGAAGTCTGGCAGCAGCTTAAATCGCTGGTAACGACGCAGCTTTCCGGCAAGCGTCTGTTTGTGGTCGACGCCTGGTGTGGTGCCAACCCCGACACGCGACTGAGCGTGCGCTTCATTACGGAAGTCGCCTGGCAGGCACACTTCGTTAAAAACATGTTTATCCGTCCGGAAGACGCCGATCTCGACAGCTTTGTGCCTGACTTTGTGGTGATGAACGGCGCGAAATGCACTAACCCGGACTGGCAGCAGCAGGGCCTGCATTCTGAGAACTTCGTGGCCTTTAACCTGACCGAGCGTATTCAGCTGATCGGCGGGACCTGGTACGGCGGCGAGATGAAAAAAGGTCTGTTCGCCATCATGAACTACCTGCTGCCGCTGAAAGGCATCGCTTCTATGCACTGCTCCGCAAACGTTGGCGTAGAGGGTGACGTCGCCGTTTTCTTTGGTCTTTCCGGCACCGGTAAAACCACGCTTTCCACCGATCCTCATCGCCAGCTTATTGGCGATGACGAGCACGGCTGGGATGACGACGGCGTGTTTAACTTTGAAGGCGGCTGCTATGCCAAAACCATCAAGCTGTCCGAGCAGGCCGAGCCGGAGATCTATCACGCTATCCGTCGCGACGCGCTGCTGGAAAACGTGGTGGTTCGCGCTGACGGTTCGGTCGATTATGATGACGGCAGCAAGACCGAGAATACCCGCGTCTCCTACCCGATTTACCATATCGACAACATCGTTAAGCCGGTTTCAAAAGCGGGCCACGCACGTAAGGTCATTTTCCTGACCGCTGATGCGTTTGGCGTGTTGCCGCCCGTTTCTCGCCTGACGCCAGACCAGACGCAGTATCACTTCCTGTCGGGCTTTACCGCCAAGCTGGCCGGGACGGAGCGCGGCGTAACCGAGCCGACGCCTACTTTCTCTGCCTGCTTTGGCGCGGCGTTCCTGACGCTTCACCCGACGCAGTATGCGGAAGTACTGGTAAAACGCATGGCCGCAGCGGGCGCGGAAGCGTATCTGGTCAATACCGGCTGGAACGGCAGCGGCAAACGTATTTCGCTGAAGGATACGCGCGCGATTATCAATGCGATTCTGAACGGCGAGCTTTCCAGTGCGGAAACGGTAACGCTACCGATCTTTAACCTGGCGATGCCGCTTGCCCTGCCGGGCGTTGACAGCGCGATCCTCGATCCGCGCAACACCTATGCAGACGCCGCGCAGTGGCAAGAGAAAGCGCAGGATCTGGCGAAGCTGTTTATCACTAACTTTGATAAATACACCGATACGCCAGCCGGCGCAGCCCTGGTCCCGGCCGGGCCGCAGCTGTAACAGCAAAATTGTTCAAAGCGAGGTTTTGCACAAGCTTATACAACATCAGGTGGCGTTCAGGCCAGTGAATAGCTGCAGAGGCCAAAAAGCTACGGTGTGGCTGCAAAAAATGCCGGCACGCATGGACCGTATAAGTTTGTCAGCAGCCTAAAGCCGGTGACTCCACCGGCTTTTTATTATTAGCTTTACGATAATTTTATCCTTCACGCATTCCGATCTTCATGTTTCTAAAACTTATTAAGCTTTGTTATCGCTGGCACAATAAGTTTTTTATTTTTCTTACCTGTGGCTAAAGCGGCTTTTCTTTTTCTCTGTACTTTTAAACACACCCTGACCATGAAAGTTTTTCACTTTCCGCAATCAACTCGCAGAAATGTTTACTAAAAAGTACCGGTTATTTTAATTTCAAAACCCCGAATATCGCGGCGGCAGGCTTGTTTATTAAATAAATTAAAAAAGCGATGGGTAAGAGATGGGCGTAAAAGTAAAACCTAAAGTACTTTCCGGCCATAAGCATAAAAGCCTTAGCCGGAAAGTTTTTAATATTCAGCCGGTAGTCGTAGGCGGCGCCATATTAGCCGGCAGCGGGAGGTAAGCACGGATGCGCAGCCCGCCCCGCTCGCTTTCACCGATTTCCAGCGACCCCTGGTGCGCATCGATAATACGCTGCACTATCGCCAGGCCAAGACCGGTGCCGCTGGTGCTGCGCGCGCTGTCACCGCGCACGAAAGGCTGTAGCAGATGCTTAAGCTGTTCGGGCTGAATACCGGGACCGTCATCTTCAACCTGAAACCAGGCGCGCTGCAGTTCGCTACCGCTGCTGACCTTGATCCAGCCGTTGCCATAGCGCGCCGCATTGACCACCAGATTGGCAAGCGCGCGTTTAATCGACAGCGGATTGATATCCAGCATCAGTTCGGCCGGCATTACGGCGTTTTCGATTTCCCGCTCGTAGCCGCTTTCCGCTGCCACTACTTCGCCCAGCACGCCGTTTAAGTCTGCGCGCTCGGTCTGCATCTCCTGGCCGGTACGCAGATAATCGATAAACTGTTCGATAATGGCGTTGCACTCTTCGATATCTTTATTGATCGACTCCGCCAGATAGCCATCTTCCTGCGCCATCATCTCCGTTGCCAGGCGGATACGCGTCAGCGGCGTGCGTAAATCGTGGCTGACGCCCGCCATCAGTAGCGTACGGTCATCGGCCAGCTGCTTCACGCCTGCGGCCATCTGGTTAAAAGCGCGGGTCACCGAACGCACTTCGGAAGCGCCATATTCACGCAGCGGCGGCGGAATAATGCCTTTTCCCACCTGTAGCGCGGCATGCTCCAGCTCCACCAGCGGCCGGTTTTGAATGCGGATAAACAGCCACGCGCCACCTATCGCTAACAGCATAATCGCCAGCGTGTAGCGGAACAGCGGCGAAAAGTCGCCCTGGTGAATTTCGGTGAGGGGTACACGCACCCAGATATCCGGCGACAGCCAGGTTTTCAGCCAGACCACCGGCGAATTTTTGTTCACCTCGACGCGCACGTCGGTTGGGCCACCGAGCTGCTGCGCCATCTGCTGGCTGAGGAATTCGTAATGTTGCGCCCAGCGTAATCCGCTCTCTTCCGCCGCCGCGTTGGTATACAGTGAAATACCCAGCTCGCGATAAATTTCGCGACGAAACGCCGGCGGCACCTCAAGCTGCGTGCCGTCTTCCAGCTGTAACCTGTCGGTCATCAGCATCCGCACCTCATACGCCAGCACCTTATTGAACTGCTGCAGGCTGGGCAGAATGGCAAAATTCAGCACCACCAGATAGGTTGTCACCAGGCTGACAAACAGCAGAGTGACAATCAGCAGCAGCGTGCGGGCAAAGGAACTGCGTGGAGAGAAGCGGATTCGCCTCATGCTTTACTGCCGTCCGGTACGAAAACGTAGCCCAGGCCCCACACGGTCTGGATATAGCGTGGATGGGCCGGGTCTTCTTCTACCATGCGGCGCAGGCGAGAGATCTGCACGTCGATAGAGCGTTCCATGGCGCTGTACTCGCGGCCACGCGCCAGGTTCATCAGCTTATCGCGGGAGAGCGGCTCGCGCGGATGGCTGACCAGCGCTTTCAGGACGGCAAATTCGCCGCTGGTTAACGGCATTGGCTCATCTTCGCGGAACATTTCGCGCGTGCCCAGGTTCAGCTTAAATTTGCCAAAAGCGATAACCGCTTCTTCCTGCGAAGGCGCGCCCGGCAGTTCATTAGCCTGACGACGCAGCACGGCACGGATACGGGCCAGCAGTTCGCGCGGGTTGAACGGTTTTGGAATATAGTCATCCGCGCCAATTTCCAGGCCAACGATACGGTCAACTTCTTCCCCTTTCGCCGTCACCATAATAATCGGCATCGGGTTACTCTGGCTGCGTAAACGGCGACAGATAGAAAGGCCGTCTTCGCCCGGCAGCATCAGATCCAGCACCATCAGATGAAAGGATTCGCGGGTTAACAGGCGATCCATTTGTTCAGCGTTCGCCACGCTGCGTACCTGGAAGCCCTGCTCGGTCAGATAACGCTCCAGCAGCGCGCGTAAACGCATATCGTCATCCACGACCAGGATTTTGTAGTTTTCTTGCATTTCGATACTCCCAAAGGCGCTATTGCCTGAGCCATTATTCTTAAAAAAGATGCCTGAATGTAACAGCCAATAATGGTTTATATTCTAGCCCAAATTGTTACAAAGCATATTAAACAGCAGCTTATCTTTAATTTCTCAGCGAAACTACGTGGCCGAATGTGGCCTTTGCTGGCCGAATAGTGATGACAAACAAACAGTAACGGAGGTCCGGAAAAAAGAGCAAGGTATTTGCATCGCTGGCCGGGCCGCAACAAAATAGCGCCTGCACTCCCATCCAAGAGACAGATAACGATGAAAACCAAGCTGATCACCCGCGAAGGTTACGACAAGCTGAAGGCCGAACTGGACTTTCTCTGGCGAATCGATCGGCCGGAAGTGACGAAAAAAGTGACCTGGGCCGCCAGCCTCGGCGACCGCAGCGAAAACGCCGACTATCAGTACAACAAAAAACGCCTGCGCGAAATTGACCGCCGCGTGCGTTATCTCACTAAGTGTCTTGAGCAGCTGCGTATTGTGGACTATTCGCCGCAGCAGGAAGGCAAAGTGTTTTTCGGTGCCTGGGTAGAAATTGAAAACGACGACGGCGAAACCAAACGCTTTCGCATCGTTGGCTACGATGAGATCTTTGGTCGTAAAGACTATATCTCTATCGACTCGCCGATGGCCCGCGCGCTGCTGAAAAAAGAGCCTGGCGATCTGGCGGTTGTCCAGACGCCCGTTGGCGAAGCGAGCTGGTATGTGAATACCATCGACTACGTTAAAGAATCCTAATCGGCGCAGCCCGGAAGGCCACAAGCTGGCATTTCCCGGCTGCAATCCGTATAACTGTCCGCCAGTTTAAGCCAGAAAGTAACCCATTATGAAAGATTCGCTGAGCCGCATAATTGCAAGTGAGCTGCAGGCGCGAGCAGAACAGGTTGATGCCGCTGTTCGCCTGCTGGATGAAGGAAACACCGTGCCGTTTATCGCACGCTACCGCAAGGAAGTGACCGGCGGCCTGGACGATACCCAGCTGCGCCAGCTGGAGACGCGTCTGGGCTATCTCCGCGAGCTAGCCGATCGCCGCGAGGCGATTCTGAAATCGATTGGCGACCAGGGCAAGCTGACCGACGAGCTGGCCAGCGCCATTGGTAATACCTTAAGCAAAACCGAACTTGAAGATCTCTATCTGCCTTACAAGCAAAAACGGCGCACGCGCGGTCAGATAGCTATCGAAGCGGGTCTTCAGCCGCTGGCCGATACGCTGTGGCAGGATCCGTCCCACGAACCGGAGCAGCTTGCCGCGGGCTTTATCGACGCCGGGAAAGGCGTAGCCGACAGCAAAGCCGCGCTGGATGGCGCTCGCTATATTTTGATGGAGCGTTTTGCCGAGGACGCCTCGCTGCTGGCAAAAGTCCGCGACTATCTGTGGAAAAATGCGCACCTGACTTCGCGCGTGGTGGCTGGCAAAGAAGAGGAAGGCGCGAAATTCCGCGACTACTTCGATCATCACGAAGCGCTGGCTACCGTCCCTTCACACCGCGCGCTGGCTATGTTCCGCGGCCGTAATGAAGGCTTTTTACAGCTTGCGCTGAACCCCGATCCGCAGTTTGACGAACCGCCGCGCGAAAGCCACGGTGAACAGATTATTACCGACCATCTCGGCCTGCGCCTGAACAATGCTCCGGCTGACGGCTGGCGCAAAGCGGTAGTGAGCTGGACATGGCGCATCAAAGTGCTGCTGCACCTTGAGACCGAGCTGATGGGCACCGTGCGCGAACGCGCAGAAGATGAAGCCATAAATGTTTTCGCCCGTAACCTGCACGATTTGCTGATGGCTGCGCCTGCGGGTATGCGCGCGACGATGGGCCTCGATCCTGGCCTGCGTACCGGCGTTAAGGTGGCCGTGGTAGATGCAACCGGCAAGCTGGTGGCTACCGACACCGTCTATCCCCACACCGGACAGGCTGCCAAAGCCGCCGCTGCCGTTGCCGCGCTGTGCACAAAGCACCAGGTTGAGCTGGTGGCCATCGGCAACGGTACCGCCTCACGCGAGACCGAACGTTTCTATCTGGACGTGCAGAAACAGTTCCCGCAGGTAAAAGGCCAGAAAGTGATCGTCAGCGAGGCGGGCGCTTCGGTTTATTCCGCTTCCGAGCTGGCCGCGCTGGAGTTCCCGGATCTGGACGTCTCGCTACGCGGAGCGGTTTCTATCGCCCGTCGCTTACAGGACCCGCTCTCTGAACTGGTGAAGATCGATCCAAAATCCATCGGCGTAGGCCAGTATCAGCACGACGTCAGCCAGAGCCAGCTGGCGAAAAAGCTGGATGCGGTGGTGGAAGACTGCGTAAACGGCGTGGGGGTGGATTTGAATACTGCTTCCGTGCCGCTGCTGACCCGCGTGGCGGGCCTGAGCAAAATGATGGCGCAGAATATCGTGGCCTGGCGCGACGAAAATGGCCGCTTCCAGAATCGTCAGCAGCTGTTAAAAGTCAGCCGCCTGGGGCCAAAAGCCTTTGAGCAGTGCGCGGGCTTCCTGCGGATTAGCCAGGGCGACAACCCGCTGGATGCTTCTACCGTGCACCCGGAGACCTATCCGGTGGTAGAACGTATTCTTGCCGCCACCGAGCAGGCGCTGAGCGATCTGATGGGCAACTCAACCACGCTGCGCAACCTGCGTGCGGTCGATTTTACCGACGAGAAGTTCGGCGTTCCGACGGTCAGCGATATCATTAAAGAGCTGGAAAAACCGGGTCGCGATCCGCGCCCCGAGTTTAAAACCGCCCAGTTTGCCGAAGGCGTTGAGACGATGAACGACCTGCTGCCGGGTATGGTGCTGGAAGGGTCGGTGACCAATGTGACCAACTTTGGCGCTTTCGTCGATATCGGCGTGCATCAGGATGGCCTGGTGCATATCTCTTCGCTGGCCGACAAGTTCGTGGACGATCCACACAAGGTAGTGAAGGCTGGCGATATCGTTAAGGTGAAGGTGATGGAAGTCGATTTGCAACGTAAGCGTATCGCGCTGACCATGCGTCTTGACGAACAGCCGGGTGAAACCAACGCTCGCCGCGGTGCCGGCCGCGACAATAACCGTCCGGCACAGAACAAGGCCCGCCCTCGTCCTGCTGCCCAGCCTGCGGGCAACAGCGCGATGGGCGATGCGCTGGCCGCCGCTTTCGGTAAAAAATAAGCCCTCAGCGAGCGGGGAAGATCCTCCGCTCGCCTCTCCCTTTATTGCCAGATTCTTCCAGTTACCTTCCTGAACTTTCCGCTTACTTTCCTGTTCCTCTCGCCTGACGCAATCTTGTTCTGCATCAACAATAGTAAGAAGCATTCTCATTATAATCACGCCGGTCAATTATCACGGCACGGCATGCTGCCAGGGTGGTTATATGCAACTCATTTCCAGTAAACGCTATAAAATTGTCGATTTCTCTCCCGCCATTAGCCCGGTTTTCCGGCAGAAACTGTTGTTGCAGGGGCTACGGCCAGGCGCCGAGTTTCGCATCACCGCTATCGCGCCGTTTGGCGGCCCCGTTAAAATAGAAAACGGTTACGCCAGCCTGGCGCTGCGACGTAAAGATCTCTCCTTCTTCCAGCTTGACTGCCTGACCTGAAACGAGCGTAACCATGAAAACCTTAACTATTGGCCTTATCGGCAACCCTAACGCGGGTAAAACCACGTTGTTTAATCAGCTGACCGGGGCCAGGCAGCACGTGGGCAACTGGGCTGGCGTTACCGTCGAGCGCAAAGAGGGGATTTTTTCTACCGCGCAGCACAAGGTACGGCTGGTTGATTTACCGGGCACCTATTCGCTGACCACGGTTTCTGAGCAAACCTCGCTGGATGAGCAGATCGCCTGTCGTTATATTCTGAGCGGCGAAGCGGACCTGCTGATAAACGTGGTGGACGCCAGCAATTTGGCCCGCAACCTTTATCTGACGCTACAGCTGCGCGAGCTGGGCGTGCCCTGCATCGTCGCGTTAAATATGCTGGATATTGCCGAAAGCCAGCACAAACAAATTGATGTGGATCGCCTGGCCGCCGGGCTTGGCTGCCCGGTGATCCCGCTGATTTCTAATCGCGGAAAAGGCATCGATCGGCTCAAAGCGGCCGTCGACGACTACAGCAGCCAGTCGGGCCCGCTGCCGGTAACCTATCCTGAAGAGATTGAAAGCCAGGCCGCTACGCTGCAGGCCGCCATGCTGGATCGGCTGCCCGTTGCGCAGCGCCGCTGGCTGGCGATCCAGATGCTGGAAGGCGATATCTGGTGCCGTGCGCAGGCTGGCGATGCCGCGGCGCTCCTGATTGATCAGGCCAGTGCGCCGCTGCACATTACTCAGGCGCGCTACGCCGCTATTGCACGGCTGTGCCAGCACGCGGTGGTAATGGGTGATGCAACGCCGCACCGCCTTTCCGCCCGACTGGACGCGCTGGTGCTGAACCGCTGGCTGGGTATACCGATCTTCCTGATGGTGGTCTACCTGATGTTCTTTCTTGCCATCAATCTGGGCGGCGCGCTTCAGCCGCTGTTTGAGCAAGGCTCTGCCGCGCTCTTTATTGACGGCATGCAGTGGCTGGGCGCAACGCTGCATTTCCCGTCCATCCTGACGCTGTTTCTGGCGCAGGGAATTGGCGGAGGTATCAACACCGTGATGCCGCTGATCCCGCAAATCGGCCTGATGTACCTGTTTCTGGCCTTTATGGAAGATTCTGGCTATATGGCCCGCGCCGCTTTCGTGGTGGACAGGCTAATGCAGGCACTGGGCCTGCCCGGCAAGTCCTTCGTGCCGCTGATTGTCGGCTTTGGCTGCAATGTCCCGGCGGTAATGGGAACGCGAACGCTCGACGCACCGCGCGAACGCCTGATGACGCTGTTAATGGCACCTTTTATGTCGTGCGGCGCCCGCCTGGCTATTTTTGCCGTGTTCGCCGCGGCCTTCTTTGGCAACGGCGGCGCGCTGGTGGTGTTTAGTCTTTATCTGCTGGGGATCGTGGCGGCTATCGTCACTGGCCTGGTGTTAAAACATACGCTGCTGCGCGGTGAGGCTGCGCCCTTTATGATGGAAATGCCGACGTGGCACGTGCCGCACCTGAAAAGCCTCTGCCTGCAAACCTGGCAACGCCTGAAAAGCTTTGTGCTGCGCGCGGGTAAGGTCATCGTGGTGGTCAGTATTCTTATTGGCGGCCTGAATAGCTTTTCCTTTAGCGGCCAGCCGGTTTCCAGCATTAACGACTCGGCGCTGGCAACCGTCAGCCGTCAGCTCACGCCGCTGCTGAATCCGATTGGCGTGGATAACGATAACTGGCAGGCGACGGTTGGCCTGGTCACCGGCGCAATGGCGAAAGAGGTGGTTATCGGCACGCTGAACACGCTTTACACCGCCGAAGCGCTGCATGAAGAAGCCTTTGACGCAGAGAATTTTAATCTGCTGGCCGAGCTGGAAGACGCGGTCACGCAAACCTGGCAAGGCGTAAAAGAGGCCTTTCAGCTGAGCGTCCTGCTGCATCCGCTGGAGGCCAGTAAAGGCGACGGCAATATGGCCAGCGGCGCAATGGGCGTGATGCACACGAAATTTTCCAGCGATATCGCCGCTTACAGCTACCTGATTTTTGTGCTGCTGTACGTACCTTGCGTCTCGGTGATGGGCGCGGTCGCGCGGGAAAGCAGCACTCGCTGGATGTTGTTCTCTAATTTCTGGGGGCTAAACCTGGCTTATTCGCTGGCCACGCTGTTTTACCAGCTGGCTACCTTCAGCAGCCATCCCCAGTCAAGCGCGTTTACGCTGCTGGCGGTCGCGCTGTTCAATCTGCTGTTGTGGATAGTAATGAAAAATATTACGTTGACGCCGGAAAGGCTGGCGGTACAAACCCTCCGCGTTAATGGCTGCGCGGGTTGCAGTAAAAAGGGACGCTGCCATTAACCGGCGAGCCGCCGCATGAAGTTGCGATTTTGCTTCAAAGGTCTACAGTGAAAACTAACGTGGCTGTAAACCAATGCGGTGGCTCACTGAACAAAAATGGAAATTATCAATAACTTAATCGATAAGATCTATGGAACCTTTCCTGCCGACTGCCTGAAGCGGCTGACGGATGCTATCAGGGAAACGCAGCAGGCGCTCAGCTACCGGCGTAAAGCGCACTGGGATGAGAAAGACGTGGTGCTGATTACCTATGCCGATCAGTTCCGCGAGAGCGAAGCGCCCACGCTGCAAACCTTTTCTCGCTTCTATCAACAGCATCTACAGTGTTTTAACCTGGTTCATCTGCTGCCCTTTTTCCCCTACTCTTCCGACGACGGCTTTTCCGTTATTGATTACCACCGCGTTAACGCTATCTGCGGCGAATGGTCCGACGTGGCGGAGCTGCATCAGCATACGCGGCTGATGTTTGATTTTGTCTGCAACCATATCTCTGCCCATAGCGCCTGGTTTAAACACTATCTGGCGCAGGATCCGGGCTGGGACGATTTCTTTATCAGCATGCCGCCGGGTACGGATCTGAGTGCGGTAACGCGGCCAAGAACCTCTCCGCTGCTGACGCCTTTTACGCTGGCAAACGGCGAAACGCGCTTTATCTGGACGACTTTTAGCGCCGATCAAATCGATCTGAACTTTGCCAGAGCGGAAGTGCTGCTGAATATGGTTAAGGTCCTGCTGGATTATCTGACGAAAGGCGCGGATTACATCCGGCTGGATGCGGTTGGCTATATGTGGAAAACACCCGGCACCTCGTGTATCCATCTGGAGAAAACCCACCAGCTGGTTAAGCTGTTTCGCGCTATTGCTGACGAGGTCGCACCCGGCACGGTGATTATCACTGAAACCAACGTGCCGCATAAAGATAACATCAGCTATTTTGGCAACGGTCACGATGAAGCGCAGATGGTTTATCAGTTCTCGCTGCCGCCGCTGCTGCTGCACGCTATTCATTACGGCTCTTCACGCGCGTTGAAAAAATGGGCCGCCTCGCTGGATGCCGGCAACGGCGCAACGACCTGGTTTAATTTCCTGGCTTCACACGACGGCATTGGGCTGAATCCACTGCGCGGCATCCTGCCGGAAACGGAGATAGTCTCGCTGGTCAGGGACCTGGCGCTGGAAGGGGCATTAATTTCCTATAAAAATAATCCCGACGGCACCAGTAGCCCTTACGAAATTAACGTGACCTATATGGATGCGTTAAATAAGAAAGAGGACAGTGACGATACGCGGTTCCAGCGCTTTATGCTGGCGCACGCGGTCCTGCTGGCTTTTCCGGGCGTGCCAGCCATCTATATTCAAAGCATTTTAGGATCGCGCAACGATATGGAAGGCGTCAAAGTTGCCGGCCATAACCGGGCCATTAACCGCGAAAAATATGCCATCAGCGAGATTGAGGCGGCGCTTAGCGATACGCGTTCTTTACGCCATAAGGTTTATCACGGCCTTAGCCAGCTTATACAGTTGAGAACCCGCCAGCCCGCTTTTCATCCCGATAATCCTGTGGAAGTGCTGGAAAGCGATAACTCGCTGTTTATTTTACGCCGGAAATCCGCAAAGGCGCATGAACAGGTGCTGTGCATCTTTAATCTGAGCGGCAAAGAGGTGACGTACAGGCTGCCGGACGAGCGGCTCTATCGCGATATTGCCGGGAACAGCATTTTCGACAGCAATCACCCGCTAACGCTGCCACCGTGGCACTATCTGTGGTTGAAGAATGCTGGGGAGAAACAGCAGGCAGAATAATTTCTGCCTGCCGGGCTAAAGCTTATTTATAAACGTCGGCAATCGCGCTGAACTTGCCGTGCTCGCGGCCGGCGATAATCAGATAATATTTACCGCCCTTTTCATCCGCCAGCTTAGACAGTACGTGTTTAGCGTCCATTGGCGAGGTCGTTTCCGCCGTGGTGTGCACCGTACCAATTTTTTCCAGCTTCATGTTTTTAACTTCTTCTTTGGTCACTTCTTTTGCCGCCAGCGCAGCAAAAGGCAGTGACATTGCCAGCACAGCAACAGCCATAGTTTTCAGTTTCATCAGAGACACTCCGCGTTAGTTTTATTTTAATCCGCCGCTGCCTTCGACTATAGGGTGTGGTAAAGCCAGTCCCACTCAGAGGTAAGCAAGGTCAGCGTCCCCGATAATTATTATCGCTAACCAATAATTCGCCAGTTTTCAGCGGAAAATTACCGCGGCAATTCCAGGTCAAAATCAAGCAGTTGCTGGCAGAAGTCTTCGGGATGCGAAATAAAAGGCGCGTGCGCGGCTTTCTCAATAATGACCGAGCTGCTCTGCGGCCACTGTTCATCCAGCAGCGAAGCTATTTTGCGCGGAACCAGACCATCCAGCGCGCCGTATATCCGCAGCAGCGGGACGGCCAGCCCCTGCATTTTTTCTCGCAGATCGACCGTGCGTAAAATTTCCAGGCCACCCTGTAAAACACTCACTTCCGGCGCAGGCAGAGAAAGCACCACGCTTTTCAGCTGGCGCGCATCCTGCCTTGCCGTTGTGGTACCCAGCGTTTGCAGCGCCAGAAAACGCTCGACGGTACGCTGAAAATCTTCGCTCAGCTGCTGCTGGAAGTTGCTTAACGTTTCGGGCTTGATGCCGGGCCACTCTTCCTGCGCGGTAAAGCAGGGTGAAGACGCGACGGTGATCAGACCGCGAACGCGCTGCGGATGCTGTAGTGCAAGAGAGCTGGCAACCAGGCCGCCCAGCGACCAGCCGAGCCAGACCGCTTGTGCAGGCGCAAACGGCAGCAGATTAGCGACCATCTCTTCCACGCTCATCGCCGGAAAACCCTCGCTGCGGCCATAGCCCGGCAGGTCCACCAGGTGCAGACGAAAATGCGGGCTGAGTCGCGCGACGACGTTTTGCCATACACCCGCGTTCAGACCCCATCCGTGCAGCATCACAAGATCGCGATCTCCCGTGCCGATTGTCTGCCAGTAAAGCTGCGCCATCTTTTATTATCCTGTTTTGGTCATGGAGGACGCTATGCTATCAATGCCCGCCGCCTGTTGGCTATGCCAGATGCCGCTGGCGCTTGCCCATCACGGTATCTGTAGCTATTGTCTGCGCACGTTATCGCGCCCGCGTTGCTGTCCGCGCTGCGGTATGCCTTCGCTTTATCCCGAGGCTGAATGCGGACGCTGCCTGCGCCATCCGCCGTCGTGGCAGCAGCTGGTATTTGTCACCGACTGGCAGCCGCCGCTGCAAAATCAGATCTGCCAGCTGAAGTTTTTTCACAAGACAGCACATTCGGCGATGCTGGCGCGGCTAGTTTTGCTAACCTGGTTAACGGCGCACCGTGAACGACGGCTGGTGCGGCCCGATCTGCTGTTGTGCGTGCCGCTGCATCATAGCCGTGCCTGGCGGCGCGGTTATAATCAGCTGGAGGAGCTGGCTCGTTATCTGGCGCACTGGCTGGCTTGCCCTTACCACCCTGCCGGACTATGCCGAAAAAAGCGGACGGCCGTGCAGCATTTTTTGACTGCGCGAGCCAGGCGCCGCAACCTGCGCGGCGCGTTCAGGGTTGAAAGCGAGGTCAAAGGGCGGCATATCGCTTTACTGGACGACGTCGTGACCACCGGCAGCACCGTGGAAGAGATTAGCCGTATCCTGCTGGCCGCCGGTGCCGCCAGCGTGCAGGTTCTGTGCCTTTGCCGCACCTTGTAGAGCGTCGGCGATGAGCGTAAAATAAACCCACTAATTTAGTCAACTATTGAGCAATCGCCATGATCCGAATTACTGATTCTGCGCAAGAGCACTTTGCAAAACTGCTGTCCAAACAGGAAGAAGGCACCCAGATTCGCGTATTCGTTATCAATCCGGGTACGCCTGGTGCGGAATGCGGCGTTTCTTACTGCCCACCCGATGCGGTAGAAGCCACGGATACCGAGCTGAAGTTTGAAAAACTTACCGCTTACGTTGACGCGCTGAGCGCGCCTTATCTTGAAGAGGCGGAAATCGACTTTGTTACCGACAACCTGGGTTCCCAGCTGACGCTGAAAGCCCCTAACGCCAAAATGCGTAAGGTGAGCGACGACGCGCCGCTGATTGAGCGCGTAGAGTATCAGCTACAGGCCACGATTAACCCGCAGCTGGCCAGCCACGGCGGTAAAGTTTCGCTGATGGAGATTACCGAAGACGGCTTCGCTATTCTGCAGTTTGGCGGCGGCTGTAATGGCTGTTCAATGGTTGATGTGACGCTGAAAGAAGGCATCGAAAAAGAGCTGCTGGCGACCTTCCCGGAGCTGAAAGGCGTGCGCGATTTAACCGAGCACCAGCGTGGCGAGCACTCGTTCTACTAAGCGGTTAATAGCAACAGCCGGGCGGCCGTGAACCGCCCGGCTTTTTTATGGCTATAAATGCCCTGAAACAGAAAAAGGCAGGATGGCGAACGCCCGATGCCGGTCAAATGCTTCAACCCTGTCGTTAAGATAGTGAAAAGCCGCTCTGGAGACTTTCGCGATTCACTATAATTCGCCCTGACTAATTTAAACGGATTAAAAAACAGGAATCGATAAGGTGAACAGGGTTTTAACCAGAGTCTTTCAGTGGGCAATAGCCACGGGCATTATGCTAATTGCCGCCCAGGCTACCGCTGCCGATAATTTACCAACCGTGAAGCCGGTTATGGACTGTAGCCAGTTAAGTTCCGTCAACCTGAGCAATAAAATTGGCGGGAAAGTCACTATTAATTCTGCGGCCCCGCTGAAAACTGCTGAGGGAAGCTTTTGTCAGGTAAAAGCGACCATCGCGCCTTCGATTGGTATCGAAGTTGCGCTGCCACAACAGCAGTGGACGCAGCGTTTTCTTCAGGTGGGATGCGGCGGATTATGTGGAGAAATCAACCTTAGCCCGACCAACGTCAGCGGCTGCGCACCAGCCACGCAGGGCGAGTTCGTGGTTGCCGCAACCGACATGGGCCACAGCGGCAGCATGATGGATGCCAGCTGGGCTGAAGATCCGCAAAAACGCATCGATTTTGCTTATCGCGCCAATCACCTCACAGCCCTGCTGGCGAAAGCTCTGATCCAGACTTACTACGGCCAGACGCAGAAGTATGCCTATTTTATGGGTTGTTCCGATGGCGGACGTGAAGCGCTGATGGAAGCGCAGCGTTTCCCGGACGACTTTGATGGTATTACCGCAGGCGCTTCAGCCGCCTTTTTCCAGTTCCAGAATTCATTTTTCCACGGCTGGGACGTGGTCGCTAATCAGCGTGCGGACGGCTCAGCGATTCTGTTGCAGGACCGCCTGCCCATTCTTCATCGTGCGGTACTGGCGCACTGTCCGACTCTTTCTGGCATCAACGATGGATTACTGGCCAATCCGTATGCCTGCACCTTCTCACCAAAGTGGGTTAACACCTGCGCGGCAAATCAGACGGATAAATCGAACTGCCTGACAGCAGAAGAAATCAGCGTCGTGGAAAAACTCTATCGCGGTGCCTCAGACAGCGAAGGCAATCAGTTTGTTGTCGCCGGTCTACCGCTCGGATCTGAGCTGCGCTGGCCGGTTCCGGCTACCGCTAACGGTCACTCTATGGCGGAAACGATGGCATTGCCCGCGCTGCAATCGGTATTGCTACCGGGCGGGAAACAAAACATTACTACCCTGCACGATTTCCCGTTGAACAGACAAAACTTTGCGGCGGTTGCACAGCTGGCTCCGCTGTATAACGCGGCCAATACCAATCTCAGCGGTTTTATGAAGCGAGGCGGTAAACTGATTATGTGGCACGGCCTTGCTGATGATTCCGTTAGTCCGGCCTTTTCCATCGCTTACTATCGTGGCGTGCAGGCCTATCTTGGCGAGAAATCTACAGAGCAATTTCTTCGTCTGTTCCTGCTGCCGGGCGTAGGCCACTGCGGCGGCGGGGAAGGATTAGATCAGGTTAATCTGCTTTCACCACTGATGGCGTGGACCGAGCAAAATCATGCGCCTGAAAAACTGATTGCGGGCAAATCAGCCGTTGCTGAGCCGACCGCAGGCATGCCCGCAAAGCCGCAGAGTAAAACGTCAGAAGTGGGAAAAGATGCGGAAGCCCATTTCCACGGCGTACTGCGCGTAAGCTCGCCGGTCGCTGTCGCAATGCCGACGTTGAAAGCTACGCGTCCCGTATTCCCTTATCCTTATATTGCGAAATATAACGGGAAAGGATCGCCTGACAGCGCAGAAAATTACGTGCCCATAAAATCAGCCGCCTTTGACAGGCTGGTGGTCGGTAAACCGGCCAGCGATTTTATCGGCCCGAATAACCAGAAAAATTATGTTGTAGACGGTAAGACGTTAAAGGCTCAGCCATAAGGCGTGCCGTTTTTTGTATTTTTCACATAAAAAACCGGCTTATCAGGCCGGTTTTTTTTATTTTTAAGCTGGTATCACCAGGACGGCCTACGCTTTTTTCTCCGCTTTACGCCGACGGTTGACCTCTTTTAACAGCAGATTGACCTGGGTATCGGCAAACATCTCCTCCAGCGTTTTGCTTAGCTTGCGTCGCCAGTTGGGATACTGATCCGTTGTGCCCGGCACGTTAACCGGCCTGTCCATATCCAGTAAGTCTTCCGGCTGCAGTCCCAGCAGGGCGCTGTTGCTGTCGGCCAGAAAACGGTGCATGCCCCGATTAAGCTGCGGCGACATTTTAACCAGGCTGGCTTTTTTGCCGCTGTTCTTCGGCACGCAGCCGTAACGGTGCAGCGCTTCCAGCAGCGCCTGCTTTTGCCGCGCCCTGTCCTGATACAGGCTGTGCAGCACAACCTTGTCCGGATAAAGTCCTAAAACTTCCCCCATCTCCAGGTCGACCGCGTTCCAGAAACCGCGCAGCGTTGGCAGATCGTGCGTGGTGGCGCTGGCCATCGACTGCCTTACCCATTTGGCTGGCGGACGATAGCGGTCGTGGCTTTCCTGCTCAAAATAGAGCACCTTCCACGAATAGATGCCGCACTCGCGAAGTTTAGAAATAATTTCCGCCGGCACCGTCCCTAAGTCTTCACCGATCACCATGCACTGATTACGCTGGCTTTCCAGCGCCAGAATCGCCATCAGATCGTCAACCGGGTAGTAAACGTAGGCGCCAAAGTTGGCCGTTTCACCATAAGGGATCCACCACAGGCGCAGCAGCGACATGACGTGATCGATACGCAGCGCGCCGCAGCTCATCATGTTGGCCCGCAGCAAATCGATAAACGGCTGATAGCTTCGCGCCGTCATGATATGCGGATCCATCGGCGGCAGGCCCCAGTTTTGTCCCAGCGGGCCCAGCACGTCCGGCGGTGCGCCGACCGAAACATCCATACAGTACAGCTCTCTGTCGCTCCAGGTTTCCGCGCCGCCTTCCGCCACGCCAACGGCCAGATCGCGATACAGCCCTATCGGCATGCCGCGCTGCTGGCTTTCCTGCCAGCATTCGTCAAACTGCCGGTTTGCCAGCCACTGCATCCACAGCCAGAAATGCACTTCGTCTTCATTTTGCTGGCAAAACTGTTTTACCGCTTCGCCGTGCGCTTCGCGCAGGTTTTCCGGCCACACCGGCCAGCCCCAGTAATCTTCATTCTCTTTCAGCATTGCACCGTGCAGCGCATCGAAAGCGGCCTGCCAGTAAAGGCTCTCGCCGCCCTTCTCTACAAATGCGGCAAAGTGCGCGCGGCTGGGATGGTCTTCCTGGTGCTGGCTAAAGCGCTGCCAGGCGTAGCGTAGGGCAAATATCTTCAGCTCGCCGACCACGCCATAGTCTACCCACTCCTCTTCCCTTGCCTGCTTTAGCCGACGTTGAATCGCCTGGCCGCGCAGCCAGCGCTGGCCTTCTTTGCTTTCCTGAAACTCCGGCACCGCATTAACGTCGATATAGAGTACGTTGAGCCAGCGCCGCGAGGAGGGGCTGTAAGGACTGGCGTTAGTCGGACTGGCCGGATAAAGCGAATGAATGGGATTAAGGCCGATAAAGGCGCCGCCGCGATCGGCCACTTCCGCCAGCATACGTTTTAAATCACTAAAATCGCCGATGCCCCAGTTATGTTCCGAACGCACCGTGTAAAGCTGTACGCAAGCTCCCCAGAGCTTTTTATCCTGACGCAGCGGTTCCGGCTCGTAGCAGCGTTTAGGCGCCACGATAATCCGGCACTGCCACTCTTTTTTGGTCTGGCGCAGCGACAGCTGATGGTAGCCATAGGCCAGCGAAGACGGCAGCGTAACCGATTCGCCAGCGCTCACCTCGCCCTGGTATTCACGTCCCTTTTCCGTAATAAGCCGCCACTGGTAGCTGCCTTTACCGCCTACCTCCAGCTGCATAGTGCGTTTACGCCGGAAGACCTTGCACGGCGGCACCGGGCCTGGCTTATCGCGCTTTGTGGACATTGCCGCCAGCAGACGCTGACGGATATCCATGGAGATCTCTTCCTGTTCGCCTTTTGCATTAACATAACGGGCGGCGATACCTGCCGCCGCCGCTGCCTGTTCAAACTTCTTTTTATCCATTGCTGCTCCCTTATCGTCTGGCCTGCCAAATGCGCTGTTGATAATCGCGGATAGAACGGTCAGAGCTGAACATGCCGCAGCGCGCGGTGTTCAGAATGGTCATTTTGGTCCAGGCATCCTGGTCCCGATAAAGCTGTTCGGCCCGCTTTTGCGCCTCGCAGTAGCTGGCGAAATCGGCCAGTACCTGCCAGAAATCGCCGCCCGCGCCCAGGCTGGAGAGCATGGGTTCAAACGCCTTTTTGTCACCGTTGCTGAAGAAGCCTTTTTCCAGCTCTTTCAAAATAGCGTCCAGATGCTTGTCTTTTTTACGTAGCTTAAGCGGTGCATAACCGTTTTTTTTCAGCGCTTTCACTTCGTCTACGGTGTGGCCAAAAATAAAGATGTTTTCCGCGCCTACCTGTTCGGCAATCTCGACGTTGGCACCGTCGAGCGTGCCAACGGTCAGCGCGCCGTTTAGCGCCAGCTTCATGTTGCCGGTGCCGGAAGCCTCATAGCCTGCGGTAGAAATTTGCTCGGAGATATCGGCCGCCGGGATCATCATTTCGGCGGCGGTAATGCGATAGTCAGGAATAAAGACAACCTTCATCCTGTCGCCAATAACCGGGTCGTTATTGATTTTCTCGGCCACTTTATTGATGGCATAGATGATGTTTTTTGCCAGGTAGTAGCCCGGCGCGGCCTTGGCGCCAAACAAGAAGACGCGCGGCACAAAGTCCATATCGGGGTTTTCGCGCAGCCGCTTATAGCAGGAGAGGATATGCAGCAGGCCAAGGTGCTGGCGTTTGTACTCGTGCAGCCGTTTGATTTGCACATCGAATATCGCTTCAGGATTAATCACTATGCCGGTTCGCTGGTGAACATAGTCGGCCAGCCGAACTTTATTGGCGTGCTTGATTTCCCGATAGCGCTGGCGGAAAGCGGGGTCGTCGACGAAAGCTTCCAGACCTTTTAATGCGTCAAGGTTATTGACCCATTCGACCTTAAGCGTGTCGTCGATAAGTTCTGACAGCAGCGGGTTACACTGCTTTAACCAGCGGCGCGGCGTAATGCCGTTGGTGACGTTATGAAATTTAGCGGGCCAAAGCTGGTGATATTCCGGAAAGAGATCTTTAACCACCAGCTCGGAGTGCAGCGCCGCCACGCCGTTAACCGCAAAGCCGCTGACCACGCACAGGTTCGCCATGCGCAGCTGGTTGTCGTAAAGCACCGCCAGCTTTTCCCACACCGCCTCATCGTTCGGCCACTGCTTCTCTACCTGCTTTTTAAAGCGTCGGTTAATCTCTTTGATAATCAGGTAATGGCGCGGCAGCAGCGAGCGCACCAGCCGCTCATCCCAGCGCTCCAGCGCCTCCGGCATCAGCGTGTGGTTGGTATAGGCAAAAGTGTTGCTGACAATCGCCCAGGCATCATCCCATTCCAGCTGATGCTCATCCAGCAGCACGCGCAGCATCTCGGGAATGGCAATGGTAGGATGCGTGTCGTTTAGCTGGATAACTTCATAGTCGGGCAGTTCCGTCACCGGCCTGCCCGCGCGATGGTGGCGGCGTAAAATGTCCGCGACCGAACAGGCGCACTGAAAATATTGCTGCATCAGGCGCAGCCGTTTGCCATCCTGATGATTGTCGTTGGGGTAGAGTACCTTGGTCAGCTTTTCCGCTTCGATACCCTGCTGCTCCGCCTGCAGAAATTTGCCGTCGTTAAACAGCGTCAGATTAAAAGGATGCGCATGGCTTGCCTGCCAGAGCCTCAGCGGCTGCACTACGCCATTTTGATAGCCGATAACCGGCAGATCCCAGGCCTCGCCGCGCAGCGTCACGGCGGGCTGCCATTCCACTCCGCCCTGCGCATTCTTAATAGTTTTGCCGCCAAAATGGACGTCAACGTCCAGTGCGGCGTTATGGCGGAACCACGGATAGCTGGCGCGGTGCCAGTCATCCGGCGCTTCCATCTGTCGGCCATCGGCAAAGGATTGTCGAAACAGGCCATACTGGTAGTTCAGGCCATAGCCGGTAGCGGACTGGCCCACCGTGGCCATCGAATCCAGAAAGCAGGCGGCCAGGCGCCCCAGGCCACCGTTACCCAAAGCGGGATCGACCTCTTCCTCCAGCAGCTCGCTTAAATCACGCTGGTGCGCCGCCAGAGATGCCTTCACGCCGTCATACCATCCCAGGTTCAGCAGATTGTTGCCGGTCAGCCTGCCGATCAAAAACTCCATAGAGATGTAGTTTACGTGACGCTGCTTTTTTACCGCTTTCATCGGCGGTGCGGCGGCAAGCAGTTCGGCAAGCGCGCCGCTCAGCGCCTGCCACCACTGATAAGCCGTCATCTCATCTGCTGCAGAAAGTCCAAAGTGCTGCCACTGGCGGGTTAAAGCCGCCTCAAAACGTGCCTGATTAAATTTCTGATGCGACATACCGCTTCCTTTTGAAATGGTAAGAGGAGAACAGGCGGGACACATACAGTTAAGACCTGAACAGAAAAAAATGCTCATGCGGGGGAGTGAAAAAGTCGAAACGTTTTTTCTTAAGATTTCAAAGGGGCAAGGTTAGCGGGGTAATCTGCGGTGTTTTGCGGTAGCGTTTTTAAGCCGTGAAAAAAACGCCGCCGCCAGGCTTTATCAGCGGGTCCGTGCCGCTAGCGTTGCCGACACTCCTTGTCGATCTCTTTCTCAATCTCAGCCGGGCTGGCGTGCTGCGTCAGAAGCTTGAAGCGGTACTTCAATTTAAGGCCCTGCGCATCACACCGGCCCGACTCTGCCAGCGCCACTGCCGCGCTATAAGCCTGATAGCAGGCGTCTGCATCATCAACATGCTGTTTACACTGGCTAAAAACTTGCCAGGTCAGGTCGGGCCTTGCGCTATACCAGACAATTTGCGGGCTGCTTTTTATCTCTTTCAGCAGCTGCGGCAGGTAAAAATAGCCGGCGGCGAACCCAATAAGTAACACCGGGATTAAAACTACGCCGAAACTCATTTTTCTCTTCATGCCTGTTTGCGCTCCTGCAACCCGCTATCTATTGCTGCCATACGAGGCCTCAGCAAATTTCCAGATGGACTTCGTGCTGTTCGATAGTTTTAAGTACGCCCGGCGGCGGTAGCTCGTCGGTGAACATATAATCTATCAGGCTCATATTGCCCAGGTTAACCATGGCGTTACGGCCAAACTTTGAGTGGTCGGCCACCAGCATCACGCAGCGCGAGTTTTCAATAATCGCCCGCTTGGTGCGTACCTCGTGATAGTCGAAGTCCAGCAGCGAGCCGTCCATATCGATGCCGCTGATCCCCAGGATGCCGTAGTCCAGCCGAAACTGAGAAATATAGTCCAGCGTCGCCTCGCCCATAATGCCGCCGTCGCGCGTGCGCACTTCACCACCGGCCACAATCAGGCTGAAGTCGGGTTTGCTCATCAGCAGCATCGCCACGTTGAGGTTATTGGTCACAATACGCAGGTTGTTGTGGTTCAACAGCGCATGAGCAACCGCTTCTGGCGTGGTGCCGATATCGATAAACAGTGAGGCACCGTCCGGGATCTGGCTGGCGACGCGCTGCGCAATACGCGCCTTTTCCGCCGACCACATCATTTTGCGGTCTTGCCAGGCGGTATTTTCCGAGCTGGAAGGCAGCGCCGCGCCGCCGTGGTGGCGCTGGATTTTATTTTGCTCTGCCAGTTCGTTCAGGTCGCGGCGAATGGTTTGCGGGCTGACGGTAAAATGATCCACCAGCTCTTCGGTACTGACATAGCCCTGACGACGAACCAGATCGATAATGGCGTCGTGACGTTGCGTCTGCTTCACAAAGCTCTCCTGTATATGCGCTATCTTGTTTTTCGGGTATCGACAAAGGCCATTGCCAGCCCGAGCAGCAGTCCGGTAACGTGCGCGGCGTTGGCGATGGACAGGTTAAACCAGCCCATATAGCCGATGACCAGCCAGACAAGGGAAAATGCCATCAGGCCACGCTCAAGGTAAATCCCGCTGGCGGGATCTCGTTCTCCCCGCAGCCACGCGTAGCCCATCAGCGCGTAAACCACGCCGGAAAGACCACCAAACATGACGCCGCTGAATTTTGCCTGCATCCAGCCGCTGAGCAGCGCGGAGATTAACATAATGACAAAGAGCTTGCCGCTGCCGAGCCGTTTTTCAATCGCGCCGCCCAGATACCACCACCACAGCAGGTTAAACAGAATATGCACCAGTGAAAAATGCAGCAGCGCATGGCTGAACCAGCGCCACAGCTGCAAATGCTGGTCGGCATTGGGCCAGGAGAGCCAGCCCATGACGGTGCGGTCGCCCACAATCTGCATCAGGATAAAGACGATAAAGCAGGCAGCGATGACGGTCAGCGTCAGCGGGCCAGCCCGCTCGCGGATATTGGCCATCAGTGACGAGCCGCTATAGGAGATGCCGCTGGTGGTCGTGCCGGACTGCCAGCTGGCCGCCAGATAACGTGGATGATTGGGCTCACGGATAAACTGACCGAGTTCGTTTTCGACCAGATTCAGCTGTGAATCGTCATCCAGCCACAGCGTATAGCGGTCATCATGCTCAATACGCAGCCTTACACCCCGCGTCGCCATATAGTCCACAAAGGCCTGCGCCATGCGGGGATTAGCAAACTCAGTAATACGCGTCATCGCCGGTAAAATCCCTGTTTATAGTATAAAAATGTTTTATTTTGCGGCTATTCTGCGCCAGAAGAAATCTGTTGTGGGAAGACAGCGCGCCATGCGTCAAAGCCGCCGTCGATGCTGTAAGCCTCTTTAAACCCCTGGCTCAGCAGATACTGGGCCACGCCCTTGCTGCTGTTGCCGTGATAGCACATTACCAGCACCGGTGCGTTCAGGTCACTTTGCTGCATAAAAGCAGGCAGGGTGGTATTGGTAAGATGAAAAGCGCCGCTGGCATGGGCTGCCAGGTAGCTTTGTGGATCGCGGATATCTACCAGCTGCGCTTTTTCTTGCGAAAGCTTAGCCTGCGCCTGCTGTACGTCGATACACTCAAATTGGTCCATGGTCTGTTCTCAAAAGATGACAATCGGGCGCTATTGTATCGCGATCAAAGCCAACAATAACCCAATAAAGCACAGGGCTATATGGCTTTTTCCTGAACAATTCTGTTACCTCCATCACGCATAAATGTTTTTATTCGGTTAACGCTGGCGTCGGTGTCGCTTTGCGATTATTATAATGCTCGAAAACGAACATTTAAGAACTATTCCGAACATCGGAGGAGATGACGTGGAAACCAAAGACTTGATCGTAATCGGCGGCGGCATCAACGGTGCTGGCATTGCGGCAGATGCCGCAGGACGCGGCCTGTCTGTGCTGATGCTCGAGGCGCAAGACCTGGCGTGCGCGACCTCTTCCGCCAGTTCTAAACTGATCCACGGCGGCCTGCGCTACCTGGAACACTATGAATTCCGTCTGGTCAGCGAAGCGCTGGCCGAGCGCGAGGTGCTGTTAAAAATGGCCCCGCATATCGCCTTCCCTATGCGCTTCCGTTTGCCGCACCGTCCGCATCTGCGTCCGGCCTGGATGATCCGCGTTGGCCTGTTTATGTATGACCATCTGGGCAAACGCACCAGCCTGCCCGGCAGCAAAGGGTTGCGTTTTGACTCAGATTCGGTGTTAAAACCTGAAATTACGCGCGGTTTCGAATATTCCGACTGCTGGGTAGACGATGCTCGCCTGGTGGTCCTCAACGCGCAGGAAGTTGAGAAGCGCGGCGGCGAAGTGCGCACGCGCACTAAAGTGACTCGCGCCTGGCGTGAAAACGGCCTGTGGAAGGTTGAAGCGGAAGACATCGACTCCGGCAAAACCTTTACCTGGCAGGCAAAAGGCTTAGTTAACGCCGCTGGCCCGTGGGTTAAGCAGCTGTTTGATGACGGCCTGCAGCTTAAGTCACCTTACGGTATCCGCCTGATTAAAGGCAGCCATATCGTTGTGCCGCGCGTGCATACGCAAAAGCAGGCTTATATTCTGCAGAACGAAGACAACCGTATCGTCTTTGTGATCCCGTGGATGGACGAGTTCTCTATTATCGGCACCACCGACGTTGAATATAAAGGCGATCCGAAAAACGTCCATATCGACGAGAAAGAGACCGAATATCTGCTGAAAGTGTTTAACAGCCACTTTAAAAAGAACATCAGTAAAGACGATATCGTCTGGTCTTATTCCGGCGTGCGTCCGCTGTGCGATGACGAATCCGATTCGCCGCAGGCCATCACCCGCGACTATACGCTGGACGTGCGTGACGATAACGGTAAAGCGCCACTGCTGTCGGTGTTTGGCGGCAAGCTGACCACCTATCGCAAGCTGGCCGAGCACGCGATGGAGAAGCTGTCGAAGTACTACAGCAACGCAGGCCCGGCCTGGACACGCAACTGCGTACTGCCGGGTGGTGATATCGCCGGCACGCGTGAAGATTACGCTGCCAGCCTGCGTCGCCGCTATCCGTTTATTACAGAACAGATGGCGCGCCATTACGCTCGTACCTACGGCAGCAACACGGAGCTGTTCCTGAAACCGGCTAAAAGCCTGGAAGATTTGGGCGAGCTGTTTGGTCATCATTTCTATGAAGCCGAGCTGCGTTATCTGGTCGAACACGAGTGGGTGCGCGAGCAGGATGATGCGCTGTGGCGTCGTACCAAAGAAGGGATGTTCTTAAACGAGCAGCAGCGCGCGCGCGTTGGCGCATGGCTGGCAGAGCATGCAAAGAAACCGGCGCTGTCGCTGGCGTCGTAACTCCTGTAACAGCGTGATGCAAAAAGGGCGGAATTGATTTCCGCCCTTTTTTATATTTACAGATTAGAAGACTAAACCCGCGTTATTACAGCCGAATCGGCTTAATATTCCAGATCTCGTCTGCGTATTCCTGAATCGTCCTGTCGGAAGAGAAATAGCCCATATTGGCAATATTCAGCAGCGTTTTACGCGTCCACTCTTCCGGATGACGGTACAGCTCGTCCACTTTATCCTGCGTATCCACATAGCTACGGTAGTCCGCCAGCAGCTGATAGTGGTCGCCCAGATTCACCAGCGAATCAAAAATATTGCGGTAGCGGCCCGGTTCCTGTGGACTGAATACGCCGGTCGCAATCTGATTCAGCGTCTGCTGCAGTTCGGCATCCTGCTCGTAAATCTCGTGTGAGTTATAGCCTTGTGCACGCAGCTCTTCAACCTGAGGCGTGGTGTTGCCGAAGATAAAGATATTCTCTTCACCCATGTGTTCCAGCATCTCGACGTTGGCACCGTCCAGCGTGCCGATGGTCAGCGCGCCGTTCAGGGCAAACTTCATATTACTGGTGCCGGAGGCCTCGGTACCCGCCAGCGAGATCTGTTCAGAGAGATCGGCGGCCGGGATAATGATCTGCGCCAGGCTAACGCTGTAGTTAGGGATAAACACGATCTTCAGCTTGTTTTTTACCTGCGGATCGTTGTTGATCACATTCGCTACGTCGTTGATCAAATGAATAATATGTTTTGCCATGTAGTAAGCCGAAGCGGCCTTACCAGCAAAGATATTTACGCGCGGCACCCAGTCAGCCTCCGGATCGGCTTTGATCCGGTTATAACGCGTGATGACGTGCAGCACGTTCATTAGCTGCCGCTTATATTCATGTATACGCTTGATCTGCACGTCAAACAGCGCGTGCGGATCGATAACGATATCCATTTTCTGCGCGATATGTTCCGCCAGCCTTTTCTTGTTGATCAGCTTGGCGTCGCTGATCCTCTTCAGGAAGCCGGGATAGTCGATATGCTGCTTCAGCTCGTCAAGCTGGCTTAAATCCGTGCGCCAGGTGCGGCCAATGGTGTCGTCCAGCACTTCGGAAAGCGAAGGGTTAGCCAACGCTACCCAGCGGCGCGGCGTAACGCCGTTGGTTTTGTTACAGAAGCGGCCAGGGAACAGCGCGGCAAAATCCGCAAACAGCGACTGCACCATCAGGTTCGAGTGCAGTTCAGATACGCCGTTAACCTTGTGGCTGACCACTACCGCCAGCCAGGCCATACGCACCTGACGCCCGTTAGCTTCATCAATGATCGAGATGCGCGATTGCAGATCCCAGTCGTCGGGATAGTAGTCCTGAATGGTTTTCAGGAAGTAGTCATTGATATCGAAAATAATTTGCAGATGGCGCGGCAGGATCTTGCCGATCATATCAACCGGCCAGGTTTCCAGCGCTTCCTGCATCAACGTGTGGTTGGTATAGGAGAAGACCTGACAGGTCACTTCAAACGCGTCGTCCCAGCTGAACTTGTGCTCGTCAATCAGCAGCCGCATCAGCTCAGGGATCGCCAGCACCGGATGCGTGTCGTTCAGATGGATAGCGATTTTATCCGCCAGGTTGTCAAAGGTCTGATGCATAACCCAGTGACGGTTAAGAATGTCCTGCACCGTGGCCGATACCAGGAAATACTCCTGACGCAGGCGTAGCTCGCGTCCGGAATAGGTGGAGTCGTCCGGATAAAGTACGCGCGACACGTTTTCCGAGTGGTTTTTATCTTCTACAGCGGCAAAGTAATCGCCCTGGTTAAATTTCCCAAGGTTGATTTCGTTACTTGCCTGCGCCCCCCACAGCCGTAGGGTGTTGGTGGCGTCCGTATCAAACCCCGGAATGATCTGGTCGTAGGCCGTTGCCAGCACTTCTTCCGTTTCCAGCCAGCGGGAACGGCTGCCTTCATGCTGAATGCGGCCGCCAAAACGGACTTTGTAGCGCGTGTTAAAACGCTGAAACTCCCAGGGATTACCATATTCCAGCCAGTAATCCGGCGATTCCGCCTGGCGTCCGTCAACGATATTTTGCTTAAACATACCGTAGTCGTAGCGGATACCGTAGCCGCGTCCGGGCAGGCCCAGCGTCGCAAGCGAATCCAGGAAGCAGGCGGCCAGGCGGCCTAAACCGCCGTTGCCCAGCCCCGGATCGTTCTCTTCGCCAATCAGCTCTTCCAGATCGAAGCCCATCTCTTCCAGCGCGGCGCGGGCATCGTCGTAGATGCCCATTGCCAGTAACGCATTGGAGAGCGTACGCCCTACCAGAAACTCCATCGACAGATAATAGACCTGACGCACATCCTGCGACAGCTGCGCACGGTTAAAGCGCAGCCAGCGTTCCACCATCCGATCCCGTACCGCCAGCAGCGTCGCGTTCAGCCATTCATGTTTATTGGCAATAGAAGGATCTTTGCCAATCGTGAACATCAGTTTATAGGCAATGGAGTGTTTCAATGCCTCGACGCTGAGCGTTGGGGCCGTATAAGTGAAAGGTGCGTTCATATCAGTTTTCCGGTTTCTTTATAACAAACGTTGATAGAGATCGCGGTAAGCCACGGCGGCCACCTGCCAGCTAAAATCCATCGCCATCGCCTGGCGCTGTACGTAGCGCCACAGCGAAGGACGAGACCAGAGCACAAAGGCGCGACGAATCGCTCGCAGCAACGACCAGGCGTTGCTGTCTTCAAATACAAAGCCGCTGGCAATGCCGTCGGCCAGGTTTTCCAGCGAGCTGTCGTTAACCGTATCGGCCAGGCCGCCGGTACGCCGCACCAGCGGCAGCGTGCCGTATTTCAAACCGTACAGCTGCGTCAGGCCGCACGGCTCAAAGCGGCTTGGCACTACGATAACGTCGGCCCCGCCCATAATGCGGTGCGAGAAAGCCTCGTGATAGCCAATCTGTACGCCAACCTGGCCGGGATATTCCGCCGCCGCCGCAAGAAACCCTTGCTGCAATACCGCATCGCCCGCGCCAAGCAGCACCAGCTGGCCGCCCTGTTCCAGCAGGCCCGGCAGCGCTTCCAGCACTAAATCCAGCCCTTTTTGTTTGGTCAGACGACTGACGACGGCGAATACCGGCGCTTTCTCGTCAATCTTCAGCCCCATGGCAATTTGCAGCTGACGCTTGTTTTCCTGCTTGGCGTCCAGGACATCGCGGTTATAGCGTGCGGTCAGCAGCAGATCCTGTTCCGGATCCCAGATTAGCGGATCCACGCCGTTCAGAATGCCGGTTAAGCGCCCTTCCATCTGCCGCTGTTTCAGCAGATCCTCCATGCCATAGCCAAACTCCGGCTGGGTGATTTCGCGCGCATAGGTCGGGCTGACCGCCGTAATATGATCGGCATAAAAAAGCCCGGCCTTGAGATAGGAGATCTGTCCGTAGAACTCCAGACCATGCATATTGAAAAACGACCACGGCAGCTGGATCTGCTCCAGATGATGAGCGTAAAACAGTCCCTGATACGCCAGGTTATGCACGGTGAACACGGATTTCGCCGGACGTCCTCTGGCCGCCAGATAGGCGCAGGTCAAACCGGCATGCCAGTCGTGAGCGTGTACCACTTCCGGGCGCCAGAAAGTATCCAGCCCGCAGGCGATTTCACACCCCATCCATCCCAGTAGCGCAAACCGCAGGTAGTTGTCCGTATAGGCAAACTGCGACTCGTCGTGATACGGGCTGCCGGGACGATCGTATAACCCCGGCGCGTCGATCATATAAATCCCTACGCCGTCATACTCACCGTAGTGCAGCTCGACGTAACCCGCGAAGGTGTGCAGACGAGCCACCACTTCCGCGTCGGGAATGCCCTTCTTTATATCCGGAAACGCCGGAATCAATACTCTGGTATCAATCCCTGCCGCAATCTGCGCCGCCGGTAATGCCCCAACAACATCAGCAAGCCCGCCCGTTTTTAGCAGCGGGAAAATTTCTGAACAGACATGTAAAACCTGCATTATCGGCTCCTTTACTTTGTTCTGACGCGTTCCTCCGCATCAAACCCGTGCTTTATTTTTATGTAGTTAACTACGCCAACCCAGCTTTGCCAGCATGGTACGAGTGACCAGCACAATGCCTTCTTCCGAACGGTAAAAACGACGCGCATCATCATCCGGGTTCTCGCCGATTACCGTTCCTTCGGGCAGTTCGCAGGCACGATCTATCACGCAGCGGCGCAGGCGACAGGAGCGCCCCACTACCACGTCCGGCGACAGCACAGAGGATTCGATATTGCAGAAAGAATTGATTCGAACGCGAGAAAACAGCACAGAATTCACAACTACCGAGCCAGAAATAATGCAGCCGCCCGACACTAAGGAATTCATCGTCATGCCATGGCTACCTGACCTGTCCTGCACAAATTTTGCCGGCGGCAGCGGCTCCATATGCGTACGGATAGGCCAGTTACGGTCGTACATATCCAGTTCCGGCGTCACCGACGCCAGATCGAGATTCGCTTTCCAGTAGGCTTCCAGCGTACCGACGTCGCGCCAGTAAGGCGGCGCGTTATCGTCGCTTTGCACGCAGGAAACGCTAAAGGAGTGCGCCAGAGCTTCGCCGGTGGCGACAATCTTTGGCAGGATGTCTTTGCCGAAATCGTGGTTAGATTCCGGAATTTTTAAATCGTCTTCCAGCAGCTGATAGAGATAGTCGGCATTAAAGGTATAAATGCCCATGCTGGCCAGCGCCTGGGTGTCATCGCCCGGCATCGACGGCGGATCGGCCGGTTTTTCCAGGAAATCTACCACCTTGTTTTCAGCGTTGACGGCCATTACGCCGAACGCGCTGGCCTCTTCAATCGGCACAGGCAAACAGGCGATGGTACATTTTGCGCCGTTTTCAACGTGGTCCAGCAGCATGCGCGAGTAGTCCATCTTGTAGATATGGTCGCCCGCCAGGATCACGATATATTTCGCCTGATAGCGGCGGATAATATCGAGGTTTTGCGTAACGGCATCCGCCGTGCCCCGATACCAGTGTTCCGTAGAGAGACGCTGCTGGGCGGGCAGCAGATCGACAAACTCGTTCATCTCCTCGTTTAGAAATGACCAGCCGCGCTGGATATGCTGCACCAGCGTGTGCGACTGATACTGCGTGATCACCGCGATCCGCCGGATCCCGGAGTTCAGGCAGTTCGACAGGGCAAAATCGATGATGCGAAATTTCCCGCCGAAGTGGACGGCTGGCTTGGCGCGTTTCGCGGTGAGATCTTTTAACCGCGTGCCGCGTCCGCCCGCCAGGATCAGGGCTACAGTTTGCGACGGCAATTGTCTTGCCAACATCAGAGGGTCGTTCTTATCTAAAGTGGCCATGCCTGACTCCTGTTATGGTTGTTCCTGGAACACGCACACGCCGTGTGCGGCGCCATGCCAGACAGTTAACAGAATCGGGTTATCATCCCCGGCGAAGGGCGGAACAGCATGCCAGCGCCCCGGTGGCAGTTTGATATCGCACACTTCTTCGGTGGCGTTAAGCGTAACCAGCCAGTTATGCGACAGCCTGATCTGGAGTCGGCGCACGCCCTGCCGCCAGTCACTGGCGGTCATCGGCTTGCCTTCCGGCCCCAGCCACTCCACGTTGCCGTCGCCTGGCTGCCACCAGCGATCCGCCTGTAGCGCCGGAATGCGCTTGCGCAGATGGATTAAGGCGGCAGTAAAATTGAACAATCCACTGTTGTTGTTTTCCCAGTCGAGCCAGGTCAGCTCGTTATCCTGACAGTAAGCGTTGTTGTTGCCGTGCTGGCTATGGCCGTGCTCGTCACCCGCCAGCAGCATCGGCGTGCCCTGCGAGAGCAGCAGCGTGGTCAACAGCGCATGCACGCTGCGTAGCCGATGCTCCGCCACCAGCAGCGGCGCGTTCAGTCCTTCCACGCCGTGGTTGTAACTGTAGTTGCTATTGTGGCCATCGCGATTATCTTCACCGTTGGCTTCGTTATGCTTGTTGTTAAAGCAAACCAGATCGGTAAGCGTAAAACCGTCGTGCGCGGTAATCAGATTGATAGTGGCGGAGGGCAGTCGGCCTTCCTGCATAAAGATGTCGCTGGAAGCCGCAAAGCGCGTGGCAAAATGGCCGTTGCTGATATCGCCGTGCAGCCAGTAACGCCGCATCGCGTCACGATACTGGTCGTTCCATTCGGCAAAAGGCGCGGGAAAATTGCCGACCTGATAGCCATCCGGGCCGATGTCCCAGGGTTCTGCAATCAGTTTGCACTTTGAAAGCAGCGGGTCTTCCTGTAGCACTTCAAAGAATGATGCGTGCGGATAATATTCCGGCGTGCGGCCCAGTACCGTCGCCAGGTCAAAACGAAAACCATCAACGTGGCAGACTTCGACCCAATAGCGCAGACACTCCAGCGTCCAGTTCATAACGTTGGGATGGCTGATATTCAACGTATTGCCGCAGCCGGTCCAGTTTTCGTATTTGCCCTGCTCGTCTACCCAATAGAAGCTTTTGTTATCCACGCCGCGCTTGTTAAGCGTAGGCCCGTTTTCATCCAGCTCGGCGGTATGGTTAAACACCACGTCCAGAATCACTTCGATCCCTGCCGCGTGCAGCGCTTTTACCGCCTGCTGAAACTCATCGCGCGGATGCAGGCTGTCGACGCCGGACGCATAGCGCGAATCCAGCGCATAGGTTGCCAGCGGGTTATAGCCCCAGTAATTGGTTAACCCGAGCCGTAACAGCCTGGGTTCATGCGCAAAGCAGGCAACCGGCAGCAGTTCCAGCGTCGTAATACCAAGGCGCTTGAAATAATCGATCATCACAGGATGGCCGAGTGCGGCATAGGTGCCGCGCAGCTCCGGTGGAATGCCGGGGTGCCGCCTGGTCAGGCCGCGCACGTGGGCTTCATAAATCACCGTGGAGCCCCACGGTACGCGCGGCGGCTGGTCATCTTCCCAGTCAAAATCGTCCGCCAGCACCACGCTTTTCGGCGCGATGGCGGCGCTGTCCGACGTATCCATCTCTTTTACGCCACACTGGAAACGCGGATCGTCCGTTACTTCGCCCACCACCTCGCGAGCGCAGGGATCGATCAGTAGCTTATGTGGATTAAAGCGATGCCCGGCTTCCGGCTGCCACGGCCCGTAGACGCGGTAACCATAGTGCTGCCCTTCTTTGATGGCGGGCAGATAGCCGTGCCAGATATCGCCAGTTCGCGCCGGAAGCTCAATGCGCGTTTCGTGGCCTTTATCGTCAAATAAACAGAGTTCGACCCGCTCGGCATGCTGGGAAAACAGCGTAAAATTGACGCCTTTACCGTCGTACGTCGCGCCCGAAGGCGTTGGCTTACCGGACTGCACTGAACTCATGAAGCCTCCCTGACCAGCCAGACCGTCGCTAACGGTGGCAAAGTCATACTGACTGAGTGTTCACGGTTATGGCTTGGCAGCGCCTCGCTTTCAATCACGCCCAGGTTGCCCACGTTGCTGCCGTGGTACCAGGCCGAATCGGTGTTCAGCACTTCCCGCCAACTGCCCGGCTGCGTCACGCCGAAACGATAATCGTGACGCGGCACCGGAGTGAAGTTACTGGCGACGATCAGCTCATTGCCTTCACGATCGCGACGAACAAAAACAAACACGGAGTTTTCAAAATCGTCCACCACCAGCCACTCAAAGCCCATCGGATCGAAATCGAGCTGGTAGAGCGGCGCGTGACTGCGATAGGTGTGGTTAAGATCCTTCACCAGACGCTGCACACCGTGGTGCCAGCCGCCTTCCTCTTCCAGCAGGTGCCAGTCGAGGCTGATGTCGTGGTTCCACTCTTTGCCCTGAGCGAATTCATTGCCCATAAACAGCAGTTTTTTGCCGGGGAAGCCAAACATCCAGCCGTAATAAGCGCGCAGGTTGGCAAATTTCTGCCAGGTATCGCCAGGCATGCGATCCAGAATCGAGCGCTTGCCGTGCACCACTTCGTCATGCGACAGCGGCAGCACAAAGTTTTCGGTCGAGTTATACAGCATGCCGAACGTCAGGTTGTTGTGGTGATGCTTGCGGTAAACCGGGTCAACCTGCATATAGTTGAGCGTGTCGTGCATCCAGCCCAGATTCCACTTGTACCAGAAGCCCAGACCGCCGGTTTCCGCTGGACGAGAAACACCGGGGAAATCGGTGGACTCTTCCGCTACGGTGACGGTGCCAGGTGCGGCGTTACCCAGCGTACGGTTGGTATAGCGCAGGAAGGCGATGGCCTCCAGATTTTCACGGCCGCCAAAATGGTTTGGGATCCACTCGCCTTCTGCACGGCTGTAGTCGCGATAAATCATGGAGGCGACGGCATCCACGCGCAGGCCGTCAATGCCAAAACGCTCAATCCAGTACAGCGCGTTGCCGGTCAGATAGTTGCTGACCTCACGACGGCCAAAGTTATAGATCAGCGTATTCCAGTCCTGGTGAAAACCTTCGCGCGGATCGCCGTGCTCATAAAGCTCGGTGCCGTCAAATTTGGCCAGGCCAAAATCATCGGAAGGAAAATGGCCGGGAACCCAGTCCAGCAGCACGTTTAATCCGGCCTGATGCGCCACGGCGATAAAGTTGCGGAACTCGTCGCGCGTGCCGAAGCGGCGGGTTGGCGCATACATGCCAGTGGGCTGGTAGCCCCAGCTGCCGTCAAACGGATGCTCGTTAATCGGCATCAGTTCAAGGTGGGTAAAGCCCATCTCTTTGGCATAGGGCACCAGCTGCTCGGCCAGCTCTTTGTAGCTTAGCCAGTAATTGTTATCGGTGTGGCGACGCCATGAGCCAAGGTGCACTTCATAAATGGAGATGGGCGCGTCGAAATCATTCGCGCGCTGGCGCTCTTCGGGCATGGTAGTTTTGGGCGGAATGCCGCAGATCATGGAGGCGCTGTCCGGCCGCATTTGCGCTTCAAAAGCGTAAGGGTCGGACTTCAGCCGCAGCTGGCCCTGCGCGTCGATAATTTCATATTTATAGAGCTGCCCATGAACCGCGCCAGGAACGAACAGCTCCCAAACGCCGCTTTCCTGGCGCAGCCGCATAGGATGGCGACGTCCATCCCAAAAGTTAAAGTCGCCCACCACCGAGACGCGGCGAGCGTTAGGTGCCCAGACGGAAAAGCGCGTGCCGATAACGCCGTCAATCACGTCTGAATGCGCGCCCATGGTTTCATAAGGGCGCAGATGCGTACCTTCTGCCAGCAGCCAGCTGTCCAGTTCTTTCAGCAATGGCCCAAAGCGATAGGCGTCATCAATTAAATTCTGCTGTCCGTGCCAGGTGACGGCCAGCTGATAGCGAAACATGTTTTTGCGACGAGGGATCACACCCTGGAAAAAGCCACGTGAATCAATGCATTCCAGCTGGCCGCACTTGCGTCCGGTGCTGGTTTCAATTACCCATACTTCAGTAGCATCCGGCAGCAGCGCGCATACCGTCAGACCTTGTTTGGTCTTATGCATGCCAAGAAGCGAAAAAGGGTCTGCGTAATGGCCGGAAATTAACGCGTTAATTAACCGGCGATCCGTAAGCTCCGACATGACTGTACCTGTAATGTATGGCAGGCGATCCTTTTTTAGAAAAAAATGAATGCACTGCTCTTCATTGAGCCAAAAACACGCTGTCGGGTGTAGCCATCCAGTGGGAAAGATCCGCCGCAGCGTGCGACAACTTCAGTTAGATACTCAAAACACGATTGCGCAGGAAAGCTGCTCCGGCATTCTGCGATCGGCCGATACAGCTAAGCATAGCCAGGGCGCAACTAAAGCCCGCACCGAATGCAGAAAAATATTGCTTTGAGATCAAACTTTCACAGATTGACAAACTGAAAAGCAGCCCGGCGGGGGAAAACAGGCGGAAAAAAGCGTTGAGTGATTGATTATCTGACGGACTTTACGGGTTTACGGAAGTGAAAAATCAGGTTTGACGAAGAAAATAGCGCGGGGAGATCGATAAACGGTGGCGGTTGATAAAGCCAGGTCTGGCAGAAAAGTTGGCAATAAAAGCCCGGCGCAATGTCTCCATCACGTCGGGCTAACTTATTTAGTCCACCAGCAGACGCAGCATACGGCGCAGCGGCTCGGCAGCACCCCACAGCAGCTGATCGCCAACCGTGAAGGCGGAAAGATATTCCGGCCCCATGTTCAGCTTGCGCAGACGGCCAACCGGCGTTTTCAGCGTGCCGGTAACGGCCGCTGGCGTCAGTTCACGCATGGTCAGCTCGCGGTCATTTGGCACCACGGTAGCCCATTCGTTATGGGCAGACAGCAGCTGTTCGATTTCCGCCAGCGGCACGTCTTTTTTCAGCTTAAGGGTAAACGCCTGGCTGTGGCAGCGCAGCGCGCCGACGCGGACGCACAGGCCATCAACCGGAATGGTTTGCGCCGTTTGCAGAATTTTGTTGGTTTCCGCCTGGCCTTTCCACTCTTCGCGGCTCTGACCGTTTTCCAGCTGCTTGTCGATCCACGGAATCAAACTGCCCGCCAGCGGAACGCCGAAGTTATCGGTCGGCAGAACGCCATTACGGCTCATTTCGGTAACTTTACGTTCGATGTCCAGAATAGCGGAAGCCGGGTTTTGCAGCTCTTTTGCGACGTGATCGTGCAGCATGCCCATCTGCGTCAGCAGTTCACGCATGTGGCGCGCGCCGCCGCCGGAAGCCGCCTGATAGGTAGCAACCGATGCCCATTCCACCAGATCGTGCGCAAACAGACCGCCCAAAGACATCAGCATCAGGCTAACGGTACAGTTACCGCCCGCGAAGGTTTTAATGCCTTTATCCAGACCCTGGCGAATAACCTGGTGGTTAACCGGATCGAGAATAATCAGCGCATCGTCCTGCATGCGCAGCGTAGAGGCCGCATCAATCCAGTAACCCTGCCAGCCCGCCGCGCGCAGCTTTGGATAGATCTCACTGGTGTAGTCACCGCCCTGACAGGTGATAATGATATCGAGCGCTTTTAGCGCCTCCAGATCGTACGCGTTCTGCAGCAGCCCCGGCGACTGGCTACCGAACTGCGGCGCGGCCTGGCCATGCTGAGAAGTAGAGAAAAACACCGGGCGAATGACGTCAAAATCGCGTTCTTCCATCATGCGCTGCATCAGCACGGAACCCACCATACCGCGCCAGCCAATAAGTCCTGTTGATTTCATGTTGCACCTGTTTCAGGCTGGTTCACTCATTTATACCGTTCTGACAGAGAAATATGTCGGATACGGCACCCGGCAGAAGGCAAACCGTCTGTGATTTATCGCCTGACCTGTTAGAGTGAAAGTGATAAGAAAGAAATATGGCTATCACCTTACAAAATGCTGGAAAAGTGGCAAGTAAATTAAATCGATTAGTCCCGCTTTTTTAGCAGTAATGCTTATAACAGGCGGCAAAATCCGCGGAGCGATGAGAACAAACGATGACAGAGATGATTTCGGTAACCGTATTATTGCTGCTTATTATGGACCCATTGGGCAATTTGCCGATTTTTATGTCGGTTTTGAAGCATCTGGAGCCGAAACGTCGTCGCGCGGTGCTGATTCGTGAAATGCTGATCGCGCTGGGGATCATGCTGCTGTTTTTATTCGCCGGTGAAAAAATTCTCGCCTTTTTAAACCTGCGCACGGAAACCGTTTCGATTTCCGGCGGCATTATCCTGTTTTTGATCGCCATCAAGATGATTTTCCCTTCACACGAGAGCAGCAGTAGCGGTCTGCCCGCAGGTGAAGAACCCTTTCTGGTGCCGTTAGCTATTCCCCTGGTGGCTGGCCCTTCACTGCTGGCGACGCTGATGCTGTTATCCCATCAGTATCCCGACCAGATTGGTCATCTGGCCGGGGCATTACTGATAGCCTGGGGCGTAACGGTTACTATCCTGCTGCTGTCAGGTCTGTTTTTGCGGCTGCTGGGCGAAAAAGGCGTTAACGCGCTGGAACGGCTGATGGGATTGATTTTGATCATGCTGGCGACGCAGATGTTTCTGGACGGCATCCGCGCTTATATGAAGTTTTAACTGGAAAATTTTATGCCCGCTATTCCACTGCCTTTTATCACTTTTATCGTGATTTTAATGCTGATAATAAAGCTTATTTTCCGCCAGGATACCCGCTATCGTACTGCCGTTTATTTTCTTTTCGCCTGTGCGCTGCTTATGCTGGTATCGGGTTTGCGCTGGAGTTACGCGCTGCCTTTTCACGTGATGCAACCTTTGCTGGCTTTGCTTCTTCCACCTTTTGCCTGGCATTGCTTTGCGGAATTGACCGACCGGAGCGGCAAGCGTAACAAATTACTGGCAGCGATTGCCGCGATGACAATGCTTTGCCTGCTTTGGCCTGCGGCAATAGATGTCGCCCTATGCATTTTTTATGCGGTATACGGCTGTGCGCTCATTCGACTGGCGAGAAGCGGACCGGATGTTTTCAGCCTGGCGCGATTAAACGAAGCGAAAGCGGCCAGGCTGATGGCCTTTTGTTCTGGCTGCCTGCTCTGCTTTTCCGCCTCGGTTGATTTAATCGTTGCTCTCGATTTCAGTTTCTTTTCCGGACACAATGCAGCAACAATCGTTGCGACCGCACAGTGTCTGCTCCTGCTACCTCTTTGCCTGGCCGTTGCTTTTACCAGCAAAGCACCAGCGCCCGTTTTATCTTTGCCAGAAAGTACAGACGATACGGTTCAGTTAAATCTGGTTTGCGAAAAGCTTGAAAGGCTAATGCAGGAAAAAGAGTTTTTCCTGGATGCCGACCTTACGCTGAATAAGCTGGCGCGGAAGTCTGGCATTCCGGCACGTCAGATTTCCCGTGCCGTTAATCAGACCCGAAGCCGTAATGTTTCACAATGGGTGAATGGTTTTCGCGTAGCCAGGGCGCAGGACCTGTTAAGCGACAGTAACCTCCCTGTCACCCAGGTGATGCTGGAGGCCGGTTTTATCACCAAGTCCAATTTTAACCGTGAGTTTCTACGGCTAACCGGCCTTTCCCCCTCTGACTACCGTTGCCGTGAAGCGCCAGCGAATGCAACAAAAAGCCGCTAATTTCTTTTAACAGGCGCTGATGTATTTCCATCCTGCTCACCCTCCCACCATCGCGGCAGACAACTCCTTCACCCGGTTCAGCTGCTTCTATCATTGCTTCCGCGCCTGGTTTACACAGCTGCATAAAACTAAAGTGAGTGGTATACGGGACCTTCTCGTAGCGCCGCCATTTTTCAGGCAGGCGAGCAGCGACATAGCCCGACTCCATTTCCGCTGGCAGGCCGCCCAAATCCGTTTCCGCTCCCAGCAAAAGTACGGGTACTTTTATCCGTGCAAGGCTTGCCGTCGTCAGGCCACGCAATAACCCACCATCCAGTGCCACAACTGCTTTAATACGGTTGTCCTGCCAGCTTTTAGCCAACAGCTTATCGGTGCCAGGTAAATTAATACCCAGCTGTTCGAGAAGCTTACAGCTGGAAAAATCTGCATGCCGTAGACAGTCAGCAGTAAACTGCCGCGAGCTAAACTTTGCACCTGCCAGTTCCAGTACAGTCCAGCCGCCGAGCGAATGACCTACCGCCGCAATACGCTTAGCATCCACATTACCTGCTAATAAAGGGTCGTTAATCAAAGCGTCAATTATTTGCGTTAGCGCTTTAGGTCTTTGCCAGAGTTGGCGGGCATTATCAGGAGTAAGATCGGAGGTAGTAGTACCGGGATGATTTGGCGCCGCGACAATAAACCCGCGTTCGGCCAGCGCTTCAGCCAGCCATGCGAGGTTTTTCCAGCTGCCGCCGTAACCGTGAGAAAAAATCAGTAACGGATGTTTCCCTTCTTCCGGCCTTGCATTGCGTTGCACCACGCTCCCTGTAAATGCCGCATTCTCGCCGATTTTTTCCAGTTTCCCTGCTGAGCCTGGTGGATACCAGAGCGCGACATTTAGCGCGGATAAGCCAGCCCGGTTAACTGTAATTTCACGAAAGCCGCTCTTCGCCAGCACAGGTAAACTGACCATCCATCCCAGTAAAAAATAAATCAGAAATCGATACATTGCTCATCTCCAGTATTTAATCAGGAGGTTGATTATCGATATGTGAGGAAAGAATACGTCCTGGAACAGGATCGAGGTCTTGTTTTTAAAGGTTTTTATGAAAATAAGGGATTGGGGGGAAAGGAAGAGAACAATGTTGGCCAGGACAAATAAAACTGGCGGGCGTATTGCCCGCCAGTCCCTAAGAAAGCAGCTCGAACGCGATCATCCCTACGATAGCGCCCGTAGTGCCCAGAATGGTTTCCATCATCGTCCAGGTTTTTAGCGTCTGGCCTTCCGTTGCGCCGGTAAAGCGGCCAAACAGCCAGAAGCCCGCGTCGTTAACGTGGCTGAAAATGATAGAGCCACCCGCAATACAGATAGACAGGGCGGCCATCTGCGCGCCGGAATAATGCAGCGGCTCAATCACCGGCATAATCAGGCCGACCGCCGTCAGACAGGCTACCGTCGCCGACCCCTGAATGATGCGCACCGCACCAGCCAGAATAAAACAGGCCAGTGCAACCGGTAAGCCCGCGCCGGTCAGCGCATGCCCCAGCGCCGGGCCAACGCCGGAATCCACCAGCACCTGTTTAAAGACGCCGCCCGCACCAATGACCAGCAGGATAATGCCCGCAGGCTGTAAGGCGCTGCCGCAAATCTGCATCACTCGCTCTTTGTCCATGCCCTGACGGTAGGCCAGGCCATAAATAGCCAGCAGACAGGCGAGCAGAATGGCGATAAACGGATGGCCGATAAATTCCAGCCATTCATACAGCGTGGTGCCTTCGGTCACAAAGCGCGCGCCAATAGTTTTTAGCCCAACCAGAATCAGCGGGAACAGGATCAGCGAGAGGCTGAAGCCAAACGAAGGCATTTTGCTTTCGTCAAACTCCGGATGGCTGGTTTCCGTCGGTAGCGTAAACACCACGCGGCGGCTGATAAAGTTACCGAAAAGCGGCCCGGCAATCAGCATACTCGGGATCGCGGCGCACACGCCCAGCAAAATCATCCAGCCGAAATCAACATGCATCTGTGAAGCCAGCAGCATCGGTGCCGGGCCAGGCAGCAAAAATGCAGCGGCGGCGGCCACACCAGCAAACAGCGGGATCACCAGCTTGACCAGGTTATCCCCGGTTCGGCGCGCGACGGCAAAAGCGATGCTGATCAGCAGAACCACAGCAACTTCAAAGAACAGCGGTAGCGCACAAATGAGTCCGGCAATGCCCATCGCATAGTGCGCGCGGCTTTCGCCAAACGTTTTAAGCATTTTGACGGCTATCTGATCGACAGCGCCGGTTTCATGCAGAATTTTGCCAAACATCGCGCCCAGCGCGACCACGATAGCCAGAAAGCCCAGCGTGCCGCCCATGCCTTTCTGCATGGTGGCGGCAATATCTTCAAGCCGCATGCCGGAAAAAATGCCGGCCCCAACGGAAACTAACATCAAGGCTAAAAAAGCATGCATACGCGCTTTCATAACCAGAAACAGCAGCAGCAAAACAGAGCCTGCGGCGGTTAATACCAGTGTTGCAGTAGCCATTACATCCCACTTAGTTTTTTAGCGCACCTTCGATGGTGGCAATAGTGGCAGCCACAACCTCATCTAGCGTTTGATTAATGTCCACGACTAATACATCGCGCTCGTCTTCGCCTGGTTCCTCTAACGTTGCAAACTGCGTTACCAGCATTTGTGGTTTAAAGAAGTGGCCTTTACGCGCGCGCAGACGAGATTCGATAGTGTCAAAATCGCCCTTGAGGTAAACAAAAGAGAGGTTGTCATTACCTTCGCGCAGGATGTCGCGATAGCTCTGCTTCAGCGAAGAGCAGACAATCAGCGAGACCTGGTTGGTCCGCTGCATAGCAAAAGCGGCGTCGTTAATCGCCTTCAACCACGGCTGCCTGTCCTGATCGTTCAGCGCATGGCCTTCCGCCATTTTCTGGATGTTGCTACGCGGATGCAGGAAATCGCCATCCAGGAAAGCGGCCTTAAGATGATAAGCCACGGCATTGGCTACGGCAGATTTACCGCTGCCTGAAACGCCCATCAACACAAAAACATGATTGGACGAAGGGGATTTGTTCATTGTTTTACTCCGGCAAAGATGTCTGGGCCTGGCCCGTCAGTTGTTAGCGTCCTGTTGTTATCGGTAACATTGTCTGGACGCCCGTGAAGTATGGCAACAGATGCGCAGGAAAAAGCTGGTAAATGTGAGATGGTTCAAAAAAATGACAGTTTCAGAGTGTTTGCGGCACAAAGCGACAAAAAGCCTGCTCAACGAGGGCTGAAAAGCTGAAGTGCGTCCGAGATGAGGCGCGCCTACCGCGCCATAAATGACGCGGCTCGAATGACTATGAAGGATATTTTAGGGGTCTGAAGAGCAGACCATGCCGGGCGCGTCAGCAGATTGTTAATGACCAGTCGCCGCCAACAATCAGATGCTGCCACCTTCTGAAATAGTAAAACCCAGGTCGATTTGCTGCGTTCCTGTTTGCTCGCCACGAATACGTGCCAGCAGTAGCGAGGCCGAAACCTGTCCCATTTTTTCACGCGGCGTTAATACCGTAGCCAGCTCTGGCGTGACAACCTGGGTAATATCGTGGCCGTGAAAACCAGCAATGGCGATATCTTCCGGCACGCGAAGCCCCTGCCGCTGACATTCAAACATGGCACCCACCGCAAGGTCATCATTAGTACAAAAGAGGCTGTCCGTATCCGGATAACGTGCTTGCGCTTCTTTGAGCAGCAGGCCGCCCATCGAAAACGAAGAAGGTTCTTCCATCATAATACTGCGCGGCGCCAGGTTTGCCTCACGCATCGCCTTTTCATAGCCTTCGTGTTTTAACAGCGTGCGCTCATCCAGCCTTGCGCCAAGGTAGACCGTGCGGCGATGGCCTTTTTTCAAAATGGCATGCGTCATCTGCCGCGCCGCTTCGACGTTATCGAAGCCGACGGCCAGATCCAGACAGGGAGAAACGCAGTCCATCATTTCCAACACCGGGATGCCCGCCGTTTCTATCATGCGCAGGCTTGCTGGCGTATGGGTTCGTTCGGTCAGGATAAGCCCGTCAATGTTCCAGCCCAGCAGCGAACGCATCTGCAATTCTTCTTTCTCTGCGCTATAGCCGAAGTGCCCGAGCATCGTCTGGTAACCTGCCGCATCGGTAACGGTTTCGATGCCGCGCAGTACATCGGCAAAAACCTGGTTGGTCAACGAAGGAAGCAGCACGCCAATCGCCCGACTGGTGGCGTTAGATAAAATGTCCGGCGCGCGGTTAGGGATGTAGCCCAGCTCGTCCAGCGCCTCGGCAATGCGGCTCTGCAAAGCGACAGAAACCTGATCGGGATTGCGCAGATAGCGGCTAACGGTCATTTTGGTAATGCCTACACGATCGGCAACGTCCTGTAATACCGGCCTTTTTTTCTTCATTTTTTTCAGGTAGTCAGAGGGTAAGTTAGCTGAGTGTAACAAAAATGGCAGGAAAACGGTGAGGGGCGCGGAAGACCGCGCCCAAAGTGTGAACTTAAACCGGCGGCAGATCGAACAACAGGATTTCGGCGTCGCTGTCGGCTTTAATACTCAATGCCGCTTCATCCCAGATAGCGAAGGCGTCGCTGGTGCCTGCTTTTTCACCGTTGATGGCGACATCACCTTTTACGACCTGAATCCAGATACGGCGATTTGATTCAACTTTAACCGTATCCTGTTCGCCCTGTTTCAGGACCCAGCGAGAAAGGGTCATATCCTGATAAACTTTCAGCGAACCTTCCCGTGCGTCCGGTGATAACACCAGCTGCCGGCCCTGCACATCGGCAAAACGGCGCTGATCGTAACGCGGCGTAATACCGGTTTTTTCCGGGATAATCCAGATCTGGTACAGATGCAGCGGTACATCTTTGCTGGCGTTATATTCTGAATGGCGCACGCCGGTACCGGCACTCATAATCTGGAACTCGCCCGCCGGAATCTGCTCTTTGTTACCCATGCTGTCCTGATGCTCAACGGTACCGGAAAGCACATAGGTCAAAATTTCCATATCTTTATGGGGATGGGTACCAAACCCCTGGCCTGCGTCGATCACATCTTCGTTAATCACTCGCAGCGCCGAAAAGCCCATAAAGTTGGCGTCGTAGTAGTTAGCGAAGGAGAACGTGTGCCAGCTGTCCAGCCAGCCGTGGTTAGCGTGACCGCGCTCTTCTGCTTTGCGTAAATAAATCATATTCAATCCTCCTCAACGTTTTCAGCTAGTCTGAACCTGCACCGGGCGGGAAGATAGCGGAGAAAATTGTCTCCTCTGTTCAAATTATTCGACTAATTTGCAGCACAATATTCAGATTCTTTGCGTGAGCGACGGCGTACGATTGTCGCGAAAAGAGTTACTGAAGAAGTTACGGATGGCAGGAAAAAACAAGGCGTGGGGTGGGCTACAAAACTGTCTCTTGCTGGATGACAGGCAAAAAAAAGCCAGCACCCGAGCTGGCTAAAAATATTGGAAGCAATGTGAGCAATGTCGTGCCTTCCCGACCGGCCCGTGAAGTCCGTATCGAAAACGCATGACAATAATAATCATTATCATTCGCACTTGTAAAGTTTTTCCTGCGCTTTTTCCCGCTTGCTTTTCTGGCTGAATCCCCTGATTTTAGAAAGGTTTTTTTTCAATCAGAGCAGACGGTACCCTTACCCTTCCAGCAAAAGATTAACGTATGCTTGATATAAAAATGTTTTTCCTCTGGTTCGCCCTGTTGTCTCAACGAGGATCCCAGCTTTTACCAATGCTTTGACAGCCGCATTTGCGGTAGGAAAGGTAACGCCAAGCTCTGCCTGCGCACGTTCCACACTTACTTTAGGCATTGTGGGCAGTAATTCAAAAAGCCGAAATGCCTGCAATGTAACCGGCTCAGCATATAATATCTTTTTGCGATCTCTGGCGATTAAAGAGGCAATTTGAACAATACTGCGCTGCGCTTCTTCTGCAGCGGCCTCAACCCCTTTCAGGAAAAAAACAACCCAGGATTCCCAGTCACCGGAGTCACGAAGCCGGGAAAGGCGGCGATAGTACTCTGTCTAATGCGCTTTCAGGTAACCCGACATATATAAAAGCGGCTCTGGGAGAAGCTGCCATTCTTCAAGCAGCATAGCTATTAACAACCGCCCTATACGACCATTCCCATCAAGAAATGGGTGAATGGTTTCAAACTGGGCGTGTATCAGGGCAATACGTACCAGTGGAGGTAAACCAGATTGCTTATCATGGATATAGAGTTCGAGGTCGCTGAGCAGGTTTATCACCTCTTCGGGTGGTGGAGGGACGTAAGCAGCATTTCCCGGGCGAGTTCCTCCAACCCAGTTTTGTGTAGTACGAACAGCTCCCGGTTGTTTACTTGCGCCACGTACCCCTTTTAATAAAATTTTATGAGCTTCAGTGAGCAGTCGAACAGAGACGGGGAGTCCTACAGGTGAATGAATTTGCTCTCTGATAAATTTAAAAGCCTGCAAGTAGTTAGTGACTTCTTCAACATCATCAGCATTGGCTACAGTAAGTCCGGCTTCGTTATCAAAAACGTCATTTAATGTTGCCTGAGTCCCTTCCAGTTGAGAAGTTAACAAGGCTTCCCTGCGTATCGCGCTATAAATCAGCCATTCGCCTGACATGACCAATCCCGTCATCCCCGATAATAGGGCTATCGCCAGCTCTGCCCGATGATTGAGAGCACGGTATGAATCAACCGCAAGTTCAGGCGAACCGGGCGGCAATGCAAAAGGAATAAACGCTTTTACATTTTCGTTGTAACTATGCGTGATGACATATCGACCTGAAATCCTTTGCTCCATGTAAAACTCCTTTCTTAGGCCATTTTTATTAAAGCGTCCTTTAATAAGACACCGTTTTATTAAAACAATCTTTAATTAGTCTCCTTTCATTCTACGCCTGACGGGTTTTGTAAATAATACGCTCTTTTAGCCTGCTTTCTATGCCGCTTTTCCCGCTTGCTTTTCTGGCTGAATCCCCTGATTTTGGAAAGGAAATAACCAAAAGGAGCAAGAGATGAGTGAGATAGTGATAAGACACGCCGCCGTTGAGGATGCCGCCGCGCTGTATCGTATTCTTAGCCAGCCGGAAACCTATACCGATACGCTCCAAATCCCTCATCCTTCGCTTCATTTGCTTCAGGAACGCCTGCAAAAACTTCAGCCCGGCATGCAGCGTCTGGTGGCCTGTATCGATGAGCAGGTCGTCGGTGAGTTATACCTGGAAGTCAACGGCCGTGCCCGTCGGCGTCATACGGCTACTTTTGGACTGTGCGTTGACTGCCACTATCGTGGCCGCGGTGTGGCCTCGGCTTTGATGCAGGAGATGGTCAGCCTGTGCGATAACTGGCTGGGCGTGGAGCGCATTGAGCTAACGGTATTTGCCGACAACGATGTTGCCGTCAGGCTTTATCAACGATTTGGGTTTACTACGGAGGGCGTTGCGCGTCGCTTTGCTATCCGGAATGGTGAGCAGGTTGATGCGCTTTATATGGCGCGGCTGAGAGAAAAATAAAACGATCATAAGGGCGATAGCCACTATCGCCCTTATGGTGAGCTGTTAGTAGCCCGCGGTTAAATCATCGATAGATCGCGGGTCGGATGCACCATACAGCGTACCGTCCGGACCAATCATAATGCTTTGCGTACTGCCCATCGCTGGCAGAACTTTAACGTGCTGGCCTTTGTCACCCAGCAGCTTCAGCGTATCCGGGCTGAAGCCTTTTTCTACGCGCAGCTGATCCGGTAGCCACTGATGATGAAAGCGTGGCGCGTTGGTTGCTTCCGCGACGTTCATGCCAAAGTCGATGCTGTTGACCACCATTTGCAGCACGGTAGTAATAATCCGGCTACCGCCCGGGCTGCCAGTGACCAGCCAGGTTTTGCCATCTTTCGCCACGATAGTTGGCGACATAGACGATAATGGCCGCTTGTAAGGCTGTACCGCATTGGCCTCGCCGCCTACCAGGCCATAAATATTTGGCGTGCCCGGCTTGGCAGAAAAGTCGTCCATCTCGTTATTCAGCAGAATGCCGCTCTTCCCCGCCACGATGCCACTACCGAAGTAGGTGTTCAGCGTATAGGTTACGGCTACCGCATTGCCCTGCTTATCCACCACGGAAAAATGGGTAGTCTGATTACTTTCATAAGGCGCAAGCTTGCCGGGCTTAATTTCTGTTGAAGGGCGAGCCTTATTAACATCAATCTGCTGCGCCAGCGATTTTGCATAGGCCTTATTGGTTAAAGCCTGCCACGGCACCTTCACAAAATCGGGGTCGCCCAAATATTCAGAACGATCGGCATAGGCGTATTTTTCCGCCTCTGCCATCACCTGCATGGCATCGGCGCTGCCGAAGCCCATTTTCGCCAGGTCGAAGTTTTCCAGAATATTCAGGATTTCTACAATATGAATGCCGCCTGAAGAGGGTGGCGGCATTGAAAAGACTTCATAACCGCGATAGGTGCCGCTAATTGGTTTGCGCTCCACGGCTTTATAGTTTGCCAGATCCGCTTTGCCAATCAGGCCGCCGTTCTGTGTCATTTCCGCGGCAATCTGGTCGGCAATTTCACCTTTATAGAAGGCGTCCGGGCCAAGGGTAGCGATCAGCCTCAGACTATGGGCAAGATTATGCTGCACCAGCTTTTCGCCGCGCGCATAAGGCTGGCCATCCGGCTTATAAAAAATAGCCTTGCTGTTGGGATGATTAACCAGCACTTCTTTACCATAAACCTTCAGGTCGTCGGCCAGCGCTTCGTTGACCACAATGCCTTTTTCCGCCAGTTTAATGGCGGGCGCTATCAGCTGCGCAAGCGGCAGCGTGCCGTACTCCTGGCGGGCTAAGGCAAAGCCCGCAACGGTGCCGGGAACGCCCGAAGCCAGATGAGAGGTAAGCGATTTTTTACTGTCTGCGTTGCCCTGAGCGTCCAGGAACATGTCGCGGCTGGCCTTAATCGGTGCCATTTCCCGAAAATCGATAGCGGTAGTACGGCCCGAGGCGGTACGGATCAGCATAAAGCCGCCGCCGCCAAGATTGCCGGCCTGCGGATGCGTTACCGCCAGCGCGTAGCCAACCGCGATTGCCGCATCGACGGCGTTACCGCCCTGCTTCAGCACGTCCACGCCTACCTGCGTAGCCAGCGCATCCACAGAAGCAACCATACCATGCTGCGCCGTTTCCGGATGGAAAGTATCCGCGCTCACGCCATAAGAGACTGGCGGCGCAGTTGTTGCTGCCGTTGCGCTTTGGCAAAGAAACAACGCCGTTACCAGCGCTGCTGCCAGCTTTGTCCTGCTTTGTCCCATAGTAACCTCTTATTAGTATTATTTACGTTTGTTTACCGACTCTAACTATGCACAAAATAAGCAGAAAGGCGAGACATCATGCAAATTCAGAACGGGCCTCAGGCTGAAAGGGAGCGGCTGGCATACAATGAAGTAACAGTAATAGGGAGGTGTCAGATGAAATGGTTAATCGTTTGTGTCGCGCTGTTGCCGCTTGGCAGCATGGCGCAGGTAATAAACAATACGGATCCAAACCAGCCGGGCTACAACCCCAGCTCGCAGCGCATGCAGTCACAAATGCAGACGCAACAAACGCAGCAGCAGAGGAAATTGCAGCAGGATCAGCAGCAGCAGAGCCAGCAGCTACAGCGCAAAGTGCAGGAGCAACGCGACAGCGCTTCGCAACGCGTGTTGCAGACGCAGCCTGGTGCAACCACCGCGCCACCGGTTCAGCAGAACAATAATTAAAAGTTTCTGAGACAGAGAACGCTGGCAAAGCGCAGTCGGTAAACGCTTTGCCACCAGCCACAAATGATGATGTTTGCCAGCTCAGATCCTGAAAGCTTGCCGCAGACGCCGCCTCGCTGGTTGGCACCTACGGCATTGCTTTTATAAAGCGCGGCATCGCCAGTCCGTGTAAAACGTTTAACGCTCTGAACGTTAGTCTGGAGCCTGGACGCCAGCCGAAGATGTAGCAAAGTCGGCACTTAACAGATCGATACGATCGGTACAGATAGCATCAACCCCCCAGCTCAGTAATGCTCTGGCCCGCTCGGGCTGGTTAACCGTATAAACCAGAATCCGTAGCCCCGCCGCTTTTAGCGCCGCCACCCTCTCCTGATTTAATACTTTATGATTGAAATGCACAGATATGCAGTCAAGGCTCTCGGTCATCTGCTGCCAGTCATCATGCCATTCATGCAATAGCAGCCCGCGCGGCAGTTCCGGTACGGCCTGCATCGCCGCCGCCAGCGCATCGTAAGAGAATGATGACAGCAAAGGCGCGGTCTGGTTTTGCCAAAGCTCGCGAGCCGCCAGCGCCACGACGCGTCCGGTTTCCGCTTCCAGCCCCGTAGTGGGCTTGATCTCAATATTAGCCATCATGTTGTAGGAAGCGCAGCGCTCCGCAACCTGTGACAGCAGCGGCAGTCGCTCACCGGCAAAATCGTTACCGAACCAGCCGCCGACATCCAGCTGTAGCAGCTTCTCCCACGGCAGCTGTCCGGCGATGCCCCAACCGTTGCTGGTTCTGTCCAGCGTATCGTCGTGCAGCAAAAAGATTTCGCCGTCCAGCGACAGCTTAACGTCAAACTCAATCATTTTATGGCCCAGCCGCGCGCCGGTATCAATACCGGCGAGGGTGTTTTCCGGAGCCAGCTTGCCGCCGCCGCGATGGGCGACGATAGCGGGATAAGGCCAGGTTTTAGCAGTCATTCGAGCCGTTGTCCGTTGTGAGTGTCAAAGAAGTGTAGCGATTCTGGCGGTAAATGCAGCCACAGCAGGCTACCGATGGCCGGACGCTGGACGTGGGGTAAACGCACAACCATATTACTGTTGCCCCATTTGCCGTGGGCGAGATTATCTGCGCCCAACATCTCCAGCGTTTCTACCGCCAGCGCCAGCCCGCTTTGCCTGTCGGCTAACCTGATATGCTCTGGCCGGATCCCTACCGTCAACTGGCGGCCTGCCCACTGTGGTTTAGCCTGCGGTAGCGGTACGGTGCTTGCCGCCAGCAGCAGCTGTGAACCATCCGGACCGATCTCTCCTTCCAGCAGATTCATGGCGGGCGCGCCAATAAAGCTGGCCACAAAACGCGTGGCGGGCCGTTCGTAGATCTCAACCGGCGTGCCTAGCTGCTCCAGGACGCCTTTATTCATCACCATCACGCGCTGTGCCAGCGTCATCGCCTCAACCTGGTCGTGCGTCACGTACAGGCTGGTGGTTTGCAGGCGACGATGCAGCTGCTGTAGCTCAAGCCGCATCTGTACCCGCAGCCGCGCATCAAGATTGGATAAAGGCTCGTCAAACAGAAAAACCGCTGGTTCACGCACGATAGCACGCCCCATCGCCACACGTTGACGCTGGCCGCCGGAAAGCTCGCGCGGACGACGGTGTAGCAGCGCTTCCAGCTCCAGACTTTTGGCCGCCTCCAGAACGTGCTGACGAATATGCTCTTTACCCATACCGCGGATTTTCAGCCCGTAAGCCATATTCTGCTCAACGCTCATATGTGGGTAGAGCGCATAGTTTTGAAACACCATCGCGATGCCGCGATCTTTCGGTTCCAGGTTGGTTACGCGTTCGCTGTCGATATAGATATCGCCGCTGCTTACCTGCTCCAGCCCGGCCACCATACGCAGCAGTGTTGATTTGCCACAGCCGGAAGGCCCTACCATCACCATAAATTCGCCGTCGCGGATATCAACGTCCAGCGGCTGGATAATCTGGTTTTTGCCGTCATAAGATTTGGTGACGGCCTGAAATTTTACGCCTGCCATGCTATTTCTCGCTCTCTACCAGCCCGCGAACAAAAGCGCGCTGCATCACTAAAACAATCATTACCGGTGGGATCATGGTCAGCAGCATGGCCGCCATGACCAGGTTCCACTGCGTGGGGGTGCCGTCACCGGTACCAATCATGCTGCGGATACCCGCTACGGCTGTGCCTAAATCAATATCGTTGATAATCAGCAACGGCCAGAGGTACTGGTTCCAGCCGTAAATAAAGGTGATGACAAACAGCGCGGCCAGATTCGTTTTTGACAGCGGCAGCACGATGTCCCAAAAGAAGCGCATCGGTCCCGCGCCGTCAATGCGTGCTGCTTCGATCAGCTCATCCGGCAGGGTCATAAAAAACTGGCGAAACAGAAAGGTCGCGGTCGCGGAAGCCATCAGCGGCAACGTTAGCCCGCTATAGCTATCCAGCATGTGCAGGTTTGAAATGACTTCGACCGTCGGAAAGATACGCACTTCAACCGGCAGCATCAGCGTGATAAAAATCAGCCAGAAAAATAGCCCGCGCAGCGGAAAGCGGAACCACACCAGCGCAAAGGCGGACAGGATCGAGACCGAAATTTTCCCGATGGTAATCGCCAGCGCCATCAGCGTGCTATTGAACAACATCTTGCCGAAAGGCGCGGTATTTTGCGCCACGCCGTGCTGCCAGATAGCGCTGATATTGTCCCAAAGAGCATGACCGGGGATTAGCGGCATGGGCACCTGAAAGACTTCGCTGTTGCTTAACGTCGCGGCGACAAAAGCCACGTAAAGCGGAAAAAGCACGGTCAGCACGCCCAGCCCCAGCATGATATGGCTGAAAATGGTCAGCCCGCGTCGATTTTCAATCATTGGTAACGCACCCTTTTCTCGACATAGCGAAACTGAATCACCGTCAGCGCTATTACCAGCACCATCAGCACCACCGACTGGGCGGAAGAAGAAGAGAGATCCAGACCGGCAAAGCCTTCGCGATAAATTTTGTAGATAAGCGTGGTGGTCGACTGTACTGGCCCGCCGCCCGTTGCGGCATCGATAACCGGAAAGGTGTCAAAGAAGGCGTAAACCAGGTTGACTACCACCAGAAAGAATCCCACCGGCGTAATCAGCGGCAGCGAAATCTGGAAAAAACGACGTACCGGGCCAGCGCCATCAATAGCCGCCGCTTCGGTCAGCGATTTGGGGATAGACTGCAACGCCGCAAAGAAAAACAGGAAGTTGTAGCTCATCTGCTGCCAGACGGAAGCCAGTACTACCAGCGTCATCGCCTGGCCGCTGTTTTGCGCATGGTTCCAGCTGTAGCCAAGCTGGCCAAGAAAATGCGTAATCAATCCCTGGCCGGGGCTAAACAGAAACATCCATAGCACCGCCGCGACCGCTGGCGCAACGGCATAGGGCAGCAGAAACAGCGTCTGATAGAAGCGCTTCATTCGCAGAACGTGATCGGTCAGCGCGGCAAAAAACAGCGACACTACCAGGCCAATTACCGTCACCAGTCCGCTAAAAATCAGCGTGGTTTTAAAGGAATCAAGGTAATACTCATCATCCAGCAGCCTGGTAAAGTTTTCCATGCCGACAAAAGTGCTGGATATACCGAAAGGATCGACGCGCTGTACCGAATACCATAAGGCTTCACCAGCGGGCCAGAGAAAGAAGATCAGCGTAATCAGCAGCTGCGGCAGCATCAGCAGATAAGGCAGCCAGCGTGAACGAAAAACAGGACGTGAAGAGGACATAAAAAGACTCTGAAAATGCGCCTGAAGGCAGCATAAGCGCCACCTGAAATGCAGCCGAACCGTTATTGCGGCACGGCTGCGCTACAGATTTATTGCTTAACGGTTTGCTCGAAACGTCTCAGCAGAAGGTTACCGCGAGTCACGGCGTTATCCAGCGCGGCCTGCGGGGTTTTCTTGCCGGTCCAGACGCCTTCCAGCTCTTCATCGATGATGGTGCGGATCTGCGGCATATTGCCCAGGCGCATCCCTTTGGTGAACGGCAACGGCGGCTTGTTCAGCATCTGGCGCGTGGCGATATCGGCACCCGGGTTTTTATCGTAAAAGCCCTGTTTGCGCGTCAGATCGTAGGCCACTGTGGTGACAGGCAGATAACCGGTTTTCTGATGCCATTCGGCAGCAATTTCCGGCTGCGCCAGGAACTGCATAAATTCCGCGACGCCTTTATAAGTGGCGGCATCTTTGCCCTTCATTACCCACAGGCTGGCCCCGCCGATCATGGCGTTTTGCGGCGCGTTTGGCACCGTATCATCATATGGCATCATGCCAACGCCATAATTGAATCTGGCATAATGGCGGATATCAGCCAGCGAGCCGGATGATGCCGTAGTGATGCCGCAGTCACCGTTATAAAATTTGGCAGTGGGTTCATCTTTGCGGCCGAAGTAGGTGAAATCACCTTTTTTATTCATCTCTTCCAGCATCTGGATATGGCGCACCTGAACTGGCTTATTGAATTCCAGTACGGCATCAGCGCCATCAAAGCCGTTGTTGTTAGTCGCGACCGGCAGAGCATGCCAGGCGCTAAAGTTTTCAATCTGAATCCAGCCCTGCCAGCCGCTGGCATAACCGCAGCTCATACCGGATTTACGCAACGCGGCGGCATCTTTTGCCAGCTCCTGCCAGGTTTTTGGCGGCTCATCCGGGTTCAGGCCCGCTTTTTTAAACGCGTCTTTATTGTAATAAAGCACTGGCGTAGAGCTGTTAAACGGTTGTGAAATCAGATGGCCCGTTTTCGAGTCGCTGTAATAACCGGAAACCGTCGGCACAAACTGTTTTTCGTCAAAAGGAATGCCCGCATTTTTAAAAACATCGTAGACCGGCACGATAGCATGAGAAGCCATCATCGTTGCCGTCCCGACTTCGTAAACCTGCAGAATGGCCGGGGCGCGGTTAGAGCGTACGGCGGCGATCCCGGCGGCAAGGCTTTGTTCGTAGTTGCCTTTATAGGTGGGTACGATCTTGTAATCAGGATGGGAGTCGTTAAAGCGCTGCGCGAGGGAGTTAACCTCCACGCCCAGCTCGCCTTCCATAGAGTGCCAGAACGGAATATCGGTGGCGGCCAGCGCCTGCCCGCTTAGGGTTAGCCCCAGTACAATGCTCAGTCTGGATAAACTTGAGAACAATGGCATATCGGTTTCCTGTACCCGGTGTCAAAAGGCGCAAAGCCGCGCGCGGTAAGTGGTCGGCAGGTAACATGACATGCAAAAATGAAGGAAAGATAACAGCTATATGACGGCCGGATGACAGACTAATGAGCGGCAGATGACAGGAAGATGACGGAAAACGTGTTTATAAAAGGCGTGCCTCATCGTGCTGGAAAATAGACACTCCCTGTCGACGCCTCAAAAAAATAAATTAAATAGAACAATTCATTTTAATTTGAAATTCATATAGTATGCGCTTTTCTTATTATAGTGTTGAGCCATACATAACTCATAGACAGACAAATATTCTTTTGAATACATTTCATTTAAAGATGCTTCAGCTGAACACTCGCTAATAATATACTTTCTCCATAATCGATCGCTTTCCTCAAGATTATTAATAAATTCATCAAAATTTTTCATGCCTTTCTTTTTATCAATTAACTTCATGTAAAAATCATCATAGGCTCTTTCATAATCACGCTTACTTAATTGAAAATTCAATGTACTTTTATTTTCATGCGAAGATTTTAAATTATTATTATAATCCGCCTCAGGATTACTCTTAACCATAGAGGAATCTGCGGTGCTATACTGTACAATGCTTAGCATTACCAATATTGCTATAAAAACCCTCATCCTTTCCCCTCCTTGATAAGATATCCTATGCGATTTCTTCCGATTTCATCTTTAGATAACTGCTGATTACTTTTGATAAACAGGATTACATCGTTTCTACTATTTTTTTCAAAATATTTAACTCGCCCTGGTTCTAATCGCCCCTGATAAAACATATCTACAAACACGTCTTTTAATGCCTGATTCAGGTTATCCCAGCTTACAGCCTCTTTTCCTTTCCTTCTGTAATAAAATCTTCTGGCCCTGTTAAGATAATCAGGATAGATAATTTCAAATAAATCTAGCTGCTGCTTTTCCGTTATATCGTTAATGACCCGCTCGTTATTTCTCACAAATTTTTCCGCCTGACAATATTTTAAACCAGCGCCATTTGCAATTTTTCTTGCGCTCTCAGGAGGTATTCCAGCCATTATCAGGATGCTGTAAGCTTCCGCTTTTGTACGGCTTCCCAAATCAAACCCCCGGCCAATCGTTACGCCGGAAGCATCTCTGGCACAGCCTGCGCTATTGCCAGGCCAGTGGATTTTTCTTGAATAATAGCGGCTGCCGGGGTAATTATCCCCTTCCGCGCGAAACGTCAGCAATCCTTCTTTGGGTTCGAGCATAGCCTCTCCTTTGGCTTATTTGTCATTCATTGACACTGGCGAAATAGTACGCCTTATTTTTATCCTGTCGCAATAATTTTATCGCATTTTATTTATAGTTTTTTGATTTCAGGAAGGAATAAAAAAGAGAGAACGGCAGACAGCGCTCAAAAGATAATAAAAATGTGCGGAATATTAAGCTAAGCTTTTTTAATGTAATACGTGGAATAAAGGGGCCAGAATCGGCCCCTTCAATTTAGCCGCCTAAATAAGCGCTGCGTACTGCTTCATTCGCCAGCAGCGCTGCGCCGCTGTCTTCCAGCACCACGTGGCCGTTTTCCAGCACGTAGCCGCGATCCGCCAGCTTCAGCGCCTGATTAGCATTTTGCTCCACCAGAAAGATGGTCATGCCTTCCTGACGTAGCTGTTCGATGGTATCGAAGATTTGCTGAATAATAATTGGCGCAAGACCCAGCGAAGGCTCGTCCAGCAGTAGCAAACGCGGCTGGCTCATTAGCGCACGGCCAATGGCCAACATCTGCTGCTCGCCGCCGGACATAGTGCCCGCACGCTGTACGCGCCGTTCATAGAGACGAGGGAAAAGCTCGTAGACACGCTTGATACGGCTTTGATACTGCTGCCGATCGGCAAAGAAACCGCCCATAGCCAGGTTCTCATCTACCGTCATGCGGGAAAAAACGCGGCGGCCTTCCGGCACGATAGCTATCGCCTCGCGCATAATGCGGGCGGTTTGCCAGTCGGTAATATCCCTGCCATCAAACAGCACTTTTCCTTGGCTTGCCCGCGGTTCTCCGCAGAGCGTACCCAGAATAGTGGTTTTGCCCGCACCGTTCGCACCGATTAGCGTGACGATTTCACCCTGTTCAATATGCAGGCTGACATTGTGCAGCGCCTGGATTTTACCGTAGTGTGTGCTGACGTTTTCAAGAGAGAGCATTGGCATTTTATGCTTCCCCCAGATAAGCGCGGATAACATCCGGATTGTTGCGGATTTCTTCCGGCGTACCGTTCGCCAGTGGCGTACCCTGGTTGACCACGTAGATGCGGTCGGAAATGCCCATTACCAGTTTCATATCGTGTTCAATCAACAGTACCGAGACCTTGTGCTCGCTTCTGAGCTCGGCGATCAGCTCGTCCAGCTCCAGCGTCTCTTTTGGGTTCAGGCCCGCCGCTGGTTCATCCAGCATCAGGATTTCTGGCCGCGTAACCATACAGCGGGCGATTTCCAGACGGCGCTGCTGACCATAAGCCAGGTTGCCCGCCTGACGATTGGCCAGCGTCAGGAGGCCAACGCGATCCAGCCAGCTGGCAGCCCTGTCCAGCGCCTCGCTTTCTGCTTTACGAAACGCAGGCGTCTTCAGCAGTCCGGCGAAAACGCCACTTTTCAGATGCTGATGCTGCGCCACCAGCAGGTTTTCGATTACCGTCATTTCCCGGAACAGGCGAACGTGCTGGAAGGTGCGTACTATGCCCATCCGGGCAATTTGCTGGCCGGCTAAACCTGCCAGCTCACGGTCACCAAGCATGATGCTGCCGCCTGTTGGACGATAAAAGCCGGTCAGGCAGTTGAAAACCGTTGTTTTTCCGGCGCCGTTTGGGCCAATCAGCGAAACGATCTCCTGCTCACGCAGTTCCAGCGCCACGTTATTGACCGCGAGCAGGCCGCCAAAGCGCATCATCAGGCCGTTTACGGCTAACAGAGGCTTCATGGCTGCTCTCCTTTATCCACATTTTTCAGCTTCAGGTGCGGGCGCTGCATCGGCAGCAGGCCCTGTGGTCGCCAGATCATCATCAGCACCATCAGGCCACCGAGCACCAGCATGCTGTACTCGTTCAGGTCGCGCATGAGCTCGCGAGAAACCACCAGCAGCACGGCCGCCAGGATAACCGCGAACTGCGAGCCCATGCCACCCAGCACAACGATAGCCAGCACAAAGGCCGATTCAGCAAAGGTGAAGGATTCCGGGCTGACAAAACCCTGGCGCGCCGCAAACAAACTACCGGCGAAACCGGCAAAAGCGGCGCTAATAGTGAAGGCGGTCAGCTTGATGCGCGTCGGGCTCAGGCCCAGCGAACGACAGGCGATTTCATCTTCGCGCAGCGCTTCCCATGCACGGCCAAGCGGCATCCTCAGCAGTCGGTTAATGACAAACAGTGTTATCACGACCAGCAGCAGCGCCACCATGTAAAGAAAGATAATGCGATCGCTGGGATCGTATTTCAGGTTAAAGAAGTGGTGGAAGGTATCCCAGCCGCCGTCACGCACGCTGCGGTTAAACTCCAGGCCAAAAAATGATGGCTTGGGGATCTGGCTGATGCCGTTCGGGCCGCCGGTAATTTCCGTGTTATTCAACAGCAGAATACGGACGATTTCGCCAAAGCCCAGCGTCACGATAGCCAGATAGTCACCGCGCAGGCGTAGCACCGGGAAACCAAGCAGCAGGCCGAACAGCGCGGCCACGATGCCCGCCAGCGGCAGACATTCCCAAAAACCCAGGCCGAAATAGTGGTTAAGCAGCGCGAAGGTATAAGCGCCGATAGCGTAAAAACCGCCATAGCCCAGCACCAGCAGGCCAGAAAGTCCAACGACCACGTTCAGGCCAAGACCCAGCATTACGTAGATCAACGTTAGCGTCGCGATATCGACAGTGCCGCGCGATACCAGGAAAGGCCAGATGGCCGCAGCGACAATCAGCAGCAGCAGAAACAGCTTTTGCTTTGGCGTGGAGCCGTCAATACCGGGCAACACCAGCGTCGGGCCAGAAATGCTTTTCAGTCCGCGCTGAAAAACAGGACGTAAAAGCTGGAAGAAGAACACCACCACACAGCCGATGATGATCCAGTTCCAGCGCACGCTGCCCGCGTTGTTGACGACCAGATGCGTTCCGTCCAGATTCAGCCGCATGCCCATAAAGAAGGCGGCCAGAACCAGCAGCATAACCGCTGAAATAAAGGCGTTAACAAGGCTGGATTTCATACTTTCTCCACCTCCGGACGCCCTAAAATACCGGTTGGCATGACCAGCAGCACCACAATCAGCAGCGCAAATGAGACCACGTCTTTGTATTCAGTGCTCAGATAAGCGGAAGTCAGCGCCTCGGCAATGCCCAAAATCAAACCGCCCAGCATGGCTCCGGGAATGCTACCGATGCCGCCCAACACCGCTGCGGTAAAGGCCTTCATTCCTGCCATGAAACCGATATAAGGATTGATCACGCCATAAAACTGGCCCAGCAATACGCCCGCAACCGCGGCCATCGCAGCGCCAATAACGAAGGTTAGCGAAATAACGCGGTCGGTATTGATACCCAGCAGGCTGGCCATCTTTAAATCTTCCGCGCAGGCGCGGCAGGCCCGTCCCATACGTGAATAGCGGATAAACAGCGTTAAGGCGAGCATGGCAACAAAGGTCACGCTCCAGATAACAATCTGCATAGTGGAAATGGTGGCGGCAAAACCGTTGCTGACGCCCAGCGTCCACCGGCCCGTTATCAGGCTCGGCAATGCTAAATCGCGCGAGCCCTGAGTCAGGCTGACGTAATTTTGCAGAAAGATAGACATGCCGATGGCGGAAATCAGTGCGATCAATCTTTTGGAAGAGCGTACGGGTTTGTAGGCGACGCGCTCAATGCTCCAGCCATAAGCGCTGGCGATAACGATAGCGACGATAAAACCCGCGCCAATCAGCAGCCAGCTGGCGTCAATGCCCATCATCATTAGCGCAGCGATAACGATAAAAGAAACGTAGCTGCCAATCATATACACCTCGCCGTGGGCGAAGTTGATCATGCCAATGATGCCGTAAACCATCGTGTAGCCAATGGCAATCAGCGCATAGGTGCTACCCAACGTGACGCCGTTGAACATTTGCTGCAGAAAATAGAGAAACTGCTCAGACATAGATTACCCTTAACACATCCGCGAGCGGGAACGACGCTCGCGGAAACAGTCTTATTTTACGGCGGTAGAAGAGCCGTCGGCATGCCAGGTGAAGATACCGAACTCAAAACCTTTCAGATCGCCTTTGGTATCCCAGCTCAGATCGCCCATTACCGTTGGTACTGGCGCGCCCTCTTTCAGGTTTTTTACAATCTCTTCCGGCTCGGCGCTTTTACTGCGCTCCATGCCGGTGGTCAGAGCCTGTAGCGCGGCATAGGTCGTCCAGACAAACGGCCCGGTTGGATCCAGTTTTTTCGCCTTCAGCGCATCAACAACAGGTTTGTTGGCAGGTACCTGATCGTAACGTTTTGGCAGCGTGACCAGCATGCCTTCAGAAGCCGCGCCAGCAATATTAGAGAGCGAAGCGTTACCCACGCCTTCTGGCCCCATAAAGCCAGTTTTCAGGCCAGCCGCGCGCGACTGACGCAGGATCTGTCCCATTTCCGGGTAGTAACCGCCAAAATAGACGAAATCGACGTTCTCTTTTTTCAGGCGCGCTACCAGCGTGGAGAAATCTTTGTCGCCTGCGGTAATGCCTTCAAACATCACTACGTTGCCGCCCGATTTTTTCAGGCTGTCCTGCACGGAACGCGCCAGCCCTTCACCGTACTGCTGTTTGTCATGAATAACGGCGATGCGCTGCGGTTTGATTTTCTCAAGGATATATTTCGCCGCCGTCGGCCCCTGATCAGAATCCAGACCGGTCGTACGCATAATCATTTTGTAGCCGCGGGTGGTCAGATCGGCATTGGTTGCTGCGGGCGTGATCATCAGCACGCCTTCATCTTCATAAATATCGGAAGCGGGCTGGGTGGAAGAAGAGCAGAGATGCCCAATAACGTAACGGATACCGTCGTTAATCACTTTGTTAGCGACGGCGACAGCCTGCTTCGGATCGCAGGCGTCATCGTACTGAACGCCCACCAGCTTGTTACCGTTAACGCCACCTTTTGCGTTGATATCGGCAATGGCCTGCTTCGCGCCGGTGAATTCCATATCGCCATATTGCGCTACCGGGCCAGACATGGCGCCAACAATAGCGACCTTGATATCTTCTGCCGTGGCGGCATGGCTGAGTGCCAGTGCCATACAGCCTGCCAAAAACGCGCTACCTTTCATTTTCATCCTGACTACCCCATCAGTTGTGTTTGTTTTTTATACTGCCGACCGATAACCGCTGTAAGAATAACGGCTTAGCGATCAATGCGGCCCTTTTAAGGAATAAGGCTTTAAATTTCAGGTTATTAAACAGGAATATTCTTCTGTAAATCAACTGACATAATGTGATATAGCCGCCACAATCAGCATGAATCACTGGTACGAACACGGGTTATTCTGTCGCCAGCCAGCGGGTTATTCTGTGTTCAGCGCGCTTTCTCAGCGTTTTACTTTTAACTTTAATCCTCCCCCTGACAGATTGCTTTGTTTTTATACAAAAAAAGTTTCACGTCCTTCCGTGTATAATTTCGCTACAATATGCCTTTGCAGCGGCACGGAAATTTTTATGAAACTGACCATTTTGCGGCTTCGGCATTTTTCTGCCCAGGATTGCCTGGATCTGGCTAAAATCTGGCCGGAGAGCCAGCCGGAAAAAATGCAGCTGGATGAACAGCATCAGCTCTATGCGGCAAAATTTAACGATCGGCTGTTGGCTGCCGTCACGGTGAGGCTGGAAGGGACGCGGGGCGAACTGGCGAATTTAATGGTGCGGGAAGTCACGCGACGTCGTGGCGTGGGTAGTTATCTGCTGGAAGAAGTGCTGGCGCAAAATCCCGACGTGACAAGCTGGTGGATGGCGGATTTGGCAAGTGAAGATCGCGCTGGGCTGGCGAGATTTATGCAGCAGCAGGGTTTTACTGCTCAACCGGGCGGCTGGGTTTATCGGCACAAGCCAGGCTGAGCAGGCCATAAACAGAAAAGGCGCCCCGAAGGACGCCTTTTCTTATTGCAGCGGATTATGCTTCGATAGCTACCCGCAGCTTTTTCATCGCATTTTTTTCCAGCTGACGTACGCGCTCTGCCGAAACGCCGTATTTATCCGCCAGCTCCTGCAGCGTGGTTTTGTTGTCATCATCCAGCCAGCGGGCACGAATGATGTCCTGGCTGCGCTCGTCCAGGCCCTGCATGGCATCGCTGAGCTTATCTGCCGCGTGGTTATCCCAGTTATCTTCTTCAATGCCGTCGGCAAAGTCGGAAGATTTATCCTGCAGATAGAGCATTGGCGCCATTGAACGGCCTTCGCCTTCGTCTTCCGGTGCGGGATCAAAGGTCATGTCCTGAGCCGCCATACGCGACTCCATTTCCAGCACGTCTTTACTGGAAACGCCCAGTTCGCGCGCAACCATTTCTACTTCATCCTGATTAAACCAGCCCAGACGCTGCTTGGCCTTACGCAGGTTGAAGAACAGTTTGCGCTGCGCCTTGGTCGTCGCAACCTTAACGATACGCCAGTTACGCAAGACGTATTCATGGATTTCGGCCTTGATCCAGTGAACGGCGAAGGAAACCAGACGCACACCCACTTCCGGGTTAAAGCGTCGTACGGCCTTCATCAGGCCAATGTTACCTTCCTGAATCAAATCCGCCTGCGGCAGACCGTATCCGGAATAATTACGAGCGACATGAACAACAAAGCGCAGGTGAGACAGGATCAGCGTTTTGGCTGCTTCCAGATCGCCCTGGTAATGCAGCCGTTCAGCCAGCGCTTTTTCCTCTTCTGCCGTCAGCACAGGCCAGGCATTGGCCGCCCGGATGTAGGAATCCAGGTTGCCTAAAGGAGCAATAGCTAAAGTTTGCATTTCTTTGGTCATTCAAACCCTCTCTGTATTAAGCAATATTGCCGCACTTTTCCCTGAGCGGTTCACAAGACTACGTGAACAGCAGCGAGAAAGGAACGCAATCTGTGCTACTTCGACTACAAAGTTATCCACAAGTTCACTATTTGCTGTGCATAATATACACACATTTCTCGGGCAGGGGGAGCGGGGCAAAAAAGAAGTTTTCAGTCTACTTCCTCTGCGGCACAACGCTCATGCAACAGAGGAAGAGTATACCAAAAATCGTGAAAAGGGGTTACTGCGGCGTAAAACGACGTAAATGTTGTACCGTTGCCAGCCAGGCGGCTACCCAGCCAATCATCGCTGAAATCAGCAGCAGCAGCAGGCTTTCATCCCATGCCAGGCCGCGCAGGCTGAAGGTGGTACCAAATACCGCAGCAACCTGAGTCACAACGGATTCCAGGCGGAAAACCAGTACCTCAGAAAGCACCAGCGACAGCAGTGCGCCGCAAAAACCGAGTAGCGCGCCGCCGTACAGGAAAGGCCGCAGGATAAAACCGTCCGTTGCACCAATCAGTTTCTGCACGTTGATGGTATCGCGCCGGGCAAAAATGCTGAGCCGCACGCTGTTACCAATAACCAGAAACACCGCGACAATCATCAGGATACCAATCATGGTCGCGACCTGACCCACCAGCCCCGCCAGCGCCGCCAGCCTTGCAAACCAGCTGTCATCCATTTTCACTTCGTCTACGCCCTGCACTTTCGTTACGCGATCGCGCAGGTTGTTCATGGTATCGGAATTTTGAAAATCGATTTTTGGCGTGACGATAGCTACCGCCGGCAGTGGATTTTGCTCCAGCATATCCATCGCGCCGCCGAAGCCAGACCAGTTACGGAACTCGCCCAGCGCCTCTTCGCGCGACAGATAGTTGACCTTATCTACGCCCTCTTCTTTTTTCAGCTGAGCGACCACATTTTCCGCCGCATCGTCATCCAGCGTTTTGCTCAGATAAACCGTCAGCTGCGGTGCCGGATACCACTGCTGCGCCGCGCTGCTGACGTTTTTCCAGACCATAAAGCAGACGCTCGGCAAAGTTAGCGAGATGGCGATAACCATAACCGTTAACAGCGTTGCCAAAGGCTGACGCAGCAGATCGGAAAGCGTCCCGCGCAGCGCATAGCGCCACTGCTCCTGCCAGCCGCCCTTCAGCGCTTTGCTTTTAGACGGTCTGGCGGCTTTTGGTGCCGCCGGGCGCGGATTGCGTTTATTCGCCATAGTTGCCTCCGTGCAGACGTCCCTGATTCAGCGTCATTAAACGATAGTTGCGGCGGGCAATAAGCGCCCGATCGTGGGTTGCCATCAGTACGGTCACGCCAACGCGGTTAAACTCTTCAAACAGGCGCAGGATATCTTCCGACAGCGCGTCGTCCAGGTTACCGGTTGGCTCATCGGCCAGCAGTACAGCAGGCTTGTTCACTACCGCACGGGCAATCCCCACGCGCTGCTGCTCACCGCCCGACAGCTGAACAGGAAAGCTTTTCGCCTTATCGAGCAGGCCGACCTTATCCAGCGCGGCGGAAACACGACGGCGAATATCCTCGCCGCTGGCCCCCGCAATAATCAGCGGGATAGCCACGTTGTCATACACCGTTCGGTCCATCAACAGATGGTGATCCTGAAAAATCATGCCAATCTGACGACGTAAGAAAGGCACTTCGCGGCTTTTTAAACGGCTGATATCGTGTCCGCTAAACCAGATATGACCCGCGCTGGGGCGCTCTATGCCGCATATCAGTTTTAACAGCGTGCTTTTCCCTGCGCCGGAATGACCGGTCAGAAACGCCATTTCTCCCTGTTGCAGATGAAAATCTACCCCTTGCAGCGCCTGCCGACCGCCGAGATAAGCCTTACTGACTTCTTCAAAGCGAATCATCCTAATTAGTCCTCTCGGGCGAATAGTGCCTCTATAAAATCGTCCGCCTTGAACGATCGTAAATCTTCAATGCCTTCCCCTACGCCGATGTAGCGAATAGGGATACCAAACTGATCGGCGACCGAGAAGATCACGCCGCCTTTGGCGGTGCCGTCCAGCTTGGTTAGCGTAATGCCTGTCAGGCCAACCGCCTCATGGAACAGCTTAGTCTGGCTGATAGCGTTCTGACCGGTGCTGGCGTCAATAGTCAGCATCACTTCATGCGGTGCCTGCTCATCCAGCTTTTTCATGACGCGAGTAATCTTTTTCAGCTCTTCCATCAGGTGCGATTTATTCTGCAGACGGCCTGCCGTATCGGCAATCAGCACGTCAACGCCGCGCGCTTTCGCCGCCTGAATCGCATCAAAGATAACCGAAGCAGAATCTGCACCGGTATGCTGCGCAACAACCGGAATATTGTTGCGCTGACCCCACACCTGTAGCTGCTCAACGGCCGCAGCGCGGAAGGTGTCGCCCGCCGCCAACATGACGGATTTGCCTTCCGCCTGATACTGACGAGCCAGTTTACCGATGGTGGTGGTTTTACCCACGCCGTTTACGCCGACCATCAGGATAACGAAAGGCGTTTTGCCGGTTACATCCAGCGGCGCGTCAACCTTCGCCAGAATCTCGGACATTTCCTGCTTGAGCAGGCCATACAGCGCTTCGGCATCGCGCAACTGTTTGCGGTTTGCCTGCGCGGTCAGGTTTGCGATAATGCGACGCGTGGTTTCAACGCCAACATCCGCAATCAGCAGCTGCTCTTCCAGCTCTTCAAACAGCTCGTCATCGATTTTTTTACCGCGAAACAGGCTGACAAAGCCGGAACCGAGGTTTTGACGGGTTTTCACCAGGCTGCGCTTCAGGCGGGCGAAAAAGCCTTCTTTGGTCGGACGCGCCTGCTCTTCAACAAGATGAGCCTGCTCTTCCGAGGCGTTCGCCTGTTCGACCTTGACCAGCGCGGCGGCAACGGATTCTTCTTCTTCAATGACCGTTAGTTCAGCGTCAGAAGCGCCAGCGGCGAGCGCGGCGGCTTCCAGCTCTTCTGGCGAAATTTCTTCCGGCAGCAGTTCTTCTTCCGGCTCCGGCTCCGCTGCGGCGATTTCTTCCGGCAGTAGTTCTTCTTCCGGCTCCGGCTTCGCTACGGCGATTTCTTCCGGCAGCGGTTCTTCTTCCGGCTCCGGCTTCGCTACGGCAATTTCTTTCGGCAGCGGTTCTTCTTCCGGCTCCGGCTTCGCTACGGCGATTTCTTCCGGCAGCAGTTCTTCTTCCGGCTCCGGCTTCGCTGCGGCGATTTCTTCCGGCTGCGGTTCTTCTTCCGGTTCCGGCTTCGCTGCGGCGATTTCTTCCGGCTCCGGCGCGACTTCTTTAACGGCTTCCGGCTCGACTTCTTTAACGGCTTCCGGCTCGACGTGAGCAACGGTTTTCGTTATCTCGACGATTTCATCAGCACGCTGTTCAGCTTCCGGAAGCGCAACGGGTTCCGCGGCCTCGCTCTGCTGCTCTGGCGTTTGGGCCTCTTCCTCAGGCGCTTTTTCTTCGCGTCCTAATCCCAGCCAGGAAAAAAAGCCACGTTTTTTATTTTTTGCCATGGTGCAACCCTACTCCTCGCGGGGGAAAAACAGTCAGGTCTCTGAAAATAATCTTAATCCCCTAGTCTAACACTTTCCTGCAGACGCAACACAGCACCCTTTTTACGTTTCCTGAGTCCAGATCGCGCGTTAAACTGTGCAACAAATTATGAAGAGTTAAGTCAGATGAATAAAAAACCTCGCGGCGGCAGCGCCGGACAGATCCGCATTATTGGCGGCCAGTGGCGCGGCAGAAAGCTTCCGGTGCCGGACAGCATCGGCCTACGCCCCACTACCGATCGCGTACGGGAAACCCTGTTTAACTGGCTGGCCGCCGATATCCAGGGCGCGCGTTGCCTGGACTGTTTTGCCGGTAGCGGCGCGCTGGGCCTGGAAGCGTTATCGCGCCATGCCGCCTCGGCTACGCTGCTTGAGCTGGAACGTCCCGTTGCCCAGCAGCTCGGAAAAAATCTGGCTACGCTGGGGGCCACCAGCGGTCGGGTAATCAACACCAATACGCTGCAGTATCTGGCGCAGGCGGGAGAGCCTCATCACCTGGTGTTTATCGATCCGCCATTTCGTAAAGGGCTGCTGGAAGAAACGCTGACGCTGCTGGAAACGCGAGGCTGGCTGGCAGAGGAAGCGCTGGTTTATGTAGAAAGCGAAGTGGAAAACGGCCTGCCGCCGGTTCCCGTCAACTGGCAGCTGCATCGCGAGAAAATTGCGGGCCAGGTCGCTTATCGCCTTTATATTCGTCGTGCCGTTAAAAAGGAACCCACCCATGCTGATTAATCTGGGCAGAGTGCTGATGGTTTGCGTCTGGGCATTTTTGCTGCTTAACGTGGTGCACCCTTACCCCGCGCCGCTAAAGTATTTTATTAACGTCGCGCTGTTTTTTATGGCGATTATGCACGGTTTGCAGCTGGTATTAATGCGTGCCACGCAGCCAAAGGAAGGGCCAAAGCTGAGCGGCGCAACGCAGGCAAAAATCTTCTTTTTTGGGGTGTTTGAGCTACTGGCCTGGCAGAAAAAGCAGTTGCCGAAACGGTAAACCTGCCGGTTAGCAAACTTTTCCGGCTGGCCCGTTCAGCGCAGCCGGAAAGAGATGAACCTTGTGCCCTGCACTCTTAGCTCACCTTTCTGCCCCCGTTCCAGCTGTTGATAGTCTTCGGCTTTTAGCACCAGCTTAAAGTCGCCCGCATCGTTAAGCGGATGAAACCAGGCTTCAAAACGCATCTCTTCTACCGGAATCGTTTCACGCTGGCGCGAGCGCAGCATGGATGTTGATATTTCCCGTTTATCCTTTACCTCAACCGGCATGCTGCGTACGGGCAAAGCATCGTTAACCGCCACTTCCTGACGCTGTTTAATAAATTGTCTGGTTGCCAGTACGGCAATCACGGCCAGCGTGATGAAAAAGAGCAGGGGTGGCCTCACGGTTATTCTCCTCTGATAAAGCCCGTTTGCAGGTACAGAGAAGAAGGATACAACCAGAAGCCTCCCATTGTCACATCGCGGCGACCTGGCCTAGACTCAATAAGGAATTGTGGATTTTTGCATCTAAAAACAAAGGGACACACTATGATTTGGTCGTTTCTGGCAGTGCTTTTTTCCGGCTGGCTATATGTGGACGCAACCTATCGCGGCCCGCAGTGGCAGCGCTGGGTCTTTAAACCGGTTACGCTTTTGCTGCTGCTCGCCTGGGCCTGGCAAGCGCCGGTGCTTAACGCCACGGATTATCTGATTCTGTTTGGTTTGCTGGCGACGCTGGCCGGCGATGCGCTGATGCTGTTGCCTAACCGCCGCATGCTTTACGCCATCGGCGCTTTTTTCCTTTCCCATCTGCTTTACACCATCTGCTTTGCCAGCCATATGACGCTGACCTTTTTCTGGCCGATTCCGCTGACGGTGCTGATCATTGGCGTGCTGCTTATCGCCACTATCTGGACGAAGCTGGCAGAGCTGCGCTGGCCGATTTGTACTTTTATTGGCATGACGCTACTGATGGTCTGGCTAACCACCGAACAGTATTTCTTCCGCCCAACGGACTACGCTTTTTCGCTGATGGTGGGTACTTCACTGCTGCTGCTGGCTAATATTGTCTGGCTGGTAAGCCACTATCGCCGCCGTTTTTCCGCGGACAGCGCGATTGTTGCCGCCTGCTACTTTGCCGGACACTTTATGATCGTTCGTTCGCTCTATCTGTAAATTACGCCTTGACTCTGGAGTCCACTCCAGAGTGTAAGATAACCTGGCGGGAGCGTTTCCCGTCAGGCTTATCTGGAGGCATTATGCATCAGCACACATCTTCCTGCCCTTGCGGGCAACGCCATGCGGCCGGTCAGCAAGGTTGTAGCAAATCCCCTTCTGCCCTGGGCAAAATCACCTCAATCAGCGCTATAAGCAGTGAGAAAGGCTGTTGTAGCGAGACAGGCTGCGCCTCACCGCCAGATGAAGAAAGCGACAGGCAAAGCGATAAGGCTGATTACAGCTGGCAGATTAGCGGCATGGATTGTCCCGCCTGCGCCAGAAAAATTGAGAATGCGGTTAACCAACTGCCTGGGATTACCCGGGCGCGCGTACTATTTTCTACAGAAAAACTGATTGTTTCGGCCCCCACGGATATCCGTCAGCAGGTTGAACAGGCCGTGGCCAGGGCAGGTTTTAAGCTGTCCTCCTCTTCTCAACCAGAAAGCGCTGGTTTCTGGCGGGAAAACGGTATGATACTGGCGCTGACCGGCTTGTTACTGACCAGCTGGCTGCTGCATCTGATAAATCCGCAGATGGGGAAAATCGCGTTTACCCTGACAACGCTGGCTGGCTGCTGGCCTGTTGCCCGAACCGCGCTGCGCCTGATGCGTAGCGGTACGCCTTTCGCTATCGAAACACTTATGACCGTCGCCGCTCTCGGTGCGCTTTTTATTGGCGCAACGGCAGAGGCGGCAATGGTATTGCTGCTGTTTATGCTTGGAGAACGGCTGGAAGCTTATGCCGCAAGCCGTGCCCGACGGGGCGTAACGGCGCTGATGGCATTAAAACCAGAAGAAGCGCTGCGCATCATAGAAAACGGCCGTGAGCAGGTGGCCGTCAATGTATTACAGCCCGGCGATATTATCGAAGTCAGTGCGGGCGGTCGCCTGCCAGCCGACGGAGCACTGGTCACGCCTTATGCCAGCTTTGATGAGAGCGCGCTGACAGGAGAATCCGTGCCCGTGGAGCGCCAGCAGGGCGAAACAATTGCTGCGGGCAGCCTGAGCGTCGATCGCCAGGTCAGGCTAAAAGTTCTCTCCCGGCCGGGCGAGAGCGCTATCGATCGTATTCTGCATTTAATTGAAGAAGCGGACGCCCATCGCGCGCCGGTTGAACGTTTTCTCGATCGCTTTAGCCGTATTTATACGCCGCTGGTGATGACCTTTGCGCTGCTGGTGGCGGTAGTACCACCGCTTTTTTCCGGCGACTGGCAAACCTGGATTTATAAAGGCCTGACGCTGCTGCTGATTGGTTGTCCATGCGCGCTGGTGATTTCTACACCTGCGGCAATTACTTCGGGTCTGGCCGCCGCTGCGCGTCGTGGCGTACTGATTAAAGGCGGCGCGGCGCTGGAGAGTCTGAACGGCATACGTATGCTGGCGTTTGATAAAACAGGTACGTTAACGATGGGCAAGCCGCAGGTCACAGAGATTGCCAGCTTTAACGCAGAAAGCGAAGCCGGGCTGTTAGCGAAAGCGGCGGCCGTCGAGCAGGGGTCTTCACATCCGCTGGCGAAAGCCGTGGTGCAGCTGGCAGAGTCCCGCCAGCTTGTTTTACCCGTGGCTACGGCGCAGCGTACCCTGGCAGGATACGGTATAGAAGCAGAAGTAAGTGGGCACATACTTTTGCTTTGTGCCGCAGGCAGAGTGGGAGATACGCTGACTGAAACGCAGCGGGCACGGGTAGAACGACTGGAATCTGCGGGCAATACCGTGGTGGCCATCATGCAGGATGGTCAGCCAGCAGGATTGATTGCGCTGCGTGATACGCTGCGTCCCGATGCCGCCGCGGCGCTGAACGAGCTAAGAGCGCTGAATATCGAGACAGTAATGCTGACTGGCGATAACCCGCGAGCCGCCGCCGCCATTGCTCAAGAGCTGGGCATGGCTTATCGCGCCGGTTTATTGCCTGCGGATAAGGTAGCGGCGGTACGCGAGCTTAGCCAACAGCACGCGGTAGCCATGGTGGGCGATGGTATTAATGACGCGCCTGCGATGAAAGCGGCAACGTTGGGGATTGCGATGGGCGGAGGAAGCGATGTCGCGCTGGAAACCGCCGATGCCGCTTTGACGCATAACAGGCTCAACGGGCTGGCTGCTATGCTCCGTCTGGCGCGCGCAACCCATGTTAATATTCGCCAGAATATTACGCTGGCGCTTGGGCTGAAAGGTCTGTTTCTGGTAACGACGCTGTGCGGCATTACGGGCCTGTGGCTGGCGGTACTGGCAGACTCTGGCGCAACCGCGCTGGTAACAGCCAATGCGCTGCGCTTGTTAAGTAAGCGCTAACTTATGCTTCAGGCGTTTGCGTTGTCAGCATCGCTTATAGCTTGCTGACGACGCTTTAGCCAACATGCATCCCTGACGGTGACGGCTGCCCGGTTAAATTTAGTTAAAAAGCAGTGGGTGACGGCTGCCCGGTTAAATTTAGCTAAAAAACAGGGGGTAACGGCTGCCCGGTTAAATTCAGCTAAAAAACAGTGGGTAACGGCTACCCGGTTAAATTCAGCCCAAAAGCAGTGGGTGACGCATCTGGCTTATCCAGCCCTGTCGGCTCTGTATGCGAAAGCTTAAGTTAGCCTCAGAGGCCTTTTTTCAGCAGATAGCGATAGGGCAACTCTTCAGTCGCCTGCGCCAGCAGCGTATGTTCCATAAAGCGACAAAATCCCGGAATATCACGCGTGGTTGCCGGGTCGTCAGCGATAATCAGCAGCGTTTCGCCATCCTGCATATGCCGCACGGCTTTGCGTACCATCATTACAGGTTCAGGGCAGCGCAGGCCCAGCGCGTCCAGGGTTTGATCGGGATTAGCGAACGGTTCCATATTATTCTCGTTCAGACAAAAAATTTTCCTCATTTTACCCCGCCGACGGGCATCTGCAAGCCGGGCCGACAACGTTATCGTTTGCGCTAAAATTAACCATTGCATTAGCAGTCTGTTTCGGTAAGATGCCGCGCAATCGCCCGGGCGATACAATTTTTTTGGGTTCCCTCACCCCAATGTTCAAAAAGGTTACATGATGATGAATTTCTCTTCTCATCAGCGCACACACGCGCTGATTTGGCTGTCGCTATTCCATTTGCTGGTTATCACTTCCAGTAACTATCTGGTGCAGCTGCCGATCTCTGTTTTTGGTCTGCATACCACATGGGGCGCCTTCAGCTTTCCGTTTATTTTTCTGGCAACCGATTTAACCGTGCGGATTTTTGGCGCGCCGCTGGCTCGCCGTATCATTTTTGCGGTAATGATCCCTGCCTTATTTGTTTCTTATGGCGTATCCGTGCTGTTTTATCAGGGCGAATGGCAGGGTCTGGCGGCGTTAGAAAGCGCTAACCTGTTTGTAGCGCGTATCGCCTGCGCCAGCTTTATGGCTTATGCCCTGGGGCAGATTCTGGACGTTCACGTCTTCAATCGCCTGCGCCAGCTGCCGCAATGGTGGATAGCGCCCGCCTCCGCCATGTTTTTAGGTAATATCAGCGATACGCTGGCCTTCTTCTTTATTGCCTTCTATAAAAGTCCCGATGCTTTTATGGCGCAAAACTGGGTAGAGATTGCGCTGGTGGATTACAGCTTTAAGGTGCTTATCTGTATGGTTTTCTTCCTGCCTGCCTACGGCGTGCTGCTCAACGCTACGTTAAAACGCTTAACGGAAAAATCCTCTGGCGCTCGGGTTAACTTCGGCTAGCCTGTAAGCACGCAGGTTGCTTTTACCTGCTGATTACTATTGTATAAGTGGCTGAACAGAGCAGACGACTAACGTAAAAGGGACAGTGATGCGTAACTTACTAAAATATGCCGGTATCGGGTTACTGGTGGTTGGACTGACCGCCTGCGACGGCAAAGATGATAAAGCCGCAGCCGATGATAATGGCGTTAGCAGCAGCCAGAGCAGCCAGACCGTTACCCTGATGGAAGGCAAGCTGAGCTTCTCGCTGCCGGCCGGTATGTCCGACCAGAGCGGCAAGCTGGGTACCCAGGCTAACAACATGCACGTTTACGCGGATTCTTCCGGACAGAAAGCGATTATCGTTATTGCGGGCGATACCACCACCGAGAGCCTGGAAGTGCTGGCGAAACGTCTGGAAGATCAGCAGCGTAACCGTGATGCACAGCTTCAGGTAGTGACTAACAAGTCAATTGAGCTGAAAGGCCAGCCGGCACAGCAGCTGGATACCGTTATTTCCGCCAAGGGCCAGTCTTCCTGGTCATCAGTGCTGCTGGCGAAAGTTGACGGCAAACTGTTGACCGTACAGATTACGCTACCGGCGGATAATCAGCAGAAGTCGCAGACCGAGGCAGAGAATATTATCAATACGGTCGTGCTGAAGTAAGCAACGGCCGTTTTATAAAAAAGCCCCTGCCATCCTGCGCCGCGCTCTGATTGTTGATAATTCGACGTTCAGGAGCGGCATGTTCCGGCAAGGGCTTTTTGCTTTAAACCGAGCTTAAAAGATTGTTACAGCCCCGCATGCTCGCGGATATATTTCCTGGCCTTTACGGCATATTCAAACGGGTTGGCCAGTGCCGGATCCTGTTCAGCTTCCACCACCATCCAGCCTTTATAGCCAGACTCGTCCAGCACTTTAAATACCGGTGCAAAATCGATGACGCCATCGCCGGGAACGGTAAAAGTGCCCTTCTTCACGCCATCCAGAAATGACAAACGCTGGCTTCTTACCTGAGATACCACGTCATCACGCACATCTTTTAAATGTACGTGGTTGATACGCGGCAAATACTTTTCAAGAATCGCCAGCATCCGGGCCTGGCTGCCTTCCGAATAGTAAGCATGGCCGGTATCAAACAGCAGATAAACGTCATCGTTGGTTAATGACATAAATTTGTCTATTTCCGCCGTGGTCTGAATAGCCGTGCCCATATGATGATGCAGACAAACCTGCATGCATTTTTCTGCCGCCAGCGCCGCCAGCTCGTTATAGCCTTCTGCCGTTAACCGCCACTCTTCTTCCGTAAAGTGGGGCTTTTCTTCCAGGACCGCTCGCGTGGTGCCCTGAATGCTTTTACTCTGCTCGGAGCAGCCAATCACCTTTGCTCCCATTGCGTGCAGGAAATCGCGGTGGTTAATAAATTCATCAATGGTTTTGGCCTTATCGCCGTTGGCAAAAAAGGTACTGAACCAGGCGTTGCATATCTGGATGCCGCGAATCTCCAGCATTGGTTTTAGGACGGCCGGATCGCGCGGGTATTTGCTGCCAACCTCGCTGCCGGTAAAGCCGGCCAGCGCCATTTCGCTGACAATTTGCTGGAAAGTATTTTCCGCGCCCAGTTCTGGCATATCGTCGTTGGTCCAGCCAATCGGGGCTATCGCCAGCTTCACGTTCTCTTTATTCATGGTGGTGCCTCAGCGGTCAGTCTGTAGATGGCGCGGGACGCTTTATTTGTCGACCTGAGCTTTCCGCGCTTCAGGTTTTCAGGACGGCTTTGCCGCCCTTTCTTTATCGGCTTAGCAGTTCGCGCTCAATCAGCTCACGAGTTTCCACGGCCTGGTACTTCATTTTTTCCGGATAGCCGAACAGCGAAGAGGCGATAATCGACTCGCCGCCGACCTTCCAGCTGCGGTTGGCAAAATCCATTTCACGCAGGGTCTGGAACAGCGTATCGAAATCGACCTCACCCTCGCCGACGCCGACGTGCTGATGGATAGTGGCATCCACGCCTGGCGGATTGACGATATAGCGGCAATGTTTGGTATGGTTCATGGTATCGGCAATCAGCACGTGAGAAAGATCGCCACCGGCATACTCCAGCATGCTTTTCACATCGCCTTTGCCTTTGTCGTAAAAGAAGGTGTGCGGCACGCTATAGAGATATTTGACGTTGTCGCTGCGGAAGGACTTCACCAGATCCGCGGTTTCATTGTTTTCTTCGCAAAAGTCCCATGGGTGCGACTGAATCTCAATACGAATGCCTTCGCGCTCAACGATTGGCAGCAGCTCTTCCATTGAGCGATAGAACATCTCTTCGCAGATTTCCGGCTCGTTAGGCGTACCGGAAAGCTCGGTGTTGATGACCTGCACCCCCGTTTCTACAGCAATTTCGATCATGCGTTTCCAGTTGCGCACCGCTGCCTGACGGCGAGCCTCATCCGGACCTGACCAGCGATACACGACGATATAAGAAGAAATCTCCAGCCCGGTTTCACGCAGCGCGTTTTTATATTCGGTAATGATTTCCCGACTGGCTTTAGGATGCTTATAAAAGGGATTGATCTGTGGATGCGGCGACTGCTCAATATATTTGTAGCCCCAATCTGCCACCTGGTGAACCATTTTGGTAATGCCCATGTCTTTGATGACATCGACGTCAAAGGCAATTTTCATCGGTTTCTCCCTGATAATCTGTGTAATAGCCTTCCTGCTGAAACAGGAAGGCCGTCGGCTATTTGCTGTAGAAAGCCGGGCGCGGCGGCAGCTCAACGGCTTCGATTGCGCCGCTTTCCTGCGCTTTCAGGCAGGCGTCGGCTGCCACGGAAGCGGCATAACCGTCCCATGCGGATGGGCCGTGCAGCTGGCCAGCCGTCACGTCGTTAATGAAGGCCTGTAGCTCAACGTCATAGGCATCGATAAAGCGATCTTTCCAGTCGGTGAGGATAGAGGTCGACAGCTTTGCCTCTTTACGCAGCTGTACGGAAGCCGGTTCTGGCAGCCTGGCAATACCGGTTTCGCCCACAACCTCACACTGGATGTCGTAGCCGTAAACGCAGTTAACGAAGATTTCGACGTCGATACGCGTGCCTTTCTGCGTTTCAAACAGCACAATTTGCGGATCGCGCAGCTTCGCATGGGTGTTTTTCGTATCGCAAGGGAAGACAACCTGCACGGTTTTGTAGTCATCCTCGGTGAGCCAGCGCAGTACGTCCAGCTCATGGATCAGCGTGCTGGTGATAGCCATATCGGTGGTATAGCTTTCCGGCACCGTTGGATTACGATGCGCGCAGTGCAGCATCAGCGGCTCGCCGATGTCGCCGTTGCTGATGACCTGCTTCAGCGCACGGTAGCCCGCATCGTAAGGACGCATAAAGCCAACCTGCACCAGGCGCTTGCCGTGAGCAATTTCCGCCTCGACAATGCGACGACAGCCTTCCGCGGTCAGCGCCAGGGGTTTTTCACAAAAAACCGGTTTGCCCGCCGCAACGGCTGCCAGCGTATATTCTTCGTGCGTCGGGTCCCAGGAGGTAATAATCAGCGCGTCCACATCGGAAGACTGAATAACGTCATGCCCGTTGGCATAAACTTCCGCATCCAGACCCAGGCGACTCACCACGCCTTTGGCTCCTTCGATATTAATATCGGAGACGGCGACCACCTTCGTACCCTGCAACACCTTACTGCAGCGACGAATATGTTCCTGACCGATAGCACCGGTTCCGATTACGCCAAGTTTCAGTGTCATAGCTACTCCGTTCAAATGTAGGGTAAGGGGAGTCCTCCGGGCTGGAAAACCAGTCCGGTTGAGGCCACAAAAGTAATTAGTATTTACGCGCCTGGTCGATATGCTCGTTTAGCATCCGAGCGACGGCATTTACGCGTTCAGACTGCGAAACCTGCGCGCCGCCGACGTGCCACCAGCTGAAGTATTTATGCACCATCGTTTTTGGCAGCACTTTGATATCTATCAGCGTGGAGACAGGCGACTGACGTGCCTCTTCCAGCGCCTGCTTTAGCTGCGCCAGCGTGGTAACGCGCCAGGTTTTGCAGCCGTAGCCAGCGGCGATAGCGGCAAAATCCACCGGCACGAAGCCGCCGTCCAGCTTGCCGCCCTCGGCATTACGAAAACGAAACTCGGTGGTAAAGCTGTCCATCCCGTGTTCCATTTGCAGATTGTTAATACAGCCGTTAGTCATATTGTCGAACAGCAGCACGTTGATTTTGGCGTTCTCCTGAACAGAGGTAACCAGCTCAGAGTGCAGCATCATAAAAGAGCCGTCGCCAACCAGCGTATAGACCTCGCGATGCGGCTCGGCCAGCTTGACGCCCAGCGAGGCGTTAACCTCGTAGCCCATACAGGAATAGCCATATTCGACGTGATAGCTGTTGTAATCCTTGTTGCGCCATACGCGCTGTAAATCGCCCGGCAGGCTGCCCGCTGCGGCAACAATCACCGCGTCCTTTGGGAGATTTTCATTTAGCGTACCCAGCACGCTACTTTGCGTGAGAAAAGAATCGGTCAGCCGGTTAAACTCGGCGAAAACTGCTTCACGATCCAGATGATCGTCTATTTCCGGAATAAAGCCGTCATGGCTGTAGACCGCCTGATAAACGCGCTGTGTTTCCTTAAGCAGCTTGCTCTGCGCCTGCGAGATTTTTTCTCCCCAGCCGCTGGTAAAACCCTGAACGGTCAGCCTGTCGTTTAGTGTGGTCAGCGCTTCGCGCGCGTCGGCCACCAGCTGTACGCCGTCCAGCTTGTAGGCATCGAAGCTGCTGACGTTGATATTGAGGTAGCTGACGTCCGGATTGTGGAAAATCCATTTTGAAGCGGTAGTGAAATCGGTGTAGCGCGTGCCGATACCGATGACCAGATCGGCCTCTTTCGCCAGCAAATTAGCCGCCAGGCAGCCGGTTTCGCCTACGCCACCCACGTTAAGCGGATGATCGGAAACAATCGTACCTTTTCCAGCCTGCGTTTCGGCAAAAGGGATCTGGTAACGCTCGGCGAACTGACGCAGCGCCTCGCCCGCTTCGGAATATTTTACGCCGCCACCGCAAATGATTAGCGGCTTGCTTTTACCGGCAATCAGCTTCAGTGCGGCGGCCAGCTGGGCTTCGGTCGGCAGTCGACGATCCAGCAGATGCACGCGCTTCTGGAAGAAATAGTCGGGATAGTCCCAGGCTTCGCCCTGCACGTCCTGCGGCAGAGAAATGGTTACGGCACCCGTTTCTGCGGGATCCGTCAGCACACGCATCGCGTTGATGCAGGCGGTCATCAGCTGTTCCGGACGGCTTACGCGATCCCAGTATTTACTCACCGCGCGAAAGGCGTCGTTAGTGCTGATACTAAGATCGTAGCTTTGTTCGATCTGTTGTAGTACCGGATCGGGCTGGCGAGTGGCAAAGACGTCACCCGGCAGCAGTAATAAAGGTATACGGTTAGCGGAAGCGGTGCCCGCGGCCGTAATCATATTGGCCGCGCCTGGCCCGACGGAAGAGGTACAGGCGATAATCTCACGGCGCAGCTTTTGTCTGGCATAGCCAATGGCGGCATGCGCCATGCCCTGCTCGTTACGGCCCTGATGGACTACCAGATCGCCGCTGTCCTGCTCCAGTGCCTGGCCCAACCCCAGTACGTTACCGTGGCCGAAAATAGCAAAAATCCCTTTCACGAATTTGGTTTCAACGCCATCTACCGACAGATACTGGTTGTCCAGAAATCTGACCAGAGCCTGTGCCGTGGTTAATCTGATCTTGCCCATTTGCTCTTCCTTAACGGTACGGCGACAGGTCTGTAACCTGCCGCGCTTCGTCTGAGTGGCCACCACCGCGGTAACGGCCAAAAATGAAACGTGAGGCGATTATAAACAAATATTTTTTTCACTAAACCACATTACAGAAGAAACATTTCATTTTGCGAGAGAGATCAAATTATGTCGTTAAACCCCCGTCATACAGGCGATCCAGGCCGCAATTTTTACCTGGCGCTTATCTGAAGGTATTTTTCAAAATAATTATCATTGTTTTCATCGCGTTTAGCCTTTTTCAGAGGGCGTGCAAAGCCCATTTACTGCTTCGCCATACCGCTCGCATCGCTTTTCCGGCCGGGCACACTAGCGGCTGGTGGCCAGAGTTTTAGCCACTTCACATTTTTGGGGTAATAGTTTCATTTCATGTTGAAGTTGAAATATTTATTCTCCATACTGATTTTCACCCCGTTCCGGACGGCAAAAATTGTTCAGAAGGATCCGCTGCGACAGCTCGGCTGGCCTATCACAGAAGGAAAACAAAATGAGTACACAACAAAAGCGGCTTGATGTGATCTGTATCGGGCGCATTGCCGTTGACCTCTACGGTCAGCAAATCGGTGCCCGCCTGGAAGATATGAGCACCTTTGCCAAATATCTTGGCGGTTCATCTGGCAATGTCGCTTACGGCACGGCAATTCAGGGGCTGAAATCTGCGATGCTGGCCCGCGTTGGCGACGAGCATATGGGACGTTTTCTTCGCGAAGAGCTACAGCGGGTAGGCGCCAATACCGACTGCCTGATCACGGATAAAACGCGTCTGACGGGGCTGGTGATCCTTGGAATTAAAGACCAGGATACTTTCCCCCTGGTTTTTTATCGCGACAACTGTGCGGATATGGGCCTGACGCCGGATGACATTAAAGAAGATTTTATTGCCTCCTCAAGAGCCGTCGCGGTAACCGGTACCCATTTATCTCATCCTGATACTCGTGCGGCCGTACTTAAAGCGCTGGATATTGCCCGCCGTCACGGCCTGCGCACCGCGCTTGATATCGATTATCGTCCGGTGCTGTGGGGATTAACCTCGCTGGGCGATGGTGAAACGCGTTTTATAGAGTCAAAACACGTGACCCAGCAGCTACAGGAAGTGCTGCACTATTTCGATTTAATAGTAGGTACTGAAGAAGAGTTTCATATCGCAGGCGGCAGCACCGATACGCTGACCGCGCTGAAAAACGTGCGCCAGGCAACAAAAGCCACGCTGGTTTGCAAGCGCGGCGCGCTGGGCTGCGTGGTGCTGGAAGATGAAATCCCGGAAAGCTGGGAACAGACAAAGCTGCAAAGCGGCGTGCGGGTGGAAGTGCTAAACGTGCTTGGCGCTGGCGATGCCTTTATGTCCGGCCTGCTGCGCGGCTGGCTGAACGATGAAGGTTGGGAGCAGGCCTGCCGTTACGCCAATGCCTGCGGCGCGCTGGTGGTTTCGCGTCACGGCTGTGCGCCTGCCATGCCGACCAAAGCCGAACTGGACGACTTTCTCAGCCGGGACAATGACGTTAAGCGGCCCGATCTGGACAGCCGTCTGAATCATCTGCATCGGGTTACAACGCGTAAGCAGCAGTGGCCAGAGCTGTGCGTCTTTGCTTTTGACCACCGCAAGCAGCTGGTCGATATGGCGAATGAAGCAGGCATTGATACTGCCCGTCTGCCGGAACTGAAACAGCTACTGCTGCGTGCTGCACAGGAAGCCTCGACAGAGGCAGGCCTGGATCACCGCAGCGGCATCCTGGCCGATACGACGTTTGGGCAACCTGCGTTAAACGCCATTACCGGCAAAGGCTGGTGGATTGGTCGCCCGATAGAAATGCCCAGTTCCAGACCGCTACGCCTGGAGCACGGCAATATTGGCTCACAGCTGGTCGACTGGCCCCAGGAGCACGTCGTAAAATGTCTGGTCTTTTATCATCCGCACGACAGCGCCGAGCTGCGTAAAGAGCAGGATGAGCTAATCCTTGACGTCTGGAAAGGCTGTAATAAAACCGGACATGAGCTGTTGCTGGAGGTCATTCTGCCGGAAAGTAATCCGGATAAGAAAGAGTCCTACTATGTAGATATGCTGAGCCATTTTTACTCACTGGGCATCCAGCCGGACTGGTGGAAACTGCCGCCGCTGAGCCACGAAAGCTGGCAGGCAATTAGCGGACTGATTGAACAGCAGGACCCGCACTGCCGCGGCATCCTGATTCTGGGCCTGGACGCGCCAGAAGAAAAGCTTAAGGCCGGTTTTGCCGCCGCCGCTCAGTCTCCGTGGGTAAAAGGATTCGCCGTTGGCCGCACTATCTTTGGCCAGCCGTCACGCCAGTGGCTGCAGGGCGAGCTGGACGATCGGGCATTGATTGCCGAAGTGAAAGGCAACTACTTACGCCTGATTGACTACTGGCGCGAAGTTCGCCCTGCAAAGTAACGCTTTTCCATTAACCCACTTGCCAGCTGTTTTCCTGACGGCTGGCGGTGTGGTTATTTTCGCTTATTTGCTGCTTCCGGCCCGCTAAAAACGTGAATGTCAGTAAAGTCGCGTCGATCTTGTTTAATCTGTGATTCAATTCATATCCCGATGAAATAGATCCGCTGGATTTCGTTAGCAAGTGAAATTTTTTGTTCATCTGATAGAATAACCACCAGAAGAACATGACTAAAATTTTAGCGAGCCTGATTGAATGACTATTACCTCAACACAGCTTTCCTTGTTACAGGATGATATCCGCCGTCGCTATGACACCTTAAGCAAGCGCCTGAAACAGGTGGCGCGCTATATTCTTGACAACAGCAACAGCATCGCTTTTGACACCGTTGCGTCAATTGCCCAGCAGGCTGACGTACCGCCTTCCACGCTGATCCGCTTTTCTAACGCCTTTGGTTTTAGTGGCTTTAATGAAATGAAACAGGTTTTTCGTCAGCACCTGATGGAAGAGACCGTTAACTATACCGAGCGCGCCCGGCTTTTTCGCCAGACGTCAACGGATGAAGCCGCCGCCCCACCTGAAAACCCTGCTGAAATTCTTAACGTTTTTACGATGGTAAACTCGCAGGCTTTACAGCAGCTGGCGATGCAGACCAATCCGGAACAGCTAAATAAAGCAGTTGAGCTGCTGGCGCAGGCAGAAAATATCTACGTTATTGGCCTGCGGCGTTCGTTCAGCGTCGCTTCTTACCTGACCTATGCGCTCCGTCATCTGGAACGACGCGCCTTTTTGATAGACGGCCTTGGCGGCATGTTCACCGAACAGCTCAGCATGGTGAATCCCAAAGACGTAGTCATTGCCATCAGCTACTCACCTTACGCTCGCGAAGCGATTGAGCTGGTCGAGCTGGGTGCCAAACGCGGTGCGCACCAGATCGCCATTACCGACAGTCAGGTTAGCCCGCTGGCGGCCTTCAGCGACGTCTGCTTTGTGGTGCGTGAAGCCCAGGTTGATGGCTTCCGCTCACAGGTTGCTTCGCTGTGCCTGGCGCAGACGCTGGCCGTCTCTCTGGCGTTGAACAACGTTCAGGCCTGATTTAACCGTTGCGGGCGTTGATGGCTGCAAGGTCAACAATACCCGCACTGGCAAACCCGAACGTGTTATGCCAGCGGCTCTGCCGTTTTCGCCAGACGATTTTTCAACTGCTGATAGCTTTCTGCTACCTGCTGTTCCGCCCATTCGGCATCGGCAATTTTTTCTACTCTGACGGCGCAATGTTTAAACTCTGGCGTTTTGGCTATTGGATCGAGATGGTCAATAGTCAGCTCGTTGCAGGCCCCAATCCACCATTGATAGGTCATGTACACCGCTCCACGATTAATTCTTTCGCTTACCTCAGCACGGCTGATCACCCTGCCGCGTCGTGAGGCTACCCACACCAGTTCGCCATCGCTGATATTTAGCTGTCGCGCATCCACGGTATTGATCTGCACCTTTCCTGGTTCATCCGCCTGGGCCGTGAGCGCATGACAGTTGCCCGTCATGGAACGACAGCTGTAATGTCCGACTTCCCTGACCGTACAGAGCACCAGCGGCCATTGGCTGTCAGTCGGCTCAACAGGCGGTCGCCAGTCACAGGCAAACAGCTGTCCCTTACCGGAAGGCCGTGAAAAATGATTGCCTTCATAGAGCCAGGGCGTACCCGGATGGGACTCTTCGGGACAAGGCCACTGCACGTAGCCAAACCCGGCCATTTTTTCCCATGTCACGCCAGTGTAGAGTGGACACAGCACGCGCAGCTCGTTCCAGATTGTCTCGTTATTGGCGTAGCGCATGGGATAACCCATCTCCTGCGCTACCCTGCTGATAATCTCCCAGTCTGGCAGCACATCCCCCTGCGGCTCAACCGCTTTGTAAAATCGTTGAAAGCCCCGGTCGGCGCTGGTGTATACCCCTTCATGCTCGCCCCAGCTGGTGGCCGGTAATAAGACATCGGCCAGCTCTGCCGTTTTCGTCATAAAAATGTCCTGCACGATAACCAGCTCCAGCTTAGCCATTGCCTGACGCATTAGCCCCAAATCCGGTTCGGTTTGCAGTGGGTCTTCACCCATAATCCAGTAAGCGTGTAGCTTGCCCTCAAGCGCCAGATGGGGCACGTCAGTGATGGCATGACCCGGTTTATCGCTGAGCGACGCGACGCCCCATGCAGCGGCAAACTTCTCCCGCGCTGCTTTGTCGGTTACGGGCTGATAACCCGGGAAAAGGTTCGGTAGCGCGCCCATATCGCAGGCGCCCTGCACGTTGTTCTGACCTCTTACCGGACCGACGCCGACGCCCGGACGGCCAAAATTACCGGTGGCCAGCGCCAGGCTGGCAAGCCCTTTCACCACATCAACACCTTGCCCCCACTGGGTTACCCCCATTCCCCATAAAATGGTGGCGTTGCGGGCACCGGCGTACATACGTGCGGCCTGACGGATCAGCGTTGGCGCCAGCCCGGTAATCTCCTGCACGGCTTCCGGCGAATAACGCTTAACCACTTCGCTCCAGGCCTCGAGTCCCTCAACATGCTGGTCGATATAGTTTTTATTCCATAAACGCTCTTCAATCAAAACATGGGCAAAAGCGTTCACCAGCGCCATATTGCTGCCGTTTTTCAACGGCAGGAACAGGTCAGCCAGCCTGGCGCTTTCTATATAGCGGGGATCGCAGACGATGATTTTCGCGCCTTTCTCTTTGGCATTAATAATGCGCCGGGCAACAATCGGATGAGAATCCGCAGCGTTATAGCCAAAAATCAGCAGGCAGTCGCTTTCTTCAATATCCTTCATTGAGTTGCTCATCGCGCCATTGCCCAACGTGGCCTGTAAACCTGCAACAGATGGCCCGTGGCAGACCCGTGCGCAGCAATCGATATTGTTGCTTCCCAATACGGCACGTACAAACTTCTGCATTACATAGTTCGTTTCATTCCCCGGCCCTCGTGAAGAACCCGTCACCATAATGCTTTCCGGGCCAGAACGGGCCTTGATTTTTTTCAGGCGGGAACTGACAAAAGCGATGGCTTCCTGCCAGCTGACTTTCTCAAAAGGCCCGCCTCGCTTGCGGCGAATGGCGGGGTGCTGCAAGCGCGGCGTCAGGAGCCGGGTATTGTTCAAAAACTCCCAGCCGAAGTAGCCTTTCAGGCAAAGCCGGGCTTCATTAGTTACGCCCTGCGCGCCCTCTGCACCCACGATTTTTCCCTCCTCAACGTGCAGGAAAATCTTGCAGCCACAGCCGCAATAAGGACAAACAACAAGTTTTTTATCCATGCGTTGTTACCTCCGGTACAAATGCGCCGCTCAGTTGGCCTTCCCTTGCGGCACGCTGCTGTTTTTGTCGATACTGCTGCTCCAGCACGTTGTCAGTCATCAGTGAAAGCGCGTTGGTAGGACAAACGTTTACGCAGGCTGGCCCGTTAGCCTGCTCACGACAAAGGTCACATTTAATAATTTGGGGAAGGGCCTGCGCCTGGTTAACGATTTCAATCGCGCCAAACGGACAGGCTATAACGCAGCTTTTACAGTCAATACAGCGTTCACTGACAGCCTCTACCTGATGGTCGCCTTTATGCAGGGCAGCCACGGGGCAGACTGCTATACAAGGCGCGTTGTCACACTGGCGGCACATAACGGGCACGCTAATCTTTGCTGATTTAACAACGTTTAGCCGGGGGAAATAGTGCTGGACCGACAGTAGAGACGCGCCCGCATGTCCTGCGGCGCAGGCAACTTCGCAGGTATGGCAACCGATACATTTGTCCGCCAGCGCCACGATAAAATTGTTCATGCACTCAGCTCCTTATGTGCCTGTCCAAACATGGCCAGCATTTCACGTGCGCTGCGCCGACCTTCCGCCATCGCCGTAACCACCAAATCCGCGCCGTGTACGGCATCTCCGGCGGCAAATACTTTTGGATTATGTGTCTGGGTTATGCGTCCCGAGCTGCCGGTTTGAATAAGGCCCTTTCTGTCAAAACGGATACCCTGACCAGCCAGCCAGGGCATTTCATGTGGCTGGAATCCAAAGGCCAGAATCAGCGCATCCGCCTTCAGCACAAATTCTGAACCGATAACCGGTTCAGGTCTGCGCCGCCCGTCAGGGCCTGGCTTACCGGGCTCCGTACGGATCATGCCAACGCCATTAAAACGTCCAGCTTTATCCAGCTCAATACACTGGGGCAGCAGGTTAAACATGAACTCCACGCCTTCTTCGCGTGCGTTAATAACCTCTTTTTTAGAGCCCGGCATGCTTTGCTCATCACGCCGGTAGGCGCAGATCACCTGTTTTGCCTGTTGCCGGATGGCAGTACGGACACAGTCCATTGCCGTATCACCTCCACCCAGCACCACTACTTTTTTGCCCTGCAGCGAGACGTAAGGGTTCTGCTTATCTTCTTTCAGCCCCATGACCTGGCGTGTATTGGCAGTCAGGTAAGGAAGCGCCTGAATAATGCCGGGCGCTTCTTCATGCGTCAGCCCCGCCTGCATCAGTCCGTAAGTGCCCACGCCCAGGAAAACGGCATCGTAATCGGCCAGCAGTCTGGAAAAAGGAATATCGCGCCCAATTTCACTGTTAAGATGAAAGTGAATGCCCATTTCGCTGAAGATAGTGCGGCGGGTTGCCATCACTTTTTTATCCAGCTTAAAGGAGGGGATACCAAAGGTGAGCAAGCCACCAATTTCAGGATGGCGATCGTAAACATCCACTTTAATGCCGTGACGAATCAGGATATCCGCACATCCCAGTCCGGCAGGCCCGGCCCCTATAACAGCAACTTTTTCCCGACGAGCTTTGCTCTTCTGCAAGGCCGGACGCCAGCCCTGTTTTAACGCCTCGTCGGTGATATAGCGTTCAATGTTACCAATCGAAACGGCGCCCGCTCGCCCGTTAAGCGTGCAGGCCCCTTCACACAGACGATCTTGCGGACAGACTCGCCCGCAAATTTCTGGCAGGCTACTGCTCTGACTGCAAAGCTCTGCCGCTTCAATAAGTCGGCCCTCGCCCGCCAGCCGAATAAAGTCGGGAATGGCGTTATGTAATGGACAGGTCCAGTTGCACCAGGCTTTTTGCGCGCAATAGAGGCAGCGATCGGTTTCATAAGCTGCCTGACGCTCGGAAAGATTGTGGTAAATCTCGTCAAAATCTTTTTTCCGTTCTTCTGCCGCACGCTTACGTGCGCCCATACGCGAAGGTTTATCCAGCACTTTTACAGCGCGCCCTGATACCAGGGCAGGCTTTTTTATTCCTTCAACGCTGGCGCCCTGGCGAAAATACCGCAGCTGCGTTAATGCTTTTTCATCCATTAACTGCAGCGCCTGTGTCGGGCATGAAGATACACAGGCCGGCACGCCTTTTTCTGTTTGCTGGCACAGATCGCATTTCATCATCACATCTGAGCAAGCCGCTGGCTCAATGGCACCAAATGGGCAGGCCAGCAGACAATTTTTACAGCCTATACACTTTTCTTCGCTGAGCTGAACGCTTTCCTGGCTAAAGGTCAGTGCCCGTGTCGGACAGCTGGCGACACAGGGTGCGTTATTACATTGCCGACAGGTGACCGGCACCAGGCCGCTGATAAGGTGAATACGTGGGCGAAACAGTTCATGCACGCTGGGCCAGCCGCCATCGCCATGCGCTACAGCACAGGCTATTTCGCAGACATGGCAGTTGATACATTCACCGGGATTAACAGTAACAAACCGGTTCATTTTCTCTCCTTTTACCGCACGGAATCCCTTTCACTGTTCGGAGCAATGCAAAAAATGGGCTGGTTTGCCCTGTGGGCTGATTAAAACGCAGATTTTGTGAGACAGGACGCAATTACCTGGCGGAAGCGCAATCGGCTGGCGATCTTCACAGAAAAGGCGATAACGAGGCGAGAAATGACGTCTCATTTTGAGAACAAAAAACGCAAATTGAAAAAGAACAGTGAGGCATTTTTCTGCGTAAGTGTTTTTCCCAGCTTTTTTTTCACCATTCACCACGACTTTATCAATAAAGGCTTTTTTCTACCCATCCTGGCATATCGCTTGCTTAGCGCTGGCACAGTGAAATGCTTCAGGGAGGGCAAATTCCGGTGAAAACATATTTAGTTGGCAGTGAAGTGCCGCGCGTTGATGGTCTGGCTAAGGTCAGGGGCGTTGCCCAATACGGCGATGATATCGTGTTAAAAAATATGCTTTATGGCGTTTGCCGTTACGCCGATATCGCTGCAGGACAAATCGCCTCGCTGGATTTAACAGAGGCGGAGCAGCTACCTGGGGTAGTGAAGATTGCAACCTGGAAGGATATTCCCGGCCAGCCCTATATTGGCGTAGTCATTCCGGACTATCCCCCAATTGCCGACCGTGAAATTGCCTTTCGCGGTGACGTTATCGCCGTTATTGCGGCAGAAAGTTACGAGATTGCCTGCCAGGCGGCCGATAAAATTCGCGTTACCTATATTCCCTGGACGCCGGTAACGTCGGTCAGGGAAGCAATCAGTCCTGGCGCAAGATTAATTCACAGTAGTCAGAAGAATAATATTATTAATCATCACCATACGATAAAGGGCGATATTGAAGCCGGTTTCGCTGCATCCAGCCATATTTTTGAGCGGGATTTTGAAGTGGGCTTTCAGGAACACGCTTATATAGAGCCGGAATCGATTACCGTCGGCTATGACGATAACGAACAGATTGTGACTATTTATGGCTCAATACAAAACGCGCACCGCGTGCGGGGAATGGTAGCGCGGTATCTGGATTTGCCACAGGCAAAAGTTAACGTAAAACGTTCCGTGCTTGGCGGCTCTTTCGGGGGCAAGGACGATATTATCGATCATTTAGCCTGCCGCGCGGCGCTGCTGGCTGTCCTGACCTCGCGTCCGGTAAAAATGACCTACAACCGCGAACAATCCATGCGGGAAAGCTACAAGCGCCACCCCTATCAAATGCATTATAAAATTGGCCTGGATGATGAGGCACGCATCCAGGCAATTAAGATCGATATTCTGGCCGATGGTGGCAGCTATGCCGGACAAACGCCCTTCGTTACCTGGCGCAGTTCGGTACAGGCAGCCGGACCATACAATATTCCCAACGTCCGCGTCGATATTACCGGCGTCTATACCAATAACAACTACACCTCTGCCTATCGCGGATTTGGTGCGCCGCAGGTCATTTTCGCCAACGAATCATTAATGGACGAAGTGGCAGAAAAAATGGGGCTGTCGCCTGTTGAGCTACGGCTAAGAAACGTTTTAAAGCAAAACGATACCAGCATAGCTGGGCAGGTTTTCAGCGAGCATAACGTCTCCGCGCAGGAGGTCTTGCAGAAAGCCATTGATAAAACCGGGTTCATTGCTAAACGAGAACAGTATCGCCAGCTTAACAGCCAGGGCGGCCCAATCAAATATGGCATCGGCCTGGCGCTCAGCCATCGCGGCTGCTCGCTGGGAGCGGAGGGTCTGGATGCGTCTTCAGCATTGATTCAGGTTAATGCCGACGGCAGCCTTAATATTTCCACCTCCGTATCTGAGAACGGTCAGGGCCTGCAAACAACCATGTCGCTGATTGCGGCAGAAGCCTTTGGTCTCGGGCTGGATCGCATCCACTTTACCGATCCGGCCACGTCAATGATTGCCGATGGCGGCTCAACGGTAGCGTCGCGCGGCACGTTGATGGGTGGCCAGGCCATTCTGGATGCGGCCAATAAGATCAAACACGACATGGCCAAAGCGGTTGCTGTAGAGCTGAAGGCGACAAGCGTTGATGATTTAGTCTGGGAAAATGGACGGGTTTTTAACCGCACCTGCCCCTGGAAACGGCTGGATTTTCAGCAGGTGGTGGAGATGACCAAAGCGACCGGCGCAAATCTTTCCGCTTACGGCTGGCATGTTGCGCCGGATATTTACTGGGATGAAGAGAAAGGGTGCGGTAACCCCTATTTCACCTGGGTTTACGGCTGTCAGATTGCCGATATCGCTATAGATACACGCACTGGCAAAATCACCTTTAACAATGCTACGGCGGTGCATGACGTTGGCAAAGTAATCAATAAGGTAGGGTTTGAAGGCCAGGTGTACGGCGGTCTGGTTCAGGGAATGATCGGCTACGCCATGCTGGAAGAATTCAATATTGAACAGGGCGAGGTCAAATCAGAAAATTTCGATACTTATCTACTGCCCACCATTAAAGACATCCCCAATATTGACATTGTGGCGGTAGAAAATCATGACGTCGCAGGCCCCTATGGCGCAAAAGTTATTGGCGAACCGGTACTGGAGCTGGGCGGCGCGGCCCTGAACAACGCCGTAAGTTTTGCGCTGGCGCGCCGTAACTATGTGCTACCTCTGACGCTGGAGCAGGTACGTCTTGGCTACGCGTTGAAAAAACCGGTGCGGCAAAGCGAAATTTTGGCTGAATCGGATGAAAAGAAACAGGTTTTACGTCTGAATACGCTGCGCCTTCGTCGCGCCACTACGCTGGCCACGGCGCTACAGGCGCTGGCGGATGGCAAATCCAGACCGGTGGCAGGCGGGACAGATGTACTGGTTCAGGCAAGATTAAGCGCCGCGCCTTTACCACTGGTAGATATTTCTGGCCTGGCAGAATTACAGAAGATTACGCCTTGTGCTGAAGGGCTGGCCATTGGCGCAGGCGTATGCTTCAGCGATCTCACAGCAAACACGCTGGTTCAGGAGAGCTATCCGTTGCTGGTTACCGCCTGCAATACGATTGGTTCTTTGCAGTTGCGTAACCGGGCTACCCTGGGTGGAAACATTGTTAATGCCGCGCCCTGCGCGGACTCTGTACCCCCGTTAATTATTTATGACGCCATAGTGGTCTTGCAAAGTCAGCAGGGCCTCAGGCAGATGCCGCTGGCAGACTTTATTACCGGCGGTTACCGCACGCAGCTACAGCCGGACGAGCTTTTAACCACCATCATTCTTCCTTCACCTTATCGGGACAGCGGAATGCAGCAGCGCTATCTACAGCTAGGCCGTCGCAATGCGCTAAATATCACCCGACAAAGTTTTACCGGACAGTTCACTTTTAATTCAGCTGGAATACTGACCCGCTGCCGGCTGGTGGATGGTGCGTTACTCAGTAAACCCCAGCGGCTGATAGCCGTAGAGAAAGTGCTAACCGGACAGAGGCTGACTGCGGCACAAATTGAGGCGGGAACCAGCACGCTGGAAGCTCAGCTCATAGCGGCTATTGGCAATCGCTGGTCTGCCGCTTACAAAGTACCGGTCGCGCTGGATATGCTGCGTCAGATGTTGCAGGAAGCCTGCGAAGCAAGGACACAAAAGGAGCAAAAATGAATCAGGTCAAGCTAACAGTAAACGGCGTTCACGTAGAGAAAACGGTTGATGATAACCGTCGCCTGCTTGATTTTTTAAGGGAGGATTTGCAGCTTACCGGTACGAAAGAAGGCTGCTCGGTTGGCGAATGCGGTGCCTGTACGGTCATTATGAACGGCAAAGCCGTCTGCTCCTGTTTGCTTTTGGCCGCGCAGTGTGAAGGTGCCGAAGTGACGACGATAGAAGCTCTGCGGGCAGATGAGACAGGCAGAAAGCTACAGCAGGAATTTGTTCGGCATGGCGGTGTGCAGTGTGGTTTCTGTACGCCGGGCGTGTTGATGAGCACTAAAGCCCTGCTGGACAAACAGACTCAGCCCAATGACCAGCAAATTGCAGAAGCGCTGGAGGGTAACCTCTGCCGCTGCACCGGCTATCGTCCGATTATAAAATCCATTAAAGCCGTGCTGAAAGCAGGTTAACGGAGGGCGGGTGAAGCAGTGCATCATGCTGGCGGCCGGGCTTTCATCGCGTATGGGACACTGGAAAATGCTGCTGCCATGGAAGGATTTAACGGTACTGGACAGCGCGTTGCAAAATGCGCTGGCCTTTTGCGATACCGTTATTCTGGTCACTGGCCATCGGGCTGCCGAGCTTCGCCAGCGCTACGCCGATCGGCCGTCCGTTCGTCTTTGTCATAATGCAGACTATATGGCGGGCATGTTCTCATCGGTTCGCTGCGGCGCGGCGGCGCTTCTTCCCGGTGAACGTTTTTTTATTGTTCCGGGAGATATGCCCGCTATTGACCCAAACGTCTATCGCCTGCTCTGGCATTATCGTACATGCTACTGTCTGTTGCCGAGTTATGCAGGCGGCAACGGGCATCCTGCTCTGCTACCCGCCATAATGCGGGAACACATTCTTGCCGCTCCCGAAACAGAGACCTTACGGACGTTAATGCAGATCTGTGGACGTGAAAGCCTGCCCGTAACAAGCAGCACTATTCACTGGGATGTTGATACGCCTGCACAATATCAACGGCTGCTGACATTATTCCACTGAGCTACGCTCTCAGGCCATATTTTTTGATTTTGCGGTAAAGTGTTGCAACGCCAATACCCAATTCCTCTGCAATTTGCTTTTTATTCCGGGTGCGCTGCAAGGCTTCCTCAATAAGGCTTTTTTCGACAGATTTTAGCTTTGTGCCTTCTTCTTCATGCCTTTCTTCCGTCCTGGTTTCTTTTTTATTTTCAGTAATACCCGAGCGGGAATGGGTATGAAACAGCGGTGGTAACAGCGCGCTGTCAATGATTTCACCTTCGGGAATGATGTTAACCAAATATTCAACGAGATTACTTAGCTCACGCACGTTGCCGGGCCAGGAGTAATTCTGTAAAAGCCGAATAACTTCACGGCTGACTCCCGGATAAGTACAGCCGATACGCTGCGAATGTTGGTTAAGAAAGTAGTGCAGAAGGAGCTCTATATCACCGCCCCGCTCGCGCAGTGCCGGCACCTCAAGAGGGATGACGTTAAGCCGGTAATAGAGGTCTTCACGAAATTTTCCTTCGGCGATAAATTGCTGCAGCTTCTGATGCGTGGCGGAAAGAATGCGAATATCGACAGGAACGGGCCGGCTGGCACCTACAGGCAATACTTCGCGGCTTTCTATAGCACGCAACAGGCGAGCTTGCAGGCTAAGCGGCATATCGCCAATTTCATCCAGAAATAGCGTACCTCCATTGGCAGACAGGATCAGGCCTGCTCTTCCGCCCGGTGCGGCGCCGGTAAAAGCGCCTTTCACATAGCCAAACAGTTCGCTTTCCAGCAAATTTTCCGGAATTGCCGCACAGTTTATCGCCACAAAAGGTTTATCGTGTCGCTTACTGAGCCGATGGATCGCACGCGCTACTACCTCTTTTCCGGTTCCGCTTTCTCCCAGAATCATTACGCTGGAGGGACTGGATGCAATGCGCATAACCAGCCGCTTTAACTGTTTCATAGCGCCTGATTTACCTACCAGCCGTTCAATGCCCGGCGTTTCTTCCTCGTTCAATAAAGGCGCAGGCGAAGCATCCTGATGAAAAGCTAGTAAAAAAAGCGTCTGTCGCTCGGTCTGGTGACGTTGTCCGGTGAGAAGCATCTGCCGGTCTCCCAGCGTAATGCGGTGTTGAATGTGTCCCCTGACACGTTCTCGTTGACGACTAAGCGGTTCAATCGTCATTAACCGCCCCAGCATATCTTCGCCCGGCAACAGGAGCTGCTGTAATGCCCGATCGTTCACAGCCTTAACTTTGCCGTCACGATCGAGCAAGATCACACCTTGATCCATATTCTCCAGCAAAATGTTCCAGGCAACATTGTTCTGCGGGTTTTTTAACTGAACGCTGGCCAGATTAGCCACCAGCAGCCTGGACACGTGCCACATGTATTGCACAAACATTTCTGCGTTATCGCTCAGCTTGCGCTGCTGTTCATTATTAACGGCAATCAGGCTGATGACGCCCAGACAACGCTGAGCGGTCACAACAGGCACGCCGATAAACGCCTGTTCTTTGCAGCTATGACGATGCTGGCAATCTTTGCACAACAGGTTATGCCGCGAGTCGACAACGACCATTTCTTTTTGCGTTTCTATCACCTTGCGCAGCAGATGCGTATTGCCTTCCGGGCTATGGCCAAAGCTATGGCCATAAGGGCCGGTCCCGGCGATACGAATAAGATGGCGATCGACCACTTCAACTTCCATTCCCAGCACGTTTGCCAGGAGGCTGCTGAAATTCATTATCACAGGCTGTATTGCCATGAGAGAGGAAGGTAATGATGAAGTTTCATCCATGGAAAATATCCTTTTGTCCATAGTGCACATTTTCGTCCAGGAGAAAGAGGCCGTATCTCATTTTGAGAGAATCGCCCGGCTTTATCATTTTGAGCGCTGAGAAATCAGCGTCTGGCGGTCACCATACTCCGCCATACGGCTGACTGTCATGCCAGTCGCGGTAGAAAAAGCCTGTTCGCTGCCGATTTCGTTTTTATTTTGTAGCCAACTTCGCAAATTCCCCTCTCAGGCACACTTTTTTAGCGGTGGCTTACTTTCTCATCAGCATTGGCACAAAAGTTGATTACAGCGGACAGGCTCCCTGGCTTACAGACAGCTACAGGGATAATGCTATCGCTAGAAGGAACCGATTACATGCAAGAGACAGGCAAACTGCTGCAGGCTATCGGCCAGAGACAAACCAGCCTGGCCAGTAAAGACTTTCTACTTACCTGGGAGCAAACCCGCGACGAGCTGGAGCAGATACTGGATATCGCGCAAGCGATGAAAACAATGCGCGAGCAAAATATTGATACGCGCGTTTTCAATAACGGATTAGGCATTTCCATTTTTCGTGATAACTCCACCCGCACAAGATTTTCCTACGCTTCCGCGCTCAATATTCTTGGGTTAACCCAGCAGGATCTGGATGAAGGCAAATCGCAAATCGCCCACGGCGAAACCGTTCGGGAAACCGCGAATATGATCTCTTTCTGTGCGGATGCGATTGGTATCCGTGACGACATGTATCTGGGTGCGGGAAATGCCTATATGCGTGAAGTCGGTGAGGCGCTGGACGAAGGCTTTCAGCAAGGCGTGCTGCCTCAACGTCCTGCACTGGTCAATTTACAGTGCGATATTGACCACCCGACACAATCGATGGCGGACCTGGCCTGGCTAAAAGAACATTTTGGCGGTCTGGACCAGCTGAAAGGCAAGAAAATCGCCATGACCTGGGCCTATTCGCCAAGCTACGGCAAGCCGCTTTCCGTGCCGCAAGGCATTATCGGCCTGATGACCCGCTTTGGCATGGAGGTCACGCTGGCGCACCCCGAAGGTTACGATTTAATCCCTGAGGTGCTGCAAACGGCGCAACGGAATGCCAAGGCGTCGGGCGGACATTTTCGCCAGGTTGGCTCTATGGAGGAAGCTTTCCGTGATGCCGATATCGTCTACCCAAAATCCTGGGCACCGTGGCAGGTTATGCAGCAGAGAACCGAGCTGCTACGTAGCCAGGATAGCGAAGGCCTGAAAGCGCTGGAGCAGAAATGCCTGCAGCAAAATGCCCAGCACCAGCACTGGCACTGTACGGAAGAGATAATGAAGCTAACCCGCCAGGAACAGGCACTCTATATGCACTGCCTGCCCGCCGATATCACCGGCGTCTCCTGTGCCGCTGGAGAAGTCGAAGCCAGCGTTTTCGAACGTTACCGCATCGCTACCTACAAAGAAGCCAGCTGGAAGCCCTGGATTATCGCCAGCATGATTCTGGCCAGAAAATTTGCCGACCCAGCTGCTGTACTGACCCAACGCCTGCAGGAGGCTTTGCCGCGAATAAAACTCTGATCGATGCGTCCCTCGCTTATTTTTTAAGGAAAGGTCAGTCATGTCACACTTCACGTTAAAGATGCAAATTGCGGACAACGCCGCTTTTTCGCCTGGCCAGTCGGCCCTTTTTAATCGGCAATCTGCTCGGGAGGCGCGCGCGTTTCACAGCTCGCTGCCGGGCTATCAGCCTACGCCACTTTTATCGCTTCCCGCGTTTGCAAAGGCACTGGGCGTTGAGCAAATCTTAGTAAAAGACGAGTCACATCGTTTTGGCCTGAACGCTTTTAAAATGCTTGGCGGCGCCTGGGCTATTGCCCGGCTGCTTTGCAAGGAGTCAGGCTGCGATATCGGCAAATTCTCTTTTGCCGCCTTCCGTCAGCAGCAGCACCGCCCCATCACTTTTACCACCACCACCGATGGCAATCACGGGCGCGGCGTAGCCTGGGCAGCGCGCCAGCTGGGCCAGCATGCCGTCATTTATATGCCCAAAGGCTCTTCGCCCGCCCGCGTCAGGCACATTACCGAGCTGGGTGCAGAATGTATTGTTACGCAGATGAACTATGACGATACCGTGCGTATGACCATCAGCAACGCAGAAAAAAACGGCTGGAAGGTGGTTCAGGATACGGCATGGGAAGGCTACAACGAAGTCCCCACCTGGATTATGCAGGGTTACGCTACGCTGGCAGACGAAGCGGTAGAACAGATGCAGGGCACCAGGCCAACCCACGTCTTTCTTCAGGCTGGCGTTGGGGCAATGGCCGCGGGCGTGTTGGGCTATCTCAATGATGTATATGGCGCAGAAGCGCTGCATGCCGTGGTGGTTGAACCGGATAAAGCCGACTGCCTGTTTCGTTCGGCAAGGCGCGGGGAAATAGTCAACGTTGGCGGCGAGATGAACACCATTATGGCCGGTTTAGCCTGCGGTGAACCGAACCCGCTTGGCTGGCCGCTGCTACGCGACTGCGCCAGGCAATTTATCTCCTGCGAGGATCGCGTAGCCGCTCTTGGCATGCGCGTTTTGGGCAACCCTCTGGGCGAAGATCCCCGCATTGTGTCGGGCGAATCGGGGGCCGTCAGCGCAGGCGTACTCGCCACCATTCTGCATCATCCCCAGGCTCAGGCACTCAAAGAGAAATTAAAGCTTACCCCAGCCTCACGCGTGCTGTTACTCAGTACCGAAGGCGATACCGATCCTCAGCACTATCGGGAAGTGGTATGGGAAGGAAAAGATGGAATTACCGTATAATTGACAGGAGTTAATCATGAAATCCGTTCCGTTCGACGACATTCTTGCTCTGGCGCAAAAATATCAGCCCGAAATGACGCGTTTTCTGCGCGATATGATTGCCATTCCCAGCGAAAGCTGTGATGAAAAACGCGTGGTTGCGCGTATACGTCAGGAAATGGAGAAAGTAGGTTTTGATAAAATTGAGATCGATCCTATGGGCAATATCCTGGGTTATATCGGTCATGGGCCACGCCTGCTTGCGATGGATGCCCATATTGATACGGTTGGCATCGGCAACCGCAAAAACTGGAACTTCGATCCTTATGAAGGCATGGAAGATAGCGAACTGATCGGCGGTCGTGGTTCATCCGATCAGGAGGGCGGTATGGCGGCCATGGTCTACGCCGCGAAGATCATCAAAGATCTACAACTGGAAGATGACTATACGCTGCTGATTACGGGAACGGTTCAGGAAGAAGATTGCGACGGCCTGTGCTGGCAATATCTTATTGAACAGATGAACATTAAACCTGAATTTGTTATCAGCACGGAACCTACCGACTGTAAAATTTACCGTGGTCATCGCGGGCGCATGGAGATTCGGGTCGAGGTTCAGGGGGTCAGCTGTCATGGCTCCGCGCCGGAACGCGGCGACAACGCTATTTTTAAAATGGCACCCATTCTTACCGAACTGGAAGCCATGTCCGGCAAACTGGCCAACGATGATTTCCTCGGCAAAGGCACATTGACCGTCTCCGAAATTTTCTTTACGTCGCCCAGCCGCTGCGCCGTTGCCGATAGCTGCGCTATTTCTATCGACCGCCGCCTGACGTGGGGAGAAACCTGGGAAAACGCGCTGGAGGAAATTCGTGCCCTGCCCGCCGTACAGGCCGCTAAAGCAGAGGTTTCGCTCTATACCTATGAACGCCCTTCCTGGACCGGTCTTGTCTATCCTACCGACTGCTATTTCCCGACCTGGAAAGTAGAGCAGGATCATATTACGGTCAGAACCCTGAGCGCAGCCTATCGCGGACTGTTTAAAAGTGAACCTGTAGTTGATAAATGGACGTTTTCCACTAACGGCGTGTCTATCATGGGCCGTCACGGTATTCCCGTCATCGGCTTTGGGCCAGGTAAAGAACCAGAGGCGCACGCCCCCAATGAGAAAACCTGGAAAGCGCATTTGGTTACCTGCGCAGCTCTGTATGCTGCAACGCCTTTAACCTGGCTGCAACAGCACTAGGCGGCGCTTGCTGTCGGCGGGAGAAGGACGATGAAGCTATTAATAAAAGGGGGCACCCTGGTGGATGACGCCGGGGAATATCGTCAGGATTTACTGATAATGCAGGGAAAAATCGTCCGCCGAGCGCCGCAGATTGTGGCAGATGAAAGCATGGGCGTCATTGACGCCCGTGAACTGCTGGTAATGCCTGGCGGCATTGATGTACATACTCATTTCAATATTGATGTCGGTATTGCGCAAAGCTGCGACGATTTTTTTGCCGGTACTCGTGCCGCAGCCTGTGGCGGAACCACCACCATTATCGATCACATGGGGTTTGGGCCTGCGGGCTGCTCGCTGCACCATCAGCTGGAAAAGTATCATCGGGATGCGGCCCGAGCGGTAATTGATTACAGCTTTCACGGCGTTATCCAGCATGTGAATCCGCAGATTCTGGAAGAAATTGCACCGATGGTGCAAAAAGAGGGCATTAGCAGCTTTAAATTTTATCTGACCTATAGCTATATGCTGCAGGACAGCGACGTGCTACAGGTCCTGCAGCAGCTTAACGAAGCGGGAGCGCTGGCCACGGTCCATCCGGAAAACGATGCGGCAATACGCTGGCGCACGGCCCAGCTTAAGCAGCAGAATAAAACGGCACCCGTGTGGCATGCGCACAGTCGTCCCCTGGCCTGCGAAGCCGAAGCGATTTCCCGCACTATCAATCTCGCCAGGCTGGCTGACAACGCCCCTTTATACATTGTTCATCTTTCTAACGGCCTGGGGCTGGACTACGTTCGAATGGCAAAGGCCGCCGGGCAACCGGTCTGGGCAGAAACCTGCCCACAATATTTGCTGCTGGATATGGGCCGCTATCTCCTGCCGGACGGCCTGAAATATATTCTTAGTCCACCACTGCGTCCGCACAGCGAGCTGGATAAATTGTGGGTGGGTATCGCCGATGGCAGCATTGCCACACTGGCTACCGATCACTGTAACTTCCCCTGGCGCCAGCGCCAGCAGATGGCAGCAGGTGACTTTACCCGCTGCCCTAACGGTATGCCGGGAGTGGAAAATCGCCTTGCCCTTCTTTTTTCTGAAGGCGTAATGAAAGGACGCATTAGCCGCTCGCGGTTCGTGTCTCTGACCAGCACTATGCCCGCAAAATTATTTGGCTTATGGCCGGAAAAAGGCAGCCTGTTGCCTGGCTCCGACGCCGATCTGGTGCTGTTTGACCCGCGTAGCCAGCATATTGTTCACCACACGGATTTACACGATAACGGCGACTATACGCCTTATGAGGGCTTTTGCTGCCAGGGTAAGCCTGTCATGACGCTTTCTCGCGGCGAGGTAGTCTGCCGTGAAGGCCGCTTTACCGGCAAAGCCGGTCACGGACGTTTTATTTCTCGTAAGCCATTTGTAACAGGAAGTCACCTATGAACAAGAGAATCGTACTGGCGCTGGGCGGAAACGCGCTTGGCAACGGCCTGACGGAACAGATGCAGGCCGTAAAAAATACGGCGGACACCATCGCTACGCTGGTAGCTGAAGGCCACGATTTAGTTATCACCCACGGCAATGGCCCGCAGGTTGGCATGATTCATCAGGCCTTTGAGGCCGCGGCACATACTTCCGCGCATTCACCCGTGCTGCCTATGTCGGTCTGCGTTGCGCTCAGCCAGGGTTATATTGGCTACGATCTACAAAATGCTTTAAGAGAGGCTTTGCTTAATCGCGGCATCGTAAAAAACGTCGTTTCACTGATTACTCAGGTACGCGTTGATCCTCGCGATCCGGCCTTTTTGCATCCCGATAAGCCGATTGGCTCCTTTCTGGCGGAAGAAGAGGCGCGCAAACTCAAATCAATGGGCGTTCTGCTGATGGAGGATGCAGGACGTGGCTGGCGAAGAGTGGTTGCCTCGCCTGAACCACTGGAAATTATTGAGGCCTGTGCGGTCAAAACTCTGCTGGAAGCGGGTCAGGTTGTCATTACCGCAGGCGGTGGCGGTATTCCGGTTGTTGCCCACGATCGTCACTTACAGGGTGCCAATGCGGTGATCGATAAAGATCTTGCCAGTGCGGTGCTGGCCCAGGATATCAACGCCGATATGCTGATTATTCTCACGGCGGTAGAAAAAGTGGCTATCGATTTCCGTAAGCCTTCAGAACGCTGGCTGGATACCCTGACGCCGCAGGATGCCTTACGCCATATCGCCGAAAATCAGTTCGCACCCGGTTCGATGCTGCCAAAAGTGAAAGCCGCCGTGGCCTTTGCTGAATCAAAGCCCGGCCGTCAGGCTTTGATTACCCTGCTGTCAAAGGCCGGGGAAGGCATTGCGGGCCGGACCGGAACGCTTATTCAACAGTAGCCGTTCCGGCTGCTTCTACGATCATCCTGTCGGCTGTTGTCTCACCGTCAGATTTGTTCTGGCGGTGATGTTGAACCAGCGCGGCCAGAATGCTGACGGCAATTTCTTCCGGCGTTTCTGCAGCAATATCCAGCCCGATTGGCGCATGCAATCTTGCCAACCGATCTGTTGTAGCCAGCCGCTCCTTTTGTAATCTGTCCCGAAAATAGTGCGCTTTTCGTCGACTGGCGAGCAGTCCCAGATAGCGCAGCGGCAGGCGCATTACCTGTTCCAGTACTTCCCAGTCCTGATGATTGGTCGCAATGATGACGGAACTATTGGCCGTCAACGGCAAACGGGCCAGGATCTCGCTGTAATTTTTGCCACCAACGCGCTTACACGCCTGAGGTAAAGCTGGATGATACAGATTTCCTTCCCAGGGATCGGCGATGGTCACCTCATAGCCCAGCGGCATCGCTATCTGCGCCAGGGCGCGATTAACGTGTCCTGCTCCCAGCAAAAACAGGGCAGGACGCCGCGGATAAACGGCAATATAAATCGTCATGGCACCGCCGCAATCCGATCCCACTGCATCCGGCCCCTGACGCGCCAGCTTGCCGTGAAAAAGACGCGAACGTTCTTCTGCCAGCGCAGCTTTGGCCTGATCGATAGCCAGCCGTTCAATCATCCCACCGCCAATTGTCCCTGTAGGCATTCCCTCTTCCGGCACCAGCATCGTCGCAGAATGGCGCGGGGAAGAACCCCGGCATTCGATAATATGTAAAAGAGCAAAAGCACGATTTTCCTTTTCCAGCTGGCCGGCTACGGCAAACAGGCTCATTTTTTCTTCCTCCCTGTCAATTATATTGCGCCGCCGGATGCAACCCCTGTGCCGATTTTAATATTCTGATTTTATTGTTTATTTTCATAAAAACAGCGCGTCATTCTCATAATGAGAGCATCGATTCTTATATTGCGAAGATTTACGTCTTTGTGAACGCCCCGCCCCGTTCTAAATGAAAGCCATTCTCAGCTCTTACGCCGCCGCGTTTACCACGCGCCTGAAAGTGCGAAAGGCGTCACGAAATTTATCGGAAAACCTGAGTCGAGGCAGCCCTGGCTCGCTTGTTGCTATCCCCTGCAAAACCGCTTGCTTTCAGGCCGGGGCGGATTAATCAGCAGCATTAAGGAGCTATATATGGGTGACATTATGCGTCCCATTCCCTTTGATGAACTCCTGACGCGAACAGCCGCGGAGTATGAGGAAAACCGGACAATTTTTGGCATTCCGGAAACGGAATTTTATCAGCGAAATCAACATCGAAAAATTTCACTGTTTGGGGAAAGCTGCGATACGCCCGTTGGGCCGGCAGCCGGGCCTCATACGCAGCTGGCGCAAAATATTATCGCCGCATGGCTGGCTGGCGGCAGCTTTATTGAGCTGAAAACCGTACAAATTCTGGATCGACTGGAACTGGAAAAGCCCTGTATTGACGCCAGTGACGAAGCTTTTAATACAGAATGGTCAACGGAGTACACGCTACCCAAAGCCTGGGATGAATATCTGAAAGCGTGGTTCGTTCTGCATCTGCTGGAAGCAATTTTTACACCGCGTGGGGAAAGCGGACAGCGCTCTTTTATTTTCAATATGAGCGTCGGCTACGATTTACAGGGTATTAAGCAGCCCGCCATGCAAACCTTTATCAGCGAAATGATGGACGCCAGTCAGAATACAAAATTCGCTCGTTATCAGTATATGCTGCAAAATTTTATCTCGGACGGACGCTGGCAGCTGCTGAAAAAAGCCAACCCGCCCGATTTGCAGGCCTTATTACCGCGTATCTCCAGCCGTATGGTCAACAGCGTAACCCTTTCGACCATGCACGGGTGCCCCCCTGACGAAATCGAGTCAATCTGCCGCTATATGCTGACGGAGAAGCAGCTGCATACCTTTGTCAAACTTAATCCTACGCTGCTGGGCTATGCGCGCGTCAGGGAAATTCTGGATAACAACGGCTTTGACTATGTTTCACTGAGCGAAGAGTCCTTTAGTCACGACCTGCCGTTAGCGCAGGCGCTGGGTATGCTGGAGCGGCTTCTGGCGCTGGGGCGCGAGAAACAACGCGTCTTCGGCGTGAAGCTGACCAATACGCTGGGCGCTCGCAACCATAAACATCGCTTACCGGGTGAAGAGATGTATATGTCAGGCCGCGCACTTTATCCGCTATCCATTAACGTTGCGGCATTGCTGTCTGAACATTTTGCCGGGAAGTTGCCCATCTCTTACTCCGGTGGGGCCAGCCAGTACAATATTGCTGAAATCTTCGCGACCGGTATTCAACCAGTGACAATGGCCACCGATTTGCTAAAACCCGGCGGCTATCTGCGAATGAAAACCTGCGCGCAGCTGCTCGAAACAAATCCGGGCTGGCAGCAACGGCATATTGATGTTCCGCGATTGAAAAAGCTGGCTGAGGAAGCGCTAACCGCTGAGTGGGCACAAAAGTCCTGGAAATCTCGTGAACAGATCGATACCGGCGAACCGCTGCCGTTGACCGACTGCTACGTCGCGCCCTGCGTCACCGCCTGCGCCATTAGCCAGGATATTCCGGAATACCTTCGTCTGGCGGGAGAAGGCCGCTACGTTGAGGCGCTGGAGCTGATCTATCAGCGTAACGCGCTACCGGCCATTACCGGCCATATTTGCGATCATCAGTGTCAGAACAACTGTACCCGCCTTGATTACGATAACGCTTTGAACATTCGCGCAATCAAAAAAATCGTGCTGGAAAAGGGCTGGCAAGCCTACCGTCAGCGCTGGCATAAACCGGCGGGTTCGGGCAACCGACATCCCGTTGCGGTAATGGGTGCCGGGCCGGCAGGTCTGGCCGCCGCTTATTTTCTGGCGCGTGCAGGTCATCCGGTAACGCTGTTTGAGCGAGAAGCTGGCCCCGGCGGCGTGGTGCAACATATTGTTCCTCGCTTTCGCATTCCCGCCAGCCTGATTGAACAGGATATTAAGTTCATTGCCGATCACGGCGTAAGGTTCGTTTTTGACTGCGATCCGCATCTGACTATTGGGCAGCTACGCCAGCAGGGCTTCACCTATATTTGCATTGGCATCGGTGCCGGTAAAAATAACGCGCTGTCGCTGACCGGTGATAATCCGCACATATTTAAACCCTTTGAGTTTCTTCAGGCATTCAATCAGCAAAATACACCTGCTGCCATTCAGGGCGAGATCGCCGTTGTTGGCGCAGGCAATACGGCGATGGATTGCGCCAGGGCCGCGCTAAGAGTTCCTGGCGTCAGGTCAGTTACCCTGTTATATCGCCGTGAAGAGCAGGATATGCCCGCCTGGCCGGAAGAGATTGCGGAAGCAAAACGCGACGGCGTGCAGTTTATGACGCTGGTGAATCCAGAAAGCTTTAAGGCCGACGGCGAACTGCTGCTCCGTGTTATGCAGCCCGGAGAACCTGATGAACAGGGCCGCCGTCGTCCGGTTGCGACCGGGCAAACGTTAAGCCGACGTTTTGACGCGCTCATCGCCGCTACCGGCGAACAGGCAGATAACGAAATTTTACAGCGCATCGGCTTACCCCTTGCCGCTTCCGGCAGCGTAGAAGTTGATCCCCATACGCTGGAAACGCGTCTGCCAGACGTTTTTCTGATTGGCGACGTGCAAAGTGGACCAGCCTCTGTTGTTGCCGCCATTGGTGGCGCACGTAAGGCGACTCGCACCATCCTTAAGCGGGAAAACATTCATCACAACGATGAAAACAAGCGCTGGCTGAATAGCGACCCAACGGCAATATATCGTCGGCGTGGCGTGGTAGCAGTGCGGCAGATCGACGTGGGTCAGCCAGATGCATTCGCCCGTCAGGAAGCCGCTCGCTGTCTGGAATGTAACTACGTGTGCGCCAGGTGTGTGGACGTCTGCCCTAATCGTGCCAACGTTGCGCTTGCCGTACCGGGTTTTAACAGCCGCCAGCAAATTCTGCATCTGGACGCGTTCTGCAATGAATGCGGCAACTGCGCCCAGTTCTGCCCGTGGCGAGGCAAACCTTATAAAGACAAAATTACCCTTTTTAGCCGCCAGGACGACTTCGAGAACAGTACTAATCCGGGCTTTGTACTCCATCGACAAAACGTTCAGGTTCGCCTTAACAATCGCGTCTGGCAGCTTAAGGTCGACAGGCAGGGAGAAATCGCTGAGGTACCTGACGAACTGCATGATATGGCGCGGATTATCAGCTATACGCGCCAGCATCACGCTTATTTGCTCGGCAGCGTGGAGGAATAATCATGCTGTTATTAAAAAATTGTACCCTTGTAAATTTCCACCCCTGCCGAGTTGAGCACAATAGCGATATTGTCATCGAGGGCGACAGAATTATTGCCATCGGCAGCAGTCTGTCAGCGCTCTATCCGCAGGCGGAAATTATCTGTCTGCACGGCAAGCTGGTAATGCCCGGGCTGGTTTGCGCGCACAACCACTTCTACTCTGGCCTTTCGCGCGGCATTCTGGCACCGATAGCCCCCTGCCCGGATTTTATCTCAACGCTGAAAAACCTCTGGTGGCGGCTGGATCGAGCGCTGGATGAAGAGTCCCTTTATTACAGCGGCCTGATCTGTTCACTGGAAGCCATTCGTCACGGCTGTACTGCCGTTATCGATCATCATGCCTCCCCAAATTTTATCAAAGGATCGCTGGCGATCCTGCGGCGCGGTTTTATAGAGGCCGGATTGCGCGGAATGACCTGCTTTGAAACAACGGATCGTAATTTTGGTTTACGCGAGCTGGAAGCGGGCGTGGAAGAAAACGTAGCTTTTGCGCACCTGATCGATGCACAGCGTGATAAAGGCGTTCAGGAACGCCTGGTTGAATGTCACCTGGGTGCCCACGCTCCCTTTACCGTACCGGACAGCGGTTTGTCGATGCTGGCCGAAGCGAGGCGGGAAACAGGTCGCGGCCTGCACATACATGTGGCAGAGGATAGCTATGATGTTTCGCACAGCCACGATAAGTACGGTATGGACCCGATTGTGCGCCTGGATAAATTTGGTCTGCTGGATGAAAAAACGCTGATTGCCCACGCGCTCTGGCTTTCGCCCGCAGAGGTTGCCCTGTTGAATCAGCGCCAGGCCTGTCTGGTACATAATGCGCGTTCCAATATGAATAACCATGTTGGCTATAACCATCGTTTGCCTGATTACCAGCTGGCGGCGTTAGGCACTGACGGTATTGGTGCCGATATGTTTGAAGAGCTGAAATTTGCTTATTTTAAACATCGCGATGCGGGCGGCCCGCTATGGCCCGATAGTTTTCTGCGTATGTTGCATAACGGCAACATTTTGCTGGAGCGTAATTTTGCTCAGCCATTTGGCCAACTGGCGGTGGGCTATACCGCCGATCTTACCATCTGCGATTATGTTTCCCCCACGCCGCTACAGGCAGAAAACCTGGCGGGTCATCTGGCCTTTGGCATAAACAGCGCGGCGGTAAACAGCGTAATGGTTGCCGGCCGAATGGTATACCAGGACCGTCATTTCCCCTTTGAATCAGAACCGCTTTATGCCAAAGCACGCCAGGCTGCCGAACGACTATGGCAAAACATGGCAAAACTGTGAACGCCTTCGAATCGTAGCCAGGGATGGCCTGGCCGTAAGGGAGAGAGTAATGGATACATCCGTGATTCATCAGCCGCTTCAGACTTCCGTTCTACCCGTCGATCGGATACTGCCCGTCGGGCAGATGATCCTCTATGGCCTGCAGCACGTGCTGGTTATGTATGCCGGGGCCGTTGCCGTTCCGCTGGTCGTAGGCGCGGCATTAGGCATGACCGATGCGCAAATTGTTGTGTTAATCAGCTGTGATTTAGTGGTCTGCGGCCTTGCCACACTACTGCAAACGCTGGGTGCCGGGCGCTGGCTAGGCTGCCGCCTGCCGGTTGTTCAGGGCTGTACTTTCGCTGCGCTAATACCGCTGGTGTTAATAGGCAAAGAGTATGGCATGGGCGGTATATCTGGTGCGGTGATGATTGCCGGTGCCTTTACGCTGCTCAGCGCGCCCTGGATTTGTCGACTGGTTCGTTTTTTCCCTAAGGTGGTAATGGGGTCTATTGTCACGCTGATCGGCCTTTCTATTATGCCGGTAGCGGGCGGCTGGATCGGCGGCGGCAACAGCGAGATGGCCAGCTTCGGCAGCGTGACCTCGCTGGCTATGGCTGCGTTGACGCTGGTTATCATCCTGAATATTTATACGTTTGGTTCCGGCCTGCTCAAAAATATTGCCGTGCTGATTGGGCTGGTCGTTGGCTCAACGCTGTGGTACTTCGTCGATACGCTCGATTTCAGCCGCATAACCCTTAGCCCGTGGTTTAATATTCCCGTTCCAGTGCAGTTTGCTCTGCCTGAGTTTCACCTGGTACCTGTTTTGCTGCTGTCGATGGTTATGGTTGTCGTTATGGTAGAAACCATGTCATCAATGATGGCAACAGGTGAAATGGTAGGGCGCAAAGCAGACAGGGAAACCCTGAAAAAGGGGTTGTTAGCCTGCGGCCTGGCAACCTTCTGCGGTAGTTTTTTTAATCTTTTCCCTTATGCGGCCTTTGCACAAAACGTCGGTCTGATTGGGTTAACCGGGATCCGAAGCCGCTTTGTCGTAGCGGTTTCCGGCTGCATTCTGATCCTGATGGGGCTTTTTGCCAAAATGGCAGCCCTGGTTGTTATCGTACCGAAACCCGTACTGGGCGGTGCTGGCGTGGTGATGTTCGGGATGGTAGCGGTTTCCGGGATTCGGACGCTGGGCGAAGTGAACTACCGTAATAACAATAACGGTATGGTTGTCGCGCTGACGCTGGGTTTAGGGTTAATGCCCGTGCTGGTACCGCAGCTTTTCGCGCAGCTTCCTGAAATGGCGAAAATGTTCCTGCACAGCGGTATTACGCTTGGCACTTGCGTGGCGATTGTGGCGAATCTGATTTTAAATGGCAAAGGCGCCCATCTTCAGCAACGCACCTGCGCAGACTGCGCCCCGGAAGAGCCGACTACGCAATCTACTGCCGCACGTACCGTAGCGGTCAGAACAGTCAGAATGTGGCTACTGCTGCGTCGTGCCCGCGAGCAGAGGCAGAAAGAAGTCGAATAGCCAGCGCTAACAAAAAGGGGTGACTAGCGCCACCCCTTTATTAAAGGACGGGCAAACTCTGTATCGTTGATGCATTCACAAAGAAAACATTGCTCTGAAAGACGCCCTGCTTACGGGAGCATGCATTACTGAGATACCCTGCATATGCGAGCATGCATTACTGAGACACCCGCCATATATGAGCACGCTTTACTGAGATACCCTGCATATGCGAGCAGCTTTACTAAGACGCCCGGCATATATGAGCACGCTTTACTGAGATACCCTGCATATATGAGCACGCTTTACTGAGAAGCCCTGTTTACACGGGTATGCTTCGCTAAAATGCTCGGCTTACCGTAAACACGTTTCGCTAAAATGCTCTATTTACGTGGATACGCTTCACTGTTTACCCAGGAATGATCTTTTTCCCAGCTAAACTTCCACAGACGAACCGGACCAGCCATGACGTTCAGGTAGTAGTTGTCATAGCCCGCAATAGTCGCTACCGGATGATAGCCTCGCGGTACCGTGACCACATCATGGTTATAGACAGCCATACACTCATCCAGGGAGCGGTCATCCGTATAGACGCGCTGCAGAGCAAATCCCTGTTCCGGATCGAAACGGTGATAGTAAGTCTCTTCCAGATAGGTTTCCGTCTCTGAGTTTTCCTGATCGTGCTTGTGGCTCGGGTAAGAGCTGGTATCGCCTTCGTCCGTATAAACTTCTACCACCAGCAGGCTATCGGCAGGCCTGTCGTCAGGCAGAATATTATGCACCAGACGTTTGTTACGCCCTTTGCCCCGTTTTTCGACGCCCACATCTGCCGGCGTAATCAACCGTGCGGGCAGATTACCGCTGCCCGGCGCGCTGCAGACTGCCAGTTCCAGATCGGAGTCGGCACGAACTTCTACTTTGTCATGATGCGGCACATACACAGAGTACGGCGGCGTGCGTTCAAAGGGCGACATCCGCTTACCGATATCAGGGAACTCGGCATGACGAGTTTTTACCGATGCCAGTCCGGCAATCAACACCAGACACAGCTCTTTATCACCGCTTTCAAGCTGAATAGTTTGCCCCTGCTTCAGCTGATAAGCTTCGAAGCCAACATAGCGCCAGCTGGCGCTTTCTGGCGTAACCTGCTGAATACGTCCCTGCGCATCAGGCCTTTGTGCTTTAGACAGCAATGACATATTGCGTCTCCTTATCGTTATCCCAGCGTTGGCATGCTGAATTCAGAAACGGTTTTCTGTCCGCTCGGCCAGCGCACGGTGGCGGTTTTCATGCGGGTATAAAAACGCACGCCATCTGGTCCGTGTACGTTTAACGCGCCAAACACGGAGCGTTTCCAGCCGCCAAAGCTATGGAACGCCATTGGCACCGGAACGGGTACGTTAACGCCCACCATGCCTGCCTGAACCTCACGGACAAAGTCGCGTCCGATGTGGCCGTTACTGGTAAAAATAGCGCTACCGTTGCCAAACTCATGACTGTTAACTAATTCCAGCGCCGTGGCATAATCTGGCGCACGCATAATGCTCAATACCGGTCCAAAGATCTCTTCACGCCAGATAACCATATCGGACGTAACGTTATCGAACAGCGTGCCGCCAACGTAGTAGCCTTCAGCATGGCCCGGTACCTGGAAGTTGCGGCCGTCCACCACCAGCTTCGCCCCTTCTTCCACACCTTTATCAATATAGCCCAGCACTTTCTTCTGATGCGCAGCGGAAACTACCGGCCCCATCTCGTTTTCTTCACTGCCTTTTTGTATGCCCGGCCCCACACGCAATGCTTTTACCAGCGGCGTCAGGGCAGCAATCAGTTTGTCAGCAGTGTCATCGCCCACTGCTACCACTACCGGCAGCGCCATACACCGTTCGCCCGCGGAACCAAATGCACCGCCCATAATGGCGTTTACCGTTGCATCAAGATCGGCATCCGGCATAACAATCGCGTGGTTTTTCGCCGCGCCAAAGGCCTGGACGCGTTTGCCGTGTGCGCTGGCGGTTTTATAAATATGTTCCGCTACGCCAGAAGAACCGACAAAACTGACCGCCTGAACAAGCGGATTGGTATAAAGCTGTTCGGCATCTTCGTTAGAACAGTGAACAACGTTAAACACGCCGTCCGGCAGACCAGCTTCGGTCAGCAGCTCGGCCATACGAACAGAAGCTGACGGGTCCAGCGCTGGCGGCTTCAGGACAAAGGTGTTGCCGCAGGCCAGCGCAATCGGGAACATCCACAGCGGTACCATTGCCGGGAAGTTGAATGGCGTAATGCCCGCGACCACGCCCAGCGGCTGCATCAACGAGTAGCTATCCACACCGGTGGCAACATCCGCAGAGTTCTCGCCTTTAATCAGATGAGGAATACCGCAGGCAAACTCGACGACTTCCATACCACGCGTCAACTCACCCAGCGCATCTGACCAGACTTTGCCGTGCTCGCTCACGATCAGTGCGGCCAGCTCGTCACGGTGCTGTTCCATCAGGGCTTTAAAGTTGAACAGCACGCGTGCGCGGCGCAGTGGCGAAGTACGTGACCAGCCATCAAACGCATTATGCGCAACTTCAATAGCTTGTCTGACTTCTTCCGCCGAGCTTTGCGTCAATTCACGCACTGGTTTACCGGTTGCCGGATCGTAAATCGGAATAGTTTCATTGCTGGCGCTCAGAGACGTTTTTCCGCCGATAAAGTTTCCTGTAGTAGTCATGTTCTGGCCTCTTTAATGTATGTATTCCTGCGGATAGCCGCTTGTTCAGCTGGCAATCCGACCGGACAACTCCCAAATGCGTGCAATGACAGTATTATATTGGAATAAATTTTTCAAATACTCCACTTTAGAAAATCCATTTTTAGCGGCGTGGATCGCATTTTTTACCGGCAGCACATTGACGAACGCGGGCTTATCCCTTTGTGGCGAGCAAAAGAAAAAACCAGAAATAGCGCTGGGATCACCGTAATACTCCACTTTCCTGGCCGATAGCATTTTGTTTTTTCAGCTGTAAGAACGGCTACTACAACGTAAGTCCCGATGCGGAAAAACGAAATTTTGCGAGAAAGATCCAAAAATTTAAATTTCATCATTCCACTAATATGAAATAAATGTTTTCTTAGTGAAATTGAACGTGACGGGTGGCGGAACTGGCAAGATAAGGCCGGACGACATGCCGGGGTCTGCGCCCTCACTCATTATTCAGCCTTATTTCTTATTCTGCAGGAGCAGCAAGATGGCCATCGATCCAACCCGTTTCTGTGTTAACCGTAAAATTGCGCCCGCTCTCAGCATTGAGCAATTTTTCCAGCTGGTCCACGGACTGGGGCTGCATAAAGTCGAACTGCGTAACGATATGCGCAGCGGTAAGGTGACGGATAACCTTAGCCATAGCGCAGTGCGCGAGCTGGCGCAGCGCTATGGCCTGGAAATTGTCACCATTAATGCTGTCTATCCGTTTAACCAGATTGATGATGCGCTTCTGGCAAAAACAGAGGCGCTGCTGAAAGATGCTGAAGGTATCGGTGCTAAAGCACTGGTTCTCTGTCCGTTAAACGACGGCACGCCGGTTGATGCAGAAGAAACCATCAGCGCGCTGAAAACCCTGGCCCCGCTGTTTGAAAAGTATGGTGTGGAAGGCCTGGTCGAGCCGCTCGGCTTTCCGATTAGCTCGCTACGTTCGGCGGTACATAGCCAGGCGCTGATTCGTGATGCGGGCGTGCCTTTCCGCCTGGTGCTGGATACGTTCCATCATCATCTTTATGAAAAAGCGGAAGAAGAGTTTGAAAAGGGCATCGACATTAACGGGATTGGCCTGGTACATCTTTCTGGCGTGGAAGATGCGCGCCCAACGGCAGAACTGACTGACGAAGAACGAATTATGTTAAGCAAAGGCGACTTGCTTAACAGCGTGGCCCAGGTTCAAAGGCTGGAACGTATGGGCTATCGCGGCATTTATGCTTTTGAGCCTTTTTCCTCGGCAATGGAAAACTGGAGCGCGGCGGATATTGAACGGGAACTGCGTCAGAGCATTGAGCTGCTGCAGGCATAACAGCGTTACGGTACGAGCTATGCTCAGCTGGAAGCGTCCAGGAGTTAAATATCTGCAAAGCCTTAAAGCATAGCGGAAACGGTTTACAGTTACAGTTACAGTTACAGTTACAGGCACAGGCACAGGCACAGGCACAGGTAGCAGTCGTTATGCCAAAGCCTGTGCCTCTCAAAATTTTATTTTTCAAAAGAGAGTGCTTTCTGGCCTGGACCAGCATAGCTCACTAGCCACGTAAGGACTTATACCCTTTTCCTCGGTTTTATCTGTGTCCTACCTTGCGGCCTTGCGGCCGCCTTTTTTTAGTAGCGCGAGCAATAAGCTTCATCACCCTTACAGAACAACGACAGCATCTTGATTTGCTTTTCCCGGACAACGAGCAGCACTTTGATCTCCTTTTCCCGAACAACGAACGGCACCTTAATTTCCTCTTCCCCAACAACGAGCAGCACCTTAATTCCCTCTTCCCGAACAACGAACGGCACCTTAATTTCCTCTTCCCCAACAACGAGCAGCACCTTAATTCCCTCTTCCCGAACAA
>NZ_JAHSPF010000011.1 GCF_019132875.1 Erwinia phyllosphaerae
TGAGTCGCTGTAAGTATTAATGCGGCATCGTTATTAGCCTGTAAATCGTTACGTGTGCTGTAGCTCTTGTTACTGGTCAAGCGGCTGAGTCGCTGTAAGTATTAATGCGGCATCGTTATTAGCCTGTAAATCGTTACGTGTGCTGTAGCTCTTGTTACTGGTTAAGCGGCTGAGTCGCTATAAGTATTAATGTGGCATCGCTGTTAGCCTGTGAATCGTTATGGGTGCTACGGCTATTGTTGCTGGTCAGGCGACTAAGTCCGTTAAGCAAGACCTCGGGCTCGGTGCCAGACAATCTGTTTTCTCAAAACCTGGTCAATATCGCGCCAGGTAGTGACGATATTGACTACGTCGCCGGTAGTCCTTTTCATTATCCGCATTATTTTCAATATCTTAGATAAACAGAAACCTGGCACGCATCTTGTAATAAAGAAGAATATCTTTAATCAGGAGTACGCTAATGGAAATTTTCTTTGTTCTCGGCTTCTTTGTCATGCTGCAACTCACCGGCGTTTCTCTACTGGGTATTATCCTGGCGGTAATCGTTGCCAGCGTGGTGATGATGTTTGCGGGATTGCTAATGATGGTGGTTAAAATGCTGCCATGGCTGGCGCTTGCCGTGGCCGTTGTATGGATTTATCGCGCCTATAAAAAGCCGTCGGCAACAACAAAGCGTTGGATATCTCGCTAATATCAATGCGTTGTCGACAAAGTTGCAGACTGTAATGCGGTATCGATCACAACCTGACAGTTTTCATAGATGATTTTGCAATTAAGCATATTTTTTACTTATCAATTCTGCCAGGATGGCTCCACTGAATTTCCAAAATTCATCGCCGCTGACCCTACAAACAGCGCGAACTATAAAAAAGAAAAATGGGCTTCCTTCGGGAAGCCCAGCTTATTTCCGGCATCTGAAACGCGAGAAGCGAATCAGGGGATAAGCAGGCTGGAACCCTGCGTGACGCGGCTTTCCAGCGTTTTATGCGCCTGCTGAGCATCCGTCAGCGCGAACTTCTGCTGCTCCGGCACATCTACCTTAATCGCGCCGCTGGCAATCAGCGAAAACAGCTCGTTGCTGGCCTGAGTCAACGCGTCCGCTGTAGTGATATAGCCGTTCAAAGAGGGACGGGTAACATACAGCGAACCTTTCTGGTTAAGAATGGCCAGATTTACGCCGCTAACCGGGCCTGACGAATTGCCAAAGCTGACCATCAAACCCCGCCGCTGTAAGCAGTCCAGAGAAGCTTCCCAGGTATCTTTACCTACCGAATCGTAAACAACGCGCACTTTCTTGCCGTTGGTCAGTTCCAGCACGCGTTTCGCTACGTCTTCTTCACGGTAGTTAATGGTGGCCCAGGCCCCAGCCTCTTGCGCTCTGGCCGCTTTTTCCGCCGAGCCTACGGTGCCTATCAGATGCGCGCCCAGCGCTTTCGCCCACTGGCAGGCTATCAGTCCCACGCCGCCGGCCGCCGCCTGGAAAAGGAAAGTTTCATCCGGCTGCACGACATAAGTCTGGCGCAGCAGATAATGTACGGTCAGGCCTTTCAGAAACGAAGCCGCCGCCTGTTCAAAAGAGATACTGTCAGGCAAGATAGCCAGCTTATCGGCTGCAACGGCATGATACTCGCTGTAAGCGCCGAGAGCAGATTGTGCATAGACCACGCGATCGCCCGCTTTTACCATCGTCACGCCTTCACCCACGCTTTTTACTATGCCTGCCGCTTCCGTGCCCAGTCCACAGGGCAAAGAGGCCGGATAAAGCCCGCTGCGTACATAGGTATCAATGTAATTGATGCCGATGGCCTTGTTCTCAACTACCACTTCGCCCGCCGCTGGTTCAGGCATGGCAACGTCAATCACCTGCATCACTTCCGGCCCGCCGTGCTGGCTGATTTGTATACGTTTTGGCATGGTCACTCCTGTTGATTCGGCGTCATTCGGGGAGGACGAAAGGTCGCCAAACGGGTATACTGGCGCGTCCCCACACAAGGTATTACATCACTATGGCAGGAAATAAACCCACCAACAAATCCAATGAAAACCGTGAGCCGCGCGACCGGCAAATGGAAGGGCTGAAGCTGCCGCCCCATTCTCTGGAAGCGGAGCAATCCGTGTTGGGCGGACTGATGCTGGATAACGAACGCTGGGATAACGTGTCCGAGCGCGTGGTGGCGCAGGACTTTTTCAGTCGTCCGCACCGCATGATCTTCAGCGAAATGCAGCGCCTGCTGGAAATGAGCAAGCCTATCGATCTGATCACGCTTTCAGAATCCCTGGAAACCAAGGGCGAGCTGAACATGGTTGGCGGCTTTGCTTATCTGGCCGAGCTATCTAAAAATACGCCAAGTGCGGCGAATATTGGTGCCTATGCCGATATCGTGCGTGAACGTGCAGTTGTCCGCGAAATGATCGCGGTGGCAAATGAGATCGCTGATGCCGGTTACGATCCGCAGGGTCGTTCCAGTGAAGACTTGTTGGATCTGGCCGAATCACGCGTTTTCCAGATCGCAGAAAATCGCGCCAACAAGGATGAAGGGCCAAAAAGCGTCGATCAAATTCTGGAAGCGACGATCTCCAGGATCGAATCGCTCTATCAGACGCCGCACGATGGGGTAACCGGCGTGGATACCGGTTATCAGGATCTGAATAAGAAAACCGCTGGCCTGCAGCGTTCGGATCTGATTATTGTCGCGGCTCGTCCGTCGATGGGTAAAACCACATTTGCCATGAACCTCTGCGAAAATGCGGCGATGCTGCAGGATAAACCGGTGCTGATCTTCAGCCTGGAGATGCCCGGCGAACAGCTGATGATGCGTATGTTGGCTTCCCTTTCGCGCGTCGATCAGACACGTATTCGTACCGGCCAGCTCGACGACGAGGACTGGGCGCGTATCTCCAGCACGATGGGTATTCTGCTGGAGAAAAAGAACATGTTTATCGATGATTCGTCCGGCCTGACGCCAACGGAAGTACGTTCGCGCGCGCGCCGTATTTTCCGCGAGCACGGCGGGCTGAGCATGATTATGATCGACTACCTGCAGCTGATGCGCGTGCCGGCGCTTTCCGATAATCGTACGCTGGAAATTGCAGAAATCTCCCGCTCGCTAAAGGCGTTGGCTAAAGAGTTGCAGGTGCCGGTGGTGGCGCTGTCGCAGCTTAACCGTTCTCTTGAGCAGCGTGCGGATAAACGCCCGGTCAACTCGGATCTGCGTGAGTCCGGCTCTATCGAGCAGGATGCCGACCTGATTATGTTTATCTATCGTGACGAGGTTTATCACGAGAACAGCGATCTGAAAGGCATTGCGGAAATCATTCTGGGCAAGCAGCGTAACGGTCCTATCGGGACGGTCCGCCTGACCTTTAACGGCCAGTGGTCGCGCTTTGACAACTACGCCGGGCCGCAGTACGACGACGAATAAAATAGTGTTGGACAACAGAGCGGCAACTGGGGTTATCTGTCCGGCAGGAAATGCTTAGCCGCCGGACGAATAATGACCCAGATTGATGATTATGATCTCAAGATATTGACCTTACTGGAAAGCAACGGCCGCCTGACCAATCAGGAGTTGAGCGATTTAGTCGGGCTTTCTGCTTCCCAATGCTCCCGTCGTCGTATCAATCTTGAACAGGCCGGGCTGATCCTCGGCTACCATGCCCGGCTATCGCCCGATGCGGTTGGCCTGGGCATGATTGGCCTGATCGAAGTTCGCCTTATCAACCACACCGAAGAGTACGTCGACAGCTTCCACCATATGGTCGCCGGGCAGTCAGCTATTGTGGACGCCTATAAAACCACGGGCGACGCTGACTATCTGTTAAAGGTCGCCGTGGCCGATCTGGCAGGTTTAAGCGCTTTAATCAGCCAGCTGGTGGCGGGGCACAAAAGCGTGTCGCATGTGAAAACGTCCGTGGTGCTTAGCCGTCTGAAAGAAAACGGCATGATGACGCCAGGCTGTGCTTAAAGAGCTGTTTCGGGGCGCTGTGGATCAATCTGGTGCACGTAAACCTGGCCTAATGCGTAATCTGTGCAGTAAAAGCAAATTTCATGCACGTCATTTCTGTTTTTCAGTGTTTCCATGCACAAAGCAGAAAATTTAATTGCTGGTTTATCAGTAAGTTAATCAATCCTTTGAAAATATAGATTTTTCATGGGTAAAGTGGTGCGCTTTTTGCTGGAAATAAGGTTATTTCCCGGAGGATCAGCATCATGGATAATGTCGTTCAGCCCGCCAGCATCCCGCATACCTTTGTCGAAGATGCGCTTGCACTACTGTTTGGCACGTTAATGGTTTCTTTTGGCGTGATGCTTTTGAAAAGCGCCGGAGCGTTAACCGGCAGCACCGCCGGTGTCGCCTTTCTTATCAGCTATCTGACCCATACTTCTTTTGGCGTGGCTTTCTTTCTGATTAATCTGCCGTTTTACTGGCTGGCTGCACGCAGAATGGGCTGGGCTTTCACGGTCAAAACCTTTTGCGCGGTTGGGCTGGTGTCGCTGTTCAGCCACCTGCATCCGCTTTTTATCCATTTTTCCGCGCTGGATCCCTTTTATGCGACACTGTTCGGTAACGTCGTCATGGGCGTCGGGTTTATAGTATTGTTTCGGCACAAGGCTAGCCTGGGCGGCATAAATATTCTGGCGCTGTGGCTGCAGGATCGTTACGGTATCCGTGCCGGAAAGCTGCAAATGGCGGTTGATACCTGCGTGGTGCTGGCCTCGCTGTTTGTGGTGTCGCTGCCGATGCTGGCGGCCTCCATCGCGGGCGCAGCGATCCTCAATCTGATTATTGCGATGAACCACCGTCCTGGCCGCTATTCTGTCTGAAGAATGACAAAGGCAAGGCGTCCGTTGCCGTGGCAGCCTGACCTAACTTATCAATGGAGATTTTCACCGTGTTTCAAAACGTCGACGCCTACGCTGGCGATCCAATTCTTTCCCTGATGGAAACCTATAAGCAGGATACGCGCCCGCATAAAGTTAACCTGAGTATCGGGCTTTACTATGACGGACAGGGCGTTATCCCACAGCTGAAGGCGGTTGCCGCCGCAGAAGCACGTCTGAATGCCCAGGCGCACGACGCCTCTCTCTATTTACCGATGGAAGGTTTGCCGGCATATCGCAGTGCGGTAGCGCCTTTGCTGTTTGGTCAGGATCATCCGGCACTGAAAGCGGGACGTATCGCCACCATCCAGACCGTTGGCGGCTCCGGCGCGCTGAAGGTTGGCGCTGATTTCCTGAAGGCCTATTTTCCGGGATCTCAGGTTTGGGTCAGTAACCCAACCTGGGAAAACCATATCGCCATCTTTTCCGGCGCAGGTTTCCAGGTAAATACCTATCCGTGGTATGACGATGCCACTAACGGCGTGAAGTTCGAAGAGCTTGTTGCCGCGCTGAAAACGCTGCCGCCGCAGAGTATCGTACTGCTGCATCCGTGCTGTCATAACCCGACCGGTGCCGATCTGACTAACGAGCAGTGGGACAACGTGACGGAAGTGCTAAAAGAGCGCGACCTTATCCCGTTCCTGGATATCGCCTATCAGGGTTTTGGTAGCGGAATGGAAGAGGATGCCTATGCGATCCGCGCTATTGCCGCCGCCGGTTTGCCTGCGCTGGTCAGCAACTCTTTTTCTAAAATTTTCTCGCTATATGGCGAGCGCGTCGGTGGCCTGTCCGTGGTCTGTGAGGATGCAGAAGAAGCCTCCCGCGTGCTTGGTCAGTTAAAAGCTACCGTGCGCCGCAACTATTCAAGCCCGCCAAACTTTGGCGCACAGGTCGTTGCCTGCGTGCTGAATGATGCACAGCTGAAAGCGGACTGGCTGGCGGAAGTTGAGGCGATGCGCGTGCGTATTTCCACGATGCGTCAGGCGCTGGTGGACGTGCTGACTACGGCGGTGCCGGGCAAAAACTTTGACTATCTGTTAAAGCAGCGCGGCATGTTCAGCTATACCGGCCTGAGCGCGGCGCAGGTCGATCGCCTGCGCGACGAGTTCGGTATCTACCTGATCGCCAGCGGACGTATGTGTGTGGCTGGCCTGAACAGTGATAACGTGCATCAGGTTGCCGAGGCTTTTGCTGCGGTGATGTAATTTTTTCTGGCCACCGTCGTTCTGACTGTGGCCATCTTTTCTCGTCCCCACCGGCCTACGGCGATAAATATTAACCGAACGATAACAACCCAACCTCATACAATTTTTATATACTAAACGGCTCATACGGAGACCGTTTATGTCCAGCAGCAACTCTCAGGCGTTGTCCGAACGCTCTTTTTCTGAAGAAGTATGGCGTGGCATGCTTGCCACTCTTCCCATTCTTATTGGCATACTGCCATTTGGTCTCTTGCTTGGTGCGCAGGCGCAGCAGCAGGGGTTCTCGCTGTTTAACCTGACGTTAATGACAGGGCTAAACTTCGCTGGCGGTTCGGAGTTTGCGGCTGTAGCGCTGTGGGCTTCGCCACCGCCTCTGCTGACTATTGTGCTGGTCACTCTGCTGGTCAATAGCCGCCATCTGTTGATGGGCGCGGCGCTGGCTCCTTCTCTGGCACATCTGCCGCCGCGTAAAGCGCTTTTCGCGCTTTTCCTGATGTGTGATGAAAGCTGGGCTATGAGCATAACGGATGTCGCCAGACGCAGAGCGGCAGGCCTTTATCCTTCGTTCAATACGGGTTTTTATGCCGGTGTGGCGGGGTCGCTTTGGTTTACATGGATATTTGCCACCGGGCTGGGCGTAATTGTTGGGCCAGTGTTAGGGGATATCACGCGCTGGGGGTTTGATATGGCGTTTCCGGCCGTTTTTCTGGTTCTGCTGAAAGGTATGTGGAAAGGCTTTCGCTCCGGTTTGCCGTGGCTGGTAAGCCTGATTTGCGCAGGCGCAACCTATCACTATTTTCCCGGTGCCGCCTACGTGCCGGTTGGCGCGGCCAGCGGCATTATTGCCATCCTGCTGCTGAACAGGAAAGTTTCATGAGCCTGACGTTACTGACTATTGTATTAATGGCCGCAACTACTTATCTGACGCGTATCGCGGGCTACCTGTTGTTGCGTGACAGAGTGCTTAGCGCCCGTACCAAAGCAATCATGGAAGCCGCGCCCGGCTGTGTCCTGATTACGATCGTTGCGCCTCACTTTGTGACGACCAGTCCGGCAGATCTGCTGGCGTTAGCTATTTCTCTGCTGGCTGCGATGCGCTTTTCCCTGTTACCTGTTGTAGTGATTAGCGTAGTAGCGACGGCTTTGTTACGTCATCTGCTTTAAACCATTGAGTCAGAGCAGCACTCTTTTTGCCGTTTCGGGTTTACCTTTTGGCCGCTTGCTGCACACTTAACGGGACTCACTCAGCTAAGGAGCATCACAATGTGGTATCAGCAAACGCTTACCCTGAACCCTAAAACCCGAGGTTTTCATCTGATTACGGATGAAATAACGCAGGAGCTGCGACGACTTGGCGATGTACAGGTAGGGCTGTTGCATCTGCTGTTGCAGCATACCTCCGCCTCGCTGACGCTGAATGAAAATTGCGATCCTACGGTCAGAAGCGATATGGAAAACCATTTTCTGCGTCAGGTGCCGGAAAATGCACGTTATGAACACGATTACGAAGGCGCAGACGATATGCCAGCGCATATCAAGTCCTCATCGCTGGGCGTTTCGCTAACGCTGCCGGTAAGCCGTGGGAAATTGCTGCTGGGCACTTGGCAAGGCATCTGGCTGGGCGAGCATCGTAATCAAGGCGGCAGTCGCCGCATTATCGCTACGCTACAAGGGGAATAACATGAACGTATCGGATCTTCTGTCTTACTGCATGGATAAGCCGGGAGCGGAGCAAACTGTTAATAGCAACTGGAAGGCAACGCAAATTAAAGTGGATGACGTGCTGTTTGCGATGGTGCATGAGGTCAACGGACGGCCTGCCGTGGCGCTAAAAGCAACGCCTGCGCTGGCGGATTTACTGCGTGAAAAGCATGATGATGTTGTACCCAGCGAACACCTTAACAAATCGCACTGGAGCACCGTGCTGCTCGACGGGTCGCTGAAGGACTCACAGATTTACTATCTGGTGGATGCCTCGCTTCAGCAGGCGCTGGAAACGAAGACGGCATAGGAAAGCATGCGAACTGGCGCTGCGTTATTGCCTGTGCAAGATGGCATCCGCCCGGCGTTGCTTTATCACTTTTGCAGCCGGCATGACGCAGAGACTGGCTGTACCGACACCAGTCCCGCCCGCTATGGCCCGGACGCTGCTTACAGCATTTACCGGGCCAACAGGCTATAACAACGTTACTTCGTTAAAAATCTGGCGGGAAACTAGCCGCGCAGCGAAGCAATATCAATCACAAAGCGGTATTTCACGTCGCTTTTCAGCATGCGCTCGTAGGCTTCGTTGATTTCATCCATTTTGATCATCTCAATATCGGAGGTGATATTGTGCTTGCCGCAGAAATCCAGCATCTCCTGCGTTTCTTTAATGCCGCCAATCAGTGAGCCAGCCACGCTGCGACGCTTAAAGATCAGGTTAAACACCTGCGGTGATGGATGGTCATGTTCCGGCGCGCCAACCAGCGTCAGCGTGCCGTCCCGGCGCAACAGACTGATAAACGGGTTCAGATCGTGCGGGGCCGCAACGGTATTCAGAATAAAGTCGAAGCTGTTGGTATGCTGCGCCATCTGCTCCGGGTCTTTGGAGATAACGACTTCATCCGCGCCCAGACGCTTACCGTCTTCCACTTTAGAAGGAGAAGTGGTGAACAGCACGACGTGCGCGCCCATCGCATGCGCAATCTTCACGCCCATATGGCCTAAGCCGCCCAGGCCCACAATACCCACTTTTTTACCCGGGCCTACGCCCCAGTGATTTAAAGGTGAAAAAGTCGTGATACCGGCGCAAAGCAGCGGGGCGGCACCGGCAGGATCCAGATTTTCCGGAACGCGCAGCACAAAATCTTCGTTCACAACGATCTGGGTTGAGTAGCCGCCGTAGGTGATATCACCCGTTTCACGATCTTCACCGTTATAGGTGCCGGTAAAGCCATTTTCGCAATACTGCTCCAGGTCTTCTTTACAGTTATCGCAGGTACGACAGGAATCAACCAGACAACCTACACCCACCAGATCGCCTGCTTTGTATTTGTGCGAATGGCTGCCGACGGCGGTAACGCGGCCAACAATTTCATGGCCAGGAACGACCGGAAAAATCGTGTTTTTCCACTCGTTACGGGCCTGATGCAGGTCGGAATGGCAGACGCCGCAGTAAAGAATTTCGATCTGTACATCGTGCTCACGCAGTTCGCGCGGCTGGAACTCAAACGGCGCGAGTCTGGAATCGGCGCTTTTCGCGGCATAAGCATGGGTAATGTTCATGATCTCTCCTGTAAAGGGAATGGCAAAGCGTACGGAAAAATGCTGATGCCGCGTAAGAAAACCGTCAACAGCAGCCCGTTAAGCATAATGGTCATCGCCGTACAGAGGTATGCCGGAACCTCTTTAAATCTTGCCCAATCCTGCAAACCTTTGGTTGAAAGAGCATAATTTTGGGAAAAATCGCAGAGGTTTATCGTAGAGAAGGAAGAAATTGCAGTAGAAAAAGCGCGGTTATAAAACGGTGCGGCAGAGTCGGGAACCCGAACTAAAGACAAAATCACAACGGAAGCTAAAGGGCAGATAAAGCCAAAGCGAAAGTCCAGATGAAGCCAACGCCCAGGTCAAAGCCTGAATCTAAGCCAGTGCCAGAATCTAAACCCGCCAGCGGGCGCTCAGGGAAAACCAGCGTGAGCAGCAATCTGCCCACGCTGTAGCGCTTATTTTGCCAGTAAAGGCTTCAGGAAGCGTGCGGTATGCGACTCTTTGCACTCCGCCACCGTTTCCGGCGTGCCGGAAACCAGAATCTGGCCGCCACCGCTGCCGCCCTCCGGTCCCAGGTCAACAATCCAGTCGGCGGTTTTGATCACGTCAAGGTTGTGTTCAATTACCACAATGGTGTTGCCCTGATCGCGCAGCTGATGCAGAACGGCCAACAGCTGTTGGATATCGGCGAAGTGCAGGCCCGTGGTCGGCTCATCAAGAATATAGAGCGTTTGACCGGTGCCGCGCTTCGACAGCTCGCGAGCCAGCTTCACGCGCTGCGCCTCACCGCCCGACAGCGTAGTAGCAGACTGACCGAGGCGGATATAGGAAAGCCCCACGTCCATCAGCGTTTGCAGCTTACGCGCCAGCGCAGGTACGGCATCGAAGAATTCGCGTGCTTCTTCGATAGTCATTTCCAGCACCTGATGGATGCTCTTGCCTTTGTACTTAATTTCCAGCGTTTCGCGGTTATAGCGCTTGCCCTTACACTGGTCACACGGTACGTAGATATCCGGCAGGAAGTGCATCTCTACCTTAATCACGCCGTCGCCCTGGCAGGCCTCGCAGCGCCCGCCGCGCACGTTAAAGCTGAAGCGGCCTGGCGTATAGCCGCGCGTACGCGACTCCGGCACGCCCGCGAACAGTTCACGCACTGGCGTAAAGATGCCGGTGTAGGTGGCCGGGTTAGAACGCGGCGTACGGCCGATGGGGCTTTGGTCAATATCGATAACCTTATCGAAATGCTCCATGCCGCTGACTTCACGATAGGGTGCAGGCTCGGCGATGGTAGCGCCGTTTAGCTGACGCTGAGCAATCGGGAACAGCGTATCGTTAATCAACGTCGACTTGCCGGAACCCGATACGCCGGTAATGCAGCTGAACAGGCCAACCGGCAGCGTCAGCGTAACGTCTTTCAGGTTATTACCTTTGGCGCCGCTCAGCTTAAGTACCTTGTTGGCATCCGCCTTGACGCGCTCTTCAGGCACCCGAATGCCGCGCTCGCCGCTCAGATACTGGCCGGTCAGCGACTCTTTTACCGCCATGATGTCGTCAACCGTGCCTTCTGCCACCACCTGGCCACCGTGCACGCCAGCGCCTGGCCCGATATCTATCACGTGGTCTGCGGCGCGGATCGCATCTTCATCATGCTCAACCACGATAACCGTGTTGCCAAGATCGCGCAGATGAACCAGCGTTTCCAGCAGGCGCTCGTTATCGCGCTGGTGCAGGCCTATTGACGGCTCGTCCAGTACGTACATCACGCCGACCAGTCCGGCACCGATCTGGCTGGCCAGGCGGATACGCTGCGCTTCGCCACCCGACAGCGTTTCGGCAGAGCGGGACATCGACAGATAGTTCAGCCCTACGTTAACCAGAAATTTCAGGCGGTCGCCAATCTCTTTCAGCACTTTTTCAGCAATTTTTGCGCGCTGCCCGCTGAGCTTCATGTTCTGGAAAAATTCCATCGCATGGCCGATGCTCATATCAGAGATGGTCGGCAGCGTGGTGTTCTCAACGTAAACGTGGCGCGCTTCGCGACGCAGGCGCGTACCTTCACAGGTAGCGCAGGCGCGGTTGCTGATAAACTTCGCCAAATCTTCACGCACGGCGTTAGATTCCGTCTCTTTATAGCGGCGTTCCATATTATGCAGCACGCCTTCAAACGGATGACGCCGAACGGACGTATCGCCGCGATCGTTAATGTACTTAAATTCAATGCTCTCTTTGCCGGAGCCGTACAGAATGATCTTGCGTGCTTTATCGCTCAGCGAGTCAAACGGCGCCTCAACGTCAAAGTTCAGATGTTCGGCCAGCGAGCGCAGCATCTGGAAATAGTAAAAGTTACGGCGATCCCAGCCGCGGATTGCGCCGCCCGCCAGCGACAGCTCCGGGTTTTGCACTACGCGATCCGGATCGAAATATTGCTGCACGCCCAGCCCGTCACAGGTTGGGCACGCGCCCGCCGGGTTGTTAAACGAGAACAGGCGTGGCTCCAGCTCGCTCATGCTGTAGCCGCAAATCGGGCAGGCGAAGTTAGCGGAGAAGATCATCTCTTCCGCTTGTGGATCGTCCATATCGGCTACCACCGCCGTACCGCCCGAAAGTTCCAGCGCCGTTTCAAACGATTCCGCCAGGCGCTGTTTCAGGTCTTCGCGTACCTTAAAGCGGTCGATAACGACTTCAATGGTGTGCTTTTTCTGTAGCTCCAGCTTGGGCGGATCGGAGAGATCGCAAACCTCGCCGTCGATACGCGCACGGATATATCCCTGAGAAGCCAGGTTTTCCAGCGTTTTGGTGTGCTCGCCCTTACGCTCTTTGACGATAGGCGCAAGCAGCATCAGGCGGCGGCCTTCCGGCTCTGACAGCACGTTGTCCACCATCTGGCTGACCGTCTGCGCCGCCAGCGTAACGTCGTGGTCCGGGCAGCGAGGTTCGCCCACGCGAGCAAACAGCAGGCGCAGGTAGTCATGGATTTCCGTGATGGTGCCGACGGTAGAGCGCGGGTTATGCGACGTTGACTTCTGTTCGATAGAAATCGCGGGCGACAGCCCCTCTATATGATCGACATCCGGTTTTTCCATCAGCGAAAGAAACTGACGCGCATAGGCGGAAAGCGACTCCACATAGCGACGCTGTCCCTCAGCATATAGCGTATCGAACGCCAGCGAGGATTTGCCCGAACCTGACAGGCCGGTAACAACGATCAGTTTGTCGCGAGGGATGATCAGGTTGATATTCTTCAAATTATGGGTGCGAGCACCCCGTACTTCGATCTTATCCATTCACAATTCCCGGATTAACACGGACGTCACCATGCCGGTCCGGCACGGCCAGAATTAAGCCTGTTAGTATGGCACAAAAAAACCTGAATGGATATACAGTGGTTTGATGTATAATGCGTCACAGGATGCTGGCGCGGCCAGGCTGCGGCAGGAAATTTGCCAGCCCGCTTAGACGCCTGGCGTTTAAGCTCTCTCCGGGAGCGAGCCTTTGCGATCCGCCTCGTAAAGCGGGATCTCTGGGTATTAACTCCCGGTGGGGCGTGTTAGAATTTCATCCTTAAGCTAAGAACATTTATCGGAGAGACGAACATGGCCAGCAGAGGCGTAAATAAAGTAATCCTGGTGGGAAATCTGGGTCAGGATCCGGAAGTCCGCTACATGCCGAATGGCGGCGCCGTTGCCAACATTACTCTGGCCACGTCCGAAAGCTGGCGTGACAAGCAGACCGGCGAAACCAAAGAGAAAACGGAATGGCACCGTGTGGTGCTGTTCGGCAAGCTGGCAGAAGTGGCAGGCGAATACCTGCGCAAAGGTTCCCAGGTTTATATCGAAGGTGCACTGCAAACGCGTAAATGGACCGACCAGGCGGGCGTAGAGAAGTACACTACCGAGGTTGTGGTCAACGTTGGCGGCACCATGCAGATGCTGGGTGGACGTCAGGGCGGCGGCGCACCGGCCGGTGGCGGTCAGAGCCAGGGCAACAACAACGGCTGGGGCCAGCCTCAGCAGCCACAGGGCGGCAACCAGTTCAGCGGTGGTCAGCAGCAGTCTCGCCCACAGCAGCCGCAGCAGAACAGCGCGCCAGCGGGCAATGAGCCACCAATGGATTTTGACGACGACATTCCGTTCTGATTGTCTGATATAAATAGCTAAATCAAAGGGTTAACTTGATTTATTGAGCTAGCCGCAGGCTGCTGGTAAGCCTGATGCAGGCCTGGCTTGTCCTTACCCGGTAATGGGTTTAAACCTCGAAAGAGGGAGGGAAGCATAGCACGTCAGGAAAAGGCTGGTCGCGAGGGGAATTACCTCCTTTGCGCCAGCCGCTGCAAACCCAAATGGTTAGGCCTGATGGGTTAACTCCTCATTCATAGTAGGTTTCGGGCTATCTAAGCCTCACGGTTATTCAGGGTCATATCGTAGTGGTCAATAATAATAACTGACTACAACTCTTGAGTTTTGGTTCCTGTCTTGACTTTCAAACCATAATTTATATATTTTCAATCGAAAAAATCCTGTTGTGCCAGTCAGGCTCGCTTAATTTCAGGAAAAATTAAAGGATCGTTAATAAAAGGGAATTTTAAATGATAGTGATTGTGTCCGTTACTAAAAAATATCGCGAGTTTTTAAAAAGCTCTCCGGCTATATACAAGCGGGGAGGCGTTTGTTCTGGCGCATGCTATACCTGGCTGGCATCAAATATGAGAACTCGAAATATTAACAGATACACGCAAGATGCTCTCTTGAATAGCAGTACTGAATTTTATGAAAAAGCCTTTTCAGCCCAACGTTACGCTAGTCGTGGTGGAACTTTTTCGATTTTCATGCAAAAAATTGAAGCACATAACGCCATAGCAAAAAACTCAGGATTACCTGCGCTACAGCTTGAAATGATTGGTTTTTTTAACGAGCAAAGAAGCTATCTGGAGAATTTTTTCAGGGAAAAAAACGGTAAAACGCAGGGCATGATATTCAGTATTGACTATGGAGACAATCTTGATCTTCATGCAGTAGCCCTGTTAAAAATAAATAATAAAATATATTGGTATGATCCAAACAGGGCGGTTTATTTACTGGGGGAACACGACGGTTTTGGTAAAGTCGCCACAATGCTTAGATTAACATACGGTAGAGTAACTTTTATTTCTGGCTATATAGTTAAATTTACCATTTAGAACCGGTCAAGCGCGATATCCCTTCATATTTATTATGTGGGAGGTTTTTCCTGCGTTTTAACGTCTCGCTACGTTATGCTCATTAGTGCCTGTCGCTTTTATTCATTCCGCTCTGGACTTCATTCCGCGCTGGATTTCATTCCGCTCTGGATATAGTCGACCAGCGACGACTATTATCCAGTAACGCGACGGGTGCCCTTCCTGCATTTGTCCATATTTATGAGCGATAATTGTCATAATGTGACGAGGATGAATATTAATCAGAGAGCAAAGAAAAGAGCCTTAGCGGAACAGCGAGTAAAACAGGCCGCGCCGTCTATCCTTACTGAAAAGGAGAAAGCATGAACCTGAAAAATAACGTAGTTAACGCTGGCGATTCCCCCTTTATTTCCGATTGCGCCCTCAAAGATGTCACTCTGCCAAACGGCATCAGGCTGCGCGCCGCAGTGATGGGCACCGGCAGGCCTTTAGTGTTGCTGCATGGACATCCGCAGAACTATCTGACATGGCGCAAAATTGCGCCTGAACTAAGCAGACGGTTTACGGTAGTGATGCCGGATCTGCGCGGCTATGGCGACAGCGACAAACCTGAAGGCGACGCTGAACACCGCTGCTATTCAAAAAAGGTGATGGCCGAAGACATTATCCAGCTGATGGCCGCGCTGGGTTATCAACAGTTCTCTTTTGTTGGCCACGATCGCGGCGGACGGGTAGGGCATCGGCTGGCCCTTGATTATCCCGATCGTGTCGATCGCTGCGTCTTTATAGATATTGCGCCGACGGCAACCATGTATGCATTAACGGATAAAGCTTTTGCCACACGTTATTTCTGGTGGTTTTTCCTGATCCAACCCGCGCCGCTGCCGGAGAGAATGATCGGTAACGATCCGGCTTTCTTTTTGCAAAAACATATCGAGGACCAGTTGAAAACGCCCGGTGCGACGGAGCCGGAAATCTTTGCCGACTATCTGCGCTGTTATCAGAATCCGGCAATGATCCACGCAACCTGTGAAGATTATCGCGCGGCGGCCACTATCGATCTGGAAGATGACAGGGCGGACAGTAATAAGCGCATTGCGTGCCCTTTACTGCTGCTATGGGGAGAAAAAGGCACGGTTGGCCAGCTCTATGACGTTATTGCCACGTGGCGGGAAAAAGCACACGACGTCAGCGGCCACGCTTTGCCCTGTGGTCATGTACCGCAGGAAGAAATACCGGAAAAAACGCTGACGGCGTTACTGCCTTTTTTAACCTGAGCCAGTGAGAACCTAATGTTAAACGGGCTTAGCTAAGCAGAATACCGGCACCAACAATAAACTGCGCGTGGTACGGCCGCGTGCATCGTCTGCAGCAATAAACAACGCCATGGCGGCGACATCGCGGCACTGAAAGGTAATATCCAGCGGCCGTTGATTAGATGGTCGGCCTCTTTTGGTAAAGTTTCGTAATCAAACAGCCTGAACCGTCTGGCAGGCGAAAGCAGTTTTGCGTACGAATCGTCGCCTGATTATCGCTTTTAAATTTTAAACGACGGCCGAGCGGCCGTGACGTAAAGTTTATTTTCATGCCTCTTTTGCGGCTCAGGCCCGTCGTAGCGCCCTTTAACCGCGATGGAAGGAAGGGGCAGTAAAAATAAACATTGCTTAACTGAGTCAGGCATGACTTAATAGCGACATCGGTTTGGAATACAGACCTTATGAAAGCAGTTTTAGTAAAGCAGTCCTCAGCGCAAGCGTTATCCAAAGATATCCTTTCTCCTGATCTTCTTCTAAGTGCCCATAAGTTATGCTCTGGAAACAGGCCTTCATGCCATTTCAAGTGGCTCAAAAATTAAGGAAATATCGATGTCTGGTAAAATGACTGGTTTAGTAAAATGGTTTAACGCGGATAAAGGTTTCGGCTTCATTTCTCCGCAAGACGGCAGCAAAGACGTATTTGTACATTTCTCTGCAATCCAGGGTAATGACTACAAAACGCTGGACGAAGGTCAGAAGGTTGAATTCACCATCGAGAATGGTGCTAAAGGTCCTTCAGCCGCTAACGTTGTTGCGCTGTAATATTACGACCATAATTCTGCTGTAATGTGATCCCTGCGCTTACGATAGCGATGAAGGCAACAGCCTGAGCAGCTAAGCGAAAAATGACAGACAGCAAAAAACCCGCCTCCGAGCGGGTTTTTTTATGCCTGAAATCTCAGCTCTGCCAGCCTAAGCTTTCCACGATAATCCGGCGATAGGCGGTATCAATCTGTGCCGGGACACGCTGAATATAATCCCTGGCATGCTCACGCGTTTCACCCTGCAAAGCAGTAAGATAGGCTACCGCCTGTTCGATCGGCGGAATGCAATTTTCTACATGATCGTTACGCGGCGGCAGCGCGGTCCAGATTAGCGCATCAATGTTTCTGGCTTTTGCCCACTCTGCCAGCAGGCCAGCTGACGTATCCGTTACCTTCAGCGAACCAATGCCGTCATTGCGTTCCGCCGGAACAGCTTCGCGCTGTTTTAATAACTGAATGGCAGTAAACAAATTATCAACGTCAAGCCATGCCCAAAGCACGGGAACGGGGTCGGCATTCAGGCAGATGGCCGTCGCCAGCTCACCGCCGTCGCTGATACGGGAAAATTCAATTGGCAGGCGGGGGCCATCCTGTTTCCACTCACCGGCAACCGGCAGCACGCCGGGCTTCCAGATTAGCGATCCCCAGCCAAGGCAGGCAATTCTCATTCTGTTCTTCCTGATTAATAAAAGGTTAGCGGCGCTTACCTACTATGGCCTGGTCTTGACGTACCCGCCACTATGCCAGAAGCGAAGATGAAAGGTGCGTAAAAACCCACCGCGCCGCAGCGATTAAAACCAGGCCGCTGGCTAGCCTGCCTGAAACATAATGGTATCGGTGCTGAACGATCCGTCCGGCTGGATGGCATAGTGGTGTTTTACGCTGTCCGAAGCTTTAGCCTGCAACAGGCGGATTGCCTGCGTCAGTTCATCCGGCGTCTGCATTCTTTCGATCCAGCTGCTGAACTCCAGATCCAGACGATCGACGGCCAGGCGGTTAACGGCCATGCCGCTTTCATTCACCATCGACAGCCATTCGCCCTGTGAATAATCCCTGACGTGGGAAGGATCGCGCAGCATCTCAACCGTTTGCAGCCAGACGTCTAATATGGGCAGACCGGGCGAAGCGATATCCATCAGGATAAATTTTCCGTCGGGTTTTAAAACGCGTTTGACCTCACGCAGCGCCATACCCACATCGTGCCAGTGATGCGCCGAATAGCGGCTAATGACAATATCAAAGCTGGCAGCAGCAAAAGGCAGGGCTTCCGCTGGCCCATGCGCGGTGGTCAGGTTGTGCAAACCGCGTTCGGCAGCGGCTTCACTCACTACCTTCAGCATTTTTTCTGACAAATCGTAAGCGGTTACCTGAGCTACCCGGCTGGCGGCGGCAAAGCTGGCATGTCCTGCGCCGCAGCCGATGTCCAGCAGCGTGGCCTGCGCATCATCGCTTAACCACTGCACCAGCCTTTGCAGATCGGCACCCTGAGCATGAACGGTGCTGTCCAGATAAGCCTGAGCCTGGTCGCCAAACTGACTTTCAACTAAAACTTCGTGACTGTTTTTCATGGTAAAACGCCTTTTTCCAGAAGTAGATAATGACTATACGATCTGCCTTAAGGGGGTACAATATGGGTGTTTATACTGGTATCAGGAGTGACCACCATGAGTCAGACACCGCTTTTTGGCCCAAAAGCGCTGGGCAATTTTTTACGCAGCCAGCGTGAAAATACCTCGCCGGAAAAGCTGGGCTTGCCGATAGCGGCCAGAAGAAGAACCAAAGGGCTACGGCGTGAGGAAGTGGCGCTACTAAGCGGTATCAGTACGACCTGGTATACCTGGATTGAACAGGGCAGGGAAATTGTCGTCTCGGCACAGACGCTGGCTAACATTGCCAGCACGCTGCAAATGAAGTCGGTCGAGCGAGACTATCTGTTTCGACTGGCGCAGCAGAGCGATCCGCAACAAGAACAGGTGCCGGCCATTGAGCAAGCGGTGCTGGCGGCGGTACATCAGGTTAGCGATCCCTGCTACCTGCTTGATTTAACCTGCAATATGCTGGCCTGGAACGCGCCGACAGCTACCCTGTTTCAGGGCTGGCTGGATAGCGATAGCCAGCCGAATATGATGGCGTTCATGTTTCAGCATCCGCTGGCAAAAAGGCTGGTAATCGACTGGGAAGGGCGCGCAAAACGCATTGTGGCCGAGCTGCGTGCGGATACTATGCATTTCCCGCATGACCAGCAGTTAACGGCTTTTGTCAGCCGGATGCAGGAAAACGCCACGTTTCGCGCATTCTGGTCGCTACAGCAGGTCATTGCGCGCGAAGGCGGCGAGCGATCCTTTCGCCACCAGAACCTTGGCGAACTGCACTATCGCCATCTCAGCTGGCAGCTGACCAGTAACCGCTCGCTCAAAATGATTATGCTAATCCCGGAACGAAGAAGCGAGGCTCCGCGGTAGCCTGGCCAGATGAGGTCAGCCGTTCAGGTTAAACGTGCTTAATTTCCGGCTCGCAAAGCACCGGGAAGTTCAGCGAGTTGGCAATAAAGCACTGTTCGTGAGCCTGGTGGTGTAACGCTTTCGCCTGTTCAATATCATCACCGGCACGCAGGGTAATCTGCGGTTTCAGGACTATCTGCGTGAAGCGGCCCTGCTTGCCTTCGGTCATCGTGCCTTCGGCTTTATCGCAGTAGCTCTCCACACAGATCCCCGCTTCGGCACACAAATGCAGATACCAGAGCTTGTGGCAGGCTGACGTTGAAGCCAGCAGCATCTCTTCCGGATTCCAGCGGCTGGCATCGCCCAGAAAAGCGGGATCGGATGAACCTGCAATATCCGCTTTAGCACTGGCGGTTACCTTAAACTGGCGGTCATACGTCCTGTAGGTTTCGGTGCCTTGTCCTTTATTACCGGTCCACTCAACGGTGACGTGATAGTGATGCTCGCGATCTGCCATAGCACTTGTTTCTTCTTGTTGTTAAATGAACAAAAAGGTTAGCGTTTTTCGTCCGCTTTACCCAGACGGAATCCAGCGCTTCAGCTATTTTCAGAAAGATGCCGTAGCTGTTCTGCCGTCATCGTCGCGCCACCGCAGACGACCACCAGCGGTTTTTTAAAGGAAGCCAGCAGGGGATGATTATCGTAAACGCAGGCGAGGCTTGCGCCGCAGGCTAATTCCGTCAGCACCCGGTGGTCATTCAGAAAACGGCTACAGGCGGTGATGGCCTGGCGATCGGAAACCAGCACGCTATGTATGGGATGCGTAGCGGCGCAGCGTAACGCCTGTTCGCAAACCCGTTTCGCGCCCAGCGAACCCGCGATGCTGGTGATGGCGGCCAGCTCTACCGTGGAGCCTGCCTGAAGAGCAGCATGAAAAGATGCCGCGCCTTCTGTCTCTACCGCTATCACCGGCACATCATGCCAGCCGTTGCGCTGTAGACCTTCTACTATGCCGCTCATCAGGCCGCCGCCGCCGACGGAAAGGATTACCGCGTCGGGTTTAACCTCCGTGGCGGCCACCTCGTCAATCAGGCTGGCATGGCCCTGCCAGAGTAGCGGATCGTCAAACGGATGCAGAAAAGCATCATTGTCGCCCATCAGTGAAAGCGCATGCTGATTGGCTTCCTGCCATGAGGCGCCCTGTATCACCACTTCTGCCTCTTCCTGGCGCAACAGTTCGACAGCCCGAGCAGAAGTCGTTTCAGGCACTACCACGATAACGGGAACGCCCAGCTGACGGCCAGCCCAGGCTACCGCCAGGCCCGCGTTGCCGCCGGATGAAGATACAAAGCGCTTAGCGCCTTTGCTTTGGTAATGCTGACAGGCCAGCCCGATGCCGCGAATTTTAAAAGAGCCGGGCGGCTGGAGCGCATCCATTTTTAACCAGACATCACTTCCGGTAATCAGGCTAAGAGGAGTTGACTGGACAAGCGGCGTAGTGAGATGTAACGGCATACTTTTCCTGCGATAAAGGTGGGTAAGAAGAAGATTAAAATATGAATCAATCATAACCCTCTCTATATTTGTTTAAAACGAGGATGAGAATGATTGATACTTTTAAAGCGCTGGCAGCGAGTATACCGGCTGTCAGCCAGGCTAAAACAGCAGACTTTGAGCTGGTATACGACGCGCCAGCGGAAACAACGCTGGCCGCACCTGATTTACGCAGCAGCGCTGCCGTCTGGCAGGAGATGTTTGCTAATGCGCAGACGAAAATCGATATAGCGCAGTTTTACGTGGCTAACGAAGCCGGTTCACGGCTGGATAAGGTTATCCATACGCTGCGGCAGGCTGGCGAACGCGGCGTTAAAATCCGTTTTCTGCTGGACCAGAAAGGCGTGAAGATGAGTACGGCAGAGACAATAGCACAGCTGCAAACCATCCCAGGCCTGACGCTGCGCGTCATTCCCTTCAGCAAGCTGGCCGGCGGCATCATCCACGCTAAATATATTCTGGTGGACGGCAAACAGAGCTTTGTCGGTAGCCAGAACTTTGACTGGCGGGCGCTGGAACATATTCAGGAAACCGGTTTATTGATTAATAGCGGTCGGGTTGTCACGCAAATTGCCGCTATCTTTGACCATGACTGGCATGCGCAACCGCTGCTGGCCGCAGGAGAAAAGGTGCCGGAAAGCGGTACGGACTGGTTACCGGAAGATCTTCGTCGTGGAAGTTACCTTATCGCCAGCCCACGAGCCTGGAATCCGGCAGGCATTGCAGATTCGCAAACGGTCTTACCGCAGCTGCTGGCGTCTGCCAGGCAGCGTATTCGGGTACAGGTGATGGAGTATGCACCGCTCTCCTGTGGCGAAAAGCGTAGCCGTCCTTTTTACGCCGTTATCGACAATGCGCTGCGAGCTGCGGCGGCTCGTGGCGTGCAGGTTGAGCTGATGGTGGCCAGCTGGAATACCGGACAGCCTGAAATTGACTGGCTAAAAAGCCTGGCGCTGGTGCCTGACGTGACGATAAAAGTGGTGACCATACCCGAGGCGAGCAGCGGTTTTATTCCCTGGGCCCGCGTCGTGCACAGTAAAATCATGACGATAGATGATGAGCTGGCGTGGGTAGGCACCAGCAACTGGCGCGGCGGTTATTTTGATCATTCGCGTAATCTGGAGCTGGTGCAAAACGATGCTGCTATGGCAAAACGACTGAACGCGCTCTATTTGCAACTGTGGCAAAGCTGTTACGCGAAACCGTTACGCATTGATGCTGACTATTCCGAGCCTGATCCGGGTGGCCTGAAGCGGGATCCTTCCGGGTCCGATGCTGACAATCGGTAACGCAATCCCTGACTTTTCCCTGCGGCGGAAAGGACTATTGCGTGGCAAAGAGTTATGGGTCTGTCTTTTCTGCCTGGCGCCCGTTTATCAAATCCTGTGAAAGACTTTTGCCATCAGCGCAGCCAGCCCTGGCGTGGTGGTAAGGTTTACCCCAAACAGCAGACGGAAATCCCGGCGAGCATCTCCTTTTTAATGTCGCGCATGTCGCTTTTCATTTCTGAAATATCGCCCTGAACATATCTGACATCGGTTTCCAGCTTTGTCACTTTCGAGTCAGGCTTCACTACATTTCTAATGGCGTTCTCCGCATCCCTTGAAGGTGGCGGTCTTACAATTTTGCTAAAGGAGACGGTACTTTTTTTAGGCACCAGAGAAAAACAATATCAGCAAACAGAAGGCGGCTCGCATTTCTCCTGATGTGTTGCACGGAGGCTTTTCGCTCCTGACGTAATGTATGGATCATAGTAGGATAGGCACAGCCGCCTGCTGGAAGAAACCACTGGTGGTTGGTTACATCGTATAAACATTTACTAAAAATAATGCAGAAATTTATTCATTAATGAAAACGGCAGGGTAAATTAACCGGGCAGCGCGGAGCCACCACGCGACAGAGTAACGGGCAGAGATAGCATTAATGAAGAAATGGATACTGGCGCTGGGTATAGCGCTACTGGCAACACAGGCCAGCGCGGCGGAGCTGGATCCGCAGACGTCCAGCAAAAATTTTTATAGCTGGTATCTGGACGCGCTAAGCAAAGATGAAAGCCCAATTGATGAGCACGACCCGGTATTAAACCAGTACGTTACGCCGCAGCTGCTGCAAAAAATTAACGTCCTGATCAAAAGTCCGGAAGGCATGGATGATGACTTTTTCCTGCAGGATCAGGATTACAGTGATGCCTGGGTAGGTAACGTCAGCGTTAGCCGCTTTACCATTAACGGAGAAACGGCATCGGGCGATGTTGTGCTGGGCAAAGATCCTGACGATCGACAACTGCTGCTGGTCACGATGCGAAAAGATCGTGAAGGCTGGAAGATCGATGACGTAGTCAAAGAGGAAAAATAATCCTGCCAGCCAGCAAAGTGCTGGCAGGGTGCTGCTTACTGGAGATGCGAACTGAACTGCAGCGCGATCGTGTCCAGTAGTTCATAACGTTTGCGGTATTCTGAGCGTTTCTTGCTGGCGATCTCCTCCAGCGGCCGACGGGAAAACGCCAGCGGGACAGCATACAGTTTTGATGAGAGCGGGCTGGCGTTCAGCGTTTCCCAGAACTCGTTATAGCTGGCGTGAAACAGGCTTTTCTTTTTCAGGCGATAGCGCCAGCTGCGGAAGATATGGCCGCTGTCGCTGACGGCCTGAATCTGCGTAATACCCGTAGCGTGGCAGAACAATGTTAGTGTTTCCATCAGCAGACGTTTAGGAAACAGGCCGTAGCAGGCTTTGGTTGCTGTACGGATCATCTCATGTGGCGTATCGCGATGGGCACCCTGGATGCCGCCAATCACCATCACTTGTTTTCCTTGCTGTTCCATTACGGCAAAGGTCACTATCGCCAGCTTAATATCGTCCTGGCTGAAATAAAGATTCACCTCGCCTTCTCTCTCACAGCGCCCGGTACAGGCCATAGTAATAGAGAAGCGCTCGCCATTTTTGCCCGCAAAATTCAGCAACTCCGCACCCTGCTGGCTCAGTAGCGCCTGGCGCAGATGCGCAAAGCGCAGCGTCTTCGCGAACTGGTAGTGATCGATAATTGCCTGCGCACGTGAGGCGACCGGCATGCCGCCATACAGGTAAGGGCGATGAATTTTGCTTGGCAGCGTATGCTGGACCGCCAACATTTCGCGCATTACCGGCTCGCGGGTAATCGCGCCAACGATCTTCATCGTTTGCAGGGGGCAGGACAGAGAGCGCACAAGGTATTTCAGGCGATACTCGCGGTCATACCAGAGCTTTCCCGGTTTTAGCTTGCCCGTTACCAGCGACAAAAAAAGAGTCAGGCTACTTTCCTGATCAGGCGTAAGAATGGTATCGGACATGCTGGTGCTCCAGTGTAAAAGCGGTAGTTGAACACCGGCAACCTCAACGTAAGCTCAATGGGATTTTGCAAGTTAATGCTTTCGTTTAGTGGTTGATAAAATGTTTAATTTTTTCGGCTTTTAACGCAAATTTTTTGAGGAAAATAAGTAGATTAAGTAAAAATACGGCGATGACGTAACGGCGATGTTTGGTGAAAATATAGATAGCGTTGCGCAAACGTCGTAATCTGAAACTTCCCGTACCGAAAGTTTTGGAATCTTTATGTTGGCTGGAGTGCTGTTTGCCCTGTGCGCAGGATTAATGTGGGGACTGATCTTTATTGGGCCGTTGCTGATACCCGATTACCCGGGGGCGCTACAGTCAGTCGGCCGGTACGTTGCCTTTGGGCTGATTGCTTTACCCCTGGCCTGGCAGGATCGCCACCGTTTGCGGCAGCTATCGCGCGGCGACTGGACAGAGGCATTAAAGCTGGCGTTAACGGGTAACCTTCTTTATTACACTTTTCTGGCAAGCGCGATTCAGCGTACCGGCGCGCCCGTTTCCAGTATGATTATCGGTACGCTGCCGGTGGTAATTTCCGTTAGTGCAAATCTGCTTTATGGCCATCATGAAGGGCGGCTGCCGTGGCGTAAGCTTGCGCCGGTCTTACTGTTGGTCGCGCTGGGACTGGGCTGCGTTAATGTTGCAGAATGGCAGGGCAGCTTTCAGCATAACGACCTATTACGCTATTTTAGCGGCATTGGCATGGCCGTTATGGCGATGATCTGCTGGACATGGTATCCACTGCGTAATGCTCGATGGCTGCGTCAGCACCCCCATCATAAAGCTACCACCTGGGCAACAGCGCAGGGTATGGCAACCTTGCCGCTATCGCTGGTGGGCTATCTGCTGGTCAGTTTGCAGTTGCATCTTACCCGGCCTGATTTCCCTTTACCGTTTGGCCCAACGCCCATCATTTTTATCGCGTTAATGATTACGATTGGGCTGCTCTGTTCCTGGCTTGGCGCGCTGTGCTGGAACGAAGCCAGCCAGCGCCTGCCCACCGTGCTGGTGGGGCCGTTGATTGTTTTTGAAACGCTGGCCGCGCTTTCATATACCTTTATTCTTCGTCAAAGCTGGCCTCCGCTAATGACCAGCTGCGGCATTACTGCTTTAATTGTCGGCGTTGTGCTCGCCACACGTATAAAACCGGAAGCGTTAAAAAATACCCTGCCGGGCTAAAAATAATATCAGTGGTTAAAATTGTAAAAAAAAGCACTTTATGTGCTTTTTTTTTGTTGCCGCTGGTCGTAATAATCTGACGCTTCTGCCCGTTTTTGTGATATTGCTCAAATTTTATGGCTGTTTTTAATACAGGAAAAAGTCAGGGCACGGCAAATCGTCTATGACACAACACCAGATTGTTCCGCTATAAGAATAATCGCTAATCCTGTTTCTCCTATTTTTTGCACAGTCCATTCAGGCTGTACATTTCCTGAACCTGTTTTTTTGAGACGGTTTTTCAGATAACAAACCACCTTAAACTCAAATTTTTGGCCGCCTGAAGTCGTTAAGACGACCTCAGGTAAACCTGAATACATTAAAAATACAGGATAAATGTTTAGCCAGCATTACCCTTTTCATACCTATTCATCAGTACACTTAAGGTTTTTTGCATAATTTATGGTATTGATAATGTACGTCATTGACGCTGAACCGCTTCAGTAAAGGGTTGGGGCCATGGAGAGATGGCCTGTAACTGAGAAGAATAATGAGAATCATAAACCATTCATAAACAGAGAATGATTACCATAACTGGAGCTGGCGGCCGATTTTTGGGGCTATCTGTAAGTAAGGTTTATGTCAGAAGTGGCGCATTTATCTTTCGCGACAAAGACAAATGCGCTCATAACTATCTGAAAAAATGATTTTTTTTCTGGTGGCAATCAATTTCAATAGTCTGGGCAGGGATGACTATGAGAATAAACTCATCACTGATTCAGGACTCCACAAAAAAGAACGGCGTTTATTAATAAAGGATCAGAATATTTTAATTTGGTCCTGGGTAATAAAAAACGTACTGTCCTGCAATTACTGATTTTCACAGTTGTAGGGATAATGGTAAACGCTACGGCTAATATCCAGCAAACGGCAGCTGCGACGCGTCCCGATATCAAACGTATCCTGCAGAAAATTAACAGCCTGACGTTTATCGTTGGTAGTAAAGAAGTTTTTCAACACGCTCTGTAGCATCTCTTTGTCGGAGGAGAGCATCTGAAGCTCACGTTCCATGCTGTGAACCTGTTCCTCTAACATTTTGATTCTCCTGCCTTCTTCAGAAAACAATCCGGCATATTTCTTTTTCCAGCTATAGAAGGTGGCCTCGGAAATCCCCAGTTCTTCACAAATCTCCTTAACCTTTACGCCGCATTCAGATGCTTTAATGGCACTGGTGATTTGCTCTTCGGTATATCGTGACTTTCTCATAAATGCTATTACCTTTCTTAACTATAAAGTGATGAGAATGGCTGAACTAAAAAATGGAACTAATTTATCCATTAATCGGGACAGCGACGTTAAGTGCGCGATTTGAATTGCAGGCTTTAAGTTAAGGGATTATGAATAAATATCATCATGGGATTTCTCCTATTTTATTTGCAAAGCTACTGCTTAGCTTTCGATATGCGGGTTTTTGTTATAAATTCGATTCATGCCAGCAGCAAGGCCAGTGTGTAATTCAGAATGATCCAGCAGGCGAACCAAAAAATGTGTGCCAGGATATTCTCCAGCAGCCTCCGTGCTGCCATGTGTGCGTTGTTTGTAATCAAGTCCAGGGAAAATCAGACGATTCGTTAAAAAACGATCTGATAAAGATAAATCTTTTAAATAAGAGCGGCCTCCCTTTGTCCGTAAAATAATATCCCGGATTTTTATTTTGCCAGGTTTAGTCCAGGTTCACTTTCTCTGTTGTAGACAAGGATGTATTGACTGTCGCTATAAGTTATTAGTCCTACAAAGGAAGCTTCAATGAAACACAGTGTCGTCTCTAACGCTGCCTGGATGATGTCAGAGAAGGTCGTCTCAGTATTTGGCGTGATATTTGTTACATCCTATGTTGCGAAATCTTTTGGGCCCTCTGTTTTTGGCCAAATCGCCTTTTCAGCGTCAATTTTTTCAATTGTGCAGACCATTGCTATTTTTGGTACGGAAACCATTCTGTTCAAAAGTATCAGTAAGAACACGGCGAAAGGCATCCGCCTGATGGCAGTAGCAAAGCAGTTACGTATGGCGTTGTTGCTGTTGATGTCATTACCCGTTTTGGCCTGGGTATGGCTGATGATGCGGGAAAATTTTCTGGTTTTTGCCGTTGCTTCATTTTTGTCGGCGATTTTTGTCACGCAGGATATTTTCAGCGTTTACAACAATGCCCGACTTGAATCACGAATGAATACCGTCGCCAACGCAACGGGAATGATTATCAGTTTCGCTATCAGTTTTGCGATTGCCTGGTTCAAACTTAGTCCGCTGCTGTTGTCGCTTTCTATCGTCGCGGTGACGCTGGTGCCTTATCTGATTAAGCGCGCAACGTTTTATCAGGAAAATAGCCTCAGCCCGCCTTCAAAACGTAAACATCGTAGCTATCTGCGCTACCTGTTTCATGCAGGGCTACCGCTGGCGATATCCAGCGTCTTTATTTCAATCCAGGTCAAGCTGGCGCAGTTTTTCCTGGTGGGCGTAGGCTCGGCCCATGAGCTGGGACTGTTTACCGCCGCGAATACGCTGGCCGCTTCCTGGATATTTATCCCGGTGGCCATCATCACCTCCTGCTTCTCCGAGATCTTCAGAGAGCGTGCGGATGTGGCGCTAAAGCTGGCTGGCAGACTCAACGGCTATGTTGCCGCAGTGTCACTACTGATACTGGCCGTCATCGCCGTGTTTGGCGAAAAGTTAGTCAGCATGCTGTATGGCCATGACTATATTGCGGCCGGTAACCTGGTCACGCTGCTGTCACTGGCAACCTGTTTTTCCGCGATGGGTACCGTAGCCTACCGCTATATGGTGAAAGAAGGCGGCTTTAACTATCTGCTGGTAAAAATTGTCTTACTGGTAGCGCTCAGCGTGGTAACCAATTGGTTTTTCATTCGAACCTGGGGACTTTCAGGCGCAGCATGGAGCGTGCTGGCGACGGAAGTTTTGTCTCTGACGCTGATGAATTATTTCTTTAAGAATGGTGTCATTCTTAAAATGCAGCTTTCCTCACTCAATTACAAAACCTATAAGTGAGCAAAAAAATGTTAAATGCAAAAACGGGAATCAAGAAGGCTGCGCTAAGCGTTATCCGAATTATGCCGTGGTCTTGTCAGGACAGATTATATTATTTTCATCGCTTTAAGCGGCTGCCCGACATTCGGCATCCTCAATCTTTTAATGAAAGAGTATTGTTCCGCAAGTTTATTAAAGGCGATTATAACTGTTACGCAGCGTTATCAGATAAGATCCAGGTACGAGATTATATTTCCCACACCATTGGTGAGGAATACCTGATACCGCTGTTGCATACGACAGATAACCCGGAAACCTTATTCGAACTGGAAACGTTGAAAGATACGGTGGTTAAACCTAATCACGGTTCAGGCATGGTAAAAGTTTTTACCGAAGAACCAGACTTTATTGAAAAATATAAGCTTATTGAAGGCTGTGAAGCGTGGCTGAAATGCGATTACTCGCACGAATCACGCGAAATTCACTATCGCTATATCAAGCCGCAGATCATGGTTGAACAGCGCATCGGTGATGAAAAATCCACCGCGATTGATTATAAATTTCATATGTTTAACAAGCAGGATGGCCATTTCGAATATGTTCTGCAGGTTATTTTCAATCGCAGTGATAACCAGCCGCTGTCAATGCTGTTTTATGTAAACAACCTTGATACCTGTTTTTACCGGCGTTTCGATACCGGGCTGGATATTCGCGCTAACAGAGCCTCGCTGGAAGAGGCGCTGGCGCTAAGCAAAAAACTGGCCAGCGATTTCGACTATGTGCGCATTGACTGGTATATCAGCCAGGACAAAGTTTACTTCGGTGAGCTGACCTTCACGCCTGGCGCTGGCCTGATGCCGGTACTGAAGCACGGGCTGGATGAGATGATGGGCAACATGTGGATACAGGATGGACGCTCTGCCACTCTGCCAGAACGTACGCAAACCGCATCGGTTGTCCCGTTAAGAAGCGTTTAATAAGAAGCTAAAGCTAACAGGCCTTATCTGGCCCGCCGGATAAGGCAATTCGTTAAAGAGTACAGGTAAGCTCGCAGCGTCTGACCCGTAAACAGCAAGCTTTCAGGCTTGATACGGCAAGGTCGAAGAGCATTTTTCGTCAGCTGTTTTCATCTTTCTCCTGGCACCAGGGACATGAACCCGGAGCCGTAATACAGGACAGAGGTCGCAGGTAAGTTTTTTTACCCGCGGAGTAAAGCAACTGACGGTTTTTTATGCTTACTGGTAAAAATGAGACGAGAGTGTCGCTGTTCCGGAACGCAAGACACGATGATGGTACGGCTCCCGAACACAGCTTTTCACACACAATTATAAAGCCTGCATATGAGGTAAAAAATGTTAAAACTCAAGGCAGAAATAAGAAAAGGAATCTTTTACCTTTTCAAAAAAATGCCCTGGTCTTACCAGGACAGAATTTATTATCTGCATAAATTTAAAAAGTTACCAAACATACACCAGCCAAAACTGTTTAATGAGAAAGTCCTGTACCGCAAATTTGTCACCGGCGACTATATGCGTTACGGCCTGCTGTCAGACAAGCTGCTGGTGCGGGACTATATCTCGCAGATGATCGGCGACGAATATCTGATCCCGCTGCTGCATGAAACGGCCGATCCCGTCACGCTGCTGGGACTGGGCTCGTTGAAAAACACCGTGGTAAAACCGAATCACGGTTCGGGAATGGTGGAAATTTTTCTGGAAGAACCCGACTGCATTCAGAAGCAGCTGTTAATCAGCCGCTGTGAAGAGTGGCTGAGTCGCGATTTCTCCCATGAAGCGCGTGAAATTCACTACCGCTATATTAAGCCGCGCATCCTGGTTGAACAGTATGTTGGCGACGGCAAGTTTGCTGCCGTTGACTACAAGTTCCATATGTTCAACAAAAAAGACGGCACGTTTGAATACGTTTTGCAGCTAATTTATAACCGTAGCGGTAACTCGCCGCTGTCGATGAACTTCTACGTCAACACGCTGAAATCGTGCTTTTACAAGATCCGCGATACCGGTTTCGACATCAGTGGCGATATGGAAACGCTGGAAAAAGCGCTGGCGCTCAGTAAAAAGCTGGCCAGTGATTTCGATTATGTTCGCGTGGACTGGTACATCAGCGAAGGGCAGATTTACTTTGGCGAGCTGACGTTTACGCCGGGTGCAGGCATGGTGACCGGACTGGATCAGGGACTGGATAAGATCATGGGCGACATGTGGTTGCAGGAACGTAAACCAAAGACGCTGAAATCCGTCGGTGGTGAAACGGCGGCACTGCCAGCAGCGTTAAAGAAAATCTAAAAACAACAAGCCGCATCTTCAGAATGCGGCTTGCCGGTTTGTTAAGGCAGCGGATAATCGGCTGGCGTATGGCTCATCACATCAACAAATACGTCTTTGGTGATATGCCAAAAGTTAAGCAGATTATCCACGCTCAGGGTGATACCCAGCAGGCCGGTAACAAACCAGCATGACATGCCTATTCCTACACCGGTAAAAATGAACGCCATGCCGTTACGGCTACTCTGGCGGCACTTTACGTTAAACGTACTGGCAATAAACATCATGACTGCACTAACCAGTTCCCATCTCATCAGCACCAGGCTAGCGGTTAAGGTACCCATATCTTTAAAACTCCGACAAAACAGGCCTGGCAGTGAAAATTGGACGTCATCTGACCGGACGAAAAGGCCAGGAATGCTTTTCATCTGAACGGTTAGCAAAGGTAAGTGTGATGACGGTCACATTATAGCACCGGGTAAAGTGAGAATTGAACAGTTTTAAAGCCGGTTTTAGACGTTTTTTGTTCAGCGGTGATAAAACAATCCTGGCAGGCGCTGGCTTTACGCCTCTGTGTTAATTAACCTTTTCACAAAGTAATGTAATCGTTAATGATATTTTAACGGAAAAGGGCAGGCTATTTTTTTTGAGACAATTAATGATAATAATTGTCATTAATAAGCCACCGAGAATGAGTCGTTTATTATTTTTGCTCTGCTGACATTTTTGACAATGCCCTGCGGATAAGCATTTTATAAATCTTTTTGGTAATAACTGGATCCTTTAAGAGGAATCTCACGAACGGGAAGTTGTACCAAATGCAGATGAGTTGTAGGATTTTTGATAACTATTTTCTGCTGATTTTATTTTGCGTATCACAGGACTGTAACCCAACATTATTCGGCGCTGGCCGACAGCAGGACTACTTTTAAGCACGATAACAGGGGCCTGTATGTTTGCCAGTGGCTTTCAGGATTGAAAAGCCGTCTCTGCCTGCAGAGAACTTATCTGGCCGATTCAGTATTGCTCCTTGTGTCTGCCTGGCAAGGGAGGATGCATGAATCATGTCCATTTCGGAAAGCGCTTCAGGGCGCAACCCACAGAAAAACCACTACCGACGCTACGTAAATCGCTACGGCGGATCCATTTAATCATTATCCTGGTTTCGCTAACCTTCAGCGGTATCTCGCTTTCCCTGTTATCCGTGGTGGCGCTACGCAACTATGCGGAGAACAATTCAGAGCTGGTCGCAAAGACTATCAGCTACAGTGCTGGCTATGCGGTGGCTACGCACGATGCCACTGCGGCACAGGCTATCCTGGGGGATATCGGTACGGAAACACAGGTTGGCCAGGCCAGAATAGTGGATGCACAGCATCAGGTGCTGGCAAGCTGGTCTGCATCCGACGAGCGCTCCGCGCAGTCGTTCACGAAGGTCGTTGCCCGCTGGCTATTTCCAAAACCCGTCCATATTCCGGTGCATTATGACGGGAAAGAAGTGGGGCAGGTCTGGCTGACCGGCGACGGCCGCCGCGTTATGCATTATCTGTTTCAGGCACTGACGTGGCTAAGTTGCAGTATGCTGATTTCGGCGACGCTGGCTTTTTATCTGTCGCGCCGTATGCATTCGGGCATCGTTAGCGCCTTACAGAATATCGCCTGCGTTACGCATGAAGTTCGTAAGAGACGCGCTTTTTCACTGCGCGTACCTTCTTCTTCTATTGCGGAGCTAAATAAGCTCAGCGGCGATTTTAACAGTCTGCTGGACGAGCTGGCGGACTGGCAGCGTCATTTGCAGAGTGAAAACGATACGCTGTCCCATCAGGTGCGGCACGATGCGCTCACCGGCTTACCTAACCGTACTGCCTTTGAACAGGAACTGCATAAGCAGCTCAGCGATCCGCTTACTGCCGAGCGGGTAGCCGTACTCTTTATTGATGGCGATCGCTTTAAGGAAGTGAATGACCGCTATGGGCACGCGGCTGGCGATCATGTGCTGACGGCAACCGCCCAGCGCCTGCGCGCTCGCGTGCGTAAAGGCGATCTGGTCGCCCGGCTTGGTGGCGATGAGTTTGCCATACTGCTGGTGGCGATTGACAGCGGCGAACAGGCGGGCTGCGTAGCGCAAAATCTGATTGAAGCAATGCGCGAACCTATCTGGCTGGACGACGCTACCCACGTTACCCAGTCGCTCAGCGTAGGAATAGCGCTGGCAAAAAATCACCATACGGGCGAGGCGACCATTGCCCAGGCTGATGCTGCGATGTATCACATTAAAGCGCTGGGCGGCGGCTGGTATTTCTCGCCAGCGCTATGGGAACAGCGACAGGCGACGGCAACGCTTGCCTATGAAGACAGTTAGCGACAGGCGGCACCATTAGCGGGCAGCGCATAAGCGGCGGAGGGGAACTCGCTGCAGTCAAAATAGAGGTGACGCTTCTGCGGACGGCGCATCGTATGGCGATAGGCCGTAGGCGTCTGAGAAAACTGGCGACGAAAAACGCGCGAAAAAGTTTGCTGCGAATCGTAGCCGTACTGCATCGCTATATCGAATACCGGGCGCTGTGTCTGGCGCAGCTCTTCTGCCGCCAGCGTCAGGCGACGTTCACGAATATAGTTACCCAGCGTCTGTTTGGTCACGGCGCGAAACATACGCTGTAAGTGCCATTTCGAATAGCCGGATCGGGCGGCGACCTCATCTATAGAAAGCGTTTTATCAAGATTGCTTTCAATCCAGTCGGTAAGCGTGTGAATGATATCGTCATGCATACTTTTCTTCTCCCTGGCGGCCGGTGGTGAGTTAAACAAAGGCGGAAAAAAGGACATTGCCTTATCAAGGGCTGGAGTATAATTCCTCAAGTTAACTTGAGGTAAAGCGCAAAATGAAAAAAAGTCCCGCCGGTTTGAATAAACGCGAGCTCACCCCTGGCGACGTGTCGGCACGCTGCGGCGTTGCCGTTTCGACGCTGCATTTTTATGAAAGCAAAGGTTTAATTACCAGTTTCCGCAACGGCGGCAACCAGCGCCGCTATCATCGTGATGTACTCCGGCGAGTGGCGGTGATCAAAATTGCCCAGCGCATTGGTATTCCGCTTGCCACTATCGGTGAACACCTTGTGCAGTTTCCGTCAGGCAAGCGCATGTCGCCGAAAGAGTGGACGCAGCTGACGCAAAAATGGCGCGAGGAACTGGATGGGCGCATCGAAACGCTGACTCGCTTGCGGGACGATCTTGACGGCTGCATCGGCTGCGGCTGCTTATCTATGGAAGACTGTCCGCTGCGCAACCCGGACGATCGCCTGGGCGCGCGCGGGACTGGCGCTATCCTGCTGGAACCTGAACCTAAGTAGCGCTCTATACTGATAGCACTCACGTTTCTACAAGGAAAGGTCATGATCACGGTTCACCACCTGAACAACTCGCGTTCGCAGCGCGTTCTCTGGATGCTGGAAGAGCTTGAAACGCCCTATCAAATCAAACAGTACCAGCGCGAAGCGACCATGCTGGCGCCCGATTCGTTAAAAAAAGTCCATCCGCTAGGAAAGTCTCCGGTCATTACCGACGGTAACCGGGTCATTGCCGAATCTGGCGCAATCCTTGAATACCTGGCAGAACGCTACGACGCAGAAAATCGACTGAAACTTTCTGACGAAGAGGAGCGGCTTCAGTCTCGCTACTGGCTGCACTATGCCGAAGGTTCGTTGATGCCGCTGCTGGTGATGAAGCTGATCTTCAGCCGTATGGGACAGGCCCCGGTGCCTTGGTTACTGCGGCCCATCGGCGGGGCTTTTGGCAAGGGCGTGCAAAAAGCTTATCTGGATAAGCAGCTGGCTACCCATAGGGACTTTATTGAGCAACATCTTGCCGCCAATGAATGGTTTGCCGGAAAACAGTTCAGTATCGCTGACGTGCAGATGAGCTTTCCGCTACAGGCACTTAGCGCGCGCGGCGGCGCGGGCCGTTCACCTGCTATTCAGGCATGGCTGGAGAAAGTACAAAACCGTGCGGCCTGGCAGCGCGCGCTGCAAAAAGGCGGTGCGGTGAAGCTCGACTAGCGTATCCCGTCAAATCCCAGACTTCTCTGTTGGCTGAAATGATTGTTCACGTAACGCCGTTCGCGTTTCAGCCGCTTTGCAGCCATAAGAAAGTGCTATTTCGGTCATGCAGGCGAGATGGGTAGAGTCGTCTCTGCACAGCAGGCGCGTAAAAGAGACGAAAATATGCAAACTTAGCGGCAACAGCAGTTGAAAATATGCCCTTAAAGGCAGGATAATCGTTTGCCTTCAGAAAAGGCGCGATATATGTGCCAGGTTAAACGTTTGCTTTTTTACGATCGCCGCCTCGTTTCGAGGGGTTGTCGATCTGCGATGGCTACTCAGGGATGTGAACGTGGAAAAAACCTGTCGCCACGTATCGATAACTCATAAGAAATTTCAGGGGATCTTCATTATGTCGACTCATCATCAGACCGGCGGCTCGTTAGACGCCTGGTTTAAAATCTCTGCGCGCGGCAGTTCCGTTCGTCAGGAGATTTTGGCCGGCCTCACGACGTTCCTTGCCATGGTCTATTCGGTGATTGTTGTGCCATCCATGCTGGGCAAAGCGGGTTTTCCGCCCACTGCCGTTTTCGTTTCTACCTGCCTGGTCGCTGGCTTTGGCTCGCTGATCATGGGCCTGTGGGCCAATCTGCCGATGGCTATCGGCTGCGCTATCTCGCTGACCGCCTTTACGGCCTTTAGCCTGGTGCTGGGCCAGCATATCAGCGTGCCGGTCGCGCTGGGCGCTGTGTTCCTGATGGGCGTGTTGTTTACGCTGATCTCCGCAACCGGTATCCGCAGCTGGATTTTGCGTAACCTGCCGATGGGCGTGGCGCACGGGACGGGTGTGGGTATCGGCCTGTTCCTGCTGCTGATTGCCGCCAACGGCGTCGGGCTGGTGGTGAAAAATCCTATCCCTGGCGCGCTGCCGGTTGAGCTGGGCGATTTCGCATCTTTCCCGGTGATGATGTCGCTGGCTGGCCTGGCGGTGATTTTCGGTCTGGAAAAGCTGCGCGTGCCGGGCGGCATTCTGCTGACCATCATCGCTATTTCCGTGCTGGGGCTGATTTTTGATCCTGCCGTGAAGTATCAGGGGCTGTTCGCTATGCCTTCGCTGTCTGACGCGCAGGGCCATTCGCTGGTCTTTAGCCTGGATATTCTGGGCGCGCTAAAACCTGCGGTGTTGCCAAGCGTGCTGGCGCTGGTGATGACCGCCGTGTTTGATGCGACCGGTACTATCCGTGCCGTGGCGGGACAGGCGAATCTGCTGGATAAAGACAATCAGATTATTAACGGCGGCAAAGCGCTGACGACCGATTCCGTCAGCAGCATTTTCTCTGGTCTGGTCGGTGCATCGCCTGCGGCCGTGTATATCGAATCAGCGGCGGGAACGGCGGCGGGGGGTAAAACCGGTCTTACCGCTATCGTAGTCGGCGTGCTGTTTCTACTGATTCTGTTCCTTTCGCCACTGGCTTACTTAGTGCCGGGCTACGCTACCGCGCCTGCGCTAATGTACGTTGGCCTGCTGATGCTGAGCAACGTATCAAAAATCGACTTTAGCGATTTTGTCGATGCAATGTCCGGTCTGCTGGCGGCGGTGTTTATCGTGCTGACCTGTAATATCGTGACCGGCATTATGCTGGGCTTCGGCTCGCTGGTCATTGGCCGCATCTTTGCGGGCGAATGGCGCAAGCTGAACGTTGGCACCGTGGTGATTGCCGTTGCGCTGGTCGCGTTCTACGCGGGCGGCTGGGCTATCTGATCCCTCCTGCGAGGCCGGTTTTCCGGCCTCTGTTCCAGATTTGTGCCTTTTCCTGCCCGATAACGCATTTCCGGTTTTTCAAGCTAATCCATTTTTGCTTTACTATCAGGCGGGGCATTTTTTGTCCTGAGCTGTTTCTTTATCGTTATCTGGAAGCTATGTAAGGACAACATGGAAATCTTTTTTACTATTCTAATCCTCACGCTGGTGGTGTCGCTTTCGGGCGTTGCCGCTCGCATCATTCCTTTTCAAATTCCCTTGCCGCTGGTGCAGATTGCCATGGGCGCGCTGCTGGCGTGGCCGACGTTCGGTCTGCATGTCGATTTTGATCCGGAACTGTTTCTGGTTCTGTTTATTCCGCCGCTGCTGTTTGCCGACGGCTGGAAGACCCCGACCAGCGAGTTTCTGCATCACGGACGGGAAATCATCGGCCTTGCACTGGTGCTGGTGCTGATTACGGTCGTTGGTATTGGCTACCTGATTTACTGGCTGGTGCCCGGCATTCCGCTGCTGCCTGCGTTTGCGCTGGCGGCCGTGCTGTCGCCAACCGATGCCGTGGCGCTTTCCGGTATCGTCGGCGAAGGACGGATCCCGAAGAAAATCATGTCCATTTTGCAGGGCGAGGCGCTGATGAACGATGCGTCTGGCCTGGTATCGCTAAAATTTGCCGTTGCGGTAGCGATGGGCACGATGGTCTTTACCGTTTCCGGCGCGTCGCTGGAGTTTGTCAAAGTGGCCGTGGGTGGCCTGCTGGCGGGGATTGCCGTCTGCTGGCTGTATGGGAAATCGCTGCGCCTGCTCAGCCGCTGGAGCGGGGACGATCCGGCAACGCAGACGGTCTTGCTGCTGCTGCTGCCGTTCGCTTCCTATCTGATTGCCGAACACATTGGCGTTTCCGGCATTCTGGCCGCCGTGGCGGCAGGCATGACCATTACGCGTTCCGGCATTATCCGCCAGGCACCGCTGGCCATGCGCCTGCGCGCTAACAGCGTCTGGCAAATGCTGGAATTTGTCTTTAACGGCATGGTGTTCCTGATGCTGGGTCTGCAGCTGCCGGACATCCTGCAAATCTCCGTTAGCCAGGCCGAAGCCGATCCTAACGTTGACTTGTGGATGCTGGTGCTTTCCGTGGTGCTGATTTATGCCGCGCTGATGGTCGTACGTTTCGCCTGGCTGTGGACCATGCGACTGATTAGCCAGCGCCTGCTGAAAAAAAGGCCGATGGAGTTTACCAGCTACAGCCTGCGTGAGCTGCTTATCGCCTCTTTTGCTGGCGTACGCGGCGCGATTACGCTGGCCGGTGTCCTGTCGATTCCGCTGTTTCTGCCGACAGGCCACGCTTTCCCGGCGCGCTATGAACTGGTGTTTCTGGCGACGGGCGTGATCCTCTTCTCGCTGCTGGTTGGCGTGGTGATCCTGCCGCTGCTGCTGCGCGGCGTAGCCGGGCATGATAAAACGGCGCATCGCCATGAAATGCAGATGGCGCGCGCGGTCATGGCCGAAACCGCTATCGACAGCCTGTATAAAATGGAAGAGCGGCTGGTTGCGGACACCGAAGAGAATATCGATCCGGAGCTGGTGAAAGAGGTGAGTTCGCGGGTGATTGGCAACATGCGCCGTCGCGTTGATGGCAAAGCCGATCTGGAGCGTGCACTCTACGCGGAAAACCTTGAGCGCCGCTTCCGCCTGACTGCACTGCGCGCCGAGCGCGGCGAGCTGTATCATCTGCGCGCCACGCAGAAGATCAGCAACGAAACCATGCAGAAGATGCTGCACGATCTCGATCTGCTGGAAACGCTGCTGATAGAGAAAGAAGAGTAACCCCAGGGCCGCGAGCCGTATGGCTCGCGGCTTTTATCGTCGTACTCCCCAGGCAGACCCTATTTTTCTTTGATCGTTGCCCGGTTCTTTTGCCACCAGCGAATCCTTCCCGGTTCAGTAAGAGGAAAGTTTTTAACCAGAATATCACTCTGATGAACTGCCACAATCTCCGTAGGTTGCAGCATGGTGGTAATCACATAGAGCCAAATCGCGAGGACAAAGGCAGGGAAAACCAACTTAATCGGCTTCACTTTTTACTTCCTGTAAGGGTGATTGGGGCGTCACTGCCCTTCGTGGCTGACTATTTTAACTGTTTGTTTTTTGAACGACATTGCGTATTTAAACAGCCAGGCGGCTTTTTTAAAAGGGTTGATACCTGAAAGGTATCTCCTGAATTGAAATTCAGCCCCATAGACCGTTGTGGAACAATGACGATTCACTTACGGAGGGGCTATGGAAAACAGACATCTTGCTCGGGATCTGAACGTCGGCGCGATAGGCTACGGTGCTATGGGGCTGAGCGAATTTTACGGTGAGACTGACGACAAAAAATCGCTCAGCTTACTGAATAAGCTGCTGGATCTTAAAGTCAATTTTATTGATACCGCCGATTTGTATGGTCGTGGTCATAACGAACGATTAATCGGGCATTTTTTGGCGAAGTTGAACAACCAGCGCCGGCAGGCGTTCAAAGTTGCCACCAAATGCGGTATTGAGCGTGGCCCTGATGCCGCTTACGCCAGAAAGATAAACAATACGCCGGGCTATATTGTGCGCTGCTGCCACGAGTCACTACAGCGGCTGGGCGTAGAGAAAATCGATCTTTTCTATCTTCATCGCGTTGATACAGGTGCAAATATTGAAGAAAGCATGCAAACGCTGGCCGATCTGGTAAAAGAAGGAAAAATTGGTCATATAGGGTTGTGTGAAGTCTCTGCCGCGACGTTAAAGAAAGCCCATGCGGTATTTCCGGTAACGGCCGTGCAGACAGAATATTCATTGTGGACGCGTGATATTGAAGAAAGCGTTTTACCCGCCATCAAAGCGTTGGGTATTGGCCTGGTCCCTTATTCTCCGCTGGGTCGAGGTTTCCTGACCGGCAAATATCTGAGCACCAGCGATTTTGCCGAAGGCGATTTCCGCAAAGGTAACGAGCGATTCCAGCAGGAAAACTTAAATCACAACCGTAAGCTGCTTGACGTCATCAAACCGTTGACCGAGAAGTATGGCTGTAGCTCCGGACAGATCGCGCTTGCGTGGCTGCTGGCGCAGTATGAGAAAACCGTCCCCATCCCCGGCACCAAAAGCGAAAAGTATCTGGCAGAAAATGCCGCTGCGGCTAACCTCGTTCTTGATATATCTGATATCGAGGCGCTAAACACCCTGCAACGTACTATTGAAATTAAGGGAAGCCGCTACAGTGAAGAAGGTATGAAAGGCGTTAACGCTTAATCGTTCTTTGCCGATCAAGATGACTTTTGGTTTGCCAACTATCAGAAAGCCGGAGCCTGTTATGGCTCCGATTTTTTTCACTCTGCTGCAACCATTTACTGCTTATTAAATTTTTATACTTTCACGTCCACATATTTTTCAACAACGGTTTTGGCAGGAATGAACGCGACCAGCAGGAAGGAAAGGGCGATAGCAGCCCCTGCCGTGATAAACAATGCCGGTCCAGTGCTCCGACGACACGAGCCGCTAACAGCATCTCGTAAGAACTGACGGCGGCAGACCCGACATTAGAGATAAAAAGAATGACCGTTAGCGAAAGCAACAGAGCTTTTTTCGGTAAGTTACCTAAAAATACGCAAGCGAAAAGCGCACTCAAAGCACCCACCCAGGCATAAAGCGAGACGGTCATGCCGATTTCAGCTTCAGAAGCATGCAGGCCATTGGCGACAGGCGTTAACAGGCCAACCGGGGCCAGTTCGGTGGTAACAATAGTGAATGTTGCAAGAGCCAGAATAAATAGCGCCAGCCATGCTCGTATCGACATAGCCGTCTCTTTAATAACGGTTGACATAATAATCACCTTTTATTTTTTACATTATGTCGCCAGTATTATCTGCTGGATTAAAATAATTTTATCCGGCGATAAGCTGGCGTTTTCAGGAGTGAGCTTTGTTTAAAACAGCTTGCTGACTTTATAAATATTCAGGCATGGTGAGTTTCCTTATGCGGTGGATCACTAAAGCCAATTTATCACCTCAGTTTCTCGGGAGAATTGTTACTTTTGTGATTCCTTTTTGGTATCAACAGCCATTTCTGTCACCCGCAGACATCCATTTACAGTTCGGGCTTCTTCAGGATAAGGTAAGTTTAATTAGCTGGTTATCCCTGCCTCGAAAGGCAGCTACGGAGAAATTTTGTCTATTACCAACAGCAAGTTACCCAGCATAAAGCAGTTGCAATGCTTTCTGATTGTTGCCCAGGAGCTAAATTTCAGGAAGGCCGCTGAGCGTTTACGGATGACGCAACCGCCTTTAACGCGGCAGATACAATCGCTGGAAGAAACGCTGGGCTGCGCGCTGTTTATTCGCAATACCCATGAGGTTCGCCTGACGCCGGTTGGTATTCAGCTGGTAGAAAAAGCGACTCATTTACTTGGTGAACTAGAACAGTTTGTTGTCGATGTAAATAAAGAAAATACCCATTTACGTATCGGGCTTACCCGCACGCTCAACTTTGATAATATTCCGCAGATTGCCAATAAAATACAAATTCTGATAAATAATCAGGAGCTGGAAATACAAAATCAAACCTCCAGTCAGCTCCTGCAATCGCTCTCTAAAGGGCAGATGGATCTGGTGATTACCGGTGAAAAAAGCCTGCATGGCGAACAGGATTTTAAATTTGACTGGCTCTATAAAGAACCTTTATTCGTTGCCATGCCTTCGGCTCATCCAGCCAGCCTGCAGGAAAAAGTCTCTTTTACCGATCTGGCCGATCTTCCGCTGTTCTGGTTTCCACGCAATGCCAACCCGGCTTTCTATGACAAGTGCGAAAAATATTTCCAGCAGCTGCCGTTTGCTATCCGCAAGGTAAAAGAGCCGGATGACTCTTTAGTTTTGCTTTCCAGCATCGTTAAAAGCAAAGGTTTTGCGTTGATGCCTCGCTCAATGTGTACTTTTAACCAACAGGGACTTTGTTACCGTGCGTTGACGAGTGAAGCGGCAGACGCCCTGAATATTGACGTCTACCTGGTCAGCCGTAAAAACGAAGAGCGGGATCGGGTTAAACAAGGTGTTGAGAGCCTGATGGCATAGTTCCCGACAGAGGCTAAAGCGCTGCCGGAAAACCGTTGCCTACACCGACAACGTTTGCGTATGGCCTGGCCAAAACTGGCGACAGCAGGCGATCCAGGCCTGGGCGCTTTTTGACAGGTAGCTCCCCTCGCGCCAGATCAGTCCCAGCTGCCACACCAGCTCCGACTCCAGCGGTAGCCACAGCAGCTGGCTTTTATCCAGCCGCTGGCAAACCGGCTCTGGCAGGATAGCGACGCCCATGCCCGCCTGCACCATGGCGGCCAGAAAGTCCCACTGCCCGCTGCGAACCGCAATCTGCGGCGCAAAGCCGCTGGCCTGGAAGGCGCGCATTAGCTGGCGATTCAGCGAAAACTCCTCGTTATAAATCAGGATAGGGTGCCCGGCCAGTTCGGCCAGCGGGATATGGCTGCGGCGTAGCCATTCCTGGGTTTTGGGCACCAGCACGCACAGCGGATGGCTCATCAGCGGCAGCGCGTTCAGCGGCAGATCGTCCGCTACCGGCAGCGCGGTCATGGCGATATCCAGCGTGCCGGAAAGCACCGCCTGCTGCACGGTCAGGCCGCCAAATTCAGAAATTTTCAGCTCGACGCCCGGATAACGCTGCCGAAAAGCGGAGATCGATCCCGCTATCTGCATGCCGACCATGGGCGGAATACCCAGCCGCAGCTCGCCGGTTTTCAGATCGTTAATATCGTTGATTTCCGCTTCCAGCTGCTTGAACTCCTGTAAAATCGTCAGCCCGCGCTGATAAACCGCCTGGCCGGTATCGGTCAGATGCAGCTTGCGTCCTTCGCGGATAAGCAGCGTGCAGCCCAGTTCCTCTTCCAGCTGGCGCAGCATTTTACTGATGGTGGGTTGGGTGACAAACAGCTGTTCCGCCGCGCGGGTAAAGCTTTGCTGGCGCACCACTTCCACAAAATAACGCAGGGCTCGGACGTCCATAAACATTCCTGTAAGGCATAGTTCAGATAATATTAAGTCATTTATTTCACCCTTTGTTATCGCTTTATACTCTCTTTACGCATTATTCAGAGAGAGACCATCATGACGCTGGCAATACGTCCGCACAGAGCGGGCTGGCTGCAACGTATTCAGGTTCCGTTACAGGTTGTTTTGTACATTGGTTTTTTTATCGTCGCGCAGCAGTTAGTTGACTGGCTACATCTGCCGTTGCCCGCCAATATCGTTGGCATGCTGCTGCTATTGGCGTTGATTATGTTAAGGATATTGCCGCTAAACTGGGTAAAGGCGGGGTCGCGCTGGCTGCTGGCGGAAATGCTGCTGTTTTTTATTCCGGCGGTGGTAGCGGTGGTCAATTATTCACAGCTGCTGCGCGTGGACGGCTGGCGCATCATGATCGTGATTACGATCAGCACGCTACTGGTGCTGACCGCTACCGCACTGGTGGTCGATCGCGTCTACCGCTTTGAAATCTGGCTGGCAGAACGCAAAAAGGAGCGTCGTGGTGAATAATTTTATCATCAGCCTGCTCTGCCTGGCGGCAACGTTACTGATCTACTTTCTCAATAAACGTCTTTACCGGCGCTGGCATAAACTGCTGCTGATGCCGCTGGTGATGACGCCGATGGTACTGGTGGCGCTGCTGCTGCTGACGCGCATTTCCTGGCAAAACTATATTGGCGAAAGCCACTGGCTGCTGTGGCTGCTTGGCCCGGCCACGCTGGCTTTTGCCGTGCCGGTTTACGAAAACATGGCGATTATCCGCCGTCACTGGCTGTCGTTAAGCGCTGGCGTGATTACCGCGACGCTGGTAGCCGTGTGCAGCTCGGTCTGGCTGGCAAGGCTGCTGACGCTGCCGGAAGCGATCCAGCGTAGCCTGGCCGTTCGTTCTATTACCACACCTTTTGCGCTGGCGGCAGCGAAACAGCTGGGCGGCCAGCCCGATCTGGTCGCGCTGTTTGTGGTGATCACCGGGGTATTTGGCATGGCCGTCGGCGATCTGCTGTTTATTCGCCTGGCCGTTAAGCAAGGACTGGCGAAAGGGGCCGGTTTCGGCGCGGCTTCCCACGGGGCCGGTACGGCTCGCGCCTATGAAATCGGTCAGGAGGAGGGGGTGGTGGCCAGCCTGGTGATGATGCTGTCGGGGATAGTCACCGTTGTGGTTGCGCCGCTTATTGGACGTATCATGTGGGCGGTCGTGTAGTTGACATATTCGGTTACGGCCAGAGCGCAACGTTAACTAAATGAGCGCCCGGATTCGTCGCTTTCTCATTTTCTTCTGGCTGATGATGGTTTACTCTCCGGTGCCGTCGGGAAACGGCGAAAAAAAATTCATCAGGAGAAGAAAATGAAAGCAGTGGCAACTACCGCAGGCGCTCTGGCGCTACTGGTGCTGGCAGGTTCAGCGCAGGCGATTGAAGGCGGAATTGACGTAGGTCGTGACTATACCAACCTGCACGCTGGCCTGGGCACTACATCGACCGGTTTTGCGGTTTCAGGCAACTGGCTGCGCAGCGATCACGACGGCAGCATGGGTAGCCTGGGTCTTGGCTACAATGTTGGCCTGGGCGACGCGTTTATCACGCCAGGCGTGAAGGCCATTTCTACCAATCCGAAAGATAACAAAGATGGTTATGCGATTGCAGTAGGCGTTGGCGTTCATCTGCCTGTGACCAATATGTTTAACGTATTCGGCCAGTACTACTACTCGCCGGACTCGTTCTCCAGCCATATCAACGACTACCAGGAAGCTTCTGGCGGCATCAGCTTCCAGCCAATCTCGCTGGTTGACGTACGCGTTGGCTATCAGTACATGACGATGGATGGTAAAGACGGTCGTAAAGACAACGTTGTTGCCGATGGTCCATACGTTGGCGCATCCGTACACTTCTGATACGGATAAGGGATTTGCCCGGTTGAGCGCAAATCCCCCTGAAAACGAGTCTGGTGTTAGCCAGGCTCGTTTTGCTTAATCCTCAATGGCCTTTGCCGCTTTCAATCCCCACGCCTGTTTGCGAACGAATAAACTGCGCCTGAAAACGCTGGCGTTCCAGCTCGCCTTCTTTTGAAGAATCCGTCACGGAAAAAAGCCAGGTACCAATAAACGCAACCAGCATGGAAAACAGCGCCGGATATTCATAAGGGAAGACGGCTTTGGCATGACCCAGCACCTGTACCCACACCGTCGGGCCAAGGATCATTAACAGGACCGCGGTCAGCAGCCCCAGCCAGCCGCCCACCATCGCGCCCCGCGTGGTCAGCTTTGACCAGTACATCGACAGCAGAATAATCGGGAAATTACAGCTTGCCGCAATAGAGAAAGCCAGCCCGACCATAAACGCAATGTTTTGTTTCTCAAATAAAATCCCCAGCGCAATGGCGACCACGCCCAGCACCAGCACGGTGATTTTTGAGACGCGCAGCTCCTGTTTTTCCGTCGCCTGACCTTTTTTGACCACGCTGGCATACAGGTCATGCGACACGGCCGATGCTCCCGCCAGGGTTAGTCCGGCGACCACCGCCAGAATGGTGGCGAAAGCAACAGCGGAGATAAAGCCGAGGAAAAGACTGCCGCCCACGGCGTCAGCCAGATGCACCGCAGCCATATTGTTGCCGCCAATCAACACGCCCGCCGCATCCTTAAAGGCTGGATTAGCACCCACCAGCAGGATTGCGCCAAAGCCGATAATAAAGGTCAGGAAGTAGAAGTAGCCCATAAAACCGGTGGCGTAGAAAACGCTTTTACGCGCCTCGCGGGCATCGTTAACCGTAAAAAAGCGCATCAAAATATGCGGCAGGCCCGCCGTACCAAACATCAGTCCAAGACCGAGCGACAGTGCGGAAACCGGATCCTGCACCAGTCCGCCAGGCCGCATAATCGCCACGCCTTTGGGATGCACCGCCATCGCCTGGGTAAAAAGATTATTAAAGCTGAAGCCGACGGTTTTCATCACCATAATGGCCATAAAGCTGGCGCCAAACAGCAGCAGCACCGCCTTGATAATCTGCACCCAAGTCGTGGCCAGCATGCCACCGAACAGTACGTAAAGCACCATCAGAATGCCTACCAGCACCACGGCGACGTGGTAGTCCAGGCCAAACAGCAGCTGGATCAGCTTGCCCGCGCCAACCATCTGCGCAATCAGATAAAGCGCTACTACGACCAGCGAACCGCAGGCGGAAAGCGTGCGGATCGGCAGTTGCCTCAGGCGGTAAGAGGCAACGTCAGCAAAGGTATAGCGGCCCAGATTGCGCAAGCGCTCGGCGATTAAAAACAGAATGATTGGCCAGCCGACCAGAAAGCCCAGCGAGTAAATCAGCCCGTCATAGCCAGAGGTATAAACCAGCGCGGAAATCCCCAGAAACGAAGCCGCCGACATAAAGTCGCCCGCCATCGCCAGGCCATTCTGCAAACCGGTAATATTGCCACCGGCGGTGTAATAGTCGCTGCGCGAACGGGTACGCCTGGATGCCCAGTAAGTAATACCCAACGTAGCCGCGACAAAAATTAAAAACATCACGATGGCTTCGCTATTCACCGGCTGTTTTTGCACCGCGCCGCTAAGGGTATCGGCTGCCGCCGCAGAAAAAGGCAGTAGCGGGAGTAAATATAAAAGTTTCATCCCTTCACCTCGTTCAGCAGCTCGCGCGTTAAGCGGTCGAATTCCCCATTTGCCCGCCAGACATAAACGCCGGTAAGTACGAAGGAGATAATAATTAAGCCAATACCAATGGGAATACCTCGCGTCACTCTGGTATGGGCATCGAGCGGCGTACCGAGCCAGCCAGGGGCGAAGGCAATTAACAGAATAAAGCCGACGTAGAGAACAAGCATAATGATTGAAAGCAGCAGGGCAAAAGCCTGGCGTTTTTTAACCAGCTCTTTAAAGCGCGCGCTGTTTTCAATTCGCTGATAAATATCGTTCATCACCAAATCTCCAGAGAAATTATAGGAACTGGCCTTGCTCGCCATTTATCAGCCGCGCGCGCCAGTAATGCCTCATCATCGGAAAACGAGTTGAAAGGGATAAATAAAGGGCAGCGTTATTTTTTTAATCCGCTGCCCGTTTGCTGCTGTTATTTCCTGCTGCCGTCAGGGCATAGCAATTCCCTGCTTCTCCTCCAGAAGTTTTTCCACCACGCCCGGATCGGCGAGGGTAGAGGTATCGCCTAAATTGCTGGTATCTCCGGCGGCAATTTTGCGCAGAATACGGCGCATGATTTTGCCGGAGCGGGTTTTTGGCAACGAATCCGTCCAGTGCAAAATATCCGGTGTGGCAATCGGGCCAATCTCTTTACGTACCCAAGCGCGTACCTCGCTATAAAGCTCCGGCGACGGTTCTTCGCCGCTGTTCAGCGTGATATAGGCATAAATAGCCTGGCCTTTAATATTGTGTGGAATGCCAACCACCGCCGCTTCGGCAATTTTGGGATGTGAAACCAGCGCGGATTCGATTTCCGCCGTTCCCAGACGGTGCCCTGAAACGTTCAGCACATCATCTACGCGGCCGGTGATCCAGTAATAGCCATCCTCATCGCGCCGCGCGCCGTCACCGCTGAAATACATATTGCGGAAGGTAGAAAAGTAGGTCTGCTCAAAGCGGTCGTGATCGCCAAACAGCGTGCGCGCCTGGCCTGGCCAGGAATCGACAATCACCAGGTTGCCTTCGCATGCGCCTTCCAGCGCGTTACCTTCGTTATCGACCAGCGCGGGCTGGACGCCAAAAAAAGGTTTCGTGGCCGAACCGGCTTTCAGCTCGGTGGCGCCAGGCAGCGGCGTAATCATAAAACCGCCCGTTTCCGTCTGCCACCAGGTATCCACAATCGGGCAGCGGCCGTTGCCGATTTTCTGGTGATACCACTCCCACGCTTCCGGATTGATTGGCTCACCGACCGAACCCAGAATACGCAGCGTCGAGCGGTCGGTGCCGCTAATTGCCTTGTCGCCTTCGGCCATCAGCGCACGAATGGCGGTTGGCGCGGTATAGAGCAGCGTCACCTTGTGCTTATCAACCACTTCCGCCATACGGCTTGGTTTTGGCCAGTTGGGCACGCCTTCAAACATCAGCGTGGTCGCGCCCAGCGCCAGCGGGCCGTACAGCAGATAGCTGTGGCCGGTAATCCAGCCGACATCGGCGGTGCACCAGTAAACGTCGTCGTTGTGATAGTCAAAAACGTATTTAAAGGTTGTCGCGGCATAAACCAGGTAGCCGCCGGTGGTATGCAGCACGCCTTTCGGCTTGCCGGTGGAACCAGAGGTATAGAGGATAAACAGCGGATCTTCCGCACCAATCTCTTCCGGCTGGTGGTGGGCGCTGGCTTTGTTAACCAGCTCGTGCCACCAGAGATCGCGGCTGTTCCAGCTGATATCCGCGCTGGTACGGCGGAACACCACTACGTTGGTAATGGTGGTAACGCCTGGATTAGCCAGCGCCTCGTCGACGTTTTTCTTTAGTGGAATAGTACGTCCGGCGCGCACGCCCTCGTCGGCGGTCACCACCAGCTTAGCGGCGGAGTCGATAATGCGGCCCGCCACGGCCTCTGGCGAAAAGCCGCCAAAAATTACCGAGTGCACCGCGCCGATGCGTGCGCAGGCCAGCATGGCGACCGCGGCTTCCGGCACCATCGGCATATAAATAGCCACCACGTCGCCTTTGTTGATGCCCAGCTCTTTTAGCGCATTGGCAAAGCGGCAGACTTCGCGGTGCAGTTCCCGAAAGGTCAGAGTTTTGCTTTCGCTGGCGTCATCGCCTTCCCAGATAATGGCCGGATGGTCGCCACGGTTGTGCAAATGGCGATCCAGACAGTTGGCCGCCAGGTTCAGGGTGCCGTCCTCATACCAGCGAACGTTAACGTTGCCCGGTGCGAACGAGGTATTTTTTACGCGGGTATAGGGCTTAATCCAGTCGAGGATTTTGCCCTGTTCGCCCCAGAATGCATCAGGGTCCTGCACGGATTGCTGGTACATCGACTGGTACTGTTGGGCAGTAATCAGCGTATTTTCCGCAATATTTGCGGGAACGGGATGTCGGTGTTGTTGGCTCATGGCTACTCTCCTTGAAGTTGTTAATAATATGTCAATCAAAGGTTGGATGGAGCGAGCCGCCGGGCTTTGTTCGCTTTTTGCGCCACGGATCACAAGGGAGGGCGGAAACGGTGAAAAAGTTAGCGCGTTATGATGAAATTTTCCGCCGTTCTGGCCGGGCTGGCTTGCACTTAAGCTAAATTTTATGGCTAAAAAAAGTACAACCGAACCGGGAAGGACTGGCGATAACTTTTCTGACGTCTGCATAGCTATGCGCGATATCAGCCAAATATTACTAATTATAACAACGGCTTAATAATACGCTGAAATTCCAGAGCTTTATCCTGCACAGTGATGATAGTTTAGCCATATATCACTTAGGGTTGCATTTATACCCGTGAAAATGGTACTGATTACGCGCCTGCAAATCAGGTATCAACTATCCATTATCCGCGAATTCGCCGACATCGGCCTGCTTCCCTTGAGAGTGAGTACTCCGCATTAAAGACGCGGAGAGCGGGTTTTGTTAAGGAAAAAACTATTATGAAAGCTGCAAAATTCAGCCTTGCCTGGCAAATATTGACGGCGTTGGTACTGGGGATCATCGTTGGCGCGATACTGCATAATCAACCGTCAGATCGTGAATGGTTAATCGCTAATATTCTTAGTCCTGCTGGCGATATCTTTATTCACCTGATCAAGATGATTGTTGTGCCTATCGTGATTTCCACGCTTATTGTCGGGATCGCCGGCGTGGGCGATGCGAAAAAACTGGGGCGGATTGGCGTCAAAACCATCCTCTATTTTGAAGTGATAACCACCATTGCCATTGTGGTAGGGATTACCCTGGCGAATGTGTTTCAACCTGGCTACGGCATTGATATGTCGACGCTGGCAACGGTGGACATCTCTAAGTATGAAGCCACCACGGCGCAGGTGCAGGGCGGCGCGCATAGCCTGGTCACCACGCTCCTTTCGCTGATCCCGCAGAATATTTTTGCGGCGATAGCCAAAGGCGACATGCTGCCGATTATCTTCTTCTCGGTTCTGTTTGGTCTGGGGCTGTCATCACTGCCTAAAGAGCAGCGTGAGCCGCTGTTGAACGTGTTCCGTTCCACTTCGGAAACCATGTTTAAAGTCACCAACATGATCATGCGCTATGCGCCGATTGGCGTGTTTGCTTTGATCTCGGTGACCATTGCTAACTTTGGTTTTGCTTCGCTGTGGCCGCTGGCCAAGCTGGTGATCCTGGTTTACGTCGCCATTCTGTTCTTTGCCTTTGTGGTGCTGGGTTCGGTGGCGCGTATCTGCAAGCTGCGCATCACCACGCTGATGCGCATTCTGAAAGATGAGCTGATTCTTTCTTACTCCACTTCCAGCTCTGAAACGGTGCTGCCGAAGATCATGGAAAAGATGGAGGCTTACGGCGCGCCGAAGTCGATTACCAGCTTTGTAGTGCCGACCGGCTACTCGTTTAACCTGGATGGTTCCACGCTTTATCAGAGTATCGCCGCGATCTTTATCGCGCAGCTGTACGGTATCGACCTCTCTATCGGTCAGGAAATCGTACTGGTACTGACGCTGATGGTAACCTCTAAAGGGATTGCCGGCGTACCGGGCGTTTCTTTCGTGGTGCTGCTGGCGACGCTGGGTAGCGTGGGTATTCCGCTGGAAGGCCTGGCGTTTATCGCTGGCGTTGACCGCATTATGGATATGGCTCGTACCGCGCTCAACGTGGTAGGTAACGCGCTGGCGGTGCTGGTGATTGCCAAGTGGGAAAACCAGTTTGATGCCGAGCAGGCGGTGGCCTATGAAGCGAAGTTTAAGCGCCTGGGCGCGGCTTCCTGATTAATGACCCGCTTTAAGAAATGGCCTGCGGGCCATTTTTTTTTGGCTCAGCAAATACCCGCCGTGCTTCTGGATTATTTAACATGGCGCTGTTCTTTTTTATGCATACACAATTACCTGTTTTAAATTGTTAATAAACCGGCTGGCGTATTATTTTTAAAATTGCTATAAATTTTTTGTAGTCGGTAATCCTTTTCTCTCACGCTATTTTTCCCCTTTTTTTCTCTGCCTTTTATCGCGACTGAATCAGGAGGTAATTATCCTGTTAATAAAGAGAATAGCCAGTATTTAACGGGCCAGCCATAAATATAAAGGCTAACGGTATTATTCTTAAATTACTGCGTTTGCGGATAATAGCCGCAACTTTGTATGGATCTTTCCTGTCCGCGGTGATGTTATTGGCATTAACATTTCTTAATCTTTCGCCACGCTGCGTAATGTTCTTACATCAGGACATTAATTACGGCGAGATATTTTACGGTTTTTTTTCTTCTTCTCTGGAGGAAATATCCTTGTTCAAATTACATCCCCTTGTCATAAGCCTTATTGCGGCGCAGGGAGTGGTTATCCCTGTTTCTGACACCCTGGCGGCGACGCTTAAACCGTTTTCGCCTTACGTTAACGATAATAAAGTCGGCGTCTTTTGCGTATGCAACGGATCGACGCAAACGCTTAGCGGTATCCAGCAGTTTGCCCCTGGCCTGAGCAGCGCGCAGAGCTTTACGCTGCGAGAGCTGCAAAGCATGGTCAGCAATCCGGACCTGTCGCTGGCAACCAGGCCAGGACTTGATCCCGGCATGCCGGATTACGTCGTTGAAATTCCGGACTGGGAGAACGGCGGCTATAAGGAGTTCTACGCTTACAATTCTGCCGGTATGGTGGAAACCCCGCCGATTGGGCTGGATACTGAAGTGCCAAACTATGTTGACGTCAAAGGCGGGCAATATATCAATACCCGCGTAGCGCAGGTCAGCAAAGGCACTATCAACGTTGATATCGGCAAGGCGGGCGCGGCAAGCACGGCAGAGACCAACGCCTGGAGCATGGCGGCCAAACAGAGCCGGCTTTTCACTGCCACCGGCAGCGGCACGATGAACTGGAACGCCAGCAACCGCATCAGCTTTACCGCGCAGCTTCCGCCTTACGGCGGGCCTTATCTAACCTTGCCGGTTGATAATGTCGCCTACTACAAAGGGAAGTTCAGCGTTACTACTACCGATAACGTCACCACCAATTTCAATATCACCAGCTTCGAAGGCTTTAAAAGTTACAATAACTGGCTCATCAAACAGCTAAGCCTGAGCAGGCTCGATCCGGACAGCTATACCACTGAACTGGATAAAGCGGTGACCATTACCAGCGGGCAGCTTGTTTATGGCATTGTTGCGCAGGATTTGGATGACGAGGCCGCCCAGCCGATCGGGGAACTGGTGGTGATTAGCGCCGACGGCAAAAACGCTACCGCGCGGATTAACGGCAAGCTGGAAGTGGCGAACGCCAGCAGCGCGATGCTGGCCGAAAACGGCGCCAGGGCTATCGTTAATGGCAAACTCTCCAGCACCAGCCAAAGCACGACAGACGGTGACGCGCTCGATCTGCTGAGCGGCAGTACAGGCTATAACAACGGCGTGATTAACGGCGGTTTTTTCAATAATGCCAACGGCACCGGCGTGGATACCTCAACCATCGGCTACAACAGTTTCAGCAACGCGGTCAGGTTAACGGGGCGTGACAGCATTTTTTATAATATGGGCGTGCTCAATGCCGCAGGCAACGGCAGCGCGCTGGGGATATTTGAGGGCCGTGTCACCAACCACGGCAACATTAACGTTGGCGTGGCGGATTACAGTTCAACGCAGGGCGTTTTTGTTAACGGCGAAGGCGCCAGCTTCACCAATGCCGCTGACGGCACGCTCTATCTTGGGCACACGCCGCAAAACAGCGTAAAGGGTAAAACAAGCGATACCCACCTGAACGGTTCCAAAGGGATTTATATTATTGGGGACGGCACCGCCATCAATAATGGTCATATCGTACTCGGTTCGCTGACCCAGGGCAGCACCGCGATGGAAGTGATCAACGGCCCGAACGCGCGCGTGCAAAACAAAGGCGTTATTGATATTAACGGCTATACGGGCACCAGCGCGGACGAAAATATCGCCATGCTGGTAACCGATTCCGGCAGCGGTGGGCAGGTCGGTAATTCGGGAACCATCAATCTGAACGGTGACAACGGCACCGGCCTGAAAGTGGTGGCCTCCAGCGGCAACAGCGCCAGCGCCTGGTCGGACGGCACTATTAACGTCAACGGCAATGCCAGCCCGGAAAGCGACAACTGGAATACGGCGGTTTGGGTACAAGGCGAAGACGGTGGAAACGCTTACGCGCATGTTAGCGGGACAATTAATCTTAACGGCACTGGTGCGGTAGGCGTTCGCGCCGAAGGGAATGCAACTGTCGATCTCGACAAGCAGATAGAGCTGCATAACGCTGGCTACCAGATTGGCTATCTGGTTAGCGGGGCCAACGCGAAAATTAACGATCTGAATTACGGTACCTACAGAACATACGATAAAGCCAGCTACGCGACGATTTTTCGCTTTGAAAACGGCGCTGATTTTGAGGGCGGCAGTGATCTTTATATTGAACCGCAGACCGCATTCTCTACCGGCATTGCCGCCAGCGGTAGCGGTACGGTGGTCAATACCAACGGTACAACGTTTGATATCGGTGAGAACGCCACCGGCCTTAGCATGACCAATGGGGCTCATGCCTCTTTAAATAACGGCACGTCGAGCGGGCAGCCTAAGGCAACTACTCTTCATCTAAGCGGGAGTAATGCCACAGGCGCGGTAGTGGATGGTGAGGGATCAACGCTAACCAGCAGCGCCAACATCACCGATGAATTCACCAGCGTCGGCCTGACTGGCGAAACCGGGCTGAGGGCGATAAACAAGGCAAGCCTGACCAATACGGGAAGAATTAATCTGTACGGTCAGGCCACAGGCATTCGCGCCGAGAGCGGGGCAACGGTAAACAACAGCGGCCAGATTTCTATCTGGGACGGCAGCACCGGGCTCTACGCCAGAGGCGACTATTCTGAAGGCGATGGCGCGACGCCAACCGTTATCACCAATACGGGAGCGATAGATCTTTCCATTATTAATAAGCCTTCCTACGGCGTGGTAGCCGACGGGCCGCTGGCCCAGGTTTATCAGAACGGCCACATTTATCTGGAGGACAAGGGGGCCGTAGGCGGTAAAGCGATAAATGGCGGCAAGATCTTTGTTGGCGACAGCAGCAGCATTAATTTTAGTTATAAAAATGACGGGATGACGGGGTACTGGGCAGACGGCGCTTTTTCTAACATCACCAGCAACGGCGGGCAGACCACTATTGATATGAGTGCGTCAACGTTATACCGCCTGACCAACGGTGCCTGGTTTGAGTCTATGACGCCAGCGGATATTACCTTGTCCGCTCCTCACAGCGTCGGTCTTGATGCTTCTGATAACTCTTATATTGGCGAAACGGATGTCTTCCGTGTCGGCGGTTACGGTGCAACGGCTATTAAGTTGCGTAGCGGGTCATCGGCAACCATTACCAACCCCATTACGGTGGGATATGCCAGCGACGGCAGCAATACTGTCAATTCCACGGCGGTTTCTGCCGATGGTGAATACACGTCGGTCTATAACATTTCTACGATCTCGGGCGGAGGCACCCAGTCTGTTGCTTACGACCTCAGCAATGGCGCAAGCGCATCGCTGGCCTTTGGTTCCGCCGTCAATCTGACCGGCAGCGACGATACCGCTTTTCGCGTGGCTAACGGCGGCACTATCTTCAACGCTGGCAATGTCAACGTGGCCTCCGGTATCGGCATGGACGTGACTGACGGCACCGTGCAGTACTTCCCGACGAGCGCAACGCTTGTCGCGGGCGGCACCGCAGCCATTCGCGTAGGCGATAACGGCAACGTTTTAGTCTCTGGCGATGGCGTCTTCCAAAACCAGATTACCGGGCAAAACGGCGCGGATGCTATTCGGGTCGATAAAGGGGCCGCAGGACTCTATGTCGATGGCACGACCCTGACGGCGGAAGGCGGTGGCAGCGCGGTTAATAACCTGGGTGAAATCAGCAATATTACTCTGGCTAACATCTATATCTACGCCAGGGGCGCAGGCAGCAGCGGTATCCGCTCCGCCACCTCGCTCAATCCACAAAGTTCTCCGGTAATTGAACCTTCAGACGGCGCGACGGGCTACACCTTCGCTAATGCCGATGGCTCTACCACCAGCAACGATCTGGTCTCGGGCGGCACCATTCTGGTCGGCAGCGGCGGTACGGGGATCCGGGCGAATACGACCGGTACAGTCACTTCCAACGGCAATATCTATGTGACCACCGAAACCGGCGGCTCGGCGATAGTGACCAGCACCGCCAGCGAAGTCATTAACCGGGGAGATATCTTCTCCTGGAGTACCGAAGCGCCGGTCATCGATCTGCGCGGCGGCACCACGCTATTTATCAACGAAGGCACGCTCAACGCGCAGTATCCGGATACGGTACTGGTTGCTGGCGGCACCTCCGGCAACAGGATCCTGCTGCTGGATGGCTCGGTAGTGGGTAACGTCACCACCGGCGATGGTAGCGACGTGGTGGCGTTAACCGGCGGCACCATTGACGGCAGCGTGACCATGGGCAGCGGCGTGGACAATAAGGCCTATGTGGAAAACGTCAGCCTGGCCAACGTCAGCCACATCACCACGGATGGTGGCGAAGGCAGTACGCTGAACTTCAGTAACATCTCGGCCAGCGGTGCCTCGCTGGCCAGCGATGATGCAAGCCGCGGCGTCAACCTGGGCGCGGGCTGGAGCACCATCAACTTCTATGACACCGACTGGACGCTGACCAATAACCTGAAGCTGGCGCACAGCACCATCAATATCGACGCCAGCTCAACGCTGTATGCCGGTAACAACGTTAACCCGGTGCTGGCGGGCAGGACGGACGATTCGCTGGTGGTTAACAACGCCGGTACGCTGGACCTGACCAACGGGTCAGGATCGCCGGGCAATACGCTCACCATCGACGGCACGCTGAACTCGCTGTACGGCACGCTGAAGCTGGCCAGCGCGCTGAACGGCGGCGGAGCGTTAAGCAGCCAGAGCAGCGACACCTTACGCGTAACGGGCGACGCTAACGGCGTTACGCTGATAGACGTTACGCCAGCGGTGGGCAGCACCGGGGCAATAAGCGACGTTAACCAGAACGGCATGACCGAAGCGAACGAAGGTACCTCGCTGGCGCAGGTAGCGGGCAGCGCCAGCGCCAGCAGCTTTGCGCTAAAAGGTGGCTATCTGGCGGCCGGCCCGTGGCGCTATGACCTTTACAGTTTTGCGCCGGGCAGCAGCGACGCCAGCCAGCGGCTGGTCGACGGCAGCGGCAATCAGTTCTGGGACTATCGTCTGGCTAACGGCTTTGTCAGCCACGGCGATTCTGCACGCGCGGCCGTTGTGCCGCAGGTTCCTTCCTACGTGTCCGCCCCGGTTGGTCTGGCTTATTACTCGGCGGCAACGCTTAACGATCTGCATAATCGTCTTGGCGAACTGCGTCAGGGCCAGCAGCAGGGCGATATCGGCGGCGAGATGTTCCTGCGCTATACCGGTTCTAACATGCGCTACAGCACCAGCCAGAGCTTTAAGGACTTTGGCTATAACTTTGATATGGATTACAGCGCGCTACAGGTTGGCGGCAACGTCCTGCGTCTGGATGGCGAAAGCAGCAGCCTGCGCGGCGGCGTAGCCTATACGCGCGGCAATAGCCGGATCCGTCCGGATGCGGCAGATGGTTACAGCAGCACGACCTTTGACAGCGACACGCTGGCGCTCTATTCCACCTGGCTTCAGGAGAGCGGCTTCTACCTGGACGGCACGCTTTCTTATAGCTGGCATCGCGGCGAAACGGATATCGCTCGTCAGCAAAAAGTGGCGAAGATCAAAGGCAAGGGCTGGAGCGCCTCATTGGAGAGCGGCTATCCGTTTGAACTGGGTAGCGGCGTTCGTCTGGAGCCGCAGGCCCAGCTAACTTACCTGCATTTGGGGATGGATAACTTCAGCGATAAAGATAACCTGGCGGTGAGCTACGACGACTACAACCAGACCATTGGCCGCGTCGGCGCGAAGCTGGATCGCCGCTGGAGCGATGACAGCGGACGTCAGTACACGCCTTACCTGCGCACCAACTACTACAAAGGCTGGGGCGGCAAAGCCAAAACCACCGTTGGCGCGAAAAACGTTGATGGGCTTGAAAGTACCTTCAACAGCGGGGAGTTCGGCCAGATGTGGGAAGTGGGCGTTGGCGGCACCACGACCTTCCGTAACAATGTTTCGTTCTATGCAGAAGCTGACTACCGCAAAGAGATTAACGGCAACGGCGCTAAAGGCTGGGGCTACAACGCGGGCGTAAGGTGGACGTTCTGAGTTAACACGGCGGGCCAGCATTTGCTGGCCCGCTTTTTTATCCGTCGGCATGGCGGGGAAACTAAAATTTTCCTGCATAATAATAGCTTACCCTTTCTAAGGTCTTCCTGGCCTGGAAAATCAAGACTTTTCTTTATAGTCAATGCGTTGACGCACCTCTCACTTTTTACCGTTTGGACAAAAATTGGCTTAAAAAGCTAAAGTTCATGCCTGCCGCGCCGAAAATATAAAAAAGATAATTCATTTACTCAAAGCCCAATCCTGGTCATCGCTTCAAGGATTTACCCAATGCGCACGAACCAACCCGTAACACAGCAGGAATTTGTGTTTGACGATCATGCCACGCTCATGTCGACCACCGACACCAGCAGCCATATCACCTACGCAAACGATGCTTTTATTAAAGTCAGCGGCTTTACGCCGGAAGAGATTAATGGGCAGCCTCATAACCTGGTGCGCCATCCGGATATGCCGCCAGAAGCCTTTGCCGATATGTGGACAACGCTCAGGCAGGGCGAACCGTGGAGCGCGCTGGTAAAAAACCGGCGTAAAAACGGCGATCACTACTGGGTGCGCGCTAACGCCATTCCCGTCGTGCGGCAGGGTCAGGTGCAGGGCTATATGTCCGTGCGTACTAAACCTGCGGCGCAGGAAGTTAAACAAACCGAAAAGCTTTATAAAGAATTCAATGAAGGTAAACGTACAGGCTGGCGTTTTCACAAAGGGCTGCTGGTGCGTACCGGCGTGCTGCGCTGGGCGTCGATATTTAAAACCATGCCGCTGCGCTGGCGTATCCGTTCCACGCTGATGGCGCTGTGGCCTTTGGCCGTTGGTGGCGTCTGGGCGCTGGGGCTGCCTGATTCGTCGCTGGCGATATTCAGCGCGCTGCTGGCCGTACTGCTGCTGCTGGCGTCTGGCTGGCTGGAACAGCAGATTTCCCGTCCCCTGGAGCGGTTGTGCAAACAGGCGCTGAGCGTGGCGACAGGGGCCTGCCATCAGGTTGATCAAATGGATCGCGTAGATGAAATTGGCACCACGCTGCGGGCCGTCGGCCAGCTGGGCCTGATGTTCCGCTGGCTGGTGGATGACGTCAGCGGCCAGGCGATTAACGTGCTGAGCGCCAGCGATTCTATCGCGCAGGGTAACAACGAGCTTAGCCGCCGCACCGAGCAGGCTGCGGCTAACGTGCAGCAAACCGCAGCCACCATGAACGAAATGACCGCCACGGTAAAAAGTAATACCGAGACGGCGCAGCAGGTGAACACGCTGTCTGCCAGCACGCGCGATGCGGCGACTAAAGGCGGCATCGTCATGAAGGATATGGTCAGCATGATGGCGGAGATCGCCGACAGCTCGAAGAAGATCGCTAACATTACCAGCGTGATCGACGGGATCGCTTTCCAGACCAATATTCTGGCGTTAAACGCCGCCGTAGAAGCTGCACGTGCCGGAGAGCAGGGCAAAGGCTTTGCCGTGGTAGCGGGCGAAGTACGTAGCCTGGCGCAGCGCAGCGCAAAAGCCGCCAGCGAAATCAAAACGCTGGTTGAAAACAGCGCGCTGAAGGTAGAGTCGGGCAGCGAACATGTGAATGACGCGGGTAAAACGATGGAGAACATTGTTTCTCAGGTGCAGAACGTCACCTCGCTGATTGCGCAGATTAGCGCGGCCACTTCCGAACAGGCGACGGCGCTAAGCGAAGTCAGCCTGGCGGTAGAGGATCTGGATAACATCACACACCAGAATGCCGAAAAGGTAGAAGAAGGCGCGCAGGCGTCCGATCGTATGACCTGGCAGGCGACGCGTCTGGTCGAAGCGATTAGCGTGTTTCGCTAACAGTACGGCGGGTTATGGTTGGCCACTCTGTGTCTTCCACCATAGCCCGCGCTTTTGATCGCCCTTTCAGATAAAAATTTTCTGTCCTGTCATTAGCATATAGTCGTTAAAGATCGTTCCTTTGCCCTTACTTCTGTGCTATACCTTTTCAGGTATGGGGCGTGTGTGAATACCAGGAAAGGTACAGGAAATGATTATTCAGGGAGAGAAACCGCTGATTTGGATCGGCAGTAGTAAGAAGGATCTGCTATCACTGCCAAAGAATGTGCAGCACTTTTTTGGTTTTGCGCTGGATTTTGCCCAACGCGGTGAAAAACATCCTGGTGCTAAAGTTTTGAAGGGGTTTGGCGGCGCTGGCGTATTGGAAGTGGTTGAAGATGATACAGGAGGAACTTATCGTGCGGTCTATACCGTTAAGTTTGCTGAGGCTGTCTTTGTGCTACATGCTTTTCAGAAGAAAAGTAAGCAGGGCATCGCTACGCCAAAGGAAGATATGGAAATTATCCGAAACCGTCTCAAAGTAGCTGCTGTAGTCGCACAGGAGATAAAAAATGAAAAACAAAACCATTAACGGTATTGCCGTTGAGCACAGTTCTGGCAATGTATTTGCCGATCTTGGCCTGCGAGATGCGGACAAACTTAAAATTAAATCCGGCCTGGCGATTGAAATTATTAAGACCATGCGTTTGCTTGATTTGTCTCAGGTAGCGGCTGGAAAACGGATGGGAATAAGCCAGGCAAAAGTGTCTAATTTACTTCGGGGAGATTTTACCAATCTGTCAGAACGTAAGCTGATGGATTGCCTTAATCGCCTGGGGTGCGATATTGAGATAGTCATTAAGCCTTCCGGTTCTGAAACGGGACAGCTAAAACTGGCCGCCGCTGAATAACGTAAGTTCCCGTAAAATATGCTAACTTTTTCCGGCCTCTGTTAATCGGAAAAGCGTATGTCGACCACTTTTGTTCCCTGTTTCACTACTCGTCCGCTGGTGCCGCTGGCGCACGACTACCAGCATGGCGAAAGCGAACCGCTGCACCATCACGACTGTGCTCAGCTGCTGCATAGCCTGAGCGGTGTTATTAAGGTGACCACCGATGCGGGTAGCTGGATAGTGCCGCCGGGCCGTGGCGTCTGGCTGCCCGCCGGTGTCCGGCATGCGTTGCAGATAACAGGAAAAGTGGCGGCGCGAACGCTATTCATCGATCCGCTGGCCCGTGCCGATCTTCCCGCCAGTTGTCAGGTGGTACAGGTCTCGCCGCTGCTGCGTGAGCTGATTGTGGCTTCGCTGGCGCTGCCGGAAAGCTATCGGCCCGCCACGCGCACCGAGCGGATTTATGAACTGATTCTGGACGAAATCCGGGTGATGAACGTGCTGCCGTTTAACCTGCCCGAGCCCAATAGCGCCCCTTTGCTGGCTTTGTGCCAGCGCATTCAGGCGGAACCCGCCGGGCGCTGGCTGCTGGAAAACAGCGCCGCGCAGCTGAATATCAGTAGTCGGACGCTGGCGCGGCGTTTTTATCAGGAAACCGGGCTGCAGTTCAGTGACTGGGTCAGGCGCGCCCGGCTGATGGCGGCGCTGACGCGGCTGGCAGCCGGAGATTCGGTCCTGCGCGTAGCGCTGGATATGGGCTACGAAAGCCACAGCGCCTTTAGCGCTATGTTCCGCCGCATTTTAGGCGTGTCGCCCAGCGACTATTTTCCGGAAAGAGGCAGCCAGTAAGCAACCGCGTTGAGCAAAGCCTGTAGTGAAGCTCGCGCGACGTCGCTGTCGATGCCAACGCCCCAGCTGCTGCTGCCGTCAGGCAATATGCAGCGCAGGCAGGTGGCGCTACGGCTGTCGCTGCGCTGGCCCAGGCTGTGCTCGTGATAGTCCTGAATCGACAGCGACAGGTGAAAATGTCGGCTTAGCGCCGTAGTCGCTGCGGATAACAGACCGTTGCCTTTCCCCTCAAGCTTTTGCCGTTTGCCATGATGCACAATGTCGCCCTGAAACAGTAGCTCGCCGCCTTCGCTGCGCGTAGCGTAGTCGCTCAACTGTAAAGCGGGTGAAGCCAGGCCGTACAGCTGGCGGAACAGCTGCCAGATAGCCGCCTGGGTCATTTCGCCACCTTCGCTGTCAGCCTGCTCCTGCACGTGCAGGCTAAAATGTTGTTGCAGCGTTCGCGGCAGTTGCAGACCATGATTTTGCTCAATCATCCACGCCGCGCCGCTTTTCCCTGACTGGCTGTTAACGCGGATAACCGCTTCGTAGCTACAGCCGATATCGGCCGGATCGATGGTCAGATAGGGCATTTCCCACAGCGCCGTGGCATTTTGCTGGCGTGCGGCGAAGCCTTTTTTAATCGCGTCCTGATGCGAGCCGGAAAAGGCGGTAAAGACCAGTTCACCAGCATAGGGATGGCGCGGATGTACCGGCAGTTGATTGCACTGTTCCACCACGTCGACCACCTGTTTTATCTGGCTGAAATCCAGGCCAGGCGCAATGCCCTGGCTATAAAGATTCAGCGCCAGCGTCACCAGGTCGGCGTTGCCGGTACGTTCGCCGTTGCCAAACAGGCAGCCTTCAATACGATCCGCTCCGGCCAGCATCGCCAGTTCGGCACAGGCGATGCCGGTTCCGCGATCGTTATGCGGATGCACGCTAATACAGACCTTATCGCGCACGGAAAAATGACGGCAGAAATACTCAATCTGGTCGGCATACACGTTTGGCGTATTAACTTCCACGGTCGCGGGCAAATTGATAATCATTGGCCTGGAGGCGTCAGGTTGCCAGACAGCGGCAACGGCTTCGCAAATTTCCAGTGCAAACTCCATTTCGGTAAAACAGAAGGTTTCCGGAGAATATTCGAACGTCCATTCCGTTTCGGGATGCGCTTCACAAAGCGTTCTGATTTGCCGCGCTGCCTTGACCGCCAGCGCAACAATCTCTTCGCGACTCTGGCAAAATACCAGCTTGCGAAACAGCGGCGCGGTGGCGTTATATAAATGCAGCGTGGCACGCTTTGCACCTTGCAATGCGCTGAAGGTTCTTTCAATGAGCTCTGTTCTGGCCTGCGTCAGCACCTGAATGGTGACATCGTCAGGGATCAGATTCTTTTCGATTAGTTCGCGGACAAAATTAAAATCGGTTTGTGAAGCGGCAGGAAATGCCACCTCAATTTCCTTAAAGCCGCACTGTAACAAAAGCTGCCAGAACGCTTTTTTACGGCCAATATCCATCGGCTCGGCCAGTGCCTGATTGCCATCGCGCAGATCGGTTGAAAGCCAGCGCGGTGCCCGGTGCAGCACGTTATCCGGCCACTGGCGGTTCGTTAATGGCTGAGGGGGAAAGGCAATATATTTTTCATTAGGTTGCAATAACATGGCAGTTCTCCTGAAGGGGGAATTGCCATTTTGTCAGGCCGGGTTGCCGCTGGCTGGCGCAAAACTGACAGCCTGTAGCGTAAAAGTGACGCCTGAAAAAAAAAGAGCAGGTCTTGCGACCTGCCCCGTGTAACGCCCTGGTGGTGGCGAGATGAAGCTTATTCTGCTCAGAGGGTCAAACATCGTCTGTCGGGCAAGGATAACAGCAAACGCTTTATTACACATTGCCGCAGAACGATAACCAAAACTGTATATTAATTTGCAGTTGTACTGCAATCTCAAAAACAAAATGACGGGCTAATTAGGATTAATGCCGGGCCGTGACAATTATAACCCCTTATATATCACGGTACTAATTTGCCCTATTCAGATTTATCCGATGGTTTATTGCTACTGGTCAGATCAGTAAGAGGTAAATACATGGGTGGGTTTCTTTTGGCCAAAAGATAAAAAATCCTGTTGTTTTTGCGTCTGGAAAAGTAAAAAAATATGACAGAGCCAAAGCGCCTGTTTCATTTAAATTTCTGCCCACTATCAAATCTTTTTCCTGCGCGGCCAGCTGAATAATTCGGCTACAGTTAGTGGCTCAGGCACGTCTTTTTCATCCGGGAGAGCGAAGTTTTATGAGACAGTTTTTTATGCATCAGAAAAGCGATGTGGTCAGCGAAGCCATTGAAGGTACGCTGATCGCTAACCCTTATCACACCCTCAGCCTGCTTGATGCCGGGCCGGATATTCGGGTGGTGGTACGTAACGACTGGGATAAAAAGGAAGTCGCGCTGATTTCCGGCGGCGGCTCCGGCCATGAACCGGCGCACGTGGGCTTCGTCGGCAAAGGAATGCTTACCGCCGCCGTCTGCGGCGATATTTTTGCTTCGCCGAGCGTGGAGGCGGTGCTCAGCGCCATTATTAACGTTACGGGTGAAAAAGGCTGCCTGCTGATCGTTAAAAACTATACCGGCGACCGATTAAACTTCGGCCTGGCGGCAGAAAAAGCCAAAAAGCTTGGCTTTAAGGTCGAGCTGGTAATGGTCACGGACGATATCGCGCTGCCGGACAACCCTCAGCCGCGTGGCATAGCGGGAACGGCGCTGGTGCATAAAGTTGCCGGACACGCCGCCGCCAGCGGTAAATCGCTGGAAGAGGTCGCCGCCATCGCCAGTGAAGCGATAGCCGCCACGGCCAGCATCGGTCTGGCCTTCAGCAGCTGCCACGTACCGGGAGAAAAACGGGACGAGCGCGTTAAAGAAGGGCAAAGCGAGCTGGGCATGGGCATTCACGGCGAGCCTGGCGTCACCACGCTAAAAACGCAGGACAGTCGTGAAATCGTTTCTCTGATGGTGGAAAAACTGGCTGAGCATAACCCGCAAAAGCAAAAGGTTGCGCTGTTAATCAACAACCTTGGCGGCTTCTCCGCGCTGGAGATGGCCGTGCTGACGCGTGAGGTTTTACACTCTTCGCTGAAGGAAAACGTTGAGTTGCTGATTGGGCCAGCCACGCTGGTAAGCGCGCTGGATATGAAGGGCTTTTCGCTTTCCACGCTGCGGCTGACCGACGAGCTGACACAGGCCCTCTTGTCGCCGGTAGAGGCGAGCGGCTGGCAGCCAGCGCTGAAGGTACAGGCGAGCAAATCAGTTAAGGGCAAGAGGGCCGAGCGCCAACAAACATTTAAACCGTCGGAAAATGCCCAGGCGGCCGCCGTGGTGGCCTGCATCTGCGGCACGCTGATTGAGCTGGAAAACGAGCTTAACCAGCTGGATGCCAAAGTCGGCGACGGCGATACCGGGTCAACTTTTGCCGCCGGGGCGAAAAAAATTCTGCAGGAGCTGGAGGCGAAAAAGCTGCCGCTAAACGAAACGGAAAGCCTGTTAACGCTAATCGGCGAAGAGCTGGCAATAGTGATGGGCGGCTCCAGCGGCGTGCTGATGTCGATTATGTTCACCTCTGCCGGGCAGAAGCTGGAAGAGGGCGAGAAGTTGGCCGCAGCGCTGAGCTATGGCCTGGAGCGCATGCAGCATTACGGCGGCGCGCGGCCTGGCGATCGCACTATGATTGATGCGCTCGACCCCGCTTTCAGCGAGCTGGCGGCCGGAAAAAGCCTCAATGACGCAGCCGCAGCGGCCAAAGAGGGCGCGGAAAAAACGGCGCAGATGGGTAAAGCAAATGCGGGGCGCTCTTCCTATCTGAATCAGGAGAGCCTGAACGGCGTGAAAGATCCGGGCGCTTACGCGGTTGAACAGGTTTTTGCCCGGCTGGCCGCACAGCGTTAAAAGCCTGTTGTTGTGAAAGCTGGCAGAGAAGGCATTCTGCCAGCCGCTAACGGCTGGCTATTCAAAACGCTATTTCCAGCCGCTAACGGCTGGCTATTCGGAACGCTATTTCCAGCCGTTAACGGCAGGCTATTCAGAACGCTATTTCCAGCCGTTAACGGCAGGCTTTTCAGAACGCTATTTCCAGCCGCTAACGGCAGGCTATTCAAAATGCTATGTCCAGCCGTTTACGGCTGGCTTTTCAAAACGCCAGCCGCATTATCCGTCGATTCAGACCGCCTCTTCCGTTGTCGACTCGCTGTCCAGCACCTGTTCAAACAACCGCAGGCGTTTATAAATGGAAAGCAAATCTACCAGCGTCGTCCAGGAGTAAACCAGATACTGGAAAGCGCCACGTACCTGCTCAAAAACGTTATTGATCTGCTGAAGCAGGCCAAAGGTAATCGCCGCGCTAACGATAGAGGGGAACAGGATCACCAGGCCAAACACCACATCAAGCTGCAAATAGAGGGAACGGGCAATATTAAAATAGAGATAGTGGAAATAGAGCCGAAAATAATTTTTGCGGATCAGACCAAACAGATTCTGCACCGTCGGCGGCGTAGCGCGCGCGGCGTCGTCCTCGCCATAGACCAGCTCCTTACGATAGGCTGCTTCCACGCGCTGATTGCGAAACGACAGGCCCGGCAATTTAATGCCCACCACAGCCAGCAAGCCGGTGCCGAGCAGCGACCAGACCACCACCGCAATAACCAGCGCATAAGGCAGGTTGCCCAATAGCGGAACATCCTTTACGTGAACGGATAGCCCAACCAGCACCGGCAAAAAGGCGATAAGCGTCATTACGGCATTAATCAGGCTAACCCCCATGTCTTCCAGCGTAGAGGCAAAGCGCATAGTGTCTTCCTGCACGCGCTGCGCGGCTCCTTCAATCCCTCGTAGCCGCGACCAGTGCGCCATATAGTACTGGTTCATGGCCGTGCGCCAGCGGAAAACGTAGTGGCTGATAAAAAACATATTCAGCACATCGAGCAGTACGGCAATCAGCGCAATACTGAGGAAACCGCCAAGCTGCTGGTAAAGCGTGGCGATTTGCACCGTATTGGGATGGGTTAATGCACGCTGAATCAGATCGTAAAATGGTTCATACCAGGCGTTGATAGCCACGTTCATCTGCACGGAAAACCAGGTCACAAAGATAATCAGCGCGGTTCCGGCTACCGACCAGCGCTGCCACGGATGTGGACTGAACCAGCGCCAGAATCCGGCAAACAGCGCAAAGGCCGCCAGATAATAAAGATAAAAAGCGATTTCCGAGGGGGCGATAAAACGCAGCGCGTTATTGGGTAAAGGTGCGGCGTGCGCAAAGAACGAAAAATGAGAAAACCAGCTTTTGCCGCCTTCAAACCACAGCAAAACAGCAAAAAGACACCAGATGGCGGCGCTGCTAAAAAACAGTGCGGGCCGGGGAAAAAAGGATTTAAACATAGCGACTCCAGAACGGTTACGTCCTCTTATAGCCCGACTGGATGTTAATGGTCTTGCTGAGATTGTATCCGCAGGTGTCGGTTTGTCTGATTTAGTAATAAAACAGCGGCTAAGGTTGGTTATGTATGACATCCGCCAGCCGTCCCGGCACAATACCCACTTAAGTTCTGTTTATCGGTTCGGCAAAATAAACTCTGAATATTATTTAAACGAGGCCGATAATCGGATAAGCGCCTTCAGGAGCTTTGGTTTTCCCGATCCGGTGACAGGCAACAGCGGCACGGGATAAGAAGGCGCGCTTCTACCGGCAGGGCTGTCTGTACAGGCTTATCGACAGGCCGGAGCCTTCTTTGGGACACTGTTCCCCAGGCGGAAAAATAATGAATAACAATGATGATGTAATGTACCGGCTGCTGGTGCAAAGCGTAGCGGGTTACGCCATTTATATGCTGACACCTGACGGAACCGTGGCTAACTGGAATACCGGTGCCGAACGGGCAAAAGGCTACGTGGCGCAAGAGATTGTCGGCAGAAATTTTAGCTGCTTTTACAGCGAGGAAGAGCAAGACAAAGGTGTGCCACAGCGCAACCTTGCCAGTGCCCGCAAAATCGGCCGTTATGAAACGGAAGGCTGGCGCTATCGTAAAGACGGCAGCGCGTTTTGGGCACACGTGGTTATCGACGCTATTGTCGATAACGGCGAACTGATTGGCTTCGCTAAAATTACCCGCGACTGTACCGAACAGCAGGCCCAGCTTGCCGAACAGCGCGCGCAGGAACAGAAATTCCGGCTGCTGGTCGAAGGCGTGACCGATTACGCCATCTACATGCTCGACCAGGATGGCTACGTAGTGAACTGGAACGAAGGCGCGCGGCGCTCCAAAGGCTACACGGCCGAGGAAATTGTCGGCAAACACTTCTCCTGTTTCTACAGCACGCAGGACAGGCTGGCGAAACTGCCGGAAACCAATCTGAAAACCGCCTATCGCACCGGTCGCTTTGAAGAGCAGGGCTGGCGCTATCGCAAAGACGGCACTTCCTTCTGGGCGCACGTGGTGATTGATGCTGTTTATGACGATGACGGCAAGCTGATTGGCTATGCCAAAATTACCCGCGACTGTACCGAACAACAGCGCACGCTGCGCGAACAGCGTGAAAGAGAACAGGTTTTCCGGCTACTGGTAGAAGGCGTAACCGATTACGCTATCTACATGCTCGATCCTAAAGGGCATGTTGTTAACTGGAACGCCGGAGCGCATCGCGCCAAAGGCTATACCGCTGATGAAATCGTCGGCAAACACTTCTCCTGTTTCTATAGCGCCCAGGATCGGCTGGCCTGCTTACCGGATAACAACCTCTCTATTGCCAAAACCGTTGGGCGCTTCGAAGACCAGGGCTGGCGCTATCGTAAAGACGGCAGCGCTTTTTGGGGACATGTGGTGATTGAGGCAATTTATAATGACGAAGGCAATCTGCTGGGCTTCGCCAAAATTACCCGTGACTGCACCGAACTGCGCGAATATGAGCAGCAAATTTTGCGGGCGAAAGATCTGGCCGAGCAGAACAGCGCGCGCATGGCTTCGCTGTCGAAATTTCTGGACACCATCATCGCTAATATTCCTTCGTGCGTGATAGTAGAAGACGTGGTGTCGCGTGAAGTCCTGCTGCTGAACAGCAAAGCGGAACAGCTGCTGGGCGTCAAGACCAAAGAGATTACCGGCAAAAAGCTGGACAGCTTTATGCCTTCGGAACTGAGCAGCTATTTTTCTCAGCTGGCAACCGCCGCGCAGCGTAACGAAGGCCTGCATAAAAACGAGCAGCTGCTGCGAACCCGTGGCGGCGAGCGAATTATTAACGCTTCGGCCTCCATCATTAACGGTAACGACGCGCGTAACAGCTACGTGCTGCTGATTGCTGACGACGTGACCGATCAGCGTGCGGCGGATGCGCGTATTCATCATATGGCGCATCACGACAATCTCACCAGCCTGCCAAACCGCGTGCTGTTTAGCCAGCGGCTAAATGAAGCGCTGCGTAAGGATTTTGACGCCGGCAAACAGACGGCGGCGCTCTGCCTGGATCTGGATAATTTTAAAAATGTGAATGACGCGCTGGGCCATCAGGTTGGCGACGATCTGCTGCGCGCCGTTGCCAGCCGTCTGCGTAGCGTACTGCGCGAGCAGGATACGCTGGCGCGTAACGGCGGCGATGAGTTTTCCATCGTGCTGCCGGGCCTGACGCAGGTGGAAGAGGCCGAGGCGGTAGCGAGCCGGCTGATTGACGCGATCCGTCCCATTTTCAACGTGGACGGACATAATCTGACCGTAGGGCTGAGCATTGGTATCTCTCTGGCGTCGGCTGGCCTGACCACGCCAGACGAGCTGCTGCGCTGCGCCGATATGGCGCTGTATGAAGCCAAGCGCAACGGGCGCAATCGTTTTGAACACTTCTCCAGCGAAATGGGCGAGGCCGCCAGCAAACGGCGCATGATTGAAAACGACCTGCGTGAAGCGATGACCCATCGGCATCTTAAGCTTTATTATCAGCCGATTACCGATGGCGAAGGCCAGAAAATTATCAGCTATGAGGCGCTGATGCGCTGGCATCACCCCCGCCAGGGTTTGATTATGCCGCTGGACTTTATTCCCGTGGCGGAAGAGACCGGGCTGATCCATTCACTCGGCGCGTTTGCACTGCACGAAGCCTGTCGCGAAGCGGTGAAATGGCCGGAAGATCAGAGCGTGGCGGTCAACCTGTCGCCGCTCCAGTTTAAAAACAGCTCGCTGGTGTCGGTGGTCGAAGCGGCGTTAACAGATTCCGGGCTGGCACCTTACCGGCTGGAAGTGGAAATAACCGAATCGGTCTTGCTGGATAACACGCTGGTCAATATACGCATTCTGCAAAAGCTGAAGAAGCTGGGTGTGCGTATCGCGCTGGATGATTTCGGCACCGGCTACTCTTCACTCAGCTATTTACGCTCTTTTCCGTTTGATAAAATCAAAATCGATAAGTCGTTTATTAACGATATGAAAGATAGCCGCGAGGCGCTGGCAATAATTCGCGCCATTACCGGCATGAGCCGCAGCCTGGATATTCAAATTACGGCGGAAGGCGTAGAAAACAGTGAGCAGTTTGAACAGCTGAAAATAGAGGGCTGTACGCTGTTCCAGGGCTACTATTTTGGCCGCCCACAGCCGTCGGAAACGCGCCTGAAGCTGTTCAACTCAACGGAGAAGCTGGCAGGAGAAAACCACTCATCTTCCCCACGTAAGTAAACGATAATTAAGCAAATTATCAACACCAACGGGCGGGGAAAGACTGCCGCCTGCTGGTGTTTACCCCATTCAGCCGTATACACCCTTCCTTTCCGTACATGATTAAAATCGCCACGCCACGCCACGCCACGCCACGCCATGTCACGCCAGGTCAGATCAGATCAGGTCAGATCAGGTCAGAAGCACGTCAGGTCAGAGGCAAGCAAAGCCAGAAGCACGCCACGCCAGAAGCCAGGCCTTGCGCCGCCTGCGGGCTGCATAAATTGTTTTTCAGCTATGGATAAGCGATTCTCAGTGCGTCCTGAATGTTAATAAAATTGTGCGATTTTGTTTATTTGATCTAAATTTTTGCAGCTATACCTGTTAAAATGCACGTTTTGTTACCGGTAACATTGATACAAATCACGCCAGCCCTCGATTTTTATAAAAAAACAGGTTAACGGGGCATAAATCGCAAATTCTTATTAGCTGTTGTACCAGGCAATTTTTGATAAAGGCAATGACATGTCGGAAGAAACCATCAGAAACTCCCGCCGGGATTTTCTGCTAAAAACTATTACGCTCGCGCCCGCTGTCGCCATCGGCAGTACCGGCCTTGGCGCTTTAACTGCACCTACACCCGCCGCCGCCGCGCCTGAACCCGCAGGCCCGCAAAAGGCACGGGACTATCAGCCCACCTGGTTCACGCCGGAAGAATACGCTTTGGTAAAAGCGGCCGTGGCGCGCCTGATCCCCGCTGACGATCGCGGCCCTGGCGCACTGGAAGCTGGCGTGCCGGAATATATCGATCGCCAGATGAATACGCCGTACGCCACGGGCGCAAACTGGTATATGCAGGGTCCTTTTCACCCGGATGCGGATAAAGAGCTGGGGTACCAGTATCCGCTAATCCCGCGCGATATCTATCGCCTGGGCCTGGCCGACGCGGATGCCTTTGCGAAAGCGCAGCATGGCAAAGTGTTTGCTGAGCTAAACCACGACCAGCAGGATGCGCTGCTACAGGCGTTTGAAGCCGGGAAAGCGGAGTTTAAACAGGTGCCGGCGAAGGTTTTCTTCTCTTTCCTGTTACAAAATACTCGCGAAGGTTTCTTCAGCGATCCGATTCACGGCGGCAATCAGGGCATGGTCGGCTGGAAGCTGATTGGCTTCCCTGGCGCACGCGCCGATTTTATGGACTGGGTTGAACGTGGCGAGCGCTATCCGTTTCCTCCGGTATCAATTCGTGGGGAAAGAGCGTAATGGCAAACCAGATGAAAAAAGTAGATGCGGTGATCGTCGGCTTCGGCTGGGCGGGATCGATTATGGCGAAAGAGCTGACCGAAGCGGGTTTAAACGTGGTAGCGCTGGAGCGCGGCCCGCATCGTGATACCTATCCTGACGGTGCCTATCCGCAGGTAATTGACGAGCTTACCTATAACATCCGTAAAAAGCTGTTCCAGGATCTGTCCAAAAGCACCGTAACCATTCGCCATAATTCGGCGCAAACCGCGCAGCCTTACCGCCAGCTTGCCGCGTTTTTACCCGGCACCGGTACCGGTGGCGCAGGTCTGCACTGGTCTGGCGTGCATTTCCGCGTCGACCCGATTGAGCTACGCATGCGCAGCCATTATGAAGAGCGCTACGGTAAAAAGTTTATTCCGGAAGGTATGACCATCCAGGATTTCGGCGTCACCTATGACGAGCTGGAACCGTTCTTTGATAAGGCGGAAAAAGTGTTCGGCACCTCCGGTTCCGAATGGAGCGTCAAAGGCAAAGTTATCGGTCAGGGCAAAGGCAACCCTTTTGCGCCCGATCGTTCCGATAAGTTCCCGCTACCAGCACAGAAGCGGACTTTCTCTGCGCAGCTGTTTGCACAGGCGGCGCAATCTATCGGTTTGCATCCTTACGATCTGCCGTCTGCTAACACCTCCGGCCCATACACCAACACCTATGGTGCGCAAATGGGGCCGTGTAATTTCTGCGGCTATTGCAGCGGCTACGCCTGCTACATGTATTCCAAAGCGTCACCGAACGTCAACGTGCTGCCGTCGCTGCGTCAGGAAGCTAAGTTTGAACTGCGCGAAAACGCTAACGTGCTGCGCGTTAATCTGACCGATGACAAGAAGCGCGCGACCGGCGTGACCTATGTTGATGCGCTGGGCCGTCAGATTGAGCAGCCAGCCGACCTGGTGATCCTGTCCGCCTTCCAGTTCCATAACGTGCACCTGATGCTGCTTTCCGGTATCGGTAAGCCTTACGACCCGGTGACTAACGAAGGTACCGTAGGCCGTAACTTCGCCTACCAGAACATCTCTACGATCAAAGCCTTCTTTGATAAAGACGTGTTTACCAATAACTTTATCGGCGCGGGCGGCGCGGGCGTGGGCGTCGATGACTTTAACGCCGACAACTTTGACCACGGGAAATACGGTTTTGTCGGTGGCTCACCAATGTGGGTAAACCAGGCGGGCGTTAAGCCGATTTCAGGCCTGCCCACGCCTCCGGGCACGCCGACCTGGGGCAGCCAATGGAAAGCATCGGTGGCTGATCACTATACGCATCACGTCTCTATGGATGCGCACGGCGCGCACCAGTCCTATCGCAATAACTATCTGGATCTGGATCCGAACTACAAGGATGCTTTCGGCCAGCCGCTGCTGCGTATGACTTTTGACTGGCAGGAAAACGACATCAAGATGTCGCAGTTTATGCATGGACAGATGCACAAAATCGCTGAGGCAATGAATCCGAAGCTGATCAGCGGCGCGCCGAAAATGCCGGGCACGCATTTCGACACCACCGTTTATCAGACGACGCATATGAACGGCGGCGCGATCATGGGCGAAGATCCGAAAACCAGCGCGATTAACCGCTATCTGCAAAGCTGGGATGTGCCTAACGTGTTTGTTCCGGGCGCTTCCGCCTTCCCGCAGGGGCTGGGCTACAACCCAACCGGCATGGTGGCGGCGCTGACCTATTGGTCAGCCAAAGCGATTCGTGAACAGTACCTGAAGAACCCGGGTCCGTTGGTGCAGGCTTAAGGATAACCATGATGAAAATGCTGATCCCGGCTTTGCTGCTGGGTATGACAACTTTTGCCGCTGCGGCGGCAGAAGACAATAGTGCCGATCTGATTAAGCGCGGCGAATATCTGGCGCGCGCCGGTGACTGCGTAGCCTGCCACACGAAAATGGGCGGAGAAACTTTTGCTGGCGGCCTGTCGATGGCGACGCCGATTGGCAATATCTATTCGACCAATATTACGCCGGACAAGAAAACCGGCATCGGCGACTACACCTATGACGACTTTCAGAAAGCGGTACGTCACGGCATAGCGAAGAATGGCGATACGCTCTATCCGGCGATGCCTTATCCTTCTTACGCCGTCGTCAGCGATGAAGATATGCACGCGCTGTACGCCTACTTTATGCACGGCGTAAAACCGGTTGAGGCCGCTAACCATAAAAGCGATATTCCGTGGCCGCTGTCGATGCGCTGGCCGTTATCGATCTGGCGCGGCCTGTTTGCACCGGATGTAAAAGCTTTCCAGCCGATGAAAGGCCAGGATGCGGTGCTGGCTCGGGGTCAGTATCTGGTGGAAGGACTGGGGCACTGCGGCGCATGCCACACGCCACGCAGCTTTACCATGCAGGAAAAAGCGCTTAACGACAGTGAAGGCAGCAGCTATCTTTCCGGCAGCGCTACTCCCATTGACGGCTTTACCGCTAACAATCTGCGCGGCGATAACCGGGATGGGCTGGGTCGCTGGAGCGAAGATGAGCTGACGCAGTTTCTGCGCTACGGCCGCAATGACCATACCGCTGTGTTTGGCGGCATGACTGAAGTGGTGCAGCATAGCCTGCAACATTTAAGCGATGAAGATATCACTGCTATTGCGCACTATCTGAAATCGCTGGGGGCAAAAGATCCAAACCAGATTGGCTTCACGCCGGACGATACGGTGGCGAAAGCGCTGTGGAAAGGCGATGACAGCAAGGCTGGCGCGGCGCTCTATGTCGACAGCTGCGGAGCCTGCCACCGAACGGACGGCAAGGGCTATAAGCGCGCCTTCCCACAGCTCAGCGGTAATGCCGTCGTGCTGGCTGAGGATCCGACCTCGCTTATCCACATTGTTCTGAGTGGAGCAACGCTGCCAGGCGTGAAGGGCGCACCTTCTGCTATTACCATGCCCGCTTTCGGCTGGCGGTTGAACGACCAGCAGGTTGCCGATGTGGTGAACTTTATTCGTACCAGCTGGGGCAATACGGCGAAAAACCAGGTCAGCGCCAGCGACGTGGCGAAAGTGCGTAAAAACGATGCTGAGCAGCAGGGTAGCGTGGATATTGAGAAGCTGACCGAGGTGAAATAACCTTTACAGGCAGCTAAGCACGCTAAAATGTTAAACGGCCGGTTTCCCGGCCGTTTTTTTATGTGATTAAAACTAATTTTTAAAATGCTTTCCTTATGAGAAAGTGACGCAGTGAAAGTTTGTTTGTGTATAGCCTATAAACATCGGTTATTTTTACAGTATCAATTTTTAATTACGCAAGGGAATAGTTCCCGGGTGTTGGCATTAAGCTAAAAGTAAAGCAAAGGCAGTATCGTAGTAGTTATGACATTATAGTAAGCAATAACTCGCTATTTATAATACCGTATAAACCCCTCTTGAATTATTCTTTGCAAAGTGTTATCTGACACGGCTGACTATTAATTAATATCTGGAGTAAGAATGAAAATTGTTGTCACGGATAAGCCATCGGTTCAGGATGAAGAGTTTGTTATTGCTGGTTTATGGAAACACAACAGCCAGTTCGATGAAGTCGATATTAAGCCGCTTTTTCTTACGCTGCGCGATGAGCAAAACCATATTCTCGGCGGCCTGGTCGCCAGAACCTGGTGGCAAGGTTTAGAAGTACAGTATCTGTGGGTGGGTGAAGCCGCGCGCGGCCTGGGGAAAGGGCGGGAACTCATGCTCAAAGCAGAAGAAGTAGCAAAAGAGCGCGGCTGTCAGATGGCCTATGTAGATACGTTCGATTTCCAGGCCAGAGGCTTTTACGAGAAGCTGGGCTACAGCGTCTACGGCAGCCTTGGGGGATATCTGGGCAAGCACACGCGGTTTTATTTGCACAAGTCGTTCTCATAAAAGGGAAAAGGTATGCCGCAGGCCAGCGAGAAATACAGACATTTTAATAGCTTCATCGCCACGATGGAGCATCTGAATGAGCCGTGGGGCATCAAAGACCTTGATTCAAGACATATTTATATGAACAAGGCCGCCTTTTTATATACCAATACGCCTTCTTCTTTTGCTGTTGAAGGCGCGTTCGACCATGAGTTTCCGGCCAGCTGGGCAGAGTGCGCGGAAGATCTACAGGAACACGATCGCCGGACGGAAGAGAGCCAGCAAAGGGTAGCGGTCATTGAAACGCATTACTGGTACGGCAGAGAAACCCTTTCGCCTTTTATCAGTGAAAAACTGCCGGTATTTGACGAACGAGGAAACTGTATTGGCACGGTCTGGAGCGCCAAACCGCTGGACACGCTGACGCCATTAAAGTTTATTAATCAGAAAAAGCCTGGGGTGCTGACAACCGTTACGGATAATAAATCATTTACTAAATCCGAGCTGGATATTATCTTTCTGATGCTGCAACGCTATACGGCGAAAGAGATCGCTAATATTTATAACGCCAGCGTCAAAACCATTGAAAACCGGGTTTATACGATATATCAAAAAGCCGATGTGCATTCCCTGAAGCAGTTTGAAGAATATTGTATCGCTCATAACCTGGAAAACTATATCCCTGTCCGTCTTATTAAGAAAGGGATTCACTTTATTTAATACGGAATAGCCAACCATGCAAATCAACGATTTTCCGCTTGAGCGCGTGCCGGAAAGCAGTCGAGTCTCTTTTTTTAGCGTCGCTATTGTGCATATGGGCATGCTGACCGCGCTCGACCAGTTTATGCTGGGTGCCGTACTGGGCGACAGCATGACCTTGTCGGCGGCGCTAACCGCTATTCTGGTGGGCAGCTTATTGTTTGGCCTGATTACCTTTGGGTTTGGCTATATCGGCATGAAAGAGGGGCTGTCAGGCAGCCTGCTGGCACGCTGGTGCGGGTTTGGCCGTACGGGGTCAGCGCTGATTGGCGTCGTGGTGGCAATTAGCCTGCTGGGCTGGTTCGGCATTCAGAACGCCATCTTTGCCAAATCTTTAAGTACGGCGTTTTCCAGCGTTCTGAGCTTTCAAACGGCAGCAACGATTTCCGGCTTGTTTCTGACGACGCTGGTGGCTTTTGGTTTTAAAGCGCTGCGCTTTACGGCACGGATAGCGGTGCCGGTATTTGTTGCGCTGATCGCCTGGATATCCTGGCAGACGCTCGCCACCGATCACGTACACGCGCTGGCGGTTGTCACGCCGGGTAAAGAAATGCTGTCGGTCAATGCAGGTATTACCCTGGTGGTGGGCGGCGCTATCCTTGCCAGCCTGATGACGCCGGATCTCACGCGCTATTCCAGAAAGGGTAGCCATGTTTTTGGCGTGACGCTGGCAACGATTATCCTGGGCGAATTTATTATCAACGGGCTGGCCATTTTTATCGCCCGTAAACTGAATACCGGCGATGTGATGTCGATTATCACGCTGGCCTCCGGCACGGCAGGCCTGTTTGCGGTGATTTTCTCTACGCTCAGGGTTAACGATCTTAACCTCTACTCGTCGGCGCTGGGCATTATCAACGCGGTGGAAAGCCTGAGCGGCATAAAGCTAAAGTATCGTCACGTAACGCTGCTGCTCGGCGTGCTCGGCACCACGCTGTCGGTGCTGGGCATTCTGGATCACTTTGTGGATTTCCTGAACCTGCTGGGGGTAATCGTGCCGCCAGCGCTGGGCGTGATGCTGACGGAGTACTTTTGGCTGAAGAAGTACAGCCTGCCGTTACGGCTTGACCGACACGATGGCCGCCTGCCGGAAGAAACTATTTTTACCGGCTGGCCAGCTATTATCGCCACGCTACTGGGCGGCTATGTCGGGCTGAATGTGTTGTGGGGCGTTTCTACTATCAACTCTTTTATCGTGGCCTGCGTCGGTTATGTGGTGCTGGAAACGCTGGCGGAAAAGGTTATTTTTCGTCGGCCAAAAAAGGCCTGAGGCGGCGCGCAGGCTGCAAAATCTGACCTGGTTATAACGTCATCTCGCCAGCAGAAAGCTTAAACGCCCTGACGATGTTACTGCATCCTCAGGGCGTATTTTATTGCACTATCTGCCTTAATCTTTCCAAAAAAATCAACAAGTATCATTCGCCTGCTACACTTTCCTCGATGTTTGTTTTTCAACTTCAACCTCAAATCAGGGAGATGTTATGCAACTTTCGCCTTATTTGTACTTTTCAGGAAACTGTGAAGAGGCTATCGCTTTTTACCTGCAGGCAACGGGTGGACGGCTGAGCGTTAAAATGACCTGGGGCGACGTGTCTGCTGAGAAAAAACAGCAGCCGCAGAAGCAGAACAGCCCGAGCGCAGAACAGCCTGCCGACGATAAGATTATGCACGCGCTGTTGCATATCGGCGATGGCGAACTGCAGATGAGCGACAGCGTCGAAGCGGTTAACTACAGCGGCTTTGCCGTCAGCCTTTCCAGTGACGATCCTGCTGAAGGCAAGCGCTGGTTCGATAACCTGGCCGCCGGTGGCAAGGTGACGCTGGCGTGGGAAGAAACCTTCTGGGCAGCCGGTTTTGGTACGTTAATCGATAAATTTGGCGTGCCGTGGCGCATCAACGTCAATAAACCGTCTACGGACTGATTTTTAGTTCTGCCAGCGCAGTCAGCAGCGCGTCAACTTTTGGCATCAGCTGCTTTCTGCGCGGCCAGACCACATACAGCGGCAGGCCATCTACCGCCAGTTCTGGCAGAATCGGTACCAGCGCGCCGCTGGCCAGCGCTTTGTCTAACAGCCAGGTTGCCATCTGCGCCACGCCCAGCCCGGCCACCACGGCGGAAACCTGGGCTTCACCTTCCCCCAGCGCCATACGGTAGGACATTGTTCTGGTTACGGTGCGCCCGTCCGGCGAAACGATATGCCACGGACCGGTACTGCCGTCCACGCGATCATAAACAATAGCGCGTCTTTCGGTCAGCTCCTGTAAGGAGGCTGGCGTCCCGTGCTGCCGTAGGTAGTCAGGCGACGCGCAGAAGATTAGCCGCTCATTGCCCAAAAAGCGAAAGCCCAGCGAGGGCGGAAAGTTTGTAGATCCGCCAATGCGTATAGCGATATCAACCCCTTCCTCGAACAGATCGACAAAGCGATCGGAAAACGCCAGGCTGATTTGCATCTCCGGATTTTGCAGGCAAAACTGGTTGATTAAAGGCATCACCTGCAGGCGGCCAAACGTATTGGGTACGGCAATACGCAGCCGGCCAACGGGGATCGAGCGCTGTGCGGCCAGTACCGATTCCGCTTCCGCCAGCTCGCCAAGCACGCGGGTGCAGGTTTCATAAAACGCCTGTCCGGCATCGGTCAGCGCCAGGCGGCGCGTAGTACGCTCGAACAGCCGTGACCCCAATCGTTCTTCAAGCCTCGCCACGCTCTTACTGATGGCTGAACTGGTTAGATGAAGATACTCGGCAGCGGCGGTAAAGCTCCCGTGCTCCACGCTGGCAACAAAAGGGGCAATGTCTTTCAGGCGATCGCGGTTAGCCATGATTGATGACTCATTTTCTTAAATAGTATGAATTTATACCTGAGATGAGATTTTAATTCTCTATTAAGCTTAGTGTCAGGTCTTATCAGGAGAGAATTATGCAACAACGTGCATTGATTGTTGGCGTCAGCGGCGTCATTGGTAGCGCGCTGGCAGAAAAGCTGCTTGGCGATGGCTGGGAAGTTTATGGTCTTTCTCGTGGACGGACTGCCGTACCGGCAGGCTGCACGTCGCTGACGGCCGATTTGACCGACAGCGAATCTGCTAAAAAAGCGCTGGCGGATATTAAGGTCGATAAAGTTTTTTTCAGCGTCTGGGCGCGCCAGGCAAATGAGAAAGAGAATATTCGCGTCAACGGTGCGATGGTGCGTAACGTGATTGAAGCGCTGGGCGATACGCTAAAAGGCGGCCATGTAGCGCTGGTCACCGGTCTGAAGCACTACCTTGGCCCGTTTGACGCCTATGGTAAAGGCGCGGTGCCGATGACGCCGTTCCGTGAAGAGCAGGGCCGTCAGCCGGTCGATAATTTCTACTATGCCCAGGAAGACGAAGTCTTCGCCGGGGCCGAAAAATATGGTTTCAGTTGGAGCGTACACCGTCCGCATACCATTATCGGCTTTGCGACCGGCAACGCGATGAATATGGGCCAGACGCTGGCCGTTTACGCCAGCCTGTGCAAACAGACCGGCCAGCCGTTTATCTTCCCTGGTTCCAAAACCCAGTGGGAAGGCGTTACGGATATGACCAGCGCAAGCGTGCTGGCGCAGCAGCTGGAGTGGGCAGCCACTACGCCCGCGGCGCAAAACGAAGACTATAACGTCGTGAACGGCGATGTGTTCCGCTGGAAGTGGATGTGGGGCGAAATCGCCAACTACTTCGGTATCGAAGCGGCACCTTTCCCTGGCGAAATGCAGCCGCTGGAAGGGCGAATGGATGCGGCGGCGGAGCAGTGGCAGGCTATAGCGCAGCAGTTCAACCTTAAAGAAGCCGATGTCAGCAAGCTGGCGTCCTGGTGGCATACCGACGCCGACCTTGGCCGCCCGATGGAGGTTATCACCGACATCAGCAAAAGCCGCAAGGGGGGCTTTACCGGCTATCAATGCACCCGCGATGCTTTTATCGCGCTGTTTGATAAGCTGAAGGCGGAACGCCTGATTCCGGCCTGATTAAGCGGCTCGAACTGCTGACCAGGCGGTCACGGCTGTTTGCAGAAGATGCCGCGCAAAACGCGCGGCATAATTTACCTTATCAGGCCGTCAAAGGCTGCTTTACGCCTTGTTTGATTGCCGGGCTTTCTTCCCGCAACATGCCATAAATCGCGCAGTCCCAGCGTTCGTCGCCAACCGCCACGCATCGTCTTTGCACGCCTTCCCGCATAAAACCCAGCTTCTCATAAGTTCTTATCGCCGCAGCGTTGAAGGTGTAAACGCGCAGTTCAATACGCTCAATGGCTTCCTGTCTGAAGGCGGTAGCGATAAGCTGTTGCAGCATTTTTTCTGCCAGTCCTTTTCCTCGCATCGCCGGATTCACCACCACGCGGCACACGCATGCCAGATGGTTATCCCAGTCAAACCCCAGCTGTGCCACAACCGCCAACTCTTCGTTAATCCGACCGGAGAAAGTCAGCAGGCGAGCGGGCTGCTGCTGACCGGAATCCAGCAGCGTGGCAAGAAAAGTGTCGTCCAGCGGCCAGGCAACGCCAGGACCGGCCCACTGCGTAACGTCTGCCTGTGAGGAAAACCAGCCGCTTAAGGTAAAGCGGTCTTCGGCGGTGAAAAAGGCGATCTGCATAAAACTCTCCGCTTGCGGTAAAAAAGTGGGTGGCAGAGAAATGAGATTAGTTCATTCGTCAGCGGCTGGCACCGTTGCTGGCGAAGCATTGTTATTCCGCATCGGGCATGGTTTTTTCTGTTTGAACTGTCGATTACCGCAGGCGGCTTAGTTTACAAAGAGCAATGTGCTTGATGACCACAATTTTCGGCGTCGGCAACAATTGTTTCCTGATGGAAACAATGAGCGCAATCACCCCTTTACTGTTGCGAAAAATACCTGCGGCGTTAGGATGAATTTATCCGGTCAGCGGGCGCTGTTATTTACGGGCTACCCTTAGTGAGCTGACCCACAAATTCACTTTTTGATACGCAGGTGCAACCATGAGCAACAAGACGATTCAGTGGAACGGTGGCTTACAGCCAGAAGCGGTTAAAATCCTGTCTGCCGAAGGCGGCATGATCGTTTGCCCGACTAAAGTGGGCTATATCATTATGACTTCTGACGCCAAAGGCTTAGAACGCAAGTTCGATGCCAAACAGCGTAACCGCAACAAGCCAGGCGTAGTGCTGTGCGGCTCACTGGAGCAGCTGAAAGAGCTGGCGCAGCTGAATCCGGAAATTGAAGCGCTGTATCAGCAGCACTGGGACAAAGATGTCCTGCTGGGCTGTATCCTGCCGTGGAAAGAAGAAGCCGTGGCGCGTATTCCGGAAGACGGATCGAAAGAGTTGATGATGGATCGCCGTCAGACCAGCTGCTTCGTAATTAAATTTGGCGTACCCGGCGAAAACCTGGCGAAAGAGCTGTGGGAAAACCACGGTAAGTTCTCTTTTGCCAGCTCCGCTAACCCGTCGGGTAAAGGCAACCGTGGCCTGGTTGAAGGTATCGGCGAGCGTATCGAATCCCAGGCGGATCTGATTATCGCGGCCAACGATTATGTAAAATCTATCCAGCCGAACGAGTCCGAAAAAACGCGCTACGAGCAGGGCGTTATGGTGGCGATGGTAGATGAGAACGGCAAGCTGGTACCGGAGCAGAAAGGCGAGCGCAATATTACCCCTTGCCCGGTGCTGATTCGCAAAGGTCTGGACGTGGATAAGATTATGTCCATGCTGTCAGATATCTTTACTACGTGGGATTACCGTCACGGTAACTACTACTAAATTGACAGGGCGGAACTCTGGTTCCGCCTTTTTACCGTAGCGCCTTCTGTAGCGCGGCGATAAACAGCCTGACGCGCGGCGAAATTAATCCGTTATCCTTTGTCAAAATCCAGGATTTATAAAGATCCATTTCCCATTCCGGCAGTACCCTACTTAGCTTTCCCTCTTCTACCGCCTGCAAAGCAATATAGTCCGGCAAATAGGCGATACCCGTTTGCGCTACGGCGGAATTGACCAGTGCGGTACTGTTATTGGCCCGAAAGCGGCTGCGAACTTCGATATCCCGCTTTTGCTTCTCCTTACGGAAAGGCAGCGAGATGGTGTGGGCGGGGCCGCGAAACAGAATAAAATCGTGTCGCGAGAGATCTTCCGGCTTGCCGATGGGGTTAAAACGCGCCAGGTACTCCGGCGCGGCGTACAGTCCCCAGCTGATATCCATCAGCGGCAGGCAGTGTGGGTGTTCCGGCCTGTCGCGTCGGATCACTACCGCCAGATCGATATTATCATCCACCAGATTGACTGGCCTGTCGGTCAGATCGAGATCGACGCTGACGTGCAGGTTATTTGCCACAAACTGGTTCAGCACCGGCACGATACACTGGCAGCCAAAAGTCACTGGCGCGACGACGCGCAGGCTTCCCGTTGGCTCTTCATGGAACTGGCGAATAAACAGATCCGCGCTTTTCACTTCGCTAAGGATGCGGGCGCAGTAGTGGTACCAGGTCATGCCGACTTCGGTGACGGCAATTTTGCGCGTGGTGCGCTGCAATAGCTTTGTGCCAAGACGAACTTCCAGCGCGGAAATCTCTTTGCTTACCGCCGACTTGGAAATCCCCAGCCGTTTTGCCGCTTCGGTATAGCTCAGCGTCTCTACCACGCGGGCAAAGATAATCATGGCGTGCAGATTTTCGACGTCGCTCATGCTAGCGGGCAGAGAGGGCCAGCGCGCTGCCCGCAAAAACAAACAGGCTACCCACGGCGCGATTCAATAAACGCAGGCGCGACGGGCTGGCGAAAACGGCGGAAAGGCGTCGACCGGCGCAGGCATAGGCGAACATCAGTCCGCAGTCGGTGACCGCCCAGGTCACGGCCAGCGTGGCGAACTGCACCGCATGAGGCTGGCTGGCATCAACAAAATTAGGAAACAGCGCGGCAAAGAACAGCAGGTCTTTGGGATTGCTGATGCCAACCATATAGCCTTTACGGAACAGCTTCAGCATGCCGGGCATTTCCTGCGGCTGGCCGGAAAGCACCACCGCTTCCGTGGGCGTCTTGTTGCGCCAGGCGCAGATCCCCAGCCAGATCAAATAGGCGGCGCCAACCACTTTCAGCACGATAAACGCGGTCGTGGAGGCGGCCAGAATGGCTCCTAATCCCAGCGCGGAAGCCGTCATTAACGTCATCGCCGCCATCACGCCGCCGGTTACCGTCGCCAGCGCGCGTCGGCGTCCATAGCGCAGGCCGTGCGTCATGCTGATAAGGGCAGAAGGGCCGGGCACGGCGATCAGCACCGTGATAATGCCGGCGTAGGCCAGCCAGAGATGAAGCGACATGACAATATTCCTTGAACGGTCATCCTGACGTGGCAGGATCCTTACGAGTGGCCGTAGCTTAATGGTTGAACAGAGGGAAGTAAATTGAGCAAAAGCGGACAGGGGCGGAGAATGCGAGCCGCCCCGTAAAATTAGCGTACTTTTTTGACCAGCACGGGGATCTGGCGCAGTTTATTGGCTAACACCAGACCACCCAGCAGCATGACCGCAATAAAAGCGGAGACGCCGGCCCAGCCATAACCGTGCCAGAAAACGCCGCCCAGCGTCCCGGCAACGCTCGACCCCAGATAGTAGAAGAAAAGGTAGAGCGACGAAGCCTGACCGCGTGCGCGGCGGGCGCGATGGCCAACCCAGCTGCTGGCAACCGAATGCGCGGCAAAGAAGCCTGCGGCAAACAGCATCAGGCCCGGCAGCACCAGCCACAGCGTAGTGAACTGCGTGGCGATCAGGCCGGTTAGCATCAGCAGTAATGATGCCATCAGCACTACGCCGCGTCCGTAGCGAGCCGTCATCACGCCTGCCTTTGGCGAACTGTAAGTGCCGGTCAGGTAAACCACGGAAAGCAACCCTACTACCGTCTGGCTCAGCGAGAAAGGCGCGGAAAGAAAGCGATAGCTGACATAGTTAAACAGCGTGACAAAACTGCCCATCAGGATAAAGCCGACTATAAACAGCATCGGTAATCCCATATCTCGCCACTGAAACATAAAATTGATTAAAAGCTTACGCGGATGCAGCGAGCTGGCGCGGAAATGTTGCGAAGGCGGCAGCAGGCGGAAAAAGAGGATGGCGGCGGTCAGCGCAAACAGCCCCACCACAAACAGTGAAACGTTCCAGGAGAAATGGTCTGCCAGCATCCCGGTCGACAGTCGGCCAACCAGCCCACCGATTGAGTTACCGCTGATATAGAGCCCCATTGAAAAAGAGAGAAATCCCGGATGCAGCTCTTCGCTAAGCCAGGTCATGGCGACGGCCGCGACGCCGCTCAGCGCCAGGCCAGTCAACGCGCGCATGGTCAGCACGCCTTCCCAGCTGCTCATCGTGGCGCAGATTAGCGTAAAGAAGGCGGCCAGCAGCAGAGAAACCGACATAACCGACTTCCGGCCAATCGCGTCCGACAGCGGGCCGGTTACCAGCAACCCCAGCGCCATCATCGCGGTAGTCACCGACAGCGACAGGCTGCTTTGCGCTGGCGTCAGATGAAAGCTTTGTGAAAATACGGGCAAAATCGGTTGCACACAGTAGAGAACGGCAAAGGTGGACAGCCCGGCGCAAAAAAGCGCCAGCGTGGCATGCATAAATCTGCGGGTGCCTCGCATAATATAGGTTTTATTTATATCAGAACTATCGACGGGAGAGACGAGACTGTCATCATCTGTGAGACTTTCCGGGTGCAACGCCACGGACTTATTTACTACCGGTGCCACGAGAATTCCTTAGTTGTATTTAAAAGATTGGCTGGCTATTAGATAAAGTTATTACGAGCGGCAATGTTCAGCGCGCTGACGCGCAATAGTATTCTGCTGTTTAAATATAATGTAAATGAGAAAGTGAATTATTTTTACAAACGGGCGGTAGAAAAAATCGGGCATGCTGGCAGGCAGGTATCGCCAGGCGCTGTAATGGCAAAAGCCAGGCCTGGCCGCAGTTTATCGGCGGTGATTCAGGTTTTTTTACTTTTTTTATTATGGTTAATAATCACACAAATCAGCTGGCTTGTTTCATTTTTATCTGAAATGCAAATTTGGTTTTAAGCGCCGGGAATATTTTTTATAAGGTGAGGGAATATCTTTATAGCCTTTTCTGTTTATCTTTTGAAATATCATTTTATAGCCTGTCATATTATTTCAAATTTGCATTATGAGACCGGAGTACTACACTTATCCTTTACGCAAAATAAACCGAACATAGCGTTGTCAATCATCGGCATCAGGAGGTTTTTATCGCTTTTAATCAGAACGACCTGACAGTTGACAATAACCTGGCGGATTATGAAGCTTATTATTACGACTACGAAACGCCGGATACGACGATTGAGCCTCAGCCCGAACCGATCCACGGGCTGCCCGCGCCAGATATCCTGACGCCTGCCGATCGCTATCAGGAGCTTTTCGAAGCGGTGCAGAGCGCCAGGATATTTACCGACAGTAAAACCTTTGCGGACTGCGCGCCCAAAATTGAGCCAGAACGGATCCTTTATCGCTACTTTATCCAGCGCGAGCGGGAAGACTTTAACCTGCTTGCCTTCGTGCTGGAAAACTTCGATCTGCCAAAAATTAACGACAGCCGTTATGTGGCCGATCCGCAGAAAAGTATGGGCGAACATATCGACTCGCTGTGGCCGGTACTGACGCGTAAGCCAGAAAAACATTCTGAATTCTCTTCGCTGCTGCCGTTACCGGAACCTTATGTGGTGCCTGGTGGAAGGTTTGGCGAGACCTATTATTGGGACTCTTACTTCAGCATGCTGGGTTTTGCCGCTGGTGGTCAAAGCGAACTGCTGCGACAGATGGCGGACAATTTTGCCTGGATGATTGATACCTATGGGCACATCCCTAACGGCAACCGAACTTATTATTTGAGCCGATCGCAGCCGCCAGTCTTCGCCCTGATGGTTGAACTGTTTGAAAAAGATGGCGTTAAGCCCGCGCACCGCTATCTCAAGCAGCTGAAACGCGAATACGCTTTCTGGATGGACGGCATGGATTCGCTAATGCCAAATGAAGCCTGTCGCCATGTAGTGATGCTGCCCGATGGGTCTGTCCTGAACCGTTACTGGGACGATCGTGATACGCCGCGTGACGAATCCTGGATTGAAGACGTCGAAACTGCAAAAAATTCGGCGCGGCCTTCCAGCGAGGTTTATCGTGACCTGCGCGCTGGCGCGGCTTCCGGCTGGGACTTCTCATCGCGCTGGCTAAGCGAAGCCGGACGACTGGAAAGCATTCAGACCACCAGCATTGTTCCAATCGATCTGAACGCGTTTCTTTATAAACTGGAAACAACGATTGCCCGGCTGTCGGCCAGCAAGAACGATAACGCCACCGCCGAGCTGTTCCAGCAGAAAGCGATACGCCGTCGCAAAGCGGTAGATAGCTGGCTATGGGACGCGCAGGCGGCGCTTTACCGCGACTATAACTGGCGTCAGCGTGAGAAAGGTGCGTTTTCGGCAGCGGCGGTAACGCCCCTTTACGTGGGCATGGCCAGCCTGGAGCAGGCAGTCTCTACGGCTGCGGCTATTCGTTCACACCTGTTAGCGCCCGGCGGCGTGCTGACCACGGTAGAAGAGACGGGTGAACAGTGGGACAAGCCTAACGGCTGGGCGCCGATTCAGTGGATGGCGATTAAAGGGCTTAATAATTATGGCGAAGAGTTACTGGCGAAAGAAATTGCTGCACGTTGGCTACAGGTGACGGGGGCGACCTATCATCGTCATCACAAAATGGTAGAGAAATATAACGTCGCCGGACGGGCACCGGTGCTGGCGGGCGGCGGTGAATATCCGTTACAGGATGGTTTTGGCTGGACTAACGGCGTTACTCGTCGTCTGTTAGCTATGTATCCGGATGCCGCGCCACAACGCTAGTCCTGCCTGTAATGTTATTTCTTGCTACCTGAAAGCCTTCATAACGAAGGCTTTTTTTCTGTGCGCCACACTGATTAAATGGAAAAAATATGCCATAACTATAAATATTGAACTTTATTGACCATTAATAACAAGGAGAAAACAATGCGAATTGGATTAGTAGGTTACGGAACGGGCGGACGCCATTTTCACGCGCCGTTTATCGAAGCGGCCAAAGGTGTTGAGCTGGCCGGCATTGTAGCCCGCGCACCGGCCACCATTGAGCGCGTAAGAGCCGATTTCCCGGACGTGCCCATTTATAAGAGCCTGACTGACCTGCTGGCCGCCGGGGTGGATATCGTCACTATCACTACGCCGCCGCAAACCCGCCGTGAGCTGGTGCTGGAAGCCATAGCCGCAGGCGTGGCGGTTATCGCCGATAAACCTTTTGCGCCGGATGCCAAAACCGGGCGAGAACTGGCGGCGGCAGCGAAAGCCAAAGGGGTGGTGCTGGGGGTTTATCACAATCGCCGCTTCGATGCCGATATCCGCACGCTGCGTACCCTGCTGGAGCAGCAGCGCGTAGGTCAGCTGTGGCGTTTGCATAACCGTATGGATATGAACGAACCGCATACGCTGGAAGGCGGCGAAACGGGCGGACTATTGCGCGATCTGGGTAGTCACCTGATAGATCAAAATATCTGGCTGCTGGGACCGGTAAAGTCGGTTTTTGCTCAGCTGGACCGCGTGGAGCGTCCGGAAGGCGAGACTGATGCCAGCTTTGTGATTACCCTTGTGCACACCAGCGGCGTGCATTCACATATCTCTTCCAGCAAGATCAATTACCTTGCCGGACGCGAATTACGTATTTATGGCGATAAAGGCAGCTATCAAGCCAACAGTACGGACGTGCAGGCGCAGGCGCTTTTTGCCGGTAAGCGTCCGGCAGAGGATGCGGCTGGCTGGGGGTTTGAACAACCTTCGCACTGGGGCACGCTGTATACTGCCGAGGGCGAAGAAAAAATTCCTTCCGAGCAGGGCTGTTATCACGCTTACTACGAAGCCTTTGCCGAAGCCGTTAAAAACGGTAGCGAGCCACCGGTCACGGCGGAGCAGGGGATCCTTACGCTGGAAGTGCTGGATGCCGCCTTACTGAGCGCCAGAGAGGGGCGGCTGGTAACGCTGGCTTAGCTTTGCTCAGCGTCGGCAGAAACGTCGCCTCGGTTATCGATAATCTGATGTAGATTCTCTTCGAGCCAGTCGGCAAGGCCAATAATCCTCTCGCGCGCTTCCTGGCCCAACGGTGAAAGCTGGTACTCGACGTGCGGCGGGATGACTTCATATGGGATGCGCTTTACGAAGCCATCCTCTTCCATCAGGCGCAGCGTCTGCGCCAGCATTCTTTCGCTAACACCGCCGATTTTGCGCCGCAGTTCACCAAAGCGCAGCGTGTTGCCATCCAGCGCAATCAATATCAGCAGGCTCCAGCGGCTGGTCAGGCGCTTCAGCACCTCACGGGAAGGGCAATCACGGTTTAACAATTCGCCCCGGCGAAATCTGGCGCCAGGTAAAAGATCTTTTTCCATACTAACAAACCTGTAAGTACTTACTTTCGGTAAGTGTATAGCATAGGCTGATCTGACGCAATTCTACGGCATGTCGCCGTAGTTAACTTTCAAGAGGAAAAAATCATGATTGCAGTCACCGGTGCTACCGGCCAGCTTGGCCGCCTGGTTATTCACGCCTTATTAAAAAAAGTGTCCGCCAGTGAAATCGTTGCCGCCGTGCGTTCGCCAGAAAAAGCCGCCGATTTGGCCGCGCTGGGCGTGCAGGTTCGCCAGGCCGACTATACGCAGCCCCAGACGCTGCTTAGCGCTTTCAGCGGCGTAGATAAAGTGCTGCTGATCTCTTCTAACGAAATAGGCCAGCGCGAAGCGCAGCACAAGGCAGCAATTGATGCGGCCAAAAAAGCGGGCGTTAAGTTGTTGGCTTATACCAGCCTGCTGCACGCTGACAGTTCGGTAATGGGGCTGGGCGGAGAGCATCGCGGCACCGAGCAGGCGTTAATAACCTCCGGCGTGCCCTATGCCATTTTACGTAACGGCTGGTACAGCGAAAATTATGCGGCCAGTATTGCTCCCGCGCTGACGCACGGCGCTTTTATTGGCGCGGCGGGAGAGGGGAAAATCGCTTCGGCCAGTCGTGAAGATTATGCCGAAGCGGCAGCAGCGGTGCTGACGGCTGATGACAGCGCAGGAAAAATTTATGAGCTGGCAGGCGACAGCGCCTATACGCTGGCGCAGTTTACTGCTGAAATCGCCAGCGCGAGCGGCAAAGAGGTGAGCTATGTGAATCTGCCGCAGGCGGATTTTGCCGCCGCCTTAAAAACAGCGGGATTGCCGGAGGCGCTGGCCGAGATGCTGGCCGATTCAGATGCCGGTGCGGCCAAAGGCGCGCTGTATGACGAGAGCCATACGCTGAGCAAGCTGATTGGCCGTCCGACCACGCGCTGGCAGGATGTAGTCCGGAATTTTGTTGCTAAGATTTGAATGGCTGCAAGCCTGGCGTAAGGCCGCCAGGGCTATAAAACGACACAGAACGGCTTAAGAAAACACGCGGATTTTCTTTTGCCGTTTCTGCCATACCCACAGCAAAAAAATAGCCGTAACGGCGATAAGAGCCGCGCCTGTAAAGATGCGCGAAAAGCTGCCCGGGATCAGGGCCAGAAATGAGGAAAGAAACTGTCCGGAAAAAATGGCCATGGATAAACCGGCCAGGTTTTTCCCTCGTACGTTAACCGGGCTGTGCTCTACGACCATATGGTTAACCAACGGCACCGACAGGCCAAAGCCGCAGCCCATCAGGATTGCGCCAGCAATCAGCTGTAGCGTGCTGTTTGCCGTGGCAAACAGCAGATGCGCAATAGCATAAGCAGCAAAAGCGCTATAGAGCGTGCCGTACTCTCCCAGCCTCTTCACGCCGCGCGGCATTATCCAGGCGGCACCCACGGCAACCAGCGAAACAAAAGAGAGAAAATAACCGGTTTCGGCCTCGCTGAACCCCTGCGCGTGCAGATGCAGCGGCAGCACGATCACCGCAGTAAAAAAGCAGACCATAGAAGAGAGCGCGGCTACAAAAACGGGGCGGAGCGAACGGGCCGGCACGCTATTTTTGCCAGCTTCGTTTATCGTCTCTTCCTGCGGCGGCTGGGGAACAAACAGCAGCAGCATCGCGATAAACAGCCAGGCAAAAAGATACAGTGCAAACGGCCAGCGCCAGCCCAGCGTTGCCAGTAGTCCACCAACAAACAGAAACAGGACGCCACCCAGCTCGATCGACATGCCTTGCAGCGCGATCATTTTCAGCCGTTGCCCGCCGCTGAAAAAGCTGGAAAGCAGGCCGGTTCCGGCAGCCATGACCAGCGCCGTCGCGCCGCCAAGCAAGAAGCGATCGGTAAAGACCAGCCCTGGCCCGTGCAGAAAGGAGCCGGCCAGGCCAAGCAGGCCATAGCTGAATAAGCCCACTAGCAGCGCCCGATAAAGTCCGGCCCGCGCGATAAGCCGTGCTGCCAGCGGCCCCAGCAGCACAACGCCAAGCGAAGGAAGCGTGACCAGCCAGCTGGCGGCATCAGGTACGCCCAGCCGTGCGGCAATGGAAGGCAGGCCCGGAACGATCACGCAGCCGACCATAATCGTCAGGCAGGCAATGGCCAGCAGCGTAAAGGATCCCACAGCAGAAAGCTTTTTCATTGGTTTCTTCACCTCTTCAACAGATATCCGTATAGTGGTTTGATTGTCCACATAGTGGTTGAAGTGTCAGGCGAGTAGAAGGCATTGTCAATCGGCGATCTTTGACGGATTGGCGCGATCGCCAGGATCCCCTTGTGCTAATTGCTTAATCTTTTTGACAAAGGCGGTCAAATATCTTCACTATCGGGCGAGCGCATAATCTTGCACTATCCTTAAACACTCTTTGTGGAAATAAGGATAATCGGCATGTCATTAATCAAAAAAGTTACCCTACCGTTATTAATCGGCACGGCATTATGGTCACAGTTCTCTGCTGCGGCTCCTGTAAACTATGCCATGGACACGGGCCACACTTCCGTCGTGGTTTCCTGGACCCATTTTGGTTTCTCTCATCCAACGGCCGATCTTTCCGGTATCACCGGTAACATTGATTTTGATGCCAGCAAAGTTAGCGACTCTAAAGTTGACGTAACGATCCCGGTTAACAGCATCGATACGCACGTAGACAAGCTGACCGAAGAGTTTAAAGGCGCGGACTATTTTGACGTGACCAAATACCCGAATGCGACCTTCAAAAGTACCAAAGTGGTCAGCACCGGTAAAAACAAAATGGACGTGCACGGCGACTTGACCATTAAAGGCATTACCAAACCTGTGGTTCTGCACGCGGTGCTGAATAAGCAAGGTATGCACCCAATGGTGAAAAAAGAGGCAGTGGGCTTTGATGCCACCACTACCTTTAAGCGTTCTGACTTTAAGCTGGATAAATATGTACCGGCTGTCAGCGACGATGTGAAGCTGACGATCACCACCGAAGCTTACGCGAAGTAATCTTTGCGCCCAAAGCCTGCCCGATGTGGGCAGGCTTTACGCGTTTAAGGCGTAGGTGAAACCGGCAGGCGCGACCGCACGGATTTAAAGCGTAATGACCCTGTCGGCTGAAGCAATAGTAGAAGGGCGGTGGGCAACGATAATGCGGGTAATTTTTAACGACGAAATCGCGTTATTAATTGCCGTTTCGTTATCGATATCCAGATGGCTGGTCGCTTCGTCCATAAACAGAATGCTGGGGCGACGGTAAAGCGCGCGGGCGATAAACAGGCGCTGTTTCTGGCCGCCGGAAATACCGCTGCCCAACTCGCCGATCAGCGTTTCATAGCCCATCGGCATGGCCATAATCTCATGATGAATGTTGCTGTAAACGGCACAGGCCATCACCATTTCCCTGTTGGCATCCGCTGCAAAACCACTGATATTATCGGCAATCGAGCCTGAAAACAGGCGATCGTCCTGCAGTACGCAGGCAATACCCTGCCGGTAATTGTTCAGCCCGATTTTGTGAATATCCAGGCTTCCCGCCAGCACCTGTCCCCTGGTCGGCGTCAGCAGACCGCTCATAACCTTAAGCAGCGTAGTTTTACCCGCCCCGGATGGGCCAACGATAGCCACGCTTTCGCCTGGCTGGACGGCGATATCAAGATCGACAAAGATCGGTTTAGACAAAGCATCATACTGGTAAGTAAGATTTTTTACTTCCAGCGCGATGCCGACGCCGGGCTGAAAAACGGTTTGCGCAGAGGTTTCTTCTTCCGCTTCGGTGAAGATAATGTCGGAGATCCTTTCGTTATGCAGGGAGAGCATCCGCAGGCTTAGCAGCAAATCTATCAGGCTGGAAGCGCGCTGCGAAAACTGGCCGCGATAGGAGTTAAACGCCATAAACATCCCAAGCGTCATATTATTATCAATAACCATCATGGCGCCCAGCCAGAGAATAGCCACCTGATCCAGCGTAGCGATAAGCGTATTGATACCGCCAAACATCATATTAAAACGCGTAATTTTAATGCCCGTATTGGTGGCATCAATATTCAGGTTCAGCCAGAAATTTGACCGTACATTGTTAATGCCCAGCGCTTTAACGGTAGAGATGCCATACAGCGTTTCCATAAAATGTGAGCTGGATTTAGCGCCTTTCACTATCTGCTCTTCAGAGAGCTGACGATAAATGCGGTAGGTAAACAGGCGCATCAGCGCATAGCACAGCGTAAAGCCCATCACGACCCATACCAGCCAGCCGCCGTACACCATCATCATGGCAAAAAGGCCGAGAGTCATAATGGTATCAATGATCCCGGAGACGATGCTGTTGGTAAAGGTTGTGCGTATCGCATCCAGAGAAGAGAAGCGGGACTGAATATCGCCCAGATGCCTTTTTTCAAAAAAGGATAAAGGCAATTTTATCAGGTGATCAAACAGCGTGGTTTTCCACTGGATATCCGTTAGCGTAGCCAGCGCAATGGAGGTCCAGGCCCTGACGACGCTGACAAAAGCTTTAAACAGGGTAAAGATAATGAGTCCGAGACAGATGACCGTCAGCAGATCGTGATCGTGTGCCTGAATCACATGGTCAGTAACCAGCTGAGTACCCACCGGTAATAATAAATTGATGGATTCAATGACCACCGAAAGGGCGAATATTTTCAGCAGCGCGCCCGGCAGGCCATCAATATTTTTCATCAGGTCGAGCAGGCGCAGGCGGGTTTTAACCGTTTCCTTATGGAACTCTTTATCCGGCCACAGTTCCAGCGCGACGCCGGTAAAGTGGTTAGACATATCCTTCATGCCCACCACGCGCCGCCCGAATGCGGGATCGTGTATAACAAATGAGTTATGGCGGACTTTCACCAGCACCACAAAATGGTTCATATCCCAGTGGAGAATGCAGGGCGTTTTAAGCTGCTTTATTTCATTCATGTCCAGCGAAAGCGCACGGGTCTTTAACTGCATCTGACTGGCGATATTGACTACCAGATTTAAGGTTGCCCCTTTAGTTGATACGCCAAACTTGTTGCGAAGATTAAATAAGTCAACGTTTAAACCATAATAAGCTGAAACCATGGCCAGGCAGGCCAGCCCGCATTCTGAGGATTCAGATTGTAATATCTTTGGCACCTTGCGATATAATGAAAAATTAATTTTATTGTTTATTTTATCAAACAGCTCTTTAGTTTTCATCGACGTACCCACTTACGCTATTTTTGATTTTATTTATGGGTGCTACGGCCCATTGATACAGCGGCTTTTTCTCCAGGAAGACGATTGCTTTCGCCTGAAGTCCACTGGAGATTTGCAGCTTCTTCCCTTTATCACTAAATTCGGTGGCGCTGATAGAAACCAGCGCTTTGTAGTAGGAGCCTTTGGCGAGCTGTGTTCCGCTGCTGTAGCTGGTTATCTCTTGTGGCGTCGCGGGAATCAGTGAAATGGAATCAATCTTTCCGGGAAATTGCCCAAATTTATCTGAGGGGAAAGCGTTATAGCGGATATTGATACCGTCGCCTTTTTTGACGTAGGGCACGCTATTGTCAGGCAGCCAGAGCTGCAAATAATAGCGTACGTTCTCCGTAGGTTTTATCTGCGCCAGGCTGGCGCTGGCTTCCACCATCTGGCCCGGCGTGACGCTAAGCGACTCAACAATGCCGTCCGTCCTTGAGCTGATAATGATGCTGCTGCTGGCTTTATATTCGGCAAGCTGGCGCTCCAGATCGTTTACCTGTGATTCACTTTGCGTGATTTGATTATCAAAGTCGGCGGCGCGCGTAAGCTTATCGCTGCGCAGCTGCGAAAGCTGAACGCTTTCCTGAATGCTTTGATTATTCAGTCCCTGCCAGGCGCTTTGTTGAGAAAGCGCCTGCGCGCGCTGATAGTTAAGCTGATCCTGGGTGATTAAGCCTTTCTTAAGATGCTGTTCATAGTCGTTCAGGCTTTGATTCATTTTCCGCACGCCTTCACGCACGCTGGTGACCAGTTTCTGCGTTTCTTTATGGGCAGCGGCATACTCATCGATTTGCGCCTGAAGGTTCTGCAAGGTGGAGGCTTTATTGGCTTTTAAGCGGGTGATGACCTGCTGTAGATTTTCTATCTGCGCCTGCACGGCGCCAATAGCGGCATTGCTTACGTTGCCTGAAGAGGTGGTTCTGGAGACATCCAGTTCATATAACGCTTCGCCTTTTTTAACTTTGTCGCCAACCTGCACGAAACGGTTAATAATATAACCCTGTTGCGGCGAGTAAATATTAACAGAGTGGGGAAGCGTAATAATTTCCCCCTCAACGTCGATCCTTCTGCTGTAGTCAAAGAAAATCATCGCCAGAGCAAGGGTTATGACAAAAAGAAAACAGAGGCCGGTAATCACCACCGCCGGAATTTTTGACAATAAGAGTGCTTTGCCAACCCATTTCTGACGCTGATAATCTATTGCATCCGTGCGGAAAATACTCTTTTTATTGTTTTCCATAACGTATCCATAAAAAAAGAGCCACCGAAGTGGCTCTTTTCAAGCGTTTATTATCCGATAGTGCCGTTAATCATGCCTTCTATAGCCGTGTTTGCTGCCTTATTGATGGTCTCCCAGCCAACCACGGCACCATAAAGACCAAAACAGATAGAACCAATGATACCGGCACCAATCATACCTATGCCCTGGCCCACTATGCCTAAACCGAAAATACCACCGCCGTCACCACCGTGCTTGCCACCAATCAGTGCGCCGGTTGCGCCACCCATCGTCGCGCCAACGGTGGCAGCACCAAATAGCTCTAAAGTATTACTGGCCAGGCTGCTCATAAATGATTGTACATCTGTAAAATCCCAGCTGTACGCCCCAGAAACTTCAGCCATTTCCATTACGGAAATTTCTTTCATGTTACTACTCCTTTTTATTTTATCCCCTCATTATTAAGGGTATTCCTTTAGCTGCTCTGATTAATCAGGCGGGAGGATTCTGATTTTTATTGCCCTTTTTTTCAAGTGAAGTATTACTACTTCACAATGGTGAAAGAATTATTTTCCTCTTAATCTTATTTTGCGGATATTAAAGTAATCTGTCAGTCCGGAGAGGACTTTCGGCAAAAGGGTTAGCATTAATTTTGCGTAATGGTAAACGTCATTGCCGCGTCTGCCGTACCGGGTTTAATCGTACCGGTTTGCTTATAACGTGCAGTTAAGGGTATTTCGATGCGCTGTTCGGCGTGAGCGTGTTTGGTTGTGGCCGTACCAAAGCGTATGGGCGTTCTGTTTTCATCCAGCACTTCTACCGCAATGCCGGTTGCGGCACCGGTATCATTATTAATTGCCAGCATGCCGGTACCGGCTGTGCTACCAACGGCATCGAAAGTTACCTGTACGGGAGTGTCGTTAGCTTCACATTGCAGAATGACAGAAAAGTTACGCTCTGATGACGCGCTCGTACTGCCAATCCCGGTAAATTCATTACGGTTTGGGCTGCCTAAATTTATCGTTTGCAGTTGTGAATTCACATCAGCAAGACAGCTTTTTTGTACGACGGTGAGGCTATTTACCGTCAGGTTAGCAAAGACCTTCGAGTTAAGATAAAAATTAGCGTACAGCTTGCTGCCTACGGTGCCGGGTGTAATAGCCCCTGTTTTTACAAAGGTTAGCCTGACTTCATTCTGATTTGTCCACGGCGTTAAGAAGCTGGCCGACAGTGAAGTACTGTAGGGGAGGCCCATTCCGTTTTTATAGAGGTCGCCAATAATGACGCCCACGCCCGGAATTCCTGTTTCGTATGCGTCAGCAACCGTAGTACTGGCCGTTAAAACCGAAGACGAACGGTAGGGCGAAGAACCGGTACAGGCTATAGCCAGCGTCTTACCGGCAAAACTTTTACTGTAGCGATAGGCCAGTACTTCACCTACGGCTACACGAGGATCTATAGAGAGTTTTATGATGCCGGTAGTGCCTTTAATGTAAGCCCCCATAAGACATGAGCCGGCGTGAGTCAGCGTGGAAAAAGATAACAATAGCAACAGTAGTTTTATTTTGAGGCCGATCTTTAATAAATCCATTTTATAGCTCCAGCGGCTTTAGCATTATCGCAATATTTACTGACAGAGGCCGTTCAGCATGTGAATACCGGTTTTATTCTTTTCTTCTGGCAGTACATAGCTCACCCGGCACTGTTTATCCGCAGCCTTGCCCCACTGCACCAGCAGCGTGCCGGAAGATTTAAGGCCGTTCAGATAAACCTGGCCTTCATCACCAACGATACTTGCCTGCTTGCTTGCCGCCAGGTCGACTACGGTCGCGCCAAAGGGAACCGGCTGATGATGGTAGGTAAGAGTCATGATTACTCTGGCACCGGTCTGGGCTGAAAAATGCGCGGCGACAATAGCGCCTCTGGTTGGCACCACGCTTTGGCTTGTGAGATCCAGATCGACATTGTCAGGTAGCGTGGTGCTATCAAGCACCACATCGGAAAGACGATACGGGGGTAAATCCGGCACCAGCGTATAACCACGAAAATCTGTTTTCACGCCTGTTTGATTATTTACTCTGACGCCGGTGACATCTGGTGCAATGACTAACGCTGCCGTATTACGGAACGGCTGGCTCAGCGTGAGGCCATTTTTATGTAAGAGCACGCCGCCTTCTATACCGTAATTGATTCTCCTCGTTTGCTTGTTATAGCCATAGCCGCCGGCCAGTTCGCCATAGGTTCCACGATAAACAGCGTCAAGGTTGCCGCTGTTTCCCGCTTCCTGGCTGGTATAACCTTCCCGGACGCTCCAGTTCAGATTACTGTCTTCCAGCGCCACGCCGCTGATACCCAGGCTATGGCTGGTGTTACCCGGCTTGCCGCTGGCTATCATATAGTTTGCCCAGCTGCCGGACAGCCAGCGATCCAGGGGAACGGAAACGGTAAAAGAGAAGGTCTGGTTTTTTTCATAGCGGCGAGGGCTGGCGCGATTTAACGAATTGCGGTTAAAGCCCCAGGCAAAACTACAGGTAATACCGTTGTAGCTATTGTTGTAGCTGGTTGAAAAAGACTCCGTTCGGCGCTCGGTGCGCCAGTAGTCTTCTCTGAGCAAACTGAGGCTAAGTGAACCGGCCCGATCGCCCAGATTCTGGTTAAGCGTCAGCTCGGTTCTGTTTCTCGCCTGCTCGCGCGGGTAGCGACGGTAATCTGCGCGCCAGCTGGCCATTAGCTCAGGCAAAGAGTAATAGTCACGCGTTGAGTAACGATAACCGGCGATAGCGAAGTTGGTACCGGTCTGATAAAAGTTTTTGCTGTAGCGAACGCGCAGAGACTGGCCGCTGGCCTTACTTTTATCGGCAAGGCTTGATTGTGCATGGATGATATCGGCGGAAATAGCCCCGGCACGACCAAAGTTTTTACCCATGCCAAGCGCAAAAGAGCGGTAGTTGGCCGCCGTCTGCATTCCGCCAAACAGCGTCATATTCCACGGCAGGCCATAAATAGCCGTAGCCTGGGCGAAATGCTTTTTATCAACCGCGCTATTATAGGGGCGGTATCGTCCGGTAGTAACGCTGTATTTAAAATATCCTTCTCTTACCAGAACCGGCAGGAAAGCAAACGGCACGGTCAGATTTTGTTCACTTCCGTCCGTTTCCTTTATCGTCACGTAGAGATCGCCGCTGCCACCTGTTGCATACAGATCGGTTATGGCGAAAGCGCCCGGCGCAACGTAGCTTTGATAAATAATATAACCGTTCTGCCTGATGATAACCTGGGCGTTAGTTTTGGCTATGCCGCGTACTACTGGCGCATAACCGCGTAAGCTTTCCGGCTGCATCTCATCATCCGATACCAGTTGCCCCCCCAAAAAAGGTACGCTTTCAAAAATATCGGCCAGCGAATGGCTTTCGCCCAGGGTCAGCTGGGCCTTAAGGGGAACAATATTACGTTGCAGAAGCGTATATATCGATGCCCACCTTCCCTGTTCGGCAGCGCTGCTGCTACGATTCCAGGTCGTATAATTACGCAGTCGCCATGCGCCAACGTTTAAGCCCGGCTGTAAGCTCAGATACTGGCTATCCTGACTGACCAGACGACGACTGGTCGTAGAACTGTTAGCGCCAGAAAAACGGTAGTTTAGTAAGAATGCAGTGATGCCTTCGTCATAGCGATCAGGCGAAATATACCCGCGCGCGCTGGCATGCAGGGCAGCCTGTGGAATGCTTATCATCAGCCGCTGGGTGTTAAAAATGAACGAGGTTGTTGCCTGGGGGATAGCACTGATATTAACGCATCCCTGGCTATCCTCCTGCAAATCGGGAAAAGCGCCGGTGCGAACGTTCCATGATGTCAGTAACGGCAGAGTCAGGCAGGGAAGTATTTTGCTACTGCCGCCGTCGAGCCTGAAATTTATCGTGCGGGTTTCTATAAAACGATTATTTAGCCATACGTCAACAACGTAATCACCAGGTGCCTGTGACTGGCTATTTGCAAAGACAGAGAGATCGGTTTTATCAGCGTTATCCCCGCTGGAGTGCAAAAACTGCGGATTAAACATCTCATGCGCGAGCGCTTCACAGTTCAGAAAAAACGCAGAGAACAGAGGGATGGCGATAGGCCATAGCTTTCTGGGGTTGTTTCTTTCAGGAATTGAACTCATTTTCGCATTCCTTTGCGTGGGTGAAATGATAAAGATCGTTTTTAAGCGCGTTTATCCTTGAGGGGGCCTCTGTAGGTTTTATAGCGTTGCACGATGAACTTCACCGAATCCGCCATAGTCGTTAATAATTTTCCAGCTGATTTCTCCGCTATGAATTTTTTCTGCACCTGCGAACGAGGCAGAGGAGTAAGGCGCTACCAGGCCGCCATCCGCTAGTTTGCTATTGCCCGCTTTTATATATAAAAAGTTCATGTAATAACCGGTGGGATTGGTAACCTCAAGGCGGTCGCCGACTTTTTTCCAGCTCAGACGATGAGTAACGCTTTCCGGCATGTCATTTTTAAGCGGCGAGGGGCGATAAATAAGCTTTAAACGGGAGCGTACCGCTATCTGTAGCGTGTTGCTGTCTTCTCTGGAAGAGGACGGAATCGACTTTATATTCAGCCAGAACAGGCTTTCTCTGTCCTGTGGCAGTGCGCTGGCCGTCCTGATTATCCTTAATAAGTTTTTTTGATTGCCGTCAAGACGAAACAGTGGCGGGGTCACAATAAAAGCGTTATCGGCTTTTATCGGCTTGCCGTCACTGTCTTCCGTCCATGACTGAATCAGAAAAGGCACCGGGTCGGGATTTTCTATATTAATGGCGCTTTCTTTTTTATCGCCGTGGTAAATCAGGCGGCTGCTGCCAATAATTATTCCGGCATTAACGTTATTTGCCAATAAAAAGAGCAATGAGATAAGAGCAATACAGAGTTTTTGCATGATGTTTCTCAATAAATATCAACAACACCATCCGCTAAGGGATGGTGTTGCAATCTATCTTTTAATAATTCACGGTGAAGGTGGCAACAGCATTGGCAGGGCCTGCGGTGACGGTGGCCGCTTTCTGGATGTAGCGTGCGTAGAAGTCCAGCTTATTGGTCGTTGAGCCGGAGGTCAGGACATAGGGAGTAGACTCGGTGAAGAGAGGTCTTATGCCATTACTGTCGGAGAGCTGGATACCAATGCCGGTCGCGACGCCTTTCTCCTGGGTCAGCGCCAGCACGGTATTGTCACCTGCATAAGCGATACCATCGAATTTCACCTTAGCCGTAGTGACCGATTCCGGGCAGTTTTTCAGCAAAACGTTAAACTGCGTGGTGCTGGCAGTACCGCCTGCGGTAGAGCCCACGCCGCTAAAAGCCGTTTTATTGACGTTTCCCAGCGTTACATTCATTGTTGATGCCCCGGAGCCGTCCAGATCGACGGTACAGGCTGCATCTATAATACTGCCTTTAAAATTGATGACGCCATCGGCGGCGGCGGCAGATAAACCCATAGTCATTAAGGCTACGGTAGTCAGTGCGGTGCAAAGTTTTTTCATGAAGTTATTCCTTTTTAATTTTATCCTGGATGCTGTCTATCGGGCATGCAGGCTAAAATTTGTGGCTTTCCTTTACAGGCGGGTGCCCATCTTTCTGCAATCTGGATAATTACAGCGTCGGTAATCTAAACCTTACCTGTTTTATTAATCCAGATATGAAAGTATAAATTTTTACGCTTCATGAAGATCATAGGGTCTGTGATTTTTATATTCTGTCAATGCAGAGGGTGGGATGATGTGATTTTTTTCTATCCCAAAGATGGAGCAGGAGGCGTTTGCGGAAAATAGATAATGGGTGGTAAGGGTGATGATAAATGAAACGAGAACGGCAATAAATATAAGCAAACAGGGATGAGTATTTTTGACTTTGCTGGCTCTGTCGCTGCTTTGTTTGGTTAACAGGATTTTTTCAGGAGGAAAGTGGGCTAAATTCCGATCGGGATCGGTCAGCTCTAAAGCATCGATATTCCTGATCAGCTCATCCTCTTTCTCAACTTCTTTTACCTCGATTTTTCTGGTTATCGTTAGCCCCTTATGCGGTACGGTAACAATAAAATCTTCAGAGAGGCCTGCTTGTCTGAGCGCTTTTCTCAGTAAGGATATATTCTGGTAATAGGTGTTCTGGGCGACGACGATACCCTGTCGGCTCCAGACCTCTTCGATAAAATCTTTTCTGGAGATGATTTTTTGCGGGTTTTGTAGCAAAAGGAGTAAGCAGCGGCTTGCGGGAGCATTAATAAAAATGGTTTTACTGACGCTGTTATCCTTCACGACCATCAGCTTCTTTTTATAAGGTGTAAATAACACCTTATTGTCGATCATATAAAAACAGGCGTCGCATTTATCTCTGTTATACATTGTTCTTTCCATGATGAACTCTGATGCCATCCTGGCAGTCAGAAAGGTGGTTTTTATCCTTCTTTTCAGGAAAAATTATGAAAGGAGAGTTTATTATTCAGCTTCTTCCTAAAAGTTCAGTCCTGAAGATATATTTATATGATTTGTGTTATAAAGTCTATCTGTATGAAGCTAAATTTTTCAAAGGCTAATTTCTTATCGGTTTTCTGAATCATTACCAATAAAAATGCGGCAAAGATTACCCTGTTACTGGTGCAATAAAGCTGACGGTAAAATGCTCTCGCCGGTTAATTAAGGCTATTTCATAGCGAAGAACGCTGGCTGGTTGGGATGATTTCACGGATGGCCACGCCGATAATGGTGACCTCGCTTAAGGCTTTACCCTCAATGATTACCCCCTCATCCGTTATGATCTGCTCCGGATGGCGTCTGACGTACGCCCAGTTGCAGTCGCCCGCCACCTCAATCAATACCCGGCTACCGGCGACGGCAGGGCGATAGCGGTCAATAATACAGAAACTGCCGTTGCAGGCGCTAAGGTAGCAATCATCGTTGGTAGGAATAAGATCCTGAAGTTTGCTAAACAAAAACTTTATCTGGTGGGTAGAAGCCAGTTTCTGTTCTGCGGCGCTGGCAGCAACGCACGAGCGATACACCCGATTTTTTAATCCGCTCATGTCATTACTCCATTGCCTTGATGGTAAAGGTAACAACGCCAAATATTTCCAGCTGCTCTTCTTCGGCCAGAATAATCGGCGGCCATGCCTGATTCATTGCCAGCAGCCGCACATCCGGGCGCAGCTGTAATTTTTTTACCGTAAACTCGCCGTTAACGGCTGCCACCACGATATCACCATGATCGGCAGTGAGGCCGTTATCGACGACCAGCAAATCGCCGTCATCAATACCGGCGTCTTTCATAGAGTCACCGCTGACCCGAATGTAATAAGTGTGCTCTGGCCGCTGCACCAGCAGATCGTTTAAATCCAGACGCTGTTCGACATGATCGTGTGCGCCGCCGGGCGATCCGCAGGGCACTCGGTACAGAAATAGCGGTCGCTGCACCAGCGCGCGTACCTCAGCAGGGCGAAGGAGATTCATAGGGTTATCCTGAAAAGTGCTGTATATAAATACAGTATTACCTTTTCCGATAATCAATCAAGCTTGCCGACGCTTTTTTTCAGGATCGCTAAAAGGGAGGAAGGGGAGAAAACGGGCGGCCGGGCCTGCCAGCACGGGAAAGCGGGATGAAAAAAGGGAGTATTCTGAAAAACGACGGACCGCAAAATCAGCGTAGCGTTTTGCGGCTCGCGGGCTGGAAGGCGACTTTTAACGCAGCGGGTAAGGGGCCTGGTGGCCTGCAAGGCGACTTTTAACGCAGCGAGCAATGGGCTTAGTGGCCTGCGAGGCGACTTTTAACGCAGCGAGCAACGGGCTTAGTGGCCTGCAAGGCGACTTTTAACGCAGCGGGCAACAGGCATAAACGTCTCTGCCATCGCCTCGGCGCTGACGCAGGCGTAGCCCAGAATCAGACCGTGCCTTTTTGCTTCGCCTGCGTAATAGACTGAAAGCGGGCGAGTCCATACGCCTTGCTGCTCAAGCTCGGCGCTGAGGGCAATATCATCGACCGCCTGCGGCAGCGCTAAAATCAGGTGCAGGCCGGCATGGCTGTCCTGACCAATAAATTCAGCGCCCAGCTCATGGCAGATAACGTTGACCAGAGCCGCGCGCCGCTGGCTATAGAGCTGACGCATGCGGCGGATATGCGCCGCATAATGGCCTTCACGGATAAACTCGGCCAACGTTAACTGGGTAAGGCCGTAGCCGCCGCGATAAAGTTCAGAGTGGGCAATTTTAAGCCGCTCCGTCAGCGAAGGCGGCAGAACCATATAGCTGATGCGCAGCCCCGGATAAAGGGTTTTGCTGAATGTCCCCAGATAGATAACGCTTTCATCCGGCGACAACCCCTGTAAAGCCGGAATCGGGTTTTCGCCATAGCGAAACTCGCTGTCGTAGTCATCTTCAATGACCAGGCTACCCCATTTTTTCGCCCAATCGAGTAATGCCTTACGCCGGTTGAGGCTCATCACGGCTCCTGTCGGATACTGGTGAGAAGGCGTAATACAAATCAGGCGCGGCGGCGTGGCCTCTGGCGGTAGCGTCAGCCCTTCGTCATCCACCGGAACCGGGACAATCCGCAGGCCGTTGACTTCCAGCACGCTGCGATGCCCCCAGTAACCGGGCTCTTCTACCCAGACCCGATCGCCATGATCGCACAGCATTTTAGCCAGCAGATCCAGCGACTGATGCGTGCCGGAAGTGATGAGGATCTGCTCCGCACGGCATTTGACGGAACGCGAGACGCGCAAATATTCTGCCAGCGCAGTTTGTAGCGGCGCATAACCTCCGTGCTGCGAATAGCTCAGTATTTCCACCGGAAGCCGCACGTTAATACGTCGCGCAATTTTGCTCCACGTATGATGGGGAAAATGACGCACGTCCGGCACGCCAGGCATAAAAGCGCCCCACTGGCGCTGGCTGGCTCCGGCACGGCTCAGCAGCTGTTCGCCTCTTTGCGATAGCGTTATCTGCGCCGGGCAGGGGTGGTCATTGCAGGTCTCACTGGCGCCAGACATATCGCGTTCTGGCAGTACGTTATTAACAAAGGTGCCGCTGCCCGCCCGGGTTTTCAGATAACCTTCGGACTGAAGCTGTTCGTAAGCGGCCAGCACCGTATTACGCGACACGGCCAGCTCCGCAGCCAGGTCCCTGGACGCAGGCAGGCGGGTTCCCGGTGAGATCATTCCTTCCTGAATGGCTTGCTGTAGCGCATCGTACAGACGCTTGCCCAACGTGCCGGGCATGGCCTGCTCAATGCGGTATGCAACCAGATCGCCGACGAGTGTGCGCAAAGTGGCTCCTTAAAATAGTCAAAACTGGCTCTGGATAATAGCACCCTAAAGGCGCTAAAAATCAGGGTAATCACTATCTTCTATCCGTAACGAGGAGCCAAACATGAGCAACAGTGTCCAGCAGCGCCGTCTTGATGCCACGCCGCGCGGCGTCGGGGTAATGTGTGATTTTCTGGTCAAACAGGCCGAAAACGCGACGCTTACCGATAGCGAAGGGCGCGAGTATATCGACTTTGCTGCCGGTATTGCCGTGTTGAACACCGGGCATCGTCACCCTGCCGTGATTGATGCCGTCAGGCAGCAGCTGGAATGCTTTACCCATACTGCATTCCAGGTGATTCCTTATGAAAACTACATTTCGCTGGCCGAGCGGCTGAACGCGCTGGTGCCTGTCGAAGGTAAAGTGAAAACCACCTTTTTTACTACGGGGGCAGAAGCCGTAGAGAACGCCGTGAAAATAGCGCGTGCCGCGACGGGCCGTGCGGGCGTCATTACTTTTACCGGCGCGTTTCATGGCCGCACCATGATGACCATGGCGCTGACCGGCAAGGTAGCGCCTTATAAAACAGGGTTTGGGCCGTTTCCCGGCTCGGTGTTTCATGCCCGCTATCCTAATGCGCTGCATGGCATCAGCGTGGAAGATGCACTGAAAAGCCTGGACGATCTCTTCCACTGTGATATTGCGCCGCAGGAAGTTGCCGCCATCATCTTCGAACCCATCCAGGGCGAAGGCGGATTTAACGTTGCACCGCCGGAATTTGTTAGCGCGCTGCGCCGCCTGTGTGACCAACACGGCATTGTGCTGGTCGCCGATGAAATTCAGTCCGGCTTTGCGCGTACCGGCAAAATGTTCGCCAGCGAATACTATCCGGATGCGAAACCCGACCTGATTACTATGGCAAAAAGCCTTGGCGGCGGTTTTCCAATTTCCGGCGTGGCGGGTCGTGCCGATCTGATGGATGCGCCAGCGCCAGGCGGGCTGGGCGGCACCTATGCGGGCAATCCCGTGGCGATTGCGGCGGCGCATGCCGTGCTTGACGTCATTGCTGAAGAGCAGCTGTGCGCAAGAGCCAACAGGCTGGGCGCACAGCTGTGTGAAGCGCTGGAAAGCACCGGCAATCCGGCTGTCGCGCAGATTCGCGGACGTGGCTCAATGATCGCCGTTGAGTTTAACGACCCGGCCAGCGGCGCACCGAGCGGTGAGATTGCTCGCGCCATACAAAAACGCGCGATGGAAAAAGGTCTGATTCTGCTGACCTGTGGCGTGCATGGCAACGTGATCCGTTTTCTGTATCCGCTGACGATCCCGGATGCGCAGTTCAAAGAATCATTAACCATTCTGACGACGATCTTTAAAGCATAAAAAGATCGGCAAAGGAACAAACGATCCCCGAAGGAAACCTGCCTTCGGGGATTTTTTTATTTTCCGGGCAGCTCGGCATGTAATTTATCAAACTGCGGCGGCGGCTGACGGAAACGGCGAGTTAAATACGTTAAGTAGATCACGCCCAGAATGGCCCAGGTTAACCCCATCGTCAGGGAAGAGGCCTCCAGATTTACCCATAGGATAGCGACCGTTGCGGCACCTACCATCGGCAAGACCAGATAATGCAGCTTCTCTTTCCAGCTTTTATTACGGCCTTCGCGCCGATAGAAGTGGTTAAACACGGAGAGATTAACAAAGGTAAAGGCAACCAGAGCGCCAAAATTAATCAGCGCGGTGGCCGTAACCAGATCAAAGTAGAGGGCGGAAAGCGCTACAACCCCGACCATAATGACGTTTAGCGCTGGCGTTCGCCATCTGGGATGCACGTAGCCAAAAATCTTTTCCGGAAATACGTTATCCCGGCCCATCACATACAGCAGGCGGGAAACGCTGGCGTGTGAAGCCAGTCCGGAAGCCAGCGTGTTGATAAAAGTGGTGCAGAGAAATACCGACTGGAACAGCTTACCGCCTACGTAAAGCGCGATTTCAGGCAGCGCGGCGTCAGGATGCTTAAACCGGCTGACGTCCGGAAAAAACAACTGCATAAAGAAGGAAGCCGCAATAAATATTAGCCCGCCATAGAGCGCCGTCAGGAAAATGGCGCGCGGAATGGTTTTTGCCGCGTTAAACGTCTCTTCCGAAAGCGTGGTCACCGCATCAAAACCAAGAAACGAAAAGCAGACGATGGTTGCGCCGGTAATAATCGGCAGCAGGTGAGCATTTTGACTGACAAAAGGCTGCACGGACCAGACCGTTCCCAGCCCCTCTCCTTTATATAAGCCGTGAACCACCAGGAAAATAAATACCGTGATGATCGCGACCTGTACCAGCACAAACAGCGTGTTGAAATTTGCGACCAGGTTAACGCTTTTCAGATTGGCGGCGGTCATTATCGCCACAAATCCCACTACCCAAACCCAGGGGGGAACGGACGGAAACAGAACGGAGAGGTAAATCTTCGCCAGCAGAACGTTAATCATCGGCAGGAAAAGGTAATCCAGCAGCGATGACCAGCCGACCATAAAACCAACGTGCGGATTAATGGCTTTCTGCGCATAGGTGTAGGCGGAACCCGCCTGCGGAAACTGGCGTACCAGCTTGCCGTAGCTGATAGCGGTAAACAGCACGCCAGCCAGCGCCAGCAGATAAGAGGCCGGGACGTGGCCCTGGCTGATACCGGAAACGATACCGAAAGTATCGAAAACCGTCATTGGCGTCAGGTACGCCAGCCCCATCATCACGACTTGCCAAAGCTTAAGGGATTTTTTCAGCCCGGGTTTTTCCAGAGTGGTGGGCGTCATTGATAACCTCCTTGCCGATGCACGACGTTCGGCAACCCTTGCACCGCAGAAACGGCAACCGGAGACAGAAGAGCAGGCGGGTTCAGGCCGCCTTTTTTATACAGGGCAGGTAACATGCACATTTCCGGACCTCTTTATGATGTTGTTGTAAGGCGTCCGCTGCCGCATTGCTGGTCAGGCGTTTTTTAACATCCAGTCAATCTCCGTATCGGTAATCAGCCGTTCAAATTGAATCAGCTCATTGTTTTTGCAGGCGTGCCAGACGTGGCTAAACCGTTCGCCCAGCAGCTGGCAGAGCTTTTCGTGCTGGGCGAATTCCCACAGCGCGTCGCTCTGGCGGATCGGGAACGGCAAACCGTCCTGCTCCAGCCCGTTGCCTTCGACTTTGGGTGGCAGAGGCAGTTCGTTATCCAGGCCGTGCAAAATGCCGGCAAGGATAGTGGCCATCACCAGATACGGGTTGGCATCTGCGCCAGCAACGCGATATTCCACGCGATGGTTATCGCGATCGCCACAGGGGATGCGCAGCGCAACGGTGCGGTTATTGTGTCCCCAGGAGGCCTGCGTCGGCACATACATACCCGGCTGAAAGCGGCGGTAAGAGTTGATATTGGGCGCGAGCAGCGCAACGGAAGCCGGCATTAAATCGATCATCCCGGCGAGCGAGCGCTGCAGAATAGTGGAGTTGTCGCCTGCATGGTTAACCAGCACGTTTTCGCCTTGCTCGTTGAGCATGCTGATATGGATGTGCATGCCGCTTCCGGCATATTCTTCATAGGGTTTGGCCATGAAAGTCGCATGCATATCATGTTTCTCTGCCACCAGACGTACCAGGCGTTTGAGCGCCAGAGCGTGGTCGCAAGCCTGTAAAACATCGCTGGTATGATGCAGATTGACTTCAAACTGGCCCGGCGAGGCTTCTGCTACCGCGCCGTCGGCCGGGATTTTTTGCAAACGCGCCAGCTCATCGATATCGCTCAGCACGTCGGCAAAGTGATTCAGGTTATCTACCGAGTAGACCTGGCTCTGCATATTTCTGTCTGACGTACCGGGCGCGCAAGGCGGCTGTAGATAGCCTTCGGCGTCGCGCTGGCGGTCCAGTAAATAGAATTCCAGCTCGACGGCGACGACCGGATGCAGGCCGCGCTGGCGCAGCTGTTGCCACAAGCGATTGAGCACGTTGCGGGGTTCGACATCAAAGGGCGCGCCGTTTTCATCCTGCATTGTCAGCAGAAGCTGGCCAATCGCCTGGGGATCGCTGGCGGAAGGCGTCAGCGTGCCGGGAACAGGGATACAGGTACGATCCGGCTCGCCTAATTGCTGACCCAGCCCGGCTTCTTCCACCACGTTGCCAAGGATATCCATGGCAAAGACGGAAGCCGGAAAGTAGCAGCCCCTTTCCAGCTTACGTAGCGCGTTAATTGGGACCCGTTTGCCGCGGAAACACCCGTTGAGGTCAGTAAGCATAACGTCAACGTACTGGGTTTCCGGGTAGTGCTGAAGGTACTCTTCTACCTCCCGGGCGAACGCGCTACTTCGTCTCTCTTCAACCTGCTGCACAAAATTTTCAACTGTTACGATATTAGTTTCCATGATTCACCACTGCTGGCCTTTGGTTGGGTAACGGGATTGCCCCTGAGATGTTAAATATAATGCACATTAAAAGAATCTATACCGGAATAATTTGTTTTTCAAATGTTGCATTACAATTAAAAAAGGGTTATCAAAATAGCCAAGGATAAAAATATTGTACGATTCAGGCGCTTTTGGGCGCCTTTGTAAAAAATTTAGTCCGGAATGAAGGGGTAATCATGGTCGATATATTTTACAGGCCAGTAGTCGGTGTGGTGATGTGTAGTAACCCGGTAAAAGGCCAACAAAGTCATACCTTGCAAAATAAGTACCTGAATGCCGTGCTGGAGGCGGGTGGTGTGCCAATAGCCTTGCCGCACGCGCTTTCGCAGCCGGAATTACTGGCAAGCGTGCTGCCCTTGTTAGACGGCATACTGCTGCCGGGCAGCCCCAGCAATATGCAGCCGCACCACTATGGTGAAAACGGCGATGAGCCTGATGCCGATCCCGGGCGAGATCTTCTGAGCATTGCGTTGATTACGCAGGCGCTCGAAAGGCGCATCCCCCTTTTTGCCATTTGCCGCGGTTTGCAGGAGCTGGTGGTGGCGACGGGCGGCTCGCTCTATCGTCGCCTGTATGACCATCCGCAGTTTCTGGAACACCGTGAAGATCCCGATCTGCCGATTGAGCAGCAGTACGCGCCGTCGCACGAAATTAAAATTCAGCCGGGCGGTTTGATTGCGCAGTTAATCCCCGAAAGTAAAACGTTCTGGGTTAACTCGCTGCACGGACAAGGCGCAAAAACTCTGGGGCCGACGCTGCGCGTGGAAGCCTGTTCGCAGGATGGACTGGTAGAGGCGGTCAGCGTGCCGGGTCATCCCTATGCGCTGGGCGTACAGTGGCATCCCGAATGGAAAAGCAGTGAATATGCTTTATCGCGCATCCTGCTCGAAAGTTTTATTGCGGCATGTGAGAGTCATCATGCGGCTAAGCAACAGATCTGACCTTCATGAAAGGAAACTCGCCTATGAACAACGACGGCCTGGCCCCCGGCAAGCGTTTGGCTGCAATCCGCCAGCAGCGGGGTCTGTCACAGCGCCGGGTAGCTGAATTGTCTGGATTAACCCACAGCGCTATCAGCACTATTGAGCAGGATAAAGTCAGCCCTGCCATCAGTACGTTGCAAAAGCTTCTTAAGGTTTATGGTCTGTCGCTGTCGGAATTTTTTGCCGAGCCGGCTAACCCGGCCGAGCCGAAAGTCGTGATCAATCCGGAAGATCTGATTGAAATCGACAGCCAGGGCGTCTCCATGAAGCTGATCCACAACGGCGCGCCCGATCGTACCCTGGCTATGATGATCGAAACCTATCAGCCAGGTGCGACGACGGGAGAGCGAATTAAGCATCATGGGGAAGAGATAGGCACGTTACTGGAAGGCGAAGTGGTGCTGAAGTTTAACGGCCAGAACTATCATCTGGTCGCCAGACAGAGCTACGCCATAAATACCGGCATCCCACACAGCTTCAGCAACACGTCAGCCTCGGTTTGCCGCATTATCAGCGCCCATACGCCAACGACGTTCTGACGTTTTTCAGGCTTTGGAAAACGTCATTAAACTGACAACTATCGGGATTTACCTGGAGTCGTAACCATGACTGAACATACGCAAAGTTACTATGCCGCCAGTGCCAACCACTATCAACCCTATCCGGCGCTGGAAGGGGCACTCTCTTGTGACGTCTGTATTATCGGTGCTGGCTACACCGGCCTTTCTTCGGCGCTGCATCTGGCGGAAAACGGCTATAAGGTAGTGGTGCTGGAAGCGGCGCGGGTTGGCTTCGGTGCCAGCGGACGCAACGGCGGCCAGGTCGTTAACTCCTATAGCCGTGACGTAGACGTTATTGAAAAAAGCTATGGCAGAGATGCGGCACGCATGCTGGGCAGCATGATGTTTGAGGGCGGCGACATTATTCGCGAGCGTATTAAGCGCTATGGCATTGAGTGCGATTATCGTCCCGGCGGGCTGTTTGTGGCGCTGAATACCAGGCAGCTTGCGACACTGGAAGAGCAAAAGCAAAACTGGGAGCGTTATGGTAATGACCAGCTGGAGCTGCTGGATGCGGAGCAAATTCGCCAGCAGGTAGACAGCGAACGCTACGTTGGCGCGCTGCTGGATAAACGCGGCGGCCATCTTCATCCGCTGAATCTGGCAATTGGCGAAGCAAAAGCAATAGAGCTGAACGGCGGTCAAATCTTCGAGCAATCTGCGGTAGTGCACATTCAGCACGGCAGTCCGGCTATCGTCAAAACAGAGAAGGGGGAGGTAACGGCACGCTATGTGATAGTGGCGGGCAATGCCTACCTCGGCAACAAGCTGGAACCGGCGTTATCAAAGCGCAGCATGCCGTGCGGCACGCAGATTTTGACCACGGAACCGCTTAGTGCGGAGCTGGCGGCTTCTCTTATTCCTTCCGACTATTGCGTAGAAGACTGTAACTATCTGTTGGACTATTTCCGGCTGACCGCAGACCATCGTTTGCTGTACGGTGGTGGCGTGGTTTACGGCGCGCGCGATCCGGATGATATCGACCGGCTGATTATGCCGAAGCTGCTGAAAACCTTCCCGCAGCTGGCCGGGATAAAAATCGACTACCGCTGGACGGGCAATTTCCTGCTGACGCTGTCGCGGATGCCGCAGTTTGGTCGTCTGGAAAATAACATCTATTACATGCAGGGCGACAGCGGTCACGGCGTGACCTGTACCCATCTGGCGGGAAGATTAATTTCCGAAGTGCTGCGCGGCGATGCCGAGCGTTTTGATGCCTTTGCTAAACTGCCGCACTATCCCTTCCCTGGCGGACGTAATATGCGTATTCCGCTTACGGCAATGGGCGCGGCGTATTACAGCATTCGCGATCGGTTGGGCGTTTAGGCGGGAACAAGCGTCCCTTGCGGGACGCTGTTACTTTACTGGCGCACCAAACGTCCAGTTACCGGCGCATCTTCAAAATCGCTACGGAACGGGTTGATATCCAGGCCGCCCCTGCGCGTATAGCGGCCAAAGACGCTAAGCTTCTCCGGCTGGCAGTACTGCTTAATATCGCTGAAGATACGTTCAATACACTGCTCATGAAACTCATTGTGCATTCTGAAAGAGATCAGATAGCGCAGCAGTTTTTCCCGGCTAATTTTTTTCCCTTCATAGGTAATAATAACGCTTCCCCAGTCCGGCTGATTGGTTACCAGACAGTTTGATTTTAACAGGTTGGATGACAGCGTTTCCGTCACGGTTTCACCAACGGCGGCCCCTTGCAGATGTGCTGGATTAAAATCGTAATCAGCCACTTCGATATCGATATGATCGATACATTCGCCAGGCAACGTAGATGCAAAAGCCGGATAGTCATCCAGGTCGGGATAGATTTTTACCTTCACTTCACCCACAGCGGCGAGCGACAGATCTTTTTGCAGCGTTTGTGCTACTAAACCCGGTGAGGCAAACTTCGTCTGATTAAAGCTGTTGAGATAGAGCTTAAAAGATTTCGACTCAATTAAATTGTGGCTGGTGGCCGGAATAAAAAACTCGGCGACGGCCACGACTGGCTTGCCCTTTGCGTTCAGCCAGGAAAGCTCAAATCCCGTCCACAAATCAAATCCGGCAAACGGCAGCGTTGCTGCACGAAGATTGATTTCGTCACGGCCGCGCGAGCGCGGCAGGCCTTCCAGTAGCTCCGGAGCATAATGCTGGACGTAACCCGTGTTTTTGCCCAGCAGCGTAATTTCTTCTGTTTTCATGCCAGTTCCTCTGTGCGATTAACCTGGGTTTCTTTATTGATATATCTTCTGAACAGCTCGCGCGTGGCATAAATAGGACCGACGCCAACCAGCGCATAGCCCAGCTTGATAATAAACTGCGAGATAATCATTGTTTTGATCGTATTCATGTCAAGAACTTTATAAAACGCCAGCGTACAAAATATCGCGCTATCGATAGCTGAAGCAATAATATTGCTGGTCAGTACGCGGATAAAAAGGTAGCGAGAGTTGGTCAGCTTCTTTATTTTACAGAGGATCAGCGAATTGACATTCTCAGAAATGAGATAGGCAACAGAAGAAGCGAACAGCACGGCGATAATATTATTAACGAAAGTGGTATAGGAGATATTCAGCTCCCACTCCGCCAGTCCAGGTAACAGGCTGGTCAGCCACAGTCCCATGACAAAAAGCATATTAGAGAAAAAAGAGATAAAAATAGTGCGTCTCGCCATTTTCAGGCCGTAAAACTCATTGACGATATCCACCAGGATAAACGACAGCGGATAGAAAAAGATGGCTGGCGGTACTACAAAGTTAACGACCGGAATGTGCACCGGCTTGACGCCGCTCACGGTACTGACGATGTAGATGACGGTAAGCGCAACGGTAATAATCAGATACGCGTACCAGGAGCGCTCGTGCCTGTCGCCAAGGTCGTAAGAGGTTTTTGTATCACTACTGCCATAAAGCCGACGATAAAGAGATTTTAACTCATGCCTGTTAAAGTCATCGGTTATTTCACTGCTCTCAAGTTCCTGTAATCCTATGCTGATATGTTTTCCGGTTGCCAGCACCATGACATTCGCCGTGATAACATCGGAACGATTAAATCCCAGCAGCTTATACTTTTTGTTTTGTCCCATTTTAATTATGCCCTTAAGCTTTATTTATCTTATTCTTTCTTCTATAACGGCGCCCAGTAATATACTATCCTGTTCAGCGTCAAAAGTGGCTGGATCGCCATGTGATGTTAAAAAAATCTCTTTTTGCGGTGAGTAAACCAGAGCAAGCTGTTTTTTTGAAGGGAGCGCGTTGCGTTTAATAATTAAGATATCTTCTGGAAAGAACATATTATTAATATTGTTCTCAACCTGCAAAGCCACGGTATTGGACGTGTCACCAAAATACCAGGTGACGGGGTATTGTGTGACAAGTTGTCCAATCCTGCTTTCCGAGCTGGCTAAAAATGCGGATTGTGGAATAACCGGGATAGCGGCAGGATTTTTATCGCCGTCAGGGGATAAGGTTCTTTCAACGGTTTCGATATGCGCTAAATCATAATTTTCAATAACTTCGCAGCTAACGCCAAAAAAATCCGCAATGCGGGTTATGGTGGAGCGCTGCACGTTATTTACTTTGCCTTCCAGAATTTTATACAGCGTTGCGCGGGTAACGCCAGTACGATGAGAAAAAGAGACTTTCGTCTCGCCCCGGCTTTTTATAATATAATCAATGTTGTTGATTATATTGTCTTTTCTTCTTGATGCCGAAATCTTCATAGCAAAATAGCCCGGACGCCGTTTTGGGTGGCATGGTATAAGAATTCTTAATGTAACTCAACGGTATTATTTATATAAACAGATAGATTTAAGAATATCCCTTGTTTTCTGCACAGGGGGTTTTCCTTTAATTATGATTAAAATCAGTAGCTTGATAAGATGCTCAGAAGTCAGTATCCATTTTTATCATCATTTTGTCTCTTTTTTTGTTGACCTGATAAGCAAGATAATATTAAGTTAATTGCACAAAAAGAGAATATTGCAGGACTATTTTTGATGGCTGGCATCGGGGAATTAACCAGAAGCTAAACCCGCTACAATAGCGGGTAATAGCTATGCGTTACACAATAAGAAAAGCTTGTATTCGCGCTGCCTGGCCTGAGCATCCGGGCGATAGTGAAAAGATAAAAAAGAGGGAGCACAAAAGCGGATCGTTTTGCAAAACAGACATCAGGGCTGGTTTTGCTGCTTTAAATAAAGCGCCAGAATAGCCTCTGCGAAACGCTCATCGACGGTATAAAAATAGCCTTCCGGAACGTTCAGTATTCTGGCAAAGGCGCACATCATTTCAAACGTGGGGCGATGTACACCACCTTCATATTGAGAAACGCGCGAGCGCGCCGTTTCTTCCTCAATACCAGCCAGAACCCCCAGTTTTTCCTGAGTCAGACCAGCACGTGTTCGGGCCGCTTTAAGACGAGCTGGAATCATCAGTAACACCATCAACGATCGTACATTGACTTACTGTTTAGCATTACTTAACATGGTAGTTGTTTAGAGATCCTTAACATGAATTTTTCAGCTGAAGCATAAGAGGATGATGGAGAACATTGACAAGGACTGGCACCCGGCGGACATCATTGCGGGGCTAAGAAAGAAGGGAACTTCACTTTCCGCTGTCTCTCGCGAGGCAGGGCTGGCGTCGTCTACGTTGGCGAACGCGTTAAATCGCCGCTGGCCGAAAGGCGAAAGATTAATTGCCGAAGCGTTAGGCGTGCAGCCAGAACAAATCTGGCCTTCGCGATATCGGCCCGAGGAATAGCCTTAGCGGTTGCCTTCACTTAACAGAGAGCCGGAAAAGCCACGGCTTTTTTCGTCTCGTCTTTTTGATGTATCGAAAGGGCCCGCATGCGTGGGGCCTGAACGTTCTGCCGTACCCCACGATTGCGTAAAAGGCTGTTAACGAAAAGACCTGGAAACCTCTTTTTGCCCCTGTTGCTGATTTGATGTGGAATGAGGAAGGGCGATAACCTCTATTTTGTCCACCAGCAGCAGATAGGCCAGAAAACCAACCAGCGCGACGGCGGCGATATACCACATTGCGTACTGAAAATTATCGGTTTTCTGCAAAATGATGCCGATGACGATGGGGCTAATAATGCCCGAAAGGTTGCCAAAGATATTGAGCATGCCGCCAACGGTGCCGATCAGGTGGCGAGGGATAATATCGCTGCACACCACCCAGCCCAGATTAGAAAAGGCGTTGGCAAAGAAAGCGACAGAAAGAATAGTAATGGCAATAGTCGGGCTATTCTGGAAAAAATTCACCAGCGCAATCGACGCCGTAACCAGTAAACCCGACATTACCGGTAGCTTACGGGCGAAGGTTTTTGAGCGTCCTTTCTTCAGCAACATATCGCTCAAAGTACCGCCGCAGATAACGCCCGCCATCGCCATCAGATACGGAAACATTGCCCCGATACCGGCTTTGGCAATCGACAGACCCAGCCCTTTTTCCAGGTAAACAATGAACCATGTCAGGAAAAAATAGAGGGTAGAAGACGCCGCAAATTGAGCAATAAACAAGCCCCAGACGGTACGTTGTTTAAGGATGTAGCGTATATCGGCCCAGTTGACCGTCGTGCTGTTTCCCTGCTGAGCTGTTGAGCCATAGCCGCCGCCTTCCCGTATATAGCGCAGTTCGGCTTCGTTCGTTCTACGGCTATGTTGAGGATCGCGGTAAACAAGGAGCCAGTAAATCCCAAATAAAATACCCGCCGTCCCGGAAATATAAAATGACATTTCCCAGCCCCAGGTGGCGACAATAAATGAGAGGGCAGGGGTCAATAACGCCAGCCCGATATACTGGGCGCTGGCGTAGAATGCCGTCGCGCGGGCACGTTCGTGATCCGGGAACCAGGTAGCAATGATTTTAGTGTTTGACGGGAAAGAGGGAGCTTCCGCTATACCAATCAGCGCGCGGCAAACCAGCAGCATCGCAAATGAAGCAGTGACGGTGGTGAAAAGCTGGTGAGAGGCCAGTCCCATAATAAAGGTGAACAGGCTCCAGAGCACGATCGCACTGCCGTAAAGCACCCTCGAACCTACCCGGTCCAGGATGTAGCCGACAGGGATCTGGCTCAAAGCGTATGCCCAGGTAAACATAGAAAACAGCAGCCCCAGTTGCGTAGGGGAGAGGGCAAACTGCCCCTGAATATGAGAACCGGCAACGGATAAGTTAGCGCGGTCCATATAGTTAATCGCCGTAACGATAAAGAGCATTGCCAGAATTAAGAGTCTTGAGCGCGTAGGCTTCATTGTTGTCATCGTTCTAACCTCTGATTTGTCAGAACATAAAAAGGGATGCCGCACTCTTTTTATGTTGCTTAACGCCGCGATTTTATGTCTTTTGAGGACGGCGAGCTTCCTGCATTCCATCAGGTTCTCGTTGTTTCTGCCGCCGCCAAACCCTGAGTGCAAGCAAATAGTGGTTTGCGCATACAACCGTTATTTGAAGTCGTTTTAATACTTAAGAGGACGGGAAACGTAGCGTAACCTCGTCGGTGTAACATGACTAACAAGTTGCGCCTTAAAGATCTACTTGAGGATGTTAAAATGAACAATGGGAAGAGTAAAAAAATGTCGGGCAGTTCACATACTGGCGAATTTAAATCCTTATAAAGCCCGCCATACGGCACTGTAACTCACTTTTTCTTCTTCAGGTGATCGGCGTCACACTACAGAAAATTACCCGGTTTTGGCTTGCAGTCGACGCGTCAGCGATGGTAAAACTTGTAGGACAGGTTGTCGCTGGCCGGCCGGGTTGCGTAATTATTGCTGAGCGATCCGTACTGAAAACGCTATGATAGTGTCGAATCTGTTGATAAATGAGGAATCTCGTGACTCTGGAAAGCGTACAAAAACATAATGTGGTCAATGTTGTTTACCAACAGATGAAACAGAATATTCAGGACGGCGTCTGGGAACCGGGCTGTAAACTTCCTTCTGAAGCAAAGCTGGTAGCCACTTTTAATGTCAGTAGGGTTAGCGTGCGCAGCGCGGTACAAAAACTGCGTGACCTTGGCGTAGTGGTAACTCACCAGGGGAAAGGGACATACGTAACCCGGGATATAGCCAGATTTGGTGAATTCAGCGATAGCCAGCCGCTGCTGCATCTTTCGCAAGAAGAGTTCGAAGATATGCGTATTTTCCGCCAGACCGTAGAATTTCGCTGCATGGCGCTGGCGGTAGAGAAGGCCACTGACGAAGATATTTCTCGCTTAGAGCAGGCCCTGAATCGCATGCTGGTGGCAAAAGATGATTATAAAAAATACTCCCAGGCCGATTATGATTTCCATCTGGCCATTGTCAGAGCGTCCCACAATAAAGTCTTTATTCACGTCATGGAATCCCTGAAAAGCATTTATATCCATTATCTTCAGGAGCTGAATCGGGTTCTCGGCGTCACCCTGGAGAGTATTGAAGCGCATATTAAAGTCTATATGGCGCTCAAGAATCGGGATGCGGTAACCGCCAGCGAAACGCTTAATAGCGCCATGGCTCATAACGTTAACGTAATAGAAGAATCTCGATTACTGGATAAGTAGTTTATAAAACCTCTCCGCGAGGTTTTTTAATAACATAACATGTAGGACATCCTACATCTTGGCGGTCAAGCCGGAGGACTTCATGGATAATCTGAAAATTACCAACGTCAAAACGATTCTTACCGCGCCAGGCGGGATCGATCTGGTTGTGGTAAAAATTGAAACTAACCAGCCGGGCCTCTATGGCTTAGGCTGCGCCACTTTTACCCAGCGGGTGTTCGCCGTTGAGGCTGCGATAGAAAATTACATGAAACCTTTCCTGACAGGTAAGGATCCGCTGAGAACTGAAGATATCTGGCAGTCGGCTGCGGTGAGCGGTTACTGGCGTAATGGCCCCGTTATGAATAACGCCCTGTCCGGAATTGATATGGCATTGTGGGATATTAAAGGTAAGGTCGCCGGGCTACCGGTTTATCAACTTTTGGGCGGAAAATGCCGGGATGGCATCCCACTGTATCGCCACTGCGATGGAGCTGACGAAGTTGAGGTTGAAGATAACATTCGCGCTCGCATGGAAGAAGGGTATCAGTACGTACGTTGCCAGATGGGGATGTATGGGGGAGCCGGTACCGAGGATCTGAAATTGATTGCGGGAAAGCTGGCGAAAGCGCGTAATATTCAGCCAAAGGTTTCACCCCGCACAAAGACCCCGGGGATCTATTTCGATCCGGATGCCTACGCCCGTGCAGTACCCCGATTATTTGAGCATTTACGCCATAAGCTGGGCTTCGGCGTCGAATTTATCCACGATGTCCATGAAAGGGTTACCCCTGTCGCTGCGATACAGATGGCGAAGAACCTGGAACCCTATCAGCTTTTCTTCCTTGAAGATCCGGTCGCGCCGGAAAATACCGACTGGCTGAAAATGCTGCGTCAGCAGTCCGCTACGCCGGTGGCGATGGGAGAGCTTTTCGTCAATATTAACGAGTGGAAGCCGCTGATAGATAACAAACTGATCGATTATATCCGCTGCCATGTCAGCACCATCGGCGGTATTACGCCCGCGAAAAAGCTGGCGGTATATAGCGAGCTTAACGGTGTCAGAACGGCCTGGCATGGTCCCGGAGATATTTCACCGGTGGGCGTCTGCGCCAATATGCATCTTGATATGAGCTCGCCAAATCTGGGCGTTCAGGAGTATACGCCGATGAACGATGCGCTTTGTGAAGTCTTCCCGGACTGTCCTGAGATAGAAAAAGGCTATGCCTATCTCAATGACAAACCCGGCCTGGGGATTGATATCGATGAGCGGCTGGCGGCTAAGTACCCTTGTGAAGGCGGGATCCCTTTATGGACTCTGGCACGCATTCCGGATGGTACAGCATCACGGCCATAATAGCTGAAGGCAACGTCATCGCTTTCAGATAGTCAGCACGAACTGATAGATCGGGACAGCATCTGTTCAGGATGCTGCCCCGCCACCTACAGCAGTCAAACAACTTCTCCAGTGCCGTTTATCTGCACCACATCACCGCCAAACGCGGCATCAAGGTTTACTTCGTGACTATAACCCGCAGGGCTTCTTACGGCGGCATCTGGACAGGAATACATCCGTAAGAGAGAAAATGGATTAGCCCTGAAACACGCCGGTGGCCACGCCAAGAGCGGCCAAAACCAACAGTATGGCCATCGCTTTTACCGGCGAAACCCCTCGTTTTGCCATCACATACCATGTGCCAAGCACTATGCCAAGGGGTAACAGCTGCGGGAAGATGCCGTCCAGCATTTGCTGAAGATGAATATTCACCCCGTCTTTGGTAATGAACTCCAGCCCGGAGCTGAGCTTAACGTAGCTTGCCGCGACGCCGCCCATCACGAATACACCCAGCAGCGACAACGCTTCACGCAGGCGAGCCGACTTGCTGCTCACCAGCATCTCGACCGATCCGGATCCCATTTTGTAACCTTTCAAAAACAGGAACCAGGAGCCGGGCAGGATAATGCCCAGCCAGGCGACGGTGTAGAACAGTGGCCCAAGAATATTACCGCCAGCCGCCAGCGCCATACCGATGCTCAACAATATCGGCATTAGCATTCCGGGGATCATCGAATCCCCGATCCCTGCAATGGGCCCCATCAGGCCGACTTTTAGCGTGTTGATCGTTTCACCGTCAATCGGTTCGCCATTAGCCTTTTTCTCTTCCAGTCCCAGGGCCATGCCGTTGACGATAGCGCCGATCTGCGGTTCCGTATTGTAGAACGAAGCGTGGCGGCGCAGCATTTCCATGCGCTTTGTGACGTCCGGATAGAGCTTTTTCGCCACCGGCAGCATGCTGAGGCAAAAGCCAAAGGATGCCATACGCTCAAAACTCATTGATGACAGGCAGTGCATCATCCAGGCTCGCCAGCAGCGGCGTAGATCTTTACGGGTTAGTCTCCTTTCTTCCATCAGAATTCATCCTCATCAGCAGCGAGCGGTTTTGCCCCTGCGGTCGTCGCAGGTTCCGGCTTATAGGTGTAATGGATCAGCGCCAGCAGTGAGCCAACAATGACCAGCGCAACCATATTGAGTTTTAGAAAAACGATGCAGATGAAACCCACGAGAAAATAGATCAGCATGCTGTAGTTTTTAATAATTTGCTTGAGCAGGATCGCGATCCCTACGGCGGGAAGAATACCGCCCAGCACGTTCATGGTTGACAGCACCACCTGCGGGAGGCTGTCCATCACGCCGCTGATATACTGCGCGCCAAAATAGACGCCGGTAAAGGTAGGAACAAAGCGCAGAAGGAAGTTAGTGACCTGCGGCCAGATAGCGCTATTAAGGTAAAGGCTACGCACGTCACCTTGTTCCAGCGCAACGTCGGCACGATGGTTCCAGAAGGAGTTCAGCACCATCATCGCGTTGAATAAAATGGTGCCGGCAATACCTATGGTTGCCGCCAGCGCCACCGCCACTTCTGGTCCTTTGCCCGACAGAATACCCAGTGCGATTGCCGGATAGGCAACAAAGTTCAGATCCGCAGGCATAGAGCCGCCGGGCGTCACCATGGCGATATAGACCGCCTGAACCGCCACCCCAATGATTATCCCGGTTTTCAGGTCGCCCAGAATAAGCCCGACCAGCATTCCGGAAACCAGCGGTCGGGTGATCAGATACCAGCCGCCGGTTACGCCCAGAAGCCAGGGGCTGCTAAGCGCCCCCAGATAACAAAGAAGGCCAATTAAAGCCGCTTCAATAATCATCTTTCACTCCCTTATTTCAGCTTCTGACGGGCATCCTGCCAGCTATAGCTACTGGCATCCGGAACCAGGCGGAATTCTACCCGGTGCCCGCGCTGTACCAGCCAGTCGAAAGCGGCAATTTCCTGAGCGTTGACCGACTGATTGGGGCCAATGGTGATGGTATCGGCGCGTGAACTCATTGGCCCTACGTTGATTTTACCGCTGGCGTTTTTCAGGTCGATCCCGGTTTCTTCAATACGTTGTAGCGTGACGGGGGACTTGCAAATCACAAAGTAACGCTTCTCGCTGGCGATGATTTTCGGCAGTTTTTCAATGGCCGTTGCGACGTCGAACAGCCAGACTTTGGTATCCTGAATCGCACCTTTCATCACTGATGAGAGCAGGGGATCGGCTGCGACGGCGTCATCAATGGCGATAATCCCTTCGCAGGGTAACTCTTTAGCCCAGCGCGTCACGAGTTGCCCGTGGATAACCCGATCGTCGATGCGAACAAAAGAAATACTCATCGTTATTTCCTCCTAAAAATCAGATGACTGGACAGAGAGAACGGGGGCTGCCTTCGTCAGGGTTGGCACGGTCAGTTCCAGCAGTTTTGCCGCCGCATCGTGAACGTCCGTCAGGTGGTTGACCTCTTCGGTTTGTAGCAGCATGGGGATATTGACGCCCGCCAGCACGGCGACGGGGGGCGTCATCTGCGGGGAGAAGGCATGCTGGCAGGCGACGTTCCACGGCGTACCGCTTTGCAGATCGCACAAAACCACCACGCCGTCGGCATTCTGGCCAGCGCTGGCCAGCGCCTTAGTGAAATCCTGCCTGAATCCTTCAATACCCGCCTGTTCGCTAAGCGTCACTACGGAAACATGCGGCAATTCGCCATACACCATCTGGCCACTGGCGAGCAGCGCCTCAGCCAGAGGGCCGTGGGTGGCAATAATAAAGGCGATCATAAGCTTCCTCTCTTACTCAGGCTTTTAGCGTGGCGCGCCGCTGCCCGAGGCTTCTTGCTGATAGTGAAATGTATGGCGGGAATAATAAACTTCCCGGCGCAGCGGAGGGGGCAAGAGGCAAAAGCGTTGTCCGGGTGTTTATATTCCTGACCCATAATGTCAGAGCGTTTATGGTGAGTTATTCGCATGTTCTGTCTCCGTGTTAGCTGAATTTAGATTAATCGATTAATATTATTTAATTCATGTTGTTAAAGTGATTAACCCCGCAAAATCCATAAGTTGAGTTTTGTTATCTCTTATAAAAATCTTTTAACAGGCGGTTTTTAAATAAAAAAGGTTATTCGATTAACTTAGCTTGTAACAATTTTGCATCAGGTTGTCGATTTCACGGCAAGCCACATAGAGGTGATAGAGCGTCGAAGCCGGTGAAGCCTGCGCCAGACGCCTGCCGCTGGCATCGATTTCATCACAATAAGGACGGCTGTTCTCTCCGTTGACATACTGCGCCATCATCAATGCAGCATGCCGATCCAGCCTGCGGTAAGCAGCGTCTTCCTGCTGTGTCTCACAGGCCACAACGTCGGCCTTCAGGCGTTCGGTCTGGCACCACAGGCGGCTCCCCTCACGGTACGGCGTCTGGTCATGGTAAACCTCATTCGTCACCGCCAGGGTACGCGGGTTCTCGCCTGCCTGTATAGCAAAGCGCTGCAACGCATCGCGCCAGAAGAGGGTATCCACACCGGAAAGCTTCTGATACTCGTAAAGCAGCCACGTCCATTCATGGTGATGGCCCGGGTCAACATGCGGCGATTCAGGGGCATCGGCCTGCCAGCCGGGTGAGAAGAACTCAACCAGGCAACGCCGTTCATGATGAAATAAGCGATCGGTAAACAGGTTAAACAGGCGATGCGCCTCCTGCTGCCAGCATGGTTCCCCGGTGTGACGCCACCAGGCAAGCATGGCTTCAAAAAGATGCATGTTGGGGTTCTGACTCAGCATCGCCGGGCGTCGGGTATTGATGGCATATCCTCCTTCCGCCAGGGCCAGATTGGTCTGCATCCAGTCATATAGCGCCATGGCACGCTGATGAAACTGCGCTTCGCCGGTCAGGGCATACAGTTCGCTATAGGCCAGCAGGGCAAATGCCTGCTCGTAGGCATTAGTTTGATGAGCGAGTGGCGTGTTTCCGTCGGCAAACAAAAATGCTCCCTGAGCATTGGTGAAATGACTGAGGCCGCGATTTGCTACGGCATCCAGCGTTTGGCGTGCATCCAGCCAGCCCGTTCTCGTGGCATGGGCGTAGACATATAGCTGGCGTGTCTGTACCCGGCTGCGCGTCAGCGAACCTTCATCCGGTAACGTTTCGCGGAAACAAACGGCTCCGTCCGGCAGCGTTTTGACACCTTGCTGTAAAAATAGCGGTAGCGCGCTGTTTTTTATCCACGAAACAAACTGTTGAGCATGCGTCATCATCATGCCTGCTCCGCCTGACGGACACTGGCAACAATCACGCCAGTCTCATGTTGGTGCAGAGCACGCAAGCGATACTCGCCTGACGCTGCCGGTATAATCACGGTTTCGGCGTAGTGGACAGTAAAGGACTCAAACTGGTTAGCAGGACTTTCAATCAGTACGGCCTGGCCCTCGACCAGATTTAACATCTGGAATTCGCCGCCGGTATTTAGCGTTACCGCACCGTTAATCCAGTAACGACGGGTCTCAATAAATTCCAGCTCATGCAGCCCTGTGCGCTCGCTGCGCCATTCTGCATGTTCTTCCAGCGGCGTAATGACATTGACCAGTTCACGACGGCACCACTCGGTGTCTCGTTCTTCGCGCATTACCTTTTTGCCGTGGTTGAGGTGCACCGGGCGTGGCTTGCCGTCCAGTCCCAGACGGCCCCAGTCCCACAATTTAAAGGTGAAAATATAGGGCGTCGCGGAGATTTCCAGAATCATTGCGTTGCTGCCCGAGCAGTGTACGGTGCCGGAAGGGATCAGCAGATGATCGTGCTTCTTTACCGGGAACTGGTTGACGTATTTTTCAGCATCGAAAGTGCCGGTTTGCTGTGCTTCTTCCAGCGCCGTAACTAACTCTTCCTGTTTTACTCCCGTCCGCAATCCCAGCCACACGCTGGCATCGCTGCCCGCATCAAGGATGTAATAACTCTCATCCTGGGTATAGTGCATGCCGAAATTTTGCTGGATATAGTCGGTGGAAGGATGCACCTGCAGGCTGAGGTTGCCGCCCGACATGGTGTCGAGGAAGTCAAAGCGAATCGGGAACTCTGCGCCAAAGCGTGCATAGTTGCGTTGGCCGAGCAGCGCTTCCGGGCGCGCCAGCACCAGATTGATGGCGGGCATGGTGATGGCTGTCGCAGCAAATTTTAGCGTCAGGCTGTTCTCTTCCGGTACGCCATCAAAGCACCATGCGTAGTTTTTTTCGCCCGGCGGTAAATCACAGACCTCTTCCATCCACTTTCCTCCCCAGACACCGGGATCGAAAAACGGATTGAGGCGGAAAGGGGTTTTAAGGCAAGCATCCAGACCGGCGTGAAAGGCGGCGTTATCGATCATTGCCGCCGGCTGCGCCAGGACATCAAGGTAAAAATCAAAGCGTGTGAACAGCTCGCGCTTATGACGATCGGCAACCCGCCACTCCCAGAAGAAGCCACGCTTATATTTTCTCAGAATGTCTTCATCTGGATTTTCTGCCTGCCAGTTGCTACTGCCGGCCCGCCAGTCGAGCTGTCGCTGCCAGCGCGGGTAGTCGGCATAAATCAGGACATCACCTTCAACCAGCAGTGCCGCGCCAGTGCCCATCACTACGCGTAACCCCTTCGTTGCCGCAACGCTATTCTTCATCTTTTCCGACGTGCCAGGGAGTAGATAATCTGCCAGCTTCGCGCAGCTCATCACGCCAAAAACGCGATCGTCGGTCAGCGTATCTGCCAGACGGGCTTCCAGTTCGGCCCCTTGCATAAAGCAGCTATCGGCATCAAACCAGCTGGCATTGCGGAACACCGCTGTGGCACCCAATGCGGATTTGATAGCGGAAAGGCTAACGCCGGGATAACAATCGATGACGACGATTGCATTCTCACGAGCCGACAGTTTTTTAATGATTTGTTCTGCGACAGGCTGCCACCCCTGATAAGCGCTATTCACGCCATTTACCTTTACGGCCGGAAACTTGTCGTAGTTAACGGGATGTTTCAGATAACCCATAGTCCGCCTCTTTAGTTAAACGATTAACCTTTAATTGGTGAGGAGTCTAAACTAAAATAAATTCTTTAAACAGAGGCTGAATTTAGGGTGAATTAAATATCTTTTTGATTTTAAATTGTTTTAATAAAAAGGGCGGTGCCAGCAATAACGTAATTCGTGATCGTGGTCAGAACTTTAATTGAGGATGTTCGACAGTAAAAAGGTAAATCGAATAATCTTGTTTCCTTTTATTCCGGATTTTACAGAGTAGAACCAGCAGCGAGCCATTTTACGACCGGTACAGCAGCCAGCGTTTTAGCAAACCAGGGTTCTGTGACCGTGACTTCGGCTAACGAGGGGGACCTGCCTGAGTACGTAGTATGAAGCACATTCACGCCGCGCCGTGGACGAAAGTTGACGAGCGAGATTGAATCGTGGAGGGCGATTTGAGTGCGGACATACGTACAAAACATTCTTGACGACATTTTCCCGCATTGTTACCGTTGCCCGCGGTCCCGGGAGCGTGTTTTCTACTGACCCGATATCGTCAGTCAGTGGTCAGGGCCATGCTTGTTACTCTTGCGGTTGCGGGCGTCGGCGCGTTTACAGGCATCTTTTAGTGGAGTGTGATAAAGCATGACAAAACGTGCGACGGTCGTCGATGTTGCAGCACTGGCTAACGTTTCGGTGGCCACAGTATCGAACGTTATCAGTAACCGGGCGGGCAAAGTCTCAGCAAAAACCCGCCAGCGCGTCCTTGATGCAATTAACACGCTTAACTATACCTATAACGAAACGGCCGCCACGCTCAGAAGTAACAAGTCCAATATCATTGGGCTTGTTATTCATGATTTGAGTAATCCGTATTACACCGAGCTGCTCGCCAGAGTTAACCGCAAGCTGGCGAAAAAAGGGTATGCCACCATTCTGGCCTGTTCGGATGAAAGTCTTGAAAGCCAGCAGGAGTATCTGCATCTGATGCAGCGCCACAATGCGCTTGCCGTGCTGTTGTGTCCGACCTGGGATACAACGCGTGAGCACCTTGAGGCCTGGCGTAATCTCACACCAACCGTCACCTTCCTGCGCCCAACCGGCAGTCACGACAGCGATTTTATTGGTATTGATAACTACCAGGCTGCTTACGATATTACCCATCGTTTAATCCAGGATGGCCATAAAAATATTGCCTTTATGGGGGGAAGCCAGAATTCGCGTCTGCGGCGGCAACGCCTGCAGGGCTGGAAGGATGCTCATGAAGACTGTGGGCTGGACTGGCATGAATCTCGCGCGGTTTACTGCGCTTCAAGCATCAGCGCCGGGAGCAAGGCTACCTTAGCGCTGTTTAACGCTGACGAAGCCATAACAGCATTCGTTTGCTATCAGGACGTGGTCGCCTTTGGTGCCATGAATGCGCTGCAGTATCTGGGTAAAAAGCCGGGCGAAGAGATTGCGGTAACGGGTTTTGATGGTCTGAGCGACGCAGAGGGATGGCTGCCTTCACTGACCACGGCAGAGGTCCAGATCGATTTGCTCGCTGATAATATCGTGGAGCGCCTGCTTAACAGGTTACAGAAGCCGGATGAACCTGCCAGCGCAACGCTTTTACATGCACAGATTCACTGGCGGAATTCATCGAATTTTAGAAAGGATTGATAACAACAGCAGAACCGGCGGGAACGACATTGCCCGTGTGGTGCGTGCTGGTGATTGAAAATGAACAGTGTCAGCATCAACTTTCAGCGTTATCCGACACTATCTCGATTTTAGGGTGCGGTCTTGACGTGCAATGAGCATCCAGCTCTGTTCTGCGCTGCCTGTTAAGGAGATAGGGATAGCTAGGGCTACCGATGCCGGTGAGAGCCAGACACTGTCGCGCAACGCCTGATATCCTGCTCATGGATCGTGAGTTGTTTGATCAATATGCCAGCCATAGCGACGTTCCTGAACCGGTAAAAGCGCAGCAAGCAATACCTGATGACTTGCTTAATGAAGAGTCGATTTTTATCGCCACTTGACCCGTTTGCCACGTGGTCGTCTGGAGCGGGAATTCTTGCCTGCGGGAATAGTGGAAGGGGAACGGGTCATGTGGCAGAAGGCGTTATATAAGGCCGAAGGATCCATCAGTATCCTTAGCAATCTATCGGATATTTGGTAGATGCGGTATGTTATAACCAAATATTTTCAGCCTGAGGAATCTGTATGCCTTTGCAAATAAAAGACATTATAGATCTGCAAACCCTTGTCGAGTCGGAACAGGTAGAGTTCAAGCTGGCAGGGGGGAAAGACGGCAAAGGCGAACTACCGAAAGACTTCTGGCCCACCTATTCCGCAATGGCAAATGGGCGGGGCGGTTGGGTAGTTCTTGGTGTAAAAGAACAGGCCGGAAAATTTACACCAGTTGGTATTGCCGATCCCGAAAAGATTAAGACCGATTTGTTTAATCAGTTAAACGATCGCGATCGAGTCAGTACGAATGTGCTGAGGTCGGAAAACGATGTGCAATGGGTCTCTTTGCAGGGAACGGACGTTCTGGCAATCCATATTCCACAGGCGATGCGTAAACAAAAGCCGGTTCACCTGAAAAAGTCTCCATTTGGTAACACCTATCAACGTTTGCACGAAGGCGATCGCCTTTGTGATGATATGACCGTCAAGCGGATGCTTGCTGAGCAGATCCACGATAGCCGTGATAACGAAGTGCTTTCTGAGCACTATACTTTTCAGGAAGATATCGATCTGGACAGTTTAAAAGTTTACCGCAATCTGCTTTCGGCAAATAACCCGCAGCATCCTTATCTGGCCTGTGAGCCGTTTGAACTATTTAAAATAGTGGGTGGGTGGCGTAAAGACAGAGAAACCGGAAAAGAGGGCATAACACTGGCCGGTATTCTCATGTTTGGCAAATGGGATGCGATTACTGCTGCTGCACCTAACTACATGGTGGATTATCAGGAAAGGCCCCAGGCAAAAACGGAGCTTCGTTGGATAGACAGGGTGTGTCCGGACGGTACATGGTCAGGAAACCTGTTTGATTTTTACCGTAAAGTATACCAAAAACTAGCCGCTGATTTGAAAGTACCCTTTACGCTTGAAGAGGGCCAGCGCAGAACGGATACGCCAGTACATATCGCGCTGCGTGAAGCGTTAGTAAACACGCTGGTCCATGCAGATTTTACCGACCGAGTTTCTATTTTGATCGTCAAACGTCCCGATATGTTTGGCTTTCGTAACCCCGGCTTGATGCGCCTGCCGTTAGAGGATGTGATTGCAGGTGGCGTCAGTGATTGCCGCAACAGGTTGTTACATCAGATGTTTTTGTTAATTGGGCTAGGCGAAAAAGCGGGTTCAGGGATGCCGAAGATTTTCAGCGGCTGGAAATCGGCTAACTGGCGAACCCCCAAACTTTGGGAGAAAACGTTTCCTGCACAGACGCTATTAGAGCTTTCTACCGCTAGCCTGATCCCGCAGCATGTTCTGGATGACCTGCACCAACGATTTGGCGAAACCTTCGATCTGCTTGATGACTTTGAACAGGTAATTGTTGCAACGGCGGCGATTGAAGGCTGGGTCAACCATGAACGAGCTTGTCTGTTAACAACCCGACACTCTCGCGAAGTCACGTTGACGCTTCCTCGTCTGGAAAGTAAAGATTTTCTGGTCGCAGGGGGCGAGCAGAAAAGCAAATATTATACCTTGCCCGGTGTATCGGTCATGACACCGGATGAGGTGTTCTCACTTGGTGCGGTGGTAAGCTCTCCACATAACGAAGAGGACTCCAAATATAACGAGCGGAGGTCCACACATAACGATGAGAGCTCCACATATAACGAGCAGAGGTCCACACATAACGATGGGAGCTCCACACATAACAGTGGGAACTCCACATATAACGAGCAGAGGTCCACATATAACGGGGAAAACTCCATATATAACGCCGAAGGCGATCAACCTGCGTCCCGAGATGAGTATGGACGTTTGCTTAACCGCTTTATCGATAGACCCTATATTGATGATGTTGACAATCTCATCGAGTCTTTCCGGGATTCGTTATTTACTTTAGCCGCAGTTCCGCGTGAAAAGTTGCGTTTGGGGGATAAAGAGCTGATGAAGAGTGTGATCCTGGATGTGTGTCAGGGACAGTATATTTCCGTTGCTGCACTGGGGCAGATCCTTAGTCGTAATCCTAATGCACTGCGTCAGCAGTACTTAAAGCCGCTGGTGGAACAAGGGGCACTGAAGCTGGCGTTTCCGCAGTATAAGAATGACCCGAAGCAAGGGTATAGTGCAGTTTAATACTCTATCTGGCCCAGATTATTTGTACGGTATTTGATAAGCGTGCCCCTGATGTTGTTCAGGTAGTACACACATCGTAAAGCATTAAATGTTGGTAAGCATCGCAGAGTTTGTAGGGGTTATAGAGCGGCCTGGCGTTGCGGACAGCAATATCGGTAAGTGGCGTGACGGAGGCTACGGCGTTTATTACACCAACTGGTCTTAGAAACTCTTGATGTCAAAAATCCTGACGGAACTTTTCAGTACCATCAGGTTTTTTAAATTACTTATTTTTTAGCGTTTCAGGACTTATAAGAACGCCATGAAACTAAATTAGTGGTGCCCGGACTCGGAATCGAACCAAGGACACGGGGATTTTCAATCCCCTGCTCTACCGACTGAGCTATCCGGGCAACGGGGCGCATTAAACCGTAAAGGGCGTACGGCGTCAACGGCTTTGTCATAAAAAAGCGGGAAATCGTGACCGATCGCCTGCTTTTTGGGCGCTAAGGCTGAAAGTTAGTCAGGGAGGGACATCACTTCCGCCACCCGGTTCCGCTTTTCAGGCTAGCGCATCCCTTCCTGCGCCTGATCTTTTCAGCTCAGCGCGCCGTTTCGACGGCAAAGCGCGATGCTCAGCACATCTTCTGCCAGCGAGCGAGCCGTTGCCACTTCCTGCACGTTGCGCTTAACCAGCAGGCGACTGAGGCAACCTTCCAGTATCAGCTCCATCTGGTGCGCAACCAGTTCGGGATTATCCGTCTCCAGCTGCGTTAACAGCTGATGGGTATATTGCCAGGAGGCGCGCTTTTGCTGATCGGCAATCTGATGGACGGGATGATCCGCCTGCGGATAAAAGCTGCACGCCGCCACAAACAGGCAGCCAGGATAGCGATTGTTATTTACCGCCTCTTCCAGCAGCTGATAACGCGCCAGCAGCTTCTGTTCCGTGCTTAGCGTGTCATCCAGCAGCAGCTTGCGCCGCCAGATATCGATCTGCTGGCTATGGTAGCGCAGAGCGTCATACAGCAGCGCCTCGCGGTCGGGCCAGTAGCGCTGTAAATCTTCCTGCTGGCAGGCCGCCGCGTTCGCCATCATGGCAAAAGATGTTGAAGGGGCCAGCCCATTTTGCTCGAGTACGTTCAGTGCATGCTCGAGTACCTGTTCACGTTGCAAGTGACTCTCCTCTTGAATGCATTATTTACGACCGTGGCCGTAAAATTCTTCTCTAGTGTCGTTTACTGCGCCAGTTTCTGCAAATGCTGCTGAAAAGCCGTGGCGTCCATAAAACCGGTAACGCGCGAGCCGGGTATTTCTTTACCTTCGGCATCAAAAAACAGAATGGTCGGCAGCCCCAGCACCTTCAGCTGCGCCAGCAGCGCTTTGTCTTGCGCATTATTTGTCGTGACGTTTGCCTGTAACAGCTGCGTTTTATTCAGAGCGTTCTGTACCTGCGGCTGGCTGAACGTATATTTTTCGAACTCTTTGCAGGCCACGCACCAGTCGGCATACAGGTCGAGCATGGTGATCCGCCCATCGTGCTGCCGTAATGCCTGATTAAGCTGGGCGACGTCGTTAATACGAGTAAAGCTCAAAGCCGCGTGATTCTCGCTGACCGGTGCGCCGAACGCCCAGTCCTGCAACGGTCGCGCAGCCACCAGCGCCGCGGCCAGCATCAGGATTTGTCCCACGCGCTGCCAGCCGTTAGCGGCTTTCAGGCTGATAAAAGCCCAGCCGAAGAAAGCCACGGCCAGCATACTCCACAAACGTAGCCCCCAGGCTTCACCGACCACTCGCTCCAGCAGAAATACCGGCAGCGCGAGGATAACAAAGCCAAAGCCCTCTTTGACGGTCTGCATCCAGGCGCCGCTTTTCGGCAACAGGCGATTACCAAACAGGGTAACGACAATCAGTGGTAAGCCCATCCCAACCGCATATAGCCAGAGCGTGCCTGCGCCAGCCAGCAGATTGCCGCTTTGCGCGATATAAAGCAGGATGGCGCTAAGCGGCGCGGTAGTGCAGGGCGAGCAGATCAGTCCGGCCAGCGCGCCCATTAAGAAGACGCCGGGCAGCGAGCCGCCTTGCTGACGATTGCTGAGAAGGGTCAGCCTGGTTTGCAGCGCGGAAGGCAGCTGCAAGGTGAACAGTCCAAACATCGACAGCGCCAGCAGGATAAACAGAACAGAGAGGCCAGTCAGCACCACGGGCGACTGCAGCGCGGCCTGAAAACGCAGTCCGGCAGCGGCGACGATCATGCCCATCACCGTATAGGTCAGCGCCATTCCCTGAACGTAAAGCATCGCCAGGGCGAACAGACGTTTTAGCGAATAATGGCGGTTACCGCCCAAAATAATGCCGGAAATCAACGGATACATGGGCAGCACGCACGGCGTAAAAGCGACGCCGATACCGATCAGCAAAGCCCACAGCGGCGAAAAAGGAAGCTTGTTATCAGCGGGCTGTACTTCAGGCGGGGCGGCGTTGTGCTGTACCGGCACGGGCTGGGCCGTGGCAGGAGCCTGGCCGCCTGCCATAACTTCATTCAGCGGCACGGAACGGGTTTCCGGCGGATAGCAGAAGCCCGCAGCGGCGCAGCCCTGATAAGTGACGCTAAGGGTAGCGCCTTTATCGGCCTGCAAAATCGTTAACGGCAGTTTCAGGCTATCGGGATAAATTTGCGTTTTCCCGTAAAACTCATCTTCATGCGGTTTACCGGGCGGCAGCGTCCAGTCGGCCAGCTTTGCGTCCTGAGCGGTAAGGGTTATCTGCTGGCGATAAAGATAGTAGCCGGGCGACACCTGCCAGCTCAGCGTCAGCTGGTCGGCTCGCTGATTAAAATCGAAGCTGAAAGCCTGATCGACGGTGCCGAAGTGGCTGTTGTTATGCTGTCCGAACAGCGAGGCGCTGGCGTTAAAGCTGAGCAGAACGGCCATCAACAGCAGCAAGTAGGATGTAAGGCGCTTAGTCATAGCGGGAATCATTTTTCCGGTGACGAAATTAAGAAAACGGGCGATCCCGACGCGTCCGGGCCCGGCAATGCTCCGTAAGGCGCAAACTATATCACGGCCTTATGGCCGACGCTTTTTCAGGATGTAAATGCGCCTGGCGTGCGAGGCGTTTATTGAGGCGGGATTTAACAAACAAAAACGAAGCGGACCGTCACGGCCCGCCAGATCGTTACAGGACAAGATGGGCGAAGATAAAGCCGAAGGCCACAGACAGCGCAATCGCCAGCGTGCCTGGAATAATAAAAGAGTGGTTGAAGACAAATTTCCCAATGCGCGTGGAGCCGGTATCGTCCATTTCTACCGCCGCCAGCAGCGTAGGGTAGGTCGGCAGCACAAACAGCGCGGAAACGGCGGCAAAAGAAGCGATAGCGGTATGTGGCGACACGCCCAGCAGCAGCGCGGCGGGCATCAGCGCTTTGGTCGTCGCGGCCTGGGAATAGAGCAGCGTAGAAGCGAAAAAGAGGATAACGGCCAGCATCCAGGGGTACTCCTGTAGCAAATTGCCCGCGAAGTCCTGAATTTCATGGATATGGGCCTTCACAAAAGTATCGCCGAGCCAGGCAACGCCCATCACGCAGACGCAGGCGCTCATCCCCGAACGGAAGGTGCTGGCCGAAAGGATTTTCGCGGTATCGACTTTACAGCTCAGGCAGATCAGCGCGGCAATGGTCAGCATAAATATCACGATAGCTTCATTGCGCGGCAATACCGGATTTTTAATCAGCCCGACGGTATCGCTGATCGCTGTCGCATAGAGCACCACGGCGACAATACCCAACAGAAAGAGCAGCACCGAACGTTTTGCGCCGGGCTTTTCTTCGAACACCGTCGCGCCGCGCAGCGTGACTTCGCCTTTTTCCAGTCGCTGCTGGTAAACCGCATCGTCCTTTAGTTCTTTCCCCAGGAAGTTAGTCAGCAGAGCGGCAAGGAAAAGGGCAACCATTGTGGAGGGAATAGCCACCGCCAGCAGGCTCAGATAGCTGACGCCTTTTGGTTCAAGGATGCCAGAAAGGAAAACCACAGCGGCCGAAATAGGGGACGCGGTAATCGCAATCTGCGAAGCGACAACGGCAATCGATAACGGCCGGGAAGGGCGGACGCCCTGTTCTTTAGCGACTTCAGCAATGACCGGCAGCGTAGAAAACGCGGTATGGCCAGTACCGGCCAACAGCGTCATCGTGTAGGTGACCAGCGGTGCCAGAAAAGTGATATAACGCGGATGCTTCCTTAACAGGCGCTCGGCCAGGCTGACCAGATAATCCATGCCGCCCGCGACCTGCATTGCCGCAATGGCCGCGATTACCCCCATAATAATTTCGATCACGTCAAAGGGGATCGCGCCCGGTTTGATTTGAAAAGCCAGCGTCAGGATCAGCATGCCTGCGCCGCCAGCGAAGCCAATGCCGATACCGCCAAGCCGCGCGCCCAGATATATTGCCGCCAGCACGACAATCAGCTCTGGTAAAATCATAATGTGTTCTCTCCCGGTTAGAAGTTCGTTGATACCATGTAAACGGCAGCATAAAAAAAGGCACGTTGTTCAGTGAACCAACGTGCCTTTGCGCTTCTCAATGAAGGTTAATCTTCATCGGTGTAGCGTTTCGCTTTATAAACCGGATACATCAAATTCTGCGTTGAGAAGATGTCATCCAGTTCGGTTTCGGTCAGCAGACCGCGCTCCAGCACCACTTCACGCACGCTCTTGCCTGTTTCAGCACAAATTTTGCCGACGATATCGCCGTTATGGTGGCCAATATAGGGATTCAGGTAAGTTACGATACCGATCGAATTAAAGACGTAGGCTTCGCATACCGCTTTGTTAGCCGTAATGCCGTCTACGCACTTCTCCAGCAGGTTGAGGCAGGCGTTGGTCAGAATATCCACCGACTCAAACAGCGCCTGGCCAATCACCGGCTCCATCACGTTCAGCTGTAGCTGTCCGGCTTCAGAGGCCATCGTTACCGTTACGTCGTTACCAATGACCTTAAAGCAGACCTGGTTAACAACTTCCGGCACGACCGGGTTTACCTTGGCGGGCATGATGGAAGAGCCGGCCTGCAGTTCCGGCAGGTTAATCTCGTTCAGGCCAGCACGCGGGCCGGAAGAGAGCAGGCGCAGGTCGTTACAAATCTTCGACAGCTTCACCGCCAGACGTTTCAGCGAGCTGTGAACCATCACGTAAGCGCCGCAGTCCGAGGTGGCTTCAATCAAATCTTCTGCAGGTACACAAGGCAGGTTACTGACTTCCGCCAGCTTTTGTACCGCCAGCTGCTGATAGCCATCCGGCGTATTAAGACGTGTGCCGATAGCCGTGGCGCCCAGGTTAACTTCCAGCAGCAGTTCAGCGGTGCGCAGAATATTTTTAATTTCTTCTTTCAGCAGCACGTTAAACGCGTGGAACTCCTGGCCCAGCGTCATCGGCACCGCATCCTGAAGCTGGGTGCGACCCATCTTCAGAATGGTGGTGAATTCAATCGCCTTGCGCTCAAAGCCTTCGCTCAGTTTTCCGATAGCGTCCAGCAGCTTTAAAATAGAGCTGTAAACGGCGATGCGAAAACCGGTGGGATAGGCATCATTGGTCGACTGGCATTTATTGACGTGATCGTTGGGGTTAAGAAACTGATAGTCGCCTTTCTGGTGTCCCATCAGCTCCAGACCGATGTTCGCCAGTACTTCATTGGTGTTCATGTTGACGGAAGTGCCCGCGCCGCCCTGATAGACGTCAACCGGAAACTGATCCATGCATTTGCCGTTATCTAATACTTCGTCACAGGCTTTGATAATTGCATTGGCAATATTTCGTGGAATAGTTTGCAGCTCTTTATTGGCCATTGCCGCCGCTTTTTTCACCATTACCATGCCGCGGACGAATTCCGGAATGTCACTGATTTTACTGTTACTGATATAAAAATTTTCAATCGCACGCAGAGTGTGAACACCGTAGTAAGCATCCGCAGGAACTTCTCGCATACCTAACAGGTCTTCTTCGATACGAATGTCGTTAGCCATGAGCACCTTCTTGTTATTGCTGCCGGTTATAACTTTGATAAACAGTAGTAGAGTGATAGTTAAATCGTCACCAGTCTGGTGCCACATGTTAGCTGTTTGTCTTAAACAGCACACGACTATATTCTGTGAAGCATGAACGGTTTCTCTCTTAAGCGACATTTATGTGCGTTAATAACGGTAAAGCCGCCCGGCCGTTTATGGCTGTTTATGCGCTAATTCGTCGGTTAAGGTTGAAAAGGTTACGCAGCGTGCCCATCTTTTATAGACTTGATCGATAAACGATCTCTTTTTTATGCCGTTACGCCTGCTGCGTGATGGCTCTAACCGACAGGAGACTGCGGTGCGCTGGCTACCGTTTTTACTACTTATTCTTCTCGCCTGGATCGAAATCAGCATTTTTATCCAGGTTGCTCACGTACTGGGCGTACTGATGACGCTGCTGCTGGTGATCTTCAGTTCCGCTATTGGTATTTCGCTGGTGAAAAACCAGGGCATGAAGAACTTTATGCTGATGCAGCAAAAGCTGGCGGTGGGCGAAAGCCCGGCGGCGGAGATGCTGAAAAGCGTCTCGCTGATTCTGGCCGGCTTTTTACTGCTACTGCCCGGTTTCTTTACCGACTTCCTGGGTCTGCTGCTGCTGCTGCCACCGGTGCAAAAACATTTAACGCTGAAGCTGATGCCGCATCTGCGCGTCTGGCGCGGGGCGGGTGCAGGGCCGGATAGCGGTTACACCGTGGACGGCGAATATGAGCGCAAAGACACCACGCTGATTGAACACGACGACAAGCGCGACGATCGTTAATCGGTCAAAAAGGCGGGATCCCCGCCTTTTGGTTTTCTCCTGCAGAAAGTGGCGGTTAATTGGTCAATTGTGAAGCAGAAGCAAAATTTTTATTTTTTGCCCCTTGAAAGCCCTTCCCTCTGTCCCTATCTCTTCCGTCACGAGGCCGGTGCCAGTGAAGCCCGGCAATCATCCAAAACTGACTGATTGACTTCTCAAAGGAGAACTATCAATGAAAATTCGTCCATTGCACGACCGTGTTATCGTCAAGCGTAAAGAAGTGGAATCTAAATCAGCTGGTGGCATCGTTCTGACCGGCTCCGCTGCAGGTAAATCTACCCGCGGTGAAGTGCTGGCTGTTGGCAATGGCCGTATCCTGGAAAATGGCGACGTGAAATCCCTGGACGTAAAAGTCGGTGATATCGTGATTTTCAACGAAGGCTACGGTGCGAAAACTGAGAAAATCGACAACCAGGAAGTGCTGATCATTTCTGAAAGCGACATTCTGGCAATTGTTGAAGCGTAATTTACGTAACTCATTGAACCAAACGAATTTAAGGGATATTGATAATGGCAGCTAAAGACGTAAAATTCGGTAATGACGCACGCGTAAAAATGCTCCGTGGCGTAAACGTACTGGCAGACGCGGTAAAAGTAACCCTGGGCCCGAAAGGCCGTAACGTGGTGCTGGATAAATCCTTCGGCGCACCAACCATCACTAAAGATGGCGTTTCCGTAGCTCGTGAAATCGAACTGGAAGATAAGTTCGAAAACATGGGCGCGCAGATGGTGAAAGAAGTTGCCTCTAAAGCGAACGACGCTGCGGGCGACGGCACCACTACCGCAACCGTACTGGCTCAGTCTATCGTTAACGAAGGTCTGAAAGCCGTAGCCGCTGGTATGAACCCAATGGATCTGAAGCGCGGTATCGATAAAGCCGTGGTTCACGCTGTTGAAGAACTGAAAAAACTCTCCGTGCCTTGCTCTGATTCCAAAGCGATTGCCCAGGTAGGTACTATCTCCGCTAACTCCGATGAGAGCGTGGGTACCCTGATTGCTCAGGCAATGGAAAAAGTCGGTAAAGAAGGTGTTATCACCGTTGAAGAAGGTACCGGCCTGCAGGACGAGCTGGACGTGGTTGAAGGTATGCAGTTCGATCGCGGCTACCTGTCTCCTTACTTCATCAACAAGCCAGAAACCGGTGCGGTTGAGCTGGAATCACCGTTCATCCTGCTGGCTGACAAAAAAATCTCCAACATCCGCGAAATGCTGCCAGTGCTGGAAGCCGTAGCAAAAGCAAGCAAGCCGCTGCTGATCATCGCTGAAGATGTTGAAGGTGAAGCGCTGGCTACGCTGGTGGTGAACACCATGCGCGGCATCGTGAAAGTGGCTGCGGTTAAAGCACCTGGCTTCGGCGACCGTCGTAAAGCTATGCTGCAGGACATCGCTGTGCTGACCGGCGGTACCGTTATCTCTGAAGAGATCGGTATGGAGCTGGAAAAAGCGACGCTGGAAGACCTGGGTCAGGCAAAACGCGTAGTGATCAACAAAGACACCACCACCATCATTGATGGCGTGGGCGAAGAGTCTGTAATCTCCGGTCGCGTGACTCAGATCCGTCAGCAGATCGAAGAAGCAACTTCCGACTACGATCGTGAAAAACTGCAGGAGCGCGTAGCTAAACTGGCAGGCGGCGTGGCCGTACTGAAAGTTGGCGCAGCAACTGAAGTTGAAATGAAAGAGAAGAAAGCCCGCGTTGAAGATGCTCTGCACGCTACCCGTGCGGCAGTAGAAGAAGGCGTGGTTGCCGGTGGTGGCGTAGCGCTGGTTCGCGTTGCGGCCGTACTGGCTGGCCTGACTGGTCAGAACGAAGACCAGAACGTGGGTATCAAAGTTGCGCTGCGCGCGATGGAATCTCCACTGCGTCAGATCGTTTCCAACGCGGGTGAAGAACCTTCCGTTGTAGCGAACATGGTGAAAGCGGGCGAAGGTAACTACGGTTACAACGCGCAGACCGAAGAATACGGCAACATGATCGACTTCGGTATCCTGGATCCAACCAAAGTAACCCGTTCTGCTCTGCAGTACGCGGCTTCCGTTGCTGGCCTGATGATCACCACCGAGTGCATGGTTACCGACCTGCCAAAAGGTGACGCACCAGACTTAGGCGCTGGCGGCGGCATGGGTGGAATGGGCGGCATGGGCGGCATGATGTAAGTCGACATACGTCGCTTATCGCTCGTAAGCCAAAAGAACCTGCCGGAAACGGCAGGTTTTTTTATGGCGGTTATCCAGAGAACGTTGCCGGCCCGTATCAGAAGCCGATACGGACACCCAGGTTAGCGGCCAGCGGTGATTCAATATAGCGGCCATTCTGATAATTGATTTCGCTGAACAGGGCAGCTTCCTTCGCCAGCCAGATATCAATACCTGCGCCATAGCGTGCCGCACTACCGGCAGCGGCATCATTAAAATCCCAGTGGTGATTCAGGCGAACCTTACTGGATTTAACAAACTCTTTAGCCACGCTGGCTTTCAGGTAAGGATTGAGTACGGCTTTATTAAGCTCCAGGCGCTTACCCAGATGCAGACCTGTTTGCACCTGCGCAGAAGCCGGATGCCGAACGTGCGCCGTCATACCGTTACTCAGCGTCACGTTTTTACTGCCTGCCCGAAAGGCGGTGACGCGAAAAAAGGGCTCGGCCCAGTAATTGTTCGCCAGCGCAACGCGCCAGCCGCTTTCCAGTGCACCCCCCACGCCATTCTGGTTATAGCTACCGTTAACAGCGACGCCATTACTCATCCGTGTATACACTTGATTATTAAAACGGTTCGCTTTTATTACCGCGTCCATATACATACCGTTGTCTTTAAACCAGCTGGCATAAGCACCAGCGCTGTAGCTGTTGACCTGGCTGGTGGTGCCGCTTTCGTGTCTGACGGCATTACTGGTTATCGAAGCCAGCAAGCCGACCTGCAGCCTGCCGTCCTGCACCGGTATCGCTTTGTCTCCGCCCAGTTCAAATCCGTTTTGAGCCAGCCGCCAGGCATTCATCTCGGTAGTTACATAAGTCTTTTGCTGAAGATAGCGTCCCCATACGCCGTCATCTTTGCTCTGACTTTCGCCACGACGTTGCCGCCTGTTTTGCAGTTCGTTATTAAAGATATAGACGGGCGCGGCCGCCATATTCAATAAGGTTTTGGCAGAGGGAGTAAGCGAAGGCTGTGGAACGACAGCGCTATCTCCATCAGCGGCGTCGGGCGCATCCGGTGTGCCAGGCATATCAGGCGTATCCGGTGTGCCGGGCATATCAGGCGCTTCGGAGCGATGGCTGTTTACCAGATACCAGTCATTGCCTTTCTGCACAAGGTTGTACTGCCAGACGCCCGCATCGACTTTGCCGCCATATAACGAAAACAGCGCCGTGCTGGATGGTCCCTGAATAACATTAAGTATGGCATCAGGATCGTCAGGCTCCGCACCGCTGTTGGCAATTCCCAGGGTAAAGGCGCCAAAAAGATCTTTGGTAATATGCAGCTTATCGCCCTGCATAGTTTGCAGGTTGGTATTAAGGGCAAAGTGCCCGCTACCCGTAAGGCTGTCAATTGTTAAAGTGTGAAACTGATTATCCGGGCTGGCATCCGGCAGGCGCACAGTGCCGCCAGTGAATAACAGTTCTTTGATATGATTATCTGCGGTCATTTTCCAGGTCGCCTCACGGCTAACCTCAAGTTTGTTCGCGCCAAAAATACTGCCTTCCAGCCAGCTTGCGCCTTTTAAAGACGTCCTTACCCGGCTGCTTTCATCAGCATAAATATCCCCTTTAGCGTTAACGTTAGAAAGCGACAGGTCGACCTGGCTATTATTAAGCGCTTCCAGAATCACACCTTCGTTGCTGACAACAGAAGGCAGGGCTGCATGGCTATTACGTACAGATATAGTGGCATTACCGCTGTTAACGCTGAAGGCGGCTTTTTCCGCATGAACAGAAGAGTTGCTTATATCAAGCTCGGTGGCGTCACTGCCGGTAATAAATACGCCCACGTTATCGCTGTTAAGCGCGGAGCGCTGGCTGACTATAGCCGTAGAGCCTGCCAGATTCAAAGCGCCGCAGCCGTTTATTGCGGATGAACCGGTATAGCAGGCAACAGTATCGCCATTGCTGCCGGTAGTTAGCGTTGATTCATAGATAATAATATCGCTGTTTCTCGCCTCAAGCGCTGCTGCTGCTTTGGCCTTCAGCGTAGAGTTGCCAACAAAAAGAATATTTATATCCCCGGCATTAACGCTGTTGTAGGCTCTGACCGCCGTGCCGTCGCTGATAATGGTAGAATCCATAATAGTGGTGCTGGCGACATCTTGTAGATAAATGCCAGCTATGCCAATTACGTTTGCATCATTATAATCGCTGGTGCTGTTCACCGTGGCATTTTTCAGTACCGCCGAGGTGCTGTTCCTGATATCAATGACGGGAAAGTTATGGTTGTTGAAATCACTGTTTTCAATGTTAAGCCTGCCGCTATAAATAGCCAGCGGTGAGATTATTCCCTGGCCATTAAATTCGCTATCCTTAATCGCTACCGTATAGTTCGCATTGTTGCTTCCGGTTCTGATACCGCCATTAAAGGTGGAACTATTAATATAGACGTCGCCCAGACTTGATTCAGGCGAGGCAAGGATATTACCCGTGTAAGTACTGCCTGAAAACATTATATGGCTATTGTTACTGTTAATATCGCCGGAGAAAATGGCGCCGCTGCCTAGCTTGAGCGTTGCATCGCTAAGGGAATGCGTCTGCCTTCTGGAGGTAAAACCGGCGCGGGAATTACTGACCGTTAAACTGCCGCCGTTAGTGATGTTATAGATAGCTTCATTTGCTGTTATTGAATTTATATGAATATGTTCATTATCTATATTAACTACCGTAGGCTCTGCAAAGGCATAGGGTAAATTGATTGCCAGAAGAAGCAGGGCTGATGGTCTCGCTGGCAACCTCAATCTTTTTATTATGGGTAGCAATAACATAACAATCACCTGATGAAATGAGTTTAAGATAATTCTGCTATTCTTTTTGATGGTAACAGTATTGGTCGGAGGGGAATTAAACGAAACATCACCAGAGAAGAGAGTCAGGTGTTAATTAATTTTTATTGATAGCAGTTTTCGTTATTTTATTGTTGGGGCTGGATATATTTTTTTATTAAATGGTGACGTTACCTGTAGCGATACTTTCCCGGCTGCCTCCTTTGAGGTCCCTGTTGACCCTGCGCTTTTTCACGCTATCGCCACCAGAAGTACAGGCGTGCCGGTGATTTTATGATAATCTGCGGAGGATTCTGTTAATAATAATGGAGATTAAAATGCGGATTAACGTCTTGCCGGGACTCTCTGTAGCGGCATTGCTGCTGCTGGCAGGCTGTAGCAGCTCTACCACACTGAGTTCTGCGGGTCAGCGCGTCACCTTTACCGATCAGCAGCCAGCCAGCAGCTGTCAGCTGCTGGGCAACCTGACCGGCTCGCAAAGCAACTGGTTTAGCGGTGCTGGCGGCGGCGAAAGCAGCTCATTACGCGGAGCAGCGAACGATTTACGCAACCGTGCGGCAGAAATGGGCGGCAATGTTATTTACGGCGCAACCAGCCCAACCCAGAACATCTGGTCAGGCTTCGCTCCGCTGGACAGTAAGATGAGCGGCCAGGTTTATAAGTGCCCGTAAACCGACAGTCAGAACGCACTGCCTGACGTGGCGGCAGACAGGAGAGAGGCTGGTGATAAAGGACTTTAAGTTTGTCAGCGGCCTGCGGAGAGGCAAAAACCCTCTCCTGTTTTTTTATCTACAGCTGGCGCAGCTGTAAATCCAGCGGCGTTTTACTTGGCTCCCCGCCAATTTCCCTTGCCAGCTTCGGCACCAGATAGCCGGACACCTTGCTCAACAGCTCCCGCATAATCGCCCTGGCCTGCTCGTCAGAAACGTAAAAGTGCGCCGCGCCCTGAACCTTATCCAGCACGTGCAGATAATAAGGCAGTATACCTGCATCAAACAGCGCATTGCTTAGCTCGGCCAGCGTAGTGGCGCTGTCGTTGATGCCGCGCAGTAAAACGCTTTGATTTAATAAGGTTACGCCAGCCTGCTTTAACTGCTGCATGGCCTGCCGCAGCTCGTCGTCAATTTCCTGAGCGTGGTTGATATGGGTAACCAGCAGCGTTTGCAGACGAGAATCCGCCAGCCGCTGACAGAAGCGCCGGGTAATTCGCGCAGGGATAACCACCGGTAAACGGCTATGGATACGCAGCCGTTTCAGGTGGGGGATCTGCTCCAGTTCGCTAATCAGCCACTCCAGCTCGCTATCTTTCGCCATCAGCGGATCGCCGCCGGAGAAAATAATTTCATCCAGTTGCGGCTGCTGTCGGATATACTCCAGCGCCTGCTGCCAGTTGCGCTTGTTACCCTGATTATCAGAGTAAGGAAAATGACGACGAAAACAGTAGCGGCAATTGACGGCGCAGCCACCTTTTACCAGCAGCAGCGCGCGATTATGATATTTATGTAACAGTCCCGGCACTACGCTGCTTTGCTCGTCGAGCGGATCGGTACTGTAACCCGGAGCATCAATAAACTCCCGGCTGCTGGTAATGACCTGCAGCAGCAGCGGATCCTGCGCATCGCCTTTTCGCATTCTTGCCGCGAAGGCGCGCGGGACACGCAGCGCAAAAAGGCGGCGTGCATCATTGCCAGCCAGCAGCTCAGGATGGGAATCAAGGCCTAAAAGTTGCAGTAATTCATTAGGGTCAGTGATTACATCAGCAAGTTGATGCAACCATTCTTCTCGCGAAGGGGTATTTAGGGTTACAATGTGTGCCATTTTTTTGGCTAAGTACCAGTATTAAATTGTAGAGGGCCTTTATGGCGACTTATTCTAGCAACGATTTCCGTCCCGGTCTTAAAATCATGTTCGAAGGCGAACCTTACGCCGTCGAAGCCAGCGAGTTTGTTAAACCAGGCAAAGGCCAGGCTTTCGCACGTGTGAAAATGCGTCGTCTGCTGACCGGTACTCGCGTTGAGAAGACCTTTAAATCTACCGACTCTGCCGAAGGCGCGGACGTTGTAGATACTAACCTGAACTACCTGTACAACGACGGTGAGTTCTACCACTTTATGCACCCGGAAACTTTTGAACAGCATCCTGTTGAAGAGAAGACCGTAGGCGACGCGGCAAAATGGCTGCTGGATAACGCAGAGTGTATCGTGACGCTGTGGAACGGCAAACCTATTCAGGTACTGCCGCCAAACTTTGTTGAGCTGGAGATCGTTGATACCGACCCAGGCCTGAAAGGCGATACCGCAGGAACCGGCGGCAAGCCAGCCACGCTGTCTACCGGCGCGGTTGTTAAAGTGCCACTGTTTGTACAGATTGGCGAAGTGATTAAAGTAGACACCCGTTCAGGTGAATACGTTTCTCGCGTAAAATAAGCCGTATGGGCCTGATTATTCAGGCCCCTATTAGTGAGCCCTCGTTGATGATTAACCGCATTAAATTTCTTGCTGTTGCTTTGTTAATGACTTGCGCGCTCAGCGCCTGCAATACCTTCCACGGCTTTGGTGAGGACGTCCAGCATCTGGGCGGCGCTATCTCACACGCGGCCAGCTGACTTCTCTTTTTTCTCCCGTATCTCACCGGACGCGTTCGCAAAATTACGGCTATGCTTACTACGCTGTACTTTACTTCTGCCTAAAAGGATCTTGCTATGTTAAAGAAAAGTATTGTTGCGTTTTTCGCCGTCCTGGTGCTTTCTTCTGCACTCACCGCCTGTAATACGACGCGTGGCGTAGGTGAAGATGTTTCCGCGGGCGGACGGGCTATTCAGCGCACCGCACAGTAAAAAAGCAGGCCGGTGTTAAACACCGGCCATTTTGTTATGCCTTTATCCATTCAGGCACGACAGGCTCTTAATCCTGCTTTACCCAGATAAGCTTAGCGACGTCAAAACCGGCCTGACGAGCTTTCGCGGTCAGCTCTTCTTTCACCTTGCTGTCAATTTGCGGCGTACGCGACAATATCCATAAATAATTCCTGTTCGGTCCGCACACCAGCGCGTGCTGATAAGCGTTGTCCAGCGCAATAACGTTATAGCCGCCGTAGAATGGGCCAAAGAAAGAGACTTTCAGCGCCGCCTGGCTGGGCGAGCCGGTAAAGTACGCCTTGCCGATACTTTCCTGCCAACGCTGTTTTTTCACGTTAAAGCCGCGGTTGATGACTTTCAGCCCGCCGTCATCGCGCTTGCTGTAGGTCGCGGTAACGTGGTCCAGCCCGCGCTCAAAGCGGTGATCCAGACGAGCAATTTCATACCAGCTGCCCAGATAAAGATCGGCATTAAAGCCTTCCACGGGCGTCACGCCTTTTGGCGGCGTAGTGGCGCAGGCAACAGAAAGAAGGGCACCAGCACCGGCGGCCAGCATTTTCCACAGAGACATAAGCGATTCCTTTGCGTTTGAATAGCTTAAGTATAGGCCATTTTATGCAGGCGGCCGGTAGCCGCCTGTTAATCAGATCGTGACAACGCCAATAGCGGTGACGACGGTAAGGATGGCGGCCAGACCGTAAAAAAACCATTTGCTGGCCGGAAGGTGGATTTTTATATCGTGCATCAGGTGATGCAGCCGATGCAGCGCGCACCAGAGCGGCATAACGATAGCCAGAAAAAGGAACAGGCGTCCGGGCCAGGCCTGCGCAAAGCTGAGAATTCGCTCATAGCTAAACGCCTGCGGTGAGGCCAGCCCAAGCGGCAGGATGATCCCTACCAGCAGCACCACGACTGGCGAAACGAGTGCGGCCCACATACCGCCAGCGCCAAACAGTCCCCAGAATAGCGGTTCATCGGAACGGTGTTGGTTTTTCATTATCCCTCCTGTAGCAGCAACGCGGCAGCCAGAACGGCCATGCTTATTACCGCCATAGCGATCCACAGACCGATAATCAGCGGCCGGGGCGACAGCTTTTTCTCTTTGATCACGATAACGGCAGCCTTTGGCGCCAGCTCAAACCAGGTTTTGCTGTGCAGCAGCGCGGCCGCCAGCGCGACCAGATTCAAAAATAGCACTACGGGATGCTGCAAAAAGACGATAAAAACATCCCAGCTCTCCGCGCCGCGCTTGAGGGCGAACAGGCCGAAAATCATCTCGATACTGAACCACAGCGCGGGGATGGCGGTGCCTTCACGCAGCATATAAAAGCGATAAAAGCCGTTGTTTCTCCACCAGCTGGCCGCGACAGGCGCGTGCCAGGGGTTACGTTTTGATATCATCTGGCAATTCCTTATTGAGGCCGGAGGCTGGTAATCAGAAAGTCTTTGGCGCTCTCCACCTTGCTTTGCTGAATGGCCGCCGCCGGATCGACATGTTTAGGGCAGACCTCCGAGCAGAAGCCGACAAAGGTGCAGGGCCAGACGCCGTTATCGCCATTTAGCTGCGGCATGCGCTGCTTTTTGCCTTTATCGCGGCTGTCCAGGTTGTAGCGATGCGCTAAAGTGATGGCGGCCGGGCCAATAAATTCCGGATTGAGGCCAAACTGCGGGCAGGCGGCGTAGCAAAGGCCACAGTTAATACAGCCGGAAAACTGGTGATACCGGGCCATCTGTGCGGGCGTTTGCTTGCCGGCACCGCCCTGGGCTGCGGGCAAGTCGCCAATGATGTAGGGCTTAATGGCCGCCAGGCTTTCGATAAAGCGGCTCATATCAACTACCAGATCGCGCTCGACGGGAAAATTCGCCAGCGGGGCCACGCGCATGCCTCGTGGATAGTTACGCAGAAAAATTTTACAGGCGAGCTTAGGGATGCCGTCGACCATCATGCCGCAGGAGCCGCAGATAGCCATGCGGCAGGACCAGCGGAACGAGAGGTCGCCCGCCAGGTTATCCTTGATGTACCCCAGCGCATCCAGCAGCGAAGTTTGTTCATCAAAGGGAACGTTGAAGGTTTCAACGTGCGGCGCGGTATCCGTCTCCGGGTTATAGCGTTGAATAGCGATACGACAATGCGGCAGGTCAGCCATGCTGCGCCTCCTTGTGTTCTGATTCTGCGCCGTAAACGCGTCTGGCAGGCGGCAGGCGAGTGATATTAACGTTGCCCCAGTCTATGGTCGGTGTGCCCTGCGGATTAAAATAGCTCAGCGAGTGCTGCAAAAAACGCTGGTCATCCCGCTCGCGGCAGCCTTCGTCCAGACGCTGATGCGCGCCGCGCGACTCTTTACGCGCAAAAGCAGCATGCACCATACACTCCGCCACGTTCAGGCCATGACCCAGCTCAATGGCATAGAGCAGCTCGGTATTGAATACGCTGGAGCTGTCGCTGATGCGCACGCGAGCAAAGCGTTCTTTTAACTCCGCCAGCTTGTCGATGGTCTGCTGCATCAGTTCCGGCGTGCGGTAGATGCCGCAGCCTTCCTCCATCGCCATGCCCATTTCATCTCTGATGGCTGACCAGCGCTCGTTGCCGGGCTGATTGACCAGCGCTTTAAGGCGCTGTTCGCAGTCGCGGCTTTGGGCATCCAGCGTGCTGCTGGTCTGCGTACGGCTTTCCAGCGCCCGTGCGGCCGCGTTTTCGCCAGCCAGGCGGCCAAACACCACCAGCTCCGCCAGCGAATTAGAGCCGAGCCGGTTAGCGCCATGCAGCCCGACAGAAGAGCATTCGCCCACGGCAAACAGCCCGCGAATGGCGGTTTCACAGCGTGCATCGGTGGCGATGCCGCCCATGGTGTAGTGCGCGGTAGGACGAATGGGGATAGGGCTGGTTACCGGATCGACGCCGACATAGGCTTTGCTCAGCTCGCAGATAAAAGGCAGCCGCTCCAGCAGTTTTTTCTCGCCCAGATGGCGTAAGTCCAGATGCACCACTTCGCCGCGCGGTGTATGAATGGTGCGGCCTTTTTGCGATTCGTGCCAGAAAGCCTGCGACACCTTATCGCGCGGCCCCAGCTCCATATATTTGTTTTTTGGTTCGCCGAGCGGCGTTTCCGGCCCCATGCCGTAATCCTGCAAATAACGGTAGCCGTCTTTGTTTACCAGAATGCCGCCTTCGCCGCGGCAGCCCTCCGTCATCAGGATGCCGGAGCCGGGCAGGCCGGTGGGATGGTACTGCACAAATTCCATATCCCGCAGCGGTACGCCATGCCGCAGCGCCATGCCCATGCCATCGCCGGTGACGATGCCGCCGTTAGTGTTATAGCGGTAGACGCGGCCCGCGCCGCCGGTCGCCAGCACCACGGATTTCGCCTGGAGCCGTATCAGCGCGCCTTCCATCATGTTCATTGCTACCACGCCGCGCGCTTCGCCATCGTCTACCAGCAGGTCGAGAACGAAATGCTCATCGAAACGGGTAATCTGCGGATATTTTAGCGAGGTCTGGAACAGCGTATGCAGCATATGAAAGCCGGTTTTGTCGGCGGCAAACCAGGTACGCTCGATCTTCATGCCGCCAAAACGCCGCACGTTAACCGACCCGTCAGCGCGACGGCTCCAGGGACAGCCCCAGATTTCCAGCTGGGCCATTTCCTGCGGGCAGTGCTGTACGAAGTAATCCACCACATCCTGCTCGCACAGCCAGTCGCCGCCGGAAACGGTATCCTGAAAATGAAGGTCAAAGCTGTCATGCTGCTGGGTGACGGCGGCCGATCCGCCTTCGGCCGCCACGGTATGGCTACGCATCGGATAAACTTTTGATACCAGCGCGATGGAAAGCGTGGGATGCGCTTCCGCTGCGGCAATAGCCGCGCGGAGTCCAGCGCCACCTGCGCCGATAATGACTAAATCGGCAGTAAAAGTTTGCACGGTATTCTCCCTGTCAGGCTGTCATGGAAAGGATGAGGGAAGGCCTCGGTGAGCCAGTATAAGACCGGCAATGCAGGGCAAAATTGATGTGTTCAGGTATTCAGCCAAGAAAAACGCGGCAAAAATGTTAAGGAGCTAACGGTTTTCACACCGGGCTTGCTGTCTGCGCCCGGATAATTTTTATCGGCGCAGGTTTGTTTGTCCGCTGCGCCTCGGGTAGACTGCTTCACCCTTTCCTCTGCGGAGTACAAACTATGAGCGATACGGCCAGCTGGCAGCCGAGCGCGCCCGTGACCAACCTGTTAAAACGGGCGGCGATTATGGCTGAAATCCGGCGTTTCTTTGCCGATCGTGGGGTACTGGAAGTGGAGACCCCGGCGATGAGCCAGGCGACCGTGACCGATATCCACCTGTTTCCTTTTCAGACGCGTTTTGTCGGGCCGGGAGCGGCGCAGGGACTGGACCTCTATCTGATGACCAGCCCGGAATACCACATGAAGCGGCTGCTGGCAGCGGGAAGCGGGCCGATTTATCAGCTCTGCCGCTGTTTCCGCAATGAGGAAGCGGGTCGCCATCATAATCCAGAGTTCACCATGCTGGAGTGGTATCGCCCGCACTACGATATGTATCGGCTGATGAATGAAGTTGACGATCTGTTGCAGCAGGTCCTGGACTGCGCGCCAGCCGAAACGCTTTCCTATCAGCAGGCGTTTATTCGCCACCTGGAGATGGATCCGCTGTCGGCGGATAAAGCCCAGATGCGTGAAGTGGCGGAAAAGCTGGGCGTGGGCGACTTAGCCAACCGCGAAGAAGATCGCGACACGCTGCTACAGCTGCTGTTTGTGACCGGCGTGGAGCCGCAGATCGGGAAAGAAAAACCGGCCTTCGTTTACCACTTTCCGGCGAGCCAGGCCGCGCTGGCGGAAATCAGTACGGAAGATCATCGCGTAGCGGAACGCTTTGAGGTCTATTTCAAAGGGATTGAGCTGGCTAACGGCTTCCGTGAACTGACCGACAGCCGCGAGCAGCGTCAGCGCTTTGAGCAGGATAACCGCAAGCGAGCGGCGCTTGGCCTGCCGCAACAGCCCATCGACAATAATCTTCTGGATGCGCTGGCACACGGCATGCCGGAGTGCTCCGGCGTCGCGCTGGGGGTGGATCGTATCGTCATGCTGGCGCTAAAGGCCACACAGCTTAGTGAAGTGATCGCGTTTTCCGTCGACCGCTGCTGAGTTTTACGGTAGCCCGAGGTGCGAAAAACAGGCGCCCTGGGCTGCCGAAAAACGCAGGGCGCTGGCTTATAACCCGCCTGACCTGTAGGTCCTTGCCGCTGGCGCGCCGTTGTTAACCGGCGTTTTACGACCAATGGTTTCCATCCGCACCTGGAAAGGTGGGAAAGGCATTTCCAGGCCGTGTTCATGATAGCCGCGTAAAATCAGCTGGTGAAGCTCGTGGCGCAGCGGCATGCGGTGGCCCATTTCCGCGGCGTGGATACGCAGTTCAAACAGCTGAATCCCCTGCTGCAAATCAACCAGAAACGCTTCCGGCTGCGGCGTATCCAGAACATACTGGCAGCGCTGCGCGGCGGTCAGCAGCACGGCAGTCACCTCTTCGCTGTTTGCCTCTGCGGCTGCTGGAATCGTCAGCACCACGCGCGTCACCGAATCGGACAGCGACCAGTTAATAAACTGCTCGGTGATGAAAGCCTTATTCGGCACGATAATCTCTTTGCGATCCCAGTCGGTGATAGTGGTCGCACGCGTATTGATGCGCGTAATACTGCCGGTCAAATCGCGAATGGTCACGGTATCGCCGATGCGAATCGGTTTTTCAAACAGAATAATCAGGCCGGAAATAAAGTTGGCGAAGATCTCCTGCAGGCCAAAACCCAGCCCCACACCTAACGCCGCGACCAGCCATTGCAGTTTCGACCAGTCGATGCCGATCATGGAAAAGCCGGTCAGCCCGCCAATCAGAATCAATACATATTTGGTCAGCGTGGTAATGGCGTAACCGGTGCCGGGCGTCAGGTTAAGATGCTGCAACAGCGCCAGCTCAAGCAGCGCCGGCATATTGCGCACCAGCTGAGTGGTGATAATCAGCACCAGAACAGCAATCAGCACTGAACCCAGCGTGATAGGCTCCAGGCTTTCAACGCCCTGTACCGTGGTGCTGGCGTCCCACAGCCGGATATTTTCCAGAAAACCGAACGCCGAGTGGATTTCCGACCAGAGTACAATCACCGACACCAGCGCAATCAGCGTCAGAATGGAGCGAACCAGCCGCAGCGAGCGGGCGCTAATGGCATCCAGATCGATAACCGGTTCATCCACATCCGTCTCTGAACTTTGCGTGGCCGTTGCCTCTTCTTCACCTTTGGCGCGCTGGGCCAAAATTTCCGCACGGCGATTACGGGCGCGGTCGAAGGCGATTCGCCGCCGCTGAATCAGCATCCAGCGACGAATAATATGGTAGATAATCAGCAGCAGGAACCAGATGGCCAGCGAGGTTTCCACTCGGGCCAACAGCGCCTGCGCCGTCGCCAGATAGCCAATACAGGAGGCCAGCGCGGCGATCAGCGGAATGCAGATCATCACATTCCACAGAATATTGCTGATAAAGTTTTCGCCGTTGCCTTCTTTATCCAGATAGAGAGGAATGCCCGCTCGCTTGAGGCTAACGGTAACGAGGCTAAGCGCACCGCAAATCAGGATAAAACAGACGCGGCCAAGCGTGGCGGAAAAATGGCGTTCGTCAAGGTTATCAAAGCCGATCAGCAGCATAATCAGCGGCACCACAAAACCGATGCAGAGCGTATAAAAGCGCATCGCTCGTGCTACACGGTTTTGCTGCCAGCGGAAATGGACGATAAACAAGCCTTTCGAACGGGCAAAGCCTGCGCTAATCATAAAGGCCCACAGCAGCGGCACGGTGGCGGTAATGCCGTCGCCCGTCGCCACGGCGACAGGGTAGGGCCACGCGTGCTGTAAACCATAGCCGAGCGCCATCCACAGCACCGGCAGCGGCAGGGCAACCAGGATCGACCAGAACACGGTGCGCATGGTTAAGCCGAAGCGATCCTGGGTAACTTTGCCCACCTTACTGGCAGAGCGCTCAAGAAAATCGCGATAGTGACGGCGTGAGCTCAGGCTAAAGCCAACCAGCAGCACTGCGCCAATAATCGGCAGGACGGTTTCCCGACTGGTAAACATCATCACCAGCGCACCGCCCAGCTGGCCAAGCGTATTTATCGACAGCAAATTACGCAGGTCGCGCATCAACAGGATCGGGAAATCAAGATGTAGCGCGCTGACGTCGGCCGTCCAGAAAAGATAGCGGTGCGTTGCATCTTTAATCTCTTTTAGCGCGTCTTCCAGCTGGCCGTTGGCTACCTTTAGCTTGGTGACTTCCAGAATCAGGTTATCGCTGCCGGAAAGCAGTGAGCCGATCAGTTCGCGTTGGGTTTTGAGCTGGGCATCAAGAATTTTGCGCTGCTCGCTGGTAAGCGGCGAGCCGTCATCCTGTCGGAGCTGGCGGAGCTGCTGCTGTCGTTCCAGCAGATCTTCATAATGCAGCCGCTGTACGCGCAGCTGCGCCATATCGTTATCCAGCTGCTGCGGCTTGGGCATTTCCGGTAAACGCGCAACCTGCGCGCGTAGCGCTTCGCCCAGCACGGTAGAAACGCCGAGCCACTGCGACTGTTCGCGAATGGTGCTCAGCGCCTGACGAACCTGAATGGTCTGGTTAACGGCCGTACGCTGCTGCGAAGCGACCAGATCCATCCGCTGCGCCTGCTGATTAAGCGCATTAGAAAGCTCGCGGTTAACGCGAAACTGTTCGCTGAGTTTCTTCGGCAGCTCGCCGCTGTTTTCCGCCAGCTGCTCTGTTTTTTCCAGGGCAATTTCGGCTTCGCGTTGACGACGGCTGTTAAGCTGATTACGCAGATCCTGCAAATAAGTATCGAGCTGGGTCGCCTTGCGCTGATGGATTTCACCCCGCATGCGTGCCAGCTCCTGGCGATTGTTGGCCGACAGCTGCGCCAGTTCCAGTTCATCGACCCGCGCTTTGCGCGCTGCCGCTTCTGCCTGACGGGCGGACAGCTGCGCCTGGGCAAGCGGCGTAGTCGGCCCAGGCTGTCCCTGCAGACGTCGTTCGATCTCGTTTAGCGCGCGCCGGGCGTCCGACTGCTGTAGCGGCAGCTGGGAAAGGGAGTCGCTGATTTCTCTGGCGCGGTCCTGTTCCTGCTGCGCCTGGCGTCCTTCCTCCAGAAGCTGGCTGCTGACCTGAAGGATCTCCTGATCCAGTTCGGATGCCGTCATCGTGTTACGCACGGCTTTACTGCTGTCGCTAAGCGCGGCCAGCTGCTGGCGTAAATCGCGAGAAAGTTGCGGGAAGTCGTCAATGACCTGTTGATAGTCGCTGGCGTTGGTCAGCGACTTTTGCCGATCGTCCAGCCAGTTTAACGCCGACTGCAGCGCATCTACCATGTCCGCCTGGTTAGGCTCCTGACTGGATTTTGCCTCTTCCAGGGCCTGCTTGAGCTGCGCAACATCGGGCGCGGTGGCGGCCCAGGCGGGCTGGAGCAGCGCCCAGCCCAGCAAAAGAGTAACTATCAGGCGTAACATGCGTCTCTGCTATGGGTGATGTAGAACTTCTTCAGCACTGGTTTTTTGCAGTGCGATCGCCAGCGTCTGACCCAGGCGCGTTTTGGTTTCCGGCGTCAGGCTTTCCGCCAGCTTCACTTTATCCCGGGCAAACAGGTTAATAACGGTAGAGCCCAGCTTAAAGCGGCCCATCTCCTGACCTTTCAGCAGCACGACCGAGCCTTCTTCATCCGCGCCTGGCCAGCTCCAGCGTTTAATCACGCCTTCACGCGGTGGCGTAACGGTACCGGCCCAGACCGTTTCGATGCTGCCTACAATGGTGGCACCGACCAGAATCTGCGCCATAGGGCCAAATTCGGTATCAAACAGACAGATAACGCGTTCGTTACGGGCAAACAGGTTAGGGATGTTCTGCGCCGTCAGCGGATTAACGGAATAGAGATCGCCAGGCACGTAGATCATCTGGCGCAGAATACCGTTACACGGCATATGCACGCGATGATAGTCACGCGGTGCCAGGTAAGTCGTTACGAACTCGCCGTCGCGGAACATATCGGTCATGGCGACATCACCCGCCAGCAGCGCTTCCAGCGTATAGGTGTGGCCTTTGGCCTGGAAGATCTGGTCGCCTTCGATATGGCCCAGCTGGCTGATTGCGCCATCGCACGGCAGCACCAGCAGGTTCGGGTCAGTTTCCAGCGGACGGGCATCGTCGCGCAGCGGGCGAACAAAGAAGTCGTTAAAGGTGCGATAGCTGGCGGTATCCGGCTTCTGCGCCTCTTTCATATCGACTTTGTAGAACCAGACAAAAATATCAATAACGGCTTTGGTCAGCCAGCCGGCGCGCTTGCTCGCGCCCCAACCAGCCAGTTCAGTAAGGCCTTTTTTAGGCAAAACAGCATTCAGGCCGAGTTTCAGACGATCCAACACAGTAGCCTCCTGGCTTTCTGAAATAAATTAAGGGTGCGGATTGTAACAGTGTCCGGTCGTTCAGGCTATGACGCCCGCTCCCCGGTTTTTAGTCGCTGTTCTCTGAAAAGCTGCGTCGTGTTTTTTGCTGCATTTCTGACATGCTGTCCAGAATACGGTGGTAGTCTTCGAAACGCGACTCGTCAATATCACCCCGTTCCACCGCTTCGCGAATAGCACAGCCCGGATCGGTGTCGTGCTTGCAGTCACGAAATTTGCAGTGACCTAAAAACTCACGGAATTCGACAAAGCCGCGCGTGATTTGTTCCGGCTCCAGATGCCATAAACCAAATTCGCGCACGCCCGGTGAGTCGATAACGTCGCCGCCGTGAGGGAAATGGTACAGACGAGCAGCGGTGGTGGTGTGCTGTCCCAGGCCGGAAACGTCGGAAACGTCGTTAGTCAGGATTTCTGTTTCCAGCTCCAGCCCCAGCAGCGCGTTAAGCAAACTGGACTTTCCTACGCCGGACTGACCGGCAAAAATGCTGACGCGGCCAATCAGCGCGGCTTCCAGCTCGCTCAGACCCTGCTTACGGTGGCTGGAAACCATGATGACGCGATAGCCAATTTTACGGTAGATAGCCATCTGCTCTTCAACAAACGCCATGCCTTCTTCATCCAGCAGATCCGTTTTGTTCAGCACCAGCAGCGGCTCGATATCCAGCGTTTCGCTCGCTACCAGGTAGCGGTCGATAATGTTTAGCGACAGCTCGGGCAAAATAGCCGAAACAATCACAATCTGATTGATGTTGGCGGCGATAGGCTTTACGCCGTCGTAAAAGTCAGGTCGGGTTAGTACGGAAGTGCGCTCGTGTACTGCTTCCACAATGCCTTTTACGGTTGCGCTACCTTCTGCGCCGGGCCGCCAGAGTACGCGATCGCCGGTAACCAGAGAGCGTAAAGTGCGGCGAATATTACAGCGGTGAACGCTGCCGTCCGCATCCTCTACGTCCGCATGCATGCCAAAACGACTGATTACCACGCCATCACGCGCTTCGCCAAACAGGCTATCATCCGGTTCTGGCTTATCGGCGCGCTGCTTAAGACGGCGCTCATGGTTGGCGCTAACGCGACGTTGCTGACCTTTAGACAGTTTGTTTTTGCTCACTCTTCCTCACACGGCTTTGCTTCGCCCTGACAGGGCAAAACGTTTATGATACACCCTAACGTTTGACGATATAAGCCACGGCGAGAAACCCTATGACAGTAAATGCCAATAATCTGATCTGGATTGACCTTGAAATGACCGGCCTGGATCCGGAACAGGATCGCATTATCGAAATCGCCACGCTGGTGACCGATGCTGATTTAAATATTCTGGCGGAAGGGCCGGTTTTTGCCGTTCACCAGTCTGACGAGCAGCTGGCGTTGATGGACGACTGGAACGTAAAAACCCATACCGGTAGCGGGCTGGTAGCCAGAGTGAAAGCCAGCCAGCATGACGATCGCGCAGCCGAGCTGGCAACGCTCGCTTTTCTGAAAGAGTGGGTACCGGCAAACGCCTCGCCTATCTGCGGCAACAGTATCGGCCAGGATCGCCGTTTTCTCTTTAAATATATGCCGGAACTGGAAGCGTACTTCCACTATCGCTATCTGGACGTCAGCACGTTGAAAGAGCTGGCGCGTCGCTGGAAACCTGAAGTGCTGGACGGCTTTAAAAAGCAGGGTACGCATCAGGCCATGGACGATATTCGGGAATCTATCGCTGAACTGGCGTACTACCGCGAAAACTTTATTCGCCTGTAATACTGTGCTGACAAAATCGGCATTAAGCTGGTTTTGTCAGCAGTTAAGCGTGAAAACGAAAAAAATTGCCGCCACAGGCTTGCGACGATTTCCATTTCTCGTATAATGCGCTCCCCGTACAGGAAGAGTTTTTAACCGGTACGCAGAGCGGGAATAGCTCAGTTGGTAGAGCACGACCTTGCCAAGGTCGGGGTCGCGAGTTCGAGTCTCGTTTCCCGCTCCA
>NZ_JAHSPF010000012.1 GCF_019132875.1 Erwinia phyllosphaerae
GCTACCTGCTACCTGCTACCTGCTACCTGCTACCTGCTACCTGCTACCTGCTACCTGCTACCTGCTACCTGCTACCTTTCCTCCTGCCGCAATTTTATCTGTCGTACCTGGTCGCGCCGGTTCCCTTTGCCTTGTTTCATTAATTATCATTCGATTTTCAGAGCGTTGCCGCACTTTTCAGCATCGAAACCTATTGGTCGGATTCTGTTCATTCATTACCATTGGGTTCAGGATTTGAAAGGACAATGACCGGAAGGAAACGATGATGGTGAAAAGAATGGAACTGATAGAGGCAAAAGTCGAAACGCTGCTGATTGATGTGGCGGTGATTAAGACGAACTATGCAACCAAAGTCGATATTGAAAGCGTTAAAAAAGAGTTGCAGGCTTCCGTTAATACACAAACCAAATGGCTTATTGCGGCACTGTTTATCGTACTGGGGACAGGATTGGGCATTGCTCGTTTACTATTTTAGCACCTGCAAAAAGGCCATTCCGTATCGGAACGGCCTTTGTTTTTACTACGCGGGTGAAAACCGCTGGCGCGGATTAATGGTGCGTAATAACAGAAGTGATAACGCCGGTCGCTACGGCAATCAGTACGTAGTTACCGTCAATTTTCTGCCAGCGATGGCCTGCCGGTGGTGCTTTCAGACCATGTTTGTGCCAGTCATTTACCTGGTAACCTTCGCCACGGTATTTTTCCGGTAACGGACGCCCTCTGCGGAAGTCCGGATGCTCATCCTGGCGGTGGTCCGCGGGACGCGCGTTATGCTGTGCTTCGCGATGCTGCTCCGGGCGCGAATGGTTCGGCTGTGGGTTGCCGTGCCGTTCCGGCTGAGCGTTACCGTGCTGCTGTTCATGCTTGATCGGCGGCTGGTTATTCTGTGGGCCTTCCGCAAACGCGCTCAGGCTGGTTGTGGTAAACAGAAGCGCAGAAAGAGCAATAATGCCTGACTTTTTCATTTTCATATCCTTGCAGGTCTGATGTTTTTTTTGGTTAACGGTTCCAATCTGGGGGGCAGAAGGGCAACACGCAATCTCAATAATCCGAAGAAGCCGTGCCTTAACGCAAAATTTACGATTGGCTTTCAAAAAGCTAACGCCTGCAGCCCTGACGCTGGCCAATCGGCGCCCCTGACCTTTACCGTACCGAAAAAGCCTGTTCCAGCATAAAGCGCAGCTGCGCCTCGCTATAATTTATCAGCGCATTTTTACTGTTGGCGCGAGCCACAATCCAGTCCATCTCCTCGTGGCTCAGCGGCGGCGGATCCAGCCAGAAAGGCGTGATCGCTTTATCCTGAAGCCAGGAAGCCAGCATACGTGCCGGAGGCAGCGTAAAACCAGGGAAGAGGGCGACGGCCAGCTCGTCCATCAGCTGTTGCTGCTGCTCATTCTCGCTGTCATTAAGCAGCTGCAAAAAAGGCAGCAGCAGGCGACCGCAAACTTCGCCGTGATGGTAATCCTTAATGGCTCCCAGCTCGCCAGCAATGCCGTGGATCACGCCCAGCCCGGCCATACTGAGGCTCAGGCCGCCTTGCCAGGAGGCAATCATCATCTGTTCACGAGCAAAATTGCCCTGCTCATCGTCGTGATTTAAAAAAGGCCAGGCGCTGATAAAGGCGCGCAGACCGCTCAGGGCAGTCTGCCGACTCAGCGCATTGCCTTTGGCAGAAAGGTAAGCTTCAAAAAGATGGGTGAAAGCATCAATGGCGCAGCAGGCAAGAACGGAATCAGGCGCGCCGCGTAGCAAATCGGGATCCAGAATAGCGATATAAGGCACGAAGCTGGTGTGACGCAGCGAAGCCTTCACTTTAATCTCGGCTTTATCCGTTACTACTGCGTTTTGCGTCGCCTCGCTGCCCGTGCCAGCGGTGGTTGGCACGGCAATGACGGGCAGCGTATTGCCGCTTATTGGCGTATCGCCCACCTTTTCCAGATAGCGCAGCGTATTCAGCGGATGCTGACTCAGTGCGGCAAAAGCTTTGGCCGCATCCAGCACGCTGCCGCCGCCAATAGCGACGACTCGCGCAACTTTTCCGCGCCAGCGCGCCACCCACTCATCAAGCTCTGCCGGTGAAGCTTCATGGCGAACTATTTCACAGCCCACCAGCAGCGGCTCTGTCTCTGCCTTCAGCTTTTGCCATGCTTCACCCTGTAAAAACGATCTGGCGCAAAACAGCAGCGTAGGCTGCGGGTTCTGGCTTAATAAGGGGAGCAGTTCACGCAGGCTACCGCGGCCAAAAAAGGTCTGGCGGTTTGCAATCTGGCTGACGATCATTTCGGTCCTTAATGTACAAAAGCGGGTTAATAAGGCAATCAGATGGCTCGCGCAGGGCAGCTGAAGGTAATCATTCTGTCCTGCGGGGCATTAATCACGCTGAAGCGAGTGTCGGAAAGCCGCTGCGCCAGCCAGCCTTCTCGGGTAACGGCAGAAGGAATATATTGCTGCGGATTACTGGAGTAAAGGGGCCCGCTCTCCAGCTGTAGTTTGTCCATCGCAATGCGGAAAGAGGTAAAGCGGTCGACAATTCTGCCTTGCGTGTTGCCTAAAGCCTGCCCACTCAGCGTTTCCATTTTTCCCTCACAGACCATGCCTTTTTCGCCCGATGAACAGCCGGTAAGCAGCTGGCAGGCAAGAAACAACACGGCCAATGCCGAAAGAGAGGAAGAAAGTTTACGGTCCTGCCAGCGCATAGTAGTCCCTTAGCAATGGATAATGATCCAAGTATAGCCCCCCGTTTTTATTCGCTACGGAAAAGGTAAAAACCGGACAAAAACAAGGGAAAAGCCGCGATCTGGACGGGATGTAGCAAAACTATTATCATTTTGTGGCTTATAGCTGAATCAGTTCAGCTAAATAGTTAACAGCAGTTCGCAAACAGATTATTGAGTGCTACAATCCTGACGCTTTTGATACTTCCATCTTATTCCTTGCGGGTTAACGGTCGTTTTTGTCGTCAAAATCGTCAGATGCCTTATTTTGCAGGGGGTTACCAGGCAAGTTTCAAAACAGCTTGTATACTTTTTCTGCACCGGCTGTAGTCCGTGTGGAAAAGCTTAATAGGGCGTCAGGCTGCAAGCACTCTGGCAACAACTTTATCAACCGAACCAATCCTGTGAACAAAAAATCTGCTCTTTTATTAACGCCGCTGGTGTTACTACAACCTGCTGTCGGTCACGCTCAGGCGACGGTCGCGTCAAAGGACGCCGCTTCCGCGCAGGAAGGCTCTCTGATGGTTATCAAACAGCGCAGCGGGCTTTCCGAACTGGATACGCCCGCCGCCGTCAGCGTGGTCAACGGTCAGCAGCTGCGTAACAGTACGCCGCAGGTTAATCTTTCGGAAACGCTGGGCAACGTGCCTGGCCTGCAGATCCAGAATCGACAAAATTACGCCCAGGATCTCCAGCTCTCCGTTCGCGGATTCGGTAGCCGTTCTATGTATGGCGTACGGGGCGTGCGCGTCTATGTCGACGGCATTCCGTCCACCATGCCGGACGGCCAGGGGCAGACCTCTAACATTGATATCAATTCGGTTGATAAAGTCGAAGTGCTGCGCGGCCCTTACTCCGCGCTTTACGGCAACGCCTCGGGCGGCGTGGTTAATATCGACAGCGAAACCGGCAGCCAGCCGACAACCTTAACCGCAGGCACTTACTACGGCAGCTACGGTAGCTGGCGCAACAGCGTGAAGGCAAGCGGCGCAACCGGCGACGGCACGCATGCTGGTGATGTGAACTATATGATTTCCGGTTCGCGTTTTACCACGCGTGGTTTTCGCAATCAGAGCGGTACGCAAAAAAGCCTGGGCAACGGTAAGTTCGGTGTACGCATCGATGATGTCAGCACCTTAACGCTGATGTTCAATACGGTTTCGGTAGATGCCAACGATCCGGGTGGCCTGACCCGCGACGAGTGGAAAGCCAATCCTCGCCAGTCGCCGCGTGGCGATACTTTTAACACCCGGAAAAGCCTCGATCAGACGCAGCTTGGCCTGCGCTATCAGCGTGAAATGAGCGATAACGACCAGCTTACCTTCACTGCCTGGCACGGCGAGCGGCACACCACGCAATACCAGTCCATTCCCGTTGCCGTACAAAAAAATCCTGCCTATCCGGGCGGCGTTATCGTACTCGAACGCAAATATTCCGGTGTGGATACCCGCTGGAAGCATAACGACCAGCTTGGTTCCGTACCGTTCAGCGTCACGGGCGGTCTGGATTATGAAACGCTGACCGAACGTCGTCAGGGCTTTGAAAACTATCAAATGGTGAACGGCAGCACGCTGTTGGGCGAAAAGGGAAACCTGCGCCGCAACGAAAAAAACGTGATGTGGAATCTCGATCCCTACCTGCAAACCAGCTGGGATCTGACGCCGAAGTGGACGCTGGATGCCGGTCTGCGCTATAGCACCGTCAGCTTTGATTCAACAGATTATTACGTCACGACCGGCAACGGTGATGACAGCGGCAGCAAGCGCTACCACAAGCTACTGCCGATGGGCTCTTTAAACTACGCGCTGACGGATGCCTCGAATCTCTATTTTTCTGCCGGTCGCGGCTTTGAAACGCCAACCATTAACGAGCTTTCTTATCGCTCAATCAGCGGTAGCGAGACCGGCCTGAACCTGGGGCTGAAGCCTTCTACCAGCGACACCTTTGAGCTGGGTAGCAAAACCCGCGTCGGCTACGGACTGTTTACCGCCGCGCTGTTCCAGACCAATACCGATAACGAGCTGGTGGTGGCAGAGAGCAGCAACGGACGCTCGGTGTATAAAAATGCGGGCAAGACTCGCCGTCGCGGTCTGGAACTGGCGTTCGATCAGCAGTTTGCCGAAAACTGGCAGCTGAAGATGGCCTGGACGCTGCTGGACGCCACCTATCGTAATGAAACCTGTAGCGACAGCGGCAGCTGTACGCCTTCCGGCAATCGTCTGCCAGGCGTAGCGCGGAATATGGGCTACGCTTCTTTAGGCTGGATGCCGGAAGAGGGCTGGCATGCGGGGGCGGAAGTTCGCTACATGAGCAGTATTCAGGCCGATGATGAAAACGACGCGAAAGCGCCATCCTATACGGTTACCAGCCTGAACAGCGGCTATCGTTTTAACTGGGACAAGTGGTCGCTTGATACCTTTGCCCGCGTCGATAACCTGTTTGATAAAGAGTATGTCGGGTCGGTCATCGTTAATGAAGGCAATGGACGCTATTACGAGCCGGCGCCGGGACGCAACTATGGCGTCGGTGCAACGCTCACCTATACCTTTATGTAAAAGAATCCAGAACAGCCTGCCGCCAGGTGTAAATCTGACGGCGGGTTCAAAACACCGGGATGGATAATCAGTATGAAACCGGGTGTTTTTTGCGATTCAGCCTGTGCGCTTAATCGAAGACGTTAAATTTTGGTAAGGTCCATACTATGCAAAGTAAAGCACCGTTATCACGGACTCTCGTGATGCTTACGGCTGTATTTGCCGCGATCAGCGGGTTATACCTGTTGATTGGCGGTATCTGGCTGGCCAAACTCGGCGGCTCGTTCTACTACATCATCGCTGGTGTTGTTGAGCTGGTTGTCGCCTGGCTACTGTTCCGTCGCCGCTCTTCAGCTTTAATGCTGTATGCGGTTTTCCTGCTGGCAACGCTGATTTGGTCGTTGTGGGAAGTAGGCTCTGACTTCTGGGCGCTGACACCGCGTCTTGACGTGACCTTCTTCCTTGGCCTGTGGCTGGTACTGCCTTTCGTTTACCGTGGCCTGTCTCAGGGCAAAGCGGCACGCGGCGCGCTGAGCGCGGTGCTGGTGGTAACGGTGATCGCACTGGCTTACGCCGTGTTTAACGATCCGCAGGAAATCAACGGTTCCCTTAACGCGGAACAGGCTGCGAACGTTAACAAATCTGCTGACGGCATCGCTGCAGGCGACTGGCCTGCTTACGGTCGTACTCAGGGCGGCACCCGCTACTCGCCGCTGACGCAGATTAACGACAAAAACGTTGGTCAGCTGAAAGAAGCGTGGACCTTCCGTACCGGTGATATGAAGCGCCCAACCGATCCAGGCGAGCTGACTGACGAAGTCACGCCAATCAAAGTGGGTGATTCTCTTTATCTGTGTACGCCACACCAGATCCTGTTTGCGCTGGATGCGGCTACCGGTAAAGAGAAGTGGAAATTCGATCCACAGCTGAAAGCCGATCCTTCCTTCCAGCACGTAACCTGCCGTGGCGTTTCTTATCATGAAACGCCAGCTGCCGCAGCGGTGCCAGCTGGCGGCAAGCCTGCGCTGTGCTCACGTCGCGTTATCCTGCCGGTGAACGATGGTCACCTGTATGCGCTGGATGCGGAAACAGGCGCGCTATGCCCGGAATTTGGCGAAAACGGCAAGCTGAATCTGCAGCAGAACATGCCTAACGCCCGTGCGGGTGCTTACGAGCCAACTTCACCGCCAATCATCACCGATAAAACTATCGTGGTGGCGGGTGCGGTAACCGATAACTACTCCACCAAAGAGCCATCTGGCGTAGTGCGTGGTTTTGATGTCAACACTGGCAAACTGCTGTGGGCATTCGATCCAGGCGCGAAAGATCCGAACGTGGTACCGGAAGGCGAGCAGCACTATGTGCCGAACTCACCGAACTCCTGGGCGCCTGCTTCGTATGATGCCAAACTGGATCTGGTTTACCTGCCAATCGGCGTAGCAACGCCGGATATCTGGGGCGGTAACCGTACACCGGAAATGGAGCGTTACGCGACCGGTATGCTGGCGCTGAACGCGACCACCGGTAAAGTGGCGTGGTTCTACCAGACCGTTCATCACGATCTGTGGGATATGGACGTGCCTGCACAGCCGACGCTGGCTGATATCACCGTGAAAGACGGCAGCACCGTTCCGGTCATTTATGTACCGACCAAAACAGGCGACATCTTTGTACTGGACCGTCGTACCGGCAAGGAAGTTGTGCCTGCACCGGAAACACCAGTGCCGCAGGGCGCTGCCAAAGGCGACCACGTGTCTCCTACGCAGCACTTCTCTGAGCTGACCTATCGTCCGAAGAACAAACTCTCCGGCGCGGATATGTGGGGCGCAACGATTTACGATCAGCTGATCTGTCGCGTAATGTTCCACAGCCTGCGTTACGAAGGCCCGTTCACGCCACCTTCAGAGCAGGGCACCCTGGTGTTCCCGGGCAACCTGGGTATGTTCGAGTGGGGCGGTATCTCTGTTAATACCGATCGTCAGATTGCTATTACTAACCCGATGGCGCTGCCTTTCGTTTCTCGCCTGATCCCACGTGGTCCAAACAACCCGCTGTGGCCAAACGAGAACGATAAAGGCGGTAGCGGCACGGAAACCGGCGTTCAGCCACAGTACGGCGTACCGTTCGGCGTGACCCTGAATCCGTTCCTGTCTCCGCTGGGCTTCCCTTGCAAACAGCCTGCATGGGGCTACATCTCTGCGGTTGACCTGAAAACCAACGATATCGTGTGGAAAAAGCGCATCGGTACCGTTCGCGACAGCTCACCGGTTCCGCTGCCGTTCAAGATGGGTATGCCTATGCTGGGCGGCCCAATCTCTACGGCGGGTAACGTGATGTTTATTGGCGCGACGGCGGATAACTATCTGCGCGCGTTTAGCGTGACCAACGGTGAAAAACTGTGGCAGGCTCGTCTGCCGGCCGGTGGCCAGGCTACGCCAATGACCTATGAAGTGAACGGCAAGCAGTACGTGCTGATCGCGGCAGGTGGTCACGGCTCATTCGGCACCAAACTGGGCGACTACATTGTTGCCTATGCGCTGCCGGACGACGCGAAAAAATAAGTTATCCTGGCGGAGCTAATCCGCAGCGATAACGGCTATCAGGGGCGTCCTTAACGGGACGCCCTTTTTTTATCTGTTATTACCCGACGAGCAAAGCGCGTGTCATGGACTAAGAGAAAGCGTAATGAACAGCCAGGCATTTTTACCGGTGAAAATCGGCAATATCAAGCGACCCGTAATTTATATTTAAGTTCCTTAACTTACGATTAATTATTTATAACAACTCGTTAGAGATGTGCTTATTTTCTCATCAATTCTAAACCCTTCCTAAACCGCGCTGTTTTCAGAATCCAGCCTGTTACCTTATTCGCATTTCCTTAATCTTTTCCTAATGTTTCTCACTTATTGTTCAGGATCTGTTGATTCAAATACCCTTATCTCATGCCACAATAGCTTACTTTTCGTGTGAATTTGATGTGAACGGGAAGTAAAGAAAAGTCGTTACTTAGACAGATGATCGTCGGACGTCACGTTAATAAAAGTTAATGATTTAACCGCTTTACGAGTGGTGTTAATCGCACAATCTGCTAAATTGGCCTCCAGACGATCGGTAAAGGAGTTTAATAGTGTCCCACTTTCTTCCTTTTTCCCGGCCAGCGCTGGGTGAACACGAGCTGGCTGCGGTCAGTGAAGTGATGCGCTCAGGCTGGATTACCACCGGCCCTAAAAATCAGCAGCTTGAACAGGCCTTTTGTGAACTTACCGGAAATCGTTACGGCATTGCCGTCAGTTCGGCTACGGCGGGTATGCACGTAACGTTAATGGCATTGGGGATTGGACCGGGAGATGAGGTTATTACGCCTTCGCTCACCTGGGTTTCCACGCTCAATATGATTGCTCTGCTGGGCGCCGAGCCGGTGATGATTGATGTCGATCGCGACACGCTGATGGTCACGCCAGAGGCGATTGAAGCCGCTATCACGCCACGGACAAAAGCTATCGTGCCCGTTCACTACGCCGGGGCACCTGCCGATATCGACGCTATTCACGCGTTGGGCCTGCGCCATGGTATTGCGGTCATTGACGATGCGGCACATGCGGCCGGTACTTACTATCGCGACAGGCACGTTGGCGCGACCGGCACCGCCATTTTCTCGTTTCACGCCATTAAAAATATGACCTGCGCGGAAGGCGGCCTGGTCGTCACCGACAACGAAGATCTGGCAAACCGCATTCGCAGCCTGAAGTTTCATGGCCTGGGCGTGGACGCTTTCGACAGGCAAACCCACGGCCGTGCGCCACAGGCCGAAGTCATTATGCCTGGCTACAAATATAATCTGGCCGATATCAACGCGGCTATCGCGCTGGTACAGCTGGACAAACTCAAAGAGCTTAATGCGCGGCGCAGCGAAATTGCTAACCGCTATCTCCGCGAGCTGGCCGACACGCCGTTTCAACCGCTGGCTCAGCCGGACTGGCCACACCAGCACGCCTGGCATCTGTTTATTATTCGCGTTGACCAGGCGCGCTGTGGCCTGAATCGCGATGAGCTGATGCAGGCGCTGAAAGAGCGCGATATCGGTACTGGCCTGCACTTCAGAGCAGCCCATACGCAAAAATATTACCGTGAACGTTTCCCAACGCTCTCTTTACCTGCCACGGAGTGGAACTCAGACCGTATCTGTTCTATCCCGCTGTTCCCCGGTATGACCGATGAAGATGTAAGCCGCGTTATTGCTGCGCTGCGTGAAATTGCTGAGAAACACCATGTCTGAACAACCCATTAAAAAAGTTTCTGTTGTTATCCCTGTTTATAACGAACAGGAAAGCTTGCCTGAACTGGTACGCCGCACCACGACCGCCTGCGCCACCTTATCGCAGGCATATGAAATCGTGCTGGTGGATGACGGCAGCAGCGACAGCTCGGCTGAGATGCTGACCGCCATGGCGGAAGAGCCGGGCAGCCATGTGGTCGCCGTGCTGCTTAACCGTAACTACGGCCAGCACTCGGCGATTATGGCTGGCTTTAGCCACGTCAGCGGCGATCTGATTATCACGCTGGACGCCGATTTACAGAACCCACCTGAAGAGATCCCGCGTCTGGTTGAAAAAGCGGAAGAGGGCTATGACGTGGTGGGCACCGTCAGGCAGAACCGCCAGGATAGCTGGTTCCGAAAAAAGGCGTCGCGGATGATCAATCATCTTATCCAGCGCGCGACCGGCAAAGCGATGGGCGATTATGGCTGTATGCTGCGTGCCTACCGCCGCCATATCATTGAAGCGATGCTGCACTGTCACGAGCGCAGCACGTTTATTCCTATCCTTGCCAATACGTTTGCCCGGCGGGCCATTGAGATCCCGGTGCTGCATGCGGAGCGCGAATTTGGCGATTCCAAATATAGCCTGATGCGCCTGATCAACCTGATGTATGACCTGGTGACCTGTCTGACTACAACGCCGCTGCGCATGCTTAGCGTCGTTGGCAGCCTGATTGCGCTGGCCGGGTTCGCATTTTCGCTGTTATTGATTCTGTTACGCCTGTTTTTTGGCCCGGCGTGGGCCGCCGACGGCGTCTTTATGCTGTTTGCCGTACTGTTTATTTTTATCGGCGCGCAGTTTGTGGGCATGGGACTGTTGGGTGAATACATCGGCCGTATCTATAACGATGTCCGTGCTCGCCCCCGCTACTTTATTCAACGCGTTATTAATTCATCTTTCACTGGCTCTTCTGAGGACGACAAAAAATGAAAGCAATAGTTTTTGCTTACCACGACATAGGTTGTATTGGCATTAATGCTCTGGTGAAAGCGGGTTATGAAATTGAAGCCATTTTTACGCATGCGGATACAGCAACAGAAAACCACTTTTTTGCCTCGGTAGCGCGTACGGCGGCGGAGCAGGGTATTCCTGTTTTTGCCCCTGAGGAAGTCAATCATCCGCTCTGGATAGATCGTATTAAGGCGATGAATCCGGACGTTATTTTCTCTTTCTACTACCGCAACCTGCTGTGTGAAGAGATCCTGAACTGCGCCAGCGCCGGTGCCTTCAATCTGCACGGGTCGCTGCTGCCAAAATACCGTGGCCGCGCGCCGCTGAACTGGGCGCTGGTAAATGGCGAAACCGAAACGGGCGTCACGCTGCACCGTATGACGGCGCGCGCTGATGCAGGTGCTATTCTGGCCCAGCACACCGTTGCTATCGCCGAGGAAGATAATGCGCTGACGCTGCACCGCAAGCTTAACGCTGCGGCCGAACAGCTACTGGGCGAGACGCTACCAGCGCTGAAAGAAGGGAAGGTTGCCGAACGTCCTCAGGATGAAAGTCAGGCTACCCGCGTGGGCCGCCGTACGCCGGATGATGGCCGTATCGACTGGACGAAGCCAGCGGAAACTATCAATAACCTGGTTCGCGCCGTCACCGATCCGTGGCCGGGGGCTTTTGGCTATATTGGCTCGGCAAAATTTATTATCTGGAAAGGTAAGGTCAGACGCGATCTGCCTGCGGCAAAAGCGGGTACCGTGCTGTCCGCCAACCCGCTGATTATCGCCTGCGGCCAGGATGCGCTGGAAGTGATCACCGGCCAGAGTGAGAATGGCGTTTACATGCAGGGCTCACAGCTGGCGCAAACGCTTGGGCTGGTGAATGGCGCGCTGCTAAGCAATCAGCCTGCCTCCGTTATTAAGCGCCGTACCCGCGTGTTGATCCTTGGCGTTAACGGGTTTATCGGTAATCATCTGACAGAGCGTCTGCTGCAGGACGATAACTTCGAAGTCTACGGTCTGGATATCGGTTCGGACGCGATTAGCCGCTTTATCGGCCGCCCGCGTTTTCAGTTTGTCGAAGGCGATATCAGCATCCATTCAGAGTGGATTGAATATCACATTAAAAAATGCGACGTCATTCTGCCGCTGGTCGCTATCGCCACGCCGATTGAATATACGCGCAATCCGCTGCGCGTTTTCGAGCTGGATTTTGAAGAAAACCTGAAGATTATCCGCGACTGCGTAAAATACAAAAAGCGCATTATTTTCCCTTCCACTTCTGAAGTTTACGGTATGTGTACCGATGCCAACTTCGATGAAGATCACTCTAACCTGGTGGTCGGGCCAATCAATAAACAGCGCTGGATCTACTCCGTTTCTAAACAGCTGCTGGACCGCGTGATCTGGGCCTATGGCGATAAAGAAGGCCTGCGCTTTACCTTATTCAGGCCGTTTAACTGGATGGGGCCGCGTCTGGACAACCTGAACGCCGCACGTATCGGCAGTTCCCGCGCCATCACGCAGCTTATTCTCAACCTGGTAGAAGGCTCGCCGATTAAGCTGATCGACGGTGGCCGCCAGAAGCGCTGCTTTACCGACATCCGCGATGGTGTAGAAGCGCTGTTCCGCATTATTGAAAACAAAAACAATAACTGCGACGGCCAGATCATCAATATCGGTAACCCGGACAACGAAGCGAGCATTAAAGAGCTGGCAGAGCAGCTGCTGGCCAGCTTCGATCGTCATCCACTGCGCGACAGCTTCCCGCCGTTTGCCGGTTTCCGCGAGGTTGAAAGCAGCACCTATTATGGTAAAGGCTACCAGGACGTTGAACACCGTAAGCCAGCCATACGTAACGCTCGCCGCCTGCTGAACTGGACGCCGGAAGTGAAAATGGAAAAAACCATCGACGCGACGCTGGACTTCTTCTTACGCACCGTTGAAGACGTGGAAAAAGCTCAATGATAAAAGTCGGGCTTCGTATTGATGTTGATACGTGGCGTGGCACGCGTGATGGCGTGCCCCGACTACTGGAAATCCTTAAGCGGCATCGTACCCGCGGCAGTTTTTTCTTCAGCGTTGGCCCGGACAATATGGGACGCCATTTATGGCGTCTGTTAAAGCCAAAGTTCTTGTGGAAAATGCTGCGCTCCAACGCCGCCTCGCTGTATGGCTGGGACATTCTGCTGGCAGGTACCGCCTGGCCTGGCCGCATCATTGGCAAGGGCCAGCGCGATATTCTGAAAAAAACGGCGGAAGAGCACGAGGTCGGGCTACATGCCTGGGATCATTTTGCCTGGCAAACCTGGGCAGGCGTCTGGTCGCCTGACGAGCTGTCACGGCAAATTGCCCTGGGCAAGGACGCCTTAAGTACCCTTATCGGCCAGCCCGTCACCTGTTCAGCCGTAGCGGGCTGGCGGGCCGACCAGCGCGTGGTCGACGCTAAGGAACCTTTTCACTTCAGCTATAACAGCGACTGCCGCGGCAGCAGACCGTTTTTGCCGCTGCTGGAAAATGGCGGTACGGGAACGGTACAGATTCCGGTCACCTTGCCCACATGGGATGAAGTGGTTGGCTCTTCCGTCAGCAAGGAAGCGTTCAACGACTTTATTATCAGGAAGATAAAAGAGGATAAGGGCACGCCGGTTTACACTATTCATGCCGAAGTGGAAGGCATTGTCATGAGCGACATGTTTGACCAGCTGTTGACGCTGGCCGAGCGTGAGGGCATTTGCTTTTGCCCGCTAAGCGAATTGCTGCCTGAAAATATCAGCCATCTACCGACAGGAAAAATTGTGCGGCGCAGCCTTGCTGGTCGTGAAGGATGGCTTGGATGCGAACAATTAATGGAGTAGGGGAGTAATGGAGCAATGAAAATGAGAAATGGTCTTCTCCTGGTGCTGCTGTTTGCTCTGTATTACCTGGTGCCGCTGGAGTTTCGCCCGCTCTGGCAACCCGATGAGACCCGTTATGCTGAAATCAGCCGTGAAATGCTGGTCAACGGTAACTGGGTTGTGCCGCATTTTTTCGATCTTCGCTATTTTGAAAAACCCATTGCCGGTTACTGGATTAACAATATTAGTCAGCTGATTTTTGGCCACACTAATTTTGCCGTCCGCTTTGGCTCCGTTTTTTCCATTACGCTTTCCGCCCTGCTGGTTTACTGGCTCACGCTCAGCATCTGGCAGCGGCGCACCACTGCGCTGCTGGCGGGCATCATCTTTCTTAGCAGCCTGCTGGTTTATGGCGTCGGCAGCTATGCGGTGCTCGATCCAATGATCACACTGTGGCTGGTGGCGGCTATGTGCTGTTACTGGCTGGCGATAAACGCGCGCGGCACGGCAAAAAAAGTGTTGGCCTGGCTGCTGCTGGGGCTGGCGTGCGGCATGGGCTTTATGACCAAAGGCTTCCTGGCGCTGGCGGTGCCGGTTATCGCTATTTTACCGTTTGCCATTATGCAAAAGCGTTTCAAAGAGCTGTTGCTGTTTGGGCCGCTGGCTATCGTTGGTGCAGCGCTGATCAGCGCGCCCTGGGCCATCGCTATTGCGCAACGTGAAGCTGATTTCTGGCACTACTTTTTTTGGGTTGAACATATTCAGCGCTTTGCGGAAGACAACGCGCAGCATAAGGCGCCTTTCTGGTATTACCTGCCGGTACTGGTGTTAGGGTGCCTTCCGTGGCTGGGACTCTTGCCCGGCGCGCTACGCAGCGGCTGGCAGCAACGGCGTGAAACGCCGGGCGCTTTTTATCTGCTGAGCTGGACAATAATGCCGCTGCTGTTTTTCAGCATCGCTAAAGGTAAACTGCCCACCTATATCCTGCCTTGCTTTGCGCCGCTGGCCGCCTTAATGGCGCAGCAGGCGCTGGCCGTAGTGGCAGCCAAAGGAAGGGCGTTAAAAGTTAACGGCTGGATTAACCTGCTCTTCGGCGCGCTCTGCGCCATCACGGTACTGATTTTCCTGGCACCGTGGGGCCCGGCGAAACATCCCGTTTATAGCCATCATGAACTATTCAGAGTAGTGCTGGCCGCGGGCGCGTTTTTGCTGTGGGGATTATGCGGCCTGCTAACGTTAAAAACGCCCGAACGACGCTGGCTGCTGGCGGCCTGTTGTCCGCTGGCGTTGGCGCTGGTCGTAGGGCAAGCCATTCCGGAGCATGTCAGAGAAGGCAAGCTGCCGCAGGAGTTCGTTCGCCAGATGAAAAGCGAGCTGGCCCCAAGCCACTTTATCCTGGCGAACACGCCCGGCATGGCCTCTACGCTGGCATGGGAGCTACGACGTAGCGATATCATTCTTTATTCCCAGCCGGGCGAAATGCAGTATGGCCTTAGCTATCCGGATGCCAGCCACAAGTTTATTCCTGCCGGACAGCTTGCTGCCTGGCTACAGCAGTACAGGAGACAGGGTAGCGTGTCGCTGGTGATGATAGTGCAGCGGGATAACCAGAACCCGGATGCTGATGTGCCGCAGGCGGATGCCGTTTACCGCAAGGGACGCCTGATCGTCTGTCAATACTCGCAGCAGCCATGAATATTCTGCTGATCGTTTTCGCCAGCCTGCTGAGCTGCGCCGGACAGCTTTGCCAAAAGCAGGCGGCGCATCATGGCTTACTGAAAGGGAAATGGCATTTGCTGTTCTGGCTGGGGCTAAGCGTGCTGCTGCTGGGCTGCGCGATGCTGGTCTGGCTGCGAATATTGCAACAGGTACCGGTCGGCGTGGCTTACCCCATGCTGAGCCTGAATTTTATCTTTATTGCGCTGGCGGCCCGCTGGCTATGGAAAGAGCCCGTTTCTGTGCGGCACTGGCTGGGTATCGGCCTGATTGTAGCGGGCGTAGCGGTGATGGGGGCCTGGGCCTGATGGGAATTTTACTGGCGCTGTGTAGCGTTTTACTGGTAAGCGGGGCGCAGCTGCTGATGCGCTGGTCGATGATTAACCTGCCTGCCGCCAGCGATCCGGCGGCTTTTTTCCCGGCACTCTTAACGTTTTCTCCTGCCGTCATCGGGCTGGCTGGCGGGCTGGCGGCCTATGCGCTGTCAATGCTCTGCTGGCTGCTGGCGCTGCAACGGGTCGCGCTCAGCAAAGCCTATCCGCTGCTGAGCCTAAGCTATGTCCTGGTGTGGGCCGCGGCGCTTTTTTTACCGGCGCTTCATGAGCCTTTCCGCTGGGGGAAACTGGCAGGGGTAGTGCTTATCTTTAGCGGGCTGCTGTTTATTTGCTGGCCAGCGAAAAAGCCACGCAGCGGGCAGTAATCAGCGTATTTAAAACGGGCAGGGCTGGTTGCGGAGCGCCGCGCCGCCTGCCTGAATCCTGCTTTATAAAATATTCCTTTACATTCAAACACTTTCGTCCGGTTGCCAGCACAAAAAGAATGATAATCGTTCGTTTTAGCGGTATATTTGTTAATAATTATCGATATTGTTCTTATGGAGACGCTACGTGACAATTCGTTCCTGGATGTTGGCCAGCTCGCTGGTCATTTCTGCTGGCTGTGCGGCCACCACCTATCCCTTGCAGATTACCGATATGGATAATCAGAAAGTCACGCTGGATAAGGAGCCGCAGCATGTCATTTTGCAGGATGGCCGCGATGTTTTAGCCTTAGCGCTGCTGGATCGTGAAGATCCTTTCCGTCGCGTGGTAGCCTGGAATAATTTGCCGAAAAAGCAGGATCCGCAGACCTGGGATCTGCTGAAGAAAGCCTGGCCGGAAGCAACGAAGATCCTGGATATGGGTTTTAATGACCAGGGGCAGGTTAACCTGGAAAGCGTTATCGCTGAAAAGCCGGATTTGATGATCGCTCAGCTGCGTGCCAAAGCCGCGCTAAAGCAGACCGGCGTGCTGGATACGATGCAGCGGCTGCATATTCCGGTGGTGTTTGTTGATTATGAACTTCATCCGGCACAAAACACGGCTAACAGCGTTACCCTGCTGGGCAAGGTGCTTAATCAGGAAGCCCGTGCGAAAGAGTATACCGATTTTTATCACCAGCGCTGGGATGCTATCCAGCAGCAGATTGCTCAGGTAAAACAGAAGCCGACGGTATTTATTGAACCTATTGCGGGTAACTCGGACAGCTGCTGCTTTACTCACGGCCACAACGGCTGGGGCGGGCTGGTAGAGGCGGTTGGCGGCAAAAACATTGGCTCCAGCCTGCTGCCGGGGTCGTCAGGTTTTGTCGCGCTGGAAAAAATTATCGCCATGAAGCCGGACGTTTATATTATGTCGGGTTCTAAACGTCCGAATAATAACGTACTGCCGTTCGGTTATAACGTTTCCCTTAACGACGTCGCCGTTACCTTTAATAAACTGATTAACCGTACTGGCCTGCAGCAAATCACGCCGGTGAAAGAAGGCAGGGCATACGGTATTTATCATCATTTTTATAACCATCCCTACAATATTATCGGGATGGAGATACTGGCCAAAGATCTTTATCCAGCCCGCTTTGCGACGCTTAATCCCGAGGCCGATTTTCATCAGATCGTTACCCGCTTTACTAAGCTTCCTGACGACCCGGTAGTGCTGAGTTACGCTTCGAAGCAGCAATAAGGTTCGGGTAAAGGGTCCGCTTATCCAGTTCGCCTCCGCTGCCAGAAGGCTGTAGTGTTGCTGCAAAAATGCCGAAATATACGGCCTGTGTAGGTTTATAAGCAGCTTGAAAGGCGACAACTTGTCGCCTTTTCGCGTTATGATCGCCGCAATTTTTTTGGATTAACGAAAATGTCAGAAACGTTCCCCCTGCTTAACGTGCAGGGTGTTACTTACAGCCAGCAGGGCGTAACCTTGCTGGCACCCGTTTCCTTTACGCTTGATGCAGGTGAGTTCGTCTGGCTGACCGGGCCATCCGGCAGCGGCAAAAGCACCTTATTAAAAATTATCGCCTCGCTGCTGGAGCCTGACGGCGGAACGCTTTTCTTTCAGGGCAGGGCAATAAGCGAGCTGAAGCCGGAAAGCTATCGACAGCAGGTTTCTTACTGCTTCCAGACGCCGGTTTTGTTTGGCGAAACGGTGTATGACAACCTGGCTTTACCCTGGCAAATTCGCCGAAAAAAAGTAGAGGCTGCGGCGTTAAAGAGCGGATTGCGCCAGGTCAATTTGCCGTCAGACATACTGGAAAAGAAGATCGGCCAGCTTTCCGGCGGAGAAAAGCAGCGGATAGCGCTGCTGCGTAACCTGCAATTCCTGCCGGATATTTTACTGCTGGATGAAATTACCAGCGCGCTGGATGAAGAAAATAAGCAGATTATCAATCAGCTTATTGCCGGACTGGTAAAAGAAAAGGGGACGGCGGCGATCTGGATTAGTCACGACGCGCGGGAAATCGGAGAGGCGCAGCGCGTTATCAGCCTTCGACCGCCAGCAAGGAGAGATGCCGATGAATCAGCATAATATTACCAATGAGTCGCTGGGGCTGGCGCTGATTCTGGTTCTGGTGGCGCTGTTCGTTAGCCGCAAAGAGAAGCTGGGGCTGGAAAAAGATATTATCTGGAGCGTGTCGCGCGCCATTGTGCAGCTGGTTATTGTCGGCTATGTCCTGAAATATATCTTTGACTTACAGAACGCCGCGCTGACGGTATTGATGGTGCTGTTTATCTGCGTTAATGCAGCCTTAAACGCCCGCAAGCGCAGCCGCAATATCGACAACGCGTTTGTGCTGTCGTTTATCGCTATTACGCTAAGTACGACCTTAACGCTGGTCATTTTAGTCATGAGCGGCTCGATTGAATTTATGCCGATGCAGGTGATCCCTGTTTCCGGCATGATTGCGGGCAACGCCATGGTGGCGGTAGGGTTGTGCTACAACAATCTGAACCAGCGCTTCAGCGACAATCAGCAAAAAGTACAGGAAATGCTTAGCCTGGGCGCTTCGGTCAAACTGGCTTCCGCCAGCATTATCCGCGACAGCATCCGTTCCGCGATGATCCCTGGCGTTGACGCCGCCAAAACTGTCGGTCTGGTCAGCCTGCCGGGAATGATGTCGGGTTTGATTTTTGCCGGTATCGATCCGGTAAAAGCGATTAAATACCAGATTATGGTGACTTTTATGCTGCTGGGCACGGCCAGCGTGGCGACTATCGTGGCGGGTTATCTGGCTTACCGACGCTTCTTTACGCCCCGCGCGCAGCTGAAGTCGATGGAATAGAAGCGGCATAAAACGAAAAATGGCGAACGATAATGTTCGCCATTAGTTTATCGACCGGATCAGAAGTTGATGGTCGCGGTAATGCCGCCCACAAACGCATCTTTCACTTCGCTTACCGCACCCGGTGAAGAAACGTATTGCAGGTTTGGACGCAGGTTCATCCAGTTAGTGACGTGAGCGTTATAGTAGATCTCATAGTCATATTCCGAACCGCTCTGGATAGGCAGATAGGTTGGATTATCATAGCTGTTTACGCCGTTTTCCTGATTGGTCTGACGCAGCATCTTGCTGTAATCGCTGTTGACGTGAATACGTGCCGCGCCAACGCCGATCTCATCTTCAGGACGAGCATCGAATGGGCCAGTCCAGACCAGCGCCAGCGACTGGTAGTTATCGGTTTTAGAGGTTTTATGATCGTTCATTACCCCCTGAGCCACGATGCCCAGACCGCGTTTGTTGTCGCCATTCATCGCCATCAGCTGCTGCTGTAACAGCAGATAGCCGCCGTAAGAGTGGTTATCTTCGCCGTACTGGCCGTTGCTGTAGGAGCTGTAGTTATTGCCTTTCACCGACGAGTAGTACATACCCACGCGGTAGTTACCGGCCAGCTTGTCCGGGCCAATTTGCGGTTCCCAGCCCAGTTCAACCGGGACCAGGTTGCCCAGCGTCGGGCTGCCATCCAGACGGAAGCCGTTGCCGGTGTCGTAGTTAGAGGCGGTCTGGTTATAGAAACCAACCTGCAGGAATACCTCCGGCGTGAAATTAAACTTCACGCGGCCGCCCCACTGGGAAACAGGCCAGTTATACCAGCGATCGCCGCGCCAGTTACCCGCCTGGCCACCGCCAAACGCCAGGTTCTGGAACTTGCTTGGCCAGCTGTCAAAATCTTCGCCCACGGTCACGCGACCCGCTTTTACTTCTACCGCATGATCGAAGAAGCCCTTATTCAGCCAGAACTGGGTCAGGCGCCAGGTCTGCCCGCGTCCCCAGACTTCCTGCACGGAAGAGAGCCCGCCGGAACGCGGATCGTTAATATATTGCGTTAAATCCTGGCCGTTACGGCTGGTGATGGTGGCCTGAAACTGGGTATCGGTCCAGTTCAGCAGTTTTTCCAGATCCAGCGTGGTGCCAAAGCCCCACTGATCGGTATAGCGTGCGCTGCTTGACTGGTTATAGCCGCCGGAAAAATTGCTGGCGGATTCCATGGTGTAGTTCACCTGAAACTGTATACCTTCCTGCTCCAGCTGGGTTCGGTTGCCGCCCCAGTCGCCAAAGGCATACGGCGAGTCGATGCTCAGCGGCGTATAGTCCGCCAGCGCCTGGTGAGAAGCCAGCAGTAAGCCAAAACCACAGAACGCCACAGTTCTTTTTAGCGTGGTTGTCGGTAATTTGCTTTTCATAGTAGGAGACCTTGTTTTAGTGATAGCGCTGGCCCTGTGAAGACGGCCAGGTTACGGCCACCACGCTGCTGTCAGCATTATCTCCTGTGCGACTCTTGCAAAGCGGTCAGAAGCGCTGACTTAAAGCGGGAAGGACGCTTAGCCGGAATGAAACCACTAAACTGAAAGCATATTGTTATAAATAGTGCTGAATAAGTTTCAATTTTGCTAAAAAGTTCAATTTTTATAGATGGATCACGGTTTAGAGAGGGGCTAAAAGGGGAAGAGGAAAGAAAATGAGCGTATAGCAGGCAAAAGAAAAGGGCCGGAAGACCGGCCCTCAGGCTACGAGATACTCGCAGCAGCGCGTAACAGGAAAAGCAGATCCTGTTGCAGAGCGTTTCTTAACGGCGACCACCGAAGATTTTCGCCGCCAGGAAGCCGATACCGGCAGCAATGGCCAGTGAAACGAACGGCGCGTCCTGGGTTTTGGTTTTTACGCAGTCAAGCGCGTCATCGACAGCATAAGAGGCTTTCGCGGCACCCTGGCGTACCTTGCCCTTGAACTCATGCTCCGGAGACTCAGCGGCTTTACCAAACTGCTCCTGGCCTTTGCCCAGCGCTTCTTCGGCTTTATCGTTGGCTTTATCTAACAGACTCATAGTGCCTCCTTCTTAGTGACATGATTTCCTCATGGATGAAGTAAAAGCATAGACCATCAAAAAGGCGTTGCCGCTGCGTTTATGTGTAAAATTATGAATGATGTAAAGAAAAGGGCCGACAATAGTCGACCCTTGTAAAGAAGCGCGCCCAAAAGAGAGGGCAAGGCTGGCTGGAGTATCAGTGTGACTTCATACCCGCAGCGGTCATCATAAAGCGGAACAGCGTTGCGACAACGCCCAGCGCCATGACGCTACCGGCATAGATGAGAACCATCCACAGGATGCGTTTCCACACCGGCAGTTTAAGTGTCTGTTGTGTTTCAACCATACTTTCCTCCAGCTAACTTTCTCTCCTGCCAGTGGGGCAGGAGAGAACCAGACAATGAATCAGTGATAGTGCTCGTTTGGATTGATTTTTCCGCGGAACACGTAGTAGCTCCAGAAGGTGTAAGCCAGGATCACCGGAATAATCAACAGTCCGCCAACCAGCATAAAGCCCTGGCTCTGCGGTGGTGAAGCCGCCATCCAGATAGTGATATGCGGTGGAATAATGTTCGGCCACACGCTGATGCCCAGACCGGTAAAGCCCAGGAAAACCAGCGCCAGCGTCAGCAGGAACGGTGAGTAGTGCGCATGACGCTTCAGCGCGCGCAGCAGCGCCATAGAAGCCAGCAGCACCAGCACCGGCACCGGCAGGAACCAGAACAGGTTAGGCAGCGTAAACCAGCGATGCATGATGTCCGCGTGCTCCAGCGGCGTCCAGACGCTGACGATGGCGATAATAGCCAGCAGCACCAGCAGCAGTGGTTTAGTGATGGCCGTCATCTTGCGATGCAGCTCGTTCTCGGTTTTCATGATCAGCCAGGTGCTGCCCAGCAGCGCGTACGCCACAACCAGACCCAGACCACAGAACAGAGAGAACGGCGTCAGCCACAGCAGCTCAGGGCCGCTGTAGGCACGGTTCGTCACTTCAAAGCCGTTGATGAAGGTACCCAGCGCCACGCCCTGGCTGAACGTCGCCAGGAACGAACCAACGATAAAAGATTTATCCCAGAACGCACGGTGCTCTTCGGTCGCCTTGAAGCGGAACTCAAAGGCGACGCCACGGAAAATCAGACCGATCAGCATCAGGGTCAGCGGAACGGACAGCGCGTCCAGAATCACCGCATAGGCCAGCGGGAAGGCGCCATACAGCGCCGCGCCGCCCAGCACCAGCCAGGTTTCGTTACCGTCCCAGACCGGCGCGACGGTGTTAACCATCAGATCGCGCTCACCGGCATCCTTGTTAAAAGGAAACAGAATGCCGATACCCAGGTCAAAACCATCCATCACAATGTACATCAGCGTCGAGAACACGATGATGGTGAACCAGATAATAGAAGTATCAATGCCCACGTTATTTATCCTCTTCCGCGCTTAACTTTTCTTTCACGGCAGACAGCGGACGCGCCTGGGTATGACGTGTGCCAGGGCCGCCTTCAGGCTCATGGTGATCGTCGCCTTCGCCCTGTTTTGGCCCTTTCTTAATCAGGTTAAACAGGTAGGTATAGCCCACGCCGAATACTGACGTATAGACCACGATAAAGGCGATCAGGCTGATGCTCATGTGCATGTCGCCATGCGCCGATACCGCATCCTTCGTGCGCAGCAGGCCATAAACCACCCACGGCTGACGGCCAATTTCGGTAGTGAACCAGCCGGCCAGCAGCGCGATCAGGCCAGACGGGCCCATCAGCAACGCAAACCACAGGAACGGACGAGAGGTGTACAGGCGGTTGCGATAACGCAGCCACAGGCTAACCACGCCCAGCAGGATCATCAGCATGCCCAGGCCCGCCATGACGCGGAACGACCAGAACACAATCAGCGAGTCAGGACGATCTTCTTTCGGGAAGGTCTTCAGCGCCGGAACCTGTTTATGCAGGCTGTGCGTCAGGATCAGGCTGCCCAGGTAAGGGATTTCCAGCGCGTATTTGGTTCTTTCCTGCTCCATATCCGGAATACCGAACAGGATCAGCGGCGTCGGTTCACCCGGTGGGTTTTCCCAGTGGCCTTCGATAGCCGCAATTTTCGCTGGCTGGTGCTCAAGCGTATTCAGACCGTGAGCATCGCCCAGTACCGCCTGGATTGGCGAAACGATCAGCGCCATCCACAGTGCCATTGAAAGCATTTTGCGGATTGCAGGCGTGTCGTTTTTGCGCAGCAGGTGCCATGCAGCAGACGAGCCAACAAAGAAGGCGCTCGCCAGGAAAGCCGCGGTGGACATGTGCAGCAATCGGAACGGGAACGAGGGGTTAAAGACAATCTTGAACCAGTCAACCGGAACCACCAGGCCATTCTGAATAGCGTAGCCCTGTGGCGTTTGCATCCAGCTGTTAGACGCGAGGATCCAGAACGTCGAGATGATGGTGCCCAGGGCAACCATACAGGTCGCAAAGAAGTGCAGGCCAGGTCCCACGCGGTTCCAGCCAAACAGCATCACGCCCAGGAAGCCAGCTTCGAGGAAGAATGCGGTAAGCACTTCATAAGTCAGCAGCGGACCGGTGATGCTGCCCGCAAACTGCGAGAAGCCGCTCCAGTTGGTGCCGAACTGGTATGCCATCACCAGGCCGGACACGACGCCCATACCAAAGTTAACGGCGAAGATTTTCGACCAGAAATGGTAGAGGTCGCGATAGTCCTCGTTTTTGGTTTTCAGCCATAAACCTTCCAGCACTGCCAGAAAACTGGCAAGCCCGATGGTAATAGCCGGGAAGATAATATGGAAGGAGACGGTAAACGCGAACTGTATCCTCGCCAGGTGGAACGCATCTAATCCAAACATTGCTTACCTCGATCTAACATAAACTGCCTTTTCTTTTTTATTTACCGCATGTTAACAATGGCTCTACATACATTTTGCAATGCAGCCCTTGTGATGCGGGTATTTCAACGAAGTTTGATCCTGAGACCAAATCGGGAGAAGGAGTAGCAACAGTAATCGGGATCTCAGAGATAACAGCATAGATCTTTGCGATGAATTGTTTCACCGTTGCGTTAAATTAATTGTGATTACTGTTAAATGATAATTACCTCTTGCTGCATTTATGTAAAATTAATGTGCTTTTCAACCGGTGAAAGCGTTTTCATTACTTTTGTACGGTCACAGGGCAACGGATAAATAAAAAAGTTAACTAATCTTTTTATTTATAATAGCGCCCTGGCCTGTAACTTAACAGAATATCAATCGTGCGAATAAGCGCACAAATTGGAAATTAAAAGGCGGATTAACGTCCCTTCTGCCAGTAATGTTATTGTAATGTTGCCATTTGGATATTGTGGGATTAAAGATTGCATTAGTGGTTGTTATCAACGCGATGTAGTCACGGTTAGCAACCTTTTCCTGTGTCAGACATTGTAAATGTTAAACCATAAAAACGTATCCTGATGCATACAGAATCATTTTGTTACATTTGCGTTTTACTTAAGCTAAATTTTTTGTCCCATATCAATATCGACCGGGTTACTTTGTGAGTGACCGTTGACCACAATAAGGGTGCACCATGTCGCTGCTGTTAACATTACTGCCTGTGTATCTGGCTTATCTGCTGGGAACGGCCAGCCCGGGGCCGAGCAACATGGCTATCATGGGCGTGGCTATGCGGCAAGGTCGACTGCCCGCGCTGGCGCTGGCCGCAGGCGTGATAACGGGGTCGGTGTTCTGGGCCATTCTGGTGGCGTGCGGGCTTTCAACGCTGTTGCTGGCCTGGGCGCAGGCGCTGGTGGCGATCAAGATTGTTGGCGGCTGTTATCTGTTGTGGATGGCCTACAAGGCAGCCCGCAGCGCCGGGAAAAAAGGCGAAAATAAAATAGCCAGTAGCGGCACAACAACGTCGCTTGCTTTGCTGTATCGCCGGGGTCTGTTACTGCACCTGGCTAACCCAAAAGCAATTCTGGTCTGGCTGGCGATTATCTCTTTAGGTATGCACCCTGGCGCGAGCGCGATAGTGCTGCCGCTCATTGTTGGCGGCTGTGCTTTGTTGGGGATGCTGGTATTTGGCAGCTATGCACTGCTGTTTTCAACGGCTGCTGCCGGAAGGGTATATCTGCGACTCCGTCGTCTTATCGAAGGCATCTTTGCGCTGTTCTTTGGTGCGGCAGGCATTAGATTGCTGCTGTGGAAATAAAGCGTGCTCTTTATCGTTACTGCCTTAAGCCGTAACAAAAGTTTGACCTTCATCTCAAAATGTAAATTCCCCTCTCCTGGCCTGTTTTAGTTGCGGGATGTTACCGTTAACATCCCGACAGCAAATGCCGTATTTGCGCCTCTGCATCCGCCTTGACCGTTTGGGCGGCATTATAACAAGGGCCGCCAACAGGCAGCCGGAGAGAAAATCATGCCTATCCTGTTTGTCGTTATCGGCGTAGCGCTACTGTTGCTACTCATGATCCGTTTTAAGCTAAATGGTTTTATCGCTCTTATTCTGGTCGCGCTGGCGGTAGGGGTGATGCAGGGTATGCCGGTGAACAAGGTTATCACGTCGATTAAAGCGGGGGTTGGCGGCACGCTGGGTAGCCTGGCGCTGATCATGGGCTTTGGCGCGATGCTGGGTAAGCTGCTGGCCGACTGCGGCGGGGCGCAGCGCATTGCGACCACGCTGATTGAGAAATTTGGCAAGGAGCGCATTCAGTGGGCGGTGGTGCTGACGGGGTTTACCGTAGGCTTTGCGCTGTTTTACGAGGTAGGATTTGTATTGATGCTGCCGCTGGTGCTGTCAATTGCGGCGGCGGCGCGCGTGCCGCTGCTGTTTGTCGGCGTGCCGATGGCGGCTTCGCTTTCCGTGACGCACGGTTTTTTGCCACCGCATCCGGGGCCGACGGCTATCGCAACGTTGTTTCATGCGGATATGGGCAAAACGCTGCTGTTTGGTACGCTGTTAGGGATCCCGACGGTGATTCTGGCCGGGCCGGTTCTGGCTCGTTTTCTGAAGAGCATCGATAAGCCTGTCCCGCAAGGTTTGTACAATCCTAAAACCTTTACCGAAGCGGAGATGCCGACGTTTGCGGTCAGCGTCTGGACATCGCTGGTGCCGGTAGTGCTGATGGCAGTGCGCGCGGTGGCGGAGATGGCATTGCCGAAAGGCCACGCGTTACTGCCCTATGCGGAATTTTTCGGCGATCCGATTATGGCGACCCTGATTGCGGTGCTGATTGCCATTTTTACTTTTGGTCTGAATCGTGGCCGGACGATGGAGCAGGTGACGGCCACGCTGGGCGACGCGATTAAAATTATTGCCATGATGCTGTTAATTATTGGCGGCGGCGGCGCTTTCAAGCAGGTGCTGGTAGACAGCGGCGTGGATAAATATATCGCCAGCCTGATGGAAGGCAGTGCGGTCTCGCCTATTTTTATGGCCTGGTCGATCGCGGCCGCGCTGCGTCTGGCGCTGGGTTCGGCGACCGTAGCGGCTATTACCGCTGGCGGCATTGTGGCCCCGATTATTGCGACCACCGGCGTCAGTCCTGAGCTAATGGTGATTGCGGTTGGCTCAGGAAGCGTAATCTTTTCGCACGTTAACGATCCGGGGTTCTGGCTGTTTAAAGAGTATTTTAATCTGACTATTGGCGAGACGTTGCGTTCCTGGTCAGTGCTGGAAACGATTATTGCGTTGTGTGGCCTGGCGGGATGCCTGCTGTTGCAGATGGTGATTTGAGGCGGAGTTGAGTTGCTCAGGTGCTCAGGTGCCGGAAGCGTAGCTTTGCTGCGAGACCGGCGTGAGGCAGCAAGGTTTGAGCGGTTGAGTCGCCGTAAGAATTGCTGTGGGATCGGTGTAAGGCAGCAAGGGTTGAGCGGAACACGGACACGCAGTGAATACGTCCCTGTAAGCTCGTTTCGCGCGTCCATGCGCGAAAACGGTCCGCTTATCCGCTCAGCCCTTGCTGCTGGCCGGGGGGTTGAGTCGCCGTAAGAGTTGCTGTGGGAGTGGTGTAAGGCAGCCTGGGTCAATCAGCTAAGTCATTTCAAAAAGCTGATAATTGCGGCGGAGTTTTAACTCTCTCTTTCGCACGGTAAGGTCTGTAAAAAAGGTCTTTTCTTTTACGGAAATTTCACTTAACAGAAAATAAAATTCTGTATTTTTGTTTTTATTTTTCTGCCCACTTTTTTGCGTTGCACTCGTCTACGCTTACCTTTTCTTTTTAAAGCGTATTTTCAGAATGAATAACCATTTATAAAAACTGCCGCCTGGTGGCTCGAAACGAGCTATTACAGTGGTTGCCAGCTAAAACGATTTCTACGTATAATACCTTGAATTAACTGATTTTTTAAACTTAAGCCAAATTTCAGGCGCGTCGGCCTTGTCCGGCGTAAGCCGCTATCTGTTATTTTCAGCCTTGCTACGGTTTTCTATTTTATTTAACGGGAGCGCGGGCATTCGCCTTTGGGGATTATTGCAGTATGGAAGAACAAACAGAAACAACTATTGCGGTACCCGAGCTGCCGCTGGCGGATATTCCGTCGACTATTCTCCGGCTGGGCAAACGGCTGGCGGATACCAAATATCAAATAGATCTGCTGGGCAAAAACGGCTGGGCCGAGCTGACTAATAATCTGCACGGAATGGATACGGGCGGCGAATGGGATGGCCCGGACGACGCGCTGACCTTTTTTAGCAAAGTTTTTCCCTTTGCCATGTTGCCCACTGAAACAGAACCGATGGGGGTCTTCCGCGTTCCTACCGAGCGGGTAATTAGCCGTAGCTGGAGCTGGTGGCCGGAACATCTGCACGGCAGCAGCGAGGCAAAATTTCTTGAGCACCTGAACGGCCCGACCGCCGCAGAGGGGACTTCCTGGTATTTTCTGCCTGCGCTGGGCGTGCTGCTGGCTGCACAAGGGCAGGGGAGAGTGAACTACTGCCGCTATCATCATATCCCTACGATGCTGGCGCGCGTCAGCCATCTGCACTATCCGCCAGCGGATCGCTTTCGTCTTTATCACGTGATGCGTGGGCAAACGCGTCAGAGCTGGGTGGTGTATAACAATCGATATTTGCAGCCTGTGCAGCTGCCGCGTATTACGCTGCCCGCGTTAAGTACCTATGGCGTTCACAGCGGAAGCTGGCCGCTTACGTTTCCACCGATTGCACGCGTATTTGACGAACTGCACCATCCGCAGCAGTTGGGGGATTTCATCGCGCCGGGCCTGGACCTGGAAGCGGTAAAAGAGCGTATGCGGGCAGAAAAAGAGGCGGAGAAACGCGCGGTGAAGCCGGTGAAAATGGCGCTCAGCGATATGGATATCACCAATATCTGGCCGGTCAGCCTGACGCTGTCGTTCTTCTTTATCCTTTCGCTGGTGATCGCAGGCTTAACCTCCGGCGCGGGCTGGCCCGGCAGCATCAGTTTGCTGGTGTGTGGTATGGCGGGTAGCCTGTTGCTGTTTATCGCTACGCCGATATTTTTAGTCAGCAAGCGCCACCATCGCGCCTGGCAGCCGGAAGAACCGGTAAAAGTTGATGAGGCGCCGCCGGCAACAGCAGCGCCCGAAGCGACTACTGTACCAGGCGGTGGCTGATCGCATACCTGACGATATCTGCATTGCTACCAAACTGCATTTTTTCCATCATGCGCGACTTGTAAGTGCTGACGGTTTTATTACTGATCGCCAGCGCGCCAGCAATGGCATTGATGGTTTCGCCATGCGCCAGCATCAGCAGGATCTGGCGCTCGCGCGTGGTCAGGGTCTCATGCAGCGCGCGGTTGCCATTCTGGTATTCGGCAAACACAATCTCCTGTGCTAAATCATGATCGATATAGCGTGAGCCGCGCGCCACGCTGCGGATCGCCGTGAGCAGCGCGTCCGGATTTTTATCTTTGGTGATATAGCCCAGCGCGCCGCAGTTGAGCACGCGTCGGGCAATCTGCGGTTCGTTAAACATGCTCAGCACCAGAATCGGCAGGCTTTCATACTGGGAATGGATACGGTTAATCAGATCTTCACCGCTGATGCCGGGCATGGAGATATCCAGCAGAAGCAGATCGAGACCGCCCAGGCGCAGCCGCTCCAGCACCTGGCTGCCGTCGCCCGCTTCGCCCACCACGGCAATGCCGTCATCCAGCGCAAAAATCTGTTTTAGCCCTTCGCGCATTAGCGCGTGGTCGTCAGCGATCACTAGCCTTATTACTTCGTTCATCCTGTTTTCCCGGCTGCTGTAGGTAAAATGCTTACTGTTTTACAGCAAGAGGAATAGTCAGCTCCAGCTGCGTCCCTTCACCGGGACGGCTGGTAATGGTCACCTGGCCGCGCAGCATATCCACCCGTTCTTTGATGCCCAGCAGCCCAAAAGCGTCGTGACGCACGTTGTGCATTTGGAAACCCCGGCCGTTATCGCGCACCTGAATCACCAGCGCATCGCGGTTGGACTGAACGATAATGGAGACTTTACTGGCGTGCGCATGGCGAGAGATATTGGTCAGCGACTCCTGCACCACGCGGAAAACGGCGGTAACGACCTGGTCGCACAAGGCAACCGGCTTGCCTTCCGGCACGATCAGCATACAGCTACAGCCGCCGTTTTTCACAAACTCGTCGCGCAGCCATTCCAGCGCGGGAACCAGCCCCATATTTAACATATTTGGCCGCAGCCGCGTGGAGACATCGCGTACCACCTGAATAGTGCTGTCGATCAGCGTCATCAGATAGTCAACCTGGCTGGTGACCCGTTCCGGCACCTCTGCCTGCATGCCGATGACGGAAAGCCCGGCTCGTAAACTGGTCAGGTGCTGGCCCAGTTCATCATGGATTTCACGCGCGATATGCTTACGCTCCTGCTCGGTACGTTCCTGCTGGTTGCTGGCCAGCAGGCGCAGCTGATGATGCGCGGCACGAACTTCGTTTTCGACTTCCCGCAGGCGACTGATATCACGTCCTACCGCCAGGATGGTGACCACTTCCCCTTGCAGATTAAATTCCGGCACGCAGCGAACGTGCAGCACCATAGAGCGCTCGCCATAGTGGGCCTCAAGTTCGGATTCACTTTTCTCACCGCTCGCCAGCGTGTTGGAAACCAGCCGAAACAGGCGCATGCCCACTTCATCAAAAGGAATCGTATCGGTCAGCCGCCAGCCGCGCGCCTGGTCTTCGCTACAGCCAATCAGTTCCAGCACCAGCGGATTGGCGTAAAGGCAGCGCAGATGGATATCGAAGCGGGCGATCAGATCTGGCGAATTTTCTACCAGCGAACGGAACTGCTGCTCCTGCTGTAAATAGCGCTCCGTACGCTGTTTCAGCTCGCGCACGTCACGAACCACGCAGAGAACCAGCATTTCGCCTTCATGTTCCCAGGCGCTGGAGTTAACCTCAACCGGAATGATCTCGCCGCTGCGCATGCGGTGTTGCGAGGTAAAACGAATACCCTCCGGGCGCAGGCTCAGTTTCCACCAGAGCGCCGCCACGTCCGGATCCTGGAGTTCGCCTTCAATATCGGAATAGCTTAATCGGATTAGCGCCTGATATTTATAATCGAGCATTTCACAGGCTTTATTATTGATATAAGCCAGCTGCGCATTCTGACGCACCAAATAAATCGCGTCGTTCACTCGGTCAAGCGCAAAGTCCGGCAAAATAGCGCGACCATCCCAGGGTTCTTTACTGACATTTAAGCTAAATATTTCAGATGAAAGCATCTCTCTCTCTGATTAGTGAAAAATAAAGAATAAGATAAAATTATTACATCCTGTCGAACAGTCTATGAACTTTACTCGTTACGTGACGAGTACAGCAAATATTTCGTCAAATGGCCTTAAGGCTGCTCTGAAAATGAGCGATTTGAAAAATAAGGCCGAGACTGAATAGCGAAAAAAAGAGGTTTTCATTAGCTTATTGTACTTTTTAGCGTTTCGCGCACGCGGGAAAGCCGTGATTTTACCGTTCCTAACGGAATATTGAGTGAGGTAGCCACATCCTGATAGCTGCCGTTACGCTCCACCAGAATGGTCAGCATACGGCGCGTCTCTTCCGGTAGCCGATCGATTGAGGCGGCCATCACGCCAAGCAGCTGATCGTTCGCGATAATATCGCTCGGATCGCACTCCTGAACCAGCTCCAGCACGTTCTCTTCGTTAATGCTGTCAAACAGAAAACGGTTCTGATGCGTCTTGTAGTAGTTACGGATCAGGTTAGCAGCAATGCCAAACAGCCAGGTCTCAGGACGAGACGCGCCTAAAAATTTATGGCTGTTGCGCAGGACTTCCACGCAGGTCATCTGGGCAATATCTTCTACATCTTCACGGTTAGAAACGCGTTTGCGAATAAAGTTGTGCAATTTACGGTTTTGCTGGCAAAGAATTTCCTGCCATAAAACGGCGACCGGGGCGGGTGCAGATAAAGAAATTTCGGCAGAGGAAGAAGTTAACATTTTAATGCTCCTGAATTGTCTGGATACAGGGCATATAGCAATGGTTGTGCCAGGTAAGAAAAAGACTGTAAAACCGGGCAATCTGGCGCTTTTTTATTTCAGCTCAGAATTATCTGAGACAAATTTATGCGTCGAATTAAAAAAGCATGTGCAAGTTTTGACACTAGTCACGCAGGTTTAAAGTTTCAGGTGGACAGCACGGTTATTTTCTTTTCTTTCATCTTTTTTACCGGGAACTTATTCCATTTTGCCGCCACGTAACGATATCGCGAAATCAACCTCTGAGGCCGGGATGATTAAAATCCAGTCTTCTCTTCAGTACCAGCAGGCGCTGACTAAAACCCTGTTAAAACAGGATGGCCCGGGCACGGCAGGTGCGGATGTGCGGGCAAAACCGGTGAATACCCAGTCGGCGGCCGAGTCGTTGAGCGACTCGCTGGAAGAAATCGGCATGATGTTCGGCGAAAAGATGGAGAAAAAAAGCAAAGGGCTTAACCGACGGCAAATCAATACCCAGCATCTGCGCAGCAACCGTAGCGCGGTAGAGAGAATTGAACGCCTGGGCGAACTTTACCAGCTGCTTGATGGCCAGCAGCAGGAGAAGCTGGAAGCCAGGCTAAGCGCATTAAAAGGCATTCTCAGTCAGCATAGCGGCGCAGAAGCAGACCAGCTGGTGGAAGCGGCGGATAACGATCCGGCACGTTGCGATCTGCTGTTGCGCATGACGCTGCGTGAGGCCGACCGCACGGGCGATCTCGACACCGCGACGGCCGCCAGCGACGCGCTGAGCAAGCTGGACGAACGCTTTGGCGATAAGGTGCGTGCAGGGCTGAACACGGCAGCGGCGATTGCCAGCTTTACCACCGATCCGGCAGAAAAGCAGTCGATGCGCCATCTCTATTATCACGGCATTGTCCAGCACCAGTCGGCGGCGGTAATCCTCGACAGCCTGCTGGAACGCTTTGGCCGCGAGCAGTTTTTACCGGGGTTGCGCACCCTGCAGCGTGCGCTGGCGGAAGATATCGCCTCGTTAACGCCTTCGCTCTCTTCCCGCTCGCTGCACAAAATTCATCTTGGTCTGAGCGAGGCGGGACAGCTGACGCAGCTGATTGCCCATAGCGACAAGCTGTTAAACCGCCTGCGCAGCGGCGAAAAGATACCGCTTTCTTCCCTTAGCGGTCTGGATATGGCGCGTCGCCTGCTGCACGTCGCGGAAACGGGCCTGCAACCGCACGACATCGGGGAGATTGGCAAAGAGTTCGCGGGCGATCGGCCACAGGCGCAGATGCGTTTTCTGAACGGCCTGCTGCCGCTGGTTAACGAAATGCCGCTGATGCTGTGGCGTGAAAAGAAAAATCGGGCGGAAGCGGCGACGCTGCTGCGCGGCGCCATTACCCGGCTAATTAATAACGAAGGCCGGCTGGCGCGAAGCTAGCGGGGGAAGGTATGAACAACCTGTTTCTGATACTGAACCGCATAGCGCTGGCGGCGATGCAGCGCTCGGAAATCATTGGCGCAATGTTTGCGCTGGCGATTGTCTTTATGCTGATTATCCCGCTGCCGCTGGGGCTAATTGATGCGCTGATTGCGGTTAATATCTGCCTTTCTTCTCTGCTGGTGGTGCTGGCGATGTATCTGCCCAAGCCGCTGGCCTTTTCCAGCTTTCCGGCGGTGTTGCTGCTGACCACCATGTTTCGGCTGGCGCTCTCAATCTCTACCACGCGCCAGATCCTGGTACAGCAGGATGCGGGTCATATCGTTGCTGCTTTTGGTACGTTCGTGGTGGGCGGCAACCTGGCCGTCGGGATGGTGATGTTTTTGATCCTGACGGTGGTTAACTTTCTGGTCATCACCAAAGGGTCGGAAAGGGTGGCGGAAGTGGCCGCGCGCTTTACGCTGGACGCGATGCCGGGCAAACAGATGTCCATCGACAGCGATCTGCGCGCCGGCATGATTGATGTTAACACCGCCAAACGTCGACGCGTCGATCTGGCGAAAGAGAGCCAGCTGTTCGGCGCAATGGACGGCGCCATGAAGTTTGTAAAAGGCGACGCCATCGCCGGGCTGGTTATCCTGTTTATCAACCTGATTGGCGGCTTCAGCATCGGCGTGATGCAGCTGGGCATGCCGGCAGGCGATGCGATGCATACCTATTCCGTTCTGACTATCGGTGACGGCCTGATCGCCCAGATCCCGGCTCTGCTGATCTCCCTGACCGCCGGGATGATCATTACCCGCGTTTCTTCCGACGGCGACAGCATGGATAACAACATTGGCCGGGAGATAGCCGAACAGCTTACCAGCCAGCCTAAAGCCTGGGTTTTCTCCTCGCTGGGCATGTTCGGTTTTGCGCTACTGCCGGGGATGCCGACCGGCGTTTTTATCGTGCTGGCCTTGTTGACGCTGGCTTCGGGAAGCTTTCAGGTCTGGCGCGCGCGCCGCGAGCTGGTCGCCAGCCAGCCGCAGATGGAAAACGAAGTGATTCCGCCAGAGCTGAACGGGACGGAAGATTTACGTCAGTTCAATCCCACGCGCCCTTATCTGTTGCAGTTTCCGGCTGGCGCTCGCGGCACGGCGGAGACGCTGGAACTGGTGCAGGCCATCCGCCGGTTGCGCAACAGTATTGTCTATAACTACGGCTTTACGCTGCCCGCTTTTGATATCGAATTTCAGGAGCAGCTTCCCGCCGACGAGTTTCGCTATTCGGTATATGAGATCCCTCGCGTTATCGGCACCTTTGGCGTGACCACGCTGGCCGTCAGCCGCTATGGCCAGGAAGCGCTGGCGGAGCAGGAAGGCGTGCAGGCGGGAAGCGACGCCAGAAGAGAAGGGGATTTACTCTGGCTGCCCGCCGATCATCCGCGCCTGCAGGATGAAACGCTGCCGCGCTGGAATTTTCACGACCTGCTGATGAAGCGGATGGAAAACGCCATCCACGCCAGCGCGCCTAATTTTATCGGCCTGCAGGAGACGCGCGCGCTGATGGGCTGGCTGGAGAGCGAGCAGCCCGAACTGGCGCAGGAGCTACAGCGGGTCATGCCGATTGCACGCTTCTCTAACGTTTTGCAAAACCTGGTGGCAGAGCGTATTCCGCTGCGCTCGGTGCGGGCGATTGCCGAAGCGCTGATTGAACACGGCCAGCACGAGCGCGATATCAGCCTGCTGACCGACCTGGTTCGTATCTCGCTGAAAGAACACATTTGTTATCAGTACACGCGGGATGATGGGCTGCACGTCTGGCTATTGACGCCAGAAATGGAAGAGCAGCTACGTGACGCGCTGCGCCAGACGCAAAACGAAGTATTTTTCGCGCTGACGCAGGAGCAGACCATGGCCATCCTTGCGCAGCTGCGTAACGCTTTTGCGCCGGATAAGCCAGCATTCGCGGTGCTTTTGGTGGCGCAGGACTTACGCAGTCCGCTGCGAGGTCTGGTACAGGATGAGTTCCACCAGGTACCGGTGCTGTCGTTTGCCGAACTGCAAACCAACCTGGCCATTAACGTGGTGGGTCGCCTCGAACTGGATGAGAACATTGACTCTTTCGATGCCTGAGGAGCGGATTATGTTTGAGCTACGCGTACTTACGGGCCGCCATCAGGGAGCGGCGCTGCCGGTTAACGGCGGTCGCTGGACGCTGGGGCTGCATGATGACGTCGATTTACAGCTGACCGACAGCGGCGTGGCATCCCATCATGCCACGCTCTGCTTTGTCGATGAGCGCTGGCAGCTACAGGCGATGGAAGGCCGCATTCGCCTGGCGGAAGGCGAGCCGCTGGAGCAGATCGATCCGCTATTACCGGATGTTCCCTTTGCGCTGGGCGACGTCTGGCTATCGCTGGCGCAGGCGGAACAGCCGTGGGAAGAGATGCAAACCGCGCCGCAACCCGTGTCCGTCACCGTCGCGCCCGCGGTACCAGCTCCGGCACCCGCCGCACCTTCGCGTTTTTTCTCTCGCGGCGTTCAGGTGTTATCAATAAGCCTGATGTTGTTGCTTAGCTTCACCATTATCAGCTGGATATTACAGCCCACGGTGGCGCAAACCTCTACCACGCCTTCCAGCCGCAAAATACTGGAAACCTTACAGGAGGTTCGGCCACCGCTGCTGGCGATGCTGCGCGATCGCGGCCTGACGCCGGGGGTAAAAATCGATATGGATAAAGGCCAGCTGATCCTTAACGGCGAGCTGAGCAAGGAGCGGTTGCAGATCCTTGAGCGTATGCTGGTGCGTTTTCAGGCGCAGTACAACGTGTTGCCGCAGCTGGTAAACCATACGCATGAACGCCGCGCAAAACTGCCGTTTCGTATCGTCCAGATTACTACCGGTAAACGGGCCAACGTGGTGACCGACGGCGGCGAGCGCCTGTTTATTGGCGATCAGGTTGGCGATTTGCGGCTGGTGGCTATCACCTCGACGGAAATCGAGTTTGCCGGACGTGAACATATCAAGGTGAACTGGTGAAGCCTGAACAGCAGCTCGACGCCTGGTTTACGCAGCATCAACAGCGGCTGGCGCGCTTTGCGCCCGTTAAGATCTATGGCCGCATCACCGGTATCAGCGGCATTCTGCTGGAGAGCAGCCTGCCGGACGCGCGCATTGGCGATCTCTGCCAGATTGAAGGCAAAAACAACACGCTGGTGCTGGCGGAAGTCGTGGGATTCAATCCGCAGCATACGCTGTTGTCGGCGCTGGGCCAGCTCGACGGCATCGCCCAGGGCGCACGCGTAACGCCGCTTTTTCTGCCGCACAGCATTCGCGTTTGCGACCAGCTGTTGGGCAGCGTACTGGACGGCTTCGGCCGGCTGATAGAGGGCAGCGTTGGCGCTTTTGCTTTGCCGGGCGAAACGGAAAACGTCAAGCCGGTGCTGGGCGATGCGCCGCCGCCAACGGCCCGGCCACGAATCGATACGCCTTTACCAACCGGCATGCGCGCGATTGACGGCCTGCTGACGCTCGGCGTCGGACAGCGCGTCGGGATCTTCGCTGGCGCAGGCTGCGGTAAAACCACGCTGCTTGCCGAGCTGGCGCGCAATACACCTTGCGATGTGATTGTGTTTGGGTTGATTGGCGAACGCGGCCGCGAGCTGCGGGAATTTCTCGATCACGAGCTGGATAGCGAGCTGCGTAGCCGGACCGTATTGCTTTGTGCGACCTCGGACCGCAGCAGCATGGAGCGCGCCCGCGCGGCTTTTACCGCTACCGCCATTGCTGAGGCTTTCCGCGATCGGGGCAAAAGCGTGCTGCTGATCCTGGATTCCCTGACCCGTTTTGCTCGTGCGCAGCGCGAAATCGGCCTTGCGCTCGGCGAACCGCCGGGACGCGGTGGCTTGCCGCCTTCCGTTTATACCTTGCTGCCGACGCTGCTGGAACGAGCCGGACAAACCACTACCGGCGCTATCACCGCACTTTATTCGGTCCTGATTGAGCAAGATTCGATGAACGATCCGGTGGCCGACGAAGTGCGTTCACTGATTGACGGACATATTGTGTTAACCCGCAAGCTGGCGGAGCGCGGCCACTATCCGGCCATCGATATCCTTGCCAGCCTTAGCCGTACCATGAGCAACGTGGTGGCACGCCAGCAGATTAGCGAAGCCACGGCCGTGCGCCAGCTGATGGCCGCCTGGCAGCAGGTAGAGATGCTGATCCGGCTGGGGGAATATCAACCGGGCAACGATAGCCTGACGGATGCAGCCGTAGAGGCACAGGATGCCATTAACGGTTATTTGCAGCAGTCGATGCGCGCGCCATCCCTTTTTGAGCAAACCTGTTTTCAGCTGTCCGAGGTAAGCCGCTATGCGCCGTCACGCTAATCCCGAACCCGAACCTGCGGCCGACCCCGTATCACAAGAACTGAAGCGTACTTTAAATCTGCTTTTACCCATTCGCCGCCAGCGCCTTAACCGTAGCGAACGCCAGCAGCGCGAGCAGGAGCAGGCGCTGCGCCAGCTTGAACAGCAAACGGATGAAGGTCTTGTGCAACTCTCTGCGCAGCAGCAGGGCTATCAACAACTCAAAACGGCTTTTGCCCGGGACAATTGCGGCGTGCGCCAGGCCAGCTATCGGCTGGAAAGAGCGGTGCAAAAAGAGCAGCGGGCGCTGAAGGATGTGCAGCAGCAGCAGCTCAGGCTGCACGCGCTTAAGCAGGAGCATCTGGAGCAGCAAACGCGCGTGGAAGAAGCGCAGCAGGAGACGCGGCAGCGGCAGCGCGAAGTAGAAAAACTGTCGTATTTGTTACAGCAGGAGATGATGAATGATTAGCCTTCCCGCACGGCAGCAGGCGGCAGCACGCCTGGCCCAGCAGCAGCGCGATACCCAACTTGCGCAGCATCGACGTGAAACGCAGCGGCAGGGGCAGGCTCGCAATGCGCAGCGTAAAGAGTCCCCGCCTGCTTCCGCCAGCACTGGCCAGAACGCCGCCCCGCGCAGCGCGCCGAGAAAACCGCCGCGTGAAGAGGACGCGCTGTTCAGCGAGCTGTTAAATGAAGATGACCAGCCTCTGCTGCGCCCCGTTTTTAACGACTCTGGCTCGCAACAGCAGGGTTTTTCTCAGCTGGAAGAGAGTAGTGCGACCGGCGCACCGCCAGCGATGGCGATGTGGCAGGAGATTGAGACAGATTTGCTGGCGGCAACGGCCGATCGTCCACCGGGCGAAATGATGCTAACGCTGATCCTGCCGAAGCTCGGACAGGTTGATGCGCGCTTTGCCGCCTTGCCCGCAGGCGGCTGGGATATCGCTTTACATTTACAGCCGTCCGCGTGGCAGGCGCTGCTGCCTCACCAGGAGCGCTGTCGGCTGTCGCTACGCCAGCGTATGGCCTGTCGGGTGCGGCTACGCTTTGAGCGCCGTGCCACGGAGCAGCAGGTATGAGTGCGCTAAGGCTAAAAAAAAGCAGCAGGCTGGCGGCACGGCTACGCCAGCAGATCGGCGCAGGCTGTTTCTATCCTTACCAGCTTGCCGGCGAAGCGGGCGTGCTGCGGCTGGCGTTAACCGAACACCCGCGCGGCGAGATGAGCCACTGGCAGTGCGCGGCCGGAACGCTGGCGTTTTCGGATGCGCAATCCGTGCTCTCACTGATGTCTGCCTGTCCCACTTTTACGCCCTCGGACGCGCTAACAGAGCAGCCCTGGTACTGGCCTTTATGGCATCAACAACTTTCTGGCGAACTTCTTGCGCTGTTCGGCCACATAACCGTAACAGAAGACAACGACATCGCTGACGAACTGCTGTTAACGATGACGCTGGAGTGGGGAGCCAGGCGCGCACAAAGCCTGCTGGCGCTCTCTGCGACCAGCCTGGCGCAGCTGCTTGGCAACGCGGGCTGGCAGCAGAATGCGATGCCGTTGCCGTCAGAGATCGCGCTTACGCTGCCCGTTGTGGTAGGTGAAGTGACGCTGACGAAGATGCCGGAACGCGGCGATGTGGTTTTGCCGCAAACGCTTTTTTTTACGCCGGATGGCCGGGGAAGGATCCGCTGTGCTGGCCGCGTATTGCAGGGTCAGATAGAGACGCAGCCCGGCACGCTGGCACATTTTTATCTTAGCGAGATGGAGAACTATGACGTGACTTTGCCCCCTGACGATTTTGAGCAGCCGATCTCTCCCGATCCTCACTGGGACTGCGAGCCGATGTCGGAAGCCACGGATTTCTCTCCGCTGCCGCTGGCGCTATCGGTACGTTGCGGACAGCTACGGCTGACGCTGGGCGAGCTGGCTAACCTTGCGCCAGGCGCGATGGTGATGATCGATCACGTTACGCCAGGCGAGGCGCTTCTCTGCCACGGCGACTATCCGCTGGCAAAAGGTGAGCTGGTTGATGTGGAAGGCCGTCTTGGCCTGCAAATCACCCAGATGCTGCCGGGCGGCAAAAACCCGCTGGCGCGCTAGCCCTATGGACTCGCTATCGCTTAATCCAATGACGCTGGCCCTGTTTCTTGGGGCGCTGTCGCTGGTGCCGATTTTAATGATCGTCTGTACCTGTTTTTTGAAAATATCGATGGTGCTGATGCTGACCCGCAACGCGATGGGCGTACAGCAGGTACCGCCTAATATGGCCATTTACGGCATTGCGCTGGCCGCTTCGCTGTTTGTGATGGCTCCGGTATTCAATGAAATAAGCCAGCGGGTTAAAGCGGTGCCCATTGATACCCAGTCAGCCGAGCGCCTTGACTACACCGTCAGCAACGGCGTTGAGCCGCTTAAGCGCTTTATGGTGAAGAACACCGACCCCGATATTCTTATCCATCTGCAGGAAAACGCGCAGCGTATGTGGCCGAAAGAGATGGCCGACAGCATCGCGCACGACAGTCCGCTTTTGCTAATTCCCTCCTTCGTGCTGTCGGAGCTGCAAAACGGTTTCAAAATCGGCTTTCTGATTTTTATCCCTTTTATCGTGGTGGACCTGATTGTTTCTAACGTGCTGCTGGCGCTGGGCATGCAAATGGTGTCACCCATGACCATTTCGCTGCCGCTAAAAATCCTGCTGTTTGTGCTGGTCAGCGGCTGGACGCGCCTGCTCGACGGCCTGTTTTACAGCTATCTGTGAGGAAGAAATGGATATCCTGACGCTTTTTCGCCAGGCGATGCTGCTGGTGGTGATCCTCTCCGCGCCGCCGCTGATTGTGGCGGTGATCGTGGGCGTTATCGTTTCACTGTTGCAGGCCGTGATGCAGTTGCAGGATCAGACGCTACCTTTTGCTATCAAACTGGTGGCGGTAGGCGTGGCGCTGGCGCTGACCGGCCGCTGGATTGGCGTTGAGCTGACCGAACTGGCGCAGAGCGCCTTTGCCATGATGCCCAACGTGAAATACTGATATGTGGAACAGCGTCCTTTTTGATGGCTATCACTTTATCCTGGCGTTGACGCTGGCCATGGCGCGCATTTTCCCCTGCCTGCTGCTTTCGCCGGTATTCTCTTTTAACGCCATTAAGGGCGGCCTGCGTTCCGGCATCGTGCTGGCGCTGGCGCTGTTTCCTGCGCCAATGATCCAGCAGCAGCTGGCCGTGGACGATCCCTCGCTGTTTCTGCTGGCGGCGCTGGCGCTGAAAGAGGTGATTATCGGCGTTGTTATCGGCCTGCTGCTGGCAATGCCGTTCTGGCTGTTTGAATCGGTCGGCGCGCTGTTTGATAACCAGCGTGGCGCGCTGATGGGCGGCCAGCTTAATCCCCAGCTGGGGCCGGACGCTACGCCGTTGGGTTTCCTGATGCAGCAATCCATCATTCTGCTGCTGGTGGTCGGACTGGGGCTGTCGACCATCACGCAGATTATCTGGGACAGCTACCGCCTGTGGCCGCCGATGCAGTGGCTGCCGCTGCCGAGTGAAGCGGGCTTTCACGCTTATTTACAGCTGCTTGGCGGCATCTTTATGCATATGGTTCTCTACGCCGGGCCGCTGGTGGCGCTGTTACTGCTGGTGGATTTTAGCGTCGGCATTCTCAGCATCTACAGTCCGCAGCTACAGGCAACCGTGCTGGCCATGCCGGCGAAGTGTCTGCTGGGTATGCTGTTTTTTGTGCTTTATCTGCCGATCCTCAACTACGTGGCGGGCGAACGCCTGTTCGATCTGAAAGATTTGCTGCCGCAGCTGGCGGATATACTGGGTAAAGGAGCGCGCTAGTGGCCGAAAAAACCGAAAACGCCACGCCCCAAAAGCTCAAGGAGTCGCGAAAAAAGGGGCAGGTTGGCCAGACGCCGGATATTCCTAAACTGCTGATCTGCATTGGCGTGATGGAAACGATTTTTGCCCTGGTCGGCGGCGGGATGCAGCGGCTGGAGGCGATGGTAATGCTGCCGCTTGGCCGCCTTAACGATCCTTTCGGTCATGCGATGCAGGAAGTCGTCATGGATGGCCTGATGGTGCTTTGCTATTTCTGCGGCATCGTCTGCGCGTTAATTTTTCTGCTGCGCGTTATTGGCGGCTGGATCCAGTTTGGACCGCTGTTTGCCACGGAGGCGCTGGCCCCCAAGTTCGACGCCATCAATCCGGTCGGGCATTTAAAGAATATGTTTTCCGCTAAGCAGCTGACCACGCTGATAACCAGCGTGCTGAAGGCGATAGCCATCGGCGCGGTGTTTTATCTGGCGATCAAACCTGACCTGGGACCGCTGGCGCAGCTGGCCTATGGCGAAGATCTTAACGGTTTCTGGCAGGCGGTGCTGGCGCTGTTTATGAAGATAGTGCGGGAAACGCTGGCGCTGCTGCTGGTGTTAAGCTCGGTCGATTTTGGCCTGCAAAAATACTTCTTCCTGAAGCAGCAGCGCATGAGCCATGAAGATATCCGCAATGAATTTAAGCAGAGCGAGGGCGATCCGCACATGAAAGGGCATCGCAAGTCGATGTCGCATCAGATCCTGAACGAAGCGCCCAAACCGAAAAGAGAAGTGGTGGTAGAAGAGGCGGATATGGTGCTGGTTAACCCCACGCATTTTGCCGTAGGGCTTTACTATCGCGCGGGAGAAACGCCGCTGCCGCGCCTGCTGTTTAAAGCCGAAGGCTTCGAAGCGCAGGACATTATCGAAGAGGCAAAAAACCGCCAGATGCCCGTTATCCGCTTTGTCTGGCTGACCCGCACGCTGTTCAGAACGGTTGAAGAAGGCGACTATATTCCCCGCGAGACGCTGAAGGCGGTCGCGCAGGTTTATCGGCTGCTGAAAGAGCTGGAAGACCAGCAGCTGGACAGGGTGCTGGAGATTGAGGAGTAGCGCCGGATGATAAAGCGCACAGATTACGGCTTCGCGGCGGCTTACGGCAGTGAAAACAATAATAGCGCCGGACCTTTATAGTGTGCAGGCGCGGCGGCTTACGGTAGTAAAAAAAGAATAACGTCGGATTTTTAAAGTGTGCAGGCGCGGCGGCTTACGGCAGTAAACAAGAATAACGTCGGACTTTTATAGTGGCAGGCGCAGCGGCTTACGGCAGTAAACAAGCGCCGCCGCGCCCGCTTTTTACCCGCAGGGAACAAGACTCAGCCAGCCAGCGCAGCGGCTAAGGATCTGTTCATCATTGGTAATAAAGTGCAGCGCTTCGGCTTTCGCCTGTGCTACCAGCAGCCGATCGAAAGGATCTTTATGCATGGCGGGCAGATCGACCAGGCCGCAAACGTGCCGGGTACTGACGGGCAGCTCCAGGTAGCCCGCCGTCGTCAGCCCCTCCGCCAGCGCGCGAACATCAACACGGAAATCCGCTCTGTGCAGCGCCGCCTTGATGGCTATCTCCTGCAGGCTGGCCGGTGAAAAGTAAAAACGGTTGCCGTCATTGGTCAGGATATCAACGACCTGGGCGTTGAGTTTTTCTGGCTGTCCCGCGACCCAAATCAGCGCGTGCGTATCCAGCAGATAGGCGGCTGAAGGCACCAGGGATAAAGCTTCCTTGCGAACCGACATGGTTATTCTCCCTTAAACAGATCGGCAATAGTGTCCTGGCTCAGCTGGTTAAAGTTGTCCGGGGCCGTGATTTGACCCTGCATAAAACCAAGGCGGAGTGATTTTTCCGGCGCGCTCAGCGGCACAATTTTTACCATTGGCCTGCCGTGGCGGGTAATCAGACAGGATTCACCGCTTTCCGCCACGTGGGCCACCACTTTCGACAGGTGGGTTTTTGCTTCATAAAGGTTCATTTTGTTCATTACTCCCCCAGAAAGTTAGTCAAACTCGGCTGTTAACGTGCAAAAAATAGTCTACGGCCGCCAGTCTTTCTGGTCAAAATAAAGTTGCGTAAAAAAACACCTGCGTCAAATTACCGCCGGATTTTTTCGCTTCCGGCGGCATGACTTGATGTTTACGCTGAATGAATCGATAAGCAAAGCGTGGCGTTGCCGTCCTGCGGCCTCTCTCCAGAAATATTTACTGGTTAACCGCAGCCTGGGAGTAGTCGAAGGGGCCATTACGCATATCCGGCTGCCACCAGATGGTTATCGCCTGGTCGTTTGATACCGGCCGACAGGCGACATCGTTACAGCCAGCGAACTTCGGTTTTGCGCACGCCGTCAGCAACATGCTCAACAGCAAAATAAACAGCGATTTTTTCATTGTCTCCTCCTTAAGGCGACAGCAAACGCGAACGGCCGTTATTTGTTACCGGCGTTGTTAACGAGCTGGTTTGCAGTAGCGATACGCGTCCAGGCCTTGCAGGCGCTTGCGTATCGTAAGCCACATACACTTCCGTAGATTCGCCAGGCTGTAAACGCGTATGCGGCCAGGCGGAAACGGCCAGCGTTCTGTCGCCACGGCAGGAAGACTCATCAAAGCGCGCTTCTTTACCGCTGGTATTGGTGATAACGCCAATGGAAATCTGCATCTCGCTGTTGCCATACCACTGCTGGCGCGTGCTGGTGCGGAAAGTCAGCGGAATGTTGCAAAGCGAACTGAGGGAAAGGCCTGACTGGCTGGACTGTAAACCGCCGGGCTGGCGGCTTTCGGCCAGGTCCTGCATTGCGCTTTCGATGTTGCGTTTCATATCGCCAGACTGATGGCGGCGGTTAATATCGCGTAACGTGTCGTTGACCTGAGCGCTGTTTTCCGCGTCGACATAGCGTGACGGATCGACCTGATCGCCAATCAAATGCGGGGTAATGATAAACAGACGCTCGCGCTGGGAGGTGGTGTGGTTGTTAGACGTAAACAGCTTACCCAGCAGCGGGATTTTGCCAAGGATCGGCACGCGTTGTTCATCATCGCCGCTCTGTTTAGTATGAAAACCGCCCATGACCAGCGAGCGCTTTTCCTGCACCAGCGCCTGGGTACTGATCACGCCGTTTTCCGTACCCTGGGCGCTGCCGTCTTCATTTTTGTCCAGCTTACCGTCTTCAACATCCACCACCAGCTGTACGGCCGCTTTATCGGGATTGTCGCCGATAGATCGCGGCGTGACGCGCAGGCTGGTACCCGCTGTCACTTCGCGAATATCCGCCACGCGCTCCCCAATTGCGGTAATAAAAGCGGTGTTGCTGAAGTCGATGACCGCCGGCTGGTTTTCCAGCGTCAGGACGGAAGGGTTGGCGATAATCGAAGCCGTCCCTTCGCCTTCCAGCGCCTGAATATCGGCAAAGAAGCGGTTAAAGTCGGTGACGAAAAGCGTGCTGGCGCCGCCAAGCATTGAGGCACCAGCGGTAACGTTGCCAAACTGTCCTGACCAGTTAGTGGACAGACGCGCCAGCTCGTTGCGATCGATATCAACGATAACCGCATCGATTTCAATCAGCTTCTGCGGCACGTCGATCATTTTCACCAGTTCCTGATATTCGGCGCGCAGCTTTTTGTTATCACGTACCAGCAGAGTGTTATTACGCACGTCGGCAGAGACTTTACCCTGTAAGGTTTGCCCCGGCTGCTGCTCATTGCTGCGCCCGAGGCGAGTATTACGGCCAATCATCTGCTGCATAATGCTGCGGCTTTCGCTCTGCATCGCCTGATAAGGACTGTCGCTGCCGCCACGGCCGTTCTGCGTGGTGGTGGTGCCGTTAGCCGAGCCGTTGCTGTTTTGTCCCAGCAGCTCGTTCAGCATGGTGGCGACGCCCGGCACGACCAGCGTTTGATCGCGATATTTAATGGTGCGATCGGCCACGTCGGCATATTTGAGCGGAAACGCCATCATCTGTTTGTCTTCGCTGGTCTCGGGCTCCGATTTTTTGCTGAACTGTGCAATCAGATCGACATATTTTGGCGGCCCGGTAACCAGCACGACGCCATCATCAGGCAGCTCGCCCCAGCCGAAGCGTGGCTCCAGCAGGCCAACGCCCTGTAGCGCCTGTTTGATATCGGGCGCGGCGTCGGGACTGATTTTCAGTCGGCGAGAGGTCTGCTGTGACTGAGGACTGACGTAAAGCGTGTTGTTGTAAACGAACCACTGAAAACGATGTTCCAGCGCCAGCCGATTCAGAAAAGCCTCGGCGTTATCCGCACGCAGGCGGGCGGTAACGAAAGTGTCGGGCAGGCCCGTGACGTTGGCATCGACACCGTGACTGCTGGCAAAATCCTGCAGGATAACGCTGAGCGGCGTATTGTCTGCAGAATAGGCATAGGCACCATCACGCCACTCTTCCGGCGTGCTGGCATAGCTGTGTGCAGTGCAAAAACCCAGCGCCAGCGCCAGCAGCAGGGGGCGAAAGGGTAAAAAAGCAGACGGCCCAGGCACGTTTCTCTCCTTATTATGGGTGGTCAGCGACCTTAATTAATGGCGTCAATAATCGCTTTACGAATGCCGTGCTTGTACTGGGTATATTGCGAGCTGGCCCAGTTGGCGTTAGAAAGGTCGAGCATTTCGTTCTGGAAGGCATACATATCGCTAACGTTAAACGGCTGGTCCTGGCTTTCCTGGGCAAACTGGTACATATCTTTCTGCGCGTGAACCACCTGACTGGTCAGGCGACGCTGGATCGAATCGTCATAGCTCATCGTTTCAGTCTCCTGTGAGGGTTTGTCGTTAAGTGGCGAAAGCGGGGGGCAGGTTCCGGAATGAAAAAAATATTATTAGGCCGGGCAAGAGGGAAGGGACACTAAGACGGGATGAGCGCGGCGCAAAGCTGTGGCCAGTCAAGACTGAGCTCGCCGTTTTCGGTTGCAAGACGCAGGCTGTCGCTGGCCAGCGAGGCGTCACTGATAAGCTGCCAGTCCAGCTGCGGGTGCTGCGTCAGCCAGCTGGCGACTTGCGCCATGCTTTCTGGCGCGCAGTAAAGCGTAGCGGCGGCCTGACGGCTCTGTGCTTTCAGCAGCTGTTGCAGCATCGCGGCAAGTTGCAGGCTGGCGGGCTGTTCTGCCAGCAGCTGGCTCATCGCCTGCACAAGCAGCGCTTCCGCTTTGGGGATAAGCGCCAGCTGCCATTGTTCCTGCTGCCGCTGCCAGTCGGCAAAAAGCTCGTCAGCCTGCAGAAGAAAAGCCTGCTGCTGCTGCGCGATTGCCGCGTCGCAGCGGGTTTGCGCTTCGGCCAGCATGGCCTGTGCCTGCTGTTCAGCCTCTGCCAGCTTTCGCTGTGCTTGCTGTTCGGCCGCCTGTAGCACGGTCAGCGCCTGCTGATGCAATGCCAGATCTTCTTTGGTCAACAGCGGCCCGGCCAGGAAATGGGGATCGTCCAGTACCGCCAGTTTTTTCTCAATCCACATACGGCATCTTCTCTGACTGCTGGCTCTGCCAGATCGCGGCATCGTACAGCGCGGCGAGTCTGGATGGCGGCAGGGTTAATAAAGGATATTCTTCCAGCTGCTTTACCCACTCCGGCGGAAAACGCAGGCGCAAGCGAGGCCAGCTTTGTGGATGCAGACAGCGCAGCAGCAGCAGGCCGCCCGTCGTCCAGGGCTGAAAACAGGCGGCGCTTAGCCAGCTTTCGCAGCGCAACGCTTTTGCCAGACGGCGGCACCAGATAAGGTCGGCTGCCGTCAGTTGGGGCAGGGTAAGCTGTGGGGCGCAACAGGCTGCCAGCAAAGCCAGCAGGCGCTGCCAACGGTCGTCGCTAAAAGAGGCCAGCGCCAGGATGCGCGCTTCCGGCTCTGGCGGTAGCGTATAAGGCACGGCGAAACCGGCGGCCACGGCCTGCGGATGCTGCCACGCCAGCATCTGTTGGCTGTCGGGCGGCAAAGAAAAAAAGGCGGACTGCCAGCTTCCATGCGCCTGCTGCCACCAGCCCTGTTGCCACCAGTGCAGCCAGTCAAGGGCCTGTTCCTGCGTCATTATTTACCCGTCGCCGCCGCAGCACTGGCGGGCTTCTCTTTCTTTCTGCCGGGTTTGAAGAGCAGCAGGCCAAAAGCGAGCAGCAAAATAATAGCAAACAGCGCGAATACCCATTTCACCGTGGAATATTCGTCAGGCGAGAGCTGGAAAGGCCCCATTTGCACTACCTCCACGCGGTCTTCATAGGTCTGCGCGGGAACAAAAACGATGGCTAAGTCTTTATCGCTTTTTCCTGCCAGGCCAGGAATGCTGGTGGAGACCATCTGCCGGATGCGTGGTTCGATGCTGTCCGGATCGAGACTGTTATGATATTTAATAAACACCGAGGCGGACGCAGGCTGGACAGGTTCGCCGGGTGCCAGTCTTTCCGGCAGCACCACGTGCACGCGAGCCACAACAACGCCGTCAATCTGCGCCAGCGTTGACTCCACTTCCTGCGAGAGGGCGTAAATATAGCGGGCACGCTCCTCCATTGGGCTGGAGATCACGCCGCTTTTCTGGAACACCTCACCAAGATTGGTGCGGGCCTTGCGCGGCAGTCCGGCGGAATCGAGTATTTTGACGCTGCGCTCGATATTTTCTGCGTCGACGGAAACGGAGATACCCGCTTTTTCTATGAGTTTTTGTGCCGCAATCTGGTGTTGGTTCAGTTCCGCGATGATATCGTTAGCGTCATTTTCCGCCAGCCCGCTATAGAGCACGGTTTTGTCGCCGCAGCCTGCAAGACAGAGCAGCAGCGAAAACAGCATTAGCCAGTTCAGCAGAATTTTCATAGCGGCTTATTGTAAGTTAGTCAGTTTATCGATGCTCTGTACGCCCTTAGCGACGATTTTGGCATTCATTAAATTTTCAATGTAATAGTTAGACAGGGCGGCATTCGCCTGGCTGAATTCTAATAAATTAGAAGAGCGGGAGGCTTTCTGTAAATCCTGATAGGCCGTTCTTCTTTGCTGTTCGTTATTATTTAAGGAGTCAGCCAGTCCAGAAAGAAAATGCGTGACTTCCGTTGGCGCAGAAACTTTTTCAACCTGCGGCTCTTTTAGCTGGGCGGAAAAAAAGTCTACGTCGCTTTTTTCTGGCTGAGCTGCGTTATTAATTTGTGGGGTCTGAATTAAATCGGCCTGGGATGAGGTTATTTTCATAAGCATTAACTCGCGCAGGAAAACAAGAAGAGCGCGCGGCGCGGACCGGGACAGGAGGCCCGCGCCGACAGGCTGACTAGTACTGAATTTTTACCTGAGCGGCAGCAGAACCGGCTTTACTGGCGCTGTCCGCGATACCGTTCATTTTGTTGTTCTGCGCATCAAGCTTGGCTTTATCAACCATATCCTGCTGCATCTGGCCCTGAACTTCCTGCATCTGTGACATGAAGCTTGCACCATCAGTTGCGCTTTCTACTTTCGTGGCAGCTGAAGCTGTAGTTGCAATACCGCTGGATACTGAAGACATAGTGTGACTCCCCATTAAATTTAAGTTTGAACATCAGCGTAATCATCTATTAAGTGGGCGTGACGCAAAAAGGGTTCCAAAGAAATTTAATTTATTTTTAGAGTCGGTTCAGGCAACGATATTGAGCAATTTAATACGGTGATATAGCGTGCGTCGTGGAATACCTAATTCATGTACGACGTCATCAATTTTATGGCCGTGACGATGTAAACACTCTTTTATCAGGCTGCGTTCAATACGACGTAACCTGTCTTTTAATAGCGTGGCTTCACCGTCGGCTGGCGTAATATCGCAAAGCGGCGGCAGATGCAGAACATGGCGCTCGGCAGCGGCTTTCAGCTCGCGGATATTGCCAGGCCAGCTGTGCAGCAGCAGCGCTTCATCCAGCGCCAGCGAGCGGGGCGGGATAGCCTGCTTCAGCCGCATTGCCGCTTCCTGGGTAAAGCGTCGGAACAGCGGGATAATCAGCTCGGCATGGGAGCGCACCGTGGGCGTCTCTATTTTGATGGTTGAGAGACGGAAATAGAGATCGCGCCGGAAACTGCCGGCCGCAACCAGCTCCGCCAGCGGCGTTTGCGAGGCCGCGATAATACGTAAGTCCAGCGGCACGGGACTGGTAGATCCCAGGCGGTGGATGGCGCGCGTTTCCAGCACCCGCAGCAGCTTGGCCTGTAAAATCAGCGGCATGCTGTCGATTTCGTCCAGGAAAAGAATGCCTTTGTCGGAGGCCTCTATATAGCCGGCGCGGGAGTGGCTGGCACCGGTATAGGCACCGGCAATCACCCCAAACAGTTCGCTTTCCGCCAGGTTTTCCGGGATAGCCGCGCAGTTGACCGCTATCAGCGGGCCTTTTGCGCCAGAAAGCTGATAGATACGGCGAGCCAGCGTATCTTTACCGGTGCCGGTTTCCCCTTCCAGCAGCAGATCTACCTTTAACGGCGCAAGATTATCGATCATGGGATGCAGACTGGCGTGAATATCTGTTCTGATTGTCTCGGATAATCCCGTTTCAGTAAGGAAGGCTGTAACCTTATCGTGATGGAAACTGCCTGGCTGTTTCTCACTACCCGTTACCATATTCTCTCCTGTCTTCCCTTAGACGAATTTTTACAAATTCAGTTAGCAACCTGTTGCAATGAAAAGCAGAAATGACGTGAAGCCAGCAGCGGGCCGCTCAGGGGCGATACTCAATTTTCATTTACTATTTACTAGCCTGAGCCTGAGAGGCTATCAGTTTCCTCTGAAGTTACTGTGGGGATATCCGTGCGGCAACGTAGGGAAATCCCTACAAAAAACGGCGCCGGGAACGGTAAGGTGATGTAAACAAGCGCATTATTTAGATTGCAAAACGTTAAGAATGTGTAATTTAAATTACGCCGATTCAGATTTTATCAGTATGAAATGGAACACCTTCTTGTCGCCTCCCACCCAAAACTGAGACGAAGCCCACGAAACGGGCTGAATTGCGATAGTCATTTCACTAAACAGAGGAAGCGACATGAAAATAGGCGGCGGGTTAAGCGGCGCATTTGGCGGCGGAGCAGCGGGCGGCGCTGAGGATGCGGGTACAGGTGCAGCTAAACTGCTTTCCGGTGAAAGCAATGCGAAGACGGCGGGCAACGTATTGAATTTTGGCTCTTCTTCTTCAAACGGCACGGGCGTAGAGTTCGGCAGTAAGGATGCGCTTACCGAAACCAGCAACGGTCAGTCCACCAGCAGCGAAAGCAGCATCACACAGCTGTTGAATGCCATTATGGAACTGCTGAAAAATAGCGGTGCGAACAGCGATAAATCCGGTTCTGGTTCCGGTACTGGCAACGGTTCTTCAGGCACGCAGGATGCCTCAGGCAGTAGCGACATCATGACCCAGCTGATGGACATGATTAAAAAGATGCTTGGTCAATCTTCTGAAGGAACAAGTTCTGCCGATCAGGGTAATACCTCATCTTCTTCCGGACAGAGCGGCAACGGATCGCAGGAGCAGAGTCAGGACAGCAGCGGACTGGCGGGTAAACTGGGCGGCGCGCTACAGATGCTGGGGCTGGGCGCCATCCTGTCGGCTATCTCCGGAGGGAGTGGCTCGCAGGGAAGCGGCGAGAGTAAGTAGAGCTGCAAATTATTAACATGGTTAGATTTTGTTGAGGGCGACACGGTGTCGCCTTTTTCTTTTAGAGCAAAATGCGCCGGCAAGAAAGGATAGCTGGTCGTCGTCAATCTCACCGTCTCCTGGTGCAGGCTGCTTAATGTTATACGCCTGCGGAACTTCCTGCGCCGTCAGGCCACTCAGGGGCACCGCTCTTTATCAGAGAGATTATTATGCCTTTTCATCTGTTTGGCGCACCTTCCGGTTCCAGTCGCCGCAGCCAGCACGCCACTGAATCAAAAGTGATGCTGCCCGGCAAGCCTGGCCTGGAGGGAACGCGCAACGGCCGTATTCTTACCGTAACCGAAAGCCAGCAGCAGATTTTAAAAAAAGCTAACCGGGCCATTGAGGATACGTGGAAAACGCTGGATAAAGGCTCGGCTAATCAGCTCCACGATATCATTCATACACATGGCGGAGCGGTGAAGCGTACGGTGGCGTCACGGGCTGAAGAGAGCTCGGAAGAGAATCTTCCCTGGCGCGCTGCGCGATTCCGTGCCGGAAACTGTGGCGAAATGGCGGCGGTAAACGGACTGCTGCTGGCCTCTGCCGGCATCAACGAGCCGGTTGCCGTTTGCAGCGCGCTGGATGGCGATCACGCTTTTGTGATGGTGGGCGACAGACGGATCAATGGCGAACGGATCTATTCGGATGCCTGGCCGCTGTATGGCCGGGCTGACAAAGAGCAAAATTACGATCTTTCTAAACGCTACCGCATCGTTAAAGAGTATGCGCCACAGGCCGCTAATCCAGAGGTGCGAGAGAGACTGGTACACGGTGAAAAAGCCGGTCGGGAAGAGATAAACGCGCTGTATCAGCGTGAAATGCAGCAGCAGGGCACGCCGATTGCCGATAAAGATCTTAGTTCGCTAAAGCAGATTGCCCGTCGCCACGGCGGGGGGCTTTATCAGCAGTATCAGGCCTCGAAAAATATCAACGTTTACTACCAGACCGATCGCGGCGGGGATGCGACAGAATTGAAGCCAGAGATGAAGCGCTCGGTTTACGAGTCTCGCAGGAGACGTCAGGACGGCGCAACGCGAGAAGAGGTGGCGGAGCTGTTGCGTAACGTCAATCGAGGCGTCAGGTAGATTTCGCACGCTAAAGGAGAAAAAATGGCGGCAAACCGTCTGATAAAATTACTTGCGCCGCTGCTGCGGCAATGGCGAATTGATGTGGAGCAGCTTGAGGCGAGCGAAAGTTACATCATGACGCTTGAGGGGATAACGTTGCAGTGGGAAGAAAGTCCGTTCGACCATCTGACCTTAAGCTGTCTGCTGCCGATGCGGGAAAGCGACTTTGCCAGTGCGGCAACGCTGAACACGCTGCTGCAATGCAATTTGCTGGGACTGGCGCATCCGCCTGTTATTACCGCCACGCTACCGGAACAGCGGCAGGTTCTGCTCTGGACCAGACAGCCGTTTGCCGAGCTTGAGCCGCATCAGCTGACCACGCTGTTTGAGCGTTTTACGGCACAGGCCGAAAGAATGCGCGATTTTTTGCAGTTATCGCCGCAGGTGTAGCTATCGCTGCAGGTACAAAGATAGATTTTTATCAGGCTGTTGGCGACAAACTGTAAAGTCGTCAACAGCCTGAAGAGGAAACCGGCTGGGCCGGGTTTTTTAGTGAGGCTGGTTAAAACCTGCCTTAAGCATCTCATCCCGGAAAGCGTTGGTGATAATACGGTTGCCGCCGGTAACGGGGTAGATAACGTTATTAATGACGTCATCAAGATAGTGTTCGTCAAACTCCTGCAGAGTGAGCGGCGAGCCGCCTTCATCGTTGATAGCGATAGAACCTCTGATATGGTTGCCCGAGTTGTTGGCCTTCAGGCTGTACCTTCCCATGCTGCTGTCGATAGTGCTCATAAGGTCTCCTTGTTAACGAGAGGGGTGAGCCCATAGCAAATAGCTCCACTCAGTCTAGCCAGCGGCCCACCGTCTATCGAAGGTACCGCCGTAAAGAAGATGCAAAACGTGATCGCTATCGCGAAAAATCTTTCCTGAACATTTTCATATAACTTGCTGATATTTAATGCTTTAAATAGCGGTGAAAAAAAGGTGAGTCAAAGCAGTGGATTAAAGCGAGGCGGCGACCGGCTGAATGCAGGCAGAACCTGTTTCTATGGCGGGCCTGGCGGCATAAGCATTGGTCGAATTTGAAGAGGAGGCAGATTGCTTAGCGAAACGGCAAACCGGAGCGATCGAGGGGAAAAAAAGCAGAGTTAAAAATCTTCTTCTATACTCAAGTCACTACATAGTAGAACTTTTTTTAACCGGCTGAGGAAAATGGAATGAAGATTATTCTCTGGATTATTGCGATTATTTTTATTGTCGGCCTGCTGACGCTTACTGGTGTCTTTAAAGTGCTCTTCTGATTGTATGGGGTGGCAATACGCCCGTATTGTCACCTTTTGCCCGAAGGTTTGGTCGCTCCCGACGCGTAGGGAAGTTTCTCAACGGTGGGTGAAAGCGAGCGGAATATTTCTCTCTCTTCGATTTTGTCAGCCGCGACTACCGTACGAAACAGGCAATCTTTTAAGGTGACGGGTTTCCGGCAATACGCGCAAATTGCTCCGTGATGATTACCAAAACGGTCGCCGCTAAAGGTAAAGATAATTTGTGTGTGTCCGCACTTCCAGCAGCGTATTCTCACATCGGCTCCTTAAGAAAACAGTCATTGCTAACCAGGATTAATCTTACCAAAAATTGCCGTGCGATCGATAAAGATTGTTTATCATTTTCGCTGATTGATATTAACCCATAACAACATGATTCAAAAGATATAACCTCGCACTTTAGTCTTTTTTACAATTGCCGCACGATTAGCATCCTTTGTTTTAACGCTTTTATTTTGTTTTTTGCTCAAATAATCATTAATAGCGCTAAATAAATGATGTAGATCAATTCATATTAATTAAAGATGTGCTTTCGAACGCGGGTTGCTGAAAATCTGGCCGGAAAAGATCGGCAGGTTATCTGTTAAGAAAGCGTTTTAAAAAGCGGTCGTAAAAAAGCTAAGACTAAAATCTGTTCAATGTGCATTTATGAAAGCCGCCCCCAAAATAATTACAATGCCGGTTAATTTAACAACGCGGCTGGCTTTGCTACTTCACTGAAAAAAAGCCACGCGATTTTTTAACAACACCTTCGCGATCGGTAGCTTGAACATGAAACTTTCCCGTCTCTCTCTCTTTACGCTGAGCCTGTCTGGCGTACTAAGCATTGCCACTCCGCTACAGGCGCAAACATTAGGTTCAGCCATTTCAGGAACCTGGCAAGACTTCAGCAGTAAAGTCGCTACAACCTGGGATCAACCGCAGGGCTACGATCTGTATGTACCGGCCATTACCTGGCACAACCGCTGGACTTATGACCAACAACATATCGATAAATATAATGAACGCCCGTGGGGCGCGGGTGGCGGCATCTCGCGTTACGATGAAAAAGGGAACTGGAACGGCCTTTACCTGATGGCGTTTAAGGACTCATTCAACAAATGGGAGCCGTTTGGCGGCTACGGCTGGGAAAAAATATGGCGACCGCTTAACAATCAGGACGTCCGCCTGGGGCTGGGCTATACGGCAGGGGTAACGGCTCGGGATAACTGGAAATATATTCCTGTTCCGGCAGTTCTGCCTCTTGCCTCAATAGGTTACCGCAAAGCCACCTTTCAGATGACTTATATTCCGGGAACGCACAACAATGGCAACGTCTACTTTGCCTGGCTGCGCTGGCAGTTTTAACGGCGGAAATTATGCGGAATTATAATGTATCTGCAAAAAAGGCGATATTTATCACTTTTTCGTAAAAGGCCACTGGACAAAAGCCTCAGCAATTGCTGTACTAACTGTCGACACAGTTTAGTGTCCATTTTTCATGTAAAGGTAATATAGATGTCTAAGATCAAAGGTAGCGTTAAGTGGTTTAATGAGTCCAAAGGATTCGGTTTCATTACTCCTGAAGATGGTAGCAAAGACGTGTTCGTACACTTCTCTGCCATCCAGAGCAACGGTTTCAAAACTCTGGCTGAAGGTCAGCGCGTAGAGTTCGAAATCACCAACGGTGCCAAAGGCCCATCTGCTGCTAACGTTGCCGCCATTTAAGTTATCAGACAGAATTTTAAAAACCCGCCGAACGGCGGGTTTTTTTTGCCCGTTTTATGCTGCAACGTCAAAAAGAAAAGAACTGGCCGAGCCACGCACCTGCTGCCACCAGCGAAACTATGACGGCTACTGCCTCCGCGAACGTACGGGGTAATGCCTGCATTTCGTCGCCTCCCTCTGTGTTTGAGTAAAGAGTGTGGCAAAACATTATTAAAGAAACATTAATCATTCATTACATGCAGGCACCTTGCCCGCATCGCCGCCAGCGGATAAAAACGGCCGTAACATATCCCCTTAGCGCCGGGTTGCTTATCGCGCCGCGCAGGCTATATAACCTGTACGGTAGAACGTTTCGCAGACCCGCCGAGCTGAATTCTGGAGGTAAAATGAAAATCCGACTGGCAACAATGCAAGATAGTTTTGTCCTGAGCGCGCTGCTAACCGAGCTGGGCTACGCCAACACAGAAGATTTTATCGAGCGGCGCCTGGCGCAGATGATGGACGACAGGTCCGAGCATCTGCTGATAGCCGAGCGGGACGGTCGCGCGCTTGGCTTCCTTTCCTTGCATTTTATCCCGCAGCTGGCGCTGGCCGGTGATTTCGCTCGTCTCAGCTATTTTTGCATTGCCGACGGCAAGCGCAGCGAAGGCGTCGGCCAACAGCTCCTGAAGCATGCCGAGCAGCTGGCAAAAGATCGCGGCTGCGACAGGGTAGAAGTGCACTGCCACGAACACCGTACCAAAGCGCTCGCCTTCTACGCTCGTGAAGGCTATAGCGAATCTCCACGCTATCTGATTAAAACGCTGGTCGATTAGCGGGAACCGCCGATTGCCAGCATCAGCGCCTCGGCAATGCTTTCTACCTTTTCAGCCGTCATCATTGAGGTGCTGACCCGAATAAACTGCTTATTGCCAGGGCTACAGCGCTCGCCCGGCAGCACGGCGATGCCCCTTGCCGCCAGGGTAATCATAGCGAACTGTTCTGACTGGACCGGCAAACAGAGGCTTAGTCCATCGCGATCCGGCAGCGTCAGGCCACGTTTTGCCAGCGCGTTCAGCAATAGCCTGCGGCGCTGCCGGTAAACCTCACGCGCGTGCTGAATGTGTCGTTGCGTGGCCTCATCCTGCAACATCCAGGCCACCGCCTGTTGCAGAATACGGCTGGTCCAGCCCGCGCCAAAGTTACGCCATGATTGAATACGTTTAACCAGGTCAAGGGGACCGGCAAGTACCGCCAGGCGCAGATCGGGTCCGTAAGCTTTGGAAAAAGAATGCACGTGCAGCGTACGCTCCGGAAACCAATGGCCCAGGCTGAAGCAAGGATGCGCAGACAGGTCGCCGATACCGTTATCTTCAACGATCAGTATGGAAGAGCCTGCCAGTACTTTTGCCAGCTCTTCGCTACGGGCCTGGCTAACGCTGTGTCCCGTTGCCGAATGGGTCGTTGGCTGGTAGATCATTGCCGTTGCGCCCTTACTGAGCAGCATCGCCAGCGCACCGGGTAACGGGCCATGTTCATCGCAGGCCAGCGGCATAATTTCAGCTTCGACATTGTCCAGCATATCAAGCAGACGCGTAGCGGTAGGATCTTCAATAATGACTTTCTCACCGGGACGGAACAGCGTTTGCACAATTCCGTTCATCGCATCGAAACCGCCATCGGTAGCCAGCCAGGCTTCGGCCTGAAAGGGCCAGCGTGGTTTGACCGCGGCCAGCAGCGCAGGGGAGATCGCGTCCCGCTGATAGCTGTTCAGTAACGGGCACTGAATACCCTGTAGCATTGCCGCTTGCAGATCCGGCAGCAAGGCGGGATCGGGGGAAGCCATCGCTAAATCGGCGCGGATAGCATCGCCATAATTGCCAATCTGCTCAAAACGTACCGGGCGCGGCGTCAGATAATTACCGCAGACGCGGATACCGCTTCGGCCTTTTCCCGTCACCACTTTCTGTCGTTTTAACTGCCCCCAGGCAGCCGAAATGGTGGCCGGACTGACGCCCAGCGCTTCGGCCAGCTCTCTGACCGAGGGTAAATGCGTCCCCACCGGAATTTCCCCGGTATGAATCAGTGTTGCCATCTTCGCCGCAATACCTTTTACCGACACATCGGTAAGACGCGCGGTAAACCATGTCAGGTCGACCATAAGAAATCCATTTGTTCAGTAACAAAGTAATTATTGTACAGTTAATATTATCGTCTTAGTATCGAAAACAGACAAAAACTGTTGTTTATTTGCGCGCCCTTCGTGGCCGCTTTACCAAGACGGGAAAAGAGAAATGGTGACGATCCGCTTAGCGGTACGGGACTGGGACTATTTTACGCCGCTGGCGCTTGGCGACATCAGGCCGGAAGGGTTTGCGCTGGAGGTGCATCGTGTGGAAACCCTGGTCAACGATCTTGCCGACAGCGGCTATGATGCGGCGGAAGTTTCTTTTAGCCGCTATGCTCAGCTCAGGGCGAAAGGGGATTGCTCGCTGCTGGCGCTACCGCACTTTTTAATGCGGGGGTTTCGCCAGCGCTGCATCATCACGACAGAATACAGTCCATTGATTTCGCTCGATCGGTTAAAAGGCAAAAGGATTGGCGTAACCGGCTGGCAGGATTCCGGCAATACCTGGACGCGGGCACTGCTACGTGAAGCGGGAGTAGAGGTTGAGGATGCCTTCTGGTTTGCCGGACGGTTAACCGCCGCGCATCCTGTCGTTGACCGGCTGGGCGGTTTTGGCCGTGCAGGCCGTATTGAAGCTGCGCCAGGCGAACACCCGCTTATCGACCTGCTCAAAGCTGGCGAGCTGGATGCGGTCTTCACGCCTTTTATGCCGCAGGGATTTTTCAACGGCTCCGGCCTGCGCCAGCTGCAAAGCGATTTCCGCGAGGCGGAGCTGGCGTATTTTAACCGGGTTGGCTATATCCCTGGCCATCATATCCTGGCCGTTAAGCCTGACGTTGCCCGACAGCATCCCCATCTTCCCGCCGAGTTGAGCAGAGTTATCGACGAGTCCGCTCGCCTCTGGCACGAAAAACGCGAAAAGTATGCTGATACCACGCCCTGGCTGCTCGACGAGCTGCGACGAACCGCGCAAGATTTACCTGCCGACTGGAACAGCAACGGGCTGAACGCTAACCGTAAAATGATTAGCGATTTTGCCAGCGAGCTTTTCGCACAGAAAATTACCGCTCAACGCCTTACGCCGGAAGCGTTATTTCCGGCCGCGGCCAACGGAGGTTTATGATGAAAGTCGCTTCGGGACAATTTGCGGTCAGCCGCGAATGGCAAGAGAACGCGCAGACCTGTATCCGCTTAATGGAGCAGGCACAGGCTGGCGGGGCCGATCTTCTGGTGCTGCCGGAAGGCGTGCTGGCCCGCGATATTGCCGATCCGGACCTGGTCTTAAAAGCCGCACAGCCGCTGGATGGCCCCTTTTTATCGTTAATTTATGCCGCCAGCCGCGGTAACTCACTGACAACCATGATGACCATTCACGTGCCGACCGACAGCGGCAAAGCGCTGAATGTGCTGCTCGCCATTCGCAACGGTGAAATCATCGCCCGCTACGACAAGCTGCATCTCTACGACGCCTTTGCTATGCAGGAATCCCGCAACGTCAACGCCGGCAATGAAATACCGCCGCTGGTGGAAGTGGCGGGCATGAAGGTTGGACTGATGACCTGTTACGACGTGCGTTTCCCTGAACAGGCTCGCCGGCTGGCGCTGGACGGTGCCGAGGTGCTGGTTCTGCCAGCCGCATGGGTCAAGGGGCCGCTGAAAGAGATGCACTGGGAAGTACTGGTCACGGCTCGCGCGCTGGAAAACACCTGCTATGTGGTGGCCGTTGGCGAGTGCGGGCCGCGCAATATCGGCTGTAGCCTGACGGTCGACCCGCTGGGCGTAGCCATAGCGAAAGCCGCCGAAGCGCCGATGTTGCTTTTTGCGGAGTTAGATCCTGCCCGGATCGACCATGCGCGCCACGTGTTGCCCGTGCTTGAAAATCGCCGTTTTGCCCGTCCTGAACTTAATTAAGCGAGAAAGTTAATGAAAACAGTAACCGCTATCGCTCTGGCGTTGGGATTAACCACCGCGCTGGCGCAGGCTGCCGACGCGATCCCCACGGTCAAAATGGATCCGGCGCTGCACGACCGTTTGCCTGCCGATATTAAGCAGGCGGGCAAAATGATCTCTGTTAATAACGGTTCTTTTCCGCCCTATGAAATCGTGGAAGGGCCAGCCTCCATGAGCGGCGCCTCGGCCGATTTAGGCGAGGCGCTGGCGCAGCTGCTGGGCATAAAAATCGAGCATGCTACCGTCAGCGGGCTTTCCGGCGTGCTGGCCGGTATTAAATCCGGGCGTTATCAGCTGGCAATCGGCCCGATTGGCGACTATCCGGATCGCCAGCAAAAAAATGATTTTATCGACTACGTGCAGGAGTTTGTGGTATTCGCCGTACAGAAAGGCAATCCGGCAAAAATCAACGGCCTGGAAGATACCTGCGGCAAGCGCATTGCGGTGATGGCGGCCGGATCGGCGGAGCAGGTTATCCGCAAGCAGTCCAGGGCCTGCGTGACGGCGGGTAAGCCTGCGGTAACGGTGCAGTCGTTTACCGATCAGCCTTCTTCCATTCTGGCGGTACGTTCAAAACGTTCGGACGCTTTTTTCTCTTCTCAGGCACCGCTGGTCTATTTTGTGGAGCAGTCGCATGGCCAGCTGGAGCTAACCGGACAAGGCAACAAAAACGGCTTTGGCGATATTTTCCAGGGGACGGTCGTGCCAAAAGATTCCGCGCTGGGAAAAGTGGTGCTGGACGGCTACAAAGTGTTGTTTAACAACGGTACCTATGCCGCCATCATGAAAAAGTGGAAGCTGGACGGCAATATGATTAAGGTGCCGGGCGTCAATCTGGCACAAGGAGCGGCAAAATGAAACCGGCTGCCGCCAGAGAAGCAGAGCAGCGCGACGTGGCTTTTGCCCGGCCGAAACCGCGCTATGGCCGCATAGCTTGCTGGATAATCGTGTTGTGCGTAGCGGCCGACGCCGGCTGGCTGATAGCGGAAAACCCAAACTTTGAGTGGAGCGTGGTTGGCAAATGGTTTACCGAAGCATCGGTGCTAAAGGGGTTGCAGGTCACGCTTGGGCTGACCGTGGTCTCCATGATCCTGGGTACGCTCCTGGGTTTGCTGTTAGCGGTAGCCCGGCTCTCTGATAACGTGCTGTTAAGCGGTCTATCACGTCTGTATATCTGGTTCTTTCGCGGCACGCCGTTGCTGGTACAGCTTATCTTCTGGTACAACATGTCGACCCTGTTTCCCCACGTGACGCTGAGTATCCCTTTTGGCGGGCCGATCGTTGCCAGCTGGAACACTAACGATCTGATTACGCCGCTAACCGCCGCGATTGCTGGCCTGGCGCTTAACGAAGCCGCCTATATGGCGGAAATTATCCGGGCTGGTTTACAGTCGGTGGACAGTGGGCAGTTTGAAACAACCCAGGCCTTTGGCATGAGCCGCGCCCGCGCGTTGCGCCGCATTATTATTCCACAGGCGATGCGTGCAATTATTCCGCCAACCGGCAATCAGCTTATCAGCATGATTAAGGCGACGTCGCTGGTGAGCGTTATTGCAATGGGCGATTTACTTTATTCTGTCCAGTCAATCTATAACCGTACGTTTGAAGTGATCCCCATGCTGATGGTTGCGGTCATCTGGTATCTGTTAATCACTTCCGTGCTCAACGTCGGACAGTCTGCGATTGAGCGTTACTATTCACGAGGCGTTCGCCGCAGCGCCTCCGCCGCCAGGCACCGCTGGCCGTCTGTTCCGCTGGTTAATCGCCTTTTGCTGCATAAGGAGGAGCTATGATCCAGCCGCTGGTACAGGCGCGTAACGTGCAGAAAAGCTATGGTGATAACAGTGTTTTAAAAGGCATCGATCTCGACGTCATGCCCGGTGAAGTTGTGGTGATTTTGGGGCCTTCCGGCTCGGGAAAATCAACTTTTTTACGCTGTATCAATCACCTGGAAGAGATGAGTGCCGGGTCGATTATGGTTAACGATCGGCAAATTGGCTACGAATTAAAAAAAGGACGGCTGCAACGCCTTTCGGCGCGGAAAATAGCCCGGCAGCGCCAGGAAATTGGCATGGTTTTTCAACAGTTCAATCTCTACCCCCATCTGACCGTACTGCAAAATATTATTGAAGCGCCAACGGGCGTGCACAAACAGTCGCGTTCGGCCGCGGTAGAGTATGCCACCGAGCTGCTGGCAACGGTGGGCTTGAGTGATAAAGCGCATGCCTGGCCTCGTCATCTTTCCGGCGGCCAGCAGCAGCGCGTGGCTATTGCCAGGGCGTTAGCTATCCGGCCAAAGCTGATGCTGTTTGACGAACCCACCTCCGCGCTCGATCCGGAACTGGTTGGCGAAGTACTGGCAACCATGCGAACTCTCGCCGAACAAGGTTTGACGATGATAGTGGTGACTCACGAAATTGGCTTTGCCCGCGAAGCGGCCGATCGGGTCGTTTTTATGGACGGAGGCGTGGTGGTAGAGCAGGGGCCGCCGGAAGAGGTACTGGTTAATCCGCAGCATCCGCGATTTCAGGCTTTTCTGCGCCGGTTTATCTGATATCATTCTGCGAAGCGCTGTGCAGATCTTACTCTGTTACAGGTTGCGGTTGTATTGACCAACGATCTGCGCGTTAATACACTTTATGGTTATTGACCTTTAACGGTCCGGTTAAAAAAGAAGGTGTGTATGGAAGGTATCAGTATTGCCAAACTGCTGATCATTGGTGCTCTGATTGTATTGCTGTTCGGAACCAACAAGTTACGCTCTCTGGGCGGTGATTTAGGGTCGGCTATCAAAGGCTTTAAAAAAGCGATGAGCGATGACGACACCTCCGCGAAAAAAGCGCCTGTCGCTGAAGAGAAACCGGCTGAGCAGGTTGCTCACAAAGAGTAATTTCCCGCGAGAAGCGATAAAAAAACGGATGACCTGGTCATCCGTTTTTTGTATCTGTTGCAGAAATGTAATTTTTTATTTCACTTCCAGGCCTTTTGCCTGCATATCCGCATGATAGGAAGAGCGTACGAACGGGCCGCAGGCCGCGTGGGTAAAGCCCATTTCCATCGCCGCCTCTTTCATTTCGTCAAATTCGGCCGGACTTACGTAGCGCTGCACCGGTAAATGGTGACGGCTTGGCTGGAGATACTGACCCAGCGTCAGCATGGTCACGCCGTGACGACGCAGATCGCGCATGACTTCAACGATTTCAGCGTTGGTTTCGCCCAGGCCCACCATCAGGCCAGATTTGGTCGGGATTTCCGGATGCGCTTCTTTAAAACGCTCCAGCAGCTTCAGCGACCACTCGTAGTTAGCGCCGGGACGGACCTGGCGATAGACGCGCGGTACGTTTTCCAGGTTGTGGTTAAACACGTCCGGCGGCGTGGCGTTAAGGATTTCCAGCGCGCGATCCATACGACCACGGAAGTCCGGCACCAGCGTTTCGATTTTTATCGTCGGGCTTTTTGCACGGATGGCGGTAATACAGTCCGCAAAATGCTGAGCACCACCGTCACGCAAATCATCGCGATCCACAGAAGTGATAACCACATAACGCAGGCCCATATCGGCAATGGTCTGTGCCAGCTTTTCCGGCTCGTTAGCGTCAGGCTGAACGGGACGGCCATGCGCCACGTCACAGAACGGGCAGCGGCGGGTACAGATAGCGCCGAGGATCATAAAAGTGGCGGTGCCGTGGTTAAAGCATTCTGCAAGGTTAGGGCAGGAAGCCTCTTCACAGACGGAGTGCAGACCGTTTTTACGCATTGCGGCTTTGATGCCCTGAATGCGGCTGGAGTCGGCAGGGAGCTTGATCTTCATCCACTCCGGCTTACGTAAAATCTCGGTACGCTCGGTGACCACGGTTTTTACCGGGATCAGCGCCATCTTATCTGCGTCGCGGTATTTTACGCCGCGTTCCATCTGAATCGGTTTACTCATAATCTTGCAATTTCCAGGTTGGCGTGCGCTAGTCAGCCGCAAAAGAGCCGCGTGATCAATTTTTTTTGATAAAAGCGAAAAAATTATATCACCTTGCACCGCGAGTTTCAGCCGGGCCGACGGAGAAAATGTGACGAAATTGTAAAGTTAAGGTTGAGCCTGCGGCGTAAGCCAGTGTAGCGAGGTGATATCCAGCAGGTGCGCAAAGTGTTTTATCAGCAGCGGCTGCACATCGGCCAGCGTTACGCCGGGACGAAAAGCGCTGAGCTGGGTCATTTCAAGACCGGCATAGCCACAGGGATTGATACGTAAAAAAGGCGCGAGGTCCATGTTTACATTGAGGGCCAGACCGTGAAAAGAGCTGCCGTTGCGGATCCGCAAACCAAGCGAGCAGATTTTTTTGCCGTCCACGTAAACGCCGGGCGCATCGGCTCTGGCTGCGGCGGTAACGTTAAAATGGGCCAGCGTATCGATAACCGTTTGTTCAATCGCGGTGACCAGCTGGCGCACGCCGATTTTGCGGCGCTTCAGATTAAGCAGGACATACATTACCTGCTGGCCAGGCCCGTGGTAGGTAACCTGGCCGCCGCGATCGCTCTGCATAACCGGAATATCACCAGGCATCAGCAAGTGCTCCGCCTTACCCGCCTGGCCCTGGGTGAAGACGGGCGGATGTTCAACCAGCCAGATTTCGTCAGGCGTCTCTTCACCGCGCTGATTGGTAAAGTCGTGCATGGCCTGAGAAACGGGCCCCCAGGGCTGTAGCCCCAGCTGGCGAATAAGTAAGGTATCCTGATGCATAGCTGTTCCGGTCAGTTTTACAGCACCATACGGACGATTTCTATTTTGCCCAGCTCTTCATACAGCGTTTCCACCTGCTCAATGTGGGTAGCCGTAATGGTGATAGAAACCGAGTGGTAGTTGCCTTTGCTGCTGGGTTTGACATCCGGAGAGTAGTCGCCCGGCGCATGACGCTGAACAACTTCAACTACTTGATCAACCAGCTCTGGCTGTGCCAGACCCATCACTTTATAGGTGAAAGGCGTAGGAAATTCGAGCAGTTCTTTAAGGTTGGTTTTCATAATGGCTCCGGTAAAGCTAAAACAAAGACTCCCGCCGCAGCGGGAGCCTGGATATAAATTCAATATGGGGCGCATTAAGACCGAAATCAAGCGCCCGTTGGCGGCTTAGCCGAACCAGTGATGGAACATCAGCTTGATGTAGTCGACGATGCGGCCAAAGAAACCGCCTTCCGGCATATCGTTCAGCACCACCAGCGGGTGCTGTTCGATGGTTTTGCCATCCAGCTGGAAGTTAATAGTGCCGACAACCTGGTTTTTCGCCAGCGGTGCATGCAGTTCGGTATTGCTCAGCGTATAGCTGGCTTTCAGATCTTTCATGCGGCCGCGAGGGATGGTCAGGTAAACATCCTTCTGAACGCCAAGCTGAACGCGATCGCTGTTGCCGAACCAGACCGGCTCAGAAGCAAACTCTTTACCTGCTTTCAGCGGCGCGACGGTTTCAAAGAAGCGGAAGCCCCAGGTCAGCAGCTTTTTGCTTTCGGTTTCACGGCCTTTATAGGTGTGGCCGCCCATCACTGCCGAGATCAAACGCATCTGGCCTTCGGTTGCCGAGGCGACCAGGTTATAGCCCGCCGATTCGGTGTGGCCGGTTTTGATGCCGTCAACGTGCAGGCTGGTGTCCCACAGCAGACCGTTACGGTTGGTCTGGCGAATGTTGTTAAAGGTAAAATCTTTTTCTTTATAAACGGCGTATTCATCCGGCACGTCACGGATCAGCGCCTGGCCAATCAGCGCCATATCGCGCGCCGAGCTGTACTGGCCGTCCGCGTCAAGGCCGTGTACGGTCTGGAAGTGGGTGTTTTGCAGGCCAATCGCCTTAACATAGTTGTTCATCAGGCCGACAAAAGCGTCCTGGCTGCCCGCGACGTAATCTGCCATCGCTACGCAAGCGTCGTTACCTGACTGCAACACGATGCCGCGAGTCAGCTGGGAAACCGGTACGCGATCGCCCGGTTTCAGAAACATCAGCGAAGAACCTTTAAACACCGGGTTACCGGTAGCCCAGGCATCTTTACCTACGGTGACCACGTCGTCCTGGTGAATTTTGCCTGCTTTTACCGCCTGACCAATTACATAGCTGGTCATCATTTTAGTCAGGCTGGCCGGATCGCGGCGCGCGTCAGCGTTTTTTTCAGCCAGCACTTTGCCTGAGTTGTAGTCGATCAGGACATAGGCTTCGGCATCAATGTCCGGTACGCCGGGGATCATGGTTTTGATGTTTACATCTTCGGCATGGGCGAAGGTAGTGAGGCTAAGGGCAATCAGCGAACCAGCCGCCAGACGTTTAAGCTGTTGGGAAGAGGTCAGAATATTCATGTTGGGGACGACAACATCCATGGCTAAGTTAAAAAAAGTGACTCACTATAGCAAATGCGTTTCTGCCCGGCATCCGTCTTTACCTGCCGGAACGGCGTGGCGCAGACGGATTTCCGGACATCGGTCACATTTTACCAGAGGCTGTGGTCACGAAAGAGGTAAGGCTGGCTTCGCTGGAAAGACGCTGCTGTAGCGCAGCGGCCTGTTGGCGCGAGGTAAAGTGGCCTAGCTGGACGCGATAAACGTTGCCGCGTGCGTCAACGCTTCCCGGTACGCCAAACTTTTTACTCAACGACGTCATCAGCTGTTGCGCTCGCGTTGCGTCGCTCAGCGCACCGGCCTGCACAACGTAAACCGTACCGCCTGTGGCCGCGACTGGCGCAGCAGCAACGGGCGCTGGAGCAGCAACGGGCGCTGCGGTTTGCGGAGCCGCTACGGGAGCGGGTTCCGGCTCGTTACCTTCCAGCACGCCATTAGGCAGCGGCTGCGGTGCGCCTAAAAAGCCGCTGCTGCGTACCGGCGCGCCCATATTGTCGTCGCTGCTGAGCGTGCTGTTATCAACAGGACGGGTTGCCGGTTCGGCTGGCGTTGCAGCAGGCTGCGTACTGGCTGACGAGGGATCCACGGCAGCGGCCCCCATCGTTACCATACCGCCGCTGAGATCGGGACGCGGCGGCAGGGCATAGTTCTGTTTCGCTACCGTGGTCCCAATAGTACCGGGGCCGGACAGCGAGCCGTCTGGCGCGACCTTGATATAGTCCACTTTTACGCGGCTATTATTGGAGATATTCAGGCGATCGCCGGCCGCTTTTGAGAGATCGATAATGCGGCCTGGCTTATAAGGCCCGCGATCGTTAACGCGCACCACTATCTGGCGGCCGTTGGCGAGGTTAGTCACGCGTACGTAAGCGGGCAGAGGCAGCGTTGGATGAGCGGCGGTCAACGCCTGCGAATCGTACGTTTCGCCAATGGCGGTACGCGTACCGTCCGCTTCTTCGCCATACCAGCTTGCCAGCCCGGTTTCGCTAAAGTTGTCCGGGTTTTTCACAATGCGGTAGTTCTGGCCGTTAACCCGATAATCCTGGTTGGCATTCGGGCTAAGGGGTTCGTAGCGCGGCTCCACGCCGCCAATTTCCACTACGGGACCGTTATAGGCCTGCTGTTGGGTAACAGGTGCCTGCTGTTGTTCAGTAGTACAGCCAGCCAGCAGTGCCGCCGTCAGGCCAATCCAGAGCCAATCCTTACGCATATAAGCCTCTTAAACGCTTTTTGACAACAGTTTACGGTGGGTGTGAATCGACATGATAATGCCAAATCCGGCCATCAGGACGATAAGGGCGGAGCCGCCATAGCTGACCAGCGGCAGCGGGACGCCAACCACCGGTAATATACCGCTGACCATACCAATATTCACAAAAACATACACAAAGAAAATCAACATCAGGCCGCCTGCCATGACTCTGCCGAAGGTGGTTTGCGCCCGCGCCGCCATTAGCAGGCCGCGCATGATCACCAGAATATAAAGCACCAGCAGCACCAGCACGCCCACCAGACCAAGCTCTTCGGCCAGCACGGCAAAGATAAAGTCCGTATGGCGTTCGGGTAAGAACTCCAGCTGCGATTGCGTGCCGTGCAGCCAGCCTTTGCCGCGCAGGCCGCCGGAGCCGATGGCAATTTTAGACTGGATAATATGATAGCCTGCGCCCAGCGGGTCGCTTTCCGGATCAAGCAGCATCATCACGCGGTCGCGCTGGTAATCATGCATTAAAAAGAACCAGAGTACCGGGACAAAAGCCGCAACCAGCAGCACCGCGACCAGAATCAGCTTCCAGCTCATACCGGAAAGAAACAGCACAAACAGCCCGGAAGCCGCAATCAGGATGGCCGTGCCGAGGTCGGGCTGCGCGGCGACCAGCAGCGTAGGCATAAAAATCAGCACCAGCGCGATGGCGGTATTTTTTAACGTCGGGGGGCAGATGTCGCGGTTAATAAAGCGCGCGACCATCAGCGGCACGGCGATTTTCGCTATTTCCGAAGGCTGAAAGCGCACGATGCCCAAATCCAGCCAGCGCTGCGCGCCTTTACTGATGTGGCCAAAGGCATCAACGGCCACCAGCAGCACCACGCAAAGAATATAAAGATAGGGTGCCCAGCCTTCATATACGCGCGGCGGGATCTGCGCCATGACCAGCATAATAACGATACCCATCGCTATCTGGCCCAGCTTGCGCTCCATCATGCCCGGATCCTGGCCGCTGGCGCTCCAGATCACCAGCGCGCTGTAGACCAGCAGGGCAGAGATTAAAATAAAAAAGGTGGGATCGACGTGGATTCTCGTCCAGATAGTGCTTTTCTGATGACGATCGTTCATGGTTATTCGCCTTCGTAGCCAGACGGCACCGGGGCGGCGTCTGGCAGGTTAGTATTGTTGTCCCCGAGCATAATGTGATCGAGGATTTGACGCATGATGGTGCCGACTGCCGGACCGGCGCCGCCGTTTTCCAGGATCATCGCCACCGCCACGCGCGGCTTGTCATAGGGCGCGAAAGCGGTCATCAGCTTGTGGTCACGCAGCAGCGCGGAAATTTTATGGGCGTTATAGGTTTCGTTCTCTTTCAGACCAAATACCTGAGCCGTACCTGACTTGGCGGCGATTTTATACGGCGCGTCAGCAAAGCTTTTGCGCGCCGTCCCGTTTGGGCGGTTTGCTACGCCGTACATACCGTCTTTGGCAATTTCCCAGTTACCGGAATGAATGTCGGCCACGGGCGGAATGTCGGGCTGTTTCCAGGGCACTCTGACGTTGTTTAGCGCGTTGGACATCATCAAATGCGGCGTACGCACCACGCCGTCGTTAATCAGAATCATCATCGCTTTATTCATCTGCACCGGGGTAGCCGTCCAGTAACCCTGGCCGATGCCGACCGGAATGGTGTCGCCCTGGTACCAGGGTTTTTTAAAGCGCTTCATCTTCCATTCGCGGGTAGGCATATTGCCTGCGGTCTCTTCCACCAGATCGATCCCGGAAAGATGGCCATAGCCAAATTTACCCATCCATTCGGAAAGGCGATCGATGCCCATGTCATAGGCGACCTGATAGAAAAAGGTATCGGCCGACTCTTCCAGCGACTTCGTGACGTTCAGATGGCCGTGCCCCCAGTGTTTCCAGTCGCGAAACCGCTTTTCAGAGCCGGGAAGCTGCCACCAGCCGGGATCGAACAGGCTGGTGTTCTTGTTAATCACCCCGGCAGAGAGGGCGGAAACGGCAATATAAGGCTTCACTGTAGAGGCGGGCGGGTAGGCGCCCTGGGTCGCGCGGTTAATCAGCGGCCGGTCAGGATCTTTCAGCAGCTGGCTATAGTCCTTACTGCTGATACCGTCGACAAACAGGTTCGGATCGTAGCTTGGCATGGAAACCATGGCCAGGATTTCGCCGTTGCGCGGGTCGGTTACCACCACGGCGGCGCGGCTACCGGCCAGCAGCGTTTCGATATACTGCTGCAGTTTAAGGTCGATGGTGAGCCAGATATCCTGGCCGGCCTGCGGCGGCTGCTCGTGCAGCTGTCGGATAACGCGGCCGCGGTTATTAACCTCTACCTCTTCGTAGCCGGTTTTGCCGTGCAGTAAATCTTCGTAATAGCGTTCGATGCCCAGCTTGCCGATATCGTGCGTGGCCGCGTAGTTCGGCCATTTGCCTGCTTTATCCAGCCGGTCAACGTCGCGATCGTTGATTTTAGAAACGTAGCCAAGCACGTGGGTCAGGGCAGAGCTGTAGGGATAGTAGCGGCGCTGGTAGCCCTTCACCTCTACGCCGGGAAAGGCGTACTGGTTGACGGCAAAACGGGCAACCTGCACTTCATTCAGGCCGGTTTTAAGCGGAATAGAGGTAAAGCGGCGCGAGCGCTTGCGCTCTTTTTCAAAAGCGACAATATCTTCGTCGGTCAAATCGACCACCGACCGTAGCGCCAGCAGCGTTTTTTCCAGGCTTTCGACCTTTTCCGGCACCAGCTCAATCTGGTAAATGGTGCGGTTTAGCGCCAGCGGCGTGCCGTTGCGGTCAAAGATAATGCCGCGGCTGGGCGCGACGGGCACCAGCTTGATGCGGTTCTCATTGGAACGGGTACTGTAATCGGTATAGCGAATAATTTGCAGATGGTAGAGGTTAGCGATCAGCACGCCGGAAAGCAGTAAGATGCCGAAAAAAGCGATCATTGCCCGCCGAACAAACAGCGTCTGTTCGGCGGTATAGTCACGAAAGGCGTTACGTTGTAATTTCATCCGCTGCTTTAATCTGTCCCGTTAAGCTCTATTCGCGATGGTAAGGATGGTTGGTCGTAATACTCCATGCCCGATAAAGGCTCTCGGCCACCAGCACGCGTACCAGCGGATGAGGCAGGGTCAGCGCGGAGAGCGACCAGCTCTGCTCGGCTGCCGCTTTGCAGGCCGGTGCCAGTCCTTCCGGGCCGCCGATCAGCAGGCTGACATCGCGGCCATCCTGCTTCCAGCGCTCCAGCTGCGTAGCCAGCTGCGGGGTTTCCCACGGCTGGCCCGGAATATCCAGCGTGACGATGCGGTTGCCTTTACCCGTGGCGGCCAGCATCGCTTCGCCTTCTTTTTCCAGAATGCGTTTAATGTCGGCGTTTTTTCCGCGCTTGCCGGCCGGCACTTCGGTCAGCTCAAACGGCATATCCTTGGGAAAACGACGCAGGTATTCCAGAAATCCGGTTTGCACCCAATCCGGCATTTTGGTGCCGACGGCGACCAGCTGCAGCTTCACTCGTTAACTCCAGAGTTTTTCGAGTTCGTAGAGGCGGCGGCTCTCTTCCTGCATGACGTGCACAATAACATCGCCGAGGTCGACCACAACCCAATCAGCGGCTGCTTTGCCATCAACGCCGAGCGGCTTCAGGCCCGCGGCGCGCGATTCCTGCACGACGTGATCGGCGATAGATGCCACGTGACGCGTGGAGGTGCCGGTACAGATAATCATGCAATCGGTAATACTGGATTTGCCCTGTACGTTAACAGACACAATATCCTGGCCTTTCAGGTCATCGATTTTATCAATGACAAATTCCTGGAGTGCTTGACCTTGCAAAAGGTTCCCCTCTGAATACGGTTAGAACGAGATGGTTTTCCGCCAGGCGGAAAGACTATTATCCCATGTCGGCGCGGAAGATCCACGATCCTGTACTGAATAATTGTGAGCTGATGTCGCTGCTCGCTAAAAATCCTGGCAGCGGAGGATAACAGCCCCGGCCTGAGAGTCAATGGCGGCGGCGCTTCCTTTACTTTAGAAAAAGAGTGAATACGTGGGCAGGAGGTAAAGCGGAAGAGGGGATTACCTCTTCCGCTGGCGTTAACTATTTATCGGTAATAACCAGGTCAGGGAAATGCGCTTTTACGCATTCGGCATAATCGCCCTTTTTAAATGCGCTATAAGGTGTCTGATAACCCACCAGTTTACAGGCATAGCTCTTGCCGCCAGGATTTTGCGCGCTGTAGTCCCAGTTCTCTTCCCAGTAGATGGGTAACGCGCCGGCACCGCCTTCCGCAAACTGTTTCATATTTTTACAGCCCAGCACCTCACCCTCGGCAATCGGTACATTCAGCTCTTTGGCAAAAGCTTCGTAGTATTTAATACGGTTGAGTGACTGAGCCACCTCGACGCTGCCGCCGCACTCGACGCCGCCGTTGATAATCTGCGTGGTCACGCCAAAGCCAGGCACCAGGCCATCCGCTTTATCCTGCGCGTTAGGTTGCCATGTTCCATCAATAACAAACTGCATGCTGGGTTTCGGCGGCTGCGGGTAGATATAGAAGAAGATGGCGCTGGCCAGGTTCAGCCACGTATCGGCTACCAGTTCTGGTTTATCAAGCAGCACGCGCACGTCGCCATACATCGCCTCTGAGAACGGGCCATAGTTGTAGTTGTAGCTAAGCTGCTTGGCACCGCGGCCAAAATAGCTCAGATAGCGGCCTTCTTTATCCTTGCCGCACGGCCAGGCTTTGCCCTGCCAGGTATCCGGATTACATTCGCCGTTGTAGCCGTTCGGCTGGCCTTCAACCCAGCCCATCTCACGTACCCAGTGCAGGCCCTGACGCCATTCAGGCACGTCGCCATGAACATTGTGTTCGCCGGTTTCCTGGGAAAAGTGCGCAAACATGGTTGCCAGCGTTTTGCGGCAGATCTGATCTGCATCACGACCGTCGGTATAGTCACCGCAAAGACGAGGGAATTTACCCACGGCCTTCAGGAAATTATCGTAGGTATAGGCGGCGTCGCGGCGTGGGAACAGATAATCCCAGCGTGCGGCATCAATAATTTTTTCCACGCGCTGCACGTTGGACGGATTATCTTTTGCGCCAGCGGTGATTTTTTCTACCCGGTCGTTGTCCAGCGTGGCAATAGAAGCGATGACTTCGCTCATCAGGCCACCGCTGGTCAACTGCGTTTCTGCTTTTTCCAACTCGCTGCGGGAGAGCTTCATCGTGGCTTCTGGCTGACTGCCGTCGGCATCATCGCTGCCGTTGCCGGTATAGAGAGACCAGGCAGATGCCCAGCCGTGGCCAACGCCAGGCTCATAGGCCAGCGCGCTGCCGCTACACCAGGCCGCGACCCCTTCTTTACAGATATAATCTTTGCCGGCGTTGCTGACGATATCGCCTGATTTATAAGCCGTGCCTGCTACGTAAGGCGGGTAGTCGGACGGGGTTACATCCGGTACCGGATCGGGTTCCGGTGTAACGTCGGGGGTCGGCTGCGGCGTCACATCTGACTCATTGTCAGGCGTGCCGTTGTCCTGCACCAGCTCCCACGGCGTTTCCCATGGATTAGCGACTATTGCATCCGGACGCTGGCCTTCGCCCACCCACCATTTGGCGTGATAAGTTTTACCGTCCAGCGTGACGTAAGATCCTGCGGGATAAGTTTGCTGTGGGTTATACAGGTCGTGAGCAAAAGCATTACAGGAAATGGCTATACAGCTGGCAAGCAGTAATTTTTTTATACATCTTTTTTTTCGTTCAATCTTCATTGTATTAGTCCCAAACTGAGGTCTGATTTTAATAAAAGCGCGGTTATTTTTTATTGGCAGGCGACAGGCGGGATTTTAAACAGGGAATATCTGCACGGGAAATTATTAATAATTAATTTACGGTGCTATTAATATGAATAAGAAGAGATAAGATTAATCTTGATGGCTGTTTTTGTTGCGGGGGATTTATTAACTGTCTTGCGGTAAATAAAGCTTCTGTTGATCAATCCAGCGAATAACCGAGGCGGGCAGCAAATTATCACAGGGAAGTCCGGCATGGCGACGCGTGCGGATTTCCGTGGCGGAAATGGGCCAGAGAGCGGTTTCCGCCAGGAAAACCGAACCGGCAGGTTGCTGATGCAGTTGAGATATATTTTTTGTCCGATGGCTATCCAGCCAGCGCTGCTGTTCTGGCGTTGCCATTTCTTCCGCATAGCCAGGGCGTTTACAGACCAGCAAATGGCAATAATCGAGCAGCTCCTGCCAGCGATGCCATTTATGTAGCGTCAGCAAAGAATCCTGGCCGATAATAAAACCTAGCGGCTGCTGCTTACCGCGTTCACGACGAATATCAATTAAGGTTTCAATCGTCCATGAAGGCGTCTGGCGATTAAGTTCGCGCTGGTCAATATTAAAAAGCGGATGGTCAGCTATCGCCAGTGAAATCATTTTCACCCGCTGAGCAGGGGAGGCTTCCGGCTGTGGACGATGCGGCGGCACGTTATTTGGCAGCAGCGTTACCTGCTGAAGATTAAGCTGCGCGGCCAGCGCTTCAACGGGACGAAGATGCCCAAAGTGAATGGGATCAAAGGTGCCGCCAAACAGGGCCTGTAGTGCTGGTGTTTCAGACATCGCAAAACGTCTCCGGGAAAGTCTGGCTACAGAGCAGCAGCGACAGGGTTTCCAGCTCTGCCCAGACGGTCTGGCCATAGTCTTGCTTCAGGCTAAGTTCGATGCGGGTAAGCAGACGAATCGCCTGTGCCAGCTGCTTTGCAGAAAGCCGCTGTAGTGCCTGGGTAAACAGCGGACGCCGGTTCTGCCAGACGCGCTGCTGGTCGAACAGCGTGCGCAAGGGGGTCTTGACCATTTGCCGCTGCAACGCCAGTAAAGTCAGCAGCTCTCTTTGCAGCGTACGCAGCAAGATGACCGGCTCGTTTTCTTCCGCTTTTATCTGCTGCAAAATATGCCGGGCGCGCTTGCTTTTGCCGGCCAGCAGCGCATCCACCCAGTGAAAAGGCGTAAAGTGAGCGGCATCGTTAACCGCCTGCTCCACTCTGGGCAACGTCAGCTTGCCGTCCGGCCAGAGCAGTGAAAGGCGCTCGAGCGCCTGCGACAGCGCCAGCAGGTTGCCCTCATAGCAGTAACACAGCAGCTGTACCGCCGCGTCGTCCACCACCAGCTTCATGCTTTTGGCTCGCGTTGTTACCCAACGAGGAAGCTGCGCCTGCTCCGGCGTCTGGCAAGGCACCAGCACCGCATCGGCGGAAAGGGCTTTAAACCAGGCGCTGTTTTCCTGCGCTTTGGTCAATTTGGGCGCGCGCAGCAGCAGCAGGATATCCTGATGCAGCAGCGTAGAAAGCATAAGCAGTCGCTCTGCTATCGCCACGTTAGGGCCGTTTTCCGGCAGCAGGAGCGTTAGCGTCTGTCGGCTGGCGAAGAGGCTGAGCGCCTGACAGGTAGAAAAAACGGCGTCCCAGTCGGTGTGTTGATCGACTGCGACGTTAAAATGTTCGATAAAGCCCTGTTGCTGTGCGCTGGCGCGCACGGCGTCCTGGGATTCCTGCAGCAGCAACGGCTCGTTGCCGCTCAGGATATAGCAGGCGCGCAGCCCCTCGCGGAGCTGCGCGGCAAGCTGTTCAGGATAGATCCTGATCATCTGGTGTAGGAGTTGTCAGGCAGGACAGAGCGCGGCGAAGTCTGATCGATAGCCGCTGGCGTACCGCCCAGGGTATCGATTGAACTGTCTTTCTCTGCCGCGTGCACGGTCAGCAGCTTACGTACCAGCTGTTGCGCTGCCTGAGTACGCATTTCGCTAATGATAATGTCCTGCTCGGAGTCTTTCGCCAGCGCGGCCAGCGGGTTATCGAAGAATGAACGATAAACCGTGGCGCTGAGCGGATAGATACCTTTATTTGGGATCAGTACCTGTGCGTTAACCGTCATCACCAGAGAGTACTCTGCGGTTTTACCGTCCTGGAAGATCGAAGCGGTATCACGTCCCTGCGTTTCCCCGCCCAGACGCAGCGAAGGTACATCTTTGCGCAGGCCTGGCTTTTCCAGAATGGTGACGTTGTTCAAACGCAGCTGCTCGCGAACGGCACGCGCCAGCGGTCCGTTCGGATCGCCCGTGTCCACAATCATCGTTTTCATTTCTGCCGGCACTGACGTGGTGCCGCGCAGATGATAGCCGCAGCCGGCGGTGAGCAGCGTTAGCCCAACCACCAGCAGAGAGATAATTTGTCGCACTCTTCCTCCTGACATTAACCTACAACCAGGTTAAGCAGCTTGCCTTGAACGTAAATCACTTTACGGATAGTCACGCCGTCCAGATATTTAGCCACCAGATGTTCCTGGGCAGCACGCGCCTGAACCTGCTCCTGGGTCGCATCCGCCGGGACGGTGATCTTACCGCGAACTTTGCCGTTTACCTGCACAACGACCAGCAGAGAATCTTCGACCATAGCCGCATCATCAGCTTGTGGCCAGGCAGCGTTATCCACTTCACCTTCGCCGTTCAACGCTTCCCACAGGGTAAAGCAGGCGTGCGGCGTAAACGGATAAAGCATGCGTACCACGGCCAGCAGCGCTTCGTGCATTAACGCGCGATCCTGCTCGCTTTCCTGTGGCGCACGCGCCAGCTTGTTCATCAGCTCCATAATTGCCGCAATCGCGGTATTAAAGGTCTGACGACGGCCAATATCGTCGGAAACTTTGGCAATGGTTTTGTGCAGATCGCGACGCAGCGACTTCTGTTCGTCGTTAAGGCTCTCTACGTCCAACGTGCCAGCCGGGCCTTTTGCCGTGTGTTCGAAGACCAGTTTCCATACGCGCTTCAGGAAGCGGTTAGCGCCTTCCACACCGGATTCCTGCCACTCCAGCGTCATTTCCGCCGGGGAAGCAAACATCATAAACAGACGGACGGTATCCGCGCCGTAGCGTTCAACCATAACCTGTGGGTCGATGCCGTTGTTTTTCGACTTCGACATTTTGCTCATGCCCGCGTAAACCAGCTCGTGGCCCGCTGCATCAGAGGCTTTCACGATACGGCCTTTCTCGTCACGCTCGACGGTGACGTCAACCGGAGAAACCCAGTTGCGTTCGCCGTTGGCGCCCAGATAGTAGAAGGCATCTGCCAGTACCATACCCTGGCACAGCAGGCGCTTAGCCGGCTCGTTTGACGTTACCAGGCCAGCGTCACGCAGCAGCTTGTGGAAGAAGCGGAAGTAGAGCAGGTGCATAATTGCATGCTCAATGCCGCCAACATACTGATCCACCGGCAGCCAGTAGTTTGCTGCAGCGGGATCCAGCATGCCTTTATCAAAGTCCGGGCAGGTATAGCGGGCGTAGTACCAGGAAGACTCCATAAAGGTGTCAAAGGTGTCGGTTTCACGCAGCGCAGGCTGGCCGTTAACGGTGGTTTTGGCCCACTCCGGGTCGGCTTTAATCGGGCTGGTGATGCCGTCCATGACTACGTCTTCCGGCAGGATCACCGGCAGCTGGTCTTCCGGCGTTGGCATGACCGTACCATCTTCCAGCGTCACCATTGGAATTGGCGCGCCCCAGTAACGCTGACGGGAAACCCCCCAGTCGCGCAGGCGATAGTTAACTTTACGTTCGCCAACACCCTTATCGGCCAGCGCCTGGGCAATGGCGTTAAAACCGGCTTCGTGATCCAGTCCGCTAAACTCGCCAGAGTTGAACAGGGTTCCTTTATCGGTCATCGCAGCGCTGCTGACGTCCGGCTCGCTGCCGTCCAGGTTCAGCACAACAGGTTTGATTTCCAGCTGATATTTTTGAGCGAATTCCCAGTCGCGCTGGTCGTGCGCCGGAACTGCCATTACCGCACCGGTGCCATATTCCATCAGAACAAAGTTAGCCACCCAAACCGGTACCTTGTCGCCCGTCAGCGGATGGACAGCAAACAGGCCGGTGGCCATGCCTTTCTTCTCCATCGTCGCCATTTCGGCTTCGGCAACTTTGGTGTTGCGGCATTCCGCTATAAAGTCCGCCAGCGCCGGATTGTTTACCGAGGCCTGAATAGCCAGCGGATGCCCGGCCGCTACCGCCAGGTAAGTCGCGCCCATAAACGTATCCGGACGCGTAGTGTAAACGGTCAGTTTTTCTTCGCTGGCGTCGACGTCAAAGGTAATCTCCACGCCTTCCGAACGGCCAATCCAGTTACGCTGCATGGTTTTGACCTGCTCGGGCCAGCTTTCCAGCGTATCCAGATCGTTTAACAGCTCATCGGCGTAGTCGGTGATTTTGACAAACCACTGTGGGATCTCTTTACGCTCAACCTGCGTGTCGCAGCGCCAGCAGCAGCCGTCGATAACCTGTTCGTTAGCCAGTACGGTCTGGTCGTGCGGGCACCAGTTAACGGCAGACGTTTTCTTATAAACCAGGCCTTTTTCATACAGTCGGGTAAAGAACCACTGCTCCCAGCGATAGTATTCCGGCTGGCAGGTAGCCAGCTCGCGGCTCCAGTCATAGCCAAACCCCAGCAGCTTAAGCTGGTTTTTCATGTAGGCGATGTTGTCGTAAGTCCACGGCGCAGGCGCGGTGTTGTTTTTTACCGCAGCGCCTTCCGCAGGCAGGCCGAAAGCATCCCAGCCAATTGGCTGCAGCACGTTTTTGCCCAGCATGCGCTGATAGCGCGAAATAACATCACCGATGGTGTAGTTACGCACGTGGCCCATATGTAGGCGGCCAGAAGGATAGGGCAGCATGGAGAGGCAGTAATACTTCTCTTTACCTTCCTCCTCGGTGACTTTAAAGGTTTGCTTCTCGTCCCAGTGTTGTTGCACACGGGATTCTATCTCTTCCGGGCGATATTGCTCTTGCATGGCAGCCAGTGGTCCTTTTTAAAGAGCGCCAGGCTCTTTTCGGGTTCGTTTAGATCCGCATAGCATAGCTGATTCGCCCCCGGCGCAACAACAGTAACCGCCCTGGCAGCGGGCATTTCTCTGCAAGCTGGAAGATGGCAGGCAAATTTTGCCGTCATCCCGCTGCAATAATGCGAACAGAGCTAAACTGAAGACAGCTTATATCGGGACCTTCAGGAGAAAAAATGAACAAGGTGGCTCAGTACTATCGTGAACTGGTTTCTTCTTTGACAGAGAGAATTAATAAAGGCGAGCATGATATTGATGCGCTGGTCGAAAGCGCCAGGCAGCGGATGAATAATCGCGGCGAGCTTACCCGTAGCCAGATAGATGATGTCACCCGGGCCGTACGACGAGATCTTGAAGAGTTCGCCCGCAGCTATACGGAAAATGAAGATGATGCTGGCGACAGCGTTTTTCTACGCGTGATCCGTCAAAGCGTCTGGAAGGAGCTGGCGGATATTACCGATAAAAGCCAGCTGGAATGGCGCGAGGTTTTCCAGGATCTTAACCATCATGGTGTTTATCAAAGTGGCGAGGTTGTCGGCCTGGGTAACCTGGTCTGCGAAAAATGCCGGTTTACCCGCGCCATCTATACGCCAGAAGCGCTGACGCGCTGTCCTGAATGCGGTAACGATCAGTTTCAGCGCGTGCCTTTCGAGCCTTAGGCGCGGCGGCAATACGGCACAGGGATAAAGGCGCAACGCGAGCGCCCGCTACAGTAGCGGCTGCCTGGCTATAAAGGGCAGCTATCCAGCCACAGCATTTTGTGCTGGCTAAAGCTAACCCGATAAGTTTTCAGCTTTGGCACTTTTATCCAGTTAGCCGCCGCATTTAACTTTTCAAAAAGAGCACCGGTCGTGTTTTCCATTATATAACAATCAGGAATCATCTTTTCTTTTACCAGCACGTCGGTGAATAAATAGGGGCCGGTAAAACATAATGTTGAAAAATATCGCATGTTTGTTTTGCCGTATCCCCAGGCGTTATCGTTCTTTATAGTAAAATTTTCTTTAATTGTGAGTAAAAGCTCCCTGACGATTTCCGATCCGGCGGGAGCCGCAAGAATGGCGTTGCCAATTTTATCGTTAATAAAGCCTTTTTCAGGGTATCTTTCCTGATTGCCGCCGATTAACAGGCCGGAAGGCGCGGTAATGTTTATCGGCAGCCTTTTGCTTTCAATTCTAAGATCGGTTTCGTCATCGATTTCGAACCTTTCTGTTGCTATCAGTTTTACATCAGCATCAAAATAAATACCGCCTTCAATATATAAAATTACCAGCCTGGCAATATCGCTGGCGCAGGCAAAGTTTGCATAGTATCCGTGAGACATGCGCAGAAAAAGGGAATGCAGAAAATTGGCGCTGTTACTTAATAAATTATCTTTATCGCTCATGTTTTTAAGCCGAGGAAAAACAGTGTTAATATTTTTTACCTGAAGACGACTGGAGGGAAATTCATATTGCCTCGCGGTTTTTCTGAGGAAGCCTATATCATCTGTCCAGATAATAATTTGATAGCTTTTATTAACCACGCTGTTGTGAATAATGTTACACATGTCCTTTAAAGATATTTCCGTTCCAATCCATATGTAATGAATTTTATGGGGTATCACTATGGCTTCTCCGGCTCGGTCAAGAAAGTAACTAATCTTACACGTAGCCCGGCATGCCGTTATCAAAAGCGTCTTAACGCTGTTTGGTTTCCTCTTTTTTGAAATGGTTAAGGAGTAAGCGTGCTAATAAAGGGCAGAGCATAGCGCTGCCCTTCGAGGGATTAGTGCAGGATTTTAGCCAGAAAGTCTTTTGCGCGATCGGACTGGGGATTGTTAAAGAACTCGTCCTTCGGCGAGTCTTCCACAATTTTCCCTTCATCCATAAAGATTACCCGGTTGGCGACCTTGCGGGCGAAGCCCATTTCATGGGTTACCACCATCATCGTCATGCCTTCATTGGCCAGTTCCACCATCACGTCCAGTACTTCATTAATCATTTCCGGATCGAGTGCGGAAGTAGGTTCGTCAAACAGCATGGCGACAGGATCCATACAGAGCGCGCGTGCAATAGCTACACGCTGCTGCTGGCCACCGGAAAGCTGGCCGGGATGCTTATTAGCATGGGCCGACAGGCCTACGCGCGCCAGCAGCTTGAGTCCTTTCTCCCGGGCTTCTTCCTTATTGCGCTTCAGGACTTTGACCTGCGCCAGCGTCAAATTTTCTACGATGGTTAAATGAGGAAACAGCTCAAAGTGCTGGAAAACCATGCCAACTTTGGAACGTAGCTGCGCCAGATTGGTTTTCTTATCGTTAACGGCGGTACCGTTAACGGCAATCGTGCCTTCCTGAACGGGTTCGAGGCCATTAACCGTTTTAATCAGCGTTGATTTACCGGAGCCGGAAGGGCCGCAAACCACCACTACTTCGCCTTTTTTCACTTCCGTAGAGCAGTCGGTCAGCACCTGAAAGTGACCATACCACTTTGAAACGTTTTTCAGGGTAATCATTTATACTGTCCTTTTTTTCTTCAAATAGCTGACCAACAGCGAAGCGCTAAGGCTGATAACAAAGTAAACCGCACCGGCAAACAGCACCATTTCGATTTCGGTGCCGTTATTGATGCCGATGGTGTCGGCGGTACGGAAGAAGTCGGCAAGGCTGAGCACGTAAACCAGCGAGGTATCCTGGAATAACACGATGCCCTGAGTAAGCAGGAGCGGTACCATCGCGCGGAACGCCTGCGGCAAAATAATCAGCTGCATGGCCTGCCACTGCGTCATGCCCAGCGCCAGCGCGGCGTTACCCTGACCGCGAGCGATACTGATAATCCCCGCGCGGATGATTTCCGCATAGTAAGCCGCCTCGAACAGAGCAAACGCCACCATTGCCGAGATCAGACGGATATCGGTTTTAGGTGAAACGCCCAGAACCTGCTGTAGAAAGCTGGGGACCACCAGGTAGAACCAGAGCAGCACCATGACCAGCGGAACAGAGCGGAACAGGTTGACGTAAAGTTTGGCGAACCAGCTAATCGGTTTGAAGCTGGACAGGCGCATTACGGCCAGTAAGGTGCCCCAGATGATGCCAAAGATGACCGCAATAACGGTGATTTTCAGTGTAATAACCATACCGTTAAGCAGATAAGGCAGGTTTGGAACAATCGTGCTCCAGTCAAATTCGTACATTATTTGCCCCCCATGCCGCCAGGCAAGCGTACTTTGCGTTCAACCAGGCTCATCAACAGCATTATCACAACGTTAATGGCGATATAGGCCAGCGTAATAGCGGTAAAAGATTCATAGGCGTGAGCCGAATAGTCCAGCAGCTTGCCGGCCTGCGCCGCCATATCGACCAGCCCGATAGTTGAAGCAATAGCGGAGTTTTTCACCAGGTTCAGCATTTCTGACGTCATCGGCGGTACGATAACCCGATAGGCGTTAGGCAAAAGCACGTAGCGGTAGGTTTGCGGCAGCGTCAGGCCCATTGCCAGTCCGGCGTTCTTTTGGCCGCGCGGCAGCGACTGAATAGCGGCGCGCACCTGCTCACAGACACGAGCCGCGGTGAATAACCCCAGGCAAAGCACGGAGCAGGTGAAAAACTGAATATTGGGATCCAGTTCTGATTTAAACCAGGTACTGATGCTTTCAGGCAGCAGCTCCGGCACAACCAGATACCAGATAAAAAACTGTACGATCAACGGTACGTTACGAAACAGTTCAACATAGCAGGTGCCGATAGCCGACAGCCAGCGCTCGGGCGCGGTTCGTAAAATGCCAAACAGCGAGCCAACAAAAAAAGCGATAATCCATGCGCAAACAGAAACGGCAATCGTGACCTGAAAGCCGGACCACAGCCACCCCAGGTAGGTCGTATTGCCAAAAGGGGCCTGCTGCAAAAAGATTCCCCAGTTCCAATCAATTGACATAAGTCACTCCGGTAGAAAAAGGGTAGCAGCGCTACCCTGTCGCACCTGTTTTCGTTATTAGTTCAGCGCCTTGTCATTCGGCGTTTTGAAGGTGGCTTTCATATCTTCAGAAAGCGCAAAGTTCATGTTGAGGTTTTTAGGCGGAATAGGCTGGGTAAACCACTTATCGAACCATTTGGTCGCTTCGCCCGAGGTTTGCGCTTTGGCGATGGTTTCATCCATCAGCTGCTTGAAGCCCGTGTCGCCTTTGCGCAACATGCAGCCATAGGCCTCTTTCGACTGCGGCGTACCGACGATGACCCAGTCATCCGGCTTCTTCGCCTTGGCGCGTTCGCCGGCCAGCAGCGCGTCATCCATCATAAAAGCAACGGCACGACCGCTTTCCAGCGTGCGGAATGAATCACCATGATCTTTAGCGCTGATAAGGCGCATTCCCATTTTTTGCTCGTCGTTCAGCTTATTCAGCAAAATTTCTGAAGTAGTGCCGGAAGTGACGACGACAGTTTTGCCTTTTAAGTCCGGGAAATCTTTAATCGGGCTGCCTTTTTTAACCAGCAGGCGGGTGCCGATAACAAAAATGGTGTCCGAGAACGCGGCCTGCTTCTGGCGCTCCGCGTTATTGGTCGTGGAGCCGCACTCAAAATCGTAGGTGCCGTTTTGCAGCAGCGGAATACGGTTCTGGGAGGTGATGGGCAGCATTTTCACCTGTAAATCCGGCTTGTTCAGCTTAGCTTTAATTGCCGCCACAATGGCGTTGGAATAGTCCTGTGAATAGCCCACAACTTTTTGCGAGTTATCGTAGTAGGAAAACGGCACGGAAGATTCCCGGTGTCCAACAACAATAACGCCGTTTTTAGCGATTTTATCCAGGGTTGTTTGCGGTGCGTCGTCTGCATAAGCGATAGCGGAGGACAGGCCAGCCAGTAAAAGACACAGCCCGGTTTTCCGAAATTTCATCTCCAACTCCTTCGTGGTAAAGCGCCATTACGGTGCGCTGTTTGTGATGGTGTGTTTGTCTTTGGCTTATTCTTTTAATACAGCGCAATTGCGCGCTGAACAGCCTTAACATAGCTGAATGTTAATGGTGTGAAACATTAAGATTTCAATTTTGCGAGGCCCGCCGCACCAAAAAGAGGCGTTATATTGCGCAATGCTTCACAACGGCGCAAAAGGCAGATTTTTATGGTGCATTTTCGGTTAATGACTGGCCCACATAAACAATTCAGCCCGTACGGGAAAGTATTTTGCAATCGTCATGCCAGGTTCTGAGGCAGAGCTTTGTACTAAGTAGCTTTTAAGAGGGGAGGGGTCCATTGGCGGATAAAAAAAGCGCCGATAACGGCGCCTGAAAGAAGAAAATGTTTTACGGGAATCGACGCCTGCGGCTACCGAGCACGGCGGCCGCGCCGAAAATCAGCGTAGCAATCCACACGCTCCAGTTACCGAAGCGGGCATAAGGCGTCAGGCCACGGGTTGGCGTAACGTCCGCAGCCAGTACGCCAGGCGCAAACTGGGGGATCATCTCTTCCGCGTCGCCGTCAGCATTGATCACTGCCGTCACGCCGTTATTGGTATCGCGCAGCAGCGGACGTCCCAGTTCAAGCGCTCGCATCCGCGCCATCTGAAAATGCTGCCACGGGCCGATTGAGTGGCCAAACCAGGCATCGTTAGAAATCGTCAGCAGGAAATCCGTATCCGGGCGGAAGTTGTCCCGCACCTGTTGTCCCAGCACGATTTCATAGCAGATAGCGGCCGTCAGTTTATAGCCGTTTACCTCCAGCTGAGGCTGTAAATAGGCCCCGCGGCTAAAGGAAGACATAGGCAAATCGAAAAACGGTGCCAGCGGGCGCAGAAGGGTTTCCAGCGGCACGAACTCGCCAAAAGGTACCAGATGGTTTTTCTGATAGCGATTACCGCTTTCGTAGCTGTAGGGCTTTTTATCGCCCAATACCACGATGGAGTTGTAGTCGTGATAGCGATTGTTTTCCAGCCGCGAGTCGACGATACCGGTGATCAGGCCGCTGTTCTGCGAGCGTAGTTCACGATCAATAGTTTGCAAAAAAGGCTGCTGGTTTGATTCCAGATCGGGAATAGCCGATTCGGGCCAGATAATCAGCGGCGCTTTGCCGACATAGGGACGGGTCAGGCCAGTGTAGGTTTTCAGCGTGTTAAGCAGCTGGTTGGCATCCCACTTCAGCGACTGGGGAATATTGCCCTGTACCAGCGCGACGTTAACCGTGCGTTCCGGCTGCAGCTGATACCAGCTGAGCATGCGCAGCGGCCACGGAAGCAGCAGCAACGCCAGCGCGCCCACTGCCGCAATCCACTGACGTCTGGCCGCGCTATAAACGATCAGGCCGGCAACAATTGTCAGCACAAAGGTAATGCCTTCCACGCCGACCAGCGGCCCCAGTCCTTTTAACGGGCCGTCAATCTGGCTGTAGCCAAACTGCAGCCAGGGAAAGCCGGTGAGGATCCAGCCGCGCAAAAACTCGGTGATTTGCCACAGCACGGGCGCGGCGAGCGTCAGCCGTAGCAGCGAGGTTTTGGGAAACAGACGGTTCAACAGTGCGGCAAACAGCATGGTATAAAGCGACAAATAAGCCGCCAGCAGGATCACCAAAAAGACGTTTACCGGGCCAGGCATGCCGCCAAAAGTGGCAATACTGACGTAAACCCAGTTGATGCCGCTGCCAAACAGGCCAAAGCCCCAGACGAAACCGATAGCGGTCGCCTGACGGGTGGTGCGGTTAAGCGTTAATGCCAGCAGTCCACAAAGCGCAATCAGCGCGGCGGGCCAGAAATCGTAAGGCGAAAACGCCAGGGTGCCAGAGGCACCCGTCAACAGCGCTAAAAGCAGGCGAACCCGCTGGCGCTGGTATAAAGAGGCAATAGCCATAGAGAGGTTATTCTTCCAGTATCGGTTGCGGCGAGTTTTCCGGAATTCTGACGTGAACCTGAATAATACGACGGCTGTCGGCCATGGCAATCTTAAACTGATAGCCTTCGATCTCAACGCTTTCACCGCGTGCCGGTAAATGGCCAAACGCCTGCATTACCAGCCCGCCAATCGTATCCACTTCTTCATCGCTAAACTGCGTTTCGAAAATTTCATTAAAGTCTTCGATTGGCGTCAGGGCGCGCAGCGTATAGGTATGACGGCTCAGCTGACGGATATCGCGATCTTCTTCGTCGTCATATTCGTCTTCGATTTCGCCGACAATCAGCTCCAGAATATCTTCGATAGTCACCAGACCGGAAACACCGCCAAACTCATCAATCACAATCGCCATGTGGTAGCGCTGCGAACGAAACTCTTTCAGCATGCGGTCGACACGCTTGCTTTCCGGAACCACGACGGCCGGACGCAACACTTTTTCAATGCTGAACGGGGCTGATTCGCTGCTCATAAACGGCAGCAAATCTTTTGCCATCAGAATGCCTTCAACGTGGTCCTTATCTTCGCTAATAACCGGAAAGCGAGAGTGGGCGGATTCAATGATCGTGTCCAGGCACTCGTCGAGCGACTGGTTACGCTTTAGCGTCACCATCTGTGAGCGCGGGATCATAATGTCGCGCACGCGCTGTTCCGCGATGTCCATGACCCCTTCGAGCATGTCGCGGGTATCCTGGTCGATCAGCTCGTTCTGCTCGGAATCACGGATCAGTTCCAGCAGGTCGTCACGGTTTTTGGGCTCACCATGAAACAGCTGGTTGAGGATAAGGGTGAAAAATCCCTTTTTACTACTGGGACTGTCGTTGTTCTGTGAATGGTCATCGCTCATGGCGTTTTTGTTTCTGTCACTCTTATTGAGATTAAGGGTGCCCCTTCCGGAAAGCGGGAAGGGACGCGGTTTACAAATCTTTCTCCGAAATGTACGGGTCGTCATAACCAAGAGCAAGCATTATCTCGGTCTCGATCGATTCCATCTCTTCGGCTTCGTCGTCTTCAATATGGTCATAGCCTAGCAAATGCAGACTGCCGTGCACCACCATGTGCGCCCAGTGTGCCAGCAGCGGCTTCTCCTGCTCTGCCGCTTCCTGTTCCACGACCTGGCGGCAAATAATCAAATCGCCCAGCAGCGGCAGCTCAATACCCGGCGGCGCTTCAAACGGAAACGACAGCACGTTAGTGGGCTTATCTTTGCTGCGGTAGGTGTGATTCAATTCACGGCTCTCGGCCTCATCGACCAGGCGAATCGTCACTTCACTCTCTTCCTGAAACTGCGGCAGCACCGCTTCCAGCCAGCGCTGAAAATCAGATTCTGCCGGTAATCCTGCCGGTTGTTCACATGCCAGCTGTAAATCCAGTATTACGGTACTCATTTAGGCTCCTGCGCGGCCTGCTGCATTGCCAGCGCCTCGCGTTTACGTTCTTCCGCCAGCGCATCGCGGCGTTTTTGGTCGGCTGCTTCCCATGCCTCATAGGCAATCACCACGCGGGCAACGACCGGATGACGCACCACGTCTTCACTGTGGAAGAAGTTAAAGCTGATCTCTTCCACTTCTGACAGCACTTCGATAGCGTGGCGCAGACCCGACTTCAGGTTGCGCGGCAGGTCAATCTGCGTCACGTCGCCGGTGATGACCGCTTTAGAGTTAAAGCCGATGCGGGTCAGGAACATTTTCATCTGTTCAATGGTGGTGTTCTGGCTTTCATCCAGGATGATAAACGCGTCGTTCAGCGTTCGGCCACGCATATAGGCCAGCGGCGCAACTTCAATAACGTTACGTTCGATAAGCTTTTCAACGCGTTCAAAACCCAGCATCTCAAACAGCGCGTCGTAAAGCGGACGGAGATAGGGGTCAACCTTCTGGCTGAGGTCGCCTGGCAGAAAGCCCAGCTTCTCGCCAGCCTCTACGGCCGGACGCGTCAGCAGGATACGACGGACTTCCTGACGCTCCAGCGCATCCACCGCTGCCGCCACCGCCAGATAGGTTTTCCCTGTCCCGGCAGGCCCAACGCCAAAGGTGATGTCGTGATCGAGCATGTTGGCGACGTACTGCGCCTGGTTTGGCGTACGCGGTTTGATTACGCCGCGTTTGGTCTTGATATTTACCGCTTTGCCATATTCCGGCACGCTGTCGGCTGACTGTTCCAGCACCCGGCTCTCTTTAATGGCCAGATGAATTTGCTCGGGATCGATATCGGGGATATGTCCACGCACGGGAGCCGTATCAACATACAGGTCGCGCAGAATGCGCGCGGCGGCATCCACGGTCAATGACTTGCCGACCAGCTTAAAGGCGTTATCGCGACGGTTGATCTCAATGCCTAACCGACGTTCCAGCTGCTTGATATTATCGTCAAACGGGCCGCACAGGCTCAGCAGACGGTGATTATCAGCAGGTTCTAAGGTTATTTCGCGTGTCTCAATATTCAAACTAATCCTTTGGGTCGCTCAGGGCCAGGTTGAGGATGGCGTTGTATCAGCTTGCCACGCGCTAAGAGCGTGACCGTAAGGGAATTATTTATGGCAGCGCAACAATGCGCAAGCACAGGAAGGGATATTTGGGCACTGCCTGCAGAAAGCAAGACGCGTTTTCACTATTAAAGCGGCGAACCTGTGAGGCTCGCCGCAGAAGCCAGATAACATCAAGGCTGGAACAGACCCACACCCAGCTCGTTCTCTTTACGCGTGCGCGCGATAACGGAAGCGGGCGTTTCACTGGTGCGCAGGCCCATCTGCTCTTCGGTACGGATGACTTTGCCGCGCAGAGAGTTGGTGTAGACATCGACGATTTCTACATCGACAAATTTACCAATCATCTCCGGCGTGCCTTCGAAGTTAACCACACGGTTGTTTTCAGTGCGGCCTGAAAGCTCCATCACGTTTTTACGCGAGGTACCTTCCACCAGAATACGCTGCACGGTGCCTACCATGCGGCGGCTCCACGCCATCGCCTGCTGGTTAATGCGATCCTGGAGGATCCACAGGCGCTGCTTTTTCTCTTCTTCCGGTACGTCGTCCGGCAAGTCGGCGGCTGGCGTGCCCGGGCGTGCAGAATAGATAAAGCTATAGCTGGTGTCGAAATTGACCTCGCCAATCAGCTTCATGGTCTGCTCAAAATCCTGCTGGGTTTCGCCCGGGAAGCCAATAATAAAGTCCGAGCTTATCTGGATATCCGGACGGGCCGCGCGCAGTTTGCGAATAATCGCTTTATATTCCAGGGCGGTATGTGCGCGTTTCATCAGCGTCAGAATACGGTCGGCACCGCTCTGTACCGGCAGATGCAGGAAGCTGACCAGCTCCGGCGTATCGCGATAGACTTCAATGATATCGTCAGTAAACTCGATCGGATGGCTGGTGGTAAAGCGAATGCGGTCAATGCCGTCGATGGCGGCAACCAGGCGCAGCAGGTCAGCAAAGGTGCACAGCTCGCCGTCAAAGGTTTCGCCGCGATAGGCGTTAACGTTTTGGCCCAGCAGATTAACTTCACGTACGCCTTGTGCCGCCAGCTGAGCGATTTCAAACAGAATGTCGTCGCAAGGGCGGCTGACTTCTTCTCCACGGGTATAAGGCACCACGCAGAACGTACAGTACTTATTACACCCTTCCATAATCGAAACGAAGGCCGACGGGCCATCTGCTTTCGGTTCTGGCAGGCGGTCAAATTTTTCGATTTCCGGGAAGCTGATGTCGACAATCGGGCTTTTAGAACCGCGCACGGTATTGATCATTTCCGGCAGGCGGTGCAGCGTCTGCGGGCCAAAAACGATATCGACAAAATTCGCGCGCTGGCGAATATGATCGCCTTCCTGCGACGCTACACAGCCGCCTACGCCGATGACTACATCGGGATTGCGATCTTTCAGCGTTTTCCAACGTCCAAGCTGATGGAAAACTTTTTCCTGGGCCTTTTCACGGATGGAGCAGGTGTTGAGCAGCAGCACGTCGGCTTCTTCCGCTACTTCCGTCAGAGAATAGCCGTGAGTGCTGTTTAACAGGTCGGCCATTTTGGATGAGTCGTACTCATTCATCTGACAGCCCCAGGTTTTGATATACAGTTTTTTCGTCATCTGGTTGCCATTTGTCATGCAGGAGGTAATGCAGGAGGCGTATTGTAAAGCTTTGCCGCTGTGGTGACCAGCGCCCTGCCGTTTTCTCAACAGCTGCTAAAAATCCGGTACACTAAGGTTAACAGAATTAGCTCGTCAGACGTCCACTGGACAGGAAAATATGATGACAGAAATAATGCAAAAATGGGATGTCGCTATTGTCGGTGGCGGAATGGTGGGCGCGGCGCTGGCAAGCGGACTGGCGACGCAGGGATTTAAGGTAACGGTGCTGGAAAAACAGATCCCAGCCGAATTCAACGATCGGAGCGAGCCGGATATCAGAATTTCTGCCCTGGGCGCTTCTTCGGTTGACCTGTTGAAGCAGCTGGAGGTCTGGCCGGGCATCCAGGCTATGCGCTGCACGCCGTACCGCAAGCTGGAAACCTGGGAGTGGCAAACGGCGAACGTCAGCTTCGATGCGGCGTCACTTGGTTTGCCCGAGCTGGGTTATATGGTCGAAAACAGCATCCTGCAAAGAGCGCTCTGGGAGCGGCTACAGCAGCAGGAGGTATTGCTGACGGCACCGGCAAAGCTAAAAACGCTGCATTCCTGTAACGGCGGCTGGCAGTTAACGCTGGAAAATGGCGATAAGCTGAACGCCAGGCTGGTGATAGGGGCCGACGGCGCGAATTCTCAGGTACGGCAGCTGGCGGGCATAGGAATACGTGGCTGGAACTATGCTCAATCCTGCATGTTAATCAGCGTGCGCTGCGAGCACGATGCGGGAGACTGCACCTGGCAGCATTTTACGCCAGCAGGGCCAAGAGCATTTCTGCCGCTGTCTGACGGCTGGGCTTCTCTGGTGTGGTATGACAGCCCGGCACGCATTCGTCAGCTACAGGCGATGAATATGGCGCAGCTCTCTGCCGAGATAAAAACGCATTTTCCGGCGCGATTAGGCAAAGTAACGCCGGTTGCTGCGGGATCTTTCCCGCTGGTTCGCCGCCATGCCACCCGCTACGTTTTGCCAGGCCTGGCGCTGGTGGGCGATGCAGCCCATACCATTAACCCACTGGCGGGGCAGGGCGTTAATCTCGGCTATCGCGACGTGGATGCATTAATCGATATCCTTAGCGCCTCACGGGAGCGGGCAGAAGATTGGGCTGCAGAAAGAGTTTTGCTGCGTTATCAGCGTTCCCGGCAGAAAGATAATCTGCTGATGCAGAGCGGTATGGATCTTTTCTATTTTGCTTTCAGTACCCAGGCCGCGCCTTTACGCATTTTACGCAATATAGGGTTGATGGCCGCTGAACGTTCTGGCGTGTTAAAACGTCAGGCGCTGCGTTACGCGTTGGGATTATAGGCAGTGGTGTGACATCCACAGTTGTAAGCTGTCCTGGCGTCTCTGTGCGCCAGCATGGCACTTAACGGAATAGCTTCTCTTTTAGCTGGCGCATCGTCGTATCCGGATAGCTTTTGCTTTAGCAAGCGCACCGCTATAAGAAGTTGCGTTTCACCAGGCGACAGACGTAAAAAAGCCCGCTTGCGCGGGCTTCTTTACTTATTGGCTGGGGTGCAGGGATTCGAACCCCGGAATGCTGGTATCAGAAACCAGTGCCTTACCGCTTGGCGACACCCCAATTTCTTGGGTGCGATCCGTTTGCACAGATCGTCTTTTTTATGGCTGGGGTGCAGGGATTCGAACCCCGGAATGCTGGTATCAGAAACCAGTGCCTTACCGCTTGGCGACACCCCAATAAAATTGGTGGCTACTACGGGAATCGAACCTGTGACCCCAGCATTATGAGTGCTGTGCTCTAACCAGCTGAGCTAAGTAGCCTAATTTTACTGCGTTACAACTATACAACATTCTGACTGGCTGGGATACCTGGATTCGAACCAGGGAATGCCGGTATCAAAAACCGGTGCCTTACCGCTTGGCGATATCCCAATGTCCGTAAACAAGTCACTAACCATCAGAAAAACTGGCTGGGGTACCTGGATTCGAACCAGGGAATGCCGGTATCAAAAACCGGTGCCTTACCGCTTGGCGATACCCCATCCGTGCATTGCGATGAAAATGGTGCGGGAGGCGAGACTTGAACTCGCACACCTTGCGGCGCCAGAACCTAAATCTGGTGCGTCTACCAATTTCGCCACTCCCGCAAAAAAAGATGGTGGCTACTACGGGAATCGAACCTGTGACCCCAGCATTATGAGTGCTGTGCTCTAACCAGCTGAGCTAAGTAGCCATCTTTTTTCACGTCACCTTCATCGGCGTTGCGGGGCGCATTATGCTAAGTTGACCTGAAAGCGTCAACAAGTTTTTTCCCGTTTTTTTGCTGAAATGATTCGTTTGTCTGGCTTATAACCAGTATGGCGACTAAATCAGCAAAACTTGCCCTTTTAACGCGTTTTTTTAAACAACAACGGGCCGCTGGCGACCCGTTTTGTGAATAAAAGCCGTAAGTTATTTATAAGCGGACTGGTGGACGCCAACGGCGCGACCGGAAGGATCGTCCATTGTTTTAAACGCCTCATCCCACTCGATAGCCTTGGCAGAAGAGCAGGCAACGGATGGACCACCCGGCACGCATTCTGCTGCGCTTGGCACAGGGAACAGCTCTTCAAAGATTTCCCGGTACAGATAACCTTCTTTAGAAGAAGGCGTGTTGTATGGGAAACGGAAATGCGCCGTTTGCAGCTGCTGATCGCTAACCTGCTTCGCCGCGACTTCTTTCAGCGTATCGATCCAGCTGTAGCCTACGCCGTCAGAGAACTGCTCTTTCTGGCGCCAGGCCACGCTTTCCGGTAAATAAGAGGAGAAGCATTCACGCAGGATATGCTTTTCCATCTTGCCGTTAGCGCCGCACATTTTGTCCGCCGGGTTAATACGCATCGCCACATCGAGGAATTTTTTATCCAGGAAGGGCACGCGGGCTTCAACGCCCCAGGCAGACATCGCTTTGTTAGCGCGCGCGCAGTCAAACATATGTAAAGCCAGCAGCTTACGTACGTTCTCTTCGTGGAATTCTTTAGCGTTCGGCGCCTTGTGGAAATAGAGATAGCCGCCAAAGACTTCATCCGCGCCTTCTCCGGACAGCACCATCTTAATACCCATCGCTTTGATCTTACGCGACATTAAATACATCGGCGTAGAAGCACGGATCGTGGTCACGTCGTAGGTTTCAATGTGGTAAATCACATCGCGAATCGCATCCAGACCTTCCTGCACGGTAAAGTGGATTTCATGGTGTACCGTACCCAGATGGTCAGCCACGGATTTCGCTGCTTTCAGATCGGGGGAACCTTCCAGGCCTACCGCGAAAGAGTGCAGCTGTGGCCACCATGCTTCGCTCTTATCCTGATCTTCTATACGCTTAGCCGCGAATTTTTTGGTCACGGCAGAAATAATAGAGGAGTCCAGTCCGCCAGACAGCAGCACGCCGTACGGCACGTCCGACATCAGATGGCTTTTAACAGCCTCTTCCAGCGCGTCTTTCAGCGCGGCAGCGTCGGTTTTGTTATCTTCAACCGCTTCATAGCTGAACCAGTCACGCTGCCAGTAACGGCGAATTTCGCCATCGGTGCTGGAAAGATAGCTTCCCGGCGGGAATTCTTTAATTGATTTGCACACCGGCACCAGCGCTTTCATTTCTGAAGCAACAAACAGGTTGCCATGTTCATCGTTGCCCATATACAGGGGAATGATGCCGATATGGTCGCGGCCAACCAGATAAGTGTTTTTTACGCTGTCATACAGAATAAAGGCGAACATACCCTGCAGGTCGTCCAGAAAATCTACGCCCTTTTCCTGATAAAGCGCCAGAATAACTTCACAATCGGATTCGGTCTGGAACTCGTAGCGGCCGCTCAACTCTGCACGCAGCGCCTGATGGTTATAAATTTCACCGTTTACCGCCAGCACGTGGGTATGGGCTGCGTTATAGAGAGGCTGTGCGCCGTTGTTAACGTCGACAATTGACAGACGCTCGTGGGCCAGAATTGCGTTATCGCCCGCGTAAACACCTGACCAGTCCGGGCCACGGTGACGCATTAAACGAGAAAGCTCTAACGCTTTCTTACGCAGTTCAACAGGATCGCTTTTAAGATCCAACACGCCAAAAATAGAACACATAGCTAACTCCCTAATGGCATACCGCAACGGTAGTAATGATGAAAACAGAAACCGAGTGGCGAATTGTTCGCCCGATAGATAAGAAAATGCGCCAGATTGCGTGACCATGCAACTCTTTTAGCGTTTCGCTGCTAAATTACCTGTTTCATAGCCTTAAATATTGATGATTATTTATTTTTAACGCCTTTTTATTGATGAATCTTCAATGAAGGCTGAATTACGGCTAAATTTTATACAGGGCCAAAAGATTAAAAAGCCCGACGCGCTGGTCGGGCTGAGGATTTAAATAATGTCGATGTCCGCCACGGAGGGAAAAACCCAGCTGGGGCGGAAAGGCATGGCGTCTATATCGCTTAACGTCGACACGCCGGACAGCACCAGGATAGTTTCCAGCCCCGCCTGAAAGCCCGCCAGGATATCGGTACGCAGGTTATCACCGACAATCACCGTTTCTTCCGAGTGCGCCTGCATTTTATTTAGCGCGGCGCGCATGATCCACGGGCTGGGCTTGCCGACATAAAAAGGTGTTCTGCCCGATATCTTTTCAATACCCGCGCACAGCGCGCCGCAGGCCGGGACGAAACCGCGCGCGTGCGTGTCCGGGTTGGTAGCAATAAAGCGTGCGCCGTTGGCAACGAAATACGCGGCTTTATGCATCATGTCCCAGTTAAAGGAACGCGTCTCGCCAACGATAACAAAGTCGGGGTTGATATCCGTGATGGTAAACCCGGCTTTATAGAGTTCATGCACCAGTGCGCCTTCACCTACCACATAAGCCTTTTTGCCTTCCTGACGACGCAGGAAATCTGCCGTAGCCATCGCGGAGGTATAAAAAACGCTTTCCGGTAAATCGATACCGGCAGAGGAAAAGCGGTTAGCAAGATCCATCGAGGTCTGTGAAGGGTAGTTAGTCAGCACCACCAGCGGCATACCTTTATCCAGAATCCGCTGTAGAAATTCGTTGGCACCGGGCACGGCCGTATTGTCGTGCATCAGCACGCCGTCAATATCGCAGATGACGTTTTTAATCGTCGTTTTTTCACTGTCGTTCAGGGTCAGAGCGCTCATTAACGTTAGCTTTCCAGTAAATGTTGCAACAAGATGCCATTCAGCATAGCGCGTTTAGCTAGCGCAAAGGCGCCTATAGCCGAACGGTGATCGATCTCAGAGCGCAATACCGGCAGGTTTTTGCGAAAGGCTTTCAACGCCTGAGTGTTAATGCAGCCTTCAATGGCAGGCAGGAGAACTTTATCCGCTTCGGTTATCTCACCGGCAATAACTACTTTTTGCGGATTAAATAAATTGATGGCAATGGCGATGGCTTTACCCAGGTGGCGGCCAACGTATTCAATCACTTCCGCTGCCAGCGCATCGCCACGATTTGCAGCCTTGCAGATTTTAGGCATCTGGCAGTCGTCCAGCGTCAACGAACTCGGGTAGCCCTGCTTAAGCAGGTGGCGCACGCGATTCTCAATGGCGCTGTTAGCGGCAATGGTTTCCAGACAGCCAAAATTGCCGCAGTGACAGCGTTCCCCCAGCGGATCAACCTGAATATGGCCCAGTTCGCCAACGTTGCCGTTGCTGCCAAGGAAAATATGGCCGTTAGTGATAATGCCCGCGCCTGTTCCGCGATGAACCCGCACCAGGATAGAATCCGCGCAGTCGCGGGATGCACCAAAGTAGTGCTCGGCCAGCGCCAGGCTGCGGATATCGTGACCGACAAAGCTGGTGACGTTAAAGCGTTTCTGGAGATTAGCCACCAGCGGCCAGTGCTGTACGGCGATATGCGGCATATAACGGATAACGCCGTTATTGGGATCGACAAGGCCCGGCAGGATGACGGCGATAGCGATTAATTCACGTAGCTTGCGCTGATGCTGTTCGCAAAAGCCGGCAATAGCGTTAAAAAGCGCGTGCTCCAGCGTTTCCTGCGTGCGCTCCGGCAGGGCATAATCCTCCTGCGCCAGCACTTTACCGCTAAGATCGAACAGATTTAGCGTGGCGTCGTTGCGGCCCAGTCGAACGCCGATAGTGTTAAAACCACGCGTTTCGGCAACGATAGAAATGGCGCGACGGCCTCCGGTGGAGGCCTGCTGGTCGACTTCTTTTATCAGCCCGCGCTCAATCATCTGGCGGGTGATTTTAGTCACGCTGGCTGGCGCTAACTGGCTGTGCTCAGCAATTTGAATGCGCGATATCGGACCCTGCTGGTCGATAAGGCGGTAGACGGCCGCGCTGTTTAGCTGTTTAACAAGATCCACATTTCCTATTTGAGCCTGGCCGCCAGTGGTCATTCAGTTTCTACTCGCTTAAGACTTTGTCACCATTAACGAAAGTCTGGATTATTTGATAGTCACGGGTGAAAACCGTCAGGTTGGCCACTTTTCCGGCGGTGACTGAACCTAACTTATCCTCCACACCCATAGCACGGGCTGGGTAGAGCGTTGCCATTCTGAGCGCCTCATCCAGCGCAATGCCTGCATGTTCGACGCTGTTCGCCACAGCTTCGATCATGGTTAGCGCAGAGCCGCTGAGCGTGCCGTTCTCGTCAACGCAAAGTCCATCCCGATAGTATATTGTTTTTCCAGCGAAAATGAACCGATCAATGGTCGCACCAGCTGGCGCGGTGGCGTCGGTAACCAGCACCAGCTTATCGCCCTTAATGCGCTTTGCATTACGGATGTTAACGTAATCAACGTGTAAACCATCGGCGATAATGCCGCAATAAACGTCAGGTGAGTCGAATAAAGTGCCGATAAGCCCCGGTTCGCGGCCCGTTAAGGCAGGCATCGCATTATAAAGATGGGTGGCAAAGCTGATTCCGGCAGAAAGGCCTTTGCGCGCTTCGGCGCTGGTGGCGTGCGAGTGACCCGCAGAGATAACAATACCGGCATTGCGTAACTGACGGATAACCGCAGCGTCAACCTGCTCGGGAGCCAGCGTTATCTTGGCGATGACGTCACTATTCTCACAAAGAAAATCGACCAGCGCCTTATCTGGCGAACGAATTAATGCGGCATCATGCGTCCCTTTTTTTAAAGGATTTAACCACGGCCCCTCAAGATGCAGACCCAGCGCCTGATTCGCGTTCTGCGCCAGGTAAGCGCGCATTACCTCTACCGCGCGCTTCATTAACTCGTCGGTACTGGTAATAAGAGTAGGCAGAAAACTGGTGCAGCCAGATTTTTCGTTAGCTTTCTGCATAGTGTGCAGGGTAGCGACGCTAAGGGCCTCAAGACTGTCATTAAACTGCACGCCGCCGCAGCCGTTAAGCTGTAAATCGATAAAGCCGGGAGCAATAAACGCGCCGTCAACGCGCTGCAAAGTGATACCAGCAGGCAACTCTTCCAGCCTGCAAACCTGGTCAATCAAGCCATCGCGGATCACTACGGCATGATTATCCAGAATTTCGTAGCCGGTAAAAATACGGCCATGAGTTAAAGCAAACATAATATTCTCCCGGCGTTACCGGCCCGGCGGCCGGTAACGTTGTGCAGATGAGTTACAGATTTTCCATGTTTTCCGCTTCGATTTCGCGGAAATATCTGACTGTTTTAACCTTAAGCTCCATCGTCGCGGGTTCATCACAGACGACGATGGATTTCGCATGCAGCTGTAAACAGCTGATAGTCCACATATGGTTCACGTTGCCTTCTACCGCCGCCTGGAGCGCCAGCGCTTTAACGTGACCCGTGACCAGAATCATAACTTCTTCCGCATCCAGCAGCGTTCCTACACCCACCGTCAGGGCATACTTCGGCACCTGATTTACGTCGCCATCAAAAAAGCGCGAGTTAGCCACGCGCGTCTCATGCGTGAGCGTTTTAATACGCGTACGGGATGCAAGAGAGGAGGCCGGTTCGTTAAAGGCGATATGCCCGTCGTTGCCAACGCCTCCCATAAACAGGTGGATTTTACCCAATGCACGGATTTTCTCTTCATACTGGCGACATTCTGCGTCAATATCTGGCGCGTTGCCATTCAGAAGATTGATGTTTTCGCGTTGAATATCAACGTGGTCAAAAAAGTTACGATACATAAAGCTGTGGTAGCTTTCCGGATGCTCTTTCGGCAGGCCAACATATTCGTCCATATTGAACGTAACCACATGCTTAAAGCTTACCTGGCCCGCTTTATGCATCTCAACGAGATGACGATAGGCTTCCAGCGGCGTGCCGCCGGTAGGCAGACCCAGTACGAAAGGACGTTCAGCGGTAGGCTGGAAGGCGTTAATACGATTGACGATGTGACGGGCGGCCCATTTACCGACCTGGTTTGGTGTTGAAAGCGGGATCAGTCTCATGTTTTACCTCATATAAGCGATATCTGGAAAGCTATCTGCGGCGCGCGTGGGGCTACTATAAGCGTAACCTGTTGCCACCGGGCACCGCGAAAAAGAAAAACTTTGTTTTTTTTCAGGATAAAATAAGTTGTGGGCTATAGCCAGTATAACCCAAATAAATTGTGCCTCATTAATGATGGGTATCACAAAAACAACGGTTTTAATTTGCGTGGCGAATTAAATTTTCTCTACACTGCGTCAGATGATTTCATGCCAGACCACTGGCAGCCTGCCGTTATAAAAACATCACATAACTGGCGCCTTAACGGCTCTTATAGGGGGAATAGTGAATATTTTAGGATTTTTTCAAAGGCTAGGGCGCTCGTTACAGCTGCCGATAGCCGTGCTGCCGGTAGCCGCGTTAATGCTGCGCTTTGGCCAGCCGGACCTGCTCAATATGCCGTTTATCGCCCAGGCGGGCGGCGCAATTTTTGACAATCTGGCCCTTATTTTTGCTATCGGGGTGGCCTCTACCTGGTCTAAAGACAACGCCGGCGCGGCCGCTCTGGCAGGCGCGGTAGGCTATTTTATTCTGACCAAGGCGATGGTCACCATCAATCCGGCCGTCAATATGGGCGTGCTGGCGGGTATCATTACCGGGCTGGTAGCGGGTGCAACCTACAACCGCTGGTCCGATATTAAGCTGCCCGATTTCCTCAGCTTCTTCGGCGGGAAACGTTTTGTTCCTATTGCTACGGGGTTCTTCTGTTTGATCCTGGCCGCCGTCTTTGGTTACGTCTGGCCACCGGTGCAAAACGCTATTCAGGCAGGCGGCGAGTGGATTGTTTCCGCTGGCGCGTTCGGCGCGGGCATTTTTGGCTTTGTTAACCGTTTACTGATCCCTACCGGCCTACACCAGGTATTGAACACCATCGCCTGGTTCCAGATTGGCGACTTCACCAACGCGGCAGGTACGGTTTTCCATGGCGACATCAACCGCTTCTATGCCGGTGACGGCACGGCGGGCATGTTTATGTCCGGCTTCTTCCCCATCATGATGTTCGGCCTGCCGGGCGCGGCGCTGGCAATGTATATGGCAGCACCTAAAGAGCGTCGTCCTATGGTTGGCGGTATGCTGCTTTCCGTGGCCGTCACCGCCTTTTTAACCGGCGTTACGGAGCCGCTGGAATTCCTGTTTATGTTCCTGGCGCCAATGCTTTATTTGATCCACGCCGTGCTGACGGGGATCAGCCTGTACGTGGCAACCGCGCTAAACATTCACGCCGGTTTCTCCTTCTCCGCAGGCGCAATCGACTATGCGCTAATGTACAAACTGCCGGCGGCCAGCAGCAACGTCTGGATGCTGTTGGTGATGGGCGCCATTGCATTTGTTCTCTACTTTGTCCTGTTCAGCGCGGTTATCCGCATGCTGAATCTGAAAACGCCCGGTCGTGAAGAGGCGGGCGAGCAGGTCACCGAAGAAGCCAACAGCAATACTGAGGAAGGGCTGGAGCAGCTGTCCCGTCAGTACATCGCTGCCGTAGGCGGTTCTGACAACCTTAAGGTTATTGATGCCTGTATCACTCGCCTGCGCCTTTCCGTTAAAGATTCCGCCCAGGTAAACGATGCGGCCTGTAAGCGCCTGGGCGCTTCTGGCGTCGTGAAGCTGAACAAGCAAACCATTCAGGTAATTATTGGAGCAAAAGCAGAGTCCGTTGCGGAAGCGATGAAAAAGATCGTCGCGAAAGGGCCTGTTGCGCCAGTAGCGGTAAGTGCCTCTCCGGTCACGGCTACGGCAACGGCACCCGTTCAGGCTAAACCGGCAGCAGGTAAAACCGTTGTTGAAACGCTGCTGGCACCGGTTAGCGGCACGGTGGTCGCACTGGAGCAGGTCCCTGATGAGGCTTTTGCCAGCAAAGCCGTCGGCGAAGGTCTGGCCATCAGCCCAACCGGCAACGTGGTAGTTGCACCCGCCAGCGGCACCGTATTAAAGATTTTCAATACCAATCACGCATTCTGCCTGGAAACGGACAAAGGCGTGGAGCTTGTAGTGCATATGGGGATTGATACCGTTGCGCTGGCGGGTAAAGGCTTTACGCGGCTGGTGGAAGAGGGCGCTCAGGTCAGCGCTGGCCAGCCCGTGCTGGAAATGGATCTGGCCTGGCTGAACAGCAATGCGAAGTCGATGATAAGCCCGGTTGTCGTCACTAACATGGATGACTTTAGCGGCATCAAGCTAACCGCCGGGGAAACGGTGGTAGCAGGCGAGAGCCGTCTCTTTGAGATAAGCTAACAATCGACAGCGAGGCGGGCCAGCCGTGCCGCCATTAACGCAGGGCGGGAAGCGATTCCCGCCCTTTTTTACGTTATATGCTAACAAACGGTTGTTTCCCTTCCCGGCTTTGTGGATCATAATCCGTTATTTCACGTATCAGAGTAATTCCAGAGGAAAATGAGATGAGTGAGGCAGAAGCCCGCCCAACTAACTTTATTCGTCAGATCATTGACGAAGATCTGGCGAACGGTAAGCACAACAGCGTGCATACCCGCTTCCCACCGGAGCCGAACGGCTATCTGCATATTGGCCACGCCAAGTCTATCTGCCTGAACTTTGGTATTGCCCAGGATTACCAGGGACAATGTAATCTGCGCTTTGATGATACGAACCCGGTAAAAGAAGATCTGGAGTACGTTGAATCAATCAAACGTGACGTGCAGTGGCTGGGCTTCGAGTGGAGCGGCGACGTCCGTTACTCCTCTGACTATTTTGACCAGCTGCATCACTATGCTGTTGAGTTAATCAATAAAGGTCTGGCCTATGTTGACGAACTATCACCGGAGCAAATCCGCGAGTATCGCGGCACTCTGACGTCGCCCGGCAAAAACAGTCCTTATCGCGATCGCAGCGTGGCAGAAAACCTGGCGCTGTTTGAAAAAATGCGCAACGGCGAATTTGCTGAAGGCAGTGCCTGCCTGCGTGCCAAAATCGATATGGCCTCCAGCTTTATCGTCCTGCGCGATCCGGTCATTTACCGTATCAAATTTGCTGAACACCACCAGACCGGCAATAAATGGTGCATCTATCCGATGTACGATTTTACCCACTGCATTTCCGATGCGCTGGAAGGGATCACGCACTCGCTCTGTACGCTGGAATTCCAGGACAACCGCCGTTTATATGACTGGGTGCTGGACAATATCACCATCCCAACGCATCCACGGCAGTACGAGTTTTCTCGCCTGAATCTTGAATACGCCATCATGTCCAAGCGCAAGCTGAACCTGCTGGTAACCGAAAAGGTTGTCGAGGGCTGGGACGATCCGCGTATGCTGACCGTTTCCGGGCTGCGCCGTCGCGGCTATTCCGCCGCCTCGATCCGCGAGTTCTGCCGCCGTATCGGCATTACCAAACAGGACAATATCGTCGAGATGGCGTCGCTGGAGTCGTGCATTCGTGACGACCTGAACGAAAATGCGCCGCGTGCAATGGCGGTTCTTGACCCGGTTAAGCTGGTGATTGAAAACCTGCCGGCTAATCACGAAGAAATTATCACCATGCCGAACCATCCGAACAAGCCAGAGATGGGAACGCGTGAGGTGCCGTTTAGCCGTGAAGTGTACATCGATCGCGCCGACTTCCGTGAAGAAGCCAACAAGCACTACAAGCGTCTGGTGCTGGGTAAGGAAGTGCGCTTGCGCAACGCTTACGTCATTAAGGCCGAGCGTGTGGCGAAGGACGAAGCGGGCAATATCACCTGCCTGTTCTGTACCTGCGACGTGGATACGCTGAGTAAAGATCCTGCCGATGGCCGCAAGGTTAAAGGCGTGATTCACTGGGTTTCTGCCGAGCATGCGCTCCCGGCTGAATTCCGTCTGTACGATCGCCTGTTCAGCGTGCCGAATCCGGCAGCGGCGGAAGATTTCCTGACCACTATCAATCCGGAGTCGCTGGTTATTCGTCAGGGCTTTGTTGAACCGGGTTTGAAAACGGCAGAAGCTTCCAGCCCTTACCAGTTTGAGCGTGAAGGCTACTTCTGTGCGGACAGCGTTTACTCCAGCAGCAGCAAGCTGGTCTTTAACCGTACCGTGGGTTTACGCGACACCTGGACGAAAGCGGGCGAATAACGCTTTTATTAATAAAAAAGCAGCCTTCGGGCTGCTTTTTTTTTGAATATAATATTTATTATATTAACGTGCATCTTACAAAAAAATTATAACCTGTCGTAGGTCATACTTTTCGTTGTCAATAATTGTTATTAATTGATAGTTCGCGCCGCGAAAAATATAATTACCGCGCAGTAAGGTAAATACTTTTTATTTTTAGGGTTTTGTTTATTTGTCATTATAAGAGAAGGATTTCTCAATGCACTCTTTCAATTCAATGCGAAAAGCACTGGCGATAGCTGTTGCCTGTAGTTCTGCTCTTGTCGGCAGCTTTTATTCTCCTGTTTCTGTCGCCGCAGGGTTTATTGATGATTCTACGCTAACCGGTGGTGTTTATTATTGGCAGCGGCAGCGAGACAGAAAGGAGATGGACCCTGTCCATAACCAGTACGGCCAGTATACGGAAAATCTTCATCATTCTACTTTTAACGGCAACCTCGATTTCTCTTCAGGCTATGCAGCTGATTTTGTCGGTCTGGATCTGGGCGTATATGGTGCGCTACAGCTGGCCGGAACAGGACCGGCCGCACCGAATGAAATTGCCTTCAGTCGTGCTAAAAATCGCTGGGGCGAGCAATTCGACGGCGATGCTAATGGCGCCTCTTTTTATAAAGCGGCCATAAAAGTTAAACATGATAATTACTGGTTAAGAGCCGGTTATATTCAACCAGAAGGCCAGACGTTACTTATGCCGCAATGGGGCTTTGTTCCGGGAACCTATCGTGGTTTTGAAGTCGGTTCCGTTTATGATTTTGAAGATGCTGGCGCGCTCTCTTTATCTTATATCTGGACGGATCGTTATAAATCCCCCTGGTATCGGCAGATGTATAAATTCCGCAAGCCCGATCTAACAACTGAAATTAACTATCTGCATTCCGTCGGCGTTAAATATGACTTCAAAAATAAGCTGGTGCTGGAAGGCGCGCTCGGCCAGGCCGGCAATTATATGGAGCAATACTTTACCAAAGCTTCCTGGGCGTTTCCCGTAGCCGGCAACGATCTGCGTACCAGCTGGCAGTTTTACGGCGCGCGCGATAAAGAGCACGGCGGCGCAAATAATATTAACGACGTGTATGACGGACTGGCCTGGCTACAGGCTATCACGCTGGGCTATACCACCGGCCCGTTTGACTGGCGGCTCGAAGGCACCATGGTGAAAGCTCGCGGCAATCAGGGCTTCTTTCTGGCGCGTATGACACCGGTTGGTTCGACCTCGAACGGGCGCAATGACGTATGGTGGGACTCCCGCAGCGATTTCAACGCTAATGGAGAAAAATCACTGTATGGCGGCGTGATGTATAACCTGAAAAACTGGCAGCTTCCCGCCTGGGCAATCGGCACCTCTTACGCCTATGGCTGGGATGCTCGTCCGTCAACCAATCCGGCTTACGACCAGAGCCAGCGCCGCAGCGAATCCGCCTGGAACATGGATCTACGCTATACGGTGCAGGAAGGGCGTGCCAAAGATACGCAGATCAACCTTCACTATACCCGTTACAAAAACCACTCCTCTATTCCGAGCTTCAGCAACGGTTACGGAAATATGTTCCAGGACGAAAAAGACGTAAGGCTGACGGTTATCGCACCTTTCACCGTGTTTTGATTTAGCAAACGTCAGGGCAAATCACCAGAGGCGACAGAGCTTTACCAGCATCCTGTCGCCTTTTTAACTGCCGTGGTCAGGAAAACTCTTCAACACTATGAGGGAAATGATGAAAACGTTAAGATTATCGCTTATTGCAGCCGCGTTGATGTCGATTATGGCCAGCAGCAGTGCTCTGGCGGATCAACGTGTGGTCGACAGCATTAGCCAGTTCGGCGTGAAGTACACCGTTAACGATAACCACGCGGCACTAAACGGTATCGACTGCGCGGCGCTGGGCGCTGACTGGGCTTCCTGTAATCGGGCTACCATTACGTTAACCAATCCAGGCGAGGCGGTGACCAGTAAAGACTGGGCCATCTGGCTACCCAATATTCGCCAGACGTTGCGCGTTGATAATGAGCAGTTTCGTATGGTGCATGTAACAGGCGATTTAACGCGTCTGGAGCCGACGGAAAAGTTCAAAGGTTTTGCTGCTGGCGAGTCGGTAGAGATTCCCATTGTTAACGAGTACTGGCAGCTGTTTATTACCGATGTTATGCCGCGCTGGTATGTAACCTCTGAAAACGCGCAGCCTAAAATTATCGCGAGTACCGACACTGAGGACTTAACGTCCTTTGTCGCGCCGATGGCTAACCACTGGAAACGCACTCAGGACGATAAAAACGTGCTGATGACGCCCGAAAGCCGCTTTGAGAAAAACAGCGATACGGCATTGCTTAATGCCGAAGCGTTACGCGGCCAGATTATCCCTACGCCACTCCAGGTTACCCTTCATCAGCAGGATGCAGACTTAAGCAAAGGGATAAATTTTGAGCTGACGTCGCTGAGCAATGAATCGGCTGAAGCGGTTATCGAACGCTTTGCGCTAATGGGCGTAGAGGAGAACCCGCAAGGTTATACGATAAGAAGTAGTGTTTCCGCCGGAGCTTTTACTGGAAAGGAAGCCGTTTCCGGTGCTTATAAGCTGCATATTACCGAACACGAAGCGCAGGTAGAAGGGTTTGATGAGGCGGGCGTTTACTACGGCATGATGTCCATCCTGTCGTTGCTGCCGGCCAGCGGCGAGCAGAAAATTGCTACGCTGGATGCGGTTGATGCCCCGCGCTTTGCCTATCGCGGCGTCTTTCTGGACATCGGCCGTAATTTTCACAGTAAAGAAGCGGTTCTGCGTCTGCTGGATCAGATGGCGGCCGTTAAGCTGAACAAATTCCATTTCCACCTTAGCGACGACGAAGGCTGGCGGATTGAAATCCCCGGCCTGCCGGAGCTAACAGAAGTAGGCGCAAAACGCTGCCACGATTTAACCGAGCAGCGCTGCCTGCTGCCGCAGCTCGGCTCGGGTCCGTTTGCCGAGGCCAGCGGCAATGGCTATCTGACGCGCAGCGACTATATCGATATCCTGCGCTATGCCAAAGCGCGTGCCATTGAAGTGATCCCTGAGATAGATATGCCTGCCCACGCCAGAGCCGCCGTTATTTCGATGGAGGCGCGCTATAACAGACTAATGAAAGAGGGGAAAACCGCAGAGGCAAACGAGTATCGGCTGGTTGATCCTACCGATACCTCAAACACCACCTCCGTACAGTTTTACGATCGGACCAGTTATCTTAACCCTTGCCTGGATTCGTCTGTCAGGTTTACCGATAAGGTCATGGGTGAAATTCAGGCTATGCACCAGGCTGCAGGCATGCCGTTGACCACCTGGCATTTTGGCGGCGACGAGGCGAAAAACATTCGCCTGGGCGCGGGATATACCGATGTAGCGAAGCCGGAAGCGGGCAAGGGCGTGCTGGACTTAAGCCGCCAGGACAAACCCTGGGCAAAATCGCAGGCGTGCCAGGCGCTGGTTAAGTCGGGCAAAGTGGCGGATATGGATCACCTGCCCAGCTATTTTGGCAAAAAAGTCAGCGCGCTGGTAAAAGCGCACGGTATTGGAAAAATGCAGGCGTGGCAGGATGGATTGAAGGATGCGCAGAGCGCGAAAGATTTCGCCACCTCGCGCGTTGGCGTTAACTTCTGGGATACGCTTTTCTGGGGCGGTTTTGACAGCGCAAATGACTGGGCCAATAAGGGTTATGAAGTTACCCTCTCTAATCCGGACTATCTCTATATGGACTTTCCTTATGAGGTCAATCCGCTGGAGAGGGGATATTACTGGGGAACGCGCTATACCGACGAGCGCAAGATGTTTAGCTTTGCGCCCAATAACTTACCGCAAAATGCCGAAACCTCGGTCGATCGCGACGGCAACTTTTTTGATGCCAAATCTGACAAAGCCTGGCCGGGTGCCTTTGGCCTGTCAGCGCAGCTGTGGAGCGAAACCGTACGCACCGATGAGCAAATGGAGTGGATGATTTTCCCACGCGTGATTTCTGTCGCAGAGCGCGGCTGGCATCAGGCCGACTGGGAACAAGATTATCAGCCGGGCAGGGAGTATAAAGGTGGTGAAACGCAGCACGTCGATCGGGCCGCGCTGGATCGTGACTGGCAGCGCTACGCCAATCTTTTAGGACAGCGCGAGCTGAAAAAAATGGATAAAGCCGGTATCTCCTGGCGCTTACCGCAGCCCGGCGCCCGCATCGTCGAGGGTAAACTGGCAGCGAATATCGCGCTACCGGGCGTGGCCATTGAATATTCCGTGGATGGCGGTAAAACCTGGCAGCGCTACCTGGATAGCGCGCAGCCAAAAGTCACTGGCGAAGTGTTAATTCGTTCCGCAAGCAGCGATGGCAAGCGTTTCAGCCGGGTGGAAAGCGTGAAGTAAAACGGCAACGTTCGCAGAACGTAAAAATATGCTCCGTTATTGGCGCCTACCAAAAATCTGACGCAGCCTCCGGGCTGCGTTCTTTTCATATTATTGTCTACAATACTTCTGAGTTATTGAAGGTAATTAACTTTATCTGGATTTTTTATTCTGGTTAATGCTGGATAATAATTATTATTAACGCGCACCCGGCTTTTCTGTGGCTCAGGTCATAATTCTGCACGATGGAATTGATAATGAATTGATAATTCTCGCTGCAAAAAATATTATCATTAGCGAATTGGATTGAGCGTTTATTATACGGTTTTAAACGGTTTTTTTAAGCGCTGGAATGCGACTCTTAAGGATAAGGGGGCTAATTAATGTTAAGGACTACTTCGCAGCGTCGGGCATTATCGTTTACCTTTGCTCTTTTTTTTATAACGGGAGAAAGTTCCTTTTTTTCGCAGGCAATAGCAGCAGGCTTTGTTAACGATGCTTCGCTCAGCGGCCAAATTTATTACTGGCAACGTCATCGGGAACGGAAAGATCTTACACCTTCGAGTTATAAATACGGGCAATATCAGCAAAACCTTCATCATTCCACCTTTAATGGAAGCCTGGATTTTTCATCCGGCTATGCGGCTGATGTAGTAGGGCTGGACCTGGCAGCGTTTGGCGTGGCCGAGCTCTCAGGCAAAGGCCCAGCTGCCCCTAATGAAATTGGCTTTAGCGAGGCAAAAACGCGCTGGGATGAAAAATGGAGCGGTGATAAAAACGGCAGCAGTATCTATAAAGCGGCGCTGAAACTTAAATATGCCGATTACTGGCTACGCGGCGGTTATATACAGCCAGCAGGGCAAACATTATTAGCGCCTCACTGGGGTTTTCTTCCGGGTACTTATCGCGGCGTGGAGGCAGGAGCGGTTTACGATTTTTCTGCGGCGAGCAGGTTATCCCTTTCCTATATGTGGACAGATGAGTATAAAGCGCCCTGGTATCGCAACATGTATCAATTCCGTAAGGCAGACGGTGTAACGGGCGTAGGTTATTTGCACTCGCTCGGCGCAAAATACAGCAGAGATAAAATCGTTGTGGAAGGCGCTTTTGGTCAGGCCGCTGATTATATGGACCAGTATTTCGGCAAAGTCTCTTATGCTTTACCGCTCGCAAAAAACACATTGCAAACCAGCTGGCAGTTTTATGGCGCAAAAGATAAAGAGAGCGGCAATGCTGCCAACATAAACGACGTTTATAGCGGTCTGGCCTGGCTGCAGGCTATTACGCTGGGCTACGCCACCGGCCCGTTTGATCTGCGTCTGGAAGGAACGTGGGTAAAAGCCGAAGGCAACCAGGGGTTCTTTCTGCAACGTATGACGCCAGGCTACGCCACCTCAAATGGTCGGCTGGACGTCTGGTGGGATTCCCGGTCGGATTTCAACGCCAACGGCGAAAAAGCCCTGTTTGCGGGCGTTATGTATGACCTGAAAAACTGGCAGTTGCCAGGCTGGGCAGTGGGCACCTCATACGCCTGGGGTTGGGATGCCAAACCTTCCCCTGCTTATGACCAAAATCACCGTCTGAAAGAGTCCGCATGGAACCTGGATTTACTGTACACCGTGCAGCAGGGCTTCATTAAAGGCACCTCATTCAAACTGCACTACACACGTTACGATAACCATTCCGCTATTCCCAGCTGGAGCGGCGGCTATGGCAATATTTTTCAGGATGAGCAGGACATAAAATTTATTGTTATGGCACCTTTCACACTTTTTCAGGCGGACAGGCCCTGACCGATGATTTACAGAAGGTTTTTCTTCAGCGGCCCGGGCAAAAGTTTATTCGGTAGCGAAATGTGGCAAGGGTATTAAGGCATAGCCTGACAACTATCAGCAATAAATTAAACAGCTCAATTATGAACAAGGAAAACGGATGAATAAGTTCAGAGTCAGTCTTGTTGCCATAGCGTTAGCCTCAACGTTGGGTAGCGCTATCGCCAGCGAAGATCAGGAAATTGTCGATCAGATTAGCCAGTTTGGCGTGAAATATAAGGTAACGGATAACCAGGCTGCGCAGCATGGTGTGAACTGCGCAGGGCTGGGGGCCGACTGGGCCTCCTGTAACCGGGCAACGATCACTTTAACCAACCCGGGGCCGGCAATCGACAGTAAGAACTGGGCAATTTATATGTCTAACGTTCATAAAACGCTGAAGGTCGACAGCGAAGAATTCCGCATGGTGCATATTGTCGGGGATTTAACCCGGCTGGAGCCTACGGAGAAATTCAAAGGCTTTGCGGCCGGTGAATCAGTGGTCATTCCGATTATAAATGAATACTGGCAGCTATATATCACCGACGTCATGCCTCGCTGGTACGTTACGTCGGGCGAAGCAAAGCCTAAAACTATTGCCAGTACCGATTCTGAAGATCTGACTACCTTCGTTGAGCCATTCGGCAATCAATGGAAGCGTATTCCGGATGATAAAAACGTGCTGATGGCCGCAGCGAGCCGCTTTGACAAAAACAGTGACGTGGCTCTGCTACCCGCCACAGCCTTAAGAGGAAAAATTGTCCCTGAGCCGCTATGGGCGGAAATATTGCCGGAAGATGCCGACCTGTCAAAGGGCGTAAAACTGGACCTGAGCAGTTTACCTGCAGAAATGGAACTGGCGGTGCAGCAGCGTTTTCAGCTGTCGGGAATAAAAGTACAGGGCAGTGGTTATGAAATTTCTACGCGCGTTGACGGTAAAGCGTTAAGCAAAGAGCTGGCAGTTTCAGGCGGCTATCTGTTAACAATCGGCCAGGATAAGGCTGAAGTCATTGGTTACGATCGCAACGGTGTGTTCTATGGCCTGCAGTCAATTCTCTCACTGCTTCCGGCCGATGGCAGTGCAAAAATCGCCACCATGAAGGTCAATGACGCCCCGCGTTTTGCTATGCGCGCCGTTTTTCTGGATGTAGCCCGCAATTTTCACAGTAAAGCCGCCGTGATGCGTATGTTAGATCAGCTGAGCGCATGGAAAATTAACACCTTCCACTTTCATCTTAGCGATGACGAAGCATGGCGAATTGAGATCCCGGGCCTGCCGGAGCTCACGGAGGTTGGCAGTAAGCGCTGTCATGACCTCAGCGAGCAGCGTTGCCTGTTACCACAGCTGGGGTCAGGGCCGGACAGTGACAACAACGGCAGCGGCCATTTTAGCCGCCAGGACTATATCGACATTGTGAAATACGCTGCGGCTCGCGGCATTAACGTTATCCCGGAAATAGACATGCCCGCCCACGCCCGTGCCGCCGTCATTTCCATGGAGGCACGCTACAACAAACTGATAAAAGAAGGGAAAAGAGCAGAAGCTTCAAAATACCGCCTGGTTGACCCCACTGATGATTCTAATACCACCTCGGTACAGCTTTACGATCGTACCAGCTATCTGAACCCTTGTTTGTCATCTTCTCTGCGCTTCACTGATAAGGTTATCAGTGAAATTCAGGCCATGCATCGAGAAGCCGGGCAGCCGCTGCAAACCTGGCACTTTGGCGGCGACGAAGCGAAAAACATTCGCCTGGGGGCCGGTTATTCAGACATAAATAAACCCGTTGCCGGCACTGGCCTTCTTGATATGAGCAAGGAAGACAAGCCGTGGGCAAAATCGCAGGTTTGCCAGGCAATGATCAAAGACGGCAAAGTAGCGGATCTTGAACATCTGCCCAGCTACTTTGCGCTGCAGGTTAGCCAGCAGGTTAAGCAACATGGTATCGACAAAATGCAGGCATGGCAGGATGGCCTGAAAGATGCCGAAAATGCCGGCACGTTTGCGACTAAACGTGTTGCTGTTAATTTCTGGGATACGCTGTACTGGGGTGGTTTTGATTCGGCTAACGACTGGGCAAATAAAGGTTATGAGGTAATTATCTCCAGCCCTGACTACGTTTATATGGATTTTCCCTACGAGGTAAATCCACTGGAGCGCGGTTACTACTGGGGAACGCGGTTTAGCGACGAGCGTAAAATGTTTAGCTTCGCACCTGATAATCTACCGCAAAATGCCGAAACCTCTGTGGATCGCGATGGTAAAACCTTCACCGCGAAATCTGACAAAACCTGGCCTGGCGCTTATGGTCTGTCGGCCCAGCTCTGGAGCGAAACGTCACGTACCGATCGTCAAATGGAGTATATGATTTTCCCTCGCGTGGCTGCGGTGGCTGAAAGAGCCTGGCACCGCGCGGCCTGGGAGCTGGACTATAAGGCGGGTAAAGAGTTTATCGGCGGTGTTACCCAACATGTTGATCGGCAGGTGCTGCTGGAGGACTGGCAAATGTTCGCTAATCTGCTGGGGCAGCGTGAGCTGGCAAGGCTGGATAAAGCCGGCATTCATTATCGCCTGCCGGTTCCCGGTGCACGAATTGCCGATGGTAAACTGGAAGCCAATATTGCGCTGCCGGGGTTAACCATTGAATATAGCGTGGATGAGGGGAAAAACTGGCGGCGCTACGAGGCAAATATGCAGCCAACGGTCGCTGGCAAAGTTATGGTCCGTTCTGTTAGTCCGGATGGAAAACGTTTCAGCCGTACAGAAACGCTCTGATATGCCCGGCTCACTTATGCGTTTGGGAAAATAGCAGGGCGCATTCTTTGTATCTAAAATACGGATTTTGCCAGATTGATCGTTCAGACCGCTGGCTGGCACTTTTTGCGGATCGATTGTGCTTTTTAACAAAAAGCCTGCCCTTGGGTTAAAAAAAAACCGGTGAGCGATCACCGGTTTTTTTGTATCAGGCATTATTTATCGTGCAGCGAGTCATCTTCACGGCAGTCGCCGGTGGCGCAGTGGCCATAAAGGTAGAGGCTGTGGTTGCTCAGCTTGATACCGTGTTTGGTGGCGATATCACGCTGGCGAGATTCGATGGATTCGTCTCTGAATTCGATCACTTTGCCGCAGTCCAGGCAGATAAGGTGGTCGTGATGATGCTGCTGCGTCAGTTCGAACACGGACTTGCCGCCTTCAAAGTTGTGACGGGTAACGATCCCTGCGTCATCAAACTGGTTCAGCACGCGGTAAACCGTGGCCAGACCAATCTCTTCGCCCATATCAATCAGGCGCTTATACAAGTCTTCCGCGCTGACGTGATGGCTCTCTGGCTCCTGAAGCACTTCCAGAATTTTTAGTCGAGGAAGCGTGACTTTCAGGCCGGCCTTCTTTAATGCGGTGTTGTTGTCAGTCATGCGGATATTGTCCTGTTACTTTACTGGTCACTAAATGGCTGAAAAGCCGTGAGCATCGGTCGACGCAAAAGCTGAGCGTCTCATTATAGAACTGATGCCTGGAAGAAACCACAGCAGAGATGCAAAACCATTGAGGGATGTAAGGATAAGATGTCGTTACGTCCGGAAAGCAAGCACCCATCTGTACCGGGTTAATATTCGTACATTCAACCTTTATCATCATTATGGTGAAAAGCGTTGCGTGAACGGAGCCGTACTATTGTACCGTTTTCCAGGCAAAAGTTACAAAAAAGTAGCTATCGATGCGATAGGAAAATGCGTTGGCCCGCACAAAATTGCCTGTTCGGCGGGCCGGGATCATCAGGCTTCGAGAATATCTTTCAGCTGAAGTTCTTCAGAAATCTGGTTTACCCACTTCTCGGTGCGCTCTTTGGTCAGTTCCGGCTGACGATCTTCATCAATGGCTAAGCCCAGGAAATGATTGTCGTCCGCCAGGCCTTTGGACGCTTCGAAGTGGTAACCTTCGGTTGGCCAGTGGCCCACGATGACCGCGCCGTTCGGTTCGATAATATCGCGGATAGTGCCCATCGCATCGCAGAAATATTCCGCGTAATCTTCCTGATCGCCACAGCCAAACAGCGCAACCAGCTTGCCGTTAAAGTCAATCTCTTCCAGCGTTGGGAAAAAGTCATCCCAGTCGCACTGCGCTTCGCCGTAGTACCAGGTTGGGATGCCCAGCAGCAAAATATCAAAGGCTTCAAGGTCTTCTTTGCTGCTTTTAGCGATATCATGAACTTCAGCCACCTCGTTACCGAGCTGCTTCTGGATCATTTTTGCAATGTTTTCCGTATTGCCCGTATCGCTGCCAAAGAAAATGCCTACGATTGCCATGACTTTAATAACCTCTTGAAACTTAATGATATGCGGCGGCTAGCCTGATGATGTAAACGGCAATAATAGCAGACAGCCACGGGAGGATAAACGGCTAATCCTCCCACATTTGTCGCTTTGTGCTTTGCCGCTGCGCCGCTCAGCGCGTTGGTTTGGCTAACTGCGCCATGAGCATCTCTTCAATCAGCTCGCTGCGGCTCATGTTGCGCTGCTCGGCGAGCTGGTTCAGGGCATCAACCGCGTCACTGTTCATTTTCAGCTCTACGCGCTTCAGCCCGCGCACTTTATCACGCTTAAGCTGGTTGCGTTTATTAATACGCAGCTGCTCATCACGCGTCAGCGGATTGGTTTTGGGTCGTCCCGGGCGACGCTCGTCTGCGAACAGATCGATCGTGGTGCGGTCCGTGTTTTCTTTTGCCATAGAATCGTGATACTGAAGGCTGGAGTTCTGATGGATTGGGCCATTAACATCGGCGACCGCAGTCGCCGACAAATTTTAGCGCGCCATCATACCCCAGTGAAAGTCGTGTCGACAAGATTAAAGCCTTTTACCGAAACAATTGTTTTCACAGAGCAAAAAAGCGGCGAATGGCGCGTAAAACGGCATCGGGCTTTTCAGCATGCACCCAGTGACCCGCTCCGGCTATCACATGCGCCTTTGCCGCAGGAAACTGAGCCAGCAGCGCCTGGCGATAATCTTCCGTTATATAGGGAGAAAGCTCGCCGCGAATAAACAGCGCCGGGCCAGGCCAGGCAGGCTGCGCTTGCCAGCCAATGATTTGATCATAGCACCGCCACAGCACAGGCACATTAAAACGCCATTCGCCATCATGAAAAGACTTCAGTAAAAACTGAATCACGCCTTCTTCGTCTATAGTTTGTCGCATCAGTGCGGCGGCTTCGCGGCGACCGGTGAGGCCCGCCTCGCTCACTGCCTTAAGCGCGGCAAAGATTCCGTCATGGTGGCGCTGCTGATAGGCAACCGGTGCAATATCAATAACAACAAGTTTTTCAATGCGTTCCGGCGCCAGCGCGGCCAGCATCATGGCGATTTTTCCGCCCATGGAGTGGCCGATAACGGAAAATTTTGCGATGCCCTGTTGGTCAAGCGATGCCAGGATGTCGTGAGCCATTGCCGGATAGTCCATCTCGTCGGCACGCGGCGAGAGGCCGTGGTTACGCACGTCAAACTGGAGAACGCGACAGGCATCTTTTAACCCACGCGCCAGCACGCCAAGGTTGTCCAGATTGCCGAAAAGACCGTGAATCAGCACGACTGGCGCGGTAAAAGTGTCCATTTGTTCAGATTGCAGGCGGTAATTCAATTTCATGGCAAACTTCTTACAGGAGAAACGAAGGGTTAGGGTATCATAAAACATTGATTTTCTGCCGGAGCGGGCCGCCGGATCGTAAACGATCTTTTTACGGCATATTCCGACTTTTGTTCACAATCGGGGCTGGCGCTACACCCCGGCAGGATTTAACTTTATAATCCTCGTGTTAGAGCTGGTCTGTCTGCGCATGCGCAAAAACATGTCGCTAACTGGCTCTTATCAGCAATAATCGTACTGGATCAAGATGAAAACTATTGAAGTCGACGAAGAACTCTACCGTTATATCGCCAGCCACACGCAGCATATCGGTGAAAGCGCCTCTGATATTTTACGCCGGATGCTGAAATTTTCTGCCGGTCAGACGGTGGAAAAGGCGCCGGCACCCGCAGCAGCGCCTGCCGCGGTAAGCGTTGAAACGGCTGTTAAAGAGGAAGCCCGCCCGCAGGATCGCGTTCGCGCCGTGCGTGAACTGCTGCTGTCGGACGAGTATGCGGAGCAGAAGAAAGCGGTAAACCGTTTTATGCTGATCCTGTCGACTTTATACAATCTGGATCCCAAGGCATTTGCCGCCGCGACCGAGTCACTACACGGTCGTACGCGCGTCTACTTTGCAGGCAATCAGCAAACCCTGGTACAGAATGGCACCCATACCAAGCCGCAGCATATTCCGGGCACGCCGTATTGGGTGATTACCAACACTAACACAGGTCGCAAACGCAGCATGATTGAACACATCATGTCGTCCATGCAGTTCCCGGCGGAACTGGCAGACAAAGTTTGCGGCACCCTCTAATAAGCGTCAGGGAGAAGCGCCAATGGCCAGTCACCCCCGTGCCGGGCAGCCAGCCCAGCAGAGCGATTTGATTAACGTTGCACAATTAACCTCGCAGTATTATGTCCTGCAGCCGGAACCCGGCAACGCAGAGCATGCGGTAAAATTCGGCACGTCCGGCCATCGCGGCAGCGCAGGACGACACAGCTTCAACGAGACGCATATTCTGGCCATTGCTCAGGCAATTGCGGAAGAGCGTAAAAAGAACGGCGTTACTGGACCTTGCTACGTCGGCAAAGACACGCACGCGCTGTCTGAACCGGCCATTATTTCCGTACTGGAAGTACTGGCGGCGAACGGCGTGGACGTTATTGTGCAGCAGGACAACGGCTATACGCCGACGCCCGCTATCTCTAACGCCATTCTGGAGCACAACAAAGCGGGCGGCGCACAGGCTGACGGCATCGTTATCACGCCTTCGCATAACCCACCGGAAGATGGCGGCATTAAATATAACCCGCCAAACGGCGGCCCGGCCGATACCAACGTGACCAAAGTAGTTGAAGATCGCGCTAACCAGCTGATCAAAGACGGCCTGAAAGACGTTAAGCGCATCGCGCTGGATAAAGCCTGGGCAAGCGGCCGTTTACAGGAAAAAGATCTGATCCAGCCTTATATCGAAGGCCTGGCAGAGATCATCGATATTCCTGCTATTCAGAAAGCGGGCCTGAAAATCGGCGTCGATCCGCTCGGCGGCTCCGGCATCGCCTACTGGCAGCGCATTGCGGAATTCTACAAGCTGGATCTGACTATCGTTAACGATTCCGTCGATCAGACTTTCCGCTTTATGCACCTGGATAAAGATGGCGTGATCCGCATGGATTGCTCTTCTGAAAGCGCGATGGCGGGCCTGCTGGCGCTGCGCGACAAGTTCGATCTGGCGTTTGCCAACGATCCGGATTATGACCGCCACGGTATCGTCACGCCGGCTGGCCTGATGAATCCAAACCACTACCTGGCCGTTGCTATCAACTACCTGTTCCAGCATCGTCCACAGTGGGGCAAAGAAGTCGCCGTCGGCAAAACGCTGGTTTCCAGCGCGATGATCGACCGCGTAGTTAACGATATCGGCCGCAAGCTGGTTGAAGTGCCGGTTGGCTTTAAATGGTTTGTTGACGGCCTGTTCGACGGCAGCTTTGGCTTTGGCGGCGAAGAGAGCGCGGGCGCATCCTTCCTGCGTTTTGACGGCACGCCATGGTCTACCGATAAAGACGGCATCATCATGTGCCTGCTGGCTGCGGAAATCACTGCCGTAACCGGTAAAAATCCGCAGCAGCACTATGACGAGCTGGCCGAGCGCTTTGGTGCGCCTAGCTATAACCGTCTGCAGGCTTCCGCAACCTCCGCGCAGAAAGCCGCGCTGTCGAAGCTGTCGCCAGAAATGGTAAGCGCCGACACCCTGGCAGGCGATCCTATCACTGCACGTCTGACCGCTGCGCCAGGCAATGGTGCCTCTATCGGCGGCCTGAAAGTGATGACGGAAAACGGCTGGTTTGCTGCACGTCCTTCCGGTACGGAAGACGCCTACAAAATCTATTGCGAAAGCTTCCTGGGTGCCGAGCACCGCGAGAAGATTGAAAAAGAAGCGGTAGAAATTGTTAGCGAAGTGCTGAAAAACGCTTAATCGCGAGAGTCGACATATTAAGGCGCTGACTGGTCAGCGCCTTTTTTTATTATTGACTATCTTGCGATATAATAATTTCCTGACGTCCCTTAAAACGTTTTGCAAAGCCGGCTGTTTCTCTCATTAAACGATGCCGTAAAATAACGTTATTTTAACCGTGTATAAATGGCGCGCTAAAAATAGCCGTTAAATTCTATTAGTGTTCAGTAAGATCACGAGGCTATTATCCTGCGAAGTTATGTTACTAACGTGATTTAATGTAAATAATCTGGTCGACTTATAGTCGTTGCGAAAATTAAGGTGTAGCCTGGATATTGGCGAAAGCAAACTTTCATCACAACTGCCGTTACCATTCAGTAATGTTAAATTAGGGTTAAAAAACTTCCTTGAATTAACTGTTATTTAACTTTTTAGGGCGAATAAAATAATCAACCTTAACAGGTCTGATCAGTGGTAAATAATCAGGCAAATTGGTATTATTTTAACCAGTCTGTTTTGATTATTCAGGAGGGTTTATGAACCTTTACCAGCGTTACTCATTGCCTCATCTTATCCTGCGCCGTACCGCAACGATGCTTGTTGCTATCCTCGCGCTGCCCGTCATGCTGTTTTATCGCGACAGAAGCCGGTTCTACAGCTATCTGCATCGCTGCTGGTGCAAAAACAGTACGCAGCCGGTCTGGCTGGCGCAATCAGAAATGGCCGCAACGGAGCTTTATTAAGTTTCGCCTCCTGTCCGCTTTATAGCGCATGGCCTTTTTTAAGCTACTTCAGGCTGCTGATAAACTTTCATTTTCAATTATCAGGTCGCTTTCAAACCGGTAAATAATCAGCAGAGCCAGAGCCAGAGCCAGAGCCAGAGCCAGAGCGGACAAGGACACGCCGTAACTCCCTCCCTGGGGGTTGGTTTGGCGCGCCCATGCGCCAAAACGGGCCGTTTAATCTCCTGCTCTGGCCAGGGCTTTTCCCTTCAGCAACAGCGTCCACAGCCTGTACTTTAAACCTGTACAAGATATTTTGTTTTGTATAGTTTTAACGGCTACACTTAAGGGTGTCCGTAGCGAAGGGGAGAAAGAGATGAGTGATAAAATTCCGGTAGGCATCAGCGCCTGCCTGCTTGGCGACAGCGTCCGTTTTGATGGCGGCCACAAGCGCTGCGCTTTTGCCGCTGAAGATCTGGCTCCTTTTATGCGCTATGAACCCGTTTGTCCGGAAATGGCCATTGGTCTGCCAACGCCGCGCCCGGCGCTGCGTCTCACCGAGCAATCTGACGGTGCCGTTGAACTTTGCTTTAGCAATGGCAAGGGCGAGCCGCTGACCAATGAGATGCAGAGCTTTTCCGAGAAGAAGATCGCTAACCTGCATCACCTTTGCGGCTATATCGTCTGCGCCAAATCGCCCAGCTGCGGTATGGAGCGGGTGCGCGTATATCAGCCGGAAAATAACAACAACCGTAAAGAAGGCATCGGTATCTTTACGCGCGAACTGATGAAGCAAATGCCGTGGTTGCCGGTGGAAGAAGACGGCAGGCTGCACGATCCTGTGCTGCGCGAAAACTTTGTTGAACGTATCTACACGCTGCATGAATTTAATCAGATGTGGCGCAGCGGCCTGACTCGCGGCAAGCTGATTGCCTTTCACAGCCGCTATAAGCTTTCATTGTTAGCCCACTCGCAGCCGGAATATCGTGAAATGGGGCGCTTTGTCGCCGCTGTGGAAAGCTGGTCTTCACTGGAAGCGTTTGCCTTTGAGTATCGTCAGCGCCTGATGGACCTGTTGAAACACAAGGCGACGCGCGGCAACCATACCAACGTGATGATGCACGTTCAGGGCTACTTCCGGCCGCAGCTAAATGCGAAACAGCGCCAGGAACTGAGCTCGCTGATCGATCACTACCGGCAGGGGTTACAGCCGTTGCTGGCTCCGATGACATTGTTAAAGCACTACATGTCGGAATACCCCGATCCTTACCTGGCGCAGCAGCGCTATTTTGAACCCTATCCGGAAGCACTCCGCCTGCGTTACGGCCATTAATTTTTACACGGAGCTTTATGGCTACCCACCTTGTCTGGATGCGCAACGATCTGCGCATCCACGATAACTACGCGCTTCATGCAGCCTGTCGTGACGAAAATGCTACCGTGCTGGCGCTTTATATCGCCACGCCAGAGCAGTGGCGCGCGCATGACATGTCGGCAAAGCAGGCCGCGTTTATTTATCAAAGCGTTCAGGATGTACAGCAGTCGCTGGCGGATAAAGGCATTCCGCTACACTATCTGCAATGTGATGACTTTTCTGCCGCCGTCGAAGCGCTGAAAGATTTTTGCCAGCAGCACAAGGTCGACAGGCTGTTTTACAACTATCAACACGAAGTTAACGAAAGGCAGCGCGATGCCAAAGCGGAGCGCGAGCTTTACGACCTGGATGTTGTCTCGCAAGGGTTTGACGACGGACTGTTGCCGCCCGGTAGCGTACTGACGGGCAACCGCGAAATGTTCAAGGTCTTTACGCCCTTCAGTAAAGCTTTTGTGCGGAGGCTACGTGAAGGCATGCCGGAATGCGCACCCGCACCGAAACCCCGCAATCGGGCTCCCTTACAGGAGAAGCCTGCGCTAAAGCCTTTTGACTATCCGCAAGAGGAATTCGACGAAGAGCTTTTTCCCGCAGGTGAAAAAACGGCCATTCAGCGCCTGCGCGAATTCTGCCAACAGCCGGTGGTAGATTATGCGGCAAAGCGCGATACGCCAGCCACCGACGGCACCAGCCGTCTTTCGGTTTACCTGGTTACCGGCGTGCTTTCTCCCCGCCAGTGCCTTCATCGGCTGCTGCGCGAACATCCCGATGCGCTGGAAAACGAAAAAACCTTTACCTGGCTTAACGAACTTATCTGGCGCGAATTCTATCGCCATCTGCTGGTTGCCTGGCCTGCGCTTTGTAAGCATCAGCCTTTTATCGGCTGGACCAAAAACGTGCGGTGGCAAAGTAACGAAGAGCAGCTGACGGCCTGGCAGCAGGGAAAAACCGGTTATCCCATCGTCGATGCCGCCATGCGCCAGCTTAATACGCTGGGCTGGATGCATAACCGCCTACGTATGATTACCGCCAGTTTTTTGATTAAGGATCTGCTGATCGACTGGCGGATCGGCGAACGCTACTTTATGTCGCAGCTGATCGATGGCGATCTGGCGGCCAATAACGGTGGCTGGCAGTGGGCCGCTTCCAGCGGGAACGATGCCGCGCCTTACTTCCGCATCTTTAATCCGACCACCCAGGGCGAGCGTTTCGATAAGCAGGGCGAATTTATTTATCGCTGGCTGCCGGAACTGAAAGATGTTCCCGTTCAGCATATCCATCAGCCGCAGGAGTGGGCGAAGAAAAACGGCGTGCGGCTCGACTACCCGCCACAGATTGTCGACCATAAAGAGGCCCGCAAGCGCGCGCTGGCTGCTTACGAGGCGGCAAGGAAATAGCCGTGCCCGGCACCGTCTGCTAAAGTTGCCGCATTCAGAACGTGAAAAGATCAGGATGCGCTATGCAAAACAGTGAACTCGAAAAAATCGTTAATCAGCAGCTTAACAGCGCAGGCTTCAGCGACTATGCCCCGAACGGTCTTCAGGTTGAAGGCCGGGCGGAGATTCAAAAAATCGTTACCGGCGTGACGGCCTGCCAGGCGTTGCTGGATGAAGCGGTACGCCTGCAGGCGGATGCGGTACTGGTGCACCACGGCTACTTCTGGAAAAGCGAAGCCCAGGTGATTAAAGGGATGAAGCGCAACCGGCTAAAAACGCTGCTGGCGAACGATATCAACCTGTATGGCTGGCATCTGCCGCTGGACGCGCATCCCGAACTGGGCAATAACGCCCAGCTGGCAAAAATGTTTGGTATTGAGGTGAAAGGCGAAGTGATGCCGCTGGTTCCCTGGGGCGAGTTGGCCGAGCCTTTAACGGGTGAACAGCTAAAAGAACGTATCGCTACCGTTCTGCAACGCGAACCGCTGCACTGTGGCGACAACGCGCCCGCGCAGATTCGTCGCGTGGCCTGGTGTTCCGGCGGCGGGCAGGGCTTTATCGACGCGGCAGCGGCAGCTGGCGTAGATGCTTTTATCTCCGGGGAAGTTTCCGAGCAGACCATCCACAGCGCGCGCGAGCAGGGCATACACTTTTTTGGCGCAGGCCATCACGCTACCGAACGCGGCGGCATTAAAGCCTTAGGCGAGTGGCTGGCGCAACATCACGGCCTGGACGTCACCTTTATCGATATCGATAATCCAGCCTGAAGACTAACGGGCGGTTACTGCGCCGCCCAAAGAGATGCCTGCGTCAGGGACTGGGCGCAACGGAAATCACAGAAAATCCTGCTACGCCATCCACACCCGCTCCGGGGGCATGCTGTCGTGCCGTGTCCTGCAATATCGCCTCGTGCACCTCTTCCTGAGTAGGTTCGCCGTCGCTTTCCAGCAGGACTTCGTCAGATCGGGTTTGACCTTCCACTTCGTGTTCGTAAGTAATTTTATATGTCGTAGCCATCAATACCTCCGTAAGACAGAAGTATTAAGCGTAGCTGCTGTGCAGCGCCTGCCGCGCTTTTTCGTCGTTTAACCTGGCGCAACCTTCTGTTACGTCAGCATTGACACCGCTATAACATTTCCGCATAACTGTTTCTTCTTTCTGGAAAACAGTGGCCTTGCCAACGGGCCCGGAGGAGCGTTTTGCAACGAGCACGTTGTTACCTTTTAGGCGAACGCGCGGTAGTGCTTGAGCTGGAACCCCCCGTCACTCTTGAGAGCCAGCAGCGTATTTGGGGCCTGTCGCAGCGGCTGGCCGATCGTGCAGAGGTGACGGAGGTCATTCCCGGCATGAACAACATTACGGTGATCCTGAGCAACCCGGAGCAGCATGCGCTGGACGCCATCGAATGGCTGCAAAGCTGGTGGGAAAAAAGCGAAGCGCTGGTGCTGGAAACGCGTGAAATTACTATTCCGGTAATTTACGGCGGCGCGGCAGGGCCAGATCTGGAGGTTGTGGCGCGCCACAGCAAGCTGACGGCAAAGCAGGTAGTGGAGGCGCATGCGGCAGGCCGCTATGTGGTTTTCTTCATTGGTTTCCAGCCAGGCTTTCCCTATCTGGCCGGACTGGACGAGCGGCTTTACACGCCGCGCCGCGCCGAACCCCGCATTCAGGTGCCTGCCGGTTCGGTTGGCATCGGCGGTAGCCAGACGGGCGTTTATCCGCTTGCCGCGCCCGGCGGCTGGCAGCTTATCGGCCAGACTTCCGTTGCACTGTTTACGCCCGAACAACAACCGCCAACCTTTCTGCGGCCGGGTGATAACGTCCGCTTTGTGCCGCAAAAGGAGGGCGTATGCTGAAAATCATTCGCGCCGGGATGAGTACCACGCTACAGGATGCGGGCCGCACCGGCTGGCGTCAGTACGGTATCGGCAGCGGCGGCGTGCTGGATTACCCGGCGATGGCAACGGCTAACCTGCTGGTCGGCAATGATAAAAACAGCCCGGTGCTGGAAATCACGCTGGGGCAGTTCTGTGCGGAATTTACCCGTGACGGCTGGATAGCGTTGACCGGTGCAGGCTGCCGCGCAGAGCTGGACGGCAAGCCTGTCTGGACCGGCTGGCGCACCGCCGTACGTAAAGGCTCGCGGCTGACCCTCAAAATGCCGTTGCGGGGAATGCGCAGCTATTTAGCGCTGGACGGCAGCTTTGCCGCCGTGCCGGTTTTAGGATCGTGCAGTACGGATATCAAAACCGGCTTTGGCGGTTTTGCCGGACGCCAGATTGAAGATGGCGACAGCCTGCCGCTGGGCGAGCCTGGCCGCGTTTTCCGCAAACCGGCGGGCGTTCGCCAACTGCTGTTTGATAACCGCGTTCGGGCAATGATCGGGCCTGAATACCATGAGTTCAGCCGTGAGAGCCGGGACCTGTTCTGGCGCACCAGCTGGCGGCTCAGCCCGCAGAGTAACCGCATGGGCTATCGCCTGGAGGGCCGCGTGCTGGCTCGTCAGGCAGAGCGCGAAATGCTATCGCACGGCCTGCTGCCCGGCGTCATTCAGGTGCCGCCAAACGGCCAGCCGATTGTCCTGATGGCGGATGCGCAAACCACCGGCGGCTATCCGCGTATTGCCTGCGTTATTGAGGCGGATCTTTATCATCTGGCGCAAATCCGCCTGGGCGAGCCCATCCATTTTATTCACTGCACGTTAGAAGAGGCATTACAGGCGAAGCGCGAACGCCAGCGCTCGCTGGAGCAAATGGCCTGGGGATTAGCCAATGAAGATTGATTTAAACGCCGACCTGGGCGAGGGCTGTGACCACGATCGCGAACTGCTACAGCTGGTCTCATCGGCCAATATCGCCTGCGGTTTTCATGCCGGAGATGCGGACACCATGCGACAGTCCGTGCGCTGGGCGCTGGAATATAACGTTCAGATTGGCGCGCATCCGTCATTTCCGGATCGGGAAAACTTTGGCCGTACGCGCTTTACCCTTCCGCCAGAGACGGTTTATGCGCAAACGCTGGAGCAGATTGGCGCGCTTCAGGCTATTGCGCAAAGCGAAGGCGGCAGCGTAACCCACGTCAAGCCACACGGCATGCTTTATAACCAGGCCGCACAAGAGCCGGCGCTGGCAGAGGCGATTGCTCGCGCGGTAAAAGCAGCGGATCCGCAACTGGTGTTGGTTGGCCTGGCAGGAAGCGAATCTATTAAGGCCGCCAGAAAAGCAGGGCTGATGACCAGGGAAGAAGTTTTTGCCGATCGCGGCTATCAGGCCGACGGTTCGCTGGTGCCGCGCTCGCAACCGGGCGCGCTGATAGAAAGCGACGAGCAGGCGATTAGCCAGACGCTGGACATGGTGCAGCTGGGCAAGGTTCGCGCTATCACCGGTGAGTGGGTAGATGTAAAAGCCGAGACCGTGTGCCTGCACGGCGACGGTGCGCACGCGCTCGTCTTTGCGCGTCAGCTGCGCGCCGCTTTCGCTCGTCACGCTATCACCGTCAGCGGCCGTTAACCCGGCCCTCTCTCAAATCGCTATCTGGCATTGCCTTTGCATTCTTTTTCACTGGCCGTTTTCGCGACGGCCATTTTATTTTCTCTCCCTTACTGCGCTGCAGGTTACAAAGACTCATTTATTATCAGGAGGATAAATGGAGAACGCCGTCAATCTCTGGCCGCTGGTGGGTATTGCCGCCATCGTGCTGGGTTTTCTGTTACGTTTTAACCCCGTGCTGGTGGTATTGGTAGCCGGACTGATCACCGGTCTGGCGGCGAAGATGCCGGTCGCCGATATTCTGGAAAAGCTGGGCAGCGGATTTTTAAATACCCGCAACCTGCCGTTAATTCTGCTGCTGCCGCTGGTGGTTATTGGCCTGCTGGAGCGTCACGGGTTAAAAGAGCGGGCGCAGGCCTGGATTGCCCAAATCAAAAGCGCCACGGCGGGAAGACTGCTGATGGTTTATTTGCTGGTGCGCGAACTCACCGCGGCAATGGGGCTGACCAGCCTTGGCGGCCATCCGCAGATGGTGCGGCCGCTGCTGGCCCCGATGGCAGAAGGCGCGACGGAGAATCGCTACGGCGAACTGCCGCCTGACGTTCGCCATCGTCTGCGCGCAATGGCGGCGGCAACCGATAACGTCGGGCTGTTTTTTGGCGAAGATATTTTCGTCGCCTTCGGTGCCATTATCTTTATGCATAACTTTATGCAGGAGTCGGCCGGTATTGAAACCGATCCGCTAAAGATTGCTGTCTGGGGCATTCCAACGGCCATTTGCGCTTTCCTGATCCACGCTTTCCGCCTGCGTCGTCTGGATAAAAAGCTGGCTGCCGAACTGTCGGCTCTGAACGCGCAGGCGTTGCAAAGCAAAGGAGGGCGCTGATGTTTCAGCTGCATTATCTTTACTGGCTGGCGGGATTGATTCTGCTGGTCGTGGCCGTGATGTCATGGCGGGACGAGAAAAATCCACGCCGTTTAACTACCGGCTTGTTCTGGGCGCTGTATGGCTTGGTCTTTTTTATCGGCGATGGGGCCGCAGCATGGCTTGGTGCGCGAACGCTGCATATCGCCATTGGTCTGGTGGTGGTGGTTATGGCGCTGATTGCCGGTCTGGGCGGCGTGAAGCTGGGTTCTTATCATCAGCGTACGCCGCAGGAAAGAGAAGCGAGCGCTAAGCGTCTCGGTAACCGCCTGTTTCTGCCCGCGCTGGCCATTCCCGTGGTTACGGTGATTGGCGTACTGCTGTTTAACAATCTGCCCGGTTTACGTACGGCGGTCTTTGGCGCGGGCAATAACGCCACGCTGGTCACGCTGTTTTCGATGATGGTGGGCTGTCTGGCAGGCTGGCTGATTGCGCTAAAAATGACGCGTGAGGCACCCGCGCAGTCAGTTCAGGAGGCGCGTCGCCTGCTGGATGCTATCGGCTGGGCGTTTATTCTGCCGCAGATCCTTGCCACGCTTGGCCTGCTGTTTACCGCCGCCGGCATGGGTACGGCTATATCTCACCTGACGGAAACCTGGCTTGCCGTTGATAATCGTTTTGTTGCAGTGGCGACTTATGCCATTGGTATGGCGCTGTTGACGATGGTAATGGGTAACGCTTTTGCGGCCTTCCCGATCGTCACCGCCGGTATCGGTATTCCCATTCTGGTCGTGCAGCATCACGGCGATCCGGCGGTAATGGCGGCCATCGGCATGTTTTCCGGCTACTGCGGCTCGCTGATGACGCCAATGGCCGCCAATTTCAATATCGTTCCCGCCGCGCTGCTGGAGCTTCCTGACCGCAATGCGGTGATCAAAGCTCAGGTACCAACCGGCGTGCTATTGTTAATAGTGAATATTTTCCTTCTCTGGTTCCTGATGTTCCGCTGAGGTTACTGATGAAAAACGTACTGATCGCCGCGTTTGAGCCGTTTGAAGGTGAACCGGTTAATGCTTCCTGGGAAGCCGTTAGCCAGCTGCATGAGCGCTTAATCTGCGGCGCACGGGTAGTGGCGAAGCAGCTTCCCTGCGTGTTTGGCGAATCGCTGACGGAGCTGCATAAAGCCATGGACGAGCTGGCGCCGGAGCTGGTTATCGTGGTGGGGCAGGCCAACGGCCGACCTGATATCACGGTTGAGCGGGTAGCCATCAACATTGACGACGCGCGCATTGCCGATAATGCAGGCCAGCAGCCCGTGGACGAACGCATTGTAGAGGATGGCCCGGCCGCGTATTTCACCACGCTGCCGATCAAGGCCATTGTGGAAGGCATTCGCGAAGCCGATATTCCCGCCTCGGTCTCGCAAACGGCTGGCACCTTTGTTTGCAATCACGTGCTGTACGGGCTGCTGCACCGGCAGGTAAAGCAGGGTGGTCGCGGCGGCTTTATCCACGTTCCGTATCTGCCGCAGCAGGCGGTCAGGCATCCGGGCGCGGCCAGCATGCCGTTACAGACGGTGGTGCTGGCGCTGGAGATGGCGCTTACCATCACGCTAACCGTTGAGCAAGATATAAAACTGACGGGAGGCGCTACCCATTAATCGACTAACAAGGAGGCACCATGCCGGAAGGCCCTGAAATCCGCCGCGCTGCGGACAAACTGGAACAGGCGATTAAAGGCAAAACGCTGACCGAGGTCTGGTTTGCTTTCCCCCAGTTAAAAACCTACGAATCTTCGCTGACCGGCGAACGCGTTGAGGCCATAGAAACGCGTGGCAAGGCAATTCTGACCCACTTCTCTAACGGATTGATTTTGTATAGCCATAACCAGCTGTACGGCGTCTGGCGCGTCGTCAAGAGCGGCACCGAGCCGCAAAGCAATCGCGTGCTGCGCGTTAAGCTGGCGGCGGAAGACAAAACGCTGCTGCTGTACAGCGCTTCCGATATCGAACTACTCAATGAAGACACGCTGGCAGCACATCCTTTTCTGCTGCGCGTTGGGCCGGACGTGCTGGATATGACGTTAACGGTGGCAGAGGTGAAAGAACGCCTGCTTTCAACGCGCTTCCGGCGACGCCAGTTTAGCGGCCTGCTGCTGGATCAGGCTTTTCTGGCCGGGCTGGGCAACTATTTACGCGTGGAAATTCTCTGGCAGGCCGGTCTCGCGCCGCAGCGTAAAGCACAGGATCTGGACGCAGAACAGCTGGATACGCTGGCGGAGGCGCTGCTGGCAATCCCGCGCCTGTCTTATAAAACGCGCGGCGTAGCCAAAGAGAACAAACATCACGGCGCGCTGTTCAGCTTTAAGGTTTTTCATCGTGCGGGGAAAAAGTGCGAGCGCTGCGGTGGGATTATTGAAAAAACGTCGCTGTCATCGCGGCCGTTTTACTGGTGCCCAGGTTGTCAATATTAAGATCTCGTATTTTGAGAATATTGTTGATAAAAAATGGGCTGTTTATTTAAAATATTAATGATGTGTTTTTTATTTTTTTTCTGATGTTGCCCTTTTAATAAGGGCATGCAGTTTATTTTCGGTTGGATCGCTTTTACAGCAAGCGGGTATTTTAAAATAAGGAGGAAGGGCATAAGCTAAGCAGGCTACTACCCACATATATATAATTTCTAACAGGTAAATATAATGAATTCCAAAATTAAATATTTTCTAATTATGACTACGCTGGCTGGTGTTCTGAATACGTCTCTGGCCATTGCTGCTTCTAAGTGTACGCCCGCTACGGCAGACGGAATAAGCTGCGTCTGTTTGCCCGACCCTGTCGGCTGTATTGATAGTAACGACGGCGGTCTTCGTCCTTAATCTTTTTGCCTCATGATAATACCCAGCTATTGAAAAGCTTAATGTTATTAATAAAAAAGCGCCGCAGTGCGGCGCTTCTGCTCTTACAGCATGAGATTACTTCGTAGCGGATTTAAACTCGCGCTGGTCGTAACCGGTATAAAGCTGACGCGGACGGGCAATTTTAATGCCGTCATCGTGCATCTCTTTCCAGTGTGCAATCCAGCCCACGGTACGCGCCATCGCAAAGATAACGGTAAACATAGACGAAGGAATACCCATCGCTTTCAGGATCAGACCTGAATAGAAGTCGACGTTGGGATAGAGTTTACGCTCAATAAAGTACGGATCGTTCAGCGCGATATGCTCCAGCTCCATGGCCACTTCCAGCAGGTCGTCCTTCATACCCAGCTCTTCCAGCACTTCATGGCAGGTTTCACGCATTACCGTGGCGCGCGGGTCATAATTTTTATACACGCGGTGACCAAAGCCCATCAGACGGAAGGAGTCGTTCTTGTCTTTCGCGCGACGGATAAATTCTGGAATGTGCTCAACCGTTTTGATCTCTTCCAGCATACGCAGGCAGGCTTCGTTGGCGCCGCCGTGTGCCGGTCCCCACAGGGAAGCGATGCCTGCGGCGATACAGGCAAACGGGTTTGCGCCGGAAGAGCCAGCGGTACGCACGGTAGAGGTAGAAGCATTCTGCTCATGGTCGGCGTGCAGGATCAGGATACGGTCCATTGCGCGTTCCAGCACCGGGTTAACCACATACTCTTCACAAGGCGTGGAGAACATCATGTTCAGGAAGTTACCGGCATAGGAGAGGTCGTTGCGTGGATAGACGAACGGCTGGCCGATCGAATATTTGTAACACATCGCGGCGACGGTAGGCATTTTGGACAGCAGACGGAAAGCCGCAATTTCGCGGTGACGTTCGATATTCACGTCCATCGCATCGTGATAAAACGCCGCCAGCGCGCCGGTCACGCCGCACATGACCGCCATAGGATGCGAATCGCGACGGAAGCCGCGGAACAGATGGTGGATCTGCTCGTGGATCATGGTGTGGCGGGTAACGATAGTGCGGAATTCGTCAAACTGCTCTTTGGTTGGCGCTTCGCCATTCAGCAGGATATAGCACACTTCCAGATAGTTGGAATTCAGCGCCAGCTGATCGATAGGGAATCCACGGTGCAGCAGGATGCCTTCGTCACCGTCGATATAGGTAATTTTGGATTCACAAGAAGCGGTGGAGGTAAAGCCCGGATCGAAAGTGAAATAGCCTTTAGAGCCAAGAGTGCGAACGTCGATCTCTTCCTGACCCAGCGTGCCGCTTAGCACGTTAAGTTCAATAGCATCTTCGCCTGGCAGGTTAAGCGTTGCTTTTTTATCAGCCATTTTAAGTCTCCTTAGCGCCTTGTCGATGAATCTATGACATCTGAAACGCCGTTATGTCCACCGTCGCGTGCTAAAAAGCAATATCAACTCTGTGGCAGTTAATCATGTGCAGGGTACAGAGTGACGGCGCGTACTGGCCGGAAGAGCACAAACAGGTTTTGTTTAGCAGTTGTTAAAGATTCGGTATGGTCGTAGCTTACAAACCAGATACTTAATAAGTATATATCACCAATGTTACATAACTTGTGCTTAGGGGAAAGTGTATCCCCATAACTTTTGTGCATCATAGAACTTTTAGCGCCCAGTTTGTAACAAAAATGTTGAAGTTTTGTCAAATCAGATAATTAAATTTGTATTAAATGTAAAAAGCGTGAGTCAGATCACTGTTTCACCTAATTTTCACCTGGATGTTTGTAGGGTAATTGTAATGAGATTGTGATCGACTTATACTGCGGCCAGGTCTCCGGAATACCCTGACACCAGGAGCCACCCAGCGTTTTAGCGCCACAATTAACACTGGATGTTGCTGTTTTGGTGCCGGTTCACAGTTGCAATGCTTATGTATTCAGCTGTCACCTTCAGGACCGGAGGAAGCAAAATAAGAAAGGCTCTGTGGGCAAAACCGTGAAAAAACAAAGACCTGTCAATCTGGATCTCTCAACGATCCGTTTTCCCGTTACCGCAATCGCGTCCATTCTCCACCGCGTATCCGGCGTTATTACGTTCGTTGCCGTTGGCATACTGCTCTGGTTACTGGGCCTGTCGCTGTCGTCGCCGGAAGGCTTTCTGCAGGCATCCGCCGTTATGCAGAGCTTCTTCGCTAAATTCATCATGTGGGGCATTCTGACCGCGCTGGCGTACCATACCGTCGGCGGCATTCGTCACATGCTGATGGATTTTGGTTATCTGGCGGAAACTCAGGTAGTGGGAACGCGTTCGGCGCAAATCTGTTTTGGTATCACCGTCGTGCTTTCAATTCTGGCTGGAGTCCTCGTATGTTAAGCAACGCTTCTGCACTGGGACGCAATGGCGTTCATGACTGGCTGCTGGTACGCGCTACTTCTATCGTAATGACGGTCTACATCGTCTATATCCTCGGCTTCTTCGTGATGACGGACACGCTGACCTACGATATCTGGCGCGCTTTTTTTGCCTCCTCCGTAACCAAAGTATTCACGCTGCTGACGCTGTTCTCCATTCTGATGCATGGCTGGATAGGGATGTGGCAGGTGCTGACAGACTACATCAAGCATCTGGCAACGCGTCTGCTGTTGCAGATGGCGATTGTGGTAGCGCTGTTTGTCTATGCGATTTATGGAACTGTTGTTGTGTGGGGTGTGTAAAAAATGAAGTTGCCAGTCAGAGAATTTGACGCCGTTGTTGTCGGCGCTGGTGGTGCAGGCATGCGTGCCGCGCTACAGATTTCCCAATCGGGCCAGACCTGTGCCCTGTTATCCAAAGTTTTCCCGACCCGTTCCCACACTGTTTCCGCGCAGGGCGGGATTACCGTCGCGCTGGGCAACACCCATGACGACAACTGGGAATGGCACATGTATGACACGGTGAAAGGCTCCGACTATATCGGTGACCAGGACGCCATTGAATATATGTGTAAAACCGGCCCGGAAGCGATTCTGGAGCTGGAACATATGGGTCTGCCGTTCTCCCGCCTGGACGACGGTCGCATCTATCAGCGCCCGTTCGGCGGCCAGTCGAAAAATTTCGGCGGCGAGCAGGCTGCACGTACTGCGGCAGCCGCTGACCGTACCGGTCACGCCTTGCTGCATACGCTTTATCAGCAGAACCTGAAAAACAAAACCACCATCTTTTCCGAATGGTACGCGCTGGATCTGGTGAAAAACGCCGATGGCGCGGTGGTCGGCTGTACCGCGCTGAATATTGAAGATGGCGAAGTCGTCTACTTTAAAGCCAAAGCCACCGTGCTGGCTACGGGCGGCGCGGGCCGAATTTATCAGTCCACTACCAATGCGCATATCAACACCGGCGACGGCGTTGGCATGGCGCTGCGCGCTGGCGTGCCGGTGCAGGATATGGAGATGTGGCAGTTCCACCCAACCGGTATCGCGGGTGCGGGCGTGCTGGTGACGGAAGGTTGTCGCGGCGAAGGCGGCTATCTGCTGAACAAGCATGGCGAACGCTTTATGGAACGCTATGCGCCAAACGCGAAAGACCTGGCGGGGCGTGACGTGGTTGCCCGTTCAATGATGATTGAGATCCGTGAAGGCCGCGGCTGTGAAGGCCCGTGGGGCCCGCATATCAAGCTGAAGCTCGATCATCTGGGGAAAGACGTTCTGGAAGCGCGCCTGCCGGGCATTCTGGAGCTGTCCCGTACCTTTGCCCACGTCGATCCGGTCAAAGAACCTATTCCTGTTATCCCTACCTGTCACTACATGATGGGCGGTATCCCGACCAAAGTAACCGGTCAGGCGCTGACGCTGAACGAGCAGGGCGAAGATGTGGTGGTGCCGGGCCTGTTCGCCGTGGGCGAAATTGCCTGCGTATCCGTACACGGCTCTAACCGTCTGGGCGGTAACTCTCTGCTGGATCTGGTGGTGTTTGGCCGCGCGGCTGGCCTGCACTTACAGCAGTCCATTCAGGAGCAGGGCGAACTGCTGGACGCAACGGACGACGAGATTGACGCTTCACTGGCGCGCCTGAACCGCTGGAACAATACTCAGTCTGGTGAAGATCCGGCCGAGCTGCGTAAAGCGCTGCAAACCTGTATGCAGAATAACTTCTCGGTATTCCGCGAAGGCGAAGCGATGGCAAAAGGTTTAGAAGAGCTGAAAGTGCTGCGTAAGCGTCTGCAAAACGCGCGTCTGGATGACCGTTCGCCAGATTTCAACACTCAGCGCATCGAGTGTCTGGAACTGGATAACCTGATGGAAACCGCTTACGCCACCGCCGTTGCTGCTAACTACCGTACCGAAAGCCGTGGCGCGCATAGCCGCTTCGACTATCCAGATCGTGATGATGCAAACTGGCTGTGCCACAGCGTCTATCTGCCGCAGAGCGAAAGCATGGCCCGCCGTGAAGTTAACATGGCACCGAAGCTGCGTGCGGCCTTCCCGCCAAAAGCGCGTACCTACTAGTTTGCGGAGAGTAAGATGAGAATCGAATTTTCAGTTTATCGTTACAACCCGGACGTAGACGACGCGCCCCGGATGCAGGACTACAGCCTGGAGTCCGAAGAAGGGCGGGATATGATGCTGCTGGACGCCTTAATACGTCTGAAAGAAAAAGATCCGACACTGGGCTTCCGCCGCTCCTGTCGCGAAGGCGTTTGCGGCTCCGACGGCATCAACATGAACGGTAAAAACGGCCTGGCCTGTATCACGCCGGTTTCCGCGCTGGGCGCGGGAAAACGTAAAATTGTGATCCGTCCGCTGCCCGGTTTGCCGGTTATCCGCGATTTGGTAGTAGACATGGGACAGTTCTACACTCAATATGAGAAAATTAAGCCTTACCTGTTGAATAATGGAGAAAATCCACCGGCACGCGAGCATTTACAGCAGCCGGAACAGCGTGAAAAGCTGGATGGCCTGTATGAGTGTATCCTTTGTGCATGCTGCTCCACCTCCTGCCCGTCGTTCTGGTGGAATCCGGACAAGTTTATCGGGCCGGCGGGGCTGTTGGCCGCTTACCGTTTCCTGATCGACAGTCGCGATACGGAAACCGGTCCGCGCCTGGACGATCTCAGTGATGCCTTCAGCGTTTTCCGCTGCCACAGCATCATGAACTGCGTCAGCGTCTGTCCAAAAGGGCTGAACCCGACGCGCGCCATCGGCCACATCAAGTCGATGTTGCTGGCGCGAAGCGCATAAGCGCGTACCGTCCGGGAGCCTGGCTCCCGGCTGTTTTATCAGGCCACGCCTGCAGGCGTGACCGAGGGCAAGCCGCTCACGCGGCGCGGGGCTTAGCTGTTCCGTTACATAATCACGGCAAAAAAAAGCATATTGCTTTAAGGGATCACAATGCAGAACAGCGCGATGAAACCCTGGCTGGACTCCTCCTGGCTGGCCGGCGCGAATCAGACCTATATAGAGCAACTCTATGAGGACTATCTAACCGATCCTGACTCTGTCGATGCGGCCTGGAAAGAGCTGTTTCAGCAGCTTCCGGGCCACGGGGTCAGGCCAGAGCAGTTCCACTCCACCACTCGCGAATACTTCAAACGTCTGGCGAAAGATGCTTCTCGCTATACTTCTTCCGTCAGCGATCCCGATACCAACGCCAAGCAGGTCAAGGTTCTCCAGCTGATCAACGCCTTCCGTTTCCGTGGTCACCAGCAGGCCAATCTCGATCCGCTGGGCCTGTGGAAACAGGAATCCGTACCGGATCTGGATCCTGCCTTCCACGATCTTACCGAAGCGGATTTCCAGGAAACCTTCAACGTAGGCTCTTTTGCTTTTGGCAAAGACACGATGAAGCTCGCCGATCTGTTCAGCCTGCTGCAGCAGACCTATTGCGGCTCTATCGGCGCGGAATATATGCATATCACCAACACCGAAGAGAAGCGCTGGATCCAGCAGCGTATCGAATCGGTGGCGGGCCAGGCCTCTTTCTCTACCGATGAGAAAAAAGGTTTCCTGAAACAGCTGACCGCTGCGGAAGGGCTGGAACGTTATCTGGGTGCCAAATTCCCCGGTGCAAAACGCTTCTCGCTGGAAGGCGGCGACGCGCTGGTGCCGATGCTTAACGAAATGATCCGCCACGCGGGCAAAAGCGGCACGCGCGAAGTGGTGCTGGGCATGGCGCACCGTGGTCGTCTGAACGTGCTGATCAACGTGCTGGGCAAAAAGCCGCAGGATCTGTTTGACGAGTTTTCCGGCAAGCACAAAGAGCATCTCGGTACCGGTGACGTGAAGTACCATATGGGCTTCTCTTCCGACGTGGAAACCGAAGGCGGCATGGTGCACCTGGCGCTGGCGTTTAACCCGTCGCACCTGGAGATTGTTAGCCCGGTCGTCATGGGATCGGTTCGCGCTCGCCTGGATCGTCTGGACGAGCCGCGCAGCAGCAAAGTGCTGCCGATTACTATTCACGGCGACGCAGCGGTCACCGGCCAGGGTGTTGTTCAGGAAACGCTGAACATGTCCCAGGCGCGCGGCTATGAAGTCGGCGGTACTGTGCGTATCGTGATCAACAACCAGATTGGGTTTACCACGTCTAATCCACGCGACGCGCGTTCTACCCAGTACTGTACCGATATCGGCAAAATGGTGCTGGCACCGATTTTCCACGTCAACGCTGACGATCCAGAAGCGGTTGCCTTTGTTACGCGCCTGGCGCTGGACTTCCGTAACACTTTCCAGCGTGACGTCTTTATCGATCTGGTTTGCTATCGCCGCCACGGCCACAACGAGGCCGATGAGCCGAGCGCAACGCAGCCGGTGATGTACCAGAAAATCAAAAAGCATCCTACTCCGCGTAAGCTCTACGCAGACCGCCTGGAGCAGGAAAAGGTCGCCAGCCTGGAAGATGCCACCGAAATGGTCAATCTTTACCGCGATGCGCTGGACGCCGGTGAATGCGTGGTGCCGGAATGGCGTCCGATGAGCCTGCATTCGTTTACCTGGTCGCCGTATCTCAATCACGAATGGGACGAAAGCTATCCGTCAACGCTGGATCTGAAGCGTTTGCAGGAGCTGGCGAAGCGCGTTTGCCACGTGCCTGAAGAGATTGAAATGCAGTCGCGCGTAGCCAAAATCTACAACGACCGTGCCGCTATGGCCGCGGGCGAAAAACCGTTTGACTGGGGCGCAGCGGAAAACCTGGCCTACGCCACGCTGGTAGACGAGGGCATTCCATGCCGTCTCTCCGGTGAAGATATGGGCCGTGGTACTTTCTTCCATCGCCATGCGGTTATCCATAACCAGGCAAACGGCTCAACCTATACGCCGTTGCAGCATATCCATAACGGACAGGGCACCTTCCGCGTCTGGGATTCCGTGCTGTCTGAAGAAGCGGTGCTGGCATTTGAATATGGTTACGCCACGGCAGAACCGCGCACGCTGACCATTTGGGAAGCGCAGTTCGGCGACTTTGCTAACGGCGCGCAGGTTGTTATCGACCAGTTCATCAGCTCCGGCGAGCAGAAGTGGGGCCGTATGTGCGGTCTGGTCATGCTGCTGCCGCACGGCTATGAAGGCCAGGGGCCGGAGCACTCCTCCGCGCGTCTGGAACGTTACCTCCAGCTCTGCGCCGAGCAGAACATGCAGGTTTGCGTCCCTTCAACGCCAGCGCAGGTTTACCACATGCTGCGTCGTCAGGCGCTGCGCGGAATGCGTCGCCCGCTGGTAGTCATGTCACCGAAATCGCTGTTGCGTCATCCGCTGGCGATCTCTTCGCTTGAAGAGCTGGCTAACGGCGGCTTCCAGCCGGCGATTGGCGAAATCGACGACATCGATCCTAAAGGCGTCAAGCGCGTGGTGCTCTGCTCCGGCAAAGTCTATTACGACCTGCTGGAAAAACGCCGTAAGAACGAGCAGACCGACGTGGCTATCGTTCGTATCGAACAGCTTTATCCTTTCCCGCACAAAGCGGTGCAGGAAAAACTCCAGCAGTATGCGCACGTGCATGACTTTGTCTGGTGTCAGGAAGAGCCATTAAATCAGGGTGCCTGGTATTGCAGCCAGCATCATTTCCGTGAAGTGGTGCCTTTCGGCGCATCGTTACGTTACGCCGGTCGTCCTGCTTCGGCTTCTCCGGCAGTTGGCTATATGTCCGTTCACCAGCAGCAGCAGCAAGACCTGGTAAATGACGCGCTGAACGTTAATTAATTAAAGGAAAAATAATGAGTAGCGTAGAGATCCTCGTTCCCGACCTGCCTGAATCCGTTGCCGATGCCACCGTGGCGACCTGGCACAAGAAACCAGGCGATACGGTAACCCGTGACGAAGTGCTGGTAGAAATTGAAACTGACAAAGTTGTGCTGGAAGTCCCTGCTTCTGCCGATGGCGTGCTGGAAGCGATTCTGGAAGACGAAGGCGCGACCGTGACTTCACGCCAGGCGCTGGGTCGTCTGAAAGAAGGCAACAGCGGCGGCAAAGAAAGCTCGGCGAAACCGGAAGAGCAGGCATCTACCCCGGCACAGCGTCAGAGCGCTTCGCTGGAAGAAGAGAGCAACGATGCCCTCAGCCCGGCTATTCGTCGCCTGATTGCCGAGCATGGCCTGGAGCCATCCGCGATTAAAGGCACCGGCGTTGGCGGCCGCTTAACGCGTGAAGACGTAGAGAAGCACCTGGCTAAAGCGCCTGCGGCTAAACCTGCAGAAGCAAAAGCGCCGGAAGCCGCCGCCGCGCCGTCACTGGCTGGCCGTAGCGAAAAACGCGTACCGATGACGCGTCTGCGTAAGCGTATCGCCGAGCGCCTGCTGGAAGCTAAAAACAGCACCGCTATGCTGACCACGTTTAACGAAGTCAACATGCAGCCGATCATGAACCTGCGTAAGCAGTACGGCGAAGCCTTCGAAAAACGTCACGGTATCCGTCTGGGCTTCATGTCCTTCTACCTGAAGGCCGTGGTTGAAGCGCTGAAACGCTTCCCGGAAGTCAATGCTTCTATCGATGGCGAAGACGTTGTTTACCACAACTACTTTGACGTCAGCATCGCGGTTTCTACGCCGCGTGGCCTGGTTACGCCGGTACTGAAAGATATCGACGCGCTGGGCATGGCTGATATCGAGAAGAAAATCAAAGAGCTGGCGATTAAAGGCCGTGACGGCAAGCTGACCGTAGAAGAACTGACCGGCGGTAACTTCACCATTACCAACGGCGGCGTCTTCGGCTCGCTGATGTCCACGCCAATCATCAACCCACCGCAGAGCGCCATCCTGGGCATGCACGCCATTAAAGATCGCCCAATGGCGGTTAATGGCCAGGTTGTGATCCTGCCGATGATGTATCTGGCGCTTTCTTACGATCACCGCCTGATCGACGGTAAAGAATCCGTCAGCTTCCTGGTGGCAATCAAAGAGCTGCTGGAAGATCCTTCTCGTCTGCTGCTGGACGTTTAATTTCTGTCGAGCGCGGCGACTGCCGCGCTCCCTGTGAGTGGCCGAAGATCTGGCAAGCTGCCGGATTCGACCAAGTCTTTTCCGAACTGGATGGATTAACAACATGAACTTACATGAGTATCAGGCAAAACAGCTGTTCGCCCGGTATGGCTTACCGGCACCCGTCGGTTATGCCTGCACCACTCCACGCGAAGCGGAAGAAGCCGCTTCAAAAATTGGCGCTGGCCCGTGGGTCGTGAAATGTCAGGTTCATGCCGGAGGCCGTGGTAAAGCGGGCGGCGTGAAAGTAGTAAAAAGCAAAGAAGAGATCCGCGCGTTTGCGGAACACTGGCTGGGCAAACGCCTGACTACCTATCAGACCGATGCGCACGGCCAGCCGGTTAACCAGATTCTGGTTGAAGCCGCGACCGACATCGATCAGGAGCTATACCTGGGCGCGGTCGTTGACCGTGGTACCCGTCGCGTCGTGTTTATGGCTTCTACCGAAGGCGGCGTTGAAATTGAGAAAGTAGCGGAAGAAACGCCGCACCTGATCCACAAAATGGCACTGGATCCGTTAACTGGCCCGCAGCCTTATCAGGGCCGCGAGCTGGCGTTCAAGCTGGGCCTGAGCGGCAAGCAGGTTGGCCAGTTCACCAAAATTTTTATGGGTCTGGCCACTATGTTCCTGGAGCGCGACCTGGCGCTGGTTGAGATCAACCCGCTGGTTATCACCAAACAGGGCGATCTGATCTGCCTGGACGGCAAGCTGGGCGCCGACGGCAATGCGCTGTTCCGCCAGCCGGAGCTGCGTGAAATGCGCGACCCAAGCCAGGAAGATTCCCGTGAAGCGCATGCGGCACAGTGGGAACTGAACTACGTGGCGCTGGAAGGTAACATCGGCTGTATGGTTAACGGCGCGGGTCTGGCGATGGGCACCATGGACATCGTTAAGCTGAGCGGCGGCCAGCCGGCTAACTTCCTGGACGTAGGCGGCGGCGCGACCAAAGAGCGCGTGACCGAAGCCTTTAAAATCATCCTTTCCGACGATGCGGTAAAAGCCGTTTTCGTTAACATTTTCGGCGGCATTGTGCGCTGCGACCTGATCGCAGACGGCATCATGGGTGCGGTAGAAGAAGTGGGCGTTAACGTGCCGGTCGTGGTGCGTCTGGAAGGAAACAATGCCGAGCTGGGCGCGCAGAAACTGGCGGACAGCGGACTGAATATTATTGCAGCAACCAGCCTGAGCGATGCGGCGCAGCGCGTTGTTGCCGCAGCGGAGGGAAAATAATGTCCATTTTGATCGATAAAAACACCAAGGTAATCTGCCAGGGCTTTACCGGCGGCCAGGGGACTTTCCACTCTGAACAGGCGCTGGCTTACGGCACGCAGCTGGTTGGCGGCGTTACGCCGGGCAAAGGCGGCACCGAGCATCTGGGCCTGCCGGTGTTTAACACCGTCCGCGAAGCGGTAGAAGCCACGGGCGCCACCGCCTCCGTTATCTACGTTCCGGCACCGTTCTGCAAGGACGGTATCCTGGAAGCTATCGAAGCGGGTATCAAACTGATCATCACCATTACCGAAGGGATCCCTACGCTGGATATGCTGACGGTAAAAGTGAAGCTGGACGAAGCTGGCGTGCGCATGATCGGGCCGAACTGTCCGGGCGTGATCACGCCGGGCGAATGCAAAATCGGCATCATGCCGGGCCATATTCATAAGCCAGGCCGCATCGGTATCGTTTCCCGTTCCGGTACGCTGACCTATGAAGCCGTTAAACAAACCACCGATATCGGCTACGGCCAGTCGACCTGCGTCGGCATCGGCGGCGATCCGATCCCTGGCTCTAACTTTATCGATATCCTGAAGCTGTTCCAAGAAGATCCGCAGACCGAAGCGATTGTGATGATCGGTGAGATCGGCGGCAGCGCGGAAGAAGAAGCGGCAGCCTTTATCAAAGAGCACGTAACCAAACCGGTTGTGGGCTACATTGCTGGCGTGACCGCGCCAAAAGGCAAGCGTATGGGCCATGCGGGCGCCATTATCGCGGGCGGTAAAGGAACAGCGGACGAGAAGTTCGCCGCGCTGGAAGCTGCCGGTGTGAAAACGGTGCGCAGCCTTGCTGACATCGGCGAGGCGGTGAAGGCCGTTCTGCCGCAGTAAGTATACTGCTGTTATTCACCGGTCAGAAAAGAGCCGGTGAATGATAATGCGTTTCCAACAGCTTCAGGCCGCCTCCGGGCGGCCTTTTTTATCGCTTCACGCACGGCAAGCTATTCTCTCTGACAAAATAAGAACTATTAATCAAATTAAGTTTCCAGAAATAACGTAAAAAATAAAAGCCGCGAACCTTCCCGATATTACATAATTGTTTTAAAGTAATATGTATATTAAATTTCCGCAGGGGTATATGTTAAATTTTTATTTGTCATCTTAAATTTAAAACCGATTATTAATCGAGATCAAAGAAATAAATTTTATTCCGCGCTTTAGCGCTGGCTAAAGCGCCGCGTTGCGATTAAATTGCTCTGCATCAAAAAATCAGCTTTACGCTTTAAATAACGTATTCGGAAATATTGGGGTCAGCGCATTTTTATGCATTATCTCGCTGGCAAAAGATAAGCGCTATTAAAGCGTGCTGGTTTTTGAGTCCGCAATCAATTGCCGACGGGGTTATCGCTACACCCTCAGGTGTTATTCGTCATCCTGTTCTGCCGCAATACTGGCGCTACCGCGCGTGGATAAGGCCGGGCAGGGAGCAAGGAGCCAAAATGTTAGATGTTGTCGAACTGTCGCGTTTACAGTTTGCGCTAACGGCAATGTACCATTTCCTGTTTGTGCCGCTAACGCTGGGAATGGCGTTTCTGCTGGCTATTATGGAAACGGTCTACGTGCTGTCAGGCAAGCAAATCTATAAAGATATGACCAAATTCTGGGGCAAGCTTTTTGGTATTAACTTTGCGCTGGGCGTGGCCACCGGACTGACGATGGAATTTCAGTTCGGCACCAACTGGTCTTATTATTCACACTACGTCGGGGATATATTTGGCGCACCGCTGGCTATTGAAGGGCTCATGGCCTTTTTCCTCGAATCAACTTTTGTTGGCATGTTTTTCTTCGGCTGGGATCGCCTGAGTAAAGTGCAGCATCTTATGACTACCTGGCTGCTGGCATTAGGTTCGAATTTATCGGCGCTCTGGATCCTGGTAGCCAACGGCTGGATGCAAAATCCGGTCGGCTCCGACTTTAATTTTGAAACCATGCGTATGGAAATGGTCAGCTTTTCCGAACTGATCTTCAATCCGGTGGCGCAGGTTAAATTTGTGCATACCGTGGCCGCTGGCTACACCTGCGGCGCCATGTTCATTATGGGCATCAGCGCTTATTACCTGCTGCGCGGCCGTGATATCGCTTTTGCTAAACGTTCTTTCGCCATCGCCGCCAGTTTTGGGATGGCGGCCGTTCTGGCCGTGATCCTGCTGGGCGATGAATCGGGCTATGTCATGGGCGACGTGCAAAAAACCAAGCTGGCCGCGATTGAGGCGGAGTGGGAAACGCAGCCCGCACCGGCCGCCTTCACGCTGTTTGGCCTGCCCAATCAGCAGGCGCAGCGCAACGATTACGCCATACAGATCCCCTGGGCGCTCGGGCTGATCGCTACCCGCTCGGTGGATGAGCGCGTATCCGGCATTAAAGATTTGATGGCGCAGCACGAACTCCGTATTCGCAACGGTATGCGTGCTTATCAACTGCTGGAACAGCTGAGGGAAGGGGATACCAGTCCGGCGGTGCGCGCGGCGTTCAATGAGGCAAAACGCGACCTGGGCTACGGCCTGCTGTTAAAACGCTATACGCCAAACGTAGCCGATGCCAGCGCAGCGCAAATTCAAAAGGCCACCGAGGATTCTATCCCGCGCGTGGCACCGCTCTACTTTTCCTTCCGCATTATGGTGGCGTGCGGCGTGTTAATGCTGCTGATTACCCTGTGCTGTTTCTGGAGCGTGATCCGTAATCGTATCGGTAACAACCGCTTCCTGCTTAAGTGTGCGCTGTACGGCATTCCACTGCCCTGGATAGCTGCGGAAGCGGGCTGGTTTGTCGCCGAGTATGGGCGGCAACCATGGGCAATCGGGGAAATCCTGCCAACGGCGGTGGCTAACTCCTCGTTGACGGTAGGGCAGCTGCTGTTTTCGCTATTGCTGATCTGCGGGCTTTATACGCTGTTCCTGATAGCGGAAATGTACCTGATGTTTAAATTTGCCCGGCGTGGGCCGAGCAGCTTAAAGACCGGACGTTACCATTTTGAGACGTCTCTCCACGCAGGGAAAGGAGCGTAAGATGATGACCTATGAGCTTTTGCGTTTCGTCTGGTGGTTGCTGATTGGCGTGCTGTTTATCGGTTTCGCCATTACCGACGGTTTTGATATGGGGGTCGGCATGCTGGGGCGGCTGATTGGCCGTAACGACGTCGAGCGCCGCATTATGATTAACACCATCGCGCCGCACTGGGACGGCAACCAGGTCTGGCTGATTACCGCAGGCGGCGCGCTGTTTGCCGCATGGCCCATGGTTTACGCGGCCGCGTTTTCCGGTTTCTATGTGGCGATGATTCTGGTGCTGGCCTCGCTGTTCTTTCGGCCCATCGGTTTTGACTACCGCTCCAAAATAGAAGATCCGCGCTGGCGGGGCATGTGGGACTGGGGCATTTTTGTCGGGAGCTTTGTGCCGCCGCTGGTGATCGGCGTGGCCTTTGGCAATTTGCTACAGGGCGTGCCTTTTTATGCCGACGAATATCTGAGACTGTTTTACACCGGCAGTTTTTTCCAGTTGCTTAATCCTTTCGCCCTGCTGGCCGGCATAGTCAGTGTTACCATGATCCTGACGCAGGGCGCAACTTATCTGCAAATGCGTACCGCTGGTGAACTGCAGCTACGAGTGCGCACGGTCACGCAGATTGCAGCGCTGATAATGATGGTGTGCTTTGTGCTGGCGGGTATTTGGGTGAGGCAGGGGATTGATGGCTATGTGCTGGTTTCAGCGCTCGACCACAATGCGGCATCCAATCCGCTGATTAAAGAAGTGACTCGTGAGACGGGGGCCTGGCTGGCCAATTTCCAGCAGGTGCCGCTGCTATGGATCGTTCCCGGCCTTGGCGCGCTGTTGCCGCTGCTGACCGCTCTTTTTTCCCGTCTGGACAAAGGCGGCTGGGCCTTCGTCTGTTCTTCTTTAACGGTGGCCTGCGTGATCCTGACGGCGGGCGTGGCGATGTTCCCGTTCGTGATGCCTTCGTCCAGTACGGTTAACCACAGTCTTACCCTGTGGGACGCGACCTCCAGCCTGATGACGCTGCAAATTATGACCGTGGCCGCCATCATCTTCGTGCCCCTGATTTTGCTCTACACCGGCTGGTGCTACTACAAGATGTTTGGTCGCGTGACCCGGCAACAGATTGAGGCCAACTCTCATACACTCTATTGATTAAGGAGCTGAACCATGTGGTACTTTGCCTGGATCCTCGGCACGCTGCTGGCCTGTGCGATTGCTGTTATTACCGCGCTGGCAATTGAACACCTTGATGAAGCCTCATAAGGGCTCTGCTTAACGCCATGACTTCACCTTGCGGTTTACCTGCTGGTGAAGTCATGGCCGCCGCTTTAACCCGGCCAGCTGTCTGGCGGTGCCACCCTTTTTAGATGAACCCGCCACGCTGGTTCAGCAACGGCAAAAATTTCGTTCGCCTTTCTCTTTTTTATCTTCTTTTTCCGTCAATAAATGTTTAAGAACTCTCCGTAAAACCTCGTTATTGTTACCAGAAGATAATTATTTTACTTCCCCTCTGGCAACCCATTCCCAAGGCTCAGGCTCTTGCGTATAGTAGCAACGTTTAAAAAGTAATACCGGGATGTAGAGTGAGTACAACGCTGTTTCGATGGCCGGTTCGTGTCTACTATGAAGACACCGATGCCGGTGGTGTGGTTTACCATGCCAGCTATGTCGCTTTTTATGAACGGGCACGAACCGAGATGCTGCGCCAGCACCATTTCAGCCAACAGGCGCTGCTGGCGCAGCAGGTTGGTTTTGTCGTGCGTCGTCTCACGGTTGATTACCTTGCCGCTGCGCACCTTGACGATCTGCTCGAGGTCCAGAGCGAGGTAGTGAAGATGAGCAGAACGACCATGACATTCGCACAACGCATTGTTAATGCAGAAGGCAGGACGCTTAATGAAGCTGAAGTCCTGATCGCCTGCATCAATCCACATCTGATGAAGCCCATTGCGCTTCCCAAGTCTATTGTCGCGGAGTTCAAGCAGTGACTGACATGAACATTCTTGATTTGTTCCTGAAGGCGAGCCTTCTGGTCAAACTTATCATGGTGATTTTGATTGGCTTTTCTATTGCCTCCTGGGCAATCATTATTCAACGTACGCGCATCCTGAATGCGGCAGGTCGCGAGGCGGACGCCTTTGAAGACAAATTCTGGTCGGGTATCGAGCTGTCGCGCCTCTATCAGGAAAGCCAGGCGCGTCGTGACGAGCTGGGCGGTTCTGAACAGATCTTCTATGCGGGCTTTAAAGAGTTTGCGCGCCTGCATCGCGTTAACAGCCATGCGCCAGAAGCCGTGGTGGAAGGGGCAACGCGCGCCATGCGCATTTCGCTAAACCGCGAGCTGGAAGCGCTGGAAAACCATATTCCTTTCCTCGGCACCGTCGGTTCCATCAGCCCTTATATCGGCCTGTTCGGTACGGTATGGGGGATTATGCACGCCTTTATCGGGCTGGGCTCGGTTAAACAGGCCACGTTACAGATGGTCGCGCCGGGTATTGCAGAAGCGCTGATCGCTACCGCCATCGGTCTGTTTGCGGCCATTCCTGCGGTCATGGCGTACAACCGCCTTAACCAGCGCGTGAACAAGCTGGAGCAGAATTACGATAACTTTATGGAAGAGTTCACCGCTATTCTGCATCGTCAGGCGTTCTCCAGCGAGAACAGCAAGTAACAGCGGAGTCATTCAGCTATGGCCAGAACGCGTGGTCGCCATCGTCGCGACCTTAAGTCTGAAATTAATATCGTTCCGCTGCTCGACGTCCTGCTGGTGCTGCTGCTGATCTTCATGGCAACGGCACCCATTATTACGCAAAGCGTGGAAGTGGATCTGCCGGACGCAACGGATTCCAAAACGGTCTCCAGCGACGATAATCCGCCGGTGATTGTGGAAGTCGCGGGCGTGGGACAATATAGCCTGGTGGTCGATCACGATCGTATGGAACAGCTGCCGCCGGAACAGGTTGTTGCCGAAGCGCAGCGGCGCATTGAAGCGAATCCGAAAACGGTGTTCCTGATCGGCGGCGCGAAAGACGTGCCTTACGATGAGATCATCAAAGCGCTGAACTTGCTGCATCAGGCGGGCGTGAAGTCGGTCGGATTAATGACGCAGCCGATTTAATTTATGCGGACCGTTTTTGGGAATCGAAAGTGTCGAAGGTAACCGAACAGAACGATAAGTTGAAACGGGCCCTTATCATTTCAGTGATCCTGCATGTGATTGCGATCGCGATTTTGATATGGAGCTCGTTTGACGAACATATCGACGCCAGCAGCGGAGGCGGCGGTGGCGACATCGATGCGGTGATGGTCGATCCGGGCGCTATCGTCGACCAGTATAATCGTCAGCAGAACCAGCAGAGCGACAGCAAGCGTGCCGAGCAGCAGCGTGAGAAAGCGGCTCAGCAGCAGGCGGAAGAGCTACAGCAGAAGCAGGCGGCCGAACAGCAGCGGCTGAAGGCGCTGGAAAAAGAGCGCCTGCAGGCGCAGAAGGAAGCGAAGCAGGAAGCGGCCGCGCAGGCTGCCGAGCAGAAAAAAGCTGAGGAAGCGGCGAAGCAGGCGGCCGAGGAGCAAAAACAGGCGGAAGCCGCAGCGGCGAAGGCAAAAGCGCAGGCGGACGCGAAAGCAGAAGCGGCAGCTGAAGCAAAAGCGGCGGCAGCAGCCGAGGCGAAAGCCAAAGCCCAGGCCGATGCGAAAGCGCAGGCCGATGCCCAGGCGAAAGCCGCGGCGGACGCACAGAAAAAAGCGGAAGCAGAGGCGAAAAAAGCCGCTGCGGATGCAAAAAAACAGGCTGAAGAGAAAACGGCCGCCGCTGCGGAAGCAGCAAAAGTGAAAGCGGCGCAGGAGGCGAAAGCCAAAGCGCAGGCCGATGCGAAAGCGCAGGCGGCGGCAGAAGCGAAGGCGGCGAAAGAGAAAGCGGCCGAAGAAGCTAAAGAGAAAGCGGCCGAAGAAGCTAAAGAGAAAGCGGCCGAGGCGGCGAAAGAGAAAGCCGCCGCTGCCGCGAAGGAGAAAGCGGAAGCGGCGAAGGAAAAAGCCGCCGAAGAAGCGAAAGCAAAAGCCGATGCCGCTGCGAAAGCGAAAGCAGAGGCGAAGGCCGAAGCGGCAGCGAAGGCTAAAGCGGATGCAGCGGCTAAAGCGAAGGCGGCAGCCGACGCGAAGAAAAAAGCAGCGGCAGAAGCGGCTAAAGAGAGCAGCGACGTTGACGATCTGTTAGGCGGCCTGACCTCCGGCAAGAATGCGCCGAAGTCCGGTAAGGCTGGCGGGGCCGCAGCGGGGCAGGGCAACCAGAAGAAAGCGGGCGCCTCCGGCGCGGCGGTTGACAGCTATCTGGGGCAGGTACAGAACGCTATCCAAAGTAAATTTTATGACGCGGATACGTTTAAAGGGCGGACCTGTAACGTGCATATCAAACTGGCACCGGACGGTATGCTGATTTCCGCCACGTCAGCGGGCGGCGATCCGGCGCTGTGCCAGGCCGCTTTAAACGCAGCGCGCATGGCGAGAATACCTAAACCGCCTAGCGATGGTGTTTACCAGGCGGCGAAAGACGCAGTGTTAGAGTTTAAGCCTTAATAATTTCGGAAACATCCGGCAGGTTGAACTAAGGTCAACTTGCCGTACTCTATAAGTGCACTATGGGTTCGTTGAAACACTGCTAATTATTGTGGACATTGCGTTCAGGTAAGGGAGAGAAGATGAAGCAGGCATTACGTATAGCATTAAGTTTTATGCTGCTGTTTGTCGCCGTGGCGCATGCAGAAGTGCGCATTGAGATTACGCAAGGGGTTAACACCGCCCGTCCTATCGGCGTTGTGCCGTTTAAATGGCAAGGTCCGGGCGCAGCGCCGGAAGATATCGGCGGCATCGTCGCGGCGGACTTACGCAACAGCGGCAAATTCAACCCGCTGGACAGGGCTCGTCTGCCACAGCAGCCAACCACAGCGGCAGAAGTTCAGCCTGCTGCCTGGACGGCGCTGGGTATTGATGCGGTCGTGGTCGGCCAGATCCAGCCAGGCGCTGACGGTAGCTATACCGTTTCTTACCAGCTGGTAGATACCTCCGGTAATCCGGGTGCCGTACTGGCGCAGAACCAGTACAAGGTGACTAAACAGTGGCTGCGCTATGCCGCGCATACCGCCAGCGACGAAACTTTCGAAAAGCTGACCGGTATTAAAGGCGCTTTCCGTACTCGTATCGCTTACGTGGTGCAGACCAACGGCGGCCAGTTCCCGTACGAGCTGCGCGTTTCTGACTACGATGGTTACAACCAGTTCACCGTGCATCGTTCTCCTGAGCCGCTGATGTCGCCGGCCTGGTCAAAAGATGGCAGCAAGCTGGCCTATGTAACCTTTGAAAGCGGTAAATCTGCGCTGGTTGTACAGACGCTGGCGAACGGCGCAATCAGGCAGGTTGCCTCATTCCCACGTCATAACGGCGCGCCTTCCTTCTCGCCTGACGGCAGCAAGCTGGCGTTCGCGCTGTCCAAAACCGGCAGTTTGAATCTGTATGTGATGGACCTGGCGTCGGGCCAAATCCGTCAGATTACCGATGGTCGCTATAACAGCACCGAACCGACCTGGTTCCCGGACAGCCAGACGCTGGCCTATACCTCTGACCAGGCTGGCCGTCCACAAATCTATAAAATCAATGTTAACGGCGGCGCGCCACAGCGTCTGACCTGGGAAGGCTCCCAGAATCAGGATGCCGACGTGAGCACTGATGGTAAATCACTGGTGATGGTAAGCACCAACGGCGGTGCGCAACACGTCGCCAGACAAGATCTGGAAACGGGAGCCGTTCAACAATTAACGGACACGTTCCTGGATGAAACGCCGAGCCTCGCGCCAAACGGCACTATGGTAATCTACAGCTCCACTCAGGGCATGGGTTCCGTACTGCAGCTGGTCTCGACCGACGGCCGTTTCAAAGCGCGTCTTCCGGCTACTGATGGACAGGTCAAATTCCCTGCCTGGTCGCCGTATCTGTGATGCATATAAATATGTATGGCAAACAATAATAGGATCGTAGAAATGCAACTGAATAAAGTGCTGAAAGGCTTAATGCTGGCACTGCCAGTTATCGCAGTGGCTGCATGTAGCTCACACAAAAACAACAACAACGACCAGACCAACGGTATGGGCGATGACGCGAACGGCGGCATGAACAGCGGCATGAACGGCGGCAACATGTCCTCCGACGAGCAGGCACGCCTGCAGATGCAGCAGCTGCAGCAGAACAACATCGTTTACTTCGGTCTGGACAAATATGACATCCAGTCTGAGTTCGCACAGATGCTGGATGCGCACGCAAACTTCCTGCGTAGCAATCCATCATACAAAGTGACCGTTGAAGGTCATGCGGATGAGCGCGGTACGCCAGAGTACAACATCGCCCTGGGCGAACGTCGTGCTACTGCTGTTAAAATGTACCTGCAGGGCAAAGGCGTTTCTGCCGATCAGATCTCTATCGTTTCTTACGGTAAAGAGAAGCCAGCTGTACTGGGCCACGACGAAGCGGCTTACGCCAAAAACCGTCGTGCCGTACTGGTATACTAAGAGAACGATATGATTAGTAACTTCAGACTTCACTTGCTGGGTCTGTCGTTACTGGTTGGCGTAGCGGCCCCCTGGGCCGCTAATGCCCAGGCGTCAATCAGTAACGTAGGTTCAGGCTCGGTCGAAGACCGCGTCACCTCGCTTGAGCGTATTTCTAATGCTCAGGCACAGCTCCTTCAGCAGCTTCAGCAGCAGCTTTCCGATAACCAGCGCGATATCGATTCGCTGCGTGGTCAGATCCAGGAAAATCAGTATCAGCTGAACCAGGTCACCGAACGCCAGAAAGATCTTTATCAGCAGTTAGATAAGGTGAGCAGCGGCGCGCAGGCACCTGCCTCTGGCGATGCAGCCCCGGCAGCGACCGTAGATGGCTCCACAGCCAGTGACAGCGCTTCTGCAGCGCCTGTGCAGGGCGGCGATGCTAACAGCGACTACAACGCCGCTGTGGCACTGGTGCTTGAGAAAAAGCAAAACGAACAGGCTATCGCGGCGTTTCAGGCCTTCGTCAAGAAATACCCGGATTCAACCTATCAGCCTAATGCCAATTACTGGCTGGGACAGTTGAACTACAACAAGGGTAAAAAAGACGACGCGGCCTACTACTTTGCGACCGTAGTAAAAAATTACCCCAAATCCCCTAAAAGCGCCGATGCGTTATATAAGGTGGGCGTAATCATGCAGGAAAAAGGCGACAGCGCGAAAGCCAAAGCCGTTTACCAGCAGGTGGTCAAACAGTATCCAAACACCGATGCCGCGAAACAAGCGCAAAAACGCGCTGCCGCGCTGTAAATGTCGTACTTTGACCAGTTATCGTATGCTTTCTGGTCCAGTCGCATGAAAGTCAGGCAGTTGAGCAGGTTATCTGAAAATAGTGGTTGCGCTGAAACGGTAAATCAGTAATATATGCCGCCGTTGCCGGGACATATGTTAAAACGTTCCGACAGCGCAAAAGTGGGTCGTTAGCTCAGTTGGTAGAGCAGTTGACTTTTAATCAATTGGTCGCAGGTTCGAATCCTGCACGACCCACCAC
>NZ_JAHSPF010000013.1 GCF_019132875.1 Erwinia phyllosphaerae
TTTTGCGTCCGGAGACGCTGATATCAATCCTGCGAGTGCCCACACAGATTGTCTGATAAATTGTTAAAGAGCGTTGCCACATATCTCGTGTGGCGCGGGGTGCAGATGTTACGCTTTCCCGCTGTAGAGTCAAGGAATTTCTCACTTTTCTCTTTCTAACCCGGCGACTCGTAAGCCGTTGTTCCGTGTCAGTGGAGGCGCATTATAGGGAGTTCTCGGCGGCTGACAACCCCTATTTGCAAAAAACTTTCTGACCGTCGATTTTTTACGCAAAAATGGGCTAAAGCGCCAGTTTTTCCAGTTTTTCGAAGCCATAACGCCGTAAAACGGGCATTAATTGTACGGCTTCGGCCGTCATCGCCAGACACAGAGCCAGATTATTTTCTGCAGAACCGATTTTGGGCGACTCATTTTCTAATAGCCAGGCCGTGCGACGTGCAATGGCCGCACCCGAATCGATCAGCCGCGTTCCTTCCGGTAGTACCTGCTGCAATTCATCCGCTAATAAAGGGAAGTGCGTACAGCCGAGCACGACGGTATCGGGCGGCTCCTTCATCCGCAGCCATGGCTGCAGAATACGCTTTATCTCTTCCAGCGGAACATCTTTACCTTGCAGCTTCGCCTCCGCCAGCTCTACCAGCTCGGCAGAACCCAACATCTCCGTTTTGCACTCGCGGGCAAAACGCTTTACCAACTCATGCGTATAAGGACGCTTTACCGTCCCACGCGTTGCCAGCAGGCCAACAATACCATTACGCGTCAGGCGCGCAGCAGGCTTAATGGCGGGAACGACGCCCACTACGGGAAAATCGAAACGCTCGCGCAAGGCGGGTAACGTCACGGTACTGGCCGAGTTACAGGCAATAACCACCAGCGCCAGCGGATAAGTTCGGGTTACGGCAGTCACGATTTCAACCACGCGCTCCACGATAAACTCTTCGCTCTTTTCTCCGTAAGGAAAAGCGACATTATCGAAAGCGTAGATATAGTGCAGATCCGGCAACAGCTGCCGGATCTCATCATAAACGGATAGCCCACCGACGCCGGAGTCAAAGACCAGCACGGTGGGTCGCAGATTAGAAGGTGTAACTTCCGCTGAGGTAGTACTCTCGTCCTGGAGTTTGATAGCCATACACTGTCTCGTAATCTTTATCGAACAGGTTGGCAATTCTACCACGAACGGTCAGCTGGGATGTGACAGGATACGAAACTGCAAGATCCCACAGGCTGACGCCGCCAAGCTTGACGGTTTCATAGGTGTTGTAATTGGTATCGTAGCGCTCGCCGAGATACTGATAGCTTAGCGACCAGTCAACATCATACAGCGTATAATCAAGCTGATACTTCACCTGCTGTTTAGCTCGCCGCACCAGTAATTTGTCGGTGTTGGCATCACGCGGGTCTAAATAGTCCCAGGAAACCGTATGGCTAACCGGGCCGGTGTCGAACGAAGCCGTCGCCTCTACACCTTTAATACGCGCTTTACTGACGTTGTAATAGCTGTTGTTGGCATAGGCAATGAGATCGTCAATGTCGTTGCGATAGCCAGAGAGATGCCAGCTAACAGGCCCGCTAAGCCCTTCTACACCGCCTTCCCACTGCTTACTTTTTTCGGGATCGAGGTTGGGATTACCGTAAGAGCTATAAAGCTGCCCATACTGCGGCGCTTTGAAAGCTGTGCCGTAGCTGGCGAATAAACGATAGCCGGAAAGGAATTCCCAGGAGGCCGCGCTCTGCCAGGTGTTGTGCCAGCCGAACTGGCTATTGTCATCGCCGCGAACCGCGCCTTCCAGCGTGACCTCGCCAAACTGCTGCTGTGCGGTAGCGTAGAGGCCGGTATTGTGTTGCTCATAGCCGTTCGTCAGATAAGCCGTGCCCGGTTCGGTAGACTGTCTTTGCCAGTCAACGCCGCCGCTTAGCGCTCCTCGCCCAACCTGCAACGTGTTACCCCACTGCACATTATATTGTTCTATATCGTCTGCCGTCGCAGCCTCGCCATATCGACCCTGCCGTGGGTCGTAGTTATAGTCTTTAGTATGGCTATAGCTGGCGATCAGTTGCGTAGAGTAGATGTCGCGATTGAAGCGCAGGCCGGTATCCCATGTCTGACTATAAAGCTGACGAGTATCGGGCAGACCGGTTATCTGGCTATAGTCAGAATTGTAGCTGTAGGTTCCGTCATAAGCCGTGCGGTTGTCGTAACCGTAACCACGCACGAAACCACTGAATTCATCATCGAACTGATGCTCTATCGCGCCATAGAGACTTTTACTCATAAAGCCGTCGCGATCTTTCTGCGCCGGATCGCCGCTCGTATCCGGCAGGTTCGCGACCACATCATATCCTTTGGTATAGGTATAGTTGCCGGCCAGGGTAACGCGCGTGTCCTTACCCAGCATTTGCTGCGTAGAGCCGTCATAGCTCTGATAGCCGTTTGAACCGGTACCCGCGGTCAGCGTTGTTCCCGGTTTTTCGCGACCGGTAATAATGTTGACTACGCCGCCGATTGCGTCCGAGCCGTAAACAGCAGACCGCGCGCCGCGCACGTATTCAATTCGCTGCACTAAGGAAAGCGGAATCTGGCTAAGATCGGAAGAACCGCTAATACCGGCCTGGTTAAGACGAATACCGTCAATCAGCACCAGAACATGACTGGAATTGGTGCCGCGAATAAACAGCGAGCTGGTTTGCCCCATCCCGCCGTTCTGCGCGATATCGACACCCGGTAGCCGACGCATGACGTCAGTTAAGCTTTTTGATTGCCAGCGATCGATCTCTTCCCGCGTAACGACGGTAACAGGAGCCAGCACGGAAGAAACGGGCTGCGCAAAACGGTTTGCGGTGGTGACCAGCGTGTTCTCTGCATCCTGAGCAAAGCCGTTCTGCGCCCAGAGGGAAATCGCCGTTGCGCTGAAAGCCAACAGTTTGTGTTTCGTTATCATTATGAATCGCATCCAAAAAAACATGCAGGATGCCGCAGGCGTACGAGAATGAGCGCGCTCGTACAGTTTGCGACGTAATACCGGCAGGTCTTCGGGCTCGGAATCATGAACTGGTGAAGACTTCCCATCGAAAGACAGTGTCTGGCACCCATGAAAACATTCCACACCGCTGCGCGTCAGCTCCAGCTTTACACTGGATTCCCTTTTAACTTATTGAAAGGCCGGAATCGCATTTTATGTTCATCCGTTACAGGAATCTACACGTCAGCCCGTCTAAAAGAAGATGGAACCGGACAACGCTGGACATTGCGCGGTGGATGCCTACAATCGCAGGGCTTTAAAGTCCCTTAACCCAGGAAAGACCATGACGCCCGAACAGCTGCCGATCGAACAATACGATGCCCAACTGGAAGAAAAAGTTGCGCGTCTGAAGACGCTGATGGTGCCCTTTACCGCTCAGAACGTTGAAGTGTTCCGTTCGCCAGTCAGCCACTACCGCATGCGGGCTGAGTTCCGGATCTGGCACGACGGCGACGACCTTTACCACATTATTTTTGACCAGCAGACGCGCCAGCGCATTCGCGTTGACAGCTTCCCGGCCGCCAGCGAGCTGATCAATAAGCTGATGCCTCGCCTGATTGACGCGCTGCGCGATAACCGCGTGCTGCGCTATAAGCTGTTCCAGATAGATTATCTGTCGACCATGAGCGGCCAGATTGTGGTGTCCATGCTCTACCACCGTGCCTTAACGGACGAATGGCAACAGGCCGCCAGCGCGCTGCGTGATGAACTCCGCGCGGAAGGTTTCGATCTGCATCTGATTGGTCGCGCCACCAAAACCAAAATCTGCCTGGATCGTGATTACGTGGACGAGCGTTTGCCGGTGGCGGGCAAAGAGATTATCTATCGCCAGGTAGAAAACAGCTTCACCCAGCCTAATGCTGCAATGAACATTAAGATGCTGGAATGGGCGCTGGATGTTACTAAAAACGCTAACGGCGATCTGCTGGAACTTTATTGCGGCAACGGTAATTTCTCTTTAGCGCTGGCGCGTAACTTCAGGCGCGTTCTGGCAACGGAAATCGCCAAACCCTCCGTCGCTTCCGCACAGTATAATATTGCTGCTAACCAGATTGAAAACGTGCAGATTATCCGCATGGCGGCCGAAGAGTTCACCCAGGCCATGAACGGCACGCGCCAGTTTAACCGGCTGGAAGGCATTGATTTAAGCAGCTATGAATGCGAGACGATTTTTGTCGATCCGCCGCGCAGCGGACTGGATGATGAAACGGTGAAGATGGTGCAGGCTTATCCGCGCATTCTCTATATTTCCTGCAATCCGCAGACGCTGTGCGATAACCTGGCTACGCTTTCTGCCACGCATGACGTTGAGCGGCTGGCGCTGTTTGACCAGTTCCCCTATACCCACCATATGGAATGCGGCGTTCTGCTAACGCGGCGCTAAGTAACGGAATGCGGCACGTCCCGCTACCCGGCACTAAGTAACTGGACAGGCTTTTTGCTAACGCGGTGCGAAGTAAAAGAAAGCGAGGCCGTTCGGCCTCGCTTTCTTTTTAATTATCCTGGCCGCCTTTACGCACGCGCAGTTTTAATCCGATCCAGAACACCAGCGCCACCATCAGGATGGTCTGGATAAAGTTGGAACCGATATCGGGATATTCTGCACGAACGATAGTGCTGTAGAGCAGAATGCCGAGCAGAAAGAAAGCCGCAGCAACAGACGGCATGCCGTCCGGCATCGCGCGGTTAAGATAGCGCTGATGCAGGCACCAGGCGGAAAGGCCCAGTGCTATAAGAGGGAAAACGGAAAAAGGCACAATGGAACTGAACAGCACCGAAAACGATCCGTTGATCGATAAGCCGGTAAGGAATGACAGCAAGAGCGTTCCTTTATCACGGCCGGTCGCTAAACTCATGTTTTTCTCCTAATCATGGAGATCCGGCGTCACCGCCAGCTTCTCCTGCTCACGTCGATACCAGTAGTAAGCGCCCTTAGAAATCATCCGCAGCTGTAGCACCAGCCTCTCTTCCAGCTGGCGGCGCTGAGCGACGTCAATATCCAGCGCTTCCGCCCCGGCGTTAAAAACGATAATCACCATCGCCTCCGCCTGCGCTTCGGTAAAGCTGCGCGGCATGCGATTTTCAATTTCAAGGTAGTCCGCCAGTTCGGCGATAAAATGCTGGATCTCACGGGCAACGGCGGCACGAAAAGCAGCAGAAGTGCCGGAGCGTTCGCGCAGCAGTAAACGAAAAGCGTTGGGATTATTGCCGATGAACTCCATAAAAGTGGAGACCGAGGTGCGAATAACGCTGCCGCCTTTGGCGATACGCTGGCGTGCCTGACGCATCAGCTGACGCAGCATCAAACCGCTTTCGTCTACCATGGTCAGCCCAAGCTCGTCTACGTCACGAAAATGGCGATAAAAAGAGGTTGGCGCGATTCCCGCTTCACGGGCAACTTCCCGCAGGCTCAGGCTGGCAAAACTCCGCTCGGCACTCAGTTGACTAAATGCCGCTTCAATCAGCGAACGTCGTGTCCGTTCTTTTTGCTGCGCTCTGACGCCCATGTTTGTGCCTGTTTTACCTGCCAGATTTGCACTATATCAAACTTTCAGCGTACAGAGGCATCAAGTTTGTGAATGCCTGTTACCCTTTTACTTTGTCAATTAATGGCAAATAAGGCAGTTAAAATTGGGAAGCCGCTCACAAGATGTTAGAATAAAGTTGAAAATTTGTATAAAAAAATAGGACGTATTGGTATGCAACAGTCTTATGATTATGACGCCATTGTAATTGGCTCCGGCCCCGGCGGCGAAGGCGCGGCAATGGGGCTGGTAAAACAGGGCGCGCGCATTGCGGTCATTGAGCGCTATCACAATATCGGTGGCGGTTGTACCCACTGGGGAACCATTCCCTCTAAAGCGCTGCGTCACGCCGTCAGCCGTATTATCGAATTTAACCAGAATCCACTTTATAGCGATCATACTCGCCTGCTGCGTTCCTCTTTTGCCGACATCCTTAACCACACGGAAAACGTCATCAGTCAGCAAACACGGATGCGTCAGGGCTTTTATGAGCGTAACCGTTGCGAACTGTTTCAGGGCGACGCGCGCTTTGTTGATGCGAATACCATTGAAGTCACCACGCACGACGGCACTGTCGATCGGCTGACCGCCGAAAAATTTGTGATCGCCTGCGGTTCCCGGCCCTATCACCCGGCCGACGTCGATTTTACGCATCCACGCATCTATGACAGCGACTCTATTCTTGACCTGCACCACGAGCCTGGCCACGTCATTATTTATGGCGCGGGCGTTATCGGCTGCGAATATGCTTCTATCTTCCGTGGACTGAACGTAAAAGTTGACTTGATCAACACGCGCGATCATCTGCTGGCGTTTCTGGATCAGGAAATCTCTGATTCGCTTTCTTATCACTTCTGGAACAGCGGCGTGGTGATTCGCCACAACGAAGAGTTTGAGAAGATTGAAGGCGTGAGCGACGGCGTCATCATGCACCTTAAATCCGGTAAAAAGGTAAAAGCAGACTGTCTGCTTTACGCCAACGGACGTACGGGGAACACGGACGATTTGGGCCTTGAAAACGTGGGGCTGGAAGCGGATGGCCGTGGCCTGCTGAAGGTCAACAGCATGTATCAGACCGCGCAGCCGCATATTTATGCCGTGGGTGACGTCATTGGCTATCCAAGCCTCGCTTCCGCCGCTTACGATCAGGGGCGTATTGCTGCCCAGGCGCTGATTAAAGGCGAAGCGAACGCGCATCTGATCGAAGATATCCCGACCGGTATCTATACCATTCCGGAAATCAGTTCAGTGGGCAAAACGGAACAGCAGCTGACGGCAATGAAAGTGCCTTATGAAGTGGGCCGCGCGCAGTTTAAGCATCTGGCACGTGCGCAGATTGTCGGCATGAATGTCGGCAGCCTGAAAATCCTGTTTCATCGCGACACTAAAGAGATTTTGGGTATTCATTGCTTTGGCGAGCGCGCCGCCGAGATTATCCACATCGGCCAGGCCATTATGGAACAGAAAAACGGCGGCAACACGATTGAGTATTTCGTGAATACCACCTTTAACTATCCAACAATGGCTGAAGCCTACCGTGTAGCGGCGCTGAACGGATTAAACCGCCTGTTTTAGCGTGCTGTGCATGTAACCCTGCATATGGGTGCGGATTGCCTCTGCCAGCTGCTCATAGCGGCCGCGCAGCGGCGATCCGGGCCGGTAAACCAGCGCGATAGTGCGCTGCGGTTCCGGTTTGTAGCACGGCAGATAGCAAACGCCGTCGCGCACGCGCTCTTTTGGCACCGCCAGCGCAGGCAGTAGGGTAATGCCGCTGCCCGCCGCGACCATATTGCGCAGCGTCTCCAGACTGGTAGCGCGAAAATGGGTATCTTCATCCGCACCCGCCTGAAAGCAAAAGCCCATCGCCTGGTCGCGCAGGCAGTGGCCATCTTCCAGCATCAGCAGTTTCTCACCGGCCAGATCGGACATCGGCACGCGATCGCGCTCGTGCCACGGATGATCCTGATAGATCGCCAGCTTCATCGGCTCATCAAACAGCGGGACTTCAATAAACGCTTCGGACTCTTTCACCAGCGCCAGAATAGCGCAGTCGAGCTTGCCGCTGTCCAGCTGCGCCAGCAGCTGCTGCGTTTGCGCTTCATGCAGATACATTTCCAGCTTGGGGAAAGTTTGATGCAGCGTTGGAATAATTTGCGGCAGCAGATAAGGCCCAACCGTGGGGATTAGCCCAATATGCAACGGCCCGGACATCGCCTCGCCCTGCTGGCTGGCCATCTCTTTCAGTACCTTGACCTCGCGCAGCACGGTGCGCGCCTGGTCCACCAGCAGCAGTCCGGCCTGAGTAAAAAGCACTTTACGGCTGGTACGTTCCAGCAGCATAACGCCCAGTTCATCTTCCAGCTTGCGGATCTGTCCGCTGAGCGTGGGTTGACTGACGTGGCAGGAATCGGCTGCACGTCGAAAATGGCGGTGTTCAGCCAGAGCTACCAGATACTCAAGATCGCGAATATTCATTCATTTCCTCCGAACCACGATAGTTCGTGGCGATAGATAGAATAGCAATCAACGATTAGCCCTATCAAGCGCAGATGTTAATAATGTCACCCGTTCGAGAGATGAATCACTTTTTACCCCTAATCAAGAGGTAGTTTATGTTTGCAAGTCAGGAAGGTAAGTCAGTCCCACAGGTCACTTTTCACACGCGTCAGGGCGACAGCTGGGTAGACGTCACGACTGATGAGCTGTTCAAAGACAAAACCGTTATCGTCTTCTCTTTGCCAGGCGCGTTTACGCCGACCTGCTCGTCAAGCCATCTGCCGCGCTATAACGAGCTGTCTGACGTTTTCAAAAAACACGGCGTGGATAACATTCTTTGCGTATCGGTTAACGACACTTTCGTCATGAACGCTTGGAAAGCCGATCAGCACGCTAACAACATTACTTTTATTCCGGATGGCAACGGCGACTTTACTCGCGGTATGGACATGCTGGTTGAGAAAGCGGACCTTGGTTTCGGGCCTCGCTCATGGCGTTACTCCATGCTGGTTCGTAACGGCGTGGTAGAAAAAATGTTTGTTGAGCCAAACAAGCCGGGCGACCCGTTTGAAGTCTCCGACGCTGATACCATGCTGCGCTACCTGGCTCCGGAATTTAAAGTGCAGGAATCCGTCTCGCTGTTTACCAAGCCAGGCTGTCCGTTCTGCGCCAAAGCCAAGCAGATGCTGCTGGATCGCGGTATTCAGTATGAAGAGATCGTGCTGGGCCAGGATGCGACTACCGTCAGCCTGCGTGCTGTAACCGGTCGTGCCACCGTCCCGCAGGTCTTTATCGGCGGACGCCATATTGGCGGCAGCGACGACTTAGAGCAGTTCTTTTTAGCTTAAAAAATCGAGAAGGCGATCGCTCGCCCTCTTATGTGCTTAAAACCAATAATAAAGTCGAAACTCTTTGGCGGGCCTGATGCCCGCCTTTTTTATTTCTACGCCAGACGGTTTTTCGCGTCGGTAATCGCCAGCGAAACCTGATGAGGCGACACGCCGCCTTTCGCGTTACGCTTATCCAGGCAGGATTGCAGCGACAGCAGCGGATAAACATCTTCGCCAATCGTTTCGCTATATTTTTGCAGCTCTTCCAGCGGCAGCGCTTCCAACGCCACGCCTTTGCCGATAGCCGCTACCACTACTTCACCAACAATATGGTGCGCTTCACGGAACGGTAAGCCTTTGGCAACCAGATAGTCGGCCAGCTCGGTCGCATTCGCATAACCCTGCTCTGCGGCTTCCTGACAGCGCGGACGTTTCACCTGAATCCCATCCAGTACCAGCGCGGCCATGTGCAGGCAGTCGGACCAGGTATCCAGCGCGTCGAACAGCCCTTCTTTGTCTTCCTGCATATCTTTATTGTAAGCCAGCGGCAGGCCTTTCAGCGTCATCATCATGCCGGTCAGCGCGCCCTGTACGCGACCACACTTGCCGCGGATCAGCTCCAGCGCATCCGGGTTCTTTTTCTGCGGCATCAGGGAAGAACCGGAAGTCACGCGATCGGAAAGCTCAACAAAACCGGCTTCGCCCGTATTGAAGAAAATCAGATCTTCTGCGAAACGGGAAAGATGCACCATGCCGATGGACGCATCGGAAAGCAGCTCCAGCACGTGATCGCGGTCAGAAACGGTATCCAGGCTATTGCGCGTGGCAGAAGCGAAGCCCAACCAGCCAGCCAGCTGTTCACGATCGATTTCGTACGCCGTACCGGCCAGCGCGCCGCAGCCAAGCGGGCTGACGTCCAGACGCTTTAGCGTATCCTGCAGGCGGCTTTCGTCGCGCGCCAGCATCTCAACATAGGCCAGGCACCAGTGTGCAAAGGTTACCGGCTGCGCGCGCTGCAAATGGGTATAGCCTGGCATGACTGCATCTTTATTCGCTTCGGCGGTAGTGACCAGCGCCTGTTGCAGCTGCTGCGTAGCCGTCAGCAGCTCGCTAATCTGCGCTTTACACCATAGCTTCAGGTCGGTTGCGACCTGGTCATTACGGCTGCGTCCGGTATGCAGCTTTTTGCCGAGCGCGCCGACTTTTTCAATCAGGCGACCTTCAACATAGCTGTGAATGTCTTCCGCATCGCTTTCTAAAATCTGCTGGGGATTAGCACGCACTTCTTCCAGCAAAACGTTCAGCGCGCTCTCAAGCTGCTGCTGCTCGTCCGCGGTCAGAACATTGACCGTTACCAGCGCTTTGGACCAGGCGACGGACCCGATAATGTCCTGCTCTGCCAGACGATAGTCGAAGCGCAGCGAGTCATTAAACTGTTTGAAACGTTGATCTGCTGCCTGAGTAAACCGTCCACCCCAAAGTGCCATGTCAGTGCTCCATTAAATTCGTTGAATGATAAGGCGGAACGAGTCCGCTATAGCGCCGGGCAAACAACCAATCCTTTAGCCTGTGACCCGGCGGGTATCTTCCGTGACGCCCTGAATATCGCCGTTACTTCTGCTTTTTCTCGTTCAGCGCACGGATGCGTGAAGAGAGCGAGAACAGACGGATAAAGCCGCCCGCGTGGCTGTGGTCGTAAACTTCGTCTTCGCCGAAGGTCGCGAACTCTTCAGAATAGAGGCTGTTAGCCGATTTCTTCTGGATCGCGGTAACCTGGCCTTTGTACAGCTGCAGAACCACTTCACCGTTCACTTCTTCCGCCAGCGATTCCGCTGCGGCCTGGATAGATTTACGCAGCGGCGCGAACCAGCGGCCGTCATACACGACGTAAGACATCTCATGGCCCAGCTGCTCACGCCATTTGAAGCTATCCCGATCCAGCACCAGCTGTTCAACCGCACGCAGCGCGTTAACCATAATGGTGCCGCCAGGCGTTTCATAGCAGCCGCGAGACTTGATGCCCACCAGACGGTTTTCCACGATATCAATACGGCCTACGCCATGCTTCGCGCCAAGCGTATTCAGTTTTTCCAGGCAGCCGTACGGGCTTAACGCTTCGCCGTTTACGGCAACCACGCGGCCTTTTTCGACGCTTACGGTAACCTGTTCAGGCCGATCCGGCGCTTCCAGCGGATCGACAGTCCAGACCCAGCAATCTTTGTTTGGCGCGTTCCACGGGCTTTCCAGCACGCCGCCTTCGGTGGAGATATGCCATGCGTTTTCATCACGGCTGTAGATTTTTTCCAGCGACGCGGTAGTCGGAATATTGCGCTCTTTCAGGTAGTCCAGCAGCGCTTCACGTGAACGCAGGTTCCACTCACGCCACGGCGCGACAACTTTCAGCTGCGGAGCCAGTGCGGTATAGGTGGTTTCAAAACGTACCTGGTCGTTACCTTTGCCGGTCGCGCCGTGGCACAGCGCGTCCGCGCCGACTTTCAGCGCCAGCTCAACCTGCGCTTTGGCGATGATTGGACGAGCCATAGAGGTGCCCAGCAGGTAAGTTCCTTCGTACAGCGCGCCAGTTTGCAGCACGGGATAAACGTAGTCGCTGATGAACTCTTCACGCAGATCGACAACGTGGCATTCAGAGGCACCGGACTGCAAAGCTTTCTGCTCTACGCCTTCCAGATCGCCACGCTCCTGGCCGATATCCGCGACAAAGGCAACCACTTCACAGCCGCCATAGTTCTCTTTCAGCCACGGAATAATCGCGGAGGTATCCAGACCACCTGAGTAAGCCAGAACGATTTTCTTGATGCTTTTATCTTGCATTGTCTTTTCCTTGAACCGGTTAAGCGAGGATCCGGGTGCCAATCGACACGCCGTTAAAAAGGGTTGGCAGCTGCTCGGCATGACGCCAGCTGGCAATATCGACCGGACGACCCAGCGTGCGGGCGGCGTCCAGCGCGGCGTTAACTTTGACGATCATGCCATCGGTAATAATGCCCTGCGCAATCAGCTGTTCCGCCAGCGCCGTGGTCATTTCGGCAATCCGCTGGCCTTTGCCGTCCAGAATGCCGCTGACGTCGGAAAGCAGCACCAGATCGGCACCCAGCGTAGCGGCTAAGGCGGTCGCGGCCTGATCGGCGTTAACATTCATCAGCTTGCCGTCTTCGGTAATGCCGATAGAGCTGATAACCGGCAGCCAGCCAGCTTCCAGCAATGTATTAATCAGTTTTGGATTGCCCGGCGTCGCCTGGCCAACGTGCCCCAGCTCTTCATCAAAAGCCGCCACGTTGACGCTGCCACCGTCGCCCAGGCACAGGCCGACCGCATCAATGCCGTGTTTCTTTGACCAGGCCAGCAGCGTTTTATTAGCCGTTCCCGCCAGCGCGCCGGTAATGATGTCGATCTGATCGGCAGGCGTTACGCGCAGGCCGTTTTTCTTTTTCACCGGCAGCGCGAGCTTGCTCATCAGCTCGTCTACCAGGCAGCCGCCGCCGTGAACGATCAGCAGAGGCCGCTGATGCGTCTCGCGGTATGCCACCAGCGCGTCAAACAGGCGCGCCAGCGCTTCTTCGCTGTCCAGCAACACGCCGCCGAGTTTAATAATTAAAGGATTGGTCATTGGCTTTCTCACTGATTAAATAAGCGACTGCGTTTCCGGGAAACCGAAACGAATATTCATACACTGCACGGCCTGCGACGAAGCGCCCTTCAGCAGATTGTCTTCTGCCGAGACGATAATCGCGTGCTCACCCTGTACGGCAAAACCGATGTCGCAGAACGGCAGTCCAACCACGCCTTTGATTGACGGCACGCCTTTATCATAGACGCGCACCAGCGGTTTATCTTGATAGGCGTTATGGAAGGCTTCCGCCACGTCTTCACGCGTTACGCCCGCCTGCAAACGACAGGTCGTGGTCGCCAGGATACCGCGTGGGAAATTACCCAGATGCGGCGTGAAAATGACCGGGATACCGAGATGCGCGGCAATTTCCGGCTGATGACGATGCGTAAAAATGCCATAAGGTTGCAGGCTAACTTCGCAAAAACTGGTGGCGACGGAGGCTTTGCGTCCCGCGCCGCTGACGCCGCTCGTGGCGTTAATTACCGGCCACTGCGCTTCGTTAAGCAGATTCGCTGCAATCAAAGGCTTTAAAGCCAGCTGGGCAGCGGTCGGGTAACAGCCCGGCACGGCAATCAGCTGCGCTTCTTTTAGCTTGCTTTGCTGCCACTCGGCCAGGCCATAAACGGCTTTATCCAGCCAGGCTTTATGCTGATGCGGGAAGCCGTAATAGTCGGTAAAGAAGCTCTCTTCATTAACGCGAAAGGCTGCGGACAGGTCAAATACCACGCAGCCTGCCGCCAGGAACTCCGGTGCCAGATCGTGGCTGACTTCGTGCGCGGTAGCCAAAAACACGACGTCGACCTTATCCGCAAATTCCGCCGCGCTGGCTAGCGGCTGCAGCGGCATATCGACAATGCCTTTCAGCTGCGGATGCAGGTCGGAAAGCAATTTTCCTGCGTCAGGGCTTTGCGCTGAGACCGCTAAAGCGGTTATGTTCACCTGAGGATGACGATTCAGGTAGGTCGCAAGCTCTACGCCAGCATAGCCACTGGCACCAACAATCAGCGTATTTAACATCGGACACCTTATAACGGTCTCGGGTTTTGGGTGGCGGCTAATGCCGTCTGCCCACGCGATTAGCGCCGGATATGCAGGAAATTTGGTTTCCATCCCCACGCCATTAATGTATTTTTATTCACTATTAGTGCATGAATATTGATACTATCCTAACGCAAGGACTGTCAACAGTGAAGACAAAATTACCGCCTTTTATTGAGCTTTACCGTGAGTTGATTGCCACGCCGTCCATCAGCGCCACCGACAGCGCAATGGATCAGAGTAATGAAGCTTTAATCAGTTTGCTGGCAGGCTGGTTTCGCGACCTTGGCTTTGAGGTTGAAGTTCAGCCGGTTCCCGGCACGCGCCACAAATTTAATATGCTGGCCCGCACCGGCAACGGTGCTGGCGGCCTGCTGCTGGCCGGACACAGCGACACCGTTCCTTTCGACGATGGCCGCTGGACGCGCGATCCCTTTACCCTGACCGAGCATGACAACAAGCTGTACGGCCTGGGCACCGCCGATATGAAAGGCTTTTTCGCCTTTATTCTGGACGCGCTGCGTGATGTTGACGTGACGAAGCTGAAAAAACCGCTCTACGTCCTGGCCACCGCCGATGAAGAAACCACGATGGCGGGCGCGCAATACTTTTCCGAAAACGCCACCATACGTCCCGACTGCGCAATTATCGGCGAGCCTACGTCGCTCCAGCCGGTGCGCGCGCATAAAGGCCATATGTCGAACGCTATCCGCATTGAGGGCCAGTCCGGCCATTCCAGCGATCCCTCACGCGGCGTCAACGCGATTGAACTGATGCACGAATCGATCACCCAGCTGATGGAATTACGTAACACGCTGAAGTCACGCTATCACCATGATGGTTTTGCGATCCCTTATCCCACCATGAATTTTGGCCACATCAACGGCGGCGATGCGGCTAACCGTATCTGCGCCTGCTGCGAGCTGCATATCGACCTTCGTCCTCTGCCGGGTTTAACGCTGAACGAGCTGGAAGGATTGATCAACGAATCGCTGACGCCGGTTAGCGAACGCTGGCCTGGCCGCGTGACGGTTAGCCAGCTGCACCCGCCGATTCCCGGTTACGAGTGCCCGGCCGATCACAAGCTGGTCAAAGTGGTGGAGAAATTGTTAGGCACGGAAACCTCCATCGTAAACTACTGCACCGAAGCGCCTTTTATTCAGGAATTATGCCCAACGCTGGTATTGGGACCGGGATCGATCAACCAGGCGCACCAGCCGGATGAATATCTCGACACCGCTTTTATCAAGCCAACCCGCGAGCTGATTACGCAAGTCGTGCAACATTTTTGCCACCATTAAGCGCTATTTGTCTTATCAGGCCGGAAAGATAATGTTTTTTCCGGCTTTGCCGACGTTTTCCGTTACTTCAGGCGATAAGAATTACTTATCGCGCTTCTCCTTTGTTAAATTTCATAAATTCCCGCAAGTTAGCGCCAGCTTTGCGCGTGTTTAAGTCAATTGACGGATGGCAGGGAACGTGGCTAGATAAAAGGCAATGTTATACCGGCGACGGTAGAGAGTGATAAAAACAACGGTCAGGGGTCTTATGAACGAACAATATTCCGCAATGCGAAGTAATGTCAGTATGCTCGGCAAACTGCTCGGGGATACGATTAAGGATGCGCTGGGTGAAAACATCCTGGACCGGGTGGAAACCATCCGTAAGCTCTCCAAGTCCTCCCGCGCGGGAAACGACGCCCACCGTCAGGAGCTGCTCTCTACGCTCCAAAATCTTTCTAATGACGAACTCCTGCCCGTTGCGCGCGCCTTCAGCCAGTTCCTCAACCTGACCAACGTCGCCGAGCAATACCACACTATTTCCCCTAAAGGCGAAGGCGCTAATCATCAGGAGCTGCTGGCCAAAACCTTCGAGCGCTTAAAGCAGCAGCCAAACCTGACGGAAGCGAAGATCCGCGAGGCCGTTGAGTCGCTTTCGCTGGAGCTGGTGCTGACCGCTCACCCGACAGAGATCACTCGCCGCACGCTGATCCACAAGCTGATCGAAGTAAATAGCTGCCTTAAGCAATTGGATCACCACGATCTTCCTGATTATGACCGATCGCAGATCATGCGCCGTCTGCGTCAGCTGGTCGCGCAGGCCTGGCATACCGATGAGATCCGTAAATATCGCCCTACGCCCGTCGACGAGGCTAAATGGGGCTTTGCGGTGGTTGAAAATAGCCTGTGGGAAGGCGTGCCGGCCTTTCTGCGCGAACTGTACGAACAGGTGGAAGCCTCATTTGGCGTGAAGCTGCCGGTGGATTATGTGCCTGTCCGCTTTACTTCCTGGATGGGTGGAGACCGTGACGGCAACCCGAACGTGACGGCGAAAATTACCCGTCACGTGCTGCAACTGAGCCGCTGGAAAGCGACCGACCTGTTCTTACGTGATATCGCCGTGCTGGTTTCCGAGCTGTCGATGTCGGAGTGTACGCCAGAAGTTCGCGAGCTGTGCGGCAATCCCGACGCGCTGGAACCGTACCGTGAAATTATGAAAAACCTGCGTGCCCAGCTGCTGGCGACCCAGGCTTACCTTGAGCGTCGTCTGAAAGGCGAACGCCCCGCGCGTCCGGATAATCTGCTGATTTCCAACGATCAGCTGTGGGATCCGCTTTACGCCTGCTATCAGTCCCTACAGGCCTGCGGCATGGGCATAATCGCTAACGGCCAGCTGCTGGATACATTGCGCCGCGTGAAGTGTTTTGGCGTGCCGCTGGTGCGCATCGATCTGCGTCAGGAAAGCACGCGCCACACCGATGCGATTGCAGAAGTGACCCGTTATCTGGGCCTGGGCGACTATGCCAGCTGGTCAGAAGCCGATAAGCAGGCATTTCTGATTAGCGAGCTGACTTCTAAAAGGCCTTTACTGCCGCGTCAGTGGGAGCCGAGCGCCGACACGCAGGAAGTGCTGGATACCTGTCGCGTGGCGGCAGAAGCGCCGCAGGGGTCTATCGCCGCCTACGTCATTTCGATGGCGAAAACGCCTTCGGACGTGCTGGCCGTCCATCTGCTGTTAAAAGAAGCAGGTATCCCTTTTGCTATGCCGGTGGCACCGCTGTTTGAAACCCTGGACGATCTGAATAATGCTAACGACGTGATGCAGCAGCTGCTGGATATCGGCTGGTATCGCGGCTTTATTCAGGGCAAGCAGATGGTAATGATTGGCTATTCCGACTCGGCAAAAGATGCGGGCGTGATGGCGGCCAGTTGGGCACAGTATCAGGCGCAGGACGCGCTGATTAAAACCTGCGAAAAAGCGGGCATCGCGCTGACGCTGTTTCATGGACGCGGCGGCACCATTGGTCGCGGCGGCGCACCGGCACATGCGGCCCTGCTTTCCCAACCGCCGGGTAGCCTGAAAGGCGGACTGCGCGTGACGGAACAGGGAGAGATGATCCGCTTTAAATATGGCCTGCCGGAAGTGACCATCAGCAGCCTGACGCTTTATACCAGCGCTATCCTTGAAGCAAACCTGCTGCCGCCGCCGGAGCCGGAAAAAGCCTGGTGCGGCATCATGGACCAGCTTTCTGCTGACTCCTGCGAGATGTATCGCGGCTACGTGCGTGAAAACAAAGATTTTGTGCCCTACTTCCGCTCGGCCACGCCGGAGCAGGAACTGGGCAAACTGCCGCTGGGTTCGCGTCCGGCCAAGCGTCGCGCAAGCGGCGGCGTAGAATCGCTGCGCGCCATTCCGTGGATTTTCGCCTGGACGCAAAACCGTCTGATGCTGCCCGCCTGGCTGGGCGCGGGCGCGGCGCTGCAAAAAGCGATGCAGGCAGGCCATCAGGATCAGCTGGAGGCGATGTGCCATAACTGGCCCTTCTTTTCTACGCGTCTGGGCATGCTGGAGATGGTCTTTGCCAAAGCTGACCTGTGGCTGGCGGAATATTACGATCAGCGTCTGGTAGACCGTTCGCTGTGGACGCTGGGCAAGCAGCTGCGCGAGCAGCTGGATTCCGATATTAAAGCGGTGCTGACTATCGCCAACGACGCGCACCTGATGGCGGATCTGCCATGGATTGCCGAATCTATTGCGTTACGTAACGTGTATACCGATCCGCTGAACGTGTTGCAGGCGGAACTGCTGCATCGTTCCCGCTTACAGGAAGCCAGCGGCGAAGAACCGGATGCGCGAGTTGAGCAGGCGCTGATGGTAACGATAGCGGGCGTGGCGGCCGGTATGCGCAATACGGGCTAAGGATTCAGGCACGAAGCCATAGCGAAAGGCGCTCATATCTGGCAGATATGAGCGCCTTGCTGATTTTATGGGCGCTTTACCTTATCAGGCAGCGGAGACGGCCACGGCGGGACGGACGCCCAGCGTATGGCAAATGGCGTAACTCATTTCCGCACGGTTCAGCGTATAGAAGTGGAAATCTTTGACGCCTTCACGACTCAGGATTTTCACCATATCCATCGCTACATTGGCGCCCACCATTTTGCGGGTTTCCGGATCGTTATCCAGCCCGGCAAACATGCTGGTCATCCAGCCCGGCACGCGGACGTTAGTCATGGCGGCGAAGCGCTGAAGCTGCTTAAAGTTGGATACCGGCAAAATGCCCGGTACGATTTCCACATCGATACCGGCCGCGACGCAGCGGTCGCGAAAGCGCAAATAGCTTTCTACGTCAAAAAAGAACTGGGTAATCGCTCGGTTTGCGCCCGCATCCACCTTTCGCTTCAGGTTAATTAAATCTGACTGAGCGCTTTTTGCTTCCGGATGCACTTCCGGATAGGCGGCCACGGAAATATCAAAGTCGCCGACTTCCTTCAGCAGGCCCACCAGATCCGCACCGTACATTTCCGGTTTGCCGCCGCCTGGCGGTAGGTCGCCGCGCAGCGCCACGATATGACGAATGCCGTTATTCCAGTAATCCTGCGCAATAGCACGCAGCTCGGCGCGGGTGGCGTCCACGCAGGTTAAATGCGGTGCTGCTTCCAGTCCGGTGCGATCTTTAATGCCTTTAATGATGCTGTGCGTGCGGTCGCGCTCGCCGGAGTTAGCGCCGTAGGTAACCGAAACGAATTTAGGTTTCAGGCTGCTAAGACGATCGATAGAGTTCCATAGCGTTTGTTCCATTTCGCTGGTACGTGGCGGAAAAAACTCAAAAGATACGTTAATTTGCCCGTTCAGCTCGGCCAGACTTTGATTGAGCGCTTCGCGCTGGTTGGCGTGGAAAAAACTCATGGCTTACCTCATCGATCGCAGAAAGAAACTGCCCGCCTTGAACATCCATACGTTTAGACGTCCAGACATTCAAAATGAACGATTGCACAAATTTCGTCAACAGATAAATAGTGCAGAGAGGTGACAAATTTTCAACAAAGCTGAAGAAAATTCATACAGCAAAAAGAAGTCAGAAAAATCAATGAAGGAGAGAAAGAAAGAGCGGGAAGCTTGTTCAGGCCAGTACATCAATAATTTCAGAAACAGCGAAAGCCGCGCCGTCCGTGGCGCCTGGCTAACCTCTGTCGTACTTTATGTTATAACGCGTTTTTACCAGCGGCTATAGCAGCTGTGCCAGCCGGTTAATATCGGACTGGATAGCACCCGCCGTCACGTCACGCCCTGCACCCGGACCACGAATAACCAGCGGATTATCGCGATACCAGCGGCTTTCAATGGCAAAAACATTATCGCAAGGCAGTAACGAAGCCAGCGGATGGTCGTTTCTGACCGCTTCCACCCCGACTCGCGCCTTACCGTTAGCGTCAAAACGCGCCACATAACGCAGCACCAGCCCCATTTCCTGAGCGGCCTCAAAACGCTGCTGCATCTGTTCATTCAGCGCTTCACCGTTTTCGAAAAAGTGATCGATATTCTCTTTTTCACAGCTTTTCGGTACCAGAGACTCCATGCGTACCTGATCGGGCTCGATATCGTAGCCTGCCTCACGCGCCAGAATCACCAGCTTGCGCATTACGTCCTGGCCAGAAAGATCGACGCGCGGATCGGGTTCGGTCAGTCCCTGTTGCCAGGCCTGCTCCACCAGATCGGTAAAGGGAACCGTGCCGTCATACTGCAAAAATAGCCAGGAAAGCGTGCCGGAAAAAATACCGCTGATCGACAGAATGCTGTCGCCGCTTTCACGCAAATCGCGCACGGTATGGTTAACCGGCAGACCCGCGCCGACCGTGGCGTTATACAGCCAGTGACGCCCGGTTTTGGCAAAGGCATCACGTATCTGGCGATAGCGGTCGCTGCTTGACGCGCCGGCAACCTTGTTTGCGCCAATAACGTGAAAACCGTGGCTGGCGAAATCAAGATACTGTTCGGCTAACTGCTCGCTGGCCGTGACGTCCAGCACCACCAGATCGTCAAACGGATGTGCCCGCATCCACAGGAAGAGCGACTCTTCATCCCTTACGACGGCTTCGTCTTCAAAGAAGGCGAGCACGCGGCTGGCGTTCAGCCCGTCATAGCTAAGCAGGCTGCGGCGGCTGTCGACTACCCCCGCCAGCACATATTCAAAACCGGTGCGTGCAGACAAGGTTTCCTGCTCGCGGGCAAACAGCTCCAGCCAGCGGGAACCGATATTGCCTTTGCCAAACAGCACCAGGCCAACCTGCTTTTCCGCACGGAACAGCGACTGGTGCAGTCCACGAATAAGGTGTTCAGTTGGGCCGACGCGCAGCACGGCTACCAGGCTGATGCCCTCTTCCGACTGCCAGATAAACTCGACCGGCTGGTCTTTCAGCTGCTGCCAGAAACGGTGGCTGTGCAGTGGATTACGGCAAACGCCAGCGCCGACCAGCGCCACCAGCGCCATGCCTTCGCGTAGCTGAAGACGGCCGGGAAGCGCAGCGTCCTGCAGCAGCGACAGTGCACCGTTAACGATTTCCGAGGTATAGCAAAGCTGGAGCAGATGGCGGTCAGGATGCGCGCCGATTGCCAGCGGACGAAGCTGGGCGCGCTGCAACAACCGATCGATTTCCTTTTGCGCCGCTTTAAAATCGTGCTGCGGCGGCACCTGGAACTCAATCAGGCAGACGTCATCATGGCTGGTAACAATGCGCGCGCCCGTTCCTGAAGCCAGCACGCGCTCGATACGTGTGGAACCCTGCTCCGGCTGATAGCTGCAACGCAGCTGTAAATCAATGTCGCTGCCGGAAACAGGCTGTAGCGTGCGCGTATGCAGCACCGGTGCGGCCAGGCGAGCCAGCTCGCTGGCTTCATCCAGACGCAGCAGCGGTAGCAGACAGGCATCCTTTACCTTGCGCGGATCGGCGCTATAGACGCCAGCTACATCGCTCCAGATAGTCACGCGGGAAACGCCAGCCAGCGCGCCAATCTGCGTTGCCGAATAGTCGCTGCCGTTACGGCCCAGCAGAACGGTTTCGCCTGCCTCATTGCGGCAGATAAAGCCCGTGACTACCAGCCTTTCGCCCGGATGCTGCGCCATCAGCTGTTGCAGCAGCGGCCAGGATTTACCTTCATCCACCTGCGGCTGGGCCGATCTTTCAGCGCGTAAAAATTCGCGTGCGTCCAGCCAGCTTGCCGCCATATCCTGCAGCTGTAACACGGCGGCCATCAGGCGTGCTGACCAGATTTCACCGTGTCCGACGACCTGCGCATAGACGGCTTCGGTCATATTGCCGTCCAGCAGGGCGGCCAGCTTTTCCAGATCGTGGATAAATTCGCTAATCAGCCCATCCGCACTCGACGGCGGCAGCAGGCTGCTAATCAGTTCGCTTTGATAGCGACGCAGCGCCTGCTGCACCTGATGGGCAGCAAGCCGATCGCTCTGGCTCAGCTTCAGCCAGCTAATCAGCTGATTAGTTGTGCTGCCTGCCGCAGAAACGACCATCATGTCGCCAGGACGGCTGTATTCCGCCATGATACCCGCAACCCGCAGATAACATTTGGCGTCGGCAAGGCTGCTACCACCGAATTTATGCAGCTGACGCGCGCCTGCTGCCACTGCTGACTGACTCATGCTTACCTCTCAGCCGCTATCCGGAACGCGTTATCCAGATCGGCAATTAAATCTTCGTGATCTTCAATTCCTGTCGAAATACGCAGCAGCGTTTCCGAAATACCAGCCGCCGCGCGGGCTTCTGCCGACATGCCGGCATGGGTCATGGTCGCCGTGTGGGAAATCAGGCTTTCCACGCCGCCCAGCGATTCCGCCAGGGTAAACAGCTCCAGCGCTTTCAGGAAACGGCGCAGCGTTTGCTCATCACCGTCCAGCTCAAAGCTGAGCATGGCACCAAAACCTTTTTGCTGGCGCACCGCAAACTGATGGCCTGCGTTTTCCGGCAAGGAAGGATGATACAGCTTTTTCACCAGCGGCTGCTGCTTCAGGTAGTCTACCAGCGCCAGCGCATTACGCTGTGCCGCCGCCATGCGCGGTGCCAGCGTTCTTAAACCGCGCAGCAGCAGATAGCTATCGAAAGCCGCGCCGGTTACGCCGATATTATTGGCCCACCAGGCCAGCTCTTTGACTCGCTCAGGATCTTTGGCGATGACCGCGCCAGCGACCACATCCGAGTGGCCATTAAGATACTTGGTGCAGGAATGAATAACCAGATCGGCACCCAGCGCCAGCGGATTTTGCAGCGCCGGACTCAGGAAGGTGTTATCGACCACGCTAACCGCGCCGACCGCCGCCGCCGCCTTACAAATGGCTTCGATATCCACCACGCGCAGCAGCGGATTACTTGGGCTTTCTACCAGCACCAGCTTCGGTTTTTCGGCCAGCGCCGCATGCAGCGCCGCTTCGTCACCCTGATCGACAAATTTTACGCGATACGCGCCGCGCTTGCTCAGGCTGTCAAACAGACGATAGCTACCGCCGTAACAGTCATGCGGCGCGACCAGCAAATCGCCAGGCTGTAAAAACACCGTACAGACCAGATGAATAGCCGACATACCGGTGTTGGTCATCACCGCGCCAGCCCCCCCTTCCAGCTCTGCCAGCGCACGCTGCACTACGTCACGAGTCGGGTTGCCGCGACGAGAATAGTCGTGCGCGCGTGGCTCGTTAAAATCGGTAAAGTTATAGGTGCTGGAAAGATGAATAGGAGGGACAACGCAGCCATACTGTTCGTCATCATTCAAACCGCTGCGTACTGCGATGGTTGCCTGTTTGCGCGTCATGGTGCATAAATTCCTGCAGGAGAATAAAGAAGAGCCAACAGCATAACAGGGAACAGATAGACGTCAATACATCTGGACTTCTAAATGTCTTTGCGTATAGATTGAGCAATCTGCCAATAACCGTTAAGATTACGCTTTTGCACCCACAGAAAGTGGGAGCAATACAGTGTGATGTAAGCGAACTTCGGGCATAATTAGCCGAATTTTGGCATATTTCAATTTTTGATAATGACTAAGGTACCCCATGGCTGAATGGAACGGCGAATATATCAGCCCTTACGCCGAGCACGGTAAAAAGAGCGAACAGGTTAAAAAAATCACGGTATCCATTCCGTTAAAAGTTCTGAAAATCCTGACTGACGAGCGTACCCGTCGCCAGGTTAACAATTTGCGTCACGCTACCAACAGCGAACTGCTGTGCGAAGCGTTCCTGCACGCCTTCACCGGCCAGCCTTTGCCAGATGATGTCGATCTGCGCAAAGAGCGAAGCGATGAGATTCCGGAAGAGGCGAAAGCGATCATGCGCGAAATGGGCGTCGATCCTGACACCTGGGAGTATTAATTCCTTCCGCCGCATGGCTGTGGTTTTCCTCTTTTTACTGATGGGCAGGCCCCGACAAACCTGCCCATCAGAAACATGCTTATCTCTATTATTCTTTCCGGGTTGCCTTCTGATATAAATATTATTCACCCGGATAATAAATCAGTTAGTGCCAGAAAAATCCTGGAAGATAGCCAACAAATTATATGCTGCGCGAAATATAATCTTCATTGTTGCATCAGTAATGATATTCAAGTAGAGTCTCGTCCGTTTAAAAAATAGAGATATGGAATAACTCATGGAAAGAGTATTTCAAAACGGGCATTATACTTCGCCTGTTTTATTTATTTTACTATTTACTTTGACAGCAACCCATGCAGAAACGGCACTACCCGATATTTCTGGAAAACAACATATCCAGGAAACATCTGTTAGCACGGCAAGCCAGGAGAGATCGCGTAAGAAAATCCTTCAGCCTGCGGCCCCGGAGGCCCGCTCAAAACTTCAGGGAACAACAATAAAAAAACTGTATTTCCCTGTAGAAAAAAACTGCTATTTTATTGATAAAGTCACTTTAAAAATTGACAGCAGCAAACTTAAATTAAACAACATCTATTATTTCACTCAACAAGCACAGGGAAAATGCCTTGGCGTGCAGGGTATCCGCCTGCTGGCAAAAACGCTTCAGGATGAAATTATTCGCCTTGGCTATATCACTACCCGCATTAATATTCAGAATCAGGATCTGCACAGCCGGGAGCTAAAGTTTGAGATTACTTCCGGAAAAGTAGGCAATATCATCGTGGATAAGAGCGGCGCTGACCATATTAATTTAGCTACCACCCTCCCTTTAAAACACGGCGATATACTCACCCTGCGCGACCTTGAACAGGGGAGTTTTAATTTACAACGCGTGCCGGGCTCCAGCGTGAAGATTAATCTGGTGCCGGGTAAAGAGAGTGGTGAAAGCGACATTTATATTTATCGCGAACAGGATAAATTCTGGCAGGTTCGGGCATGGGCGAATGATGCTGGCGCTAAGGCGACCGGACGTTACCAGGCAGGCGCGGCGCTCTATCTTAATAATCTTAGCTCGCTGAGTGATACTTTTTATCTTTCTTACGGTCACGATCTTGCCAAAGGACATACCGTACAGGGCAACAGCAATCGGTCAGTTGGCTATACGCTTCCCTGGGGCTACTGGTGGCTGGATTTGTACGCCAGCCAGAGCCGCTATCAGCAGCATGTTCGCGGCAACTGGAGCGACTGGATGCTGAACAATGATAATGCCTGGTACAGTGCCCAGCTCAACCGCGTGCTGTCCCGAACGGTGGGGCAAAAAACCACGGCGGGACTGCAAATCTTTAATAACGGATCGCGCTATTACTTCAACAGTCTGGAGTTAACCAGCATGCGTAAAAAAAGCGCGGGCTGGAAAGCCGTGCTTCAGCAACAGCGCTCTTTTGGCAATAGCGTCGTTATCGGAACGGTAAGTTTTCAAAAGAAAAGGCCCTGGTTTGGTAGCAACAATACGCCTGAACAGCAGCTGAATCTTATCGACCGTGCAGGAAGATTATTTTTATTAGACCTGGAGGCCTCGGTAAATTTCAATTTATCCGGGCAGTGGTTTAACTATGCGCCGCATTTTGCTCTACAGCTTACTCCGGACCGTTTGTCTTCACTGGACAGTTTTTCTTTAGGTAACAGATGGACGGTGCGCGGCTTTGATGGTGAATCCAGCCTGCAGGAAAATAAAGGATGGTACTGGCGCAACGATTTTAACTGGATATTTCCCGAAAGGAATTATCGACCCTATATCGGTATAGATATGGGCCAGGTAACGGAAAAAAGCAAACAGAAATATTATGGCGGCAGGACGATAGCAGGCAGCGTGGCAGGTCTACGGGGCGAATACCGACAGGTTAGTTACGATTTGTTCGCTGGCCTTCCTTTGGTAAAACCAGAGGGTTTTCATACTGCCCCATTGACGCTGGGCTTCTCGCTACAATGGCAATATTAAAGGAGGATAAGCTAAAGAAAAAAGATATCACCACCCACTATAAACATCATAAATTAAAGGACTAAAGATGAAACAGCATAAATTTAAAGTACTTTCCCTGGTGATTACCGCAGCGCTTTTCACTCATTCAGCGTTGGCAGATCCGGGCAGCTATACCCATCATAACGGTTTCTCCGTAGTTGATATTAATAAAGCTGACGCAAACGGACTTTCTCACAACATGTGGAAAGAGTTTAACGTAACCAACAACGGTATGGTGCTGAATAACAGTACTGAAAATACCCTTCGCCCCAACGGTAATATTCCTAAAAACAATAATCTTACTGACGCAGCTAAAATAATTTTAAATGAAGTTATTTCTGACCGGGCCAGTACATTAAATGGTTATATCGACGTAGTCGGACAAAAGGCTGATGTGATCATTGCTAACCCGAACGGCATCACCTGTTCTGGCTGTAGCTTTATTAATACCGGGCGCGCTACGCTCACCACCGGCACGCCAACTTTTACCAATGGCGCACTGACGGGTTTTAACGTCGCCAACGGAAACGTTACGGTAAATGGTCAAGGCCTGGCCAATGAGGGCTACACTGATATTCTGGCAAGAAACATTCGTATTCAGGGGAAAATCTCCACGGGCGAGCTGAAGGCTATTGCCGGTGTTTATAGCTACGACAGCGCAAGCAGCGTGGCAACCTCCAGTAAGACCACTTTGTGGAACACGGGCGTTGACGTCAGCGCACTTGGAGGGGTAACGGCAGACGTTATCCGACTGCAAACCACCGACGTCGGTTCCGGAGTAAATAATAGCGGCATTTTGCTGGGCGATAACCTGCAAATCTCGTCTAACGGCGCGTTAACTAATGGTGGAACCATCACCGCTACCGCGGCTGGTCTGCAATCTGCCGGCAATATGACCAACAACGGCGCAATCACCAGCACCAGCCTGCAGGCTTATACCGGTGGCGCACTGATCAATTACGGTGCGATTAGCGTCAAAAACGCCAGCCTGATGGCCAATAACATACTGACTAATAACGGAACCCTGACCGCAGATGAGCAGTTAAGCGCCGTAGCGCTTAACAAAATTAGCAATGAGAAGACCGGTAAGATCAGCACCGGCAAAATGCTACAGCTAGTTTCCTATAAAGGCGATGTTGAAAATAAAGGCGAAATCGATTCGCAAGGGAATGTCCTTGCTCAAACCGGCTTTAATACTATCGACGACGCTACCGTGATCGTTTCCGATAATGTCCGTGTAATTAACAGCGGCACTCTGAATGCGAAAAATAATGTTTCTTTAGCGGCAACTAAAGAGATTGCGCTGAACTCAGGCGTGTTAACAGCCGGAGGAACCGCCTATCTTACTGCCGCATCGGTGACAAATGCTGCCACTGTCGACAGCAAAGATTTAACTGTCTATGCCAGCTTGGTTAAAAACACGGGCGTTATGCAGGCTACTGACCACCTGAATGTTACCGGGAACAGCGGCATTGAAAATACAGGGACGCTGCAAAGTGGCGAGATGACTCTTAAGAGCGATGGCAAAATCAGTAACGAAAGGTGCTTATGGTTTTGCAACAGAGGCACGCTTACTGCTGACAAAATTATTGTTAATGCCGCCGCTATGAACAAAGTTAACGAGCTGGGTGGGAACATCTACACGCCAACTTTTGAGATGAATGTACCGGCCAGCAGCACTGAAGCCCAGAAGTCTGTTACAGACAACGAATAATGAGACGGTGAGGTCTTAATACAAAGAGCTGGCGAACGTCGGCTCTTTTTTTTGAGCGCGCTCCGGCTTTTGTCTGTTGGTAAGCAATGAGATAAAAAACAAAGAGGTTACGCTTTCCGGATGGCGGAAAAGTAAAAGGAAGGATAAACGGGTCAGAGGCATAAAACAAAGCCCCGCCGAAGCGGGGCTTGTCTGCGCTTTCAACCTGGCCGAAGCCAGGTTTGCGGCATCCGAAACGATAAACGTTTCTTGCAGGCGACTTATTTGCTGCCTGGGATGCTGAAACGCTTGTTGAAGCGGTCAACACGACCACCGCTTGCAACATCACGCTGCTTACCGGTGTAGAACGGGTGGCATTTGCCGCACACGTCCAGGTTCAGGTCGTGACCCACGGTTGAGCGGGTTTTGATTTCGTTACCGCAAGAACATTTAGCAGTAACTTCAGCGTAATTTGGGTGAATACCTTTTTTCATGGGAAAACCTCAGTTAAGGCCGTGTCGCTCTCCCGCGCCAGGATTAGCCTGCGCCGGCACCACACGAAGATTAATAGTTCAGGTGTTTTGATACCAAAATGCCGTATCAACGGCGGCGAACTATACAGAAAATAACCGCTCGCTGCAATCGAATCCGCACATTCAGGAAGACACAGTGTACACTATCTCGCTCACAATTTCATCCGGATAAACTCATGCCCGTTGTTCAGGTCGCTTTGCCCGTTCCGCTTGCCCGCAACTTTGACTATTTGCTGCCCGCGCATCTTACTGTGGTAGCAGGCGCGCGCGTCAGCGTGCCTTTTGGCAAGCGTAAGGCGATTGGCGTAGTGACCGGTATTACCGATACCAGCGACTTTCCTGTTGAGCAGCTGAAAGCCGTACATGAGGTACTGGACAACGAATCGATTTATCCGCCCTCGCTGTGGCGTATCCTGCTGTGGGCCGCCGATTATTATCATTACCCGTTAGGCGAAGTGCTGTTCCATGCCATGCCCGTATTGCTGCGCCAGGGTAAACCCGCGCAGGAGGCGCCGCTCTGGCAATGGTTTATTACCGAAGCGGGACGTGAAGCGGCCCCGGAAAGCCTGAAGCGCGCGCCAAAACAGCAGCAGGCGCTGGCTGCGCTACGCCAGCGCAATCTTTATCGGCACGAAATTGGCCAGCACGATATTACCGACGCCACGTTACAGGCTCTGCGCGCCAAAGGCCTGTGCGATCTACAGACGCAGCAGCGTGCGCCGCAGGACTGGCGCACGGATTATGCCGTCAAAGGCGAGCGGCTAAAGCTGAATACCGAGCAGGCGACGGCGGTGGGTGCTATTCGTGCCGAAGATGACCATTTCGCGGCCTGGCTGCTGGCGGGCATCACCGGTTCCGGCAAAACCGAGGTTTACCTCAGCGTGCTGGAAAACGTGCTTGCCAGCGGCAAGCAGGCGCTGGTGCTGGTACCGGAAATCGGCTTAACACCGCAAACTATCGCCCGTTTCCGCGAGCGTTTTAACGCGCCCGTCGACGTTTTACACTCTGCGCTAAACGACAGCGAGCGTCTGGCAGTCTGGCTGCGAGCGCGTCAGGGTGAAACGGCCATCATTATCGGCACACGTTCCGCCCTGTTTACCCCCTTTGCCGATCTGGGCGTTATCATCATTGATGAAGAGCACGACAGCTCCTATAAACAGCACGAAGGCTGGCGTTATCAGGCGCGTGATTTAGCCGTTTTCCGCGCGCGCCAGGAAGATATTCCGATTGTTATGGGAACCGCCACGCCAGCGCTGGAAACGCTGCACAATGTGCAGATGGGCAAATATCGTCAGCTCAACCTGAACAAGCGGGCCGGTAACGCCCGTCAGGCTACGCAGCAGCTGATCGATCTGAAAGGCGTTAAGCTTCAGGGCGGCCTTTCACCGATGCTGATAAAAAAAATCAGTGAACATCTGAAAGCGGACAATCAGGTGCTGCTGTTTTTGAATCGCCGTGGCTTTTCGCCAGCGATGCTCTGCCATGAATGCGGCTGGATTGCCGAATGCCAGCGCTGCGACCGCTACTACACGCTGCATCAGCATCATCGCCAGCTGCGCTGCCATCACTGCGACAGCCAGCGCCCTGTGCCTTATCAATGTCCCCAGTGCGGTTCCACGCATCTGGTGCCGGTTGGCCTGGGCACGGAGCAGCTGGAGCAAAACCTGGGCGAGCTGTTTCCCGACGTGCCGCTTTCCAGAATCGATCGCGATACCACCAGCCGTAAAGGCGCGCTTGAGCAGCATCTGGCTGACGTGCATCGCGGCGGCGCAAGAATTCTGGTGGGAACGCAAATGCTGGCCAAAGGCCACCACTTTCCCGACGTTACGCTGGTTTCACTGCTGGACGTGGATGGTGCGCTGTTTTCCGCTGATTTCCGCTCCGCCGAACGTTTCGCCCAGCTGTATACCCAGGTTGCCGGACGCGCTGGTCGTGCCGGAAAACAGGGGGAAGTCATGCTGCAAACGCATCATCCTGAACATCCGCTACTGCAAACACTGCTGCATCAGGGCTACGACGCTTTTGCTCAGCAGGCATTGAGCGAGCGTAAAACCGTGTTTCTCCCGCCCTTCACCAGTCATGCGCTGTTCCGCTCCGAAGACCATGACAACCAGCAGTCGGCGCTCTTTTTGCAGCAGCTGCGCAATCTGCTGGAAGCCAGCCCGCTCAGGGACGAAGCCTTCTGGGTAATGGGACCTGTTCCGGCGCTGCAGCCAAAACGCGGTGGACGCTATCGCTGGCAGTTACTGTTACAGCATCCTTCGCGGGCGCTGTTACAGAGGCTGATTAAGGCCACGCTGCCGCTGATCGGCACGCTTCCGCAGTCACGCAAAGTCAAATGGACGCTGGATGTCGATCCCACCGAAGGCTAAATAATTTTGCTTTTTTCGCTTTCATGTTGCGAGATGGATCGAAAAAAGTCGCACAAGTCACAATTTTTATGCAAATTAAGTAACGCCTTTGATTAGTATTGGTTAATTGTGCGGTACTGGTCGGCCATAACGCTGACAGAATTCCCTTTATTCCGGCGAGATCCGGACACTCAGCAGAGCGGGACGAGGAGAACAGCGTTGGAGCAAAAGCCTGAAGCCATGGGCGCGACCATGAAAGACGTGGCGGAAAAAGCGGGCGTGTCGACGGCGACGGTTTCCCGCGCCCTGGCGAATCCGGAAAAGGTTTCTGTCGCCACGCGTCAAAAAGTTGAAGCGGCCGTGGTTGCCGTTGGCTACTCTCCTCACGTCATCACCCGCAACGCTAAACGTAGCGAATCCCGTACGATCCTGGTGATCGTACCGGACATCTGCGATCCTTTTTTCAGTGAAATTATTCGTGGCGTCGAGCACGTTGCGGCCGAAAACGATTATCTGGTGCTGATTGGCGACTGCGCGCACCAGAATCGTCAGGAAAACGCTTTTCTTAACCTGGTCATGACTCGCCAGATCGACGGCATGGTACTGCTGGGTTCGCAGGTGCCTTTTGACACCGGGCTGGAAGAACAACGCAACCTGCCGCCGATGGTGATGGCAAATGAGTTCGCGCCCGAGCTGGAGCTGCCAACCGTACACATCGACAACCTGACGGCGGCCTTTGAGGCGGTAAGCCATCTGCTGAAGCTGGGTCACAGCCGCATTGCCTGTATTGCAGGCCCGCAGGATATGCCGCTGTGCCAGTACCGCTTACAGGGTTACATTCAGGCGCTGCGGCGCAACGGCATTGCGCTGGATCCGCGCTATATTGTGCGCGGCGACTTTACTTTTGATGCAGGCAGTCAGGCTTTAAAACAGCTGATGGCGCTGCCGGAACCGCCGGAAGCCCTGTTCTGCCACAGCGATATCATGGCGCTGGGCGCGATGGCCCAGGCCAAAATCATGGGCATGAATATCCCGAAAGACCTTTCTTTAATCGGCTTTGATGATATTGAACTGTCGCGCTATAGCGATCCTCAGCTGACCACCATTGCTCAGCCGAGATTCAATATTGGTCGGGAAGCGATGAATTTACTGCTGGAGCAGCTTCAGGGCCGCACGGTCAACGGCGGTTCGCGGCTGCTGGACTTTGAGATCAAGATCCGCGGCAGCACTGCGCCATCGCTGCATGAACGTATCTGAATCCTGAAACCCTCTGCCAGGACAAGAAAGTGGAGATTCAGCAGATTCTTAATAGTATCCCTGCTGGTCAAACTTCCGGCCCTTGAGTAACATGGCGGGCTGACAGCCGGGCACGAGCGCGCAGGCCCGACCTCATCTTTCATTGATTATTAGCGGAACGATAGTGGCACAAAAAGATTACGTAGGCCGCGGGCGTTCGACAGGGACGCGTCGCAAAAAGAGCAACGGCCGCAGCAAGAAACGTGGCGGCGGCTCGGGTGTATCAAAGATAATGGTAGGTCTTGCCGTTGCGGTACTGGTGACGTTTGTCGGTGGGCTATGGTTTATTGCCCATCATAAAAAAGAGGAAGAAACGCCCGTTATTCCGGATCATAAAGCAGCCGGTAACGGCCTGCCGCCAAAGCCTGAAGAGCGCTGGCGCTATATTAAAGAGCTGGAAAACCGCCAGATCACCGTTCCCACGCCTGTCGAACCTTCCGCAGGCGGCGAAGTGCATTCCCCCACCCAGCTGACTGATGAACAGCGCCAGCTACTGGAGCAGATGCAGGCCGATATGCGCCAGCAGCCTACGCAGCTGAACGAGGTGCCGTGGAACGAGCAAACGCCTGCACAGCGTCAGCAAACGCTTCAGCGCCAGCAGCAGCAAACGCAGCTACAGCAGCAGTCGCGCCAGGCTCAGTCGCAGTATCAGCAGCCGCAAATCCAGACGCAGCCCGTGCAGCAACAGCAGGTACAACGCCAGCAGCAGATACAGCAACAGCAGGTGCAACGTCAGCAGCAGATGCAGCAACAGCAGGCGCAACGCCAGCAGCAGATGCAGCAACAGCAGGTACAACGTCAGCAGCAGGTGCAGCAGCAGCATATGTTGCCACAGCATACCCAGCAGCCGACCGTCGCGCACCAGCAGCCAAAAGCCGAGAAACCGGTAGAAAAAGAGAAGTCACAGCGCTGGATGGTGCAGTGTGGCTCGTTCAAAGGTACCGACCAGGCCGAGTCCGTGCGCGCCTCGCTGGCGTTTGAAGGCTTTGAAAGCAAAATCACCACCGGCGGCGGCTGGAACCGCGTTATCGTTGGTCCGTACAACAACCGGGCCAGCGCCGACAGCACGCTGAAGCGTCTGCGCGGCAACGGCCATTCAAATTGTATTCCTGTCTCCCTCGGGGGTTGAAACCTTTCAGTTTCCCCCCATATCTGAATGCATCATTGCCCCGCAGCGCGCCTGCGGGGAGATCTTTCGACTGCAACAAGGGGTCTGCCCGTGACAACAATTGTAAGTGTACGACGCAACGGCCAGGTAGTAATTGGCGGTGATGGCCAGGCTACTCTCGGCAACACCGTAATGAAAGGCAACGTCAAAAAAGTGCGTCGTCTTTATAATGACAAAGTCATTGCCGGTTTTGCCGGTGGAACCGCAGATGCCTTTACGCTGTTTGAGCTGTTTGAACGCAAGCTGGAGATGCACCAGGGTCATCTGGTGAAAGCGGCCGTTGAACTGGCAAAAGACTGGCGTACCGATCGCATGCTGCGCAAGCTGGAAGCGCTGTTAGCCGTGGCTGACGAAAACGCCTCGCTAATTATTACCGGTAACGGCGACGTTATTCAGCCGGAAAATGACCTGATCGCTATTGGTTCTGGCGGCCCTTACGCGCAGGCAGCCGCCCGTGCGCTGCTGGAAAACACCGAGATTGGTGCGCGCGACATCGTAGAAAAAGCGCTGGGTATTGCAGGCGATATCTGCATCTATACCAACCACAATCTCACCATCGAAGAATTATCGTCTAAAGCGTAAGGACCCTGATTATGTCTGAAATGACCCCGCGCGAAATCGTCAGCGAACTGGACAGATTTATTATTGGCCAGGATGGCGCCAAGCGCGCTGTTGCCATTGCCCTGCGTAACCGCTGGCGCCGTATGCAGCTTGACGAAGAGCTGCGTCACGAAGTTACGCCAAAAAACATTCTGATGATCGGCCCAACCGGCGTCGGTAAAACAGAAATTGCCCGTCGCCTGGCGAAACTGGCCAACGCGCCTTTTATCAAGGTTGAAGCGACCAAGTTCACCGAAGTGGGCTATGTAGGTAAAGAAGTCGATTCAATTATTCGCGATCTGACCGATTCCGCCATCAAGATGGTGCGTTCACAGGCAATCGAAAAGAATCGCTACCGCGCCGAAGAGATGGCGGAAGAGCGCATCCTTGACGTCCTGATCCCACCAGCCAAAAACAACTGGGGACAGGCGGAAGCGCCAGCCGAGCCGTCTGCGGCACGCCAGTCTTTCCGCAAAAAACTGCGTGAAGGCCAGCTGGACGACAAAGAGATTGAAATCGACCTGGCCGCTTCGTCAATGGGCGTCGAGATCATGGCGCCTCCGGGCATGGAAGAGATGACCAGCCAGCTGCAGTCGATGTTCCAGAACATCGGCGGACAGAAGCAAAAACCGCGCAAGCTGCCAATCAAAGAAGCGATGAAGCTGCTGGTGGAAGAAGAAGCCGCCAAGCTGGTTAATCCGGAAGAGCTGAAGCAGGAAGCGATCGATGCGGTTGAGCAGCACGGCATCGTCTTTATCGATGAGATTGATAAAGTCTGTAAGCGCGGCGAAAGCTCCGGCCCGGACGTTTCCCGCGAAGGCGTACAGCGCGACCTGCTGCCGCTGGTGGAAGGCTGCACCGTTTCGACCAAGCACGGTATGGTTAAAACTGACCATATCCTGTTTATCGCTTCCGGCGCGTTCCAGGTTGCCAGCCCGTCAGATCTGATCCCGGAACTGCAGGGACGTCTGCCTATCCGCGTTGAGCTGCAAGCGCTGACCACGCACGATTTCGAGCGCATTCTGACCGAACCAAGCGCTTCCGTTACCGTCCAGTATAAAGCCCTGATGAAAACCGAAGGCGTGGACATTAACTTTACGGAAGATGGCATCAGCCGCATCGCCGCTGCCGCCTGGCAGGTTAACGAAACGGCTGAAAACATCGGCGCGCGCCGCCTGCATACCGTGCTGGAGCGTCTGATGGAAGATATCTCCTATGACGCCAGCGATCTTAACGGCGAATCGATCACTATCGATGCCGATTACGTTGGTAAGCATCTGGACGAGCTGGTAGCAGATGAAGATCTCAGCCGCTTCATTCTGTAATTCTTAGCACGGCGCTTAAACAAAACGCTGAAAACCCCAATTCGTGTTGGGGTTTTCTTTTTTCTACCCCGCTATTTTCCGCTTTTACTGACGCCATTCCGCGACATAAATCCTCCTGTCCTTAACATCCTTGATATGGATTAACTCTTGCGCAACCCGCGCCCGGTAAACTGGCCGCTCTCTGCCGTTTTCCTCTTGTTTAAGCAAAGGCTGTAGCCTGATGACCGACAACCTCTCTGTACTACCGGCATTTTCTTCCTTGCGCGCCTGGCTGGAAAGCCTGCGCCTGCGCACGCTTCCGCTGGCCTGCGCATCGGTGATAACCGGTTCAGCGCTGGCCTGGTGGCAGGGCCATTTCGATCTGATGATTGCGCTGCTGGCGCTGTTGACCACGGCGCTGCTGCAAATTCTCTCTAACCTGGCCAACGATTACGGTGATGCGGTCAAAGGCAGCGATACGCCCGCCCGCATAGGGCCTTTACGCGGTATGCAGAAAGGCTTGATTGACAAAGGACAGATGCGTTTTGCGCTGGGTATTACCGTAGCGCTGACGCTGGTGGCGGGCGTGGCGCTGGTAGTGCGTTCGTGCGACAGCGTCAGCGATATGCTGGGTTTTCTGGCGCTTGGCGCACTGGCCATCGTGGCCGCTATTGCCTATACGGTGGGCAGGAAACCCTACGGTTATCTGGGCCTGGGCGATCTTTCCGTGCTGCTCTTTTTTGGCTGGCTGGGCGTGCTGGGCAGCTGTTACCTGCAGACGCACAGCCTGCATATGCTGTTTTTCCTGCCGGCAACTGGCTGCGGCTTGCTGGCTGTTGCGGTCCTGAACGTTAACAACATGCGCGATATCGATAGCGACCGGCAAAACGGCAAGTTTACGGTGGCGGTACGGCTTGGCGCACATAACGCCCGTTACTACCACGCAATGCTGCTCGCCAGCGCGCTACTGTGCTTTGCGCTTTTTGCCCGGCTGGCCTTGCTGAGCGCAACGGGCTGGCTGTTTATGCTTGGCGTTCCCCTGCTGTTTGGTCAGGCCCGCTTTGCCATCAGGCATCTTTCCGCCGTGGCGATGCGGCCAATGCTGGAAAAAACGGTCAAGGCGGCGCTGCTGATAAACCTGCTTTTCGCGGTTGGTCTGATCGTGGGTTAATCATGATGTGCTTGACCCACCGCAACTTTTAGCAACTGATGATTTTGCCAACAACCGCCAGAAAGCGATATACTCAACATCCCTGTGGCAAACAGATGAACCCTTATGAAATACGATACTTCCGAACTCTGCGACATCTATCATGAAGATGTAAACGTGGTTGAACCGCTCTTCTCAAACTTTGGTGGCCGTACCTCGTTTGGCGGACAGATCACCACGGTGAAATGTTTCGAAGATAATGGGCTTCTGTATGATCTGCTGGAAGAAAACGGACGCGGACGCGTGCTGCTGGTAGACGGCGGCGGTTCCGTACGGCGTGCGCTGGTTGATGCGGCCCTGGCCAGAATCGCCTTACAAAACGAGTGGGAAGGCCTGGTGGTCTACGGCTCCGTGCGTCAGGTGGACGATCTGGAGGAGCTGGATATCGGCATTCAGGCTATTGCGGCGATTCCGGTTGGTGCTGCTGGTGAAGGCACGGGCGAAAGCGATGTGCGCGTCAATTTTGGCGGCGTTACCTTCTTCTCGGGCGACCATCTCTACGCCGATAACACAGGCATCATCCTTTCTGAAGATCCGCTGGATATCGAATAGCAAAAACGGGTGCTGGTAGGCACCCGTCTCTTTTACCGCCTGCTGTCAATCTGACTCAGACTTCTTCCATTTTTCCCAACAGCGCACGCAGACGCTCCTGCCAGACATGCTGCTCCTCTTTCAGGTGCTGGTTTTCACGCACCAGTGATTCGCTGTTGCCCGCAGCCTGTTGCACCTGATTATTCAGGTTAGCGTTCTGCTCTTTCAGCTCTTCGATTTCCATCTGCAGCAGGGTGATAGTATCAATCGCCTGCTGTACTTTAGATTCCAGTTTCTCAAACACTTCAAATGACATCGTAAATGACCTCTCCTAATCGCAAGGCGTTGATGTTGCTGACGCAGCGACTGCTGCGGAAAACAACGATGCTCCGATTGTAAGTAGAGCAGCTCGTCAAGTCCAGCAACGAACCCGCTACGGCATCACAAGAACCGTTTTTCAGTCTCGGCCTGGTGTTTTTAACATTCCTGGCCGGAAAATGTGAGCCTGTTGTTAATAAATGGCGATAAGAATAAGCAATCGGAAGGCGAAGCCGGGAAATAAAACGGCAAAAAAGACGCGAAAACGCTCATTTTTTTGAAGCAGCACACAACTTTTGATTTCGCTATTTCTCGTTTATGCTCGTTAACGATAAATTCACAACAACCCCACATAAGATTGGGGCGACTCAGGGAATGAGAAAAAAACGCTCTACACCATTTAACCTCGCCTTCAGGAAACAACATCATGAGCCAATCAACAAGCAGCCTTAAAGGGCAATGCATCGCCGAATTTCTTGGTGTCGGCACGATTATTTTCTTCGGTGCCGGCTGTGTGGCGGCGGCGAAGCTGGCAGGTGCGGTGCTGGGCCTGTGGGAAATCAGTATCATCTGGGGGATCGCTGTCGCCATGGCGGTCTACCTGAGCGCGGCCGTTTCCGGCGCGCATCTGAATCCGGCAGTTACCCTGGCGCTTTGCCTGTTCGCTAATTTTGAAGGCCGCAAGGTCGTGCCCTATATTCTGGCGCAGATTGCCGGGGCGTTCTGTTCTGCCGCGCTGGTTTATGCGCTCTATTACAATCTGTTCCTCGACTACGAGCAAGCGCATCATATGGTGCGTGGTAGCGTAGACAGCCTGGAGCTGGCGGGCATCTTCTCTACCTACCCTAACCCGCACATCAGCGTCGGCCAGGCGTTTCTGGTTGAAGCCGTTATCACCGCCGTGATGATGGGCCTGATTATGGCGCTGACCGATGACGGTAACGGCCTGCCGCGTGGACCAATGGCTCCGCTGCTGATCGGCTTACTGATCGCGATTATCGGCGGCGCAATGGGCCCGCTGACCGGCTTCGCCCTGAACCCTGCCCGTGATTTCGGACCCAAGCTGTTTGCGTGGCTGGCCGGATGGGGTAACGTCGCCTTTACTGGCGGCCGCGATATTCCTTATTTCCTCGTGCCAATCTTTGGCCCGATTGTTGGCGCCAGCTTTGGTGCATTCGGCTACCGCTCTCTGATCGCCCGTAACCTGCCTGGTGCAGTTGCGGTAAAGAAGGTGGAAAAGACGATAGCGCGTGCTGAGCAGCGTAAAGCGTAAGTGCTAACCCTTTACACATCAGGAAGGATTTATGACTACAGATAAAAAATATATTGTCGCGCTGGATCAGGGCACAACCAGTTCCCGTGCCGTCATTCTGGATCACGACTCCAACATCGTTGCGGTTTCTCAGCGCGAATTCCAGCAAATCTATCCTAAGGCTGGCTGGGTAGAACATGACCCGATGGATATCTGGGCATCGCAAAGCTCTACGCTGGTAGAAGTGCTGGCGCACGCCGATATTCGCTCGGATGAGATTGCCGCTATCGGTATTACCAACCAGCGTGAAACCGCCATCGTCTGGGATAAAGAGACCGGTAAACCTATCTACAACGCCATCGTCTGGCAGGATCCGCGTACCGCCGACTACTGTGCAAAACTGAAAAAAGAAGGGCTGGAAGAGTATATCCAGCACACCACTGGCCTGGTGATTAACCCCTACTTCTCCGGTACCAAGGTGAAATGGATCCTCGACCACGTTGACGGCGCGCGCGACCGTGCAAAACGCGGCGAGCTGCTGTTTGGTACGGTTGACTCCTGGCTGGTATGGAAAATGACGCAGGGACGGGTGCATATCACCGATTACACCAACGCCTCGCGTACCATGATGTTCAACATTCACAAGCTGGAATGGGATCAGCGCATGCTGGATATCCTGGACATCCCGCGCGAAATGCTGCCGGAAGTGAAATCTTCCTCTGAAATTTACGGCCAGACCAACATCGGCGGTAAGGGCGGTACCCGTATTCCTATCGCCGGTATTGCCGGTGACCAGCAGGCTGCGCTGTATGGCCAGCTGTGCGTGCAGCCCGGCATGGCGAAAAACACCTACGGCACCGGCTGCTTTATGCTGATGAACACGGGAACAGAAGCGGTTACTTCAACCAACGGTTTGCTGACCACCATCGCCTGCGGCCCGCGTGGCGAAGTAAACTATGCGCTGGAAGGCGCGGTGTTTATCGGCGGTGCTTCTATTCAGTGGCTGCGCGATGAGATGAAGCTGATTGGCGATGCTACCGACTCCGAATACTTCGCGACCAAGGTAAAAGACAGCAACGGCGTTTACATGGTGCCAGCCTTTACCGGTCTGGGCGCGCCTTACTGGGACCCGTATGCACGCGGCGCCATTTTTGGCCTGACGCGCGGTGCCAACGCCAACCACATTATTCGCGCTACGCTGGAATCTATCGCTTTCCAGACGCGTGACGTGCTGGAAGCAATGCAAATCGACGCCAATACCCGTCTGCAATCTCTGCGGGTTGATGGCGGCGCGGTGGCCAACAACTTCCTGATGCAGTTCCAGTCTGACATTCTGGGCGCGCGCGTAGAGCGACCGGAAGTGCTGGAAGTGACCGCACTGGGTTCCGCCTATCTGGCTGGCCTGGCCGTGGGCTTCTGGAAAGATCTGGATGAAGTTCGTGCCAAAGCGGTTATTGAACGCGAATTCCGTCCGGGCATCGAAACCTCCGAGCGTAACTACCGTTATGCAGGCTGGAAGAAAGCCGTTGCCCGCGCCCAGGCATGGGAAGATCACGAAGAGTAATCCCCTCGCCCGCGATCGCCTCAATCGCGGGCACTTTTTCTGCCCGCCATGATAGACTTTTCGCCTCATCACTTTCCCGAGGCCCATTATGAAACGAGAACTCGCCATTGAATTTTCACGCGTAACGGAAGCGGCGGCGCTGGCTGGCTATAAGTGGCTGGGACGCGGCGACAAAAACGCGGCTGACGGCGCAGCCGTACACGCTATGCGCATCATGCTGAACAAAGTGAATATCGACGGGCAAATTGTCATTGGCGAGGGAGAGATTGATGAAGCTCCCATGCTTTATATCGGTGAAAAGGTTGGCAGCGGCCAGGGCGACGCGGTGGATATTGCCGTCGACCCGATTGAAGGTACCCGCATGACCGCGATGGGCCAGGCCAACGCGCTGGCCGTGCTGGCCGTTGGCGATAAAGGTACATTTCTGAACGCGCCCGATATGTATATGGAAAAGCTGGTGGTTGGGCCGGGCGCAAAAGGCGTTATCGATCTGGCGCTGCCGCTGGCGGAAAACCTGCAGAGAGTGGCAAAGGCGCTGCAAAAACCGCTGTCGGAACTTACCGTTACCATTCTGGCCAAGCCGCGCCATGACGACGTCATTGCCGAACTTCAGCAGCTGGGCGTGCGCATTTTTGCTTTTCCAGACGGGGACGTGGCGGCTTCTATCCTGACCTGTATGCCAGACAGTGAAGTAGACGTGCTCTATGGTATTGGCGGCGCGCCTGAAGGCGTGGTTTCCGCAGCGGTGATCCGCGCGCTGGATGGCGACATGCATGGACGACTGCTGGCACGTCACGTAGTCAAAGGCGATACGCCAGACAACCGTGCGCTGGGCGAACAGGAGCTGAAGCGCTGTGCGGAAATGGGTATTGAAGCGGGCAAGGTGTTACGGCTTGATGAGATGGCGCGCAACGATAACGTCATTTTCTCCGCTACCGGCATTACCAGCGGCGATCTGCTGAAAGGCATTACGCGTCAGGGCAACGTTGCCACTACCGAAACGCTGCTGGTGCGCGGCAAGTCACGTACCATTCGCCGCATTCAATCTATTCACTATCTGGATCGCAAGGATGAGAGCCTGCATCCCTATATCCTGTAACATGCGAACGGGCTGTTTGGCCCGTTTACATGACTGAACAACGTAAAGCACGACCGGCATACGCATCCATGCCGGCCGGCTGATTCTGGCTATATCGCCTGAAGCTCAGGTCTTTTCGACAGCGGCAGCCAGCAAAGCAGGATCAGCAGCGCCATCGCGAACATCAGCATTCCCAGGCTAAACTGCCCGGTCTGCGGCAACAGCGCCGATAGCCAGGCCGCAAGGCCCGATCCCAGATTCTGCAAGCCGCCCAGCAGCGCGCCTGCGGTACCGGCCATATAGGGCCACGGCTCCATCGCGCCCGTGGTCGCCAGCGGAAACAACATGCCCGCGCCAAAGAAAAACAGTGCGGCAGGCACAACCAGCGTCCAGATGGTCATCACCCCGAACCAGGCCGGGATCCACATCAGCGCCCCGGCCAGCAGGCAGCTGTTGACCGACCACCACATCAGCTGCTGGAAAGGTTTATTGTCGCGACCGGCAAACCATGCGCCAAAAAACGCCGCTGGCACAGGCAGAATAAACAGCAGGCTGACCGTAATGCTGTTCAGCCCCAGTACGCCGCCCATCAGTACGCCACAGCTGGCCTCAAAAACGGCGATGCCGCCGAGCGCGCCCATCAGCATAATCAAATAGCGTACGAAGGTGCCGTCAGCCAGCAGCGGACGATAGCGCGAAAAAAATGCGCGCTTTTCCAGCGGTGCGGGACGCGTTTCCGGCAGCCAGCGCATCATGGCTACGCCCACCGACAGGCAGAGCAGCAGCAGAAAAATAAAGCAGGCGTGCCAGCCCAGCAGGTGGGTCAATACCGCACCCAGCACCGGCGCAATCAGCGGACTAACCAGAATACCCATATTCAGCAGGCTGTTAGCCTGACGCAGTTCGCCCCCGGCATAAAGGTCGCGCGGCATAGTACGCGCCATTACGCCCGCCACGCCGGTTCCTAATCCCTGAATGGCGCTGCCCAGTACCAGCAGATCAAAAGTCGGTGCGCCAAGCGCTACCAGCGAACCCACCATAAAAATAGCGAGTCCACCCAGGATCACCGGACGGCGGCCAATATTATCGGACAGCGGGCCGTACAACAGCTGCGAGCCGCCATAGGTCATCAGATAAGCCGCCATCACGCGCTGCACCACGCCATCACGCACGCCAAAATCCTGGGCGATAGTCGCCATAGCGGGAACATAAATGGTCTGCGCCATCTGCCCGACGGCCACCAGCGCGATCAGCATCACCAACAGATGCCCGTTTGCTATTTTCTTCATTTTTCCAGCACGGTTAACGGCCAATCCGCTATCAGAAAGCGCGATTCGCCAGAAGGGGGAGTGAATGGCGAGGAAAATATCAGGAATAGATGACAAAGCGAGAGGGCAAGCAAAAATCGCCAGCGGCTGAGTGTCAGTAAAAGCGTTCAGGCGCGTAAAGCAAACTGTACGTATAGCGTTGATTTGTCGATATGAGCTTTGTCGGCGGCCGAAACTGGAAAAAAGGCGTTTCTGTAGCGAAGATAAGAAGAGATTTACCTGACGTGACGCAAAGCTTATCAGCACGTTGGGATGCTCACCCGCATGACCAAAGGAGTAAAAGATGGCCGAATGGGTCAACGCCACCGTAAAAGAGGTGCATGACTGGACAGAAAGCCTGTTCAGCATCACCGTCAACGCGCCTGTCGATCCTTTTATCGCCGGACAGTTTGCCAAGCTGGCGCTGGAAGTTGACGGTGAACGCGTACAGCGCGCCTATTCCTATGTAAACGTACCGGGCAACAAAGATCTGGAGTTTTATCTGGTGACGGTGCCGGAAGGGAAACTCAGCCCGCGCCTGCACGCGCTACAGCCCGGCCAGACGTTGATGATCACCAAAGAGGCTGCGGGTTTCTTTGTTATTGATGAAGTACCCGACTGCAAAACGCTGTGGATGCTGGCAACCGGCACCGCAATCGGCCCCTATCTGTCGATTTTGCAGGAAGGCAAAGGACTGGAGCGCTTTGAAAACATTGTGCTGGTGCATGCCGTTCGCTACGCGCGGGACCTGAGCTACCTGCCGTTGATGCAGACGCTGGAGCAGCGCTATAGCGGCCAGCTACGTATTCAAACCGTGGTCAGCCGCGAAGAAACCCCTGCCGCGCTAACGGGCCGGGTACCCGCACTGATCGACAGTGGCGAACTGGAAGCAGCCGTTGGCCTGCCGATAACGGCACAGGAAAGCCACGTCATGCTGTGCGGTAATCCGCAAATGGTCAGAGACACCCAGCAGTTGCTGAAAGAGACGCGCGAAATGCGTAAGCATCTGAAGCGTAAACCGGGCCATATCACCAGCGAGCATTACTGGTAATCCGGCGTCCGGCGGCCAAAATAGTTGACCTGCAGCGTGGTTTTGCCGAAGCGGTTTTCACCTTTGCTTCCGCTGAATACGCCCAGTTCCAGCATCATCGTGACGAGGATCAGCGTGGGCGTAAAGCGGCCCAGCGCCCACTGCCAGCCGGGAGAGAGCGATTCCCAGTTTCCCGCCATCAGCATCCAGGCGACGATCAGCAAAAGTCCCCAACAGGCCGACTTATTGCGGTCGTGCAGGCGCTTGACCACCACGGCGCTGGATGGCCAGAGCAGGCTAACCACGCAAAAGGCCGCCGTCTGGGTGCTGATCCAGCCGCGTGCGGCCAGCGAGAAAAGCACGGTCAGCAACAGCAGCCAGAGCGTTAACCAGATCCACAGATCGCGCCGTCCCAGCCTGCCTCGCCAGGAAAAACACCACGCTTGTAAGGTCATTTTTTCTTCCTCAGAACAGCGTCAGGCTTTGACTTTGCCGGTCATTGTCCGTTCTAATCTTGAGTTAAATGCACTGGTTAGAGCTACAGATAATGAATAAAGCGATGTTCACAGGTTTTACGTTACTGGTCTGGTTGATGACGCTGCCCGTCCGGGCCGACGCCGATCCGCAGGAGCGTGCTGAACATATGCCTGTGGCACCCTATCTTCTGGCCGGCGCGCCGACCTTTGATATGACTATCGGCCAGTTTCGCGAAAAGTATAATGCTATTAATCCTGGATTACAGATTGCTGAATATCGCGCGACCGACAGCCGGGGCGACAAGAGTAATTTGACGCGTGCCGCCAGCAAGATCAATGAAAATCTCTACTCTTCTACCGCGCTGGAACAGGGAACCGGTAAGATCAAAACGTTACAGATTACGTTACTGCCGGTGCCGGGCCCGGATGAAAAAGCATCGCGCGACAAGGCGGTGGCTTATATGGTCGCGCTGGCCAGATTTTTTGAGCCAACGCTGACCCAGCAACAGAGCCAGAAGCGGCTGGACGAGGTCCTGGCAAAAGGGAAAGGTTCCCGTTATTACGCCCAGGCAGAAGGCGCGCTTCGCTACGTGGTTGCCGACAACGGCGATAAGGGACTGACCTTCGCTATTGAGCCCGTGAAGCTGGCGATGGGCGCTAATTGACCGCCTGAAAGATGACGAAAAGCAAAGCCTTCCGGGGTTTTGATCTCTATACTGTCTGGCAGACAACCGCTGCTCAGGCAGGGTAATTTAACCGTATCGCGCTAAGCGTGGAGGATAGAATGCGACATCCGTTAGTAATGGGTAACTGGAAACTGAACGGCAGCAAGCAGATGGTTAACGAGCTGATTGCCGGTCTGCGCAATGAGCTGAGCGCCGTTGATGGCTGTGGCGTAGCCATTGCCCCTCCGACGATTTATCTGGATCTGGCTAAGCACGCCAGCTCCGGTAGCCATATCGCGCTTGGCGCACAGAACGTTGACGTCAATCTTTCTGGCGCTTTCACCGGTGAAGTTTCTGCCGACATGCTGAAAGACGTTGGCGCAAAATACATTATTATCGGCCACTCCGAGCGTCGTACTTATCATAAAGAAAGCGATGAGCTGATTGCGAAGAAATTTGCCGTGCTGAAAACGGCGGGCCTGATCCCTGTTCTTTGCATCGGTGAAACCGAAGCGGAAAACGAAGCGGGCAAAACCGAAGAAGTTTGCGCACGCCAGATTGACGCCGTGCTGAACACCCAGGGCGCAGAAGCGTTCAACGGCGTGGTCATTGCCTATGAGCCTGTCTGGGCTATCGGCACCGGCAAATCTGCAACCCCAGCGCAGGCCCAGGCCGTACACAAATTTATCCGCGACCATATCGCGAAGAAAGACGAGGCCGTTGCGGCTCAGGTCATCATTCAGTACGGCGGTTCCGTTAACGATAAAAACGCTGCTGAACTGTTTGCCCAGCCGGATATTGATGGCGCGCTGGTTGGCGGTGCATCGCTGAAAGCGGACGCTTTCGCCGTGATCGTTAAGGCTGCTGCCGCAGCGAAAAACGCGTAATAGCGGACGCTTTTACCGTTATCGTTAAGGCTGCTATTGCAGCATAAACGCATAACCATAAACCCGCTCCGGTAACGGAACGGGTTTTTTCGATCTACATCACACTTCCCTGCTGGTCCACCTGGCCAAAACAAACATTTCATTAACATAAAATCAACAAAGCGCCCGCCAGCACCCGCTGAAAAATATTTTTATCCTGCCGATTTATTGATCGAGAAAAGTCTGCTTTTTATCCACCCTGCCGATTTTTTCCCCATCGGGCTATTTACCTATCCTGTTGTAAGTAAAGAGCATTCAATCCAGCCAGCGTTTAATTACCCCGTTCACTATCACGATTGCTAATCTTCGCAAGGCCAGCATTCTTATTTTTAATCTTTAAACAATTTTTTAATTGCCGCGTAACAATGGTATATTTCTGAGACGCTTAATGCGCGTTAATCATCCGTTTTTTTGATGGAAACGCCCTGTATACAGTGAAACGGCGTACGAGGCCCGTTATAAGCCGCGCCGTTTCGCTTGCTCACCATGTTGATTGGTCAACATACGGAGAAGTCGACTCATGCCAAAATTAGCAGGACTTCTGGCCGTTATGGGCTCCGCGAAAGCCGCTACGGCAGATGAAGAAATCGATGTATTACTGATCGGCGGAGGCGCTATGAGCGCCACGCTCGGTACTTATCTACAGGCGCTGGAGCCAGAGTGGCGCATCAGTATGGTCGAGCGCCTGGACAGCGTGGCCGTAGAGAGTTCCAATGGCTGGAATAACGCGGGCACCGGTCACGCCGCGCTGGCGGAAATGAACTATACGCCGCAGAAAGCCGACGGTACGGTCGATATCACCAAGGCCGTTGAGATCAACGAATCTTTCCAGGTTTCTCGCCAGTTCTGGGCGCATCTGGTGCAAAAAGGCATTCTGAACCATCCGCACAGCTTCATTAATACCGTGCCGCACATGAGCTTCGTCTGGGGCGAGGATAACGTGGCGTTTTTGAAGAAGCGCTTTGAGGCGTTACAGAAAAGCTCGCTGTTCCGCGGCATGGAATATTCAGAAGATCCGGAACAGATCAGAGAGTGGGTTCCGCTGCTGATGGAAGGTCGTGATGTAACAGAACGCGTGGCGGCCACGCGCATTACCACCGGTACGGACGTGAACTTCGGTGAAATGACGCGTCAGATGGTTGCTTCACTGCAGAAGAACCCCAGTTTTTCACTGGATGCCAGCCATGAAGTGCGCGGCTTTCAGCGTAACGACGACGGCAGCTGGAACGTGACCATCGCCGATTTAAACAACAACGGCCAGCAAAAAACCCTGCGCGCGAAGTATATCTTTATTGGTGCGGGCGGCGCGGCGCTGACGCTGCTGCAAAAAACGGGCATTCCGGAAGCCAAAGATTATGCAGGCTTCCCTGTTGGCGGTGAATTTCTGGTAACGGAAAATCCGGAGGTGGTAAAACGCCATCTTGCCAAGGTTTACGGCAAGGCCTCCGTCGGCGCGCCACCTATGTCCGTTCCGCATCTGGATACGCGCATGCTGGACGGCAAACAGGTCCTGCTGTTCGGGCCTTTTGCGACCTTTTCCACCAAATTCCTCAAGCAAGGTTCGCTGTGGGATATGTTTGGCTCAATGACCGCGTCAAACTTTAAGCCGATGATGCACGTCGGGCTGGATAACTTCGATCTGGTGAAGTACCTGATAGGTCAGGTGATGCTGACCGATGACGACCGCTGCAAGGCGTTACAGGAATATTTCCCGGAAGCGAAAAAAGAGGACTGGCGTCGGGTTAAGGCGGGTCAGCGCGTACAGATTATTAAAAAGGATGCGCAAAAAGGCGGCGTGCTGAAGCTGGGCACGGAGGTAGTGACTTCGCAGGATGGCACCATCTCGGCGCTGCTGGGCGCGTCGCCTGGCGCCTCTACGGCCGCCACTGCCATGCTGGATTTAATGAGCAAGGTATTTAAGGACAAAATCGCCACGCCAAAATGGCAGGCGAAGCTGAAGATGATGATGCCTTCTTATGGTCAGAAGCTGAACGGCAACGTGGCGGCGACCGAACATCAACTTGCCGAAACCAGCCGTATTCTGCAGCTCGACTACTCGCCGTTTACCGCTGCTAACGATGAAGCCGCCGTTGCTGGCGCGTCGGTGATAGGTAAATAAGCAGCGGCTTATATCGCAAACTCAAGGCTTAACCGCCAGAGGGCTGGAACTGGAAGCCACGCCCCAATAGCCCATCCTGCGTCGTCTCTGGCGCAGGATACTTTACTAACCCCCCGCGCTTTACCGTCTGAAACAGAATCTTTCCGTTTTTTCAGCCGCGCGCCCTGCCGCTTCCCGCACAACGCCCTCAGCCGTCTATGCTTTTAGCTAACCCAAATGAAAAGGAGCAGCAGATGGACACCTCTTCCCCCCATTCCGCAACCGATTCTGAACTTCAGCTGCTCGACCGCTACTGGCGCGCCGCCAACTATCTTTCGGTCGGGCAGATCTACCTGATGGCTAACCCTCTGCTGCGTGAACCGCTGCAGCCTGAACACATTAAGCCACGTCTGTTGGGACACTGGGGAACCACGCCTGGGCTGAACTTTATTTATGCGCACTTAAACCGCATTATTCGCCAGCGCGATGTCGATCTGCTGTATATCTGTGGCCCCGGTCACGGCGGGCCGGGCATGGTGGCAAACACCTGGCTGGAAGGAACCTACAGCGAAATTTATCCGCAAATTAGTGCGGATGCTCAGGGTATGCAGCGCCTTTTCCGTCAGTTCTCTTTTCCCGGTGGCATTCCCAGCCATGCCGCGCCGGAAACGCCCGGCTCAATCCATGAAGGCGGTGAGCTAGGATATTCGCTGGTGCATGCCTTTGGGGCCGCTTTCGATCATCCGGATCTTATCGTGCCCTGCGTGATCGGCGATGGCGAGGCCGAAACCGGCCCGCTCGCGGCCAGCTGGCACGGCACCAAGTTTTTAAACGCCGCCCGGGACGGTGCCGTCCTGCCGATTCTGCACCTTAATGGCTACAAAATTGCTAACCCTACGCTGCTGGGACGCAGCAGCGACGACGATCTCCGCCAGCTATTTGCGGGTTATGGTTACGAACCGCTGTTTGTCAGCGGCGACGATCCGCAGAAAATGCATCGCCTGATGGCCGACGCCTTCGATTACGCTTTTGACCGCATCCGCCATTACCAGCAGCAGGCGCGTCAGGGCGAAGCCAGCGACAGCATCCCCGCCTGGCCAATGATTATTCTGCGAAGTCCCAAAGGCTGGACCGGCCCCAAAACCGTAGACGGGAAAAAAGTGGAGGGTTTCTGGCGCGCTCATCAGGTGCCGGTTTCTGAATGCCGTGAAAACGACGAGCACCGCCAGCTTTTGCAGGAGTGGATGCAAAGCTATCATCCTGACGATCTGTTTGATGCCGAAGGCAGGCTCAAACCTGAACTACAGGCGCTGGCACCGCAAGGCGAAAAACGGATGGGCGCGACGCCATACGCTAACGGCGGTCGGCTGCGAAAAGAGCTTAAAACACCGGATATCAGACAGTTTGCCGTCGACGTTGCAAAACCTGGTGAAACGCAGGAGCAGTCCACCGCCGTGCTGGCAAGCTATCTCAGCGCTATTTTCCGCGACAATCCCGATAACTTCCGCCTGTTTGGCCCGGATGAAACTGCCTCTAACCGCCTGAGTAAGGTTTTTGACGTCACTAACCGCACCTGGATGGAAGCTATCCGCGATTACGACGTCCAGCTGGCACCGGATGGTCGGGTCATGGAAATCCTCAGCGAACACCAGTGCCAGGGCTGGCTGGAAGGTTATCTGCTGACCGGTCGTCACGGCCTGTTTAACTGTTACGAAGCCTTTATCCATATTATCGATTCTATGTTTAACCAGCACGCTAAATGGCTGAAGGTTTCCCGCAAGCTGCCCTGGCGTGAGCCAATCGCCTCGCTTAACTATCTTCTCTCCTCCCACGTCTGGCGCCAGGACCACAATGGCTATAGCCATCAGGATCCCGGCTTTATCGATCACGTTGTCAACAAAAAGGCCGACGTTGTCCGCGTTTATCTGCCGCCGGACGCTAACACGCTGCTTTGGGTTGGCGATCATTGCCTGAAAACCTGGAACCGCATCAACGTGATTATTGCCGGTAAGCAGCCGGAGCCGCAGTGGCTGACGATAGAGGAAGCGGCTGCACACTGTGAAAAAGGCATGGGGATTTGGCCTTGGGCCGGTAACGAAAAAGCGGGTAAGCAGCCTGAAGTGGTAATGGCCTGCGCGGGCGACGTACCCACCATGGAAACGCTGGCGGCGGTGGATCTGCTACGGCAATATCTGCCCGACCTGTCGGTACGCGTAGTTAACGTAGTAGATTTGCTGGCGCTGCAAACGCGTGAGCAGCATCCTCACGGCCTGGAAGAACAAGATTTCGATGAAATATTTACGCGTGACAAGCCGGTTATCTTTGCTTTCCACGGCTATCCGGCACTGGTCCATCGTCTGACCTACCAGCGTAACAACCATCCAAACTTCCACGTGCGGGGATTCAATGAAGAAGGCACCACTACCACGCCTTTCGATATGACGGTGCTGAACGAGCTGGATCGTTACCATCTGGCGCAGGAAGCGATTTTGCGCGTGCCGGGCCTACAGGAAAAAGCTGCGGACGTGCTGGATGCGTTACAGGAAAAACTGGCCGCTCACCACGCTTACGTGCGCGAACATGGCGAAGACATTCCGGAAGTGCGCGACTGGAAATGGCCATCACAGGAAGGCAGCGGCGAAGCGGGAGATTAAAGCAGCATCGCTATAGGTTTGGCCCGCGATATTGTTATCCCGGGCTTTCTTGCCACCGAATCCTGCACATGAATGTTGCAGGATTCGGTAACGACCACTGTTTATGGCTTCAACACTTCCACCAGCATCCAGCCAACGGTAATCACCAGCGACAGCGCCATCACGCTGTTGAATGCTTTAAGCTTCCACGCAACCTGAAGGTGCCTGCCCAGCCGGTCACCCATTACGGCCCAGACCAGGATACAGGGCAGGTTTAACAGGGCAAAGCCGCTCATCATCGGCACGATACTGCTGCTGGCAGAATAGATCAGCGCCACATTGGTCGCCATCAGCCAGGCCTTGGGATTAACCACCTGCAATAGCGCGCCGTTTACCAGCGATACCGGCCGGGCTTTTTCCCGCATTTCCGGCGCGCCAGCGCGAAAAATTTTCCATGAAAGCCACAGCAGATAAGCGCAGCCCAGCAGCGTCAGCGGCAGGCGAATGGCGCTCATCCAGAGCAGCAGACTGTCCAGCAGCAGCACGGCCATGGCAATTTGCAAAGCGCAACCCAGCGTGATGCCAAACATCATCGGCAGCGTGCGGCGCATACCAAAATTAACGCCGGAGGTGGCCAACATCAGGTTATTCGGGCCTGGCGTAATGGACATTACGGTCACATAACTGAAAAAAGAGGGATCGAGCATGGTTGCGCTCCAGCAGGTAAATGAAAACACCATAGTAAGGAGCGCACGCCAATGGTAACAGATTCAGAAATACACTATTGTTACGGTTACAATCCTGTTTACTCCCAGACTGTACCCCTGCGCCGGAGAGCCAACTGTGTCCATCATCGAACCGCAAGAGCACACGTTATATCACCAGCTGGCCGAAACGCTGGCGCAGGCGATTCATCAGGGCACCTGGCTGCCCGGCAGTCGCCTGCCTGCTATTCGCCGCTGCGCCGCTACCCATCAGGTCAGCATTAATACGGTGCTGGCGGCTTATCGGCTGCTGGAAGATCGCGGTTTAATTGAGGCCAGGCCGCAGTCTGGCTACTACGTGCGCGGCGTGCTGCCTTCGGTAAAAGCCCCCGGCAACCATCGAACGCAGGTACGTTCGCCCAGCAGCGAGAAACTGGATTTGATCGATGCCGTTTTTGCCGCGCAAAACCATCCTGACTACATCAATATTTCGCTGGCGTGTCCGCAAAACAGTGACTTCTTTCCGACGGCAAAAATTAGCCGCATCATGGCTTCGCTGCTGCGTCGTGAACCCGGGCTGATTGGCCGCTACGCGCTTCCGCCCGGCAGCGAGCGGCTGCGTCGCGAAATCGCCCGTCGCGTCACGGATTTGGGCATGAAGCTGACCACTGAAGATATTACGCTGACGCACGGCTGTATGGAGGCGCTACAGCTGGCTTTGCGGGCGGTCACTAAGCCTGGCGACTGTGTCGGGGTTGAGACGCCCACCTATTTTTATCTTTTCCCGCTTCTTGCCAGCCTGGGGCTAAAAGTCCTGGAAATTCCTACCGACCCTCAGTATGGCCTGTCGCTGGACGCGCTGGAGCTAGTATTACGAGAACAGCGTATTCAGGCGCTGGTCGCAATGCCGACGGTACAAAACCCGCTGGGATGCACCATGCGGCTGGAAGATAAAAAGCGGCTGGCGAAGCTGGTTAACCATTACCAGGTGCCGCTGATTGAAGATGGGCTGTATTGCGAGCTGCAATTTTGCTGGCCGCTTTCGCCTGCGGTAAAAGCCTTTGATACCGATGGCTGGGTAATACACTGCGCCAGTTTTACCAAAACGGTCGCGCCCGATTTTCATGTGGGCTGGGTGGCAGCAGGCCGTTTTAGCGAACAGCTGGCGCGGCTGAAGTCGGTTTCATCACTGACCGAATCGAAACTGTTAAGCGAAACGCTGGGATTATTTCTGGAGTCTGGCGGTTATGACCACCATCTGCGCACCATGCGCCGTCGCTACGCCGCGCACATGGACGAAGCTCGCGGACTGATTGCCCGGCATTTTCCTCAGGGAACGCGGGCGACGCTGCCCGGCGGCGGCTTTATCTTCTGGGTCGAGCTACCGGGCCAGGTGGACTGCATTGAGCTGTTTCACCGCCTGCTGCAGGAAAAAATCTGCCTCACGCCCGGCGCGCTCTATACGCTGAGCGATCGCTGCAACAGCGCCATTCGCCTGACCTGCTGTTATCCTTTCGACGAACGCTATACCTGGGCGCTGAAGCGGACAGGCGCGCTGGCCTGTGAATTAAGCGGCATCCCGGCCGGCATCAGCTAACCCGGCTCACGGCATACCGTTACGTCCCCAGTGCGCATAGGCTTTACGCTTTGTCAGCCGTTCGTAATAGGCGCGCACCGCCGGTAGCTCCGGATGCTCTATTGGCGTTTCGTACCAGCGGTTCACCGACAAGCCTATCGGGATATCGGCCAGCGAAAAGGCGCTACCGGCAACATAGGCGTCGGTACGTTCCAGTTGCTGATTCAGAATGGCCATGGTGTAACTCCAGCCTTTGCAGGCGGCGGCCAGCAGGCGCGGATCCTGATGGGCGGGAGAGTGCCGCACCAGCGACATGAACGCATAGCGCCAGGAGGTGTTTAATTCGGTCGCCTGCCAGTCAATCCACTGATCGATTAACCCACGCGGACGTGGCTCCTGTGGATAAAGCCAGCTGCCGTCGTAAGCATTTGCCAGATAGCGAATAATCGCGTTCGACTCCCACAGGACGAACTCATCATCCCGGATAACCGGCATCAGCGCGTTGGGATTGAGTGCCTTAAATTCCGCGTCCTGGGGCGATTTTGCACCGTCACCCCACTCTTCCCGCTCAAAGGCAATCCCCAGTTCTTCACAGGTCCACAGGACTTTTCGAACATTGATGGACGAAGCTCGCCCCAGTATTTTCAGCATAATTCCGTCACTTTTTTTGTTCAGGTTTTGGCTATTCCTACCCTTTTCAGCGCGAACTGAAAACGTTACTCCAGTCCTGAAAATAGCATCTCTCACGGGTTCCGATCGTGAAAATTCCTGATACTCTCAAATATTGTTAACGGAAAGGGCTTTGTTATGACGCAATTACGCGCTTTTAAGCAGGTCGATGTTTTTACTTCTTCCCCCCTGAACGGTAACCCGCTGGCGGTGATTTTGGCGGCGGACGATCTGAGTACGGCACAGATGCAGGCTACGGCCCGCTGGACGCACTTATCGGAAACCACGTTCGTGCTGCCTGCCACCGATCCGCAGGCTGATTATCGGGTAAGGATTTTTACTCCGGACGGCGAACTGCCTTTTGCCGGCCACCCGACGCTGGGTACTGCGCACGCGCTTCTGGAGTCAGGAATCAGCCTGAAAAAAGCGGGGCAGATTGTGCAGCAGTGCGAGCTGGGGCTGGTGACGATCCGCATTGGCGACAACGGCGCACTGGCCTTTGCCGCACCCGAAGCGACGCTGACCGAATTTAACGACGCGCCTTTATCCAGCGCGCTGAACAGCAATGCGTTTGAGACAAAGCTGCCGGTGATGGTGGCCGATATGGGGATCCGTTTTCTGCTGGTGCCGATGATTTCCGCTGAGGCGGTGCTGGCTATCCGGCCTGACGTGACGGAATTTGAACGGCTGTTGAAAAAAGCCCGCGTCACGGGCGTGATGCCGTTTGGCCCGCTACAGGGAGAAGAGGAACAGTATGAAGTACGCGGCCTGCTTATGGAGCATGGTTCACTGTGTGAAGATCCGGTGACCGGCAGCGCTAACGCCTGTCTTGCCCGCTATTTTCAGGCGCAGGGCGTCGAACTGGATTACCGGGTACGCCAGGGAACCGCTCTCCAGCGTGCAGGACGTCTCAACGTTAACTGGGCGGCTGGCCATCCCTGGATCGGCGGCCACACGGTAACGGTGATTGACGGCGAGATCCGCATCTGATGTTTGCGTGCCGGAAATCACCATTTCCGGCATGTTGATCTCTCACAAAAACATTCCGCCAGAGGCTTCAATACGCTGGCCGGTAATCCAGCCGCTCTCTTCGCTGAGCAACATCGCGATGGCTTTACCAATATCATCCGGCACGCCCGGTCGACCAAGCGCCGTAACCGAAGAGATAAAAGCGTTTACCTGAGGGTTGTCACGCACTCTGCCATCGCTGAAATCCGTTTCGATAGCGCCGGGGGCCAGAATGTTGACTCTGATCCCCCTTGCCGCCAGCTCTTTCGCCTGATAGCGCGTCAGCACCTCCATCGCGCCTTTCATGGCCGCATAAGCACCTGAACCGGGTTGACTGAAGCGGGTCAGACCGCTGGAGATATTCAGAATGCTGCCGCCGTTAACCATTAGCGGCAGTAACAACTGGGTCAGGAAAAACGGTCCTTTAAAATGGACGTTAACCAGCTCGTCGAACTGCGCCTCCGTGGTAGAAATAAAAGGCTCATGCAGGGCCGTGCCGGCGTTGTTCACTAAATAATCAAAGCTGTCGCGCTGCCAGACGGCTTTCAGCTGTTTTTTTACTTCATCGACAAAAGCAGGGAAAGCCTGGCTGTCGCTCACATTCAGCTGAAGCGCCACGCCACGGGCTCCCAGCGCCTCGATCTCCTTCACCGTCTCTAACGCTTCCGGCTCTTTTCCGCGCCAGGTCAAAATGACGTCAACGCCCTTTTCCGCCAGCTTCAGCGCCCCATTTCGACCTAAACCGCGGCTACCGCCGGTAATCACTGCAATTTTATGGCTCATTTCAAATCTCCGGGTTTCACTGTGGATAAAAAACAGGATATTGCGGGCAAAGCGATCTATAAATATCCCTGAATACGCTTCACTGTTTCAATTTCAACAACAATGAGCGCGCCAATGGATAAAATTCAAGCAATGCAGGTTTTTGTCAGAGTAGCTGAACTTCAGAGCTTTACCCGTGCTGCGGAGAGTATGGGGCTGCCAAAAGGCAGTTTGTCACGTCAGTTACAATCACTGGAAAATATGATGGGCGTTCGTTTGCTGCATCGTACTACGCGTCGCGTCCAGCTTACCCAGGATGGCCAGGTTTATTATGAGCGCTGTCGCGACGTGCTGGCGACGCTGGACGAAATGGATTCCCTGTTTCAGCACGACCCTGCGACGTTAAGCGGCCGGCTACGTGTAGATATGCCGGTCAGTATGGCTTGTGATTATGTTTTGCCGCTGCTGCCCGGTTTTATGCAAAATTATCCCGGTATTGAGCTGGAGCTGAGCAGCAGCGATCGGCGAGTGGATGTTGTGCGCGAAGGGTTTGACTGCGTGGTGCGAGTGGGCACGCTGGAAAATTCTGGACTGATTGCCAGGCCATTGGGAAAGCTAACGATCATTAACTGCGCCAGCCTGGATTATCTGACGCGTTTCGGCACGCCCACGACGCTGGATGACCTCGCCTCGCATGCGATGGTGCATTACAGCCAGCAGATTGGCGTACAGCCTCCGGGCTTTGAATTTTTTGACGGAAAGATCTGCCGATATATTAAGACTGGCGGCACGGTCACGGTCAACAGCACGGAGACCTATCGTGCCGCCTGTCTGGCTGGCCTGGGCATTATCCAGGTGCCCGAGCGCGGCGCCCGCAAGGCGTTGAAGGAGAAAAAGCTGGTCGAGATCCTGCCGCATTTCCGGGCGGAACCGATGCCGGTTTCATTGATTTATCCGCACCGCCGTAACCTGACGCGGCGGGTACAGGTCTTTATGGACTGGCTTAGTCAGGCAATGAAACATTACGTGGTCTGATCGCGCGACTATAATTTGTTTTACGCCATGTTATTGAAGGATATAAAGAAGGATTCATGAAGGAAAAAACGACTGAACGTCCTCAAAAAAAAGAGGCCAGCCCGCTGATTAATATCAAAACCGGCAATAAAACCGTCGATAAGTCGATTACGCGCGTCTCCCGACTGGCGAGCTGGTTTCAGGCTATTCCGGCAGTAGCGCACTTTATCCGTGCGGGCGAACGCTTTAACGATCGGATGGGCAGCCAGTTTGGCGCAGCGATTACCTACTTTTCTTTTCTGTCGCTGATCCCCATTTTGATGGTGACCTTTGCCGGTATCGGTTTCGTGCTGGCCTCTAACCAGGATTTACTGACCGGCCTGATTGATAAAATGGTGAACAGCATTAGCGACCCTACGCTGGCGACCACGCTGCAAAACACTGTTAAAACAGCGGTTCAGCAGCGCACCACGGTAGGGATTACCGGTTTGCTGGTTGCGCTCTATTCCGGCATTAGCTGGATGGGTAACCTGCGTGAAGCCGTTCGCGCCCAGTCGCGCGATGTCTGGGAGCGTAACCAGCAGGACAAAGAGAAGATTTACTTTAAATACACGCGCGATTTTATCTCGCTCATTGGCCTGGTGCTGGCACTGTTTATCACCATTACGCTGACTTCCGTAGCCGGTGCGGCTCAGGATGCCATCGTACGGGCGCTGGGCCTGGACGGAATTGAGTGGCTGCGTCCGGCGATGACCACCATCGCGCTGTCGATCTCTATCCTGGCTAATTATCTGCTATTTTTGTGGATTTTCTGGCGGTTACCGCGCCATAAGCCGCGTAAAAAAGCGCTGTTTCGCGGTACGCTGCTGGCCGCTATCGGCTTTGAAGTGATTAAAGCGATTATGACGATGACGCTGCCGAAACTGGCCTCGTCGCCTTCCGGCGCGGCGTTTGGTTCGGTGCTGGGCCTGATGGCTTTCTTCTATTTCTTTGCCCGCCTGACGCTGTTCTGCGCCGCCTGGATTGCCACCGCAAAATATGCCGATGACCCGGAAGAGCCAGCGCCTGAGGCCCCGGTCTGAAAAAATCAGGATGACGGCTGCAAGATAGCGCAGCTGTGATCCTGCAGCTCTTCCGCCGAGCCCCGGTTAAGCATCAGCAGATTACGTTTAATCACCATCAGCACGCGACGTCCATCCGGCATAGCCGCAACCGCTATGCCATATTTCCCCATCTCCTCACGCGCGCCCGGCAATTCGTTTGCTACCCGAATAAACGGGCTGGTTTTTTTCAGTTCGTCTCTGGTCACGGTGCGGAGCTGGTAAAGGTGTTTCCCCAGCTGTACCGACTGCCAGCTGGCGTTCAGTGACGCGTTCAGGCTGTCCAGCTGGCGGCGAATATCCGGGCGCAAACATGAAATATGGATATGCAGCTGATTTTGCGTTCTGCCGCGCTGCGAGTTAATACTCAGCGCCACCGCGCTGTCGGCAACAGGCGAGCCGCGTCGCTCTTCCATATAGTGTCGGGCGCGCCAGGCTTCGGCAAAAAAGTTAGGCGTAAAAGGATTCAGCAGTTGTGGACTTTCAATGCCGGTAATTTTCTTTACCGGCAGCAGCAGGAATTGCAGCGGGCCTTCCCGGTCTTTCATTACTACATAGCCATTGTGTAAATCCACCAGCCGACACGGCGTAGCATCATTATTTTGCTGCTGATTGGGAATACATTGCTGGCTAACGATATTCCATAAAGCATTGGCATTATTTTTATGTTCCAGCGCCGTCAAACCGGTGGCTGCGACGACGGCCGCAATAACCACAATCAGGACAAGCTTTCGTCCCTGCATGATAGAAAACCTCTGCTCTATTTACTGTGCATAATGTAAACGAATCATTGCTAAAGGTCATGCTAAATAATAAACCTGAGTGACTATTCGCAATTAGATACTTTTATTCAGCGGGATAGCGCAAGAAGTAAAGTCGAAATAAGAGGGAAAAGCAAAAAGCCGATCGAGCGATCGGCTTTCAGATAGCGGGCAACTTAACGTGTAAAATCACGACAAGCTCTGGATGAAGCGCTTCAGACTGGTATAAATGCCGCTTTTTGCCTCCTAGCAAAAAGCTCGGGCCAACCGTGCCAGCGCTTTTTCAATAAACGTTGCCACGGCAGGTCAAACCTTTCGTACCCTGAGGTACTTTTTTGGGCTCTGCTGACGTGGCAAACAGAATACTTTAGCGCTGCATAGCCTGGTCGTAAGTCCCGCCATCCGCAAAGTGCGTTTTTTGCGCTTTAGTCCAGCCGCCGAATTTAGGATCGTCGATGGTAAACAATTTCACTGGCGCAAAAGTTTTCGCATATTTCTTCGCTACTGCCGGATCGCGTGGACGATAGTAGTTTTGCGCGGCAATCTCCTGGCCTTCCGGCGAGTAGAGATACTTCAGATAATCTTCGGCCACTTTGCGCGTATCGCGAGAATCCACGACTTTATCCACTACTGAAACAGTAGGTTCCGCAAGGATTGATTCGCTCGGCGTAACGATTTCAAACTGATCTTTTCCCAGTTTATTAACGGCCAGGTAAGCCTCATTTTCCCAGGCAATCAGTACATCGCCAATACCGCGCTCTACGAAGGTATTGGTTGCACCGCGTGCGCCGGAGTCCTGTACCTCTACGTTTTTAAATAACGCTTTGATATAGGCCTGCGCTTTTGCCGTGTCGCCATTATTTTTATCCAGCGCCCAGCCCCATGCTGCCAGGTAATTCCAGCGCGCGCCGCCCGAGGTTTTCGGATTTGGCGTAATCACGGAAACGCCCGGCTTCGTCAGATCCTGCCAGTCGTGAATTTGCTTTGGATTGCCTTTGCGCACGAGGAAAACGATGGTGGAGGTGTAAGGCGCAGAGTTATCAGGCAGGCGCTTGATCCAGTTTTTATCGATACGTCCACGATCGGCAATAGCATCCACGTCGGAAGCCAACGCCAGCGTGACGACATCGGCACGAATACCGTTAATTACAGAGGTAGCCTGTTTGCCGGAACCACCGTGCGACTGGCGAATGACCACGTTGTCGCCCGTTTCCTGCTTATAGTGCGCGCTGAATGCTTTGTTGTACTGTTCGTACAGTTCACGAGTTGGATCGTACGAGACGTTCAACAGCTGGATATCTTTCGCCAGAACGCTGGTCGAAGCCAGCAATAAGGTCAATCCGACACTCCACTTTTTCATTATGCGCGCTCCCAAAGTTTTTAACTGGCTGAGAGCGTGACACAAAGTGATTCACGACTTAAAGAATTAAAAAACAGGTTTAATAACCGAATGGAATATCAGGAGGGAGGCGCTGTTAATCAGCGCCTCGGGATGTGGGATTCTTTCTAGTACAGTCTTTTAGCCGTATCCAGCCAGTCACCTTTAAACGGACGCTTCATGTTTTCAATGGCGTCAATAATGTCATGATGAACCATCTTCTCGTTCTGGATACCTACGCAGCGGCCGCCGTAGCCTTGCAGCAGCAGCTCAATTGAGTAGGCTCCCATACGCGAGGCAAGGATACGATCGTAAGCGACCGGCGCGCCGCCACGCTGAATATGTCCCAGCACCGTCGAGCGGGTTTCGCGTTTGGTTTCGGATTCGATATATTTTGCCAGCTCGTCGATATCGCAGATATGTTCGGTAATGGCCACAATCGCATGCTTTTTGCCTTTTGCGATCCCTGCTTTAATCTCTTCTACCAGCTCTTCGCGAGTAAAAGGGATCTCCGGCAGTACAATAAACTCACAGCCACCAGCAATGGCCGCAGCCAGCGTCAGATCGCCGCAGTAACGGCCCATAACCTCAACGATAGAAATACGCTGATGTGAGGAAGAGGTGTCGCGTAAACGGTCAATCGCTTCGACAACCGTTTCCAGCGCGGTGAAATAACCAATAGTGTAATCCGTACCGGCTACGTCGTTATCAATGGTGCCTGGCAGGCCGATGCAGGGAAAGCCCATTTCCGTCAGGCGTTTGGCACCCATATAGGAGCCGTCACCGCCAATGACCACCAGCGCATCAATACCGCGCTTTTTCATGTTCTCAATGGCTACGGCGCGCGTAGACTCTTCGCGGAATTCAGGAAAACGCGCTGAGCCCAGAAAGGTGCCGCCGCGGTTAATCATGTCGGAAACGCTATAGCGATCCAGCGTCGCCATGCGATCTTCATACAATCCCAGGTAACCATCGTAAATGCCAAAAACTTCAAGATTTTCGCTCAGCGCCGCACGAACGACACCCCGAATAGCTGCATTCATGCCAGGCGCGTCACCGCCGCTTGTCAGTACACCGATTTTTTTGATCATGACAACCTCTGAACTTGTTGATGCAAATTTTAAAGTCTGAACGCCGTGGGGAGCGGCGTACGCGAGCGATCTATGGCTAATGTTGGCAATAGTATATCAAAGCCCTGTAGCTGAATTGATTCAGGTCAGAGATCATTCTGCTATTTTTTCGACGCAAAATAACTCTTCAGGGCAATTTCCAGTTAACTCTTTTAAATATAAGGCGATCATAACCCATCCAGCGGCTTTTCCGGCACGACTGAACAGGGATCCTGGTGGATAGTAATATCAGAACCAGGAAAAGCTTTCAGTAACGCCCTTTCCACATCTTCCGCAATCCGATGGGCCTGGAACAGCGTGAGCTGGTCTTTTAACTCAAGATGCAGCTGAATAAAGCGTGTCGGCCCGGACTGGCGGGTACGAATATCGTGCACGCCTTCAACGCCTGGCCAGTTTGTTACTATTTTTACGATTCCCTGTTTTTCCGCTTCCGGCAATGCCCTGTCCAGCAGCAGCTGTACCGCTTCGTAGCCCATGCGTAATGCGCTGTAGAGTATCCAGACGCCGATGCCTAAGGCAAACAGTGCATCCGCACGTTTAAACCCGTACCAGCTCAGTCCTAACGCGACCAGAATGGCGCCGTTCATCACAACGTCGGACTGATAGTGCAGCATATCGGCGCGAATCGCCAGGCTATGCGTTTTCCGCACCACCCAGCGCTGAAACGCGACCAGAAGCAGCGTTGAAAAAAGTGCGATCAGCGTCACTACAATCCCAACCAGCGGCGCTCGCATTTCAGCAGGTGTGGTCAGATGTTGCAAACCGGTCAGAAAAAGAAAAAGTGCGGAACCTGAAATAAACATGCTTTGCGCCAGGGCGGCCAGGGATTCGGCTTTGCCATGCCCGAAAGTATGTTCGTCATCAGCGGGTTGCAGGGAATAACGTACGACAAAGAGATTGGTCATAGAAGCGGCGATATCCACCAGTGAATCCACCAGTGCCGCCAGCAGGCTCACCGAGCCGGTATACCACCAGGCAAATATTTTCACTATCAGTAGCAGTGAAGCCAGAATTGTTGCCGCCAGCGCGGCGGAGCTAACCAGACGGGCATAATGCTGTGCCATACCAAACTCCGTTCAGGGCAGAGCGTTAAGTATACCGAATTTCTGATAAAAAAAGCCCCCTCATCATGAGGGGGAAGACAGGGATGGTGTCTATGGCAAGGAAAAAAGGGATATTCTGTTACTGGTGACTGCCGGTGTTGCTTACTGCCTGCAGCGACGAAGCCTGCTGCGTTTCAGTCAGCCTGCGCATTTCATTCATGCGCTGCTGGTATTTCTGGTTCAGGACTGTCTGCTGGGCCGGCGTTAGCAGGTGATACATCTGGTTGCGCACCTGCGCCATTTCGACCTGTCTTACCACTTCAGCCTGAGCAATTTTATCAACCCGCGTTTTATAGCCCGCTGCATCGAATTTATCTGCAATAATCATGGTGTGCAGCTGCTCTAAATCGCTAATACTTATGGGCGAACCTTCATGACGAGTCTGCTGCATCAGATCCCGCATCTGCTGGCGTTGCTGTTCCGTAAGATTGATGCCGTCAAACATCTGACCTTGCAGAATTTGCGCCATACTGCCTGGCACCGTCCCGCTTTGATGCATCTCGTCAGTCGTCACATCGGCGGCTCTGGCGGTAGAAAAGCTTAAGATCAGTGCCGGAACCACAACGACGGCGGTAACTTTGCGCATCGTTTACTCCCAGGTTGGTTTCCATCTTTTGATTCAACAGAAACCAGTCTACGGAGGCAGCTGCAAACATGCGTCAGGGGGTGTAAAACTACGTAAAGTCATGGATTACGGGCATTCGTTCACGGTATTTTGCCTGTGGAGGGCGATAAAAAATGAATAAAATCCTGTTGGTTGACGACGATCGCGAACTGACTTCGCTATTGAAAGAATTGCTTGAAATGGAAGGCTTTGATGTTCTGGTTGCTGGCGACGGTGAACAGGCGCTGGCCGTGTTGGACAGCTCTGTCGATCTTTTGCTTCTGGACGTTATGATGCCGAAAAAGAACGGTATCGACACGTTAAAAGAGCTGCGTCAGCAGCATCAGACGCCGGTGATTATGCTGACAGCGCGCGGAAGCGAGCTGGATCGCGTACTGGGGCTTGAGCTGGGCGCTGACGATTATCTGCCTAAGCCTTTTAACGACCGTGAGCTGGTGGCTCGCATACGCGCTATTTTGCGCCGTTCTAACTGGAGCGAGCAGCAACAGCAGCACGACAGCAGCTCTCCTACCCTGGAAGTGGACCATTTGCGTCTTAATCCGGGCCGTCAGGAAGCCAGCTTTGACGATATCGCGCTGGATTTAACGGGGACTGAATTTACGCTGCTCTACCTGCTGGCGCAGCATCTGGGCCAGGTTGTTTCTCGCGAGCATTTGAGCCAGGAAGTTTTGGGCAAACGCTTAACGCCGTTCGACCGCGCTATCGATATGCATATTTCCAACCTGCGCCGTAAATTGCCGGATCGCAAGGATGGGCATCCCTGGTTTAAAACGCTGCGTGGCCGGGGCTATCTGATGGTTTCCGCTACATGATTTCCAGTTTAACTACCCGCATCTTCGCTATTTTTTGGCTTACGCTGGCGCTGGTGTTGATGCTGGTGCTGATGGTTCCCAAACTTGATACCCGTCAGATGACGCCGCTGCTCGATAATGAGCAGCGGCAGGGCACCATGATTGAACAGCACGTGGAAGCGGAACTGATGCAGGATCCGCCCAACGATTTAATGTGGTGGCGCAGGCTGTTCCGCGCCATCGATAAGTGGGCGCCGCCGGGACAACGCCTGCTGCTGGTTACCAGCGAAGGACGCGTTATCGGCGCGCAACACAGCGAAATGCAGGTCATTCGCAACTTTATTGGCCAGTCGGACAACGCCGATCACCCGCAGAAAAAGAAGTATGGCCGGATCGAAATGATTGGGCCCTTTTCCGTGCGTGACGGTGAAGACAGCTACCAGCTCTATCTGATCAGACCTGCCGGCAGCTCGCAGCTCGACTTTATCAATCTACTGTTCGATCGTCCGCTACTGCTGCTGATAGTGACGATGTTGATTAGCTCGCCGCTGCTGCTGTGGCTGGCGTGGAGCCTGGCGAAACCGGCGCGCAAACTCAAGCATGCTGCCGATGATGTCGCGGCAGGCAATCTTCGACAACGACCGGAGCTGGAAGCGGGGCCGCAAGAATTCCTTGCCGCAGGCTCAAGCTTCAATCAGATGGTCAGCGCGCTGGAGCGGATGATGACCGCGCAGCAGCGCCTGCTGTCCGATATCTCACATGAACTCCGTACGCCGCTAACGCGCTTACAGCTGGCTACCGCGCTAATGCGGCGGCGGCATGGTGAAGGCAAGGAACTTCAGCGTATCGAGATGGAAGCGCAAAGGCTGGACGGCATGATCAACGATCTGCTGGTGCTTTCGCGCACCCAGCATAAAAACGCGCTGGTCAGCGAGGCGATGAAGGCAAATCATTTGTGGTCTGGCGTACTGGATGATGCCCGGTTTGAAGCAGAACAAATGGGGAAAACGCTGGAAGTCCCTTATCCACCGGGTCCGTGGCCGCTTTACGGCAACCCGAGCGCGCTGGATAGCGCCCTGGAAAATATTGTTCGTAACGCGCTACGCTACTCACATACTAAAATCATGGTGAGCTTTTCCGTAGATAAACAGGGCATTACTATCCATGTGGATGATGATGGCCCGGGCGTTAGCGCTGAAGATCGTGAGCAAATTTTCCGGCCATTTTACCGAACCGATGAAGCGCGCGATCGTGAATCCGGTGGTACCGGTCTGGGGCTGGCTATTGTAGAAACGGCCATTCAGCAGCATCGCGGCTGGGTAAAGGCAGATGATAGTCCGTTAGGTGGCCTGCGGCTGACGCTCTGGCTACCGCTTTATACCAGCAATAACTAGTTCGCCAGGGGCAGACGGAAAGCCGTTTATCTGCCCACTGCTCCGCATGTCGGCAACATACCTGATCCATTGCGAATAATTTGCTATGCTGCGGCCCTTCTGACCGAGGGCCGCAGCCGATGCTGAATATCGTACTTTTTGAACCTGAAATTCCCCCAAACACCGGCAATATCATTCGCCTGTGCGCCAATACCGGCTTCCGCCTGCATTTGATTGAACCACTGGGCTTTACGTGGGACGACAAGCGTTTACGCCGCGCCGGGCTGGATTACCATGAATTTACTGCTATTCAGCGTCACGCCGACTATGCCGCTTTCCTGAGCGCAGAAGCGCCGCAGCGTCTTTTCGCCTTAACAACGAAAGGGACGCCAGCACATAGCGCGGTAAGTTATCAGCCTGGCGATTATTTGCTGTTTGGACCTGAAACCCGTGGATTACCGGCAACGATTCTGGATGCGCTACCGCCGCAGCAGAAAATTCGCATCCCTATGCAGCCGGACAGCCGCAGCATGAACCTGTCAAATGCCGTTTCCGTGGTGGTTTATGAAGCGTGGCGCCAGCTCGACTATGCGGGCGCGCTGCTTAAGAAGTGACAGGCGTGATGCTGGCCTGCGAGACAGTCAGATACCGTCGCCAAACTCAAAGCCCGGCACCATACCGTTGAAATGCTGATCCATTTCCATTGAGGGTTTATCGCTGCTGGGTTTACCAACGATGCGCGCCGGCACGCCCGCAGCGGTAGTGTGCGGCGGGACGGGCTGCAGCACCACGGAACCCGCGCCAATTTTCGCGCCGCGCCCTACTTCGATATTGCCCAGGACCTTTGCGCCCGCGCCGATCATTACGCCTTCACGAATTTTAGGATGGCGATCGCCGCTGGTTTTCCCTGTACCGCCCAGCGTTACCGACTGCAAAATAGAGACGTCATCTTCAATAACCGCCGTTTCGCCCACCACGATGCCCGTAGCATGGTCAAGCATAATGCCGCGGCCAATTGTCGCTGCCGGATGAATATCGACGGCAAAAGAAACAGAGACCTCGTTTTGCAGATAAACGGCCAGCGCGCGGCGGCCTTCCTTCCATAGCCAGTGCCCGATACGGTAAGCCTGTAAGGCGTGAAAACCTTTCAGGTAGAGCAGCGGCGTGGAATATTTATCAATGGCCGGATCGCGCTGGCGCACGGCCTGGATATCACAGGCGGCGGACTGGATCATGCTCGCATCCTGCTTGTAGGCTTCCTGAACAATTTCGCGGATGGCGATGGCAGGCATAATGGGATTCGCCAGCTTGTTGGCCAGCATATAGCTCAGCGCGCTGCCCAGATCGTCATGCTTCAATAGCGTGGCATGATAAAAACTGGCCAGCATCGGTTCGCACTCCGCCAGCGCACGCGCTTCCTCTTTGATATAATCCCAGACCAGTTCAGGATCTACACACGGCATTACTTTACTCCCCATCAAATAAAAGAATGCTACAGCGCGGCGCTTCCCTGTCTCAGCTGGTGCTGTTTTCGTCTTTCCTTGCGCGCCCGAGCAGGCTTAATGCTGCCTCCCGCGCGTTTTTTTGGCAATACAATACCTGATAAATTTGCTCGGTTATCGGCATCTCTACGCCGCAGCGCGCGGCCAGCGCCCTGACTTCTTTGGTATTTCGGAATCCTTCCACTACCTGACCAATGGTCTTTTGCGCGGTTTCTACATCGACGCCCTGCCCCAGCATCATGCCAAAGCGACGGTTGCGCGACTGGTTATCGGTACAGGTCAGCACCAGATCGCCCAGGCCTGCCATTCCCATAAAGGTAGTGGGGTCGGCTCCCAGCGCCACGCCCAGACGCGTCATTTCCGTCAGTCCACGGGTGATGAGCGCCGTTCTGGCATTCGCGCCAAAACCAATCCCGTCTGAAATACCGGCACCGATAGCAATAACGTTTTTTACCGCGCCGCCAAGCTGCACGCCGATAAAGTCGGAGTTGCTATAAACGCGGAAGCTTTTGCCGCAGTGCAGCAGCTGCTGAATATCATCGGCAAATTCGGCATCCGTTGCAGCCAGGGCAATCGCCGTCGGCATGCCCGCCGCCAGCTCTTTAGCAAACGTCGGTCCGGAAATAGTCGCCAGTGGCAATTTGTCGCCCAGAATCTCGCGAGCCACGTCCTGCAACAGCCTTCCCGTTTCTTTTTCCAGGCCTTTTGTTGCCCAGACAATCCGGGAATCCGCACGCAGATGCGGTTTAATCTGCTGTAAAACGTCGCCGAATACGTGGCTGGGAACCACGACCAGCAGATCGCGGCTGGCGGCAATGGCCTTAGCCAGCGAGCTTTCAAGGCTCAGTGAATCAGGAAAGGGGACATCGGGCAGGAAAGCCGCATTGCAGCGGTCAGCCTGGAGCTGCGCCAGATGCTGTGGGTTATGGCCCCACATCACCACGTCGTGACCGTTTCGGGCCAGCGTGATAGCTAAAGCGGTGCCGTACGAGCCGGCACCGATAACGCTCATTGAAGCAGGCATCAGGCATCCTGTTGCGGTGCGGCGCCTTCGCTTGACTGCTGGAGGTAGTTCATAAACAGCGCGTCAAAGTTTACTGGCGCCAGGTTAAGCTGCGGGAAAGTACCACGGGAAACCAGGCTGGTAATGCATTCGCGTGCATAAGGGAACAGAATGTTCGGGCAGTATGCGCCCAGGCAATGCGCCATCTGGTTGCCGTCGATACCGGCCACGGAGAAGATGCCCGCCTGCTGCACTTCACACAGGAACGCGGTTTCTTCACCAACGGTCGCGGTCACGGTTACGCGCAGGACGACTTCATACACATCGTCTGCCAGCTGAGAGGATGCCGTATCCAGATCCAGCTTCACTTCTGGTTCCCACTCTTTCTGGAAAACCTGGGGTGCGTTTGGCGCTTCAAAAGAGACATCTTTCGTGTAGATACGCTGGATCTGGAAAGACATCTCGGTATTGTTTTGTTCTGACATGTTACGTAATCCTATGGGTTAATAATCCGTTATTGCGCCACTTGCCCGTTTTATTTTAACAGCGGGTCGAGGCCCTGGCGGCCATCAAGGGCGTAAAGGTCGTCACAGCCGCCAACGTGCTGTGCATCAATAAAAATTTGCGGAACGGTGGTACGGCCGCTGCGTTTGATCATCTCTTCGCGCTTCTCAGCATCGCCGTCGATAGCGATTTCCTGATAGTTCACCCCTTTTTGACTCAGCAGCGCTTTCGCCCGATGGCAAAAAGGACAGGTTGCTTTGGTGTAGATCTCAACGTTCGCCATACCTTACCTCCAGAGATTATTTGCCGCGCACCAGCGGAAGGTTTTCACCGCTCCAGCCTGATACACCATCTTTTAAAATGAAAACCTGTTCAAAGCCGGCTGCGGTTAGCTGGGCAGCAGGTTCTGCGGCAGAAACGCCGTTAGCGCACACCACGATAACCGGCTGCGCCTTATATTTTTCCAGTTCGCTAAAGCTCCCTTTTTTGATATCGGCAGCCAGCACGTTAATCGCGTTAGAAATATGGCCTTTACGGAAGTCATCGCGCCCACGCACGTCGACCACTACGGCTTCTTCTTTATTGATCAAACGGGTCGCCTCGCCGCGGCTAATCGTTTTTACTTTGGAGAACATGCCTTTAACGGTGGTCACGATCACTAAAACCAGCAGGACGACCCATGCCAGACTGAGAATGGTATGGTTGCCTGCGAACTGCATAATATCTTGCATGAGGGGTAACAACTCCCGAAAGGGTTAATAAGCGAAAACAAGGCTTCTGAGTATACCTGCCAGGCGTTTCATGTACAGCCGTGATGCGGTCAGAGTTGCGTTTTCTGCGGCAGATTTCCCAAAAAAATTGCGTCAGGACAAAATAGTCTGCTCAGGCCAGGATTGCGTTAATCTCAAGCGCTGTTTTCTTATACAGGCCACCAGCAGTATTTTGTTTTCTCTTAGGACTTTTCTTTGTCTTCACTCCTCTTTTTGACACTGATAGAAACGCAAAAGCCGCTATGGACGCTGGTAAGCCGCTGTTCATCGTGGAATAATCCTCCTCCTATGAGGGAAAAAGCGACAGTTTCATATTTCCGAACCCCCGCTAACGGATTAGCCCCGGCCACTCCGTCACGATTGGGCATGTTCACCCTGTCTGCCAGCCTGTTTTGCGCTGGTCTTTTACTGCTGCCTGCGGTAAGCCACGCGGACGATAACAAGTCTGCGCTGTCCAGCCTGCAACAGGATATTGCGGCCAAGGAAAAAAGCGTTCAGCAGCAGAAGCAGCAGCGCGGTAAGCTGCTCGACCAGCTGCAGAGCCAGGAAAAAATCATTGCTCAGGCCAGCCGTCAGCTGCGGGAAACCCAGCAGGCCCTCACCTCGTTAAACGGTGAGATTGCGGCGCTTACCGCCTCCATCAGCAAGCTACAAATCCAGCAGGCGAAGCAGGAAAAAATCCTTGCTGAACAGCTCGATGCCGCCTTCCGCCAGGGTCAGCACAACGGCCTACAGCTTATTCTCAGCAGCGAAGAGAGCCAGCGCAGCGAGCGTATTCTGGCCTATTTTGGCTATCTTAATACCGCCCGTCAGCACTCCATAGACGAGCTGAAAAAGACCCGCAGCGATCTCTCCTCGCAAAAGGCTTCGCTGGTGGATAAGCAGGCCAGGCAAAAAGCCATGCTTACCCAGCAACAGGCGCAGCAGCAAAAGCTGGAAAGCGCTCGCGTTGCCCGTAAACAAACGCTGACCACGCTGGAATCCTCGCTCGAGAAAGACCAGGCGCAGCTGCAGGAGATGCGTGAGAACGAAAGCCGCCTGCGCGATAAAATCGCCAAAGCAGAGCGGGAAGCGCGTGCCAGAGCAGAAAAAGAAGCCAGAGATGCCGAGCGCGTACGTCAACGCGAAGCGCAGGCGAAGAGTAAAGGCACTACCTATAAACCCACCGAAGGCGAACGCTCGCTAATGGCCCGTACCGGCGGTCTTGGACGACCGGCTGGCCAGCTGCTGTGGCCCGTTCACGGTTCGATTGAGCACCGTTTCGGCGAACAGCTGCAGGGCGAGCTGCGCTGGAAAGGGCTGGTGATTAACGCACCGGAAGGTCGCGAAGTAAAAGCCGTCGCCGATGGCCGAGTCCTGATGGCGGACTGGCTACAGGGCTATGGCCTGGTAGTGGTAATCGAACACGGTAAAGGCGATATGAGCCTGTACGGTTATAACCAGAGCGCGCTGGTCAGCGTGGGCGCTCAGGTTAAAGCGGGCCAGCCTGTGGCGCTGGTCGGTACCAGCGGCGGCCGGGGCACACCGTCGCTTTACTTTGAAATCCGCCGCCAGGGACAGGCCGTTAATCCACTTCCGTGGTTGGGAAAATAACTTTTGTCATCTTTTCATAAAATCAGCGCGGCGCTGACGGGCTTGCTGATAGCCTGTTCAGCACACGCGGGCAAGCTCGCTATCGTTATTGACGATTTTGGCTACCGTCCGGCTCAGGAAAACCAGGTGCTACAGATGTCGCCGCAGATCTCCGTTGCGGTATTGCCAGACGCGACCCACGCGCGGGAAATGGCCACAAAAGCGCATCAGGACGGCCATGAAGTGCTGATCCACCTGCCGATGGCGCCGCTGAGCAAACAACCGCTGGAAAAAAATACGCTGCGTCCGGATATGTCCAGCGCAGAGGTTGAACGGATTATTCGGGAAGCCGTGGCAAAAGTGCCCTATGCCGTTGGTTTGAATAACCACATGGGCAGCGCGATGACCTCCAGCCTGCCGGGCATGCAGAAAGTCATGCAGGTCCTGAATCACTATAATTTTTACTTTCTCGACAGTATGACCATTGCCGGTAGCCAGTCGACTCGCGCAGCAGTCGGCACCAGCGTTAAAGTCATCAAGCGGCGCGTTTTCCTGGACGATACGCAAAACGAAGCTGATATCCGCAAACAGTTCCAGCGCGCGGTCCAGCTGGCTCAGCGTGACGGTTCAGCTATCGCTATCGGCCATCCTCACCCTACTACGGTGAAGGTGCTGCAACAGATGCTGCCGACGCTGCCCGCCGATATCACTCTGGTCAGACCGAGCCAGCTGTTGAACGAGCCGCAGCACGAAGGCCATCAACCGCTGCCGTCAGTAACCAAACCGACGCCGCCGCGTAATCCGTTTAAAGGCGTAAAAACCTGTCCGGGCAAGCCTGAGTTTGTTCCTGCGAGCCGGGCAATAAACGCCATAACGGAAAGCATTGCCGACAGCGCTGGCGTACGCTATATCCACACCTATTTCTCTGGCCTGAAAATTGAGCTGGGGAAAGACTAATTTCGCCTCTTACAGCGGCGGTCACAAGGATCTGCAGGCAGCATGACGCAGCGTAAAAAAATCCTGTTGCTGGATACCGGCAACGAATGGGGTGGCGGCACCAACAGCATGCTTGAGCTGCTGAAGCGCATCGATCGCGATCGCTTCGCCGTTCACTGCTGTTTTTATCATAACTATCGTCGCGGCAGCGGCGATTCCATTGAGCAGGTGCTGGCAGCGCTGTCGATTCCGATCGTGTTCATTCCCCAGCGCCGCCAGCCTGGCTGGGCAAAAATAGTCAAAGAACTGCTGCGCTCGCTGGTTTTTTTCCATCGCGGCCTGCGGTTAAAGGCGGCCCGGTTTGTCGACAAGCTCTGGCGCATTCAGCCAAACGCCCGCAAAATTCGCCAGCTGCTTGCACAGCAGCAGAGCGACATGCTGTATATGAACAACCAGCCGGGCAGTAATGCAGAAGGCTATCTGGCCGCCAGCGGGCTTGCCGTCAGCGTGGTCCAGCACTGCCGTATCGAACCCGTGCTGGATAAGGAACTGGTGGCAATGGTCAACCAGCGTGCCGATGCCGTCATCGCCGTTTCCAACGGAGTGCGTGATGTTTTGCTGAAGCACGGCGTTAAAGCAGAAAAGTGCTTTACCGTGTTCAACGCTATCGATATCTATCAGCCTTTACCTGAGCGTGCTGCGATGCGCAAAGAACTGCTGAACATTCAGGACGACACCTTCGTTTTTGGCAGCATCGGCTCGCTGATTGCCCGCAAATCTAATCACCATACCTTGCAGGCGCTGGCAACATTCGCCGCTGCTTTTCCGCAGGCGAACTGGCGAATGGTCATTCTGGGCGAAGGCCAGCAGCGAGAGGCGCTGGAACGACAGGCCAGACAGGCAGGTATTGCAGAACGCGTGATTTTTACCGGCTTTCGCAGCAATGCCCTGGAATATCTGGCTACTTTTGATGTCTTTATTCTGGCATCGAAGAGCGAAGGTCTGCCCCGCGTCGTGCTGGAAGCCATGCTGCTAAATACGGCAGTGGTGGGTTCGAAAGTGACCGGAACGGCAGAGCTAATCGAACACAATAAAACCGGTCTGCTGTTTGACTATGGTGATACTCAGGCTCTGGCTGGCCACATGCAAACGCTGTGGCAGGATGCGCAAAAACGTCAGCAGCTGGTGCAGCAGGCAAATCAGCACGTGAAAGAACACTATGCTATCGAGCACTATGTCTCTGGTGTAGAAACTATTTTAGAAAATGCGGCTTATGGAAACTCATCGCATGTTTGAATTTTTAAATCCTCGGTTCCGCCACGTTCGCGCACGCCACAATATTGCTTACCAGCAGGACGTGCAGGGAAAAATCCCCGTGACCTCCGTGGTCATCCCCTGCACCGGCGCGGATTTTGTAGAAGAAGCTAAGCTGAGCGCGCTGTTCGCTTCCCGTTTTGCGCCAGCGGCGCAAGAGATTGTTATCGTTACCGACCAGCCAGCTGCACAGTTTGGCGAACTACCTGAGAAAACGCGCGTCGTTACGCTGGACGTCCCTTTTCGGGAAGAAAACTACCGTTATAAGCAGATCTACCGCAGCCGGTTGATTAAGCTTCAGGCTCCTTTACAGGCGCGAACGGAAGGGATTTTGATGATCGATTCCGATTTGAATCTGCTTAAGATGCCGGAAATCAACATGCTGGACGGCCACATTTATTCCAGTTTCCGTCAGGGCAAAATGATTGCCAAACTGATGAACGCACCAGAACAAAATCGGCCCGCCTATTACCGTCACAGCGTTCGCCCGTTTATTGTCGATCACGTTAACGGCGCTTTTCTGGCCGCAACGCGGCAGACCTGGAAACGTATTTGCCCACTGTGGCTGACCCTGTTTCAGGATACCTGGGAACTGATGGACGATTCACAGCCACCGACCGATCAGCTCCCGCTGGCCGCGCTGTTAGATATGCTGGATCTCAAAACAGTTAATCTGGGCGACTGGATGAACTGGCCGGTCTCTAAAAAAATCGGCGGAACGACGGCGGCGATCCCTAAAGAAGTGGTCGGCGCACACGGCGGTTTTCCGCTGGATGAATGGCAGAAATATCTACAGTCGCCCGACGCGCTGCTGACGTTCAAAGGGCAGGATTATACTCGTAAGGTGCGCTATCTGACCGATGCGGAAAAGCTGAAGTAGCCTTCTCGCCGCCGGAATTTACCTTCTCTTACGGAGTCATCCGGCTGTCTGAGGCGGGATGAGATGTTATGATGTCAGGCATTAGCGCGTGAACGTTTCGTTTCACCCACATTCTTTAAAGGTTAAAACTCATGATTATCGTCACTGGCGGCGCGGGATTTATCGGTAGCAACATTATCAAAGCGCTGAATGACAAAGGCCACACCGATATTCTGGTGGTCGACAATCTGAAAGACGGCACCAAATTCGCCAACCTGGCGGATCTGAATATTGCCGATTATATGGATAAAGAAGATTTCCTGATCGCCATTCTTGCCGATGAAGATTTTGGCGAGGTGGAAGCGGTATTCCACGAAGGTGCCTGCTCGTCCACCACCGAGTGGGACGGCAAGTACATGATGGATAATAACTATCAGTACTCTAAAGAGCTGCTGCACTACTGTCTGGAACGTCAAATCCCGTTCCTGTACGCCTCTTCGGCGGCCACTTACGGCGGTCGCAACGAAAACTTTATTGAAGAACGCCAGTATGAGCAGCCGCTGAACGTCTACGGCTATTCAAAAATGCTGTTCGACCACTATGTGCGCGAGATCCTGCCAGAAGCGCAGTCGCAGATCTGCGGCTTCCGCTATTTCAACGTTTATGGCCCGCGTGAAGGCCATAAAGGCAGCATGGCAAGCGTCGCTTTCCACTTGAATACCCAGCTGAACAACGGCGAAAATCCAAAGCTGTTTGAAGGCAGCGACAACTTTAAGCGCGACTTCATCTACGTGGAAGACGTGGCCGCCGTCAATCTGTGGTTCTGGGAAAACAACGTTTCCGGCATTTTCAACTGCGGCACCGGTCGCGCGGAATCTTTCCAGGAAGTGGCCGACGCCGCGCTGAATTTCCACCAGAAAGGCGAAATTGAATATATTCCTTTCCCGGAAAAGCTGAAAGGACGCTATCAGGCTTATACCCTGGCCGATCAGACGAAGCTGCGCGCAGCGGGTTACGACAAGCCATTTAAAACCGTGGCGGAAGGCGTGGCGGAGTATATGGCCTGGCTGAACCGCAACTAACGGGACATCCGGCAATGAAAATTCTGGTGATCGGGCCTTCCTGGGTCGGCGATATGATGATGTCGCAAAGTCTTTATCGCACGCTGAAACATACCTGGCCTGAAGCCACAATCGACGTCATGGCACCCGCGTGGTGCCGTCCTCTGCTGTCGCGAATGCCTGAAGTCAACGAGGCGCTGGCGATGCCGCTGGGCCACGGCGCGCTGGAAATTGGCGAGCGTCGACGGCTGGGTAAAGCGCTGCGCGGCAAAGGTTACGACCGCGCTTACATTCTGCCCAACTCCTTTAAATCCGCGCTGGTGCCCTTTTTCGCCAATATCAAAACGCGTACCGGCTGGCGCGGCGAGATGCGCTACGGCTTGCTGAACGACGTCAGAGTGCTGGATAAAGCGGCCTTCCCTTTGATGGTTGAACGCTACGTGGCGCTGGCTTATGACAAAGGCCGGATTGCCAAAGCCAGCGACCTGCCGCAGCCGCTGCTGTGGCCAAAACTGATGGTCAGCGAGCAGGAAAAACAGGAAACGGCGGCCGCTTTTGGGCTGACCGCAGAAAGACCCGCCATCGGCTTTTGTCCCGGCGCAGAGTTTGGTCCAGCCAAGCGCTGGCCGCACTATCACTACGCGGAACTGGCGCAGAAGCTGATCGATAAAGGCTACCAGATCGCGCTGTTTGGCTCGGCTAAAGACAAAGAAACCGGCGAGCAGATCCTGCAAAGCCTGCAGGAAAACTCCCGGCAATACTGCCGTAATCTGGCAGGTGAAACCCAGCTGGAACAGGCTGTCTGTCTGCTGGCGCACTGTCGTGCCGTGATCAGCAACGATTCTGGCCTGATGCATATCGCCGCCGCGCTGGACCGCCCTCTGGTAGCGCTTTATGGGCCAAGCAGCCCGGACTTCACGCCACCGCTGTCGCATAAAGCATGCGTAATCAGGCTAATCAGTGGCTATCACAAGGTGCGCAAAGGCGATGCTGAAGAAGGCTATCATCAAAGCCTGATCGATATAAAACCGGAGCGCGTGCTGCAAGAGCTGGCCACGCTGCTGGAAAAAAATCAGGAGAACGCATGCACGTCCTGATTGTAAAAACATCCTCAATGGGCGACGTTCTGCATACGCTGCCTGCTTTAACAGACGCGATGCAGGCTATTCCCGGCATTCGTTTTGACTGGGTAGTGGAAGAAGGTTTTGCGCAGATTCCTGCCTGGCATCCGGCCGTCGATCGCGTGATCCCCGTGGCTATTCGTCGCTGGCGCAAGCACTGGTTTGGCAGCCAGGTGCGTGAAGAGCGTTTTCTCTTCAAGCGCGAAGTACAGTCGCGTCAGTACGACGTAGTGATTGACGCGCAGGGCCTGATTAAAAGCGCCGCGCTGGTCACTCGTATCGCTAAAGGTGTTAAACATGGCCAGGATAGTCGTAGCGCGCGCGAGCCGTTTGCCAGCTGGTGGTACGACCAACGCCATGAAATCAGCAAGCAGCAGCATGCCGTACAGCGAACTCGCGAGCTGTTTGCCAAAAGCCTGGGCTATCCGCTGCCGGAAACTACCGGTGATTACGCGATTGCCAAACATTTTACCGCTGAACGTTTACCAGACGCAGGCCGCTACCTGGTGTTTTTGCATGCCACTACGCGCGACGAAAAACACTGGCCGGAAGCGCAATGGCGTCAGCTTATTGGCCTGTTAAGCGACAGCGGCCTACAGATTAAGCTTCCCTGGGGAGCCGAGCATGAGCATCAGCGCGCGCAGCGCCTGGCGGCCGGCTTCGATTATGTAGAAGTACTGCCGAAGCTCACGCTGGAACAGGTGGCGCAAACCTTAGCGAATGCGGCGGCCGTGGTATCCGTCGATACGGGCTTAAGCCATCTGACGGCGGCACTGGATCGCCCCAATATTACGCTGTATGGCCCAACCGATCCGGGCCTGATTGGCGGCTACGGCAAGAATCAGTTCGTGCTGCGGCCCGCTCAGGGCAACAGCATGGCGGATATCAGTGCCGAAGACGTGATGGCTCAGCTGATACCTCTGCTTAGCCACGCTGGCGAAAGCTCGTGAAAACGCTGCCGTTAAGTATTTTGATTGCCGCGCATAACTGTGGCGATTCGCTGGCCGACACGCTGGAAAGCATTCTCGCCTCGCTCGGCGCAGCGGCTGACCAGGCGGAAATTATCGTAGTTAACGATGCCTCGACGGACGCCACGCAGACCGTTATCGATAGCTACGCAGAACGTTTGCCGCAGCTTCGCAGCAGCCGTACAGAGTATCGTAACGTCGGTAAGGTACGTAATCACGCCGTCCAGCTTGCTCGCGGCGACTATATTCTGATGGTCGACGGCGACGATACGCTGCTGCCGGGCGCGCTGGAGCACAGGCTTGAGACGCTGCGGCAGACATCGCCGGATATTTTACTGAGCAAAATCATTGAGGTGCGGCAGACGCCGTCAACGGTAGAGTGGCAACCTACAGAGCCGGAGACGCTGACGACGCACAGTGCCGTCGAACGTTTTCTGATCCACCGGGATTACCAGGCGCATTTTATCGGCCAGTTTTTCTCGCGCGAGCTGCTGCAACAGCATGCTTTTCCTGATTTTATTTGTTACGAAGATACCTGGCTGTTTCCGCAGCTGCTGATAAAGAGTAAAAAAACGCTTTTTACTTCAGCAGGGTTTTATCTTTACCGCAAACATGCCCAAAGCCTGTCATCTGCCATTGATGAGCATAAAATTGCCTGTCTGATTGCGGCAACGCAGCATATGGATGAAGTGCTGCCAGAACGTTATGAGCATTTGATCACCTGTCACTGGCTGGATATCGCTAATCGTTATCACAACGAACTGCGCGGCACGACGCAGGGAAACCAGGTCAAAGCGCGTATTGCACGCGTCGGCATCGGCAAGTTCTTGCTGAACGGCAAAATCAGGCTGAGTTATAAAAGAAAGATGCTGGCCGTCCGCAAGCGGGGCCTGTAAAGGCTTCTCCCTGACGGAGACGAGCCTTTCAGCCGCTTTGTCAGCGGCATCAGGCAACGACTTTAATCATCTGTTTCAACAGCATCCCGGACAACGATTTCAGCCAGCCGCTTTAGCCGCAGCATACTCCGCCAGCGTCATCCCCTGCGTGCGGCTTTGCAGCCAGATAAAAAGCTGCTCCAGATCGTCATAAAGCCTGTCGATATCCGCGGCGGTTTTAAAGGTTGGGCTACCATCGGGCATAAACTCGCTGGAGTGCAGCATAAACTCTACGTAATCTGCGCCGCCAGCCAGCGTTTTTTGCGCCACGCCAGTCATCTGCTCAACATTGCCGCCCGTAGGACGCAGCCAGTGCACGGAAGGGCTGCGGCGCTTACCGCGCAGGCGGTCGTATCCCTGTTTAACGGCGTTCATCAAACCGGAATGCTTATAATGGATGCTCATGGGCACTTCGAGCAGCGAAGATTTACCGGGACGAGAAATGTCATTCGCATCCAGGTAATAGGCTGAACGCGGAAAGTGCGTATAGTTGCTGCCGCCTTTACCCTGCGGCGCGCCTGGCGAAAACTGCCAGTTAACGCCGGGCGTTACCGAACAGTCAACCTGATAGCCGTGCTCAATCAGTAGCTGAGCATAATATTCGTCAAAGGCCCAGCGACCAGCGCGGTGGCTGAGCATTTTGGTGCTAAAGGTTTTTTCCAGCAGTTCCGTCATGAAGCTGACTTTTTTACGCATTTCTTCATGCGGATACTCAATCAGATAAGGCTGGTGCTGCCAGTCGTTATCCGTAAGCTCATACGCTGGCGGGCTGTTCCAGGCATGGAGATGCATGCCTACCTCACCCTGACCACGGGCAATAACATCACGAGCAAAATCGATATAGATCGGATCGATAGCCATCTCGTAGTTTGTCAGCCAGGTAGGTTTAAAAGTATATTTCTCGCACAGTTCCTGAAAACGAGAGAGATAGCCGGCATTTTTGGTCGTAATATGGCCGGAGCGGTTACGCCAGAGATTGTCACCCTCTGTGTCGATGGTGATAAGAAATGCAGGGGTTTTCATGTTGATGCGGTACTCCGTTTTAAACCTGCCGGTATGTTATCAGCGGCCTCAACAGACGCAAAAGTATTTGCAGAAATACGTCGCTAAAAGGTATTCGCTGTAGCGCTATCTTTCTTATTTTTCTAAGATACACAAATAAGGCGGTTCACCTTACAAAATCACAACATTGCCAGGATGAAATCAACGAGCTTCAATAAAGGAATGCTGTAGAACGTTAAAAAAGATGGTTTATCTTCGTATGATGAACGGCAGGGAAGTCGTCCATATCATAGGCTTTCTCTGCTAAGGGTAAAAAATTGTCCAAGCGCGTATTAATGATCATTGACGGTCTGCCCGGTGGGGGCGCAGAGAAAGTTGTGCTAACGCTTTCCAAAGGATTAATAGAGCGCGGTCACCGGGTGTCGCTTTTTTCGCTTCGCAGCGTTTGTGATTATGCCATTCCTGCCGGTCTGGACTATCAAGTCATCAGGGACCGCTGCTCTTTTCCCTGGCGTAAGCTTACCGAGTTAAGCCGCCGTGCAGCAAAGCTGGACCAGGCCATCATGCAGGCAGAAAAAGAAGGCGGCCCTTTTGACCTGGTCGTTTCTCACCTGCATAAAACCGACCGTATCGTCAGCCGCTGCCAACATCTGGCCAAAGACAAAACCTGGTTCTGCCTGCACGGCGTTTTCTCTGCTTCCTATCTGGCGCACCGTCAGGGTTTTTCCCTGTGGCAGAAAAAGTTAAAAACGCGCCGTATTTATCAGAACCGCAACATCATTGGCGTTTCTCAATACGTAGTGAGCGATCTGAAACGCGCTTTTGCCGTTCAGCCGCAGCACGAGCGGATAATTTTTAATCCTTTTGATTTTGATACTGTTCTTGAGGCTTCACTGCAACCTTGTGACATGGCAGGAAAACCTTATTTAATCCATGTTGGCCGCTTTCATCAGACTAAACGACACGATCGACTGCTTAAAGCCTATGCGCAAACGGGGATCGGCGCGCCGCTGGTCTTGATTGGTCAGGGAAATGAGGAAGCGACCGGACGGATAAAGAAGCTGGCCGTCGAGCTGGGCATTCAGGATCGCGTGATTTTTAAAGGTTTCCTCAGCAATCCTTATCCGTGGATCCGTCACGCAAAAATGCTGGTGGTCAGCTCGGACAGCGAAGGATTTGGTAACGTGTTAGTGGAAGCGTTAATCTGCAAAGTGCCGGTGGTCAGCACGCGCTGCCCTGGTGGGCCAATTTCTATTTTGACCGGCGAACTGGCGCGCGGGCTGGCAGATTTGGATGTGGACTCGCTGGCGCGCACCATGCAGGATATCTGGTCGAATCCGCCTGACGTTTCACGGCTAAATCTTGATGCCTATAGTATTGAAGCGATCTGCCAGCAATATCTCGCGTTAACGAAGGATTAACCTGGCCCGGCAACATTTATGAACTGGCGGTGTCTGAAAGCCTCAGACATTCATTTCAGCGCTCTCGTCGGCCAGACCGACCAGCGCCTATTTTCACTTAAGGTTTTTAGTATGGTAATGCTCATAACCGGGAACGGATATCAGAGCACGGTAAAAAGCCTGTGGGCAGCAAACCGGGCACGGCTCAGGGAGAATCGAGCGTGAATTACGTGCTGTTGTTTTTGCTTTTGCTGCCGTTCAAGCTGTTAATGAAGCTAAACCATAAAAAGCAGGCCCGTAACCTGGTTATCCAGACGGCAAAAATTGGTGATTTCATTAATATCACTCCGTTACTTACCCATCTTGAACGTAGCGATGCGCTGCTGAGCCGTACCGTTGCGCCGCTGGCGCAGCACGACCAGACGCTGGCAGAAATTTTTTATATCGAAGAACATAAAAACAACACCTTCAGCAAGCTTAAGCTCGCGTTTAAGCTCATGAACCGCTATGAAAACGTTTATCTTCTGCATCCCAACAATACCAATCTGTTCTACGCCGCCTGTTGTAATGCCAGCAACAAACAGTTTCTGTCGATGTACCGCCGCAAATGGTATCAGGGCATTTTTTATCTGACCGCAACCGGCGTGGTCGAACACGACCAGTATTCACTGACGCTGGAAAATTACCTCAAGCTGGCAGACCGCTCGTTAACGAAAGAAAGCTATCCCAAACACGCGACGCTGCCGCTCCTGAAACCCGCTAATACGCCCGAAGAAGTTTTCAGAACGGACAAAATCAAAATCGGCATCAGCATTTCTGCCGGTAACCAGGCAAAAACTATTCCGCCCACCATCTGGAAAGCCCTGTTTGACCGCCTGAGCTCGCTGCCCTGCCTGTTTTATGTTTTTGGCGCACCAAATGAACTTACGCGCCTGCATGAACTCAATAAGGTGACGGGTGAAAGCGATAACATCGTCAATATGATCGGTAAAGTTTCGCTGGAGGGCCTGCCTTACGCCATCAGCCAGATGGATTTTTACGTGGCGTCCGATTCCGGCAATATCTACATTGCCGATTCGCAAAACGTGCCGGTTGTTTTGATTTATGGCCCCTGCTGTGTCGAAGAGCAGCGTCCGCTGGGCGACGTGCTGCTGATTGGGCCTAATCATATCGCGCCTTCCTCGTTCGTTTTTCATGCGCTGTATAAATTCAACCATCCCGTTGAACAGCTTTATGAGCTTGACGACCGTAAGCTCAATGATATTTACGATTTTATTTGCGCGCGCAAGCCGCCATTACAAGAAAAGAAGACCGACTCCTGAGTATGAAGCCGCAAGAAAAACACCCGGCCCTTTTGCTGAGCGCTATTGTCCCGATGTACAACGCCGGAAGCAGTTTCCAGGCTTTCATTGACTCCGCGCTGGCGCAAACGCTGCAATCAATGGAAATCATCATTGTTAATGATGGCTCAACGGATGAATCGGCACAGCTGGCACACCGCTACGCCAGCGAGTATGAGCATGTACACGTTATCGATCAGGCAAACGGCGGCGTATCGCGCGCGCGCAATGCCGGACTGGCAATCGCACGCGGTAAATACGTCACCTTTCCGGACGCCGACGACACGCTGTCACCAGAGATGTACAGCAAGCTGACGGCAATGGCCGAACAGGACGATCTGGACGTGGCGCAGTGTAATGCAGAGCGCGTATTCTGGGGGTCTGGCCATGCAAAAACGCTGATCCCTGAAGACCGATTGCAATCCACTGCCGTGCTGAGCGGCGCCAACTGGCTGCAACAGGCGCTTTCCACCAACCGCTATCTGCACGTGGTCTGGCTGGGCATTTATCGCCGCTCGCTTATCGAAGAGCTGAACCTGCTGTTTGAGCCCGGGCTGCATCATCAGGATATCCCGTGGACCACCGAACTGATGCTGAACGCGCGTCGCGTGCGCTATACCAGCGAGGTGATGTATCGCTATTACGTTCACGACCAGTCTATCAGCAACCGCAAACGTAGCGGGATGGCCAACGTCGAGTACCAGCGCCACTATTTGAAAATTGCCCGCATGCTGGATGAAATTAACCTGCGCTATCGCCATAAGGTGAAAATCGGCCCGGCCGTGTATCGCCAGGTAACGAAAGAGGCGTTGACCGTTTGCCATGCCCTGCGTCGTGAACCGGACGCGGCGGCGCAACAGGCAATGATAGCGGATCTGTTCGCCAGCAAAACGCCAGGGCGAATGATGCGTAATGCCCGCGGCATTAAACAGTGGTATCAGCTGCTGCTCTGGCTGAGCCGGATTTACCGCTGGCGTCAGCGCTGATGCTGAAGCATCCCGGCTTTTCCGCAGTCGGACTTTTTCTTACAATCGGTTCACTTTATGTTGAGATCCCATAAGTATGGCTACTCTCCAGTCGATTCCCGCCAGCTTTGCGCCGCAGAAAATTTTGCTGATCAAGCTGCGCCATCATGGCGATATGCTGCTGACCACGCCGGTTATTGAAGCGCTTCGCCAGCGTTATCCGCAGGCCAGTATTGACGTGCTGCTCTATAAAGAGACGCTGCCGATGCTGCAGGCGCATCCGCATATTCGCCAGCTGCACTTTATCGATCGCAAATGGAAACAGGAAGGGGCGCTGGCGCATATCCGGCATGAAGCGGCGCTACTCGGCACGATTCGCCGTCAGCGCTACGATCTGGTGATTAATCTGGCCGATCAGTGGCGCAGCGCGATCATTACTGGCTTATCCGGCGCGCGGGTCAGAATTGGTTTCGCTTACAACAAGCGCCGCAGCCTCTTCTGGCGTAAAGCACATACCCATCTGGTTTCCACCAGCAACCATAGCCAGCTACATACGGTCGAACAGAACCTGTCTGCGCTACAGCCGCTGGGGATTGCTTCCAGCGGTTTTTCGGCCGCGATGTATTACAGCGACAGCGACTGGCAACATACGCAGGCAGTGCTGACCCAAAACCAGGTTACGCGGCCCTATATCGTTATTCAGCCAACTTCGCGCTGGTTGTTTAAGTGCTGGGAAGATGAAAAGGTCGCCGGCCTGGTGAGCGCACTGGCTTCTGGCGAAACAGACATAGTGTTAACCGCCGCGCCCGATAAGAAAGAGCTGGCGATGATTGAACATATTCTTACGCTCTGTCCCAATAAAGCCGTTTCGCTGGCTGGTAAGCTAACGCTGCCGCAGCTGGCTTCGTTAATCGATCATGCTCGCCTTTTTATCGGCGTCGATTCTGCGCCAATGCATATGGCCGCCGCGTTAAATACGTCCTGTATCGCCCTTTTCGGCCCGACCAAGCTGACGCAATGGCGACCATGGGGAGAAAATAACCGGGTGATCTGGGCAGGAGACTACGCGCCGCTGCCGTCACCGGACAGCATTAATACCGGCACGGAGACGCGCTATCTTTCAGCGATCCCGCTGGATGACGTAGTAAAAGCCGCAAGGAGTTATCTGGATGAATAAAATACGGCTGGCCATAGTGCGGCAGAAATATCGGCCGGACGGCGGCGCTGAACGCTTTATCTCGCGGGCGCTTGAAGCGCTGGACGACGATAGCCTGGAGTTAAATATCATCACCCGCAGCTGGCAGGGCGAGCCAAAGCCGGACTGGCACCTGCATATCTGCAACCCTAAAAAATGGGGAAGGATTTCACGCGAGCGTGGTTTCGCCGTGGCCGCCCGTGAATGCTGGCAGCGGGAAAAATTCGATATCGTGCAAAGCCATGAGCGCATAGCGGGCTGCGATATTTTTCGCGCCGGTGACGGCGTGCATCGCGTCTGGCTGGAGCAAAGAGCGCGCGTTGTTTCCCCGGCGCAGCGGCTGCTAACCAGCCTGAGTCCCTATCATCGCTACGTCATGGCGGCAGAAGAAAAGATGTTTCGCTCGCCAGCGCTGAAGAAAATCATCTGTAACTCGCTGATGGTAAAGAACGACATCATGCGCTGCTTTCAGGTGCCGGAAGAAAAGTTCGCGGTTATCTACAACGCTATTGATGCCCAGCGCTTCAGGCCCGCCACGCTGGAAGAGCGCCAGCAGTCGCGTACGGCATTAAACTTACCCGCTGACGCCAAAGTTTTTATCTACGTCGGTTCCGGTTTTGAACGCAAAGGCTTAAAAGCCTCCGTAACGGCGCTGGCCGCTACCGATGCGCATTTACTGGTTGTTGGTCAGGACAAGCAGCAGTCCCGGTATGTAAACCTGGCTCGCCAGCTGGGATGCGAAAACCGCGTGCATTTTGTCGGCGTTCAGCACAACGTTACTCCTTACTATCACGCGGCTGACGCACTGATGCTGCCGACGCTCTACGATCCTTTTCCAAACGTCATTCTGGAAGCGATGGCGTGTGGGCTGCCGGTTATTACCAGTTTTACCTGCGGCGGAGCGGAATTTATCGTTGATGGCGAGCAGGGCTACGTGTGTGATGCGCTGGACGTTACGGCACTGACCGCCGCCGCTAACGCTATCACAGTCAGAACGCTCGACAGTCGTATGGGCGATGCGGCCCGCGAGCGCGTTCTGCCTTGCTCACCGCAGCGGCTGGCAGGCCAGCTTCATGCGCTATATCAACAAGTGTTGCAGCAGGCCTGAGAAGAAGATGTGAGCACGCGCGACTTATCTGCTAACATGCGGTAATGTTTCTCTTTTCCGGCTTTTTCTGGCGCGAGTCTCTCTGTAATTCGTAAACATTGTGATGACAACAATTTATTCTGTCCTGCTCTACCTTATTCAGCCTCTGATTTGGCTGCGGCTCTGGCTGCGCGGCAGAAAGGCACCGGCCTATCGTCAACGCTGGGCGGAACGCTACGGCTACTGCAAAGACAAAGTCAGGCCGGACGGTATTCTGCTGCACTCCGTTTCCGTCGGCGAGACGCTGGCTGCCGTGCCGCTGGTCAGGGCGCTGCGCCACCGTTATCCTTCCATGCCGATTACCGTCACCACCATGACGCCGACCGGTTCGGAACGCGCGGCCTCGGCCTTCGGTAAAGATGTTCATCACGTTTATCTGCCTTACGATCTGCCCGGCTCCATGAATCGGTTTTTGAACAATGTGAATCCACGTCTGGTGATCATTATGGAAACCGAACTGTGGCCGAACATGATTGCACAGCTTCACGCCCGTAAAATCCCGCTGGTCATCGCCAATGCTCGTCTTTCTGAACGCTCGGCGAAAGGCTACGGCAAGCTGGGCAAATTTATGCAGCGCCTGCTGCAAAAAATCACGCTGATTGCGGCGCAAAACGCAGAAGACGGCGAGCGTTTCGTCAGCCTTGGCCTGAAGCGTTCCCAGCTGACCGTGACCGGCAGCCTGAAGTTTGATATTTCCGTAACGCCGGAGCTGGCCGCACGCGCGGTTGCGTTGCGCCGCCAGTGGGCTTCACGCCGCCAGGTATGGATAGCAACCAGCACGCATGAAGGCGAAGAGAGCATTATTCTGGAAGCGCACCGCAAACTTCTGGCGCGCTTTCCCGATCTGCTGCTTATTCTGGTGCCTCGCCATCCGGAGCGTTTTTCTACCGCGCGCGAGATGACGCAGAAGGCTGGTTTTAGCTTTATCACACGCAGCAGCGGCGAAATCCCTTCGGGCGGTACGCAGGTAGTGATTGGCGATACGATGGGCGAGCTGATGCTGCTGTACGGCATTGCCGATGTGGCATTCGTCGGCGGCAGCCTGGTGGAACGAGGCGGACATAATCCGCTGGAAGCCGCCGCGCATGCAATTCCGGTGCTTATGGGCCCCCATACTTTTAACTTTAAAGATATCTGCGCGAAGCTGCAGCAGGCGGACGGGCTGATTACCGTTACCGATGCCGACTCGCTGGATAAAGAGATCGGCACCCTGCTCACCGATGAAGATTATCGTCTGTACTATGGCCGCCATGCGGTAGACGTTCTGCATCAGAACCAGGGCGCGCTACAGCGTTTGCTACAGTTACTCGAACCTTATCTGCCACAGCGGAATCACTAAATGTCTTCACGTCAGCTTCTGTCGGTTGTACTGATCGCCAAAGATGCGGCCGAACTGCTGCCGGAATGCCTGGAATCCGTGAGCTGGGCCGATGAAATCGTGCTGCTGGATTCCGGCAGCAGCGACGGCACGCCGCAGATTGCTGCCCGGCACGGCGCGAAAGTTTTCCACTCTCACGAGTGGCGCGGTTACGGCAAACAGCGCCAGCTGGCTCAAAGCCATGCCAGTCATCCGATGATTTTGATGATCGATACCGATGAGCGCGTCACGCCCCAGCTGCGCAGCGCTATTGAGGCCGTATTAGAACAGCCTGCCGCTGGCCGTACCGTTTACAGCCTGGGCCGTCGCAATCTGTTTCTGGGGCGTTTTATGCGCCATAGCGGCTGGTATCCCGACAGGGTAACGCGCCTTTACCCGCGCGACTTTACCTATAACGACCATCAGGTACACGAATCGCTGGAAACCCAGGACGCACAGGTAGTGGCGCTGAAAGGCGACCTGCTGCATTTAACCTGCCGCGATTTTTCCGCCTTTCAGTGGAAGCAGTTTGCCTATGCGGAAGCCTGGGCAAAGCAGCGCCATCATCAGGGGAAAAAGTGCAGTATGGCGGCGATTTTTGCCCATACGCTGGGTGCTTTTCTGAAAACGCTGGTGCTGCGCGTCGGGTTTCTGGATGGTAAACAGGGCTGGCTGCTGGCGGTGGTCAACGCGCAGTATACTTTCAATAAATATACGGCGCTGTGGGCGCTGAATCACTCTTCGCACGCTTCCGGTAAGGGCGGTTTATGAGCACAAAAGCGATCTATCCTGGCACCTTTGACCCGCTGACTAACGGCCATCTGGACATTATCACGCGTGCGGCGCGCATGTTTGACCATATCATTCTGGCTATCGCCGCCAGCCCCAGCAAAAAGCCTATGTTTTCGCTGAACGAACGCGTGGCGCTGGCGCAGCAGGTGGTAGCGCATTTGCCCAATGTAGAAGTGACGGGATTTAGCGACCTGATGGCAAACTTTGCGCGCGATCGCCAGGCAAATGTACTGGTGCGCGGCCTGCGGGCGGTTTCCGACTTTGAGTATGAGATGCAGCTGGCGCGGATGAACCGCCATCTGCTGGCGGAGCTTGAAAGCGTGTTCCTGATGCCTTCCGAAAAGTATTCGTTTATCTCTTCCACGCTGGTGAAAGAAGTGGCGCGCCATCAGGGCGACGTCAGCGCTTTTTTGCCAGCGCCCGTCTATAACGCGCTGCTGGCAAAGCTGTCGGACTAGCTATTTCTGGCAGGTTGGGCAGTAAAAAGTACTGCGCTGCGCGTGCTTTGCGCCAACTATTGGCGTAGTGCAAACGCGGCAAGGCTCACCCGCCCGGCCGTAAACCTGCAGTTCCTGAGCAAAATAGCCCGGTTTCCCGTCCGACTGTAGAAAGTCGCGTAGCGTGGTGCCGCCTTGTTCAATGGAGCGCAGTAGCACCGCTTTAATCGTCGCGACCAGCAAAGATGCATCTTCTTTGCTCAGGTCCATCGCTGGGCGATCGGGATGGATCCCGGCCGCAAACAGCGATTCGCTGGCGTAGATATTGCCAACGCCCACCACCAGCTTGTTATCCATCAGCCATGGCTTAACCGGCGTTCGTCTGCCGCGCGACTTCTCAAACAGGTAATCTGCGTTAAACGCTTCACTTAGCGGTTCAGGGCCGAGATGCGCTAACACATTGCTGGCGGTCAGGTCGCTGCTCCATAGCCAGGCGCCAAAGCGACGTGGATCGGTATAGCGCAGCACTTTGCCATTGTTCATCACCAGGTCAACGTGGTCGTGCTTGGCTGGAGGCGTCTCCTCTGACAGCACGCGTAAGCTACCGGACATCCCAAGATGGATAATAATCCAGCCTTCAGGCAGCTCTAACAGCAGATATTTGGCGCGACGCTGGACGCTAAGGACCGGCTGGTCGCTGAGGCTGTGAATTTCATGAGAGACAGGCCAGCGCAGGCGGCCATTGCGTACTACGGCGTGCAGAATAGTGGCGCCGACAAGATGCGGTTCGATACCGCGTCGGCTGGTTTCTACCTCAGGTAACTCCGGCATTCAAACCTCCCGCTGGGAATTTTTCCGTTCTCACAAAAGAAAAAACCCCGCCGAGGCAGGGTTTTTCAGTCGCTAATCTCAATTACTTGATTTTAGCTTCTTTGTAGATCACGTGCTGGCGGACAACAGGATCGAATTTCTTCAGTTCCAGTTTTTCCGGCTTAGTACGCTTGTTCTTCGTGGTGGTATAGAAGTGACCTGTACCAGCAGAAGAAACCAGCTTGATCTTCTCACGAATACCTTTAGCCATGTTTCAGTTCCTTACCTTAGTACTTCTCACCGCGGATACGCAGATCGGCCAGAACCGTCTCAATACCCTTTTTATCAATTACGCGCATGCCTTTGGCAGATACGCGCAGTGTAACGAAGCGCTTTTCGCTCTCAACCCAGAAACGGTGAGAGTGCAGGTTCGGCAGGAAACGGCGTTTCGTCGCGTTCATTGCGTGGGAACGGTTGTTACCCGTCACCGGACGCTTTCCAGTTACCTGGCAGACTCGTGACATGTCAATTCTCCAAAAATCAAATAAGCTCGAGCTTTAAAAATAAGGTCTTGGCCGCCTCGTCAGGCTCTTAGCCCATCCAGGCGAGTTCTATGTGAACCCGCTGAGCAGGCCCAAATGCCAAACCCGAGATTCTCAAAGGTGGCGTAGTATACGCCCTGCAAGGCCGGTGCTCAAGTCCCGAACAGATAAAGATCCCTTTGGATCGTGCAAAATTGCTCCATTTGAACGCAAAAAGTGTTGTCTGCCGGTTAAAAACCACGCGGTTTCCGCGCTTCAGCCGGGTGAGAGCCATCCCTGCTCGGCAAAAGAGACATATTCGCCACGGCCAATCACAATATGGTCCAGTACGCGAATGCTGAAATGCTGGCAGCAGGTGATAACCTGTTGAGTTACATCACGATCGGCCATGCTGGGCGTGGCGATGCCCGAAGGATGGTTATGAGCGAGCACAATTGCCGCCGCGTTATTTTTTAACGCCCTGCGGACAATTTCGCGCGGATGAACCTCAACGCTGGCGATAGCGCCAGCAAACATTTCGCAAGCTTCAATAATCCGGTGCTGACTATCAAAAAAAACCACCATAAAAATTTCACGCTCGCGATGCGCCAGCCTGCTGTGCAGATAATTCACCATATCCGTGGAGCTCTGCACGGCCTGCTTCATTGAATCAGAACAGGTAAAAAAACGTCGTCCAAGCTCGGCTATGGCGTTCAGCTGCGCATATTTTGCTACGCCCACGCCCTTTATCTGCAAAAACGCGTCTTTGTCTGCCGTCATCAGCCGGTAAAGTGAACCAAATTCTTCAATCAGCTGCCTGGCCAGCGCCATTACATGGACGCCGTTTGCCCCGGTGCGGAGAAAAATGGCTAACAGCTCTATATCCGTTAACGCTTCTACCCCTTCCGCCACCAGCTTTTCACGTGGCGGTAGCTTTTTCCATGGCTTCTTCATGTGCTTTCCTCCTTCCGCAACAGACAGAATCATGGCATTATATACAGTAGTTTTCTACGCGGGTAAGGCCGCTCTGCGAGTTCTCTCGCAAAGATGATGCTGCGTTAAAAGTCAGCAAACCGGGAGTGTGGTAAAATGGCGGCATTCCGGCGCCTGCGCGCCCATCTGTCTCAACGGAGCGGATAGCATGACATTAAACGGTAAACGTATAGTTCTGGGCATCAGCGGCGGTATAGCGGCTTACAAAGCGCCAGAGCTGGTAAGACGCCTGCGCGATCGCGGCGCAGAAGTTCGGGTGGCCATGACCGAAGCGGCAAAAGCGTTTATCACGCCGCTGAGCCTGCAGGCCGTCTCGGGTTATCCGGTCAGCGACAGCCTGCTGGACCCGGCGGCGGAAGCGGCAATGGGCCATATTGAACTGGGGAAATGGGCCAATCTGGTTATCCTGGCCCCTGCCACAGCCGACCTTATCGCGCGCGTCACGGCGGGTATGGCTAACGATCTGGTCACTACCATCTGTCTTGCTACCGCTGCCCCCATCGCCGTTGTACCGGCTATGAACCAGCAAATGTACCGGGCTACCGCTACGCAACACAATCTTCAGGTATTACGCGAGCGCGGCCTGATGATTTGGGGACCGGACAGCGGCAGTCAGGCCTGTGGCGACGTAGGGCCAGGACGCATGCTGGATCCGTTAACGATTGTCGACGAAGCGGTTCACTGGGCTTCTTCAGGCAACGATTTGACGCACCTCAACATCATGGTAACCGCTGGTCCAACCCGCGAGTCGCTTGATCCAGTCCGGTTTATCACCAACCACAGCTCGGGTAAAATGGGTTTTGCTATCGCCGCCGCTGCCGCAAAACGCGGTGCCAGCGTCACGCTGGTTGCAGGGCCGGTCGCGTTAGCCACGCCGCCGGGCGTTAACCGTATTGACGTCATCAGCGCGCTGGAAATGGAAGCGGCCGTCATGGCTTCCGCTGCCAGCCAGGACATTTTTATTGCTTCTGCTGCGGTTGGTGACTATCGCGCGGCGGCGTTCTCTGAAGAAAAAATCAAAAAACAGGGCGATGAAATCGTTCTGAAGATGATAAAAAACCCGGACATTGTTGCTGGCGTAGCGGCCATGCAGGAACATCGTCCTTTTGTCGTGGGGTTTGCAGCAGAAACCCGGAATGTGGAAGAATATGCCCGACAAAAAAGGGTACGGAAAAATCTGGATCTGATCTGCGCTAATGATGTTTCTAAAGCCGGGCAAGGATTCAACAGTGAAACCAATGCCCTGCATCTTTTCTGGCAGGAAGGGAACAAAGTCTTACCGCTCAGCGATAAGCAGCTCCTGAGCCAACAATTACTGGACGAAATAGTCAGCCGTTATGAAGAAAAAAATCGACGTTAAGATTTTAGACCCGCGCGTGGGCACCACTTTTCCCCTGCCCGCTTACGCCACCTCGGGTTCCGCTGGTCTCGACCTGCGCGCCTGCCTGGATGAAGCCGTACAGCTGGCTCCCGGCGCGACCACGCTGGTGCCTACCGGTCTGGCTATTCATATTGCCGATCCGCAGCTGGCCGCGGTGATCCTGCCGCGTTCCGGTCTGGGCCATAAACATGGCGTGGTGCTGGGCAATCTGGTGGGCCTGATCGATTCCGATTATCAGGGACAGCTGATGGTTTCCGTGTGGAACCGTGGACAGGACACGTTCAGCATTGAGCCTGGCGAACGTATTGCGCAGATGGTCTTTGTACCGGTTGTGCAGGCTGAATTTAATCTGGTCAACGACTTTGACGCCAGCGTGCGTGGTGAAGGCGGCTTCGGCCACTCAGGCCGTCAGTAATCGCCAGCCTGGCATTCGTGAGCGAGTAACTCCCATATTTTCGCCGTGAGCACGACCGCTCACGGATGTCGCGTGGGCGTTGGCCCGTATAAAGTGATATTTCAGGGGTCTTTCAGGACATGGCAGAGAAAAAGAGTGCGAAAAGGAACCGTCGCGAAGAAATACTGCAGGCTCTGGCGCAAATGCTGGAATCCAGCGACGGAAGCCAGCGGATTACCACGGCCAAACTGGCCGCCAACGTCGGCGTTTCGGAAGCTGCGCTTTATCGGCATTTCCCCAGCAAAACGCGCATGTTTGACAGCCTGATTGAATTTATTGAAGACAGCCTGATTACGCGCATCAATCTGATTTTACAGGATGAAAAGGAAGCGATTCCGCGCCTGCGCCTGATACTCCAGTTGCTTCTGGGTTTTGGTGAGCGTAATCCGGGCTTATCACGCATTCTGACCGGCCATGCCCTGATGTTTGAACAGGATCGCCTGCAGGGAAGAATCAATCAGCTGTTTGAACGTATCGAGGTGCAGCTTAAACAGGTGCTGCGCGAGCAGAAGCTGCGTGATGGTGAAGGTTTCAAAACGGACGAGGCGCTGCTGGCTTCCCAGCTGCTGGCGTTTTCTGAAGGATTGCTGTCGCGTTTTGTCCGTTCCGGGTTCCGCTATCGTCCTACGGCAGAATTTGAAACGCGCTGGCCGCTACTGGCCTGTCAGCTGGTATGAACAACCCGGGCCGCTGTCAGCGGCCCGCTGTTTTTTAAATACCATACTCTTTACGATAGGCGCGGACGGCGGCCAGATGGTCAGCCAGCTCCGGTTTTTCTTCCAGATAGGTAATGAGTTCGTTCAGCGTGATAATGGCAATGACCTTACAGCCGTAGTCACGTTCCACTTCCTGAATAGCCGACTCCTGACCCCGACCGCGCTCCTGGCGATCCAGCGAAATCAGCACGCCAGCCAGCGTTGCCTGATTGGCGGCGATAATTTCCATTGATTCACGAATGGCCGTGCCGGCAGTAATAACGTCATCTACCAGCATAATGCGTCCCTGTAACGGGCTGCCAACCAGCGTACCGCCTTCGCCGTGATCTTTTGCTTCTTTCCGGTTGAAGCAATAAGGCACATCGCGGTCGTGATGATCGGCCAGCGCTACGGCAGTGGTGGTAGCGATAGGAATGCCTTTGTAAGCCGGGCCAAAAACCACATCAAAATCGATACCAGAATCGACCAGCGCCTGGGCATAGAAGCGCCCTAACAACGCCAGATCGCGCCCGGTATTAAACAGACCGGCATTAAAAAAATAAGGGCTTTTCCGCCCTGATTTCAGCGTAAACTCGCCAAATTTCAGCACCTGTTTGTTAATGGCGAATTCGATAAACTGCCGCTGCCAGGCTTTCATGTCTCGTTCCTCAATCAGTTATAAAAAAGGCGACTCTCTGGTCGCCTGGAATATCAGTTTTGTAACGCCGCCTTCTGCGCTTCGATCAGCGTATCAATGCCGCCGCGCGCCAGAGAGAGCAGCGTCAGCAGTTCTTCATGGCTGAACGGCTCACCTTCTGCGGTGCCCTGCACTTCAATCATCCGGCCATCTTCGGTCATGACCACGTTCATGTCGGTTTCTGCGGCAGAGTCTTCAACGTATTCCAAATCGCACAGCGCTTCACCGTTAACGATACCGACAGAAACGGCAGCAACCATCCCTTTCATCGGGTTGGCCTTCAGTTTGCCAATAGCGACAAGATGGTTCAGCGCATCGGCCAGCGCTACGCAGGCTCCGGTAATAGAAGCAGTACGCGTACCGCCATCAGCCTGCAATACGTCGCAATCCAGGGTGATAGTGAATTCGCCAAGCGCTTTTAAATCCAGCGCGGCGCGCAGAGAACGAGCGATCAGACGCTGAATTTCCAGCGTGCGGCCGCCCTGTTTGCCTTTTGCAGCTTCACGCGCGTTACGGCTGTGGGTAGCACGGGGCAGCATGCCGTATTCTGCAGTTACCCAACCCTGGCCCTGACCTTTCAGAAAGCGCGGAACGCCCTCTTCAATGGTGGCGGTGCAAAGCACTTTGGTTTCGCCGAACTCAACCAGGACGGAGCCTTCTGCATGTTTAGTATAGTGGCGAGTCAGGGTAACGGGACGCACCTGACTGGCATGACGGCCTGCTGGTCGCATGGTTTTTCTCCGGCTTAAAAATCGTGATTGGCTGCGCATTATACGGATTTCGAGAGCAGATGCCTACGGCGACCCGCGTAAACGCTGTTTCCGCTGAACACGAGAATTTTTCACACCTTCAGGAGGCTACTGATTTGCCAGAGTTTGACCTGATGCCTGTTAAGCCAACGTCAGCACCGCTATAATCACCTGAACTTTTTCTGAAAACGGGTACGCACAATGATCCGCAGTATGACCGCTTACGCCCGGCGTGAGACAAAAGGCGAATGGGGCAGCGCAGCCTGGGAGCTTCGTTCCGTAAACCAGCGCTATTTAGAAACCTATATCCGCCTGCCGGAACAGTTCCGCGGTCTGGAGCCGGTTATCCGTGAGCGCATCCGCAACCGCCTGACGCGCGGCAAAATTGAATGCAATTTGCGTTTTGACGCTGACGTACGGGCACAAAGCTCGCTGGTGCTGAACGAAAAGCTGGCAATTCAGCTGGTTCAGGCTGCCAACTGGGTGAAAATGCAGAGCGATGAAGGGGAGATCAACCCGGTTGATATCCTGCGCTGGCCTGGCGTGATGTCCGCAGAGGAACAGGATTTAGACGCTATTTCTGCCGAGCTGCTGCAGGCGCTGGATACCGCGCTGGATGACTTCATCATTGCACGTGAAACCGAAGGCGCGGCTCTGAAAGCACTGATTGAGCAGCGTCTGGAAGGGGTTAGTGCCGAAATCGTTAAGGTCCGCGCGCAAATGCCGGACGTGCTGAAATGGCAGCGTGAACGGTTGGTAACCAAGCTGGAAGAGGCTCAGGTACAGCTGGATAGTAACCGCGTCGAGCAGGAACTGATTATGCTGGCGCAGCGCGTAGACGTGGCAGAAGAGCTGGATCGCCTGGAAGCGCACGTTAAAGAAACCTATAACATCCTGAAGAAGAAAGAGGCCGTTGGCCGCCGCCTGGACTTTATGATGCAGGAGTTCAATCGCGAATCTAATACGCTGGCGTCTAAGTCGATTAATGCCGAAGTGACTACCTCCGCCATTGAGCTTAAGGTGCTGATTGAGCAGATGCGCGAGCAGATTCAGAATATCGAGTAACGTTTCATATTATCGAAACTAATAGTGCAAACTTTTAGAGCTCGCTTTATAGCGAGCTTTTTATTTTTATACTGCAGCATTTGCAAAAAACCACAGGGAGTAGCTGTACAATATTTACACTATGACCGTTCATCACGTACTATTCCCTGTGAAAACCCTCACGGATGACTATACAAGGAATGTATACCCATGACCGCTCTACAGTTTCCCGACACCGTATTCAAAACGCAAAAATGGATGAACGACTATGGTGCCAGCGATATGCGCTGCGGCGATTTGACCGAAACACAGTTAAAATCCCGGTACCGGCTGGATTACATTTCTGACCGGGTCGATCCCTGGACGCTTACCCGACGTTCTTCAATGGATCGTCCTCAGTCCATGTTTTGCTGCAACCAGCGCGGCAAGGGTGAGAAGATTACCCGTCAGCAGTGTGCCGCAATGCTGTTTGATGAATTCCGCTCGTTATCCCATAAATTTTCCCTTCACGGGCCATACAGTCACCTGATCGAAAAGATGATCACCCATATGCAGAACGGTAACGGTACACCCTTCCGCGATGTGTCGCTGGACCGGGCATTGAAAGAGCATATTATCAGGGATAACTCACAGGAAAATAGTACACGTCTGTTATTGAAAAGGGCTTTGAGTAACAATATAGACTGGCACAATAAATACTATCCGGCTGTGAAAAAAGGAAAATTATATGAGGTAATATCTTTTGGCAAGCTACCTAAATTTGACCGTTTCCAGGATAACTATAATGGCATGGGAATTACTGTTCATGATACCTGGGCAACATACATCACTATAAAATCGTTAGAAATTGATAATAGTGGTTATCGGGCAGTAGTACATTATAAGGTGCAAGATCACTTTGGCCTGGACAGTGAAGATATACTGAAAACAAAATTCCACCAGTTTCATTTCTTTCGTATCTGGTTTGTTCTCCAGAGATACAATCAGTTTGGCTTCAAGCCATTTATAACCAATATGGAAGCCACTATAGAGATTACCGGGAGCCGTGATGAAAGCTAGTCTCAAAAAAATCCTGTTGATCCTTGCTGTGATTATTACTATTTTAACAGGTTACTTTTCCTGGTTAACCTTACGTCCGGTTGAAATTGTTGCAGTTCATCACAGAAGTAGCGGCTTCAGTGCTGTTTTAGTAAAAAACTTTCCTTTAACGGATAAAGGAAAAATTAACTGGTGGTTGAAAAACAGTAAAAGCATCGAGAAAAAATACAAAATCCCCACTCCTGATAAAGATGGCTCTTTTTATGTGACTTTTTGGCTGTTCGGAGAAGGTTATAAAGCAGAAGGTAAATATGACAGATTATGTTTTAAAGACATGCAGTCACCGATAAATTGCATAGAAAAAAACAGAGTATTTTCCGTAGAGACAGGCCAAAGAGGTAATACTTTCTTCACTGTGAAAGATGCAGTATATCTTATGGGAAAGAACGGGGAAATAATAAAAATTAAAAATGAATAATTCTGCACCTCACGCCAGGACAGCAATAAAATTGTCTGCCCTACCCGCTTGTACCAGCCATGTCAATTGACTTAAAAACCATTACCCGACTTTGCAAAAAGGACGATTTTTATTAGCCCTGAGTCTAAAGCGAAATCTCTGCGAAGGATTGGCCATACTGCAGGGTGTCAGTCGATGAATATCATGCAGTATGTCATTTGATGAATATCGGCTCACCCGTCAGCACATTTTAAGTCGTAAAGGACGAAGCAAACAAAGAGGGATAGGCTTATCCGCTTCGCCAGGCTAAAATGCCCCCTTTCTTTCTATGGATTATTTTAAGGTCTTTTATGCAAACTTTACCTCCCTGCCCAGAATGCCAGTCTGATTACACCTGGCAAGACGGCGCGATGTTTAACTGTCCCGAATGCGGCCACGTCTGGTCTGCCAGTGCAGAAACGCCGTCAGAAGACACACTGGTAGTAAAAGATGCGAACGGCAATTTGCTGGTCGATGGCGACAGCGTTACCGTTATCAAAGATCTTAAAGTCAAAGGTAGCTCTACGCCGCTTAAAATTGGCACTCGCGTGAAAAGCATTCGCCTGGTCGAAGGCGATCACAACATTGACTGCAAGATAGACGGCTTTGGCCCCATGAAGCTGAAATCTGAGTTCGTGAAGAAAAACTGATCTTTGCTTTTGTACCCGACCCAGCCGCTATTCCCACGCTCAGTTAAACTCTGCCGCTTGTTCAGCCGTAATAAGCGTCAGTTTTTCCAGCTGTATCGCGATGGAACGAGGCGTTCTTTCGCATAACGCGGCCAGTTCGCCAATTGAGCAGCCCTGTCTAAAATGGACCACCAGCGTTTGCTTCTCTTCTTCTGACCAGGGCAGATAAGCGTTGGCGGGCTTGCCCTCTGCGCGGTTTTTCTCCCGGCGCTCATCGGGGGTTAGCTTTACTCTGGCATGTCGTTTGACTGAATTAAAATTGGTGCCTTTAAATTCTTCCGCCAGCGCAAACAGCAGTCTGATTGCGTCAGGCGTGTGTACAATAGAGTGTGGCGGTAAGAGTTCGCCCGTTTCCGGATGTATCCCTTTTGCCAGTAGCCGAAACAGTTCTCCTGCCATCATATTTCTCATCCTTGTTCACAGGGCATCTCCCTACATCCGATACCGGGTTTGCCATGAATATTTCTGTTGTTCGGGCTCGAATAAATTAAGCCAGCTTTAAAGACGTGATATTTATAAACCTTTAAAATTAATATGATATAAAATAATCTTTCATGGGGATTTGATTGGTGAATTAATTTAACTCATGTAATCATCTGTTTTTAGAAAATTTCAGTCGTCAACTTCTGAGCAATCCTTCAGGCTTGCCGCCGATTATTCAGGAGCAAGTTATGTTACTTACCGTTTTCTATCTCATTGGTATTACCGCAGAAGCAATGACCGGCGCACTGGCCGCAGGCCGCCGCAAGATGGATATGTTTGGCGTCATTATTATTGCCTCCGTGACCGCCATCGGCGGCGGCTCCGTACGCGATATGCTGCTTGGACACTATCCCCTTGGCTGGGTAAAGCATCCTGAATACATCGTTATTGTGGCAGTAGCTGCCGTCATTACGACCCAGCTTGCGCCTTTGATGCCGCACCTGCGTAAAGTGTTTCTGGTGCTGGACGCGCTGGGCCTGGCCGTTTTCTCTATTATTGGCACTAAGGTCGCGCTGGACATGGGTCACGCTTCGATTATTGCCGCGATTAGCGCGGTCATCACCGGCGTGTTTGGCGGCGTACTGCGCGATATGTTCTGTAATCGCATTCCTCTGGTGTTTCAGAAGGAGCTGTACGCGGGTATCGCCTTTGCTTCCGGCTGGCTCTATATCTTGCTGTTGAAAACACCGCTTTCTGACGAAATGGCGATTATTATCACCCTGCTGTTTGGTTTTATTGCCCGCCTGCTGGCGCTGCGCTTTCGGCTGGGGCTGCCCGTGTTTAACTACCCGCATGCCGATAACTGAATTTTTCATCACTTTGCTTCCTGCAGCTGCGAGATAAGCTGCAAAACCTGAGGGTGATGAAGGAAGCGAACAATCTGTCCCGCCAGCGCTTTGCCCGTACCGGGCAACTGTTGCCAGGCTGACTCTTTGCGTAACAGCAGCGACTGCCAGTCGTTATCTGTTATTGCATTAAGCGCGCTTTGCGGAATCGGCACGCCCAGCGCCCTGACCCAGCGCCGGAACGGCTGCTGCTGGCTCAGGGAAAACTGATGATAGAGCAACGCCGCGCGAGCCGGCGTTATGCCTGCCATTCCGCTCAGTTTTTCATGCGTAAGCGTCAGCCACGAAAAGATATGGGTTAATTCCCCCGTCTGCATAAGCCGTAGCCAACTACTGCGACTGATCCCCTGCATAGCCAGCGCCGACTTACTGCTTAGCCAGACCAACCGGGCCAGAAACTGCTCGCGGCAGGCAGGCGTATAGTAAAAACAGCTTAAGGCGTTAAAAGCCGCAGCATCCGGCACCCGAGGACGCTCCCGCACTTTTACTCTCCAGGTAACTTCGTCAAGCCTGGGGATACCCTGACCCGCCAGGCTAATAGCAACCTGATCGCCCGGCACAATATCAGCGGCCTGCCAGCGTTTAAGCGAGCCGATACTGACCCGACTAACTTTTTTATCATCCAGCTGCACCGGAACCAGATTTAATACCGCACTGATTCTTCCCGTGCGGCCAATGGGAAAGTCTACTGAGCGCACCTCCGCGCTGGCCTTTACCGGCGAATATTTCCAGGCTGCGGACCAGCTATTGTCCCCTGGCAACCACCAGGCACCTTTTACTGGCGTACTATGAATAACCACGCCGTCCGTGACAAAGGGCAAAGGCTCTCTGAACCAGCGCTCGCGCCAGCCTGCAACATCGTCAGCGGTTGTTACCCTTTTACTCCACCGTTTTGCCAAACCGAAACCGAAGCTATCCAATAGCTCAAGGCGCTGCGACATTTCCTGCGGGCCATCGGGCCAGGCCCAGATAAAGATGCCCAGATCTTTCAGGACGGGCGAGACGTCGTTACGCCGCATCGCGCCAGCTACGACAGAGCGCGCGTTGACCCCGCCCCTAACCGCCTGTTGATGATCGGTCATCTTCAGGAAAAGCTCGCCCTGTAAGATTACAGAAGCATCGGGATGGGAAATGTATGGTGGGATGGCGGGAATATTCCTCGCTTTTTCCGTCCAGTCTTCACCCCGCACGCCGTCCCCCCGGCTAATAACCTTAGCCAGCTTTCCCTGCTGGTAGTGCAGCGTCGCGGCGATGCCGTCCAGCTTCGGCTGCACCCAGAGCGGATTTTTCCCCTTCATCCAGCGGGCAACAGCCAGCTTGTCCGGCAATTTTTTGACGCCCACATGAGCAACCGGATGCAGCGTTTTTCCTCCTTTGGCTAACCTGGGCAGACGAGCCTGGCTTTGCGGGCGGAAACAGTGCTGCCAGTCATGGTATTTTTTTTCCAGCGCGTCGTAGCGTTCGTCAGGTACTGCGCTGACTCCCTGCCGGTAATAAGCGAGGTCCCACTCTTGCAGCTGTTTTTCCAGCGCCATCATTTCCGCCTGCGCCCGAGCCGCTGGCCAGGCCGGACAAACCGCCTGCGCAGCGGCGCACCAGACCAGGCCGAGTAAAATCAATATCCTGCGCATCTTCACACTCCTTTGTCGTTCTGCCCGACAAAGTTAAGCGCGAAAAAGTAACGGTGGCGATAGCAAGAATTTGCTTCTGGAAGACATCTCGATAAGTTATTTGCCTAACATGAAACGCTACAAAGTTACCGCGAGCTGGCTTCCATATTCCGAGAAAAAATGCCCCGGACGTGCTGAAACGCTGCATCCTGCACGTCACCCGTGTATACTGTGCAGGAAGTAGACTCCGATTGGCATATCAAGAATAATCATGGCTCAAGGCACACTCTTTATTGTTTCAGCGCCCAGCGGTGCAGGCAAATCCAGCCTGATTCACGCCCTGTTAAAGACGCAACCGCTGTACGACACCCAGGTTTCCGTCTCTCACACCACCAGAGGCGTACGGCCTGGCGAAAATCATGGTGAACACTATTTCTTTGTTAACCATGATGAATTTCGGCAGATGATTGCGGAAGACGCCTTCCTGGAACACGCTGAAGTTTTCGGCAACTACTACGGCACATCCCGTAAAGCGATTGAGCAGGTGCTTTCAACCGGCGTAGACGTCTTTTTGGATATCGACTGGCAGGGTGCGCAGCAGATCCGCCAGAAGATGCCGCAGTCGCGCAGTATTTTTGTCCTGCCGCCGTCAAAGGACGAGCTGGATCGCCGTCTGCGCGGTCGTGGTCAGGACAGTGAAGAGGTGATCACCCGCCGTATGGCGCAGGCCGTGGCGGAAATGAGCCACTATGCCGAGTACGATTATCTTATTGTGAACGATGATTTCGATCTGGCGCTGTCCGATCTGAAAACCATTATTCGCGCCGAGCGTCTGCGAATGGGCCGTCAAAAATCCCGTCATGATGCTTTAATCAGCAAACTGTTGGCAGACTGAGGACAACTCAGTATGATGCCCAGTCATTTCGTCAACCGTGGAGTATCACACTTATGGCACGCGTAACCGTACAGGACGCAGTAGAAAAAATTGGTAACCGTTTTGATCTGGTTCTGGTCGCCGCTCGTCGCGCACGTCAGATGCAGGTTGGCGGTAAAGATCCGCTGGTTCCGGAAGAGAACGACAAATCTACCGTAATCGCTCTGCGCGAGATCGAAGAAGGTCTGATCACCAACCAGATTCTGGATGTGCGTGATCGTCAGGAACAGCAGGAGCAGGAAGCCGCAGAACTGCAGGCTGTTACCGCTATCGCTGAAGGTCGTCGTTAATTATCAGCCGGAAGGCTCGCCCTTGTATCTGTTTGAAAGTCTCAATCAACTGATTGAAAAATACTTGCCTGAGGATCAGATCAAACGCCTCAAGCAAGCTTACCTTGTCGCACGTGATGCTCACGAGGGACAGACTCGCTCCAGCGGTGAGCCTTACATTACCCATCCGGTTGCTGTCGCCTGCATTCTGGCGGAAATGAAGCTCGACCATGAAACGCTAATGGCCGCGCTTCTGCACGATGTTATTGAGGATACGCCTGCAACCTACCAGGATATGGAGCAGCTGTTTGGTAAAAACGTTGCTGAACTGGTTGAAGGGGTGTCCAAGCTCGACAAGCTGAAGTTTCGCGATAAGAAAGAGGCCCAGGCCGAAAACTTTCGCAAGATGATCATGGCGATGGTGCAGGATATCCGCGTCATTTTGATCAAGCTGGCGGACCGTACGCACAACATGCGTACGCTTGGCTCGCTGCGTCCGGACAAGCGCCGGCGCATCGCGCTCGAAACGCTGGAGATTTACAGCCCGCTGGCGCATCGCCTGGGCATCCATCATTTAAAGACCGAGCTGGAAGAGCTGGGTTTTGAAGCGCTCTACCCTAACCGCTACCGCGTCATTAAAGAGGTAGTGAAGGCCGCGCGCGGCAACCGTAAAGAGATGATCCAGAAAATCCTCTCGGAAATCGACGGTCGCCTGCAGGAAGCCGGCATCCCGTGTCGCGTGAGCGGCAGGGAAAAACACCTTTATTCCATCTACTGCAAAATGCACCTGAAAGAGCAGCGTTTCCATTCCATTATGGATATCTATGCGTTTCGGGTCATCGTGCATGACGTCGATACCTGCTACCGCGTGCTGGGACAGATGCACAGCCTTTACAAGCCACGTCCGGGCCGCGTCAAAGACTATATCGCTATTCCCAAGGCCAACGGCTATCAATCACTGCATACCTCTATGATCGGCCCGCACGGCGTGCCGGTTGAGGTACAGATCCGTACGGAAGATATGGATCAGATGGCAGAGATGGGGGTGGCGGCGCACTGGGCTTATAAAGAGCAGGGTGAAAGCAGCACCACCGCGCAAATTCGCGCGCAGCGCTGGTTACAGAGCCTGCTGGAACTGCAGCAGAGCGCCGGTAGCTCTTTTGAATTTATCGAAAGCGTCAAGTCGGATCTTTTCCCCGACGAAATCTACGTTTTCACCCCGGAAGGCCGCATCGTTGAACTGCCTGCGGGCGCAACGCCGGTCGACTTTGCCTATGCCGTGCATACCGATATTGGCCATGCCTGTGTCGGCGCGCGCGTCGATCGTCAGCCTTATCCGCTTTCCCAGCCCTTAACCAGCGGGCAAACCGTAGAAATTATTACGGCACCGGGCGCGCGGCCTAACGCTGCCTGGCTAAATTTTGTCGTCAGCTCAAAAGCACGCGCAAAAATTCGTCAGCTGTTAAAAAGCCTCAAGCGCGACGATTCCGTCAGCCTGGGACGCCGCCTGCTGAACCATGCGCTGGGCGGTAGCCGCAAGCTGGCAGAAATTCCTGCGGAAAGCCTGCAGCACGAGCTGGAACGCATGAAGCTGGCCACGCTGGACGATCTGCTGGCGGAAATTGGTTTAGGCAACGCGATGAGCGTAGTCGTGGCGAAAAACCTGCAGCAGAGCGACAGCAGGCCCGCCCCGGTTATTTCTAATACCTCATCACGCGGCAAGCTACCGATTAAAGGTGCCGACGGCGTGCTGATTACCTTTGCCAAATGCTGTCGCCCTATTCCTGGCGATCCTATCGTGGCGCATGTCAGTCCGGGCAAAGGCCTGGTGGTGCACCATGAGTCCTGCCGAAATATTCGTGGCTATCAGAAAGAGCCAGAGAAATTTATGGCGGTAGAGTGGGATAAGGTCACCGAGCAGGAGTTTGTTGCGGAGATCAAGGTGGATATGTTTAACCACCAGGGCGCGCTGGCGAACCTGACGGCGGCAATTAACACCGCCGGGTCAAATATTCAGAGTCTGAACACGGAAGAGAAAGATGGCCGCGTCTACTGCGCCTTTATCCGACTGACGGCGCGCGATCGCGTTCATCTGGCGAATATTATGCGCAAAATTCGCGTAATGCCTGACGTGATCAAAGTTCACCGCAACAGAAACTAACGTATGAATGCACAACGTTTTGCCCGTATCCGTGAAATGCTGGCCGCGCGCCAGCATGATTTAACCGTCTGCATGGAGCAGGTACACAAACCACATAACGTTTCTGCCGTGATCCGTACGGCAGATGCGGTGGGCGTGCACGAAGTTCATGCGGTCTGGCCCGGTAGCCGGATGCGTACGATGGTGTCTTCTGCGGCGGGCAGCAACAGCTGGGTGCAGGTTAAAACGCATCCGACTATTGCCGATGCCGTCAGCCATCTTAAAGACCAGGGCATGCAGATCCTGGCGACGCATCTTTCCGATAAGGCCGTTGATTTCCGCGAAATTGATTATACCCGGCCAACCTGCATATTGATGGGTCAGGAAAAAACCGGCATTACACAACAGGCGCTCGACCTGGCCGATCGGGACATTGTCATCCCTATGATCGGTATGGTGCAGTCGCTTAACGTTTCGGTTGCCTCGGCGCTTATCCTCTACGAGGCGCAGCGCCAGCGCCAGAACGCAGGTATGTATCAGCGCCAGGAAAGCCTGCTTTCATACAGCGAGCAGCAGCGCCTGCTGTTTGAGGGCGGTTACCCCGTTCTTGCCAGAGTGGCTAAACATAAAGGCCTGCCCCGGCCCCGGATTGGCGAAACGGGCGAAGTGATTGCTCCGCCCGAATGGTGGGCGACGATGCAGGCTTCGGTGCGTAAAAAATGACGGGCCGCCTGCTGGATGCCATCCCGCTAAACACGCTGTCCGGCGTTGGCGCAAGCCAGGCGGGCAAGCTGGCGAAGCTCGGGCTGGCAACCGTGCAGGATTTGCTGCTGCATTTGCCGCTTCGTTACGAAGACCGCACCCAGCTTTACGCTATCAACGATCTTTTGCCCGATATCTACGCCACGGTAGAAGGCGAAGTGCTGCACAGCGATATCTCTTTTGGCCGCCGCCGCATGCTGACCTGTCAGATCAGCGACGGCACGGGCATCCTCACGCTACGCTTTTTCAATTTTAACGCCGGGATGAAAAACAGCCTGGCGCCCGGTCGCCGCGTGACTGCCTATGGCGAAATTAAACGCGGGCAGCGCGGTGCCGAAATCATTCATCCGGAATATCGCGTTCAGGGCGATAACAGCGTGGTGGAACTGCAGGAAACGCTGACGCCGGTTTACTCCACGACCGAAGGCGTGCGCCAGGCTACGCTGCGCAACCTGACCGATCAGGCGCTTAAGCTGCTGGATACCTGTGCCATTGCCGAACTGCTGCCGCCGGAATTAAGCCAGGGCATGATTAGCCTGCCGGATGCGCTCAAAATGCTGCACAGGCCGCCGCCCGATATTGCGCTGGTCGACCTCGAAAGCGGCAAACATCCCGCCCAGCGCCGACTGATCATGGAAGAACTGCTGGCGCATAATCTCAGCATGCTGGCCGTTCGCGCTGGTGCACAGCGTTACCGCGCTTTATCCATGCCGGCTCGTCACGATCTGAGTAATAAATTATTGGCCGCTTTGCCTTTTAAACCAACCGGTGCTCAGGCGCGGGTTGTGAAGGAAATCGAGCAGGATCTGGCGCTGGATTATCCGATGATGCGGCTGGTTCAGGGAGACGTCGGCTCGGGTAAAACGCTGGTTGCTGCACTGACGGCGCTTAACGTCATCGCCTGGGGTAAACAGGTTGCGCTGATGGCACCAACCGAACTGCTGGCTGAACAGCATGCCAACAACTTCCGTCAGTGGTTTGCGCCGCTGGGCATTGAAGTTGGCTGGCTGGCGGGCAAGCAGAAAGGCAAAGCGCGTCTGGCGCAGCAGGACGCTATCGCCAGCGGCCAGGTTTCGATGATCGTCGGCACCCATGCCATTTTTCAGGAGCAGGTGCAGTTTAACGGCCTGGCGCTGGTGATTATCGATGAGCAGCATCGCTTTGGCGTCCACCAGCGGCTGGCGCTGTGGGAAAAAGGCGAGGAGCAAGGTTTCCATCCCCATCAGTTGATTATGACCGCTACGCCCATTCCAAGGACGCTGGCCATGACCGCCTATGCCGATCTGGAAACGTCGACTATCGATGAGCTGCCGCCGGGCCGAACGCCGGTAACTACCGTCGCCATTCCCGACACGCGCCGCGCCGACATTATTACGCGCGTGCAAAACGCCTGTAGGGATGAAGGTCGCCAGGCCTATTGGGTCTGTACGCTGATTGAAGAATCAGAACAGCTCGAAGCGCAGGCCGCCGAAGCCACGTGGGAAGAGCTAAAGCTGGCGCTGCCTGAGCTACAGGTAGGGCTGGTACATGGCCGTATGAAACCTGCTGAAAAACAGGCGGTAATGCAGGCGTTTAAGCAGGGAGAAATTCATCTGCTGGTCGCCACCACGGTTATTGAAGTGGGTGTGGATGTGCCGAACGCCAGCCTGATGATTATCGAGAACCCTGAGCGTCTGGGTCTGGCTCAGCTGCACCAGCTGCGTGGCCGCGTAGGGCGAGGTTCGGTCGCCTCCCACTGCGTCTTGCTCTATAAAGCGCCGCTAAGTAAAACGGCGCAGAAGCGTTTACAGGTGTTGCGCGACAGCAACGACGGCTTTGTGATTGCCCAGTGCGATCTGGAAATTCGCGGCCCTGGTGAGTTGCTGGGTACCCGCCAGACGGGAAACGCCGAATTTAAAGTTGCCGATTTAGTGCGTGACGGCGCGATGATCCCGGAAGTTCAGCGGGTTGCACGCCATATCCACCAGCGCTATCCGGCGCAGGCTCAGGCGTTAATTGAGCGCTGGATGCCGGAAACGCAGCGCTATACGAATGCCTGAATCATCATCGCTCGCCGTACCATACTCCTGAAACCAGACGGCGATCCCGTGCCGATCATATCAGCACACAGCCAACAATCTCTTCCCACCGCCTCTTGCTGGCCGTTTTCAGACGATCACGATCTTCCGCTAAAGGCGGCCATTGCCGCCACGGCTTCGCTGACGGGCTGTTCGCCTGCGGTCAGTTCGATAATGACGCGCTTTACCTCCGGCTTTTCAATAAGCGCATGTAGCGTAGCGGCAACGTCATCGCGTGGAACCGTGCCATAAGGGATTGCCAGTCCGGTATTAACTTTCCCCGTACCCGCTTCATTCACCAGCGTGCCCGGCCGCAGGATCACCCAGTCCAGCGCGGTGGCGGCCAGCATGACGTCGGCCTGCTTTTTCACCTGCATATAGTGCTCAAATCCCGGTGACGGCGCTTTGCCGCGCCCCGCGTCAGGAAAAGCGGAGACCAGCAGGAAGCGCTGAATACCGGCAAGCCTGGCAGCTTCGGCGGCAAAACGTACGCCACGGCCATCAATGCCGTCGGTAAAATCCACGCCTGCTCCCGCTGCGCCTGCGGAGAAGACTACAACGTCGCAACCCTGCATAGCGGCCGCCAGCCTTTCGCTGCTGGTATTCATCAGGTCAATATTCACCGGGGTGACGTCATCAATTTCCAGCGCTTCTTTCTGGCTGTCGCGACGATGTAATCCGGTTACCTGATGGCCTGCATTGACCAGCCGCTTTCTTAAACGACGTCCGACGCCTCCGGTTGCTCCAATGATAAATACCTTCATTCTGTTTTCCCTTGTAGTTCAGCGCCCAGGCGCGATACCTAAGCTTAGTGAATTGTGCAGCGCTTCGCCGTGCGGTATTTCTCCATCTGACCGTTTTTTCATACTGGCAATCGTTTGCTTTTGCCGCACAGAAGCTTAAAATCGCCACTTTGCTCGCCCGGGAACCCTGAAGAATGTCCGTTAATATCCCTGACGCCAGCCGCAGCGCCGCGTCTACCACAAAAAGCGAATTGATTTATCGTCTGGAAGACCGTCCGCCGCTGCCGCAAACCCTTTTTGCCGCCTGCCAGCATCTGTTGGCCATGTTTGTAGCCGTGATCACGCCAGCGCTGCTGATTTGCCAGGCGCTGGGCCTGCCAGCACAGGACACGCAGCATATTATCAGCATGTCATTGTTCGCTTCCGGCGTGGCTTCTTTACTGCAAATTAAAACCTGGGGCCCGATAGGCTCCGGCCTGCTGTCGATTCAGGGCACCAGCTTTAACTTTGTTACGCCGCTTATTATGGGTGGCATGGCGTTAAAAAATGGCGGCGCGGACGTACCCACAATGATGGCGGCCCTTTTCGGTACGCTGATGCTGGCCTCCACCACGGAGATGGTGCTTTCTCGCGTGCTGCACCTGGCGCGCCGCGTTATTACACCTCTGGTATCCGGCATTGTGGTGATGATTATCGGTCTGTCGTTGATCCAGGTTGGCCTGACCTCTATTGGCGGAGGCTTTGCCGCTATGAGCGATCACACCTTTGGTGCGCCAAAAAATCTGCTGCTGGCCGGGGCGGTACTGCTGGTGATTATTTTGCTGAATCGCCAGCGCAATCCTTACCTGCGCGTCGCCTCGCTGGTGATCGCCATGGCCGTTGGCTATCTGCTGGCGTGGCTGATGGATATGCTGCCCGCTATGCCTGCGTCGGTGAATCAGCCGCTGATTGCCATCCCGCGTCCGTTCTATTACGGATTAGGCATCGACTGGAATCTGCTCATCCCGCTAATGCTGGTTTTTATGGTGACCTCCCTGGAAACTATCGGCGACATTACCGCAACCTCCGACGTCTCCGAGCAGCCGGTCAGCGGCCCGCTCTATATGAAGCGGTTGAAAGGCGGCGTGCTGGCCAACGGTCTGAACTCCTGCGTATCCGCCCTGTTTAACACTTTTCCCAACTCCTGTTTCGGCCAGAATAACGGCGTTATCCAGCTGACCGGCGTGGCCAGCCGTTACGTAGGCTTTGTGGTCGCGCTGATGCTGGTTGCGCTGGGCCTTTTCCCGGCAGTCAGCGGATTCGTGCAGCATATTCCGGAGCCGGTGCTGGGCGGTGCAACCATCGTGATGTTTGGCACGATTGCCGCTTCCGGCGTGCGGATTGTCTCGCGTGAGCCGCTGAATCGCCGCGCCATTATGATTATTGCGCTGTCGCTGGCCGTTGGTCTGGGCGTCTCTCAGCAGCCGTTAATCCTACAGTTTGCACCAGCCTGGCTGAAAACCCTGCTCTCCTCCGGCATCGCCGCTGGCGGCATTACCGCCATTGTTCTGAATCTGCTTTTTCCGCAGGAAAAATAGCCAAAACGGCAGAGGGCCTCGCGCCTTCTGCCGCCAGTCCAGGGTTGAGCTTCGCCGATAAATCAGGCATAACACCCCTTAATAAAAGCTCACAGGGATAGCTAATGAAAACTGTCGGAAAAATACTTCTGTCGCTGCTGGCTATACTGCTGGCAATTGTCTTTGTGTTATATCTGCTGCTGCAAACGCGCTGGGGAGCCAGCTGGCTTAGTCGCACCATTAGCCAGCACAGTCATTACCAGCTGAATTTTAGTAAGGTGGAACACAACTTCTCCGATCCTTCGCATCTGCTGCTGGATGATGTTTCGTTCGGCCACAAAACCCGGCCAGCGATTTTAGTCGCCAGAAAGGTAGATTTGGGTCTGAGCCTTACGCAATTTACCCGGCCGCTGCACTTTGCCTCCGTTTTGCTCCAGAAAGGCACCCTCAGAATCACCGATAAAACCAGCAATCTGCCTTTTTCTGCCGATCGCCTGCAGCTAAGCGAAATGGCGGTTAACAGCCTGCATGACCCGCTGCCGATGAATGCACAGCGCGTGGATGGCGGCGTGATGCCCTGGAAGCCTTTACAGGGTAATTTTATTGGTAGTCACGCCAGCTTTCAGATGAGCGCAGGGTCGCTGACCTTTAAAGGAATACCCGCCAGCAACGTCTTGATTCAGGGCCGCATCAACGGACGCCAGCTGACATTAAGCAACGTGGGCGCTGATATGGCGCGCGGCTCAATGACCGCCAGCGCGCAGCGCGATGACCAGGGAAACTGGCAGGTTGATACGTTAAGGTTAAATAGCCTGCGCTTGCAGAGCAACAGGTCGCTGGCGGACTTCTTACAGCCTTTGCTGACGCTGCCTTCTGTTCACTTCGGGCGTGTTGACGTGACCGATGCGCGGCTGGAGGGACAGGAATGGGCCGTAACCGATCTCGATTTGGCCTTAAAAAACGTGACGCTGCGTAACGGCGACTGGGAGAGCGACGAGGGATCGCTGTCGATGAATGCCGGTAATTTTGTTAACGGCACGCTGCAGCTGAACGATCCTATCGTCAATATGACGTTCTCCCCCCAGGGCGTAGCGTTGACGCAGTTCAGCACTCGCTGGGTAAATGGTCTGGTACGTGCGTCAGGAAACTGGACGCGCGGCGATAAAAAACTGACGCTGGATGAGGTTGTTATCGCAGGGCTTGAATATACGCTGCCGCAAAACTGGCGCCAACGCTGGAACGCAAGCCTGCCGAACTGGCTGGACAGCGTGGCGGTGACAAAACTGAACGTCAGCCATAACCTGATTATCGATATCGATCCGGACTTTCCTTTCCAGATGACCTCGCTGGACGGGGCAGGCGCTGGCCTGATGCTGGCACGCCACCATCAGTGGGGCATCCTGGAAGGCAAAATGAGCTTTAACGCGGCGGAAGCCACCTTTAATCGCGTGGATCTGCGTCATCCTTCTCTTGCGCTGTCAGCTGATAATGACGTTATCAACGTGACGGAAATGAGCGCCTTCCCCCGTAACGGCATGATCGAAGGTCTGGCAACGGTTTCTCAGCAGCCGCAGCGCGCGCTTTCGCTGTCGTTACAGGGCCATGACGTACCGCTCAATCTGCTTCAGGACTGGGGATGGCCAGCCGTGCCGCTGACGGGTAACGGCGAGCTGACGCTAAAAATGCAGGCCAGCCTGGCAAAAGAGAGCCCGCTAAAACCGTCCGTTAACGGCACGCTTTCTGCGACCTCGGGCGACAAGACGCTCCAGCAGGTTGTTCAGGCGGGCGAAGCAGTAAACGCACATTAATCCTTAGCCCTTATTCCATGAAATAAGCGGACTATCTGATTAACCCATATTCGCAACGCTCCGGGGTTAATGTATAGTCCGCTTTTTTACGGAGGAACCATGCTGACCAACTCATCTGTACGTCTCAATAAATACATTAGCGAGAGCGGTATCTGTTCTCGACGCGATGCCGATCGCTATATCGAACAGGGAAATGTCTTTATTAATGGCAAGCGAGCCGCCGTTGGCGCGCAGGTTTTTGCTGGTGACGTGGTGAAAGTGAACGGTCAGCTTATTGAGCCTCGTGATGAAGAAGATTTGGTGTTTATCGCCTTAAATAAACCCGTGGGCATCATCACCACGATGGAAGAAGGCGAGCGGGACAATATCAGCGATTTCGTTAACCACAGTAAGCGCGTCTTCCCTATCGGACGTCTTGATAAAGATTCCCAGGGGCTGATTTTCCTGACCAATCATGGCGACCTGGTCAATAAGATCCTGCGTGCCGGCAATAACCACGAAAAAGAGTACGTGGTTACGGTCAACAAGCTGGTCACGGACGAGTTTATTGAGGGAATGAGCGCGGGCGTACCAATGCTGGGCACGGTAACGCTGAAGTGCAAAGTGCAGAAAGAAGCGCCCTTTGTGTTCCGTATTACGCTGGTGCAGGGACTTAACCGCCAGATCCGCCGCATGTGTAAGCATTTTGGCTACGAAGTCACAAAGCTCGAGCGTACGCGTATCATGAACGTCAGCCTGAAGGGATTACCTTTAGGTGAATGGCGTGACCTGACCGATGACGAACTGACGGAGTTATTCGGTCTGATTGAGGATTCCTCCTCGGAAGCGAAACCGGCCAAAAAACCTCAGCAGAAAGCGAAAACTGCCGCCGCGAAAAAGCCTGCGGGCAGCGGGCCTAAAAGCGGTGACAAAGGCGGGGCAAAAACGCCGGGGAATCTGGCTTCCCGCAAGCGTTTTACCCAGCCCGGCCGCAAGAAAAAAGGCCGTTAAGGCATGTTCGATCCGGCGGGCTCTAGCGGGCCGTCCGGATCGGCAGGCAGCACAATATAGACCCCTTCAAATACCGCGCCGCAAAGCTCGTTGCCAAACAGCTCAACTTCCAGCTGGACGCGCGCCTTGCGGCCGCGAGCAAGCCTGTCGAGGTCGCCGCTCAGCGACCCTAAATCCGCTACCGCGCCCGGCCTGCCGCTAATGGGATGACTGTAGCGAATATGCGCATCGGCCAGAATAATGGTGCCGCCCAGATGCCGCTCGCGCAGCAGCAGCCAAATCAGTCCCCAACCGGTCAGCGTCGCAAGGGAGAACAAACTGCCCGCAAACAGCGTGTGGTGAGGATTCTGGTTGCCGGTTTCCGGCATGGTGGTTATGAATTTTTGGCCGGTATACTGCAGGATACGCACGCCCATTTTTTCACTTAACGGGATGTGATCGTACCATGCCTGCTGCAGCTGTCCGCACCAGTCAGCGCGATGCAGGATATCGTCCAGCGTGACCACGGGCTTGATCATCAAAAAATGTCGCACCGGCGTCGTTTGCGGCACGGTGATTTCGCCCTGATTGATATAGCCAAGCTTGGCAAAGAACTCCACGGCGTCTTCACGGGCGCTGCACACGACGCGTTTGGCGCCTTCCTGACGCGCAACCGACTCCAGCGTCATTGCCACCAGCGTTCCCAGTCCTTTGCCCTGCACGGAAGGATGTACGGCAAGGAAACGGATGGCCGCTTCGTTGTCCGCATTGATGTAAAGCCGCCCGATGGCAACCGGCGCACCGTTTTCATCCACAACCATCTGGTGATGCGCCAGCGCATCCCAGGCGTCCCGCTCCGATCCCATAGGCTGACGAAGCGGCTTGCGCAGCATTTCCCAACGGAACTGGTAGTAGATATCCAGCTCTTCTGCCGTTTCAGGTACACGAAGATGATACATAAAATGGTTCTCTCTCTCCGGGCCGCCTCCATGCCGTTCTGACCGCATCAAACCTGCAGCCAGAACGTGACGGGCCCATCGTTGACCAGCGCTACCTGCATATCCGCAGCAAAGCGGCCGGTTTCAGTGACGACACCTTTGTTGCGACAGCAGGCAACAAAATCTTCGTAAAGGCGCCGGGCTTCCGCTGGCTCTGCGCCGCCAGAGAAGCTCGGGCGCATACCTTTTTGCGTATCGGCCGCCAGCGTAAATTGCGAAACCACCAGCACGCTGCCGCCGGCCTGCTGCACGTTCAGGTTCATTTTGCCGTTATCGTCGCTGAAAATACGGTAGCCGAGTACGCGCTCACACAGCCGCTGCGCCTTTTGTTCATCATCGCCTTTTTCCACGCCTAATAAGATTAGCAAGCCCGGGCCAATTTCACCGATGGTCTCGCCGTCCACCGTGACGCTGGCGTTCAGCGCTCGTTGAATTAAGGCAATCATTCTGTCTTTTCTTCTTGTTTAAGCTGGCGATACTCGCCGAGAGTAACGGTAATTTCCGCGCCCAGTAAGACAATACACCACGTCCACCAGACCCACAGAAACAGAATAGGAATAACAGCCAACACACCGTAAATCAGCTGATATGAAGGAAACATCGTAACATAAAGCGCAAAGCCTTTTTTCCCCAGCTCAAAAAGGAGTCCCGCAACCAGCGCGCCTGCCAGCGCATCTTTTCCCGGCACCGGCCGCGTAGGCACAATGCTGTAAAGCAGCCAGAAAGAGAGCCAGGAGAGCAGCAGCGGAAAGATCCGCAGGCCGTGGTCTATCAGCCCGCTGACGCCGCTGACCGAAGCCCAGCGCAGCGACAGCATATAAGAGCTGATCGCCAGGCTGGCTCCCGCCAGCAGCGGACCAAGCGTCAGGATCATCCAGTAAACGGCAAAGGAGTAGACGATGGGCCGCTTACGCTTGCTGCGCCAGATGGCGTTCAGCGCGGTATCGATGGAATGCATCAGCAGCAGCGCCGTAACCACCAGGCCACAGGCTCCTACGGCAGTCATCTTATTGACGTTGGCGACGAACTGCTCCAGATAGCTCTGGATCACCGTGCCGGACGCGGGCACAAAGTTTTGAAAAATAAACAGCTTGAGCTGTCGGCTAACGTCTGAAAAAGCCGGGAAAGCGGCAAAAAGCGCAAACACGACGGCCACCAGCGGCACCAGCGACAGCAGCGAAACGTAGGCAAGATGGCCTGCCAGCGTGGTCATGCCATCTTCATCAATACGCTGCCAGAGCAGCTTTATCCAGCGCCAGGTCGCTCGCAGCCGGGGACGATTATTAATCAGCCGCATTGGCAAAGAAGGCCGGAATGGTTGTCGAATCGGAAACGTGTATGCTCTGAATACCCAGCGCCTCCGCCGCCTGAATGTTTTCCAGGTTATCGTCAAAAAACAGGGTTTGAGCGGCGCTAAAGCCCTCTTCGCGCAGAACCTGCTGAAAAATACGCGCTTCGGGTTTGCGCATTCCCATTTCCTGCGAAAGATAGAGCTTGTCTGCGGCTTTCTGTACCTCGGGATACTGCGATGGCCAGAAACGCTGGTGAAGGCGATTGGTGTTAGAGAGGATCACGACTCGTTCGCCGCGCGCGCGCAGCGTATTCATAATGCCAATAACGTCCGGACGAACGCCGACGAAGACCGCCTGCCAGCCCGCGGTGAACTGTTCGAAGCTTAATGCCAGCCCCAGCTCATCACATATTTTCTCGGCAAAGGTTTCGTCACTGATTTCTCCGCGCTCGTGCTGCTGGAAGCTTTCGCCCATCACAAAGCGGCTTTGCAGCGTGGCTAAGGGAACGCGACCTAAATCGCTCCAGACGCCCAGGACCCGGTTGAAATCAATATCAACAATGACGTTACCTAAATCAAAGATATACAGCATGGTCATCTCCATTTGTTCCGGTAAGGTATTCACTCTAGCGGTAAAAAGGACGACTGAACAGGTGAACGGTAAACATCTGGATAACAGCTCGCAAATTGTAAACAGCCAAAACGGCGCGCAGCTGCTTTCCCCTCCACCTGTTTTCTAAAAAACCTATAAACATGCTGCATTGTTTTATGACGCGTTCTTCTTTTACAGACTGCTGACAGATAAAAAAAAACGCCCCTCAGTTGCCTGAAGAGCGTTTATCAGTCAAAAACGTGGATTAAACGTCTTTGCTGCCGCGTGAAGCGCGTTTACGATCGTTTTCGGTCAGGTGACGTTTACGAATACGTACGGACAGCGGAGTCACTTCCACCAGCTCGTCGTCATCGATAAACTCAATCGCCTGCTCAAGAGTCATCTTGATAGCCGGAACCAGCGTAGTCGCTTCGTCAGTACCGGAAGCACGCATGTTGGTCAGCTTCTTACCGGTCAGACAGTTAACGGTCAGGTCGTTAGAACGGCTGTGAATACCGATAACCTGGCCTTCATAAACCTCTGCACCGTGACCCAGGAACAGCTTACCGCGATCCTGCAGGCTGTACAGGGCGAACGCTACCGCTTTGCCCTGGCCATTAGAGATCAGCACGCCGTTCTGGCGCTGGCCAACTTCACCCGGACGAATGTCGTCGTAGTGGCTGAAGGTGGAGTACAGCAGGCCGGTACCGGAAGTCATGGTCATGAATTCGTTACGGAAGCCGATCAGGCCACGGCTTGGGATCACGTAGTCGAGACGTACGCGGCCTTTGCCATCCGGATCCATGTTTTTCATGTCCGCTTTACGCTCACCCATCGCCTGCATCACAGAACCCTGGTGCTGTTCTTCGATATCCAGCGTCACGTTCTCGAACGGTTCCTGTTTACGGCCGTCGACTTCGCGGAAGATAACTTTCGGACGGGATACCGCCAGTTCGAAACCTTCACGACGCATGTTTTCGATCAGAACGGACAGGTGCAGCTCGCCACGACCAGAAACGCGGAATGCATCAGCATCTTCAGTTTCTTCTACGCGCAGCGCAACGTTGTGCACCAGCTCTTTACGCAGACGATCCAGAATCTGACGAGAAGTAACGAACTTACCTTCTTTACCGCAGAATGGAGAGGTGTTGACGTTAAAGAACATGGTAACGGTTGGTTCATCAACGCTCAGGGCCGGCAGCGCTTCCACGTTCTGCGGATCGCAGATGGTGTCAGAGATGTTCAGCTCGCCCAGACCGGTGATAGCGATGATATCGCCCGCTTCCGCTTCGGTGGCGTCGATACGCTCCAGACCCAGGTGAGTCAGCACTTTACCGACTTTACCGTTACGGGTTTTGCCTTCGCTGTCGATGATGGTGACCTGCTGGTTCGGCTTCACTTTACCGCGCTTGATGCGGCCGATGCCGATTACGCCAACGTAGTTGTTGTAATCCAGCTGAGAGATCTGCATCTGGAACGGCGCTTCCATCTCAACCTGCGGAGGAGAAACGTGCTTCACGATAGCTTCGTACAGCGGCGTCATGTCTTCAGCCATGTCGGTGTGGTCAAGACCAGCGATACCGTTCAGGGCAGAAGCGTAGATTACCGGGAAATCCAGCTGGTCGTCGGTCGCATCCAGGTTAACGAACAGGTCAAATACCTGATCGACAACCCAGTCAGGACGCGCGCCCGGACGGTCAACTTTGTTAATGACCACGATCGGCTTCAGACCATTAGCAAAGGCTTTTTTGGTCACGAAGCGGGTTTGCGGCATAGGGCCATCCATTGCATCCACAACCAGCAGCACCGAGTCAACCATTGACATCACACGCTCTACCTCACCGCCGAAGTCGGCGTGTCCTGGGGTATCCACGATGTTGATACGGTAGTCGTTCCATTTAATGGCGGTGTTTTTTGCGAGGATGGTAATCCCACGCTCTTTCTCCAAATCGTTGGAGTCCATTACGCGTTCGGTTGCTTCAGTACGGGCATCAAACGTACCGGACTGCTGCAGCAACTTATCAACCAGGGTAGTTTTACCATGGTCAACGTGGGCAATAATGGCGATGTTACGCAAATTTTCGATCACAGCTTTGCCTCAGGCATTAGAAATAGCGCGCTATTGTACACGGATTAATCGAAGAGCTGAACAGGATCACAGATTTCAATTAAAGATAACTTTCGGGGTTGCTTTCAGCGCCGTTTGCAGTGCAAAAAACGCACGTCATCGAAAAAATGCACCATAATAGTGCTTACCCTGACTGTTAAAGCACCATAATGGTGCGCGACTTCCATTATGGTGCAGCTCTCGTTTCACGAGAGGGCGCATCATAGCGCTTTTTCAGGCAATTAAGAAAGTTGGCATAGTTTTCGCTTTAAATAAATCAGGTGAAAACGATGCGTTTCTACAACGGTAGCCTGTCAGAGAATGTAATTATCGGTCGGCTGGGCGAGATAAGCAAAGCGCACCGCGAAAGTTCTCTACTATGACGACCACGACAATATCCAGGAGAGTTAAGTATGTCCGCTGAACACGTTCTGTCGATGATGAACGAGCATGAAGTCAAGTTTGTTGACCTGCGCTTCACCGACACCAAAGGCAAAGAGCAGCACGTTACCATTCCTGCTCACCAGGTGAACGCTGACTTCTTCGAAGAAGGCAAAATGTTTGACGGCTCCTCTATCGGTGGCTGGAAAGGCATTAACGAATCTGACATGGTGCTGATGCCTGACGCGACGACTGCTGTCCTGGATCCTTTCTTTGAAGACTCTACGCTGATCATCCGCTGCGATATCCTTGAGCCAGGCACCATGCAGGGCTATGACCGCGATCCGCGCGCCATCGCCAAGCGTGCAGAAGATTTCCTGCGTTCTTCCGGCATTGCAGATACCGTGCTGTTTGGACCAGAGCCAGAATTCTTCCTGTTTGACGACGTTCGCTTTGGCGCAACCACTTCCGGTTCTCACGTTGCTATCGACGATATCGAAGCGGCATGGAACACCGGTAAAGAATACGAAGGCGGCAACAAAGGCCACCGTCCAGGTCTGAAAGGCGGTTACTTCCCGGTTCCACCAGTCGACTCTTCACAGGACATCCGTTCTGCAATGTGTCTGACCATGGAGCAGATGGGCCTGGTGGTTGAAGCTCACCACCATGAAGTAGCTACAGCGGGTCAGAACGAAGTGGCCACCCGCTTCAACACCATGACCAAAAAAGCTGACGAAATTCAGATCTACAAATATGTCGTGCACAACGTAGCTCACGCTTTCGGCAAAACCGCGACCTTTATGCCAAAACCAATCTTTGGCGATAATGGTTCCGGCATGCACTGCCACATGTCCCTGTCTAAAGGCGGCACTAACCTGTTCGCTGGCGACAAATACGGCGGCCTGTCTGAAATGGCGCTGTTCTACATCGGCGGCGTGATCAAACACGCTAAAGCGATCAACGCCCTGTCTAACCCGACCACTAACTCTTACAAGCGTCTGGTTCCGGGTTATGAAGCGCCGGTCATGCTGGCTTACTCCGCCCGTAACCGTTCTGCTTCTATCCGTATCCCGGTTGTTGCCAGCCCGAAAGCGCGCCGTATTGAAGCTCGCTTCCCGGATCCAGCGGCTAACCCATACCTGTGCTTTGCCGCACTGCTGATGGCTGGCCTGGACGGCATCATCAACAAAATCCATCCTGGCGATGCAATGGACAAAAACCTGTACGACCTGCCGCCGGAAGAAGAAGCTGAGATTCCAAAAGTAGCGGGTTCACTGGAAGAAGCGCTGAGCGCGCTGAACGAAGATCGTGAGTTCCTGACTCGTGGCGGCGTGTTCACTGACGACACCATTGATGCCTACATCGATCTGCGTAAAGCCGAGATGGACCGCGTGCGTATGACGCCACATCCGGTTGAGTTCGAACTGTACTACAGCGTTTAATGTAAACCCGGCGCGTTTCGGGCACCTCAGGCTTTCGAAGCAATTCGACTGAACGGGCCATAGCGTGAAAGACGCCGGGGTTTTGCCGTGGAAATTTTCAGCCCATCTCCGGATGGGCTTTTTTCGCCGCAAATTCAGGGTTCAGACAGACGAATACCGGGTTTGGTGGCTATAATGCACTGAAATGGTGCAGGAGAAGGCTGTATGGCAACTGGCACGCCGCCCGATGCTGGGCAGATTCTCAATTCTTTAATTAACAGTATTTTGCTGGTTGATACCGAGCTGGTGGTGCATTACGCCAACCCGGCCGCCCAGCAGCTGCTGGCGCAAAGCTCGCGTAAACTCTTCGGCACGCCGCTACCGGATTTGATGGGCTATTTTTCGCTGAATATCGAGGTAATGCGCGAGAGCCTGAATGCCGGCCAGGGCTTTACCGACAGCGAGGTGACGCTGGTGGTCGACAGCCGTGCGCATATTATGTCGCTAACGGCACAGCTGCTTCCCGATGGCTTAATCCTGCTGGAAATGGCGCCGATGGATAATCAGCGACGCCTTAGCCAGGAGCAGATACAGCACGCCCAGCAGGTCGCCGCACGGGATTTAGTGCGTGGGCTGGCTCATGAGATTAAAAACCCGCTGGGTGGATTACGCGGCGCGGCACAGCTGCTGGCCAGAGCCTTGCCCGATCCTTCCCTAACGGAATATACCAAAGTCATTATTGAACAGGCGGATCGCCTGCGCAATCTGGTCGATCGCCTGCTTGGCCCACAGCAGCCGGGCATGCACGTAACGCAAAGCATTCATCAGGTCGCGGAACGCATCGTTAATCTGGTATCGATGGAGCTGCCTGATAACGTAAAGCTGATTCGTGATTACGATCCCAGCCTGCCGGAACTGCCGCACGATCCCGATCAGATTGAGCAGGTTCTGCTGAACGTTGTCCGCAATGCGCTACAGGCTCTGGGCGAAAGCGGCGGCTCTATTACGCTGCGTACCCGAACCGCTTTTCAGCTGACGCTGCACGGGGTTCGTTACCGTCTGGTCGCGCGTATTGATATCGAAGATGACGGCCCCGGCATCCCGTCACAGCTACAGGATACGCTGTTTTATCCCATGGTGAGCGGACGCGAAGGCGGTACCGGCCTGGGTCTGTCGATAGCCCGCAGCCTGATTGACCAGCATTCAGGAAAAATCGAATTTAACAGTTGGCCTGGCCACACCGAATTCTCCATATTTTTGCCTATTCGCCAGTGAGGTTTCTATGCAACGAGGGATAGTCTGGATCGTCGATGACGATAGTTCCATCCGCTGGGTGCTTGAACGCGCGCTCACTGGAGCCGGTTTAAGCTGTGCCACTTTTGACAGCGGTAATGAGGTGCTGGATGCCCTGGCCACCAAAACCCCGGACGTTTTACTTTCTGATATTCGTATGCCCGGCATGGACGGGCTGGCGCTACTCAAGCAGATTAAGCAGCGTCACCCTATGCTGCCGGTCATCATCATGACCGCGCACTCCGATCTGGATGCTGCCGTCAGTGCCTATCAGCAGGGCGCGTTTGATTACCTGCCTAAACCTTTCGATATTGATGAGGCCGTCGCGCTGGTAGAACGCGCCATCAGCCACTATCAGGAGCAGCAGCAGCCGCGCAATCAGCCGGTAAGCGGCCCGACAACCGATATCATCGGCGAAGCGCCAGCGATGCAGGATGTTTTCCGCATTATTGGCCGTCTCTCTCGCTCGTCGATAAGCGTATTAATCAACGGCGAATCGGGTACGGGTAAAGAGCTGGTAGCCCATGCGCTGCATCGACACAGCCCACGCGCCAAAGCACCGTTTATCGCCCTGAACATGGCTGCTATTCCGAAAGATTTGATTGAATCGGAGCTTTTCGGCCACGAAAAAGGCGCGTTTACCGGTGCGAACCAGATCCGTCAGGGCCGCTTTGAACAGGCCGATGGCGGCACGCTGTTTCTGGATGAAATCGGCGATATGCCGTTAGATGTGCAAACCAGGCTGCTGCGCGTGCTGGCAGACGGACAGTTTTATCGAGTTGGCGGCTATGCTCCGGTAAAAGTGGACGTGCGGATTATCGCGGCAACCCACCAAAATCTGGAGCTCAGGGTTCAGGAAGGCAAATTCCGCGAAGACCTTTTTCACCGCCTGAACGTTATCCGCGTGCATCTTCCGCCGCTGCGTGAACGTCGTGAAGATATTCCCCGGCTGGCAGGTTACTTCCTGCAGGAAGCCGCGCGTGAGCTGGGCGTAGAAGCAAAAATCCTGCATCCGGAAACCGAAACGGCGTTAACCCGGCTTCACTGGTCAGGCAACGTGCGCCAGCTGGAAAACACCTGTCGCTGGTTAACGGTGATGGCCGCAGGCCAGGAAGTATTGATTCAGGATCTGCCGCCCGAACTGTTTGAGACCTCTACGCCGGACAATCCGGTACAGTCGCTGCCGGACAGCTGGGCTACGCTGTTGGCGCAGTGGGCCGATCGCGCCCTGCGTTCCGGTCATCAAAACCTGTTGTCAGAAGCACAGCCGGAGATGGAGCGCACGCTGCTGACGACGGCTTTACGTCACACTCAAGGCCATAAGCAGGAAGCGGCGCGCCTGTTGGGATGGGGCCGCAATACGTTGACGCGCAAGCTGAAGGAACTGGGAATGGAGTAAAGAAAGATGAAGCATAAAAAGACGGCAGGCCGCACATTTTTTATGCTTTTTCGACTTTACACGGCGATGCCAGTCAGTATCATTCTGAACGATTACCGGGAGGAAGATCATGCTGGAATCGTTAATCCATCTTGTGACGCACTATGCGCAGACGGGCGCGGCGCATTCTCCGCAAACTGCCATAGCCGCCGTGCTGTGCGCTATCATGCTGAATCTTTCTGGCTAAGAATAAGGTTCAGCATACAAAAAGCCGGGAGCGCAGCTGTTCCCGGCTTTTTTATCTCCATCCAAAGTCACCTGGCCGCATCAGCTGATGGCCAGCCTGCACGATTCAGATAACCCGCGAAAACTGCTGCCTGCGCGCCTGCTGCCGCAGATAGCTATCGAAGCACATGCAGATATTCCTGACCAGTAAACGCCCTTTAGCGGTGACCTGAAGGCCCTTCTCATGGCGCTTGACCAGTCCGTCCGCCACCAGCGGTGCAAGCAGCGCCAGATCTTCCGCAAAATACTCGGTAAAGCGCCTGCCGTCTGGCCGGAAATCTGCAAAATTAAGCGAAAAATTACACATCAGCGTTTTAATCACGTCCCGACGCAGTTTGTCATCAGCTGATAACTCTACGCCGCGCCACAAGGCCGTTCCTTGTGTAGCCAAGCCGGCATACCAGCTTTTTAACTCTTTCTGGTTTTGCGCATAGCTGTCGCCGATCATGCTGATAGCCGACACGCCCAAACCCAGCAAATCGTTCTCGCCCTGGGTGGTATAGCCCTGGAAATTGCGGTGCAGCTTCCCTTCACGTTGCGCAATCGCCAGTTCGTCATCCTGGCGGGCAAAGTGGTCCATGCCGATAAACTGGTAGCCTGCCGCGGTCAGCGTGGTTATGGACTGCTGCAGGATAGCCAGCTTTTGCCGGGAATCGGGCAGATCGGCCTCCTTGATTTTGCGCTGGGCGGCAATGTGGTCAGGCATATGCGCATAGTTGAACACGCTTAGCCGGTCAGGATTCAGTCCGATGATTTTTTGTAGGGTAAAAGCAAAGCTTTCCGGCGTCTGTTTCGGTAAACCGTAGATCAAATCAAGATTAACCGAGCGGAAACCCACCAGCCTGGCGCGCTCAAGCAACGCCACTATCGTTTGTTCGTCCTGAACGCGGTTAACTTTTTGCTGCACTTCCTTATTAAAATCCTGCACGCCCATGCTCAGGCGGTTGAAGCCAAGCGCATACAGATGGTCGATCACCTCCAGCGCAATTTCACGCGGATCGACCTCAATAGAAAGTTCGGCGCTATCGCTAAACGTAAAATGCTGGCGCAACAGCGCCATCAGCCTGGCGAGCTGCGCTTTATCCAGAAAAGTAGGTGTGCCGCCGCCCCAGTGCATCTGCGTAACGATGCGATTGCTGAACAGCCCGGCACGGGCTTTGATTTCGAGCGCCAGCGCCTGAAGATACTCATCAGCTTTATGGGCGTGGCGAGTCACAACCTTGTTGCAGCCGCAGAAGTAGCAAAGCCGGTGACAAAAGGGAATATGGACATAAAGCGACAGCGGCCGCTCGGGATAGCGCTGGCTGGCGCAGATAAAGTTCGCTTCCTGATAGTTTTCGCTGAACTCCAGCGCGGTAGGATAAGAGGTGTAACGAGGGCCAGAGATATTATATTTTTGCAGCAGGACGGTGTCCCACTCAATTATCTGCGTCACGGTATTCTCTCCTGCGTTGGCGTCTGGATGCCGACCGTCGGATGGGAATAGCGCGCGAAGGCGAAAAGACGGTCGTTCTGCGCAGCCGATTTTTCAGCCGGGACAGACGCCGTAGTTTAACGAAGAGCCAGCCGCCGCAGAGCAGAAGAATCAGCAGATAAATTGATCCAGGCCAAATCATCGCCAGAGAAACCTTTTGCAGAGGCGACGCCTTTCAGCGTCGCTCTGATATTAAGTCTAAAAGCGCCAGATTAGTTGCCGCCCTTAAGCAGGCGATACATATCTTCTTCGGCTTCTTCATCCTCAACATCGTCATCCAGGGCGATGCCCAGCTGTTCCATCAGCGTATCAATGCGGTCAAGCGTCTGATCCAGCCATGCCTGATCTTCTGCCTTCAGCGTTTCGCCATTTTCCAGGCGATCCAGCAACAGGTCCAGACGTTCGTCATTTTCAAGCTTAGCCAGCTCTTCTTCTGGCGTCAGGCGAAGCTTTTTCTCTTCCTGCGGCTTCGCTTTTTTCACCGGTTTTGCCGCTAAGGGCGCAGCCGCACCCAGCGCGACGGGCTTTTTACTGCCGATACGCGGGTCTTTGTCTGTGGCGCTTCCGCCGTTTTTCTTCGCTGTGGTGACCGGATTGGCACGGCTACCGGAGGCGTTACCGCGATGCTTCTTATCACGCTTGCGATCGCGCGCTTCAGTATTGATTTCATCGCGCGTTTTGCGTTTCGTTTTTGCCGCCGGTTTTTTCTGTGGATCGCGTGCAGGTTGCTTCATGGTTTCTGCTCTCAGACTATTTATCTTCAGTATAGAATTGCGGCGGAATCTAGCAGAAAGCAGACAAAGAAAAAAGGCGCCAGGTCACCCTGTCGCCTTTTTTCACACCTTCCGTAGAAGGACTGACTAAGTCAGCATCCTTTTTAGCAGCCAACTTCCCGGTTTTCCATTGCCGCGTCGTCCTTCATGGACGTAGTCCTTTCCTTCAGATGAATCGCATCCCTCGATATTTTCCTTCCCTGCTCTGCACCATCCTGATGTCCCCTGAGCACTTCATCCTGAAGCGAGCCGCCCTGGCTCTGACAACTAATGTAGTCGATATCACAAAACTCACAAGGCGACTTCAGAAAAAATTTTATTTTTCTTTGGCACCAATTTAATAAGTTCCTGATAATAAATTACTTTGCATGTTGAGCTCAGATAAAAAAAAGTAAAGTTCTGGCAAAAGATATGGGCGATCTCTTACAAAGCCTCTGCGGCATAGTGTCCTGTCGGGCGCTTTTAATCTATACAAGGTATACTCTGCGCAATTGTTCTTATTATCTGGAGTTTTTATCTTGTCTGGCTGGAATTATCACGTTACCCACTTTGTTACCAGCGCGCCTGACATTCGTCACCTTCCAGCCGATATCGGTATTGAAGTCGCGTTTGCCGGTCGTTCCAATGCGGGAAAATCCAGCGCGCTGAATACGCTGACCAATCAAAAAAGCCTGGCCCGCACCAGTAAAACGCCGGGCAGGACGCAGTTAATCAATCTGTTTCAGGTGGCTGAAGGCTATCGCCTGGTGGATCTGCCCGGCTACGGTTATGCGGAAGTTCCCGAAGAGATGAAGCTGAAATGGCAGCGCTCGCTGGCGGAGTATCTGCAAATGCGCGACTGTCTGAAAGGGCTGGTCGTCCTGATGGATATTCGCCATCCGTTAAAGGATCTGGACCAGCAGATGATCCAGTGGGCGGTACAGAGCGGCATTCAGGTGCTGGTGCTGTTGACCAAAGCCGACAAGCTGGCTTCCGGCGCGCGTAAGGCACAGCTGAATATGGTACGCGAAGCCGCTAAAGGTTTTCCAGGCGATGTGCAGGTAGAAGCGTTCTCTTCTCTGAAGAAAATCGGCGTTGATAAGCTTCGTCTGAAGCTGGACAGTTGGTTTAGCGAAATCCCACCGTCCAGCGAAGAGTCGCTGCCGGAAGCCTGATGGGCTGCTGAAAAAATCCAATAAAAAACGCCCCAGTCATAACGACTGGGGCGGCTAAATATTCAGCCAAATCCGATTACGTGAAGTAAAAGGTCTGAAAGATAGAACATCTTACCTCTGTACCCTACAACTTCAACTCTACATGATTTTTTCAGGCCTAAAAAGGGTTTTTTGCCGTTATTTTTCACAAAATCCGCATTGTTATCCAAGATAGTTCACATAAAACAGCATTGCCTGTAGCCATACTGCAAAAAAAATGCTTTGGGGATAACAATTTATCGCGCTCAAAAATGGACGCGCGGAATGGGTAATTATTAGCACCTTAACGAGCAACCGACAGCAAGGCAGTAAACCACCCGCCTTGCCGCGATTTTACTTAATTATCAGTGTGCTTCATCCCAGTTGTGGCCAACGCCAACGTCAACGCGCAGCGGTACATCCAGCTGCATGCTGTTTTCCATTAGCTCACGGATTTTGATCGTTGCCGCTTCGACTTCTGACGTCTTCACTTCAAACACCAGTTCATCGTGTACCTGCATAATCATTTTGACATCCGGATCGGCCTGCGGCGTCAGCCAGCCATCCACAGCAATCATAGCTCGCTTAATGATATCGGCCGCCGTGCCCTGCATTGGTGCGTTAATCGCCGCCCGTTCTGCTGCTTTACGGCGCATCGCGTTGCTGGCCTTGATGTCCGGCAAATAGAGGCGACGGCCATCCAGCGTGGAGACGTAACCTTTTGCGGCCGCCTGCTGACGCGTGCTTTCCATATATTCCAGCACGCCGGGATAGCGTTCGAAATAAAGCTCCATATATTTTTTTGCCTCGCCAGCGCCAATATTGAGCTGGCGGGAAAGACCGAAGGCGCTCATGCCGTAAATCAGACCAAAGTTAATCGCTTTTGCGCTACGGCGCTGCTCGCCCGTCACTTTATCCAGCGCCATGCCAAAAACTTCTGCTGCCGTAGCGCGGTGAATATCTTCTCCCGCAGAGAAGGCGCTGAGCAGCCCTTTATCCTGGGAAAGATGCGCCATGATGCGCAGTTCAATCTGAGAATAGTCCGCAGCCAGGATCTGATGACCCTTCGATGCGATGAAAGCCTGGCGAATACGACGCCCTTCCTCATTCCGCACGGGAATATTTTGCAGGTTAGGATCGGTAGAAGAGAGGCGGCCCGTGGCTGTTACAGCCTGATGATAGGAAGTATGTACGCGCCCGGTTAACGGGTTGATCATCAACGGCAGCTTGTCGGTATAGGTCGACTTCAGCTTGGACAGACCACGATGCTCGAGGATCACTTTCGGCAATGGATAATCCAGCGCCAGCTCGGCCAGCACTTCCTCGCTGGTGGAGGGTGCGCCGCCCGGCGTCTTTTTAGTCGGTTTGATGCCTTGTTTCTCAAACAGAATAGTTTGCAGCTGTTTGGTTGAAGAAAGATTGAAAGGTTCGCCCGCCAGCTCGTGCGCCTTTGTCTCCAGTTCTGCCAGACGCGTGGTTAGCTCCTGCGAATGTTTTGCCAGGATTGCCTGGTCAATCAGCACACCGTTGCGCTCAATACGCGAAATCACCGTCACCAGCGGCATTTCGATATTTTCAAAAACCTCTTTTGGCCCCTGCTCTTTTTCCAGCTCTGACCACATTTTAAGATGCAGCTGGAGCGTGACGTCGGCATCTTCCGCCGCGTAATGCGCTGCCTGCTCCAGCGCTATCTGATTAAACGTCAGCTGTTTTTTACCTTTGCCGGCAATCTCTTCGAAAGTAACGGTTTTATGATTCAGCCAGCGCGAAGCTAAGGTATCCATATCGTGACGGCCTGCTACGCTGTTTAGCGCATAGGACTCCAGCATGGTGTCAAACTTGATACCCTGTAATTCGATACCGTAATTGTTCAGCACGCCGCGATCGTATTTGAGGTTCTGACCTACCTTAAACAGATTCTGGTCTTCCAGCAGCGGCTTCAGGCGTTCAAGTACGGCTTTACGATCCAGCTGTTCAGGCGCATCCAGATAATCATGGGCGACAGGCAAATAGGCAGCTTCGCCCGGCGCCACGGCAAAAGAGATACCGACGATATTGGCGCTTAACGTATCCAGCGAGTCCGTTTCCAGATCGAAAGCAAAGAGCGTGCTGCTCTGCAATTTTTGTAGCCAGTCGGCAAAAGTGGCTTCATCGAGAATGGTTACATAGCCGTCTGTGGCCAGAATGCTGGTAACCTCCGGCTGAACCTCAGGTTGCGCGGCCAGTGCTGGCTGCGCGGCGGCACCGCTTCTTTTACCCTGTAGCCATTTTCCTTCTTCTACATCGGTGATCCAGCGCTTGAATTCATAACGGCGGAACAGCGCCAGCAGCTCTTCAGCCGCAGGTTCATTAACGGTTAGCGCTTCGCAACCGAGTTCCAGCTCAACGTCCGTTTTAATGGTGGCCAGCTGGTAAGACAGAAATGCGACCTCTTTATTCTGCTCCAGCTTAGCCGCCATGGTTTTGGCACCGCGGAAGGAAAGATCGGCAACTTTATCCAGGTTATCGTAGATATCTTTGATACCGCCAAGACCCTGCAGCAGCGCCTGCGCGGTTTTCTCGCCGACGCCCGGCACGCCTGGAATGTTATCCGAAGAGTCTCCCATTAGCGCCAGAAAATCGATAATCAGTGACGGTGGGATGCCGTACTTCTCGACCACTTCTTCCGGGCCAAGGATGGCATTGTTCATGGTATTGATCAGCGTGATATCGGGCGTAACCAGCTGCGCCATATCTTTATCGCCAGTGCTGATTAAAACCGGAATGCCTTTCTTTCCGGCTTCCAGCGCCAGTGTGCCAATGACGTCATCCGCTTCGACGCCTGAAACCGCCAGCAGCGGCAGCCCCATAGCCCGGACCATATTGTGCAAAGGCTCAATCTGGGCGCGCAGGTCGTCAGGCATAGGCGGACGGTGAGACTTGTAATGCTCAAAAAGCTCGTCGCGGAACGTTTTTCCTTTGGCATCGAACACGACCGCAACATGGCTTGGCTTATATTGCAGCAGCAGGCTGCGCAGCATGTTAAGAACGCCATACATCGCCCCGGTAGGATCGCCGGCACTGTTCGTCAGCGGAGGAAATGCGTGATACGCACGGTAAAGATAAGAAGAGCCATCTACCAGAATAAGCGGGTTTTCTGCGATTTTTGCCATTGGGTGTCACGTTCCTGGTTATTTTTTTGCAATGAGGTAAGGATGCCACAGCTATGCCTGAAATATGAAATCTCTGCGCAGATTAAACGCCCTGAAATGTTGCTTTTGCGGCAGGTTTCGCAATCAATTGCTGTGGATAACTTTGTGCGTAAATTTCATAACAGATAAATTCATTGTTTTGAAAAAGAGCAATGCAGAAATAAAATATATTACATTCAAAGAGTTAATAAAAGGATCAGCCGAAAATTACGCGATCGCTTAATTTGAATAAATGTGGATATAAATTATGTGTATCAACGATCGTTTTAGATCGTCAAAGAAAATGGAGATCGCGGGACGGCTATTTTACGGGTAAATAAGAGAGAATTATCTGAACGCCACGGCGCTGAAACGCGCCGTGGCAGCGGAGCTTATTTCTGCGTCAAAAGGAATTTAACGACGTTGGCATACTGCTGCGTATAGTTATCCATTGAACTGGTATCCAGGCCGCCGTTGTTAACCATATATTTGCCGTTAACGAACATAGCCGGTACGCCACGCAGATCGACGTCTACCGCCGCTTTTTCCTGCTGGGCAACCAGAGATTTCACCACGAAGCTGTTCCAGGCTGCATCATACTCTTCCGGCTTGATACCGGCAGCTTTTACAAAAACGTCTTTCAGGCTGGCCGGATCGGTAATGGTCTGGCTTTTCTGAATGCCGTCAAAAATCGGCGCGGTCACTTTGTCTTCTACGCCCAGCGCCATGGCCACAGCCCATGCCTGAGTCACTACTTTACCCATATCGCCGCCAAGGAACTCAACGTGATATTTGGTTACTTTAGCATCGGCAGGCAGGTTTTTCTTTACGGCGTCGCTAACGTGCCAGACGTGTTCGAATTCATAGCAGTGTGGGCAGTAGAAAGAGAAGAACTCAAGAACCTTCGGTTCGCCCGCGACAGGCTTCTGTAGCGTCACATACTGTTTGCCGTCAGTAAACTGGGCAGCTGACGCGCTGAATGCCAGAAAAACACCTACCAGCGCGAATAAAATCTTTTTCATCTGAAACTCTCTCCTGACTGCAAAAAAAGCTGACCGGAAAAGGCGATCAGCCCTGGAATGCGGGCGTCAGCTGCAGAGGTGGCTCCTGCAACAGCCGGGCCTGCTCGTTGAAAATAGCAATTTGCCTGCGCCAGAAATCCTCGTCTCTCATCCAGGGAAAACTGGCTGGAAACGCGGGATCTTGCCAGCGCCTGACAATCCACGCCAGATAATAAACCATCCTCATGGCGCGTAAAGGCTCAATCAGTGACAATTCATGTGTGTCGAACTCACTGAATTCACTATAAGCTTCCAGCAATATATCCCACTGGATACGCTGTTCCTGAATATCGCCGTTAACCAGCATCCACAGATCCTGAATGGCGGGGCCGTTTCGCGCATCGTCAAGGTCGACAAAGAACGGGCCGTCACGCCATAAAATATTACCCGGATGACAGTCACCGTGCAGGCGAAGCGGCTGCCACTGAGTATGCCAGCACTTTTGTAAAGTTGTGCCGATCAGGCGGACGCTGGCTAATAAATTCTCTTTCAGCTTAGCGGGTATTAAGGTACTGGCTTCAAGTATCTGGAGCGGTTCAACAATATACTCTTCCAGTCCAATAGTGGGACGAGCGGCAAACAGGCTTTTTCGCCCTGTCTGGTGCATACGTCCCAGATAACGCCCAACCCATTCCAGATGATCGTAATTATCCGTCTCATACTGGCGGCCACCGAGGCTGGGGAACACGGTGAACAGGTAGCCATCGTGCTGGTGCAAGGTTTTCCCCTGTAGCGCCAGCGGAGCCGCAACAGGCAGTTCATCAGCCAGCAGCTGGACGGTAAACTGATGTTCTTCTTCGATCTGCTGCTGTGACCAGCGTTGTGGACGATAGAACTTAACGACGTAGCGTTTTTTGTCATCGTCAGAGAACTGGTATACGCGATTTTCGTAACTGTTTAGCGCGGTTAGTCCGGATTCTACCCGAATTCCCGTCTCCCAAAGCGCATCAAGGATTGTGTCAGGATTGAGGTTTTGAAAATTAAAAGCGGGTTCTGTCATCCGGCATACTCATAGCGGTTCGCAATGCGTTGAGAATATCATTAAACGCCCGGATGACGGATGAACAGATAGGCTTAATCTTTGATTACACCGCGAGCGCGGAGTAAGGCCGTTTTGAAATCCTCTTCATAATCTTTCTTAATTCCCGGAATTTCTTCATTTTTATCTGTATTGCGCATTTTAAGATGGTAAATCAGGACGTCATCCGTTAGTTCTTCCAGAGGATGAGTAAATCCGGCTTCGTCCGCCATTTTCTGTAAAAATTGCACCAGATTTAAATCGGGATCCTGTTGCCAGGCTGGCTGCAGCAGTGATATCAGTTCGTTAAGACGATGGCATTTCATAGTTCGGTTCCTGTTTGATTACGTTCCCGTTACGGTAACAGGGTTAAACCCACAAAAAAAGAGGGTGTAATACGCATGAGTTTTTCCGGTATCCCGGCATCAATAACAGGCGTGATTTTAGCCGGAGGGCGCGGTAGCCGCATGGGCGGAAAAGATAAAGGCCTGGTGTTGTATCGGGGAAAACCCCTTTATCAGCACGTTCTCCAACGCTTACAGCCGCAGGTCAATGCTGTTTATATCAGCGCTAACCGTAACCTGATGGAATATCAGCAAAGCGGCCTGCCCGTTATTACTGATTCCTTGCCTGACTTCCCGGGTCCACTGGCAGGCATGCTGGCGGCGCTGCAAACAATCAACAGCGAATGGCTGCTTTTTACGCCTTGTGATGTCCCTGAATTGCCCGAGGATCTTGCAGCGCAGCTGTGGCAACAAAAAGGAGAAGCACTGGCGGTTTGGGCACGTACGGCCGAACGCGACCATCCTGCCACCCTGCTGCTGCATAAAAGTCTGGTAAAATCGTTAACGGATTTTTTGCAGCGTGGTGAGCGTAAGGTAATGTTTTTCCTAAAAAACAGTGGTGGACATAGCGTGTTGTTTAATAACGCTGAGGCTTTTATGAATATTAATCGGCCTGAGGATTTATCAGGAGGCATACAGTGAAGGTGCCTTTGCTAGCGCTGGCCGCGCTCAGCGGCACGGGTAAAACTACGCTGCTGAAACAGCTTATTCCAGTGATGCAGGATAGAGGGATACGGTGTGGGCTGATTAAGCATACTCACCATGACATGGAAGTCGATAAGCCAGGTAAAGATAGCTATGAGCTACGCAAAGCGGGAGCTAACCAGGTTCTGGTTGCCAGCCAGCAGCGCTGGGCATTAATGACGGAAACGCCTGAACCGCAGGAGCTGGATCTTGCCTACCTGGCAAGCCGAATGGATGCTTCTTTACTGGATATAATTTTGATCGAGGGATTCAAAGACGAACCGGTGGCAAAGATTGTTTTGCATCGTGAAGCCTCAGGGAAACCATTGCCGGCGACGCTGGACCACTATGTGATTGCGGTGGCCAGTGATGCAAAGCTCTCGCTGGGTGTCCCCTGGCTGGATTTGAATAGTCCAGAAAGCGTGGTGGATTTTATTGCGGCCTGGCTGAAAAAGCAGACGTATGAGGATATTTAGCAATCGCAGAGCAGAAACAAGAGCCAGTGGCGGGCGATGAAGTTTCCCGGCGCGCAAATGCAAAGTACTGCCCGGAGAAGCGGGTTTCTGACACATAAGTGCGAAATGCTGTCCTGAGAAGCGGGTTCCCTGACGCACCAGTGCAGAGTACCGCCATCAGACGCGGGTTTCCTGACGCATAAATGCAAAAAACCCTGACCGTGAGGTCAGGGTTATCGCAATTTAATGCCTGGCAGTTCCCTACTCTCGCATGGGGAGGCCCCACACTACCATCGGCGCTACGGCGTTTCACTTCTGAGTTC
>NZ_JAHSPF010000014.1 GCF_019132875.1 Erwinia phyllosphaerae
TGCGGGAGCCGGATTTGAACCGACGACCTTCGGGTTATGAGCCCGACGAGCTACCAGGCTGCTCCATCCCGCGTCCGTGGATGCGCACTATACTCTCCGACGATTATGTTGCAACCCCTTTTTGCAATTTCGTGACCAAAAAGCGGTTTGTTGCTTACTTTCTCAACCATCTGGCGCATTGTTATCCGCTTCTACGGCTTCTTTACCTTCCGCCCGTTTTAATCTTAAGGGCGCTTTGCTATCTTCGGCCTGCAATTTACACAGAGGTAACAAAGCAATGAAAGGAAGTTGGGCCAAATATGTTGTTACTGGCGCGCTGATAGCGCTGCTTGCTGGATGTTCCTCTAAACCGACCGATCGCGGTCAGCAGTATAAAGACGGCAAGCTGGAGCAGCCGCTGGGCCTGGTTAATCAGCCCAATGCAAAAGGACGACCGGTGAACGGCAGAGACTTTGCCGACCAGGTAGCGGAAATTCAGGATGCGTCACCAGCGATGTTTTCACGCCAGACCAGCACCTATAACGCGATAAAAAGCTGGCTGATGGCGGGTGGCGATACAAGGCAGCTTCGCCAGTTTGGCGTCGATGCGTATCAGATGGAAGGCACAGATAACTACGGTAACGTGCAGTTTACCGGTTACTACACGCCGGTAATCCATGCTCGCTATACGCGCCAGGGCGAATTTCAGTATCCTTTATACCGTATGCCCGCGCACGGCAAGCGCCGTCTGCCAAGCCGCGCGGAAATCTACAGCGGCGCGCTGGATGAGCGCTATATCGTTGGCTACAGCAATTCGCTGATGGACAACTTTATTATGGATGTACAGGGCAGCGGCTACGTTGATTATGGTGATGGCCGACCGCTGATGTTCTTTGGCTACGGCGGTAAAAACGGGCATGCCTACCGCAGCATCGGTAAAGTGTTGATCGATCGCGGTGAAGTGAAGCGTGAAGATATGTCGATGCAGGCGATTCGCCAGTGGGGCGAAGAGCACAGCCCGGCGGAAGTGCGCGAGCTGCTTGAGCAGAATCCTTCCTTTGTCTTCTTTAAGCCAGAAGAGTTTGCGCCCGTGCGTGGCGCAAGCGCGGTGCCGCTGATCGCTAAAGCTTCCGTCGCCGCAGACCGTTCGCTGATCCCGCCGGGTACCGTATTGCTGGCAGAAGTGCCTTTGCTGGATAATAAAGGTAAATTTAGCGGCAAGTATGAGATGCGCATGATGGTGGCGCTTGACGTGGGCGGCGCGATCAAAGGACAGCATTTTGATATTTATCAGGGCATCGGTGAGCAAGCTGGTCATCTGGCCGGCTGGTATAATCACTATGGCCGCGTCTGGGTGCTGAAAGCGGCACCTGGCGCAGGCGCTTCTCCGTTCTCTATGGCACAAAATGGCACCACCGGTTCGACGCTGGTCAGCCGATAATTATTGCCAGCGGGCCGGAAAAGCCGGCCCGTTTTCTATTCTGAGGTAAATCATGACGGCTCTTTCCGACGCCTGGCTGCAACGCTTTGGCGGTACGGCACGTTTATATGGTCAGCCTGCGCTACAGCTGTTCGCTGATGCGCATATCTGCGTGGTCGGTATCGGCGGCGTGGGATCGTGGGCGGCCGAAGCGCTGGCGCGAACCGGTATCGGCGCCATTACGCTGATCGATATGGACGATGTCTGCGTTACCAACACCAATCGCCAGATCCATGCGCTGAAGGGCACCGTTGGGCAGGCGAAAACAGAGGTGATGGCTGAACGTATTCTGGCTATCAATCCAGAATGCAAAGTAACCTGCGTGGATGATTTTATCACGGCAGAAAACACGGCCGAGCTGATGAGCGCGGGCTTTGACTACGTGATTGACGCCATCGACAGCGTACGGCCGAAAGCAGCGCTGCTGGCCTGGTGCCGCCGCAATAAAATTCCGCTGGTAACGACGGGCGGGGCGGGTGGTCAAATCGACCCTACGCAGATCCAGGTCGCCGATCTGGCAAAAACGATTCAGGATCCGCTGGCGGCTAAGCTGCGCGAGCGGCTGAAAAGCGATTTTAAAATCGTCAAAAACAGCAAGGGCAAGCTTGGTATCGACTGCGTATTTTCCACCGAAGCGCTGATGTATCCGCAGCCGGACGGCTCGGTATGCGCCTCGCGCAGCACGGCGGAAGGGCCGAAGCGTATGGACTGCGCCTCTGGTTTTGGCGCAGCGACTATGGTTACCGCCACCTTTGGTTTTGTCGCTGTTTCCCACGTGTTAAAGAAAATGATGGCGAAAGCGGCGCGTGCCTGAGCAGCCGCTTACCTCTGCCGCGTCGGGTGCCTTAGCCCCACGACGCGTTTTTTTCTGTGGTTAAGCTGGTCCGGTCACGACTTCTCTTTAGCGCGGGTAGCGGCTTTGACTACCGCCTGCGCCAGCGCCGTCAGTCCGGCGCTGCGCGAAGCGCTAAGCTGATCGCGCAGGCCAAGCTCGGCAAACAGCGCCAGCGGATCGTGCCGCAAAATCTCATCCGCTGATTTCCCTTCAACGCTCAGCAGCAGCACCGCGAGCAGCCCTCGCACGATACGGCCTTCGCTGTCGCCATAAAAGTGCAGGCTGCCGTCAGGCATTTGCTGATTTCCCAGCCAGACGCGGTTTTCACAGCCGCTCAGTTCGATTTCCGCCGTTTTTAACGCGTCCGGCAGTGCAGGCAACTGTTTGCCCAGTAAAATCAGCTGTCGGTAGCGCTCTTCCCATTGGGTAAACGCAGAAAATTGCTGTTTCAGGCCGTCAGCGGTAATCAGAGTGCCAAACGGGTGTGGAGCCAGTAAAGTCGTCATTATTAATCTGCCAGAATTTCCAGGGCGCTGGACATTGCGTTCACCAGCGCTTCAACATCGTTGAGCGTATTATAAGGCGCAAACGAGGCGCGCAAAGTGCCGTTAACGCCAAGCGCCTGTAATAAAGGCTGGGCGCAGTGCTGTCCGGCACGCAGCGAAATACCGCTTTCTGCCAGCAGCGTAACGATATCGCTGTGGTGAACGCCTGCAATATCAAAGGCAAGCAGGCTGGAACCGCTGGCGCGCAGGCTGCGAAAACCCGGCAGCGTCGCCAGTCGCTCTTCCGCCACGTCGGCCAGCCCGCAGCTCCAGCTTTCCGCTCTGGCGATATCCAGCTTTTCCAGCCAGCTCAGCGCCGCGCTCAGGCCGATAACGCCCGCGACGTTTGGCGTGCCAGCCTCGAAACGCCACGGCACCGCCTGTGGGGTAAAGCCCTCAAAGCTTACCGATGTCAACATCTTGCCACCGCCTTGCCAGGGCTGCATCTCTGCCAGCAGCGCCGGTTTGCCGTACAGCACGCCCGTGCCCATCGGTCCATAGAGCTTATGCGCGGAAAAAGCGTAAAAATCGATATCCAGCGCCGTTACGTCAGGCGGCGCATGAACCACGCCCTGTGCGCCATCGATCATCACTTTTGCGCCAGCCCGGTGGGCCAGCTCAACCGCTTTGCTTAAATCCGGACAGCCGCCGGTAACGTTGGACATCTGACCAAGCGCTAAAACTTTGGTCTTTGCGCTAAGCAAGGTTTCCAGCACCAGCACATCCGGTAGCAGCCCTTTGCCAATGGGCCATTTCACTACCCGCGCGCCGGTCTGCTCGGCCACCATCAGCCACGGCACAAGATTGGCATGATGCTCGGCTTCGCTGACGATGATCTCATCGCCGGGCTGCAGGCGCGGTCGAAAGTAGCCCTGAGCGACAAGGTTGATGGCTTCCGTGGTGCCTTTGGTCCAGACGATAGTTTCTGGTGCGGCAGCGTTCAGCAGTCTGGCAACCTGGCCTCTGGCGCTTTCGTAGCGATCGGTCAGCTCACGCGCGGCCGCAAACTGGCTGCGATGCACGGTTCCGGCACCGAGGCTGTAAAACTGGCTGGTTGCCTCAATGACGACGGCCGGCTTCAGCGTGGTCGCGGCGCTATCAAGATAAACGCCGGTTTCGGCCAGGGCGGGGAACTGCTGGCGGAACCGGGCAGGGGAAAATGCGCTCATACTCTCCTCGACGCGGATGGGGAATTGGTGCTGTTTTAGCCTGAGCCAACTGAATTATCGGCCTTTTTCTGGCAATGTCTGAAAAGCAGGTTATTCTGATTTATGCAAGGTTTAAACTATTACCCGCAAATAGTCATCCTTAAGACAGGTAATTTACTCGCTTTCTGTCGTAAGGACGCACTCTTCGGGTGGTTTATCGCATTACTATCTGCAAGGAGATATAAAGATGAAAAAATTTGCTGCTATTATGGCCGCCTGCGCCATGACGTTTACCCTGGCTGCCTGCTCAAGCAATTATGTGATGCACACCAATGATGGCCGCACCATCGTTGCCGACGGCAAACCTGTTGTGGACAACGATACCGGTATGATCAGTTACAAAGATGCTAACGGCAACAAACAGCAGATCAACCGTTCTGACGTAAAAGAAATGGTTGAAATGGGCCAGTAAGTAACAGGCAAAAAAAAGCACCGCGTTAAGCGGTGCTACTAAATCTCTATGGACAGACAGGGTAAATCTAAAATAGTAGTCAGGCTACCCGACCTGCAAAAAGCAGATCAATTGCAAACACAACATCACGACCACAAGCCAAAAGCCCTCTAAAATCAGCGCAACCGCATCAATTTTAAACTGCTTTTCGTTCCGGCTCAGGAAGTGCGGCAACTATAGGTATTTGCTGGTGCATCCTCAACGGACAAATTATAATGGCTCGGATAACAAAAACTAATACGTAAAGCTACGTCAGTGGCCTTATGTCCGCTGCCACTATTAAGCCGTCGGTAATCATGTCGAAACGTCTTCCCCCTTTAAATGCGCTGCGCGTTTTTGACGCGGCCGCACGTCATCTCAGCTTTACGCGGGCTGCTGAAGAGCTTTTTGTTACTCAGGCCGCAGTCAGTCATCAGATAAAATCGTTAGAGGATTTCCTTGGGCTTAAGCTGTTTCGGCGGCGTAACCGGTCTTTGCTGCTGACTGAAGAAGGGCAAAGCTACTATCTGGATATCAAAGAGATTTTTACCGCGCTGAACGATGCCACGCGCAAGCTTCAGGCGCGCAGCGCCAAGGGCGCGCTGACCGTCAGCCTGCTGCCCAGTTTTGCTATTCAATGGCTGGTGCCGCGGCTGTCCAGCTTTAACTCAGCTTATCCGGGGATCGACGTGCGCATTCAGGCGGTAGACCGTGAAGAAGAGAAGCTGGCTGATGACGTGGACGTGGCTATTTTCTACGGTCGCGGCAACTGGCCGGGGCTGCGTGTAGAAAAACTCTATGCAGAATATCTGTTGCCCGTCTGTTCACCGCTGCTGCTTACCGGCGATAATCCGTTAAAAACCCCGGCCGATCTGGCACGCTTTACGCTGCTGCACGACGCGTCCCGTCGTGACTGGCAGTCCTACACGCGCCAGCTAGGCGTGAATATCAACGTGCAGCATGGCCCTATTTTTAGCCATAGCGCGATGGTGTTGCAGGCGGCTATTCACGGTCAGGGCGTGGCGCTGGCGAATAACGTGATGGCGCAAACGGAGATAGAAGCGGGCAGGCTGGCCTGTCCCTTCAACGACGTGCTGGTAAGTAAAAACGCTTTTTATCTGGTTTGTCATGACAGTCAGGCAGAACTGGGTAAAATAGCCGCCTTTCGCCAGTGGATCCTGGCGAAAGCAGCCAGCGAACAGGAAAAATTCCGCTTTCGCTACGAGAGCTGATACCCATTTATCATGCGTGGCCAGGGCGGCGGCGCATACCTACTCAGAGGATGATGTCATGTCGAGTCGTGCGATGCTGATTTTTACGGCGATCAGCGGGTTTATTTTTGTCATGCTGGGCGCGTTTGGCGCTCATGTTCTCAGCAAAACGCTTGGCGCGGGCGAGATGGCCTGGCTGAAAACGGGGCTGGAGTACCAGGGTTTTCATACGCTGGCTATCCTGGGACTGGCGGCGGCCATGCTGCGTCGCGCCAATATCTGGTTTTACTGGAGCAGCGCGCTGCTGGCGCTGGGAACGGTGTTGTTCAGCGGCAGCCTTTATTGCCTGGCGCTGTCCCATCTTAAGCTATGGGTTTACGTTACGCCGGTGGGCGGCTTTTGCTTCCTGATCGGTTGGGTTTTGATGTTGATTGGCGCGCTGCGTCTGAAAAAAAGGGCAGAACGCCATGAATAAAGTTTTACTCTATTGTCGTCAGGGTTTTGAAAAAGAGTGTGCGGCAGAAATTACGGCCAAAGCGGCGGCACGCGAAGTGTTCGGCTTTGCGCGCGTTAAAGAAGATTCCGGCTACGTCCTGTTTGAATGCTATCAGCCTGAAGAGGCGGAGAAGCTGGTACGCGAGCTGCCGTTTAGCGAACTGATTTTCTCTCGCCAGATGATTGTGGTGGGTGAACTGCTGCGCGATCTGCCGCAGGAAGATCGCGTAACGCCGGTAACCGGTATGCTTACCGGCGTGGTCGAGAAGGGCGGCGAGCTGCGGGTCGAAGTGCCAGACACTAACGAAAGCAAAGAGCTGCTAAAGTTCTGCCGTAAGTTTACCGTACCGCTGCGTGCCAGCCTGCGTGCGGCGGGTGTGTTGTTGAACTATGAAAGCAATAAGCGCCCGGTGGTACACGTCTTTTTTATCGCGCCTGGCTACTGCTACGTGGGCTACTCTCTGCCGCAAAACAACTCGCCTTTCTTTATGGGCATTCCGCGCCTGAAGTTCCCCGCCGATGCGCCAAGCCGCTCGACGCTGAAGCTGGAAGAGGCGTTTCACGTCTTTATTCCCGCCGACGAATGGGATGAACGTCTGGGCAGCGGCCTGTATGCGGTAGATTTGGGCGCCTGTCCTGGCGGCTGGACCTATCAGCTGGTCAAGCGCAGCATGATGGTTCACGCCATTGATAACGGCCCGATGGCACCGAGCCTGATGGATACCGGACAGGTTTTCCACCATCGGGAAGACGGCTTTAAATACCGTCCCACGCGCAGCAACATTTACTGGCTGGTCTGCGATATGGTTGAAAAACCGGTGCGCGTAGCCAACCTGATGGCCGACTGGCTGGTTAACGGCTGGTGCCGCGAAACGATTTTCAACCTTAAGCTGCCGATGAAAAAGCGTTATGAAGAGGTCTCGCAGAATCTGGCGATGATTGATGAAAAGCTAAAGGCCAACGGGATCAACGCGCAGATCCAGGCGCGCCAGCTCTATCACGATCGTGAAGAGGTTACGGTACATATTCGCCGCGTCTGGGGCGCTACGCCGGGCCGCCGCGACGAACGCTAGGCAACAGCCACCGGCTAAGCTTTAGCCGGTGGTGAACGTAATGCAGGCGATAAAACCGCTGGCCGGGCGTCTTAGGGTAGCCGTAGATCCTTAAGATTGCCCGCCAGATGCAGATCCGTTTTCAGCGTGGCAACTTCGCGGCAGATAAGCGCCATCTCCTGCTGCTGCTCCAGCTTTTTACGCCACTTATCCGGTACGTCCGGCAAATTTTGATAGATTGCCGCCAGTGAGCCGAAGGTTTTCAGCAGTTCCGCCGCGCTTTTTGCGCCAATGCCCGCCACGCCAGGAATTTTACTGCTGCCAATGCCGGCCAGCCCCCAGTAGTCGGTCAGCTGCGCAGGCGTCACGCCAAACTCTTTTTCGATAAACGGCAGGTCCAGCCAGCGTTTTTGAAAGTAGTCGCGGATCTGGATACGGGGTGCCAGCAGCTGACAGTAACCTTTATCGGTGGAAACGATGGTGGCCTGATGGCCGCTGCCAGCTACCTTAGCGGCCAGCGTGGCGGCAAGATCGTCAGCCTCTTCTCCCTGGGCGTGCCAGCAAGCCACGCCTGCTGATTCGAACGCGGTGCGCAGCAGCGGCATCTCTGCTTTTAACGTCTCCGGCATGGGTGAACGACCGGCCTTATAGTCAGGCAAAATTCGATGACGCCAGCCTTCGTGGCGTTCATCATCGTCAAATACCGCTACGGCATGGGTTGGTTTGCTGTGCAGGATCAGCTGCTGTAACGCGTGCAGGCAGGTATCCTGACAGGGAGAATCCTGTACCGCGTGGATGCGGCGAATAAGGTTCAGCGCATCAATAATCAGTAGATGAATAGTCATAGGTGCTTAAAAGAGCGGCACGGCTGCCGCTCTGCTGGCGGTTATTTAATGATTTCGTAGCAGGGGATGTAGGCCGTTCCCGGCAGCTTCATACGGTGCTGGGCAACAAATCCCTGTAACAAATCGTCCATGCGGCGCATGATCCCGGCATCGCCATGGATCTTGTAAGGGCCTTTTTCCTTGATGGCTTTAATGCCCGGCTCCTTAACGTTACCCGCTACAATGCCGGAAAACGCCCGGCGCAGCGCGGCGGCCAGCTGTTCGGCCGGCTGGCCAGGATGCAGGTTAAGATTCGCCATATTTTCATGCGTAGGCATAAACGGCACCTGCAGATCCGGCGCAATCCGTATCGACCAGTTAAAGCTGTAGGCGTCGCCCGTTTCACGGCGGTGCTCTTTCACCTGCGGCATCGCTTTTTTCATTAAGCGAGCCACCTCCGGCGCGTCGTCGATAATAATGGTGTAGTGCTGACGTGCGGCTTCTCCCAGCGTGCTGACGATAAACTCGTCCAGCACGCGGAAATAGTCGGCGCTTTCTTTCGGACCGGTCAAAATCAGCGGCAGCACCTGATCGTGGTTGTGCGGATTCATCAGGATACCCAGCAGATAAAGCAGCTCTTCTGCTGTCCCCACGCCGCCAGGAAAGATAATGATGCCGTGGGCGATACGGACGAAAGCTTCCAGACGTTTTTCAATGTCCGGCATGATAATCAGCTCGTTAACCAGCGGGTTCGGCGGTTCGGCGGCAATAATAGAAGGCTCGGTCAGCCCTATAAAGCGGCTCTCTTTATACCGCTGTTGCGCATGACCGACGGCCGCGCCTTTCATCGGCGCTTCCATTACGCCTGGCCCGCAGCCGGTACAGATATTCAGCTCACGCAGGCCCAGCTGCGAACCGACGTTTCGGCAGTACTGATACTCGACGGCGTTAATAGAGTGCCCGCCCCAGCAAACCACGGTATTGGGCAGTTCGCCAACGTGCAGCGCTCTGGCATTACGCAGGATAGAAAAAACCAGGTTGGTGATGCGCACGGAGTCATCCACGTCCTGCTGCTGAAAACGTTCCGCGCCGTCAAACTGACCGTTAACAAACAGGATGTCGCGCAATACGGCAAACAGGTTCGCCTGTAGCGAACGAATAATTCGCCCGTCGACGAAGGCTTCTTCTGGCGGATTGATCAGCTCCAGCTTGACGCCGCGCTCGCGGCGCAGCACGTTGATATCGAAGCTTTCAAAGCGTGACAGCAGTTCGTGGCTGCTGTCGGTCTGGCTACCTGAGTTCAGAACGGCAAGGGAGCAGTTACGAAAGAGTTGGTAAAGGTCGCTGCTGGCGGTACGCTTCAGCATATCGACTTCCAGCTGAGACAGCAGATCCATGGAGCCTAAGGGGCTGATATGTGTGATCAAGTTAACTCCTTTGCACCCATCCGGGCGGTGGTCACTCTCTGTCAAACTTGTGCTCAAACGATCGAACAACCATGACGAAGAAAAAATTTCCCTGGGCAGCCAGTGCCCAATTCAGATTACCCTTCTTCTCAAACAGCAGACAACTTTATAACGCGATTATGCGTAACGTTACGCAAATTCCTACTGACGAACCAGGCGCGACAGGCTGGGTTTGAATTCACCATTGCTGCGCCAGGGATTGATATCCAGGCCGCCGCGACGGGTATACCGTGCATAAACGCTCAGGCTCTCCGGCTGGCAGAAGCGCAGAATATCGTTAAAAATCCGCTCAACGCACTGTTCGTGAAACTCATTATGATGGCGGAAGGAAACCAGATAGCGCAGCAGCGCTTCACGCTGAATACGCGGGCCACGGTAGCTAATTTGCACCGAGCCCCAGTCCGGCTGGTTGGTAATCAGGCAGTTTGATTTCAACAAATGGCTGACCAGCTGCTCTTCCACGATTTCCGACTGCGTTGCCTGCTGCAGGTAATCCGTGCTGAAAGTGTAGCTGTCGATCGCAATGTCCTGCTCGTCGATGCAGTAACCGTTGAAATGACCGATTGGCTGCCCTTCAATTTCACTCAGGCGGAAAAGCGCCACGCTAACGTCGCCCTGCGCGCAGGCGCTGAGATCGCGTTCCAGCGTCGCGCGGACTTCACCCCAGTCGGCAAAACGGGTCTGATTAAAGCTGTTAAGGTAGAGCTTAAAGCTTTTCGATTCGATAAGGTTAACGCTGCGGGCATCCAGGCTAACTTCGCCAACCGCTACCTGCGGCAAGCCTTTGGCGTTGAGCCATGATAATTCATACAGCGTCCAGATATCGGCCCCGTGAAAAGGTAAACTGTCAGGAAAAAGGCCAAGAGGTTCGCGGTTCATGCTTCTTGGTACGGCCTGCAGTAAAGAGGGCTGGTACTGGTCGTGGTATTCTGTGGGTTTTCCCAACGTCAGGCCGCTTAGCGCCTGATGTGTGTCTGAAGACATTGCATTACCTTTATTGCCTGCCTGTGCAGGATGTGGCCTGAATCGTCCTGGCGTGACCGGACGACATCATCGAAAACAGATAGCCTTAGTGTAACCCAGGCATCCGAGAGTGAAAAAATAATGAATGACGAAACTTCCCGTGCGCTGGCCGATTTTACCCGCAACTATTGCGAGAGCTGGAGCCGTAAATATGGCCATCCTCCGGCCAGTAGCGATCTGTATGGTTTAGCCTCGCCCTGCGTACAGCAAACCGTAGAAAATGAGGTTTACTGGTTACCGCAGCCTTTTACCCTGGCAAAAAATCTGGAAAACGTAGAGCGTGCGCTTGGGCTGCGTATCCAGCCTTCGGTCGTTGCCTGGTACACTACCCAGTTTGCGGGCGATATGACCACGCTGGTGAATGACCAGCCCTGTACGCTGCTGCAAATCTGGAGTGAAGAAGATTTTGTGCGGATGCAGGAAAATTTAATTGGTCATCTGGTGATGAAGCAGCGCCTTAAACATTCGCCTACGCTCTTTATTGCCACGACGCCTTCCGAGCTGGAAGTCATTTCCGTTTGTAACCTGAGCGGCGAGGTCATTCTGGAAACGTTGGGAACAAAGAAGCGTACGGTACTGGCTGCGACGCTTGAACAATTCCTTATTTCTCTGCCTGTTAGTGAGCCATTAAGGTAAAAAGGCGTTTACAATGTGAGACATCTCTTACATTGAGTGTAAGAGATCGCTTTTAAATCTTAAGAACATTGTCAGCAAAACGCATTAAAAGAGAATTAAATCAAAAAGTTGTTAGCATGAGTTTGGCGAAAAACCGGCTTCGGCGCAAAAAAGTTTTTTACGCTCTATTGTTTGTCTTCGGCAATAAGGCAAACTTAAGTTCGTCGCAAGGGATGATGTGACTTAGGGAACAAGTCAGCACAGAGGCTGAAGGCTTTACTTCAGAAGAACGTCAGATATCTCAGGATTGAGAACAGGGACACCTCCAGGACGGAGACAGGGAGCTGTCGGTACAGACAGCAGGCCAGGATGCTCAGGGACATCGCCAGTGACGGTGAATGTGTAGGGAAACGTCAGGACAAAGTTATCAGGGACGAGCAGGGAGCACTTATGTAGCCGGATAGCTGCAAACGAACCAGGAGCACTGTTTTTACAGTGCTCCTTTTTTTCGTCCATACTTATCCTGTCGACGGCGGTAGTGCTATGCTTGCGGCCCATTAATTTTACCAGGAGAGCACTGATGAGCCGGGAACTTGAGATCCGTGACCGCCTGCAGGCTATCGAACAGGCGCTGCACGACGGCGGCCTGTGGCAAGCCTGCGCGCCAAATGCAGAAGCCTTTGAAAGTAAAGAACCTTTTTGTGTTGATACCATGATGCCGGTGCAGTGGCTGCAGTGGGTTTTCCTGCCGCGCATGACGGCGTTACTCGACGCGCAGGCCGACCTGCCGGTGAAGCTGGCGATTGCTCCGTATTATGAGGTAGCGCTGGAAGGCGCAATGCCTGGCCGGGCAAAGCTGCTGCACGTTTTGAATCAGCTTGATCAATTTTTTGAGCACGATAATTAATGCTGGAAATTCTTTATCAGGATGAGTGGCTGGTTGCGGTGAATAAACCCGCAGGCTGGCTGGTCCATCGTAGCTGGCTGGACAGGCACGAAAGCGTTTTTGTTATGCAAACCGTGCGCGATCAGATTGGTCAACACGTCTTTACCGTTCATCGCCTTGACCGACCCACTTCCGGTGTGCTTCTGATGGGCCTGTCCAGCGAGGTTGCGCGCCTGCTCTGCGGACAGTTTGAACAGCATCAGATGCAAAAAACCTATCATGCGGTGGTCAGAGGCTGGCTGGAAGGCGAAGAGACGCTGGATTATGCCTTGACCGAAGAGCTGGATAAAATCGCAGACAAGTTCAGCAATCCTGAAAAAGCGCCACAGCCTGCGGTAACCCACTGGCGCGCGCTGGCGAAGGCGGAGCTACCGGTGCCGGTCAGCCGCTACGATACTTCGCGTTACACCTTGATGGAGCTAAAGCCGCAGACGGGCCGTAAGCACCAGCTCAGGCGGCACATGACCCATTTACGTCATCCTATCATTGGCGACAGCGCCCACGGCGATCTGCGCCAGAACCGCAGCGCGGCGCAGCATTTCGGCATGAAGCGGCTCATGCTGCACGCCAGCGAGCTGCGGCTGGATCATCCGGTAACGGGTGAGCCGCTGGTATTACGTGCCGGGCTGGATAGCGTCTGGCAGGAAATGATGACGACTTTTGGCTGGCAAGATGCTCTTCCCGATCTTCCCCGGGTTGAGTTTGCCGCCTCTTCCCTTCAGGATAGCGTGACAGAATAAGCAGTAAGGAAAAGAGCATGGCTCAGATAGGCATTTTTGTAGGCACCGTTTACGGTAACGCCCTGCTGGTGGCGGAAGAGGCGGAACCTTTGCTGATTGATGGTGGCCACCAGGTGAAGATTTTTGAAGATCCGACGCTGGCAGACTGGCAGTCTTATGCCGATGGCGTGGCGCTGGTGATCACCTCCACGACTGCGCAAGGCGACCTGCCAGACAGCATTGCTCCGCTGTTCCATGATATTCACGACAAGCTGGGCCACCAGCCGACGCTGCGCTACGGCATTATCGCGCTGGGCGACAGCAACTACGATGATTTCTGCGGCGCAGGGAAGAAGTTTGATGCGCTGCTGCAGGAACATGCTGCCACGCGGGTTGGTGAGATGCTGATGATTGACGCCAACGAAAACCCGGAGCCGGAAGAGGTTTCCTCGCCCTGGGTCGAAGCCTGGATGAAACAGCTTAATTAAGCGAACGGGCCTGCGCTTAACGGCAGGGCCCGATCCCGCATCAGGTCACCGGCGCAGGGTTAAACACCGCCAGCGCGTTCCGAATTCCCCAGCGGTCAGACCACGTCTGCTTGCGTCCGCTGGCAATATCCAGAATCAGCTCAAACAGCCGCCAGCCAACCTGCTCAATGGTTTCTTCCCCCGTGGCGATGGTGCCCGCGTTAATATCCATCAGGTCGTGCCACCGGTCGGCCAGCGCGGTGCGCGTCGCCATTTTAATCACTGGAATAGCCGCCAGCCCGTAAGGCGTGCCGCGTCCGGTGGTAAACACCTGCAAAGTAATGCCCGAAGCCATCTGCTGCGTGCCGCAGACAAAATCGCTGGCTGGGGTGGCGGCGTAAATCAGGCCGCGTCTGGTGGGGCGCTGGCCTGGCGAAAGCACCTCCACAATAGCGCTACGGCCAGATTTAGCGATGGAGCCCAGCGCTTTCTCAACCACGTTTGCCAGCCCGCCTTTTTTATTGCCGGGCGAAGGATTGGCGCTGCGATCGGTCTTGCCCATATTCAGATAATCATCATACCAGGCCATCTCTTCCAGCAACCGCCTGCCGACCTCTTCATCGACCACGCGCGGCGTCAGCAAATGCACCGCATCGCGCACTTCGGTGACTTCCGAAAACATCACCGTTGCGCCACAGCGAACCAGCAAATCGGAAGCAAAGCCTACGGCGGGATTCGCGGTAACGCCGGAAAATGCGTCGCTGCCGCCGCACTGCATGCCGACTATCAGCTCGGCAGCCGGTACCGTTTCCCGCTGGCGTTGATTAAGCCGCCGTAAATGGCGCTCGGCCACCTGCAAAATATCTTCAACCATCGATTGAAAGCCGACGTGTTTCTCATCCTGCAGGCGCACCACGTCTTCTTCGCCAAGTGAAATAGTTTGCACGTCGGGCGTGCCTTCCAGCAGCCGCTCGGGCTGGAGCTTTTCACAGCCCAGGCTGACAATCATCACTTCGCCGCCAAAGTTGGCGTTAAGCGACAGGTTATGGATGGTGCGTATAGGCACTACGGCCGCCGGCGCGTTAATCGCCACGCCGCAGCCGTAAAGATGGTTCAGCGCTACCACGCCATCAACGTTGGGATAGTTGGGCAGCAGGTCGCGCTCAATGATTTGCACTACGTAATCCACGACGCCAGCCACGCAGTGAACGCTGGTGGTAATGCCCAGCAGGTTACGCGTTCCTACACTGCCATCGGCGTTGCGATAACCTTCAAACGTGTAGCCTTCCAGCGCGGGCAGGGCAGGTGGAACATTACTGGCCAGCGGCAGGCTTGCCAGCTCGGGTGCCTCCGGTAAAACCACCAGCGACTCGTCAATCCAGCCGCCGCGCTGAATATCGCGCACGGCATAGCCAATAATTTCGCCGTAGCGAATAATATTGCCGCCTTTGGCTATATCGGTTAAGGCAACCTTATGCCCTTGTGGAATATGTTCTTTTAGCGTTAGTCCGCATGAAAATGCAGTACCGGCCGTTAGCCCATTATTGTTAACGACGATGGCGACGTTATCGTTCTCATGCACCTTTATATAAAGCGGCGGATCGTTTTTGGATGTATTCATTGCTCGACAAGCCCCGACATAAATAGAAAGTTTTAACCAAAAGCCAAAGCGTGTAGTGAGTGAAAATTATTCTGCTGCCGGACAGTATAGAGGGCGTCGTGCGCGAAAACATTATGCAGATGTCCGACATCGCGCCGTAACATCCCGCCTGTTTTCTGGCAAATTTACAGCAGCCAGTGAGAAGGCTCACAAACGGCCAGGCCGGGTGTGACCGCTGCCGCACATTGCTAATGTTCCGTGAGCCAGCCCGCAGGGGATTGTGCAAAAGCCATAACATCAGGCCAAAACACCCGGTTTAATGGTGCGTTCCTACGATGCTTTCTCTTTTTACCCTTCTTATACTTTTTAGCGAAACAGAACAAGTTATTAGCGCTGAGATTATTCTGCCCTTTAATCGCTGTGTTTAACCTGACTTCATTCTGATACCCAACGCGATGTGTATGCAGTCCAGAGTGAGTTTGCCTGACGCTATCTTTCAGGAGTGCATCATGGATTCAATCAGCAGTGCGGCGAGCACCGTGCAAAAAAGAACTAATGCTCGCTACTGGATAGTGGTGATGTTGTTTATCGTCACTTCGTTTAACTACGGTGACCGTGCGACTATCGCTATTGCGGGATCGGCCATGTCGAAAGACATCGGGCTGGATCCGGTCGGTCTGGGCTATATCTTTTCCGCCTTCTCATGGGCTTATGTGATTGGGCAAATCCCCGGCGGCTGGCTGCTGGACCGCTTCGGTTCCAAACGCGTCTACTTCTGGAGCATCTTCCTGTGGTCGCTGTTTACCCTGCTGCAGGGCTTTGTCGATCTGCTGAGCGGTTTCAGCATCATCGTCACGCTGTTTATGCTCCGCTTTATGGTTGGCCTGGCGGAAGCGCCCTCTTTTCCCGGTAACAGCCGTATCGTCGCCGCCTGGTTTCCTGCCCAGGAGCGCGGCACCGCCGTCGCCATTTTTAACTCGGCGCAATATTTTGCCACGGTGATCTTCGCGCCGATTATGGGCTGGCTGACCTCGGCAGTGGGCTGGGCGCACGTGTTCTGGTTTATGGGCGGGCTGGGCATCATCCTCAGCTTTATCTGGCTGAAGGTGATCCACGATCCCAACGATCATCCCGGCGTGAACAAAGCCGAGCTGGAATATATGGAGCAGGGCGGCGCGCTGATCAATATGGACGCCAAAAAGGCGGAGCGTAAGGTCAGCTGGGCAGAGAAAAAAAGCCAGATCAAACAGTTAATCACCTCAAAAATGATGATCGGCATTTATCTGGGGCAGTACTGCATCAACGCTTTAACCTACTTCTTTATTACCTGGTTCCCGGTTTACCTGGTGCAGGCGCGCGGTATGTCCATCCTGAAGGCCGGCATGGTCGCCTCTATCCCCGCCATTTGCGGTTTTCTGGGCGGCGTGCTGGGCGGCATTATTTCTGACTGGCTGATGCGTAAAACCGGCTCTTTAAATATTGCCCGTAAAACGCCAATCGTCCTCGGCATGCTGCTCTCTATCACGATGGTGGTCTGTAACTACGTCGATACCGAATGGGTGGTAGTGTTCTTTATGGCGCTGGCGTTCTTCGGCAAGGGAATTGGCGCGCTTGGCTGGGCAGTAATGGCGGATACCGCGCCAAAAGAGATCAGCGGGCTTAGCGGCGGCTTGTTCAACATGTTCGGCAATATTTCCGGCATCGTTACCCCTGTCGTTATCGGCTATATCATCGCGACCACCGGCTCTTATAACGGCGCGCTAATCTACGTTTGCATTCATGCCTTCGTGGCGGTGATGAGCTATCTGGTGCTGGTGCGCGATATCAAGCGTATTGAGCTGAAACCTTTGTAAGGACGAGTTATGACGACGCAAAGCAGCCCGGTTATCACAGAAATGAAGGTCATTCCGGTAGCGGGCCATGACAGCATGCTGCTGAATATCGGTGGCGCGCACGGCGCTTACTTTACCCGCAATATCGTTGTGCTCACCGACAGCGCCGGACACACCGGCGTGGGTGAAGCGCCGGGCGGTGAAACCATCTACCAGACGTTACTGGATGCCGTTCCGCAGGTGAAGGGCCGTGAGGTTGCCCGGATGAATCGTCTGGTGCAGGAAGTGCATAAAGGCAATCAAACCGCCGATTTCGATACCTTTGGCAAAGGCGCCTGGACTTTCGAACTGCGCGTCAACGCGGTAGCCGCGCTGGAGGCCGCGCTGCTGGACCTGCTGGGACAGTGCCTGAACGTGCCGGTGGCGGAACTGTTGGGGCCTGGCAAGCAGCGGGATGAGGTGACGGTACTTGGCTATCTGTTCTATATCGGCGATCGCGAGAAAACCGATTTGCCTTATCTTACCGGCGAAAACGCCACGCATGACTGGTATCGCCTGCGTCACCAACAGGCGATGGACAGTGCGGCCGTCGTGCAGCTGGCCGAGGCCGCGCAGGATAAATATGGCTTTAAAGATTTCAAGCTAAAAGGCGGCGTCTTGCCGGGCGAACAGGAAATCGAGGCGGTGAAAGCGATGAAAAAACGCTTTCCCGACGCGCGCATCACTGTCGATCCCAACGGGGCGTGGCTGCTGGACGAGGCCATCGCACTTTGCAAAGACATGCAGGGCATTTTGACCTATGCGGAAGATCCCTGCGGCGCGGAACAGGGCTATTCAGGACGAGAAGTGATGGCAGAGTTCCGCCGCGCCACCGGTTTGCCCGTGGCGACCAATATGATCGCCACCAACTGGCGCGAAATGAACCATGCCGTCATGCTCAACGCCGTCGATATTCCTCTGGCCGATCCTCACTTCTGGACGTTAAGCGGCGCGGTACGCGTTGCCCAGCTCTGCGACGACTGGGGACTTACCTGGGGCTGTCACTCTAATAATCATTTTGATATTTCGCTGGCGATGTTTACGCACGTGGGGGCTGCCGCGCCGGGCAAGCCCACGGCTATTGATACGCACTGGATCTGGCAGGAAGGCGATCAGCGCCTGACGAAAAATCCGCTGCAAATCCGCAATGGCAAAATTGCCGTACCGGATGCGCCAGGTTTAGGCGTTGAGCTGGACTGGGCGCAGCTCGAAAAAGCCCATGCGCTTTACAAAACGCTGCCGGCGGGCGCGCGCAATGATGCCGCGGCCATGCAGTATCTGGTTCCCGACTGGACATTCGATCGCAAGCGCCCGGCTTTTGGGCGCTGAATCTTACCTCAGAAGGAAGACGTTATGAGTCAGGCTACTCCACTGATAACCGAAATGCAGACGATCCCGGTTGCCGGGCATGACAGCATGTTGCTGAACCTCAGCGGCGCGCACGCGCCATTTTTCACCCGCAACATTGTTATCATTAAAGATAATGCCGGGCATACGGGCGTGGGTGAAATTCCCGGTGGCGAAAAAATTCGGAAAACGCTGGAAGAGGCGGCCGCGCTGCTGGTGGGACACGGCATCGGCGAATATAAAAATTTACTGAGCCACGTACGCAATACCTTTGCCGATCGGGATGCTGGCGGTCGCGGCAATCAGACTTTCGATCTGCGCACCACTATCCACGTGGTAACGGGAATCGAAGCCGCGCTGCTGGATCTGCTTGGTCAGCATCTGGACGTTAACGTCGCTTCGCTGCTTGGCGACGGACAGCAGCGCGACCGGGTCGAAATGCTGGGCTATCTCTTCTATGTCGGCGACCGCCGCAAAACCTCGCTGCCTTATCAAAGCCAGCCGGACGACAGCTGCGACTGGTATCGCCTGCGGCATGAAGAAGCGCTGACGCCGGAAGCCGTGGTGCGCCTGGCTGAAGCGGCCTATGAAAAATATGGCTTCAACGACTTTAAACTGAAGGGCGGCGTGCTGGCGGGCAGCGAAGAGGCGGAAGCAGTGACCGCGCTGGCGAAGCGCTTTCCGGAGGCCAGAATTACGCTCGATCCCAACGGCGCCTGGTCGTTGAATGAAGCGATTGAGCTTGGCAAACAGCTAAAAGACGTGCTGGCCTACGCGGAAGATCCCTGCGGCGCAGAGCAGGGCTACTCAGGACGGGAAGTGATGGCGGAGTTCCGTCGCGCCACGGGGATGCCGACCGCAACCAATATGATCGCCACCGACTGGCGGCAGATGGGCCATACTCTTTCTTTGCAATCGGTCGATATCCCGCTGGCCGATCCGCACTTCTGGACGATGCAGGGTTCCGTGCGCGTGGCGCAGATGTGTCACGACTTTGGCCTCACCTGGGGTTCTCACTCTAACAACCATTTCGATATTTCGCTGGCGATGTTCACCCACGTAGCCGCCGCCGCGCCTGGCAAAATCACCGCTATCGATACCCACTGGATCTGGCAGGAAGGCAATCAGCAGCTGACGCAGCAGCCTTTACAGATTAAAGGCGGTCAGGTTCAGGTTCCGCAAAAACCGGGGCTGGGCGTCGAGCTGGATATGGATCGCGTAATGAAAGCGCACGAGCTTTACCAAAAACACGGTCTGGGCGCGCGCAACGACGCGCAGGCCATGCAGTTCCTGGTGCCGGACTGGACGTTTGATAATAAACGCCCTTGCCTGGTGCGTTAAACCCTTTCAGGAGAAACCGATGAGCTATGTAAATACTCCCAACAGCTTCCGCCAGCGCCTGCTGGCAGGCGAAACCTTAATCGGCAGCTGGTGTGCGCTGGCGAACCCGTTGACGACGGAAGTGCTTGGGCTGGCGGGCTTTGACTGGCTGGTGCTGGACGGCGAGCATGCGCCCAACGACATCACCACTTTTATCCCGCAGCTGATGGCGCTGAAGGGCAGCGTTAGCGCGCCGGTGGTGCGTCCGCCGACCAACGAGCCGGTGATTATCAAACGTCTGCTCGATATCGGTTTTTCCAATTTTCTGATCCCGTTTGTGGAAACGGAAGAGGAAGCGGTACGCGCGGTAGCGTCGACTCGCTATCCGCCGATGGGCATTCGCGGCGTGTCGGTTTCGCACCGCAGTAACATGTACGGCACCGTGCCGCAGTACAACAACATCATCAACGACAACATCACCGTGCTGGTACAAATCGAGACGCAGCAGGGGGTGGATAATATTGACGCTATCGCTGCCGTTGAAGGCGTGGACGGTATTTTTGTCGGGCCTGGCGACCTCTCTGCCGCGCTGGGCTATCTGGGGCAGCCAGCGCATCCGGAAGTGCTAAAGGTCATTAAATATATCTTTGAACGCGCGAAAGCGGCCGGTAAGCCGAGCGGCATTCTGGCCCCGGTAGAAGCCGATGCCCGCCGCTATCTGGAATGGGGCGCGGGTTTTGTTGCGGTAGGCAGCGATCTGGGCGTCTTCCGCGGCGCCACGCAGGCGCTGTGCGATCGCTTTAAAAAATAACCCACTGTTCAGGAGACAAAGATGAAAATCGGATTTATAGGTCTGGGTATCATGGGCAAGCCCATGAGCAAAAATCTTATCAAGGCTGGCTACACGCTGGTGGTGCGCGATCACAATGCTGAAAACGTGGCGGAAGTGGTTGCCCTGGGTGCCACCTCAGCGGATTCAGCCAAAGCGATAGCGGAGCAGAGCGATGTAATCATTACCATGCTGCCTAATTCGCCGCACGTGAAAGAAGCGCTGCTGGGCGAAGGCGGCGTGATTGAAGGCGCCAAAGCGGGCACCATCGTGATTGATATGAGCTCCATCGCGCCGCTGGCAAGCCGTGAAATCCACGAGGCGCTGGCGAAGAAAGGCGTGGCGCTGCTGGATGCGCCAGTGAGCGGTGGCGAGCCTAAAGCTATCGACGGCACGCTCTCTGTCATGGTCGGCGGCGATAAAGAGCTGTTTGATCAATGCTACGACATCATGAAGGCGATGGCGGGCTCCGTGGTACATACTGGTGATATCGGTGCCGGCAACGTGACCAAGCTGGCAAATCAGGTGATTGTGGCGCTGAATATCGCCGCCATGTCGGAAGCGCTGACGCTGGCAACCAAGGCCGGTGTCGATCCTGAACTGGTCTTCCAGGCCATTCGCGGTGGCCTTGCCGGCAGCACGGTGCTGGATGCTAAAGCGCCGATGGTGCTCGGTCGTAACTTCAAGCCCGGCTTCCGCATCGACCTGCATATCAAAGATCTGGCTAACGCGCTGGATACTTCTCACGACGTAGGCGCCCAGCTACCGCTGACTGCCACGGTGATGGAGATGATGCAGGCGCTGCGGGCTGACGGCCTGGGCACGGCCGATCACAGCGCGCTGGCCTGTTATTATGAGAAGCTGGCGAAAGTAGAAATCAAATAGTGCCGAGGTCCGGCTGGCTCTTTAAGCCGGAACCTGAATCTCTGGAATCGCGCACGGACTAACGTATGAAAATAGTAATCGCACCGGATTCATATAAAGAAAGCCTGTCGGCTCAGCAGGTTGCTATGCAAATCGAGCAGGGATTCAGCGAAATTTTTCCGGAGGCTGAATATGTCCGGCTGCCCGTTGCCGACGGCGGAGAAGGCACCGTCGAGGCGATGGTCGCCGCGACAAAAGGTAAAATGGTACGCCTGAACGTCACAGGCCCGCTGGGCAAAGAGGTTGAGGCGTTTTATGGCCTTTCCGGTGACGACAGCTGCGCCTATATCGAAATGGCGGCGGCCAGCGGTCTGGAGCTGGTTCCCGTTGCACAGCGTAACCCGCTGATTACCACCTCTTACGGTACCGGCGAGCTTATTCGCAGCGCGCTGGATAAAGGCGTCGAGCATTTTATTATCGGCATCGGCGGCAGCGCGACTAACGACGGCGGTGCGGGGATGGTTCAGGCGCTGGGCGCAAAGCTGCTGGACAAAGAGGGCAGACAGATCGGTTTTGGCGGCGAGAAGCTGGCGGAACTGAGCAAGATTGAACTCGGCGAGCTCGATCCCCGTCTTAAAAACTGCCGTTTTGAAGTGGCCTGCGACGTGACCAATCCGCTGTTGGGGGAACAAGGCGCATCCGCCGTGTTCGGCCCGCAAAAGGGTGCCACGCCAGAGTTAGTTAACCAGCTGGATCGCGCGCTGGCGCACTATGCGGAAATCATCAGACGCGATCTGGATATCGATGTATTGACCATTCCCGGCGGCGGTGCGGCAGGCGGGATGGGTGCGGCACTGCACGCTTTTTGCCAGGCAGAGCTGCGGCGCGGCATCGAAATCGTTACGGAAGCGCTGGGGCTGGACGAACTGGTCAAAGACGCCACGCTGGTGATCACCGGCGAAGGACGCATCGATAGCCAGACGATCCACGGCAAAGTGCCGATTGGCGTGGCAAAAGTAGCAAAACGCTACAACAAGCCGGTTATCGGCATTGCCGGCAGCCTGACCAAAGATGTGGCGGTGGTGCATCAGCACGGGCTGGATGCCGTCTTCAGCGTGATTTACAGCGTGTGTACGCTTGATGACGCACTGGCCAGCGCGGCAGACAACGTGCGTATGACCGCACGCAATATCGCCGCCACGCTGGCGATTGGGCAGGGCTTTGTAAAATAAAAGCCCGCTGGTTTTCGCCTGCTTGCGGATGACGATCGGCAGCGGACAAGGAAGCTACAGGTTTTCCGTAGCCGACAGCTTTTCCTGTGCCAGCCGCGCCACGTTTTGCATTTCATCGAGCAGCTCAAACAGCTCTGGTTCGATATCACCCGGCGTCTGGCCCTTACGCAAGCTTTGCTCCAGCTGCTGGCACAGCTGCTTCATTCTGGGCACGCCGCTGTAGCTGGCGCTGCCGTGAAGCTTGTGAATGATATCGCGCAGGGCCTTAACGTTATTTTCGGCCATATAGCGTTCTACCTGCTGCTGCACGTCCGGCAAAAAATCCACCAGCATTTGCAGCAAATCACGCGCCAGATCGGGCTTATTCGCCGCCTGGCGCAGCGCCAGATCCCAGTCCAGCGATACCGACAGCGTCTTTACTGCGGGCAGCGGAGCAGGGTGCGGCGCATAGCGTGCCAGCAGCTGCGCCAGTTTCGCTTCATCTATGGGCTTAGCCAGATAGTCGTTCATACCGGCGCTGATCATGTGCTGCCGTTCGCCATCCAGCGCATGAGCGGTAACGGCGACGACGGGCGTTGAAGCGTGCGCCGGTAGCTCTCGAATCAGCTCGCTGGCGCGGATACCATCAATTTCCGGCATCTGAATATCCATCAGAATGACATCAAGCGGCTGCGTCTTCGCCTGCTGGATAGCCGTTACGGCGCTGTCACACAAAATAACGCGCTCTACCTGCTCATCCAGCAAAGCGCCGATCAGCTTCAGGTTCGCCGGGTTATCATCCACGGCCATCACCGTCAGCGGCAGTTTCTGCCTGCCAGGGACATATTCCACGCCGCGCGCATGCTGTTCAAGCAGCACGGGCAGCAGCCGCGCCAGCGAGATGGGCTTGGTCAGACAGGCGCTAACGCCGCGCGTTTTCAGCTCTTCCGCATAGGTCTGCAGCTGGCACGGCAGCGCCATAATGACGGAGTCGGCACGCTTAAGTACGGACAGCGCCTGCCAGGGAAGCTGACGGTTCGCCTCGCGGGTCACCGGCAGGCCAATCAGCAGCGTATCGAAATGCTCGTCCGGCAGCTCCGGCAGCGTGGCGGCATAGGTCACGGTCATGGCGGTGGCCGCCAGCAGATCGAGCGTGGCCTGAGCCGCCGCCAGGTTGGCTTCAATATAAGCCAGCTTTTTGCCGCGTAAACACTCAACGGCGCGCAGGTCCTGAATCGCGTTAGGATTTAGCGCCAGGTTGATATGAAACCAGAAGGTAGAACCCTGATTCAGGCGGCTGTGAAAAGAGATTTCGCCGCCCATTTCATTAACCAGCTTGCGGGTGATCACCAGCCCAAGCCCGGTGCCGCCGTGGCGGCGGGAAATGCTGGCGTCGGCCTGACGAAAAGCCTGGAAAAGCTGCGACTGCTGTTTTTCAGAAATACCGATGCCGGTATCATGGATCTGTACTTCAAGATCGACACGGTTGTTGCTCAGCGAGCGCTTTTCGATGCGAATATCAATATGGCCGCGCTCGGTAAATTTAATCGCGTTACCCAGCAGGTTGACCACAATTTGCTGTAGCCGCATCGGGTCGCCTATGGTGTTATCCGGCACGTCGTGCTGGATACTTAACGTCAGCTCCAGCCCTTTTTCATGGGCAGACTGTGCCAGCAAGACCACCACTTCATCCAGCGTCGCGCGTAGCGGAAAGGGAATGGTCTCCAGCACCAGCCTGCCCGCTTCCAGCTTGGAAAAATCCAGCACGTCATTGATGATACTCAGCAGGTTATTCGCCGAGCGTTCAATAGTATGCAGGTAGTCGCGCTGGGTAATATTCAGCGGCGTTTTCAGCGTCTGACGGGTAAAGCCGATAACGCCGTTCAGCGGCGTGCGCAGCTCGTGGGACATGTTAGCCAGAAACTCTGACTTGATCCTGGCCGCTTCCTGAGCGCGTTTGCGCGCCAGATCCAGTTCAACGTTCTGGATCTCCATCTGCTCCAGCGTTTCGCGCAGATCGGACGTCGCCTGGTCAATGTTTTGCTGCATCTCTTCGTGGTAGGCGGTCAGCGACATCGCCATCGAATTGATGCCGTTTTTCAGCATATCCAGCTCGCCCAGCATGTGGCCCGTGACCCGACTGTCGAGCTGGCCGCGACGGATGCGGTCAACGGTATTCACCATGTCCCGAATCGGGCCGGTCACATCGCGCATTAAGCGGTAGGCGAACAGCATGGCGAGACAGAGGCAGAGCAGCAGCAGCAGCGTGGAAACAAAAATTTCTTTATATTGCTGCAACCTGACCGACTGTAGATCCAGTTCGATGGCCACATAGCCGAGCGGATTGCCTTCTGGCCTGGCATCTTCATCGGACGATTCATCCGGCCAGGAGCTTTCAGACAAGATTGGCGTGCGCAGGATCACCAGATTGCCCTGGCGCTCATAGCTAAAGGTGGCGGGCAGTTTCGCTTTCTGGGCGGTGCGCAGTCTGTCGACGTTGGCGTGATAGTTAGAGGTGACGAACAGCTCGTTCTGCGTGTCAAAAACGGTGATAGCCCGAACGATATCGGAATGGCGACGATGCAGCAGGCTAACCAGCTGGCGCACGGACTCTTTGTGGCGAAAGGTCATGCCATATTCGCTGGCGACGGCCAGCGGCTCGATGATATTGACGCCCGCGTCGACCAGCTGGCGCTGTAGCTCATTGTAGCGATGCACGATAAAAAAGGTGCTTAACAGCAGCCCGATCATCAGCGTGGGCGCCAGAATCAAGATCATCATTCGTGCCCGCAGGCTGTATTTGGTCATAATTATCCTGTACCGCGCCGCGCGGCATCAGTCGAATTAATCCGATCGCTGGTGTAGGCTACGCGGGTTTAACCACTTTCGAGACAAATAATGGCGCAATTCTACTCTGCAAAACGGCGCGTGACGACCCGCCAGATCATGACCGTGACAGTTACTGACCTGGATGGCGCAGGCCAGGGCGTCGCTCATCATAACGGCAAAGCGCTGTTTATCAGCGGCGCGTTGCCCGGCGAGCAGGCCGAAGTGGAAATCGTCGAAGAGAAACGCAGCTGGGCGCGCGCGAAAGCAAAACGGATTATCAACGCCAGCCCGGAAAGAGTGACGCCTGTCTGCCCTTACTTTGGCCGCTGCGGCGGCTGCCAGCAGCAGCACGCTTCGCCCGCGCTCCAGCAGCGCAGCAAGGCTAAAGCGCTTTCGCGTCTGCTTAGCCAGCAGGCCGGTATCACGGCAGAGGTCGATTCGGTCATCGCGGGCAGCGCTTACGGCTATCGGCGTCGCGCTCGTCTTGGCCTTAACTATCATCTGCGCAGCCAGACGTTGCAGATGGGATTCCGCCAGGCTAACTCCAGCGAGCTGGTCGCTATTACGCAATGCCCCGTTTTGAGGCCCGAACTTGATGCACTGCTGCCGCCGCTGCACCATTTGCTAAACAGCTTACAGGCCGTGCGGCGTTTAGGACATGTGGAACTGGTACTTGCCGATAATGGCCCGCTGCTGGTTTTGCGTCATCTTGATCCGCTAAGCGCGGCGGATAAAAACAAACTGGAACAGTTTTCGCATAGCCATCGGGTCGCGCTGTTTCTGGCACCGGACAGCGAGACGCTGGAGCAGGTTAACGGCGAAATGCCGTTTTATAAAATTGATGATTTAACCCTGACGTTTAGCCCGCGCGACTTTATCCAGGTCAACGGCGAGCTGAATCTGCAAATGGTGGCGCTGGCGCTGGAGTGGCTGGATTTACAGCCGCAGGACAGGCTGCTGGATCTCTTTTGCGGGATGGGAAACTTTACGCTTCCTTCAGGAAAAAAGGTGGAAAATGTCACCGGTGTGGAGGGGGTTGCAGCATTAGTGGCAAAGGGCGCGTATAATGCGTCTCTGAATAATCTGAATAACATCGCATTCTGGCAGCACAACCTGGCAGAAGACGTGGCGGGGCAGCCGTGGGCAGCGCAGGGATTTAACAAGGTTTTACTGGATCCGGCCCGCGCTGGCGCAGCGGAGGTCATCCCTCACATTGTTAAACTTGCGCCGGAAAGCGTGGTCTATGTTTCCTGTAATCCGACTACACTTGCCCGTGACAGCCAGCTCCTGCTGGCCGCCGGTTACCGTGCGGAAAAGATTACCCTGCTTGATATGTTTCCACATACCGGGCACGTAGAATCGATGGTGTTATTTAGCCGACAATAGCTTCCCGTAAGGGAGAGTGAAGCCTGGAGAGGATATGGTTGCGGTAAGAAGTGCACATTTGAATACGGCTGGCGAGTTTGCGCTCGACCAGTGGATCACCAGTTTGGGGATCGCTAATCCGCAGTCATGTGAACGACTAGCCGAGACCTGGCGCTATTGCGAAGAGGCTACTCGCCATCATCCTGACGCCGCGCTGTTGCTCTGGCGCGGCGTGGAGATGGTGGAAATCCTCTCCATGCTCAGTATGGATAACGAAAGTCTGCGCGCCGCGCTGATTTTCCCGCTGGCCGACGCTAACGTCGTATCCGAAGCGGTGCTGGAAGAAAAATTTGGCAAAGCTATCGTTTCGCTGGTGCACGGCGTGCGCGATATGGACGCCATCCGCCAGCTGAAGGCGACCCATAATGACTCAATGGCGTCGGAACAGGTCGATAACGTCAGGCGCATGCTGCTGGCGATGGTGGAAGATTTCCGCTGCGTGGTCATCAAGCTGGCCGAGCGTATCGCGCATCTCAGGGAGGTGAAGGACGCGCCGGAAGACGAGCGCGTGCTGGCCGCCAAAGAGTGTACCAACATCTATGCGCCGCTGGCGAACCGCCTGGGCATCGGCCAGCTTAAATGGGAGCTGGAAGATTTCTGCTTCCGCTATCTGCATCCTGATGAGTACAAGCGCATTGCCAAACTGCTGCATGAACGCCGTATCGATCGCGAGCAGTATATCGATACTTTTGTGCAGTCGCTGCGCACGGAAATCGTTAAGGAAGGCGTCAAGGCAGAGGTCTACGGCCGCCCGAAACACATCTACAGCATCTGGCGCAAAATGCAGAAAAAGGCGCTGGCGTTTGACGAGCTATTTGACGTCAGGGCCGTGCGTATCGTCGCCGAGCGCCTGCAGGACTGCTACGGTGCGTTAGGTATCGTGCACACGCTTTACCGCCATCTGCCCAGCGAGTTTGACGACTATGTCGCTAACCCCAAGCCTAACGGCTATCAGTCGATTCATACCGTGGTGCTGGGGCCGCAAGGCAAAACCGTCGAGATCCAGATCCGTACCCGCCAGATGCATGAAGATGCCGAGCTGGGCGTGGCCGCGCACTGGAAATATAAAGAGGGCGGCAACACCGGCAGCGCGCGCGGCGCATCGGGCCATGAAGAACGCATCGCGTGGCTGCGTAAGCTGATCGCGTGGCAGGAAGAGATGGCGGACTCTGGCGAAATGCTGGATGAGGTACGCAGCCAGGTCTTTGACGATCGCGTCTATGTCTTTACCCCAAAAGGGGACGTAGTGGATTTGCCTGCGGGTTCCACGCCGCTGGATTTTGCCTACCATATTCACAGCGATATCGGCCACCGCTGCATCGGCGCTAAAATCGGCGGCCGCATTGTGCCCTTCACCTATCAGCTGCAGATGGGCGATCAGATTGACATCATCACCCAAAAGCAGCCGAACCCCAGCCGCGACTGGCTGAACCCAAACCTTGGCTATGTCACCACCAGCCGTGGCCGCTCGAAGATCCACGCCTGGTTCCGCAAGCAGGATCGCGACAAGAATATCGCTGCCGGCAAGCAGATCCTCGATAACGAGCTGGATCACCTGGACATTAGCCTGAAAGAGGCCGAAAAGCTGCTGCTGCCGCGCTATAACGTCAATTCGCTGGATGAGCTGCTGGCGGCTATCGGCGGCGGTGATATCCGGCTGAACCAGATGAGCAACTTCCTGCAGTCGAAGCTGCATAAACCAAGCGCGGAAGAGGAAGATCTGGAAGCGCTGCGCCAGCTGAAGCAAAAATCTTCCGCGCCGCGCAGCAAAGAGAGCGGCCGCGTGGTGGTCGAAGGCGTTGGCAATCTGATGCACCACATTGCGCGCTGCTGTCAGCCGATCCCCGGCGACGATATCATCGGTTTTATCACGCAGGGACGCGGTATCTCTATCCATCGTGCCGACTGCGACCAGTTGACCGAACTGATTGCGCATGCGCCGGAACGTATTGTCGATGCCGTCTGGGGCGAAAGTTATTCCAGCGGCTATTCGCTGGTGGTGCGCGTTACCGCCAACGATCGTAGCGGACTGCTGCGCGATATCACCACCATCCTTGCCAATGAAAAGGTTAACGTGCTGGGCGTCGCCAGCAGGAGCGACACCAGAAAGCAGCTGGCGACGATCGATATGGATATCGAAATCTACAATCAGCAGGTGCTTGGCCGCGTGCTGGCAAGGCTAAACCAGATCCCCGATATCATCGACGCGAAGAGATTGCATTAACCTTTCAGAGCGCTACTTTGCGTTCTGGCCGTGCTCGCCATACCTGAGTAGCTATACGGGGATGGCGCGCTGGCAGAACGCAAACTGCCTGCGCCAGTACCCTACATATTGTCGGCATGCATTTTTCTCGGTCATGTCGTAAAGTTATCCGATTATTTTCACCACACTGATATGGACGCTGTTATGACCTCACTCGATCGCCTGCTGGGCATCATGAAAACCCTGCGCGATCCGCAAAAAGGCTGTCCGTGGGATCGCGAACAAACCTTTGCCAGCATCGCACCCTACACGCTTGAGGAAACCTACGAAGTGCTGGACGCCATCAGCCGCGAAGATTTTGACGATCTTCAGGGCGAGCTGGGTGATTTGCTGTTTCAGGTAGTGTTCTATGCGCAAATGGCACAGGAAGAAGGGCGGTTTGATTTTAACGCCGTTTGCCAGACTATTTGCGACAAGCTGGAGCGTCGCCATCCCCACATTTTTGGCGATGCGCAGGTCAGCAACAGTCAGGAAGTGCTGGCAAACTGGGAGCAGATCAAAATTCAGGAGCGCGCGGAAAAAGCACAGCATTCGGCGCTGGACGATATTCCTCGTGCGCTGCCCGCGCTGATGCGCGCGCATAAAATCCAGAAGCGTTGCAGCAACGTCGGCTTTGACTGGCACACGCTGGGGCCGGTGCTGGACAAGGTCTATGAAGAAATCGACGAAGTGATGCATGAAGCGCAGCAGGCGGTGATCGACCAGCAAAAGCTGGAAGAGGAAATTGGCGATCTGCTGTTTGCCACCGTCAACCTGTCGCGTCATCTGGGCAGCAAGGCGGAAACGGCGCTGCAAAAAGCCAATGACAAGTTTGAACGCCGCTTCCGTCAGGTTGAAGAGATTATCGCGTCGCAGGGCTTACAGATGCCGGATGCCACGCTGGAACAGATGGAAGCGGCCTGGCAGCAGGTTAAAGCCGGCGAGTAGCTTACCGCCAGGATAACGGCTAACGTCACCCGCCGCTATCCTGAACCGGCCGCTTAGCGGATTTTCAACGCCAGCTCCGTACCGCGCTTAATCGGTAGCGTGACGGAGATAAAGCCGTTTTGCGGGTCGCGGATGTAGTCCAGGAAGTCCGGCTCGGCATTATCGTTCAGCACATAACCCCCAACCCGTAACTGCGGCGCAATCAGTTCAATAACCTGCCGCGCCAGCGTCGGGCCTTCCGCCAGCGGCCAGCCGTCAATCAGGGCGAAGTCTATCGGCCCGCCTGCGTCTTTTAACGTTTCACGGGCGTCGCCAACCCGGATATCAACAAATTCCGCCAGCCCCGCCTCGGTAAGATTCTTTTGCGCAACCGCCGCTTTGGACGCGACCAGCTCAGAACCAATAACCTGGCCGCCGCCGTTGTCGCGCATCGCCGCAGCAAAATAGAGCGCGGACATGCCGACAGAAGTGGCAAAATCCACTACGCGGGTCGCTTTCATTCCCCGGCACAGTAGATAGATCAGATCGCCCTGCTCGGGATGAATAGAGAAACCGTAATCGGCAAAGTCTTCCGCATTAAAACCGGCCTCTTTGTTCATCGAGCCTGCGGGCGGCCTGGCGCGCGTGGCCTGAAGGCGATCGATAACAGCGCAAATACGCGGATCGGTAATCGGACTTTGAGCCACGGCTGGTGCGTTAAGATGTTCAGGCATGCTGTTCTCCCTGAAAATTAATGAAAAGGGTAAATCTGCTATGCTGTTAAGCATAACCCAATAAAGGTACTTTCAAGTACCAGTATTGTAAACGAGAACGATTTGTCAATTTTCTTTGGGGGCAAAATGGACAGCGCAGAAGAAAAAGCCGTAGCGAAGCGGGGCAGGCCAGTGAGCATTACGCCAGAAGCGCGTCAGCAACGTATCCTGCAGGCCGCCTGTGAAATTTTTATCGAAGTCGGTTTTATTCCGGCGACCACGGCGGCCATCGCTGCCCGGGCCAAAGTATCAAAACGCGCTATCTATGAGGTTTTCCGTGATAAAACCGAGCTTTTTGCGGCAGTCGTGCATGCGCATCGCCATCTGATCCTCGATCTCCCCAGGCCGCAGGAGGAAGCTTTGCCGGTTATGGCGACGCTTTATCGCATTTTCCGGCTGGATAACGGCGAAGAAGAGGCGCGCCAGCGGGAAATTATTCTTAATTTAATTATTCGGGAATCGGTACTGATGCCCGCGTTATCGGACTACCTTTACGAAAATGAAGTGCTGAAATCACGCGAAAAGCTGGCGGAATGGCTGGCGAAAGAGCACGAGGCTGGCCGTGTTTTTATTGAGAATTCAATACTTTATGCAGGGATGCTGATGGACATCGTGTTTGGCGCATTGTTACCACGCCGCAGGCCACACGGTGCTGCGGAACGGGCACAAAATACGCAGGAGATTAAAAAGCGTCTGCATATCGCGATGTATTCGGCACTGATAAAGCCTCCTCTTCAGGAATAACTGGCTGACTCGATTCAACAAAAGTGTGATCCGAGTCAATTTTCACGCTCGCGGAATCGGGTACTCTCGGGGCGGTCAACACGATGGCTGGCAGATATCCAGAAACGATTAATTGTGGCTTGCAGGGGATTCCCGTATACTGTTTTCCCGTCCTGGTTATTCCATCGTCTTTAAACCTACTTTCTCAGGTTCAGCATGACAACGAACTATATTTTTGTGACCGGCGGGGTCGTATCCTCTCTGGGTAAAGGCATTGCCGCAGCCTCCCTGGCCGCCATTCTCGAAGCACGTGGTCTTAACGTGACCATCATGAAGCTGGACCCGTATATCAACGTGGATCCGGGTACTATGAGCCCAACGCAGCACGGCGAAGTGTTCGTCACCGATGACGGCGCGGAAACCGATCTGGATTTGGGTCACTATGAGCGCTTCATCCGTACCAAAATGAGCCGCCGTAACAACTTCACCACTGGCCGTATCTACTCAGAAGTGCTGCGCAAAGAGCGTCGCGGCGACTATCTGGGCGCGACCATTCAGGTGATCCCACACATCACCAACGCTATCAAAGAGCGCATCATCGAAGGTGGCGAAGGCCATGATGTGGTGCTGGTGGAAATTGGCGGTACCGTCGGCGATATCGAATCGCTGCCGTTCCTCGAAGCCATTCGCCAGATGGCGGTTGACGTTGGCCGTGAGCACACCATGTATATGCACCTGACGCTGGTGCCTTATATGGCGGCGGCAGGTGAGGTGAAAACCAAGCCAACGCAGCACTCCGTTAAAGAACTGCTCTCCATCGGTATCCAGCCGGACGTGCTGATCTGCCGTTCCGACCGCGCGGTTCCTGCCAATGAGCGGGCGAAAATCGCGCTGTTCTGTAACGTGCCGGAAAAAGCGGTTATCTCGCTGAAAGATGTCGATTCAATCTACAAAATTCCCGGCATGCTGAAATCGCAGGGCCTGGATGACTATATCTGCAAGCGCTTCAACCTGAACGCGCCGGAAGCGAACCTGGCCGAATGGGAACAGGTAATTTACGAAGAAGCTAATCCGGGCGGCGAAGTGACCATCGGTATGGTCGGCAAATATGTCGAGCTGCCGGATGCGTATAAATCCGTGATTGAAGCGCTGAAGCACGGCGGCCTGAAAAACCGCGTAACGGTTAACATCAAGCTGATCGATTCACAGGATGTTGAAAGCCGCGGCGTCGAAATTCTGAAAGATCTGGATGCTATCCTGATCCCGGGTGGCTTTGGCTATCGCGGCGTGGAAGGCAAGCTGATGACCGCTCGCTACGCCCGTGAAAACAACATTCCTTACCTTGGCATCTGCCTGGGTATGCAGGTTGCGCTGATGGAGTTCGCGCGCAACGTGGCCGGCATGACGGACGCGAATTCAACGGAATTTGTGCCAGACTGTAAATACCCGGTTGTTGCGCTGATCACCGAATGGCGCGACGAAGAAGGCAATGTTGAAGTGCGTACAGAGAAGAGCGATCTGGGCGGCACCATGCGCTTGGGTAGCCAGCAGTGTCAGCTGACGCCGGATAGCCTGGTACGCCAGCTGTACGGCTCTGATACTATCGTGGAGCGCCATCGTCACCGCTACGAAGTCAACAACATGCTGTTAAAGCAGATCGAAGCGGCGGGATTACGCGTTGCCGGTCGTTCTGGCGACGATCAGCTGGTTGAAATCGTTGAGATCCCGAACCATCCGTGGTTTGTGGCCTGTCAGTTCCATCCGGAATTCACCTCAACGCCGCGTGACGGCCATCCACTGTTTGCCGGCTTCGTTAAAGCGGCCAGCGAGCATCAGAAGCGTTTGGCGAAATAAGTAGTTTTCATGGCAGCGCGCGAATTTATACTTGCCAGACTCTGAGCTGAAGCAAGGCGGCCATCAAGTGAATCCCCGGGAGCTTACCTTAGTACGTGACCGGGGTGAGGAAGGCAGCCAACACGGCTACAGCTCGAAAGATAAGAAGTATTTTCGCGCGTTGTTTGTCTGAGTTTTAAGTTAACTTGTACTGAGGAAAAACTAATGTCCAAAATCGTTAAAGTCATCGGTCGCGAAATCATCGACTCTCGTGGCAACCCGACCGTTGAAGCAGAAGTGCATCTGGAAGGCGGTTTTGTCGGTATGGCAGCAGCCCCATCAGGCGCTTCTACCGGTTCCCGTGAAGCACTGGAACTGCGTGACGGTGACAAATCTCGTTTCCTGGGTAAAGGCGTAACCAAAGCGGTTGCGGCTGTTAACGGCCCAATTGCGGACGCGGTAACCGGCAAAGATGCCAAAGACCAGGCAAACATCGACAAGATCATGATCGATCTTGACGGCACCGAAAACAAATCCAAATTTGGCGCTAACGCCATTCTGGCCGTTTCTCTGGCTGCGGCTAAAGCTGCCGCTGCCGCTAAAGGCATGCCGCTGTACGAGCACATCGCCGAACTGAACGGTACCCCAGGCAAATTCTCTATGCCGCTGCCAATGATGAACATCATCAACGGTGGTGAGCACGCCGACAACAACGTCGACATCCAGGAATTCATGATCCAGCCTGTTGGCGCAAAAACGCTGAAAGAAGCGGTTCGTATGGGTTCTGAAGTTTTCCACAACCTGGCGAAAGTGCTGAAGTCTAAAGGCATGAGCACCGCTGTAGGCGACGAAGGCGGCTACGCGCCAAACCTGGGTTCTAACGCCGAAGCGCTGGCAGTTATCGCGGAAGCGGTAAAAGCGGCGGGCTACGAGCTGGGCAAAGACATCACGCTGGCGATGGACTGCGCGGCATCTGAATTCTACAAAGACGGCAAATATGTGCTGGCTGGCGAAGGCAACAAAGCCTTCACTTCCGAAGAGTTCACCCACTTCCTGGAAGATCTGACCAAACAGTACCCGATCGTCTCTATCGAAGATGGTCTGGACGAGTCCGACTGGAGCGGTTTTGCTTACCAGACCAAAGTGCTGGGCGACAAAATCCAGCTGGTGGGCGACGACCTGTTCGTGACCAACACCAAAATCCTGAAAGAAGGTATCGATAAAGGCATCGCTAACTCCATTCTGATCAAGTTCAACCAGATCGGTTCTCTGACTGAAACCCTGGCTGCAATCAAAATGGCGAAAGACGCTGGCTATACGGCGGTTATCTCTCACCGTTCAGGCGAAACCGAAGACGCGACCATCGCCGACCTGGCGGTAGGTACGGCGGCAGGCCAGATCAAAACAGGTTCTATGAGCCGTTCTGACCGCGTTGCCAAGTACAACCAGCTGATCCGTATCGAAGAGTCACTGGGCAGCCGCGCGCCGTTCAATGGCCTGAAAGAAGTTAAAGGTCAGTAATAAAAAGAGCTTCCCGCAAGGGAAGCTCGCAGACCGCTGACCAGCGGGGGCTTTCTGAGCCTGCACGCTGGCCACGGTTTAAAACCCCCGTAATGGGGGTTTTTTACTTTTAGCGCATTACCATCCTATACAAGGTGAAGGCGACAGAAAGTCATGCTTGCCTGCATAACTCCACCATGTATTACTCTGGGTACCTGAAGGAAACGGCTGCTTCCACGATCCGTTTTGATTAGCTTTAAAATAGCGGATTTCATCAGGTGTTTTGCGATTCCAGCCGTGGCTGACCTGCCAGACTTTGTACTGATTAAACGCTTCATAACCTGCATTTGTATACAGACTGGTGCCGTTACCATCCAGGAAGCGTTTAGTGGCGCGGTTAAGAAGCATTAATTCACCACGCTCTGTTTTAATTGGCCACCATTGCTGATAAGCATTACCTGGCGTAGCGTAATTGGTGTAAACCTTACCGGCTGCATTGCTGTCCAGAACTTTCCCCGTGCCCAGCTGCTTTAACGTATACCAGGAGTTAAATTCCGGCCAGCTATCCCCGTAAGCTTTTTCAAACTTCCATATTTGATAAGGGTTACCTTCATTCCATGCCCGCATATAGGATGTTCCTGACTTACTGACATCGACATTATTACCGCTTCTTAAAATTTGCCGCAGGTTCCAGTGGTGGGTGGCAGGAAGAAAAGTTGTTGAATAAATGTCACCCGCTTTTCCGCTTTGCCCGGAAAGTTTACAAATCGGATTTGGCGTGACTTTTACTTCCTGATATTTTGCCAGGGCAACAGGCTTTCCTGTTTTTCCGCTCATTTCGGTTACTGTTAAAGTGCCGTCTGCATGATATGTCGCGGCGTGAAATTTCCCGTCAAACGTCGCGCCTGTACGGTAGACGGTAGTGTCCCCATAAAAACTGTCGTTGTAATGCCTGTTTCTTAAAAGTTGATGGTTGTGCCCGGCAAAAACAGCCAGCGGTTTATAGGTGTTCATAATGGCGTTAAACTGGCGTCGAGCATAACTGTTTGCAGAGCTGGTAAAATCATCCCTGTATTCATGCAGATTTAAAATGATATTGTCGACGCCGCGCAGGCGCGCGAGCCTGAGATCTTCCGCGAGCCAGGTCAGAGATGGCATAATGTCATACTTTACCTGAGACCAGGTATTACGCAATTTCACCTGATAATTAGGATGGTTGTGCAGCTGCACAAAGTGCACCCCTTTATAATCCCAGGAATAGGATAAGCTGCCTCTGTTGTCATTCCAGTCTACTGAAAAGTTATCCAGCTTATTTTTATATAAATTGATATAGCTAAGCATGGTGTCTACCGAACGAATAGCGCAGCCGTCGATAGTCATATAGGTCGCATCCCAACAATCATGTGCATTATTCTGGTAGTCATGATTGCCCAGGCCGAAATAGTAAGGGAATTTTAGCTGATTAAACATCTTTAGTGAGGCTTTCCAGGAGTTAGCCCTGCCAAACTCGGTCATATCGCCATTGATAATGCCAAAAGAGGCATTCATGGTATTAATAGCCTTGATAAGGTTGGTATGTATCGCTCTCCATTCTGCACCATTTGCGTTTTCGCTATTAGGGTCGCCGCCGTGCATCAGACGAAAGGATTGCGGATCGGCCATAACGATAAAATTAAAGTCTCCTTTCGAGGGCTGGGGCTGGGTTGCGCCTGGTATAAAGATCGAAGAATTATCAATCAGAGAAGCGGAAATACTATTGCTGGTCGTTATCTGTGCGTGGGCAAACTGTAGCGAGGCGGATAGCAACAGTACAGAGCTGCATAGTAATTTTTTATTTTTTAATTTCATAGGGCTTTTTCCTGGTTAAAAATTTAAAATCTTTAAAGCACTGTAGGGCCGTGGTTGTTATAAAGTTGTTGCTATGGGGAGAGCCAGAGTTGTAGTTATATATAGCTGTCTGGCGTTCTGAATAACCGTTTATATTTTCCCATAATAATTATTTATTAAAAATTATATCGCCTTAACTGACGCTTTTATGGAAATTACCGATTTTATTATTGGCTTATTGACTCTTAATCTGGCTGTTAAGAGGGAAGCAGGCGGCTGGCACAAGCAGCAAGGAAGAGAAGAATTGTCACCGACCGCACAATGCGAGTTGGTTAAAAAGCCGCTATCTGTCATACTTTGCGCCCCTATTTTCACAGTCAGTTGAGAGCGTGATGCAGTACCCGATTAATGAAATGTTCCAGACGTTGCAGGGCGAAGGGTTTTACACCGGCGTTCCGGCAATTTTTATCCGCCTGCAGGGATGCCCGGTGGGCTGCAGCTGGTGTGATACCAAACACACCTGGGATAAGCTGGCCGATCGGGAAACTTCGCTGGGCGATATCCTGCTGAAGACGGTAGAAACCGATGCCTGGGGCGCGGCGGATGCCGATGCGCTGCTGAACGTGATTAAAAATCATAGCTGGACGGCGCGACACGTGGTGATCACCGGCGGCGAGCCTTGCATCCACGACCTTACGCCGCTGACGCAGGCGCTGGAAGAAAACGGCTTTAGCTGCCAGATTGAAACCAGCGGCACTCATCAGGTTAAGTGCAGTGAGAAAACCTGGGTGACGGTTTCACCAAAGGTAAATATGCGCGGCGGCTATGACGTGCTGAATCAGGCGCTGGTACGCGCAGATGAGGTGAAGCATCCGGTGGCCCGACTGCGTGATGTAGAAGCGCTGGACGCGCTGCTGGCGACGCTGAACGACAGCAAGCCGCGTATCATTGCGTTGCAGCCCATCAGCCAGAAAGAAGATGCGACAAAGCTGTGCATTGAAACCTGTATCGCCCGCAACTGGCGTTTATCCATGCAGACGCATAAATATTTAAATATCGCCTGATAAAAAAGGCGGCCCTGCGGCCGCCTCTTCATTAATCCCTGTCATTTTATCCTGAAGGTTAATTAACGGCGTAAACCGTCCGCTTAACCTTTATAAACGCAGCCCGCCGTGCAGGTCTCTTTAATCATTACGGCACTGAGCAGAGGCAGCTGCGGCTTCATCCGATCCCAAATCCATTTTGCCAGCACTTCACTGGTAGGATTCTCCAGGCCTTCGATATCGTTCAGGTAATAGTGATCCAGACGATCGTAGAGCGGCCTGAAGGCGGCCTTCAGCTCGGCGAAATCCATGATCCAGCCGGTATGCGCATCTACTTCGCCGGTAATTTCGAGCCGCACCAGGAAAGAGTGCCCGTGCAGACGGCCGCATTTGTGGCCTTCCGGCACGTTAGGCAAGTGGTGAGCCGCCTCGAATTGGAAATCTTTAAACAGGGTGGTAGCCATGTGACAATCTCAGTAATTTCTCAAAAAAACGGGCGAAGTCTACCCGAAAACGCCTTTTTTCGCACCCGTTTCGCCGGTAATAAAGACAATCTCGATCGTAGAGAAAAGGTTACGTACGTAACTGGCTGATAAATAGTGATTTCGCTAACCTGTTTCGCCGCTATAGCTTACTTGTAAAACCGTTTAGTCATTTTGGTTATTTTATATTACCAACCCTTATTTAAGGGTTATTATGCCAGTCGTTACCCTAGCGTAATCTTGCTGTCTTTACGGCCCTGACCACCGATACTGGAACTTTCAACGCAATGACGACTCAGGCACCTCCAGCTTCTCTGCTTCCGCTTAATCCGGAACAGCTCTCCCGCCTTCAGGCGGCAACCGGCGATTTCTCTACCACACAGCTAGCCTGGCTCTCTGGCTATTTCTGGGGCATGGTTAACCAGGCACCGAACACGACCGTTGCCAGCGCACCTGCACCGGTGGATGTGCCAACCATCACGCTGCTTTCCGCTTCGCAAACCGGTAACGCGCGTCGCGTTGCTGAACAGCTGCGTGACGATTTGCTGGCGGCGAAGCTGAACGTAAACCTGGTCAACGCGGGCGATTATAAATTTAAGCAGATCGCACAGGAAAAGCTGCTGGTGGTGATTACCTCTACCCAGGGCGAAGGCGAGCCGCCGGAAGAAGCCGTGGCGCTGCACAAGTTCCTGATGTCGAAAAAAGCGCCGAAGATGGACAACACCGCTTTTGCGGTCTTCGGTCTTGGCGACACCTCGTACGAATTTTTCAGCCAGGCCGGAAAAGATTTTGACGGCAAGCTGGGCGAGCTGGGCGGCGAGCGTTTGCTGGATCGCGTGGACGCCGACGTGGAATACGCGGCAGAAGCCGAGCAGTGGCGTAAAAAAATTGTCGATGTGCTGAAAGCGCGGGTACCGACCGAAACGCCTGCTGCGGCTGCGGCAAATGCGACCGGCACGGTCAACGAAGTTTTCAGCAGTCCTTACACTAAAGAAGATCCGCTGACCGCCAGCCTGGCCGTTAACCAGAAAATCACCGGACGTAACTCGGATAAAGACGTGCGCCACATCGAAATCGATCTGGGGGATTCCGGCCTGCGCTATCAGCCAGGCGACGCGCTTGGCATCTGGTATGAAAACGATCCGGCGCTGGTGCAGGAACTGGTCGCGCTTCTGTGGCTGAAAGGCGATGAAAGCGTGCAGGTTAACGGTAGCGAACTGCCGCTGGCCGAAGCGCTGCAAAAACATTTTGAGCTGACGGTCAACACCACGCAGATTGTTGAACAGTACGGCAAGCTCAGCCGCGACGAAAAGCTGCTGGAGCTGGTCAGCGACAAGAGCCGTCTGCAACAGTACGCGCAGTCAACGCCGATTGTAGACATGGTACGCCGGGCACCGACCGAGCTGCGTGCTGAACAGCTGATCGAACTGCTGCGCCCGCTAACGCCGCGCCTCTATTCTATTGCGTCATCCCAGGCGGAGAGCGAAAGCGAAGTGCATATCACCGTGGGCGCGGTGCGTTACGAAATTGATGGTCGTGCCCGTGCGGGCGGCGCTTCCAGCTTCCTGGCCGATCGCCTGGAAGAAGACGGCGAAATCCGCGTATTTATCGAACATAACGATAATTTCCGTCTGCCAGCTAACCCGGAAACGCCGGTCATTATGATTGGGCCAGGCACCGGCATTGCGCCGTTCCGCGCCTTTATGCAGCAGCGCGACAACGACGGCGCAGAAGGTAAAAATTGGCTTTTCTTTGGCAATCCGCACTTCACGGAAGACTTCCTTTATCAGGTGGAATGGCAGCGTTATGTGAAAGATGGCCTGCTGACCAATATCGACCTGGCGTGGTCCCGCGATCAGCAGCAGAAAGTTTATGTTCAGGACAAGATCCGCGCGAAGGGCGCAGAAGTCTGGCGCTGGATTGAAGAAGGTGCGCATATCTACGTGTGCGGCGATGCTAACCGTATGGCAAAAGATGTTGAACAGGCTTTACTGGAAGTAGTAGCGGAACACGGCGGCATGGATACAGAGACCGCCGACGAATTCTTAAGCGAGCTGCGCATTGAGCGCCGTTATCAGCGCGACGTTTACTAACCGGCGTCCGGCCAGACAGCTCAGCCTTGCAGGTGGAAACTGAACCGCCTGCAGCATTAACAAATTTTAAAGAGACAGCCTTATGAGCAATGAAAAGCATCCCGGCCCGCTGGTGGTAGAAGGTAAACTGACCGACGCCGAACGCCTGAAGAAAGAGAGTAACTATCTGCGCGGCACCATTAGCGAAGATCTGCAAAATGGCCTGACCGGCGGTTTTACCGGCGACAACTTTTTGCTGATCCGCTTTCACGGCATGTACCAGCAGGACGATCGCGATATCCGTGCCGAACGTGCCGAGCAGAAGCTGGAGCCGCGTCACGCTATGATGTTGCGCTGCCGTCTGCCAGGCGGCATCATCACGCCAACGCAGTGGCTGGCCATCGATAAGTTTGCCGAAAATAATACTATTTACGGCAGCATCCGTCTGACCAACCGCCAGACTTTCCAGTTCCACGGTATTCTGAAAGGCAACGTTAAGCCTGCACACCAGATGCTGAGCGAAGTTGGTCTGGACGCGCTGGCAACGGCTAACGACGTGAACCGCAACGTGCTGTGCACCTCTAACCCGATAGAGTCTGAACTGCACCAGGAAGCGTACGAGTGGGCGAAAAAACTGTCCGAACATCTGCTGCCGCAAACGCGTGCTTACGCAGAGATCTGGCTGGATCAGGAAAAGGTCGCTACCACCGATAAAGAGCCGATCCTGGGCGAAACCTATCTGCCGCGTAAGTTTAAAACGACCGTGGTGGTGCCGCCGCATAACGATGTCGATCTGCACGCTAACGATCTGAACTTTATCGCTATTGCAGAAAACGGCAGGCTGGTCGGCTTTAACCTGCTGGTGGGCGGCGGCCTTTCTATCGATCACGGCAACAAAGCAACCTACGCGCGTACCGCCAGCGAGTTTGGCTATCTGCCGGTCGAAAAAATTCTCGACGTGGCGGAAGCGGTAGTAACCACGCAGCGCGACTGGGGTAATCGTACCGATCGTAAAAATGCCAAAACCAAATACACGCTGGAGCGCGTGGGCGTGGAAACTTTTAAAGAGGAAGTGGAGCGTCGCGCTGGCCTGACCTTTGAGCCGATCCGTCCTTATGAATTTACCACTCGTGGCGATCGTTTTGGCTGGGTGAAAGGCATTGATAATAACTGGCACCTGACGCTGTTTATCGAAAACGGTCGCCTGCTGGATTATCCTGGCCGTCCGCTGAAAACCGGGCTGGCGGAGATTGCCAAAGTGCATAAGGGCGACTTCCGCCTGACCGCTAACCAGAACCTGATTGTGGCGGGCGTGCCGGAAACGGACAAACCGGCAATTGAAGCGCTGGCTCGTGAACACGGTCTGATGGAAAGCGTTACCGCACAGCGTGAGAACTCAATGGCATGCGTGGCGTTTCCTACCTGTCCGCTGGCGATGGCCGAGGCGGAACGTTTCCTGCCGTCATTTGTTACCCGTGTGGAAGAGTTGATGACCGCGCACGGCGTTGGCGATGAGCACATCGTGCTGCGCGTGACGGGCTGTCCTAACGGCTGTGGCCGCGCGCTGCTGGCCGAGGTAGGGCTGGTAGGCAAGGCCCCGGGCCGCTATAACCTGCATCTTGGCGGTAACCGTATCGGCACGCGCATTCCGCGTATGTATCGTGAGAACATTACCGAAGATGAAATTTTAACTACCCTTGATCATCTGTTGGATCGCTGGTCAAAAGAACGCGAAGCGGAAGAAGGCTTTGGCGATTTCACTATCCGTGCTGGCATAGTGGCACCGGTTCTCGATCCGGCTCGTGATTTCTGGGCATAAGCGGAGGCGTGCAATGGCTGTACTCGATCTCTCGGCACTGAACGAATTACCTAAAGTTGAGCGCGTAATGGCGCTGGCGGAAATCAATACCCAGCTTGAAAAACTGTCGGCGCAGGATCGCGTGGTTTGGGCGCTGGAAAACCTGCCGGGTGAAGCTGTGCTCTCCTCCAGCTTTGGCATTCAGGCGGCGGTAAGCCTGCATCTGGTTTCTCAGGTGAAGCCGGGTATTCCGGTTATTCTGACCGATACCGGTTATCTGTTTCCGGAGACCTATCGGTTTATTGATGAACTGACCGACAAGCTGGGGCTGAATCTGCAGGTTTTTCGGGCAGAGCAGAGCGCGGCGTGGCAGGAAGCGCGCTACGGTAAGCTGTGGGAGCAGGGCGTGGAAGGCATTGAGCGCTATAACGACATTAACAAAGTCGAGCCGATGAACCGGGCGCTGAAAACGCTGAATGCGCAGACGTGGTTCGCCGGCCTGCGTCGCGATCAGTCCAGCAGCCGCGCTAATCTGCCGGTGCTGGCTATCCAGCGCGGCGTATTTAAGGTGCTGCCGATTATCGACTGGGACAACCGCCAGGTTTATCAGTATTTGCAGGAGCATGGCCTGGGTTACCATCCGCTGTGGGAGCAGGGTTATCTGTCGGTAGGGGATACGCATACCACGAAGAAGTGGGAGCCGGGCATGGCGGAAGAGGAAACGCGCTTCTTCGGTCTGAAGCGCGAGTGCGGGCTGCACGAGTAGCGGTAAGCGTTGCGGAAGGTCGCTGTGAGAGCAGTGCAAATCATTAGCGATTGAGCCGCTGTGGAAGGTCGCTGTGAGATTGGTGGCAGGCGGCATAAGCGGCTGAGTTGCTGTGTAATGTCGCTGCGGGATCGGGGTCAGGCTGCAAGGGCAGGTCGGAACGCGGACACGCCGTGAATACATCCCTCCAGGCTCGCCTGGCGCGTCCATGCGCCAGACGGTTCTTTTATCCAACCAGCCCTTGCTGCTGGTTAGCAATTATGTCGCTGTAAAAGCTGCTACAGGATCGTAGCAGCGCATTAGCAATGAAATTGCTGCATTGAGTTCCCACAACCTTACCGGACCTGTACCAGGCCTCCATAGGTTTCTATATAGCGCGGCGCTTTCAGGTCATCGACCTGAAAGTTCACCAGCTCGAACAGCAGGCAGAGCAGTTCCCGTTGCGTTTCCCCATTAACGGAGCCGCTCATTAATACCTGCGTTAAAGCCTGGCAATAGTCGGTAAGGGTTTCAGGCTCCGTAATAAAAGGCGTATTACGGAGCGTAGTAACGTCACCTGTTGTTAATTGCATAATACGGTTATCGGGAACCGGCTCCTGATAAATTGACCGTAATTTCTCAAAGCTGGCGGTAAGCTTTTTAAAAAGCGCAAGGCGTTCCATGTCATTATCCGTCTCCATTAAGGCGGAAACGAGTCGCTCGTTATATTCCGCCATGTCAATAAAGTCCATTCCCGCAGGAAGTGATGAAAAATTTGTAAATTCGGGGCGAGTCTGGGTAAACTGTTTCACAGCCATAGTGTTAGTCCTCATAACATTGTGGTCAGAGGCTCGTCAGTGCTTCAACACTGCCGAGTCTCGCTATTTAATTCCGCCGTTTTTATCCGACGCCTGCCTACTCTATTCTTTTTCTCTTTGTGGTCAATACGAAGCTTCCCTTTTTCCTTTAAATAAATAAGTGGTTTTTAAATATGGAATGCCGCTCAATAAATAATGAGCAACTGTGAAATGAGAAGTTAATTATTTGCGAGGAGGCTCGCAGTGAAATAATTAATCTCTTTTAAAGGATGATGAAATCAATAATATAAAGGGACTTTTTCAGCTCAGTGTAAAATTCTACCGATCACGGGGTATCACTTCCCTGTGTTCTTATTTACCGGTCCGGGCCGGGAATGGAGGGGTTATGAGCGTTTCCGGTGGCCTGTGTAACCTGTAGAGAGCAAAAGTTTTTCAAGGCCTCTAAGGTGTACGATTACTTTAGAGCTAAAGGAAGGTTATAAGTGCAGTCGATGCTTATTTTCCAGCCAGGTAGGGTAAAGTTTAACCTTGTGCTCGGTTTAATGGTACTATGGAAAATGTTGATAGCGACACTCGGTATGTTGCTGAAAAGGAAGTCATTTAATTAGAGGATCGCGTTATGACAATTCAACCTGATAGCCCCCTGACCGTAAAAAATGCCCTGAAAATATCAGGCAGCGTGTTGCTTACCAGCGGAGCGATGATGTGGGCCGCATATACTCAGGTACAGGACCAGTTTGCACAGGTACAGAGCCAGTTTACCCAGGTGCGTGATGAGATATCGTCACTGCGCTCGACCAGCCGTAACGATTTTAACCGTATAGCGGCCAAGCTGGACAGCATGAGTATTACGCTTACGGCCGTTCAGGTTGAGCAGGCGGTGCAGAAGGCCATTAACGACCGTAAGCAAAGCCAGTAAGCCTGTGCGCTGTTGCAGAATTGGGAAAGTCAGGATTAGCCAGAAGAAAACGGCCTGCCACGGAAAATATTGATAGCGACACGCGATATAACGTTGAAAAGGAAATTACTTCATTATATCGCTGAAAAGGAAATCATTTGATTAGAGGATCGCGTTATGACAATTCAACCTGATAGTCCCCTGACTTTCAAAAATGCCCTGAAAATCTCAGGCAGCGTACTGCTTATTACCGGGGCGATGATGTGGGCCGCATATACCCAGGTACAGAATCAGTTTGTGCAGGTACGTGATGAGATATCGAAACTGCGCTCGAATCAGGAAGGTTTTAACCGTATAGCGGCCAAGCTGGACAGCATAAGTATTACGCTTACGGCCGTTCAGGTTGAGCAGGCGGTACAAAAAGCGATTAACGACAGTAAGCAAAGCCAGTAAGCCTGTGCGCCGTTGCAGAATTAGGAAGGTCAGGATTAGCCAGGAGAAAACGGCCTGCCACGGAAAATATTGATGGCGACACGCGATATAACGTTGAAAAGGAAACCCCTTCATTATATCGCTGAAAAGGAAATCATTTGATTAGAGGATCGCATTATGACAATTCAACCTGATAGCCCCCTGACCTTCAAAAATGCTCTGAAAATATCAGGCAGCGTACTGCTTACCACCGGAGCGATGATGTGGGCCGCATATACTCAGGTACAGGATCAGTTTACCCAGGTACAGGACCAGTTTGCACAGGTACAGAACCAGTTTGCACAGGTGCAAAACCAGTTTGCACAGGCACAGAACCAGTTTACCCGAGTACGTGATGAGATATCGTCACTGCGCTCGACCAGCCGTGACGATTTTAACCGTATAGCAGCCAAGCTGGACAGCATGAGTATTACGCTTACGGCAGTTCAGGTTGAGCAGGCCGTGCAGAAGGCTATTGACGACCGTAAGCAAGGCCAGTAAACGTGTGCGCTGTTGCAGAATTGGGAAGGTCAGGATTAGCCAGAAGAAAACGGCCTGCCACGGAAAGTGTTGATGGCGACATGCGGTATAACGTTGAAAAGGAAACCCTTCATTATATCGCTGAAAAGGAAATCATTTGATTAGAGGATCGCGTTATGACGATTCAACCTGATAGTCCCCTGACCTTCAAAAATGCCCTGAAAATATCAGGCAGCGTGTTGCTTACCAGCGGAGCGATGATGTGGGCCGCATATACTCAGGTACAGGATCAGTTTACCCAGGTTCAGGACCAGTTTTCACGGGTACAGGACCAGTTTGCACAGGCACAGAACCAGTTTACCCGGGTACGTGATGAGATATCGTCATTACGCTCGACCAGCCGTGACGATTTTAACCGTATAGCGGCCAAGCTGGACAGCATCAGTATTACGCTTACGGCAGTCCAGCTTGAGCAGGCGGTACAGAAGGCGATTAATGACAGTAAGCAAAGCCAGTAAGCCTGTGACGAGTGTGCTGTTGCAGGGCTGAGAAGGGGGCCAGACAGGAAAAAGGCTTTGTAGTTTCTTCCCAACTGGCCTGAATTTCACATACCAACCAGTGCAGAAAAGTCCGCTGAGCCGCGCGTTACGTTAACCTTTGTAACTTCATAATCGGCTACTTTCTGGAAAGCATCCTCTGCCAGAATTTCCTCCAGGCGCGCCTGAGGGATATCTTTTATCAGGATGACGCCACCGGTTCGCGGATCTTTACGGCCTGCGGCAATAAAAGTGCCATCGGCAAAGTAGTCGTCCAGCCACGCGATATGCGCAGCCAGCGCGGCTTCTACTTCTTCCATCGGACGGTTGTAGGTCAGACTCACAATATACACGGGCGCTCCTTACGGCTCGGGTTGAGGGTTGGCTAATTCGCGAATCAAAGGCCGCAGGATTTTTACGCTGTCGTGCGTACGATGCGTAATGCGACCCGGCAGCCAGCGATCCAGATAAGCAAGGTTATCGCAGTCGGCACGTCGCTGGCAGCTACCTTCCGGGAAATGGGCGTTAGTGGTACGTAAGCGCTGGCCGTTTTTCCCCCAGTTTGCGGCCCGGACGCTCAACAGCGGAATACCGGCCTTATCGAAGACGTCTACCGCAGGCTCTTTTTTCACTATCTTGCCCAGCGTGGCGGCAGTAATATTTGCGGCCCGGGCAATCGCCAGCGCGCGATCGCGGGTCTGACGCGCCACCGGTTCCGGCGTATTGGCGCCGCTGTTAAAAAAGAGTTTATCGCCGGTCAGCAGGCCATTGAGCTTAATGACCAGCAAGGTGTGCTTTTTCTCTTCCGGCGTCATGCGCGCCAGATAATCTTCTTCGCCGTGCAGCGATTCGCCGCTCAGCGCCACAAAACGCAGCCCGTAATGCAGCGGCACCGACTTCAGCTGTTCTGCCAGCTCCAGCATGACCGCCAGGCCCGAAGCGTCATCGTCTGCGCCCTGTAAGGTCAGGCCGCCAAGGTTTTTTTGTCGATCGCTGTCGCTTTGCGGCAGATAAGTGTCAGCCTGCGCCAGAATCACTATTTGTTGCGGGACGTCGCCAGCCCGGGCGGCAATAACCGACGTAGCCGTAACGTTGTGCTCGCTAACGTGGCCATCCTGTGATTTATACTGATAGCGTGTAGTAAAATCTCGTTTATTGCTCGCATAGCCCCACTGCTGGAACTGCTGCTGTAAATAGTCGGCGTTGAGCATCTCGGCAGGGCTTCCGGCCATCCGGCCTGGAAAATAGGTCGCAATGTGACGCAACTGCTGCTCGGCGAACTGACCATCTTTGGTCGCCGCATGAAGAGGGAAAAATGCACCGCAGGCAAGCAACGCGCTCAGCATGCCCAGGCGGAGTCGGGAAAACATGTTATGTCCTTAGTCGTCATCCTGTGACGAAACGGCGAAAATATTTTGCGGCTTAAGTATGAAAGTGTGACCCGCAACGCACAATTACAATCTCTCTTAAAGCCGCTAAAATCCATCTGTTAAGCACATTTTGTGCGAAGCTTTGCCGTCACGTTATTCCATTCGGGAACTACTCATTCCAATTAGTAATTTCATAAGGCTCCTTCGCCGCCCTATAGTCGCGTTAACTTTTTGTTATTTAGCAAGGCTGACGTGGATTATCTTCCCCTTTTTGCAGACATCCGAAATAAACCGGTGCTGGTGGTCGGCGGCGGCGATGTTGCCGCGCGTAAAATTGAACTGCTGCGTCGTGCAGGCGCGCGCGTGCAGATTGCTGCCCGTGAGCTGTGCGAAGAGCTGCTGTCGCTGAAGCAGAACGGCGAAGTAGAGTGGATCGCCAGCGAGTATCACAGCACGCAGCTCGACCTGGTTTATCTGGTGATTGCCGCCACCGACGACAGCGAGCTCAACAGCCGCGTTTTTGACGATGCCAGCGAGCGCAGGCTGTTGGCTAACGTGGTTGACGATCAGCCTAAATGCTCCTTTATTTTTCCCTCGATTGTCGATCGTTCGCCCTTAGTGGTCGCTATCTCATCCAGCGGCACCGCGCCCGTACTGGCCCGTCTGCTGCGTGAAAAGATAGAGGCTTTGCTGCCGCAAAATCTGGGCCAGATGGCCGCTATTGCCGGTAGCTGGCGTGACAGAGTTAAACAGCGGCTGGGCAAAATGTCGCAGCGCAGACGCTTTTGGGAAACGGCCTTCAGCGGTCTGTTTGCCAGCCAGGTCGCTTCCGGCAATCTGGAAGGAGCGGAACGTACGCTTGCCAGCCAGCTGGACAATCCGGAAGCAGGTCAGGGTGAGATCATCCTGGTAGGCGCAGGCCCCGGCGATGCCGGGCTTCTGACCCTGCGCGGCCTTCAGGTGATGCAGCAGGCGGACGTGGTGCTTTACGATCATCTGGTCAGCGATGAAATTCTCGATCTGGTGCGTCGCGACGCCGATCGCATTTGCGTGGGTAAACGCGCCAGCGCGCACAGCGTGCCGCAGGAAGAAACCAACCGCATGCTGGTTGAGCTGGCCAAAAAGGGCAAGCGCGTGGTGCGCCTGAAGGGCGGCGATCCCTTTATTTTCGGCCGTGGCGGCGAAGAGCTACAGGCCGCCGTGGAAGCGGGGATTCCTTTCCAGGTCGTGCCGGGCGTGACCGCAGCGGCAGGCGCAACGGCCTACGCCGGTATTCCGCTGACGCACCGCGACCATGCGCAGAGCGTGCTGTTTATTACCGGACACTGCCGCGCCGATGGCGAAGAGATGGACTGGCCTTCGCTGGCCCGTGCGCGCCAGACGCTGGCTATCTACATGGGCACGGTAAAAGCTGCTGAAATCTCAGCGCAGCTTATCGCCCACGGCCGCGATGCGCAGACGCCTGTAGCGGTGATTGGCCGCGGCACGCGTCAGGACCAGCAGGTACTGATCGGCACGCTACAGGAATTAGAAGGACTCGCACAACGTGCGCCAACGCCAGCCCTGTTAGTGATTGGGGAAGTGGTTAATCTGCATCAGCAGCTGGCGTGGTTTCAACATTCAGCACAGCGGGACGGACGTGATTCCGCCGTTGTGAATTTGGCTTGAGGAAAAGTTATGGATCAAAAACGACTCACCCACCTGCGTCAACTGGAAGCGGAAAGTATCCATATCATCCGTGAAGTGGCGGCAGAATTTAGCAACCCGGTGATGATGTACTCTATCGGGAAAGATTCTTCGGTAATGCTGCATCTGGCGCGTAAGGCCTTCTATCCGGGCACGCTACCTTTCCCGCTGCTGCATGTGGACACCGGCTGGAAGTTTCGCGAAATGTACGAGTTCCGCGACCGCACGGTGAAAGCAATCGGTGCCGAACTGCTGGTGCATAAAAACCCGGAAGGCGTGGCAATGGGCATTAATCCCTTTGTGCACGGTAGCGCCAAGCATACCGACATCATGAAAACCGAAGGGTTAAAGCAGGCGCTGAACAAGTACGGTTTTGATGCCGCGTTCGGCGGTGCTCGCCGTGATGAAGAAAAGTCCCGTGCGAAAGAGCGTATTTACTCTTTCCGCGACCGCTTTCACCGCTGGGATCCAAAAAACCAGCGCCCTGAGCTGTGGCACAACTACAACGGCCAGATCAATAAAGGCGAAAGCATTCGCGTGTTCCCGCTGTCCAACTGGACCGAGCTGGATATCTGGCAGTACATCTTTTTAGAAAATATCGAAATCGTTCCGCTGTACCTGGCCGCACCTCGTCCGGTTCTTGAGCGCGACGGCATGCTGATGATGATCGACGATGACCGTATCGATTTGCAGCCAGGCGAAACCATCGAGCAGCGCATGGTGCGTTTCCGTACGTTAGGCTGCTGGCCGCTGACCGGCGCGGTGGAATCCGAAGCGCAAACGCTGCCGGAAATCATCGAAGAGATGCTGGTATCGACCACCAGCGAACGTCAGGGGCGCGTCATTGACCGCGATCAGTCCGGCTCAATGGAGCTGAAGAAACGCCAGGGTTATTTCTAAGGAGCCGAGATGAACAACGTCATTGCACAACAAATTGCCGACCAGGGCGGCGTGGAAGCCTGGCTACACGCTCAGCAGCATAAAAGCCTGCTGCGTTTTCTGACCTGCGGCAGCGTCGACGATGGCAAGAGCACGCTGATTGGTCGTCTGCTGCACGATACGCGCCAGATTTATGAAGATCAGCTCTCTTCGCTGCATAACGACAGCAAGCGTCACGGCACCCAGGGCGAAAAGCTGGATCTGGCGCTGCTGGTGGATGGCCTGCAGGCCGAGCGCGAGCAGGGCATCACTATCGACGTGGCCTACCGCTATTTCTCAACCGAAAAGCGTAAGTTTATTATCGCCGATACGCCGGGACACGAGCAGTACACGCGTAATATGGCTACCGGCGCATCAACTTGCGACCTGGCTATTCTGCTGATCGACGCGCGTAAAGGCGTGCTGGACCAGACGCGTCGCCACAGCTTTATCTCTACGCTGTTAGGTATCAAGCACCTGATTGTTGCCGTTAACAAGATGGATTTGGTCGAGTACAGCGAAGCGACCTTTGAGCAGATCAAACAGGACTATCTGGATTTTGCCGCACAGCTGCCGAACGATCTGGATATCCGCTTTGTGCCACTGTCGGCGCTGGAAGGGGAAAACGTTGCCGCGCCCAGCCAGGCGATGAGCTGGTATAGCGGCCCAACGCTGCTGGACGTGCTGGAAACCGTTGAGGTAAAACGCATTGTCGAGCAGCAGCCGATGCGCTTCCCGGTACAGTACGTGAACCGTCCTAACCTGGACTTCCGTGGCTACGCCGGTACGCTGGCATCAGGTTTTGTGAAGGTCGGCCAGCGCGTGAAAGTGCTGCCATCCGGCGTAGAATCTTCCGTTGCCCGCATTGTGACTTTTGATGGCGATCTTGAAGAAGCGCAGGCTGGCGAAGCGATCACGCTGGTACTGAAAGATGAGATTGATATCAGCCGTGGCGATCTGCTGGTGGACGCCAGCGCCGAGCTGAAACCCGTGCAGTCGGCCAGCGTAGACGTGGTCTGGATGGCCGAGCAGCCGCTGGTGCCGGGTCAAAGCTTCGACATTAAAATCGCCGGTAAGAAAACCCGCGCGCGTGTTGAAGGCATTCAGTATCAGGTTGAAATTAACAGTCTGGACCGTCGCGAAGTGGAAAGCCTGCCGCTGAACGGCATCGGCCTGGTGGATCTGACCTTTGATGAGCCGATGGTGCTGGATAACTATCAGCAGAACCCGGTGACCGGCGGCATGATCTTTATCGATCGGCTCAGTAACGTCACGGTCGGTGCAGGGATGATCCGCGAAGCGAAAGAAGATGCGATACAGGCAAGCGGCGAATTCAGCGCCTTTGAGCTGGAGTTTAACGCGCTGGTACGTCGTCATTTCCCACACTGGGGCGCACGCGATCTGTCAGGCGGTCAATAATGGCCGCTCATGACGAAAACGTCGTCTGGCATTCGCACGCGGTAACGCGTGCGGAGCGCGAACAGCTGCACGGTCATCAGGGCGCGGTACTGTGGTTTACCGGGCTTTCCGGCTCTGGTAAGTCTACCGTTGCCGGTGCACTGGAACAGGCGCTGCATCAGCTTGGCGTCAGTACCTATTTGCTGGACGGCGACAACGTGCGCCACGGCCTTTGCCGCGATTTGGGCTTTAGCGAGAGCGATCGTAAAGAGAACATTCGCCGCGTAGGCGAAGTGGCAAAGCTAATGGTCGATGCCGGCTTAATCGTGCTGAGCGCCTTTATCTCGCCGCACCGTGCAGAACGCCAGATGGTGCGCGATATGGTAGGGGAAGGGCGCTTTATTGAAGTTTTTGTCGATACGCCGCTGGCCATTTGCGAAGCGCGCGATCCCAAGGGACTTTATAAAAAAGCACGCGCGGGCGAACTGCGTAATTTCACCGGAATCGATGCCGTTTATGAGGCGCCAGAACGGCCGGAAATTCATCTGGATGGCGAACAATTGGTAACAAATTTGCGCCTTCAAGTGTTAGATCTGCTACGCCAGCACGATATCATCAAAGCCTGAGATAGCCACGGCAAAACGCCTCAGAGCGGCCGTATTACGCGTCAACAGGATACTTATGCATAACGTTACGCCAATGCTGGCCCGCAAAGATGACAACCAGGAAGAACCTTCCTGGTCTTTTCCCGGTGGAGTAGCAGGCTTTGCCTGCTACTGGTTCGCGCTCGCGATCCCTTTCATGCTCTACGGCTCTAACACCTTGTTCTTCTTCCTCTATACCTGGCCTTTCTTCCTGGCGCTGCTGCCGGTTTCGGTGCTGGTCGGTATCGTCGCCAGCGTACTGCTGCGCGGTCATCTGATCTGGACGCTGCTGCTCACCGTGGTGGTGGTCATCGGCCTCTTTTGGCTGCTGTTTACGCTTTTGAGCGGCTGGTGAGCCACGCCGTTGCCGAAAGGTTTGCCCTGAAGGCGGCAAAATCTGATTTCTGAATGCACCTGGTGGTAACAGAAGTTTGCCTGCAAAAGCCATTTTACAGGCAGGGAACGCTTACCGATTCGCCAAACGATCGCTATTTCGCGGGCGGAGTGGAGTCGGAAGAGAAGTTATGGGATGATTGAGCCGTTTTTCAGGGGGCGGAGATGGGAAAACTTACGCTGCTGTTACTTGTGCTACTCGGCTGGCTGCAATATTCGCTCTGGCTGGGCAAGAACGGCCTACATGATTATACGCGCGTTAACGATGACGTCGCGGTGCAGCAAAGCAGTAACGCCAAATTAAAAGCGCGCAACGATCGACTGTTTGCGGAAATCGACGACCTAAACGGCGGCTCCGAAGCTATCGAGGAGCGCGCACGCAATGAGCTGGGCATGATCAGGCCCGGTGAGACCTTCTATCGCCTTGTGCCGGATCGCAGTAAAAACGCGCAGGCCAATCAACAACGATAAAACATGACTAGCGCAGGTTCTGACGTGATTGCCGTAGTACCGGCTGCCGGTATCGGCAGCCGTATGCAGGCGGTCTGTCCCAAGCAATACCTCACCATCAGTGGCAGGACGATTCTGGAACACTCCATCGCTGGCCTGCTTGCGCATCCCGCGGTGAAACGGATTATCGTTGCTATCAGTCCGGACGATCCTTATTTCTTTACGCTGCCGATAGCCAGCGATCCCCGCGTACAGTGGGTGGTCGGCGGCAAAGAGCGCGCCGATTCGGTGCTGGCCGGACTTAAAGCTGCCTCCACGGCGCACTGGGTGCTGGTACACGATGCCGCACGTCCTTGTTTACATCTTGACGACCTTACTCGCCTGCTGGCCATTACCGAAACCAGTTCTGTCGGCGGGATCCTGGCCGCGCCGGTGCGCGATACCATGAAGCGTGCAAAACCGGACGATCCGGCCATTGCGCACACGGTAGAGCGTGAAGCTTTGTGGCATGCGCTGACGCCGCAGCTGTTTCCGCTTGCGCTGCTGCATGACAGCCTGGCGCGAGCCCTGCAGGAAGGCGCTACCATTACCGATGAGGCCTCGGCGCTGGAGTACTGCGGTTATCATCCGCAGCTGGTGATGGGCCGTAGCGACAACATTAAGGTAACGCGGCCGGAAGATCTGGCGCTGGCCGCTTTTTATCTGACTCAATTACACAATAAGGAGAGCGCATGATGCGTATCGGCCACGGTTTTGATGTTCACGCGTTTGGCGGCGAAGGCCCGTTAATTATCGGCGGCGTGCGAATTCCTTATGAAAAAGGACTGCTGGCGCATTCCGACGGCGACGTGGCGCTGCATGCGCTGACCGACGCGCTGCTGGGCGCGGCGGCGCTGGGCGATATCGGCAAGCTGTTCCCGGACACTGACGCCGCTTATAAAGGTGCCGACAGCCGCGAGCTGCTGCGCGAAGCCTGGCGGCAGATTGCGAAAAAAGGCTACGCCGTGGGCAACGTTGACGTCACCATTATCGCTCAGGCACCAAAAATGCTGCCGCACGTACCGCAGATGCGCATTAATATCGCAGAAGATCTGGGCATCCACATGGATTGCGTCAACGTCAAAGCCACCACCACCGAAAAGCTGGGCTTTACCGGCCGTGGTGAAGGCATTGCCTGTGAAGCCGTTGCGTTGCTGACTAAGGCAAGCGCGTGACCGCCTGGCTTTATGGTCAACCCGCTGCCAGCGGTGTGGTAAAGGCGAACCCGGAAGATTTCCTGGTAGTGGAAGATCTCGGCTATCGGCCAGACGGCGACGGCGAGCAGGTGCTGGTTCGCATTCGCAAAAACGGCTGTAACACTCGTTTTGTCGCGGAAGCACTGGCGAAGTTTGCCGGTATTCATCCGCGCGACGTCAGCTTTGCCGGGATGAAAGACCGTCATGCGGTGACCGAACAGTGGTTCTGCCTGCGCATCCCCGGTAAAGAAACGCCAGACTTCAACAGCCTGCAACTGGAAGGTTGTGAAGTGCTGGAAAGCGCGCGCCATCGCCGCAAGCTGCGTACCGGCGCGCTGCAAGGCAACGCGTTTACGCTGATTTTACGCCAGGTTTCTGACAGAGCTGACGTGGAGAAACGTTTGCAGCAGATCGCTGAAAGCGGCTTTCCCAACTATTTTGGCGAGCAGCGTTTCGGGCACGACAACAACAATCTGACGATGGCGAAGCGCTGGGCAGCAGATGAAATTCGCGTACGCGAACGTAACAAACGCAGCTTTTTGCTTTCCGCCGCCCGCAGCGCGTTGTTTAATCAGGTAGCCAGCGACAGGCTGACGAAACAGGGATCGCTCACCAAAGTGATGCCTGGCGATGCGCTACAGCTTACCGGTCGCGGCAGCTGGTTTGTGGCAGAGGAAGCCGAGCTGACGACGCTTCAGGCGCGCACGAACAATAATGAGCTGCGCATAACGGCACCGTTGCCGGGCAGCGGCGACTGGGGCAGCAAAGGCGAAGCCCTGGCTTTTGAACAGCAAAGCCTGGCGCATGAGGCTGCACTGATTGCGCTGCTGGAACGTGAAAAAGTCGAGGCGGCGCGCCGCGCGCTGCTGGTCGTGCCGCGCGATCTGCGCTGGAACTGGTGGGATGACGTTACCGTCGAGCTGGCTTTCTGGCTACCGGCGGGCAGCTTTGCCACCAGCCTGGTGCGTGAACTGCTTAACCAGCCGCACGGTGAAGCAGAGGTGGGCGAGTAGAGCCGTCACGAAAAAATGCGCAGCGGCGGCAGGATGCTTCCGGGAGTGATATGATAGCTCGCAGATTAGAATCAAGAGGTTATCAGATGCGAATTTTGCTGAGTAATGACGACGGTATTCATGCGCCGGGCATTCAAACGCTGGCCGCCGCGCTGCGTGAGTTTGCCGAGGTGCAGGTAGTCGCGCCCGATCGCAACCGCAGCGGCGCGTCTAACTCGCTGACGCTGGAAACGCCGCTGCGCACCTTCAGCTATCCCAACGGCGATATCGCCGTCCAGATGGGGACGCCGACCGACTGCGTCTATCTGGGCGTCAATGCGCTGATGCGTCCCAAACCTGATATCGTGGTCTCCGGCATTAACGCCGGGCCAAACCTGGGCGATGACGTCATCTATTCCGGCACCGTGGCGGCGGCGATGGAAGGCCGTCATCTGGGCCTGCCCGCGATAGCCGTCTCTCTTGACGGCCATCAGCATTACGATACCGCGGCAGCGGTAACCTGTTCTATTCTGCGTGCGCTACAGCGTGAACCGCTGCGCACCGGCCGTATCCTGAATATCAACGTGCCGGACTTACCGTTAAGCGAGATCAAAGGCATCCGCGTTACCCGCTGCGGTAGTCGCCATCCCAGCGATCAGGTCATTCCGCAGCAGGATCCACGCGGCCATACGCTGTACTGGATCGGCCCGCCTGGCGAAAAGCTCGATGCCGGCCCGGATACGGATTTTGCTGCCGTCGATGAAGGCTACGTATCGGTTACCGCGCTCCATGTTGACCTGACTGCCCATGGCGCGCAGGAGGTCGTTGCTTCATGGTTAGCCAGTGCTGAGGTTGCAAGCGAATGGTGACTCGCCGCATAGAAACCCTGTTAGCGCAGCTGCGTCAGCAGGGCATTACTGACGAAGCGCTGTTAAAAGCGATGGAGGCCGTGCCGCGCGAGCGCTTCGTTGATGAAGCCTTTGAACATAAAGCCTGGGATAACATGGCGCTGCCCATCGGCTCCGGCCAGACCATCTCCCAGCCCTATATCGTGGCGAGAATGACTTCGCTACTGGCATTAAAGCCTGACTCCCGCGTGCTGGAAATCGGCACCGGTTCCGGCTATCAAACGGCGATCCTCGCCCATCTTGTCGAACACGTTTACTCCGTCGAACGGATCAAAGGCCTGCAGTGGCAGGCCAAGCGGCGTTTAAAACAGCTCGATCTGCATAACGTTTCAACGCGCCACGGCGATGGCTGGCTGGGGTGGCCAGCACGCGGCCCTTTTGACGCCATTATCGTGACCGCCGCGCCACCGGAAATCCCGCTGGAATTAATGAACCAGCTGGAAGAGGGCGGAGTGCTGGTATTACCGGTAGGCGATGAGCAGCAGGAGCTAAAGCGCATTACCCGTAAAAACGGCGAATTTCTGGTCGAAACGATTGAGCCGGTGCGCTTTGTTCCGCTTGTGCAGGGCGAACTGGCCTGAGTTAGCCGGGCAATTGTACACATCTGTTAATAGGCTCATCCGTTAATGGCACGTGACGGGCGATATTGCTACTATCCTATGGCTTCAGAATTTACGCCTGCAAATGCAGGTGATTACAGCTGTCACAGATTTGCCGTAACGGGGGATATACATGAGCACGGGAAGCCCGGTAATAAAATTGCGCCGTCTTGCGGCGATTTCATTTGTTGGCTTTTGGTTAGCTGGCTGTTCCAGCAATAATGCACCAGCACCTGTCAGCTCGGTTGGCAGCAACAGCGCGGCCGACAACGGCGGCGGCGGTCTGATTAGCCAGCCACCGCCGATTGTTTCACGTTCCGGCGGCACCATGGTCTCCGGCAACCAAAATGAAAACGTTGTTACGCAAAATGGCCATATCGTCTATAACCGCTCGTATGGGAATATTCCGAAAGGTAGCTACGGCGGACACACCTATACCGTTAAACGCGGCGACACGCTGTTCTATATTGCGTGGATTACCGGCAATGATTTCCGCGATTTAGCGGACAGAAATAACATCCCTGCACCTTACAGTCTCAACGTGGGCCAGCAGTTGCAGGTTAGTAACGGCTCCGGTAGCACCCTGACTGGCGGCAACGCGATTACCGCAGCAGATGCCACGGCCGGCGGCGTGCCAGCTCAGCCGACCAGTGCACAAATGAAAGGGGTAACGGTTGCGCGTCAGCCAGTTATTACGTATTCTGAGGATTCAGGTAAACCAAGTGAAGGCAAAATGTTACCTTCAGCCGGTACAAATAATGTCGCAATGACGACAGCGCCGGTAAGTGCTCCGACCGTCAGCAGTACAACGAACAGCTCTACTCCGGTAGGAAGCTGGCGTTGGCCGACCGACGGGAAGATTATCGATAACTTCTCTGCTTCCGAAGGTGGCAATAAAGGTATCGATATCGCGGGATCGCGAGGACAGCCCGTTGTATCAACCGCTTCAGGGCGCGTTGTGTATGCCGGGAATGCGCTACGCGGTTATGGCAACTTGATTATCATCAAACATAATGATGACTACCTGAGTGCATATGCCCATAACGATACGATGCTGGTCCGCGAGCAGCAGGAAGTCAAAGCGGGTCAGAAGATTGCGACCATGGGTAGTACCGGCACCAGCTCGGTTAGATTGCATTTTGAAATTCGTTACAAGGGGAAATCCGTAAACCCGTTGCGTTATTTACCGCAGCGATAAACCGGCAGAACCCTCTGGTGTTCTGCCCTGGGATCACGGGTAGGAGCCGCTTATGAGCCAGAATACGCTGAAAGTTAATGAGTTACATGAAGACGCGGAATTCGACGAAAACGGAGCTGAGATTTTTGATGAGAAAGCTCTTGTCGGAAATGAACCTGCTGATAACGACATAGCTGAAGAAGAGCTGTTGTCGCAGGGCGCCACACAACGTGTATTGGATGCGACGCAGCTCTACCTGGGAGAGATTGGTTATTCTCCGCTCCTTACGGCTGAGGAAGAGGTTTTCTTTGCTCGTCGTGCTCTGCGTGGTGACATTCCTTCTCGTCGCCGCATGATCGAAAGTAACTTACGTCTGGTAGTGAAGATTGCCCGTCGTTACAGCAATCGTGGTCTGGCTTTGCTTGACCTGATTGAGGAAGGTAACCTCGGTTTGATCCGCGCGGTAGAGAAATTTGACCCTGAAAGAGGGTTCCGTTTCTCTACTTACGCTACCTGGTGGATTCGTCAGACCATCGAACGGGCAATCATGAACCAAACCCGTACGATCCGTCTGCCAATTCATATTGTTAAAGAGCTGAACGTCTATCTGCGTACGGCACGTGAACTGGCCCACAAGCTGGATCATGAACCAAGCGCGGAAGAAATTGCTGAACAGCTTGATAAACCCGTTGATGACGTCAGCCGTATGCTGCGCCTCAACGAACGCATCACGTCAGTTGACACGCCGTTAGGCGGAGATTCTGAAAAAGCGCTGCTGGATATCCTGGCCGACGAAAAAGACAACGGTCCGGAAGATACCACCCAGGACGATGACATGAAGCAGAGCATCGTCAAATGGCTGTTCGAACTGAACGCCAAACAGCGTGAAGTGCTGGCGCGTCGTTTCGGCCTGTTAGGCTACGAAGCGGCAACGTTGGAAGATGTGGGTCGCGAAATTGGTCTGACCCGTGAACGTGTTCGCCAGATTCAGGTTGAAGGTCTTCGTCGTCTGCGGGAAATTCTGCAGGCTCAGGGACTGAACATTGAAGCCTTGTTTCGCGAATAAAACGGGCGCTTAAAAAGTGACTGCGAAAAGCGGTGGTGAAAACCACCGCTTTTTTATTGCCCGTTAATCAGACAATATCTTTTACCTTATCTTTGGCATCGGATTTAACGTCCTGCATCGCATAGGTATCCATGACCGCGCCTTTATAAGCGCTCATCAGCATCTGCACCGGACTCACTTTGCCAGTCAGCAAGCCTTGCGCCACGCCTTTCAGCGCGTCAAAAGCCGTCTTCACGCCGCCGACAATCCCGCCTTTGATCACATCCCACGGATTAGTACTTTCCGCGCGCCCCATACCGGTCAGGACGTTGCTCAGCCCAGGAATAAAGGCCAGCGCCTTGCCCAGCTTCAGGCAGATCCCCTGAAAGCCGCTCTTGTTGGTGCCGTTAAGGTTCACCATCTCATCTTTGGTGGTGGTTAACCTGCCGTCTTTGGGGAAAGCCTTATCCAGCCCCTGTTCCGCCACGTCTTTCACGATAGCGGCTTCGGTGCCGTGACGTGCATCGCCGTCTTTGGTCAGCCCTTCAATTTTGCCGTTAGTGGAAATTTTGCCGCGATCGCCACCTTCGCGGTTATCCAGCGCCTTCACGTTGTTTAAAAAGTAAGACATGTTTTTGGCGGCCAGCGCCCGGCTTTTCTCGTCGGGATTATTCGACGTCCAGTCACCAAACTGCTTTTTCAGCTCATCCTGCTTAATGTCTTTCTGGTTGCCGAGATTTTTCAGCACGGGGTTGTCGTTAATAATCTGATCGGCGGAACGGTTGTCGCCATCCATATTCTTAAACAACGTGCTGCTGGAAGGCGGTACGCTGGTGTCCTTTTCGCTGGTCGGCATCGGCTGGGCGCTGGTGCCGCCATCCGTTGCCGTAGTGCCATCCGCCCCCGTGGTGGTGCCTGCTGCTGTCGTGCCGCTTGCGGCAGTAACGCCGGCGGAAGAAAGCAGCTCTTTCAACTGTGACAATGCGCTGCTGAGCTGAGAATCGGTAGAGCTACTGCCGGAAGTCTGCTGGCCTTCCTGACTTTGCTTGAGCAATTTGCTGATGCTGTCGAGCAGCATCTGTAGCTGTGACATCACGTTTTGCGTACTGCTGCCGGACGTCCCGCTAGCGGAAGTCCCGTTGCCGGAAGCCTGGCTGCTGGCGGAAGATTGCTGCTGTGCAAGCTGCTCCTTCAGGCTTTTCAGCTCCTGCTGGCCCTGTTTGACCAGCGAGTCGATCAGCGTCTTGTAATCCGAACCTAACGAGGCGGTTGAGGTTTTCTGGCTGGTTTTGCCGTCAGCGCCGCCATACTGTAGCAGGCTGGACTTTTCCGAACCGGCAGCGCCACCGCCGTTTTGCGTCTTGCTAAAGCGTGCGGAGAACTGGCCCACGTTCATCGCCTCGCTGTTTATCCCACTGGGATTGACTCTCATGTTCATGACACGCTCCACTGGATTAGATGAAATGACACGGACAAAACGGCGCGGCGTTAGCCGGGCCTTAACGCTTTATCACTGTCATTACGTGGGAGCGAAGTGAGGATGGTTCCATAAACAGGCGAGACAGGAGAAGAACCAGCGCGTTGCCATTCCGCAAAGGACAAACTGGCGCACGACATCCCTGTCGCAGCGCCCGGCACTTTTATCCCGTTATCCTGCCTTAGCAAAACAGAAGGGCTTACACCAGCGACTTCAGGCGATAAATCCACTCCAGCGCCTGGCGTGGTGAAAGAGAATCGGGATCGAGCGCCTCCAGCGCTTCGACAGCGGGTGACGTCTCCTCAACCAGCAGCGGTAGCTGGGGACCGTCGGCGCTGCCGGACGCCGCGTTGCCTGACAGGGTTTCCAGCTCCTTAAGCTTCTGCCGTGCGCGTTTGATCACCTCTTTTGGCACGCCCGCCAGCGCCGCTACCGCCAGACCATAGCTTTTACTTGCCGCGCCATCCTGCACGCTGTGCATAAAGGCGATGGTATCGCCATGCTCAACCGCGTCCAGATGCACGTTGGCCACGCCCTCCATTTTCTCTTCCAGCGTGGTCAGCTCAAAATAGTGGGTGGCGAACAGCGTCATGGCTTTAATGCGGTTTGCCAGATTTTCTGCGCAGGCCCAGGCCAGCGACAGACCGTCGTAGGTGGAGGTGCCGCGACCAATTTCATCCATCAGCACCAGGCTGTATTCCGTGGCGTTGTGCAGGATATTGGCGGTTTCGGTCATCTCAACCATAAAGGTGGAGCGACCAGAAGCCAGATCGTCCGCCGCGCCGACGCGGGTAAAGATGCGATCGACAGGGCCAAGCACCGCTTCTTCCGCCGGTACATAGCTACCGATATAGGCCATCAGCGCAATCAGCGCGGCCTGGCGCATATAGGTACTTTTACCGCCCATATTGGGACCGGTGATCACCAGCATGCGCCGCTGTGGCGACAGCGTCAGCGGGTTAGCAATAAACGGCTCTTTCAAGACCTGCTCGACCACCGGATGACGGCCGCCGACCAGCTTAATGCCGGGCTTATCGGTAAACGTCGGACGGTTGAAGTTCAGGGTCCAGGCGCGCTCTGCCAGGTTTGCCAGCACGTCCAGTTCAGCCAGCGCGGCGGCGCTAATCTGCAACGCTTCCAGATGCGGCAGCAGTAAATCGAACAGCTGTTCATACAGCGCTTTTTCCAGCGCCAGCGCCTTACCTTTGGAGGTGAGAACCTTGTCTTCATACTCTTTCAGTTCGGGGATGATATAGCGTTCGGCATTTTTCAGCGTCTGGCGGCGCACGTAGTTGATCGGCACCAGATGGCTCTGCCCACGGCTGACCTGGATATAGTAGCCGTGGACGGCGTTGAAGCCGACCTTCAGCGTATCCAGCCCCAGCTTCTCGCGCTCGCGGATTTCCAGCCTGTCCAGATAGTCCGTCGCGCCATCGGCCAGCGCGCGCCATTCGTCCAGCTCTTCGTGATAGCCAGGCGCAATCACGCCGCCGTCGCGTACCAGCACCGGCGGCGTTTCGATAATGGCTTTCTCCAGCAGCTCGCGCAGCTCGTCAAACTGGCCCATCTGCTTACGCAGCGTTTGCAGATGCGGGATATCGCTGTCGACTAACAGCGCATCCAGTTCAGGAAGCTGCTGAAAAGCGTGACGCATTCTGGCCAGGTCGCGCGGACGAGCGGTGCGCAGCGCCAGGCGTGCCAGAATACGCTCAAGATCGCCCACCTGGCGCAACAGTGGTGCCACCTCGGCAGAGAAATCCTGCAGCGCGCCGATACTTTGCTGGCGATCGGTCAGCGTTTTCGTATCGCGGATTGGCATATGCAGCCAGCGCTTCAGCATGCGGCTGCCCATTGGCGTCACGGTTCTGTCCAGCACCGACGCCAGCGTATTGTCGATACCGCCTGCCAGATTCTGCGTAATTTCCAGATTGCGGCGCGTTGCGGCATCCATAATGATGCCGTCCTGCTGGCGCTCCATCGTCAGCGAGCGGATATGTGGCAGCGAGGTGCGCTGGGTATCTTTAACATACTGCAGCAGGCAGCCTGCTGCACGTAGCGCAAACTGCGCCTGTTCAACGCCAAAACCGTTCAGGTCGCGCGTGCCGAACTGCAGCGTAAGCTGCTGTCGGGCGGTATCCACTTCATACTCCCACTGTGGACGGCGGCGCAGGCCGCGACGGTTCTCAATCAGCTGCATAGCGGCAAAATCTTCCGGATAAAGCAGCTCGGCCGGATTGGTGCGCTGGAGTTCCGCTGCCATCGTTTCCAGGTCGGTCGGTTCGGCCAGCCGGAAGCGGCCCGAGCTGATATCCAGCGTGGCGTAACCAAAACCGCGTGGTCCCTGCCAGATAGCGGCCAGCAGATTGTCCTGGCGCTCCTGCAATAACGCTTCGTCGCTGATGGTACCTGGCGTCACGATACGCACAACTTTGCGTTCTACCGGGCCTTTACTCAGCGCCGGATCGCCAATTTGCTCGCAGATGGCCACCGATTCGCCAAGCTGCACCAGCTTAGCAAGATAGTTCTCTACCGCATGGTAAGGCACGCCAGCCATAGGAATCGGCTCGCCAGCGGAGGCGCCGCGTTTAGTTAACGAAATTTCCAGCAGCTGAGAAGCGCGTTTGGCATCGTCATAGAAGAGCTCATAAAAATCGCCCATCCGATAGAACAGCAGGATTTCCGGGTGCTCGGCTTTCAGACGCAGGTACTGCTGCATCATTGGGGTGTGCGAACCGATATTTTCTAATGTACTCATAGTGTTGAGATGTCCATTATCATAAATAGTAGAGAGTTAAGTGATGTTATGGTTATCATTTTTCTCACGTTGTCTCGCTGGATCTCATGAAATCCTACATTTTCCTGCAGGCAAAAGTGTCGCTTGCCAAACATGTAGAGGGGAAAAAAGCAGCTTTGCGTGCCACAACCCACACTTCCTTTCACGAGTACGTAGCGAATATGATAACGGAGTCTTTATGGCAGGAAAACCAGCGTGACAGGCCCTTTCTTCGAGCGTGCTCGAAACAACGAGATCGGATGATGGCGGGAACGCTGTTATCGATCGACACGGGCCTGAATCTGCCAGCCCGGTGAGTCGTTCGTGTACTCGACAGGATCGCAGCCAACCGAGGATATCCCGTCATGCTTCATTGCGCTACGTGAAACAGACATTGTGGTACCGCAGGCGATAGGGATAATGGCCCTGAATCCTTTAATAAACAGACCGCACGCACGGCACGCGAATGAGCCGGTTTAACGGTTTTTTAATTTATTATTAATTAAGGCTATTAAATTAATTTAATGCGATTTTATTTTTTGTAAATTAGCGATTGTTAAAGTTACCTGTCCAGCATTAGCGTGATAAAAACGGCATCACGATAACGCTGCTGCAGGCGATTTACAACGGTAAGTGCCGCATCATTATTCGTCTGGAAGGGGGATAAGTTCGGGATATAAGATGAGGGAGGTAATTACTCATCCATAATAACCGATGCAGCAGAGGTGAAAATTAATTCGACTGTCAGCACAGGCGATGATATAACGATAGCCCACAATGCCGGAACACCCGGTGGCGATACAGTTATAGTATTTGAAAAAGATTTACGAGAAGAAAACCAGTTTTTATTAATTTTGTGAAAAAAATAGGCGCAACGAGCTTCTTTTTATCGCATGCCTGTTAATGAATTATAATTAAAGGATGTTTGGTGAGTAAACGCGGCCTTAATCTTTTTATGATGATGATTACGCTGTTAGTCTTATCTGCGACAGGTGTTACTTTGTATAATAAAAGCCCTGACAAGAAGATAACATCTGGCGTCATTCCGTTTAAAAAAGATGAAGCATCAAGCCAGCTTGCGTTAACCGACTTACCCTTGTTCAAAAACAAAAAAAATGTATTGTCTGATGAATGGGCGGTCGGACCCGATCCGCTGCCGGATGGTGTTTTAATGAATGCGCCTCTGGCAGAAAACGCGATAAAGCTAACGGGTACGCTGGCCGGTAGCGATTGTCAAAAATCGATCGCTATTATTGAGATGAACGGTATCCAGCGAAGCTATACGTGTTTTGACCATTTAGAAAACAACAACCAGAAAATAATCAGGATTTTCTCTGACAAGGTGATTATTGATAACAATGGCTATTATGAATCTTTACAAATTAATAAAGATGAGTGGCGGTAGGTTGTGCCTGTTTATCAAAGAAGGTATTCCGAATGTTCTGTAATGCTTTAAAAAGATTTTCTGGTTTTTTTCCGGCTGCAGGCTGGGCATTAATACTGGTTTTAGTCGTGCCGGGTCAGGCAGTCGCTGAGGGATTTTCAGCAAGCTTTCAAAATGCGGATATTCGCGAGTTTATTAACACCGTCAGTAAAAATCTCAACAAAACTATCATTATCGAACCTTCGGTGCAGGGCACGATAAGCGTAAAAAGTTATGAGGAGATGGATAGTGAACAGTACTATCAATTCTTCCTGAGCGTGCTGAACGTTTATGGTTTTTCTGCTGTCTCCACAGCAGAAAACGTTATCAAAGTAATTCCTGAGCAAAATGCCAGGGCAGCCGGCGTGCCGCTGGTGCTGGACGGAAAGGTGCCGGTTGGAGATGAAGTTATTGCCCGCATGGTCTCTTTACATCACGTATCAGGCAGAGAGCTGGCGCCGCTGTTACGCCAGCTTCACAATGCCGCAGAAGGCAGTATTATTCACTACAACCCGTCCAACACGGTACTGATGACCGGACGTGCATCTGTTATCAATCAGCTGGTTTCTATCGTTAAGCGTCTTGATGAAGATGCAAGTTTTGCCGTGGAAACGCTTCATCTTGAGAATGCCTCGGCGAGTGAGGTTGCGCGTATGTCGGCTTCATTACAGGGCAAAACCGACGGGGGCGCAGGCGATCGTGTTTACGTCACGGTTGTCGCGGATGAAAGAACCAATTCCGTATTGGTTACCGGTGATAAACAGGCGACTAAACGCATGGTTGCCACCTTAAAAAGGCTGGATCAGAACCGGGGCAGCGTTGAGGCAGGAAACACCCGCGTTATTTATCTTAAATATGCGAAGGCAGAGAATCTGCTAAAGGTGCTTACCGGCGTGATTAATGAAAAATCAAACACGCCCAGTGAGAGTGCCGCGCTGGAAATTAATACGATTTCAAACAACGGCACCACGATTAAAGCCGATGCTCAAACTAACGCATTGATTATAAGCGCGCCGCAGCCTGTATTACGCGATATAGAAAAAGTTATCGCCAGGCTCGATATCCGGCGTGCGCAGGTTTTAGTTGAAGCAATCATTGCCGAAGTCTCTGATGCAGAAGGATTAAACTTTGGCATCCAGTGGATGAACAATCGTGCGGGCGGCACTAATTTCCCTTCTGCGGGCGGTTCCGTTACGACACTGCCGGAAAAAGGCATGGTTAACGCGCTTTCAGGCGCAACAGGACTGGCAACCGGTTTTTATAGCGGCAACTGGTCCGGCTTACTTAACGCGCTAAAGACCAACAGTAAAAATAATATCCTGGCAACACCGAGCATCGTTACGCTGGACAATGTTGAAGCGGAATTTACCGTCGGTCAGGAAGTGCCGGTATTAACCGGTTCGCAAACCACTTCGGGCGACAATGTTTATAACTCGGTAGAACGGAAAAGCGTCGGTATTAAGTTAAAAGTTACGCCGCAAATCAACCAGGGCGATGCTGTGATGATGAATATCGAACAGGAGGTCTCCAGCGTCTCTGAAACCGGCGTCAATAGCGAGCTTGGCCCGACGTTCGATACGCGCGTAGTAAAAAATGCCGTTCTGATCGGAACAGGAAAAACCGTAGTAGTAGGCGGCCTGCTGGATACCAGCAACAGCAATACTGAAAGCAACGTGCCTCTACTGGGACGTATTCCTCTGTTGAAATATCTGTTCGGTACGACAACCCACAAGGTAACGAAACGAAACCTGATGCTTTTTATCCGCCCGACGATTATTCGCCAGGAGGAAGATTTCACGCGCGTTAGTCAACAATCCCGTGGGAAATTCGATCGGTACAAGATGAAAGATATCGCCCGGGCCGATATGAAAAGCTCCGTCGACCGCGAGCTTAATTTATCAGGCGAGCACGGTGGATTAAATAACGTCCTTGACCAGATAAATGCTTTCTATGCCGGGCAACCGCGATGAGCGAGATGTTTTCCTTTACCTGGGTACAAAAAGCGGGCGTGTTCACTAAAAACGACTGCCTCTATTTTCGGCCAGATGCCAGCCTGCAGGCTATACGAGAGGCGCTACGCGTGACGTCAGGCTGCACCATGCAGCCGCTATCGGCCGAGGCTTTTACGCAGTACGTTATCGAAGCCTATCAGCAGGATGCTTCCCAGGCGCGACAAATGATCGAAACGCTCGGCAACGAGGCCAACCTTTTTGAACTGGCTGAAGCGCTACCTCAGGATGAAGATCTGCTCGACTGTGATGATGATGCGCCCATTATTCGCTTTATTAACGCCATGCTGGCAGAAGCGATAAAAGAGGGCGCGTCGGATATCCATGTTGAGCCTTACCAGCACAATCTGCTGATCCGTTTTCGCGTAGACGGCGTGCTGCGTCCCGTACTGTCGCCGCCTCGTCAGCTGGCCGCCGTGCTGATTTCCAGAATCAAAGTCATGGCCCGGCTGGATATTGCGGAGAAACGTCTGCCGCAGGATGGGCGTATTGCACTACGTATCGGGGGGCGTGCCATTGACGTGCGTCTTTCGACACTCCCGTCGCGCTACGGCGAGCGGTTAGTTATGCGTCTTCTGGATAAAAATGCCGTGCAGCTGGATCTTGCGCGGTTAGGAATGGCCGAGGCGCAGCGCGAAAGCATGGCGGAATTACTACGTCATCCTCACGGCATCATTTTGGTTACCGGGCCGACAGGGTCCGGCAAAAGCACCACGCTGTATGCCGCTCTCAGCCAAATTAATAGCCAGGAGCGGAATATCATGACGGTTGAGGATCCGATTGAGTATGAGCTGGAAGGAATAGGGCAAACTCAGGTCAATACCAAGGTAAAAATGACCTTCGCCGCAGGTTTAAGGGCGATTTTACGTCAGGATCCGGACGTGGTGATGATTGGCGAAATCCGCGATACGGAAACGGCGCAGATAGCCGTGCAGGCTTCGCTTACCGGGCATCTGGTGCTCTCTACTTTACACACTAATAGCGCAATTGGCGCTATCGGACGCCTGCGCGACATGGACGTCGAGCCTTTTCTGCTGGCCAGTTCGCTGACTGGCGTGCTGGCACAGCGTCTGGTCAGAACATTATGCGTGGCCTGCCGCAGGCCGATCACCCTAACGCCTGCCCAGGCGCGTAGCTTCGGTTTCGAACTACAAGGAGATAAGCAGCAAATTTACCAGCCGACCGGTTGTGAAGCCTGTAACCACAGCGGCTACCGTGGCAGAACAGGTATCCATGAGCTGATTCTGGTCGATACGCCGCTTCGCCAGGCGATAACCCGGCTGCAAACTGAAACGGAGCTGGAACAGATCGTGCGCCGCAATACCACTTCGATTCGCCACGACGGCTGGCAAAAGGTGCTGGCTGGTCATACTTCGCTTGAAGAAGTGGTCAGGGTTACAAGGCAGGATTGAAGATGAGATTTCGTTACAGTGCGGTTGATCGCCAGGGAAAGAAGCAGCGCGGCTGGATTGATGCACCTTCCCGACGGCTCGCTTGCCAGAGCCTGCTGGAGAAAAACCTGCAGGTCACGGCGATAAAACAGTCGGATGAAGCTTCCGCTCTGCCGTTTTTCCCTGGCAAACACCCTATGCGCGGTAACGATCTGGTGATTTTTACCCGGCAGCTGGCCACATTACTGAGTGCAGCGTTACCGCTGGAAGATGCTTTGCAGACGATAGCGCAACAGTGCGAAAAAACGGCGCAGCAAAAGGTTGTCCAGCAGCTACGCCAGCAGGTACTGGAAGGGCGCGCTTTTTCTGAAGCATTAGGCGGCTATAAAAAAACCTTCAGCAGGCTCTATCGCGCCGTGGTGGCGGCAGGCGAGTCATCGGGAAAATTAGCGCTGGTTCTGACGCGTCTGGCTGACCACACCGAACAAAGCCAGAAAATCAAGAGTAAGCTTTTGCAGGCTTTGCTCTATCCGCTACTGCTGACGCTGATCGCCATTGCCGTCATCGTCATATTATTAACCTCGGTCGTTCCCAAAGTTGTCGAGCAGTTTATCTACTTAAAAGCGGAGCTTCCCGTTACCACGCGTATTTTGCTGGCGATAAGCGAAGGGTTAGCAACGTGGGGAATAGCGATGTTGATGATGATTGTTCTCTTTACGCTGCTCGTCAGATATCTGTTAAAAAAACCGCGCTATCGGCGGCAGTTTGACCGCTTCTTTTTAACCTTACCCGCGTGCGGGAAAGTATCGCTTAACCTGAATATAGCCCACTACGCCAAAACGTTAAGCATACTCAGCGCCAGCGCGGTGCCTTTACTGGAAGCCATGCAGATAAGTGCTTTAGTTGTTAACAACAGCCATGCACGTCAGGAGCTGATTCGCGCACAGGAGCGAGTCCGCGAAGGCGCCGAGCTGTCGCACGCGTTAACAAAGAGCGGTCTTTTTTCACCCATGATGCGCCATATGATTGCTTCAGGAGAACGTAGCGGAGAGCTGGATAATATGCTTGGCCGCGCCGCTGATATTCAGCAGGAAACGTTTATGAATCAAATCACCACTATGGTCAGTCTGTTTACACCCTTATTAATTATCGTTATGGCAGGCATGGTCTTTTTTATCGTGCTGGCCATTTTGCAACCTATTATGCAAATGAATAGCCTTGCAGGATAAACATGGAAACAGGAAAAATGATGGAAATAAAAAGAAAGCATGAGCGCGGCTTTACGCTGCTTGAAGTGATGATCGTTGTGGTTATTTTAGGCGTGTTAGCCAGCCTGATGCTGCCCAGCCTGATGGGGAATAAAGATAAGGCGGACAGGCAAAAAGCGATCAGCGATATTGTGACGCTCGAAAATGCACTGGAGATGTACAAGCTTGATAATAACGTCTATCCCACGACGGAGCAGGGTTTAAATGCGCTGGTTAAAAAACCGGTTATTGCTCCGGTGCCACGCAATTATCGTCATGACGGCTATATTCGCCGCCTACCGAAAGATCCCTGGGGCAATCCGTATCAGTTAAAAAGCCCTGGCGATCGCGGCGCGGTAGATATTTACTCGTTTGGCCCTCAGGGTGTGGAAGGGAAAGAGAGTATTAATAACTGGACGCTGGATGAATAACGGTGCCGCTGGCATAAAGGGTTTTACCTTATTAGAAATAATGCTGGTGATGGTGATCCTTGCGGGGCTGGCGACGCTGGTGGTCAGTCGGGCACCGGCCGACAATTCGCGGCAGCAAGGCGAGAGGCTTGCCTGGTCCATTCGCCAGGTAGCCGAGCGCGCGGAGCTGGAAAATAAAATCTACGCGCTTGCTGTGTTTACCAATGGCCTGCAACTTAAGGTATTAAATCGCCAGGCTCTTCATGGAGAAGCCAGTAAAAGCTGGCCCGGCTATTACTGGCATCAGGCCAGGCTAATGAAAAAATATCCGATGTTCTCTTTGCCGCAGCACATGCGTTTATCGCTCAGGATTGAGAATAAATCCTTCGAGCTTCAGGCGATGGAAAACAATACGCAGCCGCCGCAGCTAATTTTTTTTCCTGACGGTGAAATCATTGATTTTACGCTGGGTATTTATGCTAAAGGAAAATTAACAGGAAGGATAACTATTCATAACGGCAGTATGGCTTTTATTCCTTTTGCAGAGAACGCTCTATGAAATGCAAAGGAATGACGCTATTAGAAGTTCTGTTTGCAATGGCGATTTTAGCGCTGGCAGGGATAACGTTACTTAATAGCGGCGCGGAAAAAGTCAGAAATCTTGAGCGGCTACAGCAAAAACAGCTGGCGGCATGGGGGGCGGAGGATCTGGCCATTAATATTAAATTAAGCAAAACGCTGCCGGAAGGAACGAGCCAACCTGAAAAGTTTCAGGTGGGGGAGAAGAGCTTTTACAGATGGTGGCGGATACAGGCAACGAGTTATAAAAACGTATACCTGCTGCAAATTGATGTTTCTGCTGACGAAAGGCATGAGGACAACCTTTATTCTTTAAAAACCTGGCTGGTAAAAAAATGAGAAGCATGCAGCGAGGATTTACCCTGCTTGAAATGATGGTGGCGCTAATGATTTTTTCTCTGGTTAGCTTATCGGGGGTAATGCTGCTCCAGGGAACATTACGTACTGGCGAGCAAATAAAAATAAAAAGTGCCAACTTCAGTGCTCTGCAAAGAGCTATTTTCCTGCTGGAACGGGATTTTTCCCATGCGGTCGCTCGCCCAATCAATGCGCAGCATGATAACGACCTGCATCCGGAAATACGCTATCTCCAGCAAACGCAGGAAAACAGCAGCGTAACGCTTTTACGGACAGGTAAATTTAATCCCGGCGGCCAACTTTCCCGCGCTTCGCTGGAGTGGGTCAGATGGCGAACGGTGGACGGTAATTTATTACGCGCCAGCGCGCCTTTTCAGGATGAGACGGCTGATATGCAAGAAAAGCGCATCCTTGCAGACGTAAGCGCGTTTCAGATACGTTTTTTTGCCAAAAAAGTCTGGCTGAATCGCTGGCTCTCCACCACGGCCTTACCTGAAGCCATTGAAATTACCCTGAAGCTACGTTCCGGGACGTTAAAACATCTGATTTTACTCACGGAGAGCGAATGAAAAGCAGGCAGCACGGAATGGCGTTGATTATGGTGCTGATGATGATTGCGATTATGGCCGCGCTGGTCACCGCTACTCAACAATACTGGCTACAGGCCTTCAGCCGTAGCGGCAATTTACATTCTCGCATGCAGGATAAGTGGGCAGTGTTGGGCGCGGAGTCGGTAATTATTCATCACTATTCAGAGGCGTTATCGGCATCCGTGTTGCGGCCGAAAAATACAGGGAAAATGTCATTCCTGAAACTGGACGGACACATTTTTAATATTAATTTTCGCGACCTCCAGACCTGCTTTAATCTCAACGCCATGTTTGATGAGGGTAAAAAAACTGCGCCGCAGCAAGAACATAATTCCGTGGATGCTGATGAGGTTGCAGACAGTAGCTTTGATCAGCCAGCCAGCACGATGCAGGAAAACGATAACGCGACAGCAAAGAATTATGCAGAGCAGGTCTTTATACGCCTGCTGCAAAATACCGGCAGCAAAGAAGAGGAGGCAAAGGCCATTGTTGATTATATTCAGGACAACAGCCGAAAAACCGGGAGGATGATGGCTGACATTACCGAGCTGCGTCAGGCGCGAGTCATCAGCCCAAAGCAATGGCGTGCTCTCTCCGGCATGCTGTGCGTATTACCGGATACCCGGCTAAAAATTAGCGTCAATGGATTAACAAAGAAAGACCTTCCTTTTGTTTCCGCGCTGCTGGGAACGGCTTTAACCCAGCAAGAGTTAGACCGCTGGCTCGCTGCGCGTCCGCAAAAAGGTTGGCATTCGCTGGAGGCGTTAAAAAATGCCGGCCTGCCTGAAGATAGTGTAACTGCGCTGAACAGAATAAAGGAACACCTGTCATTCAACAGCGACTATTTCGAGTTGAAAATAGAGCAGCGCGATACGTCAGCCTGGCCCTTACGCAGCTGGATAAAGCGCTCGGACAGTGGCTTTACGGTTATCAAACGTCAATACGGTATAAGTGAATAAGCGGGCGGGTTTAAATGATAAAAGCATCCCAGGGCATTATTATTATTCGTGCAGGCCACCAGCATGATGCTGCTTTTTTATGGTTCTACCGTTCGCCTCAGGGAGACTATTTTGCAGGCAGTCTGGATGATATCGTTTTGCCAAAAAGACTATTCAGAGAAAACAAAGTTATTTTCCTGATGCCCTCCAGCCGGCTATTGTTTTGCGATATAGCCGCGGCGAATCTGAAAAAACCTTCGTTACAGACGTTAATCTGGCAAATTGAAAGCGAACTGCTGAGCGAGGCTGAATCCCTGCATGGCGTTATTCTTGGCCGCGATAACGGCCAGTACAGTGTCGCGGCGGTGGAGAAACAGCTTTTTGCCCGGTGGCTGGAGCGTCTGCGTCAGGCTGGTATAACGCCTGATGCCGTCTACCCGGACGTGCTGGCGCTTCCCTGTCATGCCGCGATAAAGCTGGGCGAGGAGTGGCTGGTAAGGTATGGCCCGACAAAAGGCCTTTGTGCCAGCGAAACGTACCTGGCTTTGTTATGGGATAAGACGCAGAACACAGCGCCGGTCCGCTGTTTCAGCGCGCCGGTTCCTGCTATTGCAGGCTGGGAAGCAGCCCCTGTTTGCACGGCTTCGGTACTTTTTGACACCCCTCTCTTACCCGAACACTCTTTTTTAACCAGCGAGTTTCAGCCCAGGCCCGCGCTGACGCGCCTGGCAGGCTTTAAAGCACTGATTATCGGTTCCGCTGTATCGGCACTGCTACTGGCAGGACTGCCTTTTTTTGAAGCTTACTCTGCTATGCGGCAGGCCAGTCAGCTGGAAAACCAGGCCCGCCAGCAGGCAGGAAGCCACTTTTCTTCCTTGCCTGAACGCGTGCCGTTACGAGCATGGCTGGAGCAGAAGCTGAGCCGTTCCTCGGCAGCGTCGTCTTATGGTCTACACGCCATGCTGGAAAAAAGCTATCCGCTGCTGGCGCAAATCCATCAGGGGCAAACCGAAGCCCTGACGTGGGACAGCGAACAGCAAACCCTGACTTTTACCCTTGCCGATACGCAACCTGACCTGCCCGGGCTGGCCAGTGGGTATGCCGTTGAAGGATTGCTGGTGCAAGCGGAGCCACAGAAAAGAAAGCGAGTCCGGCTGATAATTCGACGAGTAAATGATGAAGGTTAATAAAATAGTGGGCGCATGGCGTTGCCGCAACCGGCGTGAAAAAATCTTAATAGCGGTACTGGCTATGATAATTTTGCTGGCGGGAGGAAAGGTGCTTGTCCTTGATAACTTAAACGCTTATCGGCTACAGGCTCAGAAGCGGCTGACGGTAGCGCAGCGGCAGTTAATCTGGCTACAACAGCACGAACGAGAACTGGCAGCAGCAGGCCAGGCGGAAAAAGTAAAAGCGGATAACACCCTGACAGAGCGTGTACAGAATACGCTTCCCGATAATATCAGCATCAATGAATGGCAGGAGCGGCCCGATCGCCGTTTTATTCTGTTTATAACCACGCCAGATCTTTATTCAGTGGTAACGTGGCTTAATCAGCTGGAGACGCAGCAGCAGATCCTGGTCGATAAATTTAGCTTCAGCCTTAAAAATGAAACGGCTGAAGTTATCCTGAGGGAAAGAGAGCAATGAGTCTCTGGTGGCACGCTCAACCGCAATGGCTACTGCATCTTTTCTTCGCTTTAACGGGCGCTGTTGCGGGGAGCTTTATCAATGTGGTTATTTACCGCGTTCCCCTGATGATTGCGCAGGAAAATAACCTGCGCTATAACCTTTTCTTACCGCGCTCGCATTGTCCTGCCTGTTGCCAGACGCTGAACTGGTATCACACTCTTCCGCTACTAAGCTGGTTGCTTTTAAAAGGGAGATGCGGCTGGTGCAGCAAAAAAATAAGCATCCGCTATTTGCTGGTAGAGCTATTTTTTACGTTATTGGCTCTGCTGCTGTCATATTTAAAACAGGATCTCACCGAGGCTTTTTTTTCGCTGCTGTTCTGTGGTTTTCTGCTGCCGTTAACCCTGATTGATCTCAGAACAAAAATGTTGCCCGATATGCTGACGCTCCCTTTTTTATGGGTAGGGCTGCTGTTTCATGCGCTGGCACCAGCGTCTTTTCCGACCCTTGCTGATGCGGTTTACGGTGCTGTTGCAGGCTATGTGGCGCTCTGGCTGCTGTACTGGCTGTTTTATGGGATAACCGGGCGCGAAGGGCTGGGCTACGGTGATTTTAAGCTGCTGGCCGCGCTGGGTGCCTGGTTTGGCTGGGCGATGCTGCCAGGGATTTTATTGCTGGCTGCCAGCCTTGGTCTTATCGCGGCAGTGTTTGCCCGGCTGGTGAGTAATAAAAAGCTAACGCGTGAAATCCCCTTTGGGCCTTTTCTGGCGGCGGCGGGGCTGGCTTTTTACTTTTCCCCGTTCTGAGCGCCGGTACGGCTATTCGTACCGGTCATATAGTCAGGCTGGTTATTGACCGCTAATAAACGGCAGCAGCGAATCTGCCAGCTTCCGGCATTTTTCCTCGGTTAACCGGGGATCTTCATCGATCAGCTGTTGTTTTTTCATACTGATGAGATTGAGCGACTTATACTCTGCGGCACGGGTATTCCAGCCTCTTTTTTCTGCCAGCCCAAGCGCTCTTGCCGTCAGGGCTTGTTCATCCGGTAAGGTTGTTTGTGCACATTGTTGCCGCAAATAGCTGCCGCCTGCAATCAGCGAGGCAAGCTGTTCAACCTGCTCGGTGGCTATTGGAGCATTGACGCGGGAATGGTGACAGCCTGTCATAATAAAAGTAAGTGAGAAGGCAATAATAACCCGGTGGATAAAAGAATTTTTTTTCATGTAGTTCCCATTGGCGTTACGTCGCTAATAAAAAATTATCGATTTATTTAAAATAAGATATTTATTCGGCAGGGAATAATAGCGCTTTCCTTATTATTTTCAATAGCGGGTGAACGACATAAAATGCAACCAGGAATACTCAAGGAAAGTTAAATAAGCTGATATTAAATAATGATTGTTTTTATGTTGCGTGCCAGAAAAATATTTATCAATCCGCCGTGCTATTCTTTTATCATTCGCTCCGAAATAGCAATGAATGAAAACGATATTAATAACCATTCTGCAAAGCCCAGACCGCCGCCTCTACCCGCGATTTTAATTTCATCTTTTTCAACAGGTGTTTTACATGGACCTTGACCGTGCTTTCCGTAATGGAGAGCTTGCGGGCAATGGCTTTATTGGTCATACCCAGCGTAATCAGCTTCAGGATATCGCGCTCACGACGAGTCAGCTGCTCAATATCTCGCGCTTCAGCCGGGCGTGCTTCGCGCAGGCTGGTTACCAACACATTGGTCAATTTTTCACTCAGCACCATCTGTCCGGCGGCGGCCTGATGTAGCGCTTTTAGCAACGCTTCCGGTTCCATATCTTTTAGCAGATAACCGTCGGCCCCTCGCTTCAGCGCATTGACGACATCGTCTTCGTGATTAGAAACGCTAAAAACCACAATGCGGCCGGAGAGATCGACGGTGCGCAGCTGTAACAGCGTATCCAGCCCGTTCATGCCGGGCATATTTAAATCCAGCAGGATAAGGTCCGGATCGTGCTGTTCTGCCAGCATGACGCCCTGCGCGCCGTCGCTGGCTTCGCCTACTACCTGTAAACGTTCGTCCAGCTCAATCAGCTGCTTAACGCCATTGCGCAGCATGGGATGATCGTCAATCAGCAGGATGGTGGCTTTCTCTTCTTTCACTCTGGTTTTCCTGAACAGGCGGCGGCGACAAATTACCCAATGACACCGCATTTTACCGATTAGCCATGCTAACCCTATACCACTAAGGGAGTAACTCTTTATTTTTGCCGCGCGAAGGAGCCGGTAAGCAGGACGATAATCTAAATATTAATTACTTGAAAAATAAAAGTATTTACAGGATTCCCAGGCTACTCATACCGGGCTGAAACAGGCCCGTCGGGTGGAAATGACCTGCATCCTCGTTGATTTAAGTCAACCTGGCCCGGAGACGCGTTACGCAGAATGCGCACGATTAACCCGGAGAATATTATGTCGCAGCTTGTCCCACTTCAACCCAGGCAAAACAGCGCGGTAATCCAGACGTGGCAGCCGGAGAACAGCGAGTTCTGGCAGCAGCATGGAAAACGTATCGCCAGCCGTAACCTGTGGATTTCCGTTTTCTGCCTGTTGCTGGCGTTTTGCGTCTGGATGCTGTTCAGCGCGGTAACGGTAAATTTAAATAAGGTCGGCTTTACTTTTACTACCGATCAGCTCTTTTTGCTGACGGCGCTGCCGTCGGTTTCCGGCGCGCTGCTGCGTATTCCTTACTCCTTTGTTATCCCACTTTTTGGCGGACGGCGCTGGACGGCCTTTAGCACCGGCATTCTACTGGTTCCCTGCGTATGGCTGGGCTTTGCCGTTCAGGATACCAGCACCTCCTTTACCACTTTCACGCTTATTGCGCTGCTGTGTGGCTTTGCCGGAGCAAACTTTGCCTCCAGCATGGGCAACATCAGCTTCTTTTTCCCCAAAGCACAGCAGGGCGGCGCGCTGGGTATTAACGGCGGTCTGGGCAACCTGGGCGTCAGCGTGATGCAGTTTGTCGCGCCGCTGGCGGTTTCCTTCGGCATTTTTAGCCTGTTTGGCGGTGAAGCGCAGACGCTGGCCAGCGGTGAGACTATCTGGCTGGAAAATGCGGCCTGGATCTGGGTGCCGTTTCTGGCTGTCGCCACGCTGGCAGCGTGGTTTGGCATGAACGATCTGGCGGCGGCGAAATCCTCGCTGAGCGAACAGCTACCGGTACTGAAGCGCGGCCATCTGTGGATTATGGCACTGCTCTATCTGGCGACCTTCGGCTCCTTTATCGGCTTTTCGGCGGGATTTGCCATGCTGGCAAAAACGCAGTTTCCCGATGTCAGCATCTTACAGTTTGCCTTTCTCGGCCCGCTGCTGGGCGCGCTGGCACGTTCCGCAGGCGGAATGATTTCCGATCGTTTTGGCGGCGTGCGGGTCACGCTAATCAACTTTGTGCTGATGGCTATTTTCGCCGCGCTGCTGTTTCTGACGCTGCCCGATGCCAGCAGGGCCGGCTCGTTTGTGGCCTTCTTCGGCGTCTTTATGGGGCTGTTTTTAACGGCGGGGCTGGGTAGCGGTTCAACCTACCAGATGATTGCCGTCATCTTCCGCAAACTGACGCTGGAAAAAAGCGCCGCAGCAGGTAAAAGCGCAGAAGATGCACAGCGTGAAGCCGTTACCGAAACGTCTGCCGCACTGGGTTTTATTTCTGCAATTGGCGCACTGGGCGGATTTTTTATCCCGCAGACCTTTGGGCTTTCTCTGTCCATGCTGGGCACGCCAACGGGCGCGATGAAAATTTTCCTCGCCTTTTATCTGGTATGCATCGGCGTAACCTGGCTGGTATACGGCCGCAAAAACCGATTCTGATAAACGCGCGCAGGCTACGTCCCTGCGCCGCTTAAGCAATGTCACCCTAAAGCCTTCAGGAGTTTTCCGGATGAGCAAATTTCTCGATCGGTTTCGCTACTTTAAACAGTTAGCGGAGCCTTTTTCTGGCCAGCACGGTCAGACACTCAACACCAATCGCGACTGGGAAGAGGGCTACCGTAGCCGCTGGCAGCACGACAAAATCGTGCGCTCGACCCATGGCGTAAACTGTACCGGCTCCTGTAGCTGGAAAATTTACGTCAAAAACGGTCTGGTAACCTGGGAAACGCAGCAGACCGACTATCCGCGCACGCGTCCGGATTTACCCAACCATGAACCGCGCGGCTGTCCGCGTGGTGCCAGCTATTCCTGGTACCTTTACAGCGCCAACCGCCTGAAATATCCGCTAATGCGCAAAAAGCTGTTGCAGCTGTGGCGCGAGGCGAAAGTGGCCCATCAGGATCCCGTGGCGGCCTGGGGATCGATCGTTAGCGATCCTGAAAAAGCGAAAAGCTATAAGATCGCGCGCGGCCGCGGCGGTTTTGTTCGCTCCAGCTGGCAGGAGGTTAACGAGCTGATTGCCGCCGCCAATATTTATACGGCAAAAACCTTCGGCCCCGATCGCATCGTTGGCTTTTCGCCGATCCCGGCGATGTCGATGGTTTCCTATGCCGCTGGCGCGCGCTATCTGTCACTGATTGGCGGCGTCTGCCTGAGCTTCTACGACTGGTATTGCGATCTGCCGCCCGCTTCGCCAATGACCTGGGGCGAACAGACCGACGTGCCGGAGTCGGCCGACTGGTATAACTCCTCTTACATTATCGCCTGGGGCTCTAACGTGCCGCAGACGCGCACGCCGGATGCGCATTTCTTTACCGAAGTACGCTATAAAGGCACCAAAACTGTCGCCATCACGCCAGATTATGCCGAAGTCGCCAAGCTATGCGACCAGTGGCTCAATCCCAAACAGGGTACCGATAGCGCGCTGGCGCTCGCGCTGGGTCACGTCATCCTGCAAGAGTTTCACCTTGACCGCGAGGTAGGCTACTTCCGCGACTATGTCCGCAGCTACACCGATATGCCAATGCTGGTACTGCTGGAGCCGCGCGAAGGGGGTTATTACGCCGCTGGCCGTCAGCTGCGCGCCAGCGATCTGATTGATAACCTTGGCCAGGAAAATAATCCGCAGTGGAAAACCATCGCTATCGACCAGACCAGCGGCGAGCTGGTGGCACCACAAGGATCTATCGGCTATCGCTGGGGCGAAAAAGGCAAATGGAATCTGGAGCAGCGCGAAGGCGGAACGCAGCAGGAAGTGACGCTACAGCTTAGCCTGTTGCACAGCCATGATGCGGTAGTCGACGTCGGCTTTCCCTACTTTGGCGGCACGGAGAGTGAAAACTTCAACAGCGTGACGCTGGACGAAATCCTGCTGCACAAGCTACCGGTAAAAAGATTGCAGCTGGCGGACGGTAGCGAAGCGCTGGTCACCAGCGTTTACGATCTGACGCTGGCCAATTACGGGCTGGATCGCGGCCTGGAAGATGACAACTGCGCCCGCAGCTATGATGAAGTCAAAGCCTACAGCCCTGCCTGGGCCGAACAGATTACCGGCGTCTCCCGGCAAAACATTATTCGCCTTGCCCGTGAATTTGCCGAAAACGCGGAGAAAACGCGCGGCCGCTCGATGATTATCGTCGGGGCTGGGATGAACCACTGGTATCACATGGATATGAACTACCGTGGATTAATTAATATGCTGGTCTTCTGCGGCTGCGTCGGGCAGAGCGGCGGCGGCTGGGCGCACTACGTCGGTCAGGAAAAACTGCGGCCGCAAACCGGCTGGACGCCGCTGGCGTTTGCCCTTGACTGGCAGCGTCCGCCGCGCCATATGAACAGCACCTCGTTCTTTTATAACCACTCCAGCCAGTGGCGCTATGAAACCGTGCAGACCAGTGAACTGCTTTCTCCGCTGGCGGATAAAAAGCGCTACGGCGGCAGCCTGATCGATTTTAACGTACGTTCCGAGCGGATGGGCTGGTTACCTTCCGCCCCACAGCTAAACAGCAACCCGCTGAACATTGCCGCACAGGCTAAAGCCGCTGGCCTTTCGCCGGTGGATTTTACCGTACAGAGCCTGAAAGAAGGAACGCTGCGCTTTGCCGCTGAACAGCCGGACAATCCGCAGAACTTCCCGCGTAATATGTTTGTCTGGCGCTCAAACCTGCTTGGCTCATCCGGCAAAGGCCATGAGTACATGCTCAAATATTTACTGGGTACGGAACACGGTATTCAGGGCAAAGATTTAGGCGCGCAGGGCGGCGTAAGGCCGGAAGAAGTGGAATGGCAGGAGCAGGGCGGTGAAGGCAAGCTGGATCTGGTCGTCACGCTGGATTTCCGCCTGTCGAGCACCTGTCTCTATTCCGATATCGTGCTGCCGACCGCTACCTGGTACGAAAAGGACGATATGAATACCTCGGATATGCATCCGTTTATTCATCCGCTGTCGGCGGCGGTCGATCCGGCCTGGGAAGCCAAAAGCGACTGGGAAATCTATAAAGGCATCGCCAAAGCCTTTTCGGAACTTTGCCCCGGCCACCTGGGCGTGGAAACCGACGTGGTCACGCTGCCGGTACAGCACGACTCTCCGGCAGAGCTGGCGCAGGCTTTTGACGTCGCAGAGTGGAAAAAGGGCGAATGCGATCTGATTCCGGGCAAAACCGCGCCGCATCTTATCGCAGTCGAGCGTGACTATCCGGCCACCTGGGAGCGCTTTACCTCGCTTGGCCCACTGCTGGACAAGCTGGGCAACGGCGGCAAAGGCATCAGCTGGAACACGCAAAAAGAGGTCGATTTCCTTAAAGAGCTGAACTACGTCAAGGCCGAAGGGCCAGCGGCGGGCCGTCCTAACATCGACAGCGCCATTGATGCCGCCGAAGTGATCCTGTCGCTGGCGCCGGAAACCAACGGTCAGGTAGCGGTAAAAGCCTGGCAGGCGCTGAGCGAAATCACCGGACGCGACCATAGCCATCTGGCGTTAAACAAAGAAGATGAAAAGATCCGTTTTCGGGATATCCAGGCGCAGCCGCGCAAAATCATCTCCAGCCCAACCTGGTCAGGACTGGAAGACGAGCACGTCTCCTATAACGCCTGCTACACCAATGTTCACGAGCTAATCCCGTGGCGTACGCTCAGCGGACGCCAGCAGCTTTATCAGGATCACGAGTGGATGCGCGCCTTTGGCGAAAGCCTGCTGGTTTATCGTCCGCCGATTGATACCCGCGCGGCTAAGCCTTTGCTCAACCAGAAGCCGAACGGTAATCCGGAGAAAGCGCTGAATTTCCTGACGCCGCACCAGAAGTGGGGCATTCACTCTACCTATAGCGACAATTTGCTGATGCTGACGCTGTCGCGCGGCGGACCCATCGTCTGGATGAGCGAAGAGGACGCCCGCGAGCTGGGTATTGCGGATAACGACTGGATAGAAGCCTTTAACGCCAACGGCTCGCTGACCGCTCGCGCGGTCGTTAGCCAGCGTATTCCCGCCGGGATGACCATGATGTATCACGCGCAGGAACGCATCGTAAATATTCCCGGTTCGGAAATCACCGGCCAGCGCGGCGGCATTCATAACTCCGTTACCCGCGCCTGCCCTAAACCAACCCACATGATCGGCGGCTATGCGCAGCTCTCCTACGGTTTCAACTATTACGGCACCGTAGGCTCCAACCGCGATGAGTTCGTGGTGGTGCGCAAAATGAATAACGTCAACTGGTTAGACGATGAAGGCAACGACAGCCGCCAGGGCAGCCAGCAGGAGATCAAACCATGAAAATTCGCTCGCAGGTCGGCATGGTGCTGAATCTGGATAAATGTATCGGCTGCCATACCTGTTCCGTAACCTGTAAAAACGTCTGGACCAGCCGTGAAGGCATGGAATACGCCTGGTTTAACAATGTCGAAAGCAAACCGGGCGTCGGCTATCCGCACGCCTGGGAAGATCAAGGAAAATGGCGGGGCGGCTGGATCCGTAAAATCAACGGCAGGCTGGTGCCGCGCATGGGTAATCGCGTTGGACTGCTGTCGAAAATCTTCGCCAACCCTGACGTGCCGGGGCTGGATGATTACTACGAGCCGTTCGACTACGACTATCAGCATCTGCATAACGCGCCCGCCGGCAAACATCAGCCAGTCGCGCGGCCACGCTCGCTGATCACCGGCCAGCGCATGCAGAAAATCGAGAATGGCCCGAACTGGGAAGAGATTCTGGGCGGCGAATTTTCTAAGCGTTCGCAGGATAAAAATTTCGATCGGATGCAGAAAGAGATGTACGGCCAGTTTGAGCACACTTTTATGGCCTATCTGCCGCGGCTGTGCGAACACTGCCTCAATCCCGCCTGCGTCGCCACCTGCCCAAGCGGCGCGATCTACAAACGTGGCGAAGACGGCATTGTGCTGATCGACCAGGACAAGTGCCGCGGCTGGCGCATGTGCCTGACCGGCTGCCCTTATAAAAAAATTTACTTCAACTGGAAAAGCGGTAAGTCGGAGAAATGTATTTTCTGCTATCCGCGCATCGAAGCGGGCCAGCCGACGGTCTGCTCGGAAACCTGCGTGGGTCGCATTCGCTATCTTGGCGTGCTGCTGTATGACGCGGATCGCATCGCCCAGGCGGCCTCAACCGAACACGAGCAGGATCTCTACCAGAGCCAGAGGGAGATCTTCCTTGACCCTGACGATCCGCAGGTTATCGCCGAAGCGTTAAAAGAAGGCATTCCGCAAAGCGTAATCGACGCCGCGCAGCGTTCGCCGGTCTACAAAATGGCGATGGAGTGGAAGCTGGCGCTACCGCTGCACCCGGAATACCGTACGCTGCCGATGGTCTGGTATGTGCCACCGCTGTCGCCGATTCAAAGCGCGGCGGATGCGGGCAAGCTGGCGCACAACGGCATATTGCCGGATGTAGAAAGCCTGCGCATCCCCGTGCAGTACCTGGCGAATCTGCTGACCGCTGGCGATACCGAGCCGGTGTTACTGGCGCTGAAAAGGATGCTGGCGATGCGTCACTACAAGCGTGCGGAAACCGTTGATAACGAGAAGGATACCCGCGCGCTGGAAGAGGTTGGCCTGAGCGAAGCGCAGGCGCAGGAGATGTACCGCTATCTGGCTATCGCTAATTATGAAGATCGCTTTGTCGTGCCTTCCAGCCATCGTGAGCTTGCGCGCGAGGCTTTTCCTGAAAGCAAAGGCTGCGGTTTCAGCTTTGGCGATGGCTGCCGGGGCAGCGATGGCACATTTAACCTGTTTAACAGCCGCCGTATTGACGCTATTGATATCGGCAACAAGTCGGAGAAGCCGCAATGATCGCTTTAAATATACTTGCCCGGCTGCTGGACTATCCGGACGAAGCGCTGTTTACGCATCAGGCCGAGCTGATTACGGCGCTGGAAAAAGCCAGCGAGTTGACTACTGCACAACGGACGCGTCTGTCTCAGTTCATCACCACGCTGTGCGCCAGCCCGCTGCTGGACAGGCAGGCCGACTACTGCGAACTGTTCGATCGCGGTCGTGCTACCTCGCTGCTGCTGTTTGAGCACGTTCATGGTGAATCGCGAGATCGTGGCCAGGCGATGGTCGATCTGCTGGATCAATATCGGGCCGACGGGCTGGAGCTAACGGCAAAAGAGCTGCCCGATTTTCTGCCGCTCTATCTGGAATATCTTGCCAGCCTGGACGCTGCGCGCGCGCGATCCGGCCTTGCGGATATCGCGCCGATTCTGGCCTTGCTGGCCGCCAGGCTGCATCAGCGCCAGAGCCGCTACGGTGAGCTGTTTGACCTGCTGCTGGCGCTGGCCGAATCCGGACTGGCGGCGGAAGACCTTAAACCCCGGGTAGGCAAAGAAGCCCGCGACGATACGCCTGCGGCGCTGGATGCCGTGTGGGAAGAAGAGCAGATCAAGTTTCTCGGCGAGCAGGGCTGCGCTTCGGCACAGCAGGCAGCGCATCAACGGCGTTTTGCCGACGCGGTGACGCCGCAGTATCTGGACGTGGCGGCGATAACAACATCCACGGGACATTCATCATGAATTTTTTGACGGGTTTCTTTTTCGATATTTATCCATACCTGGCGGGCAGCGTCTTTTTAATCGGCAGCTGGCTACGCTATGACTATGGCCAGTACAGCTGGCGCGCCGGCTCCAGCCAGATGCTGGATAAAAAAGGCATGCGGCTTGCCTCTAATCTGTTTCATATCGGCATTATCGGGATTTTTTTCGGCCATTTTGTTGGCCTGCTGACGCCGCACTGGATGTACGAGTCCTTTTTGCCGATTGCCGCCAAGCAGAAGCTGGCAATGGTTGCCGGTGGCCTTTGCGGTTTAATGACGCTGGTGGGCGGCGGGCTGCTGCTGAAGCGCCGCCTGCTTAATCCACGCGTCAGGGCAACCAGCAGCACGGGCGATATTTTGATTCTGACGCTGCTGGTGGCGCAGGCTGCGCTGGGTCTGCTGACCATTCTTTTCTCCGCACAGCATATGGACGGCAGCGAAATGATGAAGCTGGTAGGCTGGGCGCAGGCCATAGTAACCTTCCACGGCGGCGCATCTCAGCATCTGGCAGGCGTTGCGCTGATCTACCGCATCCATATGGTGCTGGGCATGACGCTGTTTCTTCTGTTTCCATTCTGCCGCCTGGTGCATATCTGGAGCGTGCCGCTGGAATATCTGACCCGTCGCTATCAGCTGGTACGTAATCGGCGTTGATTTTTTTGCAAAAAGGGCGATACGCAAGTTGTTAACGTTATGTTGAGACGTTGCTCAGCGTATCCGCTTTTCTCCTCTACTACACTGCCTGTTATTACGAGCCGCCGTCGCGGCTCTTTTTTTGCTCATTATGGAGCCAGCGTTTTAACAGGGCAGGAGAGCTGATGATCATTTCTGCATCAACGGACTATCGCAAGGCAGCGCAGCGCAGGCTGCCGCCTTTTTTATTCCACTATATCGATGGCGGGGCCTATAGCGAGCACACGCTAAAGCGCAATACCGCCGATCTGGCCGACATCGCACTGCGCCAGCGTGTGCTGAACAACATGTCCGAGCTGAGTCTGGAAACCACGCTGTTTGATGAAAAGTTGGCGATGCCGGTCATTCTTGCACCGGTAGGGCTGACCGGTATGTATGCCAGACGCGGTGAAGTACAGGCGGCTCGCGCAGCGGAAAAAAAGGGCATCCCTTTTACGCTTTCTACGGTTTCCGTCTGCCCGATTGAAGAGGTTGCGCCAGCTATCCAGCGCCCAATGTGGTTCCAGCTTTACGTGCTGAAAGATCGTGGCTTTATGCGTAACGCGCTGGAACGCGCCAGAGCGGCGGGCGTCACCACGCTGGTGTTTACCGTAGATATGCCGGTTCCCGGCGCGCGCTATCGTGATGCACACTCCGGTATGAGCGGCCCGAACGCCGCAGCGCGACGCATTATTCAGGCAATGATGCATCCGCATTGGGCATGGGATGTCGGCCTGAACGGCAAACCACACGATTTGGGGAACGTCTCTGCTTATCGCGGTCATCCCACCACGCTGGAAGACTATATTGGCTGGCTGGGCGCAAATTTCGATCCGTCGATCTCGTGGAAAGATCTGGAGTGGATCCGGGAGTTCTGGCAAGGGCCGATGATCATTAAAGGCATTCTGGATCCGCAGGATGCGAAAGACGCGGTCAGCTTTGGTGCCGACGGGATTGTGATATCCAACCACGGTGGTAGACAGCTTGATGGCGTACTGTCGACGGCACGCGCGTTGCCTGCTATTGCCGATGCGGTGAAAGGCGATATCAAAATCCTGGCGGATTCAGGTATTCGTACCGGTCTGGACGTGGTGCGGATGATTGCGCTGGGCGCAGACAGCGTGCTGCTGGGCAGGGCCTTTATTTATGCGCTGGCGGCGGCGGGCGAGGCGGGCGTGGAAAATCTGCTATCGCTGATGGAAAAGGAGATGCGCGTGGCGATGACGTTAACCGGCGCAAAATCGATAGCTGAGATTAACCGGGATTCACTGGTCGCGTTGTAGGGCTGGCTGTCGGCGGGCGTTTAAGCTGCTTCGCCGACAAATCATAACGTTAATACCGCCAGCTTTAGCCATGCATAAAATGGCTTTTTACCTGCCGAATATTGTCGGCTTTATAACGGCAGCAAAACGGCCCGGCAGAAAAGAAACTGGTTTACGTAACATCTGTTTTCATCATCGCGATCTATGCTCTAACATAAGTTCTACTTTTCGTTTCATATGGATATCCAATGCGTTGTCTGGCCACACTTTTACCCGCGCTGGTACTGCTTTCCGCCTGTAGCAGCAAAGCACCGCAGCCCGAGCCGCACGGCAACCCTTTTCAGGGCGGCAACCGTTTTCTGTTAGATCCTGCGCATAATGTGGCTCCGCTGGACGGCGATTTCGCTAACAGTCCGTCAGCAGAAGCGTTTATCGATAAAATGGTGCGCGAGCACAACTTTGACCGGCAGCAGCTGCACAACGTGCTGGCGCAGGCAAAGCGCCTCGACTGGGTGTTGCGGTTGATGGATCGCCAGGCCCCCTCTTATCAGCCGCCTTCCGGGCCAAACGGCGCGTGGATCCGCTACCGCAAAAAATTTATCGTGCCGGATAACGTGCAGAATGGCGTGCAGTTCTGGAACCAGTATCAGGATGCGCTCAATCGCGCCTGGCAGGTTTACGGCGTCCCGCCGGAAATTATCGTTGGCATCATCGGCGTTGAAACCCGCTGGGGACGCGTGATGGGTAAAACCCGTATTATCGATGCGCTGGCAACGCTCTCCTTTGCCTATCCGCGCCGCGCCGACTATTTCAGCAGCGAGCTGGAAACCTTCCTGCTGATGGCAAAAGAAGAGAATGACGATCCGCTCGATTTACGTGGCTCTTTTGCCGGAGCGATGGGCTACGGTCAGTTTATGCCGTCATCGTTTAAACAGTATGCGGTGGATTTCAACGGCGATGGCCATATCAACTTATGGGATCCGGTTGATGCCATCGGCAGCGTCGCGCATTACTTCCAGGCGCACGGTTGGGTAAAAGGCGAAACCGTTGCCGTTCCGGCTAACGGCCAGGCTCCTTTACTGGAAAACGGCTTTAAAACTCGCTATACGCTGTCGCAGCTTGCCGAGGCTGGCCTGTCGCCACAGGTGCCGCTGCAGGAACAGCAGGTTAGCCTGCTGCGCTTCGATATGGGGACCTACTATCAATACTGGTATGGGCTACCAAACTTCTATGCCATCACCCGCTATAACCACAGCAACCACTATGCGATGGCCGTGTGGCAGCTGGGTGAAGCCGTGCGGGACGCTCGCCGAAGCCTGTAACGCTCACTAGCGCGCCATCCGGGCGCGCTTCTTCATAACCTCCTGTTTGTCATTTGCTTTTCAACGCGTTATTCAGGAAGACGCCTCGCAAACCTTGCCATTCTTCCTTCTGCCCGGGCTAAAAAGTGCTAATCTTTCTTTTCATTGAAGAGAGGGCAGGGAATTCTGATGACGGATGATGAGCTAAGCCAGTTGAGCCTTGAAGTCGGCCAACGTTTGCAGCGTTTACACGCCACGGTGACGACGGCTGAATCCTGTACCGGCGGCTGGATCGCTAAGGTGTTAACCGATACTGCCGGTAGCTCACAGTGGTTTGAGCGGGGCTTTGTTACCTACAGCAATGACGCCAAACAGGCGCTGGTCGGTGTCAGTCAGGCTTCGCTGGAAAGCTTTGGCGCAGTGAGCGAACAGGTAGTGCGGGAAATGGCAGAAGGCGCGCTTAAACAGGCTGGCGCACAGTATGCCGTGGCCGTCAGCGGCATTGCCGGGCCTGATGGCGGAACGGCGGAAAAACCTGTTGGCACGGTCTGGTTTGGCCTGGCGGCGGCTGAGGCTAACTCGCTGGCGCAGCGCAAAATTTTCGCTGGCGACCGCGCCTCCGTACGCCGCCAGGCCACGGCTCATGCGCTGTTGCTACTGCGTGACCATTTTCTGAAAAATTAAGCTTGATACTGTATGACTATACAGTATAATTGTTCCCATATTGATTGTGACACGAAGCCGCGCAAGCGTGCTTTACCCCCGCGTGATTAGGAGTGGAAATGGCTATTGACGAAAACAAGCAAAAAGCACTGGCAGCAGCGCTGGGCCAGATTGAGAAACAATTTGGTAAAGGCTCCATCATGCGCCTGGGTGAAGACCGCACTATGGATGTGGAAACCATCTCTACCGGTTCGCTTTCGCTGGATATCGCGCTTGGCGCGGGCGGTCTGCCAATGGGCCGTATCGTCGAAATTTACGGGCCGGAATCTTCCGGTAAAACCACGCTGACGCTGCAGGTTATCGCTGCTGCACAGCGCAAGGGCAAAACCTGCGCCTTTATCGATGCCGAGCATGCGCTCGATCCCGTCTACGCCAAAAAACTGGGCGTGGATATCGATAACCTGCTCTGTTCTCAGCCGGATACCGGTGAGCAGGCGCTGGAAATCTGTGACGCGCTGGCACGCTCCGGTGCTGTGGATGTGATCATCGTCGACTCCGTCGCGGCGCTGACGCCAAAAGCGGAAATCGAAGGCGAAATCGGTGACTCTCACATGGGCCTCGCGGCACGTATGATGAGCCAGGCAATGCGTAAGCTGGCCGGTAACCTGAAGAACTCCAACACGCTGCTGATCTTCATTAACCAGATCCGTATGAAAATCGGCGTGATGTTTGGTAACCCGGAAACCACTACCGGTGGTAACGCGCTGAAGTTCTACGCTTCCGTCCGTCTGGATATCCGTCGTATCGGCGCGATCAAAGAGGGTGACGAAGTAGTAGGTAGCGAAACCCGCGTGAAGGTAGTGAAAAACAAAATCGCTGCGCCGTTTAAGCAGGCGGAATTCCAGATTATGTACGGCGAAGGTATCAACATCTACGGCGAGCTGGTTGACCTGGGCGTTAAGCACAAGCTGATTGAGAAAGCCGGCGCATGGTACAGCTACAACGGTGACAAAATCGGTCAGGGTAAGGCAAATGCCGGCAACTTCCTGAAAGAGAACCCGGCTGTGGCGACAGAGATCGAAACCAAACTGCGCGCTACGCTGATGAACAACCCGGACAGCACGCCTGACTTTGTTGCGGACAAAGACGACGCGGACGAAGCAAGCGAAACGAACGAGAACTTCTAAGTTCGCCAGCCGTACCGGCACGTTGTTAACCATCATAAGGAGTGGCTCAGGCCGCTCCTTTTTGTTTTCCCGCCTGAGTCACGTCGGCGGTGGCCGCAGGTTTTTTGACAACGGCTATCAGCGTCTTCAGGGAAAGCAATTAACTGTTTAAAAGTAGCTATCGGTTTTTCGCCGCTGGCTGACAAGCTTCTTCACCCGCAGCCAGAAACAGCGTCCTGAATCTGCTGTTCAGGTACTTTCATCTCAATCATCTTTGTTTCTTTCGCTGTTCCTCGCTACCCTTATCCTGATTTGACTAATGAAAACCGGAGCAAGATGTCTGACGCCACCGAACGAAGCCAGTTTACTCGCCTGCTGGACAGAGCGATGCGCATCCTGGCCATGCGCGATCACAGCGAAGCCGAGTTTCGTCGCAAATTGTCGCTTTCCGCCGAACGCGCGGCGATGTATGCCAAAAATCAGGCCCAGCAGCCAGAACCCGTCACGCCAGAGCAGATTGACCGTGTGGTAGCCTGGTGCTACGAAAGCAACTACCTTGACGATGCCCGCTTTGCCGAGCGCTTCGTCGCCAGCCGCAGCCGCAAAGGCTACGGCCCGCAGCGTATCCGCATGGAGCTGGGGCAAAAAGGCGTGGCTAAGCCGCTGATTGATGAAACGCTGGCGGCCACTGAAATTGACTGGCAGCAAATGGCTTTCGACGCGGCGGAGCGCAAGTTCGGCCTGCCGCTGCCCACCGACTGGAAAGAAAAAGCGAAAGTGCAGCGTTATTTGATGACTAAAGGCTTCTTTTCAGAGGATATCCGCAGCATTTTTTCAAATTTTGGCGATTGAGCGCCGATGGGATTTTACTTCGTACCGAAGAAAATTTATCTTATTCACCACTTTTTGTTCGTGTGTTGCTGGCCTGAACGGCGCAGTTAAACCCACGACACCTTCGTTAGCGTGATTCCAGGACAATTATGAGCAAGAGCACTGCGGAGATTCGCCAGGCGTTTCTCGACTTTTTCCATAGCAAGGGACACCAGGTTGTAGCCAGTAGCTCCCTCGTCCCGACTAATGACCCGACGTTGCTGTTTACCAACGCCGGTATGAACCAGTTCAAAGATGTTTTCCTGGGCCAGGATAAGCGCAACTACTCGCGCGCTACCACCTCACAGCGCTGCGTGCGCGCAGGCGGTAAACATAATGACCTGGAAAACGTTGGCTATACCGCTCGCCACCATACCTTTTTCGAAATGCTGGGCAACTTCAGCTTTGGTGACTATTTCAAGCGTGAAGCGATTGGCTTTGCCTGGGAACTGTTGACCAGCGCCGAATGGTTTGCCCTGCCGAAAGAGAAGCTGTGGGTCACCGTCTATGAAACCGATGATGAAGCTTTCAACATCTGGGCAGACGAAATTGGCGTGCCGCGCGAGCGTATTATTCGTATCGGCGACAACAAAGGTGGCGCTTACGCTTCCGATAACTTCTGGCAGATGGGCGATACCGGCCCTTGCGGCCCGTGCAGCGAGATTTTCTTCGATCACGGCGACCATATCTGGGGTGGCCCACCGGGAAGTCCGGAAGAGGACGGCGATCGCTTTATTGAGATCTGGAACATCGTGTTCATGCAGTTCAATCGTCAGTCTGACGGTACAATGCTGCCGCTGCCAAAACCTTCTGTCGATACCGGTATGGGACTGGAGCGTATCTCCGCCGTGCTGCAACACGTCAACTCTAACTACGAAATCGATCTGTTCCAGAAACTGATCAAGTCCGTAGCGGAAGTGACCGGCGCTAGCGATCTCACCAGCAAATCACTGCGCGTTATTGCTGACCATATTCGTTCCTGTGCTTTCCTCGTTTGCGATGGCGTGATCCCGTCCAACGAAAACCGTGGTTACGTGCTGCGCCGCATTATTCGTCGTGCTATCCGTCACGGCAATATGCTGGGCGCGCAGGGCACTTTCTTCTGGAAGCTGGTTGCACCGTTGATTGAAGTGATGGGTGCAGCAGGCGATGAGCTGGCGAAGCAGCAGGCGCAGGTTGAACAGATCCTGAAAACCGAAGAAGAGCAGTTCGCCAAAACGCTGGAGCGCGGTCTGGCGCTGCTGGATGAAGAGCTGGCAAAACTGCAGGGCGACACGCTGGATGGCGAAACCGTTTTCCGACTGTACGACACCTTCGGCTTCCCGGTCGACTTAACGGCGGACGTCTGCCGCGAACGCAACCTGAAGATTGATGAAGCCGGTTTTGAAAAAGCGATGGAGCAGCAGCGCCAGCGCGCTCGTGAAGCCAGCGGCTTTGGCGCGGATTACAATAACGTGATCCGCATTGAAGAGGCGTCAACCTTCAAAGGCTATGACCAGCTGGCGCTGACCGCTGCCGTGACGGCAATTTTTGTCGACGGCCAGCCAGCCGATGAAATCAGTGCCGGTCAGGAAGGCGTCATCGTCCTGGATGAAACACCGTTCTATGGCGAATCGGGTGGTCAGGTTGGCGACACGGGTGAGTTACGTAACGATAATGCGGCCTTCACCGTTACCGATACGCAAAAGTATGCGCAGGCGATTGGTCATGTCGGCAAACTTGCTTCCGGACAGCTGCGTATTGGCGATCGTCTGGCGGCACACGTTGACGAAGCGCGCCGCGACCGCATCAGGCTGAACCACTCCGCCACGCATTTGCTGCATGCCGCGCTGCGTCAGGTACTGGGCCATCACGTGGCGCAGAAAGGATCTCTGGTTAATGATAAATATCTGCGTTTTGACTTCTCGCATTCCGAAGCGATGAAGCCGCAGGAAATTCGTCAGGTAGAAGAAATCGTTAACGCCCAGATCCGCCGCAATCTGCCGGTCGATACCAACGTGATGGAGCTGGAAGCCGCGAAAGCGCTGGGTGCCATGGCGCTCTTTGGCGAAAAATATGACGATCGCGTACGCGTGCTGACCATGGGTGATTTCTCTACCGAGCTTTGCGGCGGTACGCATGCCAGCCGCACGGGCGATATTGGCCTGTTCCGTATCACTTCAGAATCAGGTACCGCAGCAGGCATCCGTCGTATTGAGGCGGTGACGGGCGAGGGTGCGCTGAAGCAGATGTACGCGCAAAGCGAGCAGCTGCACGATATCGCGCAGCTGGTTAAAGCTAACAGCAGCAACCTGAATGAGAAAGTGCGTGGCCTGATGGACAACGTCAGGGCGCTGGAAAAAGAGCTACAGCAGCTAAAAGATCAGCAGGCGGCGCAGGAAAGCGCTTCGCTGAGCAGCAAAGCTATTGACGTAAAAGGCGTTAAGCTGTTGGTTAGCGAACTGAGTAACGTTGAACCAAAAATGCTGCGCACTATGGTAGACGATTTAAAAAATCAGCTGAAGTCAGCCGTAATCGTGCTGGCGACGGTTGCTGAAGGAAAGGTCTCGTTGATTGCTGGCGTAACCAAAGATGTCACTGACCGCGTGAAAGCTGGCGAGCTGGTGGGCGAGTTAGCCCTTCAGGTTGGCGGTAAGGGCGGCGGCCGGCCAGATATGGCTCAGGCCGGCGGCACCGATGCCGGAGCACTACCAGGGGCTCTGGCCGGTGTGGAAAGCTGGGTGGCAGCAAAACTGTAACACTATAAAAAGGCATCCCGGAAAGCGCGGTGGGCACGGCTCCACGGCGTTTTTCTGTCAGGTGCAAACGCAAAAAACACAAAGTCAGGTTGCTGGTGTGTATTTCGGCTAAACTAAGTATCAGCAGAATGTATTATTGCGATGGTGCACTTGTCGTGTATTTGTCATAGTCTACATTTAGCGTTATATGATGGATAATGCCGGGCGCCAGTGAACCCGACTCTTTTAATCTTTCAAGGAGCAAAGAATGCTTATTCTAACTCGTCGAGTTGGTGAAACCCTCATGATCGGTGATGAGGTGACTGTAACGGTGCTGGGAGTGAAAGGGAACCAGGTTCGCATTGGTGTGAATGCCCCTAAAGAAGTTTCGGTTCATCGCGAAGAGATCTATCAGCGCATTCAGGCCGAAAAAACTCAGCAAACGAGTTACTAACGGATCCAGCGCCTCGCCAGAGTGGCGAGGCGCTACCGGTTTTCGCCTGCTTTTCCCCATTTCCCCTGTTTTCTTTCTCTGTTTCCCTTCTGGCCTGCCTCCATTTTTTCTCTGTGAAAAGGCCAATTGTTGCTGATAAATCACTCTTTTTGCTTTTCAAATACCCATATTGGCGGGTAAATGCGCAATCAAACGCATCGGTGAAAAAATATGTTTGACTTATAAGGCCCAGAAAGTAATATGTGCGCCACGCAGTGCCGATGAGCAGAAACAAGTTCAGAAGCACAGCTCGATAAGAGCGCGTATGGTGAGGTGGCCGAGAGGCTGAAGGCGCTCCCCTGCTAAGGGAGTATGCGGTCAAAAGCTGCATCCGGGGTTCGAATCCCCGCCTCACCGCCATTTGCATCCGTAGCTCAGCTGGATAGAGTACTCGGCTACGAACCGAGCGGTCGGAGGTTCGAATCCTCCCGGATGCACCACTTTAAGATGATGTTGCAAACCCTGTACTGGCATGTCGTTAGCAGTAATCGCCAGCGCAAGGGATGATAACGTTGCTTTAGCAACGACCCGCAAGGGTAAGGCGCAAGCCGAATAATCGTCCCGGATGCAGCATTATTTAACAGGCTGGTTTCCAGTTTGTTTGGGTAGTACCGATACAGCGTTAGCAGCCTGTATCAAGGTGAGTCGTTAGCACCCCTGCGTTATACCAGATTTTGATATGCATCCGTAGCTCAGCTGGATAGAGTACTCGGCTACGAACCGAGCGGTCGGAGGTTCGAATCCTCCCGGATGCACCATTATCTGTAGATATGGTAGCTACGTCTGAACTGACATATTGCAGAAGTTTGCAGCATGTAGAGGGAAGATAACATCGCTTTAGCGATGGCCCGAAGGGTGAGGCGCAAGCCGAATAATCCTCCCGGATGCACCATTATCTGAGAAATGAAAGAGCCGTAAAGCATCTGTCAGTTTCTTCCGTATCTCCTCAGGTTTGTCGCGTTATCTCCCCCAATGTTTTTCCGATGCATCCGTAGCTCAGCTGGATAGAGTACTCGGCTACGAACCGAGCGGTCGGAGGTTCGAATCCTCCCGGATGCACCATTATTTGTAGATATGGTAGCTATGTCTGAACTGACATATTGCAGAAGCTTGCAGCATGTAGAGGGAAGATAACATCGCTTTAGCGATGGCCCGAAGGGTGAGGCGCAAGCCGAATAATCCTCCCGGATGCACCATTTCAAGATAATGTTGCAGCAATCCTGTACTGGCATGTCGTTAGCAGTAACCGCCAGCACCAGGGATGATAACGTTGCTTTAGCAACGGCCCGCAAGGGTAAGGCGCAAGCCGGATAATCCTTCCGAATGCAGCATTTGAAGTAGTTTTAAAGCATATCCCAATGCATCCGTAGCTCAGCTGGATAGAGTACTCGGCTACGAACCGAGCGGTCGGAGGTTCGAATCCTCCCGGATGCACCATCTTCTGAAGATATCCCCGTAGCTGTTCTCGCCCCCTGAAGCATTAAAATCGAATTAACCCTGTTTTTTCCGCCGTCTTTATTACTCCAGCCTTCTTAATTCCTCGTTAAACATGCCGGTACTCACTCCACAGCCATCGCGTTATTTCGCTGATTTTTTGTGCTTTTTTACCCCATTTCCGCTCATTCTTTGACAAGGATATAATCTGATAATAAAAAACCCTATATGTTTCAAGGCATTTGCGGATCCATGCCGACAGCGACAAGTACGGTGCTTTACGCTAAAGTAAACGTTCGTTAATTCAGGGACGGAGGCTCGCGTGTACGATAGTTATGACGGCTTGATATTCGATATGGACGGCACGCTGCTGGACACGGAGCCGACGCACCGACAAGCCTGGCGTAACGTGCTGTCACGTTATGACATGAGCTTTGACGAACAGGCGCTGGTCGGTCTGAACGGATCGCCAACGTGGCGCATAGCGGAGGCGATTATCCATCGTCATCAGAGCAGCCTTGATCCCCATAAGCTGGCCGCAGAAAAAACCGCAGCGCTGAAAGAGATACTCTTTGATACCGTACAGCCTCTACCGCTGATAGATGTCGTAAAGTTTTATCATGGTCGCCGCCCTATGGCGGTTGGCACCGGCAGCGAGCACGACATGGCCGAAGCGCTGCTACAGCATCTGGGCATCCGCCACTACTTTACTGCAGTGGTGGGTGCCGATGACGTAACGCGGCACAAGCCGGAGCCGGAAACTTTTCTCCGCTGTGCCGAATTGATCGGCGTTGCGCCTGAACGCTGCGTGGTGTTTGAAGATGCCGATTTCGGCATTCAGGCGGCAACGGCGGCGGGTATGGCTTTTGTCGACGTCAGGCTGCTGTGAGCGACTGGCTCTACGGTTCAATGTTTGCCAGCAGCTTTTTGAGCGCCACGCTACTGCCGGGGAATTCAGAAGTACTGCTGGTTACGCTGCTGTTGTCGGGGAAAGTCTCCGCTGCTGGCGTAACGAGTATCGCCGCTCTTGGTAACACGCTGGGCGGATTAACCAATGTTATTATCGGACGTTGTCTGCCGCTAAAAAAACAGGGCCGATGGCATAACACAGCAACGGCGTGGCTGCACCGATGGGGTCCAGCTGCGCTACTTCTTAGCTGGTTGCCGGTTATCGGCGATCTGCTTTGCGTTCTCGCAGGTTGGCTGCGCTTCGCCTGGCTCCCGGTTGCGCTCTGGCTCGCCGTGGGCAAGACGCTACGCTATGGCGTGCTGGCTTTCGCAACATTACAGGGCATGGAATGGTGGCAGTGATTCGCAAAGGGTCGCTGCCATGATTAACATTATGCTGAACAATAATAAATTTTTCCCCAAGCGGGAGGTCAATTTGATCCCGGACGTATCACAGGCGCTTTCCTGGCTGGAAGCTCACCCTGAGGCAATGAAAGGTATTGGTCGCGGTATTGAACGCGAAACGCTGCGCGTAAAACCTGATGGTCATCTGGCGACCAGCGGGCATCCCAAATCGCTTGGCTCAGCGCTGACCCACAAGTGGATCACTACCGACTTTGCCGAAACGCTGCTCGAATTTATCACGCCAGTCGATAAAGATATCGATCATCTGCTGGCTTTTTTACGCGATATTCACCGCCACACCTCGCGCGATCTCGGCGAAGAGCGGATGTGGCCAATGAGCATGCCGTGTCTGATTGACGACAGTAATAATATTGAACTGGCGCAGTACGGCAGCTCAAATATCGGCAAAATGAAAACGCTTTATCGCCAGGGCCTGAAAAATCGCTACGGCGCGCTGATGCAGGTTATTTCCGGCGTCCACTATAATTTTTCGCTGCCGCTCTCTTTCTGGCAGGCCTGGGCAGACGTTAAAGATGAAAAAAGCGGCAAAGAGGCGATTTCGGAAGGCTATCTGCGCCTGATCCGCAACTATTACCGTTTTGGCTGGGTTATTCCCTACCTGTTTGGCGCTTCTCCGGCGGTTTGCAGCTCTTTCCTGCAGGGAAAAGAGACAAAGCTGCCGTTTGAAAAGACGGAGAACGGCCTGCTTTATCTGCCTTACGCCACGTCTCTGCGTCTGAGCGATCTTGGCTATACTAATAAGTCGCAAAGTGGTCTGGGCATTACTTTCAACAACCTTCCTGACTACGTCAAAGCGCTGAAGGCGGCGATTAAAACGCCTTCGGAAGAGTATGCTCGTATGGGCATCAAGGACGAGCAGGGCGACTGGCTGCAGCTTAATACCAACGTGCTGCAAATTGAAAATGAGCTCTACGCGCCGATTCGTCCTAAACGCGTAACGCGTTCTGGCGAAAATCCTTCCGATGCGCTGCTGCGTGGCGGCATTGAATATATTGAAGTTCGCTCGCTGGATATCAATCCGTTTTCGCCAGTTGGCGTAGATGAAAACCAGGTGCGTTTCCTCGATTTGTTCCTGATCTGGTGTACGCTCGCTGACGCGCCAGAAATGAGCAGCGACGAACTGCTGTGTACGCGCGGCAACTGGAACCGGGTGATCCTGGAAGGCCGCAAGCCGGGGCTGATGCTGGGAATGGGCTGCGGTGAGGCGGAGTATCCGCTGGCGGAAGTGGGCAAAACGCTGTTTAAAGATTTGCAGCGTGTGGCGCAGACGCTGGATCGCCAGCAGGGCAATCATCACTATCAGGAAGTATGCGACAGGCTGGCCGCTTCGTTTGACGATCCGAACCTGACCTTCTCGGCACGCTTCCTGACCGCGTTAAAAGAAAACGGCCTGACCGGTACCGGACTGGCGCTGGCGGAACAGTATCACGCACAGCTGGCGAACGAACAGCTGGAGGTACTGACCGAGACGCAGTTTGAGCAGGAAGCTATCCGTTCAAACGTTAGCCAGCAGGAAATTGAAGAAAGTGATACGCTTAGCTTCGAAGACTTTCTGCAAAGCAGAAGCTAGCGCAAAAGAAAAAGGCCACATCAATGTGGCCAAATTAACATCTCTGTTGTCAGGGATGATGATAACAAAATGCGCGTCTTTCATAGATTCAGACCACGGGACGACAGAGAAAGTTTCATCACTGCAAAAATAAATTTATCAGAGGTAACAATATGCCATTGCTGGATAGCTTTACCGTCGACCACACCATCATGGCGGCTCCTGCGGTTCGCGTTGCAAAAACCATGAAAACGCCTCATGGCGATACCATCACCGTTTTCGATCTGCGTTTTTGCCGCCCAAACAAAGAAGTGATGCCTGAACGTGGGATCCACACGCTGGAACATCTCTTTGCTGGCTTTATGCGTAACCACCTGAACGGTGAAGGTGTGGAAATTATCGACATCTCGCCAATGGGCTGCCGTACCGGTTTTTATATGAGCCTGATCGGCACGCCGGATGAGCAACGCGTAGCGAAAGCCTGGAAGGAAGCGATGCAGGACGTGTTGAAGGTAAGCGATCAACGCACCATTCCTGAGCTTAACGAGTACCAGTGCGGCACCTATGAAATGCACTCGTTAGATGAAGCGCAGGACATCGCGCGGCACATCGTTGAGCACGATATCGGCGTTAACCATAACGACGAGCTGGCGCTGCCAAAAGAGAAGTTAAAAGAACTGCATATCTAGTTGCTGTTATCCCCTGCCTGGCAGGGGATAAATTTTACGATCCTACCGATTCCTTCAGCGTTTTCTGCGGCGTAACACGAACCTGCTTAATCATATTTTCCTGCACGTCCAGAATGTCTATCGCATAGTGGCCGATATGCACCGTCGTGTTTGGCAGCGGTATATCTTCCAGCACTTCCAGAATCATCCCGTTAACCGTGCGCGCTTCTTCTTCTGGCAAATGCCAGTTGAAAGCCTTATTTAGCTCACGTACGTTAGCGCTGCCTTCAATCAATACCGAGCCGTCATTCTGCGGCATAACTTCTTCAGCCAGCGTAGGGGACATTGAGGTCGTAAAGTCGCCCACAATCTCTTCCAGAATGTCTTCGATAGTAATCAGCCCTTTGATATCGCCATACTCATCCACTACCAGGCCAACTTTCTTCTTGTTGCGCTGAAATTTGACTAGCTGGACGTTAAGCGGCGTACCCTGTGGCACGTAATAGATCTCGTCAGCCGCGCGCAGCATCACTTCTTTGGTGAACTCTTTTTTCTCGGTCATCAGCCGGTAAGCTTCACGCACGCGCAGCATGCTGATGGTGTCATCCAGCGAATCACGATAAAGCACAATGCGGCCGTGCGGTGAGTGGGTCAGCTGGCGGACAATAGATTTCCAGTCGTCATTGATATTGATGCCGACCACTTCATTACGCGGCACCATGATGTCGTCAACGTTGACCTTCTCCAGATCCAGCACCGACAGCAGCATATCCTGGTTGCGATGCGACATCAGCGTACGGGATTCATAAACGATAGTTCGCAGCTCTTCCTTGCTCAGCGCGGAATTGATGGAGCTATCGGTTTTCATCCCAAACATACGCATTAAAATGCGGGTAATGGTATTCAGCAACCATACCAGCGGCAACATCACAATTTGCAGCGGGCCCAGTAGCAGGCTGCTGGGAAAAGCCACTTTTTCGGGATAGAGCGCCGCCACGGTTTTTGGCAGGACTTCTGCAAATACCAGCACGACGAAGGTCAGGATACCGGTGGCGATAGCGACGCCTTCATCACCATGTAAACGCATGCCGACGATGGTTGCCAGCGCGGAAGCCAGGATATTAACCAGGTTATTGCCAATCAGAACCAGGCTCAGCAGGCGGTCCGGGCGGCGCAGCAGCTTCTCCACGCGGCGAGCGGCGCGATTGCCGTTTTTAGCCTGGTGGCGAAGCTTGTAGCGGTTGAGCGTCATCATGCCGGTTTCGGAGCCGGCAAACCATGCCGACACCAGCACCATGACAAACAGAATAATAATCAGCGTGGTGGTTGAAACTTGTTCCAACGAGGGAGTTCCTTGTAGTGGACGATCAGGAGGTCAAAAAATGTTGCAGCATACGGCTGCCGAAATAGGCCATCGTCAGCAGAAACGCGCCGCCAAAGTTGAACCAGGCAACGCGACGTCCGCGCCAGCCTTCATGGTAGTGACCCCAGAGCAAAACGATATAAACAAACCAGGCGAGAATCGACAATACGGCTTTGTCCACATTTTCGCGACTAAACAGATCGTGCATATAAAATAGTCCGGTGCAGAGCACCAGCGTGAGCAGCACCACGCCAACCTGGGTGATGTGAAACATCTTGCGCTCAATGGTCATCAGCGGCGGAATATCATTGCTGAAAGCCAGCTTTTTGTTTTTCAACAACCAGTCAATCCACGCCAGCTGCAAGGCGTAGAGCGCTGCAATCATCAAGGTTGCATAGGCAAAAAGCGCCAGGCCAATATGCACCATCATGCCGGGCGTTGTTTCCAGATGCGTAATAAAGGCGTTTGGTACAAAGGTAGCAAAAGCCAGGTTAATCAGCGCAAAACTGTAAACGATGGGCAGCAGTATCCAGCCGCGATTGCGCGAAGCCACGATGGTCATAATGGCGCAAATCAACAGGCTGACCAGCGAGCCGACGTTCAGCAGGCTAAGATTCTGACCGCTGCCTGCCGCAAAAATGCGCTGCTCCAGCGCCACGCCGTGACAGATCAGGGCGCCAGTGGCTGAGATAACGGCCATGCGTCGCCAGGCGCTCTGTTTACGCAGCAGGCTGGGAATAATCAGTGCAAGGCTGAAAGAGTAGGCGAGCAGCGCCAGAATCGCAAAAACGGACATAGATGGTACCGGCAAGGCTATGAAAAAAAGCAGTATAGCGTTAGCGGGCGCTGGCTCCAAACGATCTCAACTCAGATGGCTGAGATCGCAGCGGCTTCATGTTATAATCCGCGCCATTGTGTCGCCTGGCGACCTCTCATTACGTTGAGCGAGAGACGATGTTTGATAATTTAACCGACAGATTGTCGCAGACCCTGCGCAATATCAGCGGCCGTGGACGGCTGACAGAAGACAACATTAAGGACACTCTGCGCGAAGTGCGCATGGCGCTGCTTGAGGCGGACGTTGCGCTGCCGGTAGTGCGCGACTTCATTAGCCGCGTAAAAGAGCGCGCCGTAGGGCACGACGTTAACAAAAGCCTGACGCCTGGTCAGGAGTTTGTGAAAATTGTTCAGAATGAGCTGGTCGCCGCCATGGGCGCCGAAAACAACACGCTCAATCTGGCTGCTCAGCCACCGGCCGTCGTGCTGATGGCGGGCCTGCAGGGTGCGGGTAAAACTACCAGCGTGGGCAAGCTGGGTAAATTCCTGCGCGAAAAGCACAAAAAGAAAGTGCTGGTCGTCTCTGCCGACGTCTATCGTCCTGCGGCAATCAAACAGCTGGAAACGCTGGCGGAACAGGTTGGCGTTGATTTCTGCCCGTCCGACCTCAGCCAGAAGCCGGTCGATATCGTTAAAAACGCGCTGCAGCAGGCAAAGCTGAAGTTCTATGACGTGCTGCTGGTGGATACCGCAGGCCGTCTGCACGTTGACGAAGCGATGATGGACGAAATCAAACTTGTCCATGCCGCCATCAACCCGGTAGAAACGCTGTTTGTGGTTGATGCCATGACCGGCCAGGATGCGGCGAACACGGCAAAAGCTTTCAACGAAGCGCTGCCGCTGACCGGTGTGATCCTGACTAAAGTGGACGGTGATGCTCGCGGCGGTGCTGCACTTTCCATCCGCCATATTACCGGCAAACCTATCAAGTTTATGGGCGTCGGCGAAAAAACCGAGGCGCTGGAACCGTTCTATCCGGACCGTATCGCTTCCCGTATTCTGGGCATGGGCGACGTGCTGTCGCTGATCGAAGATATCGAAAGCAAAGTCGATCGCGCGCAGGCGGAAAAACTCGCCAGCAAGCTGAAAAAAGGCGACGGTTTCGATCTCAACGACTTCCTGGAACAGCTCAAGCAGATGCGCAACATGGGCGGCATGGCCAGCCTGATGGGCAAGCTGCCGGGCATGGGCCAGCTGCCGGATAACGTTAAGTCGCAGATGGACGATAAAGTGCTGGTGCGCATGGAGGCGATGATCAACTCCATGACGCGCAAAGAGCGCGAAAAGCCAGAGATTATTAAAGGTTCCCGCAAGCGCCGTATTGCGCAGGGTTCCGGCATGCAGGTGCAGGACGTCAACCGTTTGTTAAAGCAGTTTGACGATATGCAGCGTATGATGAAAAAGATGAAGAAGGGCGGTATGGCGAAGATGATGCGCGGCATGAAAGGTATGATGCCGCCGGGCTTCCCGGGCCGTTAAGCCAGCCGGAAAAACGCTCAGGCGAATTAGATTGCTTTTTGCGCCAAAATGAGTAAAATTTTCGGGCTTTTTATATTGCACCCGGGCCCCGTTCCCTCAATGGGGCCCGGTTGTTTTATTAACTAAAGAGGATGTTATGGTAACAATTCGTTTGGCACGTCACGGCGCTAAAAAGCGTCCGTTCTATCAGGTAGTCGTCACCGACAGCCGTAATGCTCGCAACGGTCGCTTCATCGAGCGCGTTGGTTTCTTCAACCCGATCGCTTCTGGTCAGGCTGAAGCACTGCGTCTGGATCTGGACCGCATTGAGCACTGGGTTGGCCAGGGCGCTACTCTCTCTGATCGCGTTGGTGCGCTGGTCAAAGAAGCTAAGAAAGCAGCTTAATCTGTCACGGTGGTCAACATGAGCAAGCAACTCACCGCCCAGCCCCCCGCTAACCCGTTAGTCTTAGGGAAAATGGGATCGGCCTATGGTATTCGTGGTTGGCTCAAAGTGTTTTCCTCCACCGAAGATGCTGAAAGCATTTTTGACTATCAGCCCTGGTTTATTAAGCAGGCAGGTCAATGGCGGCTTATCGAGCTGGAAGGCTGGAAGCGCCACAATCAGGACATGATCATCAAGGTCAAAGGCATTGAAGATCGTGATGCGGCCACGCTACTTACCAATTGCGAAATTGTGGTAGACGCGGAGCAGCTGCCGGCTCTGGAAAGCGGCGACTATTACTGGAAAGACCTTATGGGTTGCCAGGTGGTCACCACTGAAGGATACGAACTGGGAAAAGTCATCGATATGATGGAAACCGGTTCGAACGACGTACTCGTCGTTAAGGCAAACCTGAAGGATGCATTTGGTGCGAAGGAGCGGCTGATTCCGTTCCTTGATGGACAGGTTATCAAGAATGTCGATCTCACTACCGGCACCATCGAAGTAGATTGGGATCCTGGTTTTTGAGCTCCGGACAAAACGGTAACACTCCGGCGCGGTCGATGTGGATTGGCATAATCAGCCTGTTCCCTGAGATGTTCAGCGCAATTACCGAATACGGAGTAACTGGCCGGGCAGTAAAAAATGGCCTGCTCAGCATTCAGAGCTGGAGTCCTCGTGACTTCACTCATGACCGGCACCGTACCGTGGACGATCGTCCTTACGGCGGCGGACCGGGAATGCTAATGATGGTACAACCCTTACGGGATGCCATCCACGCAGCAAAAGCGGCGGCAGGAGAAGGCGCTAAGGTGATTTATCTTTCACCTCAGGGTCGCAAACTCGATCAGGATGGGGTTTGCGAGCTGGCGACCAGCGAGAAGTTAATTCTCGTGTGTGGTCGCTATGAAGGGATTGATGAGCGCGTAATCAAAACCGAGATCGACGAAGAATGGTCGATTGGAGATTACGTTCTCAGCGGTGGGGAACTGCCGGCAATGACGCTGATTGATTCGGTCGCCCGGTTTATTCCTGGCGTACTGGGCAAGCAGGCGTCGGCCGAGGAAGATTCGTTTTCCGATGGTTTGCTGGACTGTCCGCACTATACCCGACCTGAAGTGTTAGAAGGGATGGAGGTTCCGCCAGTTCTGCTGTCGGGCAACCATGCTGAAATTCGCCGCTGGCGTCTGAAACAGTCGCTGGGCCGTACCTGGCTAAGAAGACCTGAACTTCTGGAAAACCTGGCTCTGACTGAAGAGCAAGCAAAGTTGCTGAAGGAGTTCCAAAAGGAATTCAGACAGCAGCATAACGATGATGGGCAGTCCGGGCAGTAGCCGCGGTGCCTGAATATCAGTTTACCCAGGATAAGAGATTTAATTATGAGCAACATTATCAAGCAAATCGAACAAGAGCAGATGAAACAGGACGTACCTTCATTCCGTCCGGGTGATTCCGTGGAAGTGAAAGTATGGGTTGTTGAAGGCTCCAAGAAGCGTCTGCAGGCATTCGAGGGCGTGGTTATCGCTATTCGTAACCGCGGTCTGCATTCTGCATTCACCGTTCGTAAAATTTCTAACGGCGAAGGTGTTGAGCGTGTATTCCAGACTCACTCACCTGTCATTGACAGCATTGCTGTTAAACGCCGTGGTGCCGTACGTAAGGCCAAACTGTACTACCTGCGTGAGCGTACCGGTAAGTCTGCACGTATCAAAGAACGTCTGGGCGCTAAAGCAGCATCCTAAGTTAATACCTGATAAGGGGCTGGCCGCAAGGCCGGCCCTTTTTTATGCCTGCAACAAAGTTATTACCGATTGAATTAATAAAACCAATTGATTAAAGCCTGAACAAATAGCGCCGATACAACAGATAACTCTAATAAAAATCGGATATTACGCTATGCAAACGCGCTTTAATTTTTTCTCGTTTGGCGACCATGCTGCTGACACGCTGCGTTCGCTAAAAAAGACCGTTGCCTGTATCGAATTCAGGCCTGATGGCACCATCCTGACCGCCAATCCCCTTTTTCTGAGCGTGATGGGATATGGTCTGGACGAGATCGTCGGGCAGCATCACCGTATCTTTTGCGCGCCGGAGCTACTCGCTTCCCCGGCCTATGCTCATTTCTGGCAGCGTTTACGCGGAGGTGAAAGCTTTAGTGACAAATTTATGCGCATCACCAAAGACGGCACGCCTGTCTGGCTGGAGTCGCACTATATACCGGTAACGGATCGGCGCGGGCGCGTAATGAAAATTGTTAAGCTGGCTTCCGATATCACTGAACGGGTCGAAGACGCGCTGGAACAGCGGGCGATAACGACGGCCATAGGAAGATCCATGGCGGTCATTACCTTTACGCCGGAAGGGAAAATAATTAAAGCTAACGATAACTTTTTTAGCGTTATGGGTTATACCCCTGCTGAAATTGTTGGTCGTCATCACAGTATGTTCTGTACTGCTGAAATTCGTAACAGCGCTGAATACAACGCTTTCTGGAGCAGCCTTAAGCAGGGGAACTTTATCTCCGGCCAGTTTGAACGTGTCAACAAGCGTGGCGAAACGGTCTGGCTGCGGGCAACCTACAACCCGGTTTTTGATGAAAATAATCGGCCTTATAAGGTTGTTAAGTTTGCCAGCGACGTAACGGCGCAGGTCAACAAAAATCAGCAGGAGCGTGAGGCCGCCCAGCACGCCTGGCATGCTGCTACAGGTACTCAGGAAAATACGCGTACCGGGGCTACGGTGATTGAAGGCAGCGTTGACGTCATGAACGCCATTGCTACCGAGCTGGAGCTGGTTACCGGCGGTATTACCGACCTGAACAAACAGTCTCACCACATTAGCGAAATGGTCGAAACCATCCGCAATATCGCTAACCAGACTAACCTGTTAGCGCTGAATGCGGCCATTGAGGCGGCGCGGGCGGGCTCTCACGGACGTAGCTTTGCCGTGGTCGCCAATGAGGTACGCATGCTGGCTACCAATATCAATAATGCGACGCAGAAAATTGAAACTGTGGTACGGCATAACCATACTCTGGCAAACCAGGCGCTAAAAAACATTGGCGACAGCAGGCGGAAGGCGGAAGAGGGCGTCACCCTGATCCAGCAGGCGGGGCAGGTAATTACGGATATTCAGCACAACGCCGCTCAGGTTGTTGAAGCTATTGACCATGTTAACGCCGCGCTAAAAGAGTAGCCGCGCGGCGATCCGTTTTGCTGTACGGTACCTGCTTGAGGATTGGGAATGCGACCCTGTTCAGGTCGCATTGTTATTCAGTTCTGACATTTTTAGTAAGATGTTATGTAATCAAGCCGCAGTTCTTCCAGCGTCCAGAGCACTCTTAAAGAGCGGCTTTTGGGAAAAGTATAAACTTTCACTGGCCGGATGCCGCAGTAAGTAAAGCCACTACCAGTGGCGAAAGCTCATTACGTAGTGAAGCCCGCTCTGACTGAAACAGCGTGGCAACAAAAAACCTGTGCCCCGAAAGCTCTACGCCGCGCACGTCGCCTTCACTATCGCGGGCGCTGATGCGTAATGGATAGTCCCGTAGCTCTTTTGCAAAGTCACCATTAACGCCAAAATTACAGTGATAGCCTTCATGGGTCGTAAGCTTTCCATAAGTGGTAGCAATAACAGAGTCTGCTGCAATCACGATATCGCCCGTTTGTTCCACTAACGAACAGCTTAATGGCGTAATTACCGCACGGCCTTCGCTATCTGTCTCCGCATGCGCAGCATCATGCCAGCCCATTACGTTACGGGCATACTCAATCACCGCATACTGAAAACCACCACAGGAACCCAGGAAAGGCACGTTGTTTTCGCGTGCGTAAGTGATAGCCATAAAAGCGCCGGCATCATTTTTATAAGGGCTGCCGGGCACCACCCAAACAGCATCAAAATTCTGAAATATTTCCGGCGTGGTTATCGATGCAGTTGGCACCCATTCAGCCGTAACGGCAAGGGCAAGGGAGTCGGCAGCCAGCCGAACGGCACCGGGAATAGCCTGATGCGCAACGGCCTGTGGACGATAGTCGCCAACAAGGGCCAGACGAACAGAACGAGTCATTAAATATTTCCTGTACGATGAAAATGATAAATAGCCGTATCAACCGGTCCGCTTGCCAGCACAATCAGACCATGCCTGATACCCACAAACTCCCCACCACATTTTTCCGCCACCCGACGGCTGGCAATATTTTCTGCGACGGCCAGAATCTCTACCGTCTCTCTTTCCTGACTTTGCCAGGCTAGCTCAAGCAGATGGTGCACGGCCTGGCTGGCGACGCCCTTGCGCTGTTCGCTGCTGCGAACCCAGTAGCCGATTGAGCAAAGGTTTTTCTGCTGGTCAGAGTAGCGCAGACCTGCGCCCCCTAATAATCGCCCGTCATCCCCGGCAAAAAGACCCAGCTCGTTGGCTTCGCCGGTTTCACGCAGCGTACAGGTAGCCGCGAACCAGCGGCAAGCCTCCTCCACCGTAAAACCTTTATGCGGCCAGAGCAGCCAGGGGTGCAGAGTATCCAGAGACGCGTTGACGGCTTCGGCAAAGGCTGGCGCATCGTCGTTATGGTAAGGGCGTAAAAGGACTTTCATGCCGTTCTTCCTGTCAGGTAATTAGCGCGCCATCAGGCTCAGGGTCCGCAAGATCCCTCACTTTGATAAACCCACTTTCAAAATGAGATGCTACTTTTTTCAGCCGCTCGGTTATCCGTACAGGAGCGGGAAAAACGCAAAAATCTCGCGAGTTAACTCACAATATCATTAACCTGTACCGGCGATGGAATGAAATTTGCTCAATAAAATCCGAAACTAAATCATATTCATCACTATTACGGAGTAAGACTTTAACCAAAACAAGGAGTGATTAAATGGACAAAATGGATTTTTTTGCAAAGCGCCGCATTGTTGCCGCGCCGGGATTTAACCGCTGGCTCGTTCCACCAGCCGCGCTGGCCATCCATCTTTGCATTGGCATGGCATACGGTTTTTCCGTGTACTGGTTGCCAATGTCGCAGCTTTCAGCCGCTTCTGCTTCTTTATCATGCAGCGCTGAAAGTAGCCTGTGGCAACAGCTGTTTACCAGCGGCTGTCGCTGGCGGATCTCCTCGCTGGGCTGGATTTATACGTTATTTTTCGTTTTTCTTGGCTGTTCGGCGGCTATCTGGGGAACCTGGCTGGAGAAAGCCGGGCCGCGCAAGGTCGGCTTTATTGCCACGCTGTGCTGGTGTGGCGGGCTCACCATTGCCAGCTTCGGCGTATGGTCTCATCAGCTCTGGCTATTATGGCTGGGCGCAGGTGCCATTGGCGGCATCGGTCTGGGGCTGGGCTATATTTCACCCGTTTCCACATTGCTACGCTGGTTTCCCGACCGCAAAGGCATGGCCGCTGGCCTGGCGATTATGGGATTCGGCGGCGGAGCGATGATCGGTGCGCCACTTGCCACCACGCTGATGCATTTTTTTAGCACGGACGGCCAGGCGGGTATCTGGCAAAGCCTGCTGGCGCTGGCGGGCATCTATTTTGTGTTTATGCTCGCTGGCACGCTTAGTTATCGTATTCCCCCCATTGGCTGGCAACCCGAAAACTGGCAGCCTGCTTCGACAGAGCAACAGAACAGGGTGCAGGTACACGTTAACATGGCAATAAGAACCCCGCAGTTCTGGCTGCTGTGGCTGGTGCTTTGCCTGAACGTTTCCGCCGGAATCGGCGTGTTGGGCATGGCATCCCCGCTTTTTCAGGAAGTGATGGCCGGACGCTTAAGCACGACTAGCGGAGATAAAGCAGTCGATATTGCTATGCTCGCCGCCGGGTTTACCGGTTTACTGAGCCTGTTTAATATTCTTGGCCGTTTTTTTTGGGCGTCGCTTTCCGATCGGCTGGGCAGGAAGTTAACCTTTTCGCTGTTTTTCGTGCTGGGAGCGATTTTCTATCTGCTGATCCCTTTTATTACCCGTACCGGCAGCATCCCGCTTTTTCTGATGTGCTTTTGCATGGTAATTTCCATGTATGGCGGAGGCTTTGCCACCATTCCAGCTTATCTGGCCGATATTTTTGGTGCGCGGATGGTCGGTGCTATCCACGGCAGGCTGCTGACCGCCTGGTCTGCGGCAGGTATTGTAGGGCCGGTGCTGATTAACTATTTACGCGAACATCAGCTTGCTTCCGGCCTGCACGGCGCAGAGCTTTACCAGTTAACGCTCAATATCCTTGCAGGGCTACTGCTGCTGGGACTGCTTTGCAATTTGCTACTTCGTCCCGCCGATAAAAAATATGCCATGAGTGAACAAGAAGAGCAAAGTGCCGGCTCGCTCTATCAAACGTCTCATGGAAGCTGTCTAAGCTGGCATCCGGCCCGTTCAAGCTGGCCGCTAACGGTCGTTAGCTGGGTAGTAGTGCTGATCCCACTGCTGTGGGGAATTAGCATTACCCTTAAACGAACCCTCGCGCTGTTTACCTGATAGCAGGGGGGCAGATCTGTGTTCAGACGATTTATCTTCACCGTTGTTCTTAGCAGCGTCCTGATCTTTTTTTGCCTGCTGTTCCTGAATCTCTTTGAGCCTTGCCCACGGGACAAAGAGATAAAGCTGGGGCTTTCCGTACTTATCAGCTGCTTCAGCTACTGGCTGATAAAACGCCAGGTTGAAAAGAAGAGCAGGTAATCGGCCTGCTATCGTTTGCCCGAGGAGATTGTTTATAAAAGCTTTTCACAAGCGTCGCCAGAGCAATCTATTGTGTAAAGATATAATTACACTTAAATTGATGTAGGTGCATTTTTTAATTAATTTAATTATATGATTTTAAATAAATTAATCCATAATGGTGTCGTGTTTTTACAATGATGGTAATAAATCTGTACAAGGTGCGATTGATGTTCGTACGGATTCTGATACAGTAATCAGCACCTCGACGACAGGCTGAAAAAACTTACAAGAGAGCTGAAGACCATGCAAAAAGACGCGCTGAACAACGTTCATATCGCTGACGAACAGATCCTGATTACGCCGCAGGAGCTGAAAAACAAATTCCCGTTGACCGCCGCTCAGGAGGCGCAGATTGCCGCTTCCCGACAGACGATTTCTGACATTATCAGCGGGAAAGATCATCGTCTGCTGGTAGTTTGTGGGCCGTGTTCCATTCACGACACAAAAGCCGCGCTGGAGTATGCCCATCTTCTGAAAACGCTCTCTTCAGATTTACAAGATCGGCTTTATATCGTCATGCGCGTCTATTTTGAAAAGCCTCGTACCACCGTGGGCTGGAAAGGGTTGATCAACGACCCTTACATGGATAACTCTTTCGATATGGAAGCCGGACTGCATATTGCCCGTCGTCTGCTGGTGGAACTGGTCGATATGGGATTACCGCTGGCAACGGAAGCGTTAGATCCGAACAGTCCGCAATACCTGGGCGATCTGTTTAGCTGGTCGGCAATCGGCGCACGCACTACCGAATCCCAGACCCACCGCGAAATGGCTTCTGGTCTTTCCATGCCGGTTGGGTTTAAAAACGGCACGGATGGCAGTCTGGGCACCGCTATTAACGCTATGCGCGCTGCCGCCATGCCGCATCGTTTTGTCGGCATCAACCAAAGCGGTCAGGTCTGCCTGCTGCAAACCCAGGGAAACCCGGACGGTCATGTCATTTTGCGCGGCGGTAAGAAGCCAAATTACGGCCCGGAAGATGTAGCGCAGTGTGAAAAAGAGATGCTGCAGGCGGGACTCCGTCCGTCACTGATGATAGATTGCAGCCATGGCAACTCTAACAAAGATTTCCGTCGCCAGACCGGCGTGGCTGAATCTGCCATAGCGCAGATCAGAGACGGCAACCGCTCCGTTATTGGCCTGATGCTGGAAAGTCATCTGCATGAGGGTAACCAGTCTTCCGAGCAGCCTAAAAGCGATATGCGCTACGGCGTTTCCGTTACCGATGCCTGCATTAACTGGGAAACAACGGAAACCCTGCTGCGAACGATTCACCAGGAACTGGACGGAGTGCTGGCGGCGCGACTGTCGCAAAAGGATTAATTATGGTGGCTGAACTGACCGCGTTACGCGATCAAATTGATGAAGTTGATAAAGCACTGCTCGATTTACTGGCGAAAAGGCTTAGCCTGGTGGCAGAAGTTGGTGAGGTAAAAAGCCGCTACGGATTACCGATTTACGTGCCGGAACGTGAGGCAACAATGCTGGCCTCACGCCGTAAAGAGGCCGAGCTGCTGGGCGTGCCGCCGGATTTAATCGAAGACGTACTGCGTCGCGTAATGCGCGAATCTTATGCCAGTGAAAATGATAAAGGCTTTAAAACGCTTAACCCTGAACTGCGCCCGGTGGTTATCGTTGGCGGCAAAGGTAAAATGGGGCGTCTGTTTGAAAAAATGCTGACGCTTTCCGGCTATCAGGTCAAAACGCTGGATAAAGATGACTGGGCGCAGGCGCCTGACATGCTGGCGGATGCGGGCATGGTGATTATCAGCGTGCCAATCCATTTGACCGAAAAGGTCATCGCGGAACTGCCGCCCTTGCCGGAAGACTGCATCCTGGTGGATTTGGCCTCCATAAAAAATGGCCCGCTACAGGCGATGCTGGCCGCGCATAGCGGCCCGGTTTTAGGACTGCATCCGATGTTTGGCCCGGACAGCGGTAGCCTGGCAAAACAGGTTGTGGTCTGGTGCGACGGTCGCCAGCCGGAAGCCTATCAGTGGCTGCTGGAACAGATTCAGGTGTGGGGCGCACGGCTGCACCGCATCAGCGCGGTAGAACACGATCAGAATATGACCTTTATTCAGGCGCTGCGTCACTTTGCCACTTTTGCCTATGGTCTGCATCTGGCAGAAGAAAACGTCGATCTGGAACAGCTGCTGGCGCTCTCTTCGCCTATTTACCGGCTGGAACTGGCAATGGTAGGACGACTGTTTGCGCAGGATCCGCAGCTGTATGCGGATATTATTATGTCGTCAGAAAACAACCTGGCGCTGATCAAACGTTATTACCAGCGTTTTGGTGAGGCTATCCAGCTGCTGGAAAAGGGCGACAAGCAGGAGTTCATTAACAGCTTCCGTCGCGTGGAACACTGGTTTGGTGATTACGCCCAGCGCTTTATGCTGGAGAGCCGCTCGCTGCTTCGTCAGGCCAACGACCGTCAGTAAGCGGGATGCTTCGCCAGGCGAAAAGCTATCGGTAAGCGGGATGCTTCGCCAGGCGAAAAGCTATCGGTAAGCGGGATGCTTCGCCAGGCGAAAAGCTGTCGGTAAACGGGATGCCAGGCCAGGCGAAAAGCTGTCGGTAAACAGGATGCCTGGTCAGGCGAAAAGCTGTCAGTAAACAGAATGCCTGGCCAGACCAAAGGCTGTCAGTAAGCGGGAGGCTTCGCCAGGCATAGCTGGCAGTAAGCGAAAGCCGGTTACGGTAAAGCAATCTACGCCATGGATGGCGTAACCCGAACCATTAAAAACAATATCTGCTAAATTCGTACCCATCCTTCATGTCAGCCTTACGGGCTGCAATCCTCTTTCCCGGCCAGCGGTAAAAATCCTTTCTTTTGCAAAATCTCCTGCGCCTGAGCGCTTAATAAAAATTCCGCCAGCGGTCTGGCTGCGGGCTGGCAAATTGCCAGGCCGTAGCTGGCGCGAATTTTAAAAGGGGCGGGAATAGCCATAACGGTGATGCCTGGCAGCGGATTAATGCGCGCTGCATAGCTCTGATAACCGATAAAAATATCGGCCCGGTTATTGTTCAACAGCCAGCCTGCCGCAACTTCGCCAGCGGGAACAGGCAGACTTTGCGGGCCGCCAACCAGCTGAAGCGCTCGTTGCTTCAGCGCCGCGCCCATAGTCGGCCGATATTGCTCAATAAGGTCAAACAGCTGCCAGGTATAATCACCGGACGGATCGCTTATCGGCGTGGAAGTCGCTATGCGCAAAGCCGGATCGCAAAGCAGCTCGAGCCAGTTGCGGTCTGCAGCCGCCAGCTCTTCCCTGACGCTAAGGCAAAGCTGATTGTGGCAAAAGACGCTGATATCCATTGCCCTGCCTGACGCCAGCAAAGCCTGTGGGTGCATTATATTTGCCGACAGAAAAAGATCGCAGTGCTCGCCATGCATAATTCGCTGTCGCAAAAGCCCTGCCGGACCAAAGGTGCTGGTAACCGTGTTTCCCGTCGATGCGCGATAAGCTGCGGCTAAATCAGGCCAGACCGCTCGCAGGCTCCCGGCAGCCAGAACCCGCAGAGTCATCAATGACTGCCCACATAGTGGGTACGATAAAAGCGTTGATACCAGGCATCCGCCTTTTGCTGCATATCTATATCGCGGAATTTCTGCGGATAAAGCTTTTTCGCCATCCATAGCTCGCCCAGCGCCAGCGCTTCCGGCATCGGATAGCCCCAGGCTTTGGCATACTCCGGCATCAGATAAACGCGATGATGCTTAACCGCATCAATAGCCTGCCACGCTGGCTGCTGGTTGATCTCGTCGATCACCTGCGGATAACGATCCTGCACAAAGATCACCTGTGGATCCCAGGCGATGATCTGCTCCATCGAAACTTGTTTATAGCCTTTTACCGTAGCGGCAGCCACGTTCAGCGCGCCCGCGTGAGCCATCATCAGTCCGGTGTATTTACCCGAACCGTACGTGGTGAGATCGGGATTAGCCATATAAACGCGAATACGCTGTGAAGCAGAGACTGTTTTTAACCGGTCGGCAGTTTGCTGACGCTGGCTAAAGGTTGCCTTGACCAGCTCTTCTGCCTGCTGCTGGTGGTTGACGACCTCACCGATTAGACGAATGCCTTCTTTTAAGCCCTGATTGTAGGCCTGCTCCTCATCAGTAAGCTCGGGGTTAAGGCGGTTCTGTTGCTTATCATCGCGACGCAATGAAATAGCGATAACGGCTATTCCCAGCCTTTGTATCTGCTCGATCATTTCCTGCGGTGCGTAGTTAGTAACAAATACGACCTGCGGATGTAGCGCAACCAGTTTTTCTATATCAACGTGCGTCAAATCGCCCAGTGTTGGTATCCGGGTTAGCTCAGGCACCAGACGCTGGTAGCTGTCGCCCAGCTGCTGCTTCCAGTTGCTGAGAATACCTACCATCGTGCCGGTGGCATCCAGCTGTACCAGAAGATTCAGCGTTTGATGCTGAAGCACGACCACGCGATCGACCCGATCGGGAATAGTGACCAGGCGGCCCAGCTGATCGACAACCTGACGATCGGCATAAGAAGAGAAGGGCGACAAAGCTGCCGCCGCCAGCAAGAGGGAGCAAAAAATTTTACGCATCATAGTTACCTGAATTCCGTTATGTATTTGATGATATAGCGGTAGGTGTATCAGGTAAATAAGTCTGTCGAGGTATTTGCCGCTCCAGAGAGCGGCGGGTTTAATCGTTACTTTGGCTCTACCGGCAGAACGTTTTCGCCAGGATAGCAGCCCAGCACTTTTAACGAGCGGGTGATCGGAGCCAGCTCTCGCAGCGCCTGCTGAACTTCTTCCGAACGCAAATTGCCCTGAAAATCGATATAAAACATCTCTTCCCATGGATTGCCGTTAATCGGACGAGATTCCAGCTTGCTCATCACCAGATTATGGCGGCGCAGCACCAGCAGCGCTTCGACCAGCGCGCCCGCCTGCTGGCCCGTTGCCATCACCAGCGTAGTTTTGGCCGGAACCTGAAGCGTGACGTCAACCGGCTTGCGCGCCAGGATCACGAAACGAGTGATATTTTGCTGTTGATTAGCCAGATTGCGCTCCAAAACCTGCAAGCCATACAGCTCTCCACCGGCCTGACTGCCCAGCGCTGCCACTTTCGGCGATTTCATTGCGGCAACCTGTTCCATTGCGGCGGCCGTGCTTTCGGTATACTCAATTTTCCAGTGCGGATAACGGTGAATAAACTCACTGCACTGCTGGAAAGGCTGCGGATGACTGTAAACCGTCTCGATTTGCTGGAGATCGGTACTGCCGGTAACCAGTACGCAGTGGTCAATAGGGATCGTCATTTCGCCAACCAGTGAAAGACTGGTCTGCTGTAGCAGATCGTAAACCTCATTGATTGAACCGGAGCTGGTGTTCTCAATCGGCAACACGGCGTAGTCTGCCTGACCTGTTTCCACCTGATTAAAAATTTCCCGGAAGCTCAGACAGCCGCATTCAATCACGTTATCGAAGTGGCGAGCGGCATAGTTACGGGAAGCAAGATGAGAATAAGAGCCTTTTGGACCCAGGAAGGCGATGCGTGCCGACTGCGCATTGGTCTGGTTCAGATGCTTTTGCAGTAGCGCCTGCTGCGTCAGGACAGAATCTTCAATAATCAGTTGAAACAGGCGGGTAATGTAATGCGCATCCAGCTTGTGCGCTTTGCCAAGCGTAACCAGGTGTTCCAGTAAATCGCGCTCGCGGTCGATGTCGCGGACAGGCCGATGGGTGGCCATTTTTGCCGTAGCAACCTCAACCGCCAGCGCCCGGCGTTTGGCAAGCAGGCTCAGTAATTCTTCATCCAGGGCGCTGATCTTCTCGCGCAGGTTAAGCAGGGGATTTTCGTTGTTCATAAGGCTACCTGTCAGATGGTCAAAAAAAAAGCCTCCCGCTTGGGAGGCCTTGTTGTTCGTCTTCGCGTTCTTTCTTACACGACGAATCGCCTCCCGTTCAGGGGAAGGTAAAAAAGAAGGCGAAGAAGAACAGCTGTTTTTTCATCGGAGTATCCACGATTGTCAGAGGGTTAAAGTAACCGCAGCAATTTATCACTGTCAATAAGAAATGCAGCTCTGGCTAAAGAAGGGGGTTTTCCGTTGGTAGAGGCGAAGAAGGCAGAACAAAAAAACGCGCCCTGAGGCGCGTTCTCATCTTTTTAACTATTCCTCATCGATGACGCTAAGATCCTTAACGCTGGCGTGGGCGCGCTTCGCTTCACCCTTGTGCTGAACCTTGTTCAGCTGGCGCTCCAGCTTGTTGATCAATTCATTAATAGCGGCATACATATCATCATGCGCGGCGCTGGCAATCAGCGGGCCGTTCGGCGTATTGATGGTCGCATCGGCAACGTATTCTTTCGGTTCCTTTGACAGAACGATATGGGGATTAATCAGATGAGTTTGCCATTTTTCTAATCTGGCGAGACGCTCTTCAACATGTTGGCGGATAGCCGGCGTGATTTCCATTTGCTTGCTGGTAATGTTCAGAACCATAGTGCTTACCTCTCATCATTTCCGTCAAATGTAGGTTAAGCATACCCTGGAAAAACGGTTAATGTGTGATTTACATCACGTTATTTTGTCACTTTTTGTCAAGATAAGGGATTTTGTGAGACAGGCTGGCAACCCTGGAGAAGAGGCTTGTAGGTCAGGGTATTCACAGGCATTATGGATCGGTTGACCTGTAGAGGGTTAACGCACCGGGGCTTCTGCTAACAGAAAAATGGCAGCCGGAGCTGCCATTTCAGTGGTTCATCTTACGCCTTATTGGCCGCAATGATTTTCGCTACCTTATCGGCTTCTGCCGTTAGCTGCAGCTTGCGATAGGCATTTTCCATCAGCGGCAGTGCCTGACGAGTGGCCTGCGTATCCGGATAATCCCTCATCATTTGCTCAACGCGGTTAACTACTGCGACATAAGCCTCGCGCTTAGTGTAGAATTGCGCGACGGAGAGTTCATACTTCGCCAGACGATCCTTCAGGTAGATCAGACGCTTTCTCGCATCGGTAGCGTACTGGCTGTTCGGGTAACCGCGCAGCAGCTGAGAGAAGTCGTGGAAGGCGTCACGCGCATGGGTAGGATCGCGGTCGGAACGGTCGATGCCGAAAAAGCCCTGCAGCGCGCTGTCATCAAGCGCCATGTCCGTCAAACCACGCATATAAATGACGTAATCAATGTTCGGGTGGGTTGGATTCAGACGCATAAAGCGGTCAATCGCGGCCTGCGCCAGCGGCAAATCGGCATTTTTATAGTAAGCGTAGATCAGGTCCAACTGAACTTGCTGGGAGTAAGGCCCGAACGGATAGCGGTTATCAAGCGCTTCCAGTTGCGTTATTGCTCCTTTAAAGTTACCGTCCTGCAGTTTTTGCTGGGCAGTGGCATAGATCTCGGAAGGCGGGCTATCGGGCACCGTATCCTTCGAGCCGGAACAACCCGCTAATGCCAGGCTCAACGTGGCTGCAGCCACCAGATATTTCATACGCGTCATGACGATTTGATTATCCTCAGAGTGTTATTCAGGAAGCTGTCCATGTAGCTCCCGATAGTGACCAGGTACAATAGCACATTATATTAAACGGCATCGCCGTGAAAACCCAACGTTAACGAAGAAGCTGTTTATGGCACAACAAGTAAAACTCAACGCAACGGTCTCCGAATCGCAACTCGGACAACGCTTAGATCAGGCTTTGGCCGAATTGTTCCCTGATTATTCAAGATCTCGTATAAAAGAGTGGATTCTCGACCGTCGCGTCACCGTCAATGGCGTAATTATCGACAAACCGCGTGAAAAACTGCTCGGCGGCGAACAAATCGCTATCGATGCAGAGATAGAAGAAGAAGCACGCTGGGAAGCGCAGGATATCCCGTTGAACATTGTCTATGAAGATGACGATATTCTGGTGATCAACAAGCCGCGCGATCTGGTGGTGCATCCTGGCGCGGGCAATCCTGACGGTACGGTGCTGAATGCGCTGCTCCATCACTATCCTGCTATTGCGGATGTACCGCGTGCGGGCATCGTCCATCGTCTTGATAAAGATACCACCGGCCTGATGGTAGTGGCTAAGACGGTGCCGGCGCAAACGCACCTGGTCGAATCTCTGCAGCTGCGTGAGATTACCCGTGAGTACGAAGCAGTAGCTATCGGCAGAATGACGGCGGGCGGCACGGTAAACGAGCCAATCAGCCGTCACTCTACCAAGCGTACGCACATGGCCGTCCACCCTATGGGCAAACCGGCGACCACGCACTATCGCATTATGGAGCACTTCCGTGCCCATACGCGTATGCGTCTGCGTCTGGAAACGGGCCGTACGCACCAGATCCGCGTGCATATGTCGCATATCAGTCACCCGCTGGTGGGCGATCCGCTGTACGGTGGCCGTCCGCGTCCGCCAAAAGGTGCGTCAGAAGCTTTTATCTCTACGCTGCGCAAGTTTGACCGTCAGGCGCTGCACGCGACCATGCTGCGTCTCTATCATCCCGTTACCGGGATTGAGATGGAATGGCACGCGCCGCTGCCGCAGGATATGGTGGAGCTTATCGACGCCCTTAAAGCCGATACTGAAGAATTTAAAGATCAGCTGGACTGGTAATGAGCCTGATTACGCCTGAATGGGATGCGCCCGCTAACGTGCGGGCCTGTAGCACCACGCGGATGGGCGGCATCAGCCTGGCGCCCTGGGATTCTCTGAATCTTGGCGCGCATGTCGGTGACCAGCTCGCTGCGGTGGAGCACAATCGGCAGCATCTCGTCAGCCTGGCGGCTATGCCTTCGCCGCCTGTCTGGCTGGAGCAGGTTCACGGCACGCGTGTGCTTCATCTTTCCGGTGAGCAGCATGGTTCGCTTCAGGCTGGTTCGCTTCAGCCCGGTTCGCTTCAGGCCGATGCGGTTTATACGCGTCAGCCCGGTGCGGTTTGCGCGGTGATGACGGCTGACTGCCTGCCGGTTCTTTTCAGCTCGCTGGACGGCAAAGAAGTCGCGGCCGCGCATGCTGGCTGGCGCGGACTTTGCGCTGGCGTACTGGAAGCGACGCTTGCTGCTTTTGCGTCGCCGCCGGAAGAAATCATCGCCTGGCTGGGTCCGGCAATTGGCCCGCAGGCTTTTGAAGTAGGCGCAGAGGTACGCGAGGCGTTTTTAGCGCAGGATTTAACCGCCAGCGATGCTTTTCTTCCCGCAGGCGAAAAATATTATGCAGATATCTGGCAGCTCGCCAGGCTGCGTCTGACACGTCAGAACGTGCGCCAAATCACGGGTGGCGGCTTGTGCACCTTCTCGCAGCCCGAGCAATTTTTCTCTTACAGACGTGATGGCGTAACAGGCCGTATGGCAAGTTTGATCTGGCTGAGCTAACCTGTCGCCCTAAGACGGTCCGGACTGACCTTTTTTTCACCAAAATATTCAGGTCATTTAACTTGAAAATTTGAGGGAAGACCTCATTTAATCTCCAGTAGCAATTTGACCTGAATAGGGGGAATTATGCGTCTGGATCGTCTTACTAATAAATTCCAGCTTGCTCTTGCTGACGCCCAGTCTTTAGCACTCGGGCGCGACAACCAGTTTATCGAACCACTTCATCTGATGAGCGCCTTGCTAAAGCAGGAAGGCGGTTCCGTCTCACCTTTACTGACTACGGCTGGTGTGGATGTCTCCGCGCTGCGTCACGGTGTTGAGCAGGCAATTAGCCGCTTGCCGCAGGTAGAAGGCACGGATGGCGATGTACAGCCTTCTGCCGACCTCGTACGCGTACTGAATCTTTGCGACAAACTGGCACAAAAGCGTGCCGACAACTTTATCTCATCCGAACTCTTTGTGCTTGCCGCGCTGGATTCACGCGGATCGCTGGCTGATTTATTGAAATCGGCCGGGGCAACCAGTGAAAAATTACAGCGGGCAATTGAGCAGATGCGTGGAGGCGAAACCGTGAACGACCAGGGAGCTGAAGATCAGCGCCAGGCACTGAACAAATATACCATCGACCTGACCGAGCGCGCGGAGATGGGCAAACTGGATCCGGTTATCGGGCGTGATGAAGAGATTCGCCGCACGATTCAGGTTCTGCAACGTCGTACCAAGAATAACCCGGTATTGATCGGTGAGCCTGGCGTCGGTAAAACCGCTATCGTAGAAGGACTGGCGCAGCGCATTATCAATGGCGAAGTTCCTGAAGGCCTGAAAGGGCGTCGGGTTCTGGCGCTGGATATGGGCGCGCTGGTGGCGGGTGCAAAATATCGTGGCGAATTTGAAGAGCGTTTGAAAGGGGTACTGAACGACCTGTCTAAACAGGAAGGCAACGTCATCCTCTTTATTGACGAGCTGCATACGATGGTCGGCGCCGGGAAAGCGGATGGCGCGATGGATGCCGGTAACATGCTGAAGCCTGCGCTGGCTCGCGGGGAACTGCACTGCGTCGGCGCAACAACGCTGGATGAATATCGTCAATATATAGAGAAAGACGCCGCGCTTGAGCGTCGTTTTCAGAAAGTCTTTGTAGCGGAACCAAGTGTTGAAGACACCATTGCTATTCTGCGTGGCCTGAAAGAGCGTTATGAACTGCATCACCATGTGCAGATTACCGATCCGGCCATCGTCGCGGCCGCTACGCTGTCGCACCGTTATATTGCCGATCGCCAGCTGCCGGATAAAGCCATCGATCTGATTGACGAAGCGGCTTCCAGCATCCGTATGCAGATTGACTCTAAACCTGAGGCGCTGGATCGCCTTGAGCGCCGTATTATTCAGCTGAAGCTGGAACAGCAGGCGCTGAAAAAAGAGTCGGACGATGCCAGCATCAAGCGGCTGGATATGCTGGAAGAAGAGCTGAGCCAGAAAGAGCGTGATTATTCGGAACTGGAAGAGGAGTGGAAGACAGAAAAAGCTTCTCTTTCCGGTACGCAAACCATTAAAGCAGAGCTGGAACAGGCGAAGCTTTCTATGGAGCAGGCGCGAAGGACTGGCGATTTGGCGCAGATGTCGGAACTGCAATACGGAAAAATTCCCGAGCTGGAAAAACAGCTGGCCGCTGCTACCCAGGCGGAAGGTAAAACCATGCGGCTGCTGCGAAACCGCGTCACGGATGTAGAGATTGCAGACGTGCTGGCCCGCTGGACGGGTATTCCTGTTGACCGCATGATGGAAGGTGAACGCGATAAGCTGCTGCGTATGGAGCAGGAACTGCATCAGCGCGTGATTGGGCAGGATGAAGCTGTCGAAGCGGTTTCAAACGCAATCCGCCGTAGCCGTGCGGGCCTGGCCGATCCTAATCGCCCAATTGGCTCATTCCTGTTCCTTGGTCCAACTGGCGTGGGTAAAACCGAGCTCTGTAAGGCGCTGGCGAACTTTATGTTCGACAGTGACGACGCGATGGTTCGCCTGGATATGTCAGAGTTTATGGAAAAACATGCGGTGTCTCGTCTGGTCGGCGCGCCTCCGGGCTACGTTGGCTATGAAGAGGGCGGCTATCTGACCGAGGCCGTTCGTCGTCGACCTTACTCTGTTATTTTGCTGGATGAGGTAGAGAAAGCGCATCCGGACGTGTTCAACATCCTGTTGCAGGTACTGGATGATGGTCGTCTGACGGACGGGCAGGGCAGGACGGTCGACTTCCGTAACACGGTTGTCATTATGACTTCTAACCTGGGATCTGACCTGATTCAGGAACGCTTTGGCGCGCTAAGCTACGCGGAAATGAAAGATGTCGTCATGACGGTTGTCGGGCAGCAGTTCCGTCCGGAGTTTATCAACCGTATTGACGAGCTGGTGGTTTTCCATCCGCTGGGTGAAAAACATATTGCTTCTATTGCTAAAATCCAGCTGCAGCGGTTGTATGACCGTCTGGCGGATCGCGGCTATGAACTGCATATCTCGGATGCTGCTTTACAGCTGCTGGGCGAAAACGGCTACGACCCTGTGTATGGTGCAAGGCCGTTAAAACGCGCCATTCAGCAGCAGATCGAGAATCCACTGGCTCAACAGATACTTTCTGGCCAGCTGGTTCCGGGTAAAACAGTTGAAATGGACGTGCAGGACGGAACTATAGTGGCGCACCAGTAACAGCGGTGACAGTTTAAAATGGGCCTTCGGGCCCATTTTTGTCTGTTTAATCGTCTATGTGTACTGCTTTTAGCCTTCTGGGGCTAATTTTTGAACGGTTGAGTTATTTTTTGCAATTAGGGGTTGTCAGCCGTCGAGAACTCCCTATAATGCGCCTCCATCGACACGGAACAACGGCTTACGAGTCGCCGGGTTGAGAGGTTCAGGAAGCTGAACCGCCGGAGAAAAACTTCTGAAAAAGAAGTTGACTCTGAAGGAGGAAGGCGTAAGATACGCCACCTCGCAGTAAGTCGCCAAGGCGCTTACCGCAACGCTCTTTAACAATTTATCAGACAATCTGTGTGGGCACTCGCAGGATTGATATCAGCGTCTCC
>NZ_JAHSPF010000015.1 GCF_019132875.1 Erwinia phyllosphaerae
CGGTTCAGCTTCCTGAACCTCTCAACCCGGCGGCCGGTAAGCCGTTGTTCCGTGTCGATGGAGGCGCATTATAGGGAGGAAGCGCAGGAAGGCAAGCATAAAAACAATCTTTTTTATCGTTCGCTGCTATTTTGCGCGCAACGCTGCTTTTTAGCGCTTTTTAATGCGTGAAGGCAGGTCAGCCAGGCTATCCAGCACCCAATCTGCTGCATTTTCGCCCTCTTCCGTAACCGCTTTCCCGCTACGTACTAATACCTTTATACCTACCCCGGCCGCTTTGCCTGCCTGCATGTCATCAATTTTGTCGCCAACCATATAAGAAGCGGCCATATCGATGTTCAATTCCTTCTGTGCCGAAAGCAACATGCCCGGCTGAGGTTTACGGCAGTCACACTCCTGGCGATACTCTTCTACCGTTCCTTCCGGATGATGCGGGCAATAGTAGATACCATCCAGGTCAACTTCCCGATCGGCCAGCGACCAGTCCATCCATTCCGTTAGCTGCATAAAGGTATCTTCAGTAAAGATGCCGCGAGCAATGCCGGACTGGTTGGTTACCATTACCAGCGCGAAGCCCATTTTTTTAAGTTCGCGCATTGCCTCAATGACGCCGTCGATAAACTGGAAGTTGTCGATCTCATGCACATAGCCGTGATCGACGTTCATGGTGCCGTCACGGTCAAGAAAGATTGCTGGGACTTTATTGGTCACGTAGAAACTCCTGCTACAAATGTTAAGACCAGTATCGCACGTTTGCGCTCCGCCAGAGAATGCCCTTAAGCGTGCATCGATTGATTCAGACGTCTGGATGCCTTACCATCCACTCGCATCTCGCTGTATGAAAATGCAGACGAATATTTGCCACGGCTAACCTTATTACGATAATAAAATGATAAAACTTCAGAATATCAGCAAAGTGTTCCAACAGGGCACTCGCACTATCACCGCGTTGTCGGACGTCAGTCTGGAAGTGCCCGCCGGCCAAATCTATGGCGTTATCGGTTCGTCTGGTGCCGGTAAGAGCACGCTTATTCGCTGTGTAAATCTGCTTGAACGCCCGACTTCCGGTACCGTACTGGTAGACAATCAGGAGTTAACCGCTTTTTCAGAAAGCCAGCTGACTCAGGCGCGACGTCAAATCGGCATGATATTCCAGCATTTTAATCTGCTTAACTCCCGTACGGTGGCGGGCAATGTTGCTCTGCCGCTGGAGTTGGGCAAGCTTTCGCGGACGGAAATCAACGCGCGGGTTAGCGAATTACTGGAACTGGTCGGTTTGGCAGATAAGCATGACGCCTGGCCAGCCAATCTGTCCGGCGGCCAGAAACAGCGCGTGGCAATTGCTCGTGCGCTGGCTACCAATCCCAAAATCCTCTTGTGCGACGAAGCCACCAGCGCGCTGGATCCGGCTACTACCAGAGCGATTCTGGAGCTGCTTAAAGACATCAACCGTCGTTTGGGCATCACTATCCTGTTAATTACCCATGAAATGGATGTAGTAAAACGTATCTGCGATCGCGTTGCCGTTATTAGCCAGGGGCAGTTGATTGAGCAGGACACGGTGAGTGAGGTGTTCTCTCATCCTAAAACGCCTCTGGCACAGCAGTTCATCCAGTCAACGCTGCATCTGGATATCCCGGAAGATTATGCGCAACGTTTATCAGTCGCGCCAAAACCAGAAAGCATTCCTTTATTACGGCTGGAATTTACCGGCCAGTCCGTGGATGCGCCGCTGCTGTCTGAAGCCGCCCGCAACTTTAACGTGAATAACAACATTATTAGCGCGCAGATGGATTACGCCGGCGGCGTGAAATTCGGCATTATGCTGGCCGAAATGCACGGCGCAAAAGTAGATACTCAGGCGGCAATCGCTTTTCTTCAGGAACATCATGTAAAGGTAGAGGTATTAGGTTATGTCTGAGGCGATGATTCTTCTTCTTTGCCGTGGCGTTTGGGAGACGCTGGTCATGACCTTCGTTTCGGGTTTCTTTGGCTTTGTGCTTGGACTGCCGCTCGGCGTGCTGCTCTACGTTACTCGTCCGGGCCAGATTATTGAAAACCGTGCGCTGTACCGCTTTTTATCGGCAGTGGTCAATATCTTCCGCGCTATTCCGTTTATTATTCTGCTGGTGTGGATGATTCCTTTTACCAGACTGATCGTGGGCACTTCTATCGGCCTGCAGGCGGCCATCGTACCCTTGACCATCGGCGCGGCACCTTTTATTGCGCGTATGGTGGAAAACACACTGCTGGAACTGCCGCACGGCTTGATTGAGGCTTCACGTGCGATGGGCGCGACGCCCTTGCAGATTGTGAAAAAAGTCCTGCTGCCGGAAGCCCTGCCCGGCCTGATTAACGCGGCCACTATCACGCTAATCACGCTGGTAGGCTATTCTGCCATGGGCGGTGCCGTCGGCGCAGGCGGCCTTGGTCAGATTGGGATCCAGTATGGCTATATTGGCTACAACGCGACGGTAATGAATACCGTGCTGGTGCTGTTAGTGGTGTTAGTTTATTTAATTCAGTTCTGCGGCGACCGCATTGCTCGTGCTGTCACCCACAAATAACTGTTCTGACAAATAAAGGAAAGGATATGTCTTTTAATTTTAAAACGTTTGCCGCTGTGGGCGCGCTGATTGGTACTCTGGCGCTGGTAGGATGCGATCAAAAAGAAAAAGATCCTAACCATATTAAGGTTGGTGTGATTGTAGGTGCGGAGCAACAGGTGGCTGAAGTCGCTAAGCAAGTCGCTAAAGATAAATATGGCCTGGACGTAGAGCTGGTCACTTTTAACGACTATGTATTACCTAACGAAGCGCTGAGCAAGGGCGATATTGACGTTAACGCTTTCCAGCACAAGCCTTATCTGGATCAGCAAATCAAAGACCGCAACTATAAGCTGGTTTCTGTCGGTAGCACCTTTGTCTATCCAATCGCCGGCTACTCTAAAAAAATCAAGTCGCTGGACGAGCTGCAGAACGGCGCGCAGGTTGCGATTCCTAACGATCCAACCAACCTGGGCCGCTCGCTGCTGCTGCTGCAAAAAGTAGGGCTGATTAAGTTGAAAGAAGGTGTCGGCCTGCTGCCTACCTCACTGGACGTGGTTTCCAATCCTAAAAACATCAAACTGGTTGAGCTGGAAGCGCCGCAGCTGCCGCGCTCGCTGGACGATCAGCAAATTGCGCTGGCGGTGATCAATACGACTTATGCCAGCCAGATCAACCTGACACCGGCGAAGGATGGTATCTTTGTTGAGGATAAAGACTCGCCTTACGTGAACCTGATTGTCGCTCGTGAAGACAATAAAGATGCTGAAAACGTGAAGAAATTTGTTGAGGCCTACCACTCGGATGAAGTTGAACAGGCCGCTAACAAAATTTTCAACGGCGGTGCAGTAAAAGGCTGGTAAAGACAATTCCGTACCGATTAATTCTTTCGGTTACGTAGCTGTTACTTCAACAAAGCGGGCAATAGCCCGCTTTGTTCATTTATCCCCGCTTGTTATTTGCCGTCGGGCTTGCTTCAATAACGCCTCTTTTACCGACAATGAGGATGTTCCCATGCGTGTTGTACCGCTCTGTTTGTTAGCCCTTTCGCTAACAGGGTGCTCATTGCTGCATAAACCTTATAAGCCTGTGGAGCCTTTCAGGCAGCCTGCACAGACTGAATCAGCCCATGTTAAGCCTGCGCCACGTCCTGTGCCGGTAAAACTTTATAGCGATGCCAGCGATCTGGTCAGCAAACCTTTCCGCGATTTGGGCGAAGTTTATGGCGAAGATTGCCAGAGCAGCCGCCAGGGTTCGCCGCCCAATATTGCTACCGCTCGTAAAAGAATGCAGATACGTGCATCGGGTATGAAAGCCAATGCGGTGCTGCTGCACAAATGTGAAATCGTCACCAATTCTCAGGGCTGCTATCGTCAGGCGGTCTGCCAGGGTTCCGCGCTGAAAGTTAGCGGCCAATGAGTTTCACCTTCCAGCCAGTCGGCACTATCCACTCTCCGTGGAAGGAAAAGTTCGCTGTTCCTCGCCAGCCCGGTTTGGTTCAGGATGGCGGCGGCGAGCTGCGACTGTTGCCGCCCTACAATCAGCCTGAAGCCGTAAGAGGACTGGAAGCGTTTAGCCACCTCTGGCTGCTGTTTGTTTTTCATCAGACGATGGCCGGCGGCTGGCGACCAACCGTACGACCGCCACGGTTGGGGGGCAACACACGAATGGGCGTTTTTGCCACCCGCTCTACCTTTCGCCCCAACCCAATCGGCATGTCGCTGGTTGAGTTAAAAGGGATCCGCACCGCAAAAGGCGAGGTGATTCTGGAACTGGGCAGCCTGGATCTGGTCGACGGCACGCCGGTTGTGGATATCAAGCCCTATCTGCCTTTTGCCGAAGCAATCCCTTCAGCGCAGGCGGGCTTTGCTCAGGATGCGCCCCCGGCGGCTATGCCCGTCGCTTTTTCAGCGCAGGCAAAACAGCAGATTGCTCAACATGGTAAACGCTATCCCCATCTGGAACGTTTTATTGCCGAGGTTCTGGCGCAAGATCCCAGACCGGCCTACCGCAAAGGCGAAGAGCCGGAGCGCGAGTATGCCGCGTGGCTGCTGGATTTCAACGTACGCTGGCGCGTTGATGCCGCAGGTACCCTGGTAACCGCCGTGGATAGCCGTTAATTTATCTTCCGTGTCTTTTGAGTCTTTGGTCACGCTGGTACACTAGCCGCCAGCATTTTTTTAGCCTGGCTTAATGTCGCTTTCTGCTTAACTGGAATCGTAACTCATGCGTACTACTCAATACCTGCTCTCCACCCAGAAGGAGACTCCTGCCGACGCTGAAGTCATCAGCCACCAGCTGATGCTGCGCGCCGGGATGATCCGTAAACTGGCTTCTGGTCTTTATACCTGGCTGCCTACCGGCCTGCGCGTACTGAAAAAAGTCGAAAACATCGTGCGTGAAGAGATGAACAACGCCGGTGCTATCGAGATCTCTATGCCGGTTGTGCAGCCTGCCGATTTGTGGCAGGAAAGCGGACGCTGGGAGCAGTACGGGCCCGAGCTGCTGCGTTTCGTCGATCGTGGCGAACGTCCTTTCGTGCTTGGCCCAACGCACGAGGAAGTGATCACCGATCTGATCCGTAACGAGCTGAGCTCTTATAAGCAGCTGCCGCTGAATCTTTTCCAGATCCAGACCAAATTCCGTGATGAAGTACGTCCGCGCTTTGGCGTCATGCGTTCGCGCGAGTTCATCATGAAAGATGCCTACTCGTTCCATACGTCGCAGGAGTCCCTGCAGGCGACCTATGACGATATGTATCGTGCCTATAGCCAGAGCTTTGCGCGTATGGGACTGGACTTCCGCGCGGTACAGGCTGATACCGGTTCAATCGGCGGCAGCGCCTCGCATGAGTTCCAGGTACTGGCGGAAAGCGGCGAAGACGATATCGTTTTCTCTACCGGTTCAGACTACGCGGCAAACATTGAGCTGGCGGAAGCCGTCGCGCCAGCCGGTAGCCGTGCCGATGCTACCCAGCCAATGACGGAAATCGACACGCCGAATGCTAAAACCATCGCGGCGCTGGTTGAGCAGCACAAGGTAGCGATTGAAAAGACGGTGAAAACGCTACTGGTCAAAGCGACCAAAGAGAGCGGTCACTCGCTGGTTGCGCTGATGGTACGCGGCGATCACGAGCTGAATGAGATCAAAGCGGAAAAAATCGATATCGTCGCCGCGCCACTGACCTTCGCTACCGAAGAAGAGATCCGCGCTGCGCTTGGCGCCGGTCCTGGTTCACTCGGCCCGGTTGGCCTGACGCTGCCTGTGGTAGTCGATCGTACCGTGGCGATGATGAGCGACTTCTGTGCCGGTGCCAACAAAGACGGCAAGCATCTGACCGGTATCAACTGGCAGCGCGACCTGCCGCTGCCGCGCGTGGCCGACCTGCGTAAAGTAGTGGAAGGCGATGCCAGCCCGGATGGTAAAGGCACGCTGCTGATTAAGCGCGGTATCGAAGTAGGCCATATCTTCCAGCTTGGCACCAAATATTCCGAAGCGATGAAAGCGTCCGTCCAGGGCGAAGATGGCCGCAACCAGACGCTGACCATGGGCTGTTACGGCATTGGTATTACCCGTATCGTGGCCGCCGCTATTGAGCAGAACCACGACGAGCGAGGCATTATCTGGCCTGCGGCGCTGGCGCCATTCCAGGTTGCTATTCTGCCCATGAATATGCACAAATCTTTCCGCGTGAAGGAACTGGCAGAGGAGCTCTACAGCCAGCTGCGCGCCAGGGGCGTTGACGTTATTCTGGATGACCGTAAAGAGCGTCCTGGCGTAATGTTTGCCGATATGGAGCTGATTGGCGTGCCGCATACCGTGGTGATCGGCGATCGCAATCTCGACAGCGAAGAGGTGGAGTACAAGTCCCGTCGCGCGGGCGAGAAGCAGATGATTAAAACCGGCGAAATTCTGGATTTCCTGCTGGCTGAGATTAACGGCTAAAAGTCAGCGGCGGGCGCTCTGTCCGCCGCTTCAGCTTCCCGCTTCAACCGGCCTCAGCCGATAACTCATCGTTGTCGAGATAGCTTTCCCGCTCGCATCCGTCATTTCCAGTCCGTTAGCCTGCGGATGAAAATAGTGCTTTTCCCCTTCGTCTGAAATCAATACCAGCTTCTCTGCCGTGCGCGACCAGTGCCCCTGTTCGTCATTGTGGACATTATCAGATGCCAGATAATACTCGTTCAGGCTATAGCGTCCGCCCTGCTGTAAAGAGAGCGTGACCCGAATGCCGGGACAGTCGGCACAGGGGATCACACCCTGATATTTTTGCACGGTCGCTGCACGCGGCTGCACCGTGGCAGCCACATCGTAGTTCTGGCAGCCCATCAGCGGGCCAAAAAACAGAGATACCACCAGAACAATCAGGATTTTTTTCATTTATTCTCCTGTGCTTCAGACTCAATCCGATACGCGTCGCATTTTTCCACGTAGTGATTTGGTCGTGGCTTTACGTGCTTTGCCCTCCAGCCGGCGCTTTTTTGACGCCAGCGTGGGTCGCGTTGCCCGCCGCGTTTTTTCCACTACCGTCAGCTCCTGAATCAGGTTCTCCAGCCTTTTTAGCGCCGCTTCGCGGTTCATCTCCTGGCTGCGATACTCCTGGGCTTTAATAATGACGATGCCTTCCGGCGTAATCAGATGATGGCTGGCAGAAAGCAGACGCTCTTTGTAAAACTCCGGCAGGCCCGAAGCGCGGATATCAAACCGCAAATGGATAGCCGTAGAGCTTTTATTCACATTCTGACCACCGTTACCCTGCGCTCTGATTGCCGTTAACTCCAGCTCGCTGTCCGGAATAGTGACGTTACGTGACAGAACAATCATGCCGCTTTGCCGTCAATCAGCCAGTCGGTAAAGCGCAGCTCCAGATGATGCTGGTCGTCCGACAGCCAGATAGTGCCGTCCTGAATAGTCGCCTGGAGCGTCATCGAGCGCGAAGCCAGCTGGGTCAGCGCTTTTAGCTGTTCATCATCCAGAAAACGCACGGTCAGGTTTTCCTGCTGTAGCTTGCTCTGGTTCTGCTGCCACCAGATCTGCGCGGCGCGAGCGTTATAAGTATACAAGTATACGCGGGCTGCGCGATTGCAGGCTTTTTTTAGCCGGCGCTCATCCGGCAGGCCCAGCTCGACCCAAACTTCAATGCCGTTATGGTCGTTCATCAGCCAGATTTCCGGTTCGTCTTCCGCGCTTAAACCCCGGGTAAAAGTCAGGCGTTCATGCGCGTTAACCAGCCATGCCAGCAGCCGCAGCATTAGCCTTTCCTCCGTTTCGGAAGGATGACGAGCCAGCGTCAGGGTGCTGTCGAGAAAAACATTTTTGTCCATATCCGCCACGTTGACCGTGGCTTTATAAATGGTCGCTTTAAGTGCCATGAGAATCCTTGTTGTTGTTATCCGCTATTGTAACCCGTCAGCGTAGCAAATCACGCTTCGCCGGACTGATTTCCCCCAAAATCCTGTGGTATAGTCGGCAAGTCGCCACTGAAAATTCTTGAGGTGCCTGTGCATTATTGTGAATTAATTCGCCGTAAATATGCTGAAATCGGCAGCGGCGATCTGGGATACGTGCCGGACGCGTTGGGTTGTGTGCTAAAAGCGCTTGATGAGGTAGCGGCTAATCCTGAGCTACACTCTTCAATCAGGGAACAGGCAGCTTTTGCTGCTGCTAACTTATTGGTGAGCGATTATGTTGACGAATGAATACCAACCGATCAATTGCGATGATTACGACAACCTGGAACTGGCCTGCCAGAAAGAGTGGACGCTGGCGCTGTCGATGAAAGACGGCGAGCAGCTGCAGGCCAAAGCGACCGATCTGCTGTTACGCAAAAAGGTCGAATATCTGGTTGTCGATCTCTCAGGCGAGATCCGCGAACTGCGTCTCGATCATATTGCCAGCTTCAGCCATCCTGAACTGGGCACCGTCGTCGTCAGCGAGTCTGACTAAATCCCTCGGGCGGAAACTCTTCCGCCCCTTTCGCCATTATGGCTTTAAACTGGCGTAATACGCCGCTAAATCTGCCATATCGTCATCGCTTAATCCCGCCACGAAAGCCTTCATCACTTCCGCCTGACCATTACTCCGATCGCCTTTTTTATAAGCCTGTAGCGCATGAACCAGATAGTCGCTGTTTTGTCCGGCAAGGTTGGGATAAAGCGACACGGATGCTTTTCCACTCGCGCCGTGACAGCCCTGACAGCTGGCGGCTTTTTGCTGCCCTGCCTGCACGTTGCCAGCCGCCATAGCTGGCAAACTGGCTGCCAGCAGCAGCGCCGATACCACTATTTTTTTCATTGCTCTTCCTGTTGCCAGCAAATGTGCCAGCCGGGTTGTTGCTTCGGGTCGCCTTCACGGGTAACGAAAACGCCTGGGGCGGCAATCAGGCGATCGCCATAAAACAGCAGAGGCGTGCGTTCACGCTGCCACGGCGGAATACCCAGCTCCTGCCAAATTTTTTTTATCGGGCGGCTGCCCGCGCGGCCAAGAATATGAAATTTTCCCTGTGCCTGAAACCGCACGCTGACCGCTTCACCAGCCTGCGGCGCGCGCACCGGGGTACCTTTATCAGCTCGCTCCAGCCTGCCGATCTTTGCGGGCAAGGTCAGAAACGACGCCGTAACCGGCCAGTCGATAATTTGGTCGCGTACTGAAGGATGGCGTGCCAGCCAGTAAAGCCTGTCGCGAAAGCGCCGCACTTCAAAATTACCTAACTGCAGGCGCGGCTCCGCATCTTCGCGGCTGCACGCCACCTCCTGCCAGATACGCGACAAAGCGTCCCGCGACGGCATCAGGCCATGATGATGCGCTATCCAGCGCCGCAGCAGTGCCGCACGACGCACGGCGCTCATCGGTTCCAGCGTCTGAATGGCCAGCGCGCCTTGCTTATCGATTAGCGCATGCAGCGATTCGGCAAGCAGTTCATCCAGCAGCTGCTCCTGCTCACCGCACAGCGCCGCACTGCGCGCCGTCGCCTGGGCAAAGTGCGGCCAGCGAGCCGCCAGCTGCGGAAGGATTTGCTGACGCAGGAAATTGCGGTCGTAGCGCGTGTCCTGGTTACTGTCATCCTCGATCCAGCTCAGCTGCTGCTCTGCCGCCCACAGTTCCAGCTGTGCACGCGTCTGCCTGAGCAGAGGCCGTAAATGCACATAAGCACCGGCATGCATTTTATCCGGCATTGCGGCAAGCCCGGCCGGGCCGCTGCCTCTTTTTAGCGCCAGCAGCAGCGTTTCACACTGATCGTCCAGGTGCTGCGCGGTCAGCAAAGCTTCGCCCGGCTGAATATGCTGTCGAAAAGCCCGGTAGCGAGCTTCACGCGCCGCCGCCTCGATGCCTTTTTCACGACCGTCAACCTGCACGTTGACCACTTCCAGTTCCACCTGCCATCGTGCGCACTGCTGCTGACAGTGCGCAACCCAGCTCTCCGCCAGCGGATTAAGCCCGTGGTGAATATGGATAGCGCGCAGCGAAAAAGGCTGCTGCTGCCGCAAACAAACCAGCTGATGCAGCAGCACGGTAGAGTCCAGACCGCCGCTGTAGGCCACCAGCAGATGAGTCTGGCCAGCAATATGCTGTTGAAGATCGGGCAGTGACATGCAAATTCCTGCAAAAAAGGCGGCGCGCTATTTTACGCCTGGTACAGCTCCAGCGGCAAACCATCCGGATCTTTAAAGAAGGTGTAGCGCTTATCGGTCAGCGGATCGATACGAATTTCTTCGCAGACCACGCCCTTCTCTTCAAGATGGCGCTTTGCCGCGTCAATATCATCCACGCTGAACGCCAAATGGCGCAGTCCGCAGGCTTCTGGTCCGTTGGGGCGCGCTGGCGGTGAAGGGAAAGAGAACAGCTCAATAACGTAATCACCGTTCAGCGCCAGATCGCCTTTCCAGGAATCTCTTGCCTCACGATACACTTCGCCCATCAGGGTAAAACCCAGCACGTTGCAGTAAAAGGCCTTACTGGTTTCGTAATGACTGGCGATAATAGCAATATGGTGAACCTGCCTGATAAACATCTCTTCTCCTGAATAATGGCTTCCGGCTACCTTACGCAGACCGGAAGCTTACGACAATGGCACAATTCCGGAACTACGCTTTCAGTACGCGCACCAGATATTGTCCTTCGTCAGTCAGGGTTGCGCCATGAATATCGGTTTCAAAGCCGGGATAGTGGCGGCCGATGGTGCAAAGCATCAGCAGAAAGTCGAGCACCGCACGGCTCTCTTCGGTAATCATCTCGCCCGGCATCACTACCGGAACGCCAGGCGGATATGGCAGGATCATATTGGCCGAAACCCGGCCCACCAGCTTGCTGATATCCACCGTTTCCACATTCCCCTTCACCTGCTGCTGGAACATCTGGTGCGGCGTCAGCTTCATCTCCGGCAGCTTATCAAACGCCTGTAGCATCAGCCTTGGCAAATCGTGATCGCGGATCAGCGTATGGATCCCCTGGGCCAGCGTCTGAATACGCATATTGCGGTAAAACTCAGGTGCCTGCGCGTAGAGATCCGGCAACATATTCCTTACGCGCAGATTGAGATCGAAAGCGCGTTTGAATTCCGTTAACCCGCGCAGCACGCTCATCGCTTTGGTTTTATCAATGCCGATGCTGAACAGGAACAGCAGATTATAAGGCCCGGTTTTTTCGACCACCACGCCGCGCTCGTCGAGATATTTTGCCACCAGCGCAGCCGGGATCCCTTCATCCGCCATCACGCCCTGCTCGCTCATGCCCGGCGTGAGGATAGTGACCTTAATCGGATCCAGATACATGTGGTCAGCATCGGCATCGTTAAAGCCGTGCCAGTCTTCTTCGCCCGGCTGGATTGGCCAGCACTGCGGTTCATCCACGCCTTCCGGCTGCCAGATATCAAAGAACCAGCCTTCCGACTCTTCCCGTAACCGCTGCACTTCGCGACGGAAATGCAGCGCCCGCTCGACGGAGCGATTGATCAGCCGCTTGCCGGGGTTACCGCGCAGCATCGCCGCCGCCGTTTCGATAGAGGCCACAATCGGGTAGTTAGGCGAAGTGGTGGTGTGCATCATGTAGGCTTCATTAAAGGTCTGTTCGTCATACTCGCCCTTAATGTGGATCAGCGAAGCCTGGGAAAAGGCCGCCAGCAGCTTGTGCGTTGACTGGGTTTCGTAAATCACTTTTCCCGGCGTGCGCTCGCCGCTCATGCCGCTTAATCCGCTGTAGATAGGGTGGAAATTGGTATAGGGCACCCAGGCAGAATCAAAGTGGATTGACGGCACGTCCAGCGTCTCTTTGATGTACTGCGTGTTATACAGCAGTCCGTCATAGGTAGAGTTGGTGATCACCGCATGCACCGGCCAGCTGGCGCGCTCTGTCTGCTCAACCTTCTGCGCTATGCTTTCCCGCGTAAATTCCCGTTTCGGGATACCGCCCAGAATGCCCAGCGCGTTGCGGGTTGGCTTGAGCCACAGCGGCACGATATCGCTCATCATCAGCAGATGCGTCAGCGACTTATGGCAGTTGCGGTCAATCAGCACCGTGCTGCCCGTCGGCGCGGCGTACATACCAACAATCTTATTGGATGTTGAGGTGCCATTGGTCACCATGTAGCTCTGCTCTGCGCCAAAGGTACGCGCAATGTACTCTTCTGCTTCCAGATGCGGGCCGGTATGATCGAGCAGCGATCCCAGCTCGGTAACGGAAATCGATACGTCCGCCTTCAGCGCGTTACCGCCAAAGAAGTCATAAAACAGGCTGCCGACCGGGCTTTTCTGGAACGCCGTTCCCGCCATATGCCCTGGCGTACAAAAGGTGTATTTCCCTTCTTTCACATAGGTAAACAGCGCTTTGGTCAGCGGTGGCGTAATGGTATCGACATATTCATCAGTATATTGACGAATACGCTGCGAGATATCTTCCGCTGCGCCCAGGCCATACTCAAAGAACCAGATCGCCATACGCATCTGATTAACGCTGACGTCCATGGTTGAATGGGTATTGATAAAGGCGTACAGCGGCAGATATTCGTTAAGCTGATTGATTTCACTGCAAAGTTCGAAGCCGTGCTCATCCCAGTCGAAGATAACGCCGCAGATGCGTGGATTGTGCTCAATCAGCTTTAGCAGGTCCGCCGCGTCTTTTGGATAAATGGTTTGAAAGCCCTGGGCGCGTAATGCGTCATCCAGTTCGCGGATGGGTTCATCCTTATAGAACGCGTTGTGCGGTCCCATGATCGCGATAATATTCACTGCAAACTCCTTAAAATTACGGCAAGGAGTAAGCATAGCGAAGTTGCGATGCGGAGGCAGGATTAATCACCTCCGCGGGTGGTCAGGTTTTATCGCGCACGTCTTCAGATGGGGCGTTAGCGCGCACGGATTTAATCCCGTTCAGTGCGCTCTGCTTGCTGGCGTACATTTCGCTGACGGCAATGACTTCATGGTTGCTGGCGATCAGTACAAAATACCAGGGCTGCTGCGTCTGCTTGTGTGATTTTCTTAATTCGTAGTATCCCATTTTTCCTCCTGTTTATTTATTCCCGCAGTTATAACAAACGGCTTCGCTTTTCAGAGCAAGCTAAATCATAAGAAAAGTTGATCGATACGGCTTTTTTAAAACGGGAAAGGCGTGACAAATTCAGGAAAGGCAGGAAAATAAAAAGCCCGAAGTAAAAACAGGATTAATGTTTTACTTCGGGCTTAAGAAGAACTTTCAGCGTAGCCGCGGGCCTTAATCGACCTGTTTAACTTCCACGCGCAGCTCTTTCGGCACTTCAAAAACGATGTTTTCTTCGCGACCAATCAGTTCAATGGCGACGTCGCCACCCAGCTCGCGCAGACGCTGGATCACTTCCTGTACCAGGATATCCGGTGCAGATGCGCCAGCCGTGACGCCCACGCAGCTCACGCCTTTTACCCACTCTTCCTGAATATCTTCAGCAGAGTCAATAAGCCTGGCCAGCTTGCCTGCGCGCTGCGCCAGCTCGGCCAGGCGGTTGGAGTTAGAGGAGTTACGCGAACCCACTACCAGCACCACGTCGGCATCTTTCGCCAGCGTGCGTACGGCCTCCTGACGGTTAGTCGTGGCGTAGCAGATATCATCCTTACGCGGGCCGACGATTTTCGGAAAGCGCTCGCGCAGCGCGTCGATAACTTCCGAGGTATCGTCAACGGAAAGCGTGGTTTGCGTCATAAAACAAAGGTTCTCTTCGTTTTTGACCTGCAGCTTGTAAACATCCGCTGGTGACTCCACCAGATACATACCGCCAGCAGGATTGCTGTACTGGCCCATGGTGCCTTCCACTTCCGGATGTCCGGCGTGGCCAATCAGTACCGCTTCCGTTCCCTTACGGCTGGCACGCGCGACTTCCATATGCACTTTGGTCACCAGCGGGCAGGTTGCGTCAAACAGCATCGTCAGGCTGCGTGCTTTAGCCTCGGCGCGGACTGCCTGTGAAACACCGTGTGCGGAGAATATCAGGATAGAATTATCCGGCACTTCGCCAATCTCTTCGATAAAGATGGCGCCGCGCTCCCGCAGGCTGTTGACGACGTAGCGGTTATGTACCACTTCGTGACGCACGTAGATAGGCGCGCCGTACATCTCCAGCGCGCGCTCCACGATGCTGATGGCCCGATCGACACCGGCACAAAAGCCGCGGGGATTAGCCAACAGGATTTGCATTGCTCGCCTCCATCACCGGATCGATTTCCAGCACTTCTACATCAAAATGGATCGTCTGCCCGGCCAGCGGATGGTTGAAGTCCACGGTCACGGATTCACCGGAGATTTCGCGGATGACGCCCGGCATTTCGTTACCGTCCATACCGCTGAACAGCATGATGGTACCGATTTCCGGCTCGCCCGCCTCGTTAAAATCACGGCGCGAGAAGTACTGAATCAAATCCGGGCTGGTCTGGCCAAACGCGGCATCCGGCCCCAGCGAAAAGGCTTTCTTATCGCCCGGCCGCAGGCCCAGCAGCTGCTCTTCCAGCTCGGTCGACAGGCTGCCGTCGCCCAGGCTGAACAGCGCGGGCTTGCCGTTATCCCGCGTTGATTCCGCCGTGGAGCCGTCGGACAGTTTTAAGGTGAAATGCACCAGCACCGCGCTGTTGCGCTGTACAGAATCAGTCATGCCCTGCCCTTTTCGCTTTGCCGGCAGGCGTAAGGAAGCCTTCCAGCACAATCAGCGCGGCACCGATACAGATGCCGCAGTCCGCGATGTTGAAGGTGGCAAAATGCCAGTCGCCAACGTAAAAGTCGATGAAATCGACCACAAAGCCGTGATACGCGCGGTCGAACAAATTGCCTAACGCGCCGCCGATAATCAGCGCGTAGGCGATATTGTTCAGCTTTTTACTGGCCTCGGTGCGGTACATCATCACCAGCAGCGCAACGGCTATCGCCACCGCGATAGCGGCGAAGAACCAGCGCTGCCAGCCGCCTTTATCGGCCAGGAAGCTGAAGGCCGCGCCGTAGTTATGCGCGTAAAAAAAGTTGAAGAACGGCATAACCGACATCGACTCATGCAGCATCAGCGTATGCATAATCCACTGCTTGCTGCCGAAGTCGACGGCGATCACCACCAGCACCAGCCATAGCCAGCGCAGTCCGGTAGAAAGAATCGGCCGGCTCATCAGGCGTACTTACGCTGTTCGCCAGCGCCGCTCACGTTGGTGACGCAGCGGCCACAGATTTCCGGATGCTCTGCGCTCTGGCCGATATCGGTGGCGTAATGCCAGCAGCGCGGGCACTTCTCGCCTTCCGCTTTATGCAGCGCGATCTTCAGGCCTTTCAGCAGCTCGCTCTGCTGCGCTTCTTCCGTAGCCAGCGCGTAATCCGCAACCTGCGCGCCGGAAGTCAGCAGCACAAAGCGCAGCTCGTCGCTCAGGCTGGTCAGCTTCTGTGCCAGTTCCGCATCGGCGTACAGCGTTACCGTGGCTTCCAGCGAGCCGCCCACGCGCTTATCGGCACGCGCCTGCTCGATGACTTTGTTAACTTCGCCACGCACTTTCAGCAGCTCGGCCCAGAAATCATCGTTCATCGATTCGCTTTCCGCCAGGCCAAACAGGCCGTCGTACCACTCTTCGGTAAAGACATACTTCTCGCGTTTGCCCGGCAGCTCGTTCCAGATCTCATCTGCCGTGAAGGACATGATTGGTGCCATCCAGCGCACCAGCGCTTCCGCAATATAGTAAAGCGCGGTCTGGCAGCTGCGGCGCGCAAGGCCATCGGCCTTCGCGGTGTACTGGCGGTCTTTGATGATATCCAGATAGAACGAACCCATCTCAACCGAGCAGAACTGCATCAGGCGCTGCACAACTTCGTGGAAGTCGTAGCTGGCATAGGAAGCGATAATATCGTCCTGCGCTGCTTGCGCACGGCCTACGGCCCAGCGATCCAGCACCACCATTTCTTCTGGCTTGACGCTGTCCGTTTCCGGATTAAAGCCGTTCAGGTTAGCCAGCAGGAAGCGCGCGGTGTTACGGATACGACGATAGGCATCCGCCGAGCGCTTCAGGATTTCGTCCGACACGGCCATTTCGCCAGAGTAGTCGGTAGAGGCGACCCACAGGCGCAGGATATCGCCGCCCAGCTTGTTCATAACGTCCTGCGGCGATACGGTGTTGCCGATCGACTTGGACATCTTGCGGCCCTGACCGTCCACGGTGAAACCGTGCGTCAGTACCTGACGATAAGGCGCCTTGCCTTTCATCGCCGTTGAGATCATCAGCGAGGACATGAACCAGCCGCGATGCTGGTCGGAGCCTTCCAGATACATATCCGGTGAATGGCCACCGAATTCCGGACGGGCATCAACCACGGAGTAGCTGGTAGAGCCGGAGTCAAACCACACGTCCAGCGTATCAGGCACCTTGACGTAGTTATCCGCATCGTCGCCTAACAGCTCTTTCGCATCCAGATCCCACCAGGCCTGGATCCCATCCTGCTCAACGCGCTGCGCCACTTTTTCCATCAGCGCCAGCGTATCCGGATGCAGCTGCTCGGTCTCTTTATGCACGAACAGCGACATCGGCACGCCCCACGTACGCTGGCGAGAGATACACCAGTCCGGGCGGTTAGCGACCATTGATTCGATACGCGCCTGGCCCCAGTCAGGGATCCACTGCACGCCTTTGATCTCTTTCAGCGACTGCTCGCGCAGGCCTTTCTGATCCATGCTGATAAACCACTGCGGCGTCGCGCGGAAGATAATCGGCGTTTTGTGGCGCCAGCAGTGTGGATAGCTGTGCAGCAGTTTTTCAACGTGCAGCAGTGCGCCTTTCTCACGCAGCAGCTCAACGATCATATCGTTGGCTTTGAAGACGTTAACACCATCCAGCGTTGGATAAGTGCCCGGCAGATAGCGGCCGTCCGGGCCAACCGGGTTAGCCGCTTCGATACCGTATTTCTGGCCGATGACGTAGTCATCCGGGCCGTGAGCTGGCGCCGTGTGCACCGCACCCGTACCCGCATCCAGCGTGACGTGTTCGCCCAGCACTACAGGCGAAGTCAGCTCGAGGAAAGGATGCTGGAAAGGCTGTAATTCCAGCGTTGCGCCTTTGGTTTCGCCCAGCACCTGCCATTCGCTGATGCCCGCGCGTTTCATAACGCTCTCAACCAGGTCCTTCGCCAGGATTAGCGCACGGCCTTCGATCTGCACCAGCTGATAGTCAAACTCAGGATGCAGAGAGATAGCGCGGTTAGCCGGCATCGTCCAGGGTGTAGTGGTCCAGATCACCAGTGAAATTGGGCCTTCCACGCTGTCTACGGCAAACTTAGCGCGCACGGCATCTTTATCTACGGCATTAAACATGACGTCGATAGAAGGGGAGGTTTTGTCGTAATACTCAACTTCCGCTTCCGCCAGCGCGGAACGGCAGTCCAGGCACCAGTGCACCGGACGCGCGCCTTTATGCAGATGGCCATTGCCGATGATTTTACCCAACGCGCGAATGATATTGGCTTCGGTCTGGAAGTTCATCGTCAGGTAGGGACGATCCCAGTCGCCCAGCACGCCCAGACGGATAAAGTCTTTCTTCTGGCCTTCGACCTGCTCTGCCGCGTAGTTACGGCACGCCGCACGGAATTCCGCAGCCGTGACCTTTTCGCCCGGCTTGCCGATCATCTGCTCAACTTTGTGTTCGATAGGCAGCCCGTGACAGTCCCAGCCCGGTACATAAGGCGAATCGAAGCCCGCGAGGCCTTTGGACTTCACAATAATGTCTTTCAGAATCTTGTTAACTGAGTGACCAATATGAATGCTGCCGTTCGCGTAAGGAGGGCCGTCATGCAGGATAAAGGTTTTTTTCCCTTTTTTGGCTTCGCGGATGATGCCGTACAGATTGTCATCATACCAACGTTGCAGCATTCCCGGTTCGCGTTTGGCCAGATCGCCACGCATCGGGAACCCCGTTTCCGGCAAATTCAGGGTAGATTTATAGTCACTCATCAGATTCTCGATTCCGTATTTCGCTTCTGTTTAAACCGGTGCGTTCAGCCCAAAAAAGGTTCGGGCCGCCACCACGTCTTTAGCAATTTGCTCTTTGAGCGCGTCAAGCGAGGCAAAACGCTGCTCGTTTCGTATTTTCTTACACAGCACCACGTCTATATGGCGCCCGTACAGGTCAATTGCAACATCCAGCAGATGCACTTCCAGCTGCTGACGTATGCCCGCTACCGTGGGACGCGTGCCGATATTGGCGACGCCGGGCAGCGGCTTCTCGCCGAGGCCGTGAACCTCGACGGCATAGACGCCTTTTACCGGTGAAACACAGCGCCTTAACGGCAGGTTTGCGGTCGGAAAGCCGATAGTGCGGCCTAACGCATCGCCGTGCACTACGCGGCCGGAAATGCTGAAAGGATGTCCCAGAAGCGCGGCCGCCAGCGGTAAGTCGTCCGCTGCCAGCGCCTGGCGCACCGCCGTGCTGCTGATGCGCTTGCCGTCGTCACAAAAGGTCTGGGTGCTGATAACGTCAAAACCGTAATCGGTACCCGCTTTCTGTAATAACAGGAAATCCCCTTCGCGACCAGCGCCAAAGCGGAAATCATCGCCTACCGCCAGAAACCGGACGTCCAGCTTGTCAACCAGCAGATCGGTGACAAAGCTGTGCGCCGAAAGCGCGGCAAACCGGCGATTGAATCGCAGGCAGAGAACCGCGTCAACGCCCGCCTCGCTCAGATAGCGAAGCTTTTCACGCAGTCGCGTCAGTCTTGCGGGCGCTTTATCGGCGGCAAAAAGCTCCAGCGGCTGTGGTTCAAACAACATCACCACTACCGGTAGATTACGCCTGCGTCCTTCTTCGCACAGCCGGGCCAGCAGTGCCTGATGGCCGCGATGCACGCCATCAAAATTACCAATGGTCAGTACGCAGCCGCGATGCTGCTCCCGGAGGTTATGTATGCCGCGGATAAACTTCATGGCTGGCTCAGGTTTGTGGAAATCGGCGGATTATACCAAGTACCGTCGGGAAGGTTAACCCGCGAATGCGCCTTTCCCGCGATGACAGCGGCTTTTTCTGCGCTCGCCGTTGGGCAATACCATTTTTCTTGTGAATAAGCTGTATTCATCTGCATGAAGCTGGTAGAATCTTGCGCCATCGAAACGTAACCAGGCGTCGTTGTTTCAGCGGCGCTTATTTGCACAAATCCATTGACAACCACGGGCTAAAGAGGCATATTCCTCGGCCTTTGAATTGTCCTCATAGAACTATTTGGGAGTTGGACCTTGGCTAATATCAAATCAGCTAAGAAACGCGCCGTAACGTCTGAGAAGCGTCGTAAGCACAACGCTAGCCGTCGTTCAATGATGCGTACTTTTATTAAGAAAGTATACGCGGCTATCGCTACTGGCGATAAAGCAGCTGCGCAGACTGCGTTTAACGAAATGCAGCCACTTGTGGACCGTCAGGCAGCTAAAGGCCTGATCCACAAAAACAAAGCAGCACGTCATAAAGCAAATTTGACTGCTCAGATCAACAAAATGGCTTAATCGCCACGCTGTTAATCGGCTTTGATAAAGAAACCTGCTCAGGCAGGTTTTTTTATGCCCGCCGTTTGGCTACGCCTTTCCCTGCCCTGTTCCTTCCGCAGTTTCGCCTCATTTCTTATGCCGTATAAAATTATTTTCTCTGACCAGAACGGTAACTAACGTTCCCGACGCTGGCCAAAACGACCGTTCGGGAACGTCAGGCTTTAGCGTAATTTAATGCGCAGCAGCGTATAGCCAGCTATAGCCGAAATAATCGAGCCGGTTAAAATGCCTAACTTGGCTAACGTGACCATCTCTTCATGCTGGGCATCAAAAGCCAGCGAAGCGATAAAAATCGACATGGTGAAACCGATGCCGCACAGTACGCCTACCGCCGAGATATCGCGCATACGCGTGCTTTCAGGCAGCGCCGCAATTCCCAGCTTCACCGCCAGCCAGCAGATAAGCGTAATGCCTAAAGGCTTACCGACGACCAGCCCCAGGATAATGCCCAGCGGCACGGCAGAGAACAAACCGTCCAGCGATACGCCGCTTAGCGACACGCCTGCATTAGCGAAAGCAAACAGCGGCAGGATCAGCCAGCTTACCCAGGGAGCAAGACCATGCGCCAGATGGATAGCCGGAGAATGACCGTTCTGTTTTTCCAGCGGCACGAAGAAACCAACAATAACTCCGGCCAGCGTAGCGTGTACGCCCGACTTCAGCACGGCTACCCACAGCACCATGCCAACCAGCATGTAAATAGCGATATTGCGCACGCCAAGCCTGTTCAGCAGCGCTAATACCACTATGGCACCAGCAGCCACGCCCAGCGACGCCAGTGAGAGATCTTGCGTATAGAAGAACGCGATAATCAGGATGGCACCAAGGTCATCAATCACCGCCAGCGCCATTAAGAACATTTTCAGCGCCGGAGGCACGCGGCTACCGAGCAATGCCAGGATGCCCAGCGCAAAGGCGATATCCGTGGCGGTAGGAATTGCCCAGCCGTTGACGGCCAGCGGATCATGATGATTCAGCACAGCAAAAATCGCGCCCGGCGCAACCATACCGCCCAGCGCGGCGATAAGTGGGAACATGGCGCGCTCACGCGTTGCCAGCGATCCGGAAACCAGCTCGTGCTTAACTTCCAGGCCTATCATCAGGAAAAACAGCGCCATCAGCGCATCGTTAATCCACAGCAGCAGATCCTTGCTGATATCCAGTGCGCCAAAGCGAAACTCAACCGGTGTGGCAAGAATTGACTGGTAAGCCTGTTGGGTACTGGCATTGTTCGCCAGAAACATGGCAACGGCGGCGGCGATAATCAGCACCACGCCGCCGGTTGCTTCGTTATTCAGTAGTCGCTTAAGCGCGGATTTCATTCCTGTTCTTCCTGATAAAGATTAATGCGGCCTGACAGCATACGCGTTTCTGATGACGGGAAAAAATAATTTGTAACGAGAAACGAGCCGTTGCGAGACGCGCCGCATAGTCGCGCTGTCCGGCTTAATCCGGTTACAGGGATGTGGCAAAGTGCCCTCTATTCTTTTTCTGACTCAGGATCGATGATGAAAGCCGTTACGAGCGTACCTCACAATGGACTATTTAAAGCAGGCTATATCTATACGCTGATTGAGCACCAAAGCAGTAAAGGTCGTAAATCTGCCTGCCTGCCGCTATTTTGATCGCTTACCTGGTCAGGAGCGCAAATAAAAACGGGCAGCTTTACGCTACCCGTTTTAGATCGCTAACAATTCTGGCCCTTCCCAAAGCTGCATGCGGATAAACGCACTACAGCTTTACGGCAACCTAGCGAGTCAAGTCATCAAAAAACTTCTTCACGCCATCGAAAAAGCTTTTTGAGCGCGGGCTGTTTTTCTCGCCGCCTACGCCGCCAAAGCTCTCTTCCAGCTCGCGCAGCAGGCTTTTCTGCTTCTCGCTAAGGCTAACCGGCGTTTCCACTACCACGCGGCACAGCAAGTCGCCCTGAGCGCCACCGCGCACGGATTTCACGCCTTTGCCGCGCATGCGGAACAGTTTGCCGGTCTGCGTTTCCGCAGGCACTTTCAACTTAACGCGACCGTCCAGCGTTGGTACTTCGATTTCGCCGCCCAGCGCTGCCATCGCGAAGTTAATAGGCACTTCGCAGTAAAGATTGTTCTCTTCGCGCTCAAAGATAGGGTGCTTACGTACCTGTACCTGAACGTAAAGATCGCCCGCCGGTGCGCCGTGCTCGCCCGCTTCGCCTTCGCCAGAAAGGCGGATGCGATCGCCGGTATCCACGCCCGCCGGAATTTTTACCGACAGCGTTTTAGATTTTTCTACGCGGCCATGTCCGTGACAGGCATTGCACGGATCTTTAATGACAGAACCGCGACCGTGACAGGTCGGACACGCCTGCTGTACGGTGAAGAAGCCCTGACGCATCTGAACCTGGCCCTGACCGTGACAGGTAGGACAGGTTTGCGGCTGCGTGCCCGCTTTCGCGCCGCTGCCGTGGCAGACGCCGCACTCTTCCAGCGTAGGGATGCGGATCTCTTTGGACACGCCGCGGACGGCTTCTTCAAGCGTCAGCTCCATGTTGTAGCGCAAATCGGCTCCGCGCGCGGCACGCTGCTGACGGCGTCCTCCGCCAAAGATATCGCCGAACACGTCGCCAAAGATATCGCTGAAGTCTGCGCCGCCGCCGCCAAAACCGCCGCCGCCGCCACCCATTCCACCTTGTTCAAAAGCGGCATGGCCATACTGATCGTAGGCCGCACGTTTTTGCGCGTCGGTCAGAATTTCGTAGGCTTCTTTGACTTCTTTAAATTTGGCTTCTGATTCCTTGTCACCCGGATTGCGATCGGGGTGATGTTTCATCGCCAGGCGTTTATAAGCCTTTTTGATTTCGCGCTCGTCCGCCGATCGCGAAACGCCCAAAATCTCGTAATAGTCTTGCTTCGCCATTATGGTGATCCTGCCCTCAACATGCGTGAACGGGCGTGGAGAAAACTCCGACGCCCGTAGGTTTCACTGGGGGGCCTTGCGGCCCGCCGTGCCCGCTCAAGGGCGATTATTTTTTGTCTTTAACTTCTTCGAACTCGGCGTCAACAACGTCGTCATCTTTCTTCGCAGAAGCGTCGGCTGCATCAGCTGCGCCGCCAGCGGCCTGCTGCTGCTGAGCAAACTCCATCAGCTTGCTGGAAACTTCCATCAGCGCCTGCATTTTCGCTTCGATTTCCGCTTTGTCTTCGCCTTTCAGCGCGGTGTTCAGCTCGGTCAGCGCGGCCTCGATTGGCGCCTTGTCGTCTGCCGGCAGTTTGTCCCCGGCTTCGTCCAGCTGCTTGCGAGTGCTGTGCGACAGATGATCGGCCTGGTTGCGAACCTGTACCAGCTCTTCGAACTTACGGTCGGACTCGGCGTTAGCCTCGGCATCACGAACCATTTTTTCGATTTCATCGTCGTTCAGACCAGAAGAAGCCTTAATGGTGATCTTCTGCTCTTTACCGCTGTTTTTGTCTTTAGCAGACACGTGCAGAATACCGTCGGCGTCGATGTCGAAGGTAACTTCAATCTGCGGCATGCCGCGTGGCGCGGACTGAATGCCGTCCAGGTTGAACTGGCCCAGGGATTTGTTATCCGCTGCGCGTTTACGCTCACCCTGCACCACGTGAATGGTTACCGCAGACTGGTTGTCTTCTGCCGTCGAGAACACCTGGCTGTGCTTGGTTGGGATGGTGGTGTTCTTCGCAATCAGCGAAGTCATCACGCCGCCCATGGTTTCGATACCCAGCGACAGCGGGGTTACGTCCAGCAACAGCACGTCTTTCACGTCGCCAGCCAGCACGCCGCCCTGCACCGCTGCGCCTACCGCTACCGCTTCATCCGGGTTCACGTCTTTACGTGGCTCTTTGCCAAAGAACTCGGCAACTTTCGCCTGCACCATTGGCATACGAGTCTGACCACCAACCAGGATAACGTCGTTGATGTCGGAAACGGACAGACCAGCATCCTGCAGAGCAACTTTCAGCGGCTCGATAGAACGCGCAACCAGATCTTCTACCAGCGATTCCAGCTTCGCACGGGTCACTTTGATGTTCAGGTGTTTAGGACCTGTTGCATCAGCAGTGATGTACGGCAGGTTGACGTCGGTCTGCTGCGCGGAAGAAAGCTCGATTTTCGCTTTTTCTGCTGCTTCTTTCAGACGCTGCATCGCCAGCGGATCGTTGTGCAGATCGATGCCCTGATCTTTCTTAAATTCTGCAACCAGGTAGTTGATCATACGGCTGTCGAAGTCTTCGCCGCCCAGGTGGGTGTCACCATTGGTCGCCAGAACTTCAAACGTTTTTTCGCCGTCAACTTCGTCGATTTCGATAATAGAGATATCGAAAGTACCGCCGCCCAGGTCGTAAACCGCGATAGTACGGTTGCCCTGACCTTTGTCCATACCGTAAGCCAGCGCGGCTGCGGTTGGTTCGTTAATGATACGTTTTACGTCCAGACCTGCGATACGGCCGGCATCTTTAGTTGCCTGACGCTGCGCATCGTTGAAGTAGGCTGGTACGGTGATAACCGCTTCAGTTACCGGTTCACCCAGGTAATCTTCCGCCGTTTTCTTCATTTTTTTCAGCACTTCAGCAGAAATCTGCGGCGGTGCCAGCTTCTGGCCTTTTACATCGATCCAGGCATCGCCGTTGTCGGAGCCAGCGATTTTATAAGGCATGATTTTAATATCACGCTGCACTTCTTCGTCCTGGAAGCGACGGCCAATCAGGCGCTTGATCGCAAACAGGGTATTCTGTGGGTTGGTTACGGCCTGACGTTTAGCAGGCTGGCCAACCAGCGTTTCACCATCCTGGGTGTAAGCAATAATGGAGGGCGTGGTGCGATCGCCTTCCGCGTTCTCCAGTACACGCGCTTTGCCGCCATCCATAATGGCGACACAAGAGTTAGTTGTACCTAAGTCAATACCAATAATCTTGCCCATTTAAACGTCTCCCACTTAAATTCATTTCAAATCAGGTTATGCACAATTAATGCGGGCGGTTTCTGCCGTTTCAACTCCCGGCGCCGCGCTTTTTTTCCGCTACATAGCCTCGGATGCCAACTAAGATGGGGCCGCCGCACCCGGCATCAAGGGGCAAGGTGAAAAAAATTTTGTTTTTATCCTTCTTCAGATCAAAGTCTGCCGCTCCCCTGCTCATTATGATGCCCCGCACTTTGCAGGAAATACGTACTTTTCCTGCCTGATAAACACAAGTTGTCATTAAATTTTGAATTTTTTGTTATAGCAGGGGAATTATGCACCACAATAACTTAGCCAATCCGGGGCCGTTGGGACTGATGGGATTCGGCATGACCACTATTCTGCTGAATCTGCACAATGCAGGCTTCTTTCCGCTGGTCTCGGTCATCATCAGCATGGGGATTTTTTTTGGCGGCCTGGCGCAAATACTGGCAGGGCTGCTGGAATATAAAAAGGGCAACACTTTTGGCCTGACAGCGTTTACTGCCTACGGCTGTTTCTGGCTGAGCCTGACAGGAATTTTGCTGCTGCCGCAGATGGGGCTGGCAGAGAAAACAGACGCCGTTTTCCTGGGCGTCTGGCTGGCCTTGTGGGGGGTATTTACCTTATTTATGTTTTTCGGCACGCTAAAAGCTAACCGGGCCCTGCAGTTTGTTTTTGCCAGCCTGACGCTGCTGTTTGCCCTGCTGGCAATCGGCAATATTACTGGCGAAAAATCGGTCCTGACCGTCGCCGGGTATGAGGGCATGATTTGTGGTGCCAGCGCCATTTATCTGGCGATGGCAGAGGTGATTAATGAGCAACTGGGGCGTAAAGCGCTGCCTGTGGGCGAGATAGCGAAAGCGTAATATCCGCATTACTTCAGGCCAGCACGCTACCCGTCGCGCTATAGCCTCCTTCAGCAAACGGCCTCATTAATTTATGAGGCTGATTCTTATCTGCTTTAGCTCTGCGTTTCGCGCCTGGCGCTTTTAGGCCGAAAAGCCGCCACTACCGCCTCATGGGTTTCAACGTAAGGCCCATCCAGCAGCTGAACGCAGTAAGGCACGCTGGCGAAAATACCGTGAACCTTCGCTTTGCCTTCGCTATCTTTTAAGCCTTCCAGCGTTTCTTTAATCGATTTCGGCTGGCCCGGCAGGTTGATAATTAACGATTGTTTGCGGATAACGCCGACCTGGCGTGACAAAATCGCCGTGGGCACAAAATTCAGGCTGATTTGCCGCATCTGCTCGCCAAAACCGGGCATTTCACGATCGGCGACGGCCAGCGTGGCATCGGGCGTCACGTCACGTCTTGCCGGGCCGGTTCCGCCCGTGGTTAGCACCAGATGGCAGAAAAATTCATCGACCAGCTCGCAAATAGCGTGCTCGATCATCGGCTGCTCATCAGGCACCAGCCGTTTTTCAATCTCAAAAGGCGTCGCCAGCGCCTGCGAGAGCCAGGCTTCCAGCGCCGGTAAACCTTCGTCCTGATAAATGCCGTTGGCGGCACGATCGGAAACGGAGATCAATCCTATGCGTAAAGTATTCATGGTGTCGTCACTGTCATTCCGGCTGTCAAAAAGAGGGCGCGGTTTTATAAGAGAGATAAAGAAAGGATAAACATTGCGGCGTGTGATGTACAGAACGCGGCCGGTTAACCGACCGCGTGAGGAAATTACAGCAGCTCGGCGAGCATTTTATCCAGTTTGCCCTGGTCTACGGCAAAGTTGCGGATACCCTGCGCCAGCTTATCAACGGCCATTGGATCCTGGTTATGCTCCCACAGGAACTCAGATTCGGTCATTCTTTCCGGACGCGCTTTCACTTCACCGGTGTAAGAAAGCTTACGCTCCAGCGTGCCTTCGCTTTCCGCCAGCTCTTTCAGCAGCGCCGGGGAGATGGTCAGGCGATCGCAACCGGCCAGCTCAATAATCTCGCCCACGTTACGGAAGCTTGCGCCCATTACCACGGTTTCGTAACCGTGCTGCTTATAGTACTGGTAAATTTCAGAAACGGAGACCACGCCTGGATCTTCGTTTGCCGCGTACTCTTTTTTGTCGGTATTGGCTTTATACCAGTCCAGAATACGGCCAACAAACGGCGAAATCAGGTAAACGCCCGCTTCGGCACAGGCACGCGCCTGGGCGAAAGAGAACAGCAGCGTCAGGTTACAGTTGATGCCTTCTTTTTCCAGCTGTTCTGCGGCACGAATGCCCTGCCAGGTGGAAGCCAGTTTGATCAGAATACGATCGTTGCTGATGCCGGCATCGTTGTAGAGCTTAATCAGCGCGCGCGCTTTGTTGATGCTGCCTTCGGTATCGTAAGAGAGACGCGCATCCACTTCTGTAGAGATACGGCCCGGCACCAGCTTCAGGATTTCCAGACCAATCTTTACGTTCAGCATATCGGCCGCGTACTGAATCTGTTCTTCTTTTTTGCTGCTCTGCTCGCGTGCCCAGACCACCGCTTCGTCAATCAGCTTACGATATTCCGGAATCTGTGCCGCATTCAGGATCAGCGAAGGGTTAGTGGTGGCATCTTGCGGCTGGTAAAGCTTCATGGCAGCGATGTCACCGGTATCGGCAACAACGGTAGTGAGCTGGCGCAGGGAAGTCAGTTTGTCCGTCATGGTTGTCATTCTCTCAGAAGAGTTATCAGGTTCTTGAAACTGTCTGCCACGGATGATATCACGCGAAACCCGCCATGCAAGGTAAGCTTGCGGCCAGGCCACTGAGTGCTAAATTACGGCAGAATCCTCCTGATTTTTCAGGTGGATTAGCAATAACGATGGCAGCGATTTGCTTTTTCGCCGTGCTTTTTTGTTACACTAGCCCCGCTTTTATTTGCCGTCAGTCGGCGTATTACATAAGGATCCTGCCATGCTAATGGTGATCTCCCCGGCCAAAACGCTGGATTTTGCAAGCCCGCTGGCGACCACCAGCTTTACACAGCCTGCGCTGCTGAATGATGCTGAAAAGCTAATCAACGTGGCCCGCGATTTAACCCCTGCGCAGATCGGTTCGCTGATGAGCATCAGCGACAAGCTGGCCGACCTGAATGCGGGTCGCTTCCAGAGTTGGCAGACGCCTTTTACGCCGGATAACGCACGCCAGGCAATTCTGGCTTTTAAAGGTGACGTCTATACCGGGCTGGCGGCAGAAACGTTGCAGGAAGACGATTTTGCTTTTGCCCAGCAGCATCTGCGCATGCTTTCCGGGCTGTACGGCCTGCTGCGCCCGCTGGACTTAATGCAGCCTTACCGCCTTGAAATGGGCACAAAGCTGGCGAATCCGGCCGGCAAAGATCTGTATGCGTTCTGGGGCGACAGGCTGACCGAAGCGCTTAACGCAGCGCTGGCGGATCAGGGCGATGACGTGTTGATCAACCTGGCCTCTGACGAATATTTTAAAGCAATCAAGCCCGCCAAAGTGCAAGGCCGCATCGTTAAGCCCGTTTTTCTGGATGAGAAAAACGGCAAATTCAAAATCATCAGCTTCTATGCCAAAAAGGCTCGTGGCCTGATGAGCCGTTATATTATCGAACACCGCTTAAGCCAGCCGGAACAGCTAAAGAGCTTCAACGTTGATGGCTACTTTTTTGCCGCCGACGAAAGCAGCGAGCATGAGCTGGTGTTTAAACGTCGTGAAATTGCCTGATCCTTTCTTTGCGGGCGGTTATCAGGCCGCCTTAGCTCGCTGACAAACTTAATGGTATAGCGTGCTGTTTTTTTTGCAGCAACCCATAAGTCAGGTAAAGCAGCAGAGGCTAAGCGGATAAACGGACCGTTTTCGCGCATGGACGCGCGAAACGAGCCCCCAGGGACGGGTTTACGGCGTGTCCGTGTTCCGCTCAGCCTCTGCTGTTATTCACCTGTCTGGAAGCGACCCGATCATGGAATATAAGAATTTATCAACAGTCCAGAGCGGTTATCAGGCCGCCTGCGTCCACGCTATCCATAGCTTTTTGTTATAAAACCCGCTGTAACAGAACCGTAATCATATTTACGCCACGCAAGGTTTATCTAAACCAGCCGCGAGGTAATTATGGATCGGCAAGCGCTTCTCAAGACCGTAACGGAACGAGCCTGGCACGCCGCCCGTTCACCCGTCGAAAACACCGTTACGCCCGAATTACGTAATCCGTTACCTGCCGCTTCACGAGACTGGCTACGGGCGACGGCCGAACTGTTTGACGCAGACGAGCAGACGCAGCAGCAGTTTGCCGAAACGGGTTTACTGCGTCTGGATGCCCTGCATGTCGTTGTCCTTTGTCAGAGCGAAAAACCCGTTCCGCTGTGGCTGGCCGTAGGCTATTTGCGAACGCCTGCCGTTCATCCTGAAACCTGGCAGCAGATAGTGCTGCGCGCTAACGGCGTGGCTATGGCAATGAACGGGATTAGCCTTTCGCTGAATGAACAAGGCGTGACGCTGCTGACCAGACGGCTGGCTTTTGACACGCCGGGTGATGCTATGGCGCTGGCGGAAATTCTTAACGATATCGACTCGCTTGCCGCCAGCCTGATCGATTTGCTGTTTTCTTTGCGACAACCCGAAGAAGCGCCAGAAGAGCATGAAGCGCCCGCGCCTTCTGCCCGGATGACGGCCTGGCAACAGGAGACGGCGCTGAAGATTGATGCGCTGGCGCAACAGGCACTGGCTGCGCAATGGCATTATCCGCTGATAAATCAGGCGGTTAAAGCCCTACAGCTTTCCCCGGCACAATACGATCTTGATGGCTGTTTTTGTTCGCTGCGCTTCCCTGAACGCGAAATAGCGATAACGGCAGATGGCGATGGTCGACACCTTTTTTTGTCTACGCCGCTAACGGTGCCATCCGCTGCGGGCCACCAGTTATTGCTCGCCAACGAAAACCTACAGGTACTGACGAACTGCTCATCAGGAGTGATTGATGAGCGCATTAGCCTGCTGTCGCGCTGGGATTCCTTTGGGCTGGACGGCACAGATTTGGCCGAATGGCTGGCCAATTTTATGACGCTGACCGTGGCTTTCGACGGCGATAAGCAGAGAGGCAAATTATGAGCGATCTGATCCAACGCGCGCCAGCCCTTCAACCCATGACGGTGCAAAACAGCAGAGGCGATATTGAAAGCGGCCCGCTGCCTGATGCTGCTCCGGCTCGCGCCGCCAGGGCCGGCCAGAATGCCAGCCAGTTTTTTAGCGACATGGCCGACGGCGCGAAAAAGGGCTTACGAGCCACCTCAGGCGGCCTGCAAACGATGGGAAATGCCACGCTGGGCGGGATAAAAACCGGCGGCAACTATGCCGCAGATAAGTTAACGGTGATGGGAAAAGCGGGCTGGCAAGGGACAAAATATGTTGGCGGACAAGGCTGGAAAGGCACGAAAATCGTGGGCAAAGCGGGCTGGAACGAGACCAAAAACTCTGCCGTCACGCTGGGCAAATTTGCCTCTGCACCGCTGCAAAACAAGGCCTGGGGCGCGCTGGGTGGCCACGCACTGCAGCAAATGATTACCTGCGGCCTGCCGACGCTGATGCGCGAAGAAGCTTTTATTGAAGCCTATAACATGATGCTGCCGCATCTGGCAGAGAAACACCCCGCCGCCGCCGTGGGACTGCAGGTAGCCGTTTCGCTGGCCAACATCGCGGCTCACCACCATATCAGGGAACCGCGTCTTGCCCGCGATCCCCAGCACAACGCCGTAGCGGTTCGCGGCCAGTTTGGCCTTAGCCCGGATCAGGCGGCCGTGATCCAGCGCGATAAGCCGCAGGAATGGCAGAGCATGGTGGATAAACATCATAAAGATTCGCAGCGTGTGACCGGACAGCAGGTTGCGGCCGAGCTGATGAATATAGGTATGTCGGCAGCCGGCGCGCTGACCGGCAATTCCGGCCTGACCGCCCGCGTTCTCAGTACCCAACTGCGTAACGTAATTTATGCGGTTTCAAGGGAATCTTTGCAGGCTACAGGCAGTATGGTGGCGTCACGCGACGGCAAACCCAGTCACGGCGTGAGCGATGGCGATATGCGTACCAACGGCGCCTGGTACACGCTGAACACGCTGGCGATGGGTATGCTTCAGGATGGCCTGATCCAGAAGGCGCTCCCGCAAGGCTATACCGTTTCGGGGCCAGAGATTCGTGATGCGGCAGGCGCACGCCTTAGCGGCAAGGAGCTACACGAAATGGCTGCGCTGGTCTCCGGCATTCGAGCCGCCTGCAATAGCGTTATTGAAACGGGCGATGCCTTTCTGGGTAAACATTACGATGCCAAACGCGCGGGCGACTCGCAAAAATTTTCGCCCTCCCTGCCGCTAAAGGACTATGCCCGCCTGCTGGATCACTCGATTGCCCGCCTGAGCTGGAATAACTTCGCCAACGGCAGCACGCTGGCTGCGCAGCAGGTACTGAACGCCGCAACCAAAGGCAATCTTTCCCCCCTGTTGTCCAGCCTGTTAAACAACGGCGGAACCGCTGCCGCTTTTGGGCTGACCTACAAGATGGTGAATCAGATTTATCAGGCGCACAGTAAAGTGCGTGGTGCCGTCGCCGCGGCGACAAGTGGCCCGGTGAATATTACCGCCGCAGGACAGCCCAACCCGGCGGCTGCGGTACAGGGCCAACAGGGAAACAGCGGGACGGCATAGGATGGCATAAATAGCGGAAGCGGCCCTTGCCAGACAAGGGCCGAAGCGGTTACTTGTACAACAGAAAATCACGCAGCTGGGCAAAATCGGCCGCCATTTTGTGCGACAGCAGCGGCAGATCGGCACGATCCGCCAGCTCTTTCGGCAGCGGCAGCGGCTGGCCCAGGATCTCTTCCACGCTCTCTTTAAACTTGGCCGGATGCGCCGTTCCCAGGAACAGGCCAAACTCGCCTTCCTGCAGCTGATCGCGCAGCAAACGATAAGCAATGGCCGCGTGCGGCTCGGAGATATAACCCAGATCGGCCAGCTCGCGCATGGCTGCACGCGTGGTTTCGTCATCCACCGCGCCAAAGCCCAGATCGGTCAGGCGCCAGGTTTTACGACGGAACAGCTCTTCAACGCGCGGCCAGTTATTTGGCTGGCTGACATCCATTGCGTTAGAAAGCGTCGAGACGGTGGCGGCAGGCAGCCATTCACCGGCCTGCAAAAAGCGCGGCACGGTATCATTGGCGTTGGTGGCGGCGATAAAGCGCTTCACCGGCAGTCCCAGTGATTTCGCCAGTAAACCTGCAGTCAGATCGCCAAAGTTGCCGCTCGGCACGGAAACCACCAGCTGATTACGTTTTTCCTGCGGCAGCTGGGCTACCGCTTCAAAGTAGTAGCAGATTTGCGCCAGCAGGCGGCTGATATTGATAGAGTTCGCCGAGTTCAGGCCAATAGCCTTTTTCAGCAGTTCATCGTCAAACGCCTGTTTTACCAGCGACTGGCAGGTATCAAAATCACCGTCGATGGCGATGGTCTGGATATTACCGCCCAGCGTACAAAACAGTTTTTCCTGCAGCTTGCTGATTTTGCCCTGCGGATAAAGGATGACGACGCGAACGTTTTCCATGCCGTAAAACGCATGGGCAACCGCTGCACCGGTATCGCCGGAGGTCGCGGTCAGGATAGTGATTTTTTCATCCGCGCCGCTGACATAAGAGAGCATCTGCGCCATGAAACGGCCGCCGAAATCTTTAAAAGCCAGCGTTGGGCCGTGGAACAGCTCCAGTGCGGAAATATCGTCGGTCACTTTTGCTACGGGCGCAGGAAAAGCAAAAGCGCTTTTAACGCGCTCGTGCAGCTGGTGCGCTTCAATTTCGTCGCCGATAAACGCAGAAAGGATTTTGCTGCTGCGGCTGACGAAATCCATTTCCAGCATCTCATCGATGTCGGTCAGCTCAAACTCCGGCAGTTCCAGCGGAAAAAACAGCCCTTGTTGACTACCAAGACCCTGCTTTACCGCCTGCGAAAAGCTGACCTGTTCGTTGTGATCTTTCAGATTATAAAGTTTCATGCGTTATCCCAGTTTACGTGCGCCAGCCGTGTCTAAGCGGCAAATATGGACGAAGCCTTCCTCATTTTGCAGATAGTGCTGGCGTAGCCAGTCTGCCATACGCTGAGCGGTGCCTTCCTGATTACAAACAGCAAAGAGCGTTGGGCCAGAACCGGAAATCCCGCAGGCCAGTGCGCCAATATCTTTGGAGGCCTGGCGAGCCTCGGCAAAGCCCGGCAACAGTCGGGTGCGGTAAGGTTCCGCCACCACGTCGCGCATTAGCTTCAACGCCAGTTCCGGCTGCTGAGTATGACAGGCGTGAATAAACCCGCCCAGGTAGCGACCATGTTTAATGATATCTTCTTTACGGTACTGTGCAGGCAGGATTGCTCTGGCTTCTGCGGTGGAAACTTTGATGCCGGGATAAGCCATGACCCATAGCCAGTCATCAAAGCATGGAACGGACTGGCTGATGATGCCGTTCTCTTCCAGCATCAGCTGCAGGCCGCCCAGATAGCAGGGGGCGACGTTATCAAAGTGTACGCTGCCGGAAATACGCCCTTCCAGCTCGCCCATCAGCGCCAGCAGTTCGGTATCGCTTAGCGGCTTGCCGCAGTGCTCGTTCATCGCCATCAGCCCGGCGACCACCGAACAGGCGCTCGATCCCAGCCCGGAACCAATCGGCATATTTTTTTCCAGCGTCATTGCCACCGGCACGCGTTCGCCAATGGCCTCGCAGAAGCGATCCCAACACTGCCAGACAATATTTTCCTGCGGATTAGCAGGCAGTTTGCTGACAAAACGCCCCTCGTTACGCAGGCTGAATTCGCTGGCTGCGATCACCGTCACGCAGTCGCCCAGCAGCGTGCCGTCGACTGGCGATACCGCCGCGCCCAGCACATCAAAGCCCACGCTAACGTTGCCGATTGAGGCAGGGGCATAGATCTTAACCATGTTTAAACTCCCAACTTCCATGACAAGGTGCGTAACAGATCGGCAAACACGCCTGCGGCGGTTACATCGTTACCCGCACCGTAACCGCGCAGCACCAGCGGAATAGGCTGATAGTAGCGGCTGTAAAAAGCCAGCGCGTTCTCGCCGTTTTTGACTTTATAAAGCGGATCGTTACCGTCTACCGCATCGATTTTTACGCGGCAGCGCCCGCCCTCTTCAATGGCACCGACAAAGCGTAACACTTTGCCTTCTTCTGCCGCGCTGCGTACACGTGCGGCAAAATCGTTATCCAGCTCGGGCAAACGCTGCATAAACGTTTCTACGTCAGCGATAGCCGTTAAGGCTTCCGGCAGCACGGCTTCAATTTCAATGTCGCTCAGCTCTAACTGATATCCAGCCTCACGCGCCAGAATCAGCAGTTTACGCGCCACATCCATACCCGAAAGATCGTCACGCGGGTCTGGCTCGGTAAAACCCATCTCTCGCGCCATGCGGGTGGCGGCAGAAAGCGATACGCCTTCGTCCAGCTTGCCAAAAATAAACGACAGCGATCCGGAAAGGATACCGGAGAAACGCAGCAGTTCATCACCGGCGTTCAATAAGTTTTGCAGATTCTCAATAACCGGCAGGCCTGCGCCGACGTTGGTATCGTAAAGGAATTTACGCCGCGATTTCGCCGCCGCCGCACGCATCTGCTGGTAGTACTGCCAGGAGGAGGTATTCGCCTTTTTGTTTGGCGTCACCACGTGAAAACCGTCGGCCAGGAAATCGGCATACTGTTCGGCGACCGCCTGGCTGGAAGTACAGTCAACGATCACCGGGTTAAGCAGGTGGTACTCTTTTACCAGCCGGTTCAGGCGGTCCAGATTAAAAGGTTCTTTCGCTTCCTGTAATGCAGCCTGCCAGTTGTCCAGCGGAATGCCGTGTACGTTAGTTAAAAGCGCGCTGGAGTTGGCAATACCGCAAACGCGCAGATCGATATGCTTGTTTTTCAGCCACGCCTGCTGACGGAAAAGCTGCTCGATCAGCGCGGTGCCAACGCCGCCGACGCCAATCACAAACACTTCAATGACCTGATCGGTGGCAAACAGCATCTGATGGACTACCCGCACGCCGGTAGTGGCTTCATCATTATTCACGACCACGGAAATAGAACGCTCGGAAGAACCTTGCGCGATAGCAACGATATTGATATTGGCCCGCGCCAGCGCTGAGAAAAACTTGGCGGAGATACCGCGCAGCGTACGCATGCCGTCACCCACCACGGAGATGACCGCCAGGTTCTCCATCACGTCCAGCGGCTCCAGCAGGCCATCTTTCAGTTCCAGTAAAAACTCATCTTCCAGCACGCGGCGCGCGCGCAGCTGCTCGTTTTGCGGCACGCAAAAGCTGATGCTGTATTCAGAAGAAGATTGCGTAATCAGCACAACGGAGATGCCGCTGCGGGACATCGCGGCAAACACGCGCGCAGCCATGCCGATCATTCCCTTCATGCCAGGGCCAGAGACGTTAAACATCGCCATATTATTAAGGTTGGTGATGCCTTTTACCGGATTATCTTCGTCGGAGCTGTCGCCGCCAATCAGCGTACCCGGTGCCTGAGGATTGGCGGTATTTTTAATCAGGCAAGGGATTTGAAACTGGGCAATAGGAGCGATAGTACGTGGGTGCAGTACCTTGGCACCGAAGTAGGAAAGCTCCATCGCTTCCTGATAAGACATCGTTTTTAGCAGCCGCGCATCAGGCACCTGACGCGGGTCGCAGGTATAAACGCCGTCGACGTCCGTCCAGATTTCGCAGCAGTCCGCGCGCAGACAGGCGGCCAGCACGGCGGCGGAGTAGTCTGAACCGTTACGGCCCAGCACCACCAGTTCGCCCTTGTCATTGCCGGCAGTAAAGCCAGCCATCAGGATCATATTTTCCGCCGGGATTTGTCCGGCAGCGATACGGCGAGTAGATTCAGGAATATCAACGGTGGATTCGAGATAGTGGCCGACGGCCAGCAGCTTTTCAACAGGATTAATGACGGTAACGCCGTAGCCGCGTGCCTGCAGCAGCCCTTCCATAATGGCGATAGAGAGTTTTTCGCCACGGCAAATGATGGCGGCATTGACGCTGTCCGGACACTGGCCAAGCAGGCTGATACCGTGCAGCACCTGCTTCAGCTGAGCAAATTCTGCATCGACCAGGCTTTTCAGCCGTGCATAATCAAACTTCGCTTCCGCTTCCGCCAGTCCTTTCAGCAGCGAGTCAAAAATGTGTTCGGCGTCGAGCAGGTTAGCCAGCGCATCCTGCCCGCTGATGGTTTTCTCAATCATCGCCACCAGGTGATTGGTTATTTTTGCCGGCGCGGACAATACGGTAGCAACCTGTCCCTGCTTAGCATTACTCTCCAGAATATCCGCCACGCGCATAAATCTTTCCGCGTTGGCGACTGAGGTTCCACCGAATTTCAGCACTCGCATAATCATCTCCTGAATTTTTGCCGAAAAAAAAGCCCGCACTGTTTAAGGTGCGGGCTTTTTTTATTTTTTCCTGTATGCGTCAGCCCGCACCGTTACCTGTGGTAATGGTGGTGGTAATAATAATGATTGTTGTCATCAGGCTGTGAGTACGCATTTTAGATTTACTGTCTGTCTCGAATTTGTCCGCTTCCAGAAGTAAAGCAAAGCGCCTGTTAAGTCAATTTTTTTATCCGCTTCCCGGTAAGCGCTGACCAGATGCCCGCCGGGCATTTGGGCCGAAAACAAAACGTTACGGGTACAAAATCGCTCAATCATCAGCATGACGTACCAGAGCAAGAGAATCAGGCAGATTTTTTATCTATAAGTTTTTTTTCTACATCTTTTAGCAAACGATGCAGCATCGCCGTATCGCGCTGCTGTAGTAAGCCGATACGCTGATGTAGCCAGTCGACAAGTTTTTGATCGTCACTGACGTCCAGACGATCGATCAGCTGGCCAACGCGCTGGCGTAGCGCCGTCAGCTGCTGTTCATCCGCAGGGGCAGGCAAGGAAGCCGTCACCTGACGCAAGCTGGACAGCTGATAACAGTAAACCATTACCGCCTGCCCCAGATTCAGCGAAGGGTAGTCTGCCGCCATCGGGATACCGGTTAAAACGTCCACCAGCTCCAGCTCTTCGTTGGTCAGGCCGGTATCTTCGCGCCCAAACACCAGCGCCGCGCTGCCAATCCACTGCAGCTTCTCCTCCAGCAGGCTTTCTACCTGCTGCGGCGAGGCATAATAACGAAACTTTGCCCGGCTGCGCGCCGTAGTGGCAATACTGAAATCAATATCGGCCAGCGCCGCGGCAAGCGTCGGCCAGGATGTCGCATTATCCAGAATTTCGCCTGCGCCGTGCGCTACCCAACGTGCCGCAGGCTCCAGGTGTGCCTGGCTGTTAACGATGCGCAGTTCATCAAATCCCATGGTCTTCATCGCGCGTGCGGCGGCACCGACGTTTTCTGGTCGCGCCGGGGAAACAAGTATTAAAGGGAAACGCATTTCGGCCTTCTTAAGATTAATTTAAACCATTTCTGATAAGGATTATGACATAAGACGAGCGCCAGATGATGGACGTTGTTTTTAACAAATCAATAACATAACCATTCTGCAGCAGACCTTCGTTAATTGAAAACTACGCCTTTCTTCCTCATATATCAGGGATAAAAACATTTATCTTAAGATAACCTTATTTACTTCAGTTAATTATGAAATGTTAAAATTTAGCTATACTCTTTTAATCCGCTTCCGTTTTTTTCGTCGCAAAAAAATGGCATTTTGTGAGCTAAACCGCCCTTCCGCGAGGCATTTTTCAACGCCAGCTCAACGTGCTACAATTGGTTTGATATAAGTCAATTAAGCTTTATTTATTGGCTGTTGGCTGTGGCTTGTGCTGTTATGTTGCTGTTAATGAGGTTAGGATATACGCCACTTTTTGACCTTGCCGAGACAGGGCGTCTCCTTTTTTTACCAGGGGATTTCCCGGTCCATGAATGGCTTGTGAACATATTCCGTACAGCCCGCGTTACGCGTCAGTTGACGCCTGCGTATTATCAGATACGGTAACCGCTGTATGCCCCATATCGTTTTTTGGCAATTTTAGGTAGCGAACACATGCAGACCCCGCACATACTTATCGTTGAAGACGAATTAGTTACTCGCAATACTCTCAAAAGTATTTTTGAGGCCGAAGGCTACATGGTTTATGAAGCTACGGACGGTGCTGAAATGCATCAGGTTTTGACCGAGAACGACGTCAACCTGGTCATTATGGACATAAACCTGCCCGGTAAAAACGGCCTGCTGCTCGCGCGTGAACTGCGCGAACAGGCTAACGTGGCGCTAATGTTCCTGACGGGCAGAGATAATGAAGTCGATAAAATTCTTGGCCTGGAAATCGGTGCAGATGACTACATTACCAAGCCTTTCAATCCGCGTGAGCTAACTATTCGCGCGCGTAATTTGCTGTCGCGCACCATGAACCTGGCACCGCACAGTGAAGAACGCAAGCTGGTTGAAAGCTATCGCTTCAACGGTTGGGAGCTGGATATTAATAGCCGTTCGCTGGTCAGCCCGCAGGGTGAACAGTACAAGCTGCCGCGCAGCGAGTTCCGCGCGATGCTGCACTTCTGCGAAAATCCCGGCAAGATTCAGACCCGTGCCGATTTGCTGAAAAAAATGACCGGCCGCGAACTGAAACCGCACGACCGTACCGTCGATGTGACTATTCGCCGTATTCGTAAGCATTTTGAATCCACGCCGGACACGCCAGAGATCATCGCCACTATCCACGGCGAAGGTTACCGTTTCTGCGGCGACCTGCAGGAGTAAGCGGGTGTGGTGTTAAAGGGCCATATCGGACGGCCCTTTTCATATCGGCTACAGGCTAGTGGTTCCAGGGCATGATAGGGACGGCGCTAAGGGCGTTTTTAGGCGAACCCTCTACGACCTTATCGGAATAGCTAAGGTAAACCAGCGCGTTACGTTTTTTATCGTAAAAACGGACTACCTGCAGCTTTTTAAAGACCAGTGAAGTACGTTGGCGAAAGACAACTTCACCCTCCGCTTTACCCTGAGCAATTTTGTCGCTGAGCGCGATCGGTCCAACCTGCTGGCAGGAAATCGCGGCATCCGACGTATCCTCAGCTAGGCCTAATCCTCCTTTGATACCGCCGGTTTTTGCCCGGCTGATATAACAGGTTACATTTTGGACATCCGGATCGTCGAAGGCTTCGACGATAATTTTATGATCTGGCCCAAACACCTTAAAGGTAGTATCCACCGACCCCACAACCTCCGCGCGGGCGATAAAGGGTGAAAAAATGACGGCGGTGACTATTAACATTTTTTTCATTGTCATAACGTTACCATTGCATTGAAAATAGATGACACTGTAAGTTAACCAGCTTAGCGCACCTGTTGCACGCGGCGCACCACGGTATACCATAACAGCCAGCTGACCTGATAAAATAACCGTGCGCCGTCAGCCCTTTTAGCAATCTTACTGTACGACGATAACCCAGGATGAGGACGATTTATGGATCAAGCCGGTATCATTCGCGATCTGCTTTTCTGGCTTGAAGGCCACCTTGACCAGCCGCTGTCTCTGGATCACGTTGCTGCCAGAGCAGGCTATTCAAAATGGCACTTGCAGAGAATGTTTAAAGAGGTCACCGGTCATGCGATTGGTGCCTATATTCGCGCCCGCAGGCTGTCGAAAGCGGCCGTCGCGCTGCGTCTGACCAGTCGTCCTATTCTGGATATTGCTTTGCAGTATCGGTTTGATTCACAGCAAACCTTTACCCGCGCGTTTAAAAAGCAATTTAGCCAGACGCCTGCCTGGTATCGCCGCTCTTCAGACTGGCACTCCTTTGGCCTGCGTCCGCCTATCCGGCTCGATGATTTCCAGCTGCCGGAAGCCAGCTATGTCAGCCTGCCGGAAACGGTACTGGTGGGGCAAACGCAGACCTATACCTGTACGCTTGAGCAAATCTCCAGCTATCGTGATGAAATGCGCCTGCATTTCTGGCGTCAGTTCCTGACGGAAACAGACACCATTCCACCCGTGCTGTACGGGCTGCATCAGTCTCGCCCGAGCGTGGAAAAAGATGACGAGCAGGAGATCCTCTATACCACGGCGGTGCCGTCCGACAAGCTTTTCCAGCCTGTCCCGGCCACGCAGACGGTCTTACTGGAAGGCGGCGAGTACGTACAGTTTGTCTACGAGGGGCCAAGGGTCAACCTGCAGGAGTTCATCCTGCTGCTCTACGGCACCTGCATGCCGACCCTGCAGTTAACGCGCCGCCACGGCCAGGATATTGAGCGTTTCTATACGCACGGCGGCAAAAAACTGCCGGAACCGCCGGTGGACATTCGCTGCGAATATCTGATCCCGATTCGCCGAACGGCGGAATAAATAGCCCGGCGACCGCCTGCCAACGGTCGGCACGGGCTATTTTTCGTAGCCTGCTGGCGCGTGATTCCGCTAGCGCTGGAGCTCGTCCAGCGCCGGTGCATCAAGATGCGCGACATCACCAGCCGTCTCCACCACCCATCCGGATGCCAGCCAGTCGCTCTGCTGATAATCAACGCGGGAAAGAGAACAGTTACGCAGCCGCAGCCGCCGCTCAGCATAGGCCGGCAGTCCCAGCAGCGTACTGACCAGCACGCCCAGTGCCATACCGTGACTGACCAGCAGCGGACGGCTTCCGGCGGGCAACGCCAGGCAGGCGTTAAGCGCTTCATGCATGCGCGCGGCCATTTCCGACATAGATTCGCCACCGGGAATGCGCCCGTTTTCCGTGCCGTTGACCAGCGTGGCACGCCAGCTCTCTTCTTCTGCCGTCAGTGAAGCTAACGGCCGCTGCTCCAGCACGCCCATGTTCAGCTCGCGCAGGCGCGGATCCAGCCTGACGCGACAGCCACAGGCGTCTGCAATAATTTCTGCCGTATGCCTGGTGCGTCCCAGATCGCTGGCAATCACGTGGGTGATGCCCAGCTGCTTGACCCTGTCGCCCACCTGCTGTGCCTGCTCTATTCCCTTTGGCGTCAGCGCGCTGTCAGACTGACCCTGAATGCGTCGCGCCGCATTCCAAAGCGTTTCTCCGTGACGAACAAGATAGACCTGTACCATTATTATTTTCCGTTATACTGCGGCTAATTTGCGTAAGGGGTTCAAACAATTATGTACCATGTTATCGCTGCGACCATTAATCCGGCAAAAATTAAGGCAATTTCTCTGGCTTTCAGCGATATTTTCGGGGAAGGATCCTGCCATATTGAGGGCGTGGAGGTCGATAGCGGCGTGGCGCTACAGCCTCTTACGGATGCAGAAACGCGAACCGGCGCACGCCAGCGCGTGGCAAATGCCCGCCAGCTTCGTCCACAGGCCGATTTTTGGGTAGCCATTGAGGCAGGCATTGAGCAAAAGGACGCTTTTGCATGGATGGTGATAGAAAGCCCTCAGCTGCGTGGCGAATCGCGTTCTGCCAGCTTTACGCTGCCGCCTGTCGTGCTGAAAGGTATTGAGAGCGGCCAGGAGCTGGGAGAAGTGATGGCAAACCTGACCGGCATTGAAAATATTAAACATAAAGGCGGCGCTATCGGTGCTTTCACCGCAGGTCAGCTGACGCGTACCAGCGTTTATCACCAGGCGCTCATTCTTGCGCTCTGCCCGTTTCACAACGCGATTTACCAGCAGGGATCAGATCTTTTCTGAACCGTTAAGCAGCTGCGTCTCCAGCCAGGCTTTTAACGCTGGCGGCGCGCTCTTCAGGCTGTTTGAGCCTCTGGTTATGGTCGCAATCCCTACGCCTAAATCATTTTTTAGCTCGCGCTGGCTCATTTCGCCGCGCATCAGCTCTTCAATAATACGCAAGCGCGTGCCCAGCGCTTCGCGCTCGTCCGGCGTCATCATCAGCTGAAGCAGCGGCAGGTGGAGTCCGCTTTCAAAAGCAAGCTGCAGCAGCGCGACAAAACGCTGCCACTCTTCATTATGCGGTTCCATCGTCACAGGAACAGAAGGTTCGATCATAGGTAGCCCATACTCTTTAACTAGTACAGTAGCATAGCACAGGCTACCCGGGATCAGTAGCGCCGTTGCCATTCGCTGTCAGAGAGAATGTTGTCAGATTTGTTCATAAAATGACGATAGTAAGCATCATAAGCCAACACGTTCTTCACATAGTTACGCGTTTCAGAAAAGGGAATAGTTTCGATAAAGGCTACCGAATCAAGTCTTCCGGCGCTGTTGCCCAGCCAGGTTCTGACCCGCGACGGTCCGGCGTTGTAAGCCGCCGATGAGAAGATACGGTTCTGGCCAAACTGCTGGTATACCGACTCCAGATATTGCGTACCGATCTCAATATTGGTTTCCGCGTCCAGCAGCTGGCTGCTGTTGCTGTAGCCGGGCAGGCTATAAACCTTCACCGTATGCTGCGCGGTGGCGGGCATTACCTGCATCAACCCGGCTGCGCCAACCGGCGAGCGAACTTTAGGGTTCCACGCGCTTTCCTGACGGGCGATGGCCATTGCATAGCTGATGGGTATCGCTTTTCCTTGCGTATAACGTTCGAATTGCTCCTTATAGGCCAGCGGGAAACGCTCTTTCAGGCTGTTCCATAGCTTGCCGGAAATGGTTGCCTGTACGCTAAGCACCCACCAGTTCTGTTCATAAGCGTAGCGCGCCAGCTGCTGCTGCTGACTGCGATTTTTGCTGCCGACCAGGTAGCTCCACTCCGTGCGGGCCAGGTTGTCCATATTCCAGTACATCAGCTCACGCACGCGGGCGATTTCCGCGCCCTGCGTCAGGCTGCCGTCCACCGCCGGCGCTTCATCAATCTGCAAAGGATAGGCCACGCCAAGCCGCTGGGCCGCCACCATCGGATAGAAGCCGCGTTCCTGCATCAGGCTGCGCAGAATCTTATCGGCCTCTTCTTTCCGGCCCTGCTCTAACAGCAGATCGGCCTGCCAGTATTGCCATTCATCCTTTTGCTTCGCCTCTACCGGTAAACGTGCAATCCAGGTATTCATACCCCGACGATCGTTGTTGCCCAGCGCCATGCGGATCCGGCGCTCAATCAGGGAATCGGAGTCGCTACGCATCACGACGTTATCGCGCCAGCGAGCCTGCTCCGTGGTGACGCTATTGTCCATCAGCCGCCACGCCACCGCTTCGTCCAGCTCTTGCTCCTGCTGTTCGCTCATCTTTTGCAGACGAACCAGCGAAGGGATCATCGCCCTGGCGTTTTCCACGTCGTCACGCGCTACGCGAGCAAAGGCGACGAGGGTTGCCTGACGAGTAAAATTGGTCGGGCCAGCCACGCGGGCAAACGCCTCTATATTCTGCGGATTGTTTTGCAAATCCATCACCGCATTGGCAATAGTCTGGTAATCCTCGGGAAGCTGCTTCGCCAGGAAATTCACCAGGTTGCTGTTGCCCGCCACCATAGCCAAACGAATGCGTTCCAGCGTGGTGATCGGCGTTTGCTCGCCAGCCGCCTGCCAGGCATCAAACAGCTTGTCGCAGGCCGCAGGCAGAGAGGTGCCGCGCAGCCAGATAGATTTCGCGCCGTCCCAGGCAACCTGCTGTTCGCCAGTCGCCCATTTGGCGTAATACCAGTTACAGCGGGCGGCGACCGGTTTCGGCTCGGTCGGACTGAAAACCAGCAAACCGCGCCAGTCCTGCCGCCGCGCCAGCTCGTTGACAAAGCGTGAAGAGAGCGTGCGCACCGGCGGCAACGTCGGATACTTTTTAATAAAGTCGTTGATCACGAAGCCGCTTTGCTGGTCAAGATTTTGCGCCAGAACGCGATATTCCAGATAGGGATAGAGAGGATAGTCGCGCAGTCCAGGCATTAACTGCGCCACCTGATCCATTTGATTGCTGTCCCATGCCTGCTTAATTTGCAGATAGCGGGTGCGTTGCGCATCCAGTGAGTCGGCCTGTGCCGAACCTGCCACCAGCGCCAGGCAGGCACCTGCTATCCAAAACTGCCACTTGTCCACCATGACTTTCCTCACGTTAGCGCCTCTCTTTGCCCTGTTATTACTATTCAAATTATTAACATGCTAACCAGGGCTGGCCCGTCTCGCTATGTCGCAACAAAAATTTACTCTACGTTGACAGGTTAAACGGTAGTTAAATCAGCATCGGTTAAGCAAAGCTTGCCCGATAAATATTAACGTCGATCAACACTCCCCTGCCCCCTTTCCTTCAGCATGGCCCTCCCTGCGCTCATCGCGCAAAAACAACTTTCTGCCTGCACCCGTAAGCGGCCCCGGCCGAGCTTAAGAGGTTGGCAGGCCTGTTTTGTTATTAACCTTCCCGGCAAGGATTTCCCGTGATACAGAAAGTAAAACCAGCGCCAGCCTGGTATCGCCATGATGTGGCTGGCGTAATACAAAGAATGCAAAGTCATCCGTCAGGCTTAACGGCAGAAGAAGCCCGGACACGCCTGAGCGTCCTGGGCGCGAACCGGCTACCTTCCCGACGGAAAAAAAATCCGCTGATGCGTTTTCTTAGTCACTTCAACGACTTGTTGATTTATATCCTGCTAACCACAGCTGTACTAACCGGCCTGATGGCGCAATGGGTAGATACCAGCGTGATCCTGGCCGTGGTCTTTATCAATGCGCTGATTGCCTTTATTCAGGAAAATAAAGCGGAAAAATCTTTAGCCGGTATCGAAACCATACTGCCGCTGCGCGCGCTGGTGAAACGCGATAATAGCCGTCAGCTGGTGAACGCTGGCGAGCTTGTACCGGGCGATATCGTTATTTTACAGGCGGGGGACCGCGTGCCTGCCGATATGCGTTTAACAGAAGCACATTATTTTCGGGTAGAGGAAGCAATGCTCACCGGTGAACCTGCTCCCGTGTTCAAGCATACAGCCGCGATGGAAGCCGAGCTAACTATCGGCGAACGCGAAAATATGGTGTTTTGCGGCTCCACTGTTTTATCCGGTAGCGCGACCGGTATCGTGGTGGCAACCGGAGAAAAAACCGAGCTGGGCAAGGTTACTCATCTGATGGCGGATATCGGGCAGTTACGGACACCGCTGCTGATGCAGTTGCACAAGCTGGGCCGCACTATTTCCGTGCTGATCGTGTTATCGATCGTTTTGTTGTGCTTCTGTTCGCTCTCGCTACATAAAATGTCGTTTGCCGAACTGCGACCCACGTTGACTGGTCTGGCCGTGGCCGCCGTGCCGGAAGGGTTACCGGCAATAATCTCGCTTATCCTGTTGCTGGGCGTACAGACTATGGCGAGAAAAAAAGCCATGATCCGCAAGCTGCCGAAGGTAGAAACGCTGGGCGCAATGACCGTGATATGCAGCGACCAGACCAGCATGCTGACCACAAAAGAGATGACGGTCAAAGCCATTGCCGACTGCCATCGTGCTGGCGTTCGGGTAAAAATGATGACGGAGGAGAGTCCGGATACGGCGATAGCGACGGGTCGAACGCTGGGTATTGGCACAAACAACGGTGCGCTAACCGGCCAGCAGCTTGAACAGATGGATGATAAAGAGCTGGCTCAGGCAGCCTGCCGCCATGATATTTTCTCGCGTATCAGCCCGCAACATAAGCTGCGTCTGGTCAGGGCCCTGCAAAGCCAGGGGGAAGTGGTCGGCATGACGGGCGACAACATTGGCGATGCACCTGCGCTGAAGCAGGCCGATGTCGGTATTGCGATGGGCATCAGGGGCATGGAAGGTACCCGAGCCGCTGCCGATATGGTTTTAACCGACGACAGTTTTGCCACGCTTGCTAACGCAGTAAAAGAAGGCCGCCGCGTCTGGAACAACCTGAAAAAAACCATCCTGTTCGTGGTGCCGTTTTGTCTGGGCCAGGCGCTGCTGCTGATTGCCGCCACGCTACTGGGTAAACCGATGCCGCTGACGCCGGAACAGATTTTGTGGGTGAACATCGTCATGTCGGTCATGCTCTCTTTCGGCCTTGCGTTTGAAACTGCCGAGCCGCAGGAGAGCGATCTTAAACCCCACAAGGCAAATCGTAGCATTATGGATGGCTGGGCTATCTGGCACGTAAGCTTTGTCGGTGCGCTGATTGCGCTAAGCGTTTTTCTACTGGAAGCAGGCCTTCAGTCACGCGGCTACGACGCGGCATTTATCCGTACCGTCCTGCTGCAAGCCGTTGTTACCGCTCAGTGGTTCTATATGCTCAACTGCCGCGATAATGAACATTTTTCGCTGAACATCACCCTGCTAAAAACAAAGAGCCCGTGGGTTATCGGCCTCTCGCTTGCGCTGTTACAGTTGGCCATCACTAACCTGCCGTTGCTAAAGACACTGTTTGGCATTGGGCCGCTACCGCTGCACTTCTGGCTGTTAACGCTGGTTATTGGCGCGCTGCTGTATGTAATAGTGGAAATTGAAAAGCCGCTGACGCGCCGCTGGCGTAAATCCTGATGCGAAAACGAGGCAATTGAAAAGCCGCTGGCGTAAATCCTGATGCGAAAACGGGGCAACTGAAAAGCCGCTGGCGTAAATCCTGATGCGAAAACGGGGCAATTGAAAAGCCTCTGGCGTAAATCCTGATGCGAAAACGGGGCAAGCGTTTTGCCCCGTTTTATCTTTGCGGCCATCAGGCTACTGGTCAAACTTTTTCCGCGCCTGATAAACCCGCAGTACTGATGCAGGACACAGTCAGGCAACAACCAGTGAGGGCAAACCTCTCGACACTATTTCCCTGTTAAACCTTCTATTACCCATCATATTTTAAAACCCCGAAAGTTAATTCTCGCCAATAATTAAACCTGCGTATTTAAAAAAGATATTGATCTCATTACGAGGAAGTGACCACCACAAGCAATTAACCACAATTACATTAACGTCTTAAAAAAAGAAGACTATCTCTTTATTACCTCAACCAGCTGTTTATCCGGGATAATAACATTCCGGCGCTCACGGAATTTAATTTATTCATAACAATTACTAAATATTTTATTATCATCCTATTAAAAAATTAATATACTTAAGTCCCTTGTTACCGCTTTGAACTTTTTTGCTATCCCTTATCGGAGGTCTACTCGTGTCCGTATTCTCTTTGACTACCGTGCAGCAGGCCGTCTGGCTTGATCAGCAACTGATGCCCGACACGCCCTGCTATAATATCGGCGCGCTGTGGCATATTGATAAGTCTCTGGATATTGCGTTATTTCATCAGGCTATCCGACATGTTATGCGGCAGCACGACGCATTAAACATTGTCCTGAATGAAAATGAAAACGGCATCAATCAGACTACCGTCTATAATAAAGAACCGCTTCTCGAATACCACGATTTGAGTAAGGAATCTCTTTCTTTAACCCAGGCCAAAGATTTTTTAAATAATCGCTTCATCCGACCTTTTAAACTGTATGGAGAACTTCTCTGGCGAAGCTTTACGGTAAAAGTGAATGATGAGACCACTCTCTGGCTGCTTAATGCGCATCACCTGATTATTGATGGCACCTCCATTTCGGTATTAAGTAAGGCAGTAATGGAGTGTTATAAGTCACTACGGTCAAAAGAATTGACGGCGATGACACCTCTGCCGGGCTACCGTGAATTTATTGCCAGCGACGGCGACTATTTACAGTCAGCCCGCTACCAGCGTGACCGCGAATACTGGCTGCGTCATTTTGACCGGGCACCCGTTTCGCAACTCGTTCGCCGTCCGGGCTTTTCTGAGCACAAGGTCTGGCCCAGCACGCATACTGTTCGGCGGCTACCAGCCGCTCGTTACCAGCAGCTTGTGGCGTTTTCCCGGCACGCTGGTGGCTCCGCAATGCACTTTTTCAGCGCGTTGATCGCCTGCTGGTACGCTCGCCAGTGGCAAACCGACGAGGTGGCTCTGGGCGTGCCGGTGCACAATCGTAGCGGCGCGCGCTATAAGCAGATGGCCGGCATGTTCTCTTCCATGATCCCGGCGAAACTCACTATCGATACGGCACAGCCCTTTACCCTCGTCATTAAGCAGATAGCCGACGAACTGCGACGTAACTATCGTCACCAGCGTTTTCCCATCGCCGAGCTAAATCGTCATTTACGGCTTGCCCAGCAGGGCCGCCGCCAGCTGTTTGACCTGAGCTTTTCGCTGGAGGAATTTTCGACCAATATCGACCTTGATGGCGTTCCGCTAAAAACGGAGGCGCCGCATCATTACCATGAGCAGATGCCGCTGGCGGTCTATCTGCGTCATTACCATCCCGGCGACGATCCGCTGCTGGAGTGCAACGTTAACCTGGCCTGGTTTAGCGAAGCGGAAGCGGAGCAAATCGCCGACCGTCTGGTGCAGATGATGAACGCCATTCTTGACGGCCCGGAAAATTTGCCCGTTGCCCAACTGCCGCTATTGCTGCCTGATGAACAGCAAAAAATTTTCGCCGAATGGAACGCCACGGACGAGCCCTGGCCGTTTCCGGAAGGCATTCATCGCTGGTTTGAGCAACGGGTCGCCGCCCAGCCAAAAGCCGTGGCGCTCTGCGGCTACGCTGAACCAACCAGCTATCAGTCGCTTAATCGCCAGGCCAATCAGCTCGCAAGACATCTGCGGCGGCTTGGGCTTAAGCCGGACGACCGCGTTGCGCTGTGCGTGGAGCGCGGCAAAGAGATGGTCGTAGCCCTGCTGGCCGTGCTTAAAGCAGGCGGCGCCTATGTGCCGCTCGATCCCGACTATCCGCAGCATCGCCTTGACGCAATGCTCAGCGACTGCGGCGCGGCGATATTACTGGTTGATGACGCGGGAGAAAAAGCGTTACGGGGAACAGAGCAAAGCGCCCTTCTTTGTCTGCATCTACACAATGACAGAGTACGCTGGCGCGAGGCCCCCGGAGAAAACCTTCCCGCAGCCTGCGCCAACCCCCAGCGGTCGCTGGCTTATGTTATTTACACTTCCGGCTCTACGGGAAAACCGAAAGGCGTGATGAACGAACACCTTGCCGTGATGAACCGGCTAAAGTGGATGCAGCAGGCTTATCAGCTCCAGCCGAATGAAACGGTGCTGCAAAAAACGCCGTTTAGCTTTGACGTGTCGGTCTGGGAGTTTTTCTGGCCGCTGATAACGGGCGCGCGGCTGGCGCTGGCAAAGCCTGGCGGCCATCGCGAACCGGATTACCTCAGCGAGCTGATCCGCGAGCAGCAGGTCACTACGCTGCACTTTGTGCCGTCCATGCTGCAACTCTTTTTGCACCACGGCGTGATGACCCACTGTAACAGCTTAAAACGCATAATCTGTAGCGGGGAAGCTTTGCCGCTGGCCACGGTGCAGCGCTGCCACCAGCTGCTGCCGCATGCTGAATTACATAATCTTTACGGCCCAACGGAAGCCGCTGTTGACGTTTCCTGGTGGCACTGCCAGCCTGGCGATCCGCGCCCGCTGGTCCCCATCGGCAGGCCCATTGCCAATACTCGTCTCTATATTCTCGACGCGCAGCTACAGCCCGTCCCGCCCGGTGCCAGCGGTGAACTGCATATTGGCGGCATTCAGGTAGCCAGAGGCTATCTCAATCGTCCGGACCTGAATCAGGAACGTTTTATCGCCGATCCGTTCAGCACGGGCCAGGAAGCCAGGCTGTACAAAACGGGCGATCTGGCGCGATGGCTGGACGACGGCAGCATTGAATATCTGGGGCGTAACGATTTTCAGGTAAAAATTCACGGATTACGCATTGAGCCAGGCGAAATCGAGCTTCAGCTCTCTCATTGCCAGGGCGTAAAAGGGGCGTTGGTACAGGCTTGCGATGATGGACAGGGTGGAAAACGGCTGGTGGCGTGGGTAGTAGCGCAACAGGAAGCCGATCTTAGCCAGCGTCTTCGCCAGGCGTTAAAAGGAACGCTACCCGATCACATGATCCCGGCAGTTATTGTGCAGCTGGATGCCTTTCCGCTATCGCCAAACGGTAAGCTGGACCGCAAAGCGCTGCCGCAACCGCAGGCCAGTGAGGAGAAATCTTTTGTGCCGCCAGCTGACGATGACGAACGACTGCTGGCCGAATGCTGGCGTGATTTACTGGGCGTTGGCCAGATAAGCCGTGACGATGATTTCTTTGCGCTTGGCGGCCATTCTCTGCACGCCATCCAGCTGATGATGCGGCTTAAAAAGCAGGGAATAGCGATAGAGATGAAAACGCTGTTTTCCCATACCACGCTGCAAGCACAGGCCAGCGCGATACGTGCCGGTAGCCCGCTCGCCATAGCCGCCACCCCGGATCCGCTGCAAAAGCTTCTTAAACAGCTTAATCAGCATCAGGAAGATTTCTGTTTGTTGCAGCCGTTGAATGCACATTGTGCCGAACAGGATTTGTGGATGGTGCATCCTGCCGTCGTCGGCTGCGAAATTTATCGCGAGCTGGCGTTAAGTCTTGAAGGCAAGATGAATGTTATTGGTATTAATAACTACAACTTGTTTAACCAACCGCATATTGCCGCGCTTCCTGCGCTGGCCAGCTACTACTTACAACATATACGGCAGCGCGGTTTACCGAAAAACCGTCCTGTTTACCTGCTTGGCTGGTCGCTGGGCGGTCTGATTGCGCTGGAAATAGCCGCGCAGCTTGAGCAGGCTGGCTATCAGCATATTCATGTCTTTATGCTGGATAGCTTTTATCAGACGGCCATACAGCAGCATATCGTGCCGGGCATGCTGGCTTCCTTACTGGCTTCTCTTGGCCTGGAGGGTAACGTGGTCAGACGCGCACTTGCTGCTGAAGAAACCGAAATAAGGCTCAATAACCAGACGCTAAGCGCCAGGCTTTTCCACACGCGGGTCACTCTGTTTAAGGCCACGAAGTTCCTCGGCCTGACGCTTGAAAGCGAGGCTGACGGGCGCGAAGTTCTGGCCATTGCCGATAACGGACTGAGTAAAATTTGTTCGCATCTGAAAGTGATACCGCTGGCAGCCGACCACCACTCCATTATCTCCTGCCATCAGGAAATTATTGCCGCCCTGACCGCGGTCCCACAGGTAACGCCTACGGCCTGATACTTTTGCCGCAAACGGGGTAGTTTGCGGCCTTTTCCCGATGCAGGTAAGATGATTCTTTTGCCTGCTTCTCTTCCTGCAACCTGCTAAAACAGCATCGTTTTATCCGGAAAAGCGGCTTCCAAAACTCAAAGGAAATTCGTCCATGGAAACCCGTAGCAGTGAGCGAGTAAAAAAACTGGCGCAGGCGCTCAAGCGCACTGACAAAATCCATCTAAAAGAGGCGGCGCTGATGCTGGGCGTGTCTGAAATGACTATTCGCCGCGATCTTAACGAGCAGCCTTCCACCGTGGTTCTGCTTGGCGGCTACATCGTCAGCGATCCGAAAGCTACCCAGCGCCACTATTTTGTTTCCGATCAGCAGACGCACAACGTCGACAAAAAACGGCGGCTGGGCCAGCTGGCGGCCACGCTGATCCAGCCGGGCGATACGGTATTTTTCGATTGCGGCACGACCATGCCGTGGATTATTGAAGCTATCGATAACGATCTGGAATTTATCGCCATCTGCTGCGCGGTCAATACGTTTCTGGCGCTGAAAGAAAAACCGCGTTGCCGGGTGATCCTCAACGGTGGCGAGTTTCACGCCGATAACGCGATTTTCACGCCGTTGGGCCAGGGATCGGTGATCGACAATCTTTGTCCCGGCAAAGCCTTTATTTCGGCGGCGGGCATCGATGTGGATCAGGGCGTAACCTGTTTTAATCTCAATGAACTGCCGATGAAACACCAGGTCCTGGTGCGCGCCAGCCATAAAATTCTGGTGGCCGACAGCAGCAAATTTGGCAAAGTGCTGCCTGCCCGCATTGGCGATCTGGCCCTGTTTGATACGTTAATCAGCGATGAGGCCGCGCCGAAAAAGCTGGCGCAGCAGCTGGAGCTGGCTGGCGTTACGCAATACCTCTCGGCCACGTCGGGATAAACTGTCGCTTCACGGCTGTGATTGCCGGGTGAAACCAGCTAAACTTCGGGGTCTGAGTGGGCAGTGAATGCCCCGGTTACTAAACAGACATCAAGAGGCTCATCCTACGTGGCTCAATTCGTCTATAGCATGCATCGCGTCGGCAAAGTCGTTCCGCCGAAGCGTCATATCCTGAAAAACATCTCCCTGAGCTTTTTCCCTGGCGCAAAAATTGGCGTGCTGGGTTTAAACGGCGCGGGTAAATCCACGCTGCTGCGCATTATGGCCGGCATTGATAAAGATATCGAAGGCGAGGCGCGCCCGCAGCCCGGTATCAAAATCGGCTATCTGCCGCAGGAGCCGCAGCTCAATCTGGAGCACACCGTTCGCGAATCGGTGGAGGAAGCGCTGGCCGAAGTCGTTGGCGCGCTGAAGCGTCTGGACGAGGTGTACGCGCTGTACGCAGAAGAAGATGCGGATTTTGACAAGCTGGCCGCTGAGCAAGGTCGTCTGGAAGAGATTATCCAGGCGCACGATGGCCATAACCTGAATACGCAGCTGGAACGCGCCGCCGATGCGCTGCGCCTGCCGGACTGGGATGCAAAAATCGCGAACCTTTCCGGTGGTGAACGCCGCCGCGTCGCGCTGTGCCGTTTGCTGCTGGAAAAGCCGGACATGCTGCTGCTGGACGAACCAACCAACCACCTGGATGCTGAATCCGTGGCGTGGCTGGAACGCTTCCTGCACGACTTTGAAGGCACCGTAGTTGCAATTACCCATGACCGTTACTTCCTGGACAACGTGGCTGGCTGGATCCTGGAGCTGGACCGTGGCGAAGGTATCCCGTGGGAAGGCAACTACTCTTCCTGGCTGGAGCAGAAAGATGCTCGTCTGGCGCAGGAAGCGTCAAGCGAAGCGGCTCGCCGTAAATCGATTGAGAAAGAGCTGGAGTGGGTGCGCGCCGGTACCAAAGGCCGTCAGTCTAAAGGCAAGGCTCGCCTGGCGCGCTTTGAAGAACTGAACAGCACCGACTACCAGAAGCGTAACGAAACCAACGAACTCTTTATTCCACCAGGCGCGCGCCTTGGCGATAAAGTGCTGGAAATCAGCAATCTGCGCAAATCTTATGGCGATCGCGTACTGATTGACGATCTCTCCTTCTCCGTACCGAAAGGGGCTATCGTCGGCATTATCGGTCCAAACGGCGCGGGTAAATCAACGCTGTTCCGTATGATGTCCGGTCAGGAGCAGCCTGATTCCGGCAATATCGTGCTGGGCGACACCGTGAAGCTGGCGTCCGTGGACCAGTTCCGCGACAGCATGGATAACTCTAAAACCGTCTGGGAAGAAGTGTCCGGCGGCCAGGACATCATGCGCATCGGCAACACCGAAATGCCAAGCCGCGCCTACGTTGGCCGCTTTAACTTTAAAGGCGTCGATCAGGGTAAACGCGTGGGCGAACTGTCCGGCGGTGAACGCGGTCGTCTGCATCTGGCCAAGCTGCTGCAGGTTGGCGGCAACATGCTGCTGCTCGATGAACCGACCAACGACCTGGATATTGAAACCCTGCGCGCGCTGGAAAACGCCCTGCTGGAGTTCCCGGGCTGCGCGATGGTTATCTCGCATGACCGCTGGTTCCTGGACCGTATCGCCACGCACATTCTGGACTATCAGGATGAAGGCAAAATCGAATTCTTTGAAGGTAACTTCACCGAATACGAAGAGTACAAGAAGCGTACGCTGGGCGCGGATGCGCTGGAGCCAAAACGCATCAAGTACAAGCGTATGAGCAAGTAAGAAGTTAACTGCATCAGCGTGCGGGAGCGCTTAGCCCGCACGCTTTTTATTACCGGTAAAACTCCCGAAACACCTCAGACTCCAGCGCAAAGTCGACAAAGCGTACCAGCGCGGGCGAATTCAGCTTGCGGCTCGGATAAACCAGCCACAATTCATTGCCTGATACTTTCCAGTCCGGCAGCACGTCTACCAGCGTTCCCGCCAATAGCGACTCTTCTGCCAGAAATCGCGGCAGCAAAGTAATACCGGCACCTTCCAGCGCGCACTCTCGCGCATAAACCAAATTATCGGTGATATGTACCGGCGGCAGCAGCCAGCGGTAAAACTCCTCATCCTTTTTTAATACCCACTCATTCCACGCGCGATGTGCAATACAGCGATGCTCCGCCAGCTGCTGCGGATGCGTAATCGCTTTATAGCACGCCAGATAATCGGGCGAGGCCACCATCAGGCGATCGCAATAGCCTATCCGACGGCCAATTAGCGATGAATCCTGCGGCTGGCCGGTACGTAAAGCGATGTCATAGCCCTCCTGGACAATGTCGCGCACCTCATCCGAAACGGCAACTTCCAGCGTGACGTCCGGATAGGCCTGTTGAAAAGTGGCGTTAAACCGCGCCAGCAACGTAGCGCCAATACCGGCTGGTGAAGTAATGCGTAGTCGACCGCTGGGATTATCCCGTAGCCGCTCGATAGTCATACTGGCTCTTTCACTGGCCTGCAGCATCTCGCTGCAGTGCACAAGATAGCGCTCTCCGGCAAAGGTCAGATTGAGCTGTCGGGTCGTACGGTTAATCAGACGCAGTCCCAGCGTCTGCTCAAGTTGACTGATACGCTGGCTAACGCTGGACTTCGGCAGTCCCGCGCGCTTAGCCGCCCCGGTAAAACTGCCGCATTCGGCCACCATGGCGAAAAGGGCCATAGCCTGCAGCTGCTTAAACATGATTGTTCACCTGACACGAACACTGAGTTAGTAATTGTACGGCTTATCATTAGCCTGCTTAGCTTCTACACTCAATTAACACAACTTAAAGGAAATGCGCTATGACAATCCGAGCTATTGCTGTAAATCCAGAAAAACCGGATCAATTTATTGAAATACAAACAGATAAACATGGCCCTGAAGATTATGACCTGCTGGTAGAGGTCAAAGCCGCCTCGGTAAATCCGGTTGATACCAAAGTGCACAAAGGCGCACAAAAAAATGGCCTGCAGCAACCGCGTATTCTGGGCTGGGATGCCAGCGGCGTTGTGCTGGAAGTGGGCAGTAAAGTCAATAATTTTAAACCCGGTGATGAAGTTTACTACGCCGGTGACATCACTCGTCCGGGCAGCAACGCGACGCAGCAGCTCATCGATTCCCGTATTGTCGGTCATAAGCCAGCCTCGCTGAACTGGGCGGAGGCCGCTGCTATCCCGCTGACGGCGCTAACCGCGTGGGAAGGACTGTTTGACAGACTCCATATCGACCAGGCTGCAGAAGGCAAAACGCTGTTGATTGTCGGCGGCGCGGGCGGCGTAGGTTCGCTGGCTATCCCCTTTGCTAAGCTGCACAGCAAAGTAAAAATTATAGCTACCGCTTCACAGCCGGATTCAGCCCAGTGGTGTAAAGATCGCGGAGCCGACCTGGTTATTAACTATAAAGATATGCCAGCAGAGCTGGAAAAACACGGCCTGAAGCAGGTTGATTATATCTTCTGTCTGAACGATACAGATGGTCACTGGAACACGCTGGCGCAGTTGATTGCGCCACAGGGCCAGATTTGCACCATCGTGGAAAACGAAAAGCCGCTGGACATGGAGCAACTCAAGCTAAAAAGCGCGGCGCTGCACTGGGAATTCATGTATACCCGCAGCATGTACACCACGCCGGATATCGCTAAACAGGGCGAAATTCTGGCCGCGACGGCAAAACTGCTGGATGAAGGGAAAGTCACTACTTCACTCAGTAAAACGCTGCACGGTTTAAGCGTAGAGACGTTGACGCAGGCACACCAACTGGTGCTGGAAGGCCACATGCGCGGCAAAGTGGTGCTGGTTTACTAAGTAAAAAAGACGTTTTCGTTTTTTCAGGCTGCTAACCCACCTGAAATTATGAGCGCATAGAGGTTACCAACAATCTAAAAGGGCGTTTTCGCCCTTTTTATTAAAAGCCGGTAATCATAAACCCGCCAAGCTCTTCTTTTAATTTATTCATTTCAATCAGACTGTTACTGCTCCACCGCTTACCGACCTGCTTAAAGAAACTGGCAATTTGAAGACGCAGCGGCAGGCCAGCCACTTCCTCTTTTGGCAGGCCTAATACATTCGCCAGTAAAGTGTTATTGCCGATTGTCATACCCAGATCCCATAAATTATCGAACCTGTGGCTATTAATTTCTTTATCGCTGAACCAGATATCGACAGCGTCCTGCCTTCCTTTTTCCGCCAGCAGCATCCCCTGAAAAACCATTTTCAAGTAACGGCGGGTTCCTTTAAGCAAAGGGGACTGATACATGTTCACTTCGAGTTGTTGCAGAAAAGTGATCTGTTGCGAAGGAGAAACCTGATTGAATAACAGCTCAAAAGCCTGTGCCGCGTAAGTTTTTTCACAGGTTATCGCGTGAAAATAATCACTCATGGTTTGTTTTTTATCGATAGCAACAGGAGCAATGGAGAGATAGCGATCGAGCAGCTGCTGCAGATTTTCCTGCGCGCGCATACTGTAAATATACTCTTTTGTGGCTTCAGAAGTGCTGAGGTAAGCAAGATTGGCGGCCTGTTCATTATGGCCTTCAACAGGCAAAACCAGCAGGCGAGCCTGACAGGCTACCTGACGATGTAAATAGCGAAACTCACCACAGGTACCCGCACCTGCAGTGGTTATGCCATCCGCATCGGCGAGGTAACAAAGATGTAAGGTGTTTAAATTACCTGTCGCGCCAGAGCCGCAGAAAATAAAAACTCGGCAGCTATAATCCGGATGATTCTGTGCCAGCCTGGTTTGAATATGCTGTGCAATACTGTTTGTTTTCTTGTGGGCATAAATATAAACGATATTTTTTTTGCTGTAATCTCTGGTAACGTTCTCCGAACAGATAGCCCCAACAAAAGCCGCGCCGGTTTTAAGGCAATTCTGCAATTTTGCAGCGGCGGCGTTTGCAGAAAGCAGATGCTTTTCTATTTCTTTCATTATCCGCTCCTGGGCAACAGCAACGGGTATACCAGCGTTTATCTGTAGCCTGGCGGCTGTATCGATCATATTCCCAAGCGTATTTTTTTCGCCTGGCGCAATGTGAGATATTTTTTCGCCTGTACCACCAAGCACTTTGGCTAAAAGGGCATATTTTGGCAAAAAATTAATTTGCGTATGGATGGTTTCCAGCAAAATGGCGTGATTTTGCTGGTCCAGACGATGGTGCCCGGGAATGCCAATACAGGCCGCCGCTTTTTGCAAAGCAAAATCCATATCCGTCAGCACGTACACTCGATTAAAAAGCGTTTCCCGGCTCAGCACCCGCAGCAAACTGCTAAATAAAACCTTACTTTCTATTAGCGGCAGGCTATGTATATCCATTCCCGGTTGATAAATAACGCACTGCTCCAGACCATCAACACAGCTATTTCCCTGCGGTTTCATTCTGTTGCGTAGAGGATAACAGGCCAGCCTTTCAAGGATCATCGCATCATTCGATCCTCCGGTTTTATCATCCAGATAGCCGTAAACAGGCCTGGTTGCTTCAGCCAGCACCACCGCAATCCCTTTTTGTAAGAGCTTACGGCACAAAACCTCCAGCTCGGCTCGCCGGGGAATATTCTCCCACACTGGCGGTACGTGAAAAATAACGACACAGCCGGAAGTGAAAGCACCTTTTTCTAAAGCATGACCAATAATATTTAATAAACGTCCCGTATGTCCGCCGCCCGTTGGAGAATAACCGACAACTAAAACTTTCGCTCCCCGGTTGTGGTTTGCCGCCTGTAGAACAGTGAGAGGATCACTAAAGGTAGTAGCCGGTTTCGTGCTAAACATTTTTAACCTCTGCTTAACGGTTTATTGACCGTGCCAGACGTGAATAAGTGTGTCGCACACCTCTGATGGCAATACCGTAGGCCAGAATGTTCTCCGGTAGCGCTATTCCCATATACCCCGTATCACCAATATGATGTAGGTCTGCTCCCGCCATTTTACTCATTAAGGCAATCTGTCTGATGGTATTGATATCGCTTCCTTCCTGTGAGGTTCCCACTGCGGTCATCGCCATGATGCCCTGCTGATGGGCACAGGCAATCAGCGACTGTACCCGTTCCAGACTCATGCCGGGCAGCGTACCTGGTGCAGGCACGAGCACAATATCAGCGCCATGCCGGGCAAAGTTGGCTATATCGGTTTCGGTAATGATGGCCTGCGCGCTTTCACTGATGACGCCCGCACCGTGCATTTTTCCACTTATCAAAACAACATTGCTTCCTACCGCCTCTTTTAATTCTCCCAGCGCTTTGGCCAGCGCCAGATTGCTGATGCCGTTGCCTGGATTACCAGTAAGCACAATGATTTTCGCCCCCATTTCTACCACGCGCCTGGCATTTTCGGCGCTGGCTTCCCGCCCGGCGCTCATTTGCCATATTTCTTTATGGTTGTTTGCAAAATTCGGGTCCACGGCCTCAAGGTTAACGCCAATAATTCGCCCGGTCAGATGCTGTAGCTCAGAGAGCATTTTTTCCGATGAAATACCGGCAGGCATTCCCTGTATTAATGGATTCAGACAGTCGAACATGTTAACGAGCAAAATATCTGCGCCCTGTGCGGCAGCCAGCTCTGCATTAGTGACATTATTTAATAGTGGCTGCGTGATAGCGATAGTTTCGCTAACCAATATACGCCCTTCGCTGGCGCGTATAGCATACAGCAGCTCGTCTTTATTCACCGCCGCCAGATCCGAGGCGCAGCAATCCAGAAATCTTTTCTGTTTCATATACTATTCCTTGTTATTAACAAGCTCGCGAAGTTCACCAGAAACAATCTCAGCCTGAGCGCCAATAATAACCTGCACGCCATTGCTTCCTTTTTTAACTACGCCTAACGCACCCAGCTCCTTTAATTTTTTCTCGTTAACCTGCGCCATATCGGCAACCTCAAGACGAAGACGAGTAATACAGGCATCGATAACAATAAGGTTACTTTTTCCACCCAGCGCTACCAGATAGTCTGCCGCAATTTCCGATACGCCTTTTTTCTCTGCCATGACGGTATGATCCTCTCTGCCTGGCGTAGCAAGATTAAAACGCCGGATAAAATAGCGGAACAGCAGGTAATAAATCAGCGCCCATACCATCCCTACAGGGATCATCAATAACGGCGAGGTCGCCAGACCAAAAGAAAGCCCATAGTCAATTAATCCGGCAGAGAAAGTGAAGCCAAGCTTAATCCCCAACAGCTGACATACGGCCATAGAGACGCCTGTTAACAGCGCATGGATACCATAAAGAAGTGGAGAAAGGAAAAGGAAGGTATATTCTACCGGCTCGGTGATACCGGTCAGAAAAGTCGTCAGCGCCAGGGATAAAAACAGACCAGCGACGGTAGAACGTTTATCCATCGGCGCGGCATGGTACATAGCCAGGCAGGCGGCCGGCAACGCGAACATAAATACCGGGAAATAGCCGGTCATAAAGTCGCCCGCCAGAGGGTCACCAGCAAAAAAGCGATGGATATCGCCCGTTACGACACCGCCTTCCGCCGTGCCGTACGACCCAAAAACGAACCAGACCAAGGAATTGATAATATGGTGCAGCCCGACTACCCGCAGCAGGACGTTCAGAATGCCATAGACGAAAGGGCCAACCGGGCCGGAAGTCACCAGCCAGTCTCCTGCGCTGCTAACACCGTGCTGTAGCGGTGCCCAAACCCATGCGAAAACAATGCCCAGCAACAGGCAGCTCATGCCGGTAGCGATCGGAATAAAGCGTTTGCCGCCGAAAAAAGCAAGATATTCCGGCAGGCGAATATCCTGATAGCGATTGTAGAGCACGCCTGCCAGAATGCCGCCAACAATACCCGCCAGCACGCCCATATCCAGCTCCGGATTAATAGCCTTCATTACCGAAGTGAGAACCAGATAGCCGACGGTGCCTGCCAGACAGGCCGCGCAGTGATTATCTTTAGCCAGGCCGCCAGCAATACCTATGGCAAAAAGCAGCGGTAAATGCTCAAAAAGCGTCTGCCCCGCTTTGGTAATAAAAGCGATATCCAGTACGTCGGGTTGCCCTAACCGCAGCAATAGGCCAGCAATAGGAAGCACAGCTATCGGCAGCATCAATGCTTTGCCGAGCCGCTGCATAATAGCGAAGAAGTAACTGTTCATAGGTTTACCTGCGCAAATCAGAAGAGGAAAACATGTACCTTTTGTGTACCACTTTGCGCACCATACAGTTGTCTTTCGCCTGTACGCTATCTGTTCCATTCTGTATTGTGACTGGCATGACAAAATTTATGGCATTTCATCCCCTTGATAACAAAAGACAAATAGAAATTTAATCAATTAGCCACATTCGGGCTTTATTCCTCCAGGAGCTACGATGACCAAGACTTTATCTCCCCTGTTTTATGTTGATAACGACAGCACCATGCCGCTCTATATGCAGCTGGTAAAGAGCTTGCAAACGGCCGTGCGGAAAGGGAAAGTGCAGCCTGGCGATATCATTCCTTCTGAACGCACGCTGGTGAAAACGCTGGGTATTGCGCGTGGTACTGCCCGCAGGGCATATCAGACGCTGTTGGAAAACGGCACTATTGTGCGCAAGCGTGGATCGGGTACATTTATCGCCCCGCTGGTGCGCCAGCTGCCTGGCGTGCTGGAAAGCTTTAGCGAGATGGCGGAAAAATGCGGCGGCACGCCACAAAGTGAGATGCTGGGCTGCCAGCGTCGAGAATCTACTGCGGAAGAGCAGCAGGCCCTTTGCCTGACGGAAAATCAGAAGGTGCTTGAGATAATCCGACTACGAAAAATCAACGATATTGCTATTTCTTTGCAGCTGGCCGTGCTTCCTGACGATTTGCTGGAAGAGCTTAGCAATGCCAATACGTCGCTTTATCTGCTGTTGGCGCAAAAAGGGATGCCGGTAGTACGGGCTATCCAGCGCTTTAGCGCCGTCGCGGCAAACGGTAAGCTGGCTTGTCATCTGCAAATTAAAGAATCAGACCCGCTTTTACTGGTAACACGCACGGGTTACAGCCATTGCGATCGACCGGTGGAATATACCCGTACCTGGTGCCTGAATGAATATTATGATTTCACGGTCGCGCTACACAGAGATCGGGATGATGCCAGGCCCCTGCTTCTGTGACCCGTCCCGCAGCCGCTTAGCCAGATGCCAAAATTTGACTTATCCTGCCGCGCTATCCTTGTGCGGCTGAACGATGCTCCCGCCTGACCTCCTTTTTATACTGAAACGGCAACATGCTTACCCCACTGGTCCGGCGGCACTCTTATAGCTGATTACAAGCCGCTGACCGCCCTACATAAAGAGGTTTCCGGCATGAAAATCAGTCAAATTGAGGTCATCCGCCTCGCTATTCCTTTTGCCAGCGATCGTGAAGCGCCAGTACCAGCGGCGGAAACGGCATGGAACGCGGCGTCCCCCGCGCTGAAGCAGATGGAAACGCTGTTGGTACGCGTCACCACCGATCAAGGCGAGCAAGGCTGGGGAGAAGGTTTTGGTCATTTATGTAATCCGGTTACGGCCGGGGCGCTGGAAGCGCTGGTTATTCCGCTGTTTCTGGGCAAGGCCGTGCCGGAAAGCCGCGAAGCACTGCTGTTGCTGATGACCGAAGCGGAGCAGGCGCTGCACGCTTTTGGCCGCAGCGGGCCGGTTCGCTATGCGCTGTCGGCGATAGATATTGCGCTGTGGGATCTCCTTGGCCAGCGGCTGAAAAAACCGCTGTGGCAGCTGTTGGGCGCACAGCGTCAGGAAGTGGAGCTGTATGCCAGCCTGGTCAGCTATAACAATCAGCCGGACGAGGTCGCCCGTCAGGTACAGCGTGCATGGCAGGCCGGATTCCAGATGCTTAAGCTGCATGAAACCGACTACGCTGCGATTGCCGCTGCCCGAGCCGCGCTGCCAGAAGAGGCCACGCTACTGGTCGACGTTAACTGTCCGTGGTCGGTCGACGAAGCCGGTCATCGCGCCCGGCAGCTGGCAGAGTTAAAGCTGGGCTGGCTGGAAGAGCCGGTATGGCCGCCGGACGATATTGCCGGACTGGCGCAGGTTCGTCGTGCCGGCACGCCGATAGCCGCGGGCGAAAACGCCTCTGGTGAATGGGGATTCGAACCCTTTTACGGTGCGCAAGCCGTCGATATCCTCCAGCCCAGCGTCACAAAAGTGGGTGGGATTACCGCCTCGCTGCGCGTTTTTGAACGCGCTAAACAGCATGGTATCAAGGTTGTTCCCCACTGCTTTTACTACGGCGCAGGTCTGTTGGCTACCGCGCATCTGGTTGCCACCCTGCCTGCCGATATCCGTCTGGAGGTGCCTTTTATCCGCTTCACGCCGCTGCTTTATCCTCAGTTAGAGTTCGCGCCGACGATGCGGCTTCCCCCAGTGCCGGGCCTGGGTTTTCAGCCGGATGCGGAAGTACTGCAAAGGCATACCCTCAGCCATATCACCCTGAGCATGGGGGCTAATCATGTTTAAAAACTATCGAAGCGTAGTAGCGCTGCTGCTGTTTTTTGCTGGTGTGCTGAACTACCTGGATCGTGCTGCCCTGTCGGTAATGGCTCCACTGGTTAAAAAAGATCTGCAAATCGATGATGCGCAGATGGGTATCTTATTCAGCTGCTTTTTTATCGGCTACTGCCTGTTCTGTTTTCTGGGCGGCTGGGGAGCGGACCGCTACGGCCCGCGTAAAGTGTTTGGCTGGGCGGCGGCCATCTGGTCGCTGTTTTGCGGTGCCACGGCACTGGCGGGTAGCTTTGCCCATCTGCTGATCGTGCGCGTACTGTTTGGCATCGGCGAAGGGCCAATGGGCACCACCACCAATAAGTCGATCTCTAACTGGTTTCCTCGTCAGGAGGTTGGCCGCGCGGTCGGCTTTACCAATGCGGGACAGCCGCTCGGCGCTGCCGTTGCCGCGCCGGTCGTTGGGCTGGTCGGGCTGCATTTTGGCTGGCGCGTCTCTTTTATTGTGATTGCCGCGCTGGGCTTCGTCTGGCTGGCTTTCTGGCTATGGCTGTTCCGCGACAGACCAGAACAGCATCCGCGCGTTAGCGAACCAGAACGGGCAATGATTGCTGCCCAGCGCCCCGCCACACGCGTGACCAAATCGGGTAACGCTCAGCAAACTAAACTCTGGCACTACGTTTTTTCACTGCCGGTACTGGGCGTCGCCGCGGCCTTCTTCTGCTTTAACTATATCCAGTTTTTCTTTCTCTCGTGGCTGCCCAGCTACCTGACCGATTTTCAGCATCTGGATATTAAAAGCATGAGCCTGATCGGTATTCTGCCGTGGCTGGGCGCAACGGTAGGCTTTATCGGCGGTGGCGTCATTTCCGATGCGCTGTTCCGCCGCACCGGCAATTTTTTGCTGTCGCGTAAGCTGGTGATCTTTTTTGGTCTGGCGGTGGCGGCGATCTGCGTCATGCTGACGGCCTGGGCCAGCAGCGTTACGCTGGCAGTGACGCTAATCACGCTTGCCAGCGTATTTGCCTATATGACGCCGCAGGCATGCTGGTCGCTGTTGCAGGATATCGTTCCGGCTGAACGTATCGGTACCGCAGGCGGTTTTGTACATCTGCTGGCGAATCTGGCGGGCATCCTGTCGCCGGGAATTACCGGTTTTTTGATTCAGTATGGCGGCGGGTACTCTTCAGCCTTTCTGTTAGCCAGCGTGCTGGCACTAACCGGTATGGCAATGCTGGCGCTGTTTGTCCGCCAGCAGAGCGTTAATGCGCTGCGCTCGCTGGCGTAACGACAATAAAAAAGCCCGTTCGGCATGAGCAAACGGGCTTCTCCAGTGCTTGTTTATTATCTCGTCACAGCGGGCTATTGCCCAACATCTCCTGCACCAGCTCCACACAGCGTAGAAAACGCTCGTCGTAGTTATCCTGTTCCACATGCACAAAATCGATGTTGTTCGCCTTGAGCATCTCCACCAGCAATCCCTGAAACTCTTTGCGATCTACCGAACTGCCAAGGCTGCGCAGCCCGTCCGCTATCCACGGCACGTTATTTTCCACCAGGATCACCAGATCGAAACGATATTCGTCAATCAGCGCCTGCACAAAAGGATGTTCGCGCCCTTCATATTTTTTGCAGAAAGCTTGAGTAGTCACAAAGTCGGTATCGATAAAAGCGACCTTGTTGGCATATTTAACGGCAAAATCGATGTACTGTGCCTGCCCCAGCGCGATTTTGTCATAGTCGGAATACTGTAGCGCCATCTCATCGCCGCCCAGATGGGAAAAGACGTAGTCGCGGCCAAACTCCCAGGCGCTGGTGGTGTTAAAAATATTTGCCAGCTTGTTAACCAGCGTCGACTTGCCGCTGGATTCGCCGCCCAGAATCGCCACCGTGCGTACAAAGAACGGTTTCACTTCCGTAGGAATATATTCCCAGTAGCGAAAAGGATCCTGGCGGATCTGACCGCCGCTGATGTTCATAAAAGATCGTTTGGGATCGATTAATACCGCCTCGATGCCCAGATGCTGCTGATACTGCGGCGCGTCCAGCTCTTCGCTGGTGTAAACCCGGTTCGGTATGATGCCGTGGTTTTCCATAAAGTCATGGATGCCGCGGCTCCAGATGTCCCAGCCGTGCGGATAGGGTTCCATGCCCTCTTCGTTAAATGAATGGATGCGGATATTTTTCTGATATTTAAAAGTTTGCAGCAGCCAGCGCAGACGGTCGCTGACCGTGGGCTGCTGGGACATGGCGCTGGCTTCAAACAGCTCGCGGTCGCGCGGCTCGTCGTAGCCCATGATGATATGCAGCTCGTCAACCTGGCTACAGGCGCGCTGGATCAGATAGATATGGCCGGTGTGCAGCGGGTAAAACTTACCAAAAACCACGCCTACGGTTTTTTCGCGACGCGGAAACTCCAGGCCAAGATAGCGGTGTAGCGCCTCCAGCTTCTGCGCGCTGGGGCTTTTGATTTTGGCATTCAGCAGCTGGCTGAGATAGCCCTTGGTCATGCCGCTGGCCTCCGCCACCTGCTGTAGCGTGCAACCCTGCTGGCGAATAGCCGTTTTCAGATAATCAAATGACGACACCGGGTGCCTCCTGCATAACGGGCGAGCTTTCCGCCGCTTTGAAGTGCGGAGCGCTGTTGCGCCCCGCAAGGGTAAGCCGCGCGCTAACGTCCCTGCTTAATTACAGTTCATCGAGGATCGACAGCGCGTCGGCCAGTTTCTTCACGCCGTAAACTTTCATATTTTCCGGCACTTTTTTTGGCACGTTGGCGACAGGCACAATTGCGCGGCGGAAACCGTGCTTGGCCGCTTCGGCAATGCGTTCCTGACCGCTCGGCACCGGACGAATTTCACCGGCCAGGCCGACCTCGCCAAACACCACCAGGTCCTGCGGTAAAGGACGGTCGCGCAGGCTGGAAACCATCGACAGCATCAGCGCCAGGTCGGCGCTGGTTTCGGTGACCTTGACGCCGCCGACCACGTTGACGAACACATCCTGATCGGCCATTTGCAGGCCACCGTGGCGATGCAGCACCGCCAGCAAAATGGCCAGACGGTTCTGCTCCAGCCCGACCGCTACGCGTCTTGGATTGCCCAGCATGGAGTGATCGACCAGCGCCTGAATTTCTACCAGCAGCGGCCGCGTTCCTTCCCACAGCACCATTACCGAGCTGCCGGAAGTCACCTCTTCGCCGCGGCTAAGGAAGATGGCGGAAGGATTGCTGACCTCGCGCAGACCCTGTTCGGTCATGGCGAACACACCCAGCTCGTTTACCGCGCCGAAGCGGTTTTTATGACTGCGCAGCGTACGGAAGCGTGAGTCCGCATCGCCATCCAGCAGCACGGAACAGTCGATACAGTGCTCCAGCACTTTTGGCCCGGCCAGCGAGCCATCTTTGGTGACGTGGCCGACCATCACAATCGCCACGCCGCGCGTTTTGGCAAAGCGCGTCAGATAAGCGGCGGTTTCCCTGACCTGCGCCACGCTGCCCGGCGAGGACTGGATATCCGCCATATGCATTACCTGGATGGAGTCAATCACCATCAGCTTCGGCTCTTCCTGCTCGGCAATCAGGCAAATTTGCTCGATGCTGGTTTCGGAAAGCATATTCAGATTGGCGGTCGGCAAACCCAGCCGGTGCGCGCGCATCGCGACCTGCTGCAGCGACTCCTCGCCCGTGACGTAAAGCGTCTTCATGTTTTCCGCAAGCTTGCAGAGCGTTTGCAGCAGCAGCGTACTTTTACCGGCACCGGGATTACCCCCGATAAGAATGGCGCTGCCCGGCACCACGCCGCCGCCCAGCACGCGGTCAAACTCTTTGAAACCGGTGCTGAAGCGCGGTAAAGCTTCCAGACTGATTTCCGAAAGCTTCTGCACGCGGCTGGGGCCAGCGCTGCCCGCGTAGCCGCTCAGCCGTTCGTTACGCGCGACCGTAGGCGACGCCGCCAGGCGCACTTCGGTAATGGTATTCCAGGCGTGACAGGCGCTGCACTGCCCCTGCCAGCGTGGATAATCTGCGCCGCATTCGTTACAAACAAAGGCGCGTTTTGCCGCTTTGGCCAAATCTTTTCCTTAACGTTCTTCGTGAATCAGGCTGCCGCTGAGAATGCAAAACACCCCCATCAGGTCGGCATGACGGATAGTAACTTCGGTTTTTTCATTAACCTTTGGCTTGGCGTGATAGGCGATGCCCAGCGCGGAAGCCTTGATCATCAGCAGATCGTTCGCGCCATCGCCAATCGCCACGGTCTGTTCCGGCGCGATATCAAACCGTTTTGCCAGCTTGCGCAGCGTGTCGGCTTTATATTTCGCATCGACGATATCGCCCAGCACTTCGCCGGTCAGCTTGCCGTCGCGGATTTCCAGCTCGTTAGCCACGATGGCCGAGAGATGCAGCGTGTCACGCAGATACTCTGCAAACCAGGTAAAACCGCCGGAAGCGATGGCAATGTGCCAGCCCAGCGCCTGTAGCTTATGCACCAGCGAAACGAGGCCCGGCATCAGCGGCAATTCATTGCGGACCGTGCTGAGGATATTCGCATCGGCACCTTTCAGTGTAGCCACGCGCTGGCGCAGGCTGTCGGTAAAGTCGAGCTCGCCACGCATCGCTCTTTCGGTCACTTCCGCCACCAGCTCGCCGCAGCCGGCCAGTTTGGCGATTTCATCAATGCATTCGATTTCAATCGCGGTGGAGTCCATATCCATCACTAGTAAACCTGGCGTTTTCAGATGCGGAATACGGCCCAGCGGCGCGACGTCCAGGCCGGCTTCGTGCGCCAGCTTTGTCGCGCGCGGCGTCAGCGAACCCGCCAGGCGAATCACCTGGTAATCCTCCACAGACCAGGCGCTGACGATAACCATCGCCGCGCCCAGCCTGTGCTGCAACGCCGTCAGACGATCTTTATCAAGATTTCGTCCATACAGAAGCCAGCCGGTACGGCCAGCACGGTAATCCAGCGGCATAACTTCATCACCGCTGAGGGAAAGAGGCAAACCCGGCCAGAAAGAGACATCGGAAGGCAGGTCGCACCAGGTCAGACTATTTGGCATTACAGCTCCTGTAGGGACATATTAACCACGCAAGAGGCTACCTTGTCTCGCCTGCTTCTGGCAACATAAAAGCACGAAGCAAATCCTGCTTGAACTGATAAAGTGTGAAAGAAAGATGGCTAAAGCCAAACTAACATTTCGGCTGCACCGTACGGCGATCGTACTGATTTGCCTGGCGCTGCTGGTGGTGCTGATGCAGGGCGCATCCTGGTTCAGTATGGGCCACCAAATGGCGCGCTCTGAACAGGTTGAGGAACTGGCGCGAACGCTGACCCGCCAGGTGGCGTTTAGCCTGACGCCGATGATGGAAAACAGCGACGATAATCACCAGAAAATCGTCAATATCCTGACGCAGATGACTACCGAAAGCCGCATTCTGGACGCTTCTGTCTATGATGACAGCGGCACGCTGATTGCGCACAGCGGGGAAAGTATTAACGTACGCGACAGGCTGGCGCTGGACGGACAGCGAGCGGGCAGCTACTTCAACCATCAGCTGGTAGAACCTTTATCCAGCACGGACGGGCCGCGCGGCTTTCTGCGCGTCACGCTGGATACGCACGTGCTGGTAACGGATTCCCGCCAGGTAGATAACACCACCAATATTCTGCGCCTGATGATGCTGCTGGCGCTGGCTATCGGCATTATTCTGGCGCGTACTCTGCTCAGGGACCGCCGTACCCGCTGGCAGCAATCGCCGTTTCTGCTGACGGCGAATCGTCCGGTGAAAGAAGATAACGACGAAGCGCCAGAGGAAAAGTAGCGTGGTTATTTCAGACATAGCGGCTAACCGTGAATAGATATTCATCACGTAATCTAGTGTCTGCAAACAATAAATTTGAATTAAAAAACGAAAAGGTGAACAGATTCTTTATAGGAAAGCTGGCCGGTATAACCGGCCAGTAGGCTTACCGCTACAGGCGAGCGGCGTCACGCTTAATCAGGCTTTGTCGCCCAGCAGAACGGATTCCAGAGCGATTTCAATCATCTCGTTGAACGTCGTCTGGCGTTCAGCCGCCGTGGTCTGCTCGCCGCTGCGGATGTGGTCAGAAACGGTGCAGATTGCCAGCGCTTTTGCGCCAAACTCTGCCGCTACGCCATAGATACCGGCCGCTTCCATTTCCACACCCAGGATGCCGTATTTTTCCATTACGTCAAACATCTGCGGGTCTGGCGTGTAGAACAGGTCGGCAGAGAAAATATTGCCAACGCGCGCTTCCACACCCAGATTTTTCGCTGCGTCGACCGCGTTGCGCACCATATCGAAATCCGCAATCGCTGCGAAATCGTGATCTTTGAAGCGCATACGGTTTACTTTTGAATCGGTGCTCGCACCCATACCAATGACGATATCGCGCAGTTTCACATCGCTGCGCACCGCGCCGCAGGAACCCACGCGAATAATTTTCTTCACGCCAAAATCGGTAATCAGCTCTTTGGCATAGATTGAGCAGGAAGGAATGCCCATTCCGTGGCCCATAACGGAGACTTTGCGGCCTTTATAAGTACCGGTATAGCCCAGCATGCCACGCACATTATTGACTTCCACGGCATCCTGCAAAAAGGTTTCCGCAATGTGCTTGGCACGCAGCGGGTCGCCCGGCATCAGCACTACGTCAGCGAAATCACCCATTTCTGCGTTAATATGAGGGGTAGCCATCTTTTAATCCTTATTGCTATTGCCGACTCGCGTCGGCACGTTATGTTGCGCTGATTACAGCATGCTTTTGCCATATTCCATTGCGGACAGGCCAAAATAGTTTGCGATAGTCTGACCGATATCCGCAAAGGTGTCACGATATCCCAGCGGGCCTGGCTTCACGTTCGGACCATAAATGAGCACCGGAATATGTTCGCGGGTATGCTCCGTGCCTTGCCAGGTTGGGTCGCAGCCGTGATCGGCGGTCAGGATCAGAATATCGCCCTCCTTCACCAGCGCCATCAGCTCCGGCAGACGACGGTCGAACAGCTCAAGGCCGCCAGCGTAGCCAGCCACGTCACGACGGTGGCCCCAGGTGGAGTCAAAATCAACAAAGTTGGTAAAGACGATGCTGTTGTCCGGTGCCGACTGCATTTCCTGCACGGTAGCGTCAAACAGCGCGTCCAGGCCGGTCGCCTTCACTTTTTTAGTGATGCCGACGTGGGCATAGATATCCGCTATTTTGCCTACGGAAATCACTTCGCCGTTCTTTTCTTCCACCAGCTTTTTCAGGATGGTCGGCGAAGGCGGTTCGACCGCCAGATCGTGCCGGTTGCCGGTACGTTCGAAATGACCGGCTTTGTCACCGACAAACGGACGGGCGATAACGCGGCCAATGTTGTAACCCCCTTCCGTCAGCGCTTCGCGTGCGATTTCGCACAGATCGTAAAGACGCTGTAGCCCGAAAGTCTCTTCGTGGCACGCTATCTGAAACACTGAATCGGCAGAAGTATAGAAAATCGGCTTGCCGGTTTTCATGTGCTCTTCGCCCAGCTGGTCAAGAATGACCGTGCCGGAAGAGTGGCAGTTGCCCAGATAACCCGGCAGATCCGCTTTTTCTACCAGCTCATCGAGCAGGGCCTGCGGAAAACTGTTTTCCTTGTCGGTAAAGTAACCCCAGTCAAACAGCACCGGCACACCAGCGATTTCCCAGTGGCCGGAAGGCGTATCTTTCCCGGAGGAGAGCTCGCTGGCCCAGGCGTAAGCGCCGATAATATCGGCATTCTCGTCCAGCCCCGGCGGGAATTTGCCGGTGGACTCTTCTGCCGCTTTACCCAAACCCAGCGCGGTCAGATTGGGCAGATGCAGCGGCCCTTTGCGTCCAATATCCGCTTCGCCTTTAAAACAGGCTTCGGCAATGTGCCCAAGCGTATCGGAACCTTCATCACCAAACTTGTGAGCGTCTTTGCTTGACCCAATGCCGAAGGAGTCGAGCACCATAATAAATGCACGTTTCATCGTGGTCTCCTGCGTTGTTAACGCGATAAGCTAAATTTTATCGATCAGAACAGTATGCCGTTTATCCGGCGACTCTGCGATAAATAACTGGCGTCGGTGGCGATGATTTTTCTGCCAGCGTAATGGCCTGTTTTACCGCCGCAGCGGCTTCCTGCCAGCCCGCTTCGCTGGCAGCGTGGATCACGGCAAGCGGCCGCTGACCATCCACGTGGTCGCCCAGCTGCGCCATCTCACTCAGCCCAACGCTGTAGTCAATAGCATCGCTGGCACGACGGCGACCGCCGCCCATCGCCACAACGGCCATGCCCAGCGCACGCGTATCCATCGCGCTTACCACGCCAGGCCGATCGGCGTAAACCGCTTTACTGAGCATTGGCGCAGGCAGATAGCGATCCAGATTATCGACAAAGTCCGCTGGGCCTTTTTGCGCCGCCACCATACGCGAGAAAACTTCCGCCGCGCGACCGTTATCCAGTACCGCCTGCAGTTTGCTGACCGCGTCGTCGTTATCTGTCGCCAGCCCGCCGGAAATCAGCATTTCTGCGCTGAGCGCCATCGTTACCTCCAGCAAACGCGGATTACGGTAAGCGCCAGTCAGGAAATGCACCGCTTCACGAACCTCCAGCGCATTGCCTGCGCTGGAAGCCAGCACCTGGTTCATATCGGTCAGCAACGCCGTTGTTTTGCAGCCTGCGCCGTTCGCCACGCCAACAATCGACTGCGCCAGCAGCTCGGACTGCTCAAAGGTTGGCATAAAGGCACCGGAGCCGACTTTGACATCCATCACCAGCGCATCCAGGCCTTCGGCTAATTTTTTCGCCAGAATCGATGCGGTAATCAGCGGAATGGAATCAACGGTTGCCGTAATATCGCGCGTGGCGTAAAAACGTCTGTCGGCAGGCGCCAGCGAGCTGGTCTGGCCGATTATTGCTACACCGACCTCGCTGATAATCTTACGGAAGGTCCGATCGTCCGGAAAAATATCGAAACCCGGAATCGCTTCCAGCTTGTCCAGCGTGCCGCCGGTATGGCCCAGCCCGCGCCCGGAGATCATCGGCACATAGCCGCCGCAAGCCGCCACCATCGGCCCCAGCATCAGCGACGTCACATCGCCCACGCCGCCGGTAGAGTGCTTATCCACTACCGGCCCGTTCAGGCCAAGGCTTTGCCAGTTCAGCACGGTGCCGGAATCGCGCATCGCCATGGTCAGCGCCACGCGTTCCGGCAGCGTCATATCGTGAAACCAGATAGTCATCGCCAGCGCGGCAATTTGTCCTTCCGATACGGCGTTATCACGCACGCCATTAATAAAAAAGCGGATTTCTTCTTCGCTCAGCGCCTGGCCATCTCTTTTTTTACGGATAATTTCCTGTGGCAAAAACACGTTGCCCCCTGGTGAGGTGTCGCCCGGGATCCGGGCAGATTTTACCGGCAGGCGCCCGCCTTTTTATGCTGGCGGGCGGCCTGGTATTAGTAGGCTGAATCGCTTTTGGCAGAAGAATAGCCCGCGGCATTCAACAGGCTGGCCAGCAGACTGGAAGCGCCAAAACGGAAATGACGGGCGTCTGCCCACTCTTCGCCCAGAATATCATCGGCCAGTTGCAGATAGAGAGCGGCATCCTCCGCCGTTTTCACGCCGCCAGCAGGCTTAAAGCCCACCTGATGCTTCACGCCTTTTTCGGCAATCACGCGCAGCATGATCTCGGCTACCTGCGGGGTGGCGTTGACCGCCACCTTACCGGTGGAGGTTTTAATAAAATCGGCCCCGGCATCGATAGCAATTTCAGAAGCTTTGCGGATCAGCTCTTCCGTTTTTAGCTCGCCGGTTTCAATAATGACTTTCAGCAGCACGCCAGCGTCGGCGCAGGCTTCTTTGCAGGCGTAAACCATGTCGTACCCTACTTCTTCATTACCGGCCATCAGCGCACGATAAGGGAAAACGACGTCAACTTCATCTGCGCCATAGGCGATAGCGGCATGCGTTTCTGCCAGCGCGATTTCGATATCGTCGTTGCCGTGTGGAAAGTTGGTTACGGTTGCAATGCGGATATCCGGCGTATCCTGCTCGCGCAGGGTTTTACGCGCAACCGGAATAAAACGAGGGTAGATACAAATGGCGGCAGTATTGCCAGCGGGTGATTTAGCCTGACGGCACAGGGCAACCACTTTGGCCTCCGTATCGTCGTCGTTCAGCGTGGTTAAATCCATCAGTTTCAGCGCGCGAACGGCGGCAGCGGTTAAATCGGTCATGGTATTCTCCGGAAAAATCAGCAGGCTTCGCTGCAAGGTCACGATGCAGCGGTAATGTTATAATAGTAACATTACCGCTGCGCTACATCAGTGATTAATCTCACACGGGTTTGCATGCGATTGCAAAAATTGCGCGAAAAATAGCATAACACTCACAAAACATGCCCTGACTGCCTTTGCAGAACGCTCAGAGGAACATAACAAAATGTTATGATGGTAACATTTTACAGCAATGAAAAATTTTCACGATGGCATAACGGTGACAGCGTAATTTTTGCGCGAGGGAGCAGGCGATAATCATGCGCGCCTTCTCTTTTAAAGCCTTCATAGTCAAGAAGTGCATCCGTGAAGCTTCTGTTTACGCCAGGCAGAGAGGCAAGCGGGAAGGTAAACACTTTCAGGTTGTTTCTCCACATAATTTCTTTTACAACGCCAATATCTTTCAAAAGAATACGTTTATCAATGAACCCTTCTGAAAATTCGCCTCGCCTTAACGACCCCAGAATACAATAAGGTATATAAGTTATTCCCTTCAGCTTCACCCTGGCTGATGGCGGAAAGGAAAAATGTGCCTGTATCCCCGGTCGGCCGAGCAGGGTAACGGCTGAACGCTCTTTTTCTTTTTTGCTTCTGTTCCTGAAACTTTCTGGGCTACATATTGAGCAATCATGTTCTTTATTTTTGCTTTGTGCTTGTCTTGCCCCTTCGCCATCGTTACCTGCCCCTGGCTGAGATGCCTCTCTGCCGTAAATACTATTATGTATCTCTCTCGCCTGACGATGGCCCACGTTGGGGTTTACAGAGGCGCCGATAATATTTTGCACCGGTACGCTAAGATCAAGATGGATTACGTTACTCCCACTAAACCTGGGCAACTTTCCCGGAGAAGGAACGGGCAGGCAACTGACCGTAAAATTATCCATCGCGCTAAATACATGCTCTGCTGGTTGGGTAAGAAACGGGGCCTGATCGGGCCAAACCCGGGCACGGGAGGAAGAGCTTGACGAATTGGCCGAATCAAATGAGCGGTACGACTCAGCAGAGCTAACCGAGCAGCCGTCAAAAGCATTATATTCGCCAATATCATGATTGGCCGAACGGTTCAGGACATAAACCAGTTTCAGGTCTGCGCCTGGTAAATTCAATGCCTTATCCCACATCTTTAGCAATGCCGTTTTTTCTTCTATTAATAGATTGCGATCGTGGTTTCTTTCATTAAATAGTTTCAGTTTTCTTGATGAAACCTTCTTCCTGAATTTCACGTCCAACATACAATACCTCAGCTTAGTTTTTTTTAAAAATTAAATAAACCTGAAAGAATAGAAAAGAGGCGATTAAAATATATTTACCTTAAATAAAAGCCCTATCTGATATATTTTATAACAACCTCAAAAATGCGACAGCACAAAACACTTAAGCGGTAAAGGTGAGGGGAGTAAAAGAATCAATTTTGTTAATTCAGCTCAGGCAACAACAATAATTAACCGTCATTTAATATCACCGCAACGCCAATGCGCTGGTCATTTAATATTCCCACTATTTTTCATTTTAAAATCGACCGGTCTGTTTTTTTTAAACGGACCATACTAAATACCAAACAGCCTGCGGCTATTTTCACGAATTGTTTCCGCTATTACCTGCGGTGCTTCCTGCCGGATTTCGCACAGGCTCTGCCAGACGTTTTTAATCCTTTCAGGACGATTAGGTTCTCCCTGAAAACCCTGTACAGGCATATCCGGCGAGTCGGTTTCCAGCAGCAGCGACGAGAGCGGCAGACGAGCAATAGCATTACGGGTTTTGCTGGCGCGCTCGTAGGTAATGGTGCCGCCAACGCCGATGGCAAATCCTTCACGGATAAAAGCCAGCGCCTGCTGCTCGCTTCCGGCAAAGCCATGCACGACGCCGCGCGCGGGCAGATCGAGCTTACGTAAGTGCATCGCCAGCTTGTCATGGGTACGGCGCGAATGCAGAATGACCGGCAGATTATAGTCGCGTGCCAGCCGCAGCTGCGCATCCAGCACCGCCTGCTGCTTGTCGAACTGCGGGTTTTCAATATAGAGATCCAGACCGATCTCACCAATCGCCACCAGCTTCGGCGAGCGCTGCCGCAAATAATTTTCCAGCTGCTGCAAATGCGCTTCCTGATGGTCGGCTATCGCCATCGGATGCGTGCCGAGCGCGGCATATAAAGGCTGATATTTTTCAGCCAGCGCCATTACGCCAGCAAAACGAGTGGCCGCAACGCCCACCACGATAATCTTCTCCACCCCTGCTTCTGCCGCCAGCCGCAGGCTTTCCGCCTCGTTGCCGCTAAAAGGCGCAAAATCAAAGTGGCAGTGCGTATCAACAAAAACAGTCATGCCAGAGACCCTTCAGGAAAATCATCATCATTACTTGCCAGCGGTTCCGGGAAAATAACCGGTTCATTAGCTGGCGGCATGGCCGGGACAACGGGTTCTGCGCCAGGCGCATCGTTATGTAGCCACTGCCCTATTGTAGCCAGGAAATAGCGGCCGCAGCGACGGCCCAGATGGTAATCCTGGTTTAACGATGCCACCCGGCTGCCCAACGCCATACTTGCCAGCGCGCGCGGCGGGAAAATTTCGATGATGTTCAGATCGCCCGGCGGCTCGTGAATAAACTGTTGGGTCTGTCGATAGCTTTCTTCATGCAGATGGATAATGTTAACCAGCGGCTGTAGCGCACCTTTATCCAGCCACCGCTCAACACGCTTTATCCACTGGGGCGTATAGGTCATCTGCGACGGCACGGTGCGGATCACAACTATAGTTCGGGCACCACGCCGCGCGGCTTCGCGTACCGGAATGGCATCGCTGATACCGCCGTCAAGATAGCTGATGCCGTCCAGATCCACGCCCGGCCGATACATGCCGGGAATAGCGCTGGAGGCTTTAATAATATCCAGCCAGTTTGCTGCCGTGGGGGCAAAATAGCCGGGCGAGTAGTCGTCGCTGCGGCAGGCGCACATATAGAATTCTCGCCCCTGGGAAAACGCTTTTTCACCTGCCGTCATTGCCAGCGGAAACTCTTTCGCAGTGATATCCACCAGCCAGTCCAGGTCGATCAGATGGCCGCCACGGACAAAGCGCAGCGGATTGAAAAAGAGCTTGCTGGTGGTATAGCGAGTAATAACGCGTCGCGCATAGCCGGGCTGGCCGCAAATAAAGGCAGAAAGATTCTGTGCGCCCGCAGAGGTACCAATCAGGAGGTCGAAGGGGTTAAAGCCGCCGCGTTGAAACTCGTCCAGGACGCCAGCGGTAAAAATGCCGCGCTGGCCGCCGCCTTCACAAACCAATGCTAGTTTGCCCGGATGAAAAGGCGTTAACGCCAGTGGCGCGATATTGCCGAGCGTGACTGGAATGCGCTGTCCCACCGTGCTCTCCTCTGGAATGTGATGCAGTGAGAGTACGCCTGACCAAAGGCCTGGTGTTTGACGCTTATTGCTACAGATGTTAATGCATGATGAAAAAATGTAGCGATGAGTGAATGCGAGGTTTAAAACAGAGGCAAAAAGGGAATCCAGGGGGCGGAAACAGAGAGACCTGCTGCAAGCGGGCTTTGCAGCCCGCTTTAACTTCCCGATGGCAGGCCTTAGCCCGCCGGGAAGATTTTTAAATCTATAGCTTCTTCCGGCCGGTAAACAGGCTGATCAGGAAGATGATGATACCCACTACGAAGACGATTTTAGCTGCCCACGCGGCTGTACCTGCCAGACCACCGAAACCTAAAGCAGCGGCGATCAGTGCGATAACCAGAAAGATAATACCCCAACGAAACATAAGCCTCTCCTTACCCTATATTAAAATCGAACATCATCTGTTATTGATTTCTGCCTGAGTTCAGCATGACTACTGTGCTCCTGCGGTAGTTCTGTCGCGGGCGCCCCTTACAGAGCCAGCCCGCGCCGGTCTTACGATTTTACTGACAGATCGTTTTTCACGCTCTTAACGCCATCGATCGCTTTGGCGATGCCTTCAGCACGGTCAGACTGTGCTTTGGTTTTCACTGCACCGGAAAGCTGAACCACGCCATTGGTCGTTTCAACCTTGATGTTGCGGGACGGTACGATGTCATCCGCTAACAGTTTAGCTTTAATTTCGCTGGTTGTTGCTGCATCACCGGCATAGCCGCTAACGCTGCTTTTTGTGCTGTCTTTTACGTGCAGTTTGTCACTGACGGATTTAACACCCTCAACTTTTTTCGCTTCGGATACGGCCAGCTCGGCCTGATCCTGTGAAGCGACAAAACCGCTCAGCGTGACGACACCGCTATGGGTTTTGACTGAGATATCCGTACTTTTAATGGCTTCGTTATCTACCAGGGCAGCTTTCACCTTGGCCGTAACGCCGCTGTCATCCATGTATCCACCGACTTTTTTCATAGAGCTATCGATCTTAGAACCCGCGCTGTCAGTAGTAGACTGTGCTTTCGGGGTAGTGGTGTCTTCTGCCATCGCAGCGCCACTAACCAGTGCAGAACCTACCAGAGCAGCCATCAGAGTTTTAGCAATCTTAGTCTTGTTCATCGATCTCTTCCTTCTTGGTTATTGCACTCACAACTGTGAGCTTTCAGCCACAAACGGCGTGACTGCAGTAATCAGGCGTTGTAGCAACCGCGCCACATATTTTGCGTCCTGTTGAAATAAATATAGACGCGTATCTGGATTTTGCTGTCCTTTGTGATTGATATGGCGGATAAATGGTCAAAAGCAGAATTTTTTAAGATGAGTCTGTAGGCAAGCGTCAGGGAAAAAGTGGGGAGAAAGCCTGAAGAAAATGCGGTGCAGGGTGCAGCAGATAAAGACATAATCAGAGCAGATTACGCCTTACGGTTTCGCGCTATGGCCAGGGTACGAAATGCCTGCCCGCAGTACCAAATGCTTGCCCACAGCACATTTTGCACTGCGGGCAGGCGAACGTTAGAGCATTAATGCTCGCGCGTTTTGCGGAATACCACTTCAGGATAGCGTTCTTGAGTAATATTGAGGTTGACCATAGTAGGAGCGATATAGGTCAGGTTATCACCGCCATCCAGCGCCAGGTTTACTTCGTTTTTGCGCTGGAACTCGTCAAACTTCTTCACATCACTGCATTCTACCCAGCGAGCGGTAGAAACGTTTACCGATTCGTAAATCGCTTCCACGTTATATTCACTTTTCAGGCGGGCAACGACCACGTCAAACTGCAGCACACCTACTGCGCCAACAATCAGATCGTTGTTATGTACAGGACGGAACACCTGTACCGCGCCCTCTTCCGACAGCTGTACCAACCCTTTCAACAGCTGTTTTTGCTTCAGCGGATCGCGCAGGCGAATACGGCGGAACAGTTCCGGCGCGAAGTTCGGAATACCCGTGAACTTCATGTTCTCGCCCTGGGTAAAGGTATCGCCAATCTGGATGGTGCCGTGGTTATGCAGGCCAATGATATCGCCAGGATAGGCTTCTTCAACGTGCGAACGGTCACCGGCCATAAAGGTCAGCGCGTCGGCAATCACCACGTCTTTACCCAGACGTACCTGGCGCAGCTTCATGCCCTTTTCATATTTGCCGGAAACCACGCGCAGAAACGCCACGCGGTCGCGGTGTTTCGGGTCCATGTTCGCCTGAATCTTGAAGACGAAACCGGTAAATTTATCATCTGCTGCGGTGACGGTACGGGTATCGGTAGCGCGCGGCATCGGCGATGGAGCCCATTCCACCAGGCCATCCAGCATGTGGTCCACACCGAAGTTGCCCAGCGCGGTACCAAAGAATACCGGCGTCAGCTGTCCGGCCAGGAAAGCTTCTTTATCAAATTCGTGAGAGGCACCCTGCACCAGCTCCAGCTCTTCACGCAGCTGTGCCGCCAGCTCTTCGCCGATAGCCACGTCCAGATCCGGATTATCCAGCCCTTTTACTATGCGGACTTCCTGAATGGTGTGGCCTTTACCAGACTGATAAAGATAGGTTTCGTTTTTATAAAGATGGTACACGCCTTTAAACAGCTTGCCGCAGCCGATTGGCCAGGTGATAGGCGCACAGGCGATTTTCAGCTCGTTTTCTACTTCGTCCAGCACTTCCATTGGATCGCGAATATCACGGTCCAGCTTATTCATAAAGGTCAGGATTGGCGTATCGCGCAGGCGGGTTACTTCCATCAGCTTGCGGGTACGATCCTCAACGCCTTTTGCAGCATCGATAACCATCAGACAGCAGTCAACCGCCGTCAGCGTGCGATAGGTATCTTCTGAGAAGTCTTCGTGTCCCGGCGTGTCCAGCAGATTGACCAGGCTTTCACGGTAGGGAAACTGCATCACGGAGGTGGTAATTGAAATTCCACGCTGCTTCTCCATCTCCATCCAGTCTGACTTGGCATGCTGGCTGGAGCCGCGGCCTTTGACCGTACCGGCCGTCTGGATAGCCTGTCCGAACAGCAGCACCTTTTCGGTGATGGTGGTTTTACCGGCATCCGGGTGAGAAATGATGGCAAAAGTGCGGCGGCGAGCCACCTCTTGCATAAAAGGTGCATTAGACATGAAAAAACTCTGTTTGGTGCTGGGCCGCCGCTGCGCGAAGTGCACAGGAAGACGCAGGCGATTAATCATCAATGGCCGGCATTTTCGCCGATCCGGCCGCTATACACAATCCACAACGCGGTTTGCAAAGAGGAAATGGCAGAAAGGCCGCAAAGCCTGGCATGTTGTCTACAGGATTTGCAGTCATTGTGCAGCCGAGATTCCAGCATGGCCGGTAAAATACCGCTGAAAAAAGCAGGAAATATTTAAAGACAAAAACAAAAAAACCGCCATAAATGGCGGTTTTTTTGTGCTGGTCAGGTTAAGCGGCCTTTCCAGCGAAGCTTTGTTACCTATGTAACGCAAGCACGACCTCGTGCGCATATTTTGAGCAGTTTATCACACAGAGTCAAGTGTTCTGCCTGCAAAGACTGGTATAAAATATCGCCGGGCCTTTTCGCCGCCTTAAGCAAGCGGGCACCGGTTTAAGGAAAGGAATTCCAACGACCGTAAACGTAAGCACGACCTCGTGCTTGCTTTCAGGGTAACAGCATCGGTGGTGTCGCCGTGAAGCGGTCTGTGCAAGGACCGCACAATGAAACGGTACATTTGTATTGTCATCGTTGTATCTGGTGCATTGTTATCAACCGTAAACGGGAAATGGAGCATCTCTCATAATTCGATTACGGTTATCGTCAATGCAGCAGGCAAGTAAGCTGAAAACCGCCCCTTGGGGCGGTTTTTTTAAGCAGCATGAAGCAGAGGCTTAGCTTTCACTCTGTAATCTTCTGGCGTTCTTTTTCTCTTCTCTCGCGACATTCGCACCCCGTTAAGTGGTCATTAACCAGCCCCAGTGCCTGCATCAAAGAGTAAGCCGTAACCGGCCCGACCCACGTCCAGCCACGTTTTTTCAGCGCTTTTGACATACTTATCGCTTCCGGCGACGTTTTGGTTTGCTGCCAGTACGCCAGATCGACAATGGCCGGACGATTTTCTGGCACAGGAGCAAACTGCCAGAACCAGCTTGCCAGCGAACCCGCTTCTTTAATCAGTTCTATGGCTCGATGCGCATTGTTGATAGCAGAAAGGATTTTTGCCCGGTTGCGAACGATTCCTTTATCGGCCATTAGCCTGGTAACATCTGCATCATTAAATTTGGCCATCTGGCAGAAGTCAAAATCGGCAAAGGCGCGTCGGAAATTTTCACGCTTGTTATAGATAAGCTGCCAGGACATACCGGAGTGAAAGCCTTCAAGACAAACCTTTTCAAAGATACGGCGATCCTCCATCACTGGTTTGCCCCATTCGTTATCGTGATAGTCCGGCATTGACGGCTGCCAGTAACAGCAAACACGGCCATCATCCGTTAAGGTCAGCCCGGCCTGTTTCAGTGCGGCAAGATCCATTTTGTCTCCTTACGGAAGTTTCTTAATTATCAGCACGATTGCTCTTTACAGATAAACAGGCGCGCGACGGCAATGCTATACCTGACATCAGATGTAACAACCGCTTTTGGTGACGAGCGGTAATCGACGCTATTTTGAGACCAACCCCGGCGTGACGTTAGTCCCGTTGCGTAATCCAACCATGAAAAGGGAAAATTTATGAGTAACAACGATTATCAACCAGCTAAAGTCTGGACAGAGAACAAGAACGCGGGCGGTACCTGGAGCAGCATCAATCGTCCGACCGCAGGTGCACGTCACGAAGCTGCACTGCCAGTTGGTAAACATCCTTTACAGCTTTATTCCATGGGCACGCCTAACGGGCAGAAAGTCACTATTCTGCTGGAAGAGCTGCTGGCACTGAATGTCAACGATGCGGAATATGATGCGCATCTTATCCGTATCAGCGATAGCGAACAGTTTTCCTCCGGTTTTGTTGAGGTCAACCCAAACTCCAAGATCCCTGCCCTGCTGGACACGTCTACCACACCAGCGACGCGCGTATTTGAATCCGGCGCTATCCTCCTTTATCTGGCAGAAAAGTATGGTCACTTCCTGCCAAAAGATCCGGCTGCACGCACCGAAACGCTGAACTGGCTATTCTGGCTACAGGGTTCCGCACCTTATCTGGGCGGCGGCTTTGGTCATTTCTACAACTATGCGCCAGTAAAAATTGAGTACGCGATTGACCGCTTCACCATGGAAGCGAAACGCCAGCTTGATTTGTTAGACCGTCAGCTGGCAGAAAACCGTTATATTGCTGGTGAAGATTACACCATCGCCGATATCGCCATCTGGCCATGGTATGGTGCGCTGGTGCAAGGGCAATTGTACAACGCTGCCGAATTCCTGGACGCGGGTTCCTATAAGAATCTGCAGCGCTGGGCTAATGAAATTGCCCAACGCCCAGCCGTACAGCGTGGCCGCATCGTAAACCGCACCTGGGGTGAACCCGCTGAGCAGCTGCATGAACGCCATGACGCTTCTGATTTTGAGTTACGTACCGAAGACAAACTGGCTAAATAGTGCTGCATCCTGATTCAGGACGACCCGGAATAGCGTATAAATTTGCTACAGGGCGCTTCTGATTCGCAGTTACTCAAAGCAATAAGCACTATTTATATCGAACGCGGTTTCCCTGAGGAAATCGCGTTTTTTTCTGCGCATCAGGCATCAGGCATCAGGCATCAGGCATCAGGCATCAGGCATCAGGCATCAGGCATCAGGCATCAGGCATCAG
>NZ_JAHSPF010000016.1 GCF_019132875.1 Erwinia phyllosphaerae
ATACTAAAATACTAAAATACTAAAATACTAAAATACTAAAATACTAAAATACTAAAATACTAAAATACTAAAATACTTTCACATATTTGTGCGAGGCTTAATCAATAAATTATAATTGATTTATCGCACATAAAATGAATTAAAGACATTATGAATAGAATGCAAATCGAAGAACTACTTTTAAAATATATTTTTACATCCAATGAAATCTATCTGATACGTCAGTAGGCTGAGAAGGAAGGTTACCCGTACAAATGGCTTTTTTCCCAGTTAAAGAAAAGATTTCAGTTGCATTAATAATAACAGTTAATCTTTTGAATAGACTCCTTTATACTATTATTGGTGGTGCGCAAGGAAACACTGTCTCTTATTCAATTACGCTTGTAGCTGGCATTGCCATTCTGTATTTTTTATTACTTTGAAGCCTGCATATAAAGGATTTTAATTCTTGAAAAAAACATTATCATACTTTATAAAACACGTTAATAAAAACTTTGACTTCCCCAAGCGAAGAATCGCACCACCTCTTTTTCAAACTGCAATACATTCACCACAGGATACATCCATATAATGTAATATTGGATAAGGCATGCTTTCCATCATCCATGGAAGCTCCTCAGAAAATTTCAAATCTAATGTTAAAATAATTCAAACAGATTTATCATCAAAAGGAGACCACTCAGCTTCATGAAAACGCTCGTCCCAACCTTAACCAGTTTTCTCTGCATATTGTTTGGCAATTTCAATAGCTTCACTTTCAGTCATCATATCTGAACAACCCATTTCTACTTTGTAGTAAGATATCCCCCTTATGCTTTTGGAGGGTATCTAAATCTATTTAAAACGAAAATTATTTAAATATCCACACTTTCTAAATATGAATTTATTTCGTCAGCAAAATCGATGAATGTTGATCCAACCAAAAAATCACCCCTTTTAGGTCTGTGTTCTTTAAATATACCGACAGATTTTAGAGATACTTCCCCGCTCTTTTTATTAATGATCAACTGTGCAATTACACTTCCACTCATACCGGCAAGAGAAGTAACGGTTTTATTAGTACTAACATCTTCGAAACAAATATTTTTTTCCTTACCGTCAGCAACAAAATGGAAGTAAATATCTTCGGTTTCTCTTTCATATAAAAAGCCATGAAAGTTGATATTAAAGGGTGACAAGCCTTTTTCAGGGCGTAGTTTATGCAACTTGTTAGCTTTTGATGGATATCCCATGATTACAAATGAGGATGTTTTCTCATATTTTTCATTATCACATCTATTGTTAAAAAGTATACTTTGGGGTATTTCTTTTATAATTTCTTCAGGCATGGGAATAATAGCGTAATCTTGATCATCATTGAAATAAATTTCTAAGTGCTCAAATTTAAACTTTTTCCCGTCAATAGAAATGAAAGAAAAATCACTCTGTTGCATATCCTTTATTACGTGGGAGGCAGTAACAATGCATGGTATTTGACCACTTAACAGGCAGAGGAACCCACTGCCAATCAGAAAAGCCTCTTGTTTGTGATGAGGTTGAGTAATAAAAAATGATACGAGTGAACTTTGCCATTTTAAAGCTAATCCCGTGGATTTGTTTTCTTCAATCCACGTTGGGGACCAGTGAATAATAGAGGGGTAAGGATAAATTAATTTCGAGTCTTCTAACATTTATATCTCCTTTGAATGGAAAATAATTTTGCTGGTATCCACCAAGCTACATGAGTTATGATCGGTGTAAACACACGATTTTGGTGATTTTATGAACATCATTGAATTTGAAAAAAAACTTGCTGAGAACGGTTTCAATGCAAAAGATATTGCAGCTTTAAGAATGCAAGCCGTAAAAAGTGGAACTACTTCCCCAGCTTTACTTAAAGAGCTTAGTATACGTTTTATTGCCTCCATGCTCCTTATAATCATTCTTGCTATTGTGTGGATATACACGCTTATGTACAAGGATAACCTCGCCATCACCTCATACTCAATAACGATGCTAATCATAGCTCCAATTTTCTACATTTTTACGCCGATGAAACTAGGATATAGAGCATTTCGTTATACGAGAAAAAAATGATCTATTTTTTATTATCGTATATCGATTTAAGGGCGGAATAGTCGTTATATATTTCTACGCCTAATTCAAAGCGGCTCATATCTTTGATACCCCTAACGAAATCGGAGTTTATGTAGTAAAAAAGACGGAATGTTTCAGGTTTTCTTATCAGCCTAAAAATGCCATAGGCAGATAGAGCAAGATCCATACTGCTGTAAGCAATCTGACCTGTTTTTTGGTCAAAGCCTAGGAATTTGGCTGCTCCAATGTAACCGTCTTTTAGGAACCCCTCGGCGTCGTTTTTACCTGTAATAACATTCATAACGCCCTCCTGAACACCATTCACTCCATGAAGTGTGAGCATCGCACCAAATCCAATCCCTATTATATTTCCGGTTGCAGCTGAAGCGGCCATGACTCCAAACCCAGCCACTACCTGTAACCCACTCAGTACTACCCCTACACCATTGATAACATATCCCCAGATATCACCTTGCTGAACGAATTTTACTGAAGCATGCAATGCCGCCTGACCTGTCCGAAGAAACTGATCTTGTCTCATGAGATTACGATGTTCTTCTTTCAGATTTTGTATACATTGCTGGCATTCTTCATCTGTCGTACCTGAACGAATAGCATCCACTTGGGCATTAACGAAAATTTTCATTTCGTCCTGAAACTGAAGCCTGTTGTAGCCATCAGATAAGTGGATCAACGATAAGTGATTAGCAGTACTAAGCAGTTGATTTGCTTCAGCATGAGCCATAGTCAAAAAGTAATCCTTAAATCGGTCTGGTTTCCAGTAGTCCATGACTGTGCCTTTATGTCATTATACATATCATTAAGTTATTTAATCAGATTACCCTTCTCAGGGAAAGCGAAAGGACTAACAATGAGTACTGATCTCTTCTTAAAAATCGATAGTATTATAGGTGAATCGCAGGACAGTAACCACAAGGGCTGGATCAACATTGAGTCATTCACATGGGGCGCGAACCAGCCAGGGAACATGACAGTTGGAGGCGGAGGTGGTGCTGGAAAAGTTCAGTACCGTGATCTCTCGGTTCAGGCCCTCATAGACAAAGCAACTCCAGCAATCATGCGCTATGCCTCTAACGGCAAGCATATCAGTAAGGTTGAGCTTTCGGTATGTAAGGCTGGCGGGAGCCAAATCGAGTACTGTCGCATTACGCTTGAAGACGTTCTAATCACCAATGTGATTTTCAATGGCACTACAAGCCGTGACCTGATAGGGGTCTCTTATCAATTCCAGGCATCAAAAGTTAAAACACAATACTGGGAACAGTCAGCAAGTGGTGGCAAAGGTGCGGAGAGCCAATCTGGATGGGATATTAAATCAAATAGAGAATTATAATTTCATTTCGTTAGATATTTTAAAAATTTATTATCTATAGCTAAAACACAGCATAGGAATATTAAAATTATAAAATTCGGTATTTATGTTATTCATAAACCTTAGAATCTGAAGTCGGTTAACTGATTTAAAAATATTATCTGTTAATTAAGGATATTTTATGACTGATAGAAGTGCAGTAAATACGATAAGAGGTTATTTTTATCAATTTGATCTTACTATTTTAAGTATTTTGAAACTTGAGTCTTTAGACCATGCTATTGAAGTCGAGTGTGTCGAGGATATCGACATCCACACTGCTGATGATATAACCGCAACTCAATGTAAATATTATGCAAAAACAGAATACAACCACTCAGTTATTAAAGATGCTATAAAGCATATGTTATCTCACTTTAAAGAAACTTTATTGGGTTCAAAGCCGAAGGTTTTATACTCAATTTATGGGCATTATCTTTCAGGACATGAAAAACTAAACCTTGAAATTGATATTGAATTTCTCAAAAAGAACTTTTTAACTTACACACTTAAAGATATAAAATATTATCATCATAGAGATTTAAAACTGTCCGACTCCGACCTTTCAGAATTTTTAAGACGACTGACAATTAATATTAATGCCGAAGCGTTTGATGTACAGTTTCAAAATGTCATTGAATCCCTTCAAAATCAGTTTAAAACAACAAAATTCACAGCAGAGTATTTCTTTTATAATAATGCTTTATCCATTATACGTTCTCTTGCCATTCAAGAAATTAAAGAAAAACGCTTAATAACTAAGAAAGACTTTCTCGAAAAAATAAACACATCAAGCATTTTATTCAATGAATGGTTTATACAAAAGAAAGGAATGGAAGCTCACTTTTCAAGATTACGTAAAGAGTACTTCACAGAACTTAATATCTCTCCATTTGAACGATTCTTTTTGATTGAAATTGAAAACTCATCCTACATGCGATATGAAATAAAAAACATTTTGTTTGAAATCTCACGGAAATGGTCAAAATTATCTAGGCGTGAGCCCAATCCATTTTGTCCTTATGTTTATATACAAGGTTTAGCTCATGATGAGTTAGTTTCACTCAAGGGAGAATTGGCAATAGAAAATTTCAAAATCATAGATGGCCATGACTTCAATGGTGCACAGTTTAGCATTCAATCTATGATTTCAAGTGCCACATATGGAAATGGAATAAAGTTAAAAATCATCAACACTCTTGATAATTTACAACAAGTTATAGAGAATATTAACAAGACAAGACGAATTTATCAATTCCACATTAATGATTATTACTTCGATTACAATAATCCTTCAGTGCAGCATATTAAAATTCAATTAAAAAAACACTCAGATATTAATTCAATAATCTAAGGAAGGTGAAAAATGAATCACACTCAGCAAGATGATAAAATTAATGCTCAAGTTATTGCTGTATTCCCTGATAAAGTACGAATAGTTGTTGACGATTTAGAGAATTTCAAATTGGCAGAGGAAACTCTAAAAGTGGGTTCTTATGTTAAGATAGCTGATAATGAAAATGCAATCCTCATCGCTATTATTGAGAACTTTCAAATAGCAGTAAACATAGATGGTAAGCGGGATCACATCATCGAGGCTTTCCCATTGGGTATATTAAGAGATGGAAAATTCGAACGTGGTGGAGATTCTCTTGCAATACCACCAAAGAATGTGTTTCCAGCAAGCATTGACGATATCAAAAAAATTTATGAAGACTCGGTCCCCAAAGAAGCAGCTTTTCTTTTCTCTACTTTATCTTCAAACCTGAGCGTTCCGGTTCCTGTCAATGGAGATAAATTTTTCAATAAGCATATTGCTGTTGTCGGCTCGACTGGTTCGGGTAAATCACATACATTAGCAACTATTATTCAAAAAGCGGTCAATGAAAAGGACGAGAAATTCTCTTTAAATAACTCTCATGTTATCATTTTCGATATTCATTCTGAATATAAGTCCGCTTTTCCAACAGCGAATCTCATTGATATTACAAATTTGACTTTGCCATATTGGATGTTGAACAGTGAAGAATTGGACGAGTTTTTTCTTGATACTGAAGCTAACGATCACAATCAAAGAAATATCTTTAAAGAAGCCATAATAAAGGATCGCCTAGCTAAATTCAATGGTTCAGAAGCTGAGCGAAAAAACATTCATTTAGATACACCTATTGTCTTTGATATTAAAGAAGTGCTTAAATACACTATTGCAAAGAACGAAGAAATGGTCGACACTGGTGAAGTGTATGCCCAAAGCAATAAAGAAAAGGCAGGTCAGCCTAAATTCACACAAGGTAGCCTTCATGGCAAGCTGACCAATTTTATCAACCGGCTAGAAAATAAGTTAAACGATAATCGGCTTAGCTTTTTCTTAGGTGAAAATTCAAAGGGTATAACGTTCGAAGAAACCCTCGAAAGTTTGTTAGGCTACAGCTCTCAAAAAAAATCCAACGTTACTATAATAGACCTTAGTGGTGTGCCTTTCGAAGTTTTAAGTATCACAGTCTCACTAATATCTCGACTCGTATTTGAATATGGATATATTTATAAACGTATACGATGCTTAAAAAACCCAAATGAAAAGATTAATAACGACATTCCAATTCTTCTAGTTTATGAAGAAGCTCATAAGTATGTTCCTAATAGTGAACTTTCTAAATATCGTTCATCTAAAATAGCTATTGAACGAATTGCAAAAGAAGGTCGTAAATACGGCGTCACACTTTTATTAGCAAGTCAACGACCATCTGAGATTTCTGAAACTATTTTTTCTCAATGTAGCAATTTCATAGCTATGCGTCTTACAAATCCAGCTGACCAAGGTTATGTAAAAAAATTATTACCTGATTCTCTCGGTTCATTAATTGATAAAATGACTTCATTTCGTCAAGGGGAAGCCTTACTTGTAGGTGAATCTATTATACTACCATCCATCGTACAAATTGAACCATGTATCCATGCACCATCTTCAAACGACATACCTTACTGGCAGCTATGGAAAGAAGAATGGAAAGATTTAGATATAGAAAATATTAAGAGCGAGTGGTACAAATAGTTTTCATTGCACCCTATGACGAAAAAACAGGAAAGCTAGGTTTTTTATTTAATGATTTACTTAGCTTTCCTCAATATGGATTAGATCCGTGTTCCCCTCTTCTTCCTAGTAGCTATTACTTGATCCAATAGTATAGCTTTCTCATATTTCACACGTTCTTCAAGATACACTCCCTCAGCATCCTCTTCATTATCAATGGCGTAATGAATCATAAAGCGAAAGAAAAAAGTGATTTCATGTTCATAGCCGAGGTGCTGAATGATTCTTGGAGAGCTTGATTTAAGCGCATTTGATAGCATAGATATGATCGTAAAACGATCAGCGAGATCTGTTTTAGATTGTGGAAGGTAGTACTTAATGTAGTAACCGACACAGAAAAGCCAGATATAGCGAATTATCTTATCCTGTGCGAAATCTGATTTTTTTAATCTCTCAATGAACATCTGCAAAAGTAAGAGGAGCTTTTCTTCCTTTGTAAGAGTCTCTGTCTTGTTCATAAATTGCATCCTTGCAAAATTACTCAACCACTCCTTGGTTGTATATACAACATAACATATAAATTAAATTGCGCAATATCTGCGCAAATTAATATTTAATCGGCATTCGTTTCTCTGTCTATACTTGGCAATCCGTTATTAAGTTGCTCAAAACTAATTCCGTGTTTTATAGCATTGTACTGCCATATAATAAACCTCTCTTCCAGATTCCTGAGCTCTTCTGTCAGAATTTTATTTTTAAGTTCAAGATTACAGATACGCTGTGAGGCAATTTTCAAGTTAGCTGGTCGCTTTACTCCGTCATTGCCAGATTTAATATTTTTTTTCTTCAGATTGAAAGCCATGACAATATCTTTGTGAAGTCCCAGTGACTGACGCGTCGGTCGTTTACCAATCATTGGTTCAAGCCTGTTACAAAGATATTCCCATGAAAGCTTACCTGACTTCTCACTGTCCCAACCTGCTATTGTATTTTTAATTATATTGATATCTTTATTGTCTAAATGTTTAGCCATATAGTTCTCCTTTTAATTATGATTTATCCTTTCATTTACATTCAATTCATTCCTGCTCCCGTCTGTGATATTTTTCATATGTGTAAAATCATTACCATCCAGTCTTATCAGCGCACCGTCCTCAAGATTTTTGCTTTTAAGTAGTGCTATCAAACCCAGAAGTCTGGCTTGCATTTTTTCGTGATAGGCCACCCATTTGTCAGCCCCGTATTCGTCCTCCTCGATGTCGAACTTTGCCTTTTCAAGAAGCTGCTCCGTATATGCCGCCGTAGCTTCTAACCTGCCCAGCGAGTCTTTGTCACCTTTCACACACATATGATCGCTGCAATTGATACAGTCTCTAAACTTAGTACATGGGGAGATCACATAGTCATGTGAGCAGTAGCCGAACTCTGTCACGTGAATGGCTGCGTGGCCTGTATCTTTGATATCAATACGCCGTGAAGGGTTTGCTATAGCTCGGGTGGTGGTGTTTTCTGGCTTAATGCCAATTTGTGGGACGCCATGTTTAACTGATACCTGAACCATCTCATCCTGGCTGACGTGGTTGTAGACCCTGTTTTGTGTTTCCCTTACTCGTCCCGACCATTTTGCCAGGTCAAAATTTCCAAGCCCACCATGTTGTGCAATCGTATTAAGTAAGTGTCTTGCCTGGTGAGTTCTGAGTGAAAGATTGTGTCCATGTAGACCTCTGTAGCCGTGCCTGTCAAAGATCGTCTTTTTGGAGTGAGTCCTGCGATATTCAGTGCTGCCCAGATTTTTATTCAGTATCGCTGAGGTTGGTTTAAACAAGCTTTTTTGTGTTTTTATACTATTACTGAGCTGATACCTGAAAAGCAGACACAGTGCGTTGCTATAGAGAATGTTTTTTTCTTTATCATACCAGGGGAAGTCTGGGTAAAGCTCACCATCTTCACCGGAAATTTCAATCTCTCTGGCATATGTTCGGGCACTTTTTGAAAGAGTCTTCAGTCTTCTGATCGCCATTTCAGCAACCGGAACCATGACTTCCGGTATCCATTTCACATTTCCACCAAACCCTTTTTCAGAATAGAATCTCAACCCGTACCTCAGCTTCCCTTCCCTGTCCGCCTCATGAATTTCGCAATCCGCAGGGAGGGTCAGGATTTCAGTTACTCTGGAAGGTGCACACATAAGCAACGCAAAGACGGAGCTAATGAATAAATCCAATTCAGAAAGCTGATTGTCTGGAAGTGCGAAGATTTCAGCGATGGCGCTCAGCGACTCTTTGTCAGGTAATTTTGCCTTACGGGCCTCCTGTGCGGTTTTTGTTAGTCTATTGCTTGCTTCCTGTGCTTTGAATGGGCTCTTCCATAGTAGCGAACGCGTGACCAGAAAATCCCTTTCTCGAAGAAATGAAACCAGTCCTTCAAGGACTTTACCGCAGGCGTACGCTACCGCTTTGGTGTAAGAGATTTTTAAAGTGACAACGCATTGGTCCAGAACAGTCAGGTTAACGTACTGAACATGACTTCGCCCATTAACCTGCAAAAGAGCTGCCTCAAGTGTTCTGAAAACGATATTCAGGCGTTGATTGATTTTCTTCCCCCCGTTCATGTAATGGTAGAGGACATAGCTTTTAGCGAACCCAATAAAATTTACGTCTAAGGGTTCATTTTCAATAACAGAGTTTTTTTTAACGCCATTAATAGGTTTTTTAGTGAAAAGGAAAACTTTTGGCCAGTTAACCTCCTCCCAATTCACAAGATCGTTTTGATTGAGCGTCATCTGACAGTAAGTCACAAAATCATGAATGTTCTGCGCGCAATTTTTTTCTCTGAGAGTTTCCAGCACTTCAATATTGTCACCTATAAATTTATCCATTTAATACCTCCGAGTTTGATTTGATCTCTTTGCATTTTTTTATCACCTCTGATACCGCTATAATGGTTCTGTCTAATATTTGTGTGGTCACAGGATCAGCCAATGTGTCCTGAATTCTGTTACGCTCATTAAGTAAATATTCGAGTAGTTTCTCATGCGGTCCTTCAATCCATGGCCTGAAATGCATGCAGGTGTAACAGGGTATAGGGACGCACGCCGTGCAGGACTTACAACTGGCGCATTGCCCTGACTTTTCACCAGTGTTAATTCTGATGCTTCCTCCAGGATAACTATCCTCATCTTGGTTAACTATTATTCCCTGAAACATCCTGGCGTAATAGCTGAGTTTGCCTGAAACAGCGTCTTCAATTTTATTCAAAATATCTGGACCAGACTGAACATAAACGCCTGTATACATTAAAGTAGAATGATCAAGTAATTCTCCTATGATCACTTCTCCATAACCCTCTCTTGCAAGCCGTGTACCTAACGTATATCGAAACCGCCTGGCATTCATATTTATTATTTCACCCGTTCTCTCCGAAATTACGTTCTCTGTAGTGGCTATTCGTTTGAGCGTTTGAGTACACTTTAGTGAGTATGCATGCAGCCTGTCTGAAGAAAGAATCCTCATTAAGTTTTCACAATCATAAATTTCTCGCAGCCTTTCTTGACAAACAAAAATTGGTAATTCAAATCTCTCCTTCTCAGACAGTTCTCTGCCCAACTGATTTATAAAACTTTTAACGACAATATGTGCCTGTTGATTAAAAATGTTAAATAATTCATGTGTAATCCTGAATCGTCTGAATGAATCTCTGTACCTTTCACCTTGTTTTACTCTCGGGACATTTATATAGCATTCGTTTCTACCCCCCTCTTTAATGAGGTCTTTAATTTTTATCTGTGTGATTTGTAAACTTCTTCTCCCTGTGTGAATCGTGATTAAGGCCATTGCCAAATCAGAATAAGATATCGTGCCCTTTTGGTAAGCACGTGAAACTGCATCATAGAAGTTATCAAACTCCATGTCTGTAAGAGGCCCCTGATAAGGGTCTCGTCTTTTGACGACCTCACCCTTTTTATTATCTTTAATCGTCCAGTTATTAATAAGTTCTATACATTTTTCAGTAACCCCCTTAAAGCCTAATTCATGCCACTTCTTGATTAGGATCCTGAGACAAACAAGATCGTGATTAGAGAATTTTTCATTTGACTTTATTATCACCATAATAGCTTCGTCAATTAATTCAAAGCTCATGAATGAAATCAATTTCATAAAAGCCATGTTAATTTGCTTTACAGATACTGGGCTTATTTCTTCTGCAAAATATCTCATTGTATTCACATAGCTGTATTTGAGATTTTCTGATAGTTTTTCATTGACTTCACCAATATTTAATTTTACATTCCGACTTAATACCCAGAATTTATCATCCATCCTGAATGTGTAACCTTCATTTTTTGCATTACAGATCTCTGCGTGGGCATTTAGTATTTTTATTTTATTCATAAGACACCCCGCTGCGTTTTTGGAAAATAGTATTTTGAATCCCCAGGGCTGCCTGCTCTGATTTTGAAACGATAAATCTTCTGTTGTAAATTCGTGCTGTTCCAGAACCAGGCTCCCAGCCCATATGTCTGGAGCGCATTTGCTCTTGCATTTCTTCACTTACATATTCAGTACTTTCATCCATCTGCTTTGAAAATAAAAAGTTCCAGGTGTGTCTGAACTTATGCCCGGTCAATCCGTTTAAACCTGAGTCAATGTTTCTCAGGCTATAAATGATTTTATGATAAGAAGGAACAGACAAAGGATCTCCACGTGTATAGCCTTCTTTTTGAGTAATAAAGAGGTAACCATGCTTTTTCTTCCTGATATTGGCTTTCCTTTCGCCTGTAATATATGAATGGAGAAGTTTCGTAAGTTGGTCAGACATGGGTAAATCTCTTTCAATAGTTTTTACGAGGGGTTGATTGACTCTTGTGTCTTCAATACTGTCAGCCCTTCGCCTTATGAAGATAATTTGCCCTGCAAAATCAATATCTTCGACCTTCAGGTTCAATAGCTCTCCACACCTTATTCCTAAGGAATGTAATATCATGACGATAAGCTGGTTTCTCTGACGAACTTTTTTATCAAATGGATTTAATTCGCACTCAGGATCAATAACAGAAAGAAGAATTTTCAGCTGTTCGTCTTCTATTGTTTTATAGAAGTTACCTTCTGAATTCCTGAATTTTATTTTCGGCCGTCTGGCTTTTATTTTTGTTACAAAATAGGAAATTTTCCTGTAGCCGTCATCTTTACTTTTAATAGTTAGCTGGCACAACCATTCGAGATATTTTGCTATTGTAGTAAGTCGTATGTACTTTGTCGCGCTGCATACACCAGGGTGAGGATCTTTGATATTGGTAACTTTGGGGATTCTCATCCTCTTTCCGACAAAATCTCGTAGAAGATCAATTTCGTTGTTATCCAAAAATCTGGCTGTTTGAATTCGCTTTTCAATATCTATCTTGCGCATAAAAAGAAACCGATAAAAAAGCGCGATACAACCTGCCTGAGTTTCAATCGTCTTTATCGATTCATTGCTGTTTCTCAGCTGCGTGGTAATAAACAAACACGGATAAAATACAGGAATACCTGTTTTCTTGTTTTTTATAATGCAGTAGCGTTCGCCATTTTTCATTTTAAAAGTTTTAATACCAAATCTGTCCATAAACTCTCCTTTTTTCATTTAAATTCTTTGCAAAATAGGTATAGGTTAAATATTCAAAAACAATGACCTATCAAAATTTTGCAAAAATATTTTATTAATATGCCGTTTAACAACTGTCAATAAAGGAGGAGGCTAAATATTCTTTCCAAATGTTAATCAGGTATATATTAGGACTCTTCTATTTACCTGATACCTTAAAAATACTCCACATAGCTTGGTATAGCTAACCTTGCATTATTTACGTAAAGAATTTTGCAAAATTTAAGCTCTTTTAATAATTAATTCTTTCCATTTTTATCGACAATTTTCACAGCATTAACTTTAAATAACACAAGATTATAATTAGTCAATAGTTGCTTTAATTTCAAAATCGTTTATATAAGGGAATAAACATTTAAGGAGCTTTTATGATTGATATAAACAACAACTTGGACATCATGTGGGTTTACTTTTCTGAGCATGAAAGTGAAATCTTGCGAGAATTAAATGAACTTTCTTCTTTTCAGTTCTACGAACGTTATCTATTGGAGTTATCAGCAAGGGGATTCCACGATTTCTTTCAATATTTACTAGACTATAAAATCGATAATGAACTTGATGATGAAGATGCAATATCTCAACTTATTAGCTATGGCTTAGGTCAGGAATCAACTCTTGACGAAGAATCGCAATTCGAAAACTTTAAATTTATTCAATCTCGTGTTAACGAACTCAAAAACAAACATCTAACTGAAAGAATCAACAATGAAAAAAAATTGTTAGGATTAAAGATTGAACCATTAATTGAAATAATAAAAAAGGAAGATAGGTTATAATCCACACATATAAAAGGCCATGCATTATATGCATGGCCCGATCATACTACTGATATGTTAATTGTAAAATCATACGGCAGAACAAACCTTAGTTAAGACAAGCATAACTAACATGATTGAAAAAAATCAAATGAAAATAATTTTTTCAAAATCTCTATAACCTAAACATCTTAAATTCATGGTCAGATTTAAACAACAGGATGATTTTAGCCAGATTTTCAATATCTGTTCTTTGCTCAAACAAAGACATCCATATTGAAAAAACTGAGTACTGCAATTTGAACTCAAGTTCAAAAATAGTAGACACTGCATCCTTTATGTTTCCTGAAAGATATTCCCCTAACCAGTAAGCAATGCTGTTTGAAAATGCATCATTAAACATGGCTGCAATCGCGTCATGATTAAACCTTTTATCGAAAGATTCTTTTTTCATAAATTTAAAGTATTCATTAGTACTAATAAAATCGTTCAGGTTCATTTTAAATCCCCCTTAAATAGTTTCATTTCGTGATTTAGAGATCAAAGCCTCAATCCATTCATCGATCTCACTCTCAATAAATGCCACCGCACGAGAGCCGATCTTGATAGGTTGAGGAAACTGCTTGAGATTAATGAGCTTATAAATCCATGACTTGCTATAACCTGTTTTATTTATTACCGCACTTAAGCGAATGAGTTTTTTATTTGAAATGTTCATGCTGACGCTCTCTCTTCTGTTTCGATGAGAGCTACATTATCAAGAGGAAGATTGGGAGGGTGAGTGTGGCTCGTGACAAGGGAGCCACTGGAAACTGGGTCAGTTGGAATCCGAGAGTTTCATGACCTCTGAAACTCTCATATTTTTAAGGTGGGGGTTTCGATTCATGAAGAAGTTGAATTGGCGAATGAAATCAATGGTTGCTGCTTTCATAGCCAGTGGTCTATCAGCGTCTTTGATATGGTAGTTAAGACGAATAACGGCCTCGTCGTCTTCGTCTGTGTACAGCAATCTGGAAAGCCTCTCGTCAGAAACTCTGAGGTCATGCATCTTTGCCCAAAGAAGAACGTCGAGCATTGCTATGAGACGATAAGAGATAACCTTCTTGATTGTGCCGTAGCCGAAGCGAACTGTGCCTGACGGCTTCTCCTCCACTCCTATGACTTTGCGCCACTGCGGTAACGCCGTTCTGATTGATTCAGCAATTTCGTCGTCTGTTCCGCTCGCAAGGTCTATCTCTAACAGAACTGTCTTCTCACATATCGCTGACATAACCGTCGATACATAAGCTTCATGGTGGGGAAGATTTACGCAGTACTCGTCACTACCTTGTTCCCATGAAAACAGATTGACCCGGAGACCCGTTACGCTAAGTTGAGCAAGGCGGCTTATGTCTGTAATGAAGATATGCGGTGGGCTTTGAAGAATTTGTTCATCGTGCATGTAGTTAAGCTGTTCGGGCTCGAAGAGAAAAGGCTTGCCGTTGAAGATCTGTCTCATGTACCCACCAAGGCCGATCTTTTCCTCGTCTGTGGGCCAGGGTTTAAAGAGCAAGGCCCTTGCCCACAGCTCATGGTAGAGGCAGTTAAGCGTGGTTTCTTCGAACTTTCTATAGTTTGAAATGTTCAGCCAGGATTTGACTGCTTTGGTATCTTCTGTTGACCAATTTTTCAAAGCTAACTCCTTCACGATCTCTCCATGAAAAGAGTATAATCAACACTGTTCAATCAACGCTATATGGCTGTTTTGAAGAGAAAAGCTTTTGTTGGTATCATTGTTGGTACAAATGATTGCAAATAAAATTATTTCTTTAAAAAAAAGCACTTAAACTAAAGTTCGATTCCTGCAGGGGACACCATTCTACAGTTCGCTCCCATCCGTAGTAGTTCGCAAAAACCCTTTTAAACCAATATCCCCGTAAACCATTAGTTCGCAATAGTCCGTTGACAGCCACGTACTTTGGCGGGTAAAAAACGGGTAAATAATTTTACCCGCCGGAATTTTACCCATGCTGACCATTAAGCAGATCGACGCGGTCAGGTCCAAAGATAAACCCTATCGCCTGCTGAATAGCAATGGCCTGTACCTCTATGTTCCGGCATCCGGTAAAAAAGTCTGGCAGCTGCGGTACAAAATAGACGGTGAAGAGAAAGGGCTGACGGTGGGGAAGTATCCACTGTGTCATTACAGGAGGCCAGGGATAAAGCTTGGCTGGCGAGAAAGGATGTTTCAGTAGGAGTGGACCGGTTAAAGCGAAAAAGCTGGCGATTGCAGACAGCTCCTTCGGTGCCATTTATCAGGAATGGTATGAGCACAAAAAACAGGTCTGGTCGCTGGGATATGCTAATGAGCTGGCGCGGATGTTCCGGGATGATATTTTGCCAATGATTGGCCACCTGAGAATAAACGAAATCGAGCCAATGAAAATACTGGAAGTCATTCGCAGGTTTGAAGAACGCGGCGCACTGGAGAGGGCCAATAAGGCGAGGCGCAGATGTGGAGAAGTTTTCAGGTATGCCATTGTAACCGGGCGGGCTAAATACAACCCGGCACCAGATCTGGCAGATGCAATGAAAGGATACAGAAAACAAAACTACCCTTTCCTGCCAGCGCTGCGTCTCCCGGCTTTTGTAGATAATGTAGTTATCCACGATGAGCATGATGGTTTTTACCCGCCGGTACATGGCTTTAAAATGTTTCAGCGAGGTGATGAACAGCACCGAACTTTTGCTGTTACCGCCAACGTAGCTGGCCTTTCCCGTGCCACTGTGTAACGCCCCGGCAAGACAATATTTTTCATTCTGACCCGGCGTGAACGCTGGTAGCCAAAATTGCCGGGAGCGTGTCTTATCAGCTCACGTAACAATGTGCAGATATGCTCAAATGGCCAACGCCGGGAGCGTCCTGCGGGCAAGAATTTCAGTCCTTCGACACCCGACAGTGTGAACCAGTTAATTCAGCGTCCAACGGATGAACGGGCGCAGCAGAGCGTTCTGGCAACATCTCGCCCCGATGAAGCATCAGCATCGCGGTGAGCCTGCGGGCATGATTTTTATCGCGTGTTTTATGGATAGCTTTCTGCATCAGGCGTCGTTCGATACGGGGTATTGGCACTATGATCGGCATCGCTCAATCCGGTTGGTGGTTTGTGATGTTTGGCGATTGCTCAGATCGCACAATCCGGGCTAAGTTCCCTTCGGGTGATCTATTATTTGGCGCAGCTATTTAGTTATAAAGTAAAACCCCGGCCGTGAGAACTGGGGTTTCTATCAACAAGGTATTATTGCTGGACTAACGGAAGACAAAACATCAATAACATTATTACCTGTAACTATTAAATAATGATTTATAAGGTCGCCATCATGAATATTGGCGCTTTGCTCATTAAACCATGATAAATAGTTAGATCTTTCTACTACGTAGACCCCTTCAACCATCTTACCTTCTAGCTCATCTTGCATCTTTAATAAATCACCTTCATCTGTGACGCGAAAAGAGTGCATCCATTAAAATACCACTCGGAATTTATTATTAATATCCTTATAACTTGATAATAAAGTTAACTCAAGTGCTTCAGAAGAATATTTAAAATCAATCAATTTCTTATTTTTAAAGCGAAATACGTCGTATTCAATATTCAGAATTTTTTCAATCATATGGCATCACTAATCATATCTAAATTGAATTCTATTCTTACCAGACTGTATTTCTAACGTTGGTCTACCATCTGTACTTCTTTCTCTGACAACTATAGTTAGCCCATCAGGGAGTTTACCAACCCTGCCACCAGGAATATCTTAATTTCAGTAGGTTTTAATAGATAAAATTCTTTATTAGCAGCCTCACTACCACCTGATCTTTCAAAAAACTTTGATCGACCTGTTTTTTCCCGACTTTTTGACGATGAAGACATCAGATCATCAACAGTTGTTTTCTGTTCACTATTACGAGCATTGGCTTCATCTTGCGGCTCCCAGCCACCCGGCGTCCCCAATCCTGCTCCACCCAGCTCAGCCTTCTCCGCATCCATCAGATTAGCACTGACATTCGGGCCACCGGACTGTTCTGTATCATCCGTCGAACAGGCCCGGCCAAAGGAGCACTGTGTTGCCTTATCCAGGGTATCAAACAGGTCATCCAGCGCAGACGCCATTTTATCGTTAGCGTCCTGGGTGACCTTATCTCCCGGACTAACCGGAACGCCGGGTACAGGCACCGGAACAGGGGCTGGTACTGCCAGCGCATTATTCTCAACCGCATTCTTCCCGGCCTGTGCTCCGGCAACGGCGCTGCCCGTGCTGTCTTCCGCCAGGCCGCCAGCAGCCCAGCGTGCCCGTCTCCAGCCGCTTCCTGTCCACCGTCGCCGTCGAGCCGATGACCGCCCCGCTGCATGTGCCCGCCCACGCTCACGTCAAAACCGCCTTTGCCCGCAAACTACTCCATGCTCTGCCAGGTGCTGTGCATCTGATCACGGCTCAGGTTCACGTTCATCGAGCCGGTCATTGAGACGAAGGTGAAGCTGCCGGCCGCCCCTGGAGAGGTTTAGACGCTCAAAAAAGTGTGTGATTTTGTGATATTTAAACTAAAGAGTTTCGTGAAGCTTGTAGAAATAATCAAAAGCCACAACGATAGAATGGTAACTAATAAATTAATAAAGTAAAATATCGGTGTGTTGGCCACTTTTTGAGATTAGCAATATGAGTAAAAAGAACACTGATATAAGCAAATTTTTAAGCTATGTATTGCGTCATCATCCAGAAGCTATTGGATTGTCACTTGACCAAAATGGATGGGCAGTTATAACTGATCTAATTCTTTGTGCAAAAAAAGAAGGTTATATATTTGAGAAAAGTATTATTCTAGCGATAGTCACCAGTAGTGATAAAAAAAGATTTACTATTTCAACTGATGGCTTGCATATTCGTGCTGCTCAGGGTCATTCAATGCAACAGGTTAAGATAACTTATAAAGAAAACATCCCTCCTGATATTTTATATCATGGAACAGCCGCGCGCTTTATATCTGAAATCAGGAAGAAAGGCCTGCTTCCTATGTCACGACAGTATGTACATCTTTCTACTAATGAAGTTACGGCAATTCAGGTAGGACAACGTCATGGAAAACCAATGATATTAATTATAAAAGCCCTGAATATGTATGAACAGGGCTTTAAATTTTTTCAGGCTGAGAATGGCGTCTGGTTAACTGAAGCCATTCCTTACCAGTTTATTCAAGAATAATTACATATCGTCTTCAACTCGCTCAACTTTGTTACGGTTTGATTCAAGACGCGCTATTTTTAGCCATTCAGTAAAGTTATCAGTGTGTCCTCTGTCTTCCCAGCCAGCAGACGCAAAAGCATGAACATAGTAAACTTTTGGATCACCTGATGTATCTTCACCATCAAAACATACAATATCATCTGAGTAGCGCCAATTGGCAAAAGGAATTAATTTTCTGTCAGGATAAAGCTCTCTTACTTTCTCACACCAAAAGTCAACATAGTTTGAGGAACTGCAAAAAAGCCACCACGGCTCGATATCCTCTAACTCTGAATGAGATATATAATTAATAAAGCTGTCAGGGAAAGAAAACCCTGAGTATAAATATTTTTGATAAGCCATATATCTATCAATCATTTATTTACCCTTGCCAGTTATTCTTGGTGACTCGGATGATCCATAAGGGTTATTTTTACTAAATCCCCCGCTTTGGTTGTTAATCCTTCCTGTTATCGCCTCTCCCCACGTTGTAGAAGAACCAAAACGACCAGAGTCAATCATATCTTTTGGTAACAAATCGCTGAAGTTTCTGACACTAGCTTCTACTTTAATGCCAGCATCTCTTGCTGCATTTATCCTGGTATTATCCATGCTTGTCATATTGCCATCCGGCATTTTTACAACATCAACCGGATCACCTTTCCAGCCATCTTTTTTCATACTGGAAACAAGATCATCGTAAGTGTATTTCACACCTGTACCTCGATCAGTCTTATTGTAAGAAACAGTATTCTGCGAAAATCGAATTTCGTTAGCATCAAATGAGAAATTATTTCCTGTCGGTTTAACTGTGATTGACTCATTGACTTCTTTTTTCCCTACCCCAGCCGCTATTCCCGCGGCACTCGTTCCAGCCGCCTGAGCCAGCGAACTCATCGCAAGTTGCTTCGCTTCAGGTGAATCACCAGACATCAATGCATTATGAATCGCTGCATTTCTGTCTGCCTCAAGCTGGATTGTAGTCACCTGAAGAATAGAAAGTTCGTTCTGTTCTTCTGGGCTTAAGCCACCATTGTCACGAGCTTTTTTCAGCAACTCATTGGTACGGTTAGCATAATCAGCCTGCAATTTGCCAACTTCATTCGCTTTATCGACACAAACCCGAGCACCAGAACAGTTCACAACGCTTTCATGCTGCTCAGCATTTAATTTCTTATATTTATCAACGACAGCATTACAGGCATTACCCTGGCACTCCGTCATTTCTTTGGCACGTTCCTGGTTTTGCTTCACGCTCAGCGCATTATTCTCAACAGCATTTTTCCCTGCCTGCGCACCCACTACTGCGCCAGCCGTACTGTCTCCGGCAATTCCGCCGCAAGGCCAGCTGCCAGCGTGCTCAGCTCGCTGATATATTGCTTCTGCGCCTCATTCAGTTTATCACGGCTGACTCCCGGATAAAGTTGCTGTGCGATATACTCACCTGTCGCGGCGTCTGCTGCACCAGCCAGCGCTGAATTGCCCTGAACCTGCGCGACCACTGCGCCCAGCACCGCGTGTGCTATCAGGTTAGCAGGCTCGTTAACCACCTCTTTGCCGTCTGGTCCAGTTGTTGTGGTTTCTTTATGGATTAACTTTGCCAGGTAAGGGGCCGAAGCTCCTGCAATCGCGCCCTGTACATTGCCTGCCAGTAAACCCTGTACTGCCGCCGTTGCTACCTGCATACCCTGCTGAATAGCGCTGCCGGTACCGAACTGTTTTTGCGTAGTTTGATAACTTTCAGAATTGACTAGTGCATCATTGTAAGTTTTCCAGTCTTCCTTTGAGGCTTTTTCTCCCGGCTCCTGCACTCCCTTCTTTGCCAGCTCGGCTTTGCCTGCACTGGTTGCACGAATGCTACCCTCAGTGCGTACAATATCCATAGCCTGCCCCGCGATTTCGCCTACCAGCTGCGCGGTCTGCAATCGCTTCTGCTCTTTTTCCTTGTCAAAAATTGGGCTGATGCTGTTATTGGCATTCGCAGCATCGCGGCTCAGCGTGGCCACATCCTGCTGCTGGTTCGCCTGGTCCCGAATGGTAAATGCCGCCCGAACAGGAGATTATGCAGATGCTGAGGAAGGTTTGTAAGCAGTCGACCTGTAAACAGTGGCAGATCATAGAGTTGATCGAGGTAATCAGCAGGCTGCAAGCCAGAACTGATAACTGACTGAACAACAGATAAAAAATCCCGGCTCAATGGCCGGGATTCGAATATTACTTATGAGGAAAATTATTAAATTCGGGCACTTGATAACTTTCAGGACTATCAGGCCAAACTGGCGATTTTAACAATGAATCGGCATCATCTTTAATATCTTCAAAAAAACCAGCAAGGCGCACTGAGCAAACCCTGATATGTACTAATGCCGCTTGCATTGCAACCTGATCGTTAACATTTATTGCATACTTTAATAGCTTCGTTACATCGTGAAGCTTACATATATCCTGATTAAAAACACCATCAAGATTAGCCTCTTTATCAAGGAGATAGTCATTCTTATCATCAAGAAACAAAGTTTCTATAATTTCAAGATAACTACTTTTAATACCTTCAAAAGAAATAATGTTTTCACTTTGATAAAGTCCTCCCTTCAGCAGCAACAGATCGTCGAAATTATCCGGGTAATCGCCACGCCGCAGAAGCGGCCACGCAAGATCCCGGAAGGGACGGTGGAGTGGCGCAGTCTGGATTAAGCGGCTGATTGTTAATGGAAAATCCCGGCGCTGTGACCGGGATTTTTAATTAAGGGCCTTGCCATTGTAGCTTAGACTTTAATTCATCAGGAACCATTTTAAATAATAACTCTATATATTTAACGTGCTGACTATAATTAGGTGATATGTCTTCACTGCATTTCTCAAAATAATATTTTGCTTGGTTATTTAAAAACCATAAATCATGCTCAACGAAGTCTGAGAGAAGCAACGTATGCATTAGGTTATGCACCAATTCAGCTTCAAAGTAACAAGATATATCTCGCCCTTTATGTTTTTTATCCAATGACTGGATATTTCTGATGTAAGGCAGAGAAAGAGATAGCATTTTTACATATATCTCATTTTTTTTCATGAGGATAGTATTCTCCATAAGATCATCATTTCCTTGACGGCATAGATTTAGCCCCTGCTGGAGCATTCTTTGTCTGAGTCCATGAGCCATTTTGAAGTAATTTATCTATGTAAGATTTATCTCCAGTCTTTTTATATATTTCCTGAGCAGCTACCATCCGATGGTTACCTTCCGATATATAATAATTTCCCTTGCTATCTATATATCCAGCTATGCGGCCTTCAGGAGCATTAAATCTATAATTTCCTGACGTCATATCATTTTTTATCTGATCTACTTGCTGAGGATTTCTCAATCCTGTTTGCATACTCTTTATGCCCGTTGCTACTCCACCTTGAGCTATATTTGAAACAGTAGTCTTAGCAAGCTTAAGAAGATCATTGCCCAGTTTCCCCAACGAAGCTACTGCTGCCTGGTTCTCAGGATCTGACACCATTGCCGCAAATTTAGTCCACTGAGGACTGTTTACATCGATTTTCGCCAGATCCTGGCCGTTCCACTGCTGAACGTAAGCTTTGGCTTCTTCGCTGGTCATCACATCAACGCCTGGCAGATTACCTAACCAGTCCGGACGCTCTGCCATGTTGAAGCCGCCTTCAGCAACTTCCTTATCCCATGCCTGAACGGCAACGGGATCGTCCTTCAGCGTGATATCTAACTGACTGCTCTGTTTATCGCTGACCTTCTGCCATTTATCAATAACCGTCTGGCAGTCACCGCCGGATTTCCGGCAGTCTGAGAGTTCTTTATCGAAGGTTAGTGCCTGCGTGGCGCTCAGATAATTATTCTCAACCGTATTTTTACCCGCAGCAGCGGCCGTAACAGTATCAGCACCGCTGTCGCCAATCAACCCGCCGGCAAGGCCGCTGGCTAACGTGGCGAATGTGGAAACCAGCGTTCTCTCCTGTTCGGTCAGTTCGGACGCATTTTTATGATAAATGCTTCCTGCCAGCATCCCCACCAGCTCGCCTGTGGCAGCACCGCCTGCCGCCGCCAGCATGTTTCTATCCTGTGCCGCGGCCAGCGCGGCATTCACCACCGCGTGGGCTATCACTTTCGTTGCCGCGTCGTCGATACGGCTGCCGATTTCATGGGCAATATACGGCGCGGCACCGCCCGCGACGGCGGCTTTAATATCTCCACCCGCCAGGCCCTGAATAACGGCTGCCGCTGCCTGCATCGCCCGCTGGTTTTTACCGCCGGTTTGCCAGCCAGAATCGGTCAGCGCCGTTTCATACGCATCGCTGTAAATCCGGCCGGTTACGTCATCGGCCGTAATCACCTTTGTCGGGTCCTTGTCCTGCAGCGCCTTTCTTACTGCGTTTCTTTCCGACTGGCTGACGTTTTCGACTTTAGCATTTGCCGCCGTGGTGGCGTTGATTTGCGCCTCTGTCGTGGTGATATTCATCGCCTGACTGGCAATCTCGCCCACCAGCTGCGCGGTCTGCAATCGCTTCTGCTCTTTTTCCTTGTCAAAAATCGGGCTGATGCTGTTATTGGCATTCGCAGCATCGCGGCTCAGCGTGGCCACATCCTGCTGCTGGTTCGCCTGGTCCCGAACGGTGATGGTGCCATTGCTGACTGCCGCCTGCGTCACGCCTTCCGCATGGCCGTTGCTGCCTGCTGCTGCAAGAACCGAGCTGGCGACGTTACCCAGAAACTGTGATCCCAGCGTCCCGCTGGTGCTGAACGAAATACCCTGATGCTCAACTTTGTAGTCAGCCTGATTATGGATATCGTCAAAGCCCAGCGTGCCGGTATCCAGACGGTTTTGCGTCGCGTCCGCCGTACTGGCAATGACGGCACCGTCAAGCTGGGTATGCTCGCCGACTTTTAGGTCAAACCCTTTATCCCCGGCAAACAGACCGGTCTGCTCATGCACAGAATCATAAGTGCTGTGCATTTTGTCGCGGTTGTAGCTGAAGCTGGCCGTGCCACTGCCTGTGCCAAACGTCCAGCCAAGGCCGGCACTGACGCTTTGCTGGCTGCTTTTGTAATTGTCACTGTCCTGCAGGCTGCTCAGCGTCAGATTACGCCCGATATCGCCGGTAATCTGTTCTCCGCTCACCTGCGCGCCGCTCAGCGTGGTATCGAGGCCGCTGTTAAGCGCAACCCTTCTACCAGCGTCCAGCACGGTTTCGTTTTGCTTCAGGCCGTTGCCCTTTTCATTACCGCGGGCGCTGTTGGCGCTGGCGGAAACGGAGAGCCCTGTACTTTGCCCACCCGCCATAAGGCCCACACCCAGTGAGCCGCCTTTACTCTCATTTTTACCGGTTGTCAGCTGCGTGTCCTGACCGGAAGACAGCAGAATGTCGCGCTGCGCGTCCAGCGTCAGATCCTGTCCCACTTTTGCTTTAGCACCGACCATCACGATATCGCCGCTGCTGGCGCCGTTGCCTTTTCCGGTGGCGGTAACCGTCAGGTTTTTTCCCGCCGAAAGCGTGCTGCCGGAGGTAGTATCCTGTTCGCTGTGCGACGTGGATTTCGATGACTGGCCGCCGATCGACAGCGATACGCCAAACTCGGGACTGCCTTTATCTCCCTGGGCTTTGCTGAGTCGTGAGGCCTGTTCAGCCTGCACGCCGCTTAACGCGCTCTGGACGCCCTGAAGCGCGGCCAGGCGACCGTCGCTTTGTTTAGCGGCGGCCTGCGCGGTGGAAACCGCCCCGTTAATGGCGCTGCCTACTGCGCCGGAAAGCGCTACCGTCAACCCGCTGGACTTCTGCTCAAAAGACTGGTCGCTGGTACGTTTGTCATGGCCCGGATCGATGATCACGCTGTCGCCGGTCAGCGTCATGTTTTTCCCTGCAATCAGGTCGGAGCCGCCCACATGCGCCTGCCCGCCGGCCGTCACGGTAAGGTTACCGCCGGTGCTGCCTACGGTGCTGGCGCTCTGGCTCTGGGTGGTGCCCTTTTCCCTCAGTTCCTGACGCGTGCTGCTGCTGCCGATAGTAAAGCCGATACCGCCGCTGCTCATCAGCCCGCTTTTCTTTTTCTCGCTCAGTTGCCAGCTGGCATCCGTGTTGGTCGCGGCCACGATATCGACGTTGTTACCCGCTTTCAGCGTGACGTCATTATCGCCGACCACCGAAGAGCCTTTGACCAGCAGATTATTGCCCGCGTTTAACGTCACGCCGTTACCGCTCAGCAGGGTGCCTTTTTCTGCCGTGTCGCTGCTTTCTTTAATGGTGTGCGTGGTGGTTTTTTTCAGGAAGCCGCCTTTAGATTTGGTTTCCTCTTTGTAGCTGTAATCGCTTTCGGTCGCGGTGCCCAGGTTAAGGTCACGGCCTGCATTAACCGCCACATCCTGCGTGGCCGTCACCTGCGCCGCCTGGCTAGTGACATCCCGTCCGGCCGTGATTGCCGTATTTCCGCCGCTGGCGATTTCGGTTCCCTGCTGGCGTACGGACTCGTTGATTTCTGTCTTTTTACCTCCTTTGTTGCTGCTGCCGGAGGTGGTCTGCGCGGCCTGAAGATTCACGTCGCGTCCGGCTTCAAGCGTCACATCACGGTCAGCCACCAGTCCTGCAGCCTGGCTGTTTACGTCGCGGCCCGCCGCCAGCGTCAGATCGCCGCCGCTGGTCAGGGTAGTGCGATCAACGCCGCTGGAATGGCTTTCCCGCTTGCCCTGCACGTCGTTCTGCCCGGTGGCGGCGCTGTTCAGGTTAAGATCGTTACCAGCGGCCAGCGCGGCATTTTTGCCTGCGCTGATATTGCTGGCGGTGACGTCAAGATCGCGACCCGCCTGCATGACCAGATTGCCACCCACGCTGATGTTACTGCCCTGATTAGTGGTTGTAGTAGTGCTGGTGGCGTCAATCTTACGCCAGCCAGTTTTAAACCCGGACTGCGCGTTGCCGCTGGTCAGCTGATTGCTGGTGACCGCAATATCGTTCCATGCGTTCATCAGCAGGTCGCCGCCAGCTTTTACGCTGGCGCCGGTAACAGTGATATTGTTACCCGCCGCCAGGCTGAGGGAATCCAGCGCAGCAATATTAGCCACCGGCCCGCTTAAAGTGTCGGTGAAAGATTTGCTACCGCCGCGGCCATTGCCCACATTCAGCGTCAGTTGTTGAGTGGCGGTGAGGTTATTGATATCGCCGGTTACGCTTTCCAGCGCCACGGTTTTACCACTGATGGTGGACCCGACGTTGTTGATATCGCCGAGTGCGCTCAGCTGTAAATTGCCACCGGCCTCCATCAGGCCCGCGCTCAGGTTGCCGATCTGGTTATCGCTATCCAGTGCCAGATCGTTTTTGGCGATGATACTGCTGCCGCTGTTGGTAAGATTACCTGCCTTCAGCGAAACATTATTACCGGCAATGACGCTGCCGCTTTGCAGGCTGACATCTTTCGGCGAGAGATAGAGCTTCGGCACCATCACCGTTTCGCCGTTTACCGTACTCGCTTCCCACCAGAGAATGCTTTTATCCAGCGCGGCCAGCTGGCCGGCAGAGAGGGAGACGCCAAACTGCAGGCCCAGCGACTGCTGCGCGGCAGCGGCGTTGTCCATCAGATAGCGCATCTGATCGAGCTCTGAACCGACGCCATTCAGGTAGCGGCTGCCCGTCTGGTTAAGCACCACGTTGCTGACGTAGCGGGTATCAAATGCCGCATCGCCAAGAAAACGATAGTCCTGATCGGGTTTCAGATTTAACCGGTCCATGAGATAGGACGAACCCAGGAAGGCGTTTACGTCGGTGTACTGCGTGCGCGTCTCCTGCGCCGCGTTACCTGGATGTTTATTCAACAGCGCGTTGAGATCGCCGAACAGGCTTTGATCGATCTGTCCCAGCCCGTTAAGTTTGGGGTTAATGGTGATCAGGTACGGGCTTTTACTGTCGCGGGACGTAATGAAATAACCGTTGTCACCGGAAGGCAGTGGATAAGCGCTGGTGTCAACTTTTGTGGGCGTAGTGTGTGGCAATGAAGCGGGCATAAGATTGCCCTTTACCAGGTTACCCGCATGACCCAATGCAGCCAGGCCCTGTTGTGCACCTGACAGTTTCGTCAGAGGCGCTTCACCCGGTTTTGTCCCATCCAGCGCCACGCCAGCATTTACCTGCTGTAACGCATTCTGTAACTGCTCCCGCCATGCAGGCGAGTTTACAGCGACCTGACTGCTGCCTTCCATGGTCTGGCGCTGCGTCGTACCTGCCTGGTTCAGCGCGGCTAATCCAGCGACGGCAGGTGCGGTCAGGGTATTGCCGGTCCACCCGGCATTCGCAGTGGTGGAGGTATTGCTGACATCACCGCTGAAACTGGCATTGACGTTGCCGCCAGCCTGAATCACTGAACGATAAAGTTCGCCAGGTGTAAAATCTGACTCATGACCAACTAGTTCAAAATAAATCGTATCGACTTTAGGTTTAGTAGGCACCTTAATGCTGGAAGATATAGTTGCTAAAGTGGGTGCATTTTCACTGTTCTTTAAAGCGTACTTATAAACCAGGTTTTCAACTTTTTTCCCTGCCTGCCAGCTCTGATTATTAAGCTGAGAACCCTGGAGCGAAATATCTTGATTTGCAAGAATGTTGCTGGCCTGGTTGTCGAGTGAATCTGCATGGATAGTCAGGTTGTTACCGGCTGATATACGCCCGGCGCTCCCATTCGCAACGACACTGACATCCGTTTGCGAAGTAGCAAACTTTTGAGTTACGTAATCGGCGAGAGGCGCATAGTAGTAGCTTGTAACTTTCTTGTAACTACAGGCACCATGACCATTACATGGACCTGTCTGATGTATACCTGTTCTCGAGTAATAACCCCAGGTTCCATCCGCCATTTGCATATGAGGCACATCAATTGAAGCGTTACCTACCCCCGAGACAGTGCTGATTTGCTTTGTGCTCTCTTGAACCTGAAGCCCATCACGCGTGTTCAGCAAATGCTCTGTATTAACCGTAATATCGCCGTTCTGCGTTTCGACGGTGCCGGAAGTATTGATCACCTCGCTGCTGGCATTGCCTGCTGCGTCGCGCTGCATCCACAGGCTGTTACCTGCCAGCATATCGGCGCGCTGATTGCGGATGCTGTTGGCATAGAGATAGAGATTATTGCCCGCGTACAGCAGCGCGTTATTAACGATGCTGCCCGGCGCGCTGAGCAGCAGGCTGCCGCGGGTGCCGGTAAAACCGTCGAGAATGATATCGCTGCGGCTGTTGAGGTTAACGTTGCCGCCGCCCTGCAGGGTACCGTTGCCGTTCATGGCGATGCGGTTGCCGCTCAGGCTGCTGTCGCCGGAGCCGGTGGTGAGCTGCCCGTTATTGGTAAAATCGCCGCCCGCGCTGAGCGTCAGCGCCTGGCCCTGCATCGTGCCCTGATTATCAAGGGTGCCGTTGCTGCTGATGCTCAGACGGTTACCGGCGGCAATCACATCTCGTCCGGTAAAGCTGTTGTTCAGTGCCAGCGTGGCATCACCGAGCGCCACCACCTGGCCGGTTTGATCAAAACTATCGCTGTGTAGCAGCAGGTCGCCGCCGCTGAATAATCTGCCCGGCGCCTGCTGGTTCACCTGCGAAGCGGTGATATTAAGCTGATTAGTGCCCAGCAGCGTGCCGCGGTTGGTCAGCTGCTGATAATTTACCGCCAGGTTGCCGCCCTGGGTGGTGCCCTGATTGGTAAAGTCGTTACCGGTTAGTGTGCCCTGCCCGTCGGCAAGCAGCGTACCCGCGTTATTACTGCTGGTGGCGTTCAGGGTCAGCTGCGTCGCCTGCAGCCACCCGCTGTTAACCAGCTGTGGCGTGGTCAGCGTCAGCTCGCCGCCGGAAAGCAGCCTGCCCGCATTACTGGCAATGCCAGTGGCGCGCAGGTTGCTGGTGCCGCCGCCCTGGATCAGCCCGTAGTTGTAAAGTTCCGGCGTGGTCAGCGTCAGCGTGTTTTGCGTCAGCAGAGATCCGCTACCGCTGTTGGTCAGGCGTCCGCTGGCAGTGACCAGCAGGTTATTGTCGCCCTGCAGGCGGCCGTTGTTGTCAATCGCGCCGCTGGCGATCTCCAGCGCGCCACCCTGTATACGCCCTGCGTTATTTACCGAAGCCGAGCGCAGGGTAAGCTTGCCCGCGCTCAGCAAGGTTTTATCCTGCTGCTGGGTCAACGCGCCGGTAAGGGTGACCGCCAGCGCGTCAACGCCGCCGATCTCGCCGTTGTTATTGAGCGTGCCGCCGTTCAGCGTCAGATTTTTTGCGATCCACTGGCCCTGCGCGGCGAGGTTCGACGCCTGTAGCACAGCGGCCCCCCCGGCGGAGATTTTACTGCTCGCCCCGGAATCAAGCCGGTCGCCAAGCAGGAGCTGCATGCCATCGGCACTCTGAATAGCGCCGTTATTGGTCAGCCGCTGCGCATTCAGCAGGATCTGCTGCGCCTGCCAGCTGCCGTTGTTGGTCACCGTATCGCCGCTAACGGTCAGCGTACCCTGCGTTAACAGCGAGCCGCCGCCATTATTGGTCAGCGTGCGGGCCGATGCGGCCAGCGCACGCAGCATCATGCGGCCCGCAGCCTGGGGCAGCGCGCTCAATGTCAGCGCCTGTAAACCGATCAGGCTGCCCTGATTGATAACGGTGGCGGGCGTAATCATCAGGGTGCTGCCCTGCACACTACCGCTGTTGTTCAGCGTGTTACCAGTCAGAGCCATCGCCTGTTCGCTCAGCAGCGAACCCGTATTGTTTAGCGTCTGCGCGCCCACGCGAGCGCCGCCGTGGCTGAGCAGTTCACCACTGTTAGTCAGCTCGCCGTTAACATTCACCTGCAGATCGCTGTTGCCGAGCAGCGATCCCTGATGCTGCCAGCTATCGGCGTTTACCGTCGCCTGCGCGCCTTGCAGAGTGCCCGCCGTGGTCAGCTGCCCGGCATTGAGCAGCAGCGTGCCGCTGCTCAGGGTTTTGCTGCCCGCCGCGGTAGCCAGCGTGTCTGCCTGCGCATCCAGCGATCCGCTGCCCTGCAGCAGGCCGCTGTTGCCAAGCGTGGTAGCGCGCAGAAGCAGGCCGTCTGCACTGATTTTGCCGCCGTTGGTCAGGCTGTCGGCGTGCAGTTCAGCGTCGCCGCTGCTGAGCATAATACCGTTGTTGTTCAGCTCTCCGTGCGTGGTGCCGTCCAGCGTGGTGCTGATGAGCGTGCCGCGGTTGGCCAGCGTATCAAACACAAAGCTCAGCTTTGCCGCCTGCCAGTTGCCTTCATTGCTGGCGTTATTGCCCTGTAACGTCAGCACGTCACCACTGAGCAGCGTGCCGCTGGCAAGGTTATCAAGCGTCCCGAAGCGTGCGCTCAACGCCGCATCGCCCTGCAACAGGCCGCGGTTTTGCAGAGCGTCGCCGGCAGCGGTCATTTGTACGGCCGCCAGCGTACCACGGTTATCCAGCGTTGCTGCGGTCAGGTCGGCCTGCTGCTGCGCAATGATGCGTGCGTCCTGGCCGTTAGTTAACGTACCGCCGAGCCGGGCAGAGAGCGTACCGGCGCTGACCTGGCCATTGTTGATAAAATCGTGGCCGTCAATCGTCAGCGCATCGGCAACCTGCAGCAGGCCATTGTTCTTCAGACTTTCCGGGGCCAGCATCAGCGAACCGCCACTGAGCAGGCTGCCGCCGGCCTGGTTGAAAATCTGCGCGCTGTCGACAGTAAGCGTACTGTTACCCTGTAATAAACCACCGTTGGTCAGCTGCGGCGCGTGCAGGCTGAGGCGATCGGCTGCCAGCGTGCCGCTGTTCAGCAGCGCACCGGCCCGTAAATCCATCGCCTTTTCACTCAGCAAGCTGCCGCTGTTGTTCAGCTCATCACTCACCTCTGCGTTAAGCAGCGATGCGGCGGAGACAGAACCAGAGTTTTGCCAGTGCTGCGCCGTCAGCGTCAGGCTGTCTGCCTGCATGCTGCCCTGGTTATCCAGCGTGTTGCCGTAAACGGTCAGTTCGCTGCCGCTGAGCAACTGGCCGCTGCTCTGGTTGGTGACGTCGCCATCGGTCAGTGCCAGCGATGCCGCGCCCTGAATCAGGCCGCTGTTGTTCAGGTCACCCTGTAGCCTCAACACGCTGGCCATCAGCTGGCCCTGATTATCGGTACGATCGCTCTGCAGGGCGATCGCCTGCTGGCCCAATATATTGCCGCTGTTATTCAGGTGCCCGGCCCGCAGCTGCGCGTCATTCTCGCTGAGCGCATTACCGCTGTTCTGCCATGTGTCCGCCTGAACCTGCAGCCGCTGGCCCTGCAACAGCCCGTGGTTAGTAAGATCGGTAGCGGTCAGATCGAGCAAGCCTGCGCTGAGCAGCGTGCCGTTGTTGTCGAGACCAGCGCCGCGAGTTGTGAGGCTGTTACTGCCCTGCAGCGTCCCGCCATTAGTCATCTGTGCGGCGTCGACCGTTAAATCGCCGGCCGCAATCTGCCCCTGATTATCAAGCTGCTGCAGGCGCAGCTGTAACGTGGTATCGGTCAGCAGCAGCCCGCCTTGCAGATTGCTCAGGCGATTATGGCTGGCACTCAGGCTGGCAGCATTAATCTCTCCGGCATTGACCAGCCTGTCGCCGCTCAGCGTGAGCCCGGCGGCGCTGTGAATCAGCCCACTGTTATTCAGTTCCGGCAGGTTAAGCGAAAAGCTGTTATCAGAACTCAGCGTGCCGCCGGCGAGATTATTAACCTGGTTGCCGCTCAGCACCAGGCTGCGGCTGCCCTGTAACAGGCCGCCGTTGTCGATCTGCGTGCCGGTAAGCTGTAAATCAGGAGCGGAGAAAGTCCCCTGATTGCTGAGATAATTGCCGCTGATGGACAACCGGTTAGCGCTCGTGATCGTCCCTTCTCGGGTATTGTCCAGCCGATCGACCTCTGCCCTTGTCAGCGCGCCGCCAAGCAGCTCACCGCGGTTGGTGATGGAACGGGCTTTAATCTGCAGGCTGTCAGCAACCAGCCTGCCGCTGTTGGCTACCGCATCGGCATTCAGGGTCTGCGCTACTTTTGCACCGAGCATGCCGCTGTTCTGCGCCTGCTGCGCGGTTACAGCGAGGTTATTGCCCGCCATCAGTTGCCCGGCGTTATCGAGCCGGTTTTTTGCGCCAAGCTGAATATCCGCGCCCGCGTTGCCGCTGCTGGACTGGTCCAGCGCCATATCGGCACCGCTGAGCCGGATATCCCGGCCCGCGGTCATGCTGACGCCACTGACGCTGAGGTTATCTTTCGCGGTAACCGCCAGCGTGCCGTCGCTGACCAGCGCGCCGTTACGCAGCGCCACGGCCTGGTCAGACTGCACCGTGATATCACCGGCGGCTTTGTGATCGCCGGTCAGCGTCACGCCCTCACCTTTGATGTTGACCGCCCCGCTGGTCAGGCTGTTATTCAGCGTGAGCCTGCCGCCGGCATCCAGCACCATATCGCCCTGTCGCGCATTCAGATTCCCCAGGTTAACCCCAACGCCCTTCTCGCTGGACACCAGATGAATGCGATTCGCGTACATACCGCCCAGCGCGCCGGTATCCACCGAGACCGCGGGTGCTGCACCTTCGCCCGCAATCGGCGTGACGGAACCGTCCTGGCCGACACGGTTTGCGCCCGTCGTCACCGACAGGTCTTTAGCATAAATGCCCGCGTTAATTTCAGTAGCGCGTGCCACAATCGACACCGCATCCGCGCTGCTGCCGTCCAGCCCCTGCCCTTCTACGATAACCGAGCCTTTGCTGACTTCCAGCGCGGCGAGATTGCCGTTTGCATCCAGCTGCGGTTTGCCGGTGGTCAGCGTGACGCCTGGCGTGTTGATAAAGCCGCAGCCGTTACAGGTAATGCCGTACGGGTTGGCAACCATCACGTTAGCGGCGTTGCCTCCTACCTCGGTATAGCCCTGCAGCTGTGACCGGTTAGCGCCGACAACTTCATTGATGATGGTCCGGGCTTCCTGTCCGGCCTTCAGGTTAGGGTTATTCTGGATAAGTCCACCCAGCTGCGTCTGCGTCAGCCGCCCGGTAGCATTATTCAGGATGAGCCCTTCCTTACCTACGTTGTACTGCTGGTACTGGTTGTGCGAGACGCCCGCCTGGTTTGGCGTGGCAATATTCACCACGGGCACGCCGTTACCCGCCGCATCCAGCTTCGTGCCGGGCGTAACCGGCGTAATCTCAGCGGCAACCGCTGGCAGTATCGGCTGTACGGCCACCAGGCAGCAGATGACATAGCTCAGGGCGCGGCGGATAAAGGAAACAGGCTGACGATCGTCCATAATTTTGCTCTTTTAGAAAACCAGCCCGATGCGGGCGTAAATGCTGACGTGATCCGGCTGGAAATGGCCGGGATAGCTAAGCGGAATACCCAGGGTATAGGAGGTATAAAAATGACGGTGACGGGTATTCAGCCCGACCGCGCTGCCCCAGAGGGTGCCGGTGGCATCACGGTTAAGCGCGTCGCTTTTCAGCCAGCCGCCATCGACAGCGGCCACCGCGCTGACCTCGCCCATTACCGGGAGCGTGAACAGGCTGTAATCAAGCTCGTTGCGCAGATAGCCGCCGGTGTCGCCGGACAGGTACTGCTCCTTAAAGCCGCGTACGGAACTTTCGCCACCCAGCGTCAGGCGCTCGCTGCCGTACAGGCGGTCCGGGGACCACTGGCCATAAACGCTGCTCAGCCACCACAGCGAGCGGGTCAGCGGGCGCTGAAAGCTGCCGCTGACGCTCCATTTGCGAAACTGTGCTTTGGGCAGGTCGCCACTTTTGCCGGCGTCGCTTTCTGCATCGAGCCACGGCATACCGCGACTGAACGTCGGGCTTAAGGTGGCCACGCCGCCCGCGATTTTCTGCGTATGGTTAATGCCGGCCTGCAGGCTGGTCATTTTACGGCTGCTGCTCTGTAACAGCGTGCTGTTAAGGTAGTTGTGGCTGGAATAATGGTTCAGGCCAAGCTGCACGCCGGTTTTGATGTTGCCGTTGCGAAACAGTACCCACGAGCCGTTGAGACGGTGCGCGACGTTGTCGCCGTTGCTGAGCCAGGTGAAGCCGTTGTTAACGAAGCTGCTGTGGTAGGTGCTGCGGCTGTAGCTGTAATCCAGCAGGCCATAGCCCCAGGGAACGCTGACGCCCGCCTGCACATTTTTCGCATCGCGCCACGTGTCGAACACGCTGCTGCGCCCGCCGCTGACAAACCAGCGATCGGCCAGACCCAGCAGATTATTCCCGGTCAGTGAACCGTTAACCTGACCGGTGCCCGTACTTTTTTGTCCGCTGTTATCCATTCCCAGCGAGACGCTAAGGGGGAATTCCGGTTTCGCGGTCAGGTTTATTACCGAATAACCCGGCTTTACTGAAGGCTGAATATCAATCTGCACCGGCGTGCTGCGCACGCGGTTAATTTGCTCCATGCCCTGCTCAATATCGCGCAGGTTGAGAATTTTTCCTTCCAGTCCGGGAAAGACCATGTGCAACATACGCGGCTGCTTTCCCTCCAGGCGAATTGCCTCTAATTTCCCTTCCAGCACCGGAATGATCAGTTCGCCCTGCGACAGGTCCTGCTCCGTTAAAAATGCCCGGCTGGTAATATAGCCGCGCTGCATATACCAGTCGGAAATGCTGTGTACCAGCGCGTTAATTTCCGTTAAGTTAAGGCAGCGATGAATATAGGGTGCGGATACAGCACGCTGCTGTTCCGCCGACATCAGCGAGGCATGGCGAACCGTAATCCGGTTTATCTGAAAGCACTGTGCAGATTGTCCGTAATCTTTAGCGGGTGCGCTCTGTGGCGTGGCAGCATGCCACAACGCGTCACGTTGCTGCTGGTCCTGCTGCAGACGCTCCTGCTGTTGATTCTGAATAAAGTCGCGGTCGCCCGGTGATAAGGGTGCCGCGACGGCGTTGCCCGCTATTATTCCGACGCAGAGCGCCAGCAGCTTCCATGAATTTGCCATTTTAAGACTTAAATAAAATTGATTGTAAGGATTGTGTAAATTTCGGAAAGCAGAATACCACCTTAACAATCAGAAAGTTCCTGGTGAAAGTGAAAAACGATGATTTTCCAGAAAAATGAGTTAGTCAGATATATAATAAAACCTTAAGCCAAATTAAAAGTAACACATAGTTAAGAAAGTTTTATTCAGGCTAAAGAAAAAGTTAGAAAGGAAATTTTCAATAAGAAAATTAGTAGCGTTACGTTTTTTAAGCCGGGGCACCCGCCATGCTCTCTTATGAGCCAGTTTTTTTCTCTGTGATAGCACTGGCCTCTCTCCTGTTTTGTACTTCCACCTTAAAAATATTAAAAAAGATCCCGGTTTTTAATTTGCGATATCTCCTTCCATGAAGAGCCATGCTAATTTCAGGGGTTGACTATTAATCAATAAATATTAAATAACTCCGCAATACTCAGGCAATGAATAAACGTCACGGCCATACCGAACGTATGCTGATAGCCAGAAAGTGCCAGCGCAATAAAATTTCTGCGATACATATCAGATTAAAGCTTTTAAAAGCAGACGTTTACCTGCTCTGAAGAGGATAGCGATACCCGGAGGAAACAATCAACAGGCATGCGCGTCCGCTGGTTCCGAACGGTATTTATCGTCACCAGGAGCACTGATCTTTTATCAGGATTCCCATTGTCATACTTAAGTGTATATTGACCATGGGGTTCTCCCCACGGGCAAGACTACACGCAGGAATAAAAATGAAAAAAGTCATAGCAATCCTTTTGGTATCAGCTTTAGGCATTATGTCAGCTTCAGTTTTTGCATGTCCAAAAGGCCAGCATCCGCATGGCGGAACCGGCTCTCATCATAAAGGAGGCTACTGTTCTTTTGATTAAATCAGGCCGTGACGGGCATGGATTCCCGAAACAAAACCGCAAGGGCCGCCTTATTTATGAGCCCTGTGATATAACGTCCACTCCTCTACTCTCTCGCCGGAAGGAAGCGTACAAAAGCCGCTTTTCCCTTTTTCCGTATCAATAATATCCACTTTACCGCCCTGCTCTACACAATAAACCGACGCCGGATTTTTCATTGCCAGCTTCGCAGGCTTATCCGTTTTAACCGCACAGCCTGTAGCCATTAAGATGCAAATAGCCAGTGTCATTTTGTTCATAAGGTCTCCGGTTCAGAGGGCTCCGATTGCATCAGGCCGTCCCGTAAAGAAAACTAAAAGCGCTCTCGCAAAAGCTTAACGCATTGAACTTCAACAACGGTTCTCTAAAATAGAAACGAATTTTCCAGGATTGGGAATACACTGGCAACTGCCGTCCCGGCTGGCCATTACTCGCCCGGCTATTACGACAAGGAATGCTCCATGCGACCAGCAACCTTTACCTTACGACTTACCCGCAACGTTAGTCAGTTTTTGCTGCCCGATCTTCGTGCCTTACTGCCGCCGGAAAGCGTGCAGTTTTTTTCCAATGAGCTGGACGAAGAGTGGCACTACACGCTGCTCTGTATGCAAAGCGAGACCAGCTGTTCGCTGGCGGTTTCTGCGATATTGATCTGGCATCAGCTAAAAAGAATCAGCGTGATGCGCTACAGCTCACCTTCACAACAGCTGGATGTTTCCGGTTACGCCTCGGCGGAGCTCTACGCACTACTCAGAGCGCCAGACGCCGTTCTTTATCTTTCGTAATTTGCCCGCCGCAAGGATTTGAGGGCGTTTTCTTACGGTATTCCAGTGATTGAAATTCAGCCAGCCTGCGTAAACTTATCGCATTACCCGCGTAATCTTATTGCATCGCCTGCGTAACCTGGCGCATTGACTGAAAAATCGTACCGGAGTTTCCCATGTCAGAAAAAGATCCTGTTGTTGAAAGACTTACCGTAGAACTGCTGGCGTTAAGGCAGATTGTTCAGATGCTGATTGCTTACGGTAACGTGCCGACCGGCGGCAAGCTGAACAAATATCTGCAGAAAGTTGCGGATGATACTGAACAACGCGAAGACCATCGTGGCCCTAATAAAGCCATTGCGGACGCTATCCGCAGCTACATTAAATAGTCCACTACGCAAGCTAGCCCGCTATCTTGTCAATACAAGGCTCGGGATAGAGTACCGATCGCGGCTCAGCACCTGAGCCGCATCGCCTGTATAGCCTGCTTCTCTCTGACCTGTTTCTCGTACTGTAACCATACATCTTACCTTCGCCAGCCCTTTCCCTGTCGCTTTCCCGATCCTTTCCTTTGATTTTGTTACATTTCCTTCCCGGCAATCCCACGCGCTTTCTACCAGGCTTAAACATTATTAAGCAGGTTTTGCCATTTATATTTTGACCAGTAAGGGAAGGTAATGACCACAGAGATATTAAATTCCGCCACGCGCAACAAAGATACCGCCTTTAATAAAAAGGAAAGAGAAGAAGCGCAGTTGGAAGGTTTACTGCCGCCGGTGATTGATTCACTGGAAACGCAAATGCAGCGTGTTCTGGAGCATCTGCATAATAAGCCGGACGACATCGAAAAATATATCTATCTGCAGGAGCTGGCGGACCGCAACGAAACGCTATTTTTCGCTACCCTGATGTCCGACCCCGTCACCTTTATTCCGCTGGTTTACGATCCGACCATCGCCGATGCCTGCATGAAATATGGCCATATCTATCGTCGTCCAAAAGGCATGTATTTAACGCGCGAAATGAAAGGCCGCCTGAAAGACGTTTTGCGTAACTGGCCGCAAAAAGAGGTGCAGTTTATCTGCGTCTCTTCGGGTGGGCGCATTCTGGGCCTGGGCGATATTGGCGCTAACGGCGCGCCCATCCCCGTAGGTAAACTCCAGCTTTATACGGCCTGTGCCGCAGTGCCGCCGCAAGGACTACTGCCGATTCACCTGGATATTGGCACCGGCAACAAAAAGCTAAAAGACGATCCGCTCTATACCGGTTTGCGGGAGGCGAAGCTGGAACAGCAGGCGCTGGATGAGCTGCTGGATGAGTTTGTGGCCGCCGTTCAGGAGGTTTTCCCCGGCTGCTGCATCCATTTTGAAGACTGGGAAGGTAATGACGCGATTCGTTATCTGCAACGCTATCAGCAGCAGGCGCTGGTTTATAACGATGATATTCAGGGAACGGCCAGCGTGGTGCTTGCCGGTTTAATTACCGCGCTGCAAACCACCGGCGGCAAGCTTTCCGACCAGCGCGTCGTGTTTGCCGGAGCAGGTTCCGCAGGTACCGGCATCGCTAATATGCTGGTAGAGGCAATGGTGCAGGAAGGCGCAGATCGCCATAAGGCGCAAAGTGCCATTACCCTGTTTGATAAAAACGGCCTGATCGTTGCAGATCGTGACGATCTAAACGATTCGCAACGGGCCTATGCGCATGACATGCAGCCAGAAAGCGATCTGCAAAAAGTGGTCGAGCGTGTAAAACCTACCATGCTGATTGGCGTCAGCACGCAGGGCGGCCTGTTCGATGAGGGCGTGGTGAAGGCTATGAGCAAGCTTAACGATCGGCCGATCATCTTTGCGCTGTCTAATCCGACCAAAAATGCGGAATGTACCGCCAGCCAGGCCTACGAATGGAGCGACGGCAAAGCGCTGTTTGCCGCTGGCGTACAGTTTGATGAAGTTAAAATCAAAGACCAAACGCGCTATCCCGGCCAGGCAAATAACTTTTATATTTTCCCGGCGGTCAGCCTGGCGATTTACGCGGCCAGACCCGCGCGGGTTGATGACAAACTCTTTATAGAAGCGGCTCGCCTTTGCTCGCAGCAGGTCAGTAAAGCGGACCGCGAGAAAGGCAAGCTGTACCCTTCCCAGGCCGATATTGTTAAAACAGAAGTCGCCATTGCTACCGGCCTTGTGCGCTATTTGTTTAAGCACGATCTGGCTGGTGTAGAGCAACCTAAAGATATTGAGAGCTGGATGCAGGGGCTGATTTATCAGCCGAGCTATTCATCCTGAAAAAACATGCTTAGCGGTTGCAAGACGGGCAGCATCCCTGCTGCCCGCTGTTTACGAGACTTTAAACGCCGAAATATCCTGTGCCAGCTGGGAAGCTTCTGCACGCAGCGCCTCGGTGTTTTCCGCCGTTTGGGTGATCAGCAGCAGGTTTTGCTGAATGCTGCGCTCCATCTGCGACACCGCCAGCGTGACTTCGCTGATGCCTTTGCTTTGCTCATCGCCTGCGACGCGAATTTCACCGACTACTTCTTTCACCTTCAGCACGTCATTGACCAGGCCTTCCAGCTTTTCACCCGCGCCTTCCACCAGACGGCTACCGGCCAGTACCGTACTGTCAGACTGCCCAATCAACTCTTTAATTTCGTGAGCTGCTGCGGCGCTACGCTGCGCCAGCGCGCGAACTTCCGCCGCTACCACGGCAAAGCCACGCCCCTGCTCGCCCGCTCTGGCCGCTTCAACCGCCGCGTTCAGCGCCAGGATATTGGTCTGGAAAGCGATGCCGTCGATCACGCTAAGGATTTCACCCACGCGGCTGGAGGAGGCTTTGATCGAGGCCATCGTCACGATAACCTGGTTCATCACCTCGCTGCTGCTGCGGGCGATCTGCGCCGTTTGCTCGGTAAAAGAGTCGGCCAGACGCGTGTTTTCCGCATTGAGCTGGACGGTGGCGTTAAGCTGCTCCATCGCGGCCGCGCTTTGTTCCAGCGCTGAAGCCTGATCGCTGATTTTCGCCGAGAATGCCTGGTTGCTTTCCGCCAGCGAGCTGGCGTTGGCGGCTACGTTAACGCCGCTGGCCTGCACGCTGGTGATGACGCCAGCAATTTTATCCACGAACTGGTTAAAAGAGACGGCGATATCGGCTATTTCGTCTTTGCCCGTGGTGGTTAAGCGGCGGGTTAAATCGCCGTCACCGTTGGCAATTTCGTCCAGCGCGGCGCGGGTAGACTCCAGTCGGGAGGCCATACTGCGCGCAAACAGCCAAACCATAACGATAAGCACCAGCAGTACCGGGATCAGCACCATAAAAATATCCTGCACAATATTGTCCGCCAGCGCGGTAACTTTCGCTTCCGGCGTTACCAGCCCAATTATCCAGCCGGTAGCTGGCATTTTAAACAGCGTCACCTGGCTCGGCGTGTGCAGGACGCCATCCTGAATATTATTGAGCGTCGTGCTGGCCTGGCTGGAGGTGATGCCTTGTACTACGGGCGTTAGCCAGGGCTGTTCGCTTGCCAGCGCGCTGAATTTTTTCAGCGCTTTATCCTTGTTACCGGGAAAATAAAGCACGTTACCTGCACTATCCAGCGCAAAAGCATAGCCGCCGGTCAGGTTGCCGTGGCTCTGCATAAAACCGGAAAGGTTATCCAGCAGCACGTCAAACGTCGCCACGCCGCCAAACTTTGCGCCCTGATCGTAAGGCACGCTACAGGTCACCATGTTCACCAGCGAAACGGGATCCTGGTAAACTTCTGACCAGTCGCATTTGTTGCGCGGGGCTTCTCTGGCAGAGGTATACCAGCTTTCATTGTGGTAACCCGTGCTGTCAGCCGCGTTGTAGCCGTCGGAATAAGCCAACGTGCCGTCTGCGCCGCGAGACCAGAAAAAGCTGCGCCGCGCGGTGCCTTCAGTAAAAGCGCCAGGCTCCGGCCAGACGCCGCCGCCTGCAATACTTTTGTCACCTTTGCTGTCGATAACCTGCGGCAGAATGCTTTTAAACAGCGCTTCCTGATGCGGCAGAACTTCCGCCAGCCGCGCCATGCTAACGACTTCCCCTTCGATACGCAGCAGCTGCTGGTTAAGCTGGCCGACGATATTTTCGCCGGTTTGCTGGATCAAACTGTTACTGGCCTCCACCACGCGCGGCTGCCCGCGCAGGGAAATAGCAAAATAGACCAATAACATGGTTAACAGCAGCATCGAAACACCGCCAAAAATCAGTTTCCCTGCAACACGAACTGGTATCCCCGGCATAATAAATTCCTTACGTTGACGCTGCGGCAGAACTAAGCCTTAGTGGTTATGAACGATATTTAATCATCGCTTAGTTTGCTTATCGGCATCGGCCAGCAAAATTTGAGCAGCCCAGCGAACCGGCGAGCCGCTGCCGCCAGCATAAAAAACTAAGGAAAATCCGATTTGATTTTGCCGCTGCGGTCGGGCTACCCTGACGCGCCGCGAAACGTCTGTTTTTCAGTCATTCCGCCTTATTTTCACGTTTTGCCGGAGAATTCTGGAAGCCTGACTAAAGGGAGCTCAACCTATGTATCATTTAATTCTTACGCAGCTCAACGCGCTTGATCTGCCCTATGCTTCGCTGATTGCGCTGGCCGCTGTGCTTGGCGTTATCCTGCTTATTTCGCTGATGGCGCACGGTATGCTGCATCGCGTGCTGCTGCCGCTATTACGGCGCATGGCCGAAAAATCAAGCCGTCAGTGGCCTAAATCGCTGATCGACAACAAGCTCTTTAGCCGCTTTGCTTTACTGATGCAGGGCGTTTTTTTGCAGATCCAGCTGGAACTGTTTTTGTCCGGTATTGAGCCGATTTACAGCGTGCTGATGATCTTAAGCCAGGTCTGGGTCATGGCCTTTGGGCTGTTGATGTTTTTCTCGCTGCTGGATATTTTCCTCGATTTGTCCGAAGAGAGCGCCATCGCCCGCCAGATGCCGCTGCGAGGTATTTTTCAAAGCCTGAAGCTGATCGCTGCGCTGCTGGTATCGCTGATGATTATTTCGGTGCTGATTGGTAAATCACCGCTGGTGCTGCTGACCGGTTTAGGCGCGATGACCGCCGTCCTGATGCTGGTATTTAAAGATCCTATTTTAGGGCTGGTGGCCGGTATTCAGCTCTCCGCCAACAATATGCTCAAGCTTGGCGACTGGCTGGATATGCCAAAATATGGCGCGGACGGTTCGGTCGTGGATATCGCGCTGACCACGGTTAAGGTGCGTAACTGGGATAACACCATTACGACTATCCCTACCTATGCCCTGATTTCTGACTCTTTTAAGAACTGGCGCGCCATGTCGGAGTCCGGCGGCCGCCGCATTAAACGCAGCATTAATATTGATGCCACCAGCATTCATTTTCTTTCCGGGGAGGAAATGGCAGGTCTGAAACGCGCCCAGCTACTGACGCCTTATCTGGAAAGCAAAAGCCAGGAAGTTTCTGCTTACAACGCCGGGCTGGATACCAGTACGCCGCTGAATGGCCGCCGGATGACCAATATCGGGACGTTCCGTGCCTGGCTGGAAGCGTGGCTGAAGGCGCATCCCCATATCCATAAAGGTATGACGCTGATGGTACGCCAGCTGGCACCGGGTTCAGAAGGCTTGCCGATTGAGATTTACGTGTTTACCAACACCACGGTCTGGCTGGAGTATGAAAGGATCCAGTCCGATATTTTCGATCATATTTTTGCCGTGCTGCCGGAGTTTGGCTTACGTGTTCATCAAACGCCAACCGGAAACGATCTGCGCAATTTGCGCATTCATTCGGCAAGCTAATTTCCCTGCCGCCGTCTGCTGACAACGACAGGCGGCGGCGATTCATTCCCTTCTGGCGGCATTTCATTCCGCGCTGGCGGCAGTTCATGCCGGGAATCCCCGCAGCGTTAAACCCCGCATTACTATGTGCTTAATTTCTCTTACTCCGCGGGAGTTTCCCATGAGCACACAAGCCGTCAGTCATCGCGTTCGCTGGTTAACGCTAATCGGCACCGTTATTACCCAGTTCGCGCTGGGTTCGGTCTATACCTGGAGCCTGTTTAACGGTCAGCTTTCCCATAAGCTGGACGCGCCGGTAAGCCAGGTCGCTTTCTCTTTCGGTTTGTTGAGCCTGGGTCTGGCGGTGGCTTCCTCCCTTGCCGGAAAGCTTCAGGAGCGTTTTGGCGTGCGCAACGTGACTATCGGCGCTGGCGTGCTGCTGGCGTTCGGTTTTTTCCTGACCTCGCATGCCAATAATCTGTTTATGCTTTATCTCAGCGCGGGCTTGCTGGTAGGTTTGGCCGACGGCGCGGGTTATCTGATGACGCTGTCGAACTGTGTGAAGTGGTTTCCGGAACGTAAAGGCGTCATTTCAGCCTGTGCTATCGGCGCTTATGGGCTGGGTAGCCTGGGCTTTAAGTTTATCTGTAGCTATTTACTGAGCGTTAACAGCCTGGAAAACACGTTTTTAATCTGGGGCTGTCTGGCGATGGCCATGATTATCTGTGGTGGCCTGCTGATGAAAGACGCACCAAAACAGCAAATGTCTGCCAGTTCTCACAGCGCGCGTGACTTTTCGCTGGCTGAAGCCGTCCGTCTGCCGCAGTACTGGATGCTGGCAGTGATGTTTTTAACGGCCTGCATGAGCGGTTTATACGTCATCGGCGTGGCGAAAGATATTGGTGAAGGCCTGGTGCATCTGTCAACGCAGACGGCGGCCAGCGCGGTTACGGTCATCGCCATTGCTAACCTGAGCGGACGCCTGGTGCTTGGCGTGCTTTCCGACAAGCTGGCGCGTATCCGGGTGATTACGCTGGCGCAGGTCGTATCGCTGGTGGGAATGAGTATTCTGCTGTTTACGCAGATGAATGAGAACACCTTCTTTATTTCTCTGGCCTGCGTGGCGTTTAGCTTTGGCGGCACCATCACCGTTTACCCCTCACTGGTCAGCGACTTCTTTGGCTTAAACAATTTAACCAAAAACTACGGGCTGATCTATCTGGGCTTTGGGATTGGCAGCGTGCTGGGATCGCTGTTCGCCTCGCTGTTTGGCGGCTTCGTTGCAACGTTTGGCTTGATTATGGCGCTGCTGGCGCTCTCTTTGATTATGTCATTAACGATTCGCCTGCCGCATCGCCCGGCAAAAGAGAGCGAGGCGCTACGTTCGGTGCAGACGCTTTAAGCGGATAATTACCTGCACTCTGCAGGACGCTTATTAAATAACCGGACGCGAAATTATTCAGGGCCTGGCTGGCGTAATGCAAGCCAGGCCCTGTTTGCTAACCGGCTACCTTGTACAAGAAAGAGCTCCCGGCACAACCGCTCACCAACGGGCTATTTTCTGCAAAACAGCGGCTCCGGCAAGCCTGCAACCGCTACCTCCACGGCGAAAACGTCGCCGGACTGTGGGTAAGCGGCCAGTTCCTCTGCCGTGCGGTCTTCGCGTGAGCTGGTGATATAAAGCGTTTTCAGATCCGGTCCGCCAAACGCGACCATGGTTGGCCAGCGTACCGGCAGCGGGATCTCATCCACAATTTCACCGTTGGCAGGGTTCAGGCGGATAACGCGCGAGCCGTCAAACATCGCTGCCCAGTAAAATCCTTCGCTGTCTACCGCCGCGCCGTCCGGCAAGCCGCCTTCTTCCTGCACAAAGCGTTGCAGCACTTCACGCGGGCCGATATCGCCTTTTTCATCTACCGGATAGCGATAAAGTACGCCGTTAGGCGTGTCGGTGTGGTACATCCATTTATTATCCGGTGAGAACGCCAGGCCGTTGGAAATTTTGATATCTTCCGCTTCAACGGTCAGGTTCAGATACTCGTCCAGCCGACAAAGCTTGCCGCCGTTGCGATCCTGCGGCTCCCACAGGCTGCCGCACCAGAAGCGCCCGTGCCTGTCCACGCGGCCATCATTGAAACGGCTGAAGGCCGCTTCTCCGGGATTGTCGGCCACTTTTTGCGTGACTACCCCATCTTCATCCAGCATGCAGACGCCACTGCGCAGCGCTGCCACAAAGCCGCCCTGCTCGTTCAGGCCGAAACAGCCAATGTGTTCCGGAACCGGCATGACTTTATGTTCTCCGCTGCGGGGATCGAAGCGATGCAGCTCGGGAGCCAGAATATCGACAAAGTAGAGCACCTGCTCACGTACGGACCAGACCGGGCATTCGCCCAGCTCTGCCTGAGCCGCCAGCACATTTTTAACCTGATAACGCATAGCATTTCCTTGTAATGAAGAGCTGCCTTAAGTCTATCGCAGAAATTCCTCTCTGATAAAATTAAGGCAAATTTTAAGGAAAATACCGCGCGGCGGAGTGCTGTTTATTTAAGAACATTCTGGAGGGAAAGGCGGTTTTTTAAGCCTTCTCTTATTTATTAATAAAGCAATAACCAGAAGAATAGCACTACTGAATTATTTGGAAATATTTATTCTAACAACTCTACAAAAGCGGCATTATTCCTCCACTTTTGTCTTGTAAATTATCAGTTATTGGAAAGTGATGGAGTAACGATCATGAAATTAATAAAATCTCTGGCGATTCTGGGCGTCGTTAGTATGCTGAGCGGCTGTATTATCCACGATGGCTATCGCGGCGGCGGACACCACGGCCACGGCGGCCCTGGCTATCATAACGGTTATCATCACGGCTCTGGACCGCACCGGGGCTGGTAAAGAAGTAGCAAGGGTGGAGTTTCTTCATTCTTAAGCGGGCAAAGCCTGCACACGGCAATATAAAAATAAAATGCAAGATTTCAGGCGGGTAATTACCCGCCTTTTTTATTAGCTTTTAACGCTGTAATTACATTGATACCAGGCTTTCATTAATCCAGGCAGGCGGCTTTCCTGCGGCTTAATGGGTTCCACCTTATCAAAACCACGCTCTTCGCAATAATGTTCTACATCTTGTTCCATCGCGGTTTTGTTTACCTTGTCAGGATCGAAACGATACAAAACGCTATTTACCGCCGGGTCTTCGCCGACTTTTTCAAAGGCACCTGGTTTGCCGGATGTACAGCCTACCGACAGCAGAACAGCAAGCGCTAAAGCGCCAGTCATTATTTTTTTCATCTTAACTCCTTACTTCGCCGCCGCATCATACTTGAGCGACATCACGACGCCATCGGAAAAAGCCACATTTGCGATTTTTTTAAAATGCTTTGCAATATTTTACCGATTGAATCGATTCAGGATGCCATGTAGCGCCAGGCGAAAATGAATGCGAATATAGCTCCAGACACAGCGACATGTCTGCACGACACCAGGTTTTTTATTTATAATTACAAAGATTTACAGCCCGCGGCGAGCGGGCTTTTTTTTGCGCTACATTCAGGCTGCGAAGGGAATTATACGTAAAGCCGCGGTACGGAAATTAACCTGAAGTGCCGTTATTATGAGACGGCACCGCTAATCAGCCCGCACATCTACCAGCACCGGACAGCTGGCCCGTTCGATCACGGCCGCGCTAACCGAGCCTTTAAGCAGGCGGTTAAAGGAAGAGAGATGGCGTCGTCCCATAATGATCATAGCGGCACCCATTTCGCTGGCATGCGCGACGATAGTTTCGGCAGACTCTCCTGCCAGTACGCGTCCCGTGGCGCGAACGCCTGCCTTTTGCAACGCTGCCAGGGCCTGCCGAACCGCCGCTTCTGCCGTATTTTGCTCATCCTGTGCGCTGCCAAAATCGCCGGGATCTTCGCCTGCCTCAATAACGTAATCGCCGATGGTGCTGGCATAGCTGGCATCGACACAACATAAAACCACCACGTCCGCATCAAGCGCGTGCGCCTGCTCCGTTGCCAGAGAAACCACTTTGCGCGCCAGCGCCGAGTTATCAACCGCCACTAATAGCTTTTTCATTTGCCACTCCTGTTAGTCACGTAAGGCCGCTTTGCCAATCTCGTCCACCAGGGCTTCTTTGCACTTTAAGATCTCTGCGCGATAGAGCGCCTCGTGCTTTTGAAAACGGGTAGAAGGCACCAGTAAGCTGACAGAAAAGCGTCCCAGTATGGTATCGATAGCCACTGCCATAGTAGAAATTCCTTCCAGCGTTTCGCCACGATCGTAAGACACGCCGGTGCGACGAATCTCCTGCAGCCGCTCCAGTAAATCAGGAAACGCCTTAACGGTGAGCTCGGTCATCGCTTCATAAGCGTCGCCGACCAGCGCCCTTGCCTCTTCATCGCTGTCCAGCGCCAGCAGCGCCCTGCCGCCGGAGGTGCTGTAAAGCGGCAGATTCAGCCCGATGCGCGGCACCACGCGCAATTCACGATCGGCAACCACGTAATGCACGATGGCCAGCTGTAAGCCACTGGCGCGCGCCAGGGAAACCGTTTCGCCCGTCGCATCGCTTAGCGCCTGTAGCCAGGGTTGCGCAATCGCCACGACGTCAGTATGCACGCTGGCAATCAGCCTTAGCAGCGCCGGGCCAAGCCGCACGCCTCCTGCGCCCTGAGTACGCACCAGCTGCACGGAATCCAGCGCGCTTACGATGCGCTGCACGGTCGAGCGCGGCAAATCGACGGCCTGCGCTATCTCTCCCAGGCTCATGCCGTTGGGGCTGTCGCCCAGGGCATCCAGAATTTTAGCCGCGCGCGAGATAACCTGGATACCGCCGGTACGCTCTTCGTCACGTAAAGCTGCAGGGTCAGACATAAGATCTCCTTCCTTGTTGATGGCGATACTGTAGCACTCTTTTTTCACGCGCCGTATCACATTGCAATACAGTGCATCAGCATGTAATATCAGCGGCGAATGTACCACAATGCAATACAGTGCATCACTCTATCTTTTCTTTGCGGAGCACCTGCTATGACTGCTCAACCCGCAGCACCCCAACCCCATCCTTTTACCCTGCGTCTTGCGCTGGGCCTGGTGGGCGTGTTGATTGCTGCGTTGACTTCCGGATTAAACGATCGCGTTACCGATCTGGCGCTGGCCGACGTGCGCGCCGCCATCGGGTTTAGCTACGACCAGGCTAGCTGGATAACCTCGGTCTATCAGGCTGCTGAAGTGGCGGCGATGATGATTGCGCCCTGGTTTGCCGTCACCTTTTCGCTGCGCCGCTTTGCGCTGGTGGTTGCCTTTGGTTTCGCGCTTACCGGCGCGCTACAGCCCTATGCCGCCACGCCCGCGCTGTTTATCGGCCTGCGCGTTATTCAGGGACTGTTTGGCGGCGCGTTGCCGCCGCTGTTGATGACCGTCGCCCTGCGCTTTTTGCCACCGACTATCAAGCTGTATGGCCTGTCGGCCTATGCCCTGACCGCCACTTTTGGCCCAAACGTTGCCGCTTCGCTGGCCGCTTTCTGGACCGATGCCGTCGGCTGGCAGTTTGTTTTCTGGCAGGTTATTCCGCTGATGCTTATCGCCAGCGTGCTGATCGGCTGGGGGCTGCCGCAGGATCCGACGCGGCTGGAACGTTTTAAGCAGATGGACTGGTTCGGCATGCTGACCGGCTGTAGCGGTATTGCGCTGATGATATTAGCGCTGTCGCAGGGCGAACGCCTGGACTGGCTGAATTCCCCGCTGATTATTGGCATGCTGCTCTCTTCCGTCGCGCTTTTGGTGGTTTTCTTTATTAACGAATGGTCGCATCCGCTGCCGCTGTTTAAATTGCAGCTGCTGCAGCGCAAAAACTTGACCCACGGGCTGCTGGTGCTGGCCGGCGTGCTGCTGGTAGCGCTTTCCGGCTCGGCGTTGCCTTCGGCCTATTTTGGTCAGGTGGAAGGTTTTCGTACCGTGCAGTTTGCCCCGCTGGCGCTGACTATCGGTCTGCCGCAGCTGCTAATCGCCCCTTTTATGGCTTTCCTGCTTAACCTGCGCTGGATTGACTGCCGCTGGATGCTGACCTGCGGCGCGGCGTTGCTTAGCGTCTCCTGCCTGATGGGTATGCAGCTAACCGATGAGTGGGCCAGGCAAAATTTCTGGCTGATCCAGATTCTGCAGGCGTTTGGCCAGCCGATGCTGATCCTGCCGGTGTTGATGAGCGCCACCAGCGTGGTCCTGCCGCCGGAAGGCCCTTATGCTTCGGCCATGTTTAATACCGTGCGCGGCTTCTCCAGCGTGGCGGCAGGCAGCCTGGTGGAGAATTTTTTAACCCATCGGGAAAAATTTCACTCGCATAACCTGGTGGACCAACTGGGCAATCGTCCCTGGCTGATGACAGCGGATAATTCTGCCGGCGCTTCGGTGATGCAGCCGTTGCTGCCGGACGGTTCGGTCAGCTCGGTAGAAAACCTGAGCCGCTTCGCCACGCTGCTGAAGCACCAGGCGGTGATCCTTAGCATTAGCGACGCCTACCTGCTGATTATCGCTTTCGCTCTGCTGCTGGTGCTGCTGACCGCCTGGCTGCCTAAACGCGTCTGGCCGCCGCAAACCCTTATTCAATCTAAAGCCACGAGATAATAATGATGAGCTTCACACCTGCCAAAAGAACCTTAACGCTAGCCGTGCTGCTGGCGGTCCTGCTGGGGATTGCCTTTTTCGTCTGGTCGGCCATGAGCCGTCATCAGGCCCGTACCGACGATGCCGTGGTAACCGCGGATTACACCTCAATTGCGCCAAAAGTGTCCGGCTATATTCGTACCGTAAACGTCGGTGATAACCAGCAGGTTAAAGCGGGCGATACGCTGGCAACGATTGATGACAGAGATTACCGGGTTGCGCTGGAAACGGCCGAGGCTAACCTGCAGGTCAGCCAGGCGAAATTAACCAGCGTGCAGGCACAGCTTGAACAGCAGCAGGCGACGATTGCGCAAAATGATGCCGCCGTTGCTGCCAGCCAGGCGACATTAAACTATGCCGGACAGAATGCCGAACGCTATCGCCGCCTGTTGAAAAGCGGCACTGCCACCGCCGATGAACAGCAAAAAACCAGCGCTTCAATGCAGGAAGCGGCCGCGCAGCTGCGCCAGAGCCAGGCCGCGGCGCTGGCCGCCCGTAAAGAAGTGGGCGTACTACAGGCCAGCCTGCGCCAGGCCCAGGCGGATATCGCCGCTTCAAAAGCCAACGTCGATCAGGCCCGGCTGAACCTCTCCTATACCGTCGTTACCGCCCCCGTTGACGGTGCCGTCGGCCAGCGCTCTGCCCGCCGTGGTGCCTGGGTTTCTGCCGGTACGCGCCTGATGGCCGTGGTGCCTTTGCAGCAAACTTACGTGGTAGCGAATTTTCTGGAGACCCAGTTGACCAACGTGCACCCTGGCCAGCCCGTTACTCTCAGCGTCGACGCGCTGCCTGACGTAACGCTGCACGGCCACGTTGACAGCATAGCGCCCGCCACCGGCTCTACCTTCGCCGCCATCACCGCCGATAACGCAACGGGCAATTACACCAAGGTTGCGCAGCGTCTGCCGGTGAAAATTTTGCTGGAGCCGGGCCAGGCTGCGCTGACGCGTCTGAAGGTGGGCATGTCGGTCGTACCCGAAATTAGTGACTGAAAACAGAGATGATTCCTGGCAGAGACGGCTTTATTTTGCCGTAAAGAGCGGGTAAATTAGCGGACGATCCCGTGGGCTTTCAGGGCCTTTGCCACACGATAAGGCGTGCTGCACAAGGATCGCCGCAGTCGTTAACCGCTCAGAGGAGTTTTTTGGTGAAATATGCGTTAATGGGCATCTCTTTTCTGTTTCTGGCCTGGGTTGGCACCTTCTATCTGATGCTGTAAAGCGGCCAGAGCAAGAGCGGGCAGGCAAGGCGCCTGCCCTTTTATTATCCTTCAGGCTAAACCGCTTATCCCGCCGCCTCTTCATTTTTCAGCGTGCCCGGCAAAATGCCGTCGGCGCGGAACATCGCTTTAATCCCTCTGACCGCCTGACGAATACGGTCGCTGTTTTCAATCAGCGCAAACCGCACGTGCGTGTCGCCGTAGTCGCCAAAGCCCACGCCTGGCGAAACGCAGACTTTTGCTTCCTGTAACATGTGTTTGGCAAACTCCAGCGATCCCATGTGTGCATAGTGAGCGGGGATTTTCGCCCAGACATACATGGACGCCTTCGGCAATTCCACCATCCAGCCAGCCTCATGCAGCCCTTTTACCAGCACGTCACGGCGCTGTTTGTACTGCTGAGCGATATCGCGTACGCACTGCTGATCGCCCTCAAGCGCGGCGATGGCCGCCACCTGCAATGGCGTAAAGGTGCCGTAATCGTGATAGCTTTTAATTCTTGCCAGCGCGGCCACCAGCTCTTTGTTGCCCACCATAAAGCCAATACGCCAGCCCGCCATATTGTAGCTTTTAGAGAGGGTAAAGAACTCTACGGCCACGTCGCGAGCGCCCGGAACCTGCATGATCGAGGGCGCTTTCCAGCCGTCGTAGACGATATCGGCATAGGCCAGATCGTGGATAACCAGCACGTTATACTGTTTGGCCAGCGCGATAACGCGTTCAAAAAAGTCCAGCTCCACGCACTGCGCCGTCGGGTTTGAAGGGAAACCCAGGATCATCATTTTCGGTTTTGGATAGCTTTCCCGAATGGCGCGTTCCAGCTCGTTAAAGAAATCTACGCCTTCCACCAGCGGCACGGATCGCACCTGAGCGCCCGCAATCACAGCGCCATAAATATGAATGGGGTAGCTTGGATTGGGTACCAGCACGGTATCGCCATGATCGAGCGTGGCCAGCATCAGGTGCGCCAGCCCTTCTTTCGAGCCGATGGTGACGATGGCTTCTGACTCCGGATCGATGTCGACCTGGTAGCGGTCGGCATACCAGCGCGAAATGGCGCGACGTAAACGAGGTATACCGCGCGAGGTAGAATAGCCATGCGTATCTTCGCGCTGGGCGACCGCGCAAAGCTTTTCGACAATATGAGGCGGTGTAGGTCCATCCGGGTTACCCATGCTGAAATCGATAATATCTTCGCCACGACGACGCGCGGCCATTTTCAGTTCGGCCGTGATATTAAAAACATAGGGAGGAAGACGTTCGATACGGGAAAAACGGCGTGCGGAGCTGATGTCAGCCATAGAGACCTCTTAACGTTTGCGCCCGGAACCGTCCGAGCGACGCTGACCAGAAACTGGTCGAACAATGAACATAGCGCACAAGCGGTAAGGCTGTCGAGCCGTTTTAATCCGAAGCCAGTTTGCCGAACAGCCAGTCATTAACCCACTGACCGCGCAGCAGATAATTTTCTCGCAGCGTGCCCTCCAGCCGGAAGCCGTTTTTTTCCAGCACGCGCCGTGAAGCCCAGTTGCCCTCCACAACCTGCGCTTTGAGCTTGTGAAAGCGGCTTTCTGCAAGCAGCCAGTCGCTCAGCGCGCCCACTGCCTCTGTCCCGTAGCCTTTGCCGATATGCTGGCTCAGGAGCGAATAGCCGACTTCTGCCTGTCGCCACGGCGACCATTCCGCATTGGCGCCAATCAGGCCAATCGACTCATGACTCTCTTTCAGCCGTATAGTCAGGCAAAGCATATGCAGGCTGGTCACTTGCCAGGGCTGTAGCCGCGTTTGAAAGCGCTGGCGAATGTCAGCCAGCTGCGGAATGGCGCTGATAAACTGCATGCTGACCGCATCGCTGTGTACCTGATGAAACAATGACCAGTCATCTGGCTGAAGTAACGTCAGCCGCAATCTTTCGGTGGTGAGTTGCATCTTCGCCTCAAAAGCCGGTTCCGTTTTCTTATCAGTCCTGCTTTCCGGCGTAAACAGGGCCTTTTGCATCTGGAAAATATCCTGTAGCACGGCGATAAAGTAAAGCGACGGCGGGCGCAAAAAAACCATCCCCTTTTTGTTACCAGGATTTCCTCATTTGTGATAAAAAAACGCTATGTCGTTATTCCCTTTCACTTTTAATCATTAATCACGACAAAATTGATCCAGATGGGCACGGCGCGCGCACTTGCCTGGCACATTCCGCTCGCTTTCCTTATGATGAAGCCCACTTTTCTTTAACAGCCGAGGCGTGCCGTGCATCCCGTATTTGAAATGCTGCTGGCGGTATTAGATCGCGCCGCGTTAATGCTTATCTGCCTGTTTTTTATGACGCGTATCCGCCATTTTCGTCAGCTATTGCAAAAGGATGAGCATTCGCGTCAGGAGCTGATGGCGGTAACGGCGATTTTCTCTTTATTCGCGCTGTTCGGTACGTGGAGCGGCATTAACGTTGACGGCTCGCTGGTTAACGTACGTACCATCGCCATTATGTCCGGCGGCATTCTGTTTGGGCCGTGGGTTGGCATTGCCACCGGCGTGATTGCCGGGCTGCACCGTTTTTTAATCGATATTCACGGCGTTACCTCCGTTCCCTGCCTGATAACCAGCATTATCGCCGGTTTTGCCGCGGGCTGGATCAATCTGCGGGTGCGTAAAGAAAAGCGCTGGAGCACGGGTATTATTGGCGGCATGCTGTGCGAGTCGCTGACCATGATATTGATTCTACTGTGGGCGCGGCCGCAGGCGCTGGGCCTGGCCATTGTGGAAGAGATTGCCGTGCCGATGATCCTGGGCGCGGTCAGCATTGGGCTTATCGTACTGCTGATCCAGAGCGTCGAAGGCGAAAAAGAGGCCATCGCTGCCAGGCAGGCTAAGCTGGCGCTGGATATCGCCAATAAAACGCTGCCGCTGTTTCGTCAGGTTAACAGCCACTCTCTGCGCAAGGTTTGTGAAATTATCCGTGATGATATCAACGCCGATGCCGTGGCTATTACCAATAAAAACCAGATTCTGGCCTATATTGGCGTCGGCGAGCAAAATTACCGGGAAGGCGATGACGGCATTAGCCCAACGACGGCCAGAGCGATTGCCAACGGCGAAATTATTATCAGAAACAACGATGAGGCGCACCGCACGCCGGAAATTCATTCGATGATCGTCATTCCGCTACGGGAGAAGGGCGAAGTCACCGGCACGCTGAAAATTTACTACCGCCACGCGCACCGTATTACATGGTCACTGCGGGAAATGGCCGTCGGCCTGTCACAGATTATTTCTACGCAGCTGGAAGTTTCGCGCGCGGAACAGCTACGGGAAATGGCCAATAAAGCGGAACTCCGCGCGCTGCAAAGTAAAATTAATCCCCATTTTCTGTTTAACGCGCTGAACGCTATTTCCTCTTCTATTCGTATTAATCCGGACACCGCTCGCCAGCTGATCGGCAACCTTGCGCGCTATCTGCGCTATAACCTGGAGCTGAACGACGACGAAATTATCGATATTAAAAAAGAGCTTTATCAGATCAAAGATTATATCGCTATTGAACAGGCGCGTTTTGGCGACAAGCTGACGGTTATTTATGAAATTGACGAAGACATTAATTTTTCACTGCCCAGCCTGCTGATCCAGCCGCTGGTCGAAAACGCCATTGTGCACGGCGTTCATCCCTGCCGCGGCAAAGGCGTGGTGACGATTAGCGTAAAAGATTCCGGCGACCGCATTCGCATTGCCGTGCGGGATACCGGCAACGGCATCAGTGAAGAAGTGGTGCAGCGCGTGGAGCGTAACGAGATGCCGGGCAACAAGATTGGTTTGCTTAACGTCCACCACCGCGTAAAGCTGCTGTACGGTGAAGGGCTGCATATCCACCGCTGCAATCCGGGTACGGAAATCGCCTTCTATATCAGTAAAAACGGGGCGATTTTGCCCGAGCGCGTCTCGCTAACGGCTTAATGCTGTTGCAGGCTTAAGAGTACGGTGTCAACAGCCTACGGCCTGACGCCGTTTTGACCAGGAAAACGATGTGAAAGCCATCATAGTGGAAGATGAATTTCTGGCGCAGCAGGAGCTGAGCTGGCTGATCCGCCAGCATAGCCAGATCCAGATTGAAGCAACCTTTGACGACGGTCTGGACGTGCTGAAATACCTGCAAAACCACCAGCCGGACGTGATTTTTCTGGATATTAATATTCCCTCGCTGGACGGCGTGCTGCTGGCGCAAAACATCAGCAAGTTTGCCCATCGGCCGCTGATTGTTTTTATCACCGCCTACAAGGAGCACGCCGTAGAAGCGTTTGAGCTGGAGGCGTTTGACTATATCCTTAAGCCTTACCACGAGATGCGCATTATCACTATGCTGCGCAAGGTGGAAAACACGTTGCAGCAGGCGACGCAAGGCAGCGTCGACGGCCCGCGTAGTCAGGTGCATACCATTAACCTGGTGAAAGACGAACGCATCATCGTGACGGACATCAACGATATTTATTATGCCGAAGCCCACGAGAAAATGACGTTTGTGTATACGCGGCGGGAAGAGTACGTGATGCCGATGAATATAACGGAGTTTTGTAGCCGGTTGCCTGATGAGGCTTTTTTTCGCTGCCACCGTTCCTACTGCGTCAATCTGAGCAAGATCCGCGAGATAGAGCCCTGGTTTAACAACACCTATATGCTTAAGCTGCGCGACCTGGACTTTCAGGTGCCGGTCAGCCGCAGCAAGGTGAAAGATTTCCGCCAGCTGATGCGGTTATAGATTGCGGCACGGCTGGTCGGTCGTTCGACGCCTCGCCAGATAAAACAAAGGCCGGAAAATCCGGCCTTTACTTTACAGAATGCTGCCCAGCGTCTGGCGCAGATGCGCCCCGGCGCCCAGCAGGCCTGGCTTATCGTGGGTGATCAGATAAACCGGGATATTCTGCACGTAGTCTTTGAAGCGGCCTTTGTCTTCGAACGCGGCGCGGAAACCGGAAGCTTTAAAGAATTCCAGGAAGCGCGGCACGATACCGCCAGCGATATAAACGCCGCCGAAAGTGCCCATCGTCAGCGCCAGGTTGCCGCCAAAACGTCCCATAATCACGCAGAACATGGCCAGTGCACGACGGCAATCGGTGCAGCTGTCATCCAGCGCGCGCTGCGAAACGTCTTTTGGCTTTAAGTTTTCCGGCACGCGCTGGTCGGCTTTGACAATAGCGCGGTAAAGGTTAACCAGACCCGCACCGGAAAGGATACGCTCGGCTGAAACATGGCCCAGCTCGGCGCGTAACACTTCCAGGATCATATCTTCTTCGTCGCTGTTAGCGGCGAAATCGACGTGACCGCCCTCGCCCGGCAGGCTAACCCAGCGCTTATCCACATGCACCAGATGCGCCACGCCCAGACCGGTTCCGGCACCGTAAACGGCAACCGGCTTATCCTTGACCGGCGAAGTGCCGCCGAACTGCATGACGTCCTGCTCGCTCAGCATAGGAATGGCCATCGACACGGCGGTAAAGTCGTTGATGATCTCCAGATGCTCAAAACCCAGGTTCGCTTTCATTTTGCTGGTGGAAAAAGCCCAGTCGTGATTGGTCATTTCAACCCAGTCATCGGTAATTGGGCAGGCGATGGCGATGCAGCCATCCGTGACATCCTGCTGCTGCTCGGCAAGATAAAAACGGATGACGGCCTCAAGGCTATCGTAGTCTGCTGTGGAGAACGTTTTGGCTTGTGAGATAGCACCGTTCTCAACTTCACACAGTGCCAGGCGCGCGTTGGTGCCGCCTACATCACCTACCAAAGCATACTTAGTCATTATTGTTTTGCTCCGCTTACGTCATATGTACACACTATAAATTTCCCCCACTCAAACAACAACGCCCACCCGGCAAAAGGTGACGCCGCAACCGACTACCTTACCTGCACTGGCGGCAGTTTCCCACGGGCATCAATCTGAATCTGTTAGTAAAGCCAACATTTCAGGATGCGTTGCGCTCGTGAAGCGCCGTCGTCACCGCTTTTAACAGAGGCGGCACGTCAAGCTGCGGCAGCATAACCTCCACCAGCGAGAGACGCGAGGTCTGTTCAATCACTTTCATCACTTCCTGCAATTGGGCAGTCTCTGTTACTCGCCAGCTTTGCGCCTGGCACTGTGCGCTGAACGCCTGCGGTAGCTGCGTCCAGTTCCATGCGGCTATATCATTGTAGCGCTGCCGCTCGCCGTGGATGGCCCGCTCTACAGTATAACCCTCATTATTGAGCACAAAGATGACAGGCTTCAGGCCATCGCGCAGCATGGAGCCCAGCTCCTGAATCGTCAGCTGCGCAGACCCATCGCCGCTCAGCAGGATCACGCGGCGCTCAGGGCAGGCAATCTGTGCGCCCCATGCGGCGGGCAGCGTAAAGCCTATCGATCCCCACAGCGGCTGGCAGAGGAAAGTGACGTTATCGGGCAGGCGTAGCGCCGCCGCGCCAAACGCCGTGGTTCCCTGATCGGCCAGTACAATGTCGCCAGGCCGCAAAAAATCCTGCATAGCGTGCCAGAAGCCGTTTTGCGTCAGCGCGCCGTCCGCACAGTCGACAAGCGCCGGAGGTTGTGCGCCAGCATTATGCCAGTCGCGACCGTAGCGTTTTGTTAATCGATGCAGCGCCGCGACGGCATCCTTCATCGCCAGCTGCGTAAACTGTTGGCTGCCTATGCGGCTAACGTAAAGACCAACATCAATATTACGCAAGGAATCAATTTGCTGGGTAAAGCCCGCTGTGATGGTATCCGTCCAGACTGCGCCAACGGTGATAATGACATCGCACTGTTCAATTATCGGTTGCGTATCCCCCGCGCTGGCCGCTCCGGCATAGGTGCCAACAAAGCCTTTCTGCTGTTCCGGCAACACGCTTTTACCCATCAGCATGGTGGTAAAAGGCAGCGGGACGTCCGTGACCCACTGTTTTAGCGCATCGCGCAATCCGACACGATCTGCCAGAAAATCAGCAAGTAGCGAAACGCTTTTCGCTTTCGCCAGCAAGGCTTCCGCCGCTGCGGTAAAAGCGTCCAGGCTGCTTTGCAGCGATTCCGGCCGGTATGAAAGCGAACCTTCAGGCGGCGCTATCTCTGCTTCTGCCACGTCAGTCGGCAAAAAGAGGTAAACGGGACGGTGTTCACGCAGAGCGGTAATCAACAGCCTGTCGATTTCTGCCGCGGCGTTCTCTCTGCTCAGGATGGCCTGCGCTACGGTAACTTCGCGCGCAACGCGCACAAAATGGGTAAAATCGCCGTCGCCCAGCGTATGGTGCAGCAGCAGTTTTTCCGCCTGCGCCGCGCTGGATGGCGCGCCAACAATATGGATAACCGGCAGATATTCCGCATAGCTACCGGCCACGCCATTTAGCGCGCTTAACTCACCAACGCCAAAAGTGGTCAGCAACGCCGCCGCGCCGCGACAGCGCGCGTAGCCGTCGGCAGCATAGGCCGCGTTCAGCTCGTTGCTGCTACCCATCCATCGAATGTCTTCACTGGCAATAACATGATCCAGAAATTGCAGGTTGTAGTCGCCAGGCACGCCAAACAGATGAGCAATACCGACCTGCTGCAGCCGGGTTAACAGATAATCGCCAACGGTGATGTTTTGCATAACGGTTCCCTTAAGGTGTGCATTCCCTTGAGTATTGCTGATTTTTTCAGCGCCATTGGTAATGTGTCGCCAGAAAAAGTGGCAAGGAAACGTGCCGCCCGGTGCTTTTCCTTAAGTTGCGATCTGTCACGCGCTCCGTTTCGGTGTAAACGTATACACTACTATGCTTATTTAGCTTTTAACCCTGAACCCGGGAGTTTTCATGGTTTACCAGCCTGACGCAAAACGTTACCAGACAATGAGTTATCATCGTTGCGGCCATAGCGGACTAAAGCTGCCGGCCGTTTCGCTCGGCCTGTGGCACAACTTTGGCGACAGCACCCTGGTGGAAAACAGCCGCACGCTGTTACGACACGCCTTTGACCAGGGCATCACGCATTTCGATCTTGCCAATAACTACGGGCCACCGCCGGGTTCGGCAGAAGAGAACTTTGGCCGTATCCTGCGTCAGGATTTCCACTCGCTGCGCGACGAGCTGATCATCTCTTCTAAAGCGGGCTATACCATGTGGGATGGTCCTTATGGCGACTGGGGCTCGCGTAAGTATCTGATCGCCAGCCTTAACCAAAGCCTGAAAAGAATGGGGCTGGACTATGTCGATATTTTTTATCATCACCGTCCGGATCCGGAGACGCCGCTGGAAGAGACCATGACCGCACTGGATCATCTTGTGCGTCAGGGCAAGGCTCTCTACATCGCGCTTTCTAACTACCCGGCCGAGCTGGCGGCAAAAGCTATCGCTATCCTGCAGCAGCTGGGAACGCCCTGCCTGATCCACCAGCCCAAATATTCCCTGTTCGAACGCGCGCCGGAAAGTGGGCTGCTGGATGTTTTGCAGCAGCAGGGCGTTGGCTGTATCGCTTTTTCCCCGCTGGCGGGCGGCGTGTTAACCGATCGCTATTTGCAAGGCGTGCCGGAAGATTCGCGCGCGGCCAGCGGCAGCAAATTTCTGAGTAGCGAGCAGCTCACGCCGGAAAAAATGGAAAAGGTTCGCCAGCTGAATGAACTGGCGCAGCAGCGCGGACAGAAGCTTTCGCAGATGGCGCTGGCATGGGTGTTGCGCGGCGGTCGCGTAACGTCAGTGTTGATTGGGGCCAGCAAAACCAGTCAGATTGATGACGCTATCGGCATGCTGGCGCAGCGCGATTTTAGCCAGGCCGAGCTGGAGCGTATTGACGCGATTCTGGGCTAGCCCTTATCCGCCGCGCAATGCGGCGATTTTGCTGGCCGACATGGCTGCTAACACTTTTCTGACGCTTTTAAGAGTTTCCCAGGCGAAATCGTAACGTTCTCTTTATAATACTGGCACCAGGGCGGCGCAGTTCTGCCGCCGATAAGGAGAGAAAATGAAACGTTTACTGCTTGTTGCCACCTTGCTGGCAAGTTTATCGCCGTTGGCGATGCACACAGCCTATGCCGACAGCGCCCGCATTGTGCTGGCACCTGGCGTTTCGCTGCATTTAGGCGATCGCGATCGTCATGGACGCTACTGGGACGGCGGCCGCTGGCGCGACGGTCGCTGGTGGCGTAATAACTATCGCTACAACGAAGGTCGCTGGTGGCGTCACGAACAGTGGCGTCGCCATGAAGAAATGCGGCATCGTCAGCAGTGGCGGCACGACCGTGAACGTCATCGGGAATGGCGTCACGAGCATGACCGCCGTCCGCCACCGCCGCCACGCTGGTAGAAACAAAAAGGGCGCTCGTTGAGCGCCCTTCTCTTTTGTGCCGCGATTAGAGCCCTTTGGCCATTTCGATCAGCAGGTAAAAATTTAGCGCGACGACAATGACTACGATGACTTTGCCCATCCACTGCATCAGGCGGGAATTCACCATATCCCCCATCATCTTGCGATTGCCGGTAAAGGAAAGCAGCGGGATCAGCGCCAGCGCGATACCAAAGCTAAGCAGTACCTGGCTCATGACCAGAATCTTTGTTGGTTCCCAGCCTGCCAGAATCACGATAAAGGAAGGCAGCATGGTTACCACGCGGCGAACCAGCAGTGGAATGCGGATATGGATAAAGCCCTGCATCACTACCTGACCCGCCATTGTCCCCACCACGGTGGAAGAAAGCCCCGCGGCCAGCAGGCTCAGTCCAAAGACCAGCGCTGCCGCACGACCCAGCAAGGGATCGAGCGTCAAATAAGCCTGGTCCAGCTCGGCAATGCCGGTATGGCCGCTAAAGTGAAAAGCTGCCGCTGCCGTCGCCATCATCGCCAGGTTAACAAAGCCCGCGATAGTCATCGCAATCGCCACGTCCAGCTTGGTGGAAGAATAGCGTTCAGCGCGGCTACCGCCGTCAGGGTTTTGCGTCAAAGATGAGTGCAGATAGATAACGTGCGGCATGATGGTCGCGCCCAGTACGCCAGCGGCCAGCAGCACCGCATCCGCAGTGGGCAGTGAAGGCACCGCGACGCCCTGCAATAAGTCCATGACCTTTGGCTGCGAGAAAAACAGCTCGATCACATAGGCCGCCGCTACAAACAGCAGCAGGCCACCAATGACCATCTCCAGCGGCTTCTGACCCCGGCTTTGCAGCATTAAAATCAGAAAGGTGACGACGCCGGTCAGCACCGCGCCCTGTAGCAAACTTACGCCAAAAATAAGCTTAAAACCGATGGCCGCGCCGATAAATTCCGCTAGATCGGTCGCCATAGCAATGATTTCTGCCTGTACCCAGTAAAACCAGACGGCAGGACGAGGAAAGCGGTCGCGAATATGCTCCGCCAGGTTTTTGCCTGTCGCAATGCCCAGCTTGGCCGACATCAGCTGGATCACCATCGCCATAATGTTGGCCCAGACCACTACCCACAGTAGCTTGTAGCCGTAGGAAGCGCCCGCCTGAATATTGGTCGCAAAGTTGCCGGGATCGATATAGCCGATCGCTGCAATAAAGGCTGGCCCCATCAACGCAAATTTAATTTTACGGGAACTTCGGACCGTTTGCTCCGCCGCGCGGCCTTCAAACATAGTCATACCCCTTAATACACCTGAGAAGAGCATTGTTATTCAAATGATAATGATTTTCAATATCATTTAATCTGGTTAAACTTATCGCTGTGATAGCCTACGCTAAAAAGTATAGCCATTGCTATACTTTCAGGCAAAGCTTTCCGTGACTAAAATGTAAGCAATAAATGTACTTTAGGTTAAAAAAGATTCCCCCACAAGCTGGCGGGTGTTTTTTTAAACAGTACTGGAACGTGATCGGAAAGCAAATTGTCCATTTAAGACGATAGGAATTTATTATATTGAGGCTTTAGTCTCGTTTTTCTGCAACTTGTTACATAGAATGTGCAGCGAAATATAACAGCCTTCAAATTTGGAGCATCCATGTCCCACATTCTGCATTTTGCACTGGCATTGGTGGTGGTGACGCTGCTGGCCTTACTGGTCAGTAGCGATCGTAAAAGCATCCGCGTGCGTTTTATTATACAGCTTCTGGTTATTGAAGTTTTACTGGCCTGGTTCTTCCTGAATTCAGAAGTGGGTCTGGGCTTCGTAAAGGGATTTGCCGGCTTCTTCGACAAGCTGCTGGGGTTTGCCGCGCAGGGAACCAGCTTCGTCTTTGGCAATATGAACGACAAAGGCCTGGCGTTCTTCTGGCTTAACGTGCTTTGTCCTATTGTCTTTATCTCTGCCCTGATCGGTATTTTGCAGCACTTCCGTATTTTACCCGTTGTCATTAGGGCGATCGGAACAGTGCTTTCTAAGGTCAACGGCATGGGTAAACTGGAATCTTTTAACGCGGTAAGCTCGCTGATTTTGGGACAATCAGAAAACTTTATCGCCTATAAAGATATCCTGGGCAAAATGTCGCAGCGCCGCATGTACACGATGGCGGCCACGGCGATGTCGACCGTTTCGATGTCCATCGTCGGTGCCTACATGACCATGTTGCAGCCTAAATACGTGGTGGCGGCCCTGATCCTGAATATGTTCAGCACCTTTATTGTCCTGTCGCTGATCAACCCTTACCGCATCGAAAGCGAAGAAGATTTAAAGCTGAACGATCTGCATCAGGGCCAGAGCTTCTTTGAAATGCTGGGTGAATATATCCTTGCCGGTTTCAAAGTGGCCGTGATCGTGGCGGCAATGCTGATTGGTTTTATCGCGCTAATCTCCGCCATTAATGCGCTGTTTGACACCATTTTTGGTATCAGTTTCCAGGGCGTGCTGGGCTACGTGTTTTATCCGTTTGCATGGGTCATGGGCGTACCGTCTGCTGAAGCGCTACAGGTTGGCAGTATCATGGCTACCAAGCTGGTGTCTAACGAGTTTGTGGCGATGATGGATCTGCAGAAGATTGCCGCCACGCTGTCGCCACGCGCTGAAGGTATTCTGTCGGTCTTCCTGGTCTCCTTCGCTAACTTCTCCTCAATCGGTATTGTGGCCGGTGCCATTAAAGGCCTGAATGAAGAGCAAGGTAACGTGGTATCGCGTTTTGGCCTCAAGCTGCTTTACGGCTCTACTCTGGTCAGCGTGCTGTCCGCTTCTATTGCCGGTTTAGTGCTGGGCGGCTAATAGCTGTTTCGTTTACTGTTCAGCGAAAGGCGAACCTCCGGGTTCGCCTTTTTTGCAGCGGTCGCTTTAGTTAACCGCCCGTTACTCCAGCGGCACCTGCAGATGGTCGCGCAGCGTCTTGCCCTGATAATCTTTTCTGAACGCACCGCGCTTTTGCAGTTCCGGCACCACGTAATCGGCAAAATCATGCAGCGACGCGGGCATATCCGCCGGCATCAGCACAAAGCCGTCGCAGGCTTTGCTTTCCACCCACTCAATCATTTCGCTGGCGATGCTTTCCGGCGTCCCCACCAGCACCGGAAAGGAAGCGCTGGCCGCATAGCTTTTTGCCACCTCCGCCAGCGTTTTCCCTTGCCTGCGGGCTTCGTTAATCACGTACTCAAAACGGCCTTTACTGCCGCTGATGGCATCAAATATGTCGGGGAACAGCGCGTCGGGATCGTGTTGGGAAAGATCGTAATTCATGCTGGCAGACATAAAGCTCAGCCCGGCCAGCGGATTGACCAGCTCATCCAGCTGGCGGCGCTTCTCTTCCGCTTCCTGCTGCGTAGCGCCGACAATCGGCATGATGCCCGGCAGAATTTTACAGGCCTGCGGCAAACGACCTTGCGCCGCCATCGCCGTTTTGAACTGTTGGTAAAACTGCTGCGCCCTTTCCCGTTCCGGCTGCACGGTAAAAATAACTTCGGCCACGCGCGTGGCAACCTCTTTGAAATCCTGGGATACGCCAGCCAGAATTTGTACCGGCCTGCCCTGCGGCGAAGCGGCTACCGTCAGCGGGCCTTTGATTTGAAAATGTTCACCCGCAAAACGGGTATAGCTGACCTTATCCGGCCGGGCATAAATGCCACTCTCTTTGTCGGCCACCAGCGCATCCGGCTGCCAGCTGGCCAGCAGTTGATGAACTGCATCAATAAATTCGCCAGCCCGCTTGTAACGCTCCTGGTGTGCCAGGTGCCGGGTGCGGCTGAAGTTTTTTGCCTCGCCATCGTTAGTGGACGTCACCGCATTCCAGGCCATGCGTCCGGCGCTGAAATGATCCAGCGTGGCGATGGTACGTGCGGCATGAAAAGGTTCGCCGTAGGTGGTGGAAAGCGTGCCGCCAAGGCCAATACTGTGGGTAAACAGGCTGAGCGCCGTCAGCAGCGCCATCGGCTCCGGTCGCGCATAGCCGGGACGGTACTGTACCGTTGTGGTGATATCGCTGCCGTAAATATCATCGATAGACAGCTTGTCGGCGATGAAAGCAAAATCAAACTTTGCCTCTTCCGCTTTTTTTACCAGCCTGAGCCAGGTATCAAGCGCCATAGGATCGTGATTTTGCGCAGCGGGATGACGCCATCCGCCCGCGTGCAGCCCGGTATCGCTAAGATAAAGCGCCAGATGCATACTACTTCTCCTGCGCCAGGCCAAGGTCGATAAACGTCGTGGCCCGGAGCGGCTGCGGGATCAGGCCGTTTTTAACATACAGATCGGCAGTATTTTGCTGTACGGCTAAGACCTGCTGCTGATTGCTGACCACGGTATTCACCTCCCGTTGCACTTTCGACAGCGCCACCTCCTGCGGAATGCGCAGCAGTTTACCGATCATGGTTGCATAAGCTTGTGGATGCTGTTCTCCCCATGCTCGGGCGCGCGTCAAACGCTGGCTAAAGTCGCGCAGCTCGGCGCTTTTCGCTGCGATAGCCTGATTGCTGGCTATCAAATAGTTCAGCGCCGGATAGTCTTTGCCATCGGCAATAATCTCCGCCCCGGACTGATGGGTAGCGAACGAAACGTAGGGTTCCCAGGTGGAAACCGCATCTACGCCGCCCTGATCGAGTACCAGCGTTGCCTCAGCAGGCGTAGTGAACACAAAGTTGACCTTATCGGCAGCAACGCCCGCCTTCAATAAAGCCTGTAACGCCAGGTTATGGCCGGAGGAGCCTTTCACCGTGGCGATACGTTTTCCAGCCAGGTCGCGAACAGAATGAATCGGGCTGCCTTTTTTAACAATAATGGCGTTACCGGCATACTTTGTGGCCAGAATGCCTTTGGCATCCAGTCCGGCGGCCACCGCAAAGGTTAGCGGCGCATCACCTACCGATCCGGCGTCAATCGATCCGGCGCGCATCGCTTCCAGCAGCGGTGCGGCGTTGGCGAACTCATGCCAGTCCAGCGTATAAGGTAAATTATTCAGTTCACCAGCGGCTTGCAGAATTGCCCTGGCGTTCCCGCGCTGGTCGCCAACGGACAGCGTGTTAGCCGCGAAGACCGAAAAAGAGAACAAGCTTAATAAGGTAAGAGAAGTAAGGCGCAGCATCACAGAGTCCCGAATGATAAAAAATGAGACTAGCATTGCTTTTTTCCGATCCAAATGTCCGTTTTGTACAATGTTTATGCAGAAAAAGACTATTCCCGCCATAGCTGATTTTCAGCTTTGCTCAGCAGATTTATGAATTTCACAGCTAACGTCTCTGAACGTAGGGTTTTCTTCAGCACGCCGGTTTGGCAGCCCTCACTTCGGAGAACTCCCCATGAGCATTCAGTTTCTTGGCATGATTGGTCATCGTCTGGCCTCAGAGATCATTGCGCCCAGCGGTCCCCTTTTTAACAAGCAGTATATTGCTGACTTTGCCCGCGCGCATGAAGATGCCGGCTTCGACCGTATTCTGGTTGGCTATTGGTCGGATCAGCCCGATGGTTTTCTGGTTACCGCACACGCGGCCGCGCATACCTCTAAAGTAAAGTTTTTGCTGGCGCACCGTCCGGGATTTGTTTCACCGACGCTGGCCGCTCGCAAGCTGGCAACGCTGGATCAGCTAACCGATGGTCGACTGGCGGTACATATCATCAGCGGCGGCAATGATGCCGAGCAGCGTCGCGATGGCGATTTTCTGAATAAAGAGGAACGCTATGCGCGTACCGATGAATTTCTGGAAGTATTAAGAACCAGCCTGACGTCCGACCAGCCTTTCGATCATCAGGGCAATCTTTACCAGGCCGAGCAGGCTTTTTCTGCGGTTAAACCGCTACAGGCTCAGCTGCCAATTTATTTTGGCGGTTCATCACCGGAAGCCATCGCCGTGGCGGCTAAACATGCCGACGTTTTTGCCCTGTGGGGAGAACCGCTGGCCGGTGCCGCCGAAACGGTGCGTACCGTGCGTGCCGCCGCCGCGCGCCATGGCCGCCAGATTGGTTTTAATATCTCCTTCCGCCCGATTATCGCCGCCACCGAAAAAGAGGCATGGGAAAAAGCGGAATATATTCGTGAAACGGCGCGCCAGAAGCTGCTGGCCAACGGCCACGACTTTGGCCTGCCAAAACCGCAGAGCGTGGGGGCAGAACGGCTGTTCGCCGCCGCTAATGAAGGCGACAGGCTGGATAAGAACCTCTGGACCGGCATCGCCAAACTGGTTGGCGGCGGCTACAACTCTACCTCGCTGGTCGGCACGCCGGATCAGGTCTCTGATGCGCTGCTGGACTATTACAATCTGGGCATTGAAAGCGTGCTGATCCGCGGTTTCGATCCGCTGAACGACGCGCTGGAGTATGGCAAAGAGCTTATTCCGTTAACGCGCGAAAAAGTTGCGGCCCGCCGTATCGCAAGGAGTGCCTGATGCGTTTGCGTTTGATCGCTGCCGTGCTGCTTTCGGTAATAGCGGGCACCACCTCGGCGGCGGAAAAAGTCACGCTGCGGCTGGGCGATGTTAAAGGGGATCGTTTTATCTCTTTACGCGAGTCCGGCGAGCTGAAAAACTTGCCCTATGATTTGAAACTTACCTCTTTTGATTCCGGCGCACCGGTGCAGGAAGCACTAAACGCTGGCGCGCTGGACGTCGGTTTTACCGGCGACCTGCCGTTTTTATTTGTCTATGCGGCAGGTGCGCCGGTGAAGGCCGTCGGTGCGTGGCAAAATAATCCTGACAGTATTGCGCTGCTGACGCGCCCGGACAGCGGTATCCATAGCCTGAAGGATTTAAAAGGTAAGCAGATTGCCGTTAATCGCGGCGGCTGGGGACATTATCTGGTGCTCGGCCTGCTTGAGCGCGCCGGATTAAAACCTTCCGACGTCACGCTGCGTTTTCTTGGTCCGGTCGACGGTCGTGCGGCGCTGGCCAGCCATGCGGTTGATGCCTGGGCTACCTGGGAGCCTTATGTTTCTTCGGCCGTCATCGTCGATAAAGATATCCTGGTGCCGCAAGGCGGCGGGAAAGGCATTCTGTCTGGCTACTCCTATGCGCTGGCGCGTGAAGAAGCATTAAAGGATCCGGCCAAACGTCAGGCTATTGCCGATTTACAGGCGCGGCTGGCTAAGGCACAGGTGTGGGCGGCACAACATCCGGCAGAGTTTGCCAGCGCGCTCAGCAAGTCGCTGGGCATGCCGCAAAGCATTACGCAGCGCTGGATCGCCAGCGCAGAAATTCGTCCGGTAAACTTTACGCCCGTGCTGGCGACGACGCTCCAGCAGTCCGCTGATTTTTTCTACAGGTACAAAGTGTTGCCCAAAGCGGTAAACGTACATCAGGCGTTTGATTATCGTTTGTCGCAGCAGGCTAACCAGGTCGCCACAGGTCAAACTTTAGCCACAACGGGTAAGCAACAACCGTTATCTGGTCAGGAGAGCCCCCATGAGTGAACCGCAACATCATCGCCTGCGTGACTTTGTGGGTAGTCTGGCAGAGCTGCTGGAAACAAAACCAGCGGAGCGCGATCTCCTGCAGCAGGGTAGCCTGCTTCTTAAGCAGCTTATTCGCCATGATGACTGGCTTCCAGAGCCTTTTACCCAGCCCAGCCCGCAGCGCTATCAGCAATATTTACTGCACGCCGACGCGCTCCAGCGCTTTTCGGTGGTAAGCTTTGTCTGGGGAGCAGGACAGTCTACGCCGATCCACGATCATCGCGTCTGGGGCCTGATTGGCATGCTGCGCGGCGCGGAAATTTCACAGAATTATGAGCGTGATACGCAAGGGCGACTTTATGCCGCAGGCGAGCCCGTGACGCTCAACCCCGGCGATGTGGAAGCCGTCTCGCCTGACGTCGGTGATATTCATCGCGTCAGCAATGCTTTCGCCGATCGGACCTCTGTCAGTATTCACGTTTACGGCGGCAATATTGGGGCGGTAAAGCGCGCCGTATTTGCAGAAGATGGTAGCGAAAAACCCTTTATCTCCGGCTATAACAACGCTTACTTACCAAATATCTGGGATCTCTCACATGGCTGAACACTCATTTTCTCTGCGTCACTATAGCGATATTCGCTATGCCCTGTTACAGCGTCAGGAAATTGCGCTGGTGGATGTGCGGGAAGAGGCTTACTACGCTGAAGGCCATCCGCTGTTTGCCGTCAATATTCCGCTGTCGAAGCTGGAATTCGAAGTATTGAACCGCATTCCGCGCCTGGCTACGCCGGTAACGGTTTATGACAACGGCGAAGGGCTGGCGCAGGTTGCGGCGGCTCGTCTGCAGGCCATTGGCTATAGCAATGTCGCACTGCTGGCCGGTGGTTTGGCAGGCTGGCGTGAAGCGGGCGGCGAAATCTTTATCGATGTGAATTCGCCGAGTAAAGCCTTTGGTGAGCTGGTAGAAGCACGTGCGCATACGCCATCGCTGCCCGCGCAGGAAGCCAACGCGCTGCTGCAAAGCGGCGAGCCGGTTGTGGTGCTGGACAGTCGCCGCTTTGATGAATACCAGACCATGAGCATTCCGGGCAGTATCAGCGTTCCCGGAGCCGAACTGGTGCTGCGCGTCAGGGATCTTGCGCCTTCTCCCGAAACCAAAATCATTGTGAACTGCGCCGGACGCACTCGCAGCATTATCGGCACGCAGTCACTGGTTAATGCGGGCATCCGCAATCCGGTTTATGCGCTCAGAAACGGTACTATCGGCTGGACGCTGGCAGGCCTTGATCTGGAACATCAGCAAAGCCGCCGTTACAAGGAAGTCAGCGAAACCGCGCTGGTGCAGGCCGCCCGCAGCGCCAGAGAGGTTGCCGACCGCGCTGGCGTCAAGCAGATTACCCTTGCTGAACTGCATGCGCTGCAACAGCAACCGCGCACGGTTTATCTTTTTGATGTCCGCGATGCGGAAGAATACGCTCAGGGCCATTTGCCCGGCTCCCGTCACGTTCCCGGTGGGCAACTGGTTCAGGAGACCGATCACTATGCAAGCGTGCGCGGCGCGAAAATAGTGCTGATTGACGATAAAAAAGTGCGTGCCGATATGAGCGCCTCGTGGCTGGCGCAGATGGGCTGGGACGTAGCGGTATTGGACGCCAGCGCAGACGATTTTACCGCCAGCGGCGACTGGGCGCGCGTTGTACCGCCGTTGCCTGCGCAACAGGAAGTCACGCCCGCGCAGCTGGCGGAGTGGCTGAAGGCTGGCGATACGCAGGTGCTGGATTTTACTACCAGCGCGAACTACGTGGCGGCTCACATTCCCGGCGCGGCATGGCTTCAGATCGCCCTGCTCACCTTAACAGGTAAAACGGCGCTGCCGGAAGCGCAACGCTATGTGGTGACCTGCGGCAGCAGCCTGCTGGCCAGCTACGCCGTTGAGGAGCTTTCCGCGCTGACCGGAAAACCGGTGTTCGTTTTAAAAGGCGGCAATACGGCCTGGAAAGCGCTCGGCCTGCCGGTTGAACAGGGTGAAACACGGTTACTGCAGCAAAGAGACGACCGCTACCGACGTCCCTATGAAGGCACCGATAATTCGGCAGAAGCGATGCAGGCTTATCTGGACTGGGAGTATGGCCTTGTCGCCCAGCTGGATCGCGACGGCACCCACGGCTTTAACGTGATTGCGCCTTAACTTTATCGGGCCGTTTTACGACGTAAGTCGGCCCGATTTCTGATAAATCTACCTGCCTATCTTGCAATAAATCTTACTGATTACCCTGCCCGTTTTTTGCTTCTTTCCTTTTTTATCGCGCCTGCTCTGCCTCTGCCGCTGCGTAAACCTCAGCCGAATCGGTTTAGCACTTTGATTTTTTTTAACTATGCTTATTCCCTAACGAGCGGAAATAACCGAGTTCGTAATCAAAATCATCTTTATGCCGTGCGCTTCTGAAAGCTTTTCAGCGCGCGATATCAATTAACTACCGGCATTCTTGCTGGTTCAAGAGGAGAAATCATGTCGACAACTAATCGTCCCCAGCCTCCACTGCCAGAACAACAGCAAACATGGCCAGGCAGCACCAATGAAATGCAGCCCGTACCCGATCATGGCGAAGCCAGCTATCAGGGTTCCGGCCGACTAAAAGGTAAGAAAGCGATTATTACCGGCGGCGATTCCGGCATCGGCCGCGCCGTTGCTATTGCCTACGCTCGCGAAGGCGCAGACGTGCTGATCTCTTATCTGGATGAACACGAAGACGCAAAAGAGACCGCACGCCTGGTTGAAGAAGCCGGACGCAAAGCGGTGCTGGTACCTGGAGACGTCCGCGAGGCGGAGCATTGCCAGGCCATCGTCAGCAAAGCGGTAGAAGCCTTTGGCGAAATCAATATCGTGGTCAACAATGCCGCTTTCCAGATGACCCGTGATTCTCTGGATGAAATTAGCGATGATGAATTTGACCGCACGATGAAAACCAACATTTACGCCATGTTCCGCATCTGTAAAGCCGCGGTTCCGCATATGCCACCGGGCGGCTCTATTATCAACACCGCCTCGGTTAATGCCGATCAGCCTAAGCCGAAGCTGATTGCCTACTCGGCAACCAAAGCGGCCATCGTTAATTTTTCCGGTAGCCTGGCAGCGCTGCTGGCAGATAAAGGGATCCGCGCTAACGCCGTTGCGCCTGGTCCAATCTGGACGCCACTGATCCCGACCACCATGCCAACCGAGCAGGTGAAAAATTTCGGTAGCGAAGTGCCGTTGCAGCGTGCAGGCCAGCCTGCCGAACTGGCTCCGGCTTATGTCATGTTGGCCAGCGATGAAGCCAGCTACATTTCCGGCGCGACTATCGCCGTCACCGGTGGCGTCGCCGTCATCTGATGTCCGGGGCGGTAAATCCGCCCCGTTCCCCCTTCACATCTGCCCAATGAAAGTAACAACAGGCCGCTTCATGCGGCCTGTGGGCAGGCTTTTGTTAAGGAAAAAAAGATGAAAGCTTATCCTTTACGACTAACGTTGCCGATAGCCACGCATATTTTTGGCGGCGAGTTGATTAAAACACGCCTTGGAAAAGCGGGTTTACCGGACGGGCGTATTGCGGAAACCTGGGAAGTCAGCGACGTGGAAGGCATGCGCGCCACGATTAAAAACGGTGAGTACGCCGGGCTTAGCCTGCATGAATTAACGGAGCGCTACCCCGATGAGCTGGTGGCAAAGGGCTGGCGCGGGCCGCATTTTCCACTGTTAACCAAGTTTATCGACGGCAGCGGCATGCTGCCGGTGCATCTGCACGCCAATGATGAAGCCGCGCAGCGTCTGGAACAGCAGCCCAACGGCAAAAGCGAAGCCTGGCATATCTTATGGGCTGCGCCGGGCGCGACCTGTCTGGCAGGCATCAAGCCAGGCGTCGGTCAGCAGCAGCTACGCGCCGCACTACTGGCCCAGCGATACGACGAAGTGATGCAGCGTTTTCCGGTTAAAACCGGCGATACTTTTTACGTGCCGGGCGGCATGCTGCACTCTTTCGGACCGGATACGCTGATATACGAGATTGAGCAAACCTCCAATATTCAGCAGCACGCTATGCCGTGGCGTATGGAGGACGGTAGCGAAGTGCCGCCGCAGGAACGCGAAAAAAATATCGATGCGCTGCTGGCTGAACTACGGCCAGAGCTGACCTTAACGCCACAACCGGGTCTGAAGCTGGAAGAAAGTTCACAAATCACCCGCTTGATGTGCTGCGCAGGCCCTTACTTTGCGCTGGAGCGCTGGCGTTTTTCTGCCGGATACGACTACAGCTTCAATCGCGCGCGCATTATTTCTAACCTGGGCGAACCGTTGCAGATTACAGCGGCAGGTGAAAGCTGGACGCTGGAAAAAGCGGAAACGCTGCTGCTTCCGGCTGCCTTAGGTAGCGTGACCTTTAACGGGCCGGGTGAAATTCTCGTCGGCTATGTTCCCGATCTGGACTCTGAAGTTAATCGGCCTTTACGCGAACGCGGCTACGATGACGCCACCATTGCGCGCCTTGGCGACGTAACAGACCAACTGCGTTAGGAGATTTTATGCTGCCTTATTCTCTACATGGCCAGGCCAGCGACGCGCCGGTTTTTGTTCTGCTGCACTATCTGGGCGGTTCGGGCCATACCTGGTATCCAGCCATCAGCTGGCTAGATGAAAAACATCGCTGCATCACGCTTGATACGCCTGGTTTTGGCGCGGCGGCTGGCGTAAGCGGCTACGATGTTGCAGCGATGGTCGAACAGGTTGATCAAAGTATTCGCGAGCTGAAGCTGGATAACTGTATCGTCGTCGGCCATTCAATGACCGGCAAGGTCGCGCTGGTGCTGGCTTCGCGTCAGCCAGATTATCTGCGAGGATTAATTCTGGTTGCGCCTTCTCCACCTGGCCCACAGCCGATGAGTGATGAAGATCGCCGTAGCCAAATCGACTACAGCGCCAGCCGCGAAGAGGCGGAACAGTTTGTTGATACTGCGGCAAGCGAGCGATTGCCCGACGTAGTGCGAGAAGTTGCTATCCGGGATGCGCAGCGCGCTAATCTTGATGCCTGGCGCGCCTGGCCTGAAAAAGGCAGCCGGGAAGACTGGTCGCAGCGCATCGGCACGGTTAACTGCCCTGCGCTGCTGATAGCCGGTTCGGCTGACGATCAGGTTCCTGCACCCGCTGAACAGCAGCAGCTCACGCTTTCTCATTTGCCGGACAGCCGTCTGGAAGTGATTGAAGGTGCCGGGCACCTGATGCCAATGCAGACGCCACAACAGCTGGCTGAGCTAATGACGGCGTTTGCCGCTGACCTCTGATCTCTCTTTTTTCTTCCCCTGCCGGAAATAAGGTGACGCTTATTTCCGGTATTGCCTCGCTTTTAGCGCCTCGCCGCTCCAGGAAATCATTAGCGCCCTTTCAGGGAACCGGTTTATATTAATTTTCCAAATCAATCAGTTTGCTGCATCTGGCGCAGCACTCACAGGAGAACTCTGTGGCAATCTCTCTTCCGGAAAACCTGATCCCGTCCGATCCTCGTTTTGGCTGCGGCCCTTCGCTGATCCAGCTGGATGATTTAACACGCTTACAGGAAAAAGGGCCGCATCTGCTGGGTACCAGCCATCGCAAAGAACCGGTGCGGGCGCTGTGCCGGGACATCCAGCAAAACCTGAAAGACTATTTATCGGTGCCGGACGATTACAGTATCGTTTTGGGCAACGGCGGCGCGACCATTCTGTTCGATATGATCGGGCTTGGGCTGGTCAGAAAGCGTATTGCTCACCACGTTTGCGGCGAGTTTTCCGCTAAGTGGTTTAAAGCTTCCGACCGCATTCCGTGGATTGCGGCAGAGAAAACCACGGTCGATTACGGCCAGCCCAACAGCGTTTTTTTAACGGAAGGTTTTGACGTTGTCGCCTGTACGCTAAATGAAACGTCTACCGGCGTGATGAACACGCGCCTGCCGGAAGTGGGCGAAGATTGTTTGCTGGCTGTGGATGCTACCAGCGGCGCCGGTCAGATTGCCTGCGATCTTTCACGCGTGGACGTGTTCTTCTTCTCCCCGCAGAAGGTTTTTGCCAGCGAAGGCGGCCTGTTTGTGGCGATCCTGTCGCCAAAAGCAAAGGCGCGTATTGAGGAAATTGCCGCGCTGGATCGTTATATTCCGGTATTCGCCGACTGGCGGCTGGCGCTCAGCAACAGCGAGCAGCAGCAGACCTACAATACGCCAGCGGTGGTAACGCTGTTTCTGTTTGCCCGTCAGGCGGAAAGAATGAACGCGCTCGGTTTTGAAGAAGTAGAACGGCAGGCCGCAGAAAAAGCCGCCTGGCTGTATCAGTGGGCGCAGGAAAAAACTTATCTTTCAGCCTTTGTTACCGACCCGGCTGCGCGTTCAACCACCGTTGCCGCGATTGATGTTGCAGACACGATCAATGTCGATAAGCTGACCCGCTATCTGGACGAGCAAGGTTTGGTACACGGTATTGAAGGCTATCGGGCGCTGGGACGTAACCAGCTGCGGATTGCGCTGTTTCACAATATCGCTTTTGAGGATTTGAAAAAGCTGACCGCCCTGATCGACTTTTTGATACAGAGCGGCGAGTTTAATGCTTAATTTCCGATAACAACCTGAACGCTGGCAGCTTCTTCTATATGCTTTTGCGCTGCCAGGGTTTAAAGGTTAACCACAGCAGAAGTCCGGGGGCCTGTAGCGCTATCAACATGGCCAGAGACCACTGATAGGCCACCACAGGATAACTTCCTGCTACGGTATGCCAGCGGCCAATAACCATGCCCACCAGCCATTGCACGATAAAAGCCAGTAAAAATACGACCAGGTTAAATGAGGCGCTTACCCTTCCCGCCAGCGCTGGCTCTACCGATTGAGCGACGATAGCGTAATTCATAGTGGCCGCAGTGCCAAAAAAGCTAAAACCGACCGTAATGATAAACGGCGAAATTGGCAGGCCACTTAGCATCAGTAGCTGGAACAGGACGAATATTGCCACGCCGCTGCCGCAGATCATGATGGGCTGTACGCCATATTTGCGTAAATAGTCCGTCAGCCAGCCAAAGCTAAGGGAACCCGCCACCATAGCTACCGTTCCTGACATCAGAGCATCCGCCATTCGCGAGCTGCTCAGTCCGGCTACATCATGCAGCCATGGCCCCATCCATAAAGCCAGGATAGCCATATAAGTGGCGTTAGCAAAAACAGAATAGAGTCCAAGCCGCCAGAAAACCCATGAACGGTAAAGTCGTCCGACTTCCCGGCACATGTCGCTGAAGCGGGTATTTTTTGGCGTAAAAGCACCACGTACTGAAAAGTGGATAATGCCACTAACCAGCACAGTCATGACGGCTAACAGTAAAAACATTTGCCGCCAGGAAACCCATTGCAGCATGGCGTGCAGGGGTGCGGTGGAAGCCATCGCTCCCAGCCCTCCGACAGAAAGCAGACAGGCGGTACTGAGCGGCAAACGTTCTACCGGTAGCCAGATGGAGCAGGCTTTTATCGCACTCATCAGTGAACCTGCGACCCCCAGGCCAATCAGTCCGCGCCCGACCAATAATCCGGCCTCGCTGTGCGACAGCGAAAAAATGACCGAACCGGCAGCGGCAATCAGCAGCATAGGGCTTTGAACGGAACGAGGCCCGTAACGATCCAGCATCACGCCCAGCGGGAGCTGCGCTGCGGCAAAGGTCAAAAAATAAATGCCGGTAAGCAGCCCAAGACTTTCCGCGGGTAAATGAAGTTCGCCAGCCAGATCGTCATAAATGACCGCATTTACCGTACGAAACAGGTAAGAAACAAAATGCCCCAAACCAAAAGGAATAAAAATAGTAAGAAACAGCATGGCGAAACTTTTTTGCGCATCGCGAACTGCCGCGCCTGTCGTCTGTTCATTCTGCATTCTGAGGCACTTCCTGTTTAGAATTATAGATGATTCGCTTGGCGGATTATTGCCTCTTCAATATCAATACCAATAAACTTTGCGCCTTTATTATGGTGCCCGGCTAATTTACGCGTTAGTGCACCGGTTGAACTTCCCAACTCATAAACTATCGACTGTTCATTAATAAAGAAATCGCTCAGTGCCAGAACAATATCATGACCATCCTGATACTTTGGGACAGACTTTGAAACGTGGGAGTCAAAATATTGCGGGGTACTTCCTCCAAACGTCCAGGCCGCATTCAAAGAATCTATGCCATCACCCACATTACTTGAAGAAGAGTCGATTATGCTTTCAACACTTGCCATGATGCCGCCACCCTACAATGTTAAAAAAGTTAATTTTTTTTAACATTAACGCATTTTTTAAGCAACAGGAAATATAAGATTAAATTCATATTTAGCGCTTTTTAATTCGCTACCAGGCTGGCAAACCGCGCCGTTACTGGGTTATAAATTTTACTTATCAACTTAATTTTAAACAAAAAATATCATAAAAATTATTGAATGGGATAAATATCAGGGCCAAACATTTCTGTCTTTTTATAGCGCTTATCCGTTATATGAATATGCAATTGCGGTTTAAAACTAAAGAACTATTAAAGTTTGGTGTGTTCTACTACTCCTGTACTTTTTTAACGAGTTTAATCATCTGAAGATACAATTATGTTGTCTGTGCACTGGACATGCCTTGAAAACGGCCAACCTGAGCAAAATTTGAACAACTAAAAAGCGCCATGCAAAATAATAAAATGCAGGAAGTCAGGAAGTCAGGAAGTCAGGAAGTCAGGAAGTCAGGAAGTCAGGAAGTCAGGAAGTCAGGAAGTCAGGAAGTCAGGA
>NZ_JAHSPF010000017.1 GCF_019132875.1 Erwinia phyllosphaerae
GAGTAGCGCAGCTTGGTAGCGCAACTGGTTTGGGACCAGTGGGTCGGAGGTTCGAATCCTCTCTCGCCGACCATATTAAGAAAAGGCCAGCTTTCGAGCTGGCCTTTTTGCGCTCAAAGCTCAAAGAGGATGAGAACCTCCGAAGGAGGTTTGAGCCGAGCGAAGCGAGACAACGTTGCTTTGGCAACGGCCCGCAGGGGAATAATCCTCTCTCGCCGACCATATTAAGAAAAGGCCAGCTTTCGAGCTGGCCTTTTTGCGTCTCTGTCGTTAAAACGCTAAAGCGTGTCGCTAAAAAGAGACATTTAACTCATTGTTATTATTCACCTTTACCTCACTATACATGGCCTGTCGCTAACAAACGACGCCTGGCCCGCTTTCCGTCGCTATATAAAGACAACCGCAGACAGGCCGTTTTAAAAAGGTCGGTGTTATAAGTGACTGTATAAAAAGAATATAAATTATCATTATCGCGTCAGCTGAAGACCTGGCACGTTAACTGCTATAATCCCCCTGTAGATGCTCATTCCACCTCTTATGTTTGCGCACGCTTCATAAACCCGGGAATGATGCAGAGCCCCCTTAGGGTACCTGTTGTCCATCTGCCGCTATCGCCGTAAGGCTTTAACGGGCGTCCAGGACACAACGTTGAGTCAGGTACCAGCCGGTCTTTTCGGCCTGTTTTTACACCCGCCAAACCGGTGGGTGTTTTTTTATGCGCAGGCGAAAAAAAACCGGGCAGGTGCCCGGTTCAGGTTATCGATAACGTGTTGCTATGGCTGGCTTCAGGGATTGTTTTTCAAGGTCAGCAGCAAACCGTCGCGGCGCATCTCTGCGGCTTCTTCCGGCTTGTTCTGGCGGTCCAGCGTATCGGCCAGCCAGGCGTAGTCGAAAGCATCAGGTCGCTGCTTCAGCGCTTCGCGGAAAGCGTCGCTCGCCTTTTCCCATTCACCGTGCTTCATCAGCAGCTGACCCAGCGTGCTGTGCAGCAGTGGCGTAGCGCCATGCTGTTTAATCTGCTGGCGCAGCGCTTTTTCCAGCTGGTCAGGATTGCCGGTTTTCAGACGCGGCATCAGCAGTACCAGGCGCTCATCGTAACCGCGCTTAAGCCCGTCCAGCACGATCGCCTGAGCGGTCTCATGGTCGTCGCAGACGATCAGATGGTCCGCCATCGCCACCTGCAGCGCCGTTTCGTGCCGCGTTTTACGGCTCTGGTCATGCCACCAGCGCTTCAGTCCTTCGCTTCCCTGATCGGCCATCGCCTGACTCATTAAGCCAAGCCATGCCTGCTGCTGTAGCGCCAGCCGGTGCGTTTCATCGGCGACGCCAGCTTTTTCCATTGCGGGCAGGATATCCAGCAACGCGCTCCACGCGCCGGTACGTACGTATGCCTGTTCTGCCAGACGCAAGACTTCAGGATGGCGCGGCGCGACCTCAAGCAGTCTGTCGACGCCGTGTCTTGCCGCATGATCCTCATTGCGCGCCAGCTGCAGGCGTACCCGCGTAATCTCTACCGGCAGCTGGTCGTTACCGGCCAGTTCGGTTGCCCGTTCCAGATGCTGATTAGCGCGCGCTTCGTCGTTGCGTTGCTGAGCCGCTTCCGCTGCCAGCAGATAGTTCACCATTGGCTGTTCGGCATGGTCGGCGTTACGCGACAGCAGCTTCTCAACCTGACGATGATCGCCTTCCGCCAGCTTAAGCAGTGCGGCGTTGGTTTGCTTACGCGCGCGGTTGCGCTTGCGGCCCTTAAACCAGCCGCGAGTACGGGCACCGGTGCGAAACAGACGACGCAATACCCACTCAACAAAAAGAATCACCAGCAGCGCCAGGATCAGAATGATCACCAGGCCGGTAACGCTGGTTTCAATATTCCAGCTATCGGTCTGGATCAGCACATAGCCCTGGTGGCCTGCCAGCATTGGACCAAGCACGACACCTGCCATCAATAACACAAAAACGATCAGTACCTTAAGCATGCTTATTCTCCCTGCTGCTGTTGGGCACCTGGCTGAGCCAGCAGGTTACGCACGCGTGTTTGCATCAGCTTATCCAGCATCGGCTGGCTTTGCAGCGCGTTCGGCACGTCCATTGATACGCTTTGCTGGCTAAGTTCGTCCAGCTGGCTGAGGAAGGCTTTTGTTGCCGCGTCGTTAGTATCAAACCAGGCGCGAACCCAGGCAGAAACCGAGTCGATGGACTGCTTATAGATTTGATCCTGGTGGCGTGGCACAGCCTGAGCAGCAATCAGCAGGCGCGAACGGATGTTCTCGCGCAGATAAACGTCCTGATTAGGCGCCAGCAGCGGTTCGGCTGTGGTGTCACGGCGACGGATGGTAATGAAATCATCCATAAAGTTATGCCAGCTTTTTACCAGATTCTGTCGCCATTCGCGCAGCGAAGAGGAAAGCTCACCGCTATCGGCATCCATTGGCGCGTCGTCGCTGTCATCATCGGCCAGGCGCAGATTATCGACGCCGTTGGAAAGCTGGTTAAGCTTGAGAATAATGCCGTCGTAATCGACCTGGCTAATCGAGGAGAGCGTACTGATATCCTGCGTTAGCGCCCGGCGCACGTCGATCAGGCTGGGATCGTTCATGTCGGCCAGGCTGGCGTCGGCGCTTTTCAGCAGCGCGGCGGCGGTGGTGACGTCCTGATCGCTCCAGAGTTTGCGACCGGCCAGCTTAACCAGATAGTCGGCCTGAGCCAGCAGCCAGGTATGCGCGTCGTTACCCGAAATCGTCGCGACTTTTTCTTTCAACTCGTCCAGCTGCTTACTGGTCGCTGCCTGCTGTGCGCGGGCGGCATCCAGCGCGCTGCCTTGCGCGGCAAGCTGACGAACCAGCGTTTGTTTCTCGCCAGCGGCATCCTGCTGCAGCGCGGCCAGCTGATCTGCCAGCGCTTTATTTGCCGCAGCCTGGTGCTGAGCCTGAGAGTGGGCATTGAAATAGAGGCCGACGCCGGAAGCCAGCGCGATGGCAATCGCCAGTACGGCCAGCGCCGTCGCCCCATTGCGCGGCTTGCGCGGTGGTTTTTGCTCTGGCGTTAAGGTTGCTTCCTCTGGGGTGGTCGCTTCAACCATGGCAGAGGCGTCTTTGTGTTCCGTCATTGTGGCACATCCCATATTTAAGTTTATTGTAACGCGCGCAGCAGCGCGTCGTTATCGGCACCTTCGGCTACCTGAACCGCTCGCCAGCCCAGTTCTCTGGCGCGGGTAGCCAGGCGTTCACTAACGACCACCAGTCGGCAGTGGAGAAGCCATTCCTCACGATCGATCTCCGGGAAGAGCGAATAAAGCTGCTGCAACATTTCGCCGCTGGTTACAACCAGCGTATCAACCTGGCGATCTCGCCAGCGTCGACCTTCCTCGGCACCCTGATAAATTTTCGCACAGCGTTGATAGCATTCAACAAACTGTACATCAGCACCGCGCTGTTGCAAGGTTTCCGCCAGTAATTCACGTCCGCCATTGCCGCGCAGAATCAGCGCGCGCTTTCCGGCAACCTGCTGTAAAGCAGGAAGCTGGATCAATATTTCACTGGTTTCGCGCTCGTGCGGCCAGACCACATCCCGGCCACTGACCGTATGCAAAGCCAGCGCGGTGGTACGGCCTATAGCATAATAGTGCAGAGAGGAAGGCCACGAAACGCCAGCGCGCGCTAAAGCGGGATGGGCGTAATGAATAGCGTGTTGGGAAAGAAGAAAAACCAGATCGCCATCCTGTAATGAAGCCAGCTGCTGCGGTAGCTGGTCCAGGCCGGTGCCCGGCGTAAATTCGATCAGCGGCATAGACCAGGCAACCCGGCCAGCGGTACGTAAACGGCTGACCAGCTCTTCAGCCGCCGGAGCCGGACGGGTTACCAGGATGCTCATTTTGGCGGATTTCCTTTATAGACTTCTGCCAGGATTTCACGTGCGCCGTTGCTCAACAGCTCTTCGGCCAGCGAGATACCCATTTTTTCTGCATCTTCACGCGGCCCACGGCGTTCGCCACGGATCATCTTACTGCCGTCCGGCGAACCAACCAGCCCGCGCAGCCAAAGTTCGTTACCTTCCAGCTCGGCAAAACTGCCGATTGGCACCTGGCAACCGCCCTCCAGCCGGGTATTCATCGCGCGCTCGGCTTTTACGCGTATTGCCGTATCTTCATCATTCAGCGCGGCCAGCAGGGTAATGGTGTCTGCATCGTCCAGGCGGCACTCAATCCCGACCGCGCCCTGGCCTACCGCAGGCAAAGATTCTTCTGCCGGCATGGCGTGGCGAATACGGTCGCCCTGTCCCAGACGCTTCAGACCCGCGACGGCAAGAATGATGGCGTCGTAATCGCCCGCATCCAGCTTGCTTAAACGAGTGCCGACGTTGCCGCGCAGCGAGCGGATAATCAGGTCCGGACGGCGGGCGCTAAGCTGACACTGGCGACGCAGGCTGCTTGTGCCGACAACGGCGCCCTGCGGGAGCGCATCAACAGAATCAAACTTGTGGGAAACGAAAGCGTCGAGCGGATCTTCACGCTCGCAGATAGTCACCAGCCCCAGCCCCTGCGGAAACTCTACCGGCACATCTTTCATCGAGTGAACGGCAATATCGGCGCGGCCGTCCAGTAAAGCCTGTTCAAGCTCTTTGACAAACAGGCCCTTGCCGCCAACCTTCGCCAGCGGCGTATCTAAAATAATGTCACCTTTGGTGACCATAGGCACCAGCTCAACGCGCAGCCCTGGATGGCTGGCCATCAAACGCTGCTGAACATAGTGCGCCTGCCACAGCGCAAGCGGACTCTGGCGGGTAGCTATTCTTAAAATTTTGTCTGACATGCTGGTTACCGTTTTTATCGTTCACTGATTATCCTATCATTGTTACGGGAAGCCTGTCAGTTTCCACGGCCTGAAACGGCGATGGCGGGGCGGGTTGCGGGATTTTGGGTCTGGCTGGTGGTAAAACGTGCTAAACTGTTTGGTAGCGCAACTTTCTTTACGGTCAACCGACCAGGTGTTAGATTGATCACGTTTCCAGCAATAATTTGCACGACTATTTTTAAAGCAAGCGGCAAATTTCGGAAACAGGGTTTTTTGCAGGCACTGGGATAATCAGGCGAGACGTCTTGTACCTCTACATTGAGACACTGAAACAGAGACTGGATGCCATCAACCAGCTGCGCGTCGATCGCGCCCTGGCGGCGATGGGACCTGAGTTCCAACAGGTTTACAGTCTGCTGCCGACCTTATTACATTATCATCATCCGCTGATGCCGGGTTACCTTGCGGGTAACGTTCCACATGGCATCAGCTTCTACACGCCTGATGAAAGCCAAAAAACTTATCTCGATGATTTAGAAGGTAAATCTGGATCTTCCGCCGCGCTGACGCCGCAGGGTGAACTGCCGATTACCGGCGTTTACTCGATGGGCAGCACCTCTTCCGTCGGCCAGAACGCCACTTCTGACCTGGATATCTGGGTTTGCCATCAATCCTGGCTGGATAACGAAGAGCGTCTGGCGCTGCAAAAGAAATGTACGCTGCTGCAAAAATGGTGTGCGGGCATGGGCGTGGATGCCAGCTTCTTCCTGATCGATGAAAACCGCTTCCGCCACAATGAAAGCGGCAGCCTGGGTGGCGAAGACTGTGGTTCCACGCAGCATATTCTACTGCTGGATGAGTTTTACCGTACCGCCGTGCGCATGGCCGGCAAGCGTATTCTGTGGAATATGGTGCCGGGCGAAGAGGAAGAGCATTACGACGACTACGTAATGTCGCTTTATCAAAAAGGCGTGCTGACGCCGAACGAATGGCTCGACCTGGGCGGCCTTGGCACGCTTTCCGCTGAAGAGTACTTCGGCGCGAGCCTGTGGCAGCTCTATAAAAGCATCGACTCTCCTTATAAAGCGGTGTTGAAAACGCTGCTGCTGGAAGCCTATTCCTGGGAATATCCGAGCACGCGCCTGCTGGCAATGGATATCAAACAGCGCCTGCACGACGGCGAAATCGTCTCCTATGGCCTCGATCCCTACTGCATGATGCTGGAACGCGTCACGCACTATCTCACCAGCATCGATGACCATGCGCGTCTCGATCTGGTGCGCCGCTGCTTCTATTTAAAAGTACGTGAAAAATTATCGGTCAGCAGCGAACCGGGCTGGCGGCGGGAAATCCTTGGCCAGCTGGTAAAAGAGTGGGGCTGGGACAAGCAGCGTCTGATCATGCTGGACAGCCGCGCCGAATGGAAAATCGGCCGCGTGCGCGAGGCGCACAATGAGCTGCTGGACGCGATGATGCAGAGCTATCGCAACCTGATCCGCTTTGCGCGCCGCAATAATCTGAGCGTCAGCGCCAGCCCGCAGGATATCGGCGTGTTAACGCGTAAGCTTTACGCCGCTTTTGAAGCGCTGCCGGGAAAAGTCACGCTGGTGAACCCGCAGATTTCTCCGGACCTTTCCGAACCGCATTTGACCTTTATCCACGTGCCGCACGGCCGCGCTAACCGTGCGGGCTGGTATCTGTATAACCAGGCACCGGATATGCAGTCGATCATCAGCCATCAGCCGCTGGAATATAACCGCTATCTTAACAAGCTGGTTGCCTGGGCGTGGTTCAACGGTTTGCTGACCAGCAAAACGCGCCTGCATATCAAGGGCAACGAGCTTTGCGATCTGGCCAGGCTGCAGGAGCTGGTGGCGGATGTGTCGCACCATTTTCCGCTGCGCCTGCCCGCGCCGACGCCAAAGGCGCTGTATAGCCCGTGTGAGATCCGCCATCTGGCGATTATTGTTAATCTGGAATATGACCCGACCGCCGCTTTCCGCAATCAGGTAGTGCATTTCGATTTCCGCAAGCTGGACGTGTTCAGCTTCGGCCAGCAGCAGCAGTGTTTAATTGGCAGCATCGATCTGCTTTACCGCAACTCGTGGAATGAAGTGCGCACGCTGCATTTCAACGGCGAGCAGGCGATGATTGAGGCGCTAAAAACCATTCTGGGCAAAATGCATCAGGATGCTGCGCCGCCGGATGCCGTAGAAGTCTTCTGCTACAGCCAGCATCTGCGCGGTTTAATCCGCACGCGCGTACAGCAGCTGGTGTCCGAATGTATTGAGCTGCGCCTTTCCAGCACGCGCCAGGAGCCGGGCCGCTTTAAGGCCGTGCGCGTGGCCGGCCAGACCTGGGGGCTGTTCTTTGAGCGCCTGAGCGTTTCGGTGCAGAAATTAGAGAACGCCGTGGAGTTTTATGGCGCTATCTCCAATAACAAGCTGCACGGCCTGTCGATAAAGGTAGAAACGGACCAGACTCGTTTGCCGTCGGTGGTAAACGGCTACGCCAGCGAAGGCATTATTCAGTTCTTCTTTGAAGATACCAAAGACGATCGCGGCTTCAATATCTATATTCTGGATGAAACCAACCGCGTCGAAATTTATCATCACTGCGAAGGCAGTAAAGAGGAGCTGGTGCGCGACGTCAGCCGCTTCTATTCTTCCTCGCACGATCGGTTTACCTACGGCTCCAGCTTTATTAACTTCAACCTGCCGCAGTTTTATCAGATTGTGCAGGTGGACGACCGTTTTCAGGTTATTCCTTTCCGCAGCCAGGCGCTGGCGCAGCTTTGCGCAGCCGTTTCGGATAACGATCCCAGCGACTACGCACAGCGCTACCAAATGCACTGACGGCGCGCGCCAGCGTTGTCAGGGCATTTATTCCACGCCGCCGCGCATTTAACCCCTTTCCTTTCTGCAAGCTTCGCCTTTTTCCTGTTGCTTTTAGCACTTCACCTGCGATGATAGTCAACCAACAGGCAGCAACAAATGAGCAGAACGAGCATGAAGAAAATGATTTGTCGGCTGGCGCTGGCGCTAGCCGTGGTGAGTCTGGCGGGATGCGGACTGAAAGGCCCTCTCTATTTTCCAAAGCAGGAACAGCCGCAAAAAACCGCAGGTAAAGCGACGCAGCCCAAAACGGCGAGCACGGCAGCGGTTAACGCGCAGCAGCAGTCAAAGACCACCGATGCGGAACAGCAATCGGCTCAGTAAAACATGACGCACTCGCTGGAGCCACACATGCAGTTCTCCAAAATGCACGGTCTGGGCAATGACTTTATGGTCGTCGATGCCGTGACGCAAAACGTCTACTTCTCTCCGGAACTGATCCGTCGGCTGGCGGATCGCCATCTGGGGATCGGCTTCGATCAGCTGCTGATCGTAGAGCCGCCTTACGATCCGGATCTGGATTTCCACTACCGCATCTTTAACGCTGACGGCAGCGAAGTGGCGCAGTGCGGCAACGGCGCCCGCTGTTTCGCCCGCTTTGTACGGCTGAAAGGCCTGACTAACAAAAGCGACATCCGCGTCAGCACGCAGACTGGCCGCATGGTACTAAGCGTTACGCCGGACGAAATGGTCTGCGTCAACATGGGCGAGCCGAACTTTGAGCCGCAGCAGGTGCCGTTTCGCGCGAACAAAGCGGAAAGCCTTTATCTGATGCGTGCCGCCGAGCAGACGGTAATGTGCGGCGTGGTATCGATGGGCAATCCGCACTGCGTGTTGCAGGTCGACAGCGTGAAAACCGCGCTGGTAGAAACCTTAGGCCCGGTGCTGGAAAGCCACGAACGTTTTCCTGAGCGCGTTAACGTTGGCTTTATGGAAGTGGTCGCGCGTGAGCATATCCGCCTGCGCGTTTACGAACGCGGCGCGGGTGAAACCCAGGCGTGCGGCAGCGGTGCCTGCGCGGCGGTTGCCGTTGGTATTCAACAGATGCTGCTGGCGGAAAAAGTGCGCGTTGACTTACCTGGCGGCAGCCTGACTATCGCCTGGAAAGGGCCTGGCCATCCGCTTTATATGACCGGCCCCGCCACTCACGTTTACGACGGATTTATTCATCTATGAAACAGGTCAGCGAGGAGCCATCTGAATTTTTGCTGGACGACGGCGCGGTCAGCGACTATCTGCGGCAAAACCCGGATTTCTTTATCCGCAATGCCCGCCAGGTAGAGCAGATGGTGGTGCCGCATCCGGTACGGGGAACCGTCTCGCTGGTGGAATGGCAGCTTGGTCGCCAGCGTCATCAGATTGCGCAGCTGGAAGAAGAAATTACCCTGCTGATGGAACAGGCCAGCGCCAACCATCGGCTGTTCGAGAAGCTGTTGACGCTTCAGGCACGGCTTGCCGCCGCCGACAGCCTGCAGGATATGCTTAACCGGCTGCACCGCTGGGCGCGCGAGCTGGGCATAGCGGGCGCTAACGTGCGCCTGTTCAGTGAAAAATGGCGGATTGGCGCGCCATCGGACTTCACCCAGCTGGCGCTGTCAAAACCGGCTTTTGAGCCCGTACGCATTCAGCGTCTGGGCAACCAGCAGCACTATCTGGGCAGCCTGAACGGCCCGGAACTGCTGCTGCTGCTGCCGCAGGCAAAAGCGGTCGGCTCGGTGGCTATGTCGCTGCTGGGCGAGCGCGGCGATCTGGGCGTACTGATTTTCAGCAGCCGCGACAGCCAGCACTATCAGTCCGGGATGGGCACGGTGCTGTTGCAGCACCTCTCGCAGATGCTGCCGGAACTGCTACAGCGCTGGGTAGAACGGGTATGAATCCGTCTCCTCTACAGCCTGCCGTAGAGGGCTTCCTGCGCTACCTGAAGGTTGAGCGACAGCTTAGCCCGCTGACGCAGATCAACTACCAGCGCCAGCTGAGCGCCTGCATTACGCTGCTTGACGAAATGAAGCTCGCTGCCTGGGACAGGCTGGACGCGGCCCAGGTTCGTTCGCTGGCCGCGCGCAGCCGTCGTGAAGGCCTGAAGCCCGCCAGCCTGGCGCTGAGGCTTTCCGCGCTGCGCAGTTTTCTGGACTGGCAAATCAGCCAGGGCGTGCTGAAAGCCAATCCGGCAAAAGGCGTCGCCACGCCGCGCGCTTCACGCCATCTGCCTAAAAATATTGATGTGGACGAGGTCAACCGCCTGCTGGATATCGATCTAAACGATCCGCTGGCGGTACGCGATCGCGCAATGCTGGAAGTGATGTATGGCGCGGGACTGCGTCTGTCTGAACTGGTAGGGATCGATATCGGTCACCTTGATCTGGCTTCTGGCGAAGTCTGGGTATCGGGCAAAGGCAGCAAGGAGCGCCGTCTGCCGATTGGCCGTACGGCGGTCGAGTGGATAGAGCACTGGCTGGTACTGCGCGAGCTGTTTGCGCCTGAAGATAACGCGTTGTTTCTGTCAAAGCAGGGCAAGCGTATCTCAACGCGCAACGTGCAGAAACGCTTTGCAGAGTGGGGCGTCAAGCAAGGGCTTTCCAGCCATATCCATCCGCACAAGCTGCGCCACTCTTTCGCCACGCATATGCTGGAATCGAGCGGCGATCTGCGTGCGGTTCAGGAGTTGCTGGGCCACGCTAACCTCACCACCACTCAAATATATACCCACCTTGATTTTCAACATCTGGCTTCGGTTTATGATGCCGCGCATCCCCGTGCCAAACGAGGAAAAACCTGATGCATTTTTACCGTTCGCTGCGGCCGATTGCAGCCATGACGTTCGATCTGGACGATACGCTTTACGACAACCGTCCGGTTATCAGCCGTACCGCCAAAGAGTCTCATGCCTTTTTACAGGCTTATCATCCGGCGCTGAATGACTTCAGCCCGCAGCAGTATCAGCAGCTACGCGAAAGCCTGCGCGAGCAGGAGCCGGAAATTTATCATGACGTTAGCGAATGGCGGCGTCGCGCGGTTGAGCTGGCAATGCTGAATGCAGGTCTTCCGGCGGCGGAAGCGGAAAAAGGCTCGCGCGCGGTCATGGCGAATTTTGCTCACTGGCGTAGCCAGATAACGGTGTCCGAAGAAACGCACAGCACGCTGGCTGCTTTAGCCGCGCGCATGCCGCTGGTGGCCGTGACTAACGGCAATGCCGAGCCGCACCTGTTCGGGCTGGATAAATATTTTAAATTTATTCTGCGAGCCGGGCCGCACGGCCGCGCCAAGCCTTATCACGATATGTATCACCTGGCGGCGGAAAAGCTGAATTTGCCGCTGGAAAATATTCTGCACGTTGGTGACGATCTCACCACGGACGTGGCCGGGGCCGTACGCTGCGGCATGCAGGCGTGCTGGATTAATCCGCATAATGATAATCTGATGCGGGCCAGCGACAGTCGTCTGCTGCCCACGCTGGAAATTTCGCAGTTGGCATCGCTGACCGCGTTGTTATAATACGCTGGTTAAATATCCAGTGGAGCTAGCTCCCTTAACCTGACGGTGCTTATGGACGTTTCTGACCTTCTCGACGGCTTGAATGACAAACAACGCGAGGCCGTAGCCGCGCCGCGCAGCAATTTGCTGGTGCTGGCGGGCGCGGGCAGCGGCAAAACCCGCGTGCTGGTGCACCGGATTGCCTGGCTGCTGGCGGTTGAAAACTGTTCGCCATACTCGATCGTTGCCGTGACCTTTACCAATAAGGCGGCGGCAGAGATGCGCCATCGCATCGAGCAGCTAATCGGCACCAGCCAGGGCGGGATGTGGATTGGCACCTTCCACGGGCTGGCGCACCGTTTGCTGCGCGCGCACCATCTTGACGCTAACCTGCCGCAGGATTTCCAGATCCTCGACAGCGAAGACCAGATGCGCCTGTTAAAGCGCCTGATTAAGGCGATGAATCTGGATGAGAAGCAGTGGCCCGCCCGTCAGGCAATGTGGTACATCAACGGCAAAAAAGACGAAGGATTACGTCCTAAGCATATTGAAAGCTACGGCAATCCGGTTGAGCAGACGTGGTTGCGCATCTATCAGGCCTATCAGGAAGCCTGCGATCGCGCAGGGCTGGTGGACTTTGCCGAGCTGCTGCTGCGCGCGCACGAGCTGTGGCTAAACAAGCCGCACATCCTTAACCACTATCGCGAGCGCTTCACCAACATTCTGGTGGATGAATTTCAGGATACCAACAATATCCAGTACGCCTGGATCAGGATGCTGGCCGGCGACAGCGGCAAAGTGATTATCGTGGGCGATGACGACCAGTCCATTTACGGCTGGCGCGGCGCGCAGGTTGAAAACATCCAGCGCTTCCTTAACGATTTCCACGGCGCGCAGACCATTCGCCTGGAGCAGAACTACCGCTCGACCAATAATATTTTGAAAGCGGCTAACGCGCTGATCGCTAACAATAACGGGCGATTAGGCAAAGAGCTGTGGACGGACGGCAGCGACGGCGAACCCATCTCTATCTACTGCGCGTTTAACGAGCTGGACGAAGCTCGCTTTGTGGTTAACCGTATCAAAGTGTGGATGGAAAACGGCGGTGCGCTGAACGACTGCGCCATTCTCTACCGCAGTAACGCCCAGTCGCGCGTGCTGGAAGAGGCGCTGCTGCAAACCAGCATGCCTTACCGCATCTATGGCGGTATGCGCTTCTTCGAACGTCAGGAAATCAAAGACTCGCTGGCCTACCTGCGGCTGATAGCCAACCGCAACGACGATGCCGCCTTTGAGCGCGTGGTAAATACGCCGACGCGCGGCATTGGCGACCGCACGCTGGATGTGGTGCGGCAAACCGCGCGCGAACGTCAGCTCACGCTGTGGCAGACCGCGCGCGTGCTGCTGCAGGAAAAAGCGCTGGCCGGACGTGCCGCTTCGGCGCTGCAACGCTTTACCGAGCTGGTGGATTCCCTGGCGCAGGAAACCAGCGAAATGCCGCTACACGTGCAGACTGACCGGGTGATTAAAGATTCCGGGCTGTGGCTGATGTACGAGCAGGAAAAAGGCGAAAAAGGCCAGGCGCGTGTCGAAAACCTTGAGGAGCTGGTCAACGCCACGCGGCAGTACAGCTATCAGGACGAAGACGAAGATCTGATGCCGTTGCAGGCGTTCCTTTCCCATGCGGCGCTGGAAGCGGGAGAAGGCCAGGCGGATAAATGGCAGGATGCGGTACAGCTAATGACCATGCATGCCGCAAAAGGGCTGGAGTTCCGCCAGGTGTTTATCGTCGGTATGGAAGAAGGCATGTTTCCAAGCCAGATGTCGCTGGAAGAGGGCGGCAGGCTAGAAGAGGAGCGTCGTCTGGCCTATGTTGGCGTGACGCGCGCCATGCAGAAGCTGACGCTGACCTATGCGGAAACGCGTCGGCTCTACGGCAAAGAAGTTTATCACCGGCCTTCGCGCTTTGTCGGCGAATTGCCGGAAGAGTGTGTCGAAGAAGTGCGTCTGCGTGCCAGCGTCAGCCGTCCGGTCAGCCACCAGCGCATGGGAACGCCAGTCGCGCAAAACGACAGCGGCTTTTCGCTTGGCCAGCGCGTGCGCCACGCTAAATTTGGCGAAGGCACAATTGTGAATCTGGAAGGCAGCGGCGATCACAGCCGTTTGCAGGTCGCTTTCCAGGGCCAGGGGATCAAGTGGCTGGTAGCCGCTTACGCGAAGCTGGAAACCGTCTAGCCCTGTACCGGATAACAGAGTCGGCGGGGGCGCTTTGCTCCTGTCGTATATCAGACATGCCCTAACCTGGTCAGCAGTCTTAACGAAGCCGACCAGGGTCGCCTTGCTCCTGTCGTATATCAGGCATGCCCTGGCCTGGTCAGCAATCTTAACGAAGCCGACCAGGGTCGGCTCCGCTTTTATTACCTAACGTGAATAGCGATCGCCCGGCTGGGCTTTGGCATACCAGGCCATAACGTCTGCCGTTCCTTCGCCGCCTTCTTGCGGCGCCCAGTGCATACAGTCATCCTCCGTTAGCGCCTGATAAGGGCCATGCTTAACTTCAAAAATTACGCCGCCCTCGTCCAGCGACAGGACCGCGTGCCAGGTAAAAGCCGGCATTTCCTGTAACAAAATGTCTTCGCCCAATAGCGTACGATGCGTCACTTCGCCTTCGTCATTAAATTGCAGCACCACGAAACGTCCCTTCAGCGGCGTCAGTAGCTCCCAGGTCTGCGGGTGGCGGTGCGGACGGATATAGGTACCCGGCTCCATGGCGATAGCCAGACGCTGCACCGGATCCGTTAACTCTTCATGGAAAGTTCGGTGTGAACGCAGGCGAGCGACGCTGGCAGCCTGTTTGCTCATGTCGCTTAAATCGGCATGGGAAAGCTGTTTCATTCTGAATCCTTATTCTCTGGGGTTGCTGTTGACGTCATTTTCAGCACAGCGTAACATGCGCGCACCATTACCCAGAGAGGACATTTGCCTTGGACACACCCAGTAGATACTGGCTCACTGACCTGCACCGCAGGTACAACTCCTAAGGCTATCCTCCTCTGCCGATAGCCTTCGTGGTTGTCGGCGATCCGCATTACCGCATCGCTCCGAGTCAGACTGACCTACCTGTTCCGTGTTCAGGCGCGTCCCATGTTATGAAGAATTGGGAGTACCAGCTATGCTGAGCGCATTTAAACTTGATCAGAACCGCCTTGCTCGTCTGGAGCTGGAAGAAGCCAGCGACGAGCTGACCAGCTCTGTCTGGGTGGATCTGATTGAGCCTGAGGAAAACGAACGCGACCGCGTGCAAAACGAACTGGGCCAGAGCCTGGCAACGCGTCCCGAACTGGAAGATATCGAAGCCTCCGCGCGCTTTTTTGAAGACGAAGATGGCCTGCATATTCACTCCTTCTTCTTCTATGAAGATGCGGAAGACCATGCCGGAAACTCAACGGTCGCTTTTACCATTCGCGACGGGCGTCTTTACACGCTGCGCGAGCGTGAGCTGCCTGCGTTTCGCCTTTACCGCATGCGCGCGCGCAACCAGGTGCTGATTGACGGCAACGCTTATGAGCTGCTGCTGGATCTGTTTGAAACAAAAATCGAGCAGCTTGCTGACGAGATAGAAAACATCTATAGCGATCTGGAAAAGCTCAGCCGCGTTATTATGGAAGGCCAGCAGGGCGACGAATTTGATGCCGCGCTTTCTACGCTGGCGGAGCTGGAAGATATCGGCTGGAAAGTGCGTTTGTGCCTGATGGATACGCAGCGCGCGCTCAATTTCCTGGTGCGTAAAGCCCGTCTGCCTGGCAACCAGCTGGAGCAGGCGCGTGAAATCCTGCGCGATATCGAATCGCTGCTGCCGCATAACGAATCGCTGTTCCAAAAGGTCAACTTCCTGATGCAGGCGGCGATGGGTTTTATCAACATCGAGCAGAACCGCATTATTAAAATCTTCTCGGTTGTCTCCGTGGTGTTCCTGCCGCCGACGCTGGTTGCTTCCAGCTACGGCATGAACTTTGAGTTTATGCCTGAACTGAAGTGGAGCTTTGGCTATCCTGGCGCTATCTGCCTGATGATCCTGGCGGGGCTCGCGCCTTACGCCTACTTCAAGCGTAAGAACTGGCTGTAACCCATATCAGGGAAGCCGTCCGCAAACGGCTGACCGATACGGCGCAGTCGCGCTATGCCACGGACGGCTGCGCCAATGTTTTCGCGGTAAAGCTTTATCGCGCGTCAGGCAAATTTAATCAGCACCATACCCACCAGCAGCACGCCAATACCAGTCCAGCCCCGAGCGTTAAGACGCTGCCCAAATAAAATCCAGCCGGCCGCCGCCGTTGCGACAATGCCGAAACCTCCCCATAAAGCGTAAGCTACAGAAAGGTCGATGCTTTTTACGGCCTGTGCCAGCGCGGTAAAAGCGGCCAGTACGGCAGCGAGAGATGACAAACCGTAAAGCGGCCGACGAAAACCGTGCGAATATTTTAAAAAAATGTTGGCGAGGATCTCCAGGACGACCGCCAGCGCCAGCCAGGCGAGATGTAATCCGTTAAGCGATGACATGCTTTTTCTCCTCGCGGCCCGTCGTGCCGGACTTTACCAGCACAATACCCGCGACCAGCATCGCCAGACCGGCAACTTTCATCGGCGTCAGGAACTCGTCGAAAAGCATAACGCTAAACAGCGTAATAAACAGAATGCCAATTCCTTCCCAGATAGCATAGGCCACGCCCAGCGCAATTTTCTTAACGGCAAAGCTTAAAAAAATATAGGAAAGGGCGATCATCGCCAGCATAAAAATATAGCCGGCGGCATGGCCGTTAAGGCTGGCCCATTTCATGGTCAGCGTACCGATGATTTCACAGGAAATCGCCAGCGCTAATAAAAACCAGTACAGCATTTTCTCTCTCCAGAAAATAAAATAGCGGACGCGCACGCCGCGCAGTAATAAAAAAACTTCGGAAGAGGGCTACAGCGCAAAGCGCCAGTGCGTATCGCTGCAAGGGCAGAAGAGAACCGGCCTGATGGCAAAAGAAGGGGGCATGACGGAAATGAACAGACTGTCCATGAATTTACAACTCATCCACGCTATTGCTTCTCATCCTGGTGGAGTGAATATTGTCCTCGGTAGTTAAACACGCCGCTATTCTGCCATTACCTGTCTTGCTATGGCTAAAACCTTTTCACTGATTTACGAAGGCTGTCGTGGCGCTTTAATTAAACTTCGCCGAACGGACATTATTCGGCGAAGTGAAAATTTAAACCTCGGAAGCTTTTTTACGTTTAAGCGTTTTTAGTGCATCAAAGATAAATATCGCCAGCGCCGCCCAGATAAAAGAGAATGTTACCGCTTTATCCTGCGTCATCTTTTCGCCATAAAATGAAACGGCCAGCAGAAACATCAGCGTCGGGCCAAGGTACTGGAAAAACCCTACCGTAGAGAGGCGCAGGCGGGAACAGGCAGCGGTAAACAGCATCAGCGGGATAGTGGTAACAATGCCGGCCGCAATCAACAATAAATTCAGCGAAAGTGGGTTCTGCGTCAGATGGCTGGTCGAACTGTCCGCTATGCCGAAGAGATAGATAGCGGCGACCGGCAGCAGCCAGCTGGTTTCAATCAGCATGCCGGTTTGCGCGTCTACGCCGATTTTTTTGCGCATCAGGCCGTAGAGCGAAAAAGTCACCGCCAGGCCCAGTGCAATCACCGGCACTGAGCCAAATTTCCACAGCTGGATAAGCACGCCGCAGGCGGCCAGCGCCACCGCCAGCCACTGCAGGCGACGAAAGCGTTCGCCGAGAAACAGCATACCCACCAGCACGTTTAGCAGCGGATTAATAAAGTATCCCAGGCTCGCTTCCAGAATATGATGATTATTCACTGCCCAGATGAATATCAGCCAGTTACTGCACACCAGCGTGGCGGAAACCGCCAGCAGCAGCACCTTTTTTGGCTCTTTAAAGATTGCCCTGACTTTACCCCAGTTGCGGCTGACGCTCAGCAACAGCAGCATAAAAAAGAACGACCAGATTACCCGGTGCGTCATAATCTCGCCCGGTGCCACCTGCTGGATGAGCTTAAAATAGGCGGGCGCGATGCCCCAGATAAAATAAGCGCCCAGCGCATAAAAGATGCCCTGGCGAGTTTGTTGCGCATCCATGTAACGTTACTCCATAAAGGTTTGCAATCAGCCTACAAGATAGGTTGCCGTGGTGCTGGCGATATAAAGCCCGGCGTCATTATGCAGCTCAACTCGCGCCACGGCGACCTTATTGCCGCCGCGCAGCAGGCTGCTGGTCGCGATAAAACGCTCGCCGCGACCGGGCCGTAAATAGTCAACGCGCAAATCGATAGTGCCCATACGCGACAGACGCTGGCGTAGCTCTTCTTCCGTAATCGCTTCCTGCCGCGTCAATGCGCTGCTGACGCAAACCAAACCGGCCGCCACGTCCAGCACCGCAGCAATCACGCCGCCATGCAATATTTTCTGCGCAACGTTGCCGACCAGCTGCGTCTGATTCGCAAAGCTCAGTTCCGCATAGTCAGGCTCCAGCCGCTCCAGCGTCAGGCCAAGCGTGCGGTTGAACGGCATATCATAAACAAAAATTTCGCCAATCAGGCGGCGGGCGGCGTCCCGATCGAGCAAAGCAGGTGAGGTCATAAAAAATTCCTTTGTAGCGTAAGTCGCTTACCGAACTGGCTATTTTTGCCGGTCGTTAACAGGCCTTACACTTTACAAAAACAGCACTAATGTCGGCCACCAATTCTGTGTAGAATGGCGTGCTTTTTACACACACGTATAACAATTCCGTTTTGTTCTGGAGAACAACACTATGTCTATGCTGAAAGGCCTGCTGGCCGCAGCGCTTCTGTTCCCCACGCTGGTTCTGGCGCAGGAAGCGACGGTCACAGAGGTGCACGATCAGCCCGCCGTTCGTGGCAGTATTATTGCTAACCTGTTGGAAAAGCATGACAACCCTTTTGTGCTTTTTCCTTACGAAAGCAACTACGTACTGTACACCGACACCAGCAATATCAATAAAGACGCAATCAGCTCCTACAACTGGGCCAACAAAGCCAAGCACGATGAAGTCAAATTTCAGCTGAGCCTGGCGTTTCCGCTATGGCGGGGCATTTTAGGTGACAACTCGGTGCTCGCGGCCTCTTATACTCAGGGATCCTGGTGGCAGCTCTCTAACCGTGGCGCCTCTTCGCCGTTTCGCGAAACGAACTATGAGCCGCAAATTTTCCTGGGCTGGGCTACCGACTACAGCTTTGCAGGCTGGACGCTGCGTGATGTGGAGATGGGCCTGAACCATCAGTCGAACGGCCGATCGGATCCGACCTCGCGCAGCTGGAACCGCGTTTACGCTCGTTTGATGGCGCAAAACGGCAACTGGCTGGTTGAGGCAAAACCCTGGTACCGTCTTCCAGAAAGCGAAAATAATGACGATAACCCTGATATCACCAAATACATGGGGTATTATCGCCTGACTGTCGGTTACCAGCTGGGCGAGAGCGTTTTCAGCCTGCAGGGCAACTACAACTGGAACAGCGGCTACGGCGGCGCGCAGGCGGGCTGGAGCTATCCACTTACCGAACACGTTCGGTTCTATACGCAAGTCTTTAGCGGCTATGGCGAATCGTTGATTGACTATAACCACCGCCAGACCAGGGTCGGCGTCGGCGTCATGCTGAACGACCTGTTTTAACGCTTTTTGGGCAGCCGCCGCGCTGCCCGCCATCAATTGGAGTACACGTGTCTACGGCTGCAGTGATTAATCAGGAAGCGCTGGCGCAGCAGGTTTTGCAGGAAACCTTCGGCTACCAGCAGTTTCGTCCCGGGCAGCAAACCATCATTCAGGCTTCATTGCAGGGACGCGACTGTCTGGTCGTCATGCCAACCGGCGGCGGAAAATCGCTTTGCTACCAGATTCCGGCTCTGGTGCGTGACGGCCTGACGCTGGTGGTTTCGCCGCTGATCTCATTGATGAAGGATCAGGTCGATCAGCTGTTGGCTAACGGCGTGGCCGCCGCCTGCCTGAATTCCACGCAGAATCGCGAGCAGCAGCAGGACGTTTTAGCCGGCTGCCGTACGGGCCGCATCAAGCTACTGTATATTGCGCCCGAACGTCTGATGATGGACAACTTCCTGGATAATCTGGCGCACTGGAATCCGGCGATGCTGGCGGTGGATGAAGCGCACTGCATTTCGCAATGGGGACACGATTTCCGGCCTGAATATGGCGCGCTGGGCCAGCTGCGTCAGCGGCTACCGGACGTTCCGGTGATGGCGCTGACCGCTACCGCCGACGAAACCACGCGCAACGATATTGCACGGCTGCTACAGCTTAACGATCCCCTGATTCAGGTCAGCAGTTTTGACCGTCCTAATATTCGTTATACGCTGGTAGATAAATTTAAGCCGACGGAGCAGCTGCTGCGTTATGTGCAGGATCAGCGCGGCAAGTGCGGCATTATTTACTGCAACAGCCGGGCGAAAGTAGAAGATACCGCCGCGCGTTTGCAAAGCCGTGGAATGAGCGTGGGCGCCTATCATGCCGGAATGGACAACGAGCATCGCGCCCGCGTGCAGGAAGCCTTTCAGCGTGACGATTTGCAAATCGTTGTCGCTACGGTCGCTTTTGGCATGGGCATCAACAAGCCCAACGTGCGTTTCGTGGTGCACTTTGATATTCCGCGCAATATCGAATCCTACTATCAGGAAACCGGTCGCGCCGGTCGCGATGGCCTGCCTGCCGAAGCGCTGATGCTTTACGATCCGGCAGATATGGCGTGGCTGCGCAAATGCCTGGAAGAGAAAGCCCCCGGTCCGCTGCAGGATATTGAACGCCATAAGCTCAACGCCATGGGTGCCTTCGCCGAGGCGCAGACCTGTCGCCGTCTGGTGCTGCTGAACTATTTCGGCGAAGGACGCCAGCAGCCGTGCGATAACTGCGATATCTGCCTGGACCCGCCAAAACGTTACGACGGTACGGTTGAAGCGCAGAAGGCGCTCTCCTGCATTTATCGCGTCGGCCAGCGCTTCGGTATGGGTTACGTGGTGGAGGTTATTCGTGGCGCAAACAATCAGCGCATCCGCGATATGCAGCACGACAAGCTGCCGGTTTACGGCATCGGCCGCGATCAGAGCCATGAGCACTGGGTCAGCGTGATCCGCCAGCTTATCCATCTGGGGCTGGCGACGCAGAATATCGCTATGCACTCTGCGCTACAGCTGACGGAAGCCGCACGCCCTGTGCTACGTGGCGAAGCGCCGCTGCTGCTGGCCGTGCCGCGTATGGTTACCGTCAAGCCGCGTAACAGCAGCCAGAAGTCGTTTGGTGGCAATTACGATCGCAAGCTGTTCGCCAAGCTACGCAAGCTGCGTAAGGCGATTGCCGATGAAGAGAATATTCCGCCTTACGTAGTGTTTAACGACGCGACGTTGATAGAGATGGCCGAGCAAATGCCGTTAACCGCTTCGGAAATGCTGAGCGTCAACGGCGTGGGCCAGCGCAAGCTGGAACGCTTCGGCAAGCCGTTTATGGTAATGATCCGCGAGCACGTTGACGGCGAGGAATAAAAACCCCTGCTGTGCTCTGGCTTAAAAACGGCCTGATGAAAGTTTAGCAACAACCTCAGGCCAGTTTGTTCGCCCGTGCTCAGGCAATCCGGCGGGCCGAGGCCAGCAGCGCGCCTACCGCAATAAACATTCCGCCAAACAGCCGGTTGAGCAGCTTCATCTGCTTTGGCCCTCTGATCCACACGGCAATACGCTGAGCCAGCGTGGCGTAGCCAATCATCACGATAATATCGACCACCACGGTCGTTACGCCCAACACCAGATACTGCATCGCCTGCGGTTGGCCAGGGATAATAAACTGTGGGAAAAGCGCCGCCAGAAAAACGATGCTTTTCGGGTTAGTCAGATTGACCAGCACCGCACGTTTAAATAGCTTACGGCGCGGCATCGCTCTGGCGACCGCCTGCAAGTCTATTGCCCCAGCGGAGCGCCACTGCTGAATACCGAGCCAGACCAGATAGCCAGCGCCCGCCCATTTCAAAACCTCAAAAGCCAGCACGGACTGGGAAAACAGCGCGCCAAGGCCAATACCGACCAGCAAGATATGCGCTGCCAGGCCCACCTGTAAGCCAGAAATGGATGCCGCCGCGCCGCGATAGCCGTGGCTGATACCGGTACTCATCGTGTTAATCGCCCCCGAACCTGGCGAAAGACTTAAAATGCTGGTGGTTAAAAGGTAGGCCAGCCACCATTGGATGGTCATTGGGTAAGGCTCCCTGAGAATGCAGAAGTATGACACAATACGCCTTTGTGACAGCGCGAGCCAGAAAGGTCATGCCGGATAAGCAAAAAGCGGAGATGAGGTGAATGAACAAGGCTGCCAAAAGCTGGTTAAATCGTGAAAAAGCCTTTGCCGCTTTTGCTACTGGCCCGCTGCTGGATTTCTGGCAGCAGCGGGAAGAGGACGAGTTCATCGGCGTAGAAAACGTTGCCATTCGCTATGTCCGCTTCACTTCTCCGCAACACAACAAGGTTATCCTTGTCTGCCCAGGCAGGATCGAAAGCTACGTAAAATATCCTGAGCTGGCCTACGATTTGTTTCACTGCGGTTACGACGTGATTATTGTCGATCATCGCGGCCAGGGGCGATCCGGCCGGTTATTGCAGGATTCCCATCGCGGTCATGTAGAGCTATTCGATCACTATGTTGACGATCTGGAAACGCTTTATCTGAAAGAGATCCTCAGCCAGCACTATCTGCATCGCTACGCGCTGGCTCATTCGATGGGGGGCGCAATTTTAACGCTGATGCTGGCCAGACAGCCAAAAGCTTTTGACGCCGTGGTGCTGGCCTCGCCGATGTTCGGTATCTTTTTGCCAATGCCGCTGTGGATGACGCACTGTATTTTGACATGGGCGGAAAAACGCCCGGCGGTGCGCGACGGCTATGCCATAGGTACCGGAAGATGGCAGCCGAGGCCGTTTGGCATCAATCAGCTGACGCACAGCCGTGAACGCTACCGGCGCAACCTGCGCTTTTATGCTGACGATCCGGGACTGCGCGTCGGCGGCCCCACCTACCACTGGGTTAAAGAAGGCATTCTGGCCGGGAAAAATATTCTGGCTCAGGCAAAAGAGATCGTCACGCCGCTGCTGCTGTTGCAGGCCGAGGCGGATAAAGTGGTGGATAACCGCGCGCAGGATCTTTTTTGCCAGACCATGAAGGCGGCGGGCAATCCGTGCGAAGGCCCGCAGACTATCGCTGGCGCGCGTCATGAGATCTTGTTTGAAAAAGACAGTATGCGCGCCGAAGCACTGGAGGCCATCGTGGCGTTTTTCGCCCGGCATCCTTGATTCACTACTCAGATATGGCTACGGCAACCGACAACCATTAACCAGAGGTTTTATGTACCCTATTGTTGCTTCCGATCTTGACGGCACGCTGCTGTCACCGGATCACCGTCTCTCCGCTTTTGCCCGCGAAACGCTTCAGCTGCTGACGCAGAAAGGCGTCCACTTTATTTTTGCCACCGGTCGTCATCACATTGATGTGGGCCAGATGCGCGATAGCCTGGGCATTGACGCTTTTATGATCACTTCAAACGGCGCGCGCGTGCATAATACCGCCGGCGAGCTGGTATTTAGCCACAACCTGGAAGAGGATATCGCTCGTGAGCTGTTTGCTCTGCATCACAGCCATGAGGATATTTATACCAACGTCTATCGCGATGAAGAGTGGTTTCTTAACCGCCATCGTCCTGAAGAGATGGACTTTTTCCGTGAATCCGATTTCAACTATCAGGTGTACCAGCCGGACTCTTTGCCTACTGACGGCATCAGCAAAGTCTTTTTTACCTGTGCTAAACCAGAGCTGCTGATCCCGCTGGAAGAGGCGCTGATTGCGCGTTGGGGCGATCGCGTTAACGTGAGCTTCTCGCTGCCGACCTGTCTGGAAGTCATGGCGGGGGGCGTTTCCAAAGGTCACGCGCTGGATGCGGTCTCCCGCACGCTTGGCTTTACGCTACAGGACTGCATCTCCTTCGGCGACGGCATGAATGATAAAGAGATGCTGACCATGGCGGGCAAAGGCTGCATCATGAGCAACTCGCATCAGCGCCTGAAAGATCTGTTGCCCGATCTGGAAGTTATCGGCAGCAACGTGGATAACGCTGTGCCGAACTATCTGCGCAAGCTGTATAACGTCTGAGAAATTCGCCTCCGTGACGGAGGCGAAAAATCAGCGCTGTAAAAAATGTACGGCCTTATCCGGAAAATCGGTAAACAGGCCGTCCACTCCCGCCTGGTTATAAAGCACATCGTAAAGCTGGTCGACGTTATCAACCCAGTCGGGAAGGCTGTCGGCGCGCACCGTATAAGGGTGCACCACCAGCTTGTTCTGATGCGCCTCTTTGACCATCTCCGTCAGGCGAATATGGCCTCTGGTGGAGCCGCTGGCGATCAGCATATGATAATCGGGGCCGATGCCGTCAACAAAACGGGCCAGGTTTTTCATCGCGCCCGGCTGCAACATCCAGTCATAGCTATAGTTCACCCACCTGCCGTTTTGCAGCTCCTGCGTTTCCTTTGCATCCGTTTCGGTAATCAGCTGTACCAGCTTCAGGTTCATATTGCGCTGGGGTTCCAGCTCCGTTTTAATGCGTTTAAGTTCGTTATAATCAAAGCACTGCAAATAGACGTTATCGCTTTTACTGCTGTAGCCGTACTGTTTCAGCACATCCAGCACCTTCGCTGAAATATCTTTCCCTTCCTGACGATGAAACCAGGGCGCTTTAATCTCCGTATAAATTCCCACATTTTTGCCGGTTGAATGGTTCAACCCCTGAATAAATTCAATCTCTTCCTCAAAAGTATGAATATGGAAATCCGACTTATTCATGGGGAAACGCTGCGGGAATGTCTGTACTTTTTTACCGTCTTTTAGCGTAAAGCCTTCGGTAAAATTCAGGCCCTTAATTTCGGCCAGCGTAAAGTCGATGGCGTAGTAGCGGCCATCTTTTCTGGCGCGCTGTGGATAACGTTCGGCGACATCCGTCACGCGGTCCAGATAATGATCGTGCAGCACGACCAGCCGATCGTCTTTGGTCATCACCAGATCCTGCTCAAGGAAATCGGATCCCTGGGCGTAGGCCATCGCTTTGGCGGGCAGCGTGTGCTCCGGCAAATAGCCGCTGGCACCCCGATGGGCAATAACAATCTTACTCTCTCCGGCGGCCGTGACGCTGAGCGAAACGCTCAGCAGCAGCGTGGCTAACAGTTTTTTCATCGTAGTGCTCCTCGTTTTCTTTCGCTCAGCATAGTGACAACCAGCAGGATAACCGCCAGTACGCCGCCGCCGATCATCACGATAAAACCGCCGTCCCAGCCAAAGTAGTCCACGGTATAACCCACAATGGCGCTGGCGGCTACGGAGCCGCCAAGGTAGCCAAACAGGCCGGTAAAGCCCGCCGCCGTACCCGCCGCTTTTTTTGGGGCCAGCTCCAGCGCATGTAAGCCAATCAGCATCACCGGGCCATAAATCAAAAAGCCGATAACGATCATACAGCTAATATCTACGCCTGGATTGCCCGGCGGATTTAGCCAGTAAATAACGGTAGCCAGCGTGACCAGCACCATAAAGAACACGCCGGTTGCGCCACGGTTGCCTTTAAATACTTTATCGGACATCCAGCCGCACAGCAGCGTGCCGGGAATACCGGCATATTCGTAAAGAAAGTAGGCCCAGGAAGATTTATCCAGCGTGAAGTGTTTGACCTCTTTTAAATAGGTCGGCGACCAGTCCAGAATGCCGTAGCGCAGCAGGTAAACAAAAACATTGGCCAGCGCGATATACCAGAGCAGCCTGTTGGGCAAAACGTACTGCATAAAGATCTGCCTGGCGGTTAGCTCCTTCTCCTGATCTTGATCGTAGTCGGGCGGGTAATCGTTTTTATATTCTTCGATGGGCGGCAGGCCGCAGGATTGCGGCGTATCCCGCATTAACACGCAGGCTACGACGGCGATCAGAATGGCAGCGAAGGCGGGCATATAGAACGACGCTTTCCAGTCGTTAAACCAGTACATCCCTAATAAAAAAAGCAGGGGGGGAATACCGCCGCCGACGTTATGCGCGCAGTTCCACACGGAAACAATACCGCCACGCTCTTTTTGCGACCACCAGTGCACCATAGTGCGGCCACACGGCGGCCAGCCCATGCCCTGAAACCAGCCGCAAAGAAACAGCAGTACAAACATCACCATAATACTGGAGGTGGCCCAGGGGACGAATCCCATAAAAAGCATTACCAGGGCGGCCAGAATTAATCCGGCCGGGAGAAAGAATCGGGGATTAGAGCGGTCGGAAACGGAACCCATAATAAATTTTGAAAAACCATAGGCGATAGAAATCCCCGAAAGGGCAAAACCTAAATCGCCGCGAGAAAAGCCTTGTTCAATCAGTGAGGGCATGGCCAGCGCAAAGTTTTTTCGCACCAGATAATAGGCGGCGTAGCCGAAAAAAATCCCGAAAAATATTTGCCAGCGCAAACGGCGATAAAGTGGGTCAGTTTGCGCGTCATCAACGCGCGGTCGGTGAGGTGCCGGTCTGAACAGCGATAACATATTTGCCTCCAATGGCGCACTATCTTCTCTTTAGACTTAGCCTGATTCAGGGTGGCGCGAGCGTAAAAGAAAACGGGCCGGCATGCTGTGAAGGAGGGCGCAAAGTATTCTCTTTTATGAGAATCAAAGCGAATTATGTGGCGCGCTTCTCTGAATCTGTTTTTAAAGCGTAAACAGCCTGGCAAATTCAAATACATCGGAAATAACAATTTAAAGCGTGCGTAAAAGATGTTCGTTAGCTTGCTAATCGCTCAGATGTAAACCAGATATTTTCCTGCCGTTGGACGAACTTCGCTACACTACGCCCACTTTTCATTGCAGAGTTTTTATCGTGATTTTACTGATTATCACCACCGTACTGTGGGCCTTTTCATTTAGCCTGATAGGTGAATACCTTGCAGGCCAGGTAGATAGCGTGTTTTCGGTGCTGATTCGCCTGCTGCTTGCCGCCGTAGTATTTTTACCTTTCCTGCGCTGGCGCGGTTATCGACTTTCTACGCTGTTGCTCTATATGGCAGTAGGCGCCCTGCAACTGGGCATTATGTACCTTATTAGCTTCCAGGCTTATCTGTATCTTAGCGTTTCAGAACTGCTGCTGTTTACGGTAATGACGCCGCTCTATATCACTCTGATTTACGATCTGATGAGCGGTCGTGGCGTACGGCCTGGCTATGCCCTGAGCGCACTGCTGGCTGTAGCGGGTGCCGCTATTATTCGCTATGACAAAGTCAGCGATCATTTTTGGTTTGGTTTGCTGCTGGTGCAGCTGGCCAATATCTGCTTTGCCGTTGGCATGGTCGGCTATAAGCGCCTGCAGGAAACGCGGCCTATGCCGCAGCACGCTGCTTTTTCATGGTTTTATCTTGGCGCGGCCATCGTAGCGGTTATTGCCTGGTTCCTGTGGGGAAATCCGCAAAAATTACCCACCACCACGCTTCAGTGGGGAATTTTGATCTGGCTGGGCGTAGTAGCTTCCGGGCTGGGTTATTTTATGTGGAACTATGGCGCTACGCAGGTTGATGCCGGCACGCTGGGAATAATGAACAATATGCATGTTCCTGCCGGACTGTTGGTCAACCTGGCGATATGGCAGCAGCAGCCGCACTGGCCAAGTTTTATTATTGGGGCAGCGGTAATTTTTGCCTCGTTATGGGTGCACAAGCGCTGGGTATTACACAAACCTTCCCGGTAAGAAGGTAATAAAAGCCCCTCAGGTCTGATTTAATGACGTACGGTAAAGACTGGCTGGGCATTTCTGCTCAGCCAGTACATCATTTAGCGCACCGCAGCGGTCAACGTCTTTAATTGCGAAGTCTCTACCCAGCCAATCGTGCTTTTGCCGTTATCGTTTACGAACTGCACCTGCGACCAGTTCTCTTTTTTGGCGATAATACCAACTACATCATTTTTAATGATCCAGACTTTCTTCCCACCATCAGCAGCAGGCGATTTATGCAGATAGACTTTTTCTGCTGCGGCCTGTGCCAGTGTTTGCCACTGGGTTTCCAGACCGCGCGTAAATTCAATACCTGTTGCTACATCAGGCGGTAGCAGATTCATGCAGCCCGGCTGTTGCTGACCCTGAGGCAGAGTTAGCATAACACCGCTATCGGTTCCACTAAGCTTGCCCGGATAATCCTGTGCGGAATGTGCACTGATGGTTGCTTCGCCTACGGACTGCCTGCTGCCGTGTAGTGTAAAAATACAGGTCTGACTAGCGTTATCGCCCATTGAGTCAGCATAGTAGCCAGTCACTTCACCAGATGAGGAGACGGCCAGCTTCAGTTGTTCATAGACGCCTGACTTTAACGCGTGGTCTTCAGCGTAGGCATTGAGGCTAATTAAAAGAGTAGTAACAACAAAAAATGGAAAATTGAATTTCATGCGTGACCTCTGTTCAGGCTTTCATACATATGTTTCATTTGCTGGTCATAGTTCCCAAAATCACTTCCATTGTAGTGATATACTCCGGCAGACAGCTCGTCTGGCTGCACTAGTCCCAGGCGCCCGCTAAAGCATTTTACGATGAACGCCGCTCTCTGTTATTTTTTCGCGATTCTGCCTGTGCTTTTTTCCTTATAGCAATAAGGAAGTGCTGAGTGGGGAAGCATATTTTATTCAGGTGGGATTTCGAAATCAGTGTCTTTCAAAAGCAATTTCAAGCAAATTCATTTTATTGCTGGGAAGGTGATTTTACTGCCGCAGCAATTAATCTTTTGAAGATTTTTCCGCCTGTTTATATCCTTTGTGTAATTATTTTCAGTTGATATTAAACTTATAGAATCATGTTCCCGGCATGGTGCATAATCCCATACCGAAAACATTCTTTCTAACTATACCTTGCCAGGTGCCGGACGCAGTTTCATCGTCAGACCCTTCAGAAAGTTTCTTAAAATCTGGTCGCCGCATTCGCGATAGTTTTTATGTCCCGGCTTGCGGAAAATCGCGCCAATTTCAGACTGCCCAACGGCAAAATCGGCCAGCTTTAGAATATCCAGAATATCGGTAGTTTTTAAATCAAAAGCGATACGCAGCTTTTTAATAATAATATTGTTGGTCATTTTGCGCTCGATAGAGGGTTCTGGCGCATCCTCGCTCTTACCACGACGTTTAAAAATCAGGCCGTTCAAAAAGTAGCCCATAATCACGTCCGGACAGGCGCGAAAGCCTGCTTCATCTTCCTTTTTCAGAAAGGTTTGCATCTCGGCCTCAGTGACTTCGCTTTCTGCCAGCGCAAGGATGGCAACCATCTGGGCATCGCTCAGGTTCAGCATGTAGCGCACGCTGCGCAGTACGTCGTTATTGGTCATAAAAATCTCATCAGGTCAGAATCGTTGCGCGCATTATAGAGACAAATGACTTTGGATACAGGAATACCGCCAGCAGAAGCTGACGGACGGGTTAGCAAACGATTGGCTACAAGGCTATGAGCGTCGACAGGTAAGCCTGTTCAGGAGTGGGCCAGAGAAACCAGCGGCGGCGTACCGGGTGCCGAAGCATCTTTAACGCGCGGCAGATGTTCGCAGGCGTGCTGGCAAGCAGAGCGGATAAAGGCTTCCGTTACCGGCTGGCGCTGTTCGCCATCGCGCACGGCGGCGTATAAGCGGCTCCATAATCCCTTGCCAAGCGTTTTTGTTACCACCAGCCCCTGATGTTCAAAGCTTTCTACTACCCAGTGCGGCAGAGCGGCAATGCCCATTCCTGCAGAGACCATCTGAATAAGCAGCAGCGTATTGTCCACGCTTTTCAGCGCCGGGCTGACGTTAGCAGGCTGCAAAAAGTGCCGCCAGATATCAAGCCGCTGCCGCTGCACCGGATAAATCATCAGCACCTCATGCGCTAAGTCTTCCGGTGAAATATGCTCCACCTTTGCCAGCGGATGATCGGGAGCCAGCACCAGGCGCACTTCAAAATCGAACATGGGCGAATAGAACAGTCCGCTACGCGGCAGGATATCGGAAGTCAGTACCACGTCCAGCTCACCTTGCTGCAGCGCAGGCTGCGGATCGAACGTCACGCCGGATTTAAAATCCATCATCACCTGCGGCCAGACCTGGCGAAAATTATTCAGTGCGGGCGTCAGCCACTGAATGCAGCTGTGGCATTCAATCGCGATACGCAACGTGGTCTGGTGCGGCTCATGGCAAGCCTGCAGCGCATGCTGAATTTGCGGCAATATCTGCTCGGCCAGCTGTAACAGGATTTCTCCCTGCGGCGTAAAACGCAGCGGCTGGCTTTTTCGCACGAACAGACGGAAGCCCAGACGCTGTTCCAGGTCGCTGAACTGGTGGGATAACGCCGACTGCGTCTGATGCAGCTGCGCGGCGGCGGCGGCCAGCGAACCGGTGTTGCGCAGCGCTTGCAGCGTCCGCAGGTGTTTGAGTTCGATCATGAGAGTCCTTCACATCGACAATGAACAATTTGCGCTTGTGGTCACTACAGTACCTGCGGATTATAGATGTGTAAACATCTGGACGGCTAAAAGCCCGATTACCAGGGCAACGGCCGGTAACTGAGGAAAGCACTGATGACTATTTTAAACCATACGCTCGGTTTCCCACGCGTCGGCCTGCGCCGCGAACTGAAAAAAGCTCAGGAGAGCTACTGGGCAGGCAACAGTACGCAGGAAGAGCTGCTGAAAGTTGGCCGCGAGCTGCGTGCCCGCCACTGGGAACAGCAGAAACAGGCGGGCGTGGACTACGTGCCGGCTGGTGATTTCGCCTGGTACGATCATGTTCTGGCAACCAGCCTGCTGCTCGGCAACGTGCCTGCGCGACATCAAAATAAAGATGGCGTTGTCGATCTGGATACCTTGTTCCGCCTGGGCCGAGGCCGTGCGCCAACCGGCGAGCCTGCAGCCGCCGCCGAAATGACCAAGTGGTTTAACACTAACTATCACTACATGGTGCCGGAATTCGTTAAAGGCCAGCAGTTTAAGCTGAGCTGGACGCAGATTCTGGATGAGGTAGACGAAGCGCTGGCGCTGGGCCATAAAGTAAAACCCGTCCTGCTTGGCCCGGTGACTTATCTGTGGCTGGGCAAAGTAAAAGGCGAACAGTTTGACCGCCTTAGCCTGTTAAAAGAAATCCTGCCGGTTTATCAGCAGGTGCTGGCCGAGCTGGCAAAGCGCGATATTGAATGGGTGCAGATTGATGAACCTGCGCTGGTGCTGGAGCTTCCGCAGGAATGGCTGGATGCGTATAAACCGGCTTACGACGCGTTACAGGGACAGAGCAAACTGTTGCTGACGACCTATTTTGACAGCGTCGGTACCAGCCTCGAAACTATCGTAAAGCTGCCGGTGCAGGGTTTGCACGTCGACCTGGTGCACGGTAAAGATGATATCGCCGCGCTGAACGCCAAAGTGCCTGCCAGCTGGCTGCTGTCGGTAGGCGTTATCAATGGTCGTAACGTCTGGCGTGCCGATCTGAACAGCTGGTTTACCCGCCTGCAGCCGTTGGTGGGCAAGCGTCAGCAGCTATGGATCGGCTCTTCCTGCTCGCTGCTGCATAGCCCAATCGATCTCAACGCCGAAACCCGTCTGGATGAGGAAGTAAAAAGCTGGTTCGCCTTTGCGCTGCAAAAATGTCAGGAGCTGGCGCTGCTGAGTACGGCGCTGAACAATAACGATCCGCAAGCGCTGGAAGCCTGGAGCGCGCCAGTCCGTGCCCGTCGTGAATCGACCCGCGTTCATAATCCAGCGGTCAGTAAGCGTCTGGCTGCGATTACGGCAAAAGACAGCGAGCGCAGCAGCAGCTATAGAGTGCGTGCCGAAGCCCAGCGTCAGCGCTTCCAACTGCCTGCCTGGCCCACCACGACCATTGGCTCTTTCCCGCAGACCACTGAAATTCGCGGCCTGCGGCTGGACTTCAGGCAGGGCCGTCTGGACAGCAGCAATTATCGCACCGGCATCGCTGGACATATCAAACAGGCGATCGTCGAACAGGAGCGTCTGGGCCTGGACGTGCTGGTGCACGGCGAAGCTGAACGTAACGACATGGTGGAATATTTTGGTGAAAACCTGGACGGCTTTGCCTTTACCCAAAACGGCTGGGTGCAGAGCTATGGCTCCCGCTGCGTCAAGCCGCCGGTTATCATTGGCGACGTCAGCCGTCCGCAGCCCATTACCGTTGAATGGGCGAAATATGCACAATCACTGACCGACAAACCTGTTAAAGGCATGTTGACCGGCCCGGTCACTATTCTTTGCTGGTCTTTCCCTCGTGAAGACGTTTCCCGCGAAACTATCGCGAAGCAAATTGCCCTGGCGCTGCGTGATGAAGTCGAGGATCTGGAAAAAGCGGGCATCGGCATTATCCAGATTGATGAGCCAGCGCTGCGCGAAGGGCTACCGCTGCGCCAATCTGACTGGGCCGACTATCTGCAATGGGCCGTGGAGGCGTTCCGCCTGAACGCTGCCGTAGCGCGGGACGATACCCAGATTCATACGCATATGTGTTACTGCGAGTTCAACGACATTATGGACTCGATCGCCGCGCTGGATGCCGATGTGATCACCATCGAGACTTCGCGTTCGGATATGGAGCTGCTGGAATCGTTTGAAGATTTTGACTATCCCAACGAAATTGGGCCGGGCGTTTACGATATTCACTCGCCGAACGTTCCGAGCGTGGAATGGATAGAGGCGCTGCTGCTGAAAGCAGCGAAGCGTATTCCGGTAGAGCGTTTATGGGTCAATCCGGATTGCGGTCTGAAAACGCGCGGCTGGACGGAAACGCGGCAGGCGCTGGCAAACATGGTGGAAGCCGCCCGTCAGCTGCGTAAAACCATCGCCTGAGCTTAATCTTGCGGTGGTATCGGGGCGCGCTGCGCCCCTTAAACTGCTGACAAATTTACACGGTCAGTGCGTTGCGGCATTTTTTGCAGGGACACCGTAGCCTCCGCAGCTGTTCACTGGCCTGAATGCGACCTGATGTTTGCACATGGGTTTGTCAACATTCCCCTGGGCGTGCTGCGCCTCTTATTTAACCTCGTGCTGCCGGAACCAGGCCAGCATGCGCTGCCAGCCATCTTTGGCGGACTCTTCATGATAGCTGGGGCGATAGTCGGCGTTAAAAGCGTGTCCGGCATCCGGGTAAACGATAATTTCCGCCGTTGAGTTCGCCGCACGCAGCGACTGGCGCATCGTCTCAATACTTTCCTGCGGGATACTTTCATCCAGGCCGCCGTAAAGCCCCAATACCGGCGCGTTCAGTTCGGTAGCAATATCCACCGGGTGCTTTTGCTGCTGCATGGTTTTGTCGCCCACCAGCTTGCCATACCAGGCAACGCCCGCTTTCAGCTGTGGATTATGGGCGGCATATAGCCAGGTAATCCGGCCGCCCCAGCAGAAACCGGTGATGCCCATATTGCGCATATCGCCGCCGTGGCGCGACGCCCAGTTTGCTACGTGATCGAGATCGGCCAGCACCTGCGTATCCGGAACTTTGCTGACTAACTCTGTAAACAGGGTAGGAATATCGTTGTAGTCGTTGGGATCGCCCTGACGGAAATAAAGCTCCGGCGCAACGGCCAGATAGCCTTCCGTAGCCAGACGGCGGCAGATATCGCGAATATGCTCGTGCACGCCAAAAATTTCCTGTACTACCAGAATGACCGGCAGCGGGCCGCTGGCATTACGCGGTTTGGCATGAAAAGCGGGCATATTTTCGCCCTGAGTCGGGATGGAGGTTTCTCCGGAAATAATATCAACGCTGTCGGTAACGATGGTGGTTGCGGCGGCAGGTGAAACCGCAGGAGCGAATCCACCACGGCTTTGAGTCTGATTATCGTCGGTTTTCATGGTCTCTCCGTGCATGCAGTAGCGCAATCAGCTAACTATAGCCAGGATTACGTTGCGGGCAGATGAAGTCTGTTTGCCATTCTTAAACGGCGGCGCAGCGCTAACCGCCTGAAAAAGGCTTTTGTGTGATCAAACTCACTATTTAATAAGTTCCAAATGTAATTTTCATTGTTCGTGGTGAAGCTACTCACACAATTGTGGGCCGATTTACGCTACTGTAGACGTTTTTCCCCTATCGATTTTCCGTCACAGGAGTTTGCCATGGCACAGTCAGACGTTTTTCACCTGGGTTTAACCCGAGCCGATCTTCAGGGCGCGACCCTCGCCATCGTGCCGGGCGATCCGGAACGAGTAAAAAAAATCGCCGCGTTGATGGATAATGCGGTACATCTGGCTTCACATCGCGAATTCACCACCTGGCGCGCTGAAATTGACGGCAAAGCGGTAATCGTTTGCTCAACCGGCATCGGTGGCCCTTCTACTTCTATCGCTGTTGAAGAGCTGGCGCAGCTGGGCGTACGTACCTTTCTGCGCGTAGGCACCACGGGCGCAATCCAGCCGGGAATCAACGTTGGTGACGTGCTGGTGACCACAGGCTCCGTACGCCTGGACGGCGCAAGCCTGCACTTTGCGCCGCTGGAGTTCCCGGCCGTAGCTGATTTCACCTGCACCACCGCGCTGGTAGAAGCGGCTAAAGCTGCAGGCGCCACCACGCATATTGGCGTAACGGCCTCTTCCGATACCTTCTATCCGGGACAGGAACGTTACGACACCTATTCGGGTCGCGTTGTCAGCCGTTTCCAGAACTCCATGAAAGAGTGGCAGCAGATGGGCGTGCTCAATTATGAGATGGAATCCGCCACCCTGCTGACGATGTGCGCCAGCCAGGGACTGCGTGCCGGTATGGTTGCTGGCGTTATCGTTAACCGTACCCAGCAAGAGATTCCGGATGCGGAAACCATGAAGAAAACGGAAAGCGATGCGGTACGTATCGTGGTTGATGCCGCGCGTCGCCTGATCTAGCCCACCCAAACGTGGAGCATCACGCTTTTTAGCTCGACATTCCCCTGGCGCGACCTTACCTTTTCAGCCAGTGAAGGTTGTGCAGGAGAAAGCGAGTGGATGCAACAATAGGTTACGGCATCATCACCGGTCTGGCAGGTTTGCTGACTGGCTGGGGTGTCGCCTGGTATCAGAGTCAGCAGCGTGCGGCGCGTCAGGAAACGGAGCGCCGGCTGCTGCTGCAATCCACTGAACAGCTTCGTCAGGATCGCGACAGGCTGGCGCAACAGCTCACAAGCCAGCAGCAGACGCAGCAACAGCAGGAGCGGGAACTGCGCCAGCTGCATGGTGTCTCTGCCGCCGCGCAGGAAAAACTCACCCAGCTTGACCACTGGCGTAGCGAAGCCACCCAGCTCAACAACGAACTGCGTAACCAGCTGGAGATCAACAGCGCTCAGGAAGCCGAACTGCGCGAGGTCACTATTCGGCTGGAAGAGAGCAGGCTGGCGGCGGAAGAGAAGCAGCGTCTGCTGATCAACAGCGAGCAGCGCCTTAACGCGCAGTTTGAAAATCTTGCCAACCGTATCTTCGAAAACAGCAACCGTCGTGTTGATGAACAGAACCGTCAGAGCCTGGACGGTCTGCTTTCCCCGCTGCGTGAACAGCTGGATGGTTTTCGCCGCCAGGTGCAGGAAGGCTTTGGCCAGGAAGCGCGGGAGCGCCACACGCTATCGCATGAAATCCGCAGTTTACAGCAGCTCAATGCCCAGATGGCGCAGGAAGCGATCAACCTGACCAAAGCGCTGAAAGGCGACAATAAAATGCAGGGCAACTGGGGCGAAGTGGTGCTCAGCCGCGTGCTGGAAGCCTCCGGCCTGCGCGAAGGCCATGAGTACGAAACCCAGGTCAATATTCAGCTGGAGCAAAACGGCCGCATGCAGCCGGACGTTATCGTGCGCTTGCCGCAGGGAAAAGATGTGGTGATCGACGCTAAAATGACGCTGGTGGCCTACGAGCGCTATTTCAACGGCGAAGATGAGGTCACGCGCGAAGCGGCGGTTAGCGAACATATCGCCTCCGTTCGCAGCCACATTCGCCTGCTGAGCCGTAAAGATTATCAACAATTGCCGGGTTTACGCTCGCTGGATTATGTGTTGATGTTTATCCCGGTGGAACCCGCTTTCCTGGTGGCTATCGACAGGCAGCCGGAGCTGATTAACGAGGCGCTAAGCCAGAATATCATGCTGGTTAGCCCCACGACGCTGCTGGTCGCGTTGCGCACCATTAACAATCTGTGGCGCTACGAGCACCAGAGCCGCCATGCACAGCGCATCGCTGACCGGGCGGCCAGGCTGTATGACAAAATGCGCCTGTTTGTCGACGATATGTCGGCGATGGGACAAAACCTGGATAAAGCGCAGGAAAGCTATCGCCAGGCGATGAAAAAGCTGGCGGAAGGGCGGGGCAACCTGATAGCGCAGGCCGAAGGCTTCCGTCAGATGGGCGTGCCCATCAAGCGGCCAATCAATCCCCATCTGGTAGAGCAGGCGCTGCCGGATACGCCAGAGGCGGAAGAAGAAGCGCTGGCGGCGGCGAATATCCATCGCGTTAATGAATAACCCGCAAGGCAGTGCCTGGCCTGCGGGACTCTGATACACTTGGCAGATAACTGATTGCAGAGCAGGCAAAACAAATGGCAGATGAATCAAAGGACACCACCCATTTTGGCTTTCGCACCGTAGCGAAAAGCGACAAGGCTGAAATGGTGGCTGATGTTTTCCATTCCGTTGCGGCCAAATATGACCTGATGAACGACCTGATGTCGTTCGGCATCCACCGTGTCTGGAAACGTTTTACTATCGACTGTAGCGGCGTACGTCGCGGGCAGCGCGTACTGGATCTGGCTGGTGGTACCGGCGATCTGACCGCAAAATTTTCCCGCCTGGTTGGCGAAACCGGCGAAGTGGTGCTGGCCGACATCAACAGCTCAATGCTGAAAGTGGGCCGCGAAAAACTGCGCAACAACGGTATTATCGGCAACGTGAATTACGTGCAGGCGAATGCAGAAGCCCTGCCGTTCCCCGATAACCACTTCGACTGCATCACCATTGCTTTCGGCCTGCGTAACGTCACCGAAAAAGAGAAGGCGCTGGCCTCCATGTTCCGCGTACTGAAGCCGGGCGGACGTTTGCTGGTGCTGGAGTTTTCTAAACCGCTGCTGGAACCGTTAAGCAAAGCCTACGACGCTTACTCTTTCCACATTCTGCCGCGTATTGGTGAGCTGGTGGCGAAAGATTCCGAAAGCTATCGCTATCTGGCCGAGTCGATTCGTATGCATCCGGATCAGGATACGCTGAAGCAGATGATGGAAGATGTCGGTTTTGAAAACACTACCTATCACAATCTTACCGGTGGCATCGTTGCGCTACACCGCGGATTCAAGTTTTAAACAGGATAGCGAATGACCTTAACGCCGCTGTTAACCGCAGGGCTGGAAACGGCGCTCAACCAGATTCTCTATCGCGATCGCGGTCTGAAAGCGGCGCGTCAGCGTCTGAACGGCAAAAGCCTTACCGTTGAGCTGGCCGAGCTAAAACAGCCGCTGATTTTTATCTTCAGCGACACGCAGGTCGACGTGTTGGGCGACTGGAACGATACGCCGGACTGCAAAGTAAAAACCCGCGTGGGGACGCTGCGTAAACTGCGCGATCGCCAGCAGTTGACCAGCTTGATCCGCAGCGGCGAGCTGGAAGTTGAAGGCGATTTGCAGGTTGTGCAGCAGTTTTCCGCGCTTCTTGACCTGGCCGAACTCGATCCCGCTGAGTATCTCGCGCCCTGGACTGGCGATATTGCCGCCCAGGGCATTAGCCAGGCGGCACGTCGCGGCCTGCAGTTTTTCCGCGGCGACTTCAGCCGCAAGCAAAGCTATCTGAGCCAGGCATTAACGGAAGAGTGGCGTCTGGCCCCTGGCGGCCTGGAGCTGGCCTGGTTCAGTGAAGAAGTTGATGCCGCCGCGCGCGAACTGGATGCGCTGGAAACCCGTCTTAACCAACTGGAGGGCAAATGACCCTCGGAGAAATACGTCGTCTCTACTTCATTATCCGCATCTTTCTTAGCTACGGTCTTGATGAGCTCATCCCCAAAACCCGGCTGGCGTTGCCGCTGCGGCTATGGCGTAAGTCACTGTTCTGGATGCCCAACCTGCATAAAGATCGCCCGCTGGGCGAGCGCATCCGTCTGGCGATGGAGCAGCTGGGCCCGGTGTGGATTAAATTTGGCCAGATGATGTCCACGCGCCGCGACCTTTTTCCGCCGCATATCGCCGATCAGCTGGCGATGCTGCAGGACAAAGTGGCGCCTTTCGATGGCGTTCTGGCAAAACAGCAAATTGAGCTGTCGCTTGGCCGCAAGGTTGAAACGCTGTTTGATGATTTTATGATTAAGCCGCTCGCTTCCGCTTCTATCGCTCAGGTTCATACCGCGACGCTGAAAGAGAACGGCAAGGAAGTGGTGATCAAAGTTATTCGCCCGGATATTTTGCCGGTCATAAAAGCGGATATGAAGCTGATCAACCGCATGGCGGCCTGGGTACCGCGCCTGTTGCCTGATGGTCGCCGTTTGCGCCCGCAGGAAGTCGTCGCTGACTATGAAAAAACGCTGATTGACGAGCTTAATCTGCTGCGCGAAGCGGCCAATGCTATACAGCTGCGCCGCAACTTTGACAGCAGCAAGATGCTCTACGTACCGGAAATCTATTCGGACTACTGTAGCGAAACCATGCTGGTCATGGAGCGCATTTACGGTATTCCTATTTCCGACGTGGTGCAGCTTGAACAGCATGGCGTCAATATGAAGCTGCTGGCCGAGCGTGGCGTACAGGTATTCTTTACCCAGGTTTTTCGCGACAGTTTCTTCCATGCCGATATGCATCCCGGCAATATTTTTGTCAGCTATGACCATCCGGAAGATCCGCAATATATCGGCATCGACTGCGGTATCGTCGGTTCACTGAACAAAGAAGATAAGCGCTATCTGGCAGAGAACTTTATCGCCTTTTTTAATCGCGATTACCGCAGGGTAGCGGAGCTGCACGTCGATTCCGGCTGGGTGCCGCCGGATACCAACGTGGAAGATTTTGAGTTCGCTATCCGTACCGTATGTGAACCTATCTTTGAGAAACCGCTGGCGGAAATCTCTTTCGGGCACGTCTTGCTGAATCTGTTTAACACCGCGCGCCGCTTCAATATGGAAGTGCAGCCGCAGCTGGTGCTGCTGCAAAAAACGCTGCTGTATGTAGAGGGCGTAGGGCGGCAGCTCTATCCACAGCTCGATTTGTGGAAAACCGCCAAGCCGTTCCTGGAAGACTGGATTAAAGACCAGATCGGTATTCCTGCTATCGTCCGCGCGCTGAAAGAGAAAGCGCCGTTCTGGGCGGAAAAACTGCCGGAGCTGCCGGAGCTGTTTTATGAAAGCATGAAACACCACAAGCATTTGAAGCACAGCGTCGATAAGCTTGCGCATGACCTGAGAAGCGATCGGACGCGGCATCATCAGTCACACTATCTGTTTGGCATTGGTGCCACGCTGCTGTTAAGCGGCACGGCTATTTTGCTGAGCAGGCCGCAGTGGGATTTGCTGTCGGCCGTTATGGTCGCTGGCGGACTGGTGAGCTGGCTGGTGGGCTGGCGTAAAACTGGCTAACCGTCATAAAAGGTAAAGAAGGCTGGCGAGGCTTTGCGCGGCGCCAGCCCGCTTATATACTGCGAAATCCGCATTAACCGATTACAGAGGCAATAACATGGGCGGTATAAGTATCTGGAAGTTATTGATTATTGTCGTACTTGTTTTTTTGATCTTCGGCTCTAAAAAATTGCGCCACCTTGGCTCCGACCTGGGCGCATCGCTCAAGGGCTTCAAGAAAGCGATGAGCGACGATGACGAGAAAGAAAAAAATCACGCTAATGATGCTGACTTCCACGCCACTCTGGCCGAAAAACAGCAGGCAGAAGCTAAGAAAGAAGACATTAAGAACGACAAGGTGTAAGCCGTGTTCGACATAGGTTTTAGTGAACTGATTCTGGTGTTTGTGATCGGGCTGGTGGTATTAGGCCCGCAGCGTTTGCCCGTGGCGGTAAAAACGGTCGTTGGCTGGATGCGCGCGCTGCGTTCGCTGGCGGCTAACGTGCAAAACGAGCTGGCGCAGGAACTGAAGCTGCAGGAGCTGCAGGACAGCCTGAAGAAGGTGGAAGAGGCGAGCAAAAACAGCCTGACCCCTGAACTGAAAGCTTCCATGGAAGAGCTGAAGCAGTCTGCCGAATCGATGAAGCGCTCTTATCTGGGCGATCATGAGAAAGCCGACGACGAAGCAAACACCATTCATAACCCGCTGGTAAAAAACGCGCAGGATTCTCACGAAGGCGTGACGCCTGCGGCTGCCGATCATCTGGCAACCGCACCGGCGCAGGCGCCTTCTGGCGAGGCTGATAAAGCAGCGGCTGTTTCAGCAGCAGAGACGCCGGTGGTGCACGTCTCTCCGGCAGCCAGTGAACCCGCTGCGGCTCCGGCATCTGATGCCAGCAAGCAGACTCCAGCGGCTGCTGGCGGTGCACAGACTCCAGTGGGCGAAACATCGGCATCTGATGCCAGCAAGCAGACTCCAGCGGCCGCTGGTGGTACGCAGGCTCCAGTGAGCGCAACACCGGCATCTGATGCCAGCAAGCCGATTCCAGCGGCCGCAACGCCAGCCTCTGTTGCCAGCACATCCGCTCCTGCTACCGCAGCACCCGCTGATGGCGCACGGGCCGCAACGCCAACACCTGCTACCGCAACGCAGGCTCCAGCCGCCGCACAGGATGACGCGCCGCTTTCCAGCCGTGCGCCAGTTTCCACTCAGCAACAGGATGAACGCTAAACATGGCTGTTGAAGATACCCAACCACTGATCAGCCACTTAATTGAGCTTCGCAAACGGCTGCTGAACTGCATTATTGCCGTGCTGGCTATCTTTCTGTGCCTGGCCTTTTTCGCTAACGACATCTATCAGATGGTTTCTGCGCCGCTGATTAAACAGATGCCGGCCGGAGCCAGCATGATTGCCACCGACGTGGCTTCGCCCTTCTTTGCGCCGGTCAAGCTGACCATGATCGTTTCGGTGTTTCTTGCCGTGCCGGTCATCCTCTACCAGATTTGGGCCTTTGTCGCGCCAGCGCTCTATCGGCACGAACGCAGGCTGGTCGTACCGCTGCTGATTTCCAGTTCATTCCTATTCTATATAGGCATGGCTTTCGCCTACTTTGTTGTCTTTCCGTTGGCCTTTGGCTTCTTTGCCAAAACCGCACCGCAAGGCGTACAGATCGCTACCGATATCAACAACTATCTCGATTTTGTGATGACGTTGTTTATGGCTTTCGGTATCTCTTTTGAAGTGCCGATCGCTATCGTGCTGCTGTGCTGGACGGGCGTAACGACACCGGAAGAGCTGAAAAAGAAGCGCCCTTACGTGCTGGTCGGTGCTTTTATCGTCGGCATGCTGCTGACGCCACCGGATGTGCTTTCGCAGACGCTGCTGGCTATTCCGATGTACTGCCTGTTTGAAGTCGGCGTCTTCTTCTCGCGCTTCTATACGGGACTGCGCCGTGAGGACAACGAACACGAAGAAACCGAATCGGAGTAGTCGCGAGCGCGTGCCGCTGTCGGTTTCCAGTTTAATAATAACCGCCCGAAAGGGCGGTTACTGTTTGGAACAAGCTATGTTTGATATTGGGGTTAACCTGACCAGCACGCAATTCGCAAAAGATCGCGATCGGGTAGTAAAACATGCCGTTGACGCTGGCGTTACCGGCATTCTGATTACCGGCACAAACGCGCTTGAAAGCCAGCAGGCGCAAAGCCTGGCGAAACGTCGGCCGGGCTACTGCTGGTCTACCGCAGGCGTACATCCGCATCATGCCAGCGAATGGTCAGCGGAGACCTCAGCCACTTTAAAAAGGCTGGCGGAAAGCCCGGAAGTCGTCGCGATTGGTGAATGCGGGCTGGATTTTAATCGTAATATCTGCGGGCCTGAGCAGCAGGCTTATGCATTTAACGCGCAGCTGGCGCTGGCTGCCGATCTTCAGCTTCCCGTCTTTCTTCACTGCCGCGAGGCGCACGACCGTTTTCTGGAAATATTACAGCCGTGGCTGCCAAAGCTGCCCGGCGCGGTAGTGCACTGCTTTACCGGTAATAAAGCAGAACTGGAAGCCTGTCTGGCGGCCGGACTCTATATCGGCATTACGGGATGGGTGTGCGACGAGCGTCGCGGGACAGAACTGCGGGAACTGATGCCGCTGATTCCGGCTAACCGGCTTTTAGTGGAAACCGATGCGCCTTACCTGATACCGCGCGACATGCGGCCACGGCCAGCTTCCCGACGCAACGAGCCGTGCTTTTTACCGCACATTATTGAACAGGTTGCGCTGTTACGCGGTGAGGAAGCTACGACGCTGGCGCAACAGTGCGATAGCAACGCCCGCGAACTGTTCCGCCTGAATTAACCAATGACGGGCAGCGTCAAAGCTTTTGAAACTGCCTGTTGTCCAGACTGCGAACAATCTGCTTGTTTAGCAGATTCAGCAGCAGCATAGAGCGCGCTTCGCCATCCGGCTCGGTAAAAATCGCCTTTAACCCCTCAAAAGCGCCATCGGTAATCAACACTCTGTCGCCAGGCTGAGGCAGCTCAGGGTCGGGCAGCGTCGCGGTCGGCTGCGACTGCAAAGCCTCAATCACATCCTGCGGCACGGTGGCCGGCAGGTTGCCAAAGCGAACAAAATGACTGACGCCGCGCGTTGCGCTGATGGTCGTGGTATGAATCGCTTCCGGATCGAACTCAATAAACAGATAGTTCGGGAACAGCGGCTCATTCACCTGAGTACGCTTGCCGCGTACCAGTTTCTCTAAGGCAATCATGGGGCTGAGGCAATGTACCGCCTGACGCTCAAGATGCTCTTTTGCGCGAATAAGCTGGCCACGTTTGCAATAAAGTAAATACCAGGATTCCATAACGTCACTTTGCAATTACAGGGTCGTTAAGAATAGCAAAAATCATGTGAGAGTTATAGCGACACGGGGGCGTGATGCGCGTTGGAAGGATTAGACGTAATATAAAGCGGTAACAGGCAATTTTTAATGACTGTAGTTATCAGCGGACCGATCGGGAATTTTCATCACCTTGTCCGGAGCCTGCCGCGAAAAACTAAGCACGCGCCTTTAATCCTCCCTATAATGGCCGATTCACTGACCGTACTGATGAGAAGTCATGAAATACCACGATCTACGCGACTTCCTTTCCCTGCTGGAGCAGCGTGGGGAATTAAAACGCATTACGCAAGAGATCGATCCCGATCTTGAAATGACCGAAATTGCCGACCGCACCCTGCGCGCTGGCGGCCCGGCGCTGCTGTTTGAAAATCCGAAAGGCTACAGCATGCCGGTACTTTGCAACCTGTTCGGCACGCCGGATCGCGTCGCGCTGGGCATGGGCCAGGAAGATGTTAAGGCGCTGCGTGAAGTAGGCCGCCTGCTGGCTTTTCTGAAAGAGCCGGAACCGCCGCGCGGCTTTCGCGACTTTTTTGACAAAATGCCGCAGTGGAAGCAGGTGCTTAACATGCCGACCAAACGTCTGCGTGATGCGCCGTGCCAGCAACAGATCTGGCAGGGAGATGAGGTCGACCTGACGCGTATTCCGGTAATGAAGTGCTGGCCGGAAGATGCCGCGCCGCTCATTACCTGGGGTTTGACGGTCACGCGCGGGCCGCACAAAGAGCGGCAGAATCTGGGCATCTATCGCCAGCAGGTAATTGGTAAAAACAAGCTGATTATGCGCTGGCTGTCGCATCGCGGCGGCGCGCTGGATTTCCAGGAGTGGTCGCAGCAGCATCCGGGTGAACGCTTCCCGGTTTCCGTTGCGCTGGGTGCCGATCCCGCTACCATCCTTGGTGCCGTAACGCCGGTGCCGGATACGCTTTCTGAATATGCCTTTGCGGGTCTGCTGCGCGGCACGAAATCGGAAGTCGTGAAATGTATCTCTAACGATCTGGAAGTGCCGGCCAGCGCGGAAATCGTGCTGGAAGGCTATATCGAAGCGGGCGAGGTCGCGCCGGAAGGGCCGTATGGCGATCACACCGGCTACTATAATGAAATAGACAACTTCCCGGTCTTTACCGTGACGCACATTACGCAGCGTCGCGACGCTATTTATCATTCCACCTATACCGGGCGGCCGCCGGATGAACCCGCGGTACTGGGCGTGGCGCTGAACGAAGTCTTTGTGCCGATCCTGCAAAAGCAATTCCCGGAAATTGTCGATTTTTACCTGCCGCCGGAAGGTTGCTCCTATCGTTTAGCGGTTGTGACCATGAAAAAACAGTATGCGGGTCACGCGAAACGGGTAATGATGGGCGTTTGGTCTTTTTTACGGCAGTTTATGTATACCAAATTTGTTATTGTCTGTGACGACGACGTTAACGCACGTGACTGGAACGACGTCATCTGGGCAATCACGACGCGAATGGATCCGGCCAGAGATACCGTGCTGGTTGAGAACACGCCAATTGACTATCTGGACTTCGCGTCACCGGTTTCCGGGCTGGGTTCCAAAATGGGCCTGGACGCAACCAATAAGTGGCCGGGAGAAACCCAACGTGAGTGGGGCCGTCCCATCCGCAAAGATCCGGCCGTTACCGCGCGTATAGACGCGTTATGGGATGAGCTGGATATCTTCAGCGAGACGCGTAAAAACGCGGGCAAATAATCGATCCGACAGAGGGAACGCATGACAACGTTAAGCTGTAAAGTGATCTCGGTAGAAGCGATAACCGATACCGTATACCGGGTTCGTATGGTACCTGAAGCCGATTTCAGTTTCCGCGCCGGTCAGTATCTGATGGTGGTGATGGACGAGCGCGACAAGCGTCCGTTCTCGCTGGCTTCCACGCCGATGGAAAAAGATATTATTGAGCTGCATATCGGTGCTTCAGAACTCAACCTCTATGCGATGGCGGTAATGGAGCGGATTCAGGAACAGCGCACGATTAGCGTTGATATCCCGCATGGCGACGCCTGGCTGCGTGAAGAGAGCGATCGTCCGCTGATTTTAATCGCGGGCGGTACCGGCTTCTCCTACGCGCGTTCAATTTTGCTGACGGCGCTGGCGCAGCAGCCGGATCGCCATATCGAACTGTACTGGGGCGGACGCGAGCTGAAGCACCTTTACGATATGCCCGAGCTGGAAGCGCTGGCGGTTAAGCATCCTAACCTGCACATCATTCCCGTGGTGGAACAGCCTGAACCAGGCTGGGAAGGGCGCAGTGGGACGGTGTTGACGGCCGTTATGAATGACCACAGCGATCTGAGCGGACATGAAATCTATATCGCAGGCCGTTTTGAAATGGCTAAAATCGCGCGCGAGCGTTTTTGCGCCGAGCGTAATGCGAAAGAAGACCAGATGTTTGGCGACGCCTTCGCCTTTATCTGATCTTGCTACGGGGCAGCCTGTGCTGCCCCGGTCAGTATCAAACCCGTTCAAAAATGGTTGCGATGCCCTGTCCCAGACCAATACACATGGTCGCCAGACCGAACTGCGCATCGCGTCTTTCCATCAGGTTTAGCAGCGTAGTGCTGATTCGCGCGCCGGAACAGCCGAGCGGGTGACCCAACGCAATCGCGCCGCCGTTAAGATTCACTTTATTATCCAGCTCGTCCATCAAGCCCAGATCTTTAATGCACGGCAGTACCTGTGCGGCGAAGGCTTCGTTCATTTCAAACAAATCGATATCGCTGACGGCAAGTCCGGCTTTTTTTAGCGCAAGCCGTGATGCCGGCACCGGGCCGTAGCCCATAATGGAAGGATCGCAGCCAACCACCGCCATCGACTTAACGCGTGCCCGAATCTTCAGGCCCAGCTCGCGCGCGCGTGATTCGCTCATCAGCAGCATCGCCGCTGCGCCATCGGAAAGTGCCGAGGAGCTGCCTGCCGTCACCGTGCCGTTGACCGGGTCGAAGGCTGGTTTCAACGCTGCCAGAGCCGCAACGGTGGTTTCAGGCCGAATGACTTCATCAATATCATAGCGTTTCAGCACGCCGTCGCTGTCGTGTCCGCTGGTCGCCACAATCTCTGCAGCAAAGTGGCCAGCCTGCGTGGCGGCCCAGGCACGTTGATGCGAGCGGGCGGCAAACTCATCCTGCATTTCCCGGCTAATCTGATGCATGCGCGCCAGCATCTCTGCGGTCAGGCCCATCATGCCTGCGGCTCTGGCGACGGTTTTGCCCAGCCCCTGATGAAAATCCACGCCGTGATTCATTGGCACATGGCCCATGTGCTCAACGCCGCCGATCAGGCAGGCGCTGGCATCGCCAACCATAATCATGCGTGCGGCATCGTGCAGTGCCTGCATAGAAGACCCACACAGGCGATTCACGGTGGTGGCCGGAACCCGGTGAGGGATCTCCGCCAGCAAAGCCGCGTTGCGCGCAATATTAAAACCCTGCTCCAGCGTTTGCTGCACGCAGCCCCAGTAAATATCATCCAGATTTTCTGCCGCCAGCGCGGGGTTACGGCTCAACAGCGAACGCATCAAATGCGCCGAGAGATCTTCGGCCCGAACATGGCGAAACGCGCCGCCTTTGGAGCGGCCCATCGGCGTGCGGATGGCATCAACGACAACAACTTTTTCCATTTCTCTTCTCCTCACGCCGTTTTCAGCACGGCATCGGCTGGTTTTGCCAGGGGATACCAGCTTTCACTACGCTGCGCTTTTTCCTGCAGGCTGTCGGGAAGCTGGTAAAGTGGGCCGAGCGCGACAAAGGGCTCCGCCTGGCTGGCAAAGCGGGCGCTGCCAAGGGTGTCCAGATGGCGAAAAACGCCGCCGCGAAACGGTGGGAAACCCAGTCCGTAGACCAGCGCCATATCCGCTTCGGCCGGCGAGGCGATAATTTTCTCTTCCAGGCAAAGTACGACCTCGTTCACCATTGGGATCATCATGCGGGCAATAATCTCTTCATCGCTGAAGGCACGCGGCGGCTTGCTTACGCTCTGCAACAGTTTTTCTGTTTCCGGGTCGACAGTTTTCTTCGGCTTGCCTTTCGCATCCTTTTCCCAGCGGTAGAAACCGAGCTGGTTTTTCTGCCCGAACCGTTTCGCTTCAAACAACACATCAATAGCGTCGCGGTAATCTTTCTTCATTCTTTCCGGGAAACCGTCGGCCATCACGCTTTGTGCATGATGCGCGGTATCGATGCCGACAACGTCCAGCAGCCAGGCCGGGCCCATCGGCCAGCCAAAAGTTTTCTCCATAACCTTATCGATCTGGCGATAGTCTGCGCCGTCTCGCAGCAGCAAACTAAATCCGGCAAAGTAGGGGAAGAGCACGCGGTTGACGAAGAAACCGGGGCAGTCGTTGACTACGATAGGCGTTTTACCCATTTTGCTGGCCCAGGCCACGACTTTTGCCAGCGTGGCGTCCGAGGTTTTTTCACCACGGATCACCTCGACCAACGGCATGCGATGAACCGGGTTAAAAAAGTGCATGCCGCAGAAGTTTTCCGGGCGCTGCAATGCATGAGCAAGCTGGCTGATAGGGATGGTTGAGGTATTGGAAGCCAGGATGGCATCCTGATGAAGATGTTGCTCAGTCTCGGCCAGCACGGCCGCTTTAACGGTTGGGTTCTCTACCACGGCTTCGACCACGATATCGGCGCGTTCAAAACCTTCGTAGCTCAGCGAAGGATGAATAGCGGCGATAACGCCTGCCAGCTGCATAGCGTCAATTTTTCCGCGCTCCAGCTGTTTATTAAGAAGAGTCGCCGCTTCGGTCATCCCCAGATCCAGTGAATTCTGCTGGATATCCTTCATTAATACCGGCACGCCTTTGCTGGCCGCCTGGTAAGCGATTCCGCCCCCCATAATGCCTGCGCCCAGTACGCCAGCCTGCTGTGGCGGCGTTACGTTCTGCGCCAGCTTTTTCGCTTTTGCTTTGATCGCCTGATCGTTAAGGAAAATGCCGACCAGTGCACGAGCTTCAGCAGAACGAGCCAGCGGAACAAAAGCGGCCGTCTCCAGTTTTAACGCTTCATCACGGCCCAGACCGGCGGCGGCCTCAACGGTTTTTACCGCCGTCAGCGGCGCAGGATAATGTTTTCCGGCCGTTTGCAGAACCACCCCTTTGGCGGTGGTGAAGCTCATCATCGCTTCGATTTTACTGAGCTTCAGCGGGGCCAGCTTAGGCTGACGGCGTTCGCGCCACGGCTGTTTGCCGCTGATGGCCTCATGCAGGATAGCTATGCCCGCAGCGCGAAGCTTATCGGCAGTAACCACGGCATCCACCAGGCCAAGCGCCAGCGCTTTCTGTGCGTCAACATCTTTGCCCGCGGCGATAATTTCCAGCGCGCTGTCGGCACCTAACAGGCGAGGCAGGCGAACGGAACCGCCAAAGCCCGGCATAATGCCCAGCTTCGTTTCCGGCAGGCCGATGCGCGCGTCCGGCGTGGCAATCCGAAAATCCGTTGCCAGAATACATTCGCAGCCGCCGCCCAGCGCGTAGCCCTGGACCGCAGAGAGCGTGGGAACAGGTAAATCTTCAAGCCGGTTAAATATGCCGTTGGCGTAGTTGAGCCATTCCGTCAGTTTTTCTTCTGGCGCGGCAAACAATGATAAAAATTCGGTGATGTCCGCCCCGACGATAAAGGCGGGTTTACGCGAGCTGATAAGCACCGCTTTCAAATCAGGGAGCTGTTCAAGCACGGCAATTGCTTCGCCGAGGCTGGCCACGGTTTGCGTATCCAGCTTGTTGACTGAACCAGGCGCATCGAAAACCAGTTCGGCAATGTCGTTTTCCAGCCAGTTCAGAGTCAGGGTGTCGCTTTGGTAAAGCATTCTTTTCTCCTGCTGCCGCGCTAAAGGGATCTGGTCATACCAGATGATCGAGAGTGTGGAGTTGATGTTAATTATTTGCAAACGAGAGTTTGATTATTTGCAAACAAGATCACAGGCGCGGCAAAAGAGGATGGCCGTGATAAGATGCGCTCAATTTCGTGATTAACGGAGGCAAAGTGATGGACTCGTTGAGCGCCCTTTATCAGCAGCATCTCAGCACGCTACAGACGCGCGCGCAGCAGGTGCTGGCCCGCTTCAAGCTGGATGCCATGCTGATCCATTCCGGCGAACTGTTGACGGTTTTCCTGGATGACCACGACTACCCGTTCAAAGTAAATCCGCAGTTTAAAGCCTGGCTACCGGTAACCAGCGTGCCTAACTGCTGGCTATGGGTGGATGGCGTTAATAAGCCGAAACTCTGGTTCTATTCGCCGGTGGATTACTGGCACAACGTCGAGCCACTGCCGCAAAGTTTCTGGACAGAGCATATCGACATCGTAGCGCTGAAAAATGCCGACGATATTGGTCAGCTGTTGCCGCAAGACCGACAAAACGTCGCCTACATCGGACCCGTTGCCGAGCGCGCCGCCAGCCTTTGCATCAAAGCCTCTGCCATTAATCCACAAGGGGTAATCGATTTTCTGCATTACCACCGCTCTTATAAAACCGATTACGAACTTTATTGCATGCGCGAAGCGCAAAAAACGGCGGTGATCGGTCATCGCGCGGCGAAAGAAGCGTTTCTGTCCGGCATGAGCGAGTTCGATATCAACATCGCTTACCTTGCTGCAACCGGCCATCGGGATATCGATGTGCCTTATGGCAATATCGTTGCGCTGAACGAACATGCGGCGGTGCTGCACTACACTAAGCTTGATTACCAGCCGCCAGCGCAGCTGCGCAGCTTCTTACTTGATGCCGGTACGGAATACAACGGCTATGCGGCAGACCTGACGCGCAGCTATGCGGCCGAGGCGGGCAGCGATTACGCGACGCTCATTCAGGATATGAATGAAGAAGAGCTGGCGCTGATCGCCACGCTGAAAGCGGGCGTGCGCTATACCGACTATCATCAACAAATGCATCAGCGGCTGGCTAAGCTGTTGCTGAAGCACCAGCTGGTGAAAGGGCTGAGCGAAGAGGCGATGGTAGCGGAAAACATCACCGGGCCGTTTATGCCGCACGGCGTCGGCCATCCGCTTGGTTTGCAGGTGCATGACGTCGCCGGATTTATGCAGGACGATAGCGGTACACATCTGGCCGCGCCGCAGCAGTATCCTTTTTTACGCTGCACGCGCATTCTGGAGCCGCGTATGGTGGTGACTATCGAGCCTGGCATCTACTTTATTGAGTCACTGCTTGCCCCGTGGCGCGAAGGCAAGTACAGCCAGCATTTTGACTGGTCGCGCATTGAGGCGCTGAAACCCTATGGCGGTATTCGCATTGAAGATAACGTGATTATCCGTGAACAGGGTGTAGAGAACATGACCAGGGATTTGAAGCTGGCCTGATGGACGCATACGACATTCCCGCCGGGCCATTCAGCTTCAGCGAGGAGATCAAGAAAAGCCGCTTTATTACGCTGTTGGCGCACACCGATGGCGTTGCGGCGGCACGCGCTTTTGTACAGCAGGTGAAAAACGAACATCCCGCAGCCAGGCATCACTGCTGGGCGTGGGTTGCAGGCGCGCCTGATGATTCTCAGCAGCTGGGCTTCTCGGATGACGGCGAGCCTTCCGGCACCGCAGGCAAGCCAATGCTGGCGCAGCTAATGGGCAGCCACGTTGGTGAAATAACGGCGGTAGTGGTTCGCTATTACGGCGGCATCCAGCTGGGCACCGGCGGACTGGTTAAAGCTTACGGCGGTGGCGTACAGCAGGCGTTAAAAGCGTTACCCAGGCTGCAAAAAGTGCCGATGCTGACCTTCACGCTTGCCGTGGACTATGCGCAGCTGGCGGAAACGGAAAGAATGGTTAGCCGCTTTCACGGCCAGCTTTTACACAGCGAGTATTTGCAGTCTGTCTCACTGACTCTGGCTCTGCCGCACGCGGAGGTAGAGGGCTTTACGCAAAATCTTACCGATTTCAGCAAAGGGGCGCTGCAGCTGACCCCGCTCGACTAACTTTTATCTTGTCAGGAAAGGAACGGCTCCATGCATTTTCGTGCCATTACCCGCATCGTGGGTTTACTGGTCATTTTATTCTCGGGAACCATGATCGTTCCGGGACTGGTGGCTTTGATCTACCGTGACGGCGCCGGAAGGGCATTTACCCAGACCTTTTTTATGGCGTTACTGATTGGTTCACTGCTGTGGTGGCCAAACCGCAAACAGAAAAGCGAGCTGAAGCCGCGCGAAGGTTTTCTGATTGTGGTGCTGTTCTGGACGGTGTTGGGCAGCGTGGGGGCAATGCCGTTTATCTTTGCTGAGCATCCTAACCTTTCACTAACCGATGCCTTCTTTGAATCGTTTTCCGGTCTGACCACGACGGGCGCAACCACGCTGGTGGGTCTGGATTCGTTACCCAAAGCGATTCTGTTCTATCGTCAAATGCTGCAATGGCTTGGCGGTATGGGGATCATCGTGCTGGCGGTGGCTATCCTGCCAATCCTCGGCGTAGGTGGGATGCAGCTTTACCGCGCGGAAATGCCAGGCCCACTGAAAGATAATAAAATGCGGCCGAGGATTGCCGAAACGGCAAAAACGCTCTGGCTGATTTATGTATTGCTGACGGTCATCTGCGCACTGGCGCTATGGCTGGCGGGTATGCCGCTGTTCGACGCAATCGGGCATAGCTTCTCTACTATAGCGATTGGCGGCTTCTCCACGCATGACGCCAGCATCGGCTATTTCAACAGCCCGACGATTAACACCATCATCGCTATTTTCCTGCTTATCTCCGGCTGTAACTACGGTTTGCACTTCTCGCTGCTTAGCGGGCGCAACCTTCGCGTCTACTGGCGCGATCCGGAATTTCGCATGTTTATTGGCGTGCAGTTCACGCTGGTTATTATCTGTACGCTGGTGCTGTGGTTTCACAATGTCTATCACAGCGGAATGCAGACGCTGAACCAGGCGTTCTTCCAGGTTGTCTCTATGGCGACGACCGCAGGCTTTACCACGGACAGTATTGCGCGCTGGCCGCTCTTTTTGCCGGTGCTGCTGCTATGCTCTGCTTTTATTGGCGGCTGCGCGGGATCGACGGGCGGTGGCCTGAAGGTGATCCGCATTCTGCTGCTGTTTAAACAAGGTTCGCGCGAGCTAAAGCGTCTGGTGCATCCCAATGCGGTTTACACCATTAAGCTGGGACAGCGAGCGCTGCCGGAGCGGATACTTGAGGCGGTATGGGGATTCTTCTCCGCTTATGCACTGGTGTTTCTGTTGAGCATGCTGGCCATCATCGCCACGGGCGTGGATGACTTCTCGGCCTTTGCTGCCGTTGCCGCAACGCTGAACAATCTGGGGCCGGGCTTAGGGGTAGTAGCGGACAACTTCACTACTATGAATGATACGGCGAAATGGATTTTGATTTTGACGATGCTGTTTGGGCGTCTTGAGGTCTTCACGCTGTTAGTCCTGTTTACGCCGACTTTCTGGCGTGAATAACAAAAGTTGAATCTTATGAAAGCACTTATTCTTTTTTCCAGCCGCGACGGGCAGACTCGTGAAATTGCGGCTTATATAGCTAACCAGCTTAAAGAGCAGCAGGAGTGCGATACGCTTAACATCCTGCATGCCGATAATATTGACTGGGCGAAGTACGATCGCGTGCTGATTGGCGCTTCTATTCGCTATGGTCATTTCCATCCAAAGGTAGATAAGTTCATCAAGCTTCATTTGGATGAATTGCGCAAACGTCCGTCGGGGTTCTTCTCGGTGAACCTGACCGCGCGCAAGCCAGAAAAACGTACGCCGCAAACTAATGCCTATACGCGCAAGTTTCTGCTGACCTCTCCGTGGCAGCCTGACTGCTGCGCCGTCTTTGCCGGTGCGCTGCGTTATCCGCGCTATGGCTTCTTCGATCGCATTATGATCCAGCTTATTATGCGTATGACCGGTGGAGAGACGGATGCCAGCAAGGAAGTGGAGTACACAGATTGGGAACAGGTCGCGCGTTTTGCCCATGAATTTGCTGCATTATCACGCGGTTTGCAGTAAAAACGGACGCTTTGTTGAAAAATACGGCTGTCGGTAATTTATTTGCAATAAACGCTTGTCAGCCGTCGAGAACTCCCTATAATGCGCCTCCATCGACACGGAACAACGGCTTACGAGTCGCCGGATTGAGAGGTTCAGGAAGCTGAACCGCCGGAGAAAAACTTCTCAAAAAGAAGTTGACTCTGAAGGAGGAAAGCGTAAGATACGCCACCTCGCAGTAAGTCG
>NZ_JAHSPF010000018.1 GCF_019132875.1 Erwinia phyllosphaerae
AACGAACGGCACCTTAATTTCCTCTTCCCCAACAACGAGCAGCACCTTAATTCCCTCTTCCCGAACAACGAACGGCAACTTGATTTCCTCTTCCTGAACAACGAACGGCACCTTAATTCCCTCTTCCCGAACAACGAGCAGCACCTTAATTCCCTCTTCCCAACCAACGAGCAGCACCTTGCTTTGCTTTTCTCTGACAGTGAGCAACAACGTTAACCTGCCCACAATAAAATAAAGTACCCGCTATGGCTTAGACGCTGGCGTAAAAATCCTCAGAGCTTTCCGGAAATCAGGCTGTTAGTGGCCGGAAGCCGCTACACTTAGCAGATCGAAGCCAGAGGGAGAAGGAATGAACACACTGCAGCAGGAGAAGATGGGGCAGAATATACTGCTAAAGATGGCGACACTGGTCGTGATACTGGCAGGGATCAAGGCAGCCTCGACGATCATCGTGCCCTTTTTGCTCGCTCTGTTTCTGGCGATTGTTTTAAATCCTTTAGTCACCCTGTTGATGCGCCGGGGCGTACGACGCGGACTGGCCATTACGCTGGTAATTGCCGCCGTGCTGACGGCGCTGGGCCTGCTGGTAGCAATGATTGCCGGTTCAGCCGATGAGTTTTCTACTGTTTATCCTCAGTTGCAGCATCAGATGACGCAGAAGCTTACGATAATGCAGCATCTGGTGGCGCCCTTTCATATCAACCTTTCTACTAACAGCCTGGCCGCACGGCTAGATCCTAACGCGATCATGAACATGGCGACCGTTATCCTGAGTCAGTTTTCCGGCGCATTAGCTAATCTGGTACTGCTGGTAATGACCGTCGTGTTTATGCTTTTTGAAGTGCATCACCTGCCTTATAAGCTGCGTTTTGCGCTGATTAACCCCAAAATTCGCATAGCCGGCTTACATCGGGCGTTAAAAGGCGTCACGCACTATCTGGCGCTGAAAACGCTTATTAGCCTGATTACCGGACTCTCGGTCTGGCTGGTGCTGGTACTGCTGGGCGTGAAGTTTGCGCTTTTATGGGGGGCGCTGGCGTTTGTACTGAACTATATCCCCAATATCGGCCCCATTATCGCAGGCATTCCGCCCACCTTGCAGGCGCTGCTGCTAAACAGCGTTTATGATGCTGCACTGGTTGCCGCTCTGTTCAGCGCTATCCATATGGTTTTTGGCAATATGCTGGAGCCACGCGTAATGGGTAAAGGCCTGGGGCTGTCGAGTCTGGTGGTCTTTTTGTCGCTGATTTTCTGGGGCTGGCTGCTGGGCCCGGTTGGCATGCTGCTTTCGGTCCCGTTGACCAGCGTGTGTAAAATCCTGATGGAAACGACGCCCGGCGGCAGCAAGCTGGCGATCCTGCTGGGCAACGGCAGGCCGCCGAGAGTCGCCAAACCCAAAGTACAGAAATAGCCTTCAGCGAGCCTCAAATACGCTGCTGTCGGTAATCGCCTGAACGTTAACTTTGTTGGGCAAGATAGCCAGCGAAGAGAAAAGATCGGCGACCTGCTGTACGCGAGCCACATCCTCCGTTGAAACCGGCCGTATACCGTGCGAAATCCGCGCGGTTATGGCCTTGGACTCTTCCGGCGAGAGTCGGGTCAGCGTCGAATAAACCTGATTATATTCCGCAGGATGAGCAATCCCCCACGCACGCGCTTTTGCCAGACGACGGGCGAAATCGGCAATCGCCAGACGCTTTTGCGGATCTTTCAGCGAGCTGCCGGTGGCGGTGACAAACGAAAGCGCGGTCGTTAATCCTTTACTGTCGCGCAACAGTCGCGCGCCATGCTGCTCTGCTATGCCCAGATAGGGATCGAAAGTAGCCCATGCGGTGATTTGTCCGGAATTAAAGGCCGCGCTGGCGTCGGTTGGCAATACAAAGCGGACGGAAACGTCCTTTTGCGGCACGCTGGCTTCTTTTAGCGCGCCATACAACAGATGCTGAGAGATACTGCCGCGTGCCGATGAAACAACCACCGTTTTCCCCGCCAGCTCTTTTACGCTATGTACAGGTGAATCGGCGGGAACAATCAGACCGTTCGCGCTGTTGTCGCCTACGTTAGTGGCGATAATTTTCAGATCGACGCCGCCGGAAGCCGCCATCAACACCGGCAGATCGCCAGCGTAAGAAGTATCGACAGCGCCAGCACGCTGCGCTTCAAATAACGGCGCAGCACCCTGAAAATTGGCCCAGCGATAGTGATAAGGCGCATCTTTCATTACGCCAGAGGCTTCGACCAGAGAGCGTAAGTTGCGCGCCTGATCGCCAAGCACCAGCGTTACCTCTTCCTCTTTTGCCATACTGGCGGCAGCCACGGCGCTAAGCAGCAGCGCCAGAACGATTTTTCCCGCTTTCATTTTCCTTCCTTAAAGCGCATTGCGCTGCAGCTGACGTATGTAGGCATCCCAGTGCAGCAGATATCTTTTATTTTTGATAGCGTCATCAAATACCTGCGCGGCTTTTTCCGATACGTCATCAGGGACAATAGTGAGTTCAGCGCCACCGCTCTGGGCAGCCAGCTGCGCCACGCAGGCACGTTCAAGGTAATAAAGGTTATAAAAGGCCTCTTCCAGATCCCGCCCACAGGTTAGCAGGCCATGATTACGCAGGATCAGCGCGTTCAGATCGCCAAGATCGGCGACGATTCGCTGCTGTTCGTCCAGATCCAGCGCAATCCCTTCATAGTCGTGGTAAGCCAGTCGGCGGTAAAAGCGCATGCTGTGTTGTGAAATCATCAGCAGGCCATTTTTTTGCGCCGCTACGCCAATACCTGCGGCCGTATGGGTATGCAGTACGGCATGCGTTTCCGGTCGGGCGCGATGAATAGCGCTGTGAATGACATAACCAGCAGGATTTATCCCCAGTCCGGTGGGATCGTCAATAATTTCGCCATCCAGATCGACCTTTACCAGCGTTTCCGGCGCGATTTCATCAAACGTTTGCCCATACGCATTAATTAAAAAATGAGGCTTATCGCCCGGCACACGTAATGAAAAATGGGTGTAAATATGATCTGTCCAGCGCAGGCGCGCCGCCAGATGGTAACACTGTGCCAGTTTGGTTCGAGCCTGCCACTCCGCGTCGGTAATACGCGCGCGAAGTGATTCAGCAGGATGCAGTGCGCCAGTCATAAATTCTCCTGATTTACCAGCGTGATGGACGGCCGAAGCCCTGTCCTGGCATCCTGACACGAAAGGATCGGCAGACGGAAATGACGAATATAAGAATAAATTGCATAAAATTGACTAAGTCAGGATGGGCAGCGTGACGTTTAAACTTTTTCTTTCGTGACGTGCTACCTTAAGATTTTCTTCAGGCACCGAGGCGCCGTTAACAGAGGTCCATCATGGATTCGCCGAAAAAAAAACGCGCGCGAAAGATAACTATTCTGGCTACCGCAGGCCTGCTACCGCTAATTCTTTGCGTCATTTTTACCTGGGTCGACGCCAGACATAGCGTTCAACGCCAGCAGGAGGCAACGGCAGACATGCTGCTGGCTCACGCCGAGACGATCAGCGATCAGGCATGGAATATGATCGATCAGCTGCGCCGTTTTTCCGGTAAACAATGCGACGATGTTAATGAAGATTTACGGCAATATGCGGCGCTTTATCCCTATTTTCGCGCCGTTGGCGTAATGCAGGACGGCCTGGTGACCTGCTCTTCTGCTTTTGGCAGCAGCCATAGCGATATCAAGACCATGCTTTTACGGCCGCCGCCGGAAAACCGTAAAGCCTGGTGGATGCTTTCGGTTGCCGGTACCCGGGCGGTAAAAGATCGCCCGGCGGTGATTTTTGTGCGCGATACGCCCAGCCAGTTCAGCACTTTTGCGCTGATTGACGGGCAATATCTGCTGGATTTTATGAATGCTATCGACAGGAATCAGGATAGTAGTATTACGCTACAGTTTGGCGGAGGCGCCATCCTTTATAGCGACATAAAGGATGGCGCTGTACCCGCTGCGCTGATGTTGAATAAAACGTCCAGCCGCTATCCCGTTACTGTGCATGTTACCTCGCCCGCCAGCGACGTCATGCGAAACTGGCGCCATGGTCTGCTTACCTTTGTACCGGTGGCGCTGATCCTGTCGCTGCTGCTGGTGGCCGTGATCAATAACTGGCTGGAGCGTAAGCTTTCAATACGTGACCGGTTACGTCGGGCCATAGTGCGTCGTGAATTTTCCGTGCAGTATCAGCCCGTTTACCATATAGCAACCGGCCAGGCCAGTGGCGTAGAGGCGCTCATGCGCTGGCACCTGCCTGACGGCAACCAGATACGGCCCGATCTGTTTATTGCCGCAGCCGAAGCGGAAGGTATGATCGTCCCGCTTACCCGTCATTTAATGCAGCTGATTGCCGAAGAAGCGAAAAGCTGGAGTGTTCCGCCTGACTTTCATTTGGCGATCAACGTGGCGGCCGAACATGTCCAGCACGAAGATTTTGTCAGTGATATCCGACAATTTGCTGCTGCGATGGCCACGCATCAATCCAGAATTACGCTGGAGCTTACCGAACGTAGCCTGCTGTCCGACGGCGAGGATGTTGTGCAAAAACTGCAGCTGCTGCGCAGCGAGGGGATCCGTATTGCGATTGATGATTTTGGTACTGGCCACTGCTCGCTTTCCTACCTGCAAACTTTCCCGCTCGACTACCTGAAAATTGACCGTGGTTTTATTAACGCTATTGAGTCGGTGGAAGGCGAAACGCCAGTGCTGGATGCCATCATCATGCTAAGCCACAAGCTGAAGCTGAAGGTGGTAGCGGAAGGGATAGAAACGCCGCTACAGCTACAATACGTTAAAGATCGCGGTGTGGTATTTATTCAGGGCTATCTGTATGCGCGTCCAATGGAAAGCAGCGTACTGATGGAGTGGCTACAGCAACAAGGTCAGCATCCGCTGGGCTAAAAGTGCGGAGCTGAATAATAATCTGTTACCAGAGATAATTAAATCAAATAGAGGAATGACGTAATGATATTCAATTACATTCACGATGCTTTAATATGATTCGCAATGCGGACTCCAGCGTTTCATCCGCTGACACTTTTTCCCGATGGAGCGGAGTTATGTCTGATTTTTCACGACGTCTGTTTTCCCGGCAATTAATTCTTGCCAGTAGATCCGTGATATTTTCAAATTGCTGTTGATATAAGTCAGTATGAAATCTATCGCTGTCCCCCGGAAAATTGCTTTTTACAACCCTTTGAAATAAAAGACGTATTCTTTTTATCCGTCGTTGGATCCTTGCTGCGACATGCTGAAAAAACAGTCGATGCCGTTTCGCTTCCTGCTGCAAATTTTTATCAACACGTCTGCCACATTGTAACCATTCATTCTGCCTGGAATAAACCCCATATTTACCAGGGAAAAAGAGTTGCGGCGAACGAAAAAATTTCAAATTGATTTCTATACTGTCCAGCCAGTAATTTTCAAAATCTGGTTTTATTTTATTATACATTGCGAGCTCCGCATAAATGCGGCTGGCAGTATTACTGATTGCGCCAGAGCGTGCAATACTAAATTCAATCAGGTGTCATATTAATATAAAGTTTTTAAAGCTATTTCTATTCCGAAAAATCCTGGACTAACCTGGCCCGGCGTTATTCATTCAGAGCCGCGCACTGTACACATTCAAGGCCGGCATACCCTGAGTGGGTCGATTGCAAAATGTTACTTCTGGTTACATTATCTGATTTCGGGTAGAAATTATGTTACGCGCCAGAGAGAGGATATAATGAAGGCAGACAGATATTTGGCAGTTGAACAACAAACCCGCTACTTATCTCTGTCTGTAGGGTAAAAGTCCGTACGCAATTTGTACCGTTCTGCCCGCATGGTGTCATAAGTGCGGCGCAAAATGGAAAAATTATCTGGGAAACAGTCAATTACAGGGTGTTTTTATATGAAGCTACGTAGGAAGCGTGTTAAGCCGATTGGCTTAAAAGACGTAACGATCATTGACGATGCCAGGTTACGCAAAGCCATTACCGCCGCGTCGCTTGGTAACGCCATGGAGTGGTTTGACTTTGGGGTATACGGTTTTGTGGCCTACGCGCTGGGTCAGGTTTTCTTTCCTGGCGCCGATCCCGGCTTACAAATGATAGCCGCGCTGGCAACCTTTTCCGTTCCATTCTTGATCCGTCCGCTGGGCGGCCTGTTTTTTGGCGCGCTGGGCGATAAGTACGGCCGCCAGAAAATTCTCTCTGTTACCATTGTTATTATGTCGGTCAGTACCTTCTGTATTGGCCTGATACCTTCGCACGCCTCTATCGGTATCTGGGCGCCGATTTTACTGCTGATATGTAAAATGGCTCAGGGCTTCTCCGTAGGCGGTGAATATACCGGCGCTTCTATCTTTGTCGCCGAATACTCCCCTGACCGCAAACGCGGCTTTATGGGCAGCTGGCTGGACTTCGGTTCTATCGTCGGTTTCGTTATGGGCGCGGGCCTGGTGGTACTGATTTCTACCGTGGTCGGCGAAGCGAGCTTCCTGGAATGGGGCTGGCGTCTGCCGTTCTTCGTCGCGCTGCCGCTGGGACTGATCGGTATTTATCTGCGTAACGCGCTGGAAGAAACCCCGGCTTTCCAGCAGCACGTAGACAAGCTGGAACAGGGCGACCGTGAAGGCCTGGCTGACGGCCCGAAGGTATCTTTCAAAGAGATCGCGACCAAACACTGGAAAAGCCTGCTGGCCTGTATTGGTCTGGTGCTGTCCACCAACGTGACCTATTACATGCTGCTCACCTATATGCCGAGCTATCTGTCGCATAACCTTCATTACTCCGAAGATCACGGCGTACTGATTATTATCGCGATTATGATCGGTATGCTGTTTATTCAGCCGGTAATGGGGTTAATGAGCGATAAGTTTGGGCGTCGTCCGTTTGTGATCATCGGTAGTATTGCGCTGCTGCTGCTGGCCATTCCTTGCTTTATGCTGATCAACAGTAACGTGATGGGGCTGATTTTTGCCGGTCTGCTGCTGCTGGCGGTGATTCTGAACTGCTTCACCGGCGTGATGGCGTCATCGCTTCCGGCGATGTTCCCTACCCATATCCGCTACAGTGCCCTGGCGAGCGCGTTTAATATCTCTATTCTGATCGCGGGCCTGACGCCAACGCTGGCGGCATGGTTAGTAGAATATACCGCTAACCTTTATATGCCAGCCTACTATCTGATGGTGGTTGCGGTGGTAGGGCTGATCACCGGTATCATGATGAAAGAAACCGCGAATATGCCGCTGCGTGGCGCTACGCCTGCCGCGTCTGATATCGCCGAGGCGAAAGAACTGCTGCAGGAGCACCACGATAATATCGAGAGCAAGATTGAAGATATTAACGAGCAGATCGCCGAGCTGGAAGAGAAGCGTAAGCATCTGATTAACCAGCATCCGCGTATTAACGAGTAAAGTACCGGAAGCCCGCAGCCGCGGGCTTTTTTCTGCCTTTTACCAGAGCCGCTTTTACCCTTTCCCGCTTTTATCGCTTGTCGCCAGTTGTCCAGTAGGTTCCCGTTTCCGGAAGCGGTAAGAATTCACGATTCATTTCCCGTAGCGTTTCGGCCGGATTCAAATCGTGAAACAGCCGGGGATGCAGCGTTTTGGCAATCATTTCAACCGTCAGCAGGTGCCACGGGCTAAGGTAGAAATTATGCCAGATAGCCAGCGTTCTCCCGTTGCGAACCGCCACCAGCTGGGAAATGACGCTTTCGCCCGCCAGCGCCCGATCAAAACTCTTTTGCGCCGCTTCCGGCTTTACCTGTGGGCCAAGCTGTAGCCGATCTGGCTGCTGAGGACCGCTCATGCCCGTCGCCAGAAAAACATCGGGATTAGCCGCCAGCACGGCTTCCGGACTTAGCTGACCAAAGACCCCGGAAAACTTGCCGGCCGCAATATTTCTGCCGCCCGCCCATTCCAGCAAATCGGCCAGGTTACCGCGCCCAACAGTTGTGCAGCAAACGTCACGGCGGCCAATATGCAGCTGCAGCATCACGCTGGGTCTGGGCGGATTAGCCTGACGCAGACGATCGTGAATCAGGTTCATATGCTGCTGGTAAAAAGCGATAAAGCGTTGGGCTTTCTGACTATCATTTAGCGCTTCGCCAAGAATTTGCAGGCTTGGCACGGTGTTCTTCAACTGCTCGACGCGAGTATCAACATAGATTACCGGGATGCGCGCCGCGCTTAACTGGGCCAGTACGTTATCCTGCGTCGTCGGTTTTCTGGCATAAACCGGCAAAATCACCAAATCCGGGTGCAGTGCGATAATTTTTTCCACGCTGAACTGGCCAGGATTTGCGCCGCCGATAAGCGGAATTTTTTTAATTGCCGGAAAAGCCGCGGTATAGCGTTCCCTGGTCTGGCGATCGTAACGTTGCAGATCGTCAGGCCAGCCCGCTACGCGTGCCAGAGGGTTGCCCTTTTCCACCAGCGCAAGGGTGTAGAGTAACCGTCCTTCACCCAGTACGATGCGCTGCGGATTATCCGGCACCGTTACCTGTCGCTGCAAAATGTCGGTAACGGTTTTTGCCTGCACCAGTCCGCTGGCTAATAGCAGCAGCATAATCAGCGTTTTTTTCATCGGTTTTCCCGGCCGTTATTAAAAATCTACCGAAGCGGAGACGACGACTTCGCGCGGTGCACCTTCGCTAACACGCAGGCTGCCACCGCTGGATTCGTAGTACTCTTTATCGAACAGGTTATTCACGTTCACCTTCAGCTGCGTATGCTTGCCGACCAGCTTGCTGTCCCAGGCAACAAAAGCATCCGCAACCGTATAGTCCGGCATGGTAAAGCTGTTTTCCGGATCGCCCGCGCGGGAGCCAACGTAGCGCGCGCCGCCGCCAACGCGTACATCGCCAGGTAGCCAGGAGAAGCGCAGCGCATGCGTCAGATAAAGGCTGCCGCTGTTAGTCGGGGCGTTAACCAGGCGATTACCCACGTTCGCCGAATTAACGTCGTCCTCTACAATTTCCGTTTTGTCGTGGCTGTAAGTGGCGATTAAATTCCAGTCAGGGGCCAGCTCGCCGTTAATTTCGACTTCTGCTCCGGTTGAACGCGCCTTTGGAATATTGCGCGTGACGCCGTTAATCAGCACCGACATATCTTTTTCATCAATGCGATAAAGCGCCAGCGTGGCAGAAACCGCTGGTACCATCTGCCATTTTGCACCCACTTCATACGTGGTGCCCTTTTCCGTTGAGGCGACGTTACCGTCGTCATCTGTCTGGGTCGAAGGCGTAAACGATTTACTGTAGCTGCCGTAGAGCGATAAATCTGGCCGAATTTTATAAACCAGTCCCATCTGCGGCAGGAAAGCATCACCGCGATCGTTTAGCGTGGTTTGCGGATCGGTCCAGCCGCTGCTGGCCGTTTGGGTATAGCGCTGATAGCGCGCGCCCGCGACGGCGATCCATTTGTCGGTCAGGTGGATGCTGTCTTTAGCAAATACGGAACGGCTATAAAGGTTGGTGCGTAAATTACTCTGCGCATCGGAAACCGTGCTGGCGCTGACCGGCGGCTCTTCGCCATAGACCGGATCGTACATGTTGAAGGTTTTTGAAACCTTGCCGCGATAAGAGTATGCCTTGTAGGTTTCATCCTGCTCGTAGTCCACGCCCAGCATGACGTCATGCTGCATGCCCCAGATTTCCGGGCTACCGCCGATATCCCACGAAAGATAAGTGGTCTGGTGATTGAAGCCGCGGTTGGCATCGGCGCGACGAGAAACGATGCCGGTAGTGGCGTTGATCGCCGTGGCGCGAACTTCGTTACTGTCATAGCGGCGCTGCATCCAGGCATAGTTGAAATGCGTTTCCCAGGTCTCGTCCAGGTTATAACCGTAATTGACATTCAACCGCTTGTTTTTGCCCCAGGCATGGTTGGCGTTATCGTCAATGCGCTCGTTGTACGGGATCTTCAGCGGCTTTTTATTGATAAACGCGGTGCCGCGATCGACAGGGATATCAAATTTATATTCGCTATAGCTGATGTTGAAGGAAGCCTTATCACCGTACCAGCTCAGTGAAGGCGCCAGCAGCGTGTGTTCATTCACGCCAAAGTTGCGCCAGTAATCTTCACGCTGACGTTCGGCAACCAGACGAAAAGCAAAGCCGTTCCCTAACGGTCCGGTGATATCTATGCTGCCCGCACCGCCGCCTACGCTGGTAGATTCACCGCTGATATGCGTATTCCATTCGTACTGTGGCTTTTTACTGACCAGGTTGATAATGCCGCCCGGATTAAGGATGCCGTACAGGAGTGAAGCGGACCCCTTCAGCACTTCCACATGATCGATGGTGGAATCCATCGACAATCCCTGGTTACTGCGCACGCCGTCAATAAAGATAGAGCCATCGGAATTACTGCCAAAGCCGCGTTTAACAAAACCGTCTTCTATGTTGCCCAGCGTATTGCCCTGGGCTACGCCGCTGACAAACTTCATGGCGTCGTTAACGGTTTTAACCTGGTAATCTTTTATCACCTGCGGCGTGACCACGCTGACGGACTGTGGTGTTTCGCTACGCGGCGTGGCCGTTTTGGTCGCGGCCGTGGCGGTATCCTGACTGTAGCTGCCCGTAGGGGCTGCTTTGTCAGCGGTCACGGTCAGCGTTTGGTCTTTGCTGGTTGCGGCTATAGCAGAGGCGCTTAGCAAAGAAAGAGCGATATAAAGCGGCGTTTTTCTTTGCAGGCAAAAAACGCTGGCAGAACGTGCGGATGGTGTTTTCATCAATAAGGACGCAGGATGGAGTTATAATTGGCGCGAATGATAATAATTTTCATTGCCATTATCAATTTCAAAAATGAGCGCTGCCACTAAGCTACGGCAACAAAAAAGGGCCCGCAGGCCCGAAGCGTGGCGTCGATAACGACGCCAGCTTATTGAATTAAAACTTGTATTTCACGCCTATGTTGCCCGTATAGCCTTCCGAGCCTGGCCCAAAACTGTGCGAATATTTCATCTGTGCGTAAGCGCTTAAGTGCGCGTTGAGCTGGCTGCTGAGTCCGGCTCCGGCCTGCCAGTAGCCGCGACGAACATCCGGCGTCAGCGTTTCATTGTTCATATCAACGCCTGGCGTACGGCCCAGCAACTGCACGACATCCGCCTGCAGATAAGGCTTAAGTAACGGGCTATCGTAGTAAAGCCGTAGTCCCTCACGCAGCTGGGCGACCATCAGGTTTTGATCTTTCAGCTTAACGCCGCTGGCATAGGTCTGGCTGATATTCATATATTGCCCCATCGCCTGCAGCTGCGGCTCCAGCTTAAACTGCCCGCCCAGCGAAAGGGGAAGACCGGTTTCTACAGAGGCAACGACGCCGTAGCTGTCCATTTTCGCGCTGGTCAGGCTGGTAAACTCGTTGCTGTAGCGCGTCACCTGCACCACATTATCCAGGTAAGCACCTTCGTCATTCCACGCCGTCAGATAACCGCCAAGGCTATAGGTATTGGTGGTGATTTTACCGACATCGACAGAGAGTTCAGAACGTAAGCTACGCGCGGTGTCTTTGTTATTGCTGCGTTGATGGCCCAGCGTTATCACCGGCCCGGCGCTCAGATGCCAGCCGTCAGCCAGGCTTTTAGTCAGAAGATCGCCGCCAAACTGCACAAAGGTCGTGTTGACGTTAAAAGAGAAGCGCCCTGCACGGTATCCGTCATGCCGACCAGAGACTCTTGCCCACATGGTGTCATCCTGATAAGCGCCCAGTCGTTCATGCCAGGTGCCGATAGCGGCAAAGCCGTAAGCGGCATTAAGATAAGGCGCGATAAGATAACCGGCGGTTTCTGGCCTGTAAGCTTTGATGCCTGGCGTCACGCTGTCGTCAATTTCTGGGGTATTGCCACCATCGGTTTCCGGAATATTGCCATCATCAATTCCGGGGACGTTGCCATCGTCGATTTCCGGGACATCGCCATCATCAATTCCCGGGACATCGCCGTTGTCGATTTCTTCAGCATCGCCGTCAGCCTCATCCGGTGGCGTTACCGGCGTCAACGAGGTCTGTAAATACCAGGCACCGTCACCAATCTTATGGAGCATGTACTGATAGTTACCCGCGACCACGGTGCCATTTTGTTTAAAATCGGCGTTACTGGCATCGCCAGCTACCCGCACAACCAGAATACCGGCGTCCGTGATCCCGCCCGTGCCGCCTCTGTTGTTAATGGTCAAACCGTACTGCCCGGATGCGGTGCCGCTGACCAGAATTCTGTCCGTTGGCGAGCTGTCATCACCCAGCTGCGTACCCAGGGTAAAATTCCCTGAGTCGGTCAAATCGCCATTTACCGTTAAGGTACTGAAACCGGATTCGTTATTAAAAATCACCGAGCCGTTATTCAGCTGCAGCGTTTTAACGTCAGAGTCGCCCGTTACCAACCAGCTGCTTGCGGCATCAAGGATGAGCCTGTTAACGTTTTGCGTCGCACCCTGCAAAACCGAGGCGCTGTTTAACGACAGATTGATCTCGTTATCGTCACTTTCGGCGATAATATCCCCCAGCAGCCGGGCACGATCTTTTGCAGTGATGTTCACTTTTGCATAGGTCACCGTGCCCTCTTTTTCGACGATGTTTGGGACAGCACGTAATGCCGTGCCGTTGCCACCAGAGATAACGCTGTTGTTTGTCAGCGTCAGGTTGAGCGGCGTCCCCTTCGCCAGTACGCCATTGCCCGCCAGGCTATTTAACGAGACGTTGTCCAGCTCTACTGTGTTGGTCGCACTGCCTGCACTGTCGGCCGCGTACAAAGCGGCAGGAGATTTATCGCCTGTCCCCGCCGTAGTAATTGTGCTGTTGGCCAGCTTTAACGTGGCAAGAGAGGCAGACAAGCCTGGCGCATTTTCACCGGTTGTATTGATAGTAAGATTATCGCCGGTCAGGCTGGCAGATAGCAAAGCAGCGATACCTACGCCGCCCTTCCCCGTAGTGGAAATGGTGCTGTTACGAATTTCGCCTGTACTGCTGTTTTTGGCCACTATGCCGTAAGCGTCTGTGCCTGAAGTGGTTAAAGAGACGTCCGTCAGGTTAATAGTACTGTTGTCGGCATTTACGCCATGCGCCTGTGAGCCAGAAGTCCCTATTGCCGAATTGCTTATCGTTGCACTTGCGGTAGCGGCAAGAGTAATCCCTGATGCGTCATCTCCAAAAGTTGTTACCGGTGTGTTGACCAGCGTCAGCACGCCTGCATTACTTATCCCTACACCTGATGCGCTTGCCCCTTTGGTAGTAATGGCGGAATTCTCTAACGTTATTTTTCCTCCATGTGCTCTGGCACCATAACTCGATTCTCCGGATGTATTGACAGTGACATTGTCGCCCGTAATGCTCCCCTGCTTATCAGGATCGCTCGCTTCGGTATACATGCCAAAGCTTTCGATTCCTGACGTTGTTAACTTCGTGTTATTCAACTCGGTTGTGCCGAACTGTAGAAAAGCAGCATGGGAGCCGCTACCCCGGGTAGTAAAACTGGTGTCAGAAGCCTTTAACGTGGAGAGCTTATTTGCTACCCATACTCCATGTGCCCTTTCCCCTGAAGTTTGATAGCTGCCGCCGCGAACGATAGCGTTTGATTCGACATTAACATCAATAGCCAGGCCTGATGTACCACGGGTCGTCACATTCACATTATCTAACGTCATATTTCCCCCCATACCACGCAGCGCGGTAAAGACGGAGTTAATAGTGCTGTTGCTTAGCGCTAACGTACTATTGGGACCAGAGGCATTTCCTGTCAAAATAGCAGCCCATTTGGCTGACTCAGTATCTATCGTCACGTTATCGGCAGTCATATAACCGCCATAGATATTAATTGCATGAGAGACGTTACTGCCGTTCAGCGTAATTTTTACATCGTTTAGCGTGGCTTTGGCATAATGATTCATTACGATACCGGCAGAGGCATAATCTGGTTGATTGCTGATAACGGTATTTTTCACCGTTAGCGTGCCGCCATCGTTCACGCTTATTCCAGTTGCCCCAGCGCCTTCAAGTAACAAAAAACTGTCTTTAACAGAGACGTTGCTATTTTTTGCGTTAATAGCAAAGTTGCGCTTCCCGGATATGGAAAGCGTGCTTCCAATAATATCTATCGTGGCGTTGTTAACCGAAATGACCTGTCCGTCAATTCCCGTGAAGGATAAAGTTGCCTTATTCACCTTCAGACTGCCCTGGTCGATAATTTTAGCAACGCTTGTCGCAACACCTGACATGCTGAACGCCAGTCCGCTGTCGGTAACTAACCGGCTGTTTTGTCCGGAAGCCTGTAACGGTACGTCACTGATGTCCGTAGAGTCATAGCCTGAGGTTACCTGTAAAGTGGAACCATCCGTCACTACCCATGCGGCAAAAACAGAGAGTGGGGAGAGCGTCAGCGTGAGCAAACCGAGCGCAAAAGGCCGTGATTTCATAACCATAGTGCATCCTTTCATTAATATGGTTTTAAAACGATTAAGGGGTTGGCTGCTGTTTTAATGCGAGGAGGCGTTCCGGGGAAACGTTGTGCGATACGCTATCCGAAGCGTTTATTTTGAATTGACAGCGTAATGAGAATAAAACGGGCAACACCGCTTCCCATCCTTTAATTCTGGCCTTCCTGGCGCGACAATATTAATTGAATGGGCGCATAAGAAGAAGCGTTTTTTAAGCGCCGCGATAAAATAGCCTCAGCAAAAAGAGTGTGTTAATCGTCGATATAAGTCAATTGCGTTATTAAAACAGCTAACCGCCAACGGGAAAACCGGGGGTTCATTCCATAAATAGCCATAAGAAGAGAAGCGAAAACATGTCCATTAATCTTCTTTTTTATATTTATAAAAACAATAATTTAAAAAACAATATTAATGAAAAAGCCAATTAAAGCTGCGTAGCGAAAAGACAATGCGTCGCTAATTAAGGAATTTTACAACTCCTTATTACCTACAATGCAGGCCCGTTATTTCCAGTAAGGAATCCGTCTGCGTTAGCCTTTCTATTATAACGGGTGCTATAAAACAAGATCTTCGTCAGTGAAGATCCCGTTTGCCCTACAGCGCCTGCGCGCAGGCCCAGGCAGAGCTCCAGGCCCACTGGAAGTTATAGCCGCCCAGCCAACCGGTCACGTCCACCACTTCGCCAATAAAATAGAGGCCCGGCACATCGCGTGCTTCCATTGTTTTAGAGGAGAGCGCGCTGGTATCAACCCCGCCAAGCGTAACTTCCGCCGTGCGGTAACCTTCCGTACCGTTGGGCTGCACGCGCCAGCTGTGCAATGTCTGGGTCAGTTCGCTTTGCTGGCGGCTGTTTAACTGCTTAAGCGTGCATTCCGGCACGCTGCCCAACAGCTGCAAACATTCCACCAGACGGCGCGGCAACACTTTTGCCAGCGTGTTTTTCAGGCTTTGATTAGGATGGGCTTCGCGTTCTTCACTGATAAAAGCATCAAGGTCGCGTTCGGGTGAAAGATTGACCGTCACGAACTCGCCCGGCTGCCAATAGCTGGAAAGCTGTAATACTGCGGGACCGGAGAGGCCGCGATGGGTAAATAACAAGGCTTCTTTAAATACCGTCCCGTCTTCCGCAGTCATTACGGAAGGCACCGCCACGCCGGAAAGCGTTTGCAGCTGCTCAAGCAGCGGCTTATGCAGCGTAAAAGGCACCAGGCCCGCGCGCGTTGGAAAAACCTTCAGGCCAAACTGTTCGGCAAGTTTGTAACCAAAGGGTGACGCGCCCAAACCGGGCATAGAAAGACCGCCGGAAGCGATGACCAGCTTTTCCGCCTGTACCACGCTGCCGTTCAGCTCCAGCGTGTAATGTTCTTCGCGCGTTACCTTTACTACTTCGCTACGCAGTCTTAACGTCACCTGACCTGCTTCGCACTCTTTAAGCAGTAGATCCACAATTTGCTGAGCGGAATCGTCGCAAAATAGCTGGCCCAGCGTCTTTTCGTGCCAGGCGATACCGTGCCGATTCACCAGATCGATAAAATCCCACTGCGTATAGCGTGCCAGCGCAGACTTACAGAAATGGGGATTTTGCGACAGATAAGCCGCAGGCTCGGTATAAAGGTTAGTAAAATTGCAGCGGCCGCCGCCCGACATCAATATTTTGCGTCCCGCTTTTTTGCCGTTATCCAGCACCAGCACGCGTTTGCCGCGCTGCCCTGCCTGTGCGGCACAGAACAGGCCAGCCGCACCTGCGCCAATAACGATAACGTCAAACTTTTCCACAATCCGCTCCGACCTGCTGCGCAAAAAACGGTGATTGTAATGAGATGGGTCGTTTATCGCCAGCGTCATAAAAGCGTCATCTTAGCCCATAGCGGTAAACGTATGATTTTCATACAACTCAGGACCATTATTTGCTTCTGTTAACGTATTAATGTCAAAAAAAGTCTATATTTCACTTTCCCCAGGCGCGGTTTCTCGCTGATAATGCGCCGCGTTCATGTCCTCCAAAATGGCGTAACGCTTATGCTACATCTGTTTGCTGGTCTTGATTACCATACCGGCCTGTTACTCGTCCTTGCCCTGCTTTTTGTTTTGTTTTACGAAGCTATCAACGGCTTCCACGACACGGCAAATGCGGTGGCTACTGTAATTTATACGCGAGCTATGCGATCGCAACTGGCGGTAGTGATGGCCGGCGTATTTAACTTCTTTGGCGTACTGCTGGGCGGGCTAAGCGTTGCTTACGCTATCGTTCATCTGCTACCCACCGATTTACTGCTTAATGTAGGATCGGCTCACGGACTGGCCATGGTCTTTTCCATGCTGCTGGCTGCTATCATCTGGAATCTGGGCACCTGGTATTTTGGCCTGCCTGCCTCCAGCTCTCATACCCTCATCGGGGCCATCATCGGCATTGGCCTGACCAACGCGCTGCTTACCGGCACTTCGGTAGTGGACGCGCTGAATATCCCGAAAATGATCGGCATCTTTATGTCGCTGGTTATCTCGCCGATTGTCGGCCTGGTACTGGCCGGTAGCCTGGTGTTTATTCTGCGTCGCTACTGGAGCGGCAGTAAGAAACGCCGCCGTATTCATATGACGCCAGCGGAACGCGAGAAGATCGACGGCAAGAAAAAGCCGCCGTTCTGGACGCGCACCGCGCTGATCGTCTCGGCTATCGGCGTGAGCTATTCTCACGGTGCTAACGACGGACAGAAAGGCATTGGCCTAATCATGCTGGTGCTGATTGGCGTGGCGCCGGCGGGCTTTGTGGTCAATATGAACTCGTCGGGCTATGACATTACGCGTACCCGCGATGCGGTAAACCATCTGGAACAGTATTATCAGCAGCATGCTGATTCGCTGACCCAGATTGTGCAGATGGCTCCGCCTGTTGTACCCGCACCGCAGGAAAATCCGGGCGCTCCGCATGAGTTTCACTGCGATGCCGCTCGCGCGATGCCGGCTATCCAACGTGCTCAAGGCCTGCTGAGTAATCTGCAAAGCTACGACGCGTTAAACGTTGAGCAACGCAGCCAGCTGCGTCGTCTGCTGATGTGCGTCTCTGATACCGCCGATAAAACGGCTAAGTTACAGAGCACCACTGCCGAAGACCGCCGTTTTCTTGGCAAGCTGAAAGACGATATGCTGAATACCGTTGAGTACGCCCCTGTGTGGATTATCGTTGCCGTAGCGCTTGCGCTGTCGCTGGGTACGATGGTTGGCTGGCGCCGTGTCGCCACCACTATCGGTGAAAAAATCGGTAAGAAAGGCATGACCTATGCGCAGGGAATGGCTGCACAGATGACCGCTGCCGTTTCTATCGGCGTGGCCAGCTATACCGGCATGCCCGTTTCAACGACCCACGTTCTCTCCTCTTCCGTGGCCGGCACCATGCTGGTCGACGGCGGCGGCGTTCAGGGTAAGACGATTAAAAATATCCTGTTAGCCTGGGTATTTACGTTACCTGTATCGATCGTGCTGTCGGGCTGCCTTTACTGGTTAGCGCTGAAGCTGGTTCCCTGATTCGTCAGCAGGAACAACAAGGCGGGGAATTTTCCCCGCCTTTTTTTATGCCTTAACGCCAGTAGCCCAGACCGTTTTATGCCTGATAAATAGCCCGGACAGGCTCTTCAATGCCAGATAAATAGCCCAATAAGGCTGATAAAGACCAGACCGCACAGCGCGCTGGTCAGGATAAACTGCCCGCGAACCCGCTCGCAGCGGCGGATAAACTCTTCGTCGTGATGATCGCGATAGCGTTGTAGCCAGATATAGCGCACCAGCCGCACCTGTTTACCCGGCTGGCCATGAGAAGTAAAAAACCCGGCCCCATCAACGTACTGATAAAGCAAAGGATCGCAGCCTCGCAGCACCACCAGCAGCGCACGCAAAGAAGAGAAGTAACGCGCCATATTAACCAGACAAACCACACAAAGAGCCCAAAAAAGTGCGATGGTGCTAATCATGATCTCCTCCACGGCGATGCTTTATCCGCAGCCACGACAATCAACGCTGCTCGTTTTCGCTTCGCCCACCCTAAGTTTGAATTGTTGTAACAGCAGCGTAGCTGTTCTGTATTTTTATTGTCTTCTTCAGTTTAGGAGATGAGATGAAATTTTTGCCAGCGCTGTTTGCGGCCAGAATAAAAAAGAGAGGAAATTCCTTTTGATCCCGCTCGCAAACAGAAAGGGCAAACCGGGATTTGTTAACAATTAACGCTATACTTAAGAGATAAAAAATGCGCGGTTCCAGGCGCTCAGAACCCTGCCACATCGCACTAATTCAATGTGTTATGATGCCAGACCGCCTGCATATATGCGGCCGTACCGAACAAGGAGAGCGTTATGTCTTACAAACACATTCTGATTGCTGTCGATCTTTCGCCAGAAAGTAAACTGCTGGTCGCGAAAGCGGTTTCGATGGCTCGTCCTTACGATGCCAAAGTTTCGCTGATCCATGTGGATGTTAATTATTCGGATCTCTACACCGGTTTGATTGATGTAAACCTGGGCGATATGCAGAAGCGTATTTCCGAAGAAACCCACACCGCGCTGGCGGATATTTCCAACAGCGCAGGCTACCCTATTTCAGAAACGCTCAGCGGCAGCGGCGATCTGGGCCAGGTGCTGGTTGATGCCATCAAGCGCTATGATGTTGATTTGGTGGTATGCGGCCATCATCAGGATTTCTGGAGTAAGCTGATGTCTTCCGCGCGCCAGCTGATCAACACCGTGCATATCGATATGCTGATTGTGCCGCTGCGTGATGAAGAAGAAAGCTGATTTGAGCGGCGTGTGGCAATAAAAAAAGCCGCTTTAGTCTGAACAAAGCGGCTTTTGTTGGTTGTACCCCGTGGCTAAAGCGCTGCGTCAGCCAGCGGGGGATAAATATCGAAGCGATGGCTTTTGGTTACCACCGCAGACTGTGTGGCTACCCCAGCTAACGGTGGCGCGTAGTCGGGGCGTTTTACCACTACCCGCTTTTTCGCCAGTCGTCTTGCAGGTTCCAGTAGCCCGTCGGCATCATTATCCGCACCCACCAGCGTCTGAAAGACGCGCATCTCTTTTTTAACCAGCGCGCTTTTTTGCTTATGTGGGTACATGGGATCCAGATAGACCACGTCAGGCTTTTCACTGCTTGCCGCCAGCGCTTCCAGACTGGAAGCATGCACCAGCGTTAAACGTTCCTGCAGCCAGCCGCCGATTTCGGCATTGCGGTAGCCGCGTTGCAGACCGTCGTCCAGCAGCGCCGCAACGACAGGATGCCGCTCCAGCATCTGTACGCGACAGCCGAGCGAGGCCAGCACAAAGGCGTCTCGCCCCAGCCCTGCCGTCGCGTCGGTCACTACCGGCAGATAGCTTCCCTTAATGCCTACCGCTTTTGCTACCGCTTCGCCACGTCCACCACCAAAGCGGCGGCGGTGCGCCATGGCACCCTCAACAAAATCGACAAAGATGCCGCCCAGCTTTGGCTCATCACGCTTGCGCAGCTCCAGATGGGTTGCGGTCAGCGCCAGCGCCATCGTGGCCTGCTCGTCGTGCTCCAGCTGCCAGCGATCGGCTAAAACGGATAAGGCGCCGTCTCCGGCGCCCGTTTCGTCAATCAGGCAAATCTTCACCCGGCGATGCCATAATGGGCCAGCATCGCGTCCAGCTGCGGCTCGCGGCCACGGAAGCGTTTAAACAGCTCCATCGGCTCTTCAGAACCGCCACGCGTCAGGATATTGTCCAGGAAAGACTGGCCCGTTTCGCGATTGAAAATACCCTCTTCTTCAAAACGCGAATAGGCATCGGCCGCCAGCACGTCCGCCCACAGATAGCTGTAGTAACCTGCTGCATAGCCGCCTGCGAAGATGTGGCTGAAGGCATGTGGGAAGCGGCCCCAGGCCGGGCTTGGTACCACGGCCACCAGCTTCTTGATCTCTTTCAGCATCTCCAGAATCTGCGCGCCTTTGGCCGGATCGAACTCGGCGTGCAGGCGGAAGTCAAACAGGCCAAACTCCAGCTGACGCAGAATAAACAGCGCCGCCTGGTAGTTTTTCGCCGCCAGCATTTTGTCCAGCAGCGCCTGAGGCAGCGGCTCGCCGGTTTCGTAATGGCCGGAAATAAAGGCCAGCGCTTCCGGCTCCCAGCACCAGTTTTCCATAAACTGGCTTGGCAGCTCGACGGCATCCCACGGCACGCCGCTGATGCCGGACACGCCCGGCGTTTCAATACGGGTCAGCATGTGATGCAGGCCGTGCCCGAATTCATGGAACAGCGTGGTAACTTCATCGTGCGTAAACAGCGCAGGCTTGCCGTTGAGCGGACGGTTGAAGTTACAGGTCAGGTAGGCGACCGGTTTTTGCAACGAGCCGTCCGCAAGACGCATCTGGCCGACGCAGTCATCCATCCAGGCACCGCCGCGTTTGTTTTCACGCGCGTACAGATCCAGATAGAAGCTACCGCGCAGCTCGCCGCTCTCGTCAAACAGGTCGAAGAAGCGCACGTCCGGATGGTAAACATCAACGTCTTTGCGCTCTTTTGCGGTAATGCCGTAAATACGCTTAACAACCTCGAACAGGCCGTTAACCGCACGCTCTTCCGGGAAGTAAGGGCGCAGCTGCTCATCGCTGATGGCATAAAGATGCTGCTTCTGTTTTTCGCCGTAGTAAGTGAGATCCCACGGATTCAGCTCGTCAATGCCGTGCTCTTTTTTAGCAAAGGCACGCAGCTGCTCCAGTTCTTTTTCAGCCTGAGGACGCGCACGCTTCGCCAGATCGGTCAGGAAATCGGTCACCTGCGCCGGATTTTCGGCCATTTTGGTCGCCAGCGACTTTTCAGCATAGGAGGAGAAGCCCAGCAGTTGCGCCAGCTCGTGACGCAGCGCCAGCTCTTCGGCCATCACTTCGCTGTTGTCCCATTTCCCGGCGTTCGGGCCCTGATCGGAAGCGCGGGTAGAGTAAGCGCGGTACATCTCTTCGCGCAGCGCCTGGTTATCGCAGTAGGTCATTACCGGCAGATAGCTGGGGATATCCAGCGTCAGCAGCCAGCCTTCTTGCTCTTTCGCTTCCGCCTGCGCTTTGGCGGCGGCCAGCGAACTTTCCGGCATGCCGGAAAGTTCGCTTTCATCGGTAATCAGCTTGCTCCAGCCCATCGTGGCGTCCAGCACGTTGTTGCTATAGGTGGAACCCAGCTCGGAAAGGCGTGCGGCGATTTCGCCATAGCGTTTCTGCTTCTCTTTCGACAGACCGATACCGGACAGCTCAAAGTCGCGCAGCGCGTTATCTACCGCTTTTTTCTGCGGCGCGCTCAGCTCTGCATAGCTATGCTCTTTCAGATTACGATAAGCCTGATACAAACCTTCGTGCTGGCCGACCCAGGTGCTGTATTCAGAAAGCAACGGCAAGGTTTGTTCGTAGGCCTGACGCAGCTCAGGACTGTTTTTTACCGAGTTAAGATGGCTGACCGGCGAAAACAGACGGCCCAGGCGATCGTCCACTTCTGAAAGCGGCTGTACCAGGTTATCCCAGGTGTAAGGCGTCCCCTGGGCAACAACTTTTTCTACTGCCGCGCGGCAATCGTCCAACGCCTGAGTCACGGCTGGCACCACGTGTTCGGGCTTAATGGCGGAAAACGGGGGAAGCGTAAAAGAAGAGAGTAGCGGATTGGTCATAGCGCAGTCCTTGTTATCGATGTATAGGGCGCGTTGCGGCGCGCGATTTAGCTAACATGAGGCTAAGTGTAGCGAAAATCAATGGGGCATCGACGGCAGGGAAAAAGGGAATTGCCTGTAAAGTGAAGCGGGAGCATACTTTTCCCGCCGTTGCGTTTATCTCATTACAGGGAGCGTCTTTATGTGGTATTGCCTTGTCGCATCGTTGTTCTTTCTACCTTTTTATCGCCGGGCGGCGCTGGGATTGCTGGCCGTCACGCTGGTTATCGGCACGATTAATTCTACCTTGCAGCCGCCCGCACTGGCCGCGCTCGGCGCGCTCGGCGGCGTCGCCTTCTTTTGCTACCGACAAAAAGCGCAGAATAAATTAGCCCTCGCAGGGGAAGCTTTTCTGGTTGCCGGATCCGTCGCGCTAATGCTGCATCTGCTGCCCGGCTTCCATAACCTGAAGATCGTTTCCGGTGCGCTAGCCGGGCCGCAGAGCGCGCCTTTTACCTTCTATTATAACTTTGACAAGGCGCTGATCCCCTTTGTGCTGCTGGGCTGCCTGCCCACGCTGCTGAAACGCCCGGCTACGCCGCCCGGCAATCGTCTGTGGTGGCTGGTGCTGCTGCTCTCTATGCCGCTTTTGCTGCTGTTTGCCACGCTGGCCGGCGGTTTACGCGTGGAGCCGCATTACCCTGAATGGCTCGGTGCTTTTATGCTGGCGAATCTGTTTTTCGTGTCGTTCGCCGAAGAGGCGCTGTTTCGCGGCTATATTCAGCAGCGGCTGAGCCAGCGGTTTGGCAACCTTTGGGCACTGCTGGCCACCGCCGTGCTGTTTGGGCTGGTGCACTACCCCGGCGGGCCGCTGCTGGTGTTTTTTGCGGCCTTAACCGGCGTGATTTATGGTCTGGCCTGGCAGTGGAGCGGACGCGTCTGGGTTGCCGCGCTGGTGCATTTTGCTTTTAACCTGCTGCACCTGCTGTTTTTTACCTACCCGTTCTGGTACCACCAGCCTGGATAGCGCATTTTTTCTGCCAGACAGTTATACTGTGCCTGACTCGTGCCGCTCAGGCGGCACACTTGCTATTCTCCCACCGGACAGATCCCACGACATGCTGAGTTATCGCCACAGTTTTCACGCCGGCAATCACGCCGACGTTCTCAAACATACCGTTCAGAGCCTGATCATCAACGCGCTTAACGAGAAAGATAAGCCTTACCTTTATCTTGATACCCACGCGGGTGCCGGGCGCTACCAGCTGAGCGGCGAACATGCCGAACGTACCGGAGAATATCTGGAAGGGATCGCCCGTATCTGGCAGCAGGACGATCTGCCGGAAGAGCTGGAAAGCTATATTTCCTGCATCAATGCCCTGAACCCTAACGGCAAGCTGCGCTTTTATCCTGGCTCGCCGCTGATTGCGCGCCATTTGCTGCGTGAAGATGACAAGCTAAACCTGACCGAGCTGCATCCGAGCGATTTTCCGCTGCTGCGCAATGAGTTTCTGAAAGATGACCGCGCGCGCACCGAACGAGCTGACGGTTATCAGCAGCTAAAATCTAAGCTGCCGCCGCCGTCGCGTCGCGGCCTGATTCTTATCGATCCGCCTTACGAAATTAAAACGGATTACCAGGCGGTGGTAAAAGGCATTCAGGAAGGCTACAAGCGTTTCGGCACCGGCGTGTTCGCGCTCTGGTATCCCGTGGTACTGCGTCAGCAGATTAAGCGCATGTTTGCCGAGCTGGAAGCGACCGGCATCCGTCGGATCCTGCAAATCGAACTGGCCGTGCGGCCGGACAGCGATCAGCGCGGCATGACCGCTTCCGGTATGATCGTGATTAACCCGCCATGGAAGCTGGAGCAGCAGATGAACAACGTGCTGCCGTGGCTGCATAAGCATCTGGTGCCGGCCGGTACTGGCCACACCAAAGTCAGCTGGATCGTGCCGGAATAAAACCGGCCGTAGCCGGGTTATCACGTCCGGCTACCGATTCCATTTCAGCTCGTCAGCGTTTAAAAGGCGCAATCCTGCAAATCTGACGAGCGCGCCCCGCTTCCTTCTTAAAGTTCAAACACCGCAAAATCGTGCGCCATCTCGGTAGCCGGAAAAATTTCCCGACATTCAGCCAGCAGGCGTTCGGTATCTTCACGCAGATAGCGCGAACTCAGGTGCGTCACGATCAGCTTTTTCGCCTGCGCTTCCTTTGCCATCGTGGCTGCCTGAACGGTGGATGAATGTCCACGGCTGTTGGCTTTTTCCACCATTGCCGCTTCCAGTGTCGCTTCATGCACTACCACGTCCGCATTGGCCGCCAGCGCTGTTGCCGCAGCGGTGGGCGCGGTGTCGCCAAATATCGCCAGCGTCCGCCCTTTTATCGGCGGGCCAAGGTAGCGGCGGCCGTCGACCACCTGACCATCTTCCATGGTTACCGTTAGCCCCTGTTTCAGCTGCTGAAACAGTTTGCCGGGCCTGATACCGTCCGCCAGCAGCCGCTCCGCGTCCAGCGTGCCGGGCCTGTCGTGCTCTTCAATGCGAAAGCCGTAGCACTCAACCGGATGGGTAAGCGGATAAGCCGTAACGCGAAAATGATCGTCACTAAAGAGCTCGCCGGCGCTGATTTCCACAATGTCCAGCGGAAAAGTTAGCCAGGAGCCGCTCAGGCTTAGCGTCGTTTCGACAAAAGTTTTGATGCCTGGCGGGCCATAAAGCGTGATGCCTTCGCTAATGCCGTTCATCGAGCGACTGGTCAGCAGCCCCGGCAGGCCAAAGATATGGTCGCCGTGCAGATGGGTAATAAAGATTTTTTCCAGCTTGCCGGGTTTGACCGGGCTGCGCAGGATCTGATGCTGCGTACCTTCTCCGCAGTCAAACAGCCAGCTGCCGCTGCGTACGGTCTGTAAATTTAATGCGATACTGGTGACATTGCGCTGGCGGCTGGGCGTACCCGCGCCGGTGCCTAAAAAAAGGAGTTCCATTCGGCCTCTCTGTGCAGGTTTTCAAGCCAAAAATAGCAGACTGCGTCACAATATACGTTGAATAGTGACGATTTTAACGCGCCGGCCCTATCACAATCATAGACGCAAACTTTGCGGCATTTGGCCGACTGGCGTTACACTAAGCCCAGTTTATTTGACTCTTATGGAACTCTTTCGATGACCAGACATTATGACTACCTTGCTATTGGCGGCGGCAGCGGCGGCATCGCTTCCATTAACCGTGCAGCTATGTACGGACAAAAATGCGCGCTGATTGAGGCGAAAGACCTTGGCGGCACCTGCGTGAACGTCGGCTGCGTGCCGAAAAAAGTAATGTGGCATGCGGCACAGATTGCCGAGGCTATTCATCAGTACGGCCCGGATTACGGCTTTAATACCACCGTTAACAGCTTTGACTGGGCGACGCTGGTAAAAAACCGCAGCGCCTACATTGACCGCATTCATACCTCGTACGACAACGTGCTGGGTAAAAATAAAGTAGATGTGATCAAAGGCTTCGCACGCTTTGTCGATGCGCACACCGTTGAAGTGAACGGCGAAAAAATTACTGCCGATCATATTCTGATCGCCACCGGTGGCCGCCCAAGCCATCCGTCGATTCCAGGTGCCGAATACGGTATCGATTCTGACGGCTTTTTTGAGCTGGATGCGCTGCCAAAACGCACTGCGGTTGTAGGCGCAGGCTATATCGCGGTTGAGATCGCTGGCGTGGTAAACGCGCTCGGCTCCGAAACGCACCTGTTTGTGCGTAAGCACGCGCCGCTGCGCACCTTCGATCCGATGATCGTTGAGACGCTGGTTGAGGTGATGAACACCGAAGGCCCAACGCTGCATACCGAATCTATTCCGAAAGCGATTGTGAAAAACGCCGACGGCAGCCTGACGCTACAGCTGGAAAACGGCAAAGAGCAGACCGTGGATTGTCTGGTCTGGGCAATTGGCCGTGAACCGGCGACCGATAATCTGAACCTGGACGTGACCGGCGTTGCGCTGAACGAAAAAGGCTATATCAACGTCGATAAGTATCAGAATACCAACGTGAAAGGTATTTATGCCGTTGGCGATAATACCGGTGCCGTCGAGCTGACGCCGGTGGCCGTTGCCGCTGGCCGTCGCCTGTCCGAACGCCTGTTTAACAACAAGCCGGACGAGCATCTGGATTACAGCAATGTGCCGACCGTGGTGTTCAGCCATCCGCCAATCGGCACCGTTGGCCTGAGCGAGCCGGAAGCACGCGAGAAATATGGCGATGAAGAAGTGAAGGTCTATAAATCCTCCTTTACCGCTATGTATACCGCTGTAACCCAGCATCGCCAGCCGTGCCGTATGAAGCTGGTTTGCGTGGGTAAAGATGAGAAAATCGTCGGCATCCACGGTATCGGTTACGGTATGGACGAGATGCTGCAAGGCTTCGCGGTTGCGCTGAAAATGGGCGCAACCAAAAAAGACTTCGACAATACCGTCGCTATCCATCCGACCGGTGCAGAAGAATTTGTGACTATGCGTTAATCACGGTCACCGCTAAAAAGGCCAGGCGCGCAAGCGTCTGGCCTTTTTATTGTCTGCTGAAAAAAGTGGGTACGGAACGTCTTTTTGCCGTTAGCTGGCCTGCTGTCTGGACGAGGGTAAAGGGTTCAGCGCGCAGCCATTCAGGAAGCCTGGCAGAGTATCAGACGGCAAATAGCGTAACCGTCCGTTCTCCTCTTTTAACAACACCTGAAAAGACATGGCCGGGAAACCGTTAAAAACCATCGTCAGCGCCAGCACCGCGCCCTCTTTTTCTAAACGGCGTTCTGAAACGATCACCTGACTCATGCGCCAGCGCTGCGCCAGATCTGACTTGATCGAGTCGATCTGCCAGGCGGGGTTCCTTGCCTCCAGCGCCGCGCTGTAGTAGCCAAACAGCGTGCGATAGGCGCGCTGTTTGGCCGTGTGGGCTTCCGGAGACTGGAGCTGCTTGTTCAGGGCGATTTCGCAGCGCAGCTGGTAGTTACTGGCAAAAGAGAGCGGCCTGTCGCCGTTGCTCACGAGGCTGGCAATAACAAAATTCACGGCCAGCGTGTCCATCGTCACGGACGGTTTGGGCTGGTTTTCATCATTCCGCCAGCTGTCCGGCGCAACGCGAGTCAGCACCAGCAGCGGCGCATCCTGCGTGCTCAGGCGGGCGATAACCGGCGCTAAACCGATGTAGCCGTTAGGAATGGGCAACGGTAAGCTCAGCACCTGCGGAGCTGGATCGGGCGCCATGCCGTTTTGCGGTAGCCGCCAGATCTTAAGCAGCGGCGGTTTCTCTGCCGGTTTATCGCTCTCAACGCGACTCAGGTCGTCATCTGACCAGGCCAGCCCCACCAGCGCCATCCCTTTGCCGCTCCCCAGCCTGACCAGCGATAGCGGTTCGTCCGTTTCTTTCGCCTGCAGAGAGAAGCGTTGAATATTTTCAGCATGGCCAGCGCCTAACTGCTGCCGCGCAACGGCAACGCGAACCGAATAATCTTTGCCGCTGTCGTCCCGGACAAACTGTTTTCCGTCTGCGGAAACCTGAACGCCGCGCGCGAAGGCCCATGCGTGGGTAACTCTGCCGGACAAATCCCTTTCCAGCAGCATGTCATGCGCCAGAAAGCGATACTGATTGTGGATCGGCGCCGTTGGGCCATTAAGAAAATATTCGCTTTTCGTCCCATCATTTTGCATGAACGCTCTCTGCCCAATCTCAACCGTGGTTTTATTGCTGCTCAACACGCCGCGATGCGTCAGCGAAATCAGCGTCGGCTTATTATCAATAAGAGCGAATTTATTGATCGAGGCATCCGCATCCAGCGTGCAGGCATCGCTGCCTTTATCCGAACAGGGCGGTATCGACAGGAGGTGGCTTGCTTTGCCGGCAACATTCTGTCGGGTAATCACGAAGGGAATAAGGTGCACGCTGGTTTCTGAGAACGAATTGCGAGCCAGCGAAACCAGCGGCGGCGCATAAATGTTGTTATCGCCTTCAACCATGCCGGTTAGCAGCGGTGGTGTCGCCACCAGCGCCCCCGGAAAAGGCAAAGCGTTGACGTCGTTGCTTTCCGGCGTTGCCGCCAGCACCCGCATTTTTACGGTATTGCGTCTGAAATAGAAGGTGCGTACGCCGTAATCTTTACCGGGATCGCTGACGACTCCTCCCGGCACGGCACGGCCAACGATATAGCTGTCTGCTGTGGCGGGTTGTGGATCGTATTCAAACCAGGTCGAGCTTCCTTTGCCGTGGTAAGAGCCTGCCCCGCCCAGCGTTACGCCCATCAATACTTCTTTGGCTTCGTGTTCGCAGATGGAATAGTCAGAAAGCGGAACGTTGATTTTAGCGCGGCCCAGGCTGCCAATCTGACGACACAGCCGATAGGCAGACTGCTGCAAGCGCGTATCGCAATCGTTCTGCGTATAGCCGTAGGTGGCAAAGCCGTGCCGGTAGCAAAGGTCGTGCATCACGCAGGCCTGGCGAAAGCGCAACGAAATATCCGATCCTTCTTTTACCGTTTTAAAAGCGATTTTTTTCATCACGTAGGGGATGGAACAGTTCAGTCCGGTTCCCCGTCCGCCAATAATGGCTTCTGTATTTTGCGAAGAAGGATAGGTCGTAAATGTTGAAGGCGCTTCCGTTTCTCCCGGCTGCGCCAGGTCTGAATAAACCTCTTCAACGGCTACGCTGATATAAATGCGGCAGAGCGTAAAAATAACCGCCAGCACAATTAAACAGCATCCCACAATACGGATCCAGAGGTGAGTAAGAATAATCTTTTCGATCGTTGCCATAACAGGTATCCCGGTTAACTGAGTCGCTTCCCTGGTTTTTTTATAACAATCGTCATAGAGAACGATTCGGCCTTTTCCTCCCGGCTTTGAAGGGAGTATAGGCACACTTATCTCCTCCCAGAGGTCGGCAAAGAAGCAAAAAGATAAATTCAAGATATAAAACGGAGAAGGCGGGTGCGTACGCCATTAATAACTATCGCCGCAGGAAAGAATGGTGCTGTTTTATTTTTCAGCCGAAGGTCAGCGGGCGGTTACTCCTGTTCTTGCGTGTCTCCCCAGGACAGAAAAAAGCCAGCCGAAGCTGGCTGTAGACGAGTGACAAATTTAAACCAGCCGAAGCTAACTGCAGACGACCGACAAATTTAAGCCAGCCGAAGCTGGCTGCAGACGAGTGAAAAATTCAAGCCAGCCGAAGCTGGCTATGGTGATAGTTAAAACGATAGCGTCATACCGGCATAGTAAGCGCGGCCAGGTTCGTTATAGGTCGAAGCCCCTTCGTTTTCACGGTAGAGGCGTTTATCAAACAGGTTACTGATACCCGCTTTAAGCTGGACGTTTTTAATAACGTCATAATTTACGCCAAGCCCGACAACGGAATAAGCCCCTACTTCTTTATCTGAAAGCGAGCCAACTTCAGTTCTCATTTCCGCATACTTGCGCGGCTTTTGTCTTCCGTAAAAAGTCCAGTTAAGGTTAGCGGCAAGTTTTTCCGTTATTTTATAATCCAGCATAGTATTAATAGTATATTCAGGAATAATCGATAGCGGATTGCCGGTGTCTTTATTTTCTGAAGTAATCATATAAGTTGCGTTGGTGCGCCATTCCAGCTTTTCTTTAATGACCGGCACCGTCAGATTACCTTCCAGCCCTTCCACCAGCGCTTTGCCGCCGTTTTCCCAGCGCAAGACGTGATAGCCATTAGAGGCATAGCCAAATACGTTGGTACCGGAAACGATTTTACTTTTATAGTCGTTGCGGAAATAGGTGATGCCAGCGGCATAACCCTCGTAGTTAAACTCCAGGCCAAGCTCTTTGTTAATGCTGATTTCAGGGCTGAGATCCGGATTGCCCAATAAATAGCATTTTTCTTTAATACCAATGGGGCAACCATTTCCCCTGGTCACCAGCAGATAACCGTTGGTTGACTGGTAGAGATTAGGCGCTTTAAACACGCGGGCGATACCGGCTTTCAGCTTGAAATAGTCTCCCAGCGCCTGGGAGGCATTAAGACTTGGGCTAAAATTAGCACCAAACTTACTGTGGTAGTCAAAGCGCAGACCCGGGATCAGGTTGGTGCCGACGACCGGCTCAATGTTGTCTTCAAAATAGAGCGCGCTCAGCTCCGCGCTATTTTTAGCGCTGCGATTGCTCGCAATACCGCTACCCGTTACGCCGCTGGCGTTGGTTGTCTGCATAGAAGCCGGATCGTCAAGCGCCTCGCGGTTCCACTCCGCGCCAAGCGTCAGCGTTTGTTCCAGCCATTTTTCCAGCGGAACCGTTACCTCGCCGCTGGTACGGTAGTTTTGCAGACGGCTGGTATTATAAACATCGTTGGTAATCATCCCTTCTACGCGGCCCGTCGTACCTTCATGCAGGCGGGTATTATTGGTTTTTTCATAATAGAGGCCGACTTTCGACTGCCCCCAGTCCCAGACGCCGTTATGCGTGACCCCATAGCTTTGACGATACATACGGTTCGTTTCATGTCCGTAAAGCGTTGGCACCAGATCGCTGGTATTGCCGTTGCTGTGCTGCGTATCGCCCGCATAAATATTGCCCTGGCGGCTATAGCCAAGATCGAAATCAACGATTTGCGTCGGCTTCATTTTCCATGAAAACTGCGCGTTCACATCCTTATTACGCACGCCTTCGTGCCCGGCCGCGTAGCTGCCGTTTTCGGCCGTATTGATATCGTAAGCATCGGCATCGGTTTTGTTGAGGTTGCCGTAAAGGCGCATGGTCAGCGCCTCGCCAGCCAGCGGGCCGCTCAGGTTGAAGTTGGCGCGCCTGGTCGCGCCTTCCTTGTCGTTTTCCGGCTGGTTGGTGAACAGCGACAGCGAGCCGTGCCAGTCGTTAGTCGGGCGTTTGGTGATGATATTAATCACGCCGCCCGCCGCGCCGGAACCGTAGCGCGCCGCAGCCGGGCCGCGCAGCACGTCTATGCGCTTGACCATCTCCGCCGGTACCCAGTTGCTGTCGCCGCGTGAATCACGTTCGCCGCGCCAGCTGTAACGTACGGAATTACGGGACAGCGTAGGCACCCCGTCGATCAGGATCAGCGTGTTTTCCGGCCCCATGCCGCGAATATCAATCTGGCGATTGTTGCCACGGCTGCCGGTAGCGCTGTTGCCGGTAAGATTAACGCCGGGCATTTTGCGGATAATGTCGGAAAGGTCGTTAACCGGTGGATCTTTGGCAATATCTTCGGCGGTAATGACCGAAACGCCAGGCTGCTGTTTTAACTGCTCTTCCGCTGAGCGGGTGACGACCATTTGCGGTTCGTCTTCTTTGACTTCTTCGGCGGCAAAAACCGGCGCGCTTAACAATCCCATCAGCATCGTTGCCAGAGGGTTAAGTTTAAAGACATTAGCGTTAACCATATTCCGTCCCTGATTATGTGTCCGTATGTTAATGAATGCGCATGATAACGATAATTGTTTCTATTTGCATTATATTGACATAACTTCACAAAACCGCTGCGGGGGTCACGCTTTTGGTTTTAGCGCGTACATTTTCTTCAGGCGATTGGGACTGGCCGCTGGCGTCCGTAAGACAGCAGCGAATGGCGGAATAAAGCAGTAAGGCCGCACGCTATGGTGTGGCCTTGTTTCGAAGGGGATCAGAAAGCGAAGCAGGAACAGCCCAGTGCGCCCCAGAAAGCATTGTCGTCCGAAACGGGCACCGTTGAATGCCGCGCCACGTTATGCGAATGCTGATGTACGCCGCATGGGCCGCTGCACTGATGTATCTGCTGCGTCAGACCCGCGCGCGTAGCAGGCGGCGCGCTGCGATAGTGGCCAGGTACGTTCACCACCGGTGACCATTCTGGCAACACCGGAATCGAAGGCGGCGAAAGCGGACTGAAGCCACCTGCGGCATAAACAATTTTGCCATCCACCATCGTCAGCACCGACTCAATGCCCTTGATCTCTTCCTCCGGCACGCTGAAATAGTCTTTGGACAAAATCACCAGATCCGCCAGCTGACCAGCCTTGATCTGCCCTTTTTTACCCTGCTCGCTGGAGAACCAGGCGCTGCCCTGCGTCCACAGCATCAGGGCCGTTTCGCGATCCAGCCGGGCGCTATCGTCATACATCGCCATACCGCCTACGGTACGTCCTGAAACCAGCCAGTAAAGCGCGGTCCACGGATTGTAACTTGCCACGCGGGTAGCATCCGTTCCCAGACCAACCGGCAGCTCTGCGTTTAACATTTTCGCCACCGGCGGCGTTTGTTTTACCGCTTCTTTTCCATAACGCTCCGCAAAATATTCGCCCTGGAACGCCATACGGTGCTGCACGGCAATACCGCCGCCAAGCCGTTTTACGCGCTCAATATTGGCTTCGGTAATGGTTTCAGCATGATCGAAAAACCAGTGCAGGCCGTTAAAAGGAATATCGCGGTCAACCTTCTCAAACACGTCCAGCATGCGGCTGATGGATTCGTTATAGGTAGCGTGCAGACGGAACGGCCAGCGATGCTCGACAAGGTGCCGTACCACGCGCTCCAGCTCATCCTCCATGCCCGGCGCCAGATCGGGACGCGGTTCCAGAAAATCCTCAAAATCGGCAGCGGAAAATACCAGCATTTCGCCCGCGCCGTTATGCCGATAGAAATCGGTGCCCTGTCCCGGCTTAAGCATATCCGTCCACTTTTCGAAATCTTCGACTTCGTGTCCCGGACGCTGGGTGAAAAGGTTATAGGCGATGCGTACCGTCAGCTGCTTCTTCTTATGCAGTTCGGCAATCACCTCATAATCGTCGGGATAGTTCTGGAAGCCGCCGCCCGCGTCGATGGCGCTGGTCAGACCCAGCCGGTTCAGCTCGCGCATAAACTGCCGTGTAGAGTTAACCTGCTGTTCCAGCGGAAGTTTTGGCCCTTTCGCCAGCGTCGCGTACAGCAGCATCGCGTTAGGCCGCGCAATCAGCATCCCGGTTGGATTGCCGTTGCCGTCACGCTGGATCTCACCGCCCGGCGGGTTTGGCGTATCGCGAGTGTAACCCACCACTTTTAACGCGGCGCGATTAAGCAAGGCGCGATCGTAAAGGTGCAGAATAAAAACTGGCGTATCGGGTGCGGCTTCGTTGATCTCGTCCAGCGTAGGCATGCGCCGCTCGGCAAACTGAAATTCGTTCCAGCCACCAACAACCCTCACCCACTGCGGATTTGGCGTGCGCAGCGCCTGCTCTTTCAACATTCTTAACGCATCGGCCAGTGAAGGTACGCCTTCCCAGCGCAGTTCAAGGTTATAATTCAGTCCGCCACGGATCAGGTGCAGATGCGAATCGTTTAAGCCGGGAATACCGGTAGAGCCATGTAAATCAACGATCTGTGTCGCGTCGTCGGCATACTGCATCGCTTCCGCTTCGCTGCCGACGGCCAGAAATTTCCCGTCTTTAATAGCCACCGCCGTTGCCAGTGGGTTATCACGATCTACCGTATGAAACTTGCCGTTGGTCAGAATCAATGTCGCGTTATTCATGATTTTTCTCCGGGCTTCGCCGTTGGGCTGAGCCAGTTTTTAAGCAGGCGCGTTATCGCTGGCATCCATAACCAGACCACCAGAGCGACGACGCTGGCATCGTTAAGCAAATGGCCCTGTAGCGTGCCTTTTAAGCCAGGCAACAGCGTGCTCCAGAACCACGGCACCAGATTGGTAGAAGGAAAAATCACCGCCAGCGTGACCAGAAACTGTTTCCAGCGCGGGGGCGAACGGTGAGTTAACGTTTCCGGCGTGAACCAGAATGCCGCACCGGGACGCATTTCGATATGTTCCTGGCCGCTGAGCATTGATGGCAGTTCTGCTATCCGCGCTTTGCGGTCGTCGGACTGTAGCCAGCGCCAGAGATTATCCATATTGTCGAAACGGATCAGGATGGTCCAGGTCAGCTCACCGTGGACCGGGCGCAGAACGTTAACGCCAAGATGGCCCGGGTAGCGTGCCGCCTCCGGCATAATCACGTTCAGCCAGCGTTCATAATCCGGCTGTCGGCCAGCCAGCACCTGGTGGGTGATCACCAGCGTGATATGTTCAGGTTGGTTAGGCCAGTCCACGTTTTTCTCCTTCCGGTTTTCCCGGCCGTAGCCGGGAAGCATAATCAGGCTTTACGGGCTGGCGCTTTATGAACCAGCGTATAGGCATAGTCCACGCCCATACCGTAAGCGCCGCTGTGCTCACGAACCAGATCCATCACCGCGTCGTAGGTTTCTTTGCGTGACCAGTCGCGCTGGTATTCCAGCAGCACCTGCTGCCAGGTTACCGGCACCGCGCCGGCCTGCACCATCCGGTCGATTGAACGCTCGTGAGCGTCCACGCTGGTGCCGCCTGAAGTATCCGTCACCACATACACTTCGTAGCCCGCCTTCAGCGCCATCAGCGCCGGGAAAGTCAGACAGACTTCCGTCCACAGCGCGGAAATCACCAGCTTCTTACGCCCTGTGGCCTCTACCGCCTGCACAAACGCCGCATCTTCCCAGGAGTTCATCGAGGTGCGCTCAATCGGCGTGACGTCCGGATGCACCGCCAGCAGTTCCGGCCAGATGTAGCCGCTGAAGCTTTCCGTTTCTACCGAGGTGTAAATCACCGGCACGTTAAAAACCTTGCCCGCTTTGGCCAGCGCCACGGTGTTATTTTTAAGCTGCTGGCGATCGATATTGGCGACGCCGAAGGACATCTGTGGCTGGTGGTCGATAAAAATCAGCGTAGAGTTCTGCGGATCTAACAGGTCGAGAGTGGACATGATGACTTCCTCTTTTAAGTGGGTTGTTGTGCTGCCGAAATCAACAATAAGAGAGGAAGACGCAGACGGATAGCGGAAAGAATTTGGCAACTCGTTAAGTTTTTTTTGACAACTCACTTAAGAAAATAACTTTATCTATCAGCAAGATGAATGCAACAAAATCCTTCAACAACTTGTTAAAAAATTTGCTTTAGGTATCCGACAAAAGGAGCGCTATGGTTAATGGAGTTATCCAACCACGAGCCGAGGAACTAGCATGAGCACATTCAAGACGCAGGATGGAACGCAAATTTATTACAAGGACTGGGGACAAGGTAAGCCGGTATTGTTTAGCCATGGCTGGCCGCTGGACGCAGATATGTGGGACAGCCAGCTTAATTTTCTGGCCGAGCGCGGCTATCGCGTTATTGCCTTCGACCGCCGTGGCTTTGGCCGTTCCGATCAGCCGTGGGAAGGCTACAACTACGACACGTTCGCTTCCGATATCAACGATCTGATTAATCATCTTGACCTGCATGACGTCACGCTGGTGGGCTTCTCAATGGGCGGCGGCGACGTTACCCGCTACATCGGTCGCTATGGTACAGAACGCATAAGCGGGCTGGCGCTGCTGGGCGCGGTGACGCCTCTCTTTATCAAGACGGACGATCATCCCGAGGGCGTGGAAAAATCCGTGTTTGACGGCATCAAAGCAGGCTTGCTTAAGGACCGTGCGCAGTTTATTAGCGACTTTGCTACGCCGTTCTATGGTCTTAACAAGGGGATGACGGTTTCGGAAGGCGTAAAAGCGCAAACGCTGAATATCGCTCTGCTGGCTTCCCTGAAAGGAACGCTGGATTGCGTGACCGCCTTCTCGGAAACGGATTTCCGTCCGGACGTGAAGAAAATTGATGTACCAACACTGGTGATCCACGGCAGCAGCGATCAGGTTGTGCCTTTTGAAGCCACCGGTAAGCTGGCGGCTGAAAGCATTCAGGGCGCGCAGCTAAAAATCTATGAAGGTGCACCGCATGGGTTTGCCGTCACGCATCAGCAGCAGCTGAATGAAGATCTGCTGGCTTTCTTGCAGGCCCGTTAAGGCTACCGGCCTGCGTTATCTACCAGGATGCAAAAAGCGGCGCATATGTCCTGTGGGGTAATGCCGGGAGCTACAGATTTATCAGCGATTTCAAGGGGCTAACGCCCCTTTTATTTTTCCAGAGGACGCAGGGATATTTCACCGCCAACCCAGGATTTGCGCACGCCATCCTGCTCCAGAACCAGTCCGCCCTGCTGATCGATTCCGCGAGCGATACCGGGAATTTCTCTGTCGCCAATCAGCAGCTTAACCGGACGATCAAGGAAGTTATCCAGTCGGCTCCAGCGTTCGATAAAAGGCGCCAGTCCTTCGCGTTCAAACAGCTGCAAAGACTCGCGCATTTTATTAACGAGGCTGGCGGCAAGCGTGTTGCGATCGATGGCTACGCCCGCTTCCTGCAGATTGATCCAGCCTTGATTAACGACGCTGGTATCCGGTGAACGCATCGCCAGGTTAATACCGGTGCCGATAACGATATTTGCCGCATCTCCGGCTTTTCCCGTCAGTTCAACAAGAATGCCTGCAAGTTTACGGTCGTTAAGGTAGAGATCGTTAGGCCACTTTACCTTGACCTCGGTAGCGCCCAGCGCCTGCAATACTTCTGCCGTAACGATACCAATAACCAGGCTCAGCCCCATCGCGGCCAGCGGGCCCTGCTCCAGACGCCAGTACATAGAGAGATAAAGGTTAGCGCCAAACGGGGAAAACCACTGCCTGCCACGACGTCCACGGCCTGCCTGTTGATACTCGGCCACGCAGGCATCGCCGGATTGCAGCGTAGCCATTCTGTCCAGTAAGTACTGGTTGGTCGAGTCGATCACCGGGATCACGGCAAGCTGCCCCTGATCCAGACCCGCCAAAATCTTCTTTTCATCCAGTAACTGGATCGGTGACGGCAGGCTATAACCTTTACCCGTCACGGTGAAAACATCAATGCCCCACTCTTTTAGCGTTTGCATGTGCTTATTAATAGCGGCACGGCTCATGCCCAGCTGCTCGCCCAGCTGTTCGCCGGAGTGAAACTCTCCGTCGGCCAGAATGCTGACCAGTTTTAAAGGGATAGTGTTGTCTTTCATGCAATAACTCCGACGGCGTCTTTTTCACCTTCTGCGCCGATAAAGCGCACTTCCGGCTCAAGCCATACGTCAAATTTTTGGCCGACGCGCTGGCGAACTTCATGTGCAAGCGCAACAATATCGCTGCCGGTGGCGCGATCCTGATTGATCAACACCAGCGCCTGCTGCCGATGTACGGCGGCACCGCCCGATACGTATCCTTTAAGATCGCACCGATCTATCAGCCATCCTGCAGCCAGTTTGACGCTACCGTCGGCCTGAGGATAGCGCGGCATGTCAGTATATTCCGCTACCAGCATCTCTGCCTGCGCAGCCGTGACGACCGGATTTTTAAAGAAGCTACCAGCGTTGCCGGTAATGGCAGGATTGGGTAATTTGCTGCTGCGCATCTGGCAGACAGCCTCAAAGATTTGTTGGGGCGTTACGGTTTCCGGCGATAGCTTGCTCAGATCGCCATAGGTTATTACCGGCACCCACTGTTTTTTTAGCAGCAGGCCTACCGCAATAATGGCGTAACCGCTCTGGTACTGATGCTTAAAAATGCTGTCGCGATAACCAAACTGGCAATCCTGCGCCAGCAAACGCTCGGTTTTACCGGTAGCCAGATGCAGGATATCAACGTATTCGCAGACGTTTTTTAATTCGACACCGTAAGCACCAATGTTTTGAATAGGCGCTGACCCCGTACAGCCGGGGATCATCGCCATGTTTTCAAGCCCCGGCAGCCCTTTTTCCAGCGAGTATTGCACCAGCTGATGCCAGTTTTCGCCTGCGCCCACGTGCAGGTGCCAGGCGCTTTCGCTCTCTTCCAGCGTGATGCCTTTGATACGGTTAACAATAACCGTGCCCTGAAAGTCTTCCAGAAACAGGATATTACTGCCTTCACCCAGCAACAGCACGGGCTGCTGCTGACGCTGGCTTTCCTGCCAGGCGGCAAGAAGCTCGGCAGCCGTGGAGACCACAATCACTTTTGTAGCGGAAACGTCGAGATTAAAGGTGTTGAAAGGTTTTAAAGAGTGCTGCTGGCTGGACATGAGGCGGCCTTAACAAATTTAACTGCCCGTAGTTTACCCGATTCAGGCTGGCTGCGTGGAAGGTTTTAGCGATAAACGGCGATCGATATGGTGACTGTATGCGGGAGAGTTTTGCGTACGGGGCGACTGAAAATAGCTTCGGCTGAAAATTTTTTTTTCTGCTTAAGATCGCACAGTTTTGCCGGAAAGTGAAATTTTATGATGATTATTTAAGCGCCAGAAATGTGGCTCGGGGAGAGCGGCGGTTTTTTCCTGGCATAGAGAAGCGGAAATTGGCATATAGAAGCAGAAATGCCGATGTTCCTGGCGCAGTAATGCTGATACCTCTGGTACACAAATGCAAAGTACTGCCCTAAGAAGCAGGTTTCCTGACGCACCAGTGCAAAGTGCTGCTATCAGAAGCGGGTTTCTGACACATAAGTGCGAAATGCTGTCCTGAGAAGCGGATTTTCGGCGCACAAATGTAAAATACTGCCATTTAAAGCGGGTTTCCGGCGCGCAAATGCAAAGTGCTGCTCTGAGAAGAGGGTTTCCTGGCGCACCAGTGCAAAGTGCTGCTATCAGAAGCGACTTTCTGACACATAAGTGCGAAATGCTGTCCTGAGAAGCGGGTTTCCCGGCGCACAAATGCAAAAAACCCTGACCGTGAGGTCAGGGTTATCGCAGTTTGATGCCTGGCAGTTCCCTACTCTCGCATGGGGAGACCCCACACTACCATCGGCGCTACGGCGTTTCACTTCTGA
>NZ_JAHSPF010000019.1 GCF_019132875.1 Erwinia phyllosphaerae
GGTTTTTTGCATTTGTGCGCCGGGAAACCCGCTTCTCAGGACAGCATTTCGCACTTATGTGTCAGAAAGTCGCTTCTCAGGGCAGTACTCTGCATTTGCGCGTCAGGAAACTCCCTTTATTTACATTTCTGCACTGATAAAATCCTGCCTGATGTCGGAGACCGGAATACTTTCCAGTAACTCGCCACTTTGCTGTAGCAAACTTATAGCTCTGTCGCGCTGACGTATAAACTGGGTCGTCATGGTAAGGAACGTGAGCGGAGCTGTATTGTGGCGCCGTTGCCCGCGTAGAATCTGTAGGCCAGCAAAAGCGCCGCCGCGATAACTTCGGTCATAATGAAAATCATCGGTTGAGCTATAGCGAACGCGATGCCATAAAGAGACGGCTCGACAGATAATTTGACCTGTTTCTGGATTTTTATACCTGTCACCGATATCTGCAATTTTCTGCTGCAATCGCCGAATTTCGTCGCCGATCGGCGCAAGATCAAACTGCACATCCAGTGAAACTTGCAACTGCTTCAGCTCCTGCAACAGTAAGACCAAATAGCCTGACGGATCTACAGGTAGCGCTTCGTCACCGAGTAGCTGCGCCAGCCAGCCGATATGGATCTGGCAATCGCGCCAGAGAATCGCATCATCAACTTTGTCGCGCGTATCATATTCAGTATGCCACCACCATCCACCGCCGCTACCAGGCGACTGGCTGTCAGCAATTTCCGGCTCTTCACGAAAAGCAAAATGCAATGGAATACCACATCCCCAAAAAGAGTGATCGCTTCCCTTTCCCGGAGGGATAATTCGTCGGGCAGGCTTGCCCGTTATCTGACCGACAATTCGCTGTAAAAAGTCAGGATTTTCTGCGCCACTGGCATTCACAACAACTTCTGTTGCACCCTTACAGCCGGGAGAATCCACATTGATATGAGCCACGCACTGCTGCTGTAACTCATGACGATAGCGATCGGCATACCAGGTAGATCCTCCGTAGCGGGCATTGGAGTGGCCCGGCCACCATGCAATGCGTAGTCCGCGCTTTAAAAGAGGTTGATGCTGATGAAAATACGCCGCTACGGCGACACAGAGTGCGTTACCCGTTGCATTATCGGTTACGCCTTCATGCCAGGAATCGTAATGGCTGGAAAGTAAAACAAACTCATCAAGTTCGCCACGGATAGTAACAACAGGCAGGCTACAGCAGGCAACATGCTCATTCAGCCTGGTGGAAAGACAGGCTAACACCTCTTGCTGCATATTTATTATTTCCAGTAATTCTCTGCCTTGCTGATGGTTAACAGAAATAACGGGAAGAGTGGGGTACAGCGCCATATCGTCGGGTACCGGCGTTCCCCAAACCGGCCCCACCGTTTCTTCGTGCAGGGCTGATTCTGGCGATCCCCAGATATGCACCAGACCGACAGCCCCCGCCTGGCACAGACGCTGAACGTAATCCTCAAAAGCCTGGTCGGCGATAACGATTTTTCCACGTACCGATGTTTCCCAGGCTGTCCGCTCCAGGTCGCTAATCGGGTGAAGAGATTGTCGATCGTAAACCAGCGCGCCCGTTACCCCGGCCGGACAGTTTGCCGAAAACGAGCGAGTTTTTGCTTCTCCCTGCCAGTGTGGAAAGTCAGGCAAAATCAGCGAGCCTGCAAGCGGATCGCTGAGATAAAGCTCACAGGTTTCACGTACCGGAGAGAGGCCTGTAGCGCTAAGCTGCTGCATAAGGAAATCGACTGCACGTTCGGCACCTTCGCTGCCGGAAAGGCGGTTAAGGTGTTGAAACTGGTCCAGGACCCGGTTCATCAGAGGAACAAGTTCTGCCTGGATCGGTTCACTTAGCTGCATACAGCCCCCATCTTGTTCGTCGTACCGCCTTCCCATGGCATAAGATTTATTTCACCGCTTCCTGCGCGCCCGTTCTGGTCACCTTCATTTCAATATCGCCAAAGTAGTGCTGCTTAATCTTCTGCCAGCTACCATCGGCCATAATCTTCGCCAGCCCTTCATTCAGCAACGCCCGTGTTTTCTCATCCCCTTTACGCACGCCATAGGCTGAACCGATGCTGAATAGCACTTCATCACGCACTTCCGGACCGGTCAGCGCAAACTCTTTACCTTCTGGCTTTTGTAAAAAGCCAAAGGTAACGGCCACCGACGGGCTAAGCGCACCATCAAGACGACCCGCTGCCAGATCCTGGTAAATGACGTCCTGATCGGGATAGGTTTTTACGCTAACGCCTTTAGGCGCCCAATATTTATTGGCGTACATCTCCTGGATAGAACCTTGCTGCACAGCGATATTTTTGCCCTGCAGAGATTCTACTGTTGGCTGCAAAGCTGAACCTTTACGAGCTACCAGCTGCGAGGGAACGTGATAGATAAAGTTACTGAAATCTATCGATTCCTTACGCCGCGTCGTGGCGCCCAGCGGTGAGATGAAATCGACCTTTTTGGCCATTAAAGACGGGATTTCGGCATCAAAGCTGCTAACAACATAAACACATTTCACCGCTACGGCTTTGCAAACGGCATTAGTGATATCCACTTCAAAGCCCGTGGGCGTGCCGTTAACATCGCGGTACTGGAAAGGCGGATAGCTCAAATCCGCCCCCACTCGCAGGGTTTCGCCTGCTGCCAGCGCCGAAGAACAACACAGGGCCAGCGTCGCCAGCGTCAAAATCGAAGTTTTCATTATTTTTCTCCTGCCCGTACCGTTTGTGATTGCCACTCGATAAATTCATTTCTGACGGCTATTAGCTGAGCCTCATCGTGGCATAAATCGTAAGCCGTCATGGCCAGCGCCTTTGCGGCGGTCAGCATAGCGTCCAGGCCTGCTGGCGAACCTGCCGCAGCAGCGAACTCTGGCGTATGCGGCGTAACGTCGCCGATGCGCAAATAGGGATGAATAGCCGCCGTCACCTGACTGACATTGCCAATATCGGATGAGCCGACGCCACCGCTTTGCGGTATAGCGTGGTTTTCCTCACCCAGCATCGCCAGATTGCGGGTAAAGCTGGCCGCCAGAGCCAGATTATTGTTGCGCTCGGCGTAGATCAGGCCTTCTTCGATTTCCACTCGGGCGCCGGTCATCTCCGCTGCACTTTTTACCGCAGCGTAAACCTTGCGGCGTACCTCGCTCAGGCCGCCCACGGTAGCCGCGCGCAGGATAAATTTAGCTTCTGCATAGGCGGGAACGATGTTAGCGGCGCTGCCGCCGTTGGTGATTACGCCATGTACGCGCACATCATCGGTAAAAAACTGACGCAGGGCGTTAATGCCGTTAAAGGTATGGATAACCGCATCCAGCGCGCTGATCCCCAGCTGAGGTGCGGATGCAGCATGAGAAGCTTTACCGTAAAATTTAAACGTTGAATCGTGGCAGGCCAGAGCGCCGCGCACGACCATATTTTTCTCTCGTGGGTGAAACATCATTACGGCGTCCGTATCCTTAAAAACGCCTTTTTCTACCATGATGATTTTACCGCCGCCGTCTTCCTCTGCTGGCGTCCCGATGACCTCAATACAGCCATTAAAGTCCAGCTCTGCCGCTTTTAAAGCCAGCGCAGCCGCCACCGAGGCGCTGCCAATCAGATTGTGACCACAGGCGTGGCCCAGATCTGGCAGTGCATCATACTCGGCTAAAAAGGCGATGGTCGGGCCGCCCTGACCCGTTCGCCAGCTGGCGCGAAAGGCCGTTTCCAGTCCTGCCGTACCTGTTTCAATGGTAAATCCTGCTTCACGCAGTGGTGCGATCAGTGCCGCAGCCGAACGGTGTTCCTCAAAGCTGAGTTCCGGGTGTTGATGCAGATCCAGCGCCAGCGCTCGTATTGCTGGCGCAATAGTGTCGACGGCATAAATAATTTTATCTTTCTGCGCGTTTTTGGTGCATACAGGCATGATTTTTCCCTGATCCGGTGCAGTTAATTTCTGTGAAATTAATACGTTAACCAGATATAGGCTTTTTCCTGCTCAATTCCCAATTGAGCTTTTTTATGGCTTGCACCGCCTGAGCAAAAAATATTTTATGGTAGTACGATTTCTGGCGATGCAGAGGGCGCGATGAACGAAAAAGACTGGTTAATCATCCGGACCGTATGGCAGTACAAAAACATTACTCGCGCAGCGGAGCAGCTTTTTACTTCACAGCCCGCCCTGAGCTACAGGCTAAAGCAGATTGAGCGCAAACTGTCTGTGCAGCTATTTGAAGAAAACGGGCGTGGCCTGGCATTTTCCGCTCAGGGTCGCTACCTGGCGCAGCATGCTGAAACCGTGCTTGCTGAGCTACAGCTGCTCAAAACGACGCTACAAAACCTGAACGGCCCGCAGCAGGGAGAATTACGTATTGGCGTCTCCAGTAACTTTGCCGCCTATTGCCTGCCCGATTTACTGCATCAGTTTAGCCAGCAGCATCCCGGGATCAGCGTCAGGCTGGTCAGCGGCCTTAGCGAAGAAATGTATATCAGGCTACAGCGTGGCGATGTGCATCTGGCGCTGGTTAAGGATGACTACGGCTGGAAAGAGGGGAAACGGCTGGTGAATGAAGATAACTATTACCTGATCAGCCGCCAGCCACTGGATTTAGCGCAGTTGCCGCATCTGCCGCAAATTAAAATTAATCATGGTGGCCATATTACGCGCCTGATTGAAAGGTGGTGGAATGCCAGCTATTCCACCGCGCCGCATATAACCATGAACGTAGACAAGCTGGAAGTCTGCCTGGCGATGGTGGAGCGGGGAATGGGCTACGCAATTGTCTCCAGCTATCAGCCGCTGGCGGAGTCGTTGTTTCGCGTGCCGCTTTTCGTGGGCGATGAACCGGTAAAGAGCCGGACGTGGCTGCTGTACCGCCATGCCAGCGCGGACGCAGCCGTGACGCTGCCTTTTGTCGAGCTATTTAGCGAGTACAGATGAAACATTTTCAACTACTGCATGAGCTCTCGACATTTACCGGGCAACCCGCTATCTTTGGCTATCTGGATGTCTAAACGTATAAATGGTTAGTTGAGGAAACAGGCTATGCCGATTAGGGTACCCGATGAATTACCAGCCGTGAATTTTCTGCGCAACGAAAATGTCTTTGTTATGACCTCTTCGCGTGCCAGCAATCAGGAAATCCGTCCGTTAAAAGTGCTGGTTTTGAATCTGATGCCAAAGAAGATCGAGACGGAAAACCAGTTTTTGCGTCTGCTTTCCAATTCGCCGTTGCAGATTGATATTCAGCTGCTGCGTATCGACAGCCGTGAATCGCGCAATACCCCGATGGAACATCTGAATAACTTCTACTGTAATTTTGAGGATATTCAGAACAATAACTATGATGGCCTTATCGTCACCGGCGCGCCGCTGGGGCTGGTCGATTTTGATGACGTGGCCTACTGGCCGCAGATCCAGCGCGTGCTGCACTGGGCAAAAGAGCACGTTACCTCCACGCTTTTCGTTTGCTGGGCCGTGCAGGCTGCGCTGAATATTCTTTATGGTATCCCTAAGCAGACGCGCGAAAAGAAACTGTCGGGCGTTTATGACCACCGTATACTGCATCCGCACGCGCTATTAACCCGCGGCTTTGATGATACTTTCCTGGCACCGCATTCTCGCTATGCAGATTTCCCGACGCATCTGCTGCGCGACTATACGGATCTGGAAATCTTTGCCGAATCTGAAGAAACGGGCGCCTACCTGTTTGCCAGCAAAGATAAGCGGCTGGCGTTTGTCACGGGTCATCCGGAATATGATGCGTTAACGCTGTCTGGCGAATACCACCGCGATTACGAAGCCGGATTAAATCCGGAAGTACCCTATAACTATTTCCCGCAGGACAATCCGGAGCTGCCGCCGCGTGCCAGCTGGCGCAGCCACGGCAACCTACTGTTTTCTAACTGGCTGAATTACTACGTCTACCAGATTACGCCGTTCGATTTGCGCCATATGAATCCTACGCTGGAATAGCAGAAAGGGGGCCAGCTACTACGCTGGCCTTTTTATTTCCTCGCAATGCTTCGCAGATAGAGCTTCACGGATATTCCATAAAATTAAGCGTTAACGGCGTTATCAATATCACTCTCTCCGGAGAATATTGCCCGCTTTGACCTGCTCAAAAATTATGCCAGTATGAAACGCAGACATCATACCGCTAAGTGACAAAGAGGCCGGAGTGAGTAACAGAACGCAAGCGCTGCATCAGCAGCTGGCACAGCGCATCATGGTGCTGGATGGCGGCATGGGCACAATGATCCAAAGCTATCGGCTGAGCGAAGAAGATTTTCGCGGCGCACGGTTTGCTGACTGGCAAAGCGACCTGAAGGGCAACAACGATCTGCTGGTGCTGACGCGGCCCGATGTCATAGGTGAAATTCATCACGCCTATCTCCAGGCGGGCGCGGACATTCTGGAAACGAACACTTTTAACGCCACCCCTGTCGCAATGGCCGATTACCAGATGGAATCGCTGTCGGCAGAAATTAACTACGCGGCGGCGAAGCTGGCGCGCGAGTGTGCCGACGCGTGGACGGCGCGAACGCCGGACAAACCGCGCTATGTCGCCGGTGTGTTAGGGCCAACTAACCGTACCTGTTCTATCTCCCCGGACGTTAACGATCCCGCTTTCCGCAACGTCACTTTTAATCAGCTGGTGGAAGCCTATCGGGGATCCACGCGCGCGCTGATGGCGGGCGGTGTCGACATTATTATGATCGAGACGGTTTTCGACACGCTGAATGCCAAAGCGGCTATCTTCGCCGTACAGAGCGAGTTCGACGCGCAGGGCATCACGCTGCCGCTGATGATATCCGGCACCATTACCGACGCATCTGGCCGCACGCTTTCCGGCCAGACCACGGAAGCTTTCTATCACTCGCTGCGTCACGCCCGGCCGCTATCGTTTGGCCTTAACTGCGCGCTGGGGCCGGACGAGCTGCGTCAGTATGTCGCTGAGCTGTCGCGTATTGCGGAAAGCTACGTTACCGCACATCCCAATGCGGGCCTGCCGAATGCCTTTGGCGAATACGATCTGGATGCGCAAATCATGGCGGAACAGATTGGCGAATGGGCACGGTCCGGCTTCCTGAATATCGTTGGCGGCTGCTGCGGCACCACGCCGGCACATATTGCTGCGATGGCCGCTGCGGTCGAAGGGGTCGCGCCACGTCCGCTGCCAGACTTGCCCGTTGCCTGTCGGCTCGCAGGCCTGGAGCCGTTAACCATCCGCCCGGAAACGCTGTTCGTCAACGTGGGCGAGAGAACCAACGTCACCGGTTCGGCAAAATTCAAGCGGCTGATTAAAGAAGAAAAATATCACGAAGCGCTGGAAGTGGCGCTGCAGCAGGTGCAAAGCGGCGCGCAGATCATCGATATCAATATGGATGAAGGCATGCTGGATGCCGAAGCGGCGATGGTGCGCTTCCTCAACCTGATTGCTGGCGAGCCGGATATCGCTCGCGTGCCGGTGATGATCGACTCTTCCAAATGGGAGGTTATTGAAAAGGGTCTGCAATGCATTCAAGGCAAAGGCATTGTTAACTCCGTTTCCATGAAGGAAGGCGTCGAAACTTTTATCCACCACGCCCGCCTGGTGCGTCGCTATGGTGCCGCAATGGTGGTCATGGCGTTTGACGAAGCTGGTCAGGCGGACACGCGCGAACGCAAAATCGAAATCTGCCGCCGCGCGTATAAAATTCTGACCGAAGAGGTGGGTTTCCCGCCGGAAGATATTATTTTCGACCCCAATATTTTTGCCGTTGCCACCGGTATTGAAGAGCACAACAACTATGCAATGGACTTTATCGGTGCCTGTGAGGATATCAAGCGCGAGCTGCCGCATGCGTTGATTTCGGGCGGCGTCTCCAACGTTTCATTCTCTTTTCGCGGTAACGATCCGGTACGGGAAGCTATCCACGCGGTGTTTCTTTACTACGCCATTCGCAACGGCATGGATATGGGGATAGTTAACGCTGGCCAGCTGGCTATCTATGACGATCTGGCGCCTGAACTGCGCGATGCGGTAGAGGACGTGGTGCTGAACCGTCGTGAAGACGGTACGGAGCGGCTGCTAAACCTTGCGGAAAAATATCGCGGTAGCAAAGCGGATGACGAAAACAAACCGCAGGCGGAATGGCGGAGTTGGGAAGTAGAAAAGCGGCTGGAATATTCGCTGGTCAAAGGTATTACCGAATTTATCGAAGAGGACACCGAAGCGGCGCGGCAGAACGCCAGCCGCCCGATAGAGGTCATCGAGGGGCCGCTGATGGCGGGCATGAACGTCGTGGGCGACCTGTTTGGCGAAGGCAAAATGTTCCTGCCGCAGGTTGTTAAATCCGCACGCGTAATGAAGCAGGCGGTGGCTTACCTGGAGCCTTATATTGAGGCGAGCAAAGAGAAGGGCAGCACTAACGGGAAAATCGTGCTGGCGACGGTAAAAGGTGATGTGCATGACATTGGTAAAAACATCGTTGGCGTCGTGCTGCAATGCAATAACTATGAAATTATCGATCTTGGCGTGATGGTGCCCGGCGATAAAATTCTGAAAACTGCCAGAGAGCACAACGCGGATATGATCGGCCTTTCCGGACTGATTACGCCGTCGCTGGATGAGATGGTCAACGTCGCCAGAGAGATGGAGCGGCAGGGTTTCACGCTGCCGCTGCTGATAGGCGGGGCCACTACTTCAAAAGCCCATACGGCAGTGAAAATCGAGCAAAACTACAGCGGCCCGACGGTGTATGTGCAGAACGCCTCACGAACAGTCGGCGTGGTTTCAGCGCTGCTGTCTGCTACTCAACGTGCTGATTTTATTGCCCGCACGCGTAAAGAGTATGAAACGGTGCGCATTCAGCACGCACGTAAAAAACCGCGAACGCCGCCGGTATCGCTGGCGGTAGCCAGAGCCAACGAGCTGGCGCTGGACTGGGAGAATTATGCGCCGCCCGTACCCCACCGGCTGGGTGTAAGCGAAGTAAGTGCTAACATAGAAACGCTGCGCCACTATATCGACTGGACGCCGTTCTTTATGACCTGGTCGTTAGCCGGTAAATATCCGCGCATTTTGACAGATGAAATCGTTGGTAAAGAGGCGACGCGGCTGCTTGCCGATGCCAACGCCATGCTGGATGAGCTAAGCGCGAAGCAGGCGCTTACTCCGCGTGGCGTGGTCGGTATTTTCCCGGCCAATCGCGTCGGCGATGATATCGTTATTTATCGGGACGAGTCGCGCAAGGATGTTATGCAAGTAAGCCATCACTTACGTCAGCAAACCGAGAAAACGGACTTTGCTAACTATTGTCTGGCCGACTTTATCGCTCCCGCTTCCAGCCACAAAGCGGACTATCTGGGGGCCTTTGCCGTGACCGGTGGCCTGGAAGAAGACTCGCTGGCCGAAGCTTTCGCTATGGCGCACGATGATTACAACAAAATCATGGTGAAGGCGCTGGCCGATCGCCTGGCGGAAGGCTTTGCGGAATATCTGCATGAGCGCGTGCGCAAGGTGATTTGGGGCTTTGCGCCCACGGAAAACCTGAGCAATGAAGAGCTAATTCGGGAAAACTATCAGGGGATCCGCCCGGCGCCCGGCTATCCGGCCTGTCCCGAACATACGGAAAAAGCCGCCATCTGGCAGCTGCTGGAAGTGGAAAAGCACACCGGCATGAAGCTGACCGAATCTTTTGCCATGTGGCCTGGCGCGTCGGTCGCCGGCTGGTACTTCAGCCATCCGCAAAGTAAATATTTTGCCGTTGCCCAGCTTCAGCGCGATCAGATTGAAGACTACGCCAGGCGCAAAGGCATGTCGGTGAGCGAAGTTGAGCGCTGGCTGGCTCCGAATCTTGGCTATGACGCAGACTAAGTCTTCATCGGGAGGGGCGGAAAGAACCGCCCTGCCTTTCTCCTTCTCTTCGCTTTCTACGAGAGCAACCGACGCCGCCGCTTCACGGCCTGTCCATTCTGGCTTTTAATATCACGCTGATAACGAAGCTTTTTCGATAAAGCGGCTAAACTGAGATGGTCATAACGCAAACGTCCGTTTGCGTTGTCAGGTCTGAAAATAGTGAGGTCAATATCGGTGCTAACCCTGCTTAACTTACTTTCCGCCATCGCGTTACTGGTCTGGGGAACGCACATTGTTCGTACCGGCATAATGCGAGTTTATGGCGCAGATTTACGTCGTGTGCTTAGCCGGAGCGTAGAGAAAAAACCGCTCGCCTTTGTGGCCGGAATTGGCGTTACCGCGCTGGTCCAGAGCAGTAATGCCACCACAATGTTGGTCACTTCTTTTGTCGCGCAGGAGCTGGTGGCGCTGACCCCCGCGCTGGTTATTATTCTGGGTGCAGATGTCGGGACCGCGCTGATGGCGCGTATTTTAACGTTCGACCTCTCCTGGCTTTCACCGCTGTTTATCTTTTTTGGCGTCGTCTTTTTTCTGGGGCGCAAGCAGACGCGCGCCGGGCAGCTTGGCCGGGCAAGTATCGGACTGGGACTCATTCTGCTGGCGCTGCAGCTGATCGTCGCGGCGGCTAAACCCATTACCGAGGCGGCGGGCGTCAAGGTCATCTTCTCTTCGCTGACGGGCGACGTAATGCTTGATGCGCTGATTGGCGCGGTCTTCGCCATTATCAGCTATTCCAGCCTGGCGGCGGTACTGATTACCGCGACGCTGACTGCGACCGGCGTTATCTCTTTTAAGGTGGCGTTATGCCTGGTGATTGGCGCGAATCTGGGCAGCGGCCTGCTGGCGATGCTGAACAACAGTACTTCCAATGCCGCAGGCAAACAGGTGGCGCTGGGCAGCCTGCTGTTTAAATTTATCGGTTCGCTGATTGTCCTGCCTTTTATCGATTTACTGGCAGTCTGGCTGCAAAAGCTGCCGGTAAACAACGAAGAGCTGGTTATTTTCTTTCACGTCTTCTACAACCTTCTTCGCTGTTTGCTGATGGTGCCTTTTACCGATCTGATGGCCGACTTATGCCGTCGTCTTATCCGGGAAGAACCGGAAACCGATTTGCGGTTAAAACCCAAACACCTGGACAGCGGTGCGCTTGATACCCCCGCGCTGGCGCTGGCAAATGCTTCACGCGAAACGCTGCGTATGGGCGACGTGCTGGAGCAAATGCTGAACTCCTTCAGCAAAGTGGTGCATGGCGAACTACGGGAGGAGCGGGAAATACGCAGGCTGGATGATGATGTGGATGTGCTTTATACCGCTATCAAACTCTATCTGGCGCAAATGCCAAAAGAAGATCTGCCGGAGGAGGATTCGCGGCGCTGGGCAGAAATTATTGAAATGGCGCTGAACCTGGAGATGGCCGGGGATATCCTGGAGCGGATGAGCGGCTCGGTAGTAGATAAGTCATTAAACGTGAACCGTAATTTTTCTGTGGAGGGGCTGGGTGAACTGGATGCCCTGCTTGAGCAAATTAACGCTAACCTGCGCCTCGGCCTGTCGGTCTTTTTATCGCGAGATATCACCAGTGCCAAACGGCTGCGTCGAGCCAAATACCGCTTTCGCATCACTAACCGCCGCTATTCCCATAAGCATGTGGACAGACTGCATCAGCAGAACGTCCAGAGCATCGAAACCAGTTCGCTGCATCTGGGGCTGCTGGGCGATATGAACCGTCTGAATTCACTGTTTTGCGCCGTAGCCTACAGCGTACTGGAGCAGCCCGACGACGAGCGAGAGGAATAGCAGTTCCCCTGCATGATGCAGGGGAAACAGCGCTACTTTTTCTTGATAGGTTTACCAGACCAGTAACCCGCCAGCAGCGAGCCGGAAAGGTTGTGCCAGACGGAAAACAGCGCGCCGGGCAACGCCGCCAGCGGGGAAAAGTAAAGCTTGCCCAGGGTTGCCGCCAGGCCGGAGTTTTGCATGCCTACCTCCAGCGCCAGCGTACGGCAGGTCGACTCATCAAAGCCAAACAGCTTTCCACCCCAGTAGCCGCCCAGCAGGCCAATCGCGTTATGCAGAATAACCGCAGCAATGACCACCAGGCCGACCGAGCCGATAAAGCCCTGGCTGCCCGCCACCACGGCGCTGATAATCAGCAGGATACAGACCATAGAAAAAGCGGGCAGGTAAGGCTCTACGCGTCTGACTACGCTATTCATCGTATGGTGAACAATCAGGCCGATGCCGATAGGCACCACCACAATTTTCACAATGCTTAACAGCATGCCGACAACGTCCACCTGAATATGCGTATCCACATAGAGTTTGGTCAGCAGCGGCGTGGCAAAAACCCCCACCAGCGCAGAAACGGAAGAGATAGTGACCGACAGCGCGACGTCACCTTTGGCCAGATAGATCATTACGTTAGAAGCCGTGCCGCTGGCGACGCTGCCTACAAGGATCATACCGGCGGCCAGATCCGGCGGCATCTTAAACAGCTTTGCCAGCGCCCACGCGGCCAGCGGCATGACCAGATAATGGAGAAAAGTTCCGGCGATGACTGGCGCAGGGCGTGTTAATACGCGTTTAAAATCGTTGATATTCAGCGTAACGCCCATGCCGAACATAATCAGCATCAGCAGATAAGTCACCCACGGGCCAATCCCCAGAAAGGTGGCTGGCGTGTAATAAGCGGCAAGGGAAAGCAGGACTGCCCATAAAGGGAACAGCCGGGTAACGGTGGCGAGCATAGCCAGACTTCCTTTTGATGTTGTATTAGTATGATGAGCCGTTTTCCCGGAACGGGGGAAAAGCGGACGTTGAATCATAACATTAGCGGCCAGGAAAAGAAGGCTTGAAGCCCGGCAGCAGGCAGGTCGGAAAGCCGCGCCTTCGGGAAAAGCAGATCGGGAAGTCATCCATACATGCAGGCAAAGCTGCCAGCGCGTTAAAACCGGAAAAAGGCAGGAAGCGGCGAACAGCATCCGCCGCTGAAGATTACTTTTTGTCAGCCAGCCATGCCGCCGCCGAAGATTGCTCTTTGTCAGCCAGCAATGCCATCGCCGCAGCTCACTCCTTATCAGCCAGCAATGCCGTCGCCGAAGAGCACTCTTTGTCAGCCAGCATACCGTCGCCGCAGCTCACTCTTTGTCAGCCAGCAATACCGTCGCCGCAGATTACTCCTTCTCAGCCAGCAAACCACGATAGATCAGGCCGCCAACGATAGCGCCGACAATCGGCATTGCCCAGAACATCCAGAGCTGATCCAGTGCCCAGCCACCCTGAAAGATTGCCACGGCGGTACTCCGGGCCGGGTTAACCGACGTGTTGGTCACCGGAATGCTGACAAGATGAATCAGCGTCAGCGCCAGGCCGATAGCGACTGGAGCAAATCCTTTTGGCGCACGCTTGTCGGTGGCACCGTGGATCACCAGCAGGAAAACGGCAGTCAGCACGGCTTCCGTTATCATGCCGGAACGCAGCGAAAAGCCGCCCGGCGAATGCTCGCCATAGCCATTTGCCGCAAAGCCGCTTGCTGCCGCATCAAAAGAGGCGTGACCGCTGGCAATCAGATAAAGCACGCCCGCCGCCAGCACGCCGCCGACCACCTGCGCCAGAACATAAGCAAAAATTTGTGAGGCGGGAAAGCGGCCGCCTGCCCACAGGCCCAGCGTGACCGCCGGATTAAAATGGCCGCCCGAGATATGGCCTACGGCATAAGCCATGGTCAAGACGGTCAACCCGAACGCCAGCGAGACGCCAGCAAAGCCAATGCCCAGTCCGGGAAACGTCGCGGCCAGAACCGCACTACCACATCCACCAAGAACCAGAACAAAGGTTCCCAGCGCTTCAGCAACTAACCTACGCATTACAGACTCCATAGTTTGATTTGACGCCGCGATTATCCCTGGCTTGCTACACCCGCAATTCAACGGAACCGAGAATGGACGGTGTGAGGATGAATTTATGCAGTAGCTTTGAGGCAGATCAAACTATGAGGTGAGGTGGGGTAAAGATAAGAAAACGGGCAGCGGCTAAAGTAAAAAAAACCGGGCAAAGCCCGGTTTTTGTATGACGCCGCTAGCGTTATTCGAAAAGGTTTTTATGCAGCGCCTGCACAACCTGTTCGGCATCGTTGCCCGGTACCAGGAAGCAAAGGTTGTAGCTGCTGGCCCCATAGCAAATCAGACGCAGGTTAAACGGCTCCAGCACGCCAAACACTTCTTTGCCAACGCCGCAGGCCTTGGACAACTGATTGCCAATCAGCGCCACCAGCGCCAGATTCTCTTCAACCTCTACGCGGCAAAGCGAGGAAAGCTCCGTCAGCAGCGCCTGGGTCAGCAATCCGTCACTGTTAGACGTTGATCCCGTTGTGTCCAGCGTCAGCGCGATGCTTACTTCTGACGTAGTGATCAGGTCAACAGAGATATTGTGCCGCGCCAGAATAGTGAAAACTTCCACCAGGAAGCCGCGAGCGTGCAGCATGTTCAGACTATGCAGCGTCAGCAGTGTTTGCTTGCGGCGCAGCGCCAGCGCGCGGAACAGCGGTGGATTCTGCGTTTCGTTACAGACGCGCGTGCCGCCAGCGGCAGGGTCTTTACTGGAACCCACGAATACCGGAATATCGCTGCGCACGGCAGGCAGCAACGTAGCAGGATGCAGCACCTTGGCGCCAAAAGTTGCCATTTCGGCAGCTTCTTCAAAAGTGATTTCGTCGATGCGTTTGGCCGTTGGCACCACGCGCGGATCGGTGGTGTAGATACCCGGCACGTCCGTCCAGATATCAATCCGGCTGGCGTGCAGCGCTTCGCCCAACAGCGCCGCGGTATAGTCACTGCCGCCGCGTCCCAGGGTGGTTGTACGCCCTTTGGCCTCGCTACCGATAAAGCCCTGGGTCACAATCAGCGCTTTTTCGAGGCGCGGTGCCAGCTGCGCCTGTGCCAGCTCGGCCAGCAGCGCAATATCCGCTTCCGCGCGACCAAAGCGGTCATCGGTGCGCAGTACCTTACGCACGTCGAACCACTCGGCGGCGGCCTGACGCTGACGCAGGACTTCCACAAACAGCAGGCTCGACATTAATTCGCCGTGGCTCACCAGCTCATCGGTCAACGCCGTCGACGTTGCAAGCGCGGCGGCTTCCGACAGCGTGGTGATGTTCTCCAGCATGCGATCGATCTCGTCATAAAGCACCTCGGAGTGCGGCAGACGATCGATAATGGCGTACTGAATACGGCGAATCTCATCCAGCAGGAAAGCACGCTGCTCCTGATCCTGGCCTTCCGCCAGTGAAACCAGCAGATTAGTGACGCCCGCAGAGGCGGAAAGTACCACCAGACGGACATTCGGATCGGCCAGCACCACGTCGGCGCTGCGGTTCATGGCGGTAAAGTCGGCAACGCTGGTGCCGCCAAATTTCGCCACGATTAATGATTGGGACATGTCTTGACATACCTCGTGTCAGGTTAGATTCCATCAGCCTTGGCACAAGGGAAGAGCAGAAACGGGGTAGACGTAGAAAGGGATTACTACGAGTCACCCAGAAGCGCTCCACCTTGTAAATCGTTCAACCGGTGAACGATCCTGGTGACAACCCAGAGGATTCAGCCCCTGTGGTCGATACGCCCCATACCGCATGGTTTGTACCTCGGCGTCGCTCCCCCTGATGTGTTATCACTGGATTCGGTTCCTCCCACACACTGCCTGGGCGACGCGCCTCTTCTGGCCTGCGCATCAGATGCGCAGCTAGCCGCCCAGAAATACCGGGTTATTGGGTCGCTGTCAATCCCGGGTAGTGGCGGATTCTTCATTTTGTACCACGGCGATGACCGTGCAGGGCAGTTTTGGCGCGTTTCCGTCGCACATTTTCAGCTTGCCGTGCTCATCCTGGATAAAGAGTAACAGCGCCGTCTGATGCTTTTCCAGATATTCCTGCCAACCGAAATTTTCATTCAGGCTGGTGGCTTTAATCACGCCACCTTTTGCCAGCAAACTGCTGAGGCGCGCATAGGTATGTTCCTGGCTAAACAACACTTCATGACGGCGGAAGCGCGGGCTTTCACTGTCGCGACGGCCTTTCAGCGCGGCGCCAGAGCGAATCGCCGCCACGTTGTTATTGCCAAAAATATGGCTGAAGTGATAGACGGCCAGCGCATTCTGATGGCGGTTAGGCGAAAGGGCGAGCACCTGCGCCGTTTCGCTGAGATCGAGAAAGTTTTCGGCATGATCTGACCAGGCATTGCCATAATAGGCCGGGATACCTTCCATGCGCGCCAGCCGGTAATATTCCCAGCTACTGTCCGTGACCAGAACAGGCAGGTCCAGCTTTTGCAGCGCGGCGGCCAGAGCGCGGGCAACGCTGTTGGCGCCAATAATCAGAATTCCTCGCGGTTCACGCTGCTGTACCCGCAGCGCGCGCGCCAGAAACGAACTGGTCAGGCTTTGCAGTACCACTGTGCCGATAATCACGGCAAACACCACCGTGACCAGCCTGCTGGCGCCTTCATAACCTGTTTTCTCCAGCGTTAAGGCAAACAGCGAGCTGACCGCCGCCGCCACGATCCCGCGCGGAGAAATCCAGCTCAGCAGTAGCTTATCGCGCCACGGCAGCTTCGAGCCCCATGTGGAAAGCAGGATACAGAGCGGGCGAGCGATAAACTGCACTGCCAGCAGCAGACCTACCAGCGGCCAGCCCATTGCTATCAGCGCGTTAATATCCAGCCTCGCCGCCAGAATAATAAACAGCGCGGAGATCAGCAGCGCCGACAGCTCTTCTTTAAACGCGATAATCTCGCTTAAATCTACGTCGCGCATGTTTGCCAGCCAGATGCCCATCACCGTGACGGTTAATAGACCCGATTCGTCGGCAATGGCGTTAGACGCGCCAAAAGCGGTCAGCGTTACGGCCAGCACCGCAAAGTTTTGCAGATAGCCCGGCAGCCAGACGCGTTTTAAAGCCAGCCCCATCAGCCAGCCAAACAGCGCGCCGCCGACGGTACCGACCACTACGGTGACGCCAAAAGTCCAGAACAGGTGCGTTAATGACTCTGCTTTTTGCTGTAGCACAATAAATTCAAAAACCAGCAGCGTGAAAATAGCGCCGACCGGATCGATGACGATGCCTTCCCAGCGCAAGATCTGGTTAATCGCTTTGTTAGGGCGCACCACGCGCATCAGCGGGGCTATAACCGTCGGGCCTGTCACTACGGTGACGGCACCAACCAGTGCCGCCAGCTCGGACGGGAAGCCAAGCAGCAGCCAACAGGTTACGCTGACCACCAGAAACGTGGCCAGCATACCCACCGTCACAAGGTTACGTACCACCTTGCCCAGACCGCGAATTTCATCGAAGCGCAACGTTAATGCGCCCTCGAACAAAATGATGGCGACCGACAGGGACACCAGCGGGAACAGCAGCGAGCCAAACAGCGCGTCCGGCTGCAGGATATGGCCTACCGGCCCCAGGAGAATACCGAAAATCAGCAGTGGCAAAATGGCCGGCAGACGCAGCAACCAGGCCAGCCACTGGGCAACCAGCGAGCTTAATCCAATGATAACCAACAGAAGTGGCGCAGAAAGCTCCATAAAATTTTTCCTTTCAACCGCAAGAATAGTCATACTAAAACGCATCGGGCATTAGCCCGCCGCCTGAATTATAAATAGCTCCGGGCAAAAGAGAGGAAAACTTCTCCTTCGATAGCCACCACCTGTTGCAGGGAAAGGCGAGCGGTTAACGCGTAACAGGTACCATGGCGTCCGGTCTGTTTTACGGTTCTTAAATAAAAAGAGTGTGTTGCTATGAAAAATATCAATCCGACACAAACCGCTGCCTGGCAAGCGCTGCAGCAGCATTTTGCAGAGATGAAAGAAGTAGAAATTGCCGACCTGTTCGCTAAAGACAGCGATCGGTTCAGCAAGTTCTCCGCCACCTTTGACGATCAGATGCTGGTGGACTTCTCGAAAAACCGCATTACCAGTGAAACGCTCGACAAGCTGCAGGCTCTGGCGAAAGAGACTGACCTGCAGGACGCGATTAAATCGATGTTCTCCGGCGAGAAGATCAACCGCACCGAAGACCGCGCCGTGCTGCACGTTGCTCTGCGCAACCGCAGCAATACGCCGATTGTCGTCGATGGCAAAGATGTTATGCCGGAAGTGAATGCGGTGCTGGAGAAGATGAAATCCTTCTCTGAACGCATTATCAGCGGCGAATGGAAAGGCTATACCGGCAAAGCGATCACCGATGTGGTGAATATCGGTATCGGCGGTTCCGATCTGGGGCCGTTTATGGTCACCGAAGCGCTGCGTCCTTATAAAAATCACCTGAATATGCACTTCGTTTCTAACGTTGACGGCACGCATATTGCGGAAACGGTTAAAGATCTCAGCCCGGAAACCACGCTGTTCCTGGTGGCCTCTAAAACCTTTACCACTCAGGAAACGATGACCAACGCCCACAGCGCGCGCGACTGGTTCCTGAAAACGGCTGGCGATGAGCAGCACATAGCGAAACACTTCGCCGCGCTTTCCACCAACGCTAAAGCGGTCGGCGAGTTCGGCATCGATACCGCCAACATGTTTGAATTCTGGGACTGGGTTGGCGGCCGCTATTCGCTCTGGTCCGCTATTGGCCTGTCGATTGTTCTGTCCATCGGTTTTGACAACTTTGAGCAGCTGCTGAGCGGCGCCCACGCGATGGACCAGCATTTTGCTACCACGCCAGCAGAGAAAAACCTGCCGGTGATCCTGGCGCTGATTGGCATCTGGTATAACAACTTCTTTGGTGCCGAAACCGAAGCGATCCTGCCTTACGACCAGTACATGCATCGCTTTGCTGCTTATTTCCAGCAGGGCAACATGGAGTCGAACGGTAAATATGTTGATCGCAACGGCAACCCGGTGAACTACGAAACCGGCCCAATTATCTGGGGCGAACCCGGCACCAACGGTCAGCATGCGTTTTATCAGCTGATCCACCAGGGCACCAAGCTGGTCCCGTGCGACTTTATCGCGCCAGCCGTCAGCCATAACCAGCTGGGCGATCACCACGCCAAACTGCTGTCTAACTTCTTTGCGCAGACCGAAGCGCTGGCTTTTGGTAAATCGCGCGAAGTGGTAGAGAAAGAGTTTGCGGATGCAGGCAAAGATGCCAAATCCGTTGAGCACGTTGCGCCGTTCAAGGTATTCGAAGGCAACCGCCCAACCAACTCGATCCTGCTGCGTGAAATCAATCCGTTTAGCCTGGGCGCGCTGATTGCGCTGTATGAGCATAAAATCTTTACCCAGGGTGCCATCCTGAACATCTTTACCTTCGATCAGTGGGGCGTTGAGCTGGGTAAACAGCTTGCTAACCGTATTCTGCCTGAGCTTTCCGGCAGCGAGCCGGTGGCGAGCCACGACAGCTCTACCAACGGCCTGATCAACCTCTATAAAAACTGGCGGTAAACTGACGTTACAGCAGATAAAGCTGGTGGTATTTCCACCGGCTTTTAAGCTGTTAGCAAAAGACAGGCACGGCTGGTACGCGCATCGCATGCCAGCCATGCTCTGAAGTTTTCTACAGGCTGCTTTTAAATTAGATCCACGCTTAACTATCTCTGGTCCTGTTTGACAAGGTGACGATGAGCGTGAGCCTTGTAGGATAAAGCGTAAGAGCGTCGCTGCTGGCCGTTTTCCCTTCCGAATATTGTTAAAAAAAACAGAGCATGGCTAAGGAAATTCTTAAAAATTAGCCGAATGAAAGATTTTTTTACAAGATTAGTCTGAAACTGATACTGCGTTATTTCATGCGGCTACAGGTTACAATGGTGTTAAGGTCATGAAAAATGGCAACTTTAACGCTAATGCCGCTTTGGCGGGCTGTTTCCCGGTAAATTCCCCGTCTTAATCAACATTGGCAGTGAATGGCGCTAACTTGCTGCGTTATGGCAGCGATAAATAGCAATATCGTGCGTTTATCGCTTTATGCCTGTCTTATATTCCTGAAAATGTTTCTTTTTTGTGTCACGGAACTCTCGCCGAACGTCCTCTCCCTTGTTCTGAATTCTGGTAATTTATTGCCTTATAATGAGCCAGCCTGAAACCCTTCAGGCAGGTTATCCATTCATTCTGTGAAGGGGTTTTTATGAAAAAAGTCTTATGTGCTGCTGCAGCTGTAGCGTACTTAGCGACTGCTTCCGTCGCGTTTGCCGCGCCTGAAGAAGCGGGTGCCGCAGCGGGCACCTCGGCCGGTACGCTCTCCTCCGGGACGACGACGGCTGTCGGTATCGGTGCGCTTGGCGCGCTGGTTGGCGTAGCGCTGGCAGCAAGCAGCGGCGGCAATGGTTCTAACACCGGAACCACCACTACGACAACGACGAGCACCACTCGTTAAGTGCAGTAAATTAATCATAACCACACGTTTGTGTGGTTATTTTTTACATTGTCAGACTTGATTCAGGGACTTACACCAGTGCGCTACCTACCACTGCTATTTTTATGCCTGCTTGCCCAGGGCTGCACACAAACACAAAAAGGCCTGGGCGAAACGGTAGAGCTGGCTCTGCTCGGGCCGGACGACGTCGAGGTCACGGCGGAACAAGTTGAAAGCCTGCCATATGCCAGCATGTATCTTCGCGTTAATCACGGCCAGCGCATCTTCGTGGTGCTCGGCTTTGACGAAAACGGCCAGCAAAAATGGATTACACGCGACCGCGCTATGGTGGTCACGGAGCACGGTCGCGTAGTGAAAACACTGGGGTTAACAGATAACCTGCATGAGGTTACCGCTCTTGCTCAGGATCCGTTGAGCAATCCGCTGCAGCTGACGGAAGGCGCCAGCTGGACTCGCCAGCTGAGCTGGTCAGAAGCGGGCCGCTTCCGTTCGGCCACGGCGGTGTCGCACTTCACGCGTCTTCAGGATGCCGTGCTGGATATTGCCGGACATAACGTAGCCTGCCGAGTCTGGCGGGAAGACGTGACCACCGACGGCGAATCCTGGCACAACACGTTCTGGATCGACGCCATCACGGGTCAGGTTCGCCAGTCGCAGCAAATGCTGGGCGGCGACGACTTCTCTGTTGAAACCACTATCCTGAAGCCTGCGAAATCATGAAAAAATTAACCTACCTTCTCGCAGGTCTTGCTGCCTGCGCGGCAAACGTGCACGCCGAAAGCCAGGTGACCGTCTTCTATCCGGGCCAGAGTGAAACCGCGCTGGTCAGTCACGCACAGAATTTATCACAGCTGGTCGCCAGCCCGGCGCTGGCCGGAAAAACATGGTGGCCCGGCACGGTAATCAGCGAAAAGCTGGCCACTGCCGTTGCGGTACAGCAGCAGCAACAGCTGCTGGCTCGGCTTAAAGGCTGGAGCGCGGAGCTGCGTGCTGACGACGACGGCGAAAAAGCTGCGGTAGTCGACAATCTTTATCAGCAAATAGCCGCTATTAAAGTTACCGGCCGCCAGATGGCCAATCTCGATCCGGACTGGGTACGCCTTCGTCCTGAAGAGAACCGCCGTCTGGAAGGTGACTACAGCGTTTATACGCTACAAAAACCTACCAGCCTGACCATTGCGGGCGTCGTTAGCAGCACCGGAAAAACTACATGGGTGCCGGGACGCAGCGTAGTGGATTATCTGGATGCTCACGAGCATCTGGATGGTGCAGAACGGAATTTTGCCACGGTAATTGCGCCTTCTGGCCAGACGAAGCAGGTACCGATCGCTTACTGGAACCGCCGCCATGTTGAACCCGAAGCGGGCAGTATTATTTACGTTGGCTTCTCATCGTGGTCGTTACCAGGCGGTGAGGGAGACCTTAATCAACAAATTATTTCCGTTTTGACGCACCGGGTGCCTGACTGATGAAAAAAACCTATCTTCTCAGCCTGCTGGCGATTTCCGTCGCCTGCGCGTGTCAGGCTCAGGCCGAAACTTTTCCGGATCCGGTCGGGCCGTCGCAGTCCGATTTTGGTGGCGTCGGCCTGCTGCAGGTCCCTACTGCCAGAATGGCCAAAGACGGCGAGTTCAGCCTCAACTATCGCTATAACGATCAATATCGTTTCTATTCTTCTTCGGTGCAGCTGTTCCCGTGGCTGGAAGCAACTATCCGCTATACCGATGTTAAAACCCGTCAGTACAGCAACGTGGCAAGCTTCAGCGGCAGCCAGTCTTATAAAGACAAGGCGTTCGATCTGAAAGCGCGGCTGTGGAAAGAAGGCTACTGGCTGCCGGAAGTCGCCGTTGGCGCACGCGATCTGGGCGGTACTGGCCTGTTCGACAGCGAATACTTCGTGGCGACCAAAGCCTGGGGCCCGTTTGATTTTACCCTCGGTCTGGGGTTTGGCTATCTGGGCAACAGCGGTACGGTGAAAAACCCGTTCTGTGAAGCGGACAGCAGCTACTGCTATCGCTCTGACAGCAGCGGGACGGCGGGTTCGGTTAGCGATAAAGACCTGTTCAGAGGTCCTGCGGCCATCTTTGGCGGTATTGAATATCAGACGCCGTGGCAGCCGCTGCGCCTGAAGGTCGAGTACGAAGGTAACGACTATCAGGATGATTTCGCCGGTCGCCTGGAGCAGAAAAGCAAGGTTAACGTCGGCGCAATTTACCGTATTACCGACTGGGCCGATGTAAACGTCAGCTACGAGCGCGGCAACACGCTGATGGCTGGCTTTACGCTACGCACCAACTTCAACGATCTGCATTCAGCATCGGTTGATGTGCCTAAGCCTGCTTACCACCCGCAGCCGCAGGGCGAGTTCCTGGAGCAAACGGTAGTGGCAGATCAGCTGACGGATCTGAAATACAACGCCGGCCTGGCCGGACCGAAAATTCAGGTCAACGGCGACACTATGTATGTCTCCGGCCAGCAGTCAAAATATCGTGATACGCAGGAGGGTGTCGAGCGTGCCAACCTGATCATGATGAATGCGCTGCCGCAGAACGTCAGCAAGCTGAGCGTGACCGAAACTCGCGATGGTATGCCGCAGGTTACCACGGAAACCAGCGCTGACAGTCTGCGCCAGCAGCTGGAAGGTTATCCGCTGGGCAAAGAAAAAGAGCTGGATCAGAAGCGAGTAGAGCCGGTCAGTCCGGGCCATACCGAGCAGGGCTATTTTATTGATGCGGATCGCTTCAGTTTTAACCTGTCGCCGGTGCTTAATCAGTCCGTTGGCGGTCCGGAAAGCTTCTACCTTTACCAGGTTGGCGTGATGGCCAGCGCCAGCTACTGGCTGACCGACCATCTGTTAATTGACGGCAGTGTTTTTGGCAACCTGGCGAACAACTACGACAAGTTTAGCTATAACGGCGCACCATCCGACTCTTCGCTGCCGCGCGTGCGTACGCACATTCGCGATTACGTTGAAAACAACGTCTATGTGAATAACCTGCAGGCCAACTATATGCACGAGTTGGGCAATGGTTTCTATGGTCAGGTTTATGGCGGCTATCTGGAAACCATGTACGGTGGCGTGGGTGGCGAGGTGCTTTATCGTCCGCTCGATTCTGACTGGGCGGTTGGCGTCGATGCCAACTACGTCAAGCAGCGCGACTGGGACAACATGATGCAGTTTACCAGCTACAACGCGAAGGTTGGCAATCTGACCGCCTACTGGCGGCCATCTTTCTTCGACCATCAGGTGCTGGTGAAGGCGAGCGTGGGTCAATATCTGGCTGAAGATAAGGGTGCAACTATCGATGTTTCCCGCCAGTTCGACAGCGGGGTAATTGTGGGCGCTTACGCAACGAAAACTAACGTCTCGGCAGAAGAGTACGGCGAGGGCGACTTCACCAAAGGCTTCTACATTTCTATTCCAATGGATCTGTTTACCGCGACGCCAACGCGTGGCCGTGCGCAGGTTAACTGGACGCCGCTGACGCGCGACGGTGGACAGATGCTGGGCCGTAAATACCAGCTGTATGACATCACTACCGATCGGGATAAAAACTTCCGCTAAGGTGCAAAAGGGACGAATAATTTCGTCCCTTTTTTTATGCGTGATGCCTGCCCGCGTCCGGTAGTCGGTATGTGGCTGACTGGCGACTTTTTAAAGCAAAACTTGTGAAGCTGCTCACACTAAAGCATATTGTGGCGGTCAGGATGGCTGACGGAAATATGTGTTTGCAGAGGATGTTAATGATGAACGCCACGCGTATCGCCTGGTTATTACAAATGGTTTTGAATGTGGGACTGATTAGCCTGGCCTGCATTCTGGCGGTGTTTCTGGGAAAAGAGACGCTGCATCTGGCTAACGTCCTGCTGAATACCGGCGAGCAGACCTCTTCCTATCTGCTGATCGAAGGTATCGTCATCTACTTTCTTTATTTCGAATTTATTGCGCTGATCGTGAAGTATTTTCAGTCCGGCTACCATTTTCCGCTGCGCTACTTTGTTTATATCGGCATCACCGCGATTATCCGGCTGATCATCGTCGATCATAAAAACCCGTTTGATACGCTGGCCTATTCCGTCGCGATTCTGATTCTGGTAGTCACGCTGTGGCTGGCTAACAGCAACCGGCTAAAGCGCGAATAGCGGCAGGTAATTGCAGATCTTCCGGGTACAAAAAAACCGCCATTAACGGCGGTTTTTTTGTGCTGGTCAGGTTAAGCGGCCTTACCAGCAATGTTGATTAACGCAAGCGCTCTCAAGCAGCAATATAGTGTGCCTTCAAGTGCTGTATGTCAAGTGTACGAATTGTTGGTTTGGTGTACAATTCCCGCGGCCCTTTTCGCCGCCTTAAGCAAGCGGGCACCGGATCAGGAAAAGGATTTCCAACGGCCGTAAGCGTAAGCGTTCTCAAGCGCTTGCATTCACGCTGTCAGCTCCGGTGGTGGCATGGTGAAGCGGTCTTATCAGGGCCGCACAATGAAACGGTACTTTTGTATTGTGCTCATTGTTTCTGGTGCGCTGTGGTCATCCGGAAGTGGGAACTGGTCAATTTCCAGTAACTCGTTCACGGTGATCGTCAACGTAGCAGGCAAGTAAGCCAGGAGACCGTCCTGCGGGACGGTTTTCCGCTTCGCCTTTCGGTTAAAATTCTGTTTAACGTCTTTTGCCTTGCGCTACAGGTGGCCGGCTAAAGCGCGAATAGCGGCAGGTAATTGCAGATCTTACGGATACAAAAAAACCGCCATTAACGGCGGTTTTTTTGTGCTGGTCAGGTTAAGCGGCCTTACCAGCGATGTTGCGTCACGAAACTAACGTAAGCACACCCATGCAGCAACATAGTGTGCCTTCAAGTGCTGTATGTCAAGTGTACGAATTGCTGGTTTGGTGTACAATCCCCGCGGCCCTTTTCGCCGCCTTAAGCAAGCGGGCACCGGATCAGGAAAAGGATTTCCAATGGCCGTAAGCGTAAGCACACCCATGTGCTTGCATTCACGCTGCCAGCTCCGGTGGTGGCATGGTGAAGCGGTCTTATCAGGGCCGCACAATGAAACGGTACTTTTGTATTGTGCTCATTGTTTCTGGTGCGCTGTGGTCATCCGGAAGTGGAAACTGGTCAATTTCCAGTAATTCATTCACGGTGATCGTCAACGTAGCAGGCAAGTAAGCCAGGAGACCGTCCTGCGGGGCGGTTTTCCGCTTCGCCTTTCGGTTAAAATTCTGTTTAACGTCTTTTGCCTTGCGCTACACTAGGGCACCTTATTTAACTGTCCGGAGAAGCGCAATGACCGATGCCGCGCTAACACAGTTGCGCGCCCTTGAGTGGCTCCCTCTTTCTGCACCAGCGTTGACCGCGCCGCTACTCGACTGGCTGATGGAAGAAGACTCCATGACCCGCCGTTTTGAGCGCCATTGCCAGAAAGTGACGGTGAAAATCCTGCGTGAAGGCTTTGTCAGTGCAAAAGAAGCAGGTGACGATGCCGGGCTGCTGCCTGCGGAGTCGCGCTACTGGCTGCGCGAAATTTTGCTGTGCGGTGACAACGAGCCATGGCTGGCCGCCTGCACGCTGTTGCCCGAATCCACGCTGCACGGGCCGGAACAAAAGCTACAGCAGCTTGGCACTCAGCCTTTAGGTCGCTATCTTTTCGCTTCTTCAACGCTAACTCGTGATTTTATCGAACCGGGAAGAAGCGATGACTTATGGGGACGTCGCTCACTGCTGCGCCTTTCCGGCAAGCCGCTGCTGCTGACCGAACTGTTTTTACCGTCCGCGCCGCTTTACGCGTCAGCGCAGGCTGAAAGGAAGATGTAGCATGGAGAAATCTCTGCAGACAAGTAAGCTTCAGGCCTATAGCCGCCTGATGCGTATCGATAAACCTATTGGATCGCTGCTGTTGCTGTGGCCCACTTTTTGGGCACTGTGGCTGGCTGGTTTGCGTATTCCGCCTTTCAACGTGCTGATTGTGTTTGTGCTGGGCGTCTTTTTTATGCGCGCGGCGGGCTGCGTGGTAAACGATTTTGCCGACCGCAAAATTGACGGTCATGTAAAGCGCACTCGCGCCCGCCCGTTGCCAAGCGGCGCGGTAACCTCGACCGAAGCCAAATTATTGTTCGGCGGGCTGGTGCTGGTGTCGTTTTGCCTGGTGCTGACCATGAACCTGATGACGATTCTGCTGTCATTTGGCGGCCTGGCGCTGGCGTGGATTTATCCCTTTATGAAACGCTATACCCATCTGCCGCAGGTAGTGCTGGGTGCGGCGTTTGGCTGGGCAATTCCAATGGGATGGGCCGCCGTTAGCGAAACGGTGCCGCTAACCTGCTGGCTGCTGTTCTTCGCTAATATCTGCTGGACGGTGGCGTACGATACGCAATACGCGATGGTGGACAGAGATGATGACCTGAAGATCGGCGTGAAGTCGACGGCAATACTCTTTGGCCGTTTTGACAAGCTGATTATCGGGTTATTGCAGCTGGCCACGCTGGTACTGCTGGTGGCTATCGGTCAGCTGATGCAACTGGGCATGCCGTTTTACTGTTCGCTGGCAGCAGCCTGCGCGCTGTTTATTTATCAGCAGAAGCTGATTAGCGCCCGCGATCGAGATGCCTGCTTTAAAGCGTTCCTGAATAATAACTATGTAGGGCTGATACTTTTCGTGGGTATCGCACTGAGCTGCGCGCCTTTTTGATAGTGTTGATGAAATAAAAAAGGCCAGTATCTCGCTGGCCTTTTTTTATCGCTGAACTTATCCGTGGGTCAGCGCGCTTTCAATCGTCATACGCACTTCCTGGCTGATCAAATCAGCCAGCATCTGATAAACCTTATGCGTTTGCTCATAATGCGCATCGCCGCTATCGCTGATATAGCCTTGATCGCGTAGCGTTAGCACCAGTGTTGAAAACACAGCCTTATCAAAGAACTCCGGTGCGTTGATGCCGTGCAGCACGGAAAGACGCTGCGCCATCGTCCGGCTCTCTTTCTCCAGCGTACCGCGATTAATCGACGGATTGGCACTAAGAATAGAGAAGGTGATGGCATAACGCTGCAATGTCTCACGCACGCCAGCCGCCAGCAGCTGCAGCGTATGGAAACGGGCAGGGCTAAGGCGCAGCGTTTGCGTGTGCTCGTCGGCGGTCAGCAAGCCCTGACGGGCCATTTCGCTGACCAGCAAATCCAGCACGCCCGGCAGCTCGTCTTTTTCCCAGTGCAGGAACAGCTCGCTCTTCAGCATTGGATAAATCACGCTAACCTGGCGCAGCAGCTCGGCGCGCGTCAGCTCCTGATGCTGCATCAGGATCACCGCAATCACGGAAGGCATTACCAGCATGTGATGAACGTTGTTGCGGTAATAGGTCATCAGTACCGCCTGCTCGCGCGGCAGTACAATGATCTCGCCGATATTATCCTGCTCGATTTCAAACTTATTCATGCTTAACGCATGATCCAGCAGCGCATCCGGCGTCATGTCCGGCACGGTCGAATCTGGCGAATAAGGGACGTTGCGCAGCAGCTGAATATAGCAGTCAAGCTGTTCGACCAGCTGCTCGCGGGTCAGCGAGCGCTGACGAGAAGCCAGCAGGGCAGTAACGCACAGGTTCATGGCGTTAGCCGCACCCGCGTTATTGATCCGCACCATTACGCGCTGGGCGATATCGTTTACCGCAGGTGTCAGCCAGGCCGGGCGCTGGGACTCGATCGGATCGATAGAATCACGCCATTCGGGCACATGTTTATTAAGGTAAGTAACCAGCGGCAGCGGTTCGCCAAAGTTCACATAACCCTGGCCGAGATTACGCAGCTTGCGCAAGCCGCGCACCATCTGCATAAAGCCTTCTTTCTCTTTAGTTGCGCCGCGCAGCTCCTTCGCATAGGTGCCCACTTCCATTACGTGCTCGTAGCCAATGTAGATAGGCACTAACGTAATCGGACGGTTACCGCCGCGCAGCATCGCCTGGATAGTCATCGACAGCGTGCCGGTTTTCGGATCAAGCAGGCGGCCCGTACGTGAGCGACCGCCTTCCACAAAGTATTCTACTGAATAGCCTCGGGTAAACAGCTCGCCCAGGTATTCGCGAAATACGGTGGAGTAAAGCTTGTTGCCTTTAAAGGTACGACGAATAAAGAACGCGCCCAGACGACGGAAAATCGGGCCGGCTGGCCAGAAATTCAGGTTGATACCGGCGGCAATATGCGGCGGCACCAGCCCCTGGTGATAGAGCACGTAGGAGAGCAGCAAATAGTCCATGTGGCTGCGATGGCACGGTACATAGACAATCTCGTGTCCGTCCTGTGCCAGCTGCCGCACGCGTTCGCCGCCGTTAACGTTAATGCCCTGATAGAGCTTGCTCCACGTCCAGCCCATAATTCTGTCGGTCAGACGAATCGCCTCGTAGGAGAAATCAGCCGCCACTTCTTCCATCAGCTCAACGGCATTCTGCTGCGCTTTTTCATGGGAGATTTTCTTGCTGCGCGCTTCATCCTCAACGGCTTTTGCAATCGCTTTAGACTGCAACAGCTTATTGAACAAATCCTGACGAACGGGCAGGCGCGGGCCAATCGCCGCCAGGCGCTGGCGGGCAAAATGCATTCTGGCTACGCGTGCCAGCTTCTGGGCGATAGTTTTATCCGTGCCGTGCTCTGTTGCCATCCGGCGTAGTGACACCATCGGTGAAAAGCGCACAAAGCTGTCGCGTCCCAGCCACAGGACGGCGATAAACTTCTGGATACCGTTTAATACGCGCAGATGCGGCTGGCTTTCGCCCTGAACTTCGCGGCCTGGTGCGCGGCCAAACATCACCGCAACGGGTACCATCTGCACATCAAGCAGAGGATGACTACGGTGCAAATCCAGATAGTCATGGAACGTTTTAACGGATTCCAGATTCGGCGCATAGTAAGGAAACACGCGCGGGCCATCGTGGATAAACACGTAACGCGGCAGCAGCGTACCGTCGATTTCCAGCGGATCTAAGGGATCGGGAAGATCTTCTTTGCGGCACTGCTCGCGCAACGCCAGCAGATCGGCCTTTGAATCATACGGTAGTACATACATAATAGGGCGCGACGTATCGAGCCCCAGTTCAGCGACCGGCTCGGCGGGGATCGCCTTACTCTTTACCAGCATTTTTACCGGTAAATTCAACAATTTATAATATAATTTACGCCAACCTGACATAGACAACATGAAGCCTCTCGTTAGCAAAGCGCCGCAAGCATACCAGAATCCTTGCATGAGATCTGTGATGTTACAAAATGTGCGCTACCCTGACATTGACGTTAAACATTACAAAGGGTTCCCTTGATATGACAAATAACGCCGTCGGTATCACGCGGATTATCAAAGCTGCCGGTTATTCGTGGAAAGGATTACGAGCGGCATGGCAGCATGAAGCCGCTTTCCGCCAGGAGCTGGTGGCAGCAGTGATTGCGGTCATTATCGCCTGCTGGCTGGACGTCAGCGTACTGGCAAGAGTCATGATGATCGGGTCCGTCGCGCTGGTGATTATCGTCGAAGTGCTTAACAGCGCCATTGAAGCCGTGGTCGACAGGTTGGGCAACGAGTTTCACGAGCTGTCCGGACGCGCCAAGGATATGGGTTCGGCGGCGGTGCTGCTGGCTATCTTGCTGGCCGTTTTCGTCTGGCTGAGCATATTGCTTTCACGCTGAACGCCCGTAAAGTAATTGTCGTTTTTTGCACAGCTTAAGGTTTTCAACGGCGAAATACCTGTATATACTTACAAGTGACTGTATAAACAACCAGGGGGCGGGATGAAAGCACTAACGGCAAGGCAGCAACAGGTTTATGACCTGATTCGCCAGCATATTAACCAAACCGGCATGCCGCCGACGCGGGCAGAGATCGCTACGCAGCTCGGTTTCCGTTCCCCGAATGCGGCTGAAGAGCACCTTAAAGCGCTGGCGCGCAAGGGCGTTATCGAAATCGTTTCCGGTGCATCTCGCGGCATTCGCCTGATGATGGAAGACGAAGACGGCCTGCCGCTGATTGGCCGTGTGGCTGCGGGCGAACCGCTGCTGGCGGAACAGCACATTGAAGGACATTACCAGGTCGATCCGGATTTATTCAAGCCGGGTGCGGACTTCCTGCTGCGCGTTAGCGGCATGTCGATGAAAGACATCGGTATTATGGATGGCGATCTGTTGGCCGTACATAAAACGCAGGACGTGCGTAACGGTCAGGTAGTGGTTGCGCGTATTGATGACGAAGTTACCGTCAAGCGACTGAAAAAGCAGGGTAACATCGTTCATTTACTGCCGGAAAACAACGAGTTCCAGCCTATTGTGGTTGACCTGCGTCAGCAAACCTTTTCAATTGAAGGCCTGGCGGTTGGCGTGATACGTAACGGTAACTGGCTCTGAGCCACCGCTTCTGATGATTTCTCCACGCGTCGTTTCTATAACGGCGCGTTTCGGCTTTCCTGAGTTTCAGATCTTCTCTTAGCAGCACAGATTTTCCTTTCTTTTAACACGGCATTTGACCGTGACTGCCATCCCCGTGTTTGCTGTACTGCTACTGCCGTCTTTCTTAATGGCTGCTGTCTCCACACGTCGTACATGCTTGTTACCTTTGCTTTCACACCGCTTCGCTTTTTTTTGCTGGTCGCCATGCAAAACCGCCATCATCTACTACAATTATTAGTACGTTAAGCATTTAGGCAGCGTTTTATGTTGCTGTCAGCCGTTTTGCTGTAACGATAAGCTGTTATCACCTAAGGTTCTAAGTTAAGGAGAGACAAGATGAATAAAGACGAAGCCGGCGGTAACTGGAAGCAGTTAAAAGGTAAAGTGAAAGAGAAGTGGGGCAAGCTGACCGACGATGATATGACCATCGTTGAAGGCAAACGCGATCAGCTGGTAGGTAAAATCCAGGAACGCTATGGCTACACTAAAGACCAGGCCGAAAAAGAACTCGGTGACTGGGAAACGACGAATAAACATCGCTTCTGAGGATGTTAAGTAAGTCGCTGGCAGGCTAAATAATCAGTCTGCTTAACAAGGGTGGTGCTTACGGCACCGCCCTTGTTTGTTTATGGCGTTTGGCACGTCATTGACACTGGTCAGACATGGCTTAAATATATTTGAAGGGTTAGCTGCTTAGCGGCCACGCTTTTTGGCAACCACCGTATGATCGTGCTGGCACTCATCCTGGTGCTGACAGGCTTCAACTTCAACGCAATTAAGGCACAAACCGTGTGCTTCAATAACGCTATTGGTCAGCGCAAAACCCGTGCTTTTTGCCAGTGACTTTAAAATAGCCTCTACGCCTTCGGCATGTTGTTCAGTCACGGCCCCGCAGCGGTCGCAGATTAGCATCGCCGAGGTATGTGAAGGCTCTTCAAAGTGATGGCACACCACATAGCTATTGGTCGACTCCACCCGATGCACAAACCCCTGCTCCAGCAGAAAATCCAGCGCGCGATAAATCGTCGGCGGCTTGGCCTGTGGTTCGCTTGCGCGTAGCAGGTCCAGCAGATCGTAAGCGCTGATTGCGCCGTGATGCTGGCTCATTAGCCGTAGCACTTCCAGACGCTGAGGCGTCAGCCTGACGTTGCGCTGCTGGCAGATAGACTCTGCCTGCGACAGGATTTTTTCAGGACTGTTTATCTTCATAGCTCTCCCCAGGCCAGCTTAGAACGTTATGTTATCACAATGCTGTTAAAAACGCCGCGCTTCCGCGTGGTCGAAGGCTGCCTTGCTCATCTTAAGATCCCTCTCTTGCCGAACGCGAAATTATCAGGCTTTTTGCAGGGTATTCCTGTATTTATCATTCAACCCTACGATGAGAGAGGCTGTACCAGTCAAAAATCAAGGAGATGGTTGTAATTAGCGATATTTTATGTACATTTACTTAAGTAATTGTTAATAATTTTGGTGGTTACAGGGAAATACTGGCTCTGCTTTAAGGCAGCTAACAGATTAAAAGAAGCGCAATGCGTAGAAAAACCACACTATTTTGGTTTAGTTCCGGGCAATGGCCATTTGACTTAAGGTTCATTATGCAGGCAGTCATCTTCGGCGCGCTTCAGGCGTTGTCTCCTTTTTGAAGGGTTCAAGGTAAATGGTCAAAAAAACACGTAAACTGAGCAAGCTTCCCCGTTCGATTGCTTTTCCCGTCCTGTTTCTGGCACCGCTGAGCGCGCTTGCCGCCGGTAATTATTACGATGCCCGTAACGATGCAATGGGTGGAACGGGCGTGGCTTCATCAACTTATGGTACGGCCGTGCTGGCTAACCCGGCGCTGATGACCAAAGCCCAGCCGGATGACGATGTCAGTATCATTCTTCCCGCCGTTGGCGCGCAGCTGACGGATAAAAACAAGCTGATTGATAAGGTTGATGATTTAACCGACAGCGTTGATAACTATCGCGATATCGCCAACCAGGGGATCTTTAGCCTCGCTGATTACCCGCGGGTACAGTCTGCCGCAGGCGATCTGGCCAACCAGCTACGTGGAATTAAAGGCAGTAAGGCCTGGGCGACAGCGGGCGCAGCCGTTGCCGTGACCGTACCTAATGAAGTTTTGCCTTTCGCCTTTGTAGCAAAAGCCTACGGTACGGCTCACGTTGCGACAGATATTAGCCAGAATGATATTAATTACCTTCAGGGTATAGCTGACGGCACCCGCATCCCACTGCCGGGCGATCAGAGCTCACTGACCTCGGCAGCGTTGGGACGTGGTGCGATCGTTTATGACTATGGCGTTGCCGTGGCGCACGAATTTAATATCGCCGGGCATCCGGTTTCTTTTGGGATTACGCCGAAGATTCAGAAAACTTATCTCTATAACTACAGCGCTTCTGTTTATAACTACGATAAGTCGGACTTTACCAAAGGCCGTTATAAGAATTCTAACACCGGCTTCAACATGGATGCCGGTGCCGCCACCGATTTGGGCGATAACTGGACGCTGGGTTTAAGCGCGCAGAACCTGATTGCACGCGATATCGATACCCGTGAAGTTAACGGCTATAAGGATACCTACCAGATCCGTCCGGTCGTAACGCCTGGCGTTTCTTACCACACCGAGCGGCTGACGGCGGCGCTGGATGTCGATGCCACGCCAACTAAACGCTTCAAAACGGTGGAAGATAGCCAGTATGCGGGTATAGGTGCGGAATATCGTGTGCTGAGCTGGTTACAGCTGCGTGCAGGTTATCGCGCCGATATGAAATCTAACGACACTAACGTTGTTACCGCCGGTTTTGGTCTGTCACCGTTTAATAAGGTGCACCTGGATCTGGCCGGTATGCGCGGCAACGACAATACCTGGGGTGCCGTGGCGCAGCTTAACTTTACGTTCTGAGTCTCCTTTCGGGCGCATCCCGGTGCGCCCGCATCGTCCGCTTAGCGATTGCGGGCAGTCATGCTATCATTGCGCACATTATCGTCATTTGTTAATCAGAGTTTTTGCGCTTTATGACCCATAATTTACCCGCCCACCGTTTTTCCGTTGCGCCAATGCTGGACTGGACCGACCGTCACTGCCGCTATTTCCATCGTCAGCTGAGCCGCGAGGCCTTGCTCTATACCGAGATGGTGACCACCGGCGCCATTATTCATGGCAAAGGCGACTATCTGGCGTGGAACCAGCAAGAGCAGCCGGTCGCGTTACAGCTTGGCGGCAGCGATCCGCTTGCGCTGGCGCAATGTGCCGAACTGGCGCAGGCTCGCGGTTACAAGGAGGTTAACCTGAACGTCGGTTGTCCTTCAGATCGCGTACAGAACGGGCGCTTTGGCGCTTGCCTGATGGGCGAGGCCGCGCTGGTGGCGGACGCGGTGAAAGCAATGCGCGATCGCGTGTCGATTCCGGTTACGGTAAAGACGCGTATTGGCATTGATGACCAGGACAGCTATGCGTTTCTTTGCGATTTTATTCGTCAGGTTTCGGAGCAGGGCGGCTGCGAGATGTTTATTATCCACGCGCGTAAAGCCTGGCTTTCTGGCCTGAGCCCGAAAGAAAACCGTGAGATCCCACCGCTGGACTATGAGCGTGTTTATCAGCTTAAGCGCGATTTTCCACACCTTACTATTTCCATTAATGGCGGCATAAAATCGCTGGCGGAAGCGAAGGTGCATTTGCAACATGTGGATGGGGTGATGGTAGGTCGCGAAGCCTATCAAAATCCGGGGATGCTGGCGCAGGTCGATCGCGAGCTGTTTGGCAGCGATATTCCTGCTGTCGATCCGGTGGCCGTGGTACGTTCAATGTATCCTTATATTGAACGTGAGCTGGCGCAGGGAACCTATCTGGGACACATTACGCGGCATATGCTTGGTTTATTCCAGGGTATTCCGGGTGCGCGTCAGTGGCGGCGTTACCTGAGCGAAAATGCGCATAAAGCGGGTGCGAACGTCGAAACGGTAGAAGCGGCGCTGGCGCTGGTAGCGGATAAGGTGCCGGCCGGGGTTTAACGGAGTTGCTGGCCTGTGGTATCGGTGAAAAGGCCGTGAAAGTGGCTCAGCCGCTGTTACTGTCGCTGTGGTACGGGTGACGGGCAGCAAGGGCCGCCGGACCGTTGTTACTGTTGCTGTGATATCGGTGAAAAGGCAGCAAGGGCCGCTGGACCGCTGTTACTGTTGCTGTGATACCGGTGAAAAGGCAGCAAGGGCCATGCGGAACACGGACACGCCGTAAACCCGTCCCTGGGGGCTTGTTTCGCGCGTCCATGCGCGAAAACAGTCCGCTTATCCGCATGGCCCTTGCTGCTGGTCAAGCGGCTGAGTCGCTGTAAGTATTAATGTGGCATCGCTGTTAGCCTGTAAATCGTTATGGGCGCTGTAGCTCTTGTTACTAATCAAGCGGCTGAGTCGCGGTAAATATCAATGTGGCATCACTGTTAGCCTGTAAATCGTTATGGCGCTGTAGCTCTTGTTACTGGTCAAGCGGCTGAGTCGCTGTAAGTATTAATGCGGCATCGTTATTAGCCTGTAAATCG
>NZ_JAHSPF010000001.1 GCF_019132875.1 Erwinia phyllosphaerae
GGCCAAAGGGAGCAGACTGTAAATCTGCCGTCATCGACTTCGAAGGTTCGAATCCTTCCCCCACCACCATTTCAGACCTATTTAAATCCTGCATTAGCGCACTTTCATTCATGTTCCCCATGGGGAAGGATGAGAAGCTTCGACCTCGAGGTTTGACCCGAAGGGCACGGAGCAAAGCGACGTGAATCCTTCCCGCACGGTTCTACAGTCCAGCTCACCATTTCAGACCTATTTAAATCCTGCGTTAGCGCATTTTCATTCATATTCCCCATGGGGAAGGATGAGAAGCTTCGACCTCGAAGGTTTGACCCATACTCTTGTTCATGTTTCCCCTGCCACTCAAAGATGACAGCCCGTCCCAGGTTCTGCTACCATTCGGCCCTCTTTTTCCCGCCACCGGGCCTTATGATGAAATTCCTCTCTTTTAATATCAATGGGCTACGTGCCCGTCCTCACCAGCTTGCCGCCATCGTTGAGCAGCACCAGCCTGACGTTATCGGCCTGCAGGAAACCAAAGTGCACGACGACATGTTTCCTCTCGATGACGTAGCCAGCCTTGGCTATAACGTGTTTTATCACGGTCAAAAAGGCCATTACGGCGTGGCGTTGCTGACCAAAACCCCACCCGTGATGGTACGCAGGGGTTTTCCTGGTGATGACGAGGATGCCCAGCGTCGTCTGATCATGGCGGATATCGCCAGCCCGATTGGCAACATTACCGTGATCAACGGCTATTTTCCGCAGGGTGAAAGCCGCGATCACGCGACAAAATTTCCGGCGAAAGAGAAGTTTTATCGCGATCTGCAAAACTATCTGGAGCAGGAACAGCAGCCGACCAACCCGGTGTTAATTATGGGCGATATGAATATCAGCTCGACCGATCTGGACATCGGTATTGGTGAAGACAGCCGCAAGCGCTGGCTGCGCACCGGTAAATGCTCTTTCCTGCCGGAAGAGCGTGAATGGATGGATCGCCTGATGAACTGGGGTCTGGTTGATACGTGGCGCGCGCAAAATGCCGATATTAACGACCGCTTCTCCTGGTTCGACTATCGTTCGAAAGGCTTTGATGACAACCGCGGCCTGCGTATCGATCTGCTGCTCGCCAGCCAGCCGCTGGCCGAACGCTGTGTAGCGACCGGTATCGATTATGCTATTCGCAGTATGGAAAAGCCTTCCGATCATGCGCCCGTCTGGGCTGAATTCAGCTTCTGATGCAGAGAGAAATAGAGGTAGTCGCCGCGCTCATCTTCCGTCAGGGCAAACTGCTGCTGGCGCAGCGCGGAGAGTCTGGCGATCAGGCTGGCCTGTGGGAGTTTCCCGGCGGTAAAGTTGAAGCGGAAGAAAGCCAGCCGCAGGCGCTGCACAGAGAGCTAAAAGAAGAGCTGGGCATCAATGCCGTCATCGGCAGCTATATTGCCAGCGAAAGCCGGACGGTAAGCGGGCGGCAGATCCATCTGCACGCCTGGCTGGTTACCGACTTTACCGGCGATCTCCGGCTTAACTGCCACCAGGCCTTTGTCTGGTGTTTGCCGGAAGAAGCGCAGAGCTATGACCTGGCGCCAGCGGATATTCCCTTACTGGCGGCCTGGCTCAACAAAGCTACCTGATGGTTTTCCAGATAAGATTATTGGTGCCGTAAGACTTCTCGTCACGGCCACACTGCAACAGCACGCCTTCCATTTTCACTACCGAGCCTTCCGTGTAGCTGCGGTTTTCATAAGTACAGCAGCGCAGACACGGAGGCTGGTTATTGTTCTGCCCCTGCGTCCAGGCTTCCGGCGGCATATCTACCATCACCTCTGCGTTAGCGCCATTGCCGGACTGTGGCTGCGGCTGCTGATAGCTGCCCTGCCCCGTACTGATGTGCATATCGGCTGCTGCAAAAAGCGATGTACCTAATAAAAGTACGCCAGTCAGTATTAATGCAGTTTTCATCTAAGCTTCCTTCGCTTTTGCCGCCTTGCGTCGCGGCTTTTTACGATTACTCGCCTCCGAAGGCAGGCCACGGAATGCGTGCGCAGCGGGCTGCTGACGGGCCTGATCGATCAGAGTATAGAGCGTCTCCACCAGCGGCTGCATAAAGTCCTGGTAGCGACACTGCTTTTCACTGATTTTAGTCAGCGTGGATTCCCAGTGCGCGGTCATATCCGGACGCGCCGCCATTTCGGGTAGCGAGTGGATCAGGGCGCGGCCAGCGGGCGTGGCGTTAATGTAACGCCCTTTTTTAACTAAAAAGGCGCGTTTGAATAACAGCTCAATAATCCCGGCGCGCGTTGCCTCTGTGCCTAAACCATCGGTCGCTCGCAGCACTTTCTTTAGATCTTTATCCTGCACAAAGCGGGCGATGCCCGTCATTGCTGAAAGCAAGGTCGCATCGGTAAAGGATCGCGGCGGCTGCGTTTGCTTGCTGACAACCTCACCGCTTTCGCACAGCAGCTCATCATCTTTCGCCACGACCGGCAACGGCGTCCCGTCGTTCTCCTCATCGCGCTCTTTGCTGCCTAACAGCGCGCGCCATCCCGCTTCGGCAAGGAAACGCGCTTTGGCCACAAACTTGCCGCCAGCGATATCCAGCTCGATCACGCATTTGCGGTAGACCGCGTCCGGGCAGAACTGCATCAGATACTGTCTGGCGATCAGGCCATAAATATTGTTTTCATTCTCGGTCAGCCTGGTCTGGGTGCTACGCGCCGTTGGGATAATCGCGTGGTGCGCATCAACCTTTTTATCGTCCCAGCAGCGGTTGCGGCGACTGCTGTCAAAGTCGGCCGGCGGCGTGAGGTCTGGCTGATGGACGCCAATCGCTTTCAACACCGAATGCCGACCCGCAAAATGTTCATCGGGAAGATAACGGCTGTCAGAACGCGGATAGGTAATCAGCTTGTGGGTTTCGTACAGCTTCTGGCAGGTGTCCAGGACCGTTTGCGCACTCAGGCCAAAGCGTCTGGCGGCTTCGATTTGTAAAGCCGAAAGCGAGAAAGGCAGCGGCGCGGTGTCGTTTTCCCGCTTGTCGTTATAGCTGGTGACCAGCGCGGGCTTGCCGCCAATGCGCGCCACCACGTGTTCGGCCAGCTGACGGTTAAGCAGGCGGCCTTCTTCATCCTGATGGGGTTCACAGGCTTCGCTCGGCTGCCAGAGCGCCACAAAATGCTCATCTTTTGGCGTAACGATATGCGCTTTGACTTCAAAGAAATCTTTAGGAATGAAATTTTCGATCTCTTCGTCGCGCCGCACCACCAGTCCAAGCACGGGGGTCTGTACGCGCCCAACCGAAAGCAGGCCATCATAGCCGGCGTTACGGCCTAACAGCGTATAGGCCCGCGTCATATTAATGCCGTAGAGCCAGTCCGCACGCGCACGCGCGAGCGCGGAAACGCAAAGCGGAATAAACTCACGGTTTTCGCGCAGGCGTCCGACTGCCCTTTCTACGGCCTGCGGATTGAGATCGTTAATCAGGCAGCGCTGCACCCTGGCGCGCTTTTGCGGCGGCAAGGCCAGATAATCCAGTACCTCATCCACCAGCAGCTGACCTTCACGATCCGGGTCGCCCGCGTGGATAACGTCGCTGGCTTTTTCCAGCAGTGTTTTGATGACGTTAAGCTGCTTCGCCACGGAAGGACGCGGCTGAAGCCGCCATTTTTCCGGCACAATAGGCAGGTCGGCCAGCGACCAGCGCGCGTAACGGTTATCGTAGCTGTCTGGCTGCGCCTGCTCCAGCAGGTGGCCGACGCACCAGGTCACCACGTCATCGCTGCCGCAGGCAATATAGCCGTCGCCCCGGCGATGCGGCTTAGGTAATACATCCGCAATCGCGCGGGCAAGGCTGGGTTTTTCGGCAATAAACAAACGCATCCGGCGATGGCTTCCTTCAGGAAATAGAGGATAAAGATGGTAGCGTTTTCGTCAGACGGTGATAAGTGTTTCCTCGTCCGTTTGCCTGTTATCCCGGCAAAATTCGCAATTAGCGACTATGCTGCCGTTCCTGATGCGTTTTGTCTGTCAGAAATAGCTGACAAAAGGTGCCGTATCGGGCGGAACCAGCGTGGTGGAGGATTTTAACTGCGGCGTACCCAGATAAAGAAAACCGACGATAGCATCCTGCTCGCGGCAGTTAAATGCCTGTCGCACGGCTTCGTGTTCGGTCCAGGCACCGCTGCGCCAGATGCCGTTAAATCCTTGCGCCTGCGCCGCCATCTGCATAGCCATTACCGCACAGCCTGCTGAAACCACCTGTTCCCAACGAGGAACCTTATGATGCGCTTCGCAGTGCGCCACGACGGTAATAATCATCGGTGCGCGAAACGGCGACTGCTTTGCTTTCTCAATCGCTTTCTCTTCCATATTGTCGTTACGCGCGGCGTTTTCCAGCAGCTGGCTGAAGCGCTCGCGCCCTTCATTTTCAATCACGATGAAGCGCCACGGTTGCAAAGTACCGTGATCGGGCGCACGCATTCCGGCGCGAATAATATTTTCCAGCGCTTCACCTTTTGGCGCAGGTTCGCTTAAGCGTGAGGCGGAACGACGATTAACTACCAGATCCAGTGCGTCCATAACTTACTCCTGATAAAAAAGCTGAGTGGCTGAAGCTAGCACAGGATGATGATTTGTTACAGCATTCCGCTTTTTCCTGCTGACAAGTTTGCCCCTGCTCTTTAGGATGTCACCATACTGACCCGCCTGCCGTTTGCACGGGCTTTTTTTTCGCGATTATGGAGAGACTATGCGCACTTTATGGCGAGCGATCGCTGGCGTTTTTAAATGGGCCTGGCGCCTGCTCAATTTTATTCGGGAATTTATTCTTAACCTGTTCCTGGTGCTGCTGATCCTGATCTGTGTCGGCGTTTACTTCCAGTTTTCTAAATCCTCCACGCCGGTAGAAACACAGAAAGGTGCGCTGGTGGTTGATTTAACCGGCGTGATTGTGGACAAGCCATCCGTCAGCAACAAACTCAGTAAAATTGGCCGCCAGCTGCTGGGCAGCAACAGCGACCGCCTGAAAGAAAACTCCCTGTTTGACGTGGTTGACGCCATTCGCCAGGCAAAAGACGACGCTAATATTACCGGCATGGTGCTGGATTTACGCGATTTTGCCGGAGCCGATCAGCCTTCGCTTCAGTATATTGGTAAAGCGCTGCATGAATTCCGCGACAGCGGCAAGAAAATTTACGCCACCGGCGACAGCTACAGCCAGGCACAATATTATCTTGCCAGCTTCGCCAATAAGATTTACCTGTCGCCGCAGGGTACGGTAGATCTGCACGGTTTTGCCACCAACGGACTTTATTATAAAACGCTGCTCGATAAGCTGAAGGTTAACTCACACGTGTTCCGCGTGGGGACTTATAAATCAGCCGTAGAGCCTTTCCTGCGTGATGATATGTCCCCGGCCGCGCGTGATGCCGACAGCCGCTGGATTGGCGAACTGTGGCAGAACTATCTCGGTACAATCGCCGCCAATCGCCAGATTACGCCACAGCAGCTGTTCCCTGGCGCACAGGGCGTGCTCGACGGACTGCAAAAAGTGGGGGGCGACACCGCTCGCTATGCAAAAGACAACAAGCTGGTGGATGAACTGGCATCCCGCTCGGTAGTGGATCAGCAGTTTGGCAAAATCTTCGGCTGGGACAAACAGGCGCAGGATTTCAACGGCACCAGTATCTATGACTACCATCTGAAAGATAAGCCGACCGGCAACGGCAATATTGCGGTGATCATGGCTAACGGCGCCATCATGGATGGCGATGAAACGCCGGGCAACGTCGGCGGCGATACCACCGCCATGGCAATTCGCCAGGCGCGCCTTGATGATAAGGTTAAAGCCATCATTCTGCGCGTGAACAGCCCTGGCGGCAGCGTTACCGCTTCCGAAACCATTCGTGAAGAGCTGGCTGCAGCAAAAGAAGCCGGCAAGCCGGTGGTCGTTTCGATGGGCGGCATGGCCGCTTCCGGAGGCTACTGGATTTCGACGCCAGCCAATTACATTATTGCCAGCTCAAGCACGCTCACCGGCTCTATCGGTATTTTTGGCGTGATTAATACGGTGGAAAACTCGCTGGATGCCGTTGGCGTGCACACGGATGGTGTGTCGACGTCGCCGCTGGCCGATGTGGCTACCACCAAAGCGCTGCCGCCGGAAGTGCAGCAGATGATGCAAATGAGCATCGAAAATGGCTATAAAAACTTCCTGGGCCTGGTCGCCAGCTCGCGCGGTAAAACGCCGGAACAGATTGACCAAATAGCACAAGGTCACGTCTGGACAGGCAGCGATGCCAAAAACAACGGCCTGGTTGATGCCATTGGCGACTTCGACGATGCGGTAGCCAAAGCAGCCGAGCTGGCCCACATCAAGACATGGCAGCTGAACTGGTATCAACAGGATCCGGGCTTTATGGATTTACTGTTCAGTCAGGTGAGCGCTTCTGCCCAGGCGGTACTGCCTTCGGTAATCAAAGCTTATCTTCCTGCGCCCATGTTTGACGTGATGTCCGCGATGAAAAATCAGCCGGGGCTGTTCGATAATATGAACGACCCGCAAAATCGCTACGCATTCTGTCTCACCTGTAGCCAGGTAAAATAACGCAGGCAGCCCGCTGGTCGGGCTGCTTTTCCCCTGTTTTCACCTTATACTGCCTCTTTTTTCCAGCCTGAGTAATCACATGCAAAAAAAATCCATCTACGTGGCCTATACCGGCGGCACCATTGGCATGCAGCGTTCCGAGCATGGCTATATCCCCGTATCGGGGCATCTGCAAAATCAGCTGGCCAATATGCCAGAGTTTCATCGCGCCGAAATGCCGGATTTCACTATTCATGAGTACCAGCCGCTGATGGACTCCTCGGACATGACGCCGCAGGACTGGCAATCGATTGCGGACGATATTCGGGCTAACTACGATAACTACGACGGTTTTGTGATCCTGCATGGTACTGACACCATGGCGTTCACCGCTTCCGCCCTCTCGTTTATGCTGGAAAATCTGGCAAAGCCGGTTATTGTGACAGGGTCACAAATTCCGCTGGCGGAACTGCGCTCCGATGGTCAGCAAAACCTGCTTAACTCGCTGTTCGTTGCCGCTAACTATCCAATAAATGAAGTGGCCTTATTCTTTAATAATCAGCTCTATCGCGGCAACCGTACCACCAAAGCCCATGCGGACGGCTTTAATGCCTTTGCCTCGCCAAATCTGGCACCGCTACTGGAAGCCGGTATCCACATTCGTCGTTTGAATACGCCACCAGCGCCTAACGGTACTGGTGACCTGATCGTCAGAAAAATAACGCCGCAGCCGGTTGGCGTAGTGACTATCTATCCCGGCATTTCTGCGGATGTTGTGAGCAACTTCCTGCGCCAGCCGGTAAAAGCGTTAATCCTGCGTTCGTACGGGGTCGGTAATGCGCCGCAAAACCCGGCTTTCCTCAAAGAGCTTAAGGAGGCTTCCGATCGCGGGATCGTAGTCATTAACCTGACGCAGTGTATGTCCGGTAAAGTGAATATGGGCGGCTATGCGACGGGCAACGCCCTGGCGCTGGCCGGGGTAGTGAGCGGTTACGATATGACCGTCGAGGCCACCCTGACCAAATTGCACTTCCTGCTCAGCCAGGATCTTTCCAGCGATGAGGTTCGCCAGAAAATGCAGATTAATCTGCGCGGCGAACTAACGCCAGACGAAAAGTGAGGTAAGCCATGAACGCCAGCGCCCTGCTCCTGATTGATTTGCAAAACGATTTCTGTCCTGGCGGCGCGCTGGCCGTTAGCGAAGGCGATCGGGTGATTGCCGTTGCTAACCGCTACGCCGCAGAGTTTTATCAGCGTGGACAAGCGGTGATAGCGACGCTGGACTGGCATCCCGCCGGTCATGGCAGCTTTGCTTCCAGTTCAGGTCAGCCACAGGGAACGGTCGGCAATCTGGACGGTCTGGCGCAAGTCTGGTGGCCGGATCACTGCGTGCAGCATAGCCACGGGGCGGAACTGCACCCGGCGCTGGAGCAGCAATACGTGACGAAGCGAGTGTATAAAGGCCAGCAGCCGAACGTAGACAGCTATAGCGCCTTTTTTGATAACGGCCGCCGCAGTGAAACGGAACTGCACAGCTGGCTACAAAGCTGCGGTATCAATGAGCTAACGGTCATGGGCCTGGCAACGGATTACTGCGTAAAGTACAGCGTACTGGATGCACTTGCCCTGGGCTACAGGGTCGAGGTAGTGAGCGCAGGCTGTCGCAGCGTGAATCTCTCGCCGGACGATGGTGACAAGGCGCTGGCGGAAATGGCCGCGCAGGGCGCAATAATACGCTGAAATAATGGCCTGCCGTCATCAGGCAGGCCATACGGCATAACGGGCGAATTATTCCTGCAGGAATAATTTATTGCAGCCTGATTTGCGTGACGTCGTCATCGATGCCGAACTCTTCCTTGAGCTGCTTTTTGCTTTTCATCACCATTGTGCCGCCCTTGCCTACGCTCATGTGCTGCGGCTCGTCGTTGTGGCGCGCCTGCCAGAGCAAAACCAGCTGCAGGCTGTTTTCCTTCTGTTCCGGTGTCAGGGCGACGCCATCGGCCCATTTCCCCGTTTCGACTGCCGTCGCCAGACGCTGGTAAATATCCGGCGTCATGGCAGCAATAACCTCATCAAGCTCCATAGCGACTATCCTTTAATCTGGGTGCCATCTTCATCGGTGAAGCTTAATGAAGCCGAGTTAACGCAGTAGCGCTCGCCCGTAGGCTGTGGGCCGTCAGGGAAAACGTGGCCCAGATGCGCGTCACAGGTTCCGCAGCGGATTTCAATGCGCTGCATGCCGTGCGAGTCATCTTCCAGATAGCGAATAGCCTCGTCGCTGTAGGGCTGATAGAAGCTTGGCCAGCCACAGCCGGAATCATATTTGGTTTCAGAGAGAAACAGCGGAGCGTTACAAACGAGGCAGTGATAAAGCCCCTCGTTTTTGTTATGCAACAGCTTGCCGGAATAAGGCGGTTCCGTGCCGCGCTGCTGGGTAACGTAATGCTGCATTTCGTTAAGATCGGTTTCGGGTTTCAGTGGGCGTTCGGCCATTTTAAGCGTCTCTGGCAAAGTGATTCTGAAGTTTTCAGCTAACATTCTAACAAATACATAACAACCTCAGGGGATTTTTTCCGTTGAGGTGTAGTCTGAAAGTGCTACGCGGGCAAAATTGTGACTCAGGTCACTCTTTGAAATTTCGACCCCTTTATATTCGGGTCGGATGCCCCAAACTAGGGATAAGGCTCCCGTCGCGGAAGGCGCTTTATGGCAATTATTCCAGCTCCAGGGTTTGATTTGTCGCAACTATTGAAGCGATTCCGCTTGACGCCTGATAAGGTTTTTGTAATTTTACAGCCAACCTTTTATTCACTAACAACAGCTGGTGGAATATATGACTATCAAAGTAGGTATCAACGGTTTTGGCCGCATCGGTCGCATCGTATTCCGTGCTGCTCAGCAGCGTTCCGACGTCGAAATCGTAGCTATCAACGATCTGCTGGACGCCGAGTACATGGCATACATGCTGAAATATGACTCTACGCACGGTCGTTTCGACGGCACCGTAGAAGTAAAAGATGGCCATCTGGTTGTTAACGGCAAAACCATCCGTGTTACCGCTGAAAGAGATCCAGCTAACCTGAAGTGGAACGAAGCAGGTGTTGACGTGGTTGCAGAAGCGACCGGCATCTTCCTGACTGACGAAACCGCTCGTAAACACATTCAGGCTGGCGCGAAAAAAGTCGTTCTGACCGGTCCTTCTAAAGATGACACCCCAATGTTCGTTATGGGCGTGAACCACAAGGCCTACGCAGGTCAGGAAATCGTTTCTAACGCTTCCTGTACCACTAACTGCCTGGCACCGCTGGCTAAAGTCATCAACGACAAATTCGGTATCGTTGAAGCGCTGATGACCACCGTGCATGCGACTACCGCTACGCAGAAAACCGTTGATGGCCCGTCTCACAAAGACTGGCGCGGCGGCCGCGGCGCATCTCAGAACATCATCCCATCTTCAACCGGCGCAGCGAAAGCAGTAGGTAAAGTTATTCCTGAGCTGAACGGTAAACTGACCGGTATGGCATTCCGCGTGCCTACGCCTAACGTTTCCGTGGTTGACCTGACTGCTCGCCTGGCTAAGCCTGCTTCTTACAAAGAAATTTGTGAAGCAATCAAAGCCGCAGCAGAAGGTGAACTGAAAGGTATTCTGGGCTACACCGAAGACGAAGTGGTTTCTACCGATTTCAACGGCGAAAAACTGACTTCCGTATTCGATGCGAAAGCCGGTATCGCCCTGAGCGACACCTTTGTTAAGCTGGTTTCCTGGTATGACAACGAAACCGGTTACTCTAACAAGGTACTGGATCTGATTGCTCATATCGCGAAGTAATAGCGATAAGCTAATCCAGAGGGCGACTGCGGTCGCCCTTTTTTTTTGCTGAACACACAGGAGCTCCGATGAACGAAAAACTTTTTTCGCTGCCCGTGATTGACCAGATCACGCCTTATATCTCCCTGCGTAAGGTCGGCGATCTGCCCGTGGTTGTTATCGTCCATCCGCAGGTTCGCGCAGCGGTAACGCTGCAAGGCGCGCAGCTGATAGCCTGGCAGCCCAGCGGTGAAAAACCGGTTATCTGGCTCAGTGAAAAAACGGCATGGACCACCGGCAAAGCGATTCGCGGCGGCGTGCCGATCTGCTGGCCGTGGTTCGGCCCGGCAGGCGAACCGGCTCACGGTTTTGCCCGCACGCTGCCCTGGACGCTGTCCGCGCATGATGAAAACGAGTCAGGCGTGATGCTTACGCTGGAGCTGGCAAGCAGCGAGCAGACGAAGAAACTGTGGCCGCACGATTTCACCCTGTTTGCCCGCTTCCGCTTCAGTGACCGCTGTGAGATCGAGCTGGAAGCACACGGTGACTTTACCGCCACTGCGGCACTGCACAGCTATTTTGCTGTAGAAGATATCGCTGGCGTTGAAGTGAGCGGACTGGGTCGACACTATATCGATAAAGTAAAAGACAATGCGCCAGGCGAGTCAGCAGACGGCAAACAAACTTATCCGGATCGCGTTGACCGCATTTATACGCAGCCTGAAGATTGCAGCGTGGTTAAGGATAAGGTCGGTAACAGAACGATTGAAGTCCATCACCATTATCACAGTGACGTTGTCACCTGGAATCCGGGGCCTGAACTTTCCTGCAGCATGGGCGATATGGCCAACGAGGGCTATAAGAGTATGGTCTGTGTTGAAACTGCACACGTTACTAAACCAATGCAGAGTGCCGGAGAATCACCTGCACGCCTGGCAACCACTATTCGACTGGGCAGCCGCTAACCAGCCGAGGCGGGCATCGCGCCCGCCTGTAACGAGGCTAAACAACATCCAGCGGCGTTTTCCCCGTTGGCGGTGGAAAGGCCTGATTGATTAAGGCCAGCTCTTCACTGTTTAACACGATCTCCAGCGCCGCAGCGTTTTCCGCGACGTGCGTCAGCGAGCCGGCTTTAGGAATAGCGATAACGCCTTCCTTACGGATAACCCAGGCGAGCAGCAGCTGCGCTACCGTAATGCTCTTTTTTTGTGCAATTTGTACCAGCGTCGGATGGGTCATCAGGTCATGCCGCAAACGCCCGGCCTGTGCCAGCGGACAATAAGCCATCACCGGCATCGCCAGCTGTTGGCATTCAGGCAGCAAATCGTACTCAATTCCCCGTGAGGCCAGATGATAAAGCACCTGGTTAGCCGCGCACGCTGTTCCGCCCTCTTCCGCCAGCAGCTCCTTTAAATCGCTACTGTCAAAATTAGAAACGCCCCAGCGCCGGATTTTCCCGGCCTGTACCAGACTTTCCATCGCCGCGATGGTTTCTTCAAGCGGTACATTGCCGCGCCAGTGCAGCAGATAGAGGTCAAGATAATCCGTTTTTAAACGGCGCAGGCTGCGCTCGCATGCTTCTACTGCATCCACTCTGCCCGCGTTCCATGGATAAACTTTAGAGACCAGCCAGGCACTGTCCCGACGACCCTGTAGCGCTTCGCCTACTACCTCTTCCGCGCCGCCGTCGGCATACATTTCTGCCGTGTCGATTACCTTAAGGCCGTATTCAAGGCCAGCCTGCAAAGCCGCCACTTCTTCTTTGCGCCGGGTGCGATCCTCGCCCATATACCAGCTGCCCTGCCCAATGGCGGGAAGCAGGCTATTACCAGAAAAGTTTACCGTTTTTGTCATCATGTTCTCCTGCACCGTTTCAGGTCACCATAATCAGACAAAAGGGCGCAGAGCGCCCTTATTTAGTGCAACTATGGCTGCTTAGAATGTGTAGCCAATGCCGGTCCACAGCGAAACCTGGGAATTTTTATCCACCATTGGGCTGTCTTTGATCTCGTCGCCCAGGCGCGTATAGCGTCCGGCAACGGTAGCATTCCAGTTTTGACTGATTTTCCACGCGGCGGTCAGCTCCAGATAGGGATTCCAGCTGTCGTCAGCGTCATAGCTGCGCAGGCCGCTGCGGCGTGATTCTCTTTTAGAAACGCCATAGTAGTAATCGTTCTGGTTAGCGCTGCTGTAGAGCGCGCCGATGCCCGGCGTCAGGCTAAAGTCGCCAAACTGGAAAGGATAGAGCCAGGTTAGATCCCAGATAAAGCCGTCACTGTTGTCCAGCATATCACCTGCCAGCACCGTTCTGACCATTCCCCAGGCAGCCGTGTGGCGATAGGCCAGTCCGCCCATCAGCGTCATGTGACGCTTATCCAGCGCTTTTAGCTGCTTATCGTTAGTCCGATCCGGATCGAAGTTTTGCGGTGAGCCAAGCACCGTCAGCGACAGCTGGTCCTGCTGGTCTTTCCACAGGTAATACCCTGCCGACAGGCTGCGCACGTAGAAATTATCGCCTTCGTAGTTAATGACCGGAACCGGGTAGTAACGATCGTCTCCGCCTTTGTAAGGGCTCTGGCTGTAGACAACCGAGGCGCCCAGGGTCAGAGGATTAGCTTGTGCTACAGCAGCGGAAAAACACAAAGGTAAAAACGCGGCCAGCGCGCTAATTTTGAAATAGTTCACAATTAATTATTTCCATAAATATAACAATCAGCTCAGAGAGTTTATCAGCCCTGCGTCATTTCTTTAAATTTTAAAAATCTTGCAGCACGCAGAATCAATTTGTCTTGCCTTCAGGCGTGATATCACCGCGGCGGCTTATTTACAAAATCCCGCCAGCCCGCATCAGACAAGGGCAAGCGCTTAGATCAATTATAACTTTGTTATTGAAATTGCATTAGAAAAGCAAGGAGGTTCAGGAAATTTCTTAAATGCCAACTAAGCTTTAAATGAAGACGCTAAGTTTGTAGAGCAGAGTAACCGTAAATTTTGTGTACCCCGATTAGAAGTCAGGTTGGCATAAGGGTTGCTGTACTCATTATAAGTTCCTTCAGGGGTCCGCATTAGGCTCCTGGTACCTGTGCTAAAAATGAAAGGACGGGCATCGCTATGAATATATTCGATCACTATCGTCAGCGTTATGAAGCTGCCAAGGACGAAGAGTTCACACTGCAGGAATTTCTTACCGTTTGTCGGCAAGATCGTAGTGCCTACGCTAACGCGGCAGAAAGGCTATTAATGGCTATCGGTGAGCCAGTAATGGTCGATACCGCTCTGGAGCCACGTCTTTCCCGCCTGTTCTCCAACCGTGTTGTTGCTCGCTATCCTGCCTTTGAGGAGTTTTACGGCATGGAGGAAGCGATCGAGCAAATCGTTTCTTACTTAAAGCATGCCGCTCAGGGTTTAGAGGAGAAAAAACAGATCCTCTATCTGCTGGGGCCGGTAGGTGGCGGTAAATCTTCGCTGGCAGAACGTCTGAAATCTCTGATGCAGCGCGTGCCTATCTATGTACTCAGCGCCGATGGCGAACGTAGCCCGGTTAATGACCATCCGCTTTGCCTGTTTAATCCGCAGGAAGATGCCAATATTCTGGAAAAAGAGTATGGCGTGCCGCGGCGCTACCTCGGCACGATTATGTCGCCGTGGGCAGCAAAACGTCTGCACGACTTCGGCGGCGATATCTCCCGCTTTAAGGTTGTGAAAGTCTGGCCTTCTATTCTGGAACAGCTCGCTATCGCTAAAACCGAGCCTGGTGATGAAAACAATCAGGACATTTCCGCGCTGGTAGGTAAAGTGGATATCCGTAAGCTGGAAAACCACGCGCAAAACGATCCGGATGCCTACGGCTATTCCGGCGCGCTGTGCCGTGCTAACCAGGGGATTATGGAGTTCGTAGAGATGTTTAAAGCCCCTATCAAGGTGCTGCATCCCCTGCTGACTGCCACTCAGGAAGGTAACTATAACGGTACGGAAGGTATTTCCGCGCTGCCGTTTAACGGTATCATCCTGGCGCACTCCAACGAATCAGAGTGGGTGACTTTCCGTAATAACAAAAACAACGAGGCGTTCCTTGACCGTGTTTATATCGTTAAGGTGCCTTATTGCCTGCGCGTGTCGGAAGAGATCAAAATCTACGACAAGCTGCTGAACCACAGTGAGCTGACCCACGCGCCATGCGCGCCGGGAACGCTAGAAACGCTGGCGCGCTTCTCGATTCTTTCGCGTCTGAAAGAGCCGGAGAACTCCAGTACGTATTCAAAAATGCGCGTTTACGATGGCGAAAGCCTGAAGGATACCGATCCAAAAGCCAAGTCCTATCAGGAGTATCGTGATTACGCTGGCGTGGACGAAGGAATGAACGGTCTCTCTACACGTTTCGCCTTTAAAATCCTTTCCCGCGTCTTTAACTTCGACCATGTCGAAGTAGCGGCTAACCCGGTGCATCTTTTCTACGTGCTGGAACAGCAGATTGAGCGCGAGCAGTTCCCACAGGATCAGGCAGAGAAATACCTGGAACACCTGAAAGGCTACCTGATTCCGAAATACGCCGAGTTTATCGGCAAAGAGATTCAGACGGCTTACCTGGAATCCTATTCAGAATATGGTCAGAACATCTTCGATCGTTACGTGACCTATGCTGACTTCTGGATTCAGGATCAGGAGTACCGCGATCCCGATACCGGTCAGCTGTTTGACCGCGAATCGCTGAACGCGGAGCTGGAAAAAATTGAGAAGCCTGCCGGGATCAGTAATCCGAAGGACTTCCGTAACGAAATCGTCAACTTTGTGCTGCGCGCCCGTGCCCACAATAACGGTCGTAATCCGAACTGGACCAGTTACGAAAAACTGCGCACGGTCATTGAGAAGAAAATGTTCTCTAATACCGAAGAGCTGCTGCCGGTTATTTCGTTTAATGCCAAAACGTCCACCGACGAACAGAAAAAGCATGACGATTTTGTCGACCGTATGATGGAAAAAGGCTATACCCGTAAGCAGGTTCGTCTGCTGTGCGAGTGGTATCTGCGCGTGAGAAAATCATCCTGATAACCTCGTAAGTCCATTCCCGTGGGTCAGGAAAACCTGGCCCGACGGCAACGTTGTTTGGGGGAGCTATGGCCTATTTTATCGATCGGCGTCTTAACGGTAAAAATAAGAGCGCGGTTAATCGCCAGCGCTTTTTGCGCCGTTATAAGTCGCAAATTAAACAGTCGATTTCCGAGGCCATTAATAAGCGTTCGGTAACCGACATTGAGAGCGGCGAATCTGTTTCCATTCCCGTTGATGATATCAACGAGCCGGTATTTCATCAGGGACGCGGCGGCCAGCGCCATCGTGTCCACCCTGGTAACGACCACTTCGTGCAAAACGACCGGGTTGAACGTCCACAAGGTGGCGGTGGTGGGGGTGGCAGCGGTCAGGGCAACGCCAGCCAGGATGGTGAAGGCCAGGACGAATTTGTCTTCAACATCTCTAAAGATGAGTATCTGGATCTGCTGTTTGAAGATCTCGCCCTGCCTAACCTGAAGAAGAATCAGCATCGCCAGCTGAATGAGTATAAGGTTCATCGTGCCGGATTCACGTCCAACGGCGTACCGGCAAATATCAGCGTGGTTCGTTCCCTGCAAAACTCTCTGGCGCGTCGTACGGCAATGACCGCTGGAAAACGCAGAATGCTGGCCGAGCTTGAAGAGACGCTGGAAGCGGTACAAAAGGCAGAGCCTGCGCAGCTGCTGGAAGAAGAGCGTTTGCGTAAAGAAATTGCCGAACTCCGGGCGCGCATCAAGCGCGTGCCTTTTATCGATACCTTCGATTTACGCTATAAAAACTTTGAAAAGCGGCCGGAACCTTCAAGCCAGGCGGTGATGTTCTGCCTGATGGACGTTTCAGGCTCCATGGATCAGGCCACCAAAGATATGGCCAAGCGCTTTTATATTTTGCTTTATCTGTTCCTGAGCAGAACGTATAAAAACGTTGATGTCGTCTATATTCGTCACCATACGCAGGCGAAAGAGGTCGATGAACAGGAGTTCTTCTACTCGCAGGAAACCGGTGGGACTATCGTGTCCAGCGCCCTGAAGCTGATGGATGAAGTGGTGAAAGAGCGATACGATCCGGCCCAGTGGAATATCTACGCCGCCCAGGCTTCCGATGGCGATAACTGGGCCGACGATTCGCCGCTTTGCCACGAGATTCTGGCGAAAAATATCTTACCCGTCGTGCGTTACTACAGCTATATCGAAATTACCCGCCGAGCCCATCAAACGCTGTGGCGCGAGTATGAACATTTACAGGCCATGTTTGATAACTTTGCCATTCAGCATATTCGCGAGCCGGAAGATATTTACCCTGTATTCCGCGAGCTGTTTCACAGACAGGCTGAAAATGCCTGAAAAACCTCAATAATCAGTCAGCATACCCGCTGGCTGATTTTCTTCCCGATCCGCCTACCTTCTTGTGCACTGGTTTTATGTTTTAATTATTCTGGCTTCATGCTTTTAATCCCGCCTGGCTTAAGCCGTATTTCATTGTGTCCCTTCTTTTTTCTGACTAGCTTCCTGTGTTTTACGCAAGGCTTTTTTTAGTCAAAAAGGAGCACGACAGATGTTTAAAATATCTTTAGGGCGCACGTGCAGAAGGCAACTGCGTCAGAACGCCCCACGTTATTTTGCTGAATCCGCCGAGAAAAACTTTGCGGCTATGCAAAAACGATTGATTTTACACTCCTGGAAAATGGCACTTGAACGACAAGACTCGCTGGCTTTGCCGCTGGTTATCGGGGGAAGACATGCCAGACAGCTGCGGCCTTTGGTGATGTCATTTGTGAAAGAGCCTGCGGCTAAAATTATTGCCGGGCCGGATATTATCTCCGCCAGCCTGGTAAATAACTATCAGGCCAGATGCAATCCAGGCTTTGATATTTTGATGAAAAATTCCCATATCAATCTGGAGCTCAGCGTACCCGTACAAAATATTTTGGGCACCCATACTGAAGACAGTCAATTTCACACCAGATTACACCGTGAGATGCAGCTCGTGGATGGCCGTGAGCAAAATTATCTGCTGGCCGACCTTTTGCTGAATAAAAGCAGCGATTCAGAAAATGGAAAAGCGTTTAATGAGCTTATTCACTTTGATAAGTTTAAAAGGCAAGCGCCCGCCTACCGCTGGTCCAGCATCCTTATCGCCACTAAACCTCATGTGCTGATTTATCCTGAGATGCCCGCGACCAGTACGGTAAAGGTCAAGGCTATCCACTATTTCCCCACTAATTTAACAGGCTGGCAGCGATGCACCCGGCTTGATAATGAGTTCAGCGACCATGCCCATATGCTCAGGAGGCTTATGCTCCTGAACAATATTTACCATTTTACTTTTGGTCTGGCCAGACTCAGGCGACGGTTCGACAGCATCAATTATCTTCATCAATACCTCGTCAGCGAGTTTGGCGAGCCCGGTGGCGCAGATGGCTCTCATTTCGGGTTATACGGCGGCTGACGCACACGTAATTTTTTTGCTTTCCGTCGCTTCATTCCTCTTTTTTCCATCCTGTCCTCTGCTTTCGACTACATTCTTTGCATTCTGATGTCAAAAGCAGAGGCTATTTGTTACTATTGTTTACCCGATCGCCCTTTTAACTTCTGTTTTATCATAGACTTGTTCACGACTTCTATAGAAAACACAGCGAAACAGCCCCGGCGAAACAAAATTGCCCAAATTCTGACATTCAGGGTATTCTTACAGCAGGTTGGTTGAGACACTTTTTTATCTGATACAGGAGATTGCCCCATTGGAAGCCAGTGCTATCTATAGTCTGTTTATCATCGGTTCAGTGCTGGTAGCGGCAAGCATTTTGCTCAGTTCGTTCTCTTCTAAGCTTGGCATCCCTATTCTGGTTATCTTCCTTGCGCTGGGCATGCTGGCCGGCGTAGACGGCATCGGCGGCATCGCTTTTGATAACTACCCTGCCGCCTATCTGATCAGTAACCTGGCGCTGGCGGTTATCCTGCTGGATGGCGGCATGCGTACCCAGGCAAGCTCCTTTAAGGTAGCGCTTGGCCCTGCGCTTTCGCTCGCCACCGTTGGCGTACTGATTACCGCAGGGCTGACCGGCATGGCCGCCGCCTGGCTGTTTAACCTCAATATGATCGAAGGTTTTCTGGTGGGTGCCATCATAGGCTCAACCGATGCGGCTGCCGTTTTCTCACTGCTTGGCGGTAAAGGGCTGAACGAGCGCGTGAGCGCCACGCTGGAAATTGAATCCGGCAGCAACGATCCGATGGCGGTATTTTTAACTATTACTTTGATTGAGATGATCCAGCAGGGGCAAACCGGCCTGAGCTGGATGTTTGTGGTGCACCTGATCCAGCAGTTCGGTCTGGGAATAGCGCTGGGCCTGGGCGGCGGCTGGGCTTTATTACAGCTGATAAACCGCGTTTCGCTGGCCAGCGGGCTATATCCGCTGCTCGCCGTTAGCGGCGGCATTCTGGTTTTTGCTCTGACGACCGTATTAGAAGGCAGCGGCATTCTGGCGGTTTACCTGTGTGGTTTTGTGTTGGGCAATCGCCCTATCCGCAACCGGCACGGCATTCTGCAAACCTTTGACGGCATGGCCTGGCTGAGCCAGATAGGCATGTTCCTGGTGCTGGGGCTACTGGTCAACCCCGCCGATCTCTGGCATATCGCGCTGCCCGCCATGCTGCTGTCGCTCTGGCTGATATTATTTGCTCGCCCGCTTTCGGTGTTTGTTGGCCTGCTGCCGTTTCGCGGTTTCACTACGCGCGAACGCTTCTTTATCAGCTGGGTCGGTTTGCGCGGCGCCGTGCCGATTATTTTGGCCGTATTCCCCATGATGGCAGGCTTGCCGCACGCTTCGCTGTTTTTTAATATCGCTTTTTTCGTGGTGCTGGTTTCACTGATGGTGCAGGGAACCTCGCTGGGCTACGCCGCGCGCAAGGCCAGGGTTATCGTTCCGCCAACCGCCTCGCCCATTTCACGCGTTGGCCTGGATATTCATCCTGAAAATCCCTGGGAGCAGTTTGTTTACCAGCTGGGCGGAGATAAATGGTGCATTGGTGCCGCGCTGCGTGAATTAAAAATGCCGAGAGAGACGCGTATCGCTGCACTTTTTCGCGACAACCTGCTGCTGCATCCAACCGGAAATACGCGCCTGCGTGAAGGTGATGTACTTTGCGTTATCGGACGCGAGAAAGATCTGCCGGAGCTTGGCAAGCTGTTTAGCCAGTCGCCGCCGGTTTCGCTCGATCAGCGCTTTTTTGGTGACTTTATTCTGCAGGCCGACGCCCGTCTGCACGATATCTCTGAAATTTACGGCATTGAGCTGGATGAAGAGATTAATATGCAGCAAACGCTTGGCCAGCTGGTTGCCGGGATGATTGGTGGCGCGCCGGTAGTGGGCGATCAGGTGGAATGGAAAGAGATGATCTGGACCGTAGCGGAGAAGCAGGATAACGAAATTCTGAAAATCGGCGTGCGCATGGCTGAAGAGCGAGAATAATCCTGGCCTTATTTCGCTCGATCTCTGCGAAATAGCGACTACCCTTAAAGTTCGTGTCAGTCCACAAGGGAGAATATCATGGGTCATGTCGTAAAGATTGGTCGCTATGAAATTATCGACGCAGAGCTGGATGCACAGAACGTCGATACGGTCACTATTCCCTGCAAGACCAACCCGGGCCTGAGCTATCAGCTCGACGGGTGGGATAATGAGACCAGCGTACCTGCCTGGATTGATGGCGAACCTGTCGATCTGGCTATTGGCCATTACGATACGCAACAGGATCAATGGGTACTAAAAAAACCTGCCTGAATCGCGTTTCTACTCAATTCCTCGCCGCTGCGTTCACTCGCGGCGGCGAGCTATTATATTTGTCATATAACTGTTATTCAAAATTCATAAATTTCGCCCTGAAATTTAATTCAGCCTTTCATATTTCCCCTTCTTGTTTAAAAAGCACTTCTGCGTTTTTCGGAATATCCCGTATTAACTAACCGCGCTATCTCCTGCATACTCGATTTACTGATTCAAGATGAAACAGCCTGGTTGTGTTTCATTTATTTCTTACGAAACACACTAACGATTTAAATAGACAGCCCGTTGAAATTAAAGGCTTAATTTCAGCAGGTTTACCCCTGAACGCGTGCTTGATCCTCGTCAGGTCAGCAATCCCTTATGAAAAGAGAGCAGGCATATGGCAAGTACTCTGGTACTCAATGACCGTCGCCGCGCATTTAGCGGCACCCGAAAAAATATTATTGCCAAAGTAACGTTAAGTCTTAGCGATTTAATCTCAATTAATCTGGCCCTGTTTTTATCCGCGGTGACCGTAAGGGCTATTTGGGGGAATTTAGACGTTTTCCTCCCGCCGCAGGAAGTGCAGATTCGCTTTACCGCGCAGTTCGTTATGTCGATCGTTTGCACCGCCTGGTTCTGGATGCGGCTGCGCCATTACACCTACCGCAAACCTTTCTGGTTCGAGCTGAAAGAAATCATCAAAACGCTGGTTATTTTTTCTTTACTCGATCTGGCACTCATTGCCTTTTCAAAATGGGACTTTTCCCGCCTGTTATGGAGCTTTACCTGGGCCTATGCGTTAATCCTGGTGCCGCTCCTGCGTTCCAGCGTCAAGCATGCCATTTTGAAAGCGGGTCAGTGGCAGAAACAAACTATCATTATCGGCTCCGGTAAAAACGCCCGTGAGGCCTATGCCGCGCTGCAAAGCGAAGAGATCCTTGGCTACGAGGTCAAAGCTTTTGTGGCTTCTAACGGCCATACCGGCGCGCAAAGCCTTAACGGCGTACCGGTCATTACGGCAAAGGATATTATCTGGGACACGGTCGATCTGGAAAACACCCAGTTCATCGTGGCGATGGAGTACGAGCAGCAGGCGATGCGCGATAAGTGGCTCAAGCTGCTGTCGAAAAAGAAATGCCGTTCCGTCTCCGTTGTTCCTACACTGCGCGGCGTGCCGCTGTACGGCACCGATATGTCATTTATCTTCAGCCATGAAGTGATGATCCTGCGCGTGAGCAATAACCTGGCGAAACGCTCTTCCCGCTTCCTCAAGCGCGTGTTTGATGTGGTGGTGGCCTCGCTGCTGCTGCTGTTTCTTGCCCCCGCGTTTGGTCTGATTTGTTGGCTGGTTGGCCGTGACGGCGGCAATAAAATCTATGGCCATGAACGCGTAGGCCAGGACGGCAAGAAGTTTAAATGCCTCAAGTTCCGCTCAATGGTCACCAACTCGAAAGAGGTGCTGGAAGAGCTGCTGGCAACCAGCGCAGAAGCGCGTGAAGAATGGGATAAAGACTTCAAGCTGAAGAACGATCCACGCGTCACTAAAATCGGTGCTTTCCTGCGTAAAACCAGTCTGGATGAGCTGCCGCAGCTGTGGAACGTTATCCGCGGTGAGATGAGCCTGGTTGGGCCGCGTCCGGTTATCGAAGCCGAGCTGGAGCGTTATGCGGGCGATGTCGATTACTACCTGATGGCCAAACCCGGCATGACTGGCCTGTGGCAGGTTAGCGGCCGTAACGATATCGACTACGATACCCGCGTTTACTTCGACTCCTGGTATGTTAAAAACTGGGCACTGTGGACCGATATCGCTATTCTGTTTAAAACGGCCGGCGTCGTGCTGCGTCGCGACGGCGCATACTAAGCCAGTAAGGGGCGAAGGCGGAAGCGTCGCCCCTTAAGTTTTTCTTTTCTTTTTCCCTTCCAGTCACTACTCTGTGCGGCTTGCTTTTTACTGGACGTCGCCTGCCCGATGCAAAAATTCACGTTACTTCTTCTTAGCCTGGTGCTGCTGGCACCGCTGGGTATCGATCTTTATCTGCCGACGCTACCGGATATCGCGCTGGGGCTGAATACGCCGGTCAGCACGGTGCAAACGACTATTCCGCTGTTTCTGCTGGTGATGGGACTGGGGCAAATCGTCGCCGGGCCGCTGGTGGATAATCTGGGCAGAAAGCCGATTGCGCTGGCTGGCCTGTGCCTTTATCTGCTGGGCAGTATTCTGGCCGCTACGGCAGCGGAATGGCCGCAGTTCCTGTGCGCCCGCGTCGTACAGGGCTGCGCCGTTTGCTGTACGGCCGTGGTCGCCTTTAGCGGCGTGCGCGATCGCCTGGACGGCGACGATGCTGCTCGCGCCTATGGTTTTCTGAACGGCGCGCTAAATATTGTTCCGGCGCTGGCTCCGATGCTGGGCGGCTTTCTTGCCGAAGCATTTGGCTGGCGGGCGCCCTTCTGGTTTTTAACCGCTTACGCCTTTGTTATCGCCCTGCTGGTTATCTTCTTCTTACCGGAAACTCGCCCCGCCGGCACGCTTGCGGTTAAAGGTATTCCACTACGCCAGTACTGGCAGATCCTGCGGCAGCCGCGCTTTCTGGCGTTCGCCTTTGCCAACGCCGGTGCGCTGGGCATGGTGCTGACCTACGTTTCGCTGGCACCCCAGGTGCTGATGACGGAAGGTAAGCTCTCGGCGCTACAGTTTTCCATTGCTTTTGGTGCTAACGGCTTCTGGATTATGTTGGTTAGCGTGCTGGTGAATAAAATGATCCGCAAAGTGGGCCGTCCGATTTGTCTGGCGGTTGGCAGCCTGGCCATGGCGCTGGGCGCGCTCACCCTGATGGGCGGCGTCGCGCTATTCCCGGCCGACTGGCAGACCAGCTGGGCGCTATATATGTTGCCTGTCGCTATTTCCGTAGCCGGTCTGGCCTTTACCGTTGGCCCCGCCACCAGCTATGCGCTGGAACCTTATCAGCAGCAGGCGGGCGTGGCTTCCGCGCTGGCTGGGTTTATCCAGATGGCTGGCGGCGCTTCCGGCGGCCTGCTGGTGATGGCGTTGCCGATGGCGGAGAAATCCGCGCTGGCATTGATGATGGTCGTGGGCGCATTGCTGACCGGAACGGCGTGGTACTACAGTAAAAAAGTGCGCGGTACGCTGACCGCGCTATAGGCTTAAACGACTTTTACCGGTACACGAGGTGCCAGAGCGCACATCAGCTCATAACCTACGGTACCGGCAGCTTTCGCCACTTCGTCAATCCTGATGTTATTGCCCCACAGTTCAACCTGGCTACCAATGCCCGCCTGGTGACAAGGCGTCAGATCCACCGTGATCATATCCATCGAGACCGCGCCAACAACCCGGGTACGGACGCCATCTACCCAAACCGGCGTGCCGGTTGGCGCATGGCGCGGATAGCCATCGGCATAGCCACAGGCAATGACGCCAATGCGCTGCTCGCCGCTGGCGCGATAGCGCGCGCCGTAGCCCACCCCGTCGCCACGCTTGAGCAACTGGATACCGATGATTTCGCTGTTCAGCGTCATGGCCGACCGCAACCCGCTGCTGGCAATATCCTGCCAGTCGCCGCTCGGCGAGGCACCATACAGAATAATGCCGGGCCGTACCCAGTCGTAATGCGTTTCGCTGTGCCACAGCGTGGCCGCCGAGTTCGCCAGCGAGCGCGGACAGTCCAGCCCTTCTGCCGCATGGTTGATGCGCATCATCGGTGCTGCGATACCTTCGCTGCTCTCTGCCTCAGCAAAATGCGCCATCAGCGTGATTTCACCGACGTTGGGCAAGGTTTTAAGCTTCTGCCACGCCTGGTGAACCTGCTCCGGCTGAAAACCGAGCCGGTTCATGCCGCTGTTCATTTTTAAATAAATATCCAGCGGTGCCGAGAGCTTTGCCTTCGCCAGCGCCTGAATTTGCCAGTTACTGTGCACGCTGGTGGTCAGGCGATAGCGATCGAGAAGCGGCAGCTCGTCGGCATGGAAAAAGCCTTCCAGCAGCAGAATGGGCTTACTCCAGCCGCTGTCGCGCAGCAAAATAGCCTCTTCAAGATTAAGCAGCGCAAAACCGTCTGTAGCAGATAAACTTTGCCAGACGCGCGCAATGCCGTGACCGTAAGCGTTGGCTTTTACCACTGACCAGATGCGTGAATGCGGCGCAGCCTGGCGGGCAACGGCCAGATTATGCCGCAGCGCGCCGGTATCAATGGTTGCGACAATAGGACGAGACATAACTTCTCCTGTTTTTGTGCAAACTAACGGGCGCCGTGCAGAATGTGGCCCGCCGCCGGGGAGAACCCGGGCAGATAACGCATAACTGACAGATCGTCCGCCGCGATGGCGGGGGTACGTCCGGAGATAATATCAGAAAGCAGCTGGCCGGAGCCGCAGGCCATCGTCCAACCGAGCGTTCCGTGACCAGTATTGAGATAAAGATTTTTAAACGGCGTGCGGCCAACGATCGGCGTACCGTCCGGCGTCATCGGCCGCAGCCCGGTCCAGAACGTTGCCTGCGCAATGTCACCGCCCTGCGGATAGAGATCCCGTACCACCATCTCCAGCGTTTCGCGCCTGGCCGGAAGCAGCTTTGTGTTAAAGCCCACGATTTCCGCCATGCCGCCGACGCGTATACGATTATCAAAACGCGTAATGGCAACTTTGTACGTCTCGTCCAGTACGGTGGAGACCGGTGCGGCCGCGGCATCCCCGATCGGAATAGTCAGCGAATAACCTTTTAACGGGTAAACCGGGATATCTACAATACCGTCCATCAGCGCCCGGGAATAAGAACCAAAGGCTACGACGTAAGCGTCAGCCTTAATGATTTCGGCACCGCATTTTACACCTGCAATTTGGTTATGTTCCTGCAATAGCGCATCGACCGGCGTGTTAAAACGGAAGGTAACGCCCGCCGCTTTCGCCATTTCCGCCAGCTGTCGGGTAAATAGCTGGCAGTCGCCCGTTTCGTCATTTGGCAAACGCAGCCCGCCGGTCAGTAAATGCTTTGTCGTGGCCAGGGCAGGTTCGACATCGGCCAGCTGGCTGGCTTCCAGCAGTTCATAAGGCACGCCCGCCTCTTTCAGCACGGCAATATCTTTAGTGGCGCTTTCAAACTGTTGTGCGGTACGAAAAAGCTGTAGCGTGCCGCCCTGTCGTCCTTCATAAGCAATACCGGTTTCCTGGCGCAGCGCTTTAAGACAGTCGCGGCTGTATTCAGCAATACGCACCATCCGGCTTTTATTTTGCTGGTAATGGTCGATATCGCAGTTACGTAACATTTGCCACATCCACGCCAGCTGAAAACGGCTGCCATCGGGACGGATGGCCAGAGGCGCATGGCGCTGAAACATCCATTTAACCGCCTTTAGCGGCACGCCAGGCGCGGCCCAGGGCGCGGCGTAACCCGGTGAAATCTGTCCGGCATTGCCCGCGCTGGTTTCCAGGGCCACGTCGGGCTGACGATCGATAACCGTCACTTCATGCCCGCTTTGCGCCAGATACCAGGCGCTGGCCACGCCCACCACGCCACTTCCCAGAATGACAATTCGCATCGCTACCCCATCGCCGTTTACAAAAGATGAATACACTGGATGCATGCGGCTGCTGCGGTGAAAAAAGCTATAAGGAGGCAGCGAGCGACATGCGAAGATTTTGCTTCTCTTTTTTACCCTGGAGGGGAATAAAAACAAGATGCGCTGGTTAATTTAGAGTTAAATATTGCATTAATGTCTTCAAGAGCAGCAAATAATTGCAAATGAATAATTTTTCTCTTTCGGCAGCAGAATATTATTACGCCATATTTTTCCCTTATATACAGGATATTATCCTGCGCCAGTTATTATTTTTTCGCCTTTGCCTGACGTTAAAAGGAATTTCGGCTTTCGGCTCTATTTTCTGTTGAAGATTTCGATTGTATTCGTCGGAGCTATCGGAGAGAGTGAACTATCATTGAGTTAATGGCTTCAATTCCAGGCTTGTCGGAGGTCACGGCAGGCCAGCATGAAAACGGACCGTTTGCTATATCGGAAACCGGTTTTAAAAAAGGGGTGCGCTATGACGACTATCTTTGATGAGTCCATGACCAAAAGCCAGCGACTCAGTGACGGGCCAGACTGGACGTTCGATCTGCTGGATGTTTACCTGGCAGAAATTGACCGCGTTGCCAAACTTTACCGGCTGGATACCTATCCCCATCAGATTGAAGTCATTACTTCAGAGCAGATGATGGATGCTTATTCCAGCGTGGGCATGCCGATTAACTACGCGCACTGGTCTTTCGGTAAAAAGTTTATCGAAACCGAGCAGCGCTATAAGCACGGGCAGCAGGGCCTTGCTTATGAGATCGTGATTAATTCCAATCCCTGTATCGCCTATCTGATGGAAGAAAACACCATTACCATGCAGGCGCTGGTGATGGCGCACGCCTGTTACGGGCACAATTCCTTTTTCAAAAATAACTATCTGTTCCGTAGCTGGACGGATGCCAGCTCTATTGTCGACTACCTGATTTTTGCCCGTAACTATATCAGTGAATGTGAAGAGCGTTACGGCGTGGAAGAAGTAGAAAAGCTGCTGGACTCCTGCCACGCGCTGATGAACTACGGCGTGGATCGTTATAAAAGACCGCAAAAAATTTCGTTACAGGAAGAGAAAGCCCGCCAGCGCAGCCGCGAAGAGTATCTGCAAAGCCAGGTGAATATGCTGTGGCGCACGCTGCCAAGGCGTGAGGCGGAATTTACCCAGGCCCAGGCCGCGCGCTATCCGAGCGAGCCACAGGAAAACCTGCTCTACTTTATGGAAAAAAACGCCCCGCTGCTGGAGTCGTGGCAGCGCGAAATTTTGCGTATCGTGCGTAAGGTCAGCCAGTATTTTTATCCGCAGAAGCAAACGCAGGTGATGAACGAAGGCTGGGCGACCTTCTGGCACTACACCATCCTGAACCATCTGTATGATGAGGGTAAGGTCAGCGAACGCTTTATGCTGGAGTTTCTGCACAGCCATACCAACGTGGTCTTCCAGCCGCCTTACAACAGCCAGTGGTATAACGGCATTAACCCTTATGCGCTGGGTTTCGCTATGTTCCAGGATATTAAGCGGATCTGTCAGGAGCCAACGGAGGAAGATCGCTACTGGTTCCCGGATATTGCCGGGTCCGACTGGCTGGAGACGCTGCACTTTGCCATGCGTGAATTTAAGGACGAAAGCTTTATCAGCCAGTTCCTTTCGCCCAAAGTGATGCGCGATTTCCGGCTGTTTACGGTGATGGACGACGACCGTAATAACTTCCTGGAAATTGCCGCTATTCACGACGAGGCGGGCTATCGGGCCATTCGCCAACAGCTTTCCGCGCAGTATAACCTGAGTAACCTGGAACCGAACATTCAGGTTTACGATGTGGACTTGCGCGGTGACCGTTCGCTGAAGCTGCGCTACGTCCCACACAGCCGCGCACCGCTGGATAAAAGCCGCCGCGAGGTGCTGAAGCACGTGCATCGCCTGTGGGGTTTTGATGTATATCTGGAGCAGCAAAATGAGGATGGCAGTACGGAAATCCTCGATCGCTGTCCACCTCGCCCTTCCTCGCTTTAATCCTTTAACCGGTTCTGCGGAACCGGTTTATCTCAAAGCTTAGTTAGCCGACTAGCGGTGGCTGTTCAGCTCTGTCGGCATACTGTTTTGCATGTTATGCCAGATTTCACCGCTGCGATGCCCGTAATCACGTACGGTTTCCACAATTTTATCTAACTGCTGATTCTGACAAATGGTCAGCAGCTGCTGATAAAATTCTCGCGCCAGGCTGCGCGCTTCCGGATTAGAGAAATAGTGGCGGCCAACGCGAGTATAAAGCCCTTTCAGGCCGTTCAGAATCAGACCATAAACAGGATTACCGGAGGCGAAAGCCAGGCCGCGGAATACGTTGTAATCCAGTTCGGTATAGGTTTCTGCCTTATCGGCAACGTTAAGAGCGGTAAGCAGGACTTCCGTGGCCTTTTCGGGATGGATACGTATTGCGCGGCGGATAAAGACTGAGGAGATATCGGTACGAACAGAAAGCAGGCTGTCAATCAACTGCGGCACGCTGTCATGGTCAAGGCGAGCCAGCGTTTCCAGAATATTCAGACCCGAGGTTTCCCAGAAGTTATTCACTTTGGTCGGTTTGCCATGCTGGATAGTTAACCAGCCATCCCGCGCCAGCCGCTGGAGGACTTCACGCAAGGTTGTGCGGGTGACGCCAATCAGCTCTGACAGCTCGCGTTCGGCAGGGAGAATTGAGCCGGGCGGAAAACGATTATTCCAGATGCTCTCAATAATATATTCTTCAGCGAAACCCGCAGGGCTTTGCGCCTTAATGACCATAGCGTATTGTTTCCGTTGCGTTCGGGGCGGCAAAATTTCGGCCATCATAGCAGATGGTTTCGCCGTCACCTAGACTGTGCGGCACGTTAAACGGCTTAAGATCGCCCATTTGCTCAAAATAATTGTTTATTGTGAAGCGCTGTTTAATCTTTTGTTCTGTCAGTGCTCTTTTCCCTTCCGGTTAAAAACATTTTTTTACACCACGCCGCACCCGCCACGGTTTTCAGTCAGTTAAATTTGATTCAGACTGGCTGGCACGGCAGGCCTTTTAGTTTACACTGCCGATTCAACGCTAACCACATGGATAGATTATGTTGCGATATTTAAATAGCTGTTCTCAAGGTCGCGGTGCCTGGCTGTTAATGGCCCTGACGGCTTTTATTCTGGAAATGGTTGCCCTTTACTTCCAGCACGTTATGTTGCTTAAGCCTTGTGTCATGTGCATCTATGAACGCTGTGCGCTATTTGGGGTACTGGGGGCTTCTTTAGTCGGCGCCGTTGCGCCAAAAACGCCGCTACGCTGGGTGGCCATCCTGATTTGGATCTATAGCGCTGTGGAAGGTTTACGCCTTGCATGGGAGCACACCATGATTCAGCTTCACCCTAATCCGTTTGTAACCTGTGATTTTGCTGCCCGCTTCCCTCAGTGGCTGCCGCTGGATAAATGGCTGCCTTCGGTATTTGTGGCTACCGGCGACTGTGCAGAAAAGCAGTGGTCGTTATTTTCTCTGGGCATGCCGCAGTGGCTGATAGTGATTTTTGCCGCTTATCTTATCGTGGCGCTGGCGGTGCTGGTGGCGCAATTTTTCCCGCAAAAAAGACGCGATCTTTTCTCACGCTAAAGGTGCGACAGGTCAGGGTAGCGGCTACGCTTTAAGCACCATCGGCTTAAAAACAGGGATCCTATGAAAAACATTATGTTGGCACTCTCATTTACCCTTTCCGTTACGCTGCTTTCCGGCTGCGCCCACTGGGGCGCCAATGACACACACAGTCCACCGCCAGCCCCACCGAGCGGCCAGCAACCGCCAGGCGCGCCTGGCGGAAGCGGTCCGGTTGGTCAACCTCAGGGATAGGGCTTACCTTATTTCCTCCGCTCGGGGCAGAAGACATTATTACTGGCCCCAGGGATGCGGCAGCGATGCTGCATCCTGATTTCGCAGCACGCTGCGGTCATCATTCAGGAATGCATGCCGTTATGCACTACCTCCAGCACGTGTCCCAGATCGGCGACCTCAATCTGCCCGGAAGCCGAAGCATCGCCAACCATGCCAAACGTCAGCGCGGAACCAGACAGTTCTCCGCTTATCCGTGACAGCACGCCCAAATCGCCCATTGCCATCGTCAGCAGTGGTTTTTGCGCATGGTGCTGATACATCTCCAGCGTGGCGTTCAACAGCGTCAGCACATCCGCCGCATCCTCAGGCATCGCTGCCAGCTTCAGCACGTCGGCACCGCGCTGCTGCTGTTCACGCAGGCGCGAAACAATTTCCTGAGCAGAAGGTGTACTATGCAGTTCGTGATTTGAGAGAACTACGTGTTTACCGTTCTGATGCGCCAGTTCGATCAGGGGGTCGGTTAACGCCCTGTCGCGATACATTTCAATATCCAGCAGATCGAACTGCCCGTCAGTTAACAGAGTACGGTATAGCGCAGCATACTCTTTATCGCCGATAGCCTTTTTGCCACCCTCTGCTTTGGTGCGAAACGTTACCAGCAGCAGCTTGTTATCAAGACGGGACGAGACTTCGCGCGTTAACCTTGCTATTGCACCAGCATCGCTGGCGTTATCCAGCGGATCGATACGCAGCTCCAGCAGATGAAAATCCTCGCGCCCCGCTACCTTATCAACGAATTTTAAAACTTCTTTTTCGCTACTGGCCGTGGTGGGGATAATTACCTTCGGTTGCCCTTCGCCAATCGCGATATTTTTAAGCTTTAAGACCGGTTGACTGGACCGTGAGGGCTTTGTTGAGGGGCTGGCAGGCAGCGTCGCGCTGGTTGCGGTTGAAGACATGAGCGACAGTGCGACAAGCGCGCCTCCGGAACCGATAAATTCTCTGCGATGCATAAGAGCTACCTCCTGATAAGGAAAAAGATTTAAGCATAGCAAAACAAATCAGGCGGATAGCCCACGGCCAGGTTTGGCAGATGCGTCGCCAGCGCGGCGCGACGGTACAAAGTTAACGGATGTTATGGCAATCGTACGAGCCGGAGATTTTTATCTGGCTGCGGCTGCTGCGCATTACTTCAACATCCAGCGTCGCCTCGCCCTTTTTATTCTGATAGGCCATGCCGTAATCACCCTGAAATTTAGTGGCGGCAACCGTCCAGTGCATTTTTACGTTATTGCTATCTCCTTTCTGCTGCAAAAACACAACCTTTTGATGACGTGTTTTCATGCCGTCAACGGTGGCCCAACCGCCATCTGCCGTCTGACCAGCCAGATGAAAGGGGCCACACTGCACGTCGGCAAAGGCAAACAGCGGCAGAGAAAAAGTAATGGCTACGACGGTGCGGGAAATAAGCTTCATTTTTATCCTGTCTTGATAGCAAAAAGGCGTTCACCCAGGCTACCTGGCGTAACAGCGTAGCCTGTTGATTAGATGGATAGCATCTTTAATAAGATTAGTTGATGTGAGGGGGATCTGTATTTTGCAATATGCGATCGCGAACTGACTTATCACCCTGATCAGTATGCTAACCACATCACAGAGTATCACTGCGTATGAAGATATGCTCAGGTATGCGTCCATATAGTCTGTTCAAATTTCCAGGATCTACATTATGTTACCCCAGATTATCATTGAGAGCGATTTAGCAACTGGAAAAGACGTTTAATGAAGGAGAAATCGTGTCTGTTTACCTGAAATTTCAATATTTGTGCTGTGCGTGACAATGACCATTTTTCACCTGGCCCATAAAAAAATTTTTTTGCTCTCTGGATTCGCACTGTTAATCCAGGGTTTCGTTAATGCTGTGACTGGCCTGACAGCAGGTTAATAATCTTAAGAGACGTTTGGGTGAGGGAAAACAGCATGATGGAAGAAATTATTTCTTATGTTTACCCCACTCTTTTGAGAGAGGGAATGTCAGCCAGTGAAACGTACCCGCCTCAACTGTCTATCACTCCTGACACAAAAGATGGAACACATACTTTGGCAGTAACAGCTGCTTTTATACTGCAACAAGTAGGCATGTATTACATGGAGGTTGGAGTTTACAGGCATGATGAGTCGGTTATTGCTAGTCCTTCTCGCTCTGGCTTAATCGAGACTAAATTTTATGAGCAAACTCAAACATCAAGACTACTGACGATTTACTCAATGATTGCATCTGGAGTAGACCTGTCTGTTGAAGGAATTTACAGGATTTCAGTGAAAGCTTACAGGAGCAAAGACGGGATAAGAAATGAGCTTCCCGCTGCTGAAAATGAATGCTTTTTCTATGTCTCTTATAGGGCTTAAAAGGATGCCAGACAACATATTGCAATACATAGCCCCCACCCATAAACCGGTTGCACGAACAGACAGTGAAGATCATAATCCTGAATATGGCAGCGGTAACGGTGGAGGGAATGATATGCTTGACAGAATTAAAGTACTTGAAGAAAAAACATCAGCCCTGGCTGTTGATGTTGCTGTGTTAAAAGAAACAGTTGCAACAAAAGAATCTTTACACAAAGAGCTAAATTCTCAGACATGGAAAATAGTCTTAGCTCTGGTCATTACCGTTTTGATTGCCGTTCTTTCTAAGTACTTTATCAGGTAACTTTGCCTGCGAAGCGGTAACCCGCCGGGTTATTGCGTTCGCGACAGCCCATTCCGCCGCTTGATTGCTATCAATTTATTGGGCAGCACGTTAGCCCTGTAACTCCATGCCATAGATATCCGTTACTATTTTGCTCGCAGCCTCGTTGCGCTTTTTGTTGAGGCTCCCGATCACTTACGCCGGCAACGCTCTGAGCATTTCCGCACGTCATCCCAGCACTTTTCCCACTTCTTACGCCAGGTAAAGGGCCGACCGCAAACCGTACAGATTTTTGTTGGGAGTTCACTTTTCTTCATCAAGAGTCTCCTGCAGTCAGAACGGGACACATATAATTTTAGATAACTTTTAGTATCGGGACAGAGAGGCACACCGCTTCGATTGGCTTTTATACGCCAGATTTATCAGGTATGCCCCACCCAAGCCCCAGAGTAACGCCAGCTAAGCAATTAATCCTTCCAGATCAATCTACTTACCGTACCAGCGCGGCTTATTGATAATGTGATCTTCCCAGTCCTGCACTTCGCTTTCCCGTACGGCGATATGGCGAACGGAAATGCGTGCTGCATGCATTGCGGCTTTGCCGCCGCTGCGCAGCGGATGCCAGACCGGCAGGTTCTTGCCTTCGGCCAGCACGCGGTAGGCGCAGCTGGGCGGCAGCCAGGAAAAGGTGGGCAGATTGTCACGCGTTAACTTGATGCAGTCCTCTTCCAGTTCGAAGCGGCGCTCATAGTTACGGCACTGGCAGGTTTTAATGTTCAGCTGGTTACAGGCGACGTTGGTGAAATAGATCTCATCCGTGTCGGCATCCTGCAGTTTGTTAAGACAGCACTGGCCACAGCCGTCGCACAGGGATTCCCATTCCTCGTCGCTCATTTGTTCCAGCGTTTTTTGCTGCCAGAAAGGGGTATCGTTCATTTTGCTGTCCTGTTTGAGTAAAAGCCCGCACCTTATAAACAGTTCGGGCCCTGGTTGCAAGCTCTACAGTACGCGAGTTGCCACGCCGCGTCCGCCGAGCGAGACTTCAAGCGTGTCGCCAGAGAACATCGGCCCCACGCCTTCTGGCGTGCCGGTCAGTATGATATCGCCCGCGCGCAGCGTAAAAAACTGGCTCATGTAGGCGATCAGCGGCAGAATTTTATGGATCATATCTTCCGTTGAGCCCTGCTGACGTACTTCGCCGTTTACCACCAGCTTTAGCTCGATATTTTGCGGATCTGCACCCAGCTCGCTGGCCGGAATAAAACCGGAAACCGGACAAGAGTTATCAAACCCTTTGGCTTTTTCCCATGGCTGTCCGGCTTTTTTACAGCCCGCCTGCACGTCACGCAAGGTCAAATCGAGCGCAACACCGTAACCGGCAATAGCTTTTGCCACATGCTCTTCTGAAGCGTGCTTGAGCGTAGAGCCAATCAGTACCGCCAGCTCGACTTCGTGATGAACCGCGCCCAGATCTTTGGGAATCGACAGCGGCTGGCGGATATCGCAAAGCGCCGTTTCCGGCTTGATAAACAGCACCGGGTCAGACGGCGTTGCGCTGCCCATTTCTTTAATATGCTTAGCATAGTTGCTGCCTACGCAAACCACTTTGCTCACCGGATAATCCAACAAAGCGCCCTGCCAGTTATGATGCTGATACATACTGTTCTCCTGCTTTTAGCGTTGTGGTCAGCGGACCCCATCCTGTTGAGCAATGGCGTCGGCCATCATGCCGATACTGATAGCGAAATAATAAGAGCGATTCCAGTGCATAATGACACGGAAATTGTCATAAACCATAAATGCGCGCCCGGCCGCGTCGTCAGGCATGATAATCCATGCACGCTGCGTAGCGTCCGGTAAGGCGGTTCCGTTTATCTGTACGCCCATGCTTTGCCACTCCGCTACCGTTTTAGCCTGGCTGGTTTTCAGCCCGCCCAGCTCTGGCGCAAAGCCTGCGGGAAGCGTCACCTCTTGCCCCCAGCTCTGGCCCGGTTTCCAGCCTTCGGTCGCCAGGTAGTTAGCTGTCGAAGCAAACACATCATCGGTGTCATTCCAGATATCGATGCGGCCATCGCCATCTCCGTCCGCGCCATAGCGCAGGAAAGATGACGGCATAAATTGATTCTGCCCCATTGCGCCTGCCCAGGAGCCTTTCATTTCCCCGGCGTCGATATGTTGCTGTTGAATAATTTGCAGCGCGGAGAGCAGCTCTTTAGTGAAGAAAGCCTCGCGACGGCCTTCAAACGCCAGCGTCGCCAGCGCGGAAATCACCTCTTCCCGCCCCTGAATTTTGCCGAAGTTGCTCTCCATGGCCCAGAGCGCCACGATATACTGCGGCTGAACGCCGTAGCGCTGGCTTACCGGCTGTAAGCTTGCCTGATACTGCTGGAAATTTTCGCGAGCGCGCTGTTTTTTCGCTTCTGGCAACACGCGTGCAAGATAGTCATCCAGCGTAATTTTCTTTTCCAGCTGGTTACGATCGGAAGAGATAGCACGATCGACAAAGTGAATATTATTGAAGGCAGCGTCAAGGGTGGCCTGGTCGATACCTTTTGCGCGCGCCTGATTTTTCAGCTGTTCGACATAGGCGGGAAATTCTGCCGGATCGCGTCCGGAGGCGGCCAGCGTCGTTTTTGCCGGCTGGGCAGTTGCGCCCGGTTTTTTTTCAAGGGCCTTGCTGCTTTGAGTGGCGCAGCCAGCCAGCAGCAGGGAGAAAATAAACGTGGTAAGAAAGGTATGCTTCATGCGACGTCCTTTTACTTTCTCGCCCGCCGCTAAATAAATCCGCTGGGAAGAACAACGGCGGGGATATATTTTTGTGCAGATGATTCCTAATTAATCTTTTTTACCTTTTTCAAGGTGAATCTTAAGCAGACTTTCCAGCGGCGGTGGCACCTGTAAATAGTAACCTTGCTCAACAAGCGCGGCTTTTACTTTAGCCTGGTCCGCATTGGCCAGGCGTTTGCTGCCGTCAAGCGGCAACAGCATTGCCAGCTGCGGTTTCCCGAAACCCTTAAGCAACTCTTCCGGAACGCGCGAAAAATCGTCTTTTTTTTCAACATAAAGATAAGTCTGGTCGCGTTTAGGGCTTCTGTAGATCACACAAAACATATTTTTTACTCGAATTAACCTGGATGGTGGCTTGCCTGAATATAGCAGTAACTATAACATGCTTGCAGAACTTCGGAATATTGTCCTAATGCGTTTAAATGTCAGTCTGAAGGGCATATTTTCGCTGGGATATGAAATAACAGGACTGAGCGCGACAGATGTCACAAACGCCAATTGAGTTAAAGGGCAGCAGTTTTACTCTGTCTGTTGTCCACTTACACCACCATGATGCGGATGTGGTGCGCCAGGCGCTTCAGGATAAGGTCAATCAGGCGCCCGCTTTCCTGCAAAACGCCCCGGTCGTTCTGAACGTCTCCTCGCTGACCAGCGACGTTAACTGGCGGCAGATGCAGCAGGCCATCGTGTCTACCGGACTGCATATTGTCGGCGTTAGCGGCTGCAAAGATGAATCCCTAAAGCGCGTTATCAGCCGGGCCGGCCTGCCGCTGTTGTCAGAAGGCAAAGGGCAAAGGCCCGCGCCGGAAGTCGCCGAGCCTGCGAAGCCTGTTGAACTTCCCGCAGCCAGAACGCGGGTCGTTAACACGCCTATTCGTTCCGGCCAGCAGATTTACGCTAAAAACAGCGATCTGATCGTCACCAGCAGCGTCAGCGCCGGTGCCGAACTCATTGCCGACGGCAATATTCATATCTACGGCATGATGCGTGGCCGTGCGCTGGCGGGTGCCGGCGGCGATCGCGACTGCCAGATTTTTTGTACGAATTTGTCAGCAGAGCTGGTTTCCATTGCCGGTGAATACTGGATTATGGATGAAATCCCTGCTGAATTTTTTGGAAAAGCGTCACGTCTTTGCTTAAAAGACGGCGTTTTGACTATACAGACACTGAACTGAGCCAGGCTCACGAGCCCTTTCTTTTCTTAAGGAAATTACTATATGGCACGCATTATTGTTGTTACATCGGGTAAAGGAGGCGTGGGCAAGACCACGTCCAGCGCGGCCATCGCTACCGGTTTAGCCCAGAAAGGTAAAAAAACCGTCGTGATCGATTTTGATATCGGTCTGCGTAATCTGGATCTGATCATGGGCTGTGAGCGTCGGGTAGTCTACGACTTTGTTAACGTTATTCAGGGCGACGCGTCGCTGAACCAGGCGCTAATCAAAGACAAGCGTACTGAACATCTTTATATTCTGCCCGCTTCGCAAACGCGTGATAAAGACGCATTAACGCGCGAAGGCGTTGAAAAAGTGCTGAATGATTTAACCGCGATGGATTTTGACTTTATCGTCTGCGATTCACCGGCCGGTATCGAAACCGGCGCGCTGATGGCGCTCTATTTCGCTGATGAAGCCATCATCACCACCAATCCGGAAGTCTCATCCGTACGCGACTCTGACCGTATCCTCGGCATTCTTTCTTCCAAATCCCGCCGTGCTGAAAACGGTCAGGACCCGATCAAAGAGCATCTGCTGCTGACCCGTTACAATCCGGGCCGCGTTAGCCGTGGCGACATGCTAAGTATGGAAGACGTGCTGGAAATCCTGCGCATTCCGCTGGCGGGCGTTATTCCGGAAGATCAGTCCGTGCTGCGCGCCTCGAATCAGGGCGAGCCTGTGATACTGGACACCGATTCTGACGCGGGCAAAGCCTATGCTGACACCGTCGACCGTATTCTTGGCGAAGAACGTCCCTTCCGCTTCATTGAAGAAGAGAAGAAGGGTTTCCTGAAACGCCTGTTTGGGGGATAAACCATGGCCTTACTTGACTTCTTTTTATCCCGAAAAAAGAGCACAGCCAATATAGCCAAGGAACGGCTGCAAATCATCGTGGCAGAGCGCAGGAGGGGCGACGCCGAGCCCCACTATCTGCCACAGTTGAAGAAGGATCTGCTGGAAGTCATCTGTAGATATGTGAAGATTGACCCGGAGATGCTCAGCGTCAAGCTGGATCAGAAAGATGATGACATCTCTATTCTGGAACTCAACGTGACGCTGCCAGAGGCAGAAGAAACCACGAAATGACCTTTCCCGTGCCTGATTTTCCCCTGCTGTTTTGCAGGGGAAAAAGGGTTACGGCCAGGCAGTCTCGCTGTTTTATCCGGCCAGCGCCTCGTATTCCGCCAGCAGCGACATAATATCGTCGTGTAGCAGTTCGCCTCGCCAGCCGTCGAGCAGCTCAGGTTTTTTCACCGGCTTTAACTTCCAGTGCCAGTTCAGCAGCTGGTTGATTTGCCGACGTGAAGCCAGTAGCTCCTGGCTAACGCCATGCTTTTCCGCCGCTTCCGCCATCAGCGCTTTCAGCGCCTTAAAGACTTTTTTATAGGCAGGATTATCGACCAGGTTAGCCAGCGGTTCCGGCAGCTCGCTTTCCGGCAGTTCATTCGCCTGCGCCACTAGCGCCACCAGCGTTTTGCCATGAAAACGAATTTCCTGCCCGGCCAGGCCAAGATGGTCCAGTTCGGCCAGCGAACCCGGCATAAAGCGCGCCACTTTCCACAGGTTTTCTTCGCGCACGACGAAGTTAACGGCCATGTCTTTTTCGCGCGCCAGCTCCAGCCGCCAGGCGGCCATCAGGCGCAGCGCGGCCAGCTGACGGGGACGCAGCTGCCAGGCATTGGTGATATCACGGTACGCTTCTTCTGGCGCAACCACGGCCTGACGTCGCTGACACAGTAGCGCGCACTCATTCAACGCCGCTTTCAGTTTTCCGGCCGCTTCGGCTTCCGCCATCAACTTCTGCGCAATCGGCAGCAGGTAATAAACATCCGCAGCCGCATACTGGCACTGCTTCTCGGTCAGCGGACGCGCCAGCCAGTCTGTACGTGATTCGCTTTTATCCAGCGCGATGCCGGTAAAAGATTCCACGATAGTAGCAAAACCGCAGGAAAGCGGCCGGCCGGTAAAGGCGGCCAGAATCTGGGTATCGATCATGGGTTCCGGCAAGACGCCATATTTGTGCAGGAAAACTTCCAGATCTTCGCTACCGGCATGCAGGAATTTGATCACAGCCTTGTCAAGGATTAGCTCGCGAAACGGCGTCCAGTCGGTAACAGGCAGGGGATCGATCAGCGCAATATTTTCACCGTCAAACAGCTGAATCAGTCCAAGACCGGGATAATAGGTGCGGGTGCGGACAAACTCAGTATCCAGCGCCACGGCGGGAACCTGACGGGCTGCATGGCAAACGTCCGCCAGCGCCTCGTTGGTGGTTATCATGGTGTAATTCAAAGTGATCCTCTCGCTGGGGCTTTTTATGCCCCAGTGTAGTTCATTAAAAAAGCCGGCTTAACCGGCTTAGAGGTTACGTATAACGCGCCAGGCTAGTGCGTGCTTTGTTCGTCACGCAGTTCCCGGCGTAAAATTTTACCGACGTTGGTTTTCGGTAGTTCATCACGAAATTCAACGATCTTAGGAATTTTATATCCGGTCAGATGTTTCTTACAGTGGGCAATTAACTCTTCTTTGGTCAGTGAAGCATCTTTCTTCACCACGCAGATTTTTACCGTCTCGCCCGCTATCGGCTCTGGTACGCCTACCGCTGCGGCTTCGCGCACTTTCGGGTGCAGCATAACCACATCTTCTATCTCGTTAGGATATACGTTAAAACCGGAAACCAGGATCATATCTTTTTTACGATCGACGATGCGAATAAATCCTTCCTCATCAACGGTAACAATATCGCCGCTGTGCAGCCAACCATTTTTCAGCACTTCATCCGTGGCCTGCGGGTGCTGCCAGTAGCCCCGCATCACCTGCGGGCCTTTAATGCACAGCTCGCCAGGGCCGCCCGGCACTTCGTTGCCTTCGCTATCCACGATGCGGACATCGGTAGAGGGCACCGGTAATCCAATGCTGCCGCTGTGATAGCGAATATCATAAGGGTTGACCGACACCAGCGGCGAGCACTCGGTCAGGCCATAGCCTTCCAGCAAATAGTGCCCGGTCAGCTTTTCCCAGCGCTCCGCGACCGCTTTTTGTACCGCCATGCCGCCACCAGCGGAAAGGGAAAGGCTCGAAAAGTCCAGCCGATGGAAATTTTCATCATTTAATAGCGCGTTGAACAGCGTGTTCACGCCGGTAATGGCGGTAAAGCGAATTTTCGCCAGCTCTTTCACCATGCCCGGAATGTCGCGAGGATTAGTAATCAGCAGATTGGCGCCGCCCAGATCGATAAACAGCAGGCAGTTTACGGTCAGGGCGAAGATATGATAAAGCGGCAGCGCGGTGACGACCGTCTCCTTACCCTCTTTCAGCAGCGAGCCATAGGTAGCCTTGGTCTGCTCAAGATTGGCCTGCATGTTCCGGTGGGTCAGCATTGCGCCTTTCGCCACGCCGGTTGTGCCGCCGGTATATTGTAGAAAGGCCAGATCTTCATTAGCGATCTCAGGCCGCACATACTGCAATTGTTCACCTTTATGCAGCGCACGGCGAAAAGAGATAGCGCCAGGCAAATGGTATTTGGGTACCATCCGCTTAACGTAGCGCACCACAAAGTTAACCAGCGTTCCCTTTGCCGGTGAAAGCTGATCGCCGAGGCGAGTTAAAATGACGTGCTTAAGCTGCGTTTTCGCTACCACCTTTTCCAGCGTATGGGCAAAGTTGGACACGATGATAATAGCGCTGGCCCCGCTGTCGTTAAGCTGATGCTCAAGCTCTCGCGGTGTATAAAGAGGATTAACGTTAACCACTACCATCCCGGCCCGCAAAATGCCGAACAGCGCGATGGGATACTGCAGCAGATTAGGCATCATTAAAGCGACGCGATCGCCTTTTTTCAGGCCCAGCTCTTGCTGCAGCCAGGCGGCAAAAGCGCGGCTGCGCTCTTCCAGCTGGCGATAGGTCATCGTCTGCCCCATGTTAATAAAGGCGGGCTGGTCGGCATAGCGCTGGGCGGCATGTTCAAAAAGGTCAATCAGGGAAGGAAAGCGGTCGGCGTCAATTTCAGCCGGAACGTCTGCGGGATAGCGGTTAAGCCAGACCTTGTTCACGGAAACTCCTCGGAAACTTGTATTTATTGTCATCACAACCCCTGCCCCACGCCGTTAATTAACATTATATTAACTCAGCGTACCAGTTTGTCGGGTGGTTCTGTTTTAGGGTTGCGAAGCGTATCACTAATTTGATTTCGTCCTGAAATGCAAAAAAACAACCCGACGCTTGTGGGCAACCGTCGGGTTGGCAATTTACTGCGTAACGATTATTCGGTCAGGATAGTCTGCACTTCTGCCGGACCTTGATTATAAAACATGGTGCCCGGCGGCGGCCCCCAGTAACCGCCACGATGGCGTCCGCGCGGCGGCCCGTACCAGATCCACGGATCCATTGGCGGCTGTGGTGAAACGACCTGCTGCGTCAGCCGCCAGCGCTGATAGCCCGTCACCGCGACCGTAACAAACTGATAGGAAGCCTGGCCAATCTGGCCTTTCTCCGTGCCCTTGATCGTCCCTACCACCGTGACCATCTGGCTATTTAGATCGACAGGGTCGGCAAAACCATGGATATCCGCATAGATACGCCCGATGGAAGGCGTGCCCAGAATCGGACGCCCGCTCTCGTCCAGACGCATAGCGGCAATTTCGAGACGGGTAAGGCCATCTTTGTTGGTAACTTTGACTACCTTACCGCCGAAACGAGACTCCTGACCTACATATATCTGTGGCGCATTAAGCACCCGCGCCAAATCCTGTTGTGGCGTGGGCGATGTACCTTTAATCGAATCCGGCACGCTGACGCAACCCGCCAGTAGCAGGGAAACCAGCAGCAAACTTCCTGACCGTAACAACAGATTTTTACGCATAAAACTCTCCTGTGACCCTAACTGCTTGGACTCCTTCCGTACCGATTAGTTGCTGAGTTTACTCCCTTCCCGGCAATTTTTTCCATGTCACTTCGTTACGTAAATAGGTAGGTTCTGCTTCCTCCGGCGCCACGGTTTTTCCTGCCGCCAGCTCGAGCGCCGCCAGCGGGATCATATCTTCCGCACACGGCAGTAATACTTCTGTTGGCTGCAGGGTCAACGCGCTGTCGGCGCTCAGCTGCGGATAAGCCTGCCAGCCCGTGCCGACCATCGCCCAGCGCCCTTCCAGCTGCGCCATACGTTGCAGAGCCGCTTCCGGCTTGAGTACCGCTTCCGTGGCCTCTCCCTGCCAGACGCCCTGTTCGTCGCGCTGATATTCCGCCCAGTAAACCTCGCCCATCCGCGCATCGATGGCGGCCAGCACGCGGCTCGCCTGCTGCAGACGCCAGGCGCTCTGCGCCATGGTCTTCAGCGTGGAAACGCCAATCATTGGCAGCAGCGCGCCAAACGCCAGCCCCTGAGCGATACCTGTGCCGATACGCACGCCGGTAAAGCTGCCGGGCCCCTTGCCGAACGCCAGCGCATCCAGCTCGTTTAAGGTTGTTTCTCCCTGCAGGAGCAGCGCCTGCACCATGGGCAAAATACGCTGCGTATGCTCACGGGCGCACAGCTCGAAATGGGCCGTGACCTGGTCATTCTTTAACAGCGCTACCGAGCAGGCTTCGGTAGCCGTATCAATAGCTAAAATTTGCGTGGACATACTTACCTCTGGCGGGGGGAAAATTTCGGCGCGCAGCATAGCATACTGCGCGATAAATTACTGTGCTGAAGGCGGACGGAGAAAATCAACCGCCTGCTGAATATCCCGCGTGCGCGGTGTGGGCGGCAGGCTGTTCAGAAAAACCGCGCCGTAGGGCCGCATCACCAGGCGGTTGTCGCAGATAACCAGCACGCCGCGATCGTCGACGTCACGGATCAGGCGCCCGACGCCCTGCTTCAGGGTAATAACGGCATCCGGCAACTGCACCTCATCGAAAGGATCGCCGCCGCGCAGTTTACAATCTTCCATACGTGCCTTCAGCAGCGGATCGTCAGGCGACGTAAACGGCAGCTTATCGATAATCACCAGCGAAAGCGCATCGCCGCGTACGTCAACACCTTCCCAGAAACTGCTGGTTGCCACCAGCACCGCATTGCCCGCCGCAATAAACTGCTTTAATAGCTCGCCCTTGCTGGTCTCCCCTTGTAACAGCACGGGCAGCGTCAACATAGCGCGAAACTGTTCGGCAAGTTCGCGCATCATCTGGTGTGAAGTACAGAGGAAGAAACAGCGGCCATTGTTAGCTTCAATCAGCGGCAGCAGCATGCGCGCCATCTGGCGGGCCGAACCGGGTTGATTTGGCGAAGGCAAATTGCGCGGCACGCACAGCAGCGCCTGACGGGCAAAATCGAACGGGCTGTTCAGGATGAGCGTTTTGGCACTGGCTACGCCGAGCCTTTCAACAAAGTGCGTCATCTGTTCATTAACCGCCAGCGTGGCGGAAGTAAATATCCAGCTGGCCGGGCGTTCGTTCATCACTTCACGAAAGCGATCGGATACCGACAGCGGCGTCAGCGCCAGCACGAAATGACGGCTGTTGCATTCATACCAGTAGCTGAAACCGGGCTGCGAAACATCCTTCAGCCGTTTAAGTCGGCCACGATAAAGTGCAGCCCGTTCGAAAGCGGCATCCAGCAGCGCCGAGCGGCCCAGCGAGAGTTTCGCCACGTCGTAACACAGCTCCAGCGCGTCATCCAGCAGCAGCAGCGCGCGCTGAATATTGGAACTGGCGAGCAGCTCCCGCAGATTGCCGCGAAAACCCGGATCGCCCAGTGCCAGGCGGAAATCCTGCGCGCTTTGTGCCAGCCGGTCAGCCGATTTTTGCAGCTGCTGTGCGTCGCGAACCTCGGTGCGGTAAGCGATGTTAATGTCTTTGGCCAGGTCGAGCAGCTGCTTGCTGGAAAGCTGCTGCCCAAAATACTGGCTGGCGATATCCGGTACCTGGTGCGCTTCGTCAAAAATCATCACGTCCGCTTGTGGGATGAGCTCAGCAAAGCCGCTCTCTTTCACAACCATATCCGCCAGAAAAAGATGGTGGTTAACCACCACGACATCGGCGTCCATCGCTTTGCGGCGCGCTTTTACAACAAAGCAGTCCTGATATAAAGGACAGTCGCTGCCCAGGCAGTTATCGTTGGTGCTGGTAACCAGCGGCCAGACCGGGCTGTCTTCCGCCACGCCGCCGCAGGTACTGATATCGCCGTCTACCGTTTCGCTGGACCAGCCGCGCAGATGGACCAGATCGCTCATCGCCTGCGCCGCCAGTTCACCGCCCGCCATTGACTGCTGCTCAAGCCTTTCCAGACACAGGTAGTTTGAACGCCCTTTCAGCAATGCCAGCACGCCTTTAAACTTTAGCGCACGCGCTACTGTCGGCAAATCGCGGCTGTACAGCTGGTCCTGAAGCGCTTTTGAGCCGGTAGAGATAATGACCTTTTTACCTGAACGCAGGGCTGGCGCAAGATAGGCATAGGTTTTACCGGTGCCCGTCCCTGCTTCTACCACCAGCTCCCGTTTATCATCAATGGCCTGGCTGACCGCGTCCGCCATCAGGCGCTGAGGTTCGCGCGGCTTGAAACCGGGAATGGCCTGCGCCAGCGCGCCATCTGCTGCAAAATCGTTTACCACGTATCCTCACCGCCCGTTAAAAAAAAGCAGGCTATTATGGCAGCATTGCCATAAGGATACAAACCCTTAAAAATCATGTGGTTAAACAAAAAAACCCAACCCACCCGCGAATCTGGCGCGGGAAAAAGAATGAACGGGCTACGGCTTAGTGATGCGGCTCAGGCTGTTGGCGACGGAAAAAGGCAATCGCCTGAATAATCTGCCTGTTACTTTATTTTCCCTGATGAAAAAGTCGGATTCTAGCGGTGTGGGTACGGCCAGCTGTGTTCCCAGCCTGAAGCCGAAAGCAGTCCTGTTATCAACATGTAAAATAATAAGGCAACGAAGATCGCTATGCCTATTTTCTCAATATAAACAACGAGCTTAGAAAGTTGCATCATCAATACCCCTGTTTTTTACCGTAGTTTACTGCTGCAGTTAAAAACTAGAATGTTACCGGTAAAATCACAAGCCCCAGGTGGCGGGTATTTTATAAAATATGTTAATGTATATTTCTTTTCGCCCAAAATGCAGGCGCGCATCCTTTTATATCAGCGGAAGCTGACGATCGTTGATCGGCTTTTTTCGCCGTGGTCTTTCCGGCGGTAATGGCCGCTGCATTTCCTGACGAAGCCAGTGCACGATAACTGCTGTCACCCACGCCTGCTGTTCTGCCGTCATCGCCTGATGCTGCGGGATGCGATGCCATTTACTCAGGCAGCCACGACAGCAGGTCGCTGTCGCATGCTGGGCGATAAACACCGGATGTCCGCGCAGGGGCGTTTGCTGGCCATCGTTCACGGGTTCTGCGGCTGAAAGACGATCGCGGATAAATTCCGCCGCGTGTTGCGCAACCATCTTTTCGCCCTTCTTTTGGCAATAAACATATTCCGCGTGGCCAAGATGGAATTTCTGGCGAAAAGGCGAGCGCGAAAGGCGCGAAAAAAGTTCGTTAATACTCTGCACGGGCATGTCCGGATAATAAAAGCTGAGCGCTGTGATTGAGGGTGACAAGCGCACGGCAACTGTGCCAGGCTGTCGGCCATTGTGAAGAAGCAAAAGGAAATCAGATGACTATTGAACGCCTTGATCCAGAGCCCCGTATGTCGGAAGCCGTGGTATATAACGATACCATCTACTACACCAGCGTCCCGGAAAACCTGGATGAAAATGCCGAAGCGCAGACGGCTAACGCGCTGGCGGTGATCGACCGCATTCTGGCTCGTCTTGGCTCTGACAAAAGCCGCATTCTCGACGCCACCATTTTCCTGGTGCACAAAGAGGATTTTGCAGCGATGAATAAAGCCTGGGACGCCTGGGTATCGCCGGGCAATGCGCCAGTGCGCTGTACCGTGCAGGCCGGCCTGATGAATCCCAACTATCTGGTCGAAATCAAAATCGTGGCGGCCAGATAAGCTAACGGCGCGCCTGCCGGTGCGCCATCATAATTAATACCCGTCTTCTTCTGCGTCGCGTTACTATGACTAATACTCGTCGTCGTCTTCTGCGTCGCCTTGCTATGACTAATAGTCGTCGTCTTCTGCGTCGCCTTGCTATGACTAATAGTCGTCGTCTTCTTCCGCGTCGTCTTGCTATGACTAATACTTGTCGTCGTCTTCCGCGTCGTCTTGCTATGACTAATGGTCGTCGTCGTCTTCTGCGTCGTCGTGCTGCTCCTGGCCTTCGCTGCCGTCGCCATCGTCGTCTTCATCTTCAAAGCGCACCGCAATCATGTCGCCCGTGTGGTTTTCACGAATTTCCGCCGCCACCAGCTGGATCGCCTGGCCGCTGCTCATGCCGTCCGCCATCAGTTCCTGAATGCGTTCCACTGCCTGCTGCTGCTGTTCCAGCGTCAGCGCCGGTAAACCTGTAATCATATCTGCTCCTGTTTCAGTCGCGGGAATTATTCCACGCGTAACAAACAGATGCCAGCAGCGAAAAAATATGCCAGGCTTGCTGCCTGTTTTGGTTCCGATCTGCTCATCATGCCACCTGTTTATTATCCGCTAGAGTATACGCCTGACGCGCTTGAGAAGCTCTTTGCTTCTGTTTCCCACCGCCCTTGGGCAATGCTGCTGCATTCCGGCGCGGCCGAGCACAGCGACAATCGCTTTGACATTATGGTTGCCGACCCGCTGATCACGCTGACTACCAGAGGCGAGCTAACGCAGATTGCGCAAGGCGAAGCCGTGATGGAGAGCGCTGCCGATCCGCTTGATTTACTCCAGCAAACGCTACACAACTGCGGCCTTACTGCCTGTGAAACGGCAGACTTCCCTTTTCAGGGCGGCGCGCTGGGGCTGTTTGGCTATGACCTTGGACGACGTTTTGAAAAGCTACCGCAATTGGCCGCGCAGGACCTGCATACGCCGGACATGGCCGTGGGCATTTATGACTGGACGCTGATTGCCGATCATCATCGGCAGTCGCTGACGTTAATTGCGCATGGCGACGCAGAGAGCCGCCTGCACTGGCTGCGTCAGCAGCAGATTGATAGCGGCGAACCTTTTCGCCTGACCAGCTCATGGGTATCAAATATGAGCCGCGAAGAGTATGGCGTGAAGTTTCGTCAGGTTCAGGCGTGGTTACGCAGCGGCGACTGCTATCAAATCAATCTGGCCCAGCGCTTTCAGGCGAGCTACAGCGGCGACGAATGGCAGGCCTGGCAGCGGCTTAATCAGCAAAATCGCGCGCCGTTTAGCGCCTTTATCCGTTTACCGGAAAGCACCATTTTGAGCTTTTCCCCCGAGCGTTTTCTCCAGATTGCCGCCGGCCAGATTGAAACGCGCCCGATTAAAGGCACGCTGCCGCGCCTGAACGATCCGCAGGCCGATCGGCGACAGGCGGAGAAGCTGGCCCGGTCCCCTAAAGATCGGGCGGAAAACCTGATGATTGTCGATCTCCTGCGCAATGATATTGGCCGCGTGGCGATACCCGGCACGGTAAAAGTGCCGGAGCTGTTTGTCGTTGAGCCTTTCCCGGCCGTGCATCATCTGGTCAGCACTATTACTGCCCGGCTGAAGCCCGACCTGTCCGCCAGCGATCTGCTGCGCGCCTGCTTTCCCGGTGGTTCTATTACCGGCGCGCCAAAAGTCCGGGCGATGGCAATTATCGACGAGCTGGAGCCGCATCGCCGCAACGCCTGGTGCGGCAGCATTGGCTATCTCAGCGTGTGTGGCAGGATGGATACCAGCATCACTATCCGTACGCTGACGGCGGAAAACGGCCAGCTTTACTGCACCGCCGGGGGCGGCATCGTCGCCGACAGCAGCGAGCAGGCGGAATATCAGGAAACGTTCGACAAAGTGAATCGTATTCTTCCCTGTCTGGAGCACTATCATGGCTGAATCCTCGCCTCTGCTGGATCGGTTTATTACGCGTTTTCTGCTACAGCAGCCGGAGGCTTCTCCCGCCTCGTTGCCAACCCGCCAGGCGGCAGTACTGGTGCCGATTATCGATCGCCCACGTCCCGGCCTGCTGCTGACACGGCGTGCCGCGACGCTGCGCAAACATGCGGGCCAGGTGGCATTTCCGGGCGGCATGCGGGATAACGAAGATCGGTCACTGATTTGCACTGCGCTGCGAGAGGCGCAGGAGGAGGTCGCGATTCCACCGGAAAGCGTAAAAGTGATTGGCGTATTACCTCCGGTGACCAGCAGCACAGGCTTCCAGGTGACTCCCGTGGTCGGCATTTTGCCTGCTAACCTGTGCTGGCAGGCCAACGAGGCGGAAGTCGAATCGGTATTTGAAATGCCGCTACAGGAAGCGCTACGTCTGGGACGCTACTCCCCGTTGGATATTCACCGTCACGGCGTGACCCATCGGGTCTGGCTTTCATGGTTTGAAAACTATTTTATCTGGGGCATGACGGCGGGGATCATTCGCGAGCTGAGTTTACAGGTGGCAGAGTAGCCTTTTCCGCACAAAATAGCGCCGTTTAGCGCTTTTAGCCGTTCGATTAATCGGTCTGACGTCAAAATTCGCGATTTTAGTTGCCTTTCCCCCTTCACAATCAGCGTAAATCCTTTATATTGCAGCGCAAACAGAAGGCCTGGAGCATGACGGGCCCGCTTGCTTTGCCTTAATAAAGTTCAGGCGGAACAAGTGCACAAACCACCAGCCAGATAAGGCCGTGTATAACTTTTTCGCCTGCTGCTGATTAGTTTATTTCATGCGACTATCGCGCGCAGGATGACTACCATTACCTCAATTTCCAGCTATCAATCGCTGACCCGGGAGCAACATGTGATTAGTGTTTTTGACATGTTTAAGATCGGCATAGGTCCATCCAGCTCCCATACGGTGGGGCCGATGAAAGCCGGCAAGCAGTTTGTTGACGATCTTGTCAATCTGGGCAAGCTGACTGACGTAACGCGTATCGCCGTGGACGTTTACGGCTCGCTTTCTCTTACCGGCAAAGGCCACCATACCGATATCGCGATCGTTATGGGGCTGTCAGGCGCCTCGCCGGAATCGGTCGATATTGATGGTATTCCTGCCTTTATCCGCGATGTGGAAGAGCGCCAGCGCCTGCTGCTGGCGAACGGCGCGCATGAAGTAGATTTCCCGCGTGAAGGCGGCATGGTTTTCCGCAGCGATAACCTTTCCCTGCACGAAAACGGCATGCGTATCTATGCGTTTGCCAATGAGGCGATGATTTACAGTAAAACTTACTATTCTATCGGCGGCGGCTTTATTGTTGACGAAGAACACTTTGGCCAGTCTACCCTGAATGAAGTGTCGGTGCCCTATCCGTTCAATTCAGCCAAAGAGATGCTGGCCCACTGTCACGAAACGGGGCTGTCGCTTTCCGGCATGGTAATGAAGAACGAGCTGGCGCTGCACAGCCGCGATGAGATCGAACGCTATTTCGCCGACGTCTGGCAAAGCATGCGCGACTGTATCGATCGCGGCCTGAATACCGAAGGCGTCCTGCCGGGGCCGCTACGCGTACCGCGCCGTGCTTCCGCGCTGCGTCGGCTGCTGGTGTCGTCCGATAAGCTTTCCAGCGATCCGATGAACGTTATCGACTGGGTAAACATGTTTGCGCTGGCGGTTAACGAAGAGAATGCGGCAGGCGGCCGCGTTGTTACTGCGCCAACCAACGGCGCGTGCGGCATCGTCCCGGCCGTGCTGGCCTATTACGACCATTTTATTGCGTCCGTCAGCCCGGATATTTTCATCCGCTATTTTCTGGCGGCCGGTGCGGTTGGCATCTTATATAAGATGAACGCTTCTATTTCCGGAGCGGAAGTAGGCTGTCAGGGTGAAGTTGGCGTTGCCTGCTCAATGGCGGCCGCAGGCCTGGCCGAACTGCTGGGTGCCAGTCCGGAACAGGTTTGCGTGGCGGCGGAAATCGGCATGGAGCACAATCTGGGCTTAACCTGCGATCCGGTGGCCGGCCAGGTTCAGGTTCCCTGCATTGAACGTAACGCCATTGCTTCGGTAAAAGCGATCAACTCTGCGCGCATGGCGATGCGCCGCACCAGCGAAGCCCGCGTCTCGCTGGATAAGGTTATCGAAACGATGTATGAAACCGGTAAGGATATGAACGCTAAATACCGTGAGACCTCTCGCGGCGGCCTGGCGATCAAAGTACAGTGTGATTAATCCCTGCGCCAGCGCCCTTCACGGCGCTGGCCCTTTTGCCTGTTCCCCCTGATTCCCTCCTCTGCTACCCGCCTGATAAGTGATTGTTTTTTTATCCCGCTTTTTCCCTCACCCGCGACTAAACTTAACGTTAATTTTGCCGATAACTTGTGGATCTTCATGTTCGTGTTTCGCTTTAAGGACGGTAACTAATGCAGGTGTCACAGGAAGCTACGGGAGCTTTTCGCCGCCGACGCTTGTTGATTGCTATAGTGGTAGCCACGCTGGTGCTCATCCTTACCCTTGCTTTACGTTTCGTCGTAGAGAAAAAACATATTGAGCAGCAGTCGCAGACTTTCGCCAAAGTGGCTATTCAGCGTTTCGATCGCCTTTTTTCACCGCTGGACGTGGCGGCAAACAATACGCTGGGACTGGTGGGATTGCCTTGTGAGCAGGTGCGCTTCCCGCTGGTGGAAAAGCTGGCTTCGCTGCAAACCGTGCGGTCAATTATTCTGGTGCAGCATGACAACATGTACTGCTCCAGCATTTTCGGCAGTACCAATATCAGCTTCAGTACCACCTATCCGGAACTGGCGGTAAATAATCAGCGCATGGTGCTGAGCACCGACGAAGATTTACTGAAAGGCTCGCCCGTTTTGCTGCTGTGGACGCCCGTTGAGGCCAATAATCGGGCCGGTATTTTGCAAGTCATTAATATTGAGATGATGAGCAACTATTTGCTGGAACCGGCGTTGCCCTGGGTTGAGCGTGCCGTATTTAACGTCGGCACGCACAGCCTGGAATATGGCAACCCGATGATTGAAACGGCGCTGGCTGCTGAAGATGAAGTCAGCTATCAGAATACTTCGCTGCGCTATCCTTTTTCGGTCACGTTATTTGGCCCGGCCCCTACACGGCTGGCGTTGTCGACGCTGCCCGGCCAGCTCCCTCTGGCCCTGTTGCTGAGCCTGCTGTCTGGCTATATCGTCTGGCTGGCCACCGCTAACCGTATGAGTCTGGCCTGGCAAATCAGCTATGGCATTAACGCGCGCGAATTTATGGTTTACTGTCAGCCGCTGATCAACGCCCGTAGCGGTGAGTGCGAAGGGATTGAGTTACTGTTGCGCTGGCAGAGCGCCCGTCAGGGCTGGGTGTCGCCAGACCTGTTTATTCCGCTGGCGGAACGCAATAATTTAATTGCGCCATTAACGCGCTATGTCCTTAAAGAACTGGTGCGGCAGCTCCCTACACTGCCGCAGAAAGCCGATTTTCATATCGCCATAAACGTCGCGTCCAGCCACTTCCATCATCGGCAGATTATGATGGATTTAAAGCAGTACTGGTGGTCGGCAAATCCTGTTCCTCAGCTTATCGTCGAGCTCACCGAACGCGACGCTCTGCCGGAAGTGGATCGCCGCGTGGTCGCCCAGCTGCGTCAGGCAGGGGTCAGGTTGGCTATTGATGACTTCGGCACGGGACACAGTTCGCTTTCTTATCTGAAGACATTAAGTCCGGACGTGCTGAAAATCGACAAGCTGTTTACCGCCGCAATAGGGACGGATGCTATTAACGCTACCGTTACTGATATGGTGATTTCACTGGCGCAGCGGCTGAATATGAGCCTGGTCGCGGAAGGTGTGGAAACGGAAGAGCAGGCAGCCTATTTACGTGAAAAAGGCGTGGACGTGCTGCAGGGTTATCTGTTTGCTCGTCCGATGCCGCTTGAAGCGTTTCCGCAGTGGCTGGTTGATCATCAGCCGCACGGCGGCGGCTGATGGTGGCCCGTTAAGCCGGTTCCTCTTCTGACAGTTCACGTTCGCGCGTTATCCGCACCAGATCGATACGGTAGTCGGTGGCCGCCACAATCTGAAAGCTGAACGGCGGCAGCGTAATGACCTCGCCGGGCGTCGGCAACTGTCCTTTTTGCGCAATCAGCAGGCCAGCCAGCGACGCGTGATCGTCCGCTGGCTTAACCAGGCTTTGCGTATCCAGCAGCTGCTGGATGGCGTGCAGATCGGTGCCGCCTTTGACCAGCCAGCCTTCGCCGTCGGCAATAATTTCGGGCGTTTCATCTTCATCCGGAAATTCGCCCGCTATCGCTTCCAGCACGTCCAGCGGCGTTATCAGTCCCTGAACCACGCCAAACTCGTTGCTGACCACCACAAAACTGCCCTTCGCACGACGCAGCACGCCCAACAGGTTAATCGGATCCAGCGTTTCCGGCACGATAACCGGCGGCATCGCGGCGGCGAAGGTTTCCACATTGACGCCGTTATCCAGCGCGACCAGCAAATCTTTTGCCCTGACTACCCCGATGATTTCATCCAGCTCGCCACGGCAGACCGGGAAAAGGCTGTGCGGCGTATCCAGTAGCTGCATGCGCACCTCTTCTACCGGTCGTTCGGCGTTGACCCAGGAGATCTCGCCGCGCGGCGTCATAATGCTGCGCACCGAACGGGAAGCCAGCGTCAGTACGCCGTTAATCATATAGCGCTCTTCATCCTGGAAAGCTTCCTTCGGCATAATTTTTGCCGTGTCGCTCTCGGGGTCATTTTCAGCAGGTTGTCCATGACGGCTTCCCATCAGACGCAAAATCGCTTCGGCGGTACGTTCGCGCATCGGCCTTCTGGCCTGGTGGCGCAGAAAATTAACCCTGGCTATCTGGTTAAACAGCTCGATCAAAATAGAGAAGCCGATTGCCGCGTAGAGATAGCCTTTCGGAATATGAAACCCGAAACCTTCCGCTACCAGGCTAAGGCCAATCATCAGCAGGAAGCTCAGACAGAGCACCACGACCGTAGGATGGGCGTTGACAAAGTTAGTCAGCGGCTTCGAGGCCAGCAGCATTAACCCCATCGCGATGATAACGGCCGTCATCATGATCGCCAGGTTATTCACCATCCCTACAGCGGTAATCACCGCATCCAGCGAAAAGACGGCGTCCAGAATTACGATCTGTACGACTACCGCCCAGAAGCTGGCGTAACCCTTATTGCCACTGCCGCTATGCTCCCGGTTTTCCAGCCGTTCATGCAGCTCCATGGTGGCTTTAAACAGCAGGAATAACCCACCCGCCAGCAGGATCAGGTCGCGACCTGAAAAGCTGAAGTCTCCCACGCTGAACAGCGGACGGGTCAGCGTCACTATCCACGAAATCAACGAAAGCAGACCCAGGCGCATGATCATCGCCAGCGACAGTCCAATCAGACGTGCCTTGTCACGCTGCTTTGGCGGCAGCTTATCGGCAAGGATGGCAATAAAAACCAGGTTATCGATACCCAGCACAATTTCAAGCACGACCAGCGTCAGCAAACCGGCCCAGATTGAAGGGTCTAAGAGAAATTCCATGACGAACTCCGGATAAAGGCGCAGGAAAAGCGAGCTGGCGAACAGGCGCCGCACTCGGGAAACAGGGACAGAAACTGGATGCTCTCAGCGAGCGGGATGACAGTAGCCGGATGGCCCGGTGGCATGGTTAAAAGACGTCGATGACAGTCCATAGAGAGAGCTGAGGCCCGTTACTCCTGATAAAATTAAGGAGTTCTACTGTAAACAGCGCATCGGGCTTCGTCAAAATATTTGCTTACATTTACAGTAGGCCGCGTAGGCCTGCTGTTTTTACTCGTCGTCGTGCAGACCCGTTTCCTGCTCGTCACGCTGCCACAGGCGCAAAGTAAAGTCGGTTTCAACGGCAAACGATGGCGTGGTCGCTAACACGCCCCACACTTCCGGGCGAGCACGCCAGGCGAAAGGCGTCATCTGTAACAGCGCGGCGGACTCTTCACTGTTCAGATTCATTGGATAATTCAGCGAATGCTGTTCCTGCAAGGTAAAGCCCTGCAGCTGCTCCGGCGTTTCGTCATGCAGCCTGGCTTCCTGGTAGATCAGCTCTTTAAACTGCAGCAGATGGCGCGGTCCCGGCGTTACGGTCAGCACGTAACCTGCCGGTTTGACCACCCGCGCCAGCTCTTCCGCTTTACAGGGCGCATAGATACGCAATACGGCGTCAAACTGCCCGCTGGCGAAGGGCAAACGGTGGCTGGAAGCCACGCAAAAGCGGACGTTGCGATAGCGTTTGGCCCCGGCGCGAACGGCCACTCTGGATACATCCAGCGCGTGCACTTCCGCTTCACCCTGCCGTTGCAGCATGTCCGCCACGGCATGCGTGTAATAACCTTCGCCACAGCCAATATCCAGTACGCTGACGTTTGTTAAAGGCAAAATGCGCTGAAAGATGGCGCAAACTTCTTCCTGCAACGGCTGATAGTGACCGGCATCCAGAAACTCTCGCCGCGCCTGCATCATATCCGCGCTGTCACCCGGCTGCTTTGAACGTTTATGCTGCACCGGCAGCAGGTTAACGTAGCCCTCTTTCGCCCGGTCAAACTGATGCCGGTTTTCGCAGCACCAGCCGGACGCGTCGGGCAACAAAGGTTGATGGCAAAGCGGGCACAGATAGGACATAACAACTCTCCGGAATGATTAAGGGCGGCAGTTTACCGGAAAGCGGCGGGTTGATGGAGACTTTCTTACGCTGTTTTAAACGGAAAAAGCCCCGCCATTAATGGCAGGGCTTTACTATTCTGATGCTTGCCTGATCCGTCGCGCGGGCAACGGCAAGATCGAAAATTAGATAGCGGTGACGTTCACAGCAGCAGGGCCTTTCTGGCCATCCTGAATTTCGAACTCAACGTTCTGGCCTTCAGCCAGAGTTTTGAAGCCATTACCCTGGATTGCAGAGAAGTGTACGAACACATCTTTGCTGCCGTCAGCCGGGGTGATGAAGCCAAAACCTTTAGACTCGTTGAACCACTTAACCTGACCTTTAATCTTTGCCATTTTGCAAATTCCTTAGAATGTTAATTCGCCCGAAGGCGTGACGTACAGAAAAATCAGAGACACGACTGCATGAGGCATAAAATTAAGGCTCGGCAAGGAAGCGGTATTCAACGTAACGTCTTTACTCAGAACTTCTTTACTGAAGATGCCATACATAAACAGAACTGTACCCCGTTTTACCAAAAGCGTTATCACATATTCGATTATTAATGGCAAGTCATTTTTAAACAGTGGCGGCGCTATCGCACATAATTGAAACGTCGTCGGCACTTATTGCTCATTAACAAAGGAATCTCAAACATTAAACGCGTAAAACCGAATAGGGTTAGCCTGGCAGTCATACTTTGCAGGCTCTATCATAATCCGCTACCGCGCTTAAGTCTATCGTCCGGGCCTGCGTCTGCGGTGATTTTTAACCGCGTTTATTGCAGAAATATGGCAAAGCTTCCCCAGAAAAAATTCATTTAATCATATCTGCTGGAAGTTGAAGACGGCCATGTCAAAAGTTAAACAAAAGAAGCGGCCGGTTCATATTAAATTTTAAATTGCACCAAAATCAGGAAAATGAAATTTTAACTGCCCCATTTAAAAGCACAGTCGCTATCTGTTAATTCGCGGTAGTACCACTAATCAATCCGGATTAACGGACGGGCATCTCGTTTTTTTCCTGCCTTTAAATTCACCGATTAGGAATGTTCTTAAATTATATTATTTAGCGCCATTTTCGCGCCAATTTTCCACGCGCTGAAGCGCACCTCATCCTGCTGCGCTTCCTGCATCGCCTCTGCCAGCACGCCGGGCGGCTCGTCCAGCGACTCGTCGGCCAGCTCAAAAACGCCCCAGTGAATAGGTATAGTCACGGGCTGGCCCAGCTGCTGATGCAGATAAACGGCCTGCTGAGGGTCCATATGCTGTCCGCGCATGAACCATTGCGGTGCATAGGCCCCCACCGGCAATGCGGCCAGGTTAAAAGGCCCTAGCCTGCGGGGGATCTCCAGTAGATTATCCGTATAGCCGCTGTCGCCGCTAAACCAGAAGCTTAGTGCACTATTTTTTGCGACCCAGCCACACCACAAAGAGCGGTTACGATCGTAAGGCGTGCGCATACTCCAGTGGCGCGCCGGCACGGCGAAGACCTCCAGGCCGACGACGTCCGTTTTCTCCCACCAGTCCAGCTGGGTAACCTGCTTTGCGCCCTTTTTGCGGAACCAGGGAGCCAGCCCTAACGGCACGACAAACTGCACATCCGGAAAACGCCTGAGGATTTTTTTGATGGTTGGCGTATCCAGATGATCGTAGTGATTATGCGAAATCAGCACGCAATCCAGCGAGGGAAGATCGTCAATCTCCAGCGCCGCTGGCGTTTTACGCTGCGGCCCATAGAAGCTTAGCGGCGAAGCACGCTCTGACAGCGCGGGATCGATCAGCGTATATTTTCCCGCAACCCGCAGCAGAATGCAGGCATGGCCAAGCCACCAGACCGCGTCATCCTGCCCGGAAAGGTCCGCTCGCTGCCACCACTGCCGGATAAACCCGTCGTAGCCTGCGGCAGGCGGAAACGGCAATCCCTGTGCCTTTCGTTCTTTACGCCAGCGCTGTAAATCGCCTTTATTACGCATTTCCGCCTCGGGATTGCGAAAGCCTTCCGGCGTATGGTGGCTTTTTTGCGGATCGTACCAGGGATTCTGCCAGGCCATTTAAAGCTCCTTGTGCCGGAACGGCTTAGCGCTCCGGAATAACGCGAATAAAATCGGGCTCGTCGTTGCCGCCCGCAGCGGCTTGCTCAGCACCGGCTTGCGCTGCTACCAGCCTCTGTAGCAGCTGGTTCTGTTCTTTCTGCTCTTCCAGCAGCGCGGTGAGCAGGCGGATCTGCTCATTGGCCCTGACGCTGGCACGATTAACCCAAAACCAGACCAGCAGCCCTGCCACGCCCAGCACGCAAAGGATTGCCAGACCTGACCCGTTTACGACTTCGTTTAACACGCTCATACTCCTGAAGCTACTTAGCACCGTTACGTTTGTTTCGCCACGATTCTACCAGGAGATCGCCGAATTCATAGCGGCCTGACAGAACTTTAGGAACCTTCGCGCAGGCAACGGCATCGGGTTACAGTAAGCTCAACCAAACTGCCACAACATGTTGATAAGGGTAAGCAGACCCCGGCGCGGCCGGGAAGCGTCTGCATTAACACGGAGATACCATGAAATTTTTTGTTCGAATCGTTGCGCTACTGGTGCTGGCATGGCTGGCGCTGCTGGTCACAGGCTATGGCGTGCTGGCCGGAAGCCATAAAAACGTAGCAGGCATGGGTTTACAATGCCAGTATCTCACTGCCAGAGGCGTGACGACCGCACAATATCTGCATAGCGACAGCGGCATCGTTGGCGTTACCGATTGTCCTTTATTACGGAAAACCAGCGAAGTAGTGGATAACTAAGGGTACGGCTGGCCAGCCTTACGCTGGCCATCTGCTTTAAAAAGGATAATCCCTGTAGCCCATCTGTTCGGAAATTGTTTTTGCCGCCTGGTGCAGCATCGCCACGTAACTCCCCTTCTCTTCCTGCGAAAAGCGGATAGTAGGGAAAGAGAGGCTCAGCCCGGCAATAACCACGCCAAAACGATCGAAGACCGGTACGGCGATGCAGCGTAAGCCTTCCTCCTGCTCCTCAATATCTTCGCCATAGCCCTGAGCCCGCACTTTTTCCAGCTGGGTCATCAGCTGCTCCAGCGTGGTCACCGTGCGCGGCGTGCTTTGCTGAAAGGTAACGCCTGCTAAAATTGTCCGTACTTCTTCCGCCTCTCGCCAGGCCAGCAAAACTTTGCCAATAGCGGTGCTGTACAGCGGATTGCGCCGGCCAATGCGTGAATACATGCGCAGGTTATAGAGCGAGTCGATTTTGTGAATATAGACGATGCTGTCTTCTTCCAGCGCGCCCAGATGGATAGTTTCACGCGTCTGGCGGGAAAGCTCGCGCATCTGCACATCAGCGCTGCGGATCAAATCAACGTTCTGGAGTGCTTTGGCACCTAACTCAAACAGCTTCAGGGTCAGGCTATATTTCTCCGTTTCGCCTTCCTGGGCAACATAGCCGAGCGATTTCATCGTCTGCAGAAAGCGATAAACGGTGCTTTTAGACATCATTACGCGCTGGGAAAGCTCGGTAATACCGTGCGCCCTCTCCTCGCCCAACGCCTGTAAAATGCCAAAAACCTTCAGTACGGAAGAGACCGAATCGGGTTGTTTATCCACTTCATCCTTTGCCATTGCTCTGCCTTTTTTGTTTTATAAAAAGTGAAACACTATTTCCAGTATACTTTTTGCCGTCGCGGCTGCGCAATGTTAACCTCGCCGCGCTATGGACACATTTGCTGATAGTTACCTCTGCGTAAACCGTAGCGCCAGCGGTAAAAAATGATTAGCATTGTGATATTCACTCCCCTGACTATTATCCCTTATGCCACAAACTCCTCAACAGGATGGCCTGCCCGTTCCACAGCGCTACGGCGCAATTCTGGCCATCGCGCTGGGTATTACCGTTGCCGTGCTGGATGGCGCTATCGCTAACGTTGCTTTACCGACCATCGCCAGAGATTTACACGCCAGTCCGGCTGCGTCGATCTGGATTGTTAACGCCTATCAGCTGGCGATCATCGTTTCGCTGCTGTCGCTCTCTTTTCTGGGCGATATCGTTGGCTATCGTCGGATTTATCAGTGCGGCCTGGTGGTTTTTACCTTTACCTCACTGTTCTGCGCGCTTTGCAGCTCGCTGGAAATGCTGACTTTCGCCAGGGTGCTGCAAGGCTTTGGCGGCGCAGCGTTGATGAGCGTTAATACGGCGCTGATCCGCATTATCTACCCACAGCGGCATCTGGGTCGCGGCATGGGGATCAATTCGCTGATCGTCGCCGTTTCAACCGCAGCCGGCCCCACGGTCGCCGCCGCCGTTCTGTCAGTTGCCTCCTGGAAATGGCTGTTTTTGATCAACGTTCCCGTAGGCATCGCGGCGCTGCTGCTGGCATGGCGCTTTCTGCCTGATAATGTGCAAAAAGCAAAAGGACAGCGCTTTGATGTTCCCAGCGCCATTATGAACGCGCTGACCTTTGGCCTGCTGATTTCAGCGCTTAGCGGCTTCGCCCAGGGTCAGAGCGGCAAACTGATTACGGCGGAGGTCGTCGCGCTGGTCATTATTGGCGTTGTGTTTATTCGCCGCCAGCTGCGTCTTCCTGTCCCGCTGCTGCCGGTAGACCTGCTAAGGATCCCCGTCTTTTCGCTTTCGCTGTGTACGTCGGTTTGTTCTTTCTGCGCCCAGATGCTGGCGATGGTCTCGCTGCCGTTCTATCTGCAGACGGTGCTGCATCGTGATGAAGTGGCAACCGGTCTGCTGCTCACGCCGTGGCCACTGGCTACCATGGTGCTGGCACCCATTGCCGGAAGGCTGATCGAGCGTTACCACGCCGGGCTGCTCGGCGCTATCGGACTGGCGTTTTTTGCCATCGGTCTGTTTTCGCTGGCTCTGCTGCCTGCCACGCCGGGCGACTGGAGTATTATCTGGCGCATGATGATTTGCGGAGCGGGATTTGGCCTGTTTCAGTCACCTAACAACCATACGATTATCTCCTCTGCGCCTCGCCATCGCAGCGGCGGCGCCAGCGGGATGCTGGGCACCGCGCGCCTGCTCGGGCAAACCAGTGGCGCAGCGTTAGTGGCGCTGATGTTTAACCTCTTTAACGAGCAGGGTACGCATGCTTCACTGCTACTGGCGGGCAGTTTCTCGACCGTTGCCGCCGTGGTCAGCGCTCTGCGTCTGACGCAACCGGCACCCGGTAAAAAGGCAGGATAAAAAAAATGCCGGTCAGTGACCGGCATTTTTCTTCGATAAACGTTACTTCAGGTACTGGCCGCTGCGCAGCGCTTCGATACGCTTATCCAGCGGCGGATGCGACATAAACAGTTCGCTAAGCGACTTTGATTTGCCGTTGATGCAGAACGCCATCATCGTGCTGGCTTCCTGCGGTTCGTAGCTGGTTTTCAAACGTTGCAGCGCGGCGATCATCTTTTCGCGGCCGACCAGCCGTGCCGAACCGGCGTCAGCATGGTACTCACGATGGCGCGAGAACCACATGGTGATGATGCTGGCCAGAATACCAAACACCAGCTCCAGCACCATCGACACCGCAAAATAGACCAGCGGGTTGCCGTTGCTGCTTTCGCCTTCTTCGCGGTCGCCCGACATAAAGCCGGAAGCGATCTGCGCGATAATGCGCGAAACAAAGATGACAAAGGTGTTCACGACACCCTGGATCAGCGTCATGGTGACCATATCACCGTTAGCGATATGGCTTATCTCATGGGCCAGCACCGCTTCGGCTTCGTCACGGTTCATGTTCTGCAACAGGCCAGTCGATACCGCGACCAGCGAAGCATCACGGCGCGCGCCGGTGGCGAACGCGTTGATATCCGGTGCATGATAGATAGCCACCTGCGGCATCGCTATCCCGGCCTGCCGCGCCTGTCCGGCAATGGTCTGCATCAGCCAGCGTTCGGTTTCGTTACGCGGCTGTTCAATCACCTCACCGCCGACGGAACGCAGCGCCATCCACTTGGACATCAGCAGTGAGACAAACGCACCGCCAAAGCCAAACAGACCCGCCATAATCATCAGGCCCTGAACACTGCTTGACCGGATCCCTGTCAGACTGAGTATCAATCCGAACACCAACATGACGCCAAGGTTGGTTAACAGGAAAAGCGCAATACGCATCATAAACTTTCTTCTTCCTCGGTTAAAAAAACGCTAACAGCGGATAACTATCCTATGGGTGCAGGAAAACATTTCAAGCGCTGGAGGTCTTTAACTCCCTAAAAAGACATAACTTTACATTTTGTCGCAACTTTTAACAGGCGGGAAAACGTTAAGTGTCAGGAAAGGTAGAGAGACAGCAAACGGCAGGAAAATTCAGGTAAAAAAAGGGCACAGTTTTCGCTGTGCCCTGAGGGTTATTTAGCGCTCTGCTGCTGTTCCAGCTGCGCCAGATCGTTGGCGATATTCACCGTTTCATCAAGATAAGGATCCGGCTCTTTATAATCTTTTGGCAGATCCTCAAGCTTTGACAACGGCTTCTTGCCTTCGCGCTGCAGGCGAGCGTTAATGCGCTCCAGGCGTAACGCATCATCTTCATGGTTCTCTTTCTCGCGTTCAGCAAGGTTAAGAGAGATGATGTTGCGCTTGTCCTTCATAGCGTTAAAGCGCGCGATATCTTTCAGGATGTACTGGAACTCCATATCTTTCGCGATACGATCCTGATGCGCCTTCAGCAGCTGCGGCTCAAGCGGTTTTAAATCGCCTGTTTTGGTGTACGAGGCCGCGTTGATGCTGTCCCACGGTAGCGCATTGTCTTCAAACTTTTCACCGGTTTCGACCGCTTCGACGCCGGTTGGCATCAGCAGATCTGGCGTCACGCCTTTACGCTGCGTGCTGCCGCCGTTAACGCGGTAAAACTTCTGGATAGTGTAGGTAATCGAACCGAGCGCTGGCCATTCCGGGCGCAGCATCTGGTCATAGATACGGTTCAGCGAGCGATACTGCTGCACCGTGCCTTTACCAAAGGTTGGCTCGCCTACGATCAGGGCGCGGCCATAGTCCTGCATGGCGGCGGCAAAGATCTCCGAAGCGGAAGCGCTGAACCGATCGACCAGCACAACTAACGGACCTTTATAGTAAACGATGCCGTCGGTATCGCTGTCTTCGCGCACTTTACCTACGTTATCGCGCACCTGTACTACCGGACCAGACGGAATAAACAGGCCGGAAAGCGAAACCGCTTCCGTCAGCGCGCCGCCGCCGTTAGTACGAAGGTCGATAACAATGCTGTCGACGTTTTGCTTTTGCAGTTTCTGCAGCTGCACTTTTACGTCATCGGTCAGGCCAACATAGAAGCCAGGAATATCCAGCACGCCGACCTTCTCTTTGCCGACGTTATGCACGCTCATTTTCACCGCGCGATCTTCCAGACGGATTTTTTCGCGCGTCAGCGTGACGATACGGGTTTTGGTGCCCTTACCGGCCGGTAAAATCTCCAGGCGAACCTTGCTGCCTTTTGGCCCTTTGATCTGGGCGACAACGTCATCAAGTCGCCAGCCGATCACATCCTGCATCGGTTTGCCAGGCTGGCCGACGCCGACGATACGATCGCCCACCGTGATGGTTTTGCTTTTCGCTGCCGGACCGCCCGCTACCATTGAGTTGATCACGGTGTAGTCGTCATCCATCTGCAGTACCGCGCCGATGCCTTCAAGCGACAGGCTCATTTCCGTATTGAACTGGTCGGTGTTGCGCGGAGAGAGATAGCTGGTGTGCGGATCGATTTCCCGGGCAAAAGCGGTCATCGCCATCTGGAAAACGTCTTCGCTGTTGCTCTGTGCCAGGCGGCGAATAGCGAACTGATAGCGTTTGGTGAGAACCTCGCGGATCTCCTTTTCGCTTTTACCGGTCAGCTTAAGGCTCAGCTCGTCATACTTGACCTTGGCATCCCACAGCTGATTCAGTTCAGCCGTGTTTTTTGGCCACGGCGCTTTGCTGCGGTCGATATCAATCGTATCGTTACCGCTGAAATTCATTGGCTTATTCAGCACTGTCAGCGCGTATTGATAGCGCTCGAAACGGCGTTTCTGCGCCAGATTATAAAGATCGTAAAAAACGTTCAGCTGGCCCGATTTTAACTCGTCGCCCAGCGTGGTTTTTTTCGTTGCATACTGCTCAACGTCAGAAGCAAGCAGTACGTTGTGGTTATAGTCGAGCAGGTTCAGATAGCGGGCAAAAATTTTGGCCGAGAAATCCTGATCCAGATCGAACTGGCGATAGTGCGAACGGGTGAAACGCGACGTAACGCGCTCGCTGACCGTCGCGTGCTGCGGTTCCTGATGAAGCTGAGGGATCTGATCGGCGCGCGTAATAGTATCCGCAGCGAAAACATTTCCGGTAAACAGCAGCGCAGCAATAACGGTGGTTTTAAAAAAGTTGTTCATGCCCTGATTGGCCTCCGTATCAGAACTGCAAGTGTTCTGCGCGTACTATCATTGCCAGGCCGGAAGCCAACTGTACCCGGACGCCATCTTTGGTAATTTCAAGAATGGTTGCATCCATCGCACCTTTGCCAGCCGTGACTTTAATGTTTTGACCTACCTGCAGCGCTGCGGTATCCGTAACGGGTTTGCTGCGTTGCGGCTGGCGTTCTGCGGAAGGCGCGCTGCCAGGATTACGCTGTGGCTTCGCACGCGCGGCCCGGGGCTGCTCGCCTTCGGCAGAAGGTTTACGAACCGGCTTGCGCGGACGGCGCGGCGCGGCTTCTTCATCCGCTTCACGTTTCTTCGCCTGCTGCTGTTCGCGCTGCGCCTGAACGCGCGCTTTCGCCTCTTCGAGCTGCTTACGGGCATGTTCTACATGCTGCTCGTCCAGGACGCCGCAAGGGTTGCCATCCAGGTCAACGCGGGTAGCACCAGCTTTGATGCCATATAAATAGCGCCAGCTAGAAGTATAAAGGCGCAGCGCGGAACGAAGCTGAGTTTTACTCAGGCTCATTTCGCCCTGCACGCGGTCGACTAAATCCTGAAAGATGCCGATTTTTAGCGGTCGTGCTTCGCCTTCGGCGCTAAAGCACTGTGGAAACCGCTCTGCCAGAAAGGCAATTACTTCTTTGCTGCTATTCAACTTGGGTTGATTTTCCATGAAATTTCCTGATTACAACGGGGTAGCCAATAAGCCGCAGGCATGAACAGGCGTCATTATAATGACACCATCGGCAAATGCTACGTTATCCAGCACTTTAGCTGCGTTTCATGTGAATAAATTTTTCGACATCCGAGCCAGCCAATACTTCACACAGGCCTTCGACCAGCTCAATTAGCCCCGTTTCATCTTCATTATCAAAGCGGTTATAGACCACGCTATCGATATCCAGCACGCCAATCGTCTGGCCGTTAACGCTTATCGGCAGAACGATTTCCGCATTGCTGGCGGCGTCGCAGGCAATATGACCCGGGAAAGCATGCACGTCATCTACACGCTGTACGGCGTTTTCGGCTACGGCGGTTCCGCATACGCCACGGCCTACCGGAATGCGTACGCAGGCAATTTTGCCCTGAAAAGGGCCAAGCACCAGGGTATTCTCTTCCGTTAACAGGTAAAAGCCGGCCCAGTTCACGCCTTCCAGACGTTCGAACAGCAGCGCGCTACAGTTCCCCATCGCGGCCAGAAAACTGGTTTCGCCTGCAATAAGCGCACGCAAATCGCGATTAAGGTCCGAGTAGAATTCTTTTTTAGTCATTTTTTAACCATTATTGAAACTTGTTACGAAGTCCAGTATGACTTCGCCCAATAAAATAAGCATTAAAAGTCCAGACGGACAAGGTGAATGATTCCGTTAGTTAATATACCCTTGTTGATCTGAAGCTTTAAAAGCATAAACGAAGAGTGGTTCGCCGTGGCGATTTTGCCTGACCGTACCCTGCCAATCCGGGTAACCTGTGAAAATATACGCTATTAGCCATATTCTGCCTCAGGCACGTTATCAGCGTTGTCCGCAATGCGATACCCTTTTTTCCTTACCAGATGTTAAATCTAATGAGACGGCGCACTGCCCGCGCTGCAACGCGACTATCCTTAACGGCCGCGACTGGTCGATGACGCGGTTAATGGCGATGGCGGTGACCATGCTGCTGCTGATGCCATTTGCCTTCAGCGAGCCGCTGCTCACTATACGCCTGCTGGGCACCACGATTCGCGCCAGCCTGCTGGAGGGCATTTTACAAATGACCCAGCAGGGCGATGTGATTACCGCTTCAATGGTGGCTTTTTGCACTATTGGCGCACCCGCAACCCTTGTTGCTTCTGTTATGTGGCTCTTTTTTGGCGACAGGCTGGGGTTAAATCTGCGTCCGGTTTTGCTGATGCTTGACCGGCTGAAAGAGTGGGTCATGCTGGATATTTACCTTATCGGCATCGCCGTCGCCTCAATAAAGGTGAAAGATTATGCGGATATTAATTTCGGGCCGGGTTTAATCGCTTTTATCTCGCTGGCGATACTCAGCCTGGTAACGCTTATTCATATGAACATTGAGCAGCTGTGGCACCGCTTTTATCCTCAGCCGCAGCCGCATGTCGATCCCAAACAGCTGCGGGTTTGCCTCAACTGTCACCATACCGGCTTGCCCGATGAACGCGGCCGCTGTCCGCGCTGCCATACGCCGCTGCGTCTGCGGCGCCGTTTCAGCCTGCAGAAGTCCTGGGCTGCATTAATTGCGTCGATAGTGCTGCTTATTCCGGCTAACGTCCTGCCTATCTCCATCATTTATCTGAACGGCTCACGGCAGGAAGATACGATCCTTTCCGGTATCCTTTCGCTGGCTTCCGGCAATATTCCGGTGGCGGCCGTGGTGTTTATCGCCAGTATCATGGTGCCTTTCACCAAGGTTATCGTGCTGCTGACGCTGCTGGTGAGCATTCATTTTAACTGCGAGCAGGGCCTGAAAACCCGCGTTCGGCTGCTCAGAGTAGTTACCTGGGTCGGACGCTGGTCTATGCTGGACCTGTTTGTGATTTCATTAACTATGTCGCTGGTCAATCGCGATCAGCTTCTGGCTTTTACTATGGGGCCGGCCGCCTTCTATTTTGGCGCGTCGGTTATTCTTACTATCCTTGCCGTTGAGTGGCTGGATAGCCGTTTACTTTGGGATGCACATGCAACAGGAAACGCCGACTACACCGACTAGCGCACGCATTAAACGCCGACGCAAAATTTCGCCGTTCTGGCTGCTACCGTTTATCGCGCTGTTGATTGCGGGCTGGCTCGTCTGGACCAATTACCAGGAGCGCGGCACCACCGTCACTATCGATTTCGCCACGGCGGACGGTATCGTGCCGGGCCGCACGCCGGTGCGCTATCAGGGCGTAGAGGTTGGCCTGGTGCAGGGCATCAGTATGACCGACGATTTACGCACGATAAAAATCAAGGCCAGTATCAAAAGCGATATGAAAGAGGCGCTGCGGGACAAAACGCAGTTCTGGCTGGTCACGCCGAAAGCGTCGCTGGCGGGCGTATCCGGTCTGGATGCGCTGGTAGGCGGTAACTATATCGGCATGATGCCGGGCAAAGGCAAGCCGCAGGATCATTTTGTGGCGCTGGACACGCAGCCGAAATACCGCGTTAATACCGGCGAAATGCTGATTCATCTGCATGCGCCCGACCTTAGCTCGCTGAATACCGGCTCGCTGGTCTATTTCCGCAAAATTCCGGTCGGCCGCGTTTATGATTACAGCATTAATCCCGGCAATCAGGGCGTGACCGTTGACGTCCTGATTGAGCGCCGCTTTACCAACCTGGTGAAAAAAGGAAGCCGCTTCTGGAACGTCTCCGGCGTTAAAGCCGACGTTGGCTTAAGCGGGGCCAAAGTGCAGCTGGAAAGCCTGGCAGCGCTGGTTAACGGTGCTATCGCCTTCGACTCCCCGGAAGATTCCGCGCAGGCCAAAAGCGAAGATAACTACCAGCTTTATCCCGATCTGGCACATAGCCATCGCGGCGTGCTCATTACGCTGGATTTGCCCGGCGGAAAAGATCTCAAGGCGGGTAGTACGCCACTGATGTATCAGGGACTGGAAGTCGGCACCCTCACCGCGCTAAACCTTCAACCTGACGGTAAGGTTACAGGCGAGCTGACTATCGATCCTTCCGTTACCGGCCTGATGCGCAGCGGCACGCGTATAGAGATGCGCAGCCCGAAAATCACGCTGGCCGATACCAGTCTGAGCAGCCTGCTGACCGGCAGCACGCTTGAACTGGTGCCGGGCGAAGGTGAGCCACAAAATCGCTTTACGGTGTTGCGAAGCAACGAGTCGCTGCTGCAACGTCCCGACACGCTGGAGGTAAAGCTGACCGCGCCAGAAAGCTACGGCATTGATGCGGGTCAGCCGGTCATGCTGCACGGTATGCAGATTGGCCAGGTGGTCAACCGCAAGCTGAATGAGCAAGGCGTTGGTTTTATCATTGCCATCACGCCGGATTATCGCCAGCTGGTGCATGGCGACAGCAAGTTCATTATTAACAGCCGTCTGGACGTTAAGCTGGGCATTGACGGGATGGAGGTGCTGGGTGCCAGCGCGCGCGAATGGGTCGATGGCGGTATTCGCCTTGAGCCAGGTAGTAAAGGCGCGCCAAAACAGAGCTACCCGCTTTACGCTAATGCGGAAAAAGCAGCTGAAGGAATTACCACTAACCAGCTTCCTACCACGCTGACGCTGACCGCTAACAGCCTGCCGGATATTCAGGCTGGTTCGGTGGTGCTTTACCGTAAGTTCCAGGTCGGTGAAATTGTTGACGTAACGCCAAGAGCCAACGAATTTGACGTTCGCGTACATATCAAGCCGGAATACCGCAAGCTGTTGACGCCAAACAGTGTTTTCTGGTCGGAAGGCGGCGCGCGCGTGCAGCTGAACGGCAGCGGGCTAACCGTGCAGGCTTCGCCGCTGAACCGTGCGCTGAAAGGCGCCATCAGCTTTGATAACCTCAGCGGTGCGGGTGCCGGTTTAACCAGCAAAGACAAGCGCACGCTGTTTGAATCGGAAACGGCCGCCAGGGCGGTAGGTAGCCAGATTACGCTGCGCACTTTCGATGCCAGCAAGCTCTCTTCAGGCATGCCGATTCGCTATCTGGGTATTACCATCGGTCAGCTGGAGTCGCTGGCGCTAAACGACCGGAAAGATCAGGTTATCGCCAAGGCCGTGCTTTATCCGGAATACGTGCAGGACTTTGCGCGTCTGGGCAGCCGCTTTTCGGTGGTTTCACCAGAAATTTCTGCGGCAGGCGTCAACCATCTGGACACGATACTTCAGCCCTATATCAACGTTGATCCGGGCAAGGGCCGCGCCCAGCGCACCTTTGAACTTCAGGAATCAACCATTACCGATGCGCGCTATCTGGATGGCCTGAACATTATTATGGATGCGCCTGAAGGTGGCTCGCTTTCCGTCGGCACACCTGTGCTGTTCCGTGGCATAGAAGTGGGCACGGTGACGGGAACCTCGCTGGGAGCAATGGCGGATCGCGTACAAATCACGCTGCGCATCAGCAAGAAATATCAGCATCTGGTCAGGAACAACTCGGTGTTCTGGCTGGCATCCGGCTACAACTTCAAGTTTGGCCTGATTGGCGGCGTGGTGAAAACCGGGACTTTCCAGCAGTTTATTCAGGGCGGCATTCAGTTTGCCACGCCGCCAACCGTTCCGCTGGCACCGCAGGCCACCAGCGGCAAGCATTTCCTGCTGGAAAACGAAGAGCCGCAGGACTGGCGTAAATGGGGAACCGCGCTGCCAGCTAAATAATCGTGACGGGCCGTCCCCGGCCCATGGTGTTTAGTTGCAGGTATCGCTTTAGCTTTGTCAGCAATCTGTACGGGCAGCCCGACTGCCCGTTTTTTTTCCTCAGGGCGAGTGTGCTAGACTCGCCCTACTTTTTTACAGCGGAATTTTTCAGTGTCTTCTTCTTCACGCGTGTATTTCCCGGACCTTTTCCTGAGCCAGATGCGCGACCTGCTGCCCGACGCCGCAGAGTTCGACAAATTTATTGCTATCAGCCAACAGCCGCTGCGCCGCAGCCTGCGCGTTAATACGCTGAAAATTAGCGTGGCAGATTTTCTGGCGCAGGTTGCGCCTTACAACTGGGCGCTGACGCCGATCCCCTGGTGTAGCGAAGGCTTCTGGATTAGCCGTGACGATGCCGAAGCGCTTCCGCTTGGCAGTACGGCAGAACATCTGTCAGGACTGTTTTATATTCAGGAAGCCAGCTCAATGCTGCCGGTCACCGCCCTGTTTGCTGGCTGTCCCCAGCCGGAAAGGGTGATGGATGTGGCCGCCGCGCCCGGATCTAAAACAACGCAGATTGCAGCAGGCATGAATAACCAGGGCATGCTGCTCGCTAACGAATATTCTGCCAGCCGGGTGAAGGTGCTGCATGCCAATATCAGCCGCTGCGGCGTAAGCAATACGGCGATTACGCACTTTGACGGCCGCGTTTTCGGCCCGGCCTTGCCGGAAACGTTCGATGCGATTTTACTCGATGCGCCCTGCTCCGGCGAAGGTGTTATCCGTAAGGATGCCGACGCGCTGCGCAACTGGTCACCGGAAAGCACGGCAGAGATCGCCGCGACGCAGCAGGACCTGATCGACAGCGCTTTTCATGCGCTCAAGCCCGGCGGCACGCTTATCTACTCAACCTGTACGCTAAACCGTAGCGAAAATCAGCAGGTGATCGCCTGGCTGCTGGCGCGCTATCCTGATGCCGTAACGATTGAACCGCTTAACGATCTTTTTATCGGCGCCGACAGCGCAAGCACTGACGAAGGTTTCCTGCACGTTTTTCCACATCTTTTTGATAGCGAAGGTTTTTTTGTTGCCCGCTTACGTAAAACGTCAGGCGTGCCGCCGCTACCGCTGCCCGGCTATAAAGTGGGCAAGCTGCCTTTTTCTCCGGTAAAACGCAAAGAGGAGCAGGAGATAGCGATGGCCGCAGCGAAGTCAGGCCTGGCCTGGGACAGCGTCACGCATAGCCTCTGGCAGCGTGATAAGGAACTGTGGCTTTTCCCTGTTTCGCTGGAGCCATTGTTAGGCAAGGTGCGCTTTTCCCGCATCGGCTTAAAGCTGGCGGAAACCTTCGCCAAAGGCTATCGCTGGCAGCATGAGGCGGTTGTTGCGCTGGCTCAGCCACAGGCTAAAAATCGTTTTGAGCTGACGCTGGCGGAAGCTGAAGAGTGGTATCGCGGGCGCGATATCTATCCTGAACGCGAGCTGCCGGCCGATGAAATCATCGTCACCTGTCAGCAGCAGCCGATTGGGCTGGCGAAGAAAGTGAACAGCCGCATTAAAAACAGCTACCCACGCGAGCTGGTGCGGGACGGCAAGCTGTTTTCCTGACTCACTGAACCTGTACCACGGTAAGCCGGTTGCCGAACACGGCACCGGTATCGATAAAGTGCAGGTTTGCCGCGCTCAGAGCTTCAGCAAGCGGCGTATGGCCAAAGTAAAAAGCATCCGCGCCGCTGATTGCTGTGGCTCTGCTCTGCTTTGCCTGTTCAACCCGGTTACGGCTCCAGACCACGTCGAAAGGATCGACCGGGGCTTCCCAGGCATAGCGATCGGCCGGGTAGTCAGCATGCGCGATAACAATCAACTTATCCTGTAGCTGCAGGTGGATAATCAGCGGCATCAGCCGACAGCGGCTAAGGGCGTGCCTGGCTTCAATCATCTTCATGCCTTCAAGTTTGTAAAACCACTCTCCGCCATTGCCAATCCACTGTTGATGTTCGCCTTTCGTCAACGCATTGATGGCCATTTCTTCGTGATTGCCGCGCACGCTACGGAACCAGGGCTTACTCAGCAACTCGGCGCAGCCGGGGCTGTCCGGCCCTCGATCAATCAAATCCCCCACGGCTATCAGCAGGTCTTTTTCCGCATCAAAACGATAAGTTTCCAGGCTATCTTTGAGCATGTTCAGACAACCGTGCAGGTCGCCGACGATATAGATATGCCGCCACGCTTTACCGTTAAGATATTGATACATTATGGTCGCACCCTGAGGTAATTTTACGTGGAAGTTGACGTAATGTTTAATTAACAGACACTAAAGTATAGTCTGTTAACGTCTCAGGGAGTCGGCAGAATATGGGAAGCGCTCAACAGTTTTGGCTGATGCTGACGATGGTAATTATTGGCGGCATATTGCTGATTGAAGTGCTGGTTAAAGCACTTCAGCTACTGTTTACAGGTTAACATCAAGCTGTTGTCGACGGGCTAAAAGACTAGCTGTTTCTCAGGGCGCGGGGATTTTTTCGCAGAGAGGCACTCCAGTTAAACTCTTTAACCTCACTCTCTTTTGCCGTGGAAGGCTTACGAGGCTTTTTAGCGACAACTGCTTTAGTACTTTCTTTCACTACGCGATCTTTCATCACCAGTCGCTTGGCTTCTTTTAAAATCTCTTTTTCTTCTTTCGAGGAAGGAACGTGGCCTTTTTTCAGCGTCAGCGTTTTTACCTTCGCCTCGATCAGCTCTTTTTCACCATCGGTAAACTGGTCAATAGAAATCTCTTTTGTACTTTTCATGGTGATAACTCCAGCCAGCATGCTAAACGCGAACATCGCGCAGCCCAGGTAGCAGGTGCAGCGTAGAGCTTTACTCGCGGTTGTACAAGCCTGAAAAAAAATGTGATGGCATCCCGTCTGCAAATCGCCCTTAATTTCTAAGGAGATGACAGACGTGATAATTAACCGAAAGGTCTTTTTTCAGGGAAGATCGTCATCAGCTGCCAGCAACAAATTCTGACCAGCCATAACGAGATTAGCTTAATGAGAGCGGGAGAAGCACCAGGGACAGGAGAGTAAAACGGGTTAGTAAAATATCCGCGTTGGTAAAGGCGAGCTATTGCCGCCTTTACCCGTCAGGTAACGATTTAACAAATTATTTTTCCTGATATGGATCTTTTTTATCTGCCTGGCTGTCATCACGCGTGCGGGGCATTTCGCCATGCTCGTCCGGATTATCTCTTGCCGGATGATCGTCTTCTTCATAAGCATTGCCGGCGGAAGGCGCTGCCTCTGGCAAACCTTTATGCACGTCGCCTTCTTCTTTGCGTTTTTTATTAAGTTCTTTATCAGACATAATTCCTCCTTTGGCTTCCAGTCCATTAAGTGTAGCCGGGGATTGATTACCTGTGAGGGAGGAATACGGAACTGCGCCTTTTTTGTGATGAAAATTTTACGCTGACCGGCTGGCGGTGCGCGCAGCCTGCGCTATCCTTTACATGCTGTCCCACTTTCAACCCACGGAAAATACTATGAAAAATTGTACAAAAGGTTTAGTTGCTCTGCTGGCCGTTTTATCGCTGGCAGGCTGTATGCACCGCAGCGACGCGGTAGGCAATGATGGACGCCCTCATGCACCAAGCGCGCAGTCAGTACCGGGCGGTACCTTAGGCGCAGGCCCTGTTGGGCAGCCGCAATCGTAATTATTTGCGCTGATAAATGCGATGTCGACTTCGGTCGGCATTTGATCTTTGTGGATAGCGGTATTATTGCTATGGCCGCACTCCTCCTGTCACACTTATCAGCGTTTTATTTCTTTCAGGTCATGAGAAAAAGCGAATATGGGCTTGTGCAGCCCATCACTATTAATTAAAAACGCAGCGTCTACCTGAAGGTGCACCCATTATGCGAGATATACTCTGGCAAACCACTTCTACCTGACTTCCTTTTTTAAGGGTCAAGGCCGTGCTTTTCTGTGAGTCGACCATTTCCATTCTGGCGGGCATAAACTGATTATCTGTTTTCAGCCTGATAATAATGGCGTCGGTAAAATCTTTATCAATAGCCTGAACCACGCCGGTTACCGCTATCTGCTTACCTTTCATGCGTTCATCCGCGGCCACTTCGTTTTCTTCATAATCTCTGAAGAGTTTACCTGCCGAGATACGGAATACCTCTTTTTGCGGCGGAGCGCTTTCTGCTATATCGGCGGGTTGCTCACCGCGTGAAGCCTCAGCGGCTTTTTTACTCTCTTCGTTTGGACCAGCCAGCACCCGGATAACAATTAGCGCAATAATAATAAAGAAAGCCCATTTGATAATTTTTTTCATCTCTTTTCCTTGTCAAACTGTGAAATGGTGCCGTTAAAAAAGCTTTCTGCCTGGCGGGCAGACATAAAAGCGTTTCTTTAACAGCCACAGGCTTTATCGGCAGGAACGAAAAGAAATTTAGGTTAAGGATTAAAAAAGATAAAAATGAAGAATAAGTGCGCAAAAAATGCGCACCACCTTAAAGAAATAAGGTCACTGCATGATTGACCGCAATAAATAGCTAAGCAAACCTTAATGCCAGATTAACGTTTTCTCCGGCATTTACGACTATAGCGCCGTCGCGATCGCTAAATGCAATGTCACCTTTTAATAATGCCGCTTTTACCTTCGTTAAATCGCTGGCCTTAAAACCTAATGCCGCCATTCGCGCACTGCCATCGTAATCCGCTGGCAATGAGCCAAAACGGTGCCGTACATAATCTACGCAAGCAAAACGCACTGTAACCGCGCCAGCGTGCAGCGCAAACGCCCCATCCTGACAGGCCAGAACCTTTTCGACACCAAACAGCTGGCTGTACACCTGCGCGGATAAGGCAGGATCCTGCGCAACAATGACAAATTCGCTGATGTTCTGCACACCGTTAGGATGGACCTGCCATTCTGGCTGCCAGACCGCCTCTGGCGTAAGATGCTGACAAAAAAAGCTGCGTCCATTGGGGATTCGGGAAGCACGGAGGCGCACCGTGCGAAAGTGTGCTTCGCTCAGTGAACCATCCGGTAAGGTGACCGGGCGATAAAACGAGGCTGGCGGCTCGCCATCTAAATCATGCCGCTCCAGATGTTGAAAGGCGATATCGGCACTGTCGGTTTTCCACACCAGGCCGGTTAAGCCCGGCGGCGCCTGCCAGAGATCGGCACGCTGCTTTTCCTTTCCCTGTTCGTACCCCAACAGTTCAAGATAGTTTTCGCCAAAAATGGCCAGATGATTGCTGGAGCCCAGAGAATGATGCCCCCGCTCGGTAAGCTGAAACCCCAAACGGCTGAACAGAGAACGAGCTGTATCAAGCCGATCGGCCACGTTAACCACGGCATGATCGACTACGGGCCGAAGAACGGAAACAGGCATAAAAGACCTCCTCTTTTTAACAATCGGGCTACCCTTTTTAAGGCCCACAGCGCTGGCGGCAGATGATGACATGACTATCCTTATACTTCAGGTAAGAAAGGCTCACCCAGCGTCAGCATCAGGCGGTTCGCCCAGGCAAAAAAAGCGCTGGACTGGATCAGATCTAACAGGGCAAGCGTATCCAGCCCCTGCTCGCGCAGCGCATCTGCCTGACGCTGCGTGGCGCGGGGTGGCGTGACGGATAACGCGGCTGCAAGCTCAACGACTGCCTGCCAGCGCGGCGATTGTCCGTGCGATAACTGCCCGCCGGGCGCAACGTCCAACAGTTTTTGTACCGCCTCGTTATCTTTTGACAGCTGACTGGCTTTGCGGGCATGGACAGAGGCACAAAAGATACAGCCGTTTACCTTGCTAACTACCGCCGCCGCTAATTCGCGTTCGGCACGAGGCAGTCCACCTTGCGTGTAGAAAATACCTTTATCGGTAAGCGTACGTTGCTCCAGTAGCGGCAGGTTACGCGCCAGCAGGCGAAAATAATCCGAATCGCTATGTCCAAATTTCGCCAGCGTTATCTGTTCATCCGCGTTAAATTCCGCCAGCGGTTTCGCTGCCAGCCACGGTTCCCAGCCTAATTCAAGCTGCGTAAAGGCCGTTAATGCCCTTTTACCGCTGGCGGTCTGCGGCGCATCGTGCCATTTTCCAGCCACCACTGCCGGTGACTCGTCCTGCGCGCCCTTTCCCTGAAGCAACCGCAGCCCTGACAGTAGTCGGCTTTGAAAACTAATAAACGCCACCAGCTGCGCGAGCGTAACAATCCCGCGCTCGCTCCAGCCCGCCTCCTGTAACGCTTTAAGATGTGAAGGCGCAGCCGTAACCGGCTCAAAGGTAAGACGATGCGCAAACTCCAGCGCGGTAGTATTGCGCGCCGAAGTGCTTAATGGCTGAGTCTGCTGCCGATAGTGTGCCTGTAAAGCTGGCTGCCCGTGCCATTCCGCCACCTGCGCGGCCAGCGCTAAGCGTTCGTCGAGAGGAAAATCATCATCGTTTTGAGCAAAAATAATCTCGTAACTGCCCTGAGCATGTAGCGTGGCGGCGTCGCGTTGCCGACGCGCCTCAGCCAGTTCAGAATCGGGGGCAATGTCTGCCAGCGAGGCCAGTAAATCGTTGGGCTGAGTCATAAAAGCTCCTGTTAGCGATGCTCGCCCGCTGCTCGTAGCCCGGGCGCAAGATGTTCTGCGATTAATTCGATGGAGCGGAGCGTTTCCGCATGCGACGGCTCGGCTGAATGCACCTGAAAAGAAATATCGGTAACGCGCGATAGCGTGCTGTCCTGCGCCAGCGACGCCTTAACGGCGGCAATATCGCCAATATGCGCATCAAACTGCCCCAGCAAATCATCAAAAGTCTCGCCGCGTAATTGATGGCCTGACGCTCGATAGTGTTCCGCCTGCTGGCGAATGCCCGGTTCGGCTATGCGCCTGGCGTGCTCCCTGCTATCAGCAACAAAGGCAGTGCGCGAAGCCAGAATACGCGGCGCAACGCCCGCAGGCAGCGCGGCGAGATAGGCATCAATGAGGGGATTTTGTATTGCATCAAGCGGTAAAGCTGGCTGGCCTGAAGGACGCGGCTGCGTACGGGACAGCATCAATCCGTGTCCAGCCTGGGCCGCGCGCACCGCTCCCTCAACTGAAAAAGTTGCAATCCAGACGCGGTCGGCGAGCTGCGCGCCTGCCGGATAGAGGTGATTATTGGGGTGAGCCAGCGAATCCCCTCGCCAGGCGCTGAGCAAAACATGTAAATTATCGGCGAAAGCCGTACCGCGCTGAGCAAAGGTCAGGCCAAACGGCAGAAACGAATCTGGCGTGCCGCCCGAACCGAGGCCGATCTCCAGCCGTCCGTTTGCCAGCAGATCCAGCACGGCGGCGTCTTCTGCAACGCGCAGCGCGTTTTCCATCGGTAACGTAATAATGGCGGTGCCCAGCCGAATAGTGCAGGTATGTGCTGCGACATGTGCCAGAAACAGCAGAGGCGCAGGTAAGCCGCCTTCCGCCTCGTGAAAATGGTGTTGGGCAATCCAGGCGCTATCGAAGCCGCAGCGTTCAGCGTGCTGAATCTGTTCGGTTGCCAGCCGGTAGCGCTCTTTTGCCGGCGCCTTATCCAGCAGTCGGGTGAAAAAGCCAATGCGTTTGGTCATGCAGACTCCTTTTCAACAAAGGGAGTAAAAGATGGAATTGCGGCAATCAGTTCGCGGGTATAAGAATGCTGTGGCGCGCTGAAGATTGTGACAGTGTCACCTTGTTCAACTACCTTGCCGGCCTGTAATACCGTCACGCTGTCGGCAATCTGTCGTACCGTTGCTAAATCATGCGTAATAAACAGATAGGTCAGGCCTTGCGCTATTTGCAGCTGCTGCAACAGGTCAAGGATCTGCGCCTGGACCGTAACATCCAGCGCCGAGGTTGCTTCATCCAGCACCAGAATCGTTGGCTGCAAAATCAACGCGCGTGCCAGCGCGACGCGTTGACGCTGGCCGCCAGAGAGTTCGCGGGCGCTACGTGACAATAAAGCCAGCGGTAGCGCAACGCGTATCGTGACATCTTCGACACGCTGTCGACGCTCTTTACGACTCAGGCGTTCAAAATTGCGTAGGGGTTCTTCAATAATCTGCGCCAGCGTCTGGCGCGGATCGAGCGAGGCAAACGGATTCTGCCAGACAAACTGAATTTTGCGTCGCAGCTGGCGCAGCGCTTCGCCCCGTAAGCCGTCAGTCACAATGCCATCCAGCATTACCTCACCGCTGTCCGCCTGCTCAAAGCCTAACAGGATGCGAGCCAGCGTTGTTTTACCGGAGCCCGATTCGCCTACCAGCGCATGCGTCGTCCCTCGTTGTACCACAAGGCTTGCCCGATCGAGCGCCAGCAAACTGTGTTGCTTGCCAGCCGTAAATGTTTTGCAAAGCTTTGTTGCCTGAATAGCTGGCGTGGAGAAACGTGCGGCTGGTTTTTGCACTCGCTGGTGCGGCCGTGGTGCAGCATCAATTAGCAGCTGGCGCGTATAGGGATGTTGTGGCCCGCTAACAATCTGTGCCGTAGGTCCGGATTCCTGAATTTCCCCGTGACGAAACACAATGATGCGATCGGCGCGCTCTGCCGCCAGCGGCAAATCGTGCGTGACAAACAGCACCGCGGTACCCGATTCCTGGCGTAGCGTATCCAGCAGATCGAGAATGCGTTTCTGCACCGTAACGTCCAGCGCGCTGGTCGGCTCATCAGCAATAATAATATCCGGCTGTAAGGCGAGCGCGATGGCAATAAGCACGCGCTGTTTCATGCCGCCCGATAACTGATGAGGATACTGCGAGACGCGCTGTTCGGGGTAGCTAAGCCCTACGCGCGTCAGCAGTTCAACCACGCGCTGCTGGCGCTGTGCACGCGTTAGCTTTAAATGCAGGCGCAGGATTTCTTCTACCTGTTCGCCGATGGTTTTTACCGGGTTAAGCGAATTACTGGGATCCTGCGGCACAAGGCTAATCCGCGCGCCGCGCAGTGAATCCAGCCGTTTTTGTGCCCATGAGCTGATATCAACGCCGTTGAGCTTGATCTGACCATTATCGCGACGCCCGTTTTCCGCCATCAGCCCCATAATCGCCTGGGCGACAGTGGTTTTGCCAGAGCCGGACTCACCTACTAAGGCAACCATTTCGCCAGCCTTGAGCTGGAAGCTGACGTTATGTACCACCTGTTGCCAGGCGCTGCCGCTGCGATAGCTCAGGCTGAGAGTTTCAACGGCGAGTAAAGGCAGTGCGTTCATCGGCGTCCTCCAGCCAGCTGCTGGCTAATGCGGTTGGCGGAAAGCACCACGGCTACCACCACCAGGCCGGGAAAAGTGGTTAGCCACCATGCTGTCGCCAGATAATTTCGTCCTTCGGCAATGAGTAATCCCCACTCCGGAGCGGGCGGCGGCGTGCCGTAACCAAGAAAACTCAGCGTCGACAGCGCCAGAATGGCCTGGCCAAACTGTAGCGCTGCATAAGCAACGAGCGGCGTCAGCGTATTGGGAAGAATGTGCCGCCACAGCACCGCAAGAAAACGGCCGCCGCTACCGTAAGCCGCTTCGACATATTCACTGTGGCGCAGACGTACCACTTCACCACGCGCCAGGCGGGCAAAGCTGGCGACGGAAGCGATACCGACCGCCGTTGCCGCGTTTAACGTCCCGAAGCCCAGTAAGATCAAGACGCTTAACGACAGCAGCAGCGAGGGAATCGACAGCAACACATCCACCGTACGCATTAGCCAGGATTCGGTTTTACCACCGGTTGCGCCTGCTACCACACCATGTGCGGTGCCAAAAATAAATCCCACCGCCACCGCCAGAAGCGCGGCCGATAGCGAATGTGATGCGCCGTAAACGATGCGCGCAAACAGATCCCGGCCCAGCTGATCGGTGCCCAGCCAGTGCCCTGCTTGCGGAGCCAGTCGCTGTGCGCCGACGATGCCTTCGGTCGCGCTGTAATGCGTGAACAAACCGGGCAGCAGCGCGGCCAGTACGGCAACCACTATCACCGCCCACGCCAGGTATAATCCGGCCTGGAGCCTTATTGTGAGGGACGAAGCAACGCTTTTTTGCCGTGCCATCGCGTAATCGACCAGACTCATACTGCACCTCCTGAAAGCGTCAGCCGGGGATCCAGCAGCGGCATTACCAGATCCACCAGCAGATTGATGGTCACAAAACCCAGAGCCGAAATCATCACTACCGCCTGCAACACCGCAACGTCCTGGTTATTGACCGCCTGCTGCGTGAGCTGGCCCAGGCCGCCAAGCCCGAACACGGTTTCAGTAACCAGCGCCCCGGCGATCAGTTCGCCCAGCAGCAAACCTGCGATGGTCAGCACGGGCAACATCGCATTGCGTAAAATGTGTCGCCACAGTACGTAAGTTTCACTGGCTCCTTTGGCTCGTGCCACCGCAACAAAGGGCCTGGTCGACACGTCATCAATGCTGCGTAACAGGATTTGTGCCAGCGGCGCAGAAATGGGGATAGCCACGGTGACGATGGGCAAAATCAGTCCCTGCCAGGGCGAAGGATTAATGACCGGGATCCAGCGCAGCTGAAATGAAAACAGCTGAATCAGCGCGATGCCAAGCCAGAAAGTGGGGATAGAGATAAACAGCGCCGGCACGGACTGCAGCAAATTACGCAAGCCGCGCAGCGCGGGCAAACGCGACAGCGCAGACAGCGCAAAAGCCAGTAGCCCCGCCAGTAAAAATCCGCCCAGGGCAAGGCGCAGCGTACCGGGCAGATTGCTGCCCAGCAGTTCGCTGACCGGCACGCCTGCCTGAACCGAGTAACCGAAGTCACCATGCAGCATGGCGGTCAGCGTATGCAGATATTGCTGCCACAAGCTATTATCCGCGCCGTAGGCCTGGCGCATTTCGGCAATTTGCTGCGGGCTAAGCCCGAGATCCGGGTTCTGAAATTTAATCAGTACCGCATCGCCTGGCAGTACCTGCAGCAACACAAAAGATAAGGTGAAGGCGGCCCAGAGAACCAGCAGCCCTGCCGCCAGCCGACGCGGTAAGTAATGGCGCATGATGACCTCGACTTAGTGTTTTTCCAGCCAGGCCCCGTACAGTGCCGGACGACCAACCGCTTCAAAATTCACGCCCTTCAGCCAGGGCGCGCCGGCATACACCTGCGGCTCTTCGAAGATCGGAATGACATACGCCTGGTCCAGCAGATAGCGCTGGACATCGCCAGTTAGCTGTAAACGTTTTGTCGGATCCACTTCAGCAGATATGTTAACCAGCAGTTGGTTCAGCTTGTCGTCGCGGAAGCTTTTAACCTTGTCGCTGGAGCCGCCCTTTTGCAGCAGATTGTCCCTGTTCGCCGGATAAAAGCTGCTCTTGATTACGTCCGGATCGGCGCGGCCTACTTCCGTCACGTTAAGCGGCGTTTTTTGCGGATCGAGGCTATCAAGGGTTTTACTCCCGGCATCACCGGCTTTAATCGTTAACGCCACGCCAACCTGACGCCACTGTTGCGCCACCAGCTGCAATACCTGCTTGTTCTGTGGCTGCGGCACGGATTCATAGAGGGTTAATGCCAGACGCTGACCCTCTTTCTGCCGAATCCCGTCCGCAGCTGGTTTCCAGCCCGCCTCATCCAGCAGCGCTTTTGCTTTCGTCGGATCAAAAGTCAGCTTGTCGGCCAGATTGACGTAGCCCGCCGCCGTTGTGGCTACCACAGAGGTAGCTTGCGGATAGTTTGCAGAAAAAAGCGTTTCTACTATCTGTTTAGCATTGGTGGCATGCAGCAATGCCTGACGCACACGGATATCGCTTACCAGCGGATTATCCGGACGAAAGCTGATGCTGTCGTTTACGCCGCGCGTGGGTGCCGCATAAATCGGGAAGCTTTGCTCTTTGGCTTGTTTCTCATCGTAAGCCTGAACCTGACGAATAAAGTCGGCCTGCCCTGCCAGCAATGCGCCAATGCGTACGCTGTCTTCAGGCGTCACGATTATCTTGATGCCGTCGAGATTAGCCGGGCCTTGCTGCTGGCTGCTTTTTGGCCCCCACCGGTAATCTTTTCGCGCTACCAGATCAACTTCACGCCCCAGCTTTTCATCACTGACCACAAACGGGCCGGATCCGATGATATGACGAGCGTCACCCAGCCGATCGAAACTCTGTGCCAGCGTGCTTAAAGAAACCAGTCCCGAACCGATGGTCGCAGTACCCTGTAAAAAGCCCGGTGATGGTTTTTTGAAATAGAACTTCACCGTTAAGGGATCGACAACTTTGCTGCGCTCGTAGTTATTAATGACCTCTGAAACCGGGAGACGCTGCGCTTTATTGCCCAGACCGTAGGTATCGAAATTTTTGGCCACGGCGTTGGCGTCCAGCGGTGTACCATCCGAAAAGGTCACGCCAGGACGAATTTTGAAGGTATATTCGGTTTTATCGGCGTTAGTGGTCCAGCTTTCGGCAATCCACGGCTCAACCTGTAAGGTTTGCGGGTTTTGCCAGGTTAACTTATCGGTGATCTGATTGAGAATGCCCCCGTTGGGATAAAAGCCGCCCGCTGGAGGATAAAGATTAGTATGTGCCTGCTGTTCAAGATAAATCAGCGTTCCCCCTTTAACCGGCGTGGCGGCGTGAACGGTGAAACTCCCTGCAAGCAATGTAAAAGCCAGCGCGCGCGGCACCGGCAAAAGCGTAAAAAGTGTCTTCATGGTGAATTCCTTTGTTATCAGCTGCCTCAGCAGGCGGAATCATCATCGAATGACGGAACAAACTGGCAAACCAATGAATTGGTCAAAGCTTATTTAAAAAAGAGAAATGGCGGATTTATGCATCAGCACGCTGGTAAATACCGTCCGAGCATCTGCCGACCCCAGTATGAATCGAATAGTTTAGATAAAAGGTAAGTTATATATGTGCTATCCGAGGTAAAAAAACTGTTGGCTATCAATTATTACTACCCGGAAATACAATGCACTGCCTGTAATGGGTTGGGATTGAGATTGGGATAGGGATAGAGACAGAGACAGAGACAGAGACAGAGACAGAGACAGAGACAGAGACAGAGATAAAGATAAAGACAGAGCGTCAGCAATTCCGGGCTATTGCTTGAACAAAGTCTGGATGCTGGCGTTATCATATTGCCAGATAATATTTTCAGAAGATGGTCAACATTATCGAATTCACTACTTTTATTTAGCGCAGCCCCCATGATTTTTAGATAAAAAACCCAGCGCTAAGGCTGGGTTATCAAAATTTATAAAGATTTAATTCATTCCATTCTTTTCTTGTAATTCAAAAAAACGCCGCCTGAACTCCATAGGGTTTTTTATATATTTTATTGGTGCACGTGATGTGCCTACGTCGCAAACTGTTAAAGAACCATAACCAAGAATACGGCCCAGAATACTTTGCTTAACCTGTAGGCTTGAGACTTTACTCAAACCTATCTCAATAGTATCTCTCTTGATTAACCCGGTTTTCGCGATAACACGTTTATCTGTTATCCCGGCCTCATTAGAACGTATAATCATGTAGCCAAGAGGTATCAGTAACAATCCTGCTCCTGCCGTAACCACTGCGAAAATCACTCCCCAGACTATCCAGGGCAATAAAGCCCATAGTGTGACTTTGCCGCGATAAAGCAAAGATTCATTGTTGATAAGATTAGAATCAATGTAAGCCATAGCGCTATATCCTTATATAAGTAATTCCGGAGAGACATTCTACCACCCTTGCCAGCCCAAGGGTATTTTTTCACTAAGAGTGACCTCTTAAAATGAATTGAATGTCTACATAACGAAAACATCTTGATCACTTAAATTCAATATTACCTCTTATTTTTAGCTATAATTATCCCGCATCCTTCTGATTTAAATAAAATAAAAAACCCAGCTATTTGCCAGCGCGGCAGATTTTCTGTGTGACAATAAACAGGACTGCGCCAGCGAATGCGACTAATGCGACTAATGCGACTAATGCGACTAATGCGACTAATGCGACTAATGCGACTAATGCGACTAATGCGACGCATAATCGCCGGATGTAATGAAACTCACAAGCGCGGATGCAAGAAAGCCCTGATTTCAGGCTTTTTTCGGCTTTTTTCGGCTTTTTTCGGTCCGAAGAATATAAAATATTGATTTATGTGAATATTAAAATAAGACCAAATAATTTTAACGTCCTTTATAATCAAAGATTTAGATTGGGGAATGGCGCATTAGTGGCTACAATTTTTTATCGCGGCACATTGGCTACAGACTCCAGCGTATTCTCAAGTTCCAATATAAGGGATGCAAAGTTATTATCTTGAAGTTCACGAGAAGTTTCCCTCTCTTTCCTTTTTGCATCACTGCATAGCTCATTATAGTAATTCCGGATTTCTTTTATATTTCCAGTTATTTTAGAACCATCCCCAACATCATAAAAAGGTATTGGTATGTTCCTATTAGTATTAAAGGCAACAGTTTTTAAAGGTGTAAGCTCCATTACTTCTATAAAACCCTTATCATAGCTTAGGATACCTGGAAAAAAATATCTCTCGTCATTTCCCATATTAAACGTAATAGCCTGTTCTAAATATCTGTAATGAGTCAGGTCCCATACCATGCCATTTAAAGCCGACCATAATTTTTTTGAGTTTTTATGAATTTTGCTAAAAAAAGGAAATTTTGTTCCTCTCTCAAAAAACTCTTTAGCTATCATTATTTCCCTTGTCGCTAAAAAGCCAGCTTTATTATGCGCAAAAGATAACATCTCTAGCATTTTATTCTTCAAAGACCTGGAGGGGGAACTTATTTGTATGATACTCATCATAAGAAGGTAAATATACACCTGTGAATGACGAAAATTTATACCTTCTCTTAACCTTAGATCTTGGGAATTTTTCATCATTCTTTTAAAATGGGCATCAGTATTTATAAATAGTTCATTTTTTGATATATTTGCATTAATACCCCCTTCTCTTTCAAATACATCAGGATTGATGTTCCTTATAAACTGATAGCCTAAGAGTTTATCAAATATCTTAGGGTGGTTTTCTGGATTATCTAAATTCATTAGATTTTCCATTTCATATAAAATTGAATCTACTTGCGTTTCTTTTTTAACTATAAATTTAAATACTTCTTCAATATCATTTTCATGGTTATGCTTTTTACCATTAATACATGATTGAAGATAGCTTAAAGCTTGACTGTCCAGGGATATAGAATAATCAATTCTAAAAGTAGAACATCCTTTACTACTAAACATCTCTTCAAATGTTAATGGATCAAAAACTACGACATTTTCATCGTTGAAAAGGGATCTTATTGCTTCTCCATGTTTAAATTTTTTATTGCACTCAAACCCAGGGTAGGGGCCCTTTGGAGAAGAAAAAACAAATTTATATTCAGGAATAAGTTGATAGAAGTTTTTGTATAGTATTAAAGCCTCAGAAATAGAGTCAGCATTGCCAATCTCCATAACTAACTTTTCTTTGATATAATCCATCATTTAACACCCCTTAAATAATGCCCATTGATATATTTTTGTAACCTCTCCTGTTTCACGTAATGTTATATTCCTTACGTTTGATACGGATATTTCTTACAGATCATGTTCAGAGTATAAGGGCTAAAACGATAGTTATAAACCTTGATCTTAAAAGTTATAACCTATAGTTAACATTACTTTCCCAGCCGTCTCTAATTCATCTACTCCACATATAAAACTTGATTTTTTTGTAACACTTACTTTTCTTCCCGGTAAAAGCATTATATCATATTTACCTTCTACTCCTGATAACCAGAGCCCATTACTTATATCGTTTACGCCAGCGTCAACCAGCCATGAACCGAAATCACTATTAACAAATACAGGTCATTTACCCTTGAATTTGACAGACACGCTTTAACCCATATTTTGCAGAGCACGATGCAAACCTTTCAAATCCCCTACTGATCTACCCGCCCGGTAAACGACATAGAAATCATCAGAACGGGTCATGCATGTACAGAGTGCATGGATCTGCATTAGAATACACATACGAAAAAACCTGATGGGTGCCAGTACTGGCGTGCTTCCCCCATGCACATGCATTAAAAGTGCCTTACAAAGCGGGCAGGCGTGGCGGGGATAGCATTGCGCGCGGAGGGGGGAACATGTATGGCAGAGCACCTCTTTTAAGCGCTGAGAGGCGTTGAAAGCAGAAAGAGCAAGCAGGATTCTGAAATATGAAAAACCGTGCAAAATGCCGTTGAAGGCGTCCGAAACCGTTATGGAATTTTATGTTACTGTTAAGGTATGCATGGTAACTAAATCAAGGGAATGATATGGATACTACTGAACAGCTTAAAGGAACTTACTTCTATAAAGGGTTTCATAACCTTTCGGCAGGTGAGCTTTTTTTCTGGATTTTTCTGGAGGAAGCGCAGAAACAATTAGGCGTTAAAGATATCGCCACGCTTGCATTAGTGATAATTGGCCAGCCTCATCTTATAACCAGGACAAAACCTGGCGGCACAACCGATGGCACATCCATTTTAAGCCGAAATCTTCGCCAGTGGCTGAATGTTCGGGTGAGTCGTTGGCCTACTTTGACTAACGAAAGCATTAAACATCTACGGTTCAGCTACGTAAATAATCTTGGCGCTTTTGTGGGAAGGTGGGTGCCTATGTTAGGTATCGCATATCTTATGAACGACGTTATTCAGATATCCTGGAAGGCAACCCGCAGCTATAACACTATTGCCAGAGGCGATGATAAGCTATGGAACTAAAAGATGATATCGCAGCCAGTGTGATGAGCTGGTATGAAGAGAACTATAATCAGAAGCCTTTGTTTGCAAAAAAAAAGCCTGTCCTGACGCCTGAAACCAGCCTTTCTACCGGTCATTATCCGTGGGCGAGAGAAACGGGTGACGAAATTATGACTGAGTATTTTTCACGGTTTAACGTAGATAAATCAGGTTTTGATTTTTTTAAATATTGGCCGCCAAGTAAAGGTCTTATCCCTAATTTCCTTCGCTCGAAGGAGCTTAAGGTTGTAAACCGGCGAGCTGAGCCGCTAACAATTGACATGCTGATAGAATCAGCTAAGGCGGGACGCTGGCTTTATTGATGGGCATAACGTCTACAAAGGTAAACGCAAGAGATCTCACCCTCGACCTGCTACTGTTCCTTTGTGTGGAAAATGACCCGACCATCGGGAACATCCCTTACCAAATATAATAATTTTTCAAAATTCTTATGCGGTAGATAGGTTAGCTGAGCATGAGTAATCTATGTACTTTTCTTATAGAGATAGATATTTAAGCACTAATCTTCGACGTGTTAAGTCTGTAGAAGGAAGAAGGAGGCTAAGTTTGCTGATGCATTGCCTTCGATTAAGCTATTTTGAATACAATCGAGCCTGAGCCGACAGTGAATCTAACTGTATTATTTAGTAAATACTGGGATGTTATTGCAGCCAATCCAGTTTTATTTATTACCACTGCCCTGGCATTTGGTGGGGTTGGTTTTTTTATAGGTAAGTTGTGAACTGCACGGCAATCCGGAGCTAACTCTGATAGTTAGAATTTTCCTTTCTACCGGTGCACGTTGGAGTGAAGCCGCAGGACTAAAGGCAAGTCAGATATCCCCAAACAAGATTACTTTCATCAACACCAAAGGGAAGAAAAACCGCACGGTTCCTATCGGGGATGATTTGTATAACGAGCTTAAAGATAAAGAAGAAAAGTTTTTCTCTGAGTGTTATCGACCGTTTTACCGCGTGTTACGTCTGGCCGAAATAACCTTACCCAAAGGCCAGATGAGTCACGTTCTGCGCCACAGCTTTGCCAGTCATTTATGGTGGCTGGCGGTAACATCGTGGTACTGCAACACATCCTGGAGCATTCCGATATCCGTATAACCATGCGTTATGCGCACTTTGCACCTGACCAGCTGGAAGAGGCCGTAATCAATAATCCGCTCGCAAGAATGGCGCTAAAAAGTGGCTACATAGGTTCATACAGGGGGGTACTACGGGGCGAACTTTAAGTGATTGATTTATCTGTAAAGTACTGTTTTAAAGCCCTGACCAAAAAAAGACCAAAGACGAGTCCTGTCTTTGGTCCAGGGGAATGGCTCTTTAAGAGCCGTGCGCTAAAAGTTGGCATTTATGCAGGCTATGAAGCCTTGCCCTTTAAAAGGTAGTACAGAAGCAAGGATTTTCCAGCTGGCACCATCAGGGCCAGCCAGAATATGACAGGTCTGTGATCGTAACGGCAGAAATAGTGACGGAATGGCAAGATGAGGCAATTACTGCTACCGCGCCTGCTTAGATAAGCAGAAGCGCGGCAGAGCTATCAGTCACACAGCTTTTGCGTACGCTCGACGAAAGGTGCCAGGCTTTTCTTCTGGCCAGGATGCGCGGGGTCGTCGATCTGGATGACGCTAATCGGCTCTCCTTTCGCCAGTCCACTTTTGACCTGCTGCTCGGCAATCTCGTTTAGCGGATACTGCATCAGCGTGCTGGGATTAATAGCATACAGAGCGCCGCCTTTAGCGCAGGTCAGCATGACCTCTTCCCGGTCAAATGCCCATTTATCTTTACCCATTTCAAAACGGCTGACGGTAATAATTTCTGAAGCCATTGCGCTGGAACAAAAGCTTAGCGCGACGATCAGGCTGGCCAGTTTTTTCATGATAGTACGATACCTCTTTCAAAACGCCCGAAGACGGGCGGTAAATAATTCAGGCTGGCTCCAGCGTGGCGAAAATGCTTACCAGCAACAGAACCAGCGTTGCCAACAGTAATTCAGCCAGCGTGGTGAGCATAAATTGATGGTGCGCATTTTGGCCGCTACGCTGGAAGCGCGGCACCAGCCAGTAACGGTTAAACAGGGCGATAAAGCACATTACCGCTACTAACAATGTTTTCAGCAGTAGAAGCTGACTGTACTGCCCGTATGCAGGCGGCCACGTCGGCAACAGGATAAAAGTGTTAATGATGCCGCTGATAATAACCAGCGCGACCGCAAGATGCCCATAGCGGGAAAAGCGCATCAGCGTGCGTACCGCATCGTAACTGGCGGGAAGCTGCCGCATATCGCGCATTAAAATCAATACGGGCAACAGACCGCCAGCCCAGAAAGCAGCAGACAGTAAATGCACGACCTGATTAGCACGCTGTAGCCAGCCCGCTACGCCATCCAGCATGGCGGCATGGCCAACAAAAGCCAGCCCGGCCAGCTGCCCTACTCCGCTTAACAGCAGTAGCTGCTGTCGAGGTCGACCTTTAGCCATCAAAGCCGCTACGCCAGCCAGCGCGGCAAACAGCTGCCATTGCCAGGCTTGCCCAAAACGCGTCTGCAATACCGCTTGCCATATCTCTGGCCTGGCGATATCAGCCCAGCCATTTGCCATCAGGCCAGTTTGCGCTGCCAGCAGGAAAACAGCAGTCAATAGCGATACCAGCGCAGCGGCAGTCAGCAGATTGTTAAAGCGTACGGAAAGACAAGGCCTGAAACACGCGGGGGCCAACAGCGTGGTATACAGGCTGCCACCGGCAAGCGTCATTAGCGCCGCAAAATGCAGCCAGCGGCAGAGTATATAGAAGAAGCTAAGGGACATATTACTTCACGCTAAAGGTGTAGTTTCCTTTAGTTTTATGTCCGTCAACCGACAGTACATGCCAGCTAACCTGATATTGCCCGCTGGTCAACGGCTTCGCTAAGGGTACAATCAACTGATTGTGCTGTTTCGGCGCACGTTCAGCTTTGGCAAGAGGAACGACCTGGCTGCCCGCCGTCACTTCCACACCGCTGAAAGCGGGTTCGATATCTTCCGAAAAAGTTAGCGTCAGCGCCTGCGGCGAAGCTTCGACACTGGCGTTGGCAGCAGGATACTGGTTTTTAAGATGGGCATGAGCAGAAACCTGCTGTGAGAAAGCGGCGGCACTCAGCGCCAGCGCGAAAATCATTGACCTACGCATTGAATCCTTCCCTTTTGGTGCAGCGGAAGCTGCGACAAGGCCGCAAGAATACTCCGCTAAAAATAAAGTGTCGAGTCGTTCACAACTTAAAGCCACGGTCGGGCTTGCGAAACGCGCTCGCCTGCTTTATTTTTGCGACGGATTAATGGAGGTACTGATGAACTACAATCTGGCTGAACTGCCGCAGGAAGAAAAAGATAAAATCAACGTCGATTTGGCCGCCGCTGGCGTGGCTTTTAAAGAGCGTTATAACATGCCGATTGTGGCCGAAATGGTAGAGCGCGAACAGCCCGAAGCGCTGCGCGACTGGTTCCGCCAGCGTCTTATGCATTATCGTCAGGCTTCACTGAGCCTGTCGCGTCTGCCTTACGAGCCCAAACAAAAATAGTGGCAAAAAGAGCTTTATTTGCTTGTGTTTCCTGACCGCTTCGGTTGAGATAACGTCTCAAAATCCGTTACGCGAGTATATTTATGTCTGTCTGGAGTATCGCTGCAGCGCAATCAGGCTCCCGTGCGGGAGATATCGCGTGGAATATTAAGCGCCATCTCGAATTCGTTGAACAGGCCGCTTTGCATCAGGTCGACCTGCTGATGTTTCCTGAACTGTCCATCACCGGCTATGAGCTTGCGCTTGCCAGCGAGCTGGCGATGCCGCAGGACGATACGAGGCTGAACGTTTTCGCCGAAGCGGCTATCAAATTTAAGATGAGCATTATTACCGGCCTGCCGCTGCAGGATGGCGAGCATACCCGGCTTAGTGCAATGGCCTTCCTGCCTGACGGTACCCGGCTGACCTATTTCAAACGCCATCTGGTTGAGGCTGAAAAGCCGTTTTTTAAAGCAGGGCAAAGCGTCCCGCTGTTTGGCTACCAGCATCACCATGTGGCCATGGCCGTTTGCGCGGATATCAGCGTTGAAGAGTATGCCCGGGATGCGGCCCGCCGTGGCGCAAATCTGTATGCCACCAGCGTCCTGCTCTCTGAAAACGGCTACCATAAGGACTGCGACTATCTGGCACGCTGGTCGCGTGAATATCAGATGGCTGTCCTGATGGCCAACCATGCTCTGCCGACAGGCGGTTTTCAAAGCGCGGGTAAAAGCGCCATCTGGGACGAAAAAGGTCGGCAGGTGGTCAGCGGCAGCGAAGGCGAACAGCTGATTATTGCCCGCCGTAAAGGCCACGACTGGCAAGGCGAAGTTCACTCTCTGCATCCGGCAGCCGTTCTCTGAGAGGGAAAATCTATGTTACGCGTAATAGATACTGAAACCTGTGGATTACATGGCGGCGTGGTAGAGGTTGCCTCCGTTGACGTCATCGACGGTCAAATTGTTAACCCCATGAGCGACCTTATCATGCCGGATCGCCCTATCAGCCGACAGGCGATGGCGATCCACCGTATTACCGAAGCGATGGTTGCGGGCAAACCCACTATTGAAGAAGCAATCGGTCGCTACCATGGCAGCGCTTATTACGTTGCGCATAATGCCAGCTTTGACCGCCGCATGCTGCCGGAAATGCCGGGCGAATGGATCTGCACCATGACGCTGGCGCGCGGCCTGTGGCCCGGCAAAAAATATGGCAACCAGGCGCTGCGTGAATCGTTGCAGCTTCAGGTTACGCCTCCGGCCGATCTGCATGCTCACCGCGCGCTGTATGACTGCTACGTTACCGCCGCGCTGTTAATTCGCATTATGGAGTTTTCCGGTTGGGACGCGCCGGAGATGGTGCGCCGCATGCAGGTTCGCGGCTCCAGCGTGACTTTTCCCTTTGGGAAATACCGGGGTAGCCGCATTGATGATGTGGTGAAGCGCGATCCGGGATATCTGAAGTGGATGTTAAAAAATATCCCGGATCTGAAGCCCGATCTGAAAAGCGCGATGGAACGGGCGCTGTCAGCAGATTAACGCGCGCTGGCGGCGCTCAGCGTCTCCTGCGCAAGTCCAATCAGAAACGCATACTCCAGCGCCACGCCTTCGTAAGATTTAAAGCGTCCCGACTTGCCGCCGTGGCCCGCATCCATATCGGTGCAGAGCAGCAGCAGATTTTCGTCGGTCTTTAACTCCCGCAGTTTCGCCACCCATTTCGCCGGCTCCCAGTACTGCACCTGTGAGTCGTGCAGCCCGGTCGTGACCAGCATATGCGGATAATCCTGCGCGCTCACGCAGTCGTAAGGACTGTACTGGCGGATATAGCGATAATATTGCTCGTCGGCCGGATTACCCCACTCATCATATTCACCGGTCGTTAGCGGTATTGACTCATCCAGCATGGTTGTGACCACATCGACAAAAGGAACCTGAGCCACCACGCCGTGAAAGCGCGTTGGCTGCATATTGATGATGGTCCCCATCAGCAGGCCGCCAGCACTACCGCCCATCGCGTACAGCTTTTCAGGATCGCCATAGCCCTTCTCAACCAGCGTACTCGTGACGTCGATAAAATCATGGAAGGTATTGAGCTTGTTTAGCAGCTTGCCGTCTTCATACCACTGCTGGCCCAGCTCGCCGCCGCCGCGAATATGCGCCAGCGCAAAAACAAAACCGCGATCCAGCAGGCTAAGACGGCTGGCACTGAAGTCCGCCTCCATGCAGCTGCCGTAGGAGCCGTAGCCATAAACCAGCATCGGATTTTTACCCGGATGATAGTGCTCTTTGTGGTAAACCAGCGATACCGGCACTTCGACGCCGTCACGCGCGGTGATCCAGTGATGTTCGCTGCGGTAGTGGCTGGCATCAAACCCATTTACCTCAGCCTGTTTAAGGATGTGCCGTTCGCCGCTGTCCATATCCAGTTCAAACAGGGTATCCGGCGTGGTCATGGAAGAGTAACCGTAGCGCAGCTTGCTCGTATCCGGAGAAGGATTAAAAGAGAGCCAAGTGACATAAGCCGGATCGTCAAAGGCAATGCCGTAATCCTCGCCGGTTTGCCAGCTGATCTGGCGCAGGCTGGTCAGGCCGCGCTGGCGTTCTTCTACCACCAGCCAGTCGCGAAACAGAGCGAAATCTTCCAGCATGACCTGCTCGCGAGGCGCAATCAGCGTTTCCCATTTCTCTTCTTTTACGTGATCGGTACGGTAGAGACCGAAGTTTTTGCCTTCACGGTTGGAGCGAACGTAAAAATGGTGGTTATAGTGATCGAGACTGTATTCGTGATCTTTGCGTCTCGGGCAAAAGATTTGCGGCTGCGCATCAGCAAATTCGGCGTCAAGCAGCCGGATTTCACTGGTCGTGCTGCTGTTAAGCACGATTAAAATAAAATGCTCGGACATCGTTTTATGCAGGCTGACGTAAAAGGTGTCGTCCTTTTCTTCATAAACCAGCTCGTCCTCGTGCTGCGACGTTCCCAACCGGTGACGCCAGACCTGCCACGGCAGCAGCGTCTGCTTGTCTTTTAATACGTAATAAAAGGTGCGGCTGTCGCTGGCCCAGACGAAGCTGGAGGAGACGTTTTCCAGGACTTCCGGATACCAGCTGCCGGTTTGCAGATTGCAGAATCGAATGCCGTACTGACGGCGTGAAAGAAAATCCTCGGCCAGCGCCATCGTTTGATTATCCGGGCTGATGCCCAGGCCGCCCATCGTGTAAAACTCGCTGTGAGCAGCGCGCTGATTGCCATCGACCAGGGTTTCCCACTCTTCCGGGGTTTCTGTGTTTTCCGGCTGGCGCAGGTAAATGGCATATTCATTGCCTTCTTCGTAGCGCCGCTGATAGCGATAGCCTTTTCTGACGTAGGGAACGGACTGCTCGCGCTGTGGAATGCGGTCGACCATCTCTTTCAGTAGCCGATCCTGCAGTGCCTGCTGCGTATGCATAACGGCTTTGCCGTAATCGTTTTCCGCGTGCAGATAGTCCAGCACGTCTGGATTTTCACGCTTGTCATCGCGCAGCCAGTAATAGTTGTCGATGCGCGTTTCACCATGAGCGGTCATCTCAAAAGGAATCTTTCTGGCGACTGGTGGTTTTATCATTCTTTGCCCCGCTGAATCAGTTATACAAAGTAAGGGTGGCAGTTGTGGCGGTGATTGCCAAGCGGCAGGCACGAAGAAGAGTTGAAAAACAAGGTTTAAAAGCTTTCTGGCGCATTCAGGTTTTCTGAACGCACGCGTCAGGAAGCGTCAAGGCAGGCAAAGCCTGGCAAACCTTTACCCCACTGATGTTACTGGCAAATTTACGCAGACCACTATACTTACCCGCATCACAGAGTCAAAAGGTCAGACCGTTTACGTTTTATCAGGTCAGACAGAATAGTCGATAAGGGGAAAAGTATGCGTTTTCAAAATAGCCCGTTGTTTATCAATACGGTTTTATTAGGCGGCACGACGGAAGAGAAAATTGCTGCCGCGGCCGAAGCGGGATTCAACCAGGTAGAACTGTGGCGGCAGGATGTCGATGCGGCCAAAGGCACGGCGAAAGATGTCGCAAGCCTGCTACAGCAGCAAAACCTGTCGCTGACTGATTACCAGGTATTGCTAGATTTTGACGGCGCGCCCGACCACCAGCGCGAAGAAAAACGCCGCGATGCTCTGGAAATGCTGGATACGGCCGTGGCGCTGGGTGCGACAACAATACTGACTCCGGCCTCCACGCAAAAAGAGTGTATTGCCGAAAGAGAAGAGGAAGATATTCGCTGGCTGGCTCAGGAAGCCGGAAAACGCGGCCTGCGGGTGGCTTTCGAGGCGATGGCGTGGAGTACGCACATCAACACAACCCCGGCCGCGTGGCAGCTTGTCCAGCGCGTCAATGAACCCAACCTTGGTTTGGTTATCGATGCCTTTCATATTTTTGTGCGCAACCGCACTATCGCCGATCTCAATGGGATCCCGATGGAAAAAATCTTTCTGGTACAGCTTTCTGACCTGGACGAACTGCCGTCGGGTGACCAGCTGGTGCAGACGGCCAGGCACCACCGCCTGCTGCCGGGTCAGGGAAACTTCCCGCTTTATACGCTGCTGGATTACCTGGAAGCGGAAGGTTACCGGGGGCCGGTGGGACTGGAAGTCTTTAACGATGGGCTCCATCAGCGAGCGCCCGCCGACGCGGCAAAAGAGGCAATGCATGCTCTGAAACGCTGCTGCGCCCAGGCGACGCCAGGCCAGCCTGGCTAAGTCAGGCCATAAAGCGTACCGGCCGGTTAACTGGCTAAACATGTCATAAACCGTGCTGGTGGGTTAACTGGTTAAACATATCACAAAGCGTGCTGGCCGCTTAACTGGCCAGGTCAGGCCATAAAGCGTGCTGGTGGGTTAAGTGGCTAAACATGTCGCAAAGCGTGCTGATGGGTTAACTCGCTAAACATGTCACAAAGCGTACCGGTCGGTTAAGTGGCCAGGTCAAGCCATAAAGCGTGCCGGTCAGTTAACTGGCTAAGCACGACCTGCTCTTGCGCCAGTGGATAAAACAGAGCCAGCCGGGCGGCTGGCTTTTCTGCCGCTGAGCAGGCAGCACGGCGAATGTCCGGCAACCTGGCGGCTTAATGATATCGCTATCTGTCCATTCAGCTATTCAGCTATTCAGCTATTCAGCTATTCAGCTATTCAGCTATTCAGCTATTCAGCTATTCAGCTATTCAGGGGACTTTACCCCTCAAGCAGCTTTGCCACGCCCGGTTTTGCCCGCTTTTTCCTCGCCTTTTTCATCCGTCACGGCGCTAAGCTCGGCAACGGAAGCCGCAGGACGCTCGTCTGCCGCTTCTGGCATTTTACTGGTACGCAGAATATGCTGGACGGCATCTTTGTGTTCAGACAGGAACATACCCAGCGCTTCACGCTGGTTTTCGTCCATATCCAGCGGCGCGGCGCTTAACCAGTCGCAGAACACTTCAGCCATATCAAGCATTTTGTCATAAGCGTCGGCTTCTTTCTTGCTGGCGAAAGTCATCTTTTCCTCACCTTTTCTGACGACAACATATTTGATTTCAACAGCCATAGTACACACCTCGTTTAACTGTATTTTTATACAGTATATCAGCCCTGCATTATTTCTCAAGCCCGAAAACCTGATGAACGCGCAATCGTTTTCGTTTATACTGCGCGCGCGTTTTTTCCCTCAATCAGGTAGAGATTTATGACAACTCTTGGTACTGCGCTGCGTCCTGCCGCAACTCGTGTAATGCTGTTAGGTTCAGGAGAACTGGGCAAAGAAGTGGCGCTCGAATGTCAGCGTCTGGGCGTTGAAGTGATCGCGGTCGATCGCTATGCCGATGCGCCAGCTATGCATGTCGCCCACCGCAGCCATGTGATTAACATGCTGGATGGCGAAGCATTAAAAGCGCTGGTCGCGCTGGAACGTCCGGACTATATCGTGCCGGAGATCGAGGCTATCGCTACCGATATGCTGATTGAGCTGGAAAAACAGGGCCAGCACGTAGTGCCCTGCGCTCGCGCGGCGCGTCTGACCATGAACCGCGAAGGCATTCGTCGTCTGGCGGCTGAAGAGCTATTGCTGCCCACCTCTTCCTATCGCTTTGCCGATAACGTGGCGGACTTTAACCAGGCGGCGCAGGAAATCGGTTTCCCCTGCATTGTTAAACCAGTAATGAGCTCCTCGGGCAAAGGCCAGAGCTTTATCCGGGAGGCAGGCGAACTGGCAGCGGCATGGGAATATGCGCAGCAAGGCGGTCGCGCCGGTGCAGGCCGCGTGATTGTCGAAGGCGTGGTGAAGTTCGATTTCGAAATCACGCTGCTGACCATCAGCGCCGTCGACGGCATTCATTTTTGTGCGCCAATCGGCCACCGTCAGGAAGACGGCGATTATCGTGAATCCTGGCAGCCGCAGCAGATGAGCGAGCTGGCCTTACAGCGTGCGCAGCAGGTCGCAGAAAAGGTAGTGACGGCGCTGGGCGGTCACGGCCTGTTCGGCGTGGAACTGTTCGTTTGCGGTGACGATGTAGTATTCAGCGAGGTGTCACCTCGTCCGCACGATACCGGAATGGTCACGCTGATTTCTCAGGATCTGTCAGAGTTCGCCCTGCACGTACGCGCTTTCCTTGGCCTGCCTGTTGGTGCCGTTCGCCAGTATGGCCCTGCGGCTTCCGCCGTCATTTTGCCTGAGCTGCAAAGCAGCAACGTGCAGTTTGCCAGTTTAGATGCGGTGCTGGGCGCGGGCCTGCAGCTCCGTCTGTTTGGTAAACCAGAGATACAGGGCAAGCGCCGTCTGGGCGTAGCGCTGGCAACCGGTGAGAATATTGCAGATGCTGTACAGCGTGCCGTTAACTGCGCAGCTGGCGTGAAGGTCAGCGGCCAGGGCTAAGCAAGCATCGGCCAACAATCAGCCCCTGTTAAGGGGCTGATGCAGGAAATCGTTACGGCGCTGACGGAAAAGCGCTGTACGGCCCACGCTGTTTAACCTTAGCGCGCGCCTGCCACCGCCTCTTTCGCCAGCTGCGTAATGCGATCGTAATCACCGGACTCCAGCGCATCCGCAGGCACCAGCCATGAACCGCCAATACATAACACGCTCTTTAAGGCCAGATAGTCGCGGTAGTTAGCCGGAGAAATCCCGCCGGTCGGGCAAAATCTTACCTGAGGGAACGGGCCGCCAATCGCCTGTAGCGCTTTTACGCCGCCGTTGGCTTCTGCCGGGAAAAATTTAAACTCGCGCAGGCCATAATCCATGCCGGTCATCAGTTCGGAAACGGTGCTGATACCAGGGATCAGCGGGATCGGCCCTTCTACGGCTGCTTTCAACAGGGATTCGGTAAGGCCAGGGCTGATAGCAAACTTAACGCCCGCGTCAGTCACTTCCCGCAGCTGCTGGCTGTTCAGTACCGTTCCTGCGCCTACGATGGCCTCCGGCACTTCCTGAATCATCGCTTTAATGGCATCCATTGCACAGGCCGTGCGTAGCGTCACCTCCAGCACTTTTACGCCGCCCGCAACCAGCGCTTTCGCCATCGGTACCGCGTGCTCCAGCTTATTCACTACGATAACCGGCACGACCGGGCCAGTCTTCAGAATCTGTTCAGCGCTAATTTCCCAGTTACTCATCGTCCTGCTTCTCCTGTCAGGCCTGCCAGCTTACGTTGAGAGCAAGGCGGGCAAAAACGACGCGTGCAGCGTCCGCAAGTGTTCGTTTGCTACCATACAGGATTACGGACGGCTTCGTCCACGTAAGCGCTCGTTTTTTTGAAACAACGGTTCAATTTATGAAGCTCGCTCGCAGTTTGTCCCGCTGCCGCTTTTTGTTTGTCCCGCTGCCGCTTTTTTATCGCAGTAAAAACCCTGCGGCGTTTAAAGATCTTACCGGCCTGCTTATGCCAGACATAAAAAAAACTATGGAGCCTGACGTCTGTTCAACGCAGGCTCCATAGTTCAGGGATGGCATAATTCGCTTTTCTTACGCCGCTGTTGTAAACCTTGCAGCGGCGCAGAGGGTAAACTACTCGAACTCGTTCCAGGAACGGCCATCGCGGGTGATCATGGCTACCGAAGCAACCGGTCCCCAGGTACCAGCCTGATAAGGCTTAGGCGCTTCGTTATCTGCGGCCCAGGCTTCCATAATGGAGTCTACCCATTTCCAGGCTTCTTCCACCTCATCACGGCGTACAAACAGCGCCTGGATGCCCCGCATGGTTTCCAGCAGCAGACGCTCGTAGGCATCCGCCAGATGCGACTGGTTAAAGGTTTCTGAGAAGCTCAGGTCAAGCTTGGTCGTTTGCAGATTGTGCTTGTGATCCAGCCCTGGCACTTTGTTCAGAATCTGGATATCTACCCCTTCATCCGGCTGCAGACGAATAGTGAGCTTGTTCTGCGGCAGTTCCTGCCAGGAATCTTTAAACAGGTTGAGCGCCGGGTTCTTGAAGTAGACCACAACTTCTGAACACTTGGTTGGCAAACGCTTGCCGGTACGCAGATAGAACGGTACGCCAGCCCAGCGCCAGTCGTCGATATCGACGCGGATAGAGACGAAAGTTTCCGTGTTGCTGGATTTGTTCGCGTCTTCTTCTTCCAGATAGCCGGGGACTTTTTTGCCCTGCACAAAGCCAGAAGTATATTGACCGCGCACGGTTTTATCACGCACGTTAGTATGGTCAATACGACGTAATGAACGCAGCACCTTAACCTTCTCGTCACGGATGCGGTCAGCGCTCAGGTCAGCCGGTGGCGACATCGCAATCATGGTCAAAACCTGTAACAGGTGGTTTTGAATCATATCGCGCATCTGGCCCGCTTTGTCGAAGTAACCCCAGCGGCCTTCAATACCGACTTCTTCCGCCACGGTAATCTGCACGTGGTCGATAGTCCGGTTATCCCAGTTAGCGGCAAACAGCGAGTTGGCAAAACGCAGCGCCAGCAGGTTCAGTACCGTCTCTTTGCCCAGATAGTGGTCAATACGGAAAACCTGGTTTTCTTCGAAATATTCGCCAACCTGATCGTTGATCTCCCGCGAGGTCTCCAGCGAGGTACCCAGCGGTTTTTCCATTACTACGCGGGCAGGCTGCGCGTTCAGTTTAGCCGTTCCCAGCCCTTTACAGATGGCGCCAAAGGTGCCCGGCGGCATGGCAAAATAGTTAATGGTTACGCGCTTCTTCTGATCCAGCATTTTGCCCAGTCGGGTAAAGTGCGCCGCGTCGTTCACGTCCAGATTGCAGAAGTCGAGTCGGCTGCTCAGCTTATCCCACAGCGCTTCGTCGATGGCCTCCTTCATAAAGGTTTCCAGCGCTTCGCGTACGACCTTGGTGTAGGCTGCTTTATCCCAGTCGGCACGGCCAACGCCGATGATGCGCGACTCTTCGTGGATCTGACCGGCTTTTTCCAGTTGATACAGGGAAGGCAACAGTTTCCGGCGTGCAAGATCGCCTTTGGCACCAAAAATTACCAGATCGCAGGCCTGGGCTGTTTGTGTAACCGCCATTCTATTCTCCTCGTTGCAGGATAAGCCCGACCGGCGGATTCCCTCACCGTCGGGCTTTTCTGATTTTCTTTCAATACAATGTACTGCTTTTGCCGGGTCTACGTAAACCTGACAGCGCCTCTCCAGCACAGAGTAGCCAGTTTGCCTAAAATTTGCCGCCCAGGAAGCAGGCAGTTTGTGCTTAATTTTTCCGCCCCTCTGTTTTCAGCAAATCGGGCGCGTTACGCAAACAGACAGTAAAAAGCGGGAAACGACGGCGAAAATGCCCATTAAAGAAATAAAAAACAAACTTTTACCCACTACTGGCTTCATCGATTTCACCTTTGTTAGAAATCGACAAAACAGATAAAAAGAGAGGCCCGGAATGGCGGAATAAATTGGCTGCCTGGCATCATTTACGGCCTTTAACCCGGTTCTTTCTGCACCTGAGGAAAATACTTTTTATAGCCGAACCTTAATCGCCCTACAAACAGAAGGACTATTGTCAGGACAAACGATAACGCAAAAGCCATTAATATAATGTTCTGCAACGCCATTTTTTCAGAAAGCAGGCTGACCGCCAGTCCGCCAAGCGGAATAGAAAGCAAATTCAGCATGCCTACTACGCCAATCACGCGCGATAAAATGGCCGGAGGAATAACCGTGCTGCGCATAATGCGAATATAGACGCTGAATCCGCCGTCAAAGGCGCTCAGCAGCGCATAGAGCGCAACCCACAGGTAGTAGTTATCCACGACGCCCAGCAGTAAGCCACTAAGTAATATGATTAACAGCGAGCACTGCCCCACCAGGGTAACGCCAAAGCGAAACGAGACTTTCGGGATCAGGTAAAAAAGTATTACGGAAGCCAGCGCGGCGATGCTCTGCATCACCCCCAGCGAGCCAGAGTCCAGCCTGAAATGCTTAAGGATAATAGCCGGAGAGATAGCCAGGACCACGCCATAAATAATATTAACAATCCACGTCATCGCGCAGAGATAAATGATTTTTTTATCTTCAAACAGATATGAAAAAGCGGCCTTATTAGACTTAATGATATCGCCAGGCTTTGCTATTTTTTCTGAGGCTGGTGAAGAGATTGTCAGCGTGAACAAATTGATGGCGGAGAGCAAAAAAAGAACGGCTGACACCAGCAAAATACCGTTAACCTGAGTATGCGAATAAATAACGATGGCAATAGCCGGCCCCAGAATCTGCGAGAACTGTTCAACCGTCTGAATTTTTGCATGTGCTTTAGCATAATCTTCACGCGGCACGTTGGCAGGAATAACCGATTCTATTGATACGAAGTTCAGCACGTAACATAGCGACATCAGGGCCATTAGCGCGGTTAACGCGCCAAAAATGCCGGTTATTTTGATCAGCAGACAAGCTGCCAGTAATGCCACGCAGCGGAAAATATCCAGCGCCAGAAATATCTTTTTGAAGTTCTTCCCTTGCAGCAGCGAACCCGCGATGGGAAAGAAAAGCACCCGGGGTATCCATTCAATCACGAAAGACAAAGCGGATAAGCTGGTAGACCCTGTAGACTTAAGAATGGCCAGAGGGACAGCAAACATCAGAAACTGGTCGCAGAGGGCGCCCAGCCCTCTGCTGATAATAAATTTTTGAAAACTGAAGACGGCCAAAGCAGTTCCTTACCTTTATACAGATACCATCTGAAATGTCTGTTTTGAGAGATCCTGAGCCAGCTCCAGATGCCGGGTAAAAAGCTTTTCGCCCTGCATTTCGCCCGGCCAGAAAAATTCAATTATCCCTTCACGGTTACGCCAGGAGTCCAGCGGATAAACCTGTTGGCCTTTAATAGCCATCACATTAAAGTGCAGGATATTAGCCGGGAGAGTTTGCGGGATGTTGATTGCTGCAATAGTGCCCGTTTCGGCTTTCATAAAAGCAATAGCAGCAATGCCTTTCCCTGACTCGAGATCGCTGGTAAAAACCATGTCCGGATCGATATAGGAAGAGACATGGAGCTGATAAGGATTATAGCCGTACACCTTTTCAACCAGCCCCATGATACTGTCACCGCCGGTTCTGGCCGCAACCTCAATGATCTTTACCTCACCTTCCGCGCTCACTTTGGCTTCAAAATGTGCGATACCGTGCCTGATACCTAATGCGCGACAGGTTTTTTCGGCAAGTTCAATAAGTGTGCGGTTGGAGGTAAAGCGAGAAGGGACAACGTGCCCTAACTCAACAAAATGAGGAGGTGCGCCCAGGTATTTATCGGTAACGCCGATTACCCGACTAAAATCTGGCGTATTGAGTACCTCTACGCTGACTTCAAAGGGGAAATCGATAAATTCTTCCACAATAAACAAGCTTTCGTCAGCGTTAGCCTCGCCATTGATACTTTTCACATCCGCAACGCTTTTATCGAATGCAGGGATAAGCTCTTCTTCGCAGGCTATTTTTATTACGCCCAGGCTGCCCGCCATCAGGCGTGGCTTGATAATAGCCGGATAACCGGTTTGTTCAACGGCAAGGCGTAAGGTCGCTACATCCGAAACCTGAAAATATTTCGGTACCGGTAAACCCGCTTTAAGCAGGCAGTCACGCATAATAAATTTATCTCTGCATCTTTCGACAACAGACATATCATTGTGTGGCAAACCATAATGATTCGCTAAAAAGGAGGCGGTTACCACGGTAAAGTCGTTGGTAGGAATAACCGCAAACGGCGTTCTGCCGGTTAGCTCTTCGTAGCGGATGACTTCCTGCAATACCTTTTCATGATTTGATATCGGCGCGCAAATATAACCGTCAAAATATTTTAGCGTGTGCGACAGGATATTATTAGTAACGGTAAATACATCCATTCCTTTTGCGGCACGTAATGCACCAGCAAAAGTACGCTCGCGAAAAGGAACTTCTGCGCCTACAAGAAGAATATAATCTCCACGACTGCTCATAACCTACCCTCTGAAATAATTAAATTTTATCTACTGAATACGCTTTTGTTTTTTTATTAATTAGCTCGAATGAATTTCGGCCAGCATCGATACCAGCAATGAATATTTATCAATGTTAAAACAGGGCATTAATAAGATTAATGCCCTTTCAGATTATTTTAACCTGCTCAAGGCCCTGGCAATGCGTATGCCCGCTTCGCGCGCATTATCATTATTAAGCATGGAATAGGATAAACGCAGCGAGTTCTTCTGTGGGTTACGTGCAAAAAATACTTCACCCGGCACGAAGACAACATTTTCCTTAATGCATTCCTGCAAAAGCTGGGAGGCATCAATGTTTTCTGCCAGATGGCACCAGAGGAACATCCCGCCGTCAGGCGTATTCCAGGTAATGTCATCACCCAGGTATTCGTGCAGTGATTCAATCAGATAGTCGCGACGATCTTTATAGGTCGCCTTCAGCATCTCCACCCTTTCGTTGATCCTTCCGGACTCAAGATAATGGGCTGCAATACTCTGGTTCAGCGTGGAGGTGTGCAAATCCAGTGCCTGTTTTGCCACTACCGTTGCCATATGGAACTGTTCCGGCACCGCTAACCAGCCAAGTCTTAATCCCGGTGAGAAGATTTTTGAAAAACTGGACATGTAACACACAGTGTGATCTTTGCCGAAGAGGCTTTGTGCGATGGAGTAGATTGACGGCACCGGGCTGCCGCTGAAACGCAGATGCCCGTAAGGATCGTCTTCAATAATTACCGCACGGTAGCGCTGCGCCAGTTTGGCAATAGTCACGCGCTGCTCGTAGCTGATGGTACCGCCCGTAGGATTGGCAAAATTAGGCGTCAGATAGACAATTTTTACGCCGCCAGCGGCCATCGCCTGTTCCAGCTGGTTTAAATCAATGCCCTCTGCATCATATTGCAGCTCGTCCACGGTAGCATCGCTATAGCCAAACAGCTGTAGCGCCGCCAGATATGTCGGGCGCTCTACCAGAACCTTATCACCCTTTTCCAGAAACACGCGGGCCAGCAAATCAATAGCCTGTTGCGAACCGTTAGTAATAATAATACTTTCTGCGTCGACATCCAGATTGTGGCCTTTATTCCAGCGGGAGAGCTGTTCGCGCAGATGCTCTTCGCCTTCCGTGACGCTGTACTGAAATAGATTTCTGTGTTCACGAGATAAAATATCTCTGAGGATAGTATCAATACCTTCCACATCAATCAGGTCTGTCGCAGGTATGCCACCTGCCAGCGATATAACGCCAGGCATTTTGCTGAATTTAAGCAGCTCTCTTACTGCGGAAGATTTGATACCGGCGGACTTTTTCGAAAGCATTGCTTACTCCCAATCCAGATTTCTGGTTTTAACTATTTTTTATATTACTGTTAAAATCTTGTGACTACAATAACGTTATGGCCGTAATCGTCCCGGTATTGCTGATTTCCTTAAAAAAACCGCCTGCAAAAAAGCAGGCGATCGACAACGTTTCATTCACTGCCAATAAGCCCGGCGAACATTTTTTCCACTCAGGATTTATCTACAAATACAAGATTTTTTGAGGATAAAAACTGTGAGTAGATTTTAAGCTTGTCTGCCGCGAGTCGGGTATAGCTGATTATTTTGGTTTCTTCTGAAACTCTGGTCAGAATACCTGACAAGCCCAGAATAACCTCATCCCACTTATCACTTTCCAGGGAAATAACAATATTTTCGCTTTCCGCCACGGCTTCATGCAGATTGGGGCTTATCAGAGCAAAAGGAGAAAGATCGGCCTCCTGAGGATAATAGCCCGTTACCAGGCAAGCGTTATCGGTCAGCGCGGCATCAATTTTTTTCAGATTAGTGACTGTGTCACTGATAATTAAAGTTTTCATATGATTAATAAGTCAGTCCAAGATAGCGTTTTGATTCGTCTGCCGCATGATGGCGGGCCATGTTGGCACTGCCGTACAGGCGCACCATCCAGCGATCGAGACCATTATATCTGGCCACAAATTTTTGCCGTGAGTGCAGCGTCCGCTGGTTTTTAAACAGCAGCATATCGCCCGGTGGCAGCTGGAGGCGATAGTAATTTTTCACTTTTTTGGTCGCTTCCATAAAGACGTTCAGGCTAACCAGGGCAGGATAATCAACCGGGATAACGGTATCCATATCCGTTCTGTTGTAATACATGCCTTCTTTGATACCAAGAATGGCGAGCGGCCCTTTCAGTTCATCGCCGTTAAAAGAAGACGGCATTCTGAAAAAATATTTCTTTTCGCAAAGCTCATCAATGACGTGCTGTTCCAGCTGTGCCAGCACCTCGTCCAGCTCCACGACCTCCGTAAAGACGTCAGGATCGGGCCGGATGCCGTAAAAAGCGAGCACCTCCGGCGAGCCGGAAACGTTGTGGGTCTCTTCGGGGATAATAGGCAGGATAGGATTTGAAACATGCATATCCAGCGTCAGCGCGCTGCCGTGGGAGCTGACTCGCTTTGCCCGTTTACGCGTGGGTACCACATGACGGAATAGAAGGCCCTTATTTTCCCGCAGATATGAGATCGGAAAAATATCGCAGGCGGCAAAAACGGCAAACTGCATGACGCTGGCAATCGGCAGATCTGCATTGTCAACGTAGCCGGTATAGGGCGTTTCTTGTATGTTGTAATCAAAAGGCAGGCCATTAACGCGTAAAATATTACCGTCGCCAGGCATAAATCCATTCAGAGCAGACCAGGTCTCCGGGCTGAGGATATTTTTAACCTCTTGCTTTAATAAGGGTAGCGATGAAAAAAGCGTATCGTCATCAAACTGACTGAATGTTTCGGCCAGTCGCTTCAGGTTTTGCTGCTCTTCCCAGGAAATCCATACGGTCTCAATCACTGACATTCTCCAATAAATTTAAAAACCAGGTTATCCGCGTTTTAATTACAAATCTTTCCCACAGGTCCAGCCGCCATCCACAACAAAATTAGCGCCGTTGATAAACTGCGAGTTTTTATCGGCCAGCAAATTCACCACGGCAACAATATCCTGTGGCTCGCCCGTGCGGGGAGCGTAAAGACCGCGATTTATTTTTTCCATAATGTCGGGATCGTGAAAATAGTGCTCGGTCATACCTGTGCGGGTAATAGCGGGTGAAACAGAATTACACCTTATCCCCTGTCGACCAAACTCCAGCGCAAATTGCTTAGTCATACCCAGTAAAGCATGTTTAGAAGAGACGTAAGCTGTCCGTTCCGGCTCCGCAAGCATGCCGCTAACGGAAGCAATGTTGACGATACTTCCCTCACTTTTTTGCGCCACCAGCTTTCTGCAGAAGTTTCTGGAGAGTAGAAAAGGTGCGGTAATATTGACTGAAAAGACGTCTGACCAGGTATCCAGGCTTAAATCCAGCAGCGGCACAATCTCTCTGATGCCCGCTGCATTGATCAACAGACTATAATCACCGAGTGAGATATTATTGAAGCTAAAATCGTTCAGCGCATTTAAATTTTTTAAATCTGCTTCAATAAATTCAAAGCTGTCGTGATGAATATCATTTTCCCGATCTAAACCGTAGACCTTATAGTTTTTATCGAGGAGCGAATTAACTATCGCCTGTCCTATTCCTCCGTTACTGCCGGTAACAACAGCTATGTTCTTACTCAAAATCTTCACCTTTTCTTTTCTGGAAGGTCACCAGGATAATGTCCCTGTGCAAGAAATTACGCTCATCGTATTCTTCAGGCACGCTCATTGGTGTCACAGCATGAAAGCAGCGATGGTTCACAACCAGCGTATCGAATGTTTTTCGCATTCTGAGTACGCGGTCGATCTTTTTAGGGTGTTTAGCGATAATGCTCTCCCCGCCGACAAGATCGGCAGAAACATCCACAAGATGCATGAACACCACATCTTCATCATCTTTATGCAACCATGAAGGTGAACTGTAGGCCGGCTCTTTTCCTGCGTTATAGCGGAAAAAGTGGACGCCAATCATTAACTCTTCGACGGGCGGCATATCATCAATATTTTTTACTATATCGATATCTTTTTGCACGATTTCATTAAAGAGCCTGGTATTCAGGATCTCTTCACTGATATTTTGATAGTCTCTTACGACACCGCCGGTAACAGGATTATATCTTTTAGTCTGCTGATAAGGCTCAAACTTGCCGTAACGCAACGTATCATTCTGATAAGCCACCTGGATATAGTTTCTTAATCTGTTGCCTTCCGAATAAGTATCGAGCGGCATTTCAGGGAAACGGGATTTTAGCAATTTAAGCTCTTCATCCTGAATAATGAAGTCTTCGAAGTTTTGGAGGTTAAATTTTGCATGTCCTGTGCCCTGCAAATCCTGAACAATATGATTAATTTCCATTTTTTATCTCTATGTCCACCAGACCACTTTATTCTCAATGTAGCCAATAAATCGCCCTGAGCTAATCCTTTCGTTTTCTACAGAGCTGGTTACGCCATGCAGATAAGAGGCATTCAGGAAATAGAGGTCGCCCGGGGCTAAACGGACGGTGAAGCTGGCAAAGTTATCGGCAAATTCCAGCGGATAAGGATAACCCGTGTCGACAACATCAAACTCCCGGCGAATATTATCGTCCGGGCGACAGTTCCAGACTTTCAGTTCACCACCGTTAGCCGCATCGCAAATACATAGATTTGATGAAATCACATTTTTAGCTTTTGCAATTTCATAACCATCTTTTTCTGCAAATTTCAGTTGGGCGCTGTCATCATGAGGCCACAGAGACATATTGCCGTTATCCAGCCATCTTCTGGTAGTCGCAAAATTAGCATGATGGCTTTTGAAAGCTGAAGGACGATAGCCGATTTTTTCTTGCGTAAAGAAAACTTCCAGCTGTTTGTCCAGATACAAGCTTTGCACATCGTGATCTGAAATACCCTGATATAAATTCAAAACATCAGCATCTGATTCCACCGTGGCCGTGATGTATTCAAGTCCCGTTTTATGAAACTGTGAGGAACCGATTTGTTCTGTTTTTACGAAACCATCATCAGGGCGATGATTACCTTTAATCTGCATAATTTCATAAAAATTACTTTTTATTTTTTCGCAGACCGCAGGTTTTACCGCGTTGCGAATAATGTAGAGTACCCGGCCATCCGCGTTTCCTTCCTTGATAATCCGCGCGACTTTATATAAGTCCAGGTCTTTGACATCATCTTCGTAATATTGAAACGACATAAAACCTCGCAAAAGTTGTTTTTCTGTTGTTTCCCTGATCTAAAATAATTAATAAATTGTTATAATTTATTTAATTTCTATCACCCTCGCTTTGACGCGTCAACAACATTAATTTTTCTGTTGTTTATTTAAAATAAACATTGGTTATTATCACTAATAAAAAATATCACTGTAAACATAGTTATTGCTGGTGATAATTATTTTGCAAGCGTTGCGAACGGCTTGATAAAACACCACAGCCGCTATTATTGGCCAGTAAAAGAGATAAATAACGGCATTTAATCCTGTGTACTTGCAAAGCTCACCCTGCCGCTCTGAGGAAGATGAAAGCGCATTTGACGCTCTCAGCACGTTTGCAGCGCATAAAATTTTCTAACGAATCAGATTAATCGCGTAAGCGCTTCAGGATTTTTATGCGGCATGGCTCCCCCCCTTCAGGCCGACGGGATGCGATAAATTCGTCGAGACTAAGCGGGACAAGATGATGACTTCGGGCTGCTGTGCCAGTATTGTATCCATTGACGGCTTCACCGCCCGCCTTCAGAGCAAACAGAGTGAGAAACAGACCGGCCCGTTAACTGTCTGAACGTCTGTTTTATCAGCACAAATGCGCACAGATGCACCGTTGGCGAGGGTTACTCCTTCACCAGCCGTTTTAAAACACAAGGAACTCTCCATGACTCGACGTTTAAGAAGAACCAAAATCGTTACCACGCTTGGTCCGGCTACCGATCGCGACAACAATCTCGAAAAAATTATCGCAGCTGGCGCTAACGTCGTTCGACTTAACTTTTCTCACGGCACGCCAGAAGATCATATGCAGCGTGCCAGCGACGTGCGCGCGATTGCCGCAAAACTCGGCCGCCACGTTGCTATTTTAGGTGATTTGCAAGGCCCGAAAATTCGCGTTTCAACGTTTAAAGAAGGCAAGGTTTTCCTTAACCAGGGCGATCGCTTTCTGTTAGACGCCAGCCTGAGCAAAGGCGAAGGCGACAGAGAAAAAGTTGGCATCGACTATAAAGGTTTGCCTGCTGACGTTGTGCCTGGTGACATTCTGCTGCTGGATGATGGCCGCGTGCAGCTGAAAGTGCTGGAAGTTCAGGGCATGAAGGTCTTTACCGAAGTGACCGTTGGCGGCCCGCTTTCTAATAACAAGGGTATCAACAAGCTTGGCGGCGGCCTTTCAGCCGAAGCGCTGACGGAAAAAGACAAAGCGGATATTCTTACCGCCGCCAAAATCGACGTGGATTACCTGGCCGTTTCCTTCCCACGCTGCGGCGAAGATCTCAACTATGCGCGTCGCCTGGCTCGTGAAGCCGGCTGCGAAGCGAAAATCGTCTCTAAAGTGGAGCGCGCAGAAGCCGTTGCCTCGCAGGAAGCGATGGATGACATTATCCTGGCTTCCGATGTGGTCATGGTTGCCAGGGGCGATTTGGGCGTAGAGATTGGCGATCCGGAGCTGGTCGGTATTCAGAAGGCGCTAATTCGCCGCGCACGCCAGCTTAATCGTGCGGTGATTACCGCCACGCAGATGATGGAATCGATGATCACCAACCCGATGCCAACGCGCGCAGAAGTGATGGACGTGGCGAACGCCGTGCTGGATGGTACCGATGCGGTGATGCTGTCAGCGGAAACCGCAGCGGGCCAGTATCCGGCAGAAACCGTGTCGGCGATGGCAAAAGTGTGTCTCGGCGCGGAGAAGATCCCCAGCATCAACGTTTCCAAACATCGCCTGGACGTGCAGTTCGACAATATTGAAGAAGCGATTGCCATGTCCGCCATGTATGCAGCCAACCACCTGCAGGGCGTCACGGCGATCATTACCATGACGGAATCTGGCCGCACCGCGCTGATGACTTCACGTATCACTTCCGGCCTGCCGATTTTCGCTATGTCACGCCATGAACATACGTTAAACCTGACCGCGCTGTATCGTGGCGTAACGCCAGTCTATTTTGACAGCAACAATGATGGCGTGGTCGCTGCTCACGACGCTATCAACCTGCTGCGTGATAAAGGTTTCCTGATGTCCGGTGACCTGGTCATCGTTACCCAGGGTGATGTGATGAGCACGACAGGCACGACCAACACCAGCCGTGTACTGCGTGTAGAATAAGTTTTGTTCCGCGTTACCGGGCCAGCGTGCCCGGTAGCTTTTCCTCGTCCCTTCTTTCTTTTTATTTCAATAAAAAAGTCATTAACCCTGCACATTCTTGCTGTATGTTGCCGTGTTTTATCCTGTTTGCTTTTTACTGGAAGGAGCCAGAATGCCCTTATTTGTTCCGGTGTCGAGCCTGTCCCGACGCCATCTGATTTTCCCGCTCTCGCTGGTGCTGTTCGAATTTGCCAGCTATATCGCCCACGATATGATCCAGCCGGGCATGCTGCTGGTAACCAGCGAATTTCACGTTGGCCCTGAATGGGTTTCCGCCTCGCTTACCGCCTATTTAATCGGCGGCATCGTACTGCAATGGTTACTCGGGCCGCTTTCGGATAAGGCAGGCCGTCGGCCGGTGATGCTGGCGGGCGTCGCCTTTTTTACGCTGGCCTGTTTTGCCACGCACTGGGTACAGAATATTGAGCAGTTTATTCTGCTGCGCCTGATGCAGGGAACCAGCCTTTGTTTTATTGGCGCGGTCGGCTACGCCACCATTCAGGAAGCCTTTAGCGAATCGCTGGCCGTAAAAATGATGGCGCTAATGGCTAACGTGGCGCTGATTGCGCCGCTGGCAGGCCCGCTGGCCGGAGCGGCTTTTCTGTCGATTGGCGAATGGCGCAGCATGTTCTGGCTGTTTGGCGGCGTTGCCGCGCTGGCGCTGGTTGGGCTGTGGCGCACCATGCCGGAAACGGCAGGCGATAAAACGCTGTCGCTGTCGCTTAAATCGCTGGCGGGCGGCTATCTTGCCTTGCTGAAAGATCGTCAGGTAATGGGCGGTTCGCTGGCGATTGGGCTGGTCTCGATTCCCTGTCTTGCGTGGGTGGCGCTGTCGCCGGTCATTTTAATCCATGACGAGGGCCTGACCAGGATGGATTATGCCCTGCTCCAGCTCCCGGTATTTATCGCGATGATTGCGGGCAACCTGACGCTGGGCCGGATTGCAGGTCGGCGGCCGATTGAGTATCCGCTGCGCCTGGCGGCCTGGCCTATTCTTACCGGTCTGGCGCTGGCAGCAGCGGCTAACGCCATCAATTTACATAGCTACCTGTGGCTGACCGCCGGACTGAGCCTGTACGGCTTTGGCACGGGGCTGGTTAACGCCAGTCTTTATCGCCTGACGCTTTATTCCAGCGACGCGGGCAAAGGCGGAGTGGCTGCAATGCTGGGAATGGTGAGTATTATCGTCTTTGCCCTGGGGATAGAGCTGGCGAAAAGCGCCTATTTTCGTGGCAACAGCTTCTGGTTTAGCGCGGTGAACTTGCTTTGTGGGCTGGCCTGGTTCTGGCTGGTGCGGGCATTTTTAAAAGAGCGTAAACGGCGCTCGACCGTCGTGTCGCTGTAGGTCTTTATTTCACTAACGGCTGAGGCAGATTTTTCTGCCTCGGCCAGCCAGGTTACTTTTTACGGTAAAGATCCTTGCGGCGATAAGGTTCGATATCGCCCTCTTTACGCGTTTTCAGCAGCTTGAGGATCCAGGTGTACTGTTCCGGATTCGGCCGCACCAGAATTTCGACTTCTTCATTCATTCTGCGCGCCAGCGTGGTGTCATCTGCCGTCAGCAGATCGTCCATCGGCGGACGCAAATAAATATCCAGACCGTGCGTTTTACTGTTATAGACCGGAAACAGCGGGATCACCCTGGCCCGGCAAACCTTCATCAGGCGTCCGACCGCAGGCAGCGTTGCTTTGTAAGTGGCAAAAAAGTCCACAAACTCGCTGTGCTCCGCGCCGTGATCCTGATCGGGCAGATAATATCCCCAGTACCCTTGCCGCACCGAGCTGATAAAAGGCTTGATGCCGTCATTGCGGGCATGCATACGCCCGCCAAAACGGCGGCGGACGGCGTTCCACATATAGTCCATAACGGGATCGCGCTGGTTATGGAACATCGCCGCCATTTTCTGGCCTTCCGACGCCAGCACCATCGCCGGAATATCTACCGCCCAGCCGTGCGGAACCAGAAAGATCACGTTCTGATTTTCGGCGCGGATCTGCTCAATAATTTCTTTATTGTGCCAGGTAATACGCTTACGCGTATGGGCCGGCCGCATGGCCAGCTCTGCCATCATCACCATGGACTGCGGTGCCGTCGCAAACATCTCATCAATAATCTTTTCGCGTTCGGATTCGGCTAGTTCCGGCAGGCAGTAAAACAGATTAATCTGCGCGCGACGGCGAGCACTTTTGGCGAATTTCCCGGCGAAGCGCCCCAGCGCGCCGAGCAAAGGATCGCGCAGGCCGACCGGCAGCCAGGCCATACCGGCGCACAGACCGATAGCCAGCCAGCTCCCCCAGTAACGCGGTAGCAGAAAAGATTTCTGAAAGGTGGGAATAAACTCAATGTTGCTTTTCTTATGTTCCATGCACTCGCCTCAAACTTTGAGCGGCTAATGATAGTGTTGACGAGCAATTTTGCAATGCCCGCGGCATTTACCGCGCAAAGAAAAAAGCCGACGGTGCATCCGTCGGCTTTATTGATAGTAATAACGGTTATTTAAAGCGCAGCTGCGGCGTAACTTCGCGAACCTGAGCCAGATAGTCGCTGCGATCTTTGCCGGTCAACCCTTCCATACGCGGCAGTTTCGCTGTCAGAGGATTAACCGCCTGGTTGTTGATCCAGACTTCAAAGTGCAGATGCGGCCCGGTAGAGCGCCCCGTGTTGCCGGTAAGCCCGATACGCTCGCCCCGCTTCACTTTATCACCCGGCTTCACCAGCAGCTTTTTCATGTGCATGTAGCGGGTCATATACTGGCGACCATGACGGATCGCCACATAGTTACCGGCACCGCCGCTGCGTTTAGCAACGATCACTTCGCCGTCGCCCACTGCCAGCACTGGCGTGCCCAGTGGAATAGCGAAATCCACGCCTTTATGCGGCGCAACACGGCCGGTTACCGGATTCAGGCGATGCGGATTGAAGTTGGAGGAAACGCGATACTGCTTCGCGGTCGGGAAGCGCATAAAACCGTGCGCCAGACCTGCCCCGCTGCGGTCATAAAACTTGCCGTCTGCGGCGCGAATCGCGTAATAATCTTTGCCGCCGGTTTGCAGGCGAACGCCAACCAGCTGGCTCTGCTGGCTTTTGCCTTCCATCATTTCGCGCGACATCAGCACGGAAAAACGGTCGCCGTTGCGCAGCTTGCGGAAATCCATTTGCCACTGTAGCGCTTTAATGACCGCGCTGATTTCACCGCTGCTCAGCCCGGCGCTGCGGGCGCTGGTTACAAAGCTACCGTCTACGGTGCCGGAAAGCACGCTGTTCTGCCATTCGCCCTTCTGCATAGCGGAAGAGGATTTGAACGTATCGCCAGAACGGTCATAGGTACGGGTTTCGCGACGCGACGCTTCCCAGGTTAAACGCTGGAGCTGGCCATCGTCGGTTAGCGTCCACGACAGCTGCTGCCCAATCTGGAGGTTACGCAGATCTTTATCGACCTTGACCAGCTGGTTGATATCTCCCATATCGATGCCATACTGATTAAGCACGCTGCTTAACGTATCTCCCGCAGACACCACGTAGTCGTGGGTGCCGGCTTCATTAGGTACATCCTCGTCCAGTTCATCCTTCGGCACATCATCATCAGGCGAAGGCGTATCCTGATCGATAGGCTCACTGGCTTCCGGCAGCAGCGTGCGCAGCTGGCTTTTGTCCAGCTCAATGCTTTTGACTATCGGATTGTCATCGCTGACGGTGGGATGATAAACGAATGGCCGCCATACGGAGACGGCCAGCGTGACAACGGTGAGCGAACCCAGCATAACGCGGTGGGTTCGCGGCAATGTATTAAACGCCATAGCGACAGCGCGGGCAATTTGCTGCACGTATTAGTTCCTCTATGCTCCTTTCAGACAGCTCGTATACTGGCTGGACAGCTGTGAGAGGAATGTCACATAGCTGTCTCTTCCCGGTGTGATGGCCGTTCCCAGCGGATCGAGCGTTCCTGAACGCACCGAGGTTCCTCTGGCAACGGCATCAATTACGGCCGGCCTGAATTGTGGCTCAGCAAAGACACAAACGGCCTTGTGCTCAACCAACTCTGTTCGAATTTGATGTAAACGCTGGGCGCCGGGCTGGATTTCAGGGTTAACGGTAAAATAACCTGTTGGGGTCAGACCGAAATGTTTTTCAAAGTATGCATACGCATCGTGAAAGACGAAATACCCTTTTCCTTTAACCGGCTTAAGCTGAGTCGCTATCTGCGTATCGGCCGTGGCCAATTCTGCCTCAAAGTGCTGCAGGTTCGCGTCTAGTTTGTCTCTGCTTTGCGGCATAAGTTCCAATAATTTTGCATGGATTGCAACCGCAGATTGCCGGGCGATCTCAGGCGACATCCACAGGTGCATATTATATTCGCCGTGGTGATGAGTATGGGCGTGACCGCGATCGGTTTCACTCCCCTCTTCATGCTCATTTTCATCTTCATCCTGACCGCGGATCAGCAGCGGTTTAACCGTCGATAAATCTGCCAGCTCAAGCGATTTTTGTGCGGGCAGCGCGGCGACGGCTTTCGGCATAAACGCTTCCATTTCCGGGCCAACCCAAACCACCAGATCCGCGTCCTGCAAGCGTTTGATGTCTGAAGGGCGCAATGAATAATCATGCTCGGAAGCGCCGTCAGGCAGCAAAATGTCGACCGGCGTCACGCCATCGGCAATGGCGGCGGCAATAAAACCTAATGGCTTAACGGAAGCGACTACGGCAGCCTGCGCGGGTGCGGCAAGCGAAGCGGCAAACCCCAGTGCAGCACAGAGGGCGAATAAGGGCTTGGTTTTATGTAACATAATGATTCAGTCCATCGTGACAGGTTGATGGATTGTGATATTATAACATTCGAAAACTTCTGCAAACTGTAATCCTATGTCCTCACTGATTAGCCTTGAAAAAATTTCCGTCAGCTTTGGTCAGCGCGCCGTGCTTTCCAACGTTTCTCTGGCGCTGGCACCCGGCAGGATATTAACGCTGCTTGGGCCTAACGGTGCCGGTAAGTCTACGCTGGTCCGCGTGGTGCTGGGACTGATTCAGCCAACGAAGGGCAGCGTGATTCGCCATGAACGGCTGCGTATTGGTTACGTGCCGCAAAAAATTCATCTGGATGCCACGCTGCCGCTGACGGTCGAGCGTTTTATGCTGTTGCGTGGCGGCGTCAAACGCGCCGACATTTTGCCCGCGTTAAAACGCGTACAGGCTGGCCAGCTGGTTAACGCGCCGCTGCAAAAGTTGTCGGGCGGTGAAATGCAGCGTGTCTTATTGGCGCGCGCCCTGCTCAATCAGCCACAGCTGCTGGTGCTGGATGAGCCGACCCAGGGCGTGGATGTTAACGGTCAGGTGGCGCTTTACGATCTGATCGATCAGCTGCGGCGCGAGCTGAACTGCGGCGTGCTGATGGTTTCGCACGATCTGCATCTGGTGATGGCGAAAACGGACGAGGTGCTGTGCCTGAATCAGCATATCTGCTGTTCGGGCACGCCGGAGGCGGTGTCGCAACATCCGGAGTTTATCTCTATGTTTGGCCCTCGCGGCGCGGAACAGCTGGCGATTTATCGCCATCAACATAATCATCGTCACGACCTTCAAGGACGTATCGTTTTACGTAGAGGACAAAACAAGTGATTGAACTGCTGTTACCCGGCTGGCTGGCGGGATTTTTTCTGGCGCTGGCAGCAGGCCCACTGGGCTCGTTTGTGGTCTGGCGGCGCATGTCCTATTTTGGCGACACGCTGGCGCACGCTTCGCTACTCGGCGTCGCTTTCGGTTTACTGCTGAATATTAGCCCGTTTTACGCGGTGATTGCCGTAACGCTGCTGCTGGCTTTGCTGCTGGTCTGGCTGGAGCGCCGCCCGCATCTGGCTATTGATACGCTGCTGGGCATTATGGCGCACTGCGCGCTGTCGTTAGGCCTGGTCGTGGTCAGCCTGATGTCCGGCGTGCGCGTAGATTTGATGGCCTATCTGTTTGGAGACTTACTGGCCGTAACGCCAGCCGACCTCTATACCATTGCCGCGGGTGTGGCCGTGGTACTGATTGTGCTGGCCGCAAACTGGCGCGCGCTGCTTTCTATGACGATTAGCCCTGAACTGGCGCAGGTGGACGGCGTGAATATCCAGCGCACCAAAATGGTATTGATGCTGGTTACGGCGTTGACCATTGGTGTGGCGATGAAGTTTGTCGGCGCGCTGATTATTACTTCGCTGCTGATTATCCCTGCCGCAACTGCCAGACGCTTCGCCCGCACGCCGGAGCAGATGGCCGCTTTCGCTGTGGTGGTAGGCATTCTGGCCGTCAGCGCCGGACTAACCTTTTCCGCCTTTTACGATACGCCAGCCGGCCCGTCGGTGGTGCTGGGCGCGTCGCTGATGTTTATGCTGAGCATGATGAAAAAACCGGCTGTGTAGCCGGTTTCTCTTACTCTTCCCGCGTGATGCCAAAGTGCTTATAGGCGTGCTGCGTTGCCATTCGGCCACGCGGCGTTCGCTGAATAAAGCCTTGCTGGATCAGATAAGGCTCCAGCACGTCCTCAATGGTTTCGCGCTCTTCGCCAATCGCCGCCGCCAGGTTATCCAGCCCGACCGGGCCGCCGGTAAACTTATCGATAATGGCCAGCAGCAGCTTGCGGTCCATATAGTCGAAGCCTTCCGTATCCACGTTAAGCATATCCAGCGCTCTGGCAGCCACGTCGCCGCTCAGGCTGCCCTGGGCTTTCACTTCCGAGAAATCCCTGACGCGGCGCAGCAGGCGGTTAGCGATACGCGGCGTACCGCGCGAACGGCGAGCGATTTCCAGTGCGCCCTCTTCGCTGAGCGGCAGACCCAGGCAGGCAGCGCTGCGGCCAACGATGTGCTGGAGATCTTCTACGCGATAAAACTCCAGGCGCTGCACAATGCCGAAGCGGTCGCGCAGCGGCGACGTTAACGACCCCGCACGCGTTGTCGCGCCAATCAGCGTAAACGGCGGCAGATCCAGCTTGATGGAGCGAGCCGCTGGCCCTTCGCCAATCATGATATCCAGCTGGTAATCTTCCATCGCCGGATAGAGCACCTCTTCCACTACTGGCGACAGACGATGGATTTCATCGATGAACAACACGTCGTGCGGTTCAAGGTTAGTGAGCATCGCCGCCAGATCGCCTGCTTTTTCCAGCACCGGGCCGGAAGTGGTGCGCAGGTTAACGCCCAGCTCGTTAGCGACAATACCGGCCAGCGTGGTTTTCCCCAGGCCCGGCGGCCCGAATACCAGCAGGTGATCCAGCGCGTCACCGCGCATTTTCGCGGCCTGGATGAAAATTTCCATCTGTTCACGCACCACCGGCTGGCCGACATACTCTTCCAGCAGCTTTGGACGGATGGCGCGGTCAATCACTTCTTCTTCGCTGAAGGTTCCCGGCGAGACCAGGCGGTCGGCTTCAATCATGCTTTACCTCAAATAGCTGCGCGCAGGGCTTCGCGGATCAGCGTTTCACAATCTGCATCCGGACGGCCCACTTTACCGACCATTCTGCTGGCTTCCTGAGGTTTATACCCCAGCGATACCAGCGCGGCAACGGCTTCTTCTTCCGCGTTATTGCCCGCCGCAGGTGCCTGGACTTCGCTGGTCAGCGCAAACGGCGCATCGGCAGCGAACAGGTCGCCGTGCATGCCTTTAAAGCGGTCTTTCATTTCTACCACCAGGCGCTCGGCGGTCTTTTTACCCACGCCAGGCAGCTTGACCAGCGCGGCGATCTCTTCACGCTCTACGGCCGTAACAAACTGCTGTGCGGACATGCCGGAAAGAATGGCCAGCGCCAGCTTTGGCCCGACGCCGTTAACTTTGATCAGCTCGCGAAACAGCGCCCGCTCCTGACGGCTGTTGAAGCCAAACAGCAGCTGTGCGTCTTCACGCACCACAAAATGGGTAAACACCGTCGCTTCTTGTTGCAGTTCGGGAAGCTCGTAAAAACAGGTCATCGGCATGTGCACTTCATAGCCTACGCCGCCGACTTCCAGCAGCACCAGCGGCGGCTGTTTTTCCAGAATATTGCCTCTCAGACGACCAATCACCTTAAGCTTCCTTCAGAAATAGGTTAATGCGGGGATTTATATCATAAAAAAAGCTGGATAGATATCCAGCTTATCAGGAACGCAGGCGGCCACGCGCCAGATTGAGCTTGCCTTCGCCCAGACGGTTAACGTTCTGGCTAAGGTGGCAATGCGTGATGGCAATAGCCAGCGCATCGGCGGCGTCTGCCTGCGGGTTGGCGGAAAGCTTCAGCAGCGTTCGCACCATGTGCTGCACCTGGCTTTTTTCGGCGCTGCCGATGCCGACTACGGTTTGCTTCACCTGGCGTGCAGCATACTCAAACACCGGCAGATCGTGATTCACTGCCGCGACAATAGCCGCCCCGCGAGCCTGGCCCAGCTTCAGCGCCGAGTCGGCGTTTTTCGCCATAAAGACCTGCTCGATGGCAAAATATTCCGGCTGAAACTGCGTGATGATCTCGCTGACGCCCGCATAAATCAGCTTCAGGCGCGACGGTAAATCGGTGGAGTTAGTGCGGATACAGCCGCTGCCCAGGTAGGTCAACTGGCGACCTACCTGGCGGATAATGCCGTAGCCGGTGATGCGTGAGCCGGGATCGATACCCAGAATGATCGCCATCACGCACCCCGTTTTTGTTGCTGTGAGGACGCCATTACAGCGTCGCCGCCACCTCGTCGGAGATCTCACCGTTATGGTAGACTTCCTGCACGTCGTCACAATCTTCCAGCATATCGATCAGGCGCAGCAGTTTTGGTGCGGTTTCCGCATCCATATCCGCTTTGGTCGATGGGATCATGGTGACTTCTGCGCTGTCGGCGTTCAGACCGGCTGCGGTCAGCGCGTCTTTGACTTCGCCCAATGATTCCCAGGCGGTGAATACGTCAATAGCGCCATCGTCGTAGGTCACTACGTCGTCTGCACCGGCTTCCAGCGCCGCATCCATCACGGTATCTTCTTCCAGGCCCGGTGCGAAAGAGATCACGCCTTTACGGGTAAACAGATAGGCTACGGAGCCATCGGTGCCCAGGTTGCCACCGGTTTTGGTAAAGGCGTGACGCACTTCGGAAACGGTACGGTTACGGTTGTCGCTCAGGCATTCAACCATGACCGCCGTGCCGCCAGGACCGTAGCCTTCATAGATGATGGTTTCCATGTTGCTGTCGTCTTCACCGCCGACGCCGCGCGCGATAGCGCGGTTCATGGTGTCACGCGTCATGTTGTTGGACAGCGCTTTATCCATTGCCGCACGCAGACGCGGGTTAGAACCGGCATCGCCGCCGCCCAGTTTTGCCGCCGTCACCAGCTCGCGGATGATTTTAGTGAAAATCTTGCCGCGTTTGGCATCCTGAGCCGCTTTACGGTGCTTAGTGTTTGCCCATTTACTATGACCAGCCATTAAATCTTTTCTCCAGATAAATATCGGACAGGCTATCTTACTTGCAACTTTGTCCGCTGGCAGTGCTCGCAATCCTCACGTACTGAAGTACGCTGCGGTTGCTGCGCGCTGGCAGCGAACAAATTTGCTGCGCCGATAAACGCCTGAACGTTTGACTTATTCCATTCCATCGGCCGCTTACTGGTCGGCCCCGGAGTTAAATAACAAATTCTTCGATTGCCTGGCGGTTACTCCAGGATCGCGTCAGCGCCGCCGCTTCTGCCGCCGCCAGCCAGCGGTAAGCCAGATGTTCGCTGATGGTGATATCGCGTTCACAAGGCAGCGCCAGGCAGAACCAGTGCTCGCTGTTGTGCGTAACCTCTGGCGCGTAGCGGTGGCGGAAATGCGCAAAGATTTCGAATTCTATCTGACGTTGGCAGTCCACTAATGTGAGCTGTCCGGCGTTGATATCAATTCCCGTCTCTTCGAGCACTTCGCGCCGTGCGGTTTCCGCCAGGCTTTCGCCCTCTTCCTGGCTGCCCGTTACGGACTGCCAGAAGGTGGTATCGTCACGCCGCTGCAGCATCAGCACCCGTCCGGTATCGCGGGCGTAGATCACCACCAGTACCGAAACGGGCTGCTTATACGCCATTAGTTGTTCTCTGACTGTTCGTCGGAGGATTTCTGATACTTTTTCATCACCTCAATGCCCAGCTCGCCCAGCGAGGCCGGATTAGCGAAGTTTGGCGCTTCGGTCATCAGACAGGCCGCTGCCGTCGTTTTCGGGAAGGCAATAACGTCACGGATGTTATCCGTACCGGTTAACAGCATAACCAGGCGATCCAGACCGAAAGCTAAACCAGCGTGCGGCGGCGTACCAAACTTCAGCGCATCCAGCAGGAAGCCGAACTTCTCGCGCTGTTCCTGCTCGGTGATACCCAGAATGCCAAATACCGTTTGCTGCATCTGGCCGTTGTGGATACGCACGGAGCCGCCGCCGACTTCGTAGCCGTTAATCACCATGTCGTAGGCGTTGGCGATAGCCGTTTCCGGCGCGTTTTTCAGTTCGGCAGGCGTCATATCGCGCGGCGCGGTGAACGGATGGTGCATCGCGGTGAGGCCGCCTTCGCCATCTTCTTCAAACATAGGGAAGTCAACCACCCACAGCGGCGCCCACGCGTTGCCGTTGGTGATATCCAGATCGCGGCCCAGCTTCAGGCGCAGCGCACCCAGCGCATCGGCAACGATTTTCGCGCTGTCGGCGCCAAAGAAGATAGCATCGCCATCGGCGGCGGAAGTGCGGGTCAGGATCTCTTCGACAATTTCCGCGCTCAGGAATTTGGCAACCGGGCTGCTGATGCCTTCCAGGCCCTTCGCACGCTCGTTAACCTTCATCCACGCCAGGCCTTTCGCGCCGTAGATTTCTACAAACTTGCCGTATTCATCAATCTGCTTACGGCTAAGCGCTGCGCCGCCAGGCACGCGCAGTGCCGCCACGCGGCCTTTAACGTCGTTAGCCGGGCCGGAGAAGACTTTAAACTCGACTGCCTTCAGCAGATCGGCAACGTCCACCAGCTCCATTGGGTTACGCAGATCCGGCTTGTCGGAGCCGTAACGACGCATCGCTTCCGCAAAGGTCATCATCGGGAAATCGCCAAGCTCGACACCTTTGACGTCCTGCCACAGGTCGCGCACCATCCGCTCCATGATTTCACGCACCTGAGGGGCGGTCATAAAGGAGGTTTCTACGTCGATCTGGGTAAATTCCGGCTGGCGATCGGCGCGCAGGTCTTCGTCACGGAAGCACTTCACGATTTGATAATAGCGGTCGAAGCCGGACATCATCAGCAGCTGTTTGAACAGCTGAGGCGACTGCGGCAGCGCATAAAACTTGCCTTTATGCACGCGGCTTGGCACCAGATAGTCGCGCGCGCCTTCCGGCGTGGCTTTGGTCAGCATCGGCGTTTCGATATCTAAAAAGCCGTTATCGTCCATAAAGCGGCGAACGAAGCTGGTGATTTTCGCACGGGTTTTCAGGCGCTGCGCCATCTCCGGACGACGCAGATCCAGATAGCGATACTTCAGGCGCGCTTCTTCGCTGTTAACCTGGTTAGAGTCCAGCGGCAGCGGCTCGGCGCGGTTGATAATGGTCAGGTCGGTCGCAAAGACTTCGACTTCACCCGTCGCCATATCGCTGTTTTTGTTTTTTTCGTCACGGGCACGCACGGTGCCGGTAAGCTGAATGCAGAACTCGTTACGCAGTTCAGAGGCCAGCTTAAAAGCGTCCTGGCGATCGGGATCGAAGAACACCTGCACGATACCTTCACGATCGCGCATATCGATAAAGATCAGGCTTCCCAGATCGCGGCGGCGGTTAACCCACCCGCACAGTGTCACTTGTTGGCCTACGTGAGACAGGTTGATCTGTCCGCAATACTCAGTACGCATAACGCTATCCTTTTAACTTCGCCGCTCACGGGCAGCATCTTTAATGTTATCTGTTCAGGGCGATGCCGCCGCGAAAAAGGCGGCTATTATAATGGAAAAAGCCCGGCGCGATAAGTGCCGCTTCCAGCCAGCGGCGCCGAAAGCCAACAAAAACCGCTACAATTATCCTGCATCTCACAAAAGCTAACAAATTTCACGCGTCTCTCACATTGTTGTTATCGCCCAAATGGGCTGACTGCCTGTATTCTCGACCGTTTTCCCTGACATTCGGAGCAAATATGTTGGAATTAAATGCAGCGACCACCGCGCTGGTGCTGATTGATTTACAGGAAGGCATTCTGCCTTTCGCCGGTGGCCCTTACACGGCGGCAGATGTGGTTACCCGTTCAGCAAAGCTGGCCGATAAATTCCGTGCCGCCAATGCGCCGGTAGTCCTGGTGCGCGTAGGCTGGGCAAAAGACTTTGGCGATGCACCAAAGCAGCCTGTCGACAACAGCCACGGCGGCCCGCTGCCGGACAACTGGTGGGACTGGCCGGAAGCGCTGGGCAAACAGGACAGCGATATCGAAGTCATCAAGCACCAGTGGGGCGCGTTTTACGGCACCGATCTGGAGCTACAGCTGCGCCGTCGCGGTATTGATACCATCGTGCTGGGCGGCATTTCTACCAATATTGGCGTAGAATCTACCGCGCGTAACGCCTGGGAACTGGGCTTTAACCTGATCGTGGCAGAAGATATTTGCGCCGCTGGCAGCACGGAAGAGCATAACGGCAGCTTTAAGTATATTTTCCCTCGTCTGGGTCGCGTTCGCACCTCTGACGACATTATCGCCGCGCTGTAATTACCGCCAGCGATCGCACGGAAGCGGTCGCTGTTGCAGGATAAAAGGAATAAAGATGAAGCCTTTTTATCTGGGTCTGCCGCAGTGGCAGCATCCACAATGGAAAAAGCTGGGCATGGAAACGCTTGCCGACTACGCACGCTACTTTAACTGCGTAGAAGGCAACACCACGCTTTACGCATTGCCGCGTCCTGACATTGTGCAGCGCTGGTATGACATGACCCATGACGACTTTCGTTTCTGCTTTAAATTTCCCGCCACCATCAGCCACAAGGCTGCCTTGCGCGACAGCGGCGATCTGACCGCAGAATTTTTCAGCCTGCTGGCCCCGCTCGCTTCCCGCATCGGTCAGTACTGGCTACAGCTTCCCTCCGCCTTTTCGCCAGCCGATTTGCCCGCGCTCTGGTCGTTTCTTGACGGCTTGCCAAAAACGTTCAGCTACGGCGTGGAAGTGCGTCATCCTGAATTTTTCGCCAAGGGCGAGGCTGAAAAAGCGCTGAATGCGGGTTTACACCAGCGCAGCGTGAATCGGGTCATTCTGGACACGCGCGGCGTACATTCCGCTATCGCCAGTAATCCGGCCATTATTGAAGCGCAGCGCAAAAAACCCCATCTGCCGGTACATGCGGTGATGACTGCCGACCAGCCGATGATCCGCTTTATCGGCGGCGATGACGCCAGCGCTAATTTACAATGGTTTGAAGCCTGGCAAAAAAAGCTGCCGCAGTGGCGTGAACAGGGCCAGCCGTGGCTGTTTATTCATACGCCAGACGTGGCCTTCGCGCCCGGGATGGTGCAAAGCCTCTGGCCCGCGTTGCAGCAAGCCGTGCCGGATATTGGCGCAATGCCGGACTGGCCGCAGCAGGAAAGTTTATTCTGAACTGGACGAACAGGAGCATTTGCTGACAGCGCGTCTTTTCGCCGCTATGATGGCGCCTGACGTTTTAGCCTGCACGGAGTAAGGATGGTCAGCGCGCTGTATGTGGTGCTTGGAGCACTGTTTCTTATCAAGTTTTCTTTTGACGTGGTGCGTTTGCGCCGTCAGTACCGCGTGTCTCATGGCGACGGCGGCTTTTATGAACTGCAAACGGCCATTCGTATTCACGGCAACGCGGTTGAGTATATTCCTCTCGCCCTGCTGCTGCTGGTGGTGATGGAGATGAACGGCGCGGACATGTGGATGCTACATCTGTCCGGACTCTTCTTTTTCCTTGGCCGTGTTTTACACAGCTACGGCATGCGCACCAGCACGCTGTTATGGCGTAAAAACGGGATGATCATCACTATGCTGTCGCTGCTGGCAATGATTATTCTCAATTTGATTTTTCTTCCCTGGGATCTGGTTTTTACCCTTAACTAGCCGCAGCCGTTAATTCAGCGGCAGAAAAGATGCAGCCCGCGTCGCTTTCTGCCAGAATACGCCCTTTCGTTTTTCCGGATTTACCACTATGTCTAACCGCGATACGCTGTTCTCCGCGCCAATTGCCAAACTGGGCGACTGGACGTTCGACGAGCGCGTGGCCGAAGTTTTTCCCGATATGATCCAGCGCTCGGTGCCCGGCTATTCGAACATTATTTCGATGATCGGCATGCTGGCCGAGCGTTTTGTCCAGCCGCATAGCCAGGTTTACGATCTGGGCTGCTCGCTGGGTGCCGCCACGCTGTCGGTGCGTCGTAATATTAAAGCAGAAGGCTGCCGGATTATTTCCGTCGATAACTCCCCCGCGATGGTAGAACGCTGCCGCCGCCATATCGACGCCTTTCGCGCCGACACCCCGGTAGAGGTTATTGAAGCCGATATTCGTCATATCCCCATCGAAAATGCCTCGCTGGTGGTGCTGAACTTTACGTTACAGTTTTTAGAACCTGCTGAGCGCCAGGCGCTGCTTAACACCATCTGGCAAGGGCTGCGTCCCGGCGGCGCGCTGGTGCTTTCTGAAAAATTCAGCTTTGCCGACGCGGACGTGGGCGAGCTGCTGTTTAATATGCACCACGACTTTAAACGGGCTAACGGCTACAGCGAACTGGAGATCAGCCAGAAGCGCAGCATGCTGGAAAACGTCATGCTGACCGACAGCGTGGAAACGCATAAGGCGCGGCTGCGTACCGCCGGTTTTGAGCACGCCGAGCTGTGGTTCCAGTGCTTTAATTTTGGCTCGCTGATTGCGCTGAAGGCAGGAACTGACTGATGGATTTTGGTAATTTTTATCAGCTTATCGCTAAAAGCCCGCTGTCGCACTGGCTGGAAACCTTACCGGCGCAGATTGCCGCCTGGCAGCGTGAACAGCTGCACGGCCATTTCAAGAACTGGGATCGCTCCGTTGAGCATTTGCCGGTCATCGTGCCGGAAACGCTGGACTTGCTGCACAGCGTAAGCGCCGACAGCAGCCACCTGAGCGAGCGCCAGCGCGGCGGCCTTGAAAGCCTGCTGCGCAATCTGATGCCGTGGCGCAAAGGCCCTTATTCGCTGTACGGCGTGAATATCAATACCGAATGGCGCTCGGACTGGAAGTGGGACCGCGTGCTGCCGCATATCTCGTCGCTGGCTGGCCGTACCGTGCTGGACGTTGGCTGCGGCAGCGGCTATCACATGTGGCGCATGGTTGGCGCGGGCGCGAATCTGGTGGTCGGTATCGATCCGATGCAGCTGTTTATCTGTCAGTTTGAGGCGGTGCGCAAGCTGTTGGGTAACGATCAGCGCGCGCACGTGCTGCCGCTGGGGATTGAACAGCTGCCGGAACTGAAGGCCTTTGATACCGTCTTTTCAATGGGCGTGCTTTATCACCGCCGTTCGCCGCTGGATCACCTTTATCAGCTAAAAAACCAGCTGGTCAGCGGCGGCGAGCTGGTGCTGGAAACGCTGGTCGTTGAAGGCGACGAGCATGCGGTGCTGGTGCCGGGCGAACGCTATGCGCAGATGCGTAACGTTTATTTTATTCCGTCTACCGGCGCGCTGAAAAACTGGCTGGAAAAGTGCGGCTTCGTTGACGTTAAAATCGCGGACTACTCTGTTACCTCAACTGACGAACAGCGCCGCACCGACTGGATGACCAGCGAGTCGCTGGCGGAATTCCTCGACCCCAACGACCCGACTAAAACCGTTGAAGGCTATCCGGCCCCGCTGCGCGCCGTGCTGGTGGCGCGAAAACCTTAGGTCGATTGCAACCCGAAGTGGATTTCGTCCTGTCCGGATGATGTTCTTTCCGTGGAAACCCGGATACTGCGCCTGTGCGGTATCCGGCATGGCTTATCCGGCTCTGGCTTATGCAGGTGTGGTTTATCCGGATCGGGCTTATTAATATCTCTCGGAAGAACTGCACTCAGAAACGGGACTACGGCACGGGGTCGTAAAGGGATGAATATATCCACCAACAAGGTACAGAAAATCTGATTAACTATATGTAATATTAATATCTCCGATGTGCTTTCTCTACTACGCCTGTGATTTCTCCTTTATCCAGAACAACGAGGAAACTGACTCTGCTTTTAAAATACTTCCCAATACATATATAAGGATCTCCTGCATCGCAAATATTAACATTACTAACAAGCATTTTCTCGATTAGAGTGCTTACGTCATGAGACTTGAGATCTATTATTATTTCATCGTCTTCTGACTGGGACATTATATAGTTAGCCAGATGTTCTTTTTTTAGAACGGCTTTTATATCACCTTTACTATCAACGCAAATCGTAAATTTCGAGTTATTTATTTTACTGATGTTTTCATCGAGAGTTACTACTGTAAAATCCTTATCACATCGGTCGCTTATCAAAACACTCCCATTCCCTTTTGGCGAAGGTTTCATGCGTAAACATTCGTTGACAGTGGAATGGTGCTTTACCCAGAGGCTGGTTTCAGTTGACAACCATTGCAATGTATGCAGTATGTCAATATGCATCTGACTCAAGTTCATTTTATGTATTGGTTCATAATGCGCAATACGATTTCGAAAATCGTTAATGCCCTTGACCGTTTTCTCGAACTCTTTTCGAGTCATAGAGACATTCGGCAATAAATTCTTCATGTTTTTTTGCCATACAAACCTGTCGTACTCTGGTCTAAACAGGTTTGACCAAAAATCAAAAGTTAATGTTGAAATAATATCTTCCTTGTTAGGCTTTTTAGCTCTTCTTATCCCACGATCCAGCGCATCCATGCTTTCATCCGACAATCCCGATCTGAAAGAGCTATGGTCAAACCATTTTTCATCGAAATAAACGCTGAATACCTCGCTCATCCTGTTCCGAAGAGTGACCTCAAGAATATGTAAGGGATAAAGGAAGGATTTTGACAGCCGTGCATTATAAAGATACAAACTGAAAGCATACTGGGTATTAAACCCAGCACTTTTTAAGTACGGCGCAAAGCGCTCTTTAGACAGGTTTTCAATGAGGCTGGCCTCATTGCCAGCATAATCGTAAGGAACTTGACTTTCAGCCATAGGTGTTTAGAATCCTTTTCAGAGCAGTTGGTTCGGCCCCTCTGGTGTTCATACTAAGCGCCTCCAACAATCTACTTAGATCCCCGAGACAGACTTTAGTCCCTCTCGGGGTTTCGCATTTTTGGAGGTGACACTTTTTCCGGTTCCTCCTTAGTGCAAATCATTGTAGCAACCTTCCTTTATTCTACTCGTGCTAACACTCTAAATTATTTGAAGTTACTACTTCAATATGTACTTTTCATTTTCCCCAGGAACCAATGCACAACCGTGACCTGTTCATCACTGATGCACATAAAGAGACGCTAGTTACTTATCACCAGAAACGTGAGGTCATCTCTTTTAACAATAGCGCCGATTCCGGCCGATTTGATATCTTTAATCGCTGATGCAATAGCCTCATTCAGAGAATTAGCTTCACGGTCGAACTCAACGCAGACGGATTTTCCGTATGCGCATAGCAACGCATCGTCACAGCCGCTTTCATGCAGTGCGTCTTCAAGTCCTTTAGTCTGATTCGTTACGCCTGGCAGTGCCAGAATGAAGCTATAGAGCGCCATAATTCCTCTTTATTGAGTAGTCAGAGTATTCCGTCACCCGATAAGAGGCGGTTGTTGCTACCTCTACACTATGAATAAGCATACTGTTATGACACGCTTTACGTAACCCCCACCAAATTACCTTCAATAAAAATAACGAACCACAACAGAACCTCTATATTACTAAAAGCCTTAACCTTTAAAAGTTACTTGTATTTTCATTACGAGCCACCTCGCAAAAAATGACGACTTATTTCAGGTTTTCTTACTATTTTTCGAGCACCCTTCCATAACAAAAATCCCATCAATTATTCGAAGGAAAAAAGGGTAATTCAGTATTGACCAGGCAGATAAAAAGAATAGAGTGGGCATGCGCCGAACAAAGTCGGCCGCGTTAAATAGCGAAGCTCGCCAGTGGTGAGACACTGACGAGCTTCTTACCACAATGTTAAACGGAGTAACATCATGGCTGTGAAACAGTTTACCCAAACTCGCCCCGAGTTTACAAATTTTTCATCACTTCCTGCGGGAATGGACTTTATTGACCTGGCGGAATATAACGAGCGACTCGTTTCCGCCTTAATGGAGACGGATAATGACATGGAACGCCTTGCGCTTTTTAAAAAGCTTACCGCCAGCTTTGAGAAATTACGGTCAATTTATCAGGAGCCGGTTCCCGATAACCGTATTATGCAATTAACAACAGGTGACGTTACTACGCTTCGTAATACGCCTTTTATTACGGAGCCTGAAACCCTTACCGACTATTGCCAGGCTTTGACGCAGGTATTAATGAGCGGCTCCGTCAGTGGGGAAACGCAACAGAACCTGCTTTGCCTGCTGTTCGAGCTGGTGAACTTTCAGGTCGATGATTTGAAAGCGCCACGCTATATGGAAACCTATGGCGGTTTGGTACAGATTCGGTAAGGTTGCGGGAACTTAATGCGGCAATTCCATTGCTAATGCGCTGCTACGATCCTGTAGCAGCTCTTACAGCGATCTTCCACAGCAACCCAATTGCCAATGTTTTGCACCGCTCCCGCAGCGCCTCTCACAGCAACTCAATCGCTCAACCAGCAGCAAGGGCTGGTCGGATAAGCGGACCGTTTGGCGCATGGACGCGCCAGGCGAGCCTGGAGGGATGTATTAACGGCGTGTCCGCGTTCCGATCTGCCCTTGCAGCTTTACACCCGACGTGCAGCAACATTTGCCACAGCAACCCCTCAGCGCTTCGCCAGCGCCAGCTTAGCGGCAAAGCCAATAAAGACGCAGCCGGTCAGGCGATCCATCACTTTCATTACCGCTGGCTTACGCAGCTTCTCCGCAAAATATTGCGTCGACGCAATCAGCATCCCGTTCCATATCGTGCCGATAACCACATGCGCAAAGGCCATCCCGATGCTCCAGAGCGCCACCGAGCCGCCAGCCGGAATAAACTGCGGCAGAAATGAGACGTAGAAAATCCCTACTTTTGGATTCAGCAGATTTCCCAAAAATCCCCGCATAAACACGCTGCGGTAGCTGCTTTGCTTTTTCGCTTCTGGCAGATCGGTCGTCAAAGCGCCACGAGGCTTCAACAGCAGCCCCACGCCCAGCCATAAAAGATAAGCCGCACCAACCAGCCGCAATGCGTTATAGGCAATTTCAGAAGCCAGCAGCAGCGCGCCCAGCCCCACGCCCACGGCAACACCCCATGCCATACAGCCAAGGTTTACGCCCATGCTGGTCGCCAGCGCTTTTTTCCAGCCGCTGGCCGCCGATGTACGCAAAATTAACGCCGTATCGAAGCCCGGCGTCATCGTCAACAAGGTAATAGTGAGAAGAAAAGCGAGTAGCGAAGCGGTCATAACGAACTCCCGTGGAATAATTTAACCCTTTTTTAACAGAAATGTTGCGCTGGCGAAAATCGCATTTTCACTGCTATGCCGCTTTTCCACCAACGCTCTCGCTACAAAAGGTCTACGGTGGAAGCAGTACAACCCTTTATTTCACAAAAAGGAGTGCCTGATGAGCAAATTTGTTTTCTCTTCACCACGTAAATATGTCCAGGGTGCTGGCGTGATGGCGCAGCTGGGTGAGTATGTTGCAGAACTGGGCAACAATGCTTTCGTGGTCGCGGATGAAGTAGTGTGGAAACTAACGGGAAAAGAAGTACAGGACTCGCTGCGGCAGCATGCCGTTGAGTTTCACTATCAGCAGTTCAACGGTGAAGCGTCCAGCAACGAGATTTCTCGCCTGGCGGCACTGGCCAGGAAAGACGGCGCGCGTCTGGTCATCGGCGTTGGCGGCGGCAAAACGCTGGATACGGTCAAAGCGGTTGCCGACGAGTTAAAACAGCCCGTCGTTATTGTCCCTACTATCGCTTCGACCGATGCGCCCTGTAGCGCCCTTTCCGTCATCTATTCCGACAGCGGCGTGTTTGAAAGCTATCGCTTCTACAGCAAAAATCCGGATCTGGTGCTGGTCGATACGCAGGTTTGCGCTCGTGCGCCGGTCAGGCTGTTCGCTTCCGGCATTGCCGACGGCCTGGCGACCTATGTCGAAGCGCAGGCGGTCAAACGCTCGCACAGCAAATCGATGGTGGATGGCGATCCCACCATTGCCGGGATGGCAATTGCCGAAGCCTGCGAAAAAACGCTGCTGACCTGGGGTTACAGCGCTTATCAGGCCGTAGAGAAAAAAGTGGTTACGCCAGCCGTCGAGGCGGTAGTGGAAGCCAACACGCTGCTTTCCGGACTGGGCTTTGAAAATGCCGGATTAGCCGGTGCGCACGCTATCCATAACGGTTTTACCGCTATTGATGGCGACATTCATCACCTGACACATGGTGAAAAAGTGGCGTACGGCACGCTAACACAAATGGTGCTGGAACAGCGTCCCGATGAGGAAATTGCGCGTTACGTTCGCTTCTATCGCTCAATCAAAATGCCTGTCACGCTGCGTGAGATGCATCTGGAAAACGAGAGCTGGGAAAACCTGCTGAAGGTAGGCGAGTTGGCGAACAGCGAAGGCGATACGCTGAAAAACCTTAACCCTAACCTTAGCGCTGCGGATATTGCCAGCGCGATCCTGGCGGTCGATGCGTTCAGCCAGACGGTAAAATAACGCTTCCAGGCGGCTTCGGGCCGCCTTTCTTATTGGGCATCTGGCCCCTGTTTATCCTGCTCCGGCTGCCAGTACTCAAAGCGGTAGGCGGCGCTGATGTTCCGCGAAATTTCTCCCTGCGCAAAAACTTCCCTTTCATGCGAATAGCTGAGGGTACAGTTATCGTGATCGTCCCACAGTTGGCACTCATCCTGCGTGGTCAGCCTGCTGTCAGGATTATGCGTAATGGAAAACAACCCTTTCTCACGATTCATCCCGTCATAAGACCATTTCATTTCATTGTTGTCAGAGTGGCTGGCAATAAGCTGATTTTTATCGTTCCACTGATAGACAGATTCGCCATTCGCCTGCGCGTCCGATCCTCGCGCCACGCTTTTTATCAGGCGCAGTCGGCTATCATAGCTGTTAGTGGTTTCAGTAAAACCTTTTTTGCCCTGAAGTAAAAAAGCTTCTGAAGAGCTGGTGATGGTGCCCGCTTTGCCAACCAGAAAATCGATGGTGCCCTGCTTGTTATTAACCTCCACCAACTCGCCCGGCTTTTTGATAAATATGGCTACGGCATAAACAGCTTTCCAGCCGGTGGCAACGCGAGTGATGCTCTGTACCATCTTCAGCACCAGGTCGCCCTCATTCTTATCAAAATTGATATCCGCACGTAGCAGTGAACCACAGCGGTCAAACTCCCCCAGCAGACGTCTTTGCCGGTCAACATCCTTACCAAACTCGCCCATCACCACCTGCTTTACCGGCCCTCTGGACGTGCCGCCCAGCAGCAGCAGGCTGTTGCTGTCATTAATTTGCGCGGCGCTGGCCGGACATTTTTCAACGGCGGCGGCTGGCGCAGCATTCAGCAAAGCCAGCAGCGCGGCACACGCGGTAATCAACATCGGGTTCATCAGCAGTCTCGCTAGCTCAACGGGAAAATCTAAGTGTAAGTGGATTCTGGGCGGATGAGAAAAATGACGATCGACAGGCAGAAAAAAAGCCCCACCAAAATGGATGGGGCCTGGTACTTGCAAACATCACGTCGCTGAACTGGCGTGCTGCGCGGCAAAATCGAGGGTCAGGCAACAATCGGTGGGCTTAGCGTCAGGGAAGCCTTCATCGCTTCGACCATATCGCTGTCCACACAGAGACGGCTAAACTCGTCCGTTTCCGCTACCGATGTCATAGAAACGCCTGCTTTGCGATAGCGCATTGAGGAAGCAATCCTCTGACTGGCGGAGCTGTGCAGCTCGCTTAATCCTGCATCTACAAACTTTTGCAGGTTACTGAGGCGAACGCCTGCGCCAGCCATAATGATTGGACCACGCGTCAGCTGATTTAGTTCCTTTAATAAAGGTAAACCACTTTCGGCACTCTGCTGCTGGCCGGAGGTTAAAATACGCGCCACGCCCAGATCGGTTAACTGCTGTAAGGCGGTTAACGGACTGTGGCAAAGATCGAACGCGCGATGAAACGTTACCGCCATGCCTTCAGCAAGCGCCATCACCTGTTTCATCTGCTCAAGGGGAATATGGCCGTTGGCATCCAGCATCCCGATAACCAGTCCCGGATAGCCCAGTTCACGAATAAAGGCGATGTCAGACTTAATCTGATTAAACTCGTTGTCCGTAAAGCAAAAATCACCACCTCGCGGGCGGACTATAGGATGAACGGGAATGGTCACGGCTTCCCGAGCCTGTATCAGGCTGCCCGCTGACGGCGTCAGGCCGCCTTCTGAAGGTGCCGAGCACAACTCGACGCGATCGGCGCCCGCATTTTGCGCGGCTAACGCACAATCGACTCCGTAGCAGCATACTTCCAGTTTTAACATTCCATCCTCCTGTTAATGACTGCTGGCTGGTTGTGTAAATGATTTTCGCTGTTTAGTCTGACTACAGACCTTAAAATAATAGTAACGGGAATCACTAACATGGCATGCAATTTTGACCAGCGAATCGATCGCCGTCACAGCGACAGCCTGAAATGGCAAAAATATGGCGACAAAGATATTTTGCCGCTTTGGGTAGCGGATATGGATTTCCGTTCACCAGAATGCGTGGTCGAAGCCTTACAGCAGCGTGTCAGTCACGGCATCTTTGGTTATGGCTCGGCACCGGATGAACTGACTGAGGTGGTAATAGCGCGTATGCAGACGCGCTATCAGTGGAAAATCGAACCTGAATGGCTGGTGATGTTGCCCGGCGTAGTGAGCGGCCTGAACATTTCCGTGCGCGCTTTTACCGAAGCGCATCAGGGAACGCTTGCGCCGACGCCCATCTATCCGCCGTTTCGTAAAGCGGCCAAACTTGCCGGAAGGACGCAGCTCAATGTCCCGCTACGGCTGAGCGGAAACCGCTGGATTGCAGATTTTGACGAGCTGGAAACGGCCATGACCGGCCATGAAAAACTCATGATGCTTTGTAATCCGCAAAATCCCGGCGGTACGGTTTATCGGCGTGAAGAGCTGGAAGCCCAGCTCCGTTTTGCGGTACGTCACGACCTGATCGTTTGTTCTGATGAAATCCACTGCGATTTACTGCTTGCCGAAGGGGCGAAACATATTCCTTTTGCCAGCCTGGGAAAAGAAGCAGAACGGCGTTCGGTAACGCTGGTTTCACCCTCAAAAACCTTCAATATCGCCGGCCTTGGCGCTTCGGTAGCCATTATTCCCGACAAAGAGCTGCGCATGCGTTTCAACGCGGTTCGTCAGGGTATTGTGCCGCAGCCGGATGTACTGTCGCTGGTTGCCGCGACCGCTGCATGGCGCGATGGTCAGCCGTGGCTGGATGAGCTACTGGCTTATCTGAAGGCTTCCCGCGCAATGCTGGATCGGCGAATCAACGCGATTGAAGGCCTTTCTCTTGCCGCGCCTGAAGCAACCTACCTGGCCTGGATCGACGCCAGCCAGCTTAACGTTGCCAGCCCGGCGCTGTTTTTCGAGCGGCACGGGCTGGGATTCTCAGCGGGAAAAGATTTCGGCGATGATAAATTTGTGCGCTTTAACTTTGGCTGTACGCATGACCTTATCCACGAGGCGCTACGGCGGATGGAAAAAGCGGTACAGACGCTAACACGTTAAGACGCCCGTTCGCTCTCCACGACGTCCTTCAGGCTCCAGGGATGGAACTTGATGGTTACGTTGCCGTCGCTGACGGCCAGCGTAGGATTAAGCAACCTTTCGCCTGCCCCCTTTGGCGCACTGTTTTTGACTGAAATACCCGGCCTTGACAGACCTTCATCGGACATCAGCGCAATCGCGCGAGCGCTCAGCTGCTCTTCATCACCCGGCAGAACGATTTCAACATGTTCCCAGCCCTCATGGCGGTAAACACGCTCGCCTGGCCAGGGAAGCTCTACTACGCTTATCTGCCACGGCCCAACGGTTAAAGGTTCATGCAGTTCAAATAAAGCGACGGGCCGCCCGTTGATCTCTTTTTCTGAAAACAGCACGCCATGCTGTAAAAAACCTTTTTTCCAGCGTTCTGCCGTCGCGGGCTGATTGCAGCGCACGGCAATATGATCGGCTTTTAAATCAACCAGATCGAGGCCCAGACGCGCCGCCAAATCGTTAAGATAGCGTAAAAACTCAGAAGAACTGTTAACCAAATCGCTTAGTTCTTCAGCAACATTACCAGAAAACATTCTACTACCCCTTCCAAAACTTAACTAAATGTAATATTTATCCTGCGCATTACTGACAATTTCGTACCAATAAAACTGTATAAACTTAACTTTCAGCGCTGATAAACCAGCAAAATACGCAAAAAACTAACATTTTATCCAGTAAAAGGTGGTTCTTGATCTCATTTTTCACTATATAATTTGTCTTAAGACAAAAAATTCGTTCAGTTAAATTTATACAATGCGACTATTCTTAAATCCTCACCCCTGACTTGTAGGGTATTATGAATACTTATAGATTCGTTCCGCTTCTACTACTGAGGAATAGCAAATGCTGATGTTAATACTCGTCGCAGTGCTTGTCGTTATGATGGGGTTTGCTTTGGTACGTCACTGGAAGGTTCGTAACGAAAAAATGACCGTTGCCAGTCCATACCGCCCACACCGCCGCCGCACCTGACGGACTATGCAGGAAACTGTCCCCACTTTTTCCTGCAAAGCCCGCCTCCTGAGCCTTCAGGTACCTGGATAACTACATCCGAAATACAGTATACTTTTCCCCTTCTTTTTTAGCGGTGCCACTGTACAGCAATTTTGCTACAGGGCCTCGTACAAAATGACAGCCTGCGCACCATGACGCAGGCGTTTTTGCATATAAGGTAATCCGGTGAATATTCAGGCTCTTCTTTCAGATAAAGTCAGTCAGGCGATGATTGCAGCAGGCGCTCCGGCCAGTTGTGAACCGCAGGTACGGCAGTCAGCCAAAGCACAGTTTGGCGATTACCAGGCGAACGGCATCATGGCCGTCGCAAAACAACTGGGTAAAGTGCCGCGACAGCTGGCTGAAGAAGTGCTTAAACACCTTGACCTGCAGGGTATCGTCAGCAAGGTTGAAATCGCCGGACCTGGCTTCATTAATTTGTTTCTGGATGCCGACTGGCTTGCTGCTCAGGTTGACAGCGTCGTTAACGCGCCTCGCCTTGGCGTTACGACAGTTGAACCACAAACTATCGTCGTCGATTATTCCGCGCCAAACGTGGCGAAAGAGATGCACGTCGGTCACGTTCGCTCGACCATTATTGGCGATGCGGCGGTGCGTACCCTGTCGTTTTTAGGCCATAACGTCATTCGCGCCAACCACGTAGGTGACTGGGGCACGCAGTTCGGCATGCTGATCGCTTTTCTGGAAAAGCAGCAGAACGAAGCGCACGGTGAGATCGCACTTTCCGATCTGGAAGCTTTCTACCGTGAAGCCAAACGTACCTACGATGAAGATCCTGCTTTTGCCGAGCGCGCACGCGGCTATGTCGTCAAGCTACAGGGCGGCGATGAATATTGCCGTAAAATGTGGAAAAAGCTGGTCGACATTACTATGTCGCAAAACCAGATCGTTTATGACCGCATGAACGTGACGCTGAGCCGTAAAGACGTGATGGGCGAAAGCCTGTATAACGACATGCTGCCAGGCATCGTCGCCGATCTGAAAGCCAAAGGCCTGGCGGTAGAAAGCGAAGGCGCCACCGTTGTCTTCCTGGACGAATACAAGAACAAAGACGGCGAGCCGATGGGCGTTATCATCCAGAAAAAGGATGGCGGCTACCTCTACACCACGACCGATATCGCCTGCGCCAAATATCGTTATGAAACGCTGCATGCCGACCGCGTGCTGTACTATATCGATTCTCGTCAGCACCAGCATTTACAGCAGGCGTGGTCCATCGTGCGCAAAGCGGGCTACGTACCGGAATACGTACCTTTAGAACATCACGCTTTCGGCATGATGCTGGGTAAAGACGGCAAACCGTTTAAAACCCGCGCGGGCGGCACCATCAAGCTTTCAGATCTGCTGGATGAAGCGGTAGAGCGCGCCACAAAGCTGGTCAGCGAAAAAAATCCGGATATGCCAGCCGACGAGCTGAATAAACTGGCCAACAGCGTGGGGATCGGCGCGGTTAAATATGCCGATCTGTCAAAAAGCCGCACCACGGATTACGTGTTCGACTGGGACAACATGCTGGCTTTTGAAGGCAACACCGCGCCTTATATGCAGTATGCCTACACCCGCGTGCTTTCCGTATTCCGTAAGGCAGGCATTGAAGAATCCGCCATCAACGGTAAAACCGTTATTACCGAAGATCGCGAAGCCGCACTGGCCGTGCGCCTGCTACAGTTTGAAGAAACCATCACTCAGGTTGCACGCGACGGCACGCCGCACGTTATGTGTGCCTACCTGTACGATCTGGCCGGGCTGTTCTCTGGTTTTTATGAACATTGCCCTATCCTTGCCGCCGAAGACGAAACGACAAAGCAGAGCCGCCTGAAGCTGGCGCTGCTGACCGCGAAAACGCTGAAGCAGGGTCTGGATACGCTGGGTATTGATACCGTAGAAAGAATGTAATTTCTGCATTAAGGATGGGGTGAGCTTTCATCTCATCCGACACCGATAAGTTTATTCGGGCAGGCACGGGCAATCGCTCGTGCCTTTTTTATTGGTTAACGAAGGGATAACGTTGAAATTTTAATCCCGACTCCCTCTCCTCTATCCTTGATGGGAATATGCTTCGATTTGCTTTATATGCAGCTATTCTTTTTATGGCTGAAACTAAGTGTGAAGGGTTACGTTTGATTTCCCCCATAAATGTGGATGTTGCTGATTATTATATTAATGTATACGGTTTTATCGACATTTGTGGCAAGGAAATCCTTTACCGTGATGCTGAAGGGCTTTTCCAATGGCTACAGACTGATATTACCCAGGTTGAAGGCGAGCAAAAATTAAGCGATAATCTAACCGATGATTAAAGAAGGAGGCACTATGGCTAACAAAGCTACTAAACTGACATCCCCCCGTCCTGCTTCTTATGAGTTAAAGCTACGTAAGGTAGGTGCTGATGGCTCAGCTTCTGAGCGAACCATCACTTCGACCGAGTTAAAGAACATTACTCCACGTGGTAAAGCGATTACGGCCTCACGTGAGGAAATCGTGGCTGCACTTACTAAATCAGCTAAGCATGTTAAACGTCAATCCTCACCCGTGTTGGAAGCCGCGGGGGCTATTAGAATGAGAACGGCAAAATAGTCAGGGCTGTTTAGCAGGGGCTTTTACTTACTCCGCTATATCCTTTAACTAAATTTTTCTGTCTCATAATGAATATCTGACGGCAACACTTCAAACATCAGCGCTGTTGTGTAGCCGCCGCCGCTCAGGCTGTACGTTACCATGCTGATGAGTCAAGGCTACGGTGCATTATGCGGGTGTTGACCGGCGCGGTCCGGCCAGGTTGATTGTGTTATTGCTGGTATCGACGTGGTACAGCTCGTCGTCGAGATTGATGGCGGACACGGTGCCAATGCGGATCAGGTTGCGCAGCAGGCTCAGGATTTCGGGGAGTGGTGGACTCATGCTGCAAGATTGTAACTTTACAGCCTCGATCTCAATGTGATGGTGTTCTGCCATAGATGACAGAATGAATAGCTTTAAAGCTCGGCCCTGAGGCAAAGATGCCACCATAAGCGGCATCTCTTTGTTTTTTAAAATCTGAAATTCGGAATATAGAATCCTCCAGGGTACATGATTATTGATGATGTACCTGGCATCCAGCAAGTATTCGCCGCGTCAATCCATGAAACCATGTTTGTCCCTTGAAGGTTGATAACATTATTAGATTGGGGCAAGCCTTGTAAATTCATTGCTCCTGAAACTTCTTTAAGCTCTTCTGAATTTAAAATTTCCATATATTATCTCCATTACTAACACCCATATAACTTTATTCTAAGAATAAGCTTTCCTAATTTCTCCTTTGTAAGGAGATCCGCTTTTAAAATGGTCACCTGTAATTCTTTCAGGCTGTCATCCAAATAAATTTTATTAATTTCTTTCTTTTCCCAAAGCCCGCATGCGGCATAAGCCCTGGCTTCAGGAGTAGCATGGCCGCCTTTCATAATGTTTTCGAAAATCAATACGGAACTTTTGTCATGCAAAACATCTTCATAGATTATTTGCTGTGGCATTTTTTTTGCCACAAAACCATTAAAGCCGAAAGAGAATAGCGTTACAGAGGATAAGCGTCTTTCTATGTCCTGCTCTGCCTGGGCAAAAAAAGGGATCAATAAAAAAATAACGATCTTTTTCCATTTCATTAAGGCCTCCTTGCTTAAATAAACTATAAATTGGCACTAACATTATGTATGTGATAGCGCCCACAATACTTCCTTTATTCGAACGCGGCCTTTATCACCTGGAAACTAATTGCTATCTACATCAGTTAGAAAAAGATTTTTTATTCCTGGCTTAAAGCGACATTCACAGCAGGTCAATCACCAGCGCTATACGCCAATCATGCAGCGACGCCGCTACCCAATCAGTAGTCAATCAGTAGTCAAATTCAAAAATTTTGTCCGCCCAACAAAAAAGGGGCGAATCGCTTCGCCCCTTCGTTTGTGCTGTGGTACAGACAGCAACCTTAACGGTAATTCACCATCACCTCATTACCCAGCACGCGCAGCGCCTGCGGCAAGCGCCCTTTTCCCTGCACGCCATAAACAAAATGCAGCGAGCCACCTGCCTGAATATTTGTCAGCCCGCGCGTGGAGCCACTGCCACCCTCAAGCCGCACGCAGCGGGTTTCTGCGCAAAGCCAGGCCGCAAAACCGGAAGGCGTCGGGCCATTCAGCGTATAGCGCCAGTTAATCTCCGTAATCGCGCCGTTAACCGGCGTTGCCGCCTTAAGCGCAGGCGACGGTGCCTGCATGCCTCGATTAATCAGTCCCGGCCCCGGTGCGGAGGCGTGCCAGGCGCCCCCTCCGGCCAGCGCCAGCTGCGGCAAACAGATTAACAGCAGCAGCAGCTTTTTCATTAGTGTCCGCCAATGGTGGAAGTCATCCGGATCTGCCGGTTATCGGTCAGCTCCAGGTTAGAAATCACCATCAGCTGCGGCAGGTTACGACGCAGGAAGCGAGCCAACAGCGCGCGCAACGGATGGTTAACCAACAGCACAGGCGGCGCGCCAAGCGACTCCTGATGGGATAATGCACCCTGCGCCTGCGCCAGCAAACGATCCGCCAGGCCCGGTTCCAGACCGCCGCCGCCCTGCAATGCCTGCAGTAACAGACGTTCCAGCGTAGTGTCCAGCCCGATAACCTGCACTTCACCATTGCCCGGATACCACTGCTGTGTAATTGCCCTGCCCAACGCAACGCGCACCACGGAAGTCAGCTCATGCGGATCTGTCTGCACGGTGGCGTGCTCTGCCAGCGTTTCAATAATGGTACGCATATCACGAATGGAAACACGTTCCGCCAGCAGGTTCTGCAACACTTTATGCAGCGTGGTCAGCGTGATCACGCCCGGGATCAAATCTTCCGTCAGCTTAGGCATATCCTGCGTTACGCGGTCCAGCAGCTGCTGCGCTTCCTGACGGCCAAACAGCTCGCTGGCGTACTGGCCAATCAGATGGTTCAGGTGCGTGGCAACGACAGTACTTGCTTCTACTACGGTATAACCCTGAATCTGCGCCTGTTCTTTCAGCGCGCTGTCAATCCAGATTGCAGCCAGGCCGAAAGCCGGATCGACGGTCGCTTCACCCGGCAACGTCCCCGCTGCGGTACCCGGGTTGATCGCCATCCAGCGGCCCGGATAGGCGTCGCCGCTGCCAATTTCCACGCCCTTCATCAGAATACGGTAGCGCGCTGGCGGCAGCTCCATGTTGTCACGGATATGCACCACCGGCGGCAGAAAGCCCATCTCCTGCGCAAACTTCTTACGAATACTGCGAATGCGGCCAAGCAGCTCGCCATTCTGCGTATTATCCACCATCGGGATCAGACGGTAGCCCACTTCCATTCCCAGCGTATCTTCCAGCTGCACGTCGGTCCAGGAAGCTTCGATATTGGTTGGCGTTTCGATGTTCTTCACCAGGCTGCTCTGCGTCTCGGCCTTCGGCTGGTTTTCTTTACCACGCAGATACCAGGCCAGACCCAGCAGCGCAGCGGTAAACATCAGGAACACCAGGTTAGGCATGCCCGGCACCAGGCCCAGCAGACCCAGTACGCCAGCACTCAGCATCATCACGCGCGGATTTTTGAACAGCTGGGTAACCATCTGCTCGCCGACGTCCTGATCGGTCGCCACGCGAGTAACGATAACACCCGCTGCGGTCGAAATGACCAGGGCCGGGATCTGTGCAACCAGACCGTCACCGATAGTCAGCAGCGTATAGCTTTCCGCCGCATGACCCACGTCCAGACCGTGCTGTACCACGCCCACCAGCAGACCGCCGATGACGTTAATCACCATGATCATGATACCGGCGATGGCGTCACCACGAACGAACTTACTCGCACCGTCCATCGAACCATAGAAGTCCGCTTCCTGAGTAACTTCAGAACGGCGCTTTTTCGCTTCGTCTTCGCCAATCAGGCCGGCGTTGAGGTCGGCGTCGATGGCCATCTGCTTACCGGGCATCCCGTCCAGTACGAAACGCGCGCCAACTTCCGCGATACGCCCCGCACCTTTAGTGATAACCATAAAGTTAATGATGACCAGGATAATAAAGACCACGATACCGATGGCGAAGTTGCCGCCCACCAGGAAGTGGCCAAAGGCTTCAACTACGCGTCCCGCCGCGCCAGCGCCCGTATGGCCTTCCAGCAGGATGATACGGGTTGAAGCAACGTTCAGCGCCAGGCGCAATAAGGTAGAGAACAGCAGGATGGTAGGAAACGCGGCGAACTCCAGCGTTTTCTGGGTAAACATCGCTACCAGCAGCACCATAATCGACAGCGCGATATTAAAGGTGAACAGCAGATCGAGGATGAAAGGCGGCAATGGCAGTACCATCATCGACAGGATCATCATGATTAACACCGGCCCGGCCATGATCTGCCATTGGGTATCTTTCATGTTCGGTAAGCGTAACAGTGTGGCCAGATTCGCCATCAGTCTTTCTCTCCAGAGCCAAAGTCCAGTGCTTCCGGCACAGGTAAATTAGCAGGTTTTTTCGGAGCCAGGCCACCCTCAAGCTTCCAGCGACGGAGCTGCCAGACCCAGGCCAACACTTCTGCAACAGCCGCATATAACGTACCGGGAATATGCTGACCAATTTCACTATGCCGATAGAGCGCACGTGCCAGCGGTGGTGCTTCCAGCACCGGAATACGGTGCTCTTTACCCAGTTCACGAATGCGTAATGCCACTTCACCCGCGCCTTTTGCGATAACTTTCGGCGCGCTCATTTTCTTCTCGTCGTACTGCAACGCGACCGAGTAGTGCGTCGGGTTGGTAACGATAACGTCCGCTTTCGGCACATCGGCCATCATGCGTCGACGTGCTGCCGCGCGCATCTGCTGGCGAATTTTGCCTTTGATGTGCGGGTCACCTTCCTGCTGCTTATATTCGTCGCGGATTTCCTGACGAGTCATTCGCAGCCCTTTGTAGTAACTGTAGAGCTGCCAGAACACGTCAAAGCCCACCATCGGCGACAGCCCCAGCACTATCAGCACGCAACACATAGCAATCATATTCAGCGAGCTGGCCAGCGCGGTATAAGGTGATTCGCTCATTAAGCGCATCATCTCCGGCCAGTTGTGCCTGACATACAGCCAGGTCACACAGCCCACCAGCACCGCTTTTAAAATCGACTTGCCCAGCTCCGTCGCCGTCTGCGCGGAAACCAGCTTGCCTAATCCTTTAATCGGGTTCATCTTGCCCATGTCGAACTTGATGGCTTTCCCGCTGATCAGTACGCCGCCCAACAGCATCGGCGCGGCTATCGCTACCAGAACCAGACCGGCCATCATCGGAATCAGCGTATAAACCGCCTGGACAAACAGTCGGCCAATCAGGTGCAGCATCTGGCTGGTATCGCTGACCACCGAGTGGTCAAACACCAGCCCCTGCGCCAACAGCTGACCGATTTTGCGGGCCATGCTTTCGCCGCCCATCCACAAAATACCTAAGCCCGCCACCAGCATTAACACCGAGGTCAGCTCGCGCGAGCGCGGAACCTGCCCTTCTTCTCGTGCTTTTTCAAGTCGGTGGGGGGTTGCGGATTCGGTCTTTTCCTCTTCGCTATCACCAGACACAGGCTAATCCTCAAGGAATTTCTGGGGTACGGGATTGATGTGGCTAGCATGCCAAAAACGCGCAGGGATGATGCCGCGAGTAAACGCGTAAAAAGGGGGTTATTTCGCTGATAGCAAAAAAGGGCCGATAAGCATCGGCCCTGAGGGAGTGAAAAAACTAGAACCCGAGGCTGTCAAGCAGGTCGTCGACCTGATCCTGGTTCGCCACCACGCCGGGCGCTTCACCATTGATCTGCGGACCATTTTTCAGGCTGTCGGCGTCTTTCTTCGGACGCACAGGCTGTTCCGGCATATTTTCCAGCAGCACCATCAACAGCTGGCGCTCAATCTCCTGGATAACGTTCATCATGCGCTTGATAACCTGACCGGTCAGGTCCTGGAAATCCTGCGCCATCATGATTTCCATCAGCTGAGCATTGGTGAAGCCCGTATGCTGTGGCACCGATTCCAGATAACCACGGGTATCCGAAACCAGCGAGCGGGCGTCTGCCAGTTCGATAGGATTCTCAAACCACTCATCCCAACGGCCTTTCAGCGCTTTAGCTCCATTCTCCATCTCTGTCTGGTGTGGCTGTGCAGCCTCCACGCAGTTCAGCGCGCGTTCGGCCGCCTGAGCGGTCATTTGCACTACGTAGTCCAGGCGATCGCGGGCGTCGGGAATGGCTTCCGCCGCTTCAGCAATGGCCTGATCCAGTCCCAGCTCACGCAGGCTGTCGCGCAACATCCGCGTCAGCGAACCGATTCGGGAGATAATGTCGTGCGCGGACGCATCGGCATTTGGTTTCGGAAGTTCGCTCATCTCGGCTCCTTACATACCCAGCTTTTCGAAGATCTTGCCTAACTTCTCTTCAAGTGTTGCTGCGGTAAAAGGTTTAACGACATAGCCACTGGCACCCGCCTGAGCAGCCGCAATAATGTTCTCTTTTTTGGCTTCGGCCGTGACCATCAGCACCGGCAGTTTGCCGAGCGTGCCGTCTGCACGGATGGTTTGCAGCAGCTGCAAGCCGTCCATGTTTGGCATGTTCCAGTCTGAAATCACGAAGTCGAAGCCGCCAGCGCGCAGTTTAGCCAGGGCGTCAACGCCGTCTTCTGCTTCTTCAACGTTATTGAAGCCGAGCTCTTTCAGCAGGTTACGGACGATACGACGCATCGTGTTGAAGTCGTCGACGACCAGAAACCGCATATTTTTGTCAGCCATAATTACTCCTGTTTGTGTAGCCCCGCGGGACGGGCGCTGCGTTAGATACGTAATGCCTGTCCGGCGCTAATTTTTGCCAGCATGTGCTGGCTGATCTGGTGGAGATCCACCACTTCACTGGCGCCCCCGAGCGCTATCGCCTCGCGGGGCATACCAAATACGACACAGCTCGCTTCGTTCTGGGCAATGGTCCAGGCACCGGCTTTGTTCATGGTCAACAGACCGGCGGCCCCATCGTTACCCATTCCGGTCAGAATGACGCCTACGGCGTTACGACCGGCATGTTGCGCAACTGATTTAAATAACACGTCTACCGAAGGTTTATGACGATTGACCGGTGGGCCATCATGCAGTTTCACCTGATAGTTTGCGCCGCTGCGCGCCAGCTCCATGTGCATCGCGCCCGGCGCGATATAAGCATGGCCCGGCAGCACGCGCTCGCCGTCTTCCGCTTCTTTTACCGTGATCTGACACAGCTTGTTCAGACGCTCGGCGAAAGAGCGGGTAAAACCTGGCGGCATATGCTGCGTAATCATCAGCGCCGGACTGGTGGCCGGCAGTGGTTCAAGCACGTGCCTGATCGCTTCCGTTCCGCCCGTTGAAGCGCCGATAGCGATAAGCTTTTCGCTACTCAGCATCGGCCCGGCTTTCAGCATGACCGGCGTCGGTGCCGCACGGCGTACATGCAGTTTCGCTCTGGAAGCGGCGCGCACCTTGTCGGCAATCATCTGGCTGTAGGCCAGCATGCCTTCGCGGATACCCAGCGAGGGTTTGGTCACAAAGTCCACCGCACCCAGCTCCAGCGCGCGCAGCGTCACTTCAGAGCCTTTGCCGGTCAGCGAAGAAACCATCACCACCGGCATCGGCCGCAGGCGCATCAGCTTTTCCAGAAAATCCAGTCCGTCCATGCGCGGCATTTCGACATCCAGCGTCAGTACGTCAGGATTAAATTCTTTGATTAAATCACGTGCCACCAGCGGATCGGGCGCTGTCGCCACCATCTCCATGTCTGAATGACCATTGATGATTTCCGTCATCAGCTGACGCATCAGCGATGAGTCATCAACACATAACACTTTGATTTTGCCCATTATCTTTCCTTAGTCAGCCCGTAAACCGTCTGGCCTCGCAGGTAAAACTCTTTGCTGATCTGGCTGAAGTTTTCAGAATGACCGGCAAACAGGATGCCGCCAGGTTTTAGCATGGGTACAAAACGCCGCAGGATCTTTTCCTGCGTTTCTTTATCGAAATAGATCATCACGTTGCGGCAGAAGATCGCATCGAACGGTCCCGGCACGGCCCATTCATTGCCCAGCAGGTTGAGCTGGGAAAAGGTGATGGTGTTAGCCAGCTCAGGACGCACGCGCACCATGCCGGCGTGTGGGCCAGTCCCGCGAAAGAAGAAGCGCTGTAGCTGCTGTGGAGACAGCGTACGCAGCTCTTCCTGGCGGTAGACGCCCGACATCGCTTTTTCCAGTACCTGGGTATCGATATCGGTCGCGTGCACCTGGAATTTGCCAGGACCCGCGCCTAACGTCTCGGCCAGCGTCATGGCGATAGAGTAAGGCTCTTCACCGGTTGACGCCGCTGCACACCAGACGCTAAAGCTGCCACCGCGACGTTTGGCGTGGTCGGCCAGAATCGGAAAGTGGTGCGCTTCACGGAAAAACGCCGTCAGGTTAGTAGTCAGCGAGTTAATAAAAGCCTGCCACTCTGCACTGCCGGAGTCGCTCTCCAGCAGCGCCAGATAGCGACCAAAATCGTCGATACCTAACGTTCTCAAGCGGCGTACCAGACGGTTGTAAACCATCTCGCGCTTGTGGTCGGCCAGAACGATGCCAGCCCGCTGATAAATCAACTGACTGATACGCTTAAAGTGCGTATCGGATAACGGCAGACGCTGCACCATTTGTGACAGCATCGTTGCGTTTTCCGGCGGTGCTAACAACGTCGATTTTTTCATCCAGATCCACCCTGCAAGGTACAGATTAAGGGGTTAAGTCATTATTTTTCCCTGTGGCCTGCGCGGTCGTTAAGGTAAAAACCTCTTATCCGGGCGGCCCGAGCGTGCCTGGGGCTGCTGCCGCTTCCACTACCAGCGCGGCGTTCTGTTATGTGTTTTACGCTGTCTGAGGGCGCTAACCCGGCGATTCATTCAGATTGCTTCTCTGATTATCGGCAGCAGTTCGAACTTCCTGAGCTAAAATTGCGTTAATACGCTGTTTTTTACTGCCCGCGACATAAAAACACCCTCTCACGCGTAAGATGCTTTAATGTCGCGCCGTCATCGTCAGACGACGGCGCGTGATTACTTAGAACGTTTCCCAGTTATCGTTAGAAACTGCGGCAGCCTGCGCCTTCTTCGGCGTGCTTACCGGCAGCGGCTTGCTGACGGCCTGAGCGATGCTCTCTTTACGAATGCGGAACACGGCGACGGCCTGGTTGAGTCGGCTGGCCTGCGCTTCCAGCGCCGCAGCGGCGGCGGCAGATTCCTCTACCAGCGAGGAGTTCTGCTGCGTTACGCGGTCCATCTCGGTGACCGCGATGCCAATCTGGTCAATACCGCGGCTCTGTTCACCAGAAGCCGAGGCGATTTCGCCCATGATGTCGGTCACGCGCGTTACCGCATTGACGATATCCGCCATCGTTTCACCGGCGCTTTCTACCTGCTGCGATCCGGTATCGACACGCGCCACGGAATCTTCAATCAGACTCTTAATTTCTTTGGCCGCCTGGGCACTACGCTGCGCCAGGTTGCGTACTTCACCGGCAACCACGGCAAAGCCACGGCCCTGCTCGCCCGCACGCGCTGCTTCCACCGCGGCGTTCAGCGCCAGGATATTGGTCTGGAAAGCGATGCCGTCGATCACGCTGGTGATATCAGCAATTTTCTTCGAGCTGCCCGCGATGTCGCTCATGGTTTTCACCACGCCATCCACTACCTTGCCGCCTTTCTGCGCGGTTTCCGACGCGCTCAGCGCCAGCTGTGAAGCCTGACGGGCGTTTTCGGCGTTTTGCTTCACCGTAGCGGTCAGCTGTTCCATACTGGCAGCCGTTTCTTCCAGCGAGGCGGCCTGCTCTTCGGTACGAGCAGAGAGGTCGTTATTGCCTGCGGAGATTTCAGTGGCGCCGGTAAAGATAGCGTCAGAACCGTCACGCACATCGCTGACCGTACGCACCAGCGACTGCTGCATGTCGCGCAGGCTTTGCGCCAGCTGCGTCATTTCGCTACGGCCTTCCACCTCGATAGTCTGCGTAAGGTCACCGCTGGCGATATGGCGAATATGATCGATGTTTGCGTTCAGCGGCAGCAGCAGCAGTTTACGGATGCCGCTCCAGGCCAGGGCGATAACCGCAGCGGAAACCAGCAGCACGCCCAGCAGCAGCCAGATGGTCTGATGGTAAGCATCAGTGTTAGCCTGAACCCCTTTTGCGGTCAGACCGTTAACCACGTCCTGCCAGTGGTTATAAGCCTGTTGAAACTGCTCCTGATAGCTCTGCGTCGGCTGGGCAACAAAATCGTTGAAACGGCCGGTCTGCATCATTACTACCAGGTCTGCCAGCGCATCATGGAACTGCTTGTATTGCGCCTGCAATGCCTGGACGTCTTCTGCCTTTTTCCCGTCTTCGCTCAGCGTGGCGTTAAACGTCGCCATTCCTTTATCAGCCGCAGCCAGATCTGCCTGCGCCTGCGCCATCAGATCGCTGGCAGTCGCGCCCAGACCTGTTTTGTTAACGTCCAGCAGATAGCGAATACCGGCGCGGTTCAGCGTGTTGCGCGCCTGGACCAGCGAAACCCATGCCGTGCCCATTGCCTGCTGCAGGACGCGCATTTGCTGGTTGAACTCAAAATTTTCCTTGTCATTCTGTACGGTTTTAAAAAACAGACCGCCAGTTCCCAACTGCAGTACAGCAAACAACACCAGCACGCTAACCAGGCCGGTCACCACTTTTATACTCTTGAACATAACTACCTCAGTAGGGGGGCTATTTGGTTTAGTTATCGGCAAGGGCCAAGGGAACTTTATGCAGGCACAGCACGGATTATGCGTGATTCGGCCAGGTGCGAAATCTGCCATTACAGCGCCACCAAAAGGGACGAATCGTTGCTGTGCGTTACACTGTCTTAATGATGAATAATGCTTTGTAAAAGCCCCCGGGAATTTACTGATGCATCGCCGGGCCAGCCAAAAATTCATTCGCTTATTGTTCAGGGAGTAGCAACCATGTCAGACGATCCGCTTGCTAAATTTCATACCTGGTGGGACGAGGTAAAACGCGATGCGGCACTGAAGCATCCCGGCGCAGTATGTGTTTCCACCGTCTCTGCGGATGGTGAACCCAGCGCACGCTTTGTCGATCTGAAGTCTGCCGATGACCAGGGCTTTACTTTCTGTACGTGGTTTGATTCGCGTAAAGGTAAAGAGATAGCGCAAAACCCTAACGTCGCCCTTACCTTCTGGTGGGAAGCAAAAGGCTATCAGGTGCGCGTTGAAGGTGTGGCACAGCGGGCCTGCGAGCAGCAGTCGGAAAGCTTGTGGTCTACGCGCTCGCGCGACGCGCAGCTGACCACGCTTTGTTTTCAGCAGAGCCAGCCATTAAGCAGTGAAGACGAGCTGGCAAAAAAGCTCCGGCAGGCCAAAGAAGAAACCGCAGGCCAGCCGATCGAAAAGCCTGAACGCTGGGGCGGCGTGCAGGTTATCCCCCGAACGATTGAATTTCTGACCTTCCGCGACAACCGCCTGCATCTGCGAGAGCTTTATACGAGGACAGAAGATCGGCGCTGGGAAAAGCAGCTGCTCCAGCCCTGAGGCTTTTCTCCGATTGCCGCGCGTTTCGTTGCCAGAAGCATAAAAAAAGCCCGGTCAGAACCGCCCTTTATCTGGGTCGGCGCTGTACCGGGCTTGTGCAGCAGGTCTTAAAAAACCCGCTTTTAATCTTTTACTGGTTCGTTATTAAAACGTTTCCCAGTTACCTTCGTCAGTGGCCGCAGCAGCTTTACGCGGCGCGGATTTAACGGTACGGGCAACTGGCGCGGCGGCGCGACTACCCTGGTCTTTGCGTACGCGGAATACGGCAACGGCCTGAGTCAGACGGCTGGCCTGATCTTCCAGCGTAGCCGCAGCGGTAGCGGATTCTTCCACCAACGTGGCGTTCTGCTGCGTCACACGGTCCATCTCGGTGACCGCGATGCCAATCTGGTCAATACCGCGACTCTGTTCATCAGAAGCAGAGGAGATTTCGCCCATGATATCGGTCACGCGTGTTACCGCATTGACGATATCCGCCATCGTTTCACCGGCGCTTTCTACCTGCTGCGATCCGGTATCGACACGCGCTACTGAATCTTCGATCAGGCTCTTAATTTCTTTAGCCGCCTGGGCACTACGCTGCGCCAGGTTGCGCACTTCGCCAGCAACCACGGCAAAGCCACGGCCCTGCTCGCCCGCACGCGCTGCTTCCACCGCGGCGTTCAGCGCCAGGATATTGGTCTGGAAAGCGATGCCGTCGATCACGCTGGTGATATCAGCGATTTTCTTCGAGCTGCCCGCGATGTCGCTCATGGTTTTCACCACGCCATCCACTACCTTGCCGCCTTTCTGCGCGGTTTCCGACGCGCTCAGCGCCAGCTGTGAAGCCTGACGGGCGTTTTCGGCGTTCTGCTTCACCGTAGCGGTCAGCTGTTCCATACTGGCAGCCGTTTCTTCCAGCGAAGCGGCCTGCTCTTCGGTACGGGAAGAAAGATTGGTGTTACCCGCAGCAATTTCCGTAGCGCCCGTATAGATAGCGTCAGAACCATCACGCACATCGCTGACCGTACGCACCAGCGCCTGCTGCATGTCGCGCAGGCTGGTTGCCAGCTGCGCCATTTCGTTACGGCCTTCAACCTGGATCTCGTGCGTCAGGTCGCCGCTGGCGATATGGCTGATATGTTCAATGTTTTCCTGCAGTGGTTTAATCAGCACGGTACGCAGACCAATCCAGCACAGTGAAATCAGTGCGATAACCAGCACCATCACGGCACCAATCACCCACAGCATTTTGGCGTAGGCGCTTTCGTTATCTACCGCACCCTGCGCGGTCAGCACGTTCTGTGCGGCACGCCAGGTAGTGTAAGCATCCTGCATATCGTTTTGCTTCTGCTCAATGTTCAGTTTGAACATTTCAGTAAGCTGTCTGTTTTCCATCAGCGTCAGCATCTGGCCCAGCGTTTTAGAATAGCTGTCGTAATTCTTTTCCAGCTGTGCAATAACGGCCGCATCCATCCCTTTGGTATTAGGGATTGACTGGTAGCGCGCATAGGATTTATCCGCGCTGGCCAGCAGGCTTTTGCCCTGATTGCTAATATCCGTCAGCGAAGCGCTATTGATATTATTTGCCGTGTCGCTCTGTATACGCAGCATGCCGCGGTTAATAGCAATACGAGTCTGGTTGAGCGATACCCATGCATCGGTAAAAGCCGCTACGTTCTCGCTGGAGTTTTGTGCAATAGAAAAATTGGTTTTATCATTGGTCAGCGCGTGAATAAATAATCCGCCCGCCAGCAGCTGAAGCGTGCCGAATACCAGCAGCACTAACAGCAGGCTGGTAACGACCTTGATGCGTTTAAACATAGGATACCCCTGGTAGAAGAAATTGAATCAACGTTTAATTTATCGGCGTTAATTTTTAGAACTTTATGCAGGCAGCAAACAGATTTACTAAAGTGATACTTTAATAAGTAAATTAATTTTTTAGCCTGGTTAACGGATTTAAGATATAAAAAACACCCCGGCAGTTTCCTGCTCACAGGGTGTTCTTATTCTTTATTTAAAGCTAAGCGTTATGCGCTGCGCAGCGTATCCATCAGCGCCATCTCGTCGCTGTTAAGCAGCTTCTCGATATCGACCAGAATAAGCATGCGCTCGCCCAGCGCGCCCAGACCGGTTAAATATTCGGTAGACATCGTTACCGCAAATTCCGGTGAAGGACGGATCTGATCGGTGGTCAGTGACAGGACGTCGGAAACGCCGTCAACAACAATCCCCACTACGCGCAGCTCAAGATTTAAAACAATAACCACGGTGTTTTCGTTATATTCCACATCCGGCTGTGCGAATTTAACGCGCAGGTCGATGATGGGTACAATAACACCGCGCAGGTTAGTCACGCCTTTAATAAAGGCTGGCGTATTGGCGATACGGGTTACCTGATCGTAACCACGGATCTCCTGCACTTTCAAAATATCAATACCGTATTCTTCGTCACCCAGTGTAAACACCAGGAACTCCTGACCAACGGTTTCGCCAGCGAGTTTAGTGACAGTTGCCATTCCAGTCATAGTTTTACCCTTATCGGTTAAAGTCAGGCTGCGGCTCCCGCCACACGCTTTTCACGGTTGAGAGACTGCAGAGCCGACACGTCGACGATCAGCGCTACGCTACCATCACCGAGGATGGTTGCCGCCGAAATGCCCGGTACTTTGCGATAGTTACTTTCAAGGTTTTTGACCACCACCTGGTGCTGGCCAATCAGTTGGTCTACCAGCAGCGCGTAGCGTTTGCCTGCGCTTTGCAGGATCACCACGATGCCCTGCGTTGCTTCGGTTTTCGCGCCATGCACGTCAAAGACGTTCCACAGCTCAACCAGCGGCAGGTACTCGCCACGCACTTCCAGCACGCGCTCGCCACCGGCCAGCGGATGCAGGTCGCCAGCCAGAGGCTGCAGCGATTCCATTACCGCATTCAGCGGCAGAATAAAGACTTCGTCCGCGACGCGAACGGACATGCCGTCCAGAATAGCCAGCGTCAGCGGCAGCAGGATACGAATAGTGGTGCCCTTGCCCTGCTTAGAAGCGATTTCCACGTGGCCACCCATCTCCTGGATGTTACGTTTCACCACGTCCATGCCTACGCCGCGACCGGAAACGTCGGTAACCTGTTCCGCCGTTGAGAAGCCAGGCGCGAAGATCAGCATGCCGACTTCTTCATCGCTCATGCCGTCATGCACCGGCAGGCCGGAAGAGAGCGCTTTCGCGAGGATACGTTCGCGGTTCAGGCCGGCACCGTCGTCGACCACTTCAATACAGATGTTGCCGCCCTGATGTTCCGCAGAAAGCGTCAGGTTACCCGTACCGGATTTGCCGGCAGCCACGCGTTTTTCAGGCGATTCGATACCGTGGTCCAGGCTGTTACGCACCAGATGGGTTAACGGATCGATAATGCGTTCGATCAGGCTCTTATCCAGTTCGGTGGAGCTACCCAGCAGCGTCAGCTCAACGTCTTTGCCCAGCTTGCTGGCAAGGTCGCGAACCAGACGCGGGAAGCGGCTGAAAACGTATTCCATCGGCATCATACGGATGGACATCACCGATTCCTGCAGGTCGCGGGCGTTGCGTTCCAGCTGGCCCATGCTGTTCAGCAGGTCGCCGTGCGCAACCGGATCCAGCTCGTTGGAGCGCTGCGCCAGCATCGACTGGGTAATCACCAGCTCGCCGACCAGGTTGATCAGCTGATCGACCTTTTCTACCGCCACGCGGATACTGGTGGATTCGCTGGCCTTCGCTGCTGCCGGTTTCTTGGCGCTTTGCTTTGCCGCAGGCGCAGCTTCGGCAACCGCTGCCGCAGCAGGCTGTGCCGCCGGAGCCGGGGCTTCTTCCACTACGGTCAGCACTGGCGCTTCCGCCACGGCTACCGGTGCAGAAGCGGCATCCAGAAATTTGATTTGCGATTCTTCAATCACAAAACAGAGCACCGCCACGATATCATCCTGGCCGACCGAAGAATCCAGCGTCACCTCTACCGACGTTTCACCTTTGGTCACGTCAGAAAGCGTCCCCAGATTGCCCAGCTCTTCCAGCATCAGCGGAATTTCTGACGGCTTCAGGTTAACCAGCGCCAGGCGCAGGCCAGCAGCTGGCGCAGCGGCGGCTGGCGTCGAGGCTGCGGCTGGTGCAGCGGCTACGGGCGCGCTTTCGCCTTTGGCTTCCAGGGCCAGCTGACGCAGTGCCTGACAGATATAGGCGAAGGTAGCCGCATCCGGCTCCGTCGCGGTTTTATAGGCATCCAGCTGTTCCTGCATAATATCTTTGGTTTCCAAAAACAGGTTGATGATAGGCGTGCTCAGCTGCATTTCGCCGCGACGCGCGCCGTCAAGAATGTTTTCCAGGATGTGCGTGGTTTCCTGCAGAACAGTAAACCCAAAAGTCCCCGCTCCGCCTTTAATGGAGTGGGCCGCACGGAAGATAGCGTTAAGCTGTTCCGCATCCGGTTCCTGTGGATCTAAGCCCAACAGGTGTTGTTCCATGTCGGCCAACAGTTCGTCGGCCTCATCGAAAAACGTTTGATAAAAATCGCTGATATCCATGCTCACGGTATCACCTCTGCTGTGAGTTGCGATCGGTCTGGGCCGCTGGCGCAGGCGATGCTGGTGTTAAAGTTGGTGCTGCCTGTCCACCTACCGGCTCAGCCTGTGAGGGTTGAGGGTCTGGTTTTTTCGCCGCGTCGCCCGGTACGGACGGCGCCACTATTTTCGGTAAACTTGCTACGTCGTTATCGTTGACCTGTACCGCGTCGCTTTCAGAGTTCTCTTTCTCAATCTGCGCTTCGGTATCATGGTTCAACACCAGCAGGCTGATTCGACGGTTAACAGCATCGTCGCCGCCGCGGTTTTTTAACTTCATGGTGTCCGCCATGCCGACCACGCGCAGCATCTTGCTGCTGTCCAGGCCGCCGACAACCAGCTCCCGGCGGGAAGCGTTGGCGCGGTCCGCCGACAGTTCCCAGTTGCTGTAGCCGCGCTGGCCGTTGGCGTACTGAATATCATCCGTATGGCCTGACAAACTGATCCTGTTCGGGATATCGTTCAGAATCGGCGCAATGGCGCGTAAAATGTCACGCATATAAGGTTCAACATCTGCGCTACCGGTTTTGAACATCGGCCGGTTCTGACTATCGATAATCTGAATGCGCAAACCTTCTTCTACCATGTTGATAATCAGATGCGGACGCAGCGCCTTCAGTCGCGGATCGGCTTCAATCAGCTGATCCAGCTTTTCGCGCAGGCGGTTTAAGCGGATTTCATCCAGCTTGCGTTTTTCCGCATCGATATCAGGGATCTTGTGCACTTCGCCTTTCTTCTGTGACGGATCCATTCCGCCGCCAGGGATCACGCTGGTGCTTTCACTGCTTTTGGTGCCGCCGGTAATCGCTACACGCAGCGGCGTTTTAAAGTAATCGGCAATGCCGGCCAGTTCCTGAGGCTTGGCAATCGCAATCAGCCACATCACCATAAAAAAAGCCATCATCGCGGTCATAAAGTCGGCGTAGGCAATCTTCCATGAGCCATGGCTGCCCCCGTGACCGTGCTGCTTTTTCTTTTTGACGACTACAATGGGGTGACTGTCGTGTTTCATGCATCCTGTCCTTTCGCTGGCGCTTTAGCGTTGCGGACATGCTCTTCCAGTTCGGTAAACGACGGACGCTCGGTGGAGTAAAGCGTTTTACGGCCAAACTCGACGGCGATCTGCGGCGCATAGCCGTTCAGGCTGGAAAGCAGCGTCACTTTGATGCACTGCATCATCTTGGTGACTTCGGCACATTTCTGATGCAGAACGCCAGCCAGCGGTGAAATAAAGCCATATGCCAGCAGGATACCCAGGAAGGTTCCCACCATCGCATGGGCAATCAGCTCACCCAGTTCGGCTGGCGGGCGGTCGGCAGAAGCCAGCGTGTGTACCACGCCCATGACCGCCGCAACGATACCGAAAGCGGGTAAAGAGTCGCCTACAGCACCGATGGCCGTTGCCGGCACGCCGCACTCGTGCTCGTAGGTTTCAATCTCTTCATCCATCAGGGCTTCGATTTCAAACGCGTTCATATTGCCGCTCACCATCAGTCGTAAATAATCAGTGATAAAGTCCACCAATCTTTTATCGGCAAGGATGCGCGGGTAATTAGCAAAAATTTCACTTTCCTTCGGACTTTCAATATCCCCTTCCAGCGAGAGCATGCCCTGCTGGCGCGATTTGGCCATCAGGCGATAAAGTAACGCCATCAGATCCATATAAATCGCTTTATTATATTTTGAGCCTTTCATTAACAGCGGCATCGCTTTCAGCGTGGCTTTAATTGCTTTGCCGCTATTTCCCACAATAAACGCACCAATGCCTGCGCCGCCGATAATTAACAGTTCAGAAGGTTGGTAAAGCGCGCCAAGATGGCCGCCGACCATTGCGTAGCCGCCCAACACTGAACCGAGAACCAGGATATACCCCAATATAACTAACACAATAAATCCTTACGTCTGGCGACGTGTGGGTTGAAGATGAACCGGAATAAGGCAGGTTGTTGCAACACGCGGGCAAAAAAAAAGCAGCGGTATTAACCGCTGCTGGATTCACTCCACGTGGTGAACATTAAACGGCAAGTTTTACCTGTTCATCCAGCAGTTGTGAAATATTATCGGCAGGATCTGCGATAAGTTTACGTCTTTTTACCGCACGTGATGGCGGCTGGCACAGGCTGCAGACAAAGCTGCCAACAGGCTGGTGCGCGTGGTTAATAAAGCTACCGCCGCAGCATTTACAGTCGGAAAGCTCCAGCATTCCGCTCTCAACAAACCGGACTAAGGTCCAGGCGCGGGTCAGCGCCAACAGCGGGCCTTCGTCCTGTTGCGGGCATTGCTCCAGGTAGAGACGGTAAGCTTTAATTACCGCATCTACGCCGCTGCTCAAACCGCTTTTGAGTAAGAACTGCCATGCGTTACAGAACATAGAAGAATGAATATTCTGTTCCCATGTCATAAACCAGTCGGTAGAAAAAGGCAGCATGCCTTTTGGCGGTGGGCTGCCACGCAGTTCTTTATATAATTTAATTAAGCGGCCGCGGCTCAGCTGCGTTTCGCTTTCTAACATTTGCAGGCGAGCGCCCAGCGTAATTAATTCAATAGCCAGCTGAATATCACGTGCTTCCTGAACAATACTTTTTTCGCTCATTAACTTGCCCTCTTTTTCGGCATGTCGTCATTTTTTGCAGAAGCATTACGTAATAAACGGCTGGACAACAGAATGCCGGTGTGGATTTGCTGCAAATCGTCCACGCGAGATTCCTGAGTTAAGCGATTAATCGTGGCATGGTCAGTAAAACGGAACTGACAAACCAGCTGATTAGTCTCGGCCAGTTTTACCATTTCTGGCAACGTCAGCTGAGCAAGCGCATCGGCCATTGGCTCGTCGATGCCCAGACGAAACATAGCGGAGGCTTTTTCCTGATTAATAAGGCGTTGAGCAAGCAACAAGTAGGACAAGTTGATATCGTAAATATGTTTTAGTAATTCTGATGTACCCATTTTTTTTCCATCCCGACTGACACGACTTAAACGTTGGCGGATTGCGCCGCTACCTTTGTTGCTGCTGGTAAATCTTCTTATGGCAAAAAATTAAGTGGCAGAAGCCAAACGTTCGCGAAGCTTCAGTCGGTCCTAAAAAAACACGCTGAAGAAAGTAGTCATTAACTCATTTTGCCAGCTACAGCTCCCTTGTTTTCGTCCTTTTTCCTGACGCATTCCCTGCTCAATCTTGCCCTTGATTAGGACTATTCCGAAAACAAGGCAACTTTATATGCTCTAATTTCCGGATACAACGGAGGCCACCATAAATTTTAGATAAAGTGTGACGTAGATCACACTTTTGGGGGTATTTTAACTAAAATATCCTTCAGAAATGCTGTTGATTAGTTCACTAACTAAGCACTTTCGGCCCTTTTTGTTAAATTTTAACGTTACGGGATCATTTACCAACGAAAATGGTTTCTTTTAGGTCGATTGAATAACTACATAGTGTGTTTTTGCATCTTGTTAGCTATTTATATCGCTTAAAGACAATTAAATGGCGTTAAAAACCAAAAAAGCCATGTTAATGGCGTGTAAAACGTAATCACCAAAGGTGACTATCTGCGGCGGGAAGGAATGTCTGAATGTGACCATATGCAGGTTTATAGCAAGAAGTGTTTGGCTAGTGTAAGCCGCGTGGGGCTTGTGTTTGGCGCATGCCAGGAGATGTAACTAATGATTACATAAGGAATGTGAATGTTTGAGCAGAAATTTTAACCTTGCTACCTTAGTATCGGCATCATCGCTGATTTCTTTAGACAAAAGTCTTAATTTTTCTGTTTTTCCTTTTTTTTGGCCCTTTTGTGGGTAATTAGTACACAGCTTTTTCTTCAACGGGCAAAAAAAAGGGGCGATCTGCGATCGCCCCTGAATTTACTGGCATGACTTATGCTAGGCGGGGAAAGGTGGCGACTTTATTCGCCCCTCCCTGTGCCTCATTGCGTACCGGCAATGCCTTTAAATCTTTCAGATAAGACTGACGCCAGTGGGTGATATCGTTTTTGCGTAGCACCGCCATCATGTCGTTGTAGCGCGAAATACGCTCGTTCAGCGGCATGGTCAGCGCCTGGTTAAGCGCGGCGGCCACTTCGTCCCGGTCGTAAGGGTTAACAATCAGCGCGGAGGTCAGCTCGTTGGCAGCGCCTGCAAAGCGCGACAGCACCAGCACGCCCGGGTCTTCCGGATTCTGTGCGGCAACGTACTCTTTCGCGACCAGGTTCATCCCGTCACGCAGCGGCGTCACCAGACCGATATCGGTCAGGCGGAAGATTTTCATCAGCAGGCGGCGGTCGAAGTGCTGGTTCAGGTAATAGAGCGGTGTCCAGCCCAGCGTGCCGTATTTGCCGTTAATACGCCCTGCTTCCGTCTCCAGCTGGTGACGGATATCCTGATAAGCCTGCACGTCACCCCTTGAGGTTGGCGCAATCTGCGAATAGCGGATCTTACCGTGATGCTGCGGATAGTTCTCCAGCAGCGCTTCATAAGCAAGGAAACGCTCCGGCAGGCCTTTTGAATAGTCCAGACGCTCACAGGCGATAATGTTCTTCGCATCGCCCAGATCGCGCTTCATCGCGGCCATTTTCGGCGGCAGTGGCCCTTCGGCCATCTCTTTGATGCTGTCTGGCTCGATACCGATCGGATAAACCTCGGTGGCAAACTGGTTGCCAAAGGCGACATGGGTTTTGCCGCTGCTTTGTACCTGGGTCAACAGCGATAAGCACTCCAGGAAAGCCGTACGGTCACTTTCCGTCTGGAAGCCGAGCAGATCGTAATCGCACATCATTTCCAGCAGTTCGTTATGCGGCGGCAGTGCGTTGAAGATTTCCGGCGTCGGGAAAGGGATATGCAGGAAGAAACCGATACGATTTTTTACGCCCAGCTTGCGCAGCGCGGCGGCAAACGGCAGCAGGTGGTAATCGTGGATCCACAAAATATCGTCCGGCTCGATTAACGGCAGCAGGCGTTCCGCCAGCTTGGTATTTACGTTGCAGTAACCTTCCCAGGCATCACGCTGGAAATTCACTAAATCGAGGCGGTAATGGAAGGCTGGCCAGACTACTGCATTAGAGAACTGCAGATAGTAGAGGTCATAATCGTTCTGGTTCATACCGAAAGAGGCGTAGGTGATATTGTCTTTCTCAAACAGATCCAGCTCGTCTTTTTCGGTGTCATTGATCTCGCCATTCCAGCCAAACCACATGCCTCCGGTCGTTTTTAGCGCGTCTACGATGCCGACGGTCAGGCCGCCTGCGCTGGCTTTAGAACCGTCTGGTACAGCGATGCGGTTAGATACGACTACTAAGCGACTCATAACCTTGACTCCTTAATGACTTATCGTCTCTTCTAATAATGTTTTTTCAAGCCAGTGATAAACGCTGGCGACATCCGGCAGACGGTAGCCTGCTGACGTGCTGCCTTCACCGATCTTGATTGTTATGCCGTCCAGGGCATTGACCGCGTCAAAACCTGCTTCGTCGGTCAAATCGTCACCTAAAAATACCGGCGTTCTGCCAGCGAACGGGGCCTGCTGCATAAAAGCAGAGATAGCTGCCCCTTTATTGACGCCTTGCGGTTTCAGCTCCACCACGCATTTGCCCGGCTGTAGCGTGAGCTGCGGGAAACGTTGGGTCATCTCTTCTGCCAGCGCCAGGATATCCTGCTGATAGTGCGGCGCGCGGCGATAGTGCAGCGCAAAAGCCATACCTTTGGTTTCCAGCTGCGTGTCCGGCATTTTCGCTACGGCATCGCTTAATAAAGAAGAGAGCGAAGCGGCAACGTCGTCCGGCAGGGAGAGGCGTTCGATATGGCCGCTGGCGTCACGGCGTTCTGCACCATGTACGCCAGCAAGAGGAAAACGCAGCGGCGCGACCAGCGCGTCCAGTTCGCTGACCGGACGGCCAGAAACCAGCGCCAGTGCGCCATCGCTCTGTTTAGCCAGTCGCGAAAGCGAAGCTTTAACGCTGTCGGGAATAAAAACTTCTTCCGGGCGTGACTGAATGGCAGCCAGCGTCCCGTCTACATCAAAGAAAAAAGCGTAACGGCCATCTGGTGACAGTGGCGGTAGTGATTCCAGCGTGTTCACAACTCTTCCTCCTGATTATGTGTGCCACGGCGATACGTCAATCGGCCTCTGGCTGACTGACGCTGGCGGGAGCAGACGACCTGTCTGCAATGCCCACAACGCACGAGGAAAAAAATTTTTAGCGGATGCGGCACCAGGCCGGAGTGAGAAAGAGGATGCGTTAGAGAGGGTTGTCGCTGCTGATTCCTTCTGCATTTTTTCTGCACGCCACGTGCAGTCAATCTCACCTCATTGCCACATACGTAACAATTGTCAGCATTCAGTATAGACGCTGATAACGGCTCTGCCAGACGTCATGGCGGCGCGGAGCCGTTCATTGCGCCTGTAGCGTGGCAAATAAGTGGGCAAAAAGCGCCAGGAGTAATACGAAATTGTGAAAATTTTGGAAAAAACAGGAAATATAGAGTTGAAATGTTAAAGGCGGAGAGATCCGCCAGGCGTCAGATAACGGGCGACATCCACAGCGCGGTCAGGTTGTAGTGGCTCCAGGTGTCCGCCTCTTCCGGTCCGATAATACTGTCCCAGCAGTAGCGGTCAGCCAGGTCGATCACTTCCGGGCGCAGCATCTGGTTAGCCGAAAGCGAATAGAAGACGCATACCTTGGGTAGCAGCAACGAGCTGGCACCCGGCTCAACCACTACCGCGACGCGCTTGGAAGCGAGACGGACAATTGAACCCAGCGGATAGATGCCCACGGCTTTCACAAAAGCATAAAAGATTTTGCGATCGAAATGCCCTTCCCAGCTTGCCATCTGGTGCATGGCGCTGGCCGGGTTCCAGCCCGCTTTATAGGGCCGGTTTGAGGTTACGGCGTCATAAACGTCGCAAATGGCTGCCATGCGCGCCAGCTGCGAAATATCCTGCCCTTTCAGGCCGTGTGGATAGCCGCTGCCGTTGATTTTCTCATGGTGATGCAGCGCAACGTCCAGCACGGCATCTTCGCCGCCGCTGCGACGCAGCAGGTCTTCACCCATCACCGGATGCTGTTTCATAATGTCGAACTCTTCGTTCGTAAGCTTGCCGGGTTTGTTGAGGATCTCCAGCGAAATCCCGGCTTTGCCCACGTCGTGCAGCAGCCCGGCCGTACCGGCCAGACGCGTCTGTTCATCATCAAGATTAAGCTGACGGGCGAGCGAGACCATCAGCGCGCAGACCGCCACGGAGTGAAGATAGGTATAGTCATCGTGCGTTTTCAGCCTGACCACGCTTAGCAGCGCGGCGGGATGCCGGTTGAGCGAATCGCCTATCTCATCCACCAGCGGCAGCGTACTGCCGGTATCAATGGTGCGGCCCAGCCTGGCATCGCTGAACATGCTCATCACCTGGCCCTTTGCGTGCAGGCAAATAGCCTGTGCCTGGGCGATTTCTTCATGGATGCCCGACACCTGCGGTAAAATTTGCTGCTCGTAAATCGCGTCCTGCTGGTCCGGCCCGCGGCCTTTCGTCAGATCGATCCAGACTTCTTTGATGCCGCTTTCCGCGATAACCTCTATCTGCTGCTGTGTAGCCAGCAACATATGGTTGCGCACAAGGGGATGCTTCAGCCAGAACACTTCCAGCTTGTGCACATACATGCCAATACGTAATTCGTTGGTCTGAATTCTTATTATCATTCCGCCTCTCCTGACCTCCTGCCTTTTCCTCCATTCAGCACAAGTATCGGCGCCGGTGAAAAAACCTTCAGCTATTGCGGTCAGTAATTTTTCTTTTTACGGATTATTTACATTCTGGCTGAAACGGGCCGTCCTGCCTAAAAGGGTAAGCCACTTTTCAGCTTTTGGGAGAGGAATAACAACCTTAACGAGGCCGGAGATGCCTCTTTTATATTTGCATGAAGGAGTTACAAACGCGGATAACGCAAAAAGAAAAAAACTAATGGAAGACGTTATCGTCGTCGGCGCGGCGCGTCATTCTGTCGCCTTCAGCCATTTGCGCGGTACGAATTTCCCGGATAGCGGCAAGGCAGGCTTTACGACGCGCTTCATCAGGATCTTTTGCCGCCAGCAGGCGGAGTTCCTGAATAAGGGAAGCGGGATTAAGGGGACGCTGCTGTTCAAGAATGGCGAGGGTCGCCTCTCCCAGCATGATTTCTCTTAGTTTCTCGGAATGGTGATTGTCCATAGAGGCTTCTCTGGCTTGATGTTACATGCCGTGTGGATCGTTTTTCCGCAGCGGCCAGGGCAAGAATGCCTTAACCGACGCGGAAAGAAAAGACAGGCCGGACGAACAGCGGGCATAACAAAAGGTGACTAAATACTCAGATTTCACGACCAAACAGCATAGCGATAAGTTCGTGATGATGCTTTTCAAGATCGGCCTGCTGACTGTCTGCCAGACGGCTTAACAGCTTTGCACAGATGGACTGGCGGTTTACCGTCATGCCACATTTCAGAATCTCCATCACTACCTGGCCCAGCGTTTCCTGATGAGAAGGCACAGCATCAGCGCTAAAATACAGGCTCATCTCCGCTGTTTGTGAGTTAAAACTGTCCTGACGCATAATGGATCCTCTTAAGCAGGTGAAAAAGTGCCCTAAGGGGTGACGTAATCGACCCTGTACAGCTTTCAAAGTAATGTACAGTATCTTAAATTTCTGCGAGGCGTTTTTTTTGCAAAAAATGCTGTTTTGCGACAGTTTATGGCGTAGATGGTCACACTTCATTCAAAAGTGTTCAATTATTCCTTAATGATGTTAGCGCATTAGCGCAAAAATGCCGCTGGCGGTAACAAATTAAGAAAAGTTGTACAACTTTGAGAATGGCAGGCAAAACGGACGTTTCGCCTGCCGGGGGATTATTTTTTAGGAATGTTAACGGCGGATTTGCCTGTTGCTTCGTTTTCAATTGGCGCTACTGAACCAAGGTCGGTGCCGGTTACCGGGTTGACGGAAGGATCGGAAGCGGTACGCGTTGCCAGGTTATCCAGATCGGCTTTCTGATCGACCGGCAGTCCCAGACTCGCCATCCCGTCGCCACCATCTACCGCAGGCTGCGGGTTGGCTACATAGGTGAAGTTTTCGTCCGAGTTCCAGCTGCCGCGCAGATCGCCGCCTTCGGACATGTTGTAGTAAACGTTAGCGTACTGCTCAACCGGCGGCAGTTTGCCCGCAGGGAAGTTATTACGGATAGAGTAAAGCGCTTTTTCAAAGGAGATCTGGTGCGCGACTTCACGCGTCATCAGGAAGCCCAGCGCATCTTTTACGCCCGGATCGTCCGTGACGTTAATCAGGCGCTCGTACAGGATTTTTGCGCGTGCTTCAGCAGCAATATTGGAGCGCAGGTCGGCGGTAGGTTCACCGATGGTATCAATATAGGCTGCCGTCCACGGCACGCCGCCAGAGTTAGTCAGCGCCGGGCCACCGCCGTACAGAATCGACGTCAGATGGCTGTCGTTGCCGTTACCGGTGATAGAGCGGTACAGCTCGCCCTCTTCTTCCGTGCCTTCCGCCAGCTTGCCTTTGGCGCCTTTATTCAGCATGCCCACCAGCGAGCCGATGATCTCCAGATGGCTCAGCTCCTCGGTGGCGATATCCATCAGCATATCGCGACGTCCAGCATCCTCGTCGGCCAGACCCTGGGTAAAGTAGCGGCAGGCGGCGGCCAGCTCGCCCTGTGGTCCACCAAACTGTTCCAGCAGAAGATTGGCCAGGCCTGGATTCGGCTCGGCTACGCGAACAGTGTATTGCAGTTGTTTTACGTGTTTGAACATAGCTCACTCCAGTATAAACAGGCTTACGGTTCTGCTCTGTGGCAGGTTGTCCGGTATTCTCTAACCTGAACTGTTGCGGCAACGTACTTTACGCAGGCTAAAAGCAACATTCAGGTTTAGAAAACCCACATCAAGCGTAGTGCATATTCAGGGAGCCGCTAGCCGCAGGCCGCTATCTTTCTGCTCGCCAGGGCCATTTTATTCTGTTACCCGCGCGCTGAAATATTTTGAAAACTTATTGAATCACATAACAATTTGTACGAAATGTTTCTGAATGGCGGAGAGCGGCCGATCGTGGTCTATGCTTGCCCTCAGGTTTTAACAATGAGGAGAAAGCAATGAAGTACAGAAAGCTGGGCCATTCGGGCCTGATGATTTCTGAGCTGACGCTCGGTACGTTAACCTTTAACGGCAAGGCCGGTTTTGAAAAAACCGGTAATGTAGATGCCAAACAGGCGCGTCGCTTCCTGGAAATCGCGCTGGAACAAGGCGTCAATACGGTGGATACCGCCGACCTTTACTCGCAGGGTGGCGCGGAAGAGACGCTGGGCGAAGCGCTGGCCGACTACCGCGATCGATTTATTCTGGCCACCAAAGCCCGCAGCCCGATGAGCGACGATCCCAACGACAGCGGCGCAACGCGTTTTCACCTGATTAAGTCCTGCGAAAACAGCCTCAGACGTTTAAAGACCGATCATATCGATCTCTACCAGATCCATAACTGGGATGGCGTCACGCCGGTGGAAGAGACGCTGCGCGCGCTGGAAGACCTGGTGACCAGCGGCAAGATTCGCTACTTCGGCACCTCTAACTATACCGCCTGGCAGATGATGAAAACGCTGGGCTATGCCCAGGCAAACCATATCCTTAAGCCGGTCAGCCAGCAGATTTACTACACGCCGGAATCGCGCGAGGCGGAGTTTGAACTGCTGCCGATGGCGCTCGATCAGCATATTGGCACTTTTATCTGGGGGCCGATGGGCGAAGGTTTACTGACCGGCACCGTCCAGCGCAACACCAAAACGCCGCCGACTTCGCGCCAGGGCAACGGCTGGCCGGAACCCTACGTACACGATATGGAACACGCCTATAACGTTATCGACGTGCTGACCGAGGTAGGCAAAGAGCATAACGTTTCGACCGCGCGAGTCTGCCTTGCGTGGCTGTTGACGCGGCCTGGCATTACCTCGCTGATTGTCGGCAACCGTAGCGAAGCGCACCTGAAAGATAACCTGGCCGCAGCGGAACTGAAGCTGAGCGAAGCGCAGATTAAACGCATCGAGCAGGTAACGCGTCCGGCTCCGCGCTATCCTTACTGGCACCGCTTTACCAGCGGCATGGACCGGCTGGATCCGTCAGAAAAAGTCTTTCTGGACGAATATAAGCAAACGCTGGATGAGCGCAGAGACTTGCAGAAATAACCATCTGGCGAACCCGAAAGCGGGTTCGCCGCTCGCGTCGCGAAAGTTGTGCGGCTAGCGCGAGCGCTGAGTCATCATCGCCAGTGACCAGACCTCGCGCGTGCAGCGCGGACAAACCAGCTTTTGCCGGGCCTGTAACCGCTGCGTCAGTCCGCAATGGTTGCAGGCATATAACCCGTCTGACGGCATTTGCGTAAAGTCAGGCCGGTGCTCCGGTGGCAGTACCGAAAGCCCCGGCCGCACCTCGTCCGCATTGTAATAATAAGCGCTGATATCGCCATCCAGCTCAATCAGCGCCAGCCGAACCTGCCCCAGATGCTCGACGCCTTCCTGACGAAGCTCCATAAAAAACTCGTTTTCGGAGATATTCAGGCCGTCGAGGCTGTCGAGCTTATAAAGCCCGTCCTGAATTAACGTAATCACCTCGCCTTCGATCAGCTTTGAAAAGCGAGGACTGCGCGCGGTCAGAAAAGTGGTCAGGCGATAGAGCGCCAGCAGCACCACAAATACCATCGCCACCGGCAGGACCGGCACATCGTTGTAAAAGGTGACGTCGCCAGCCGCTGAACCCAGCGTCAACACAATCACCAGCTCAAACAGCGACAGCTGGCGAATGCCGCGCCTGCCGGAAATTTTAAGAAAGGTGAAGACGATAACGTAGGCGAATACGACGCGTACCACGACTTCGCCCAGAAAGGTAATGGAAAGATTGTTAAGAAGGAAACGGTGCCAGTCGAAGTTGAACATAAGCAGGTATCATTATCCGCAAAATAAAAAGCTGAAGATCCCTCAGCAGACATCACTCTTTTAGCAAAGCGTAAACCAAACCCTTATGGCATTTTTTCGTGACAAAAACCATTGATAAGTCTTTGTAACTGCGCCGGTTAGCCTTTTTTTAGCGGAAATGATGCCTGTCCGGCCAGTCTGAATACAGCCTGTCAGTTTGACAAAACACCCTGCCTGCCACTAATGACGTTACGGCCATTAAAATGAGGAGGCTTGAGCTATATGCCGCCATCATAGATTTTCCAGAGTGGAATGTTAAGCAGCTGCCGACGTCGTCGGCAGGTTAATCTCAGGAGAAATTTTCTAACACCGAGATAAAGGAATGGCGATCGCCCTGACCTTCGGTCAAATGTACCCGGCCTTCAATATCAGTAAGATGGTGCTCCATAAGTTGCTGAGCCTTCAGCAGGTCTTTAGCTTTTAGCGCTTTTACAATCATCCGATGATGGTCGGCACCGCAGTCATTGCTGTGCTTCTCTTCATACAAGGCCATCACCAGAGACAACCGCGCGACAATTTTAGACAACATTTCGGTAAGAACCGAATTACCGGCCATTTCCGCCAGCACGATATGAAATTTTCCGGACAGCACGGTTTTAGATTTCTCATCGCCATGCTGATGAATGTGTTCCTCCTCGTCCGTGAGTTTTTCCAGCGCGTCGAGCTGGTCCTTTGTGGCGCGTTCGGTAAGCAACTCCAGCAGAATACTTTCCAGCTTACGACGTGCTTCGAACAGGCTTTTGGCTTCCTGAATGCCCGGCTCGGCCACAAAAGTCCCGCGATTACGCTTTCGTTCCAGCAGATGATCGCTTTCCAGCACGCCTAATGCTCCGCGTACCACGGTACGGCTTACGCTAAAGTGATCGGCAATGGCTTCTTCAAGGATCTTGCTGCCCGGTTTTAGCGCTCCCTCGCCGATGGCCGTAGCCAGGGTAACGCGAATACGTTCTGAAACATCATCAGAGCCCTCTCCGCTGAGGGCTTCTTTTTTGTTTACCGCTGCGGCTCCCCGGCTGCGCGTAGTCTTCATTCTTTTCTCCCTAATCTTACGATAAGCATCGCTGCTCCCCATCGTGGCCTTCAGGCTTTACTATCGCCATAATACAATCCCTGCGCAACTGCTTAATTTAGAATGATGCCCTGCCCGGCACAGAGCGCCCGGATATGAGCAGCAGACTGCTGAATAAAGCCGACAGCCTGGCTAAAGCCATAGGCTTGCTGCTCGTAGCCGGGATAACCGTAGTTGGCGGACTCAAAGCTTTCCCAGTCTGCTACCTCGCCCGCTACGACTCGCTGTTGATATATATCCAGCATGGCGAAATAGGCTTCCAACTCCTCAGGGGTCAGGTCTGGATGCCCTGCCCGCCAGACAGGATCGTCAATCTGAATACACTGGCGTGGGTTTGCTTTACGCGGTTTATCTGCCGATGACTGGGCAATCTCCAGCGAGAGATTCAGCTGCGGGTTACATCTGGCCAGCAGGCTGAGCACGGCAGAAAAATCTACGATGCCGGTGCCACAAGGTCGCGGCTGGAAATCGAGGCCGCCAGGCGCCCGGCCAATGTAGGCATCTTTTATATGCGTCTGCCGAACCCAGGGAGCCAGACGTTTAGCAGCCCATACCGGATGTTCACCGCGCTGCAACATATTAGCGGTATCCAGCACTACTCCTAGGCAGTCTTCTCCAACCGCTTCAATCAGCCGCAAAATCTCAAACGATGTTATCTCATCATGCGTCTCGATATTCATATGCACGCCGTTAGCCCTTGCTGCCGGGGCCAGTTTAAGCAGTACCTTTTCCATCGCCAACAGTTGCTCATCCCACGTTACATCGGTACGAAAGCGATCGACTGCCAGCCGGCCAGGATAAGCGGCCTTAAAATTTCCTGGAGATACCCACAACTCTTTGCAGCCAATCTCAGCGCCAGCTTCGATCATGCGGGTTAGCCCTGCAATAATATCGCCGTTACCAGCATCACGCAGTTCCGGCGATTCGGCGCTGCAATAAGGGTTGATTTTGCCCAGCCCGCTTTCCAGATAGAGCCCCAGCCCGTCGGCTTTGGCCCGAATCTCCCGTAGCTCACCGACGTCCAGGGTGGGACTCATCTCCAACAAAGTACTGAAGAAGATCCCGCTCAAACCCAGTTCGGTGACGTGGTCAAGACTTGCCAACGGGCCGCGCTTTTTCGCTTCAGGAAGCTTTAAACCATCAATGCCTAATCTCACAACGTGATTCCTTTTTACAAAGAGTGTTCATGTTGCTTTGCAAGCGGTATGCCAGGCGTAAAGCAAACCCTGTCAACATACTGTATTTATTATAAAATAATTTAATAAAAAATATTTTTATATAAATTTTAATGTAGATAATTTTATCTTTAAATACTTATGCTTTAAGAGTTATTTGCTTTAACCCCTGTCACATAAGGCTTTCAGCCAGATATCCCGGATGAAGGCTTTACCTTCATCACGAGCTTTCCGCTCCAGCCCTCTCTGTATCGGTCGATATTTGCACCAAATTGATGAATCTCTCGCACCAAAAAAGAAATTAACTTTAACCATTATGTTTCTAAACCTAAGTATCACAAACTTACGAAAGTATTTGCGAATACTTATAAAAAAGGAAAGCATTTTTATTTCAAGGGGTTACACATTTTTTTAACCCGCAGCGTTTTATTGGCATGTGCTTTGCAATTTTTTCGTCATCTGCCCGCAGATTTTTCGTTTAGCGTCTCAGCACCAGGAAAGCACTATGTCAACTATGCCCAAAACATCAGAACGTAAGCGGCTAAGCGTCCAGGGTCTTACCCATAGCTACGGCGGCAATAATGCGATTAGCGATATTGCCTTCACCATTGAGCCAGGCGAAATTGTTGCTCTGCTTGGCCCCAGCGGCTGCGGAAAATCGACCGTCCTGCGCGCCATTGCCGGACTTATCCAGCCTAAAGCCGGGAAAATTGAGCTGGGCAACCAAAACCTGGCCACCGTCTCAGCCAGAGCGCGCGGCATTGGGATGGTTTTTCAGAACTATGCGCTGTTTCCGCATTTGACAGTGGCCGAGAACATTGCCTATCCGCTGGCCTGTCAACATATCTCTCGCGCTGAGCGTAAGTTACGCGTCAGGGAGATGCTGGAGCTGGTTCGCTTAGGCGAATACGGCAACCGCCTTCCCCGTGAACTTTCAGGGGGACAGCAGCAGCGTGTTGCAGTGGCGCGCGCTATTGCCGGTCGGCCTTCGCTGTTACTGCTTGACGAGCCTTTAGGTGCACTTGACCGTGCGCTGCGCTTCGATCTCCAGGTCGAGTTGCTGCATCTGCAAAAGAGTCTGGGCATTACCACCCTGATTGTGACGCACGATCAGGAGGAAGCTCAAAGTCTCGCCAACCGCCTGGTACTGATGAACAAAGGCAATATTGAGCAGATTGATACACCGATGGCGGTTTACGACCGTCCAAAATCACTTTTCGTGAATACCTTTATCGGCCAGACCAACCAGCTGCCGGGTAAGGTGCTGCGCTTTGAGAACGACACGACGCTGATTGGCCTGGCGGATAATAAAACCCTTCGTCTGCCACGCAGGCTTAATTTTACCCTCGGCTCGAAGGTGGTCATTACCTTCAGACCTGAAGAGGTGATTTTGTTCGATCTGCCCGGCGAAAATCGCCAGCCGGTAAGGTTAACTGTGTCGGTGCCGCTTGGGCCGGTACTTGTTCACGAGCTCACCCTGGACTGTGGCAACGGTTTACGTGCCTCACAGGTTCGTGGGCCCGGCACCTCCATCCCCCTTCCCGGCTCACAGCTTTTTGCTGAAATCGATACTTCTCGCTGTCACGCCTTTCCGGCTGAACCACAACCGTAAATTACAACCAGAGGTGAACAACATGAAAGACTTTGAAATCAGTCGTCGTCGGTTCGGTCAATTTCTAGTGGGCGCGGCAGCAGCCTCCCTGCTGCCTCTTTCTCTTCGGGCGATGGCTACCAGCCAACAGTCAGCCGTTGCGGCCACTTTCCCTGGCAACTGGGAGGATGCCTACCGCAGCGTGCTGACGCCGATAATGAGCAAAGAGGGGTTTGGGCTGACGATTGCTCCGGCGATGGCGCAGGATCAGCTGGCAAAAGTGATGGCCAGCCCTGGCAACCCGCCCTACGATGCCTTGTTGATGTCGCCAGGCCAAATGGACATCGCCGTAAAAAATAATCTGATTGAGAAGATCGACCCGTTGCGACTGAAAAACTGGAACCTGCTCGACAAAAGTTTCCAGGGCGAGTACGGCCCGACCGTGACGGTAGAAGTCAACGGGATTGCTTATAATCCTGACCTTGTTCCGCGTCCGGCTGGCTATGCCGATCTGTTTGATAACCCGAAATATAAAGGGCTGGTCTCCTGGACCGGTTTCGCTTCTAACACTGCCGTAATGGCCTACACCGAAATTGCCAAAATTTATGGCAACGGACCGAATGATATGGCTGCGGTGTTCAGGTTGTTCAAAACTCATCCTGAACAAATGGCCAGCATTGTCGACAGCACCAACCATCAGATGACGCTGTTTCAGCAGCAGGAAATTGCCGTGTTTATGTGCAGTACCAGCAACGTGGCACGTCTGAAGAGCCTGGGGATGAACGCGGAATTTGTGCATCCTACAACCGGTTCTCCAGCCGCACCAGTCAATATTCACATGGTCAAAGGCACCAAAAACGCCGACGCCGTCTATGCCTATATGGATGCGGCCATTTCTCAGGCGGCGCAGGATCGGTTCAAACAGCCTCCGGCAGAAATGTTCCCTACCAACAAAAACGTGGAGCTGACGCCAGCTATTTCGGCCTATGTTACCCGCGCCCAGCTTCCAACGCTGGTTTATCCTGACTGGGCGGCGATTAATCAGAATCGCGATGCCTGGATCCGCGAGTTCGACACGCTTGTAGCCGGGTGAGGCGAGGTTATGAAACAGAGCGGCTTCCCCTATGTTATGCCCATGCTACTGCTTTTTGTGGCGTTCTTTGCAACGCCGCTCGCTGTTTTAGTGGGGTTCAGCTTCTTTGCTAAAAGTGGCGTGACGCTGGAACACTACATCCGATTTTTTGGCGATTCGTTCAACTTTCACGTGCTGATCAACACTGCCAGGCTGGGGATAGAAACGGTTATCGCCACCACGCTGTTGGGCATGCCGATTGCGCTGCTTTACTGGCACAGCGGCAAAAACGTGCGGCAGATTGTCATCTTCCTGACGCTGATCCCAATGCTGACCAGCAATGTGGTCAGAACCTTTGCGTGGATCGTTATTCTGGGGCGCCAGGGACCGATCAGCGAGGCACTGATGGCGCTGGGGATCACCGGCATGCCAACCAGCCTGATGTTTACCGAAACCGGACTGGTACTGGCAATGTGCCAGATCGATCTGCCCCTGATCGTTTTGCCGTTGATTGCCATTATGACCCGTACGCCCTGGTCGCTGACCGAAGCCGCACTGGTTTCCGGGGCCGGGCCGTGGCGTATTCTGCTGACTATATTGCTCCCGCTGATGCTTCCTGGGCTGCTGGCGGGCTGGATCCTGGTCTTTGCCAGCACCAGCAGCTCGTTCGTTACCCAGGCGGTAATTGGCGGCGCGCGCAATGTATATGTTCCTCAGTTGATCTATCGCGAAGTCGGCACGCTGTTTGACTGGCCTCTGGCTTCAGCTATTGCGGTGGTGCTGTTGGTGTCTACCGGCTGTCTGCTGGTTGCACTGACCATGATTTCACGTCACAGGAGACTGAGTGGCCATGTCTGAACAACGAGAAAATCCGATCCCGGCGCTGCTTTATAAACTGTTCGTGTTTGGCTTTGGCACGCTGTGTCTGATCTATCTGGTCGCACCGATTGTCATCGCCATCATGATGTCCTTTACCGCCGGGCAAACGCTGAAGTACCCACCAGAAGGCTTCTCCCTTCGCTGGTATGAAGCGTTGTTAGATCCGGTCAAATCCGGTACTGAGCACATTGCTGCATGGAACTCACTGAAAATTGCCGGACTGGCGGTACTGGGCTCGCTGCTGTTTGCGGTACCGGCAACCATCGGCATGACGCGGATGAAGCGTAAAAGCGTTAATGCGATTGAGCCACTGTTGCTGGCACCGTTGGTGCTGCCGAGCCTGGTCTATGGGCTGGCAGCGCTGATTGTCGCGAACTTTTTTGGCTTTGCTCCTTCTTTATGGCTGACCGTGCTGGGCCACGTAGTGGTGTTTGGCCCCTTGATGTATCGCGCCGCCTCGGTGGTGGCTCAGGGAGTGAACCCTTCGTTGGCAGAAGCGTCCACTACCATGGGCGCCAGCTGGTTCATGACTTTACGACGGGTAACTTTACCGCTGCTGATGCCGGGCATTCTTGCCGGGGCATTTCTGGTGTTTATCCAGTCACTGGATAACGTCACCGTCACGCTGTTTCTGGCAGATGCCAGCACCACGGTTCTGCCGCTGCGCATGTTTGCGCTGATTGAGGAATCGCTGGATGTCCGCGTTGCGGCTATTTCCGGGATCCTGATCGCCATCACGCTGCTGGGGCTACTGGTGGCCCGACGCGTATTGGCACCTCGCCCGAACAATCAATAACCAAATGAATAAAAAGGAATTATTATGAATACTCATCCTCAGGCCGCGGGCTACCGCATTGGCTCTCTGCTGGCCGATTTTCAGCCCGATTTTAACTTCTCAGCCCCGTTACCGTTGCCGCCGGAAGAGTTTGAGGAGCGTTTGCGCCGCGTTCGCCGTTCAGCGGTTGAAGCCGGGCACGATGCGCTGGTTGTTCATACCGGCAGCGTCGGCTGGTTTCATGCTTCCAACCACTATCTGCGCTACCTCTGTGACTGGATGCGCGAAGGAGTATTAATTATCCCGACCGATGTCGATAAACCATTGACGCTACTCTCTTTCTTTACTCAGTCCGTGCTGCTTCCCCCCGCTGGCGAACCGCTGTTGGTTAACGATATCTGGCAGATTGGGCCGATTGGCCGTGAGTACGCCGACAGGCCCGGTGACTCAGTGCTTAAAACGGCGGAAAAATGCAGCGAAATCCTCACTGGCTTTGGCATGAAGAAAGCGCAAATCGGGATAATCGGTGACCGGACTGCCCTGACCTTCTGGGCCGGGCTGGAATCGATGCTGCCGGGGTGCAAATTTATTAGCGACAACCCAATCCTCGACCGCTTACAGAAAGTGCGTTCGCCGCGCGAAATCGAAATGTTCCGTGCGGCGGCTCAGCTGATCGGCATCGGCACCCAGGCAGCCTGGCACGTTACTAAACCAGGCGTGACGGATCATGAGATTTTTGCCGCATTTACCGCTGCACAAATGGCGTTTGGTGGCGAAACCGGTGACGGCTATCAGATTGGCATTAATGAATTCGGCACCCATTGCGGCAAGCCTTACGGACACGTCGTTCGCCCCGGTGATTTGATCAATTTATATATCTCCAATGTTACCTGGCGCGGCTACACCGCGCAGACAGCCCGAATGATTGCGGTTGGCGAGATTACCGAACGCCAGGAAAAAGTGTTGGCAGCCTGTACCGAGGGCGTGAAGCGGGCTGAGCGTCTGATCAGGCCCGGTGCGCTGATGTGCGATATCAACAACGCCGCCTTTGAATCAATGATTGAGCAAGGCCTGCTCATTTCGCCAGAGGCGCGAAGTATGCCTTACAACTGGTCTCCAATGCCTGACGGCAGCGCACGTCTGATCCCACAACAGTATGTGCGCGATCTCGACTGGGAGGCACAAGGCCGCAAGCTGATGCATGTATATCCGGCAACTCACGGGCCTCATAACCCCAACCTCGGCCACTCGGTCGGCATGGCGGGGGGACAGAACAGCTTTAACATTTCCTCGCACAACTACGATCGGCTGGAAGAAGGCATGGTATTTGTGCTGCATACCCAGTGGCTGGAACCGCTTTCGGCTGGCTGTAACATCGGTGATTGCTATGTTGTGACCCATGATGGATTTGAAAATCTCAGCCACCATACACCACTTGAAACTCACCGTATTGCTTCCGGAGCCTGAAATGAACCCCGCTATCCCACACACTTATTTTGATTTTTCTGCGTTAACCGAGCGCGAACGTTACAAAATTTTGATTGGCACCGTCATCCCTCGCCCTGTCGCACTGGTCACCACAGTCAGTAAAGAAGGCGTGCCCAATGCGGGCCCGTTCAGCTTTTTTAACGTATTGACGCACGCTCCGGCGATTGTGGCCATCGGCGTGGAAAATTATGACGACATGCGCTTTAAAGACACCGCCCGCAATATTCGTGAAACCGGCGAATTTACTGTTCATATTGTTGATGATGCGCTGGTCAGCCAGATGGAAATCTGCGCCATCAAATTTGGCCCGGAGGTAAATGAGCTTGACGTTGCCGGGCTGGAAACTACGCCAGGGAGAATGGTAGGCAGCCCACGAATTCTGGCCGCTCCGGCAGCGCTGGAGTGTCGGCGTCACACCACGCTTCAGGTTGGGGCGGCGCGTGAAATTATCTTAGGCGAGGTCATCGGCGTGTACATCAGAAGCGATGCGATCAATCCGGAAAACCTGCATATCGATCAGCAGTTGATGGACGCTATAGGCCGTATGGGCGGAAATACCTACTGCCGCACGCGTGAACAGTTTGACGTGAAAACATTAACCAAAGAACAGTGGAAGGAAAGTCAGTTAATTAAATAGCGGGTGTCGCCCGTCAGGCAATGGCTTATATATAAACTCCCTCTTATGGGAAAATAATTATATTCAGACAGGGTAAATAATAATGATGAGGCGTTCATTTGCAATGGCAGCAATGCCACTGCTGGCTTTCCTGTGTCCGGCGCACGGCGCAGAGATATATAATAAAGATGGCAACAGGCTGGAGCTTATCGGTCGAATTAAAGTTTCTCACTCTATTTCTGATGATGCGAACAATGATGGCGACGTCTCTTCAAATCTTCAGGGCGGGTTTAGCGGTATGACGCAGATATCCAGCCAGCTTACCGGCTACGGCACCTGGTCCTACCAGTATAGCCTGCATAACGCTGAAGGCAGTGATGCACAAAATGGCAACGCCACCCGCCTTGGCTATGCCGGAGTAAAGTACGGTGAGCTAGGGTCAATAGACTATGGCCGCAACTTTGGCCTTGTGTATGACGTAATGAGCTATACCGATATGCTGCCGTATTTCGGCAGCGACTCCGATTACAATGATGTATTTCTCATCGGCAGGTCTACAGGACTGCTGACCTGGCGTAACAACGATTTCTTTGGCCTGCTCAAGGGACTAAACGTTGCCGCCCAGTACGAAGGTAAGAACGATCGCACTGGCGACAGCGGTGCAGTGACGCGCTCCAACGGCGATGGCTATGCACTATCGATGTCCTATTCCTTTGACTCAGGTGTGAGTGTAGTAGGATCCCTCGCCAGTCTGGATCGCACCGAAGCGCAGAATAGCCTGAGCAGAGGCAAAGGCGATAAAGCGCAGCATTATGCGGCGGGTTTAAAATACGACGCAAACAGCATCTATCTGGCCGCCGTCTATGATGTCAGCCAGAACGCCATCCCGGTGAGCGGTGGCTTCGCCAATCAGGCGAAAAACCTGGAAATCGTGGCGCAATATCAATTTACCAACGGTTTTCGTCCTTCTCTGGCTTATGTATCCTCCAGAGGAGAAGATATTGAAGGTATCGGCGATACAGACATTATTAACTATATCGCCGCAGGTGCCTCTTATTACTTCAATAAAAATATGGTGGCGTTTGGAGAGTACAAAGTAAACCTCCTGAGAAAGGATAACCCGCTGGGACTGGCTACCGATGACGTGCTGGCGCTTGGGCTGGTTTATCAGTTTTGACAGAGCTGCCAGTGATAGTCCTGGGGCAGTCCGATCCAGGCAAGCTGGCAAAACAGCATGCGGCACTGATTTTTCGAGGCGTAAAAACATAGCATACCGCCGGGAAAAAGCATTTTTATCGGGCGGTTTTAGCCATCGCCCGATCTTTCGCTGCCGCTGTAATAGTCACATGGCGTCTTGATCAGCATAAAAAAGCTAAGCAGAATTTATCTTTCGCGCTAATTCCTTTTTATCCTCTGCCTGATTGCGGCTAAATTAACCGCCTGTTTTCTGCCTTGACTAAAATAAGCCCGGCGCTCAAATAAAATTAAAAACGCTGCAAGATCAGCAAGTTTTATAAAAATTCAGTTTAGCGTCTTGATTGCTCACCGCGTTCGGCGATACTGTATGTATATACAGCTAATCTGGAATAACTATTATGCAGCCGATTTTTCCTGCTGAAATTATGGACGACCTTTTTTTGCCGCTTTTTATTGAGCGCGTCCCCTGCGGCTTTCCCAGTCCGGCCCAGGATTACATTGAGGACCGGCTGGATCTGAATAAGCTGGTGATCCGTCATCCCAGCGCCACCTATTTTATTAAGGTCAGCGGCGACTCGATGATTGAGGCCGGTATCGGCCACGACGATTTGCTGGTGGTGGATCGGGCACTGTCGGCGACGCATGGCGATATTGTGGTGGCGGCGGTAGCGGGCGAATTTACCGTTAAGGAACTGCGTACCCGTCCCTGCTTGCAGCTGGTGCCGCGCAATCGCCACTATTCTCCCGTCGAGTTTCACAATGCGGAAGAGCTGGAGATCTTCGGCGTGGTCACTTTTATTCTGAAATCTACAAAAAACAGCCGCGAGAGTTTTACGTAACGGCTCGCTGAATCACTGTTTTTAGCTTTCCCGATAAAGAGTCCGCGCTGGCTGACGGGCTCTTTACCGCAAGGATAACCGCCGCGCTCTGGCTTGATTTGGGCTATGACTATGTTTGCTCTGGTTGATGTGAACAACTTTTATACTTCCTGCGAGAAGGTTTTCCGGCCGGATTTAAAAAACAGGCCGGTCGTTGTCGTCTCTAATAACGACGGCTGTATTATTTCGCGTTCAGCGGAAGCAAAGGCGCTGGGTATTAAAATGGCCGAGCCCTACTTTAAAATTAAAGATGATTTGCAACGGATGCAGGTGCAGGTTTTTAGTTCTAACTACGCGCTCTATGCCGATCTCAGCCACCGCGTAATGACCCTTCTCGACGAGCTGGCCCCCTCTGTAGAACGTTACTCTATCGATGAAGCCTTTATCGATCTAACCGGCGTCAGCAACTGCATCGCGCTGGAAGAGTTTGGCCGTGAAATTCAGCAGACGATCTTACAGGCCACCGGGCTGACGGTAGGCGTCGGTATTGCGCCCACCAAGACGCTGGCCAAGCTTGCCAACTACGCCGCAAAAAAGTGGCGCAAGACGGGCGGCGTGGTCGATCTGTCCGATCCCGCCCGTCAGCGCAAGCTGCTGCCGCTGGTGCCTGTTGAAGAAGTCTGGGGCATTGGTCGTCGCGTCGGTAAACGGCTACAGCTGATGGGGATTAAAAACGCGCTGCATCTGGCCGACAGCTCCGTGCCCACCATCAAAAAACATTTTAGCGTGGTGATGGAAAGAACGGTGCGCGAGCTGCGCGGTGAATCCTGCCTGGTAATAGAAGAGCTTACGCCCACCAAACAGCAAATTGTGTGCAGCCGTTCTTTTGGTCACCGTATTACGGACTATAGCGATATGCACCAGGCCATCTGCGCCTGGGCAGAGCGCGCGGCGGAAAAGCTGCGCGGTGAAAAACAGTACTGCCGCTTTATCAGCGTGTTTATCCGCACCAGCCCGTATGACAGCAACGCCAGCGGCTATAACAATCAGGCTTCCGGCCGACTGCTGCTGCCTTCAAACGATACGCGCGACATTATTCGCGTAGCGACCGAAGCGCTTGACCGCATCTGGCGCGAAGGCGAACGCTATCTGAAAGCGGGCGTGATGCTCAGTGACTTTTATAGCGAAGGCGTGGCGCAGTACGACCTGTTTGCCGAAGAAAAACCGCTGGCGAACAGCGTGGCGTTGATGAAGGTAATTGATACGCTGAACCAGTCCGGCAAGGGCAAAATCTGGTTCGCCGGACAGGGCATTGAGAAAAGCTGGTCAATGAAGCGGGAGATGCTCTCTCCCGCCTGGACAACGCGCTACAGCGATATGCCCGTAGCGAGGTGAGAGGCTATTGCCCGTTCAGCCGGGCGACAGCCTGCCCCTCTCCATGCTGCTACAGCAGATTTTTTTCGGCCAGCTCCAGCGCATAATAGCTGAAGATCAGATCGGCACCGGCGCGCTTGATGGCGCCCAGGCTTTCCAGCACCACGTCCTGCTCGTTAATAGCGCCAGCCTGCGCGGCAAACTTCAGCATCGCGTATTCGCCGCTAACCTGGTAAGCCGCCAGCGGAAGTTCGCTGCGCTCGCGCACGTCACGAATAATATCCAGATAGGCGCCCGCCGGCTTCACCATCAGCGCATCCGCACCTTCCGCCTGATCGATTAACGATTCGCGAATCGCTTCGCGACGGTTCATTGGGTTCATCTGGTAGGTTTTGCGATCGCCCTTCAGCGAGGTGCCCGCCGCTTCGCGGAAAGGGCCGTAGAAGGAAGAGGCAAACTTGGTGGAGTAAGACATGATCGCCGTATCGGTAAAGCCCGCTTCATCCAGCGCGTGGCGGATTGCCGCCACCTGCCCGTCCATCGCCGCAGAAGGCGCAATAAAGTCTGCACCGGCGCGCGCGGCGGCAACGGCTTGTCTGCCCAGGTTCACCAGCGTTGCATCGTTATCCACGCCGTGGTCGTGCAGTACGCCACAGTGGCCGTGCGTGGTGTATTCGCAAAAACAGGTGTCGGACATGACGATCATTTCCGGTACTGCATCTTTACAGATGCGCGCCATGCGCGAAACCAGACCGTTTTCCTGCCAGGTGTCGCTGCCGTCGGCATCGGTATGATGAGAGATACCAAAGGTCATTACGGAACGGATGCCCGCTTTGGCGATACGCTCAATCTCATAGGCCAGACGCTTTTCGGGAATGCGCATCACGCCAGGCATCGCCTGGATAGCCTTATAGTCATCCAGCTCTTCTTCAACAAAGATTGGCAGCGCCAGATCGTTGATGCTGAGCGAAGATTCCTGAAACAGCGAGCGGAAAGATGGGGTCTGACGCAAACGTCTTGGGCGAAGGTTTGGGGATAGACTGGACAAAACAACCTCGGTTTAACAGATGGTCAGCGGCAAAGCGGCACCGCCGGAGAAGTCTGTTAACAGTATACCTACAGGCGCTTTCTGACAATGTCTGTCATCTTCCTGCCCTGGCTAACGGCACAGAATGCCTGGCTTTCTCCTGCCCGCTGCCTTTGCCATCGGCTTCCCTTTTCACCCGTCTTCTCGCCCGATCTTTCTCATCGCCCGCGATAGCGTTATTTTTCAGACCAGCGGGCTTTTTTGCTGGGGATAAGGCCAGCCTTAACCGCATCCCTGGTAAAAATTTGCCTTTTCAAACAGATATCCAGCCCGATTCTTTTTTAACGTCCATAATTAAGCCAGTGACTGCAAAGGAGTAAAGATGGGATTTCTAAGCTGGACCGCCGCTACCGGCGCGCTTTTACTGTTGATGTCGCTGGCATCGGGCTGGATTAACCGTGGTCCGCTCACCACGTTCACCCTTTATCTGATAGCGGGCGTGATTTGCGGCCCGTGGGTACTGGATCTGCTGCATATTGATATTGCCGCCCACAGCGTCTTGACCGCGCACCTGACCGAAATCGCAATGGCGGCTTCCCTGTTTATTACCGGCCTGAAGCTGCGTCTGCCGCTGCGTAATCCGGGCTGGCGGCTCGGGCTGCGGCTGGCGTTTCCGGGAATGCTGCTGACCGTGGCGGGCATGTCGCTGGCCGCCCACTACCTGGCTGGCCTGTCGTGGCCTTACGCGCTGGCCTTTAGCGCCATTGTGGCGCCAACCGATCCGGTACTCGCCAGCCTGATTTCCGTTAACGACGCGCGCGATGACGATAACCTGCGCGTTTCGCTCTCCAGCGAGGCGGGAATGAACGACGGCACGGCCCTGCCGCTGCTGATCCTGGCCGTGACGCTGTTGACCACGCAGCAGCCGCTGTCGGCAGAATTGCTCACCCACTGGGCGCTAAAAGATGTGCTGTGGGCCATCGTGGGCGGGCTGGGGATCGGCTTTGTTCTTGGTCGCTTTGTCGGACAATACGTAACGCACTTACGCCACGCGCATCAGGACGTTGCTCCCAACGACTTTCTGGCGCTGGCGCTGATTGCGCTAAGCTATGCCGCTGCCCAGACGCTGGATGCCTCCGGCTTTCTGGCCGCGTTTGCAGCCGGTGTCGGCCTGCGCCGCGCGGAGGTGCGGGTAATCAGCCGCCAGCCTGCCGATGCTTTCGACGACAGCGAACATCGGCCACCCGCTGAACTGCTGGTTAATCCGCATATTCGCCATGACTCTTTTAAACCCGATCCGGCGCGCTCCGTTGGCCTGGTAGTTGGCGACGCCCTCTCCTTTGGCGATACGGTAGAACGCCTGTTTGCCGCAGGCATTATCATCGTGCTGGGCGTGACGCTGGCGCAGCACTGGGATCCGTTGGGCCTGGTGATGGCGGCGGTGCTTTTTATCGTGGTGCGTCCGGTAGCGGTCTGGCTGGGCACCACGGGCATTAAGGTTCCCTGGCAGCAAAAGCTGATTATCGGCTGGCTGGGCATTCGCGGTATCGGCAGTATTAACTATATTGCCTGGGCCTATACGCATGGCGTCGCTGGCCCGGAGATGACGCGGATGGCGAATATCGCCTTTACGCTGATCGTGGCCAGCGTCATTCTGCACGGTATTTCGGTGACGCCGTTGCTGAACTGGCGTCAGGCGCGGATAGCCGCCCGGCAGCAAAAAGAGCGGGAGTAGCTTTGACCATCAACCTGCTCAATCCAGGATTTATGCTAGCCTCAAAGCGAGGGGATCTATTGCTGTTCTGGAGAGCGGGTTGATAAAAAGATGAAAATATCAGACAGTTTTCGCAGCCATTTTATTCGTGAAGTGCTTATCCCGTTAGTGCTGGTGTTACTGATTACGTTTACCGCTGCCACGTTTACCGTCTGGTGGGCGACGGCCAAAACCAATCGCGACGCCGCCGGACAGCAGCAGCGCATTATTCAGACCTCGCTTTCGCAAAGCCTGGCAGAAATGATCAAGCAGAACCGTAGCCTCGCGCTATGGCAGCCGCTTGGCAGCCGACTGGAGCGTGCGCCGCTGGATATCCTCTGGCTGAATCAAAACGTCGGTGCCTGGCTGACGGAGATGTTTGGCCATCAGCTTATCTATATTCTTGATGAGCATAATCAGCCGGTCTACCGCTGGGAATGGGGCGAAAACGTGCCGGTAGCGCGATTTGAGCATTTGCGCCCGCCGGTCACGTCCCTGCTGAATAAGCTGAAAATCCCCTTTGCCATCGGTAGCCGCCATGCCGAAACGGTAGACTTCACCCTGATCGACAAACGCCCCGCCGCGCTGGCCATTAGCGCAATAGACAACGGCTACGGGCAAAACGGCCGGTTCCGCCTGGTCAGCGTTAAGTATCTGGACAGCAGCTATCTTGACTCCCTCGCCCAGCGCAGCCTGCTGCGCGACCTGCATTATGCCGACGGCAATCCGCTGCACAAAGGTGCTAACTATCTGCTGACCAATGTCGCAGGCGAGCCGCTGGGGTATATCAGCTGGCGGCCCTCTACGCCCGGTTCGCAGATGTTTCAGGTCATCGGCCCTGTTGGCCTGGTGATGGTGCTGATTATCACGCTGATTTGCGTGTTAATGATCCGCCGTTTATGGCTTTCCTCGTCGCGGCTATCGCAGTCGCTGCTACAGCTTAGCGCCAGCGAGGCACAGGCTCAGCATCTGGCCTTTCACGATGTATTGACCGGTTTGCCTAACCGCGCGCTGGTCGAAGAACGGCTGACGCAGGCGTTAGGCAGGCTAATGCGCAGCGAAGGACAAATAGCGTTACTGCTGCTGGATCTGGATCGCTTCAAGCTGGTGAATGATACCTATGGGCACCATGCCGGGGACGAACTGATCATCGATGTAGGCCACCGGCTCAGCGAACTGGTGCGGGAAAACGATACGGTTGGGCGACTGGGCGGCGACGAGTTTGTGGTGATTCTGGAAGGCATAACCTCCCTGCACGTCATTGAGCAACTTTGCGAACGTATCATCGCGTCGCTGGCTCGCCCTTTTACTTTATTAGGCAGCCAGACCTGGATCGGCGTCAGTATTGGGGTGGCCACGGCTCCACAAAACGCCAGCGACAGGCTGGAGCTAATGCGCAAGGCGGATATCGCGCTGTACGAAGCCAAAAGCCAGGGGCGCGGACAGCATCGCATTTTTGACGAATCAATGGATGAATCGGTTAAAAAGCGCCAGCAGATAGCAGGCGACCTGCGTATTGCGCTACAGAGCAAGCGCGATCTGGCGGTTTATTACCAGCCGCTGATGGATATTGCCGGCCAAAAAGTAGTGGGGCTGGAAGCGCTGATCCGCTGGAATCATCCGGTTCACGGCCTGATTTCTCCCGGCGACTTCATTCCGCTGGCGGAGGAGATGGGGCTGATTATTCAGCTTGGCGAGTGGGTATTGCGCGAGGCGTGCCGCGTGTCGCTTGCCTGGCCGGATTTATCTATGGCGATTAACGTTTCGCCTTTACAGTTTCGTTCGGCGGGTTTTGTCGAACGCGTCAAGGCCATCGTTAAGCAGGAGAAAACGCAGCCTTCGCGTATTGAGCTGGAAATTACCGAGGGCGTCCTGATAGAAGATGAGAAAGGCGCGCAGGAGATCATGAGCGAGCTGCGCCAGGCAGGTTTCCGTATCGCGCTGGATGATTTCGGCACCGGCTACTCCAGCCTTAACTACCTGCGCCATTTCTCGGTGGATAAAATCAAGATCGACCGCTCTTTTACCCAGTCGCTGGGCGTGACGGAAAATTCCACGGCGATTATCGAATCGGTGGTCAGGCTGGGCCAGGCTATGGGGTTAACCGTGACGGCGGAAGGCGTGGAAACCAGCAGCCAGATGCAGGCGCTGGCCGAGGCGGGATGCAATCAGCTACAGGGATTTTTGTTTTCCCACGCCGTGGCGGAAGAAGAGATCAAAGCGCTGTTAACCCCACGTAAAGCAAGTTGATACAAGTGACAACGTCACGTTAACGATATGTGATATCAGACGTTCGGCAACGCCGAACTTGCGGAAACTGGCGCAAAGCATAGTGAAATAGCGAAATAGCGAAATAGCGAAATAGCTTAAAGAACCGATACAGGCGTAGCGAACAGGGAATAGCTTGAGGAAGCGGTACAGGCGTAGCGAACAGGGAATAGCTTGAGGAAGCAGTACAGGCGAGGCGAACAGGGAATAGCTTAAGGAAGCGGTACAGGCATGGCGAACAGGGAATAGCTTAAGGAAGCGGTACAGGCGAGGCGAACAGGGAATAGCTTAAGGAAGCGGTACAGGCGAGGCGAACAGGGTACGGTCGTAAAGATGCAAAAACGGCATCCCTGTCAGCTCGGGGCGCGACGTCCATGTCGCGCCACTCTCTGCTCGTTGTCTCCTTTCCCCCGCACTTTAAACTCAGGTGCTGCCCGTCGGTACAAAACGGCGAACCATTTTGGCGACACCTTCGTTAGCTAAGGTCAGAAAAAGCCCAGCGGTTCCGTGCTGTAACTCACCAGCAGATTTTTGGTTTGCTGATAGTGATCGAGCATCATTTTATGGGTTTCGCGGCCAATCCCTGATTTCTTATAGCCGCCAAACGCGGCGTGTGCCGGATAGAGATGGTAGCAGTTAGTCCAGACGCGCCCTGCCTTGATGGCTCTGCCTACCCGATAGGCGCGGTTGATATCACGTGTCCAGACGCCTGCGCCCAGCCCGTAAATAGAGTCGTTAGCGATGGCGATGGCTTCCGCTTCGTCCTTGAAGGTAGTAATGCCGACTACCGGCCCAAAAATTTCCTCCTGGAAAACGCGCATGCTGTTATTACCTTTCAACAGCGTCGGCTGAATGTAATAACCGTTCGCCAGCGAGCCTTCCAGCTTTTCAATATTGCCGCCGGTCAGCACTTCTGCCCCTTCCTGGCGCGCAATATCAAGATAAGAGAGGATTTTATCAAACTGCTGCTGTGAAGCCTGCGCGCCAATCATGGTATCGGTATCGAGCGGATCGCCGCGCTTGATGGTTTTTATTCTCTCCATCACCGCTGCCATAAACGGGACATAAATAGATTCCTGCACCAGCGCACGTGACGGACAGGTACAGACCTCGCCCTGGTTTAAAAAGCCCAGCACCACGCCTTCTGCCGCCTTTTCTATAAATGAAGGCTCGGCCTGCATAATATCTTCAAAGAAGATATTTGGTGATTTGCCGCCAAGCTCTACGGTAGAAGGGATCAGGTTTTTTGCCGCCAGCTCCAGAATATGGCCGCCCGTTGCTGTCGACCCGGTGAACGCGATTTTGGCGATACGTGTGTTACCCGCCAGCGCCTCTCCCGCCTCGCGGCCATAGCCGTGCACCACGTTGAGTACGCCTTTCGGCAGTAAATCGGCAATCAGTTCGACAAACAGAGTTATCGACAGCGGGGTCTGCTCGGCGGGTTTCAACACCACGCAGTTACCCGCGCCCAGCGCCGGAGCCAGCTTCCAGGCCGCCATTAACAGAGGAAAATTCCACGGAATAATCTGGCCGACCACGCCCAGAGGTTCGTGAAAATGATAGGCGGCAGTAAACTCGTCGATTTCTGCCGCCGTGCCTTCCTGCGCCCGCAAACAGCCCGCGAAATAGCGGAAATGATCGACCGCCAGCGGTAAATCGGCCGCCAGGGTTTCGCGCACCGGTTTGCCGTTATCCCAGGTTTCGTTTACCGCCAGATATTCCAGATTCTCTTCCAGCCGGTCGGCGATCTTCAGCAGCGCCAGCGACCGCGACTGGACAGAGGTTTTCCCCCACGCTTCGGCCGCGGCATGCGCGGCGTCGATCGCTTTTTCAATATCTTCTTTCCCTGAACGAGGAAATTCGCCGATAACCGAGCCGTCAACCGGCGAGCTGTTAGTGAAATAATTGCCGTTAAGCGGCGCAACAAACTCGCCGTTAATAAAGTTGCCGTAGTGCGATTTCAGCTCTATTAAAGAGTCGCTGCTGCCTGGATATGCGTAGCGCATAATCGTCCCTCCGTGATAATTAACAATTGAACAACTTTAAGTTAACATTAACAGAACGATTTAGTTTGACAGCCTGGCGCGACAGAAAGTGTGACCGGCACGATATTAAAGCGACGCCGCGCGTTTGTCGGCAGAATGATATTGCTGGCAAAACGCCTGAAGCAGCCGCAGAGGCCAGACGGGGACATCACCTTGCTCGCTCGCCTGCAGACAGGCGGTCATAATTTCCAGGGTGAATTCGGGATGAAACTGCACTGAAAGCGCCTGCGGGCTGTAGCGCACAATCTGGCAGTCATCGAGCGCTGAAGAAGCGATAACCCGCGCGCCCTCTGGCGGTTGCAGCACGGACTGACGGTGGGAAAGCCAGGCGGAAAACTGCGCGGGCAATATCGTCAGCAGCGGATCGCCAGCGCAGTCGGCATGCCTGGTAACCTGTTGCAGCCCACCTTCCCAACCGCGCGGGTTGTCATCAACTACGCCGCCCAATGCGTAAGCCATCAGCTGGTGACCATAGCAAACGCCAAGCAGCGGCAGCTGGTGATCCATTGCGCTACGGATCCATGCCGCTGAACGTTCGCTCCATTCCGCATGATCCGTTACCATCGCCCAAGAGCCAGAAAGAATGGCAGCCGAAAGCGAAGCGGGATTCGGCAACGCTTCACCCAAATCGGGACGAACCACCAGATAATCGTCAGGCCCTAAGCCTGTCGCTGCCACAAACCATTGGTGCTGCTCGCCCACGCGTGCCATTACGTTTTCAGGCGGCGTTTCGAACTGAATAATTGCTACAGGTAAGCTCATAGTCAGAAATATCCTTGCTGAACGATAGCGGTTTAACCGGGGAAACAAAAAAGCGGGCGATGCGCTTAAAATAAGCGCGATTCGTGCCATGATAAGCGAATGATTAAACACACTAAAGGATTACGTTGTGGCATTACGTCATTTTTTGCTGGTTTTTTTGGTCGTCACCCTGTGGGCCTTTAACAATATCGTGGTGAAATGGGGGCTGGGCGAGATCCCGCCGCTTTTTCTGACGCTAATGCGTTTTGTGGTGGTAGCGCTGATCCTGGTGCCTTTTACCCGCGTCACGCGCGAGCAGTTACGCTATCTGCTGCCGCTGGCTTTTACCTTCGGCTTTATGCACTTTTCCCTGCTGTTTCTTGGGCTGAAGTATACCGATGCCGGGACCGGCGCGATTGTGGTACAGCTTGGGACGCCTTTCGCGATGGTCCTGGCCATGGTTTTTCTGCAGGAAAAACTGTCGCTGGTGCAGATGCTGGGCATCGCTGTTTCCTTAACCGGCGTTGTGGTGTTAGCCGGAAGCCCCACCATTCCCTCCTGGTGGGTGCTTTGCCTGCTGTTGTGCAGCGCGGCCGGATGGGCAATCAGTAATTTAATTGTGAAGAAATCTTCCGGTATCAAGCCGCTGGCTATGACGGGCTGGCTCTCTTTGCTGGCGATCCCCATTGTCGGCTTTTCTTCGCTGGTGATGGAAAGCGGCCAGCTGACCAGCCTGGTTCATGCCTCCTGGCGAGGCTGGCTGGCGATTATTTATAGCGCCGTCTGCTCTTCTGTGGTTGCCTATTCCATCTGGTATGGGCTGCTGCGTACCTATAACGTCAACCTGATTATGCCCTGGTCACTGCTGACCCCGGTGCTTTCAGTGATTATGGGCGTGCTGTTTCAGGGCGACAGCATGAACGTGTTTAAAATCTGCGGTTCGCTGCTGGTGGTGCTGGGCACCGCGATTGCGGTCATTAATTTACGTAATCTGCGTATGCATGCGCGGCTGCCCAGGCTGAAACGCATGCGGTAGCGCCAGCCAGGCTTCATTGCTATGGTTAAAAAAAGGAGAAAACCATGGCAAAACGGTTGACTACGCTTTTATGGCAACAGCTCTGGCAGGCCCTGCGCAACAGCGCAACGCCCGTTCCAGACGTGCGCTTTAACGGCACTGAACGCCTGAGTTCCGCTTATCCTGTTACCGAACTGGCGGCCACCAGCTTTGCACTGGCAATGCAGGCGGCAGCCGCGCTGGTGAACAATCCCTCCCGGCTCCAGGTTAATATGCGCCTGGCCTCGCGCTGGTTTCAGCACAGCTTTCATCCCATCAACCGTTCTGCGCCTGCGCAGTGGGATGCCTTCGCTGGCGACTATGCTACCGACGACGGCTGGATCCGCCTGCATACTAATGCGCCCCCTCATCGGGCCGCAATGGAAAAAGTGCTTGGCATTCATTCTGACCGTAAAGAGCTTGCCGACGCCGTCCGACGCTGGCAAAAAACCTCGCTGGAGCAGGCGGTAATCGAGGCTGGCGGCTGCGCGGCTGAAATGCGCAGCGTTGCTGCCTGGCAACAACATCCGCAGGGCCAGAGCCTACAGAGAGAAGCCCTGATTGCGCAAACGCTGCAACCGGAAGCCGCGCCGCCTGCCTGGCGGCTGCACGTCCTGCGCCCGCTGCATAACGTGAAGATCCTGGATCTGACGAGGATTATCGCTGGCCCTGTCGCTACACGCTTTCTGGCCGGGCTGGGTGCGGAGGTTTTGCGTCTGGATCCGCCGGGCTGGCAGGAACCCGCACTGGAAGAGGAAATCACGCTGGGTAAGCGCTGCGCGCGGCTGGATCTGAAATCTGCCGAAGGGCGGAAACTGTTTGAACAGCTGCTGGGCCAGGCAGACATTATCGTACACGGCTATCGTGCTGATGCACTGCCCGCGCTGGGCTATGACGGCGAGAGTCTGCAAAAACTTTCGCCCGGACTGATTGATATCAGCCTGAACGCGTGGGGCTGGACGGGGCCGTGGCGTAACCGGCGCGGTTTCGACAGCCTGGTGCAGATGGGTTGCGGTATAGCCGATACCGGACGCCAGTGGAAGTTGAGCGATGCCCCGGCTCCGCTGCCGGTGCAGGCGCTGGATCACGCTACCGGCTACCTGATGGCAGCAGCCGCGCTGGAGGGAATGCGTTTGCGGCTGCGTAATAACACAGGTTTTACGGCAAGGTTATCGTTAGCCAGAACAGCCTGCGTGCTGACAGACCATCCTTATCCCGACACAGTGCAGCCCGACGGTCTGGGGCCAGCGGGGCTGTATGATGAAAATGCCGCGACGGAAATAACGCGCTGGGGCATTGGCAAGCGCCTTAATCCGCCGATTTGGCTACCGGGCACGCCGCTGGTCTGGTCGCGCTCCGCTTCGCCGCTCGGTTCAGATACGGCAGCATGGCAGACGTAATTGGCTGCCCGTTTTCGCCTTTGTACGCGTTAATTCAAGACAGAAAGCCGGTTGAGGAGAGCGCTTAGCCCTCGCCTTCCTCGCCTTCTTCCGCCAGTTCATCACGCATCGCCTGAATCGCTTCACGGCTTAGCGCGGCCAGCGTGCGGTAGAACGGCGTGTCGGCCCAGGCTTCTACCTTGCCCAAAAACTGGCCGCACCAGGGCAGCAAAAAGTCATCGAACAGCGCGATCTGAGCCTGAACTTCATCTTCCTGCGACTGATCTTCCAGCCACGACGCTGCCAGCAGCAGCGAGCCAAAACGGTCGGCCGGAGCTTCGCTCAAAGGCATACCACGGCTTTGCAAAAAGGCGCGAACCGCGCTCTCCTGTGGGCCGTTTTCCCACCGGGAACCTTCCTGCGGTACTTTGCAGTCACTGCCGACAAACAGAGCGTTATAGTCAGCCGCCAGCGCCTGCGGATCGCTGTTCTGCTGTAAGCGGGTTAGCAACTCATCCTGCTCCAGCGGCCACTGCTGCTGCAGCTTACCTTCACGCAGCAGAGTAAAAAGCGGCACCAGCAGCGGATCCTGCGGCTGGCGATTGTAGAGCGAGCCAAGGATACGGCAGATGATCGAAAATTCATTCATAACAGTAGGTCCATAATATCAGGCGTGACAACGTCACAGTTCGGCAAATTCCGCAATGGCGCTGCCGGTTCTGCGCTGCAGGAAATCGAGCAGGCGGCGCGGCGTAACATTTAATACGCGTTCCTGCGGAAAATCCACTTCCTTCATAATTCGTAGACAGTGTTCAAAGTTTCCCAGCGTAAATGCCGTATGGGAATCGGAACCGCAGGCTATCCAGCCGCCCGCGTCACGCACCGCTGCCGCAATCGCCCGGCAGTTTGGCTCGCTGCCTTTCCGTGAGTGGGTAAAAGAGGAGTTATTCAGCTCCAGCGCGACCTCGTACTTTGCGGCGGCTTCGGCGATAGCGGGAATATCCACCGGATATTTCGGATTGCCCGGATGGCTGATGATATGCACGTTGCCGCTGGCCATCGCGGAGATCATCGCCTGCGTATTGGTCGCCTTGTCGCGCGGCGCGAAAACCGGCTCATGAAAGCCTGCGACCACGATATCCATGACCTCCATCATCGGCCCGGTACAGTCAATCTCACCCGCGACGTTTTTGATATTGGCTTCAATACCGCGCAGGATGCCTACGCCTTCCACTACGCGTGGCCAGATACGCATATTCACAAAGTGCCAGTAGTGCGGCGCATCTGCCATATCAGGCCCGTGATCGGTAATCGCCAGCAGTTTGACGCCGCAGGTTTGCGCCTGCTGAACGTAGTCCCGCAGCGTGCTGTAGGCGTGCGTGCTGGCAACGGTATGCATGTGAAGATCGACAGGATACATAGTTTTCTCCTTGCTAACGGGCAATCCACTGCCCGCTGAATTAATAGCCTCTTACCACATCGACGAGGCCAGACGGCATTGCGCCAGTTTCGCGCAGTCGGATCGCGTCGGCGATATAGTCCATAGCTTCTTCCGGTAAAGTTACAGCGGCATTATGCGGCGTGATGGCAATAGCAGGGTGCGCCCAGAAAGGATGCTGCAGCGCCAGCGGCTCCTGCACAAATACATCCAGCGCCGCCGCTTTGATTTCGCCCGCCTCAATGGCCGCCAGCAGATCGTCCTCCACCAGATGCGCGCCGCGCGCCAGGTTAATCAGGTAAGCCTGTGGCTTGAGCTTGCCGAGTAGTTTACGGTTAAGAATACCGACGGTCTGCGGCGTATTTGGCAACAGGTTGATCAGCACCTTGCTGCCTGCCAGAAAGTCATCCAGCTGCGCTTCGCCATGAAAGCTGGTCACGCCCGGCAAGTCTTTTGGCGAACGGCTCCAGCAGCGCACCGGAAATCCCCAGAAGCGCAGGCTTTCCGCCACGCTGCTGCCAAGCACGCCCGCGCCCAGAATACCGATAGTAAAGTCATCGCGGGAATGATTGCGCAGCGGTTGCCATACCGCCTCATTTTTCTGCTGCTGATATTCGTTAAAGCGGCGAAACCAGCCCAGAACGTGCCATACCGCGTACTCCTGCATCTGGCGGCCCATGCCGGTGTCTTCCAGACGAAACAGCGGCACGCCCTCGGCCAGCATGTGTGGATGCTCGCGCAGCTGGTTAAGAATATCATCCACGCCCGCGCCCAGCGCGAAGACGCCTTTCAGCGCACGTCCCTGTAGCATTTCCACCGGCGGCTGGCGTACCAGCGCGTAATCCGCATGCGCCGTATCGCCCGCTGTCCACTTACGTATGCGCGCCTGCGGCAGACGCTGCTGTAAACCGGCAATCCATTTTTCCGTATTAAAAGAAGGATGGTAAAAGATGATATCCATGCAGGTTCTCCTGTTTTTTCTTCAGGCTCGGGTAAAACAGCAGCCGTGGCAAGTAAAAATTCCGGTTGTTGCTTAAAGGCGAGAGGCGGACGATTGAATCAGCCTGCGCAGCAGCGGCATCAGTACCAGCAGCATCACCCCGGTCGCCGCGCTGCCCCAGCCCAGCAGCGTAAAGATATGGCTGTAGCCCGGATTAGTCAGCGCAGGCGTACTGCCGCTGTTTTGCGGCATCAATCCGGAGACATAGCCGGAAAGTACCGACGCCACGCCCGTAACCATCATCCAGCAGCCCATCATAATGCCCTGATAGCGCTGCGGAGCCAGCCTACCGATCATCGCGTAACCGACGGGCGAAATCAGCAGTTCCGCAATGCTTTGCAGGACGTAGCTGATAACGATCCATTTAAACGCCACCATGCCGTCCTGGCCCGCCAGCATAATGCCAATCGGCAGGACCAGCATGCCCAGTCCGATGCAGAACAGCGAAGCGGCAAACTGCAAAGGAATATCAACGCGCCAGCCGCGTTCGCGCAGGTTGCGGAATCCAATAGCCAGCAGCGGCCCGCCAAACACAATAACCAGCGTGTTGATATTCTGTACCCACTGCGGCGCAATACGGATACCCCAGACGTCCAGCATGATGTTGTGTTCGGTAAACAGCATCAGCCCCATCGGTGCCAGCTGATACAGCGTCCAGAAGATCAGCGAACTGAGGGCCAGGAGCAGATAAGCAGTCATTTTGCGCTGCTCTTCGCGCGGGCGATGGCGCAAGGTAAGCACGGCCAGAAGCAGAAAAATTACCGCACCGAGTGCCAGCACAAAAGTGCCGGTAAAGCCGGCATGCGTCAGCAAGATGCGTAAAACCGGCACCAGCACGGCCAGAATAATGAGCCCCGCCAGCATGCGCAGCCGCAGCTGGCTACCGCTAACGTGGAGCAGCGGCGTATCAAGATCGGCCAGCGTTTTCCAGCGCAGAAGAGAAACCACGATAGCGACAGCATTTCCCAGCGTCGCAAACAGGAACAGTACCTGATAATGTTCCTGAAGCTGGAAGTAGCCCGCGCCGGTAAAACCGATAAAAAAGCCCAGGTTCATTCCGGCGTAGTTCCAGAGAAAGGCGCTTTCGCGGCGGCTGTCTTCCGGCGCGAAACGCTGCGTCAGCATCATGTTGATGCAGGTAACGTTCAGCCCGCTGCCGGTCAGGAACATCGCCAGCCCCCAGTAAAGCCCTTCCGCCTGCTGTCCGGAGAGCACCCAGCAGCCGATCACCTGTAGGACCATTCCCAGCACAAACAGATTGCGGTTGCTGAGGAAGCGTCCGCCGAGGTAGCCGCCAAACAGGTGCAGGCCATAGTTAAATGCGCCAAAGACGCCCATCATGGTGTTGGCCTGCGTTTCGCTGAAGCCCAGTTTTTTAGTGGCGTAAAGCACCAGCGAGGAATAAAGCACGGCAAAGCCGAGCGTGGAAAAAATCTGGATAAAAAAGAGCGCGCGGGTTCCGTCCGGTTCAGCGCTTCTGCTGTCAATCTGATTCACTACTGGCCTCACGATTTACTGGCTGATGAAGCAGATCATTATGCACATTGCGCCGCAGAATGTGTTGTTACCAATAAGTTAAACGCTTTTTTGACGTTTTAAGCAGCAAACCGCTGTAAAAGTGAGTGAACGAACGGAAAAATGCAGAAAGAGAGTTGACCGGCGCAGTGCTTTTCCCTACATTAGCGGCCGTTAGCAACGAGGTTGCAACAACAATATGGTGAGGTGTCCGAGTGGCTGAAGGAGCACGCCTGGAAAGTGTGTATACGGCAACGTATCAAGGGTTCGAATCCCTTCCTCACCGCCATATTTAAAGAAGAGCCTGAACTCACGTTCAGGCTTTTTTTATGCATGTTCCCCACGAGGAAGGGTGAGTAAAGCAAGTCTATCCCATCCTCACCGTCATATTTCAAAGATAGCCCAGATTCACGTTCAGACTGAGGGCGTTAACAGACTCTTAAACGTCAGGTCGCGTTCAGCCCGGCGAACAGCTGCAGAGGTCAACCGGAACACGGACACGCCGTGAATCCATCCATGGAGGCTCGTTTGGCGCGTCCATGCGCCAAAACGGTCCGCTTATCCGGTTGGCCTCCGCTGCCAGAAAGCACTGTGTTGCTGTAAAAATGCCGGAAAGCACGAGCTGAGTAAGTTTGTTAACAGTCTGAGCCTGAACTCACGTTCAGGCTTTTTTTATGCATATTCCCCACGAGGAAGGGTGAGTAAAGCAAGTCTATCCCTTCCTCACCGTCATATTTCAAAGATAGCCCGAATTCACGTTCAGACTGAGAGCGTTAACAGACTCTTAAACGTCAGGTCGCGTTCAGCCCGGTGAACAGCAGCAGAGGTCAACCGGAACACGGACACGCCGTGAATCCATCCATGGAGGCTCGTTTGGCGCGTCCATGCGCCAAAACGGTCCGCTTATCCGGTTGGCCTCCGCTGCCAGAAAGCTACGGTGTTGCTGTTAAAATGCCGGAAAGCACGAGCTGAGTAAGTTTGTTAACAGTCTGAGCCTGAACTCGCGTTCAGGCTTTTTTCCTTCCGCTTATTTAATTTCCATCGCCGCCTTCATGGTATAAAACAGATCCGTCTGATCCGTTAATCCCACGACGTTCGCTGCATGCGGGCCATAAGCCGCAATACGCAGCTGCGTGCCGGTGTGTCCCTGCGATTCCTCTTCCGAGTTGCCGTAGCTGATAGTCATCAGCCCGCCCTCTTTCGTTTGCAACGTTTGCGTCAGGCCAGGCGCTTTGCTGTCGTTGGCGATAATCTGGCTGGAGTGCGCATGGTCGGCGGTAACGATGACCAGGGTATTGCCATCTTTATGCGCAAACGCCAGCGCTTTCTGGACGGCTTCATCCAGATCGACCGTTTCGCCAATCTGGCCGCATGGATTCGCTACGTGATCCTGTTTATCAATCGACGCGCCTTCCACCTGCAAAAAGAAACCGTTCTGGTTTTTGCTTAATAGCTGGATAGCTTTATCGGTCATCTGGGCCAGCGTTGGCGTAGAAGCCTGACGCTCGCCGTTAACTTCGCAGCTGACCGGTTTGCCCTCAAGGTTACCGTGATAGGTCGCTTTTGGCCCTTTCCAGCGCACCGGCATATTACCGTCGGCAAACAAACCAAGTACCGGCTTATCCTGTGAAGCCTCCGTTAGCGCATTCATCCCTTCAAGATTACTTACCAGCTGATAACCGCGAATTTTAGCCTGTTCGTTTAGCGGTTTGCCCTGCCATTCGCCTGCTTTCGCCGTTTCAGCAAAGGTTTTGCCACCGCCGCCCAGGGTTACGTCAACGCGGGCGTTTAACAGCTGCTCGGCAATGGATCCTTTGCCGCCTTTTTCCAGCGCGTTGCCCGCGCAGGTTTCGCTGGTTTTTTCCGGGCCGTAACACTTACGGGAGGTCACGTGCGCAATCTGCGCTGCTGGCGTAGCATCTTCCAGTTCTGCGGTAGAGACGTTGCCGGTCGCTTTTCCTGCGGCCTTTGCAATCTCCATGATCGTCTGGTGATCTTTGCCGTTTACGTCCACGCCAATCGCGCCGTTATAGGATTTTACACCGGTGCTCCATGCGGTGGCCGATGCCGCAGAATCGGTGACGTAATCCGGCTTATGCGTCTTTTTATCCAGCGAATAATGCGTGTACTGACCGGTCAACGGCAGCGCGTCGATCCCTTTAAAAAAACCGCCCGCGCCCTCAGCATAGTTACGCGCGGCAGTGATTTCGGAATCGCCCATGCCGTCGCCAATCAGCAGGATGACATTTTTTGCTTTGTTGCTGTTTAGCGAAGCTTTTAGCGCTTCTGTCTGATCTTCCTGCAACCGGCGAGCGCCGCCAGGCTGTGTGATATCGCCCTGCGCGGCGCGATTATAATCTGCGGCCTGCACGCAAAGCGCGGTTGATAACAGCGTGGCGGCACAGGAAAAAGTAAACAGGCTTTTCTTCATTGCATAACTCCATGAGCAAACGTTGCTAAAAATTTCAGGAGCTTAGTCTGCGATACAACCATGACGATTTTGTGTCAGGAAAGTGTCATAAGGGTGACAGGCTTCGGCTGCGCCAGCAGAAAGGCAGCGCATGCTGTTCACCGCTTAACCTGCCAGAATAAAAAGGAAAAAATCTTCTTGACCCTTAACGCCGGACTCCCTATAGTAGCGCCCCGTCGCCCGAGAGGGTGATGGATAAAAATTTGGTGAGGTGTCCGAGTGGCTGAAGGAGCACGCCTGGAAAGTGTGTATACGGCAACGTATCAAGGGTTCGAATCCCTTCCTCACCGCCATATTTAAAGAAGAGCCTGAACTCACGTTCAGGCTTTTTTTATGCATGTTCCCCACGAGGAAGGGTGAGAAGCCTTGACCGGGTTCGACAACTGACTTTAGTCAGTTGGACAGTTCGGGCGCTCGCGAACGAACTGCCCGCAGGGCGAGCAAAGCGAGTCTATCCCTTCCTCACCGCCATATTTAAAGAAGAGCCTGAACTCACGTTCAGGCTTTTTTTATGCATGTTCCCCACGAGGAAGGGTGAGAAGCCTTGACCGGGTTCGACAACTGACTTTAGTCAGTTGGACAGTTCGGGCGCTCGCGAACGAACTGCCCGCAGGGCGAGCAAAGCGAGTCTATCCCTTCCTCACCGCCATATTTAAAGAAGAGCCTGAACTCACGTTCAGGCTTTTTTTATGCATGTTCCCCACGAGGAAGGGTGAGAAGCCTTGACCGGGTTCGACAACTGACTTTAGTCAGTTGGACAGTTCGGGCGCTCGCGAACGAACTGCCCGCGGGGCGAGCAAAGCGAGTCTATCCCTTCCTCACCGCCATATTTAAAGAAGAGCCTGAACTCACGTTCAGGCTTTTTTATGCATATTCCCCACGAGGAAGGGTGAGAAGCCTTGACCGGGTTCGACAACTGACTTTAGTCAGTTGGGACTGAGGGCGTTAACAGACTCTTAAACGTCAGGTCGCGTTCAGCCCGGAGAACAGCAGCAGAGGTCAACCGGAACACGGACACGCCGTGAATCCATCCATGGAGGCTCGTTTGGCGCGTCCATGCGCCAAAACGGTCCGCTTATCCGGTTGGCCTCCGCTGCCAGAAAGCTACGGTGTTGCTGTTAAAATGCCGGAAAGCACGAGCTGAGTAAGTTTGTTAACAGTCTGAGCCTGAACTCACGTTCAGGCTTTTTTTATGCATGTTCCCCACAAGGAAGGGTGAGAAGCCTTGACCGGGTTCGACAGGCAGCTTTATGCCTTACTGAAGGTCACATCGACCTTAGTCGCATCGGTATGGCGCATAGGGTTATTCCCCTGGCCGAGCTGGTCGTCGTTTGGATGAATATAGGTGTCACCGGTTCCCAGCTGATTTTCCATATATTCTCCGCCAGCTTTCATGGTATCGGTTGAACCGTCATACCAGCCTGCAATAGTCTTGTCTCCGGCTGAGTCGGTTGAAACGATATTGTCTGGCGCGCCGTCAGCAATGCTTTTGTTATCACCGATATTAAATCCGTTATGGTCGGTAGCGCTGATAGCCGCGTTTCGCCCGTCGATATCGCTGGTATTAATGAAGCCGTTATAAAATTCCAGGCGACTGGCACTGTCCTGAAACTTCCCATCCGCATCAGCCTGCTTAATCACGCCCGTGAAGTCGTTTTGATAATTCATGGTGCCCTTCTCGCCCGGCTTCAGCGTCATGGAGGCCACCTGCTTATTATCCTTATCAAACATGCCAAGGGTTATATCGTGATCCTCGGCGTTAGTAATATCAAAAGAGCGTGGCCCGCTGCCTGTAACCTGATCGGAAGCCGCTGTTGCGCTGGCTGAAGAGGCAGAAGCGGTGCTTTCCGCCGATGTGGCAGCCGTTTTCGTGTTTCCGGCCGTCGCTGCATCAGCATCCGCTGCGCCTGTTGCTGCTGCGGCTTCCGGCTGAGCAGAAGCGGTGGCATCCTGGTAAGAAGGCGGGTTAGCCGTCGCCGCCTGGTAAGATGGCGGACTGGCCGTCGCTTCCTGATAAGAAGGCAACGCTTCGTCAGTATTCCCGGCAGAGGCTTCGCCACCGCTGCCGGTTGCTAACGAGCCAGAAGCGTTGATATCGCTATCAGTTGCCGGCAAAGCGGAACCATTGGTATTGCTGCTGGTTGCCGGCGAGCCGGAACCGTTGCCGCTGGTAGTCGATGGCGAACCGGAACCTTTAGTATCGCTGTCGCTGCCGCCGTTGAACTGCTGTAGCATCTGCATAATTATCTTTAGCACTTCGTTCAGCAACTGCGTGGTCTGCTGATTAAGCTCGCTGCCGGAACTCTGTGCGTTAGTCGCGTCTCCGCTATTCTGGACGGCATTACTTTTCTGCGACAAATCGCCAAAATTCAGGCTGCTGCTGCCCGGCTGAGCCATGCCGAAATTTATGCCGCCACCGCCAGACTGCTTCGCTACGCTTTGATTATTGAACGCCTCTGCGTTTTTAGTATCCGTGCTGAACATGTTATCAAACGGCTGGGGCTGGGTAATGCCACCTGCTGGATTAAGCCTGTCGACTGACATAAACGATTCCACCTGAGAGTGAGGGTTTGGATCTGAGTGAATCGATATCGCCTCTGGTTCCTGTACTGGCAGCTTCAGGGCAGTTTTTTTCGCACTCTTCCCCTCTTATCAGCCGCCGTTGACAAAATTTTCGCGAAAAAAAGCCCGAACTCAGGTTCGGGCTTCAGGGGATTAGCAGAATCATGGCTCAGGAAACTTACACCTTCCTGCCATCCCTGCCAGCACAGACCACTTATAGCCTGTGATGCTTTGTTTCGAATATCGTGTTACTTCAATCGGCAGATGCTGCCTTCAGGCTCAGGCTATTTTAAAGATAGCAATAGTGCGAATAAGCTGAGCGGCCTGGTCTTCCAGCGAAGCTGCTGCGGTGGCGGCTTCTTCCACCAGCGCGGCGTTCTGCTGGGTTACTTCATCCATCTGGCTGACTGCCGTACTTACGTGCTCAATACCGTTTACCTGTTCGCCAGAGGCGGAGAAGATTTCGGCCATAATCTGCGAAACGTTACCGATAGAAGCAACAATGTCATCCATCGTTTTTCCGGCGTTAGCCACCAGCTCGCTGCCTTCCGTAATACGCAGGCTTGAGGTTTCAATCAGTGCTTTAATCTCTTTAGCCGCCACCGCGCTGCGCTGCGCCAGCGCACGGACTTCGGATGCCACCACGGCAAAGCCTCTTCCCTGCTCACCGGCGCGTGCTGCTTCAACAGCGGCGTTAAGCGCCAGGATATTCGTCTGGAAAGCGATGCTTTCTATCGTGCTGATAATGTCGGCCACGCTTTTGGAACTGTCATAGATGGCAGACATGGTCGAGACCACTTTGCCAACCACCGCTCCGCCATGCTCCGCCACGCGTGACGCATCGGAGGCAAGGCCGCTGGCGTGCTGCGCGTTAGAGGAGTTCTGACGCACCGTTGCGGTCAGCTGCTCCATGCTGGCAGAGGTTTCTTCAAGCGATGCAGCCTGTTCTTCCGTACGGCTGGAGAGATCGGTGTTTCCAGAGGCCACCTCTTTCGCTGCGCTGTCAATAGAAGCGGCGGCATCCTGGATTTCAGAAACCACTTTCTTCAACTGCGTCTGCATAACGGCAAAATTTTCAATCAGCACGCCGGTTTCATCTTTTGAACGAGCCACCAACACCGTTGACAAGTCGCCGGCTGCAATAGCGCGAGCGGCGTTTACCGCCTGATGCAAAGGCACGGTAATGGAACGGGCCAGCAGATAGCCAAGCGTAGAGGCAACAATCAGTCCAGCCAGCGCGCCAAACAGCAGGGTTAGCCTGGTCTGCGCTTCGGTGGAATCCACGGTAGCCTGGCGTTTAACCAGTAAACCCTGCTCATCCCCGGCCAGCTCGTTGATGATTTGACGCATAGCGTCCATCTGCGTTTTGCCTGTGTTGGCCTGGAAAGCGGCCTGGAAAGCCTCCCCGGAGAGCGTGCCGGCATTCAGGGCACGGCGCCTTTCAATCAGCGGCGTCACAAAAGACGCTTCCCAGGCCTGCTCCTGCGCGGCCAGCCGGGCTAGCCGATCCTGCTGCTTTTCATTATCTGAAGTCAGCGATTTTGCTTGCTGGACATGCTGGGAAAACGTTTTCTGGCCTTCCGTCCAGGGTGCCAGCATTTCCTCTTTGCCGTTGATGGCGTAACCACGTAGTCCCGTTTCCATATTAACCAGGCTTAACGTTAGCCCCCGGCTTTCATCTATCACGCGCCAGGTATGCACGTTCCAGTTATTTGAATCGATAATCCGCGAGAAGTTAATGTAAAAGGTTGCGCAGAGCAGCAGAAGCAGCGCTACGACAACGCCAAAAGCAGCAACGAATTTGGTACTCACCGAAAGGTTTCTAAACATCTTATTCACGCTCTCAAAAGGGGGAAAGGTGCGCGACAGGCACTTATCTTGACAATCACTACTATCGGCACAACCTATTCGAGCTTTAAAGCTTCTGCACAATTCCGTCTCATTTTTCAGCTAACGCATTCACTAATCTGAACTATTTTTTTAAGCCAAAGGCAGCGGAAAAAAAGTTACAGACGAAGAAAAAATCAGGAAAAAAGGCGTAAAGCAGGCAAAAATAAAGCCCGAACCGGGATTTCCCCGTTCGGGCTTGCAGAGCAACTGTTTAAGATGACGATAAAAAGCTATCGATTGTTATAACTGTTAACCATAAGCCATCAGCGTATGCTGGCAGAGCTGTGAGCGTACGCAATCTTCTTTACCAAAACGCACCACGCCAATCATCTCGTCCTCTTTGAAGCGGGCCAGCGCATCGCTGAGGCCGGAGTGAACGTGTGACGGCAAATCGCACTGTGTGATATCGCCGTTCACGATAACGGTAACGTTTTCCCCAAGGCGAGTCAGAAACATCTTCATCTGGGCGGCGGTGACGTTTTGCGCCTCATCAAGGATCACCACGGCATTTTCGAAGGTACGTCCGCGCATATAGGCAAAAGGTGCAATCTCAACCTTACCTATTTCGGGACGCAGGCAGTACTGCATAAAGGAAGAACCAAGACGTTTAACCAGAACGTCATAGACCGGCCGGAAGTATGGAGCGAATTTTTCTGCGATGTTGCCGGGCAAAAATCCCAGATCCTCGTCCGCCTGCAGTACCGGACGCGTCACTATGATCCTCTCTACATCCTTATTTATCAGGGCCTCGGCCGCTTTCGCAGCGCTAATCCAGGTTTTACCGCAGCCTGCTTCGCCTGTGGCGAAAATCAGTTGCTTCGTCTCTATGGCTTTAAGATAGTGCGCCTGAGCTTCATTACGGGCTTCAATCGGTGAATGGTCGCGGCTGTCGCGCGCCATGCCAATTGCATCCAGCCCACCCATCTGCACCAGCGAGGTGACCGATTCATCTTCACGCTGACGATGACTGCGTGAATCGCTACGAAGCACACGCCTGGCTTCACGACGAGCTTTGATCACTGCTTTCTGTCTTCCCATAGTGGCACCTTACAGTTGGTTTCATTTCCCACACCCGATAAGGCGGTGCGATTACGTGAACGCTTTAGAGGTTTTGGCGGCTTCCTTGTAAGCCTTAGCTGGCCTTTGGAATGGTACTCGGGACAAAGATACGGGTACCGGATGGTGTTGAAAAGAGTCGGCACGAAGTGAAAAAAAGAGGGAGAAAGTCACCGGGGCAATGAGGCCCTCGCGTAAGGATGCGATATTTGTCTGACGCTTATGTCCGTAAAAGGACTTGTCCATTCGCGATCTCCGTGTTGCACACTGGAAACATCTGACGCCTGATAATTAAATTTCAACATATTCCCACAATAATGCAACATTAAATTTGCAGGCGAGGCAGAGGAAACTACTGAATAACAGGACGCGTACGCGATGGCTAAATTAACAGGTGATAAAATTCAATGAGATAGCTATTGATAATCGAGGAACACTTTTTTCTAAATAGTGAGAACTGGTTAGAAAGTTGGCAATTGATTAAAAAACAACCTTCCGCACGAGGCGTAACGGAAGGTTGAAAACCATCAGGCCTGAAGTAAAGCTTGTCCAAGATAATGTTTGTCGTCAACGACGCCGGGCAGCGCGAAAAAATAACCGCCGCCGACGGGTTTGATATATTCTTCCAGCGCCTCACCATTGAGTCTTTTTTGTACAGCAAGAAAGCCTTTTTGCAAATCGTGCTGATAGCAAACAAACAGCAGTCCCATTTCCAGCTGGCCAGAATTAGACACGCCCAGCGAGTAGCTGTAGCCACGACGCAGCATCAGGTTTTCCTGGGTCTGAGGCGTGCGCGGGTTTGCCAGACGGATATGCGCGTCCAGCGGTGTAATCGTACCTTGCGGATCGCTGGCGTAGTCCGGCACATCGTGCTCGTTAAGCATGCCTAACGGCGCACCGCTGTGCTTGACGCGGCCAAAAATGTTTTCCTGTTCCCGCAGCGGCGTGCGATCCCAGAATTCAACATGAAACTGTATAATCCGGACGGCCTGATAGCTGCCGCCGACTGCCCAGCCAGGCTCATCCTGCTTAGTGGTCACCCATAAGATTTTATCCATCAGTGAGCCATCGGCCGTATTGGGATTGGCCGTGCCGTCTTTGAAGCCCAGCAAATTAATCGGCGTCTCTTTACCCTGGCTGCGCGCTGCGTGGTCCGAGATAAACCCTTCCCGCCGCCAGCGAACGCTAAGGAGATCCGGCGTATGCTTGATGATATCACGCAGCGCATGGATAACGGTGTCGTTGGTGTTAGCACAGATTTGCAGCAGCAGATCGCCATGGCACAGGCTGGCATCCAGAGCATCGTTAGGAAAACGCGTCATCGGCTGTAACCTGCGCGGCTTTAACGCCTGCAGGCCATAGCGTTCGTCAAACAAGGCATTGCCGACCGAAACCGTTATCGTCAGGTTATCGGGATAAATCGTTTCACCCAGGATACCGGAATCCATCGGCGGCAGGCGAGGATTAGTGACCAGCGGCGCTTTACCGCCCCGGGTCAAAAAAGCAATGCGATCGGTCAAAAGTCTGAACAGGCGTTCCAGATCGGCCTTATCCGCAGCCAGCACGTCAAAGGCCACCAGCATCATCGCCGCCTGCTGTGGCGTGACGATGCCCGCCTGATGCGGGCCGAAGAAAGGCTGGGTCTGCTGTCGGGCATTGGGCGACAGCGCGCCCGGCGAAAACGATTTTTCCGTCGCGCCATGTGCCGGACAGCCGCCCGTCAGCGCGACGCCGCCAAGAATACCCATTCCCTTAAGCAGACGGCGGCGCGAAGGCAGCGCCGCTTCGTCATCAGCTCGCTTTACCATACTAATCCAGTCCCAGCGTTCCGCGCAGTAAAGCCAGGTCTTCCGCCAGCGTAGTGACAGGCCCTTTCATCGCGGTACGGTCGGCGCTGGTTAACTTGTCATAGGATTCAAATCCTTCGCCGCTGCGATATTTAGATAAAACCGCGTCAACTTTCTTAAAGTTAGCGTCGATTTTCGCCAGCAGGTCGGGATTGGCTTTTTGCAGCATTGGACGCAGCAGGTTAACGATCTTTTGTGCACCATCAATGTTGGCCTGGAAATCCCACAGGTCGGTACGGCTGTAGCGATCTTCTTCGCCGGAAATTTTGCTGGAAGCAACCTCTTCAACCAGATCGGCCGCACCACCCACCACTTTACCCGGCGGGAAAGCCAGTTCGCTGACGCGTTTTTGCAGTTCCAGCGTGTCGGCATAGAGCCTGTCGGCGTAGCTTTCCATGCCTTTGGTTGACTTGTCGCCCCACAGCGCTTTTTCCAGGCGGTGGAAGCCGGTGAATTTAGGATCGGCGGCCTTTTTCTCATAGTCATCTTCACGGGCATCAATGCTGCCGTCCAGATCGGAGAAAAGCTCAGCGATTGGCTCAATACGCTCGTAGTGCGCGCGCGTTGGCGCATAGAGCGCCTGCGCTTTCTCAATGTCGCCCGCTTTAACCGCATCGGTAAAGGCTTTGGTGCCCGTAACCAGCGCGGCTACTTCACTGTTGACCCAGGTCTTGTAGTCGGCCAGTGGGCCAGCCAGCTGCATCAGCACCGGCTGCGCGTCTGACTTATCCTGCGCACCTTTCACCACCAGCTTGCCTTTAGGGTTGCTGAGCAATCCACAGGTCATTTCATATTCGCCCGCTGCAAGATTAGCGGTCAGCTTTTGCGTAAAACCTGGCGCGATGTTTTCCCGCTCTTCCACCACCATGACCCCTTTCAGGATCTCCCACTCCAGCCCTTTCTGGCTGTTGTTCTGGATAATAAACTGCGTCTTACCGGCATTGACGGTAACGTTCATCGGCTCGCACTGCTTGTCGTTAACCGTGATTTTTACCTGGGGTACATTTGCAGCCAGAGCAGCAGAAGAACAGGCCAGCAGCGCTGCCGCCAGCGACGTCTTACGAAAACGGTGAATCATGATAAATCCCTTAGGTGTAAGCCGAACAAATTAACGTGAAATTGCCGCAGCCGAAGGCCGTGCAGGCAGACAATAAAGCAGCAGCGCAGGAATGAAATAGCAAAGCCAGACCGTGACCTCACTGACGCTTGGCGCTTCCTGATAGCCAAAAACGCCTTCCAGCAGCGTACCGGTTAGCGTACTGGTAGAAAGCACGTCGCTGAGATCGAAAGCCTGGCCCTGGAACGCGTTCCACAAGCCGGCTTCATGAAATGCACGAACGGCACTCGCCGCAAGGCCCGCCGCGACCAGCAGGATAAACAGGCTGGTCCATTTAAAGAACACCGCCATATTCAGCCGCACGCCGCCCCAGTAAATCAGCATGCCGAGCACGATAGCCGTGGCCAGCCCCAGGATAGCGCCAACCGGCGGCGCAATACCGACATCCTGCTGAAAGGCCGCCAGCAGAAAAAAGACCGATTCCAGCCCTTCACGCGCGACGGCCAGAAAAACCATCAGCACCAGCGCCCAGCCACCGCCCTTTCCGCGCTGTAAAGCGTTATCCACCGCGCCTTCCAGATGCACTTTGATATTGCGTGAAACTTTGCGCATCCAGAACACCATTCCGGTAAGGATGCAGACGGCGACAACCGCTACCACGCCTTCAAAAAGTTCCTGTTCCTGCTGGGGAAACTCGCCGGTGGTCTCGTTGATAACGTAGCCCAGCACCAGGCAGAGCGTGGCGGCGACAAACACGCCAACCCACATTGCGCCAAACCATTCGCTGCGTTGGGTGCGCTGCAAATAGCTGGCAATCAGGCTAACGATCAGCGCGGCTTCGAGGCCTTCGCGTAACATAATCAGAAACGGCACAAACACAGGCACCTCGGGCATCAAAGAAGGAACGGGCTACGGGTAAAGAAGGGTAAATCTAAACGATACCGATTATCATTATCGGCATAAGAAATACAAGAGGCGGGCCGTTTATTTTCACTGTCTGAGGTGGTCTTACGCCTTCAGGCTGGCGAAACATGGAAGGAAGTGAACGCCCCGCACAATGACGGGGGAAACGCTTATGCGGCAGCGCTGGCTTTTCGGGGCGGGAAACGGGCGGTTCTGATATCAAATTCGGTAAAAATAGCGACGGGTTTGATGCAGTTATTACCTTTTACCTTTTTTACAAAACCGTGCTTTGCCAGCGTGGTAAGCGTGGCTGAAAGATTGCTCTTTGCCCGTCCCGACAATTCCGCCAGGCGGGAGATGCTTTCTGGTTTTTCCCGATCGATGAGATCCAGCAGCTCAAGATTTTCAGGGCTGAGGATCTGTGCGACGGCATTAAGCGATGAAAACCAGATTTTCGGCTCATCCTCAGCGGGCACATATTCTTTTCTGACAATCGCCATTATTCGCGCGCGAAATTCATTTTCCGGCATAATACCAATAAGTGCTTTCATAATAGTCCCTTGTTTTATAACGTCATTGGATCACTTGCGCGATAATGTCGTCAACAGCGGTAAAAAAATGTTCCATGAGCTGTGCCGCATCAACAAAATCATAAGGCTTACCCTTATCTGTCAGCGTCTGGTGCACGTGATCCCATCGCTGGATCCGAGCTCTTGACATTCTTTTTTGCGGACAGTGAGGCGCATGTGCATTATCCATACCGTAAACACGTTGATTATGGCGATCGTGCAGCGTTAACGAATATCTGATGCCATGTGGCCTGTTAATGCCCGGCTCTACCCGATAAGCGATAATTTCATACCAGTAGCCACAGGCATATTCATATTTTGTACCGTGCAAGCTCAGAAGCGTTTCTAATCCATAGTCCATGCAACAAATCCTTGTTATATGACCCAATCATAACCCTATAAAAGTAGCGTTTCAACCTTTCGCTTTCTTAAGATCCTCATAATTAACCTGATGCCTGCCGTTATTCTGCCCCCACCCGCGCATAAAAAAGGCCCGCCGAAGCGAGCCTTAGCTTGTAAACAAAGCGCTTAAGGTTTATCCACCACCTTTAAGCTTTGTCACCTACTGTTAACGCGAATGGAACTCGGCCTCCGCCGTTTCAAAACGCGCTACCGCCGCTGCGGAAGGCTTGCTGCCAATCATGCTGAATACCACGATAGCAATGCTGGCAAAGATGAATCCCGGAATGATTTCATACAGGTTCAGCCATGCGTATTGCTTCCAGATCAGCACGGTAGCGGCACCCACGATAATACCGGCAAGCGCACCGTTACGCGTCATGCGCTTCCAGATAAGCGAGAAGACCACTACCGGGCCGAAGGCAGCACCAAAACCTGCCCAGGCGTAGCTTACCAGTCCCAGTACGCGGTTATTGGGGTTAGAAGCCAGCGCGATAGCGATCACCGCCACCAGCAGCACCATCAGCCGCCCTACCCAGACCAGCTCGCGCTGGGTAGCGTTTTTGCGCAAAAAGTTCTTGTAGAGATCTTCCGTCAGCGCGCTGGAGCAAACCAGCAGCTGGCAGCTCAGCGTCGACATCACCGCCGCTAAAATAGCAGAAAGCAGGATCCCGGCAATCCATGGATTGAACAGAATTCGAGCCAGCTCGATAAAAATACGCTCGCTGTTATCGCTGACGCCCGCCGCCAGTTCAGGATGGTTCTGGAAATAGGCAATTCCGAAGAAACCGACGGCTACTGCGCCACCGAGGCACAGGATCATCCACGCCATACCGATACGGCGCGCGCTACGGATAGAGTGGTGAGAATCTGCCGCCATAAAGCGAGCAAGAATGTGTGGCTGGCCGAAATAGCCAAGCCCCCAGCCCAGCAGCGAAATTACCGCCACGAAGTTCAGGTTTTTCAGCATATCGATATTCTCAATGCTTTTGGCCTGAATAACCGCCAGCGAGTCGCTCAGTCCACCTACGGCAAAAATCACCATTACCGGCGTCAGAATCAAGGCAAAAAACATCAGCCCGGCCTGGACGGTATCGGTCCAGCTTACTGCCAGGAAACCACCCACAAAGGTATAGATGATGGTGGCGGCCGCACCGGCCCACAGCGCCGTTTCATAACTCATGCCAAAAGTGCTTTCAAACAGGCGGGCACCGGCCACAATGCCGGAAGCGCAGTAAATAGTGAAGAACACCAGAATGACCAGCGCCGAGATAACCCGCAAGATTTTGCTATGGTCTTCAAAACGGCTGGCAAAGAAATCCGGCAGCGTTAATGCATTATCGTGATGTTCGGTTTGTACGCGCAGGCGTCCGGCAACGATCTTCCAGTTCAGATAGGCACCCAACGTCAGGCCGATGGCGATCCAGCTTTCTGAAATGCCGGACAGGAAGATAGCGCCGGGCAAGCCCATCAACAGCCAGCCGCTCATATCTGATGCGCCTGCCGACAGTGCGGTTACCACGCTGCCAAGGCTACGTCCCCCGAGAATATAGTCGTCAAAATTCTTGGTCGAGCGCCAGGCCATAAAGCCGATAAACACCATGCCAAGAATATAAACGCAAAAGGTCACCATCATCGGTGTACTTACTGTCATTCAGGTTCTCCACTTATTATTGTTAATGTGCAACCGCCAGGCTATTTGCGTTACCGCCGGAACGTAGCGGTGCCACTCATCCCCATCCCAGGCGGGGTATCCTGCCGTAAACCGTCAGCTGGTACAACACCGCTGAATGGTTTAACACACTCGTTACATAAATTTCACCTTACATCGTTTACGGCGATCTGACAGGTTGCACTGGATCACAAACTCACCGGTAGCACCTGCCAAAAAACCCCTGTAAAACCAGAAATTGTGGCGTTTCGCAAATCTGGCCGGATTCTTGCAGCAATATTCATGCCGCTTTTAAAAAAAGCGATTTTGCACTCTGCAATCAGGGTCACATTTAACAAGGTTGCACAAAGTTGCAACTTAAGTGATATTGCTTGCCAGTTTCATTTTTGACTATTTGCAAGGAGTTTGAAGGCATGGGCACAACCACTATGGGCGTTAAGCTGGACGAGGCCACGCGCGACCGTATTCGCCAGGCCGCGGGCCAGATCGACCGCACGCCGCACTGGCTGATTAAACAGGCTATTTTTAACTATCTGGAACAGCTGGAAAGAGGCGACGCCCTGCCGGAATTCCCTTTGCAGGCGGTGGCTCAGGAGAACGACGAGGCGCCGGTTGAAGAACTGCATCAGCCGTTTCTGGAGTTTGCAGAACATATTCTGCCCCAGTCGGTTACGCGCTCGGCCATCACTGCGGCATGGCGCACGCCTGAGACGCAGGCAGTGCCGATGTTGCTTGAGCAGGCTCGTCTGCCCGAGCCATTAGGACAGCAAACGCAAAAGCTGGCTCATAAGCTCGCTAACGCCCTTCGGCACCAAAAAGGTGCAGGTGGACGCGCCGGAATGGTGCAATCGCTGCTGCAAGAGTTCTCACTCTCTTCTCAGGAAGGCGTGGCGCTGATGTGCCTGGCGGAAGCGCTATTACGTATCCCGGATAAGCCAACCCGTGACGCGCTGATCCGTGATAAAATCAGCAACGGCAACTGGCAGTCGCATCTGGGCCGTAGCCCTTCGATGTTTGTTAATGCGGCGACCTGGGGTTTGCTGTTTACCGGCCGCCTGGTGGCAACGCATAACGAAGCTAACCTCTCCCGCTCTCTGAACCGCATCATCGGTAAAAGCGGCGAGCCGCTGATCCGCAAAGGCGTGGATATGGCGATGCGCCTGATGGGCGAACAGTTTGTTACCGGCGAAACCATCGCGGAAGCGCTGGCCAATGCCCGCAAGCTGGAAGAGAAAGGCTTCCGCTACTCTTATGACATGCTGGGCGAAGCCGCGCTGACGGCTAAAGATGCCGAAGCCTATCTGGTTTCCTACCAGCAGGCGATCCACGCTATTGGTAAGGCTTCTAACGGCCGCGGCATTTATGAAGGCCCGGGCATCTCAATCAAGCTCTCCGCTCTGCATCCGCGCTACAGCCGCGCGCAGTATGAACGCGTGATGAGCGAGCTTTACCCCATCCTGAAATCGCTGACGCTGCTGGCGCGCTCTTACGACATCGGCATCAATATCGATGCGGAAGAAGCGGATCGGCTGGAGCTGTCGCTGGATCTGCTGGAAAAACTCTGCTTTGAGCCGGAACTGGAAGGCTGGAACGGCATCGGTTTTGTTATTCAGGCCTACCAGAAACGCTGCCCGTTTGTGATCGACGCGCTCATCGATATGGCCCAGCGCAGCCGCCGCCGCCTGATGATCCGTCTGGTAAAAGGCGCCTACTGGGACAGCGAAATCAAACGCGCGCAGATGGACGGACTGGAAGGCTACCCGGTATTCACCCGCAAGGTTTACACCGATATCTCTTATCTGGCCTGCGCGCGCAAGCTGCTGGCGGTACCTAACCTGATCTATCCGCAGTTTGCTACGCATAACGCGCACACGCTGGCGGTGATCTATCAGATGGCGGGTAACAACTATTATCCTGGCCAGTATGAGTTCCAGTGCCTGCACGGCATGGGCGAACCGCTGTACGAACAGGTTGTAGGCAAAGTGGCCGACGGCAAGCTGAATCGCCCATGCCGTATTTATGCGCCGGTCGGTACACATGAAACGCTGCTGGCCTATCTGGTGCGTCGCCTGCTGGAAAACGGCGCAAACACTTCTTTCGTTAACCGTATTGCAGACAACACGCTGCAAATTGAAGACCTGGTTGCCGATCCGGTACAGGAAGTCGAAAAACTGGCCCGCACGGAAGGCGCAATCGGCCTGCCGCATCCAAAAATTCCTTTGCCGCGCGATCTGTATGGCGACAATCGCCAGAACTCTGCCGGTCTGGATCTGGCCAACGAGCATCGTCTGGCTTCGCTTTCCAGCGCCCTGCTGAACAGCGCTATCCAGCCGTGGCATGCCGCGCCGGTTATCGATGGTGAAACGGAAAGTGGCGAACAGCTGCCGGTCGTTAACCCGGCAGAGCCTGCCGATATCGTTGGCTATGTGCGCCACGCTACGGCCCGGGAAGTTTCTACCGCGCTGGATGCCGCCGTCAACGCTGGCCCAATCTGGTTCGCCACCCCGCCTGCCGCGCGTGCAGAAATTTTGACTCGCGCCGCCGAAATGATGGAAGGACAGCTACAGCGTCTGCTGGGTATCCTGGTACGTGAAGCGGGCAAAACCTTTAATAACGCCATTGCCGAAGTGCGTGAGGCCGTGGACTTCCTGCACTACTACGCCGGGCAGGTACGTGACGATTTTGATAACGAAACGCACCGTCCGCTGGGCCCGGTAGTCTGTATTAGCCCGTGGAACTTCCCGCTGGCGATCTTTACCGGACAAATTGCCGCCGCGCTGGCCGCTGGCAACAGCGTGCTGGCTAAGCCTGCCGAACAGACGCCGCTGGTCGCCGCTGCCGCCGTTGCTATTCTGCATGAGGCGGGCGTGCCGGTGGGTGCGTTACAGCTTCTGCCGGGCATGGGTGAAACCGTGGGCGCGCAGCTGACCGGCGATGACCGCGTACGTGGCGTCATGTTTACCGGTTCTACCGCGGTCGCAACGCTATTACAGCGTAACCTTGCAGGTCGTCTGGATCCGCAGGGAAGACCAACGCCGTTAATCGCTGAAACCGGCGGTATGAACACCATGATCGTCGACTCTTCCGCGCTGACTGAACAGGTGGTGGTCGATATCGTCGCCTCGGCTTTCGACAGTGCGGGCCAGCGCTGCTCTGCCCTGCGTATGTTGTGTATTCAGGAAGACGTGGCCGACCATACGCTGCAAATGCTGCGCGGCGCGATGGCCGAATGCCGCATGGGTAATCCTGAACGTCTTTCAACCGATATCGGTCCGGTGATCGACAGCGAAGCGAAAGAGAATATCGAGCGCCATATTCAGGCGATGCGCAGTAAAGGGATGAAGGTTTACCAGGCCGCCTTTAACGATGCGCACGACAGTAAAGAGTGGCAGAGCGGCACGTTTATTCCGCCAACGCTGATTGAGCTGGAAAACGTCGCGGATCTGGATAAAGAGATCTTTGGCCCGGTCCTGCACGTGGTGCGCTATAACCGCAGCACGCTGCCGAAAATTATCGAGCAGATTAACGCCTCCGGCTATGGCCTGACGCTGGGCGTGCATACGCGTATTGATGAAACCATCAATCAGGTTACCGCCAGCGCCAGAGTGGGCAACCTGTACGTTAACCGTAATATGGTTGGCGCCGTGGTTGGCGTGCAGCCGTTCGGCGGCGAGGGCCTTTCCGGCACCGGTCCAAAAGCGGGCGGGCCGCTTTATCTGTATCGTCTGCTCTCTAACCGTCCGGAAGGCGCGCTGAAGCTGACGCTGGATCGCCAGGACAGCGAACGTCCGGTTGATGCGGCGCTGCGCCCGGTATTGCTGACCACCCATCAGACGCTGACGGAATGGGCGAAGGATAAGCCAGAGCTGGCGGCAATTTGCAAACAGTTCGCGGAACTGGGACAAAGCGGCACCGTTCGTCTGCTGCCTGGCCCAACGGGCGAGCGCAACACCTTCACGCTGCTGCCGCGCGAGCGCGTACTTTGCCTTGCGGATAACGAGCAGGATGCGCTGGTGCAGCTTGCCGCCGTGACCGCCGTAGGCAGTCGTGCGCTATGGCAGGATGATGAACTGCATCGCTCGCTGGCGAAGAAGCTGCCTGCGGCAGTGCAAAGCCGTATCGACTTTGCCGCCAGTCCGCTGGCGCAGCAAACTGAGTTTGACGCGGTGATTTATCACGGCGATGCCGATCAGCTACGCAGCGTTTGCGAAACCGTAGCCGCACGAGAAGGCGCGATTGTTTCGGTACAGGGCTTTGGCCGTGGTGAAACCAATCTGCTGCTGGAGCGTTTGCTGATTGAGCGTTCACTCAGCGTTAACACTGCGGCGGCAGGCGGCAATGCCAGCCTGATGACCATCGGTTAATCTCCGTTTACTGTAGCAATATAATAACGGGGCGAACTTCGCCCCGTTTTCTTCTCTTCTTCTGTGTAAATTTTGCAGCGCTTATCTTTCGTTACTCAACCATCCGTTGAGCGCGTCACTTCTTCCCATTGTTCTATTTCCTTGCTGAGCGCCGCGAGCTTTTGCCGCACCAGACTTAATGCATCACTGCCTAATAACAGCTGTGTTGGCGGGTTCTGGCTCTCAATGATTGCCAGCATGGCGCGTGCAGCCTTCACGGGATCGCCGAGTTGCTTACCGCTTTTTTCCTCACGTGCCTGTCGAATGGGATTAAATAAAGCGTCATAGTCCGGGATGCTGCGCGCGCTGCGTACCATCGATCGTCCGGCCCAGTTGGTGCGAAAGGAGCCAGGCGCCACGGCCGTCACGTGTATATTGAACGGAGCAAGCTCTTTGCTTAACGTTTCTGATATGCCAGCCAGGGCGAATTTGCTGCCGCAGTAAGAGCTGATGCCGGGCATAGTGATAAAACTGCCCATCGAGGTGATATTAATAATATGGCCGTGACGCCGCTGGCGCATGCCCGGCAGCACGGCTTTAATCATCGCTACCGCGCCGAACACATTTACGTCAAACTGACGGTGCACTTCTGCAAGCGAGGATTCTTCCATGATGCCCTCATGGCCGTAACCGGCATTGTTGACAAGCACGTCAATCGGACCAACGGTGGATTCAATTTCCGCAATCACCTTATCAATACGCTCAAAGTCGGTAACATCAAGCAGGCGGCTAAAGGCCCGCTGCGCATCAAGCGCATCGAAAGCCTGCTGTGCCTCGTGATTGCGCACGGTGCCGATAACCCGATGGCCTGCGGCGAGGGCTTCCTGCGCCAGCGCACGACCAAACCCGCTGCTGACGCCGGTGATTAAAAGTGTTTTTGCAGATGTCATAAAAAGAATTCCCATGAACAGTGGAAGTTGAATGGTATTCTCTGCCTTGCCGCTTTTTTAGGCCGTATTTTCTGTTTTTCTTGCCTGATCTTATGAGGTGCAGTGATGTCCGTGATGATCACTTTAGTGAAAGCACTCGCCGTGCAGGAGGGATATAACCTTACTGCATTGCCTGATGTACGAATTTTGCGTGCCGATCGTCCACTCGCCAGAACCCCGGTGCTTTACGATCCGGGGATCGTCATTGTCTGCCAGGGCAGCAAGCGCGGCTTTTTCGGTCAGCAGACCTATTTATACGATGAACAGCACTATCTGGCGGTTTCGGTGCCGGTACCGTTTGTGATGGAAACCGACGCGTCAGCAGAACATCCCTTGCTGGCGATTTATCTGCATCTGGATTTTCAGCTGGCCGCTGAACTCCTGTTGCAGATCGAAAAGAATGCTGTCCCGCATCCTCCTGCCGCACCGCAAAGTATGATCTCGAGTCCGATGGACGATAAGGTAACCATGGCCGTGCTGCGCTTGCTTGAGAGCCTGAACGATCCGCTTGAAGCGGCGATCCTCGGCCCCGCCAGGGTTCGTGAGCTCTATTTCCGCGTATTGACAGGCGCACAGGGCAATGCAATGCGCGCCGCGCTGGCCTTACACGGGCAGTTTGGCAAAATCGGCAAAGTGATCCAGCGCATCCATACCTGCTACGCAGAGTCGTTAACGCTGACGCAACTGGCTAAAGAGACCGGAATGAGCGTGCCGACTTTTCATACTCACTTCAAAGCAATAACCCGTATGCCGCCGATGCAGTATGTAAAATCGGTGCGCCTGCACCAGGCGCGGATGTTGATGGTGCGTCAACATATCACTGCCGCCGCCGCGAGTTACGCCGTCGGCTATGAAAGTCCTTCGCAGTTTAATCGCGAGTTCAAACGCCTGTTTGGCCTGCCCCCGGCAGAAGAGATAAAACGCATGCAGCGTAACTTCGCCATCCCACCGGTGCAGCCAGCGTCGATATTCGTTTCTTCCCATTAAAATTTGCTGTGCGGCGACGTGCTGCGTTCCTCCGTCAGCAGCGTCTCAAAGTCCGATACGGTAAGCGGTCGGCATAATCCGTTACCCTGCATAATGTCGCACTGCGCGCTGGTCACAAACGCCTGCTGCATCCCCTCTTCGACACCTTCCGCCGCCACGTTAATGCCCAGGCTTTTGCCCAGCGCGGCCATCGCCCGGAACATCGTCTGTACATGTATGTTAGTGCTGAGCTCGTGCGTCAGCGATTTGTCAATTTTAAACCCGCTAAAGAAACCGTGCCGCAGCAGGCTCATGGCCCCCAGCGTGCGGCCATAGTGATCGATAACAAAAGAAGCGCCCGTTTTCCGGACCGCTTCGAAATGCGCGGGCGCATCCTGAAACAGCGTCGTCAGCAACGGCTCGTCCACTTCGAAATCAACAAAGTCCGCATCGCCGCCAACGCATTCGCGCAGTACCGTTTCCAGCGCGTTGCCGGCCAGCTGGCGAGGAAACAGGTTAATGCTGACGCGCAGCTGCGGGCAGCGGATTTGCCACTGGCGAACCTGTGCCAGGGCGGTACGGATTATCCATTCGCCAAGGGTGACCGAAAGCGGACTTTTCACCAGCATGTCGATAAAAGCGGCCGGAAGCAGCAGGCCACGAGCCGGATGCTGCCAGCGAACCAGTGCCTCGCAGCCGAGCAGACGTCCGCTTCCGACGTCATAGCGCGGCTGGTAATGCAGAACAAACTGCTGCTGACGTACGGCGGTTTCCAGTTCACGCTCAAAACGCCGCCGCCGCTGTTCGGCCTCGCGAAACGCTGGCAGAAACAGAACGCTGCAACCCTTGCCAGACGCTTTGGCACGGTAAAGAGCCAGATCTGCCGCTGACATCACGGATGAGGGATCCTGTCCATGTTCCGGATAAGATGCTATCCCTGTGCTCGCGCCGACCACCACGGGCGAACCGTGATAGCGAAACGGCGTCTGTACCGCTGCAATCAGGCGTCCGGCAGTCAGCGTTGCCTCACTGCTCCCGCCCGGCAGCAGGATAATGAATTCGTCGCCCCCCAGCCGCGCAGCCATGACCGCATGCTCGCAGACCGCGCGGATCTGCTCGGCCACATGGCATAAAAGCGCGTCGCCTGCGGCGTGGCCGAGGGTGTCGTTAACCTCCTTGAAGCCATCAAGGTCGGTCATCAGCAGCGTATAAGGCACGCCGGCCTCGGTCAGCTGGCCAAGCTGCTCCATGAATGCGCTGCGGCTGGCAAGGCGCGTGAGCATATCCAGCGAGGCCAGCTCGCACAGGCGCGCTTCACTTTCATGTCTGGCCGTCACGTCGCGGATGATCATGCCGACCAGCCTCTCACCGTTTTCCCGCCAGCCCGAGAAAGAGACCTCGGCCGGAAACTCCTCGCCGTTGCGGCGCAGTCCCCAAATCTGGATGGTACGCGGACGGGCAATGGCCTCTTCGTCACTGATCAGATGCGCAAGCTCGTTGCGGTAATCGGCCTGGCAGCGTTTGGGGATGAGATCCGCTACGTACTGACCGACCATCTCTTGCGCGTCAAAGCCGAACATTCTGGTCGCCGCCGGGTTCCAGAAAGTGATACCGCGGCAGAGATCGGTGCAGATAATGGTATCTGGCGAGGTCGTGGATATCGCCTGTAACCGCTGCTGGCTGGCATGGCGCAGCAGCTCCAGACGGCGGATTTCCATCCGGTCCATAACCAGCGCGGCAATGTCGGCCAGGTGTTGGCGATCTGCCGGTGTAAGCGGCGGACGCGGCTGCGTATCGATCAGGCAAACGGTGCCGATACGGTAACCATCCGGCGTGGACAGCGGAATACCCGCGTAAAAGCGGATGTTAGGGTAGCCGTGCACCAACGGGCTGTCGCAAAAACGCGGATCGTCTAGCGCGTCCGGCACGCAGAGGATATCAGCCTGCATCAGCGTATGATCGCAGAACGCTACGCTGCGGGCAGTGCCGGAAATATTCAGCCCGTAACAGGACTTGAAGAGCTGCTGCTGGTCGTCAATCAGTGAGATAAAAGCGACCGGCACGCGAAAGAGGCGTGCTGCGAGCGCGGTAAGACGGTCGAGCGCCTCTTCCGGAAGCTCGTTTGTCAGCTGATACTGCGCCAGTGCGGCAAGGCGGGCAGCTTCCTGGTCTGAGAGTGGGCGTTTCAGAGTTTGTCCCCTTTGTTATGGTGTGCTGTAGCCGACATGACGCAGCAAATGGGGACACGTTCAATCAGACGAGACAGCTGAACTCTGCCGTGTCGCCGCCGGAAGAAAGGCCCGAAAAGCCTGGCCCTGCCGCAGGCGGGGTCAGATAAAAAGTCTTATCGCATTATCATTTTTCGTAACATGAGCGGGCAATGCATCAGGCAGGTGAAGCCCCTACCCCAGCCAGCCACCAGTTACCGAAAAATAATGTTTTCCGCTAATGTCGTTACCCTAATATCGACCTTCTCCGGAAGAACTTAAGGCACCCGGGCGCAAAGATTCCTGTTATTTTTTTGCAGGCCTCCACGCAAATTGCACAGGTAGTTCGTTCGGCATTAGCAGGCGCACATGGCTGCACGCTACAGGATAAGGAAGATAAAAGTAGTAAATTAAATACACTTTATTACTTTGTATGGATCCTGATTACTTTGTATGGCGCTTGCTTACCTGTATTATCAGGACGCATGTGTTTTTTTAAATCAAATAGCCGCCAGTCTTATTAATAAAATAAAAACCGCACAATGAAATAAAAGAATCGTTCCTCACTAATTATTTCATTAAAGAAATAAAAAGTGACGTCAGACCAGTTATCGCCTATTGTAGGCATTAAAATAAAGCTTCAATTGTTTTCCCTTCGCAAACATTGCGCGTTATTACGATCCACTACTCACTCTTTTTTTAATTTCGCATCGGAACAGGGCCGGGGCGGAGGACCTTATGCAAATGAATTTTACCGGCGACGAAGATCGCCAGGCGCTGAAAGCGCTGCGCAGCCCCGATGAAAGCCGCGACGATGTGCTGCGCAGGTTTGTCCGTCTGGCCAGCCAGTCGCTGGGTATTCCGGGCAGCTTTATCTCCGTACTGGACGACGAGCACCAGCACGTGCAGGCGGCCCATAATTTTGCCCTCGCACAGTCCTCACGCGAAGATTCTTTGTGTCGGCATGCGGTGGATGGCGATACTGCGGTGATCGTACCTGATACCTGGCTGGACAACCGCTTTGCTACTCACCCGCTTATTACCGGCGCGCCCTATATTCGCTTTTATGCTGGCGTGCCGCTGAAATATCAGGGAGGCGTCGTGGTAGGGACGCTGTGTGTGACCGACACCGCCCCTCATCCATTTAATGCCGAGCAGATGGTTACGCTGAAACTACTGGCCGCGCTGGTGACGTCGTTTCTGGAAGCCTGGCATGCGGCCAGCTTTACCGATCCGGTTACCGGCCTGCCTAACAGCCAGCGCCTGATCCGCGACCTGCAGTTTCTGGCAACATCCGAAGACCTTGCGCCACGCCGGCTGGTGCTGATTGACTGCATCGATATGCCGCGCGCTTATGAGCTGGCTCGCTCAATGGGCATGGGGCCAGTGGAAAGCCTGCTTAAGGATGTGGCCACGCTGCTTCCTCTGCGTCTGCGGCCCGCGTCCGGCGATATGCTGTACACCGTTGCCACCGGGCGCTTCGCGCTGCTGACGCGAGATAACAGTCACCTGACCGCAGATTGGGTGGCAAGTAAGCTGGCAGGTATCAGCGCCGATCTCGGTGAAGGTATCGCCGTTGCCCTTGCAACGCATACCGGTGAAGTCACCTTTACGCCTGACGAAATTTCTGCCCAGGAGGCATTGCGCCGCGCGGTAAGTGCCCTACATGAAGCCATCGCACGCGGGGCTTCCTCGATGCGTTTCAACCAGTGTGCCGATACGCGCCATACCCGAGACTTTACCCTGATCCACGAGCTGGCTTCCGCCCTGCGCGAAGATAATGGACTCTGGCTTGCCTGGCAGCCCAAAATTTGTCTGCACAGCGGTAAACCGGTGGGGCTGGAAGCGTTAATCCGCTGGCGGCACCCGCAGCGCGGCGAGCTTAGCCCGGCCCAGTTTTTGCCGCTGGCCGAACAAACCGAACTGCTCAGCGCGCTAACGGTTTGGGTCACGGACCGCGTAATCGAACGCCTTTCGCGCCTGCGGAACAGCGGCATTCAGCTTCCGGTCACTATTAATATCAGCAGCGACGACTTTTCCCGCCAGGATTTTGCCGACGTGCTGGAAATGAAGATGATAAAAGCAAAATTGCCTACCTCGCTGCTGGGCATTGAGTGTCTGGAGACGGAGCGGATTATTGAAAGTCCCTCTGCCATCAAGGGACTGGAAATGCTTAAGCTGCGCGGCTTCGGCATATCGCTGGATGACTTTGGGACCGGCTACAGTAATATCAGCTACCTGCGACGTATGCCGCTGGACATTATTAAGCTGGACAGGACGCTTATCAGCAAAATTTCATCCGATACGGCGTCGCGCATTATTGCCCGCAGCATTATTGGCATGCTCAAAGAGCTGGACTATACCGTGCTGGCCGAAGGCGTCGAAAACGCGGAGACCGTCACCGCGCTGGCGGAATACGGCTGCGACCAGGTACAGGGATTTTTCTATTCCCGGCCGCTGCCTGAGGTGGAACTCGACAAATGGCTCTCCTGGAAGCTGCGCGACCAGTGCTGAGTGGATTTTGAGGGCTTCCTGCTAATCTGGTAATCAGGTTTGCATTTACTTTTTCATTTATTCTTACCGGGTGAATCTAACCAGGAAATGGTGGTTGGACTTTCTTCAGGAGCGGGTTCAGAGTTAAAAGGAACGATAAAAGCACAGGAATCTTCATGCCTTACACATCAGGAACACCGCGACTCTTTTACCGTACGCAAGGGAAAGGCCCTTTAATCATCATGCTGCACGGCCTTTTGATGAGTGGGCAATGTTGGGAGAATAATGGTTTAATCTCAGCATTTAGCCCGTATTTCCGCGTTATCTGTCCCGACATGGTGGGACATGGAGCAAGCGAAAAACCGGATAAGCAGGAATGGTATACGCGGCAGAGCCAGGCTTTAGCCATTGTGAGGCTGATGGATGAGCTGGGTTATGACAAAGCGCATTTAATTGGCTATTCCGCCGGAGCCTGGCTGGCAATAGAGCTCATCCGTTGTTACCCGGACCGGCTACATTCTGTGATTCTGGGAGGCTGGGACTGTTTAAAAGGACTTCCTGAAACGCCGGTGGGTAAACTCACTTTTGATATTTTTATGTCCTTTGCCCGGGAAGTAGCATCGGAACTCACCTCCCCCCTTTCCCCGGATGATGAACAAAGTGCAGCACGCTTTTTTAATGAATTAGGAAAGCCTGCGCAGGAGACGGAAAACTTATTTAACGTTAAAGTGCCGGTCTTATTTTGGGCAGGACGCGATGACCCGTATTACGCCGCTATGCATGAACTGGCAGAAAAACATGCGATACAGCTGATCTCAGGTAAAGGCGATCATCTGCGCGAGGTCAATCATCCGGATGATGCGACTATAAGTAAAATGCTCAAATTTGTCAGAGAACAAGAGCCTTCCTCTGTTCAGTAGCCTGGCCCTTATTAATTAAAGCCTGAATAATGCAGCTGAATAAATTTCTTTACGGTAATAGTTACGCTGCTGTAGTTGTTCTACAGAGCGATACACGCTTCAGGGTTGTAGAAGATAGCTAAAATCGCTTTTCTGCATTGAAGAAACCTGATATCCGCTTCGCTCGCTCATCTTTGTTTGACTCATTACGTCATATAGATCACTTTTTAATGACGGCGTTCGGCAACAGCTCTGTTTCCTGCCGACGTGAAACCAAGTGGAGAACTGTATGAATAACAAGCACGTATTGCTGGTCGGTGCAAGCGGTGTAGTTGGCTTTGCCGCTCATGATTCCTTCCATAAAGCGGGCTGGCAAATCACTACTCTTGGGCGTTCCTCGCACAGTCCCCATCCTTCTCCTCATATCAGCGCCGATCTGACCTCTTCAGAGGATCTTCATCAGCACCGCGAAGCGTTTGAAACAGTGACCCATATCTTTTACGCGGCATTGCGTCAGGATCCCAATCCAGGCGTGGAGGCGGATGTTAATGCGCTAATGTTCGAGAACCTGATCGGTGCGGTGCGCTCGTCAGGCAATATGTTAAAGCACATTATATTTATTCAGGGCGGGAAGGTTTATGGCGCACATCTGGGTGTTTACCGTACCCCGGCACGGGAAGAGGACAGCCGTCATTTTCCGCCAAACCTCTATTTCCGTCATGAGGACTATGCAAAAAAGATTGGCGAGGAAGGCATCGGCTGGACTGCGCTGCGTCCGGATATCGTCATCGGCCACTCGTTTGGATCGCCTATGAATCTGGGAAATTTGATTGGCGTATACGGTACGATTTGCCGCGAAACGGGAACCGATCTGCATTTCCCCGGCACGGATGAAGCTTATCGCAATACGCTGGTGAACATTACCGACAGCCGTATACTTGGTCAAAGCGCTATCTGGGCTGCCGAAAATGCCAGGTTTGGCGCGTTCAATATTACCAATGGTGACGTGTTTCGCTGGTGTCATGTCTGGCCGAAACTGGCTGAATGGTTCGGCGTAGCGGTTGGCGAGGCGCAGCCTGTCTCGCTTAGCGAACGTCTTGGCGGGCTCAAGCCTCTCTGGTCATCCATCGCCGACAAGGCGCAACTGAAAGAGAGGGATATCGATAAGCTGGCGCTGGGAGGATTTGGAGATTTCATCTTTCATGTTGAGAAAGATGCCATCTTTGACGTCACTAAAGCGCGCCAGGAAGGGTTTGACGCCATGACCAGGCGCTCCGATGATGTGTTGATCGAGCATCTGAAAGCCATGCGAAACAGTAAACTTATTCCCTGACAGCTCAGGTAGCCCGTCGTCTGGCGGGCTACTGACCTGTTCTTCATATCGGACGTTATCAGGTCCGCATAGTATTTATTACCGGAGAGCAGAACCTAAGGGCTTGCTGGAGAGTATAGTTTTTTAATATAGCTGTATTTTATGGTTACCTTTTAGGATGTTTGAGAGGCTGGCAGGTGAATATTTCTTTATCATTAGATGACCTCGGCTCACGCATTTGTATCATGGGGCCATCAAATAGCGGCAAATCCACTTTGGCAAAAGCCATAGCTTCTAAAACAGCTTTACCTTTAATCCATCTTGATCAATTGCACCATCTGCCTGATACAAAATGGGTCCCTCGTGAACCAGAAGATTTTTATCGGTTGCATGCAAAGGCAGTTTGCGAAGAAAGATGGGTAATGGACGGTAATTACACAAAGTGCCTGTCTACGCGACTTGAACGTGCCACAGGACTGATCTTACTTGATGTGCCAGTGGTAATAGCGTTGCAGCGCTATATACGCCGATGTTATTCGTCAAATCCCAGGATCGGTGGACTCAATACTGGAAGGGAGAATGTGACATGGGAAATGCTTAAATACATAGTGCATGTTGCGCCTGAAAATCACCTTCGGCACAGGAAGATTTTCGAGCGGGCAGCGATCCCCAAGCTGATGCTGACAGTACCCCGTGATATCAACGCCTGCTATCGAAACTGGGATCTAAACGGGGATTTCAAAAAAGGTTAATACTCCTCTGAGAGGAGTCAATCAGTCATAACCATCTGTACCTGGCTCAATTAAATTGCTAACTCGCTCAATGCACGTGAAACGCCAGCCTGTCCGCTCATCGCTCAAAGTTGCCTGTTAAACCTTGCGTAGGGCAGCCCTGTGCCAGAAGCGAACATCGCTAATCAATGGAGAGGGTCAGGAGTACGCTTAGCCAGCTTCTTTTGAAGTATTAAGACCATTACGGGAAATGCAGATGCGGCTAACGCACTGACAACCAACAGTCTGTTTAGATTTTGCGTTGTTATTCCCCGGTCAGGGAGTAATAAGGAAGACAGAAAGAATGCGAGAGTAGTTATCAGGTACATGATTGCTGTCTGTAGCGAAGAAAAACTGGCCCGTTGTTCGTTCTCAGGATAGTGGACAGCAACTGAAGAAGCGGAAACAAGTCGGCTATATGAGGCTGCAAGAAATAAAGTTATAAAAAGAAATGCACTATGATATCCCATCGCAGGAATTAGCAAACTTGCTATAAATAACAGGGTTGAAACTGTTGCCAACATCAGAGCAGATAAACGCGTCGTTAAAATACCTGTTATCCTTGTGGAGAAATAGCCTGCAATGCCTCCGCTTAAAAACAATAAGGGTAACAGGTTTTGCTGTGCTCCCATATATTGCATCATTAATGGCGTTAAAACAGGAATAATCAGCATTGGACTAAATTGTACCAGTGCAGTACAAGATGCGAAAAGTAAAGTTTGAGTATTAACAGACAGGTTAACCTTCACGCCTGGCGAGACTTTCTCCCCAGGAAGGATTAATACTATTAACGGTAAAGACAGTATGCAAAGTGAACTGATGGACCATAGCGCAGCAGGCCAACCGTAATGCGTGCACAAAAATAATACAGCAGGCATTCCGACGATACTTACCATCGAAAATGAGGCAATCACCGTTGCCAGTATTTTTCCACGTAGGTTTGCTGGGACATTATTTATCACAATACTCGTACCCACCCCCATTGTCGTCCCACCAACCAATCCTGCGCAAAATCGGAGCACCAGAAGGACGCCAAAATGAGTAGTGAGTGTAGAAAAAAATGTTAGCGCTCCCAGCAGTACCATATTCCACAATAAAAATTGTTTTTTATTAAACCGGTCGATGCAATAAAAAGCGACAATTCCAGAAATGACGGCACCTGACGTGTACATACCTGAGACATAGCCAGAAAACGCTACTGGCACTGAAAACCTCTCTGCCATAAAAGCAAAGACAGGCGTTAACGCCATGTACTCCAGCGCATTAGTGAACTGGACAAAAGCTATTACAATGGCCATCGGCATAAGGGATTTATGATTAAATGTTTGTGCGATCGGTGGCATAGCAGGCAACCTGTTGATAAAAGATATCTGAGTTTAACTGCTATCACTGATGATTATTATATGGTAAAAATGGCACTCACTATTATCATATATGGGATAGTTGATGCGTTCGGCTCTTGATTTTAATACTCTAAAAGTGTTCATTGCTGTGGTAGAAAAAGAGAGTTTTGTTGGGGCCTCTAAACTCCTTGAAATGCCGACATCAAACGTCAGTCGCTGTATTTCTCAGTTAGAAGAAAAACTAAATCTTCAGCTCATTGAGCGCAGCACCCGACATATGAAACTCACCCAGGCGGGGCACCTGCTCTATATCCGAGCAAAGCCATTACTGGAGGCGCTTGAGCAAACTGAAACAGAGTTAACATTGCGGCAAATGCAACTTAAGGGTCCATTGCGCATCTGTATCCCCAATGAATCAGGGCCTGCATTGCTGGGTTCTGTTATTGCCGATTTCGCCTGTCAGTACCCGGAACTGGAGATTAGCTGCGTCACAAATCTGTCAGGCTTTGAATCTTTGCGAGACGATCTGGATTTAGCTGTCATTATTACCCGTGGTCAGATGGATGACAGTGACTATGTAGCCCGTCATCTGATGACTATCCCTTGCACCATTGTTGCAGCCCCTTCCGTCATTCAGCGGTATGGCACCCCTTCTCATATCCGGCAGTTTGAAGAATTACCCTGTATTACAACGGTAAATGCACTGAAAGGCGCTCCCTGGCAATTTACCAGTATGAAAGGAGGATTCGAGACGGTTAAGGTTAAAGGGCATTATCGGGTAAACAGCGGAGAGATGGCAGGACGAGCTGCACTGGCAGGTGTCGGGTTTGCGATTTTGTCGAAACAAGCCTGCCAACCCTACATTAACGATGGACGGTTAATAGAAATTGAGTTTCAACAATCCGCAGCCCCACTGCAATTATTCGCAATTTATTCAGATCGGCGCTACTTGCCCGCTAAAACAAGAGCGCTCATAGATTTCATGCAGCAGGAATTAAGCAATCTGTCTCCGGCAACATAAGGCGCTATTGCATCGCTACAGAAAGTCCAGTTGGCATAATAAATCTTTACTTAACACAGAACGTCCGCTTGTTGTTATAGCGGACCAGAAGCCAGGCCTGACTTTGCTGCTCACTACCTTGTTCAGAACGCTGAGTGAAGCATGGCAATCATGGCCTTAGCTCTCTCTTTATGATGGGTTGCTATTTATAATAAGCTACTTTGAAGCGCCTGATGTTATTGACCCGCTACCGAACCGAAATTAGAAGGAAACAGAGCGCCCTTGCCTTTTACCGGATCAGCCTACCTGCGTTTTACTTTTTTAACTGCCATTTTTACCAGCCAATACATGGCCAGAGCGTAAAACGCGGTAACAGTCATCAGAGAAAAAAACGTCACCGGATCCGTACCTGCTTCATATACGTCATCCTGGTAACGGCTGAAAATTTGGTAAGAATGTTCAACGAGCCACGCTGTCAGCGGATAGAGCGGCATTCCGTAACGTGACGCCATAAAGGCCAAAATAAAGCAGACGAAAAATCCCGCTTTTTTTCTAACGAATTTTGCAGTTTGCAAAGTTACTTTCTCCCTGAACATCAACGTAGCCGTATGCCATCAAGCCGTTTCGCGAACCCGGCACGCGAACTTTTTTTCTCCGGAGCAGCGCCTGCCTTACCATGTAGAAATCAGCACGCCGCACGAAGGTGATACACCCTTCACTTTCTCCGAACCCGTCTGGCCGAAGCGGATGCAGGCGAAAACCGCCGCGTGCAACGCCGTTGATCAAGATGGAATCATTCATCGTTTCCGAATTAAAGAGCGCAAACCACTCTGAATGATTTGAGCTGTTCCAAATGTCGACGGCCCATCCTCTGATCCGATTTGCGATACTGCCTTCCGGGCGCGGAACAATCCAGTAGCGCCCGATCGGAATGGCACTGTTAGGCCTGTAGGTACAGTCTGGATCGTTGGTATAAGGCTTCTGGCCGGAAAAGACCGGAAAGGTCCCCACGCCGTAAACGTGCAGCTTTGCCTCGCCACCGCCTTTTGTCAGATCGTCATAGGTCATTCTCATCAATTGCATTACACGTTCCCTGTAATTGCATTAAACGCTCCCTGTAAGCTATCAGGCATGCCAGTAAATCGGGCGATGCTATCACACCTGCAGAGTGAAATTAACGGGCAGGCTGACGCCCACGGCCAAAACTCTTCCATATCTGCCCTTCACTCATATTTACCATAACATCTGCAGTAAGAACTGATTTTGGTTGATTTTTTATACAAAAATGCAATCTTCTTAGGATCATTCCCAGGAGATCGTTAAATGCTTAAGACCATACGTTTGTGTCTGTTATCGGCTTTACTGGTACCTTTTCTTTTCAACACTATTGCCACAGCAAAAGGAACTGTGTCAGACGCACAGGTAAAACAGGCCATTATTGATGAATCAATAGCAGCCTATCCTGGAACATGCGCGTGCCCCTTTAATAGTGCAAGAAATGGCAGTTCCTGTGGTGGCCGCAGCGCGTGGAGTAAGGCTGGTGGTTATTCACCGATCTGCTACAAAAAAGAAGTAACTAAGGATATGGTTAAACAGTGGAGGGAGTCCCATTCAACGAGTAATTGATGGTCCCTCCCTCATTTCCATGCCGCTCATCCGGCGGCACACTCTAATGCTCAGAGTCCTCGCTTTTAACATAACCTCAGTTGCCCTCACCGCAGAAACGCCCTCAGCGCATTTCTGCAGCGTTCGGTCGAAAAGCACACTTTTTCCCTGCCAAAAATTCCGAAAACGCATTCTGATAAGTTTTATACAAGTGCACGGGCATGTATAAAAGTGAGTGGCGGTGGATTTCGCGTGGATATTGATAAGCAAAACGGTTTTTTTAAGATTCTTCAGCCTGCGATGGTATGAAGATCTTTATTAAAGGCGAATGGTTTGCCCTTTACAGGCAGGATGGAAAAATTGATGGCTTTACCTGGATAAACGGCGTGAAACACGGAAATTTTCGACTTCACTTTCCTGGGCCGCCAGGCATTTCTGAAGGCTGTATAGCCCCAAAAAACCGCAGTGATTTTCTGAGTATTCGCCAGTACTTGCTTAGCACTCAAACCCGAAAACTGCCTGACGAGTTGGTAACCTACGACGAGATTGAGGTGGTTACCAATGGAAATTAAACGCCTGCCTCTGGGAAGCTGCCGCCACCCTGGTAAAAAATCAGTAATGTACCAGTCCGCCATCTACAGCGTACTGGCTGCCGGTAACGTAAGATGCGTCATCAGACAGGAGGAAAAGTGCAACTGCGGCGGCTTCTTCTGCTGTTCCTGCACGCCCCAGAGGGACCTGACTTACCACAAAATCTTCAAACTGCTGACGCGACTCTTCTGGCATAAAATGCCTGAAGTTCGTTTCAATTGGTCCCGGCACCAGAGTGTTAGCGCGAATACCGCGTTCAGCCAGAGCGGCAGCCCAGCTTTTAACCATAGCGATAACCGCACCTTTCGTCGCTGCGTATAAACTTGTCATTGCCGCACCTTCATACACAGAGGAAGATGAAGTTACCAGAACAGATGCGCCTGAACTCAGGGAGCCGGAGAGAGCTGCCAGCTGAAGCATCGGACCTCGTACATTAGTATTCATCATACGATTAAAGGCCTCTGCCGTTACTGACTCCGGAGAGCTTACCTCAGCGAAACCGGCATTGAGCCACAATCCATCAAGCGAACCCCAGCCGCTAATAGCGGTCTGCAGCGCATTAATATCTGCTTCGCTGGCAGCATCGCTTTTAAGAATAAGCGATGTTTCAGGCAGTAGATTACGGGCGCATTCCAGCCTTTTTTCATTGAGTCCTGTAATGGCTACATGACCGCCTTCTCTGACAATGCGCTGAGCACCTGCCAACCCCATACCGCTGGAACCGCCAGTAATCAGTACGCGTTTACCCTCAAATCTGCTCACGTTTACTCTCTCATTTGGCTTTAACATTCTCGAACACATTACAAAAAATAAACATCAGCGGTCATCTGTTTCAGCATGCAACTATGACCTTACAGATTGACTATCTGCTTCTGGCTGTGAGCTTAACGGGTCAATGCAACGCTCTCCACCAGACTGGTGGATACCGCCTTCCTGTCCGAAGGCGGCACCGGCTTGTGTCGTCTTTTCTTTTTTCCAGCGGTCAGGAGCTGCTAATCGCTCTCAGCGCCTGCGCTTTGCGCGCCTTTACTCTCCAGACAATCCACAATAGTCCGAACCAGAACGGCATGGCGCACAGCGCGGCCAGCGTATCGGGGTCGAACACCATAATGACCACCGAGAAGGCAAAAAACAGCAGGCTAAGCCAGCTCATCACAATACCCGCTGGCATTTTAAAGCGAGATTGCGCATGCAGTTCAGGACACTGCTTGCGGTAAGCCAGATAGGCCACCAGGATCATACCCCAGCTATAAATCACCAGTATCGCCGCCAGCGTCGAGACGATGGTAAACAGCGTCATCACGTCAGGAACCAGAAAGAGCAGTAGCGTACCGCTTAGCATACAGCAGCAGGAAAAAAGCAGGCTGCGCACCGGGATGCGCGTGGTTCGCGACAGAATGCGAAACTGCCAGTGGGCATGATTCTCAACCGACAGGCCGTAGAGCATGCGGGTGCTGGAGTAGACGCCGCTGTTGGCGGAAGACATGGCGGAGGTCAGCGCCACAAAGTTGATGATCGCGGCGGCGGCGGGCAGTCCTGCCTTGTCAAACAGCGTCACAAACGGGCTGACGTCTGGCGAAATCGCCGCCCAGGAGGTCACGGCGATAATCACGATCATTGAGAGCATATAGAAGATGATAATGCGCAGCGGAATAGCCTTGATCGCTTTCGGCAGGATTACCTGCGGATCGCGAGTTTCGGCGGTCATGGTGCCGAGCAGCTCTATACCGGTATAGGAGAAAATGGCGATCTGAAAACCGGCCAGAAACCCCGTCACGCCATGCGGCAGAAACACCGCCGAGTCGGTAAGATGATGCAGCGAAGCCTGCACCCCGTCCGGCGAAGTCCAGCCGGTAGCAACCATCCAAATCCCGGTAAAAATCAGCGCGACAATGGTTATCACTTTAATCAGTGCAAACCAGAACTCCGCCTCGCCGAACATTTTGACCGACAGCAGGTTGAACATACAAAGAACGCCAAGGGTGATCAGCGCCGGTATCCAGGCGGACATCTCGGGAAACCAGTACTGCATATAGCCGCCGCACACCACCACGTCGGCGATGCAGGTGACCACCCAGCTCAGCCAGTAGGACCAGCCAAGGTAAAAGCTCGCTTTCGGCCCCAGGTAATCCGCTACAAAATCGGCGAAGGAACGGTAGTCGAGTTTTGATAACAGCACCTCGCCCATCGCGCGCATTACCATATACATAAAAAATCCGACCAGCGCGTAGATGATCAGTATAGAGGTGCCCGCCACGGCGATATTTTTTCCGGCGCCCATAAACAGCCCGGTGCCGATCGCGCCGCCCAGCGCGATCATCTGAATATGGCGCTCGCTCAGCCCCCGCTCCAGCTGTGGGGAGGAGGATGCTGACGGCGCATGCGGTTCTTTAACGGTCATGGCAATTCCTTCAGTGATGAGGCGAAAGATCCGGTTTTAGCAGTAGACCGGCGCGTAAACCCGGCGCGACGCTGGCGTTGGGAAACAGGATCCAGGGCGCGGCGTCGTCCACGCGCCAGCTTTTGTCGTTCTCGCAGGCGATCTCATAGCCCGCCGGAAGCCGGGTAAAATTCTCTACCGTCGGATCGAGGTTAAGCCTGAAGCTGCTGCTGGTTTTGATAATGCTCTGCGCCACGGTAAAGAAGCGCATCGGGGGCTGTGTGCTTGTCGGCAACGCGCTGCCTGCCAACAGAGCGCGGATGGCGTTGTCGACGGCGGCGAAGCGACCAAGCTGGTTTTGCCCGAACGGCCGCGCTTTTCCCAGCTCAAGCGTGCAGCTCTGCGCGCCGAAGGTTTCGCTGAGGTAGTGGCTGAAGGTGCCGCCCGGCGCGGTATGCTGCACCACCGCATCCAGCTCGCAGGCTGCCAGCAGCGCGTAAAACGCCGCGCTGTAGCGATGCTGATGGAAAGGGATCAAGGCAAACTGCGGAAAACGCGAGCCGCGGATCGCCGTATGCATATCAAGGTGAACGCGTGGCAACGCACCCTCCGCCTCCACCCGCTGGAAAAATGCGGCGGTCACCTGTTCCAGCTGCGCCGCGCGACGGCTCTCGTTGCCCGGCACGGCGTTGCGGTGACGACCGCTGAACAACCGGTTCATATCGCTGTGCAGATAGCGCTTTCCGGCGCGCAGCGCGGGCGGATTGCCAAACACCACCAGCAGCGCCTGACTGAGCCGCTGTTCGCCCGCCATCAGTGACGCCAGCAGCGCGCTCAGCATCTCCACCGGCGCGGTTTCATTGCCGTGGATCCCGGCGGAGATCACCACCGCCCCGGTGGGATGCGCAGGCAGCAGCTGTAACACCCCCTCTTCCAGCCAGCTCGCCTGCAGGGCGGCGGGAAAGCGCAAGTTGCGCAGCCGACAGTTAAGCAGCGCCTCAATAATCGTCTCGCCCTTCTCAGCGCTGAAAGTCATAGATGCTCCCCAGCGCCAGGATCTGCGTCAGCTCGTCCAGCGCCTGACGAACCTCGCGCAGCAGTTGCGGATCCACCAAATCGCGGCTGTGCAGCCGGTCGCGATAGTGCTTTTCCACCCAGCGAGTCAGCTGCTGATAGCTCGCGTCGTTCATCAGACTGCCGCTATTGACGGCGGTGCGCTCCGCCTCGTTCAGCACCACGCGCAGCCGCAGGCAAGCGGGTCCGCCGCCGTTACGCATACTTTCGCGCAGGTCGAATAGCTGGATCTCGTCGATGGGCGAGCCAGCACGCGTCGTCATCTCGTTCAGGTAGCGCCAGACGTTCTCGCGCTGGCGACACTCCTCCGGCACCACGATTATCATTTTCCCGTCAGGCTTGCTCAGCAGCTGGCTGTTGAACAGATAGGAAGCGACGGTATCCTGTAGCGAGATGCGATCCTGCGGCACTTCAACGCTCTCAAACGGTATGTCCAGCGCGGCGCTCTTTTCGCGCAGCTGGTCCAGCAGCCGATCCTGATCGACAAAGGCGTTCTGATGGTGAAACAGCACATGCCGGTTGCTGACCGCAATCACATCGTTGTGAAACACGCCGCTGTCGATGGCCTGGGGGTTCTGCTGGGCAAACAGGGTGTAGTCAGGATGAAGCTGGTGCAGGCGCGCCACCGCTTCGCTCGCTTCCAGCGTCTGACGCGCCGGATAACGCTGCGGCGCGATGCCGCCGCCAAAGGCGCGACGGCCATAGACGAACAACTGAATGCCCTGCCGATCGTAGTCGCCGCAAAACCGATTATGGTTAGCCGCACCCTCGTCGCCTAAATCGCTTTGCTGCGGCAGCGCGTCGTGATGGCTGAAGTGGGCGTCGTTGTTGAAGGTGGCGCGCAGGATCGCCGAGGTCACCGGCGCTTCGAGCGAGCGGTGCAGCTTGTTATTAAGATTCGCCACGGTGAAATGTACCCGGCCATCGGCGCTGTCTGCCGAAGGCGATACCGTCGCCGCGTTCGCCGTCCACATTGACGACGCGGAGCTGAGCGCGGAAAGCAGATGCGGTGACGCCGCCGCCGCGCGTGCCAGCACCTGAGTATCGCTGCCGCTGAAGCCGAGCGCACGAAGCGCGTCAATGTTGGGGCGTGGCTGCGGCGGCAAAATTCCCTGCACGAAGCCGCGATCCGCCAGCGCTTTCATTTTCGCCAATCCCTGTAGCGCCGCCTTGCGCGGGTTCGACAGGCCGTCGCGGTTATGTAACGAAGCCTCGTTTCCGACCGACAGCCCTGCATAGTGATGCGTCGGGCCGACCAGCCCGTCAAAGTTTGCTTCATAGCCAGACATAGAAACCTCAGTATCAGAAAGGAAGGCCCGGAGCAGGCGTGGCGGGCAATGTCAGCACATCGCTGGTGAGCGAGGCCATCGGCCAGGCGCAGTAGTCAGCTGCATACCAGGCGGAGGGGCGGTGATTGCCGGAGGCACCCACGCCGCCGAAAGGTGCGCTGCTGGAGGCCCCGGTCAGCGGTCGGTTCCAGTTGACAATCCCGGCGCGCGCCGTCTCTGTCAGCCGTTCGAACAGCGCCGCATCAGGCGAAACCAGCCCGACCGCCAGGCCGTAGCGCGTCTTGTTCGCCAGCCGGATCGCCTCGTCGAAGTCGGTATAGCGCATCACGCTCAGCAGTGGGCCGAAGTACTCTTCGTCCGGCGCGTCAATACCGGTGATTTCGATAATGCCGGGCGTCAGGCGAGTGGCCAGCGCCTCGGGCTGACGCATCGCCAGCAGGCTTTTACCCCCCAGTGCCAGCAGCCTCTGCTGCGCCTCCAGCATCGCCTGAGCCGCCTGCAACGAAATCACGCCACCCATAAAGGGCTGCGGCTGGGCATCCCACTGACCAACGCGGATCTGCGTGCTGGCCTCTACCAGGCGGGCCAGCAGCGCGTCACCCTGCGCACCGCTTTTTACCAGCAGGCGGCGGGCGCAGGTGCAGCGCTGGCCGGCCGAGATAAAAGCGGACTGAATAACCAGCTGAACCGCGGCGTCGAGGTCGCTATAGTCGTCGACGATCAGCGCGTTATTACCGCCCATCTCCAGTGCCAGCATTTTCTCCGGCTGGCCGGCAAGATAGCGGTGGAAATGAAAGCCCGCCGCCGCGCTACCGGTAAACAGTACGCCGTCGATCTGCGGGTTCTCCAGCAGCGCTTTACCCGTCTCCTTCGCGCCCTGCACCAGATTCAGCACACCATCCGGTAAGCCAGCCTGCTGCCAGAGACGCAGAGTCAGCTCTGCCGTGGCGGGCGTCAGCTCGCTCGGTTTGAATACCAGCGTATTGCCCGCGATCAGAGCAGGAATAATATGTCCATTCGGCAGATGTCCGGGGAAGTTATAAGGCCCAAACACCGCCATCACGCCGTGTGGCTTATGGCGCAGCTGCGCCTTACCGTCGGCCATCGCCACTTCGCTAAAGCCGGTGCGCTGCGTCCATGCCTGCTGCGAAATCGCCGATTTGCCGATCATCGCCTGGACTTCGGTACGGGTTTCCCACAGTGGCTTGCTGGTCTCCTGCGAAATCAGCGTGGCCAGCTGCTCTTTCGCCTCCGTCAGACAGGCGGCGAAGCGCGTGACGATCTCCATACGCGCCTCTACAGGCAGACGCGCCCAGCGCGGAAATGCTTCGCGCGCCGCATCGCAAGCCAGGCTGACGTCAGCCTCATCCGCGCTTTGCGCCTGCCAGAGGATCTGCTGGTCGTCCGGGGAATATTTGGTCAGGCGCGGGCCATTGCCCTGGCGCCACGTGCCGGCGATAAAGTGTGCTGCATAGCTCATAAAGAGTTCTCTTCAGGATTAAGGGAAACCAGACGCAATTTGTCAGCCTCGCCGACCTGCATCGCGCGGCGCTGGGCGTCGTTAAGCACCAGGGAGCGGCCGTCGGCGGCGGGCTGCACCAGCACGGCACAGAAATGTTCGAAATCGTCGCGGGCGACGATGCAGGGCGCGCAGCCTTCAGCCAGCACCTCGCCCGCCCGTCCGGCCATGACGATGCGGCTGTCGCGGATAGCGCGGATGGCGTCGGTTTCCGCCTCCAGCACCGGACCGGCATCGAAAATATCGACGGAGCCGCGCCAGCTAAAACCCTCTTTTTCCAGGATAGCTCTGGCGGGCGCGGTGCGCGGATGCACTTCGCCAATCGCTCGCTGCGCCGCGGCGGGCAGCAGCGATATATAGATCGGCCACGAGGGCATCAGTTCGGCAATAAAGGTTTTCATGCCGGTGCCGGTCAGGCGATCGGCTTCGGAAAAGGCGATTTCGAAAAAGTGGTGCCCCAGCGCGTCCCAGAACGGTGAGGTGCCCTGCTCATCTACCACCCCGCGCATCTCGGCAAACAGATGTGAGGAGAAAAGCTGGCGGTGCGCGGCGATAAAGAGCAGGCGTGCTTTTGACAGCAGCAAACCGTTACGGTTGACCTGATAGTCCGGGTCGAGAAACAGCGTACAGAGTTCGCTGTGGCCGGTATGGTCATAGCACAGGTGCAGCAGCTCCTGATTTTTATAGACGCCGATCTCACGTGAGGCGCGCACGCTGCGCTGAATGCGGAAGTTATAAAAAGGCTCGTTCAGCCCGACCGCAACTTCAATCGCGCTGATGCCGACTACGCGCGCAGTCAGCGGATCTTCCAGCACAAAGAGAAAACCCTGTTGCGCGCGCGGCAGCCGTCCCGCGAAAGTGTCGATACTGCCGCGAATACGCGCCCGCAAACGCGCCTCGTCATGTGGCAGTGAGGTCATCCCAACGCCAGCGCGCGCAGCGAGCCGCAGGATATCGGGCAAATCGGATTCTTTTACCGGACGAAACAGCACGGCAGTTCTCCTCTGTTAGCCGACAAAGCGGGCGATGGCACGCTCAAGCCGCGTAAACGCCGTCTCCAGGTCACTGAAGGGTATGTTCAGCGCTGGCGCGAAACGCAGCACGTCCGGCCCGGCGATCAGGGCGATGACCCCCTCTTCCGCCGCCAGATTGGTCAGGGTTTTGGCTTTGCCGCGATAGTTCGCTGCCAGCTCGGCACCAATCAGCAGGCCTGCACCGCGGATATCGCTGAACACCTCAAACTGCGCGGTCAGCGCGCCTAATCGCTCCACGATCCAGTCGTGACGCGCTTTCACCCCTTCCAGTAGCGCGCTGTCGAGTTGCGCCAGTACGCTGTTGGCGACGGTAGCGGCCAGCGGGTTGCCGCCGAAGGTGGTACCGTGCGTGCCGGGTTGAAACGCCTGCGCCCAGGCGTCGCGCGTCAGCATCGCGCCGATGGGGAAGCCGCCGCCCAGCCCTTTGGCGCTGGTTAAAATATCTGGCTCAACCCCATAGTGCTGGTAAGCGTAAAGCGAACCGGTGCGCCCGGCACCGGTCTGCACCTCGTCAAAAATCAGCGCGGCGTGGTAGCGATCGCAAAGCTGACGCAGCCCCTGCAGGAAAGCGGGATCGGCAGGACGAACGCCGCCCTCGCCGATAATCGGCTCGACGATCACGGCACAGGTGCGTTCAGATATATGGTCGCTGACGGCCTGTAAATCGTTGTAGGGCAGATGGGTGATATCACCGGGCAGTGGCGCATAGTCCGCCGAGTATTTCGGCTGGCCGCCGACCGTCACGGTAAAAAGGGTGCGCCCGTGGAAGGCGTTCTGAAAGGCGATAATTTCGCTTTTGTTTTTGCCGTGGCGGTCGGCAGCAACTTTACGTGCCAGCTTGAGCGCCGCCTCGTTGGCTTCCGCGCCGGAGTTACAGAAAAAGACCTTGTCGGCAAAAGTGGACTCCACCAGGGTTTTCGCCAGCTGCAGCACCGGTTCGTTGGTATAGCCGTTGCCGATATGCCACAGCCGGTCAAGCTGCGCTTTAAGCGCTTCGGCCAGGTGAGGATTGGCATGTCCCAGCGCGTTAACCGCAATGCCGCCGGCCAGATCGATATAGGTATTGCCCTGCTGATCCCAGACGTGCGAACCGCTGGCTTTTACCGGAATAAATGGCGCAGGAGAAAAACAGGGCACCATATATTTATCGAAATCGTCGCGGTGTGGACGTGCAGACATTGTCATTTCTCCTGAAATGAAAAAAGGGAATATCGGCGAAACTGATCTATGTATTTGGCAGGAAAGTTAATCAGCGCGATTAATTAATCGTATCGCGATCGATATTGACCATTAAATAGATAGCCATGCCGGGTTCGGATGAATTTTGATTAAATCAATCTGTTCCTTCCGTTTTAAGTGAGGATGATATTTACCGCCCACCGTAACAAAGTCAATACATCGTGGAGACATTCTATTCACTTTTTGACCCCTTTCAAAGATCTGAAAGAAATGGAAAAAATCTTTTTTATGCAGCTTTAGTGCATACAATTTGCATAAAAATGCACTACATAAGGCGGTAAAAAATTGATTAATTATTCATATGCGCACCGCAATAATTTTTCATTTTATTTTTTGCAGCCTGGCAAAAAAAAGCATGTAAAAAATTAATGTCGGCCTTACTGTCGTTAATCCAACCGGGATTTATCTTATTGCCTCGAGACATTTAACGGTTCGCTGTTGATATTCTCCTGCGAATGGATGACGAAGCCATTCACCATTGTGCAGGCTATCTTGTCAGGCGGAATTAGATAATCATCGATATTTTTGTTGCGGCGCGACACTTTTTCAATGCGTAGTAATAAGGTCCGTTTATCGCCTGGAGCTGACCATTTCCATAACAGAAATTAAAGGCCGGATCGCTTAAATCGGATGATAAAAAGAGGGGGACTGGCCTGTTACGCGGCGGAACATGGTCGCAAACGATGAACCGTTATCATAACCAAGAGACAGCGCCACTTCGTTTACCGGTTTGCCCGATATTAGCCACGTCAGCGCACTGACCACACAGGCTCGCTGACGCCAGCCGGAAAATGACATGCCCGTTTGCTGCAGGAAATGACGACGAAAGGTGCTGGCGCTCATAAACATCGCCCTGCCCCAGCGTTCGGCTGGATCGTGGATAGTCGGAGCGAGCAAAAACGCCTGGCACAGCGCCAGCAGCGCAGGATGCTGCGGCAGCGGAATATCGAACGCGCGCACCGGCATGGCTGCCAGTTCCAGTAACAGCAGGTTCATCAGCGCACAATCGCGATCGCTGTCGTAGAGCGGCGGTAAATCTACCGCTTCAAGCAGTAGCTGACGCAAAAGTGCCGATACGCTTATGACCTCGCAGCGACTGCCATGATTTAACCGCGCTGCGCATTCTGGATTTATATACAGGCTCCGCGTGGTTACGCCCACAAACTTTACAGCGTGCAGCGTTTGAGGAGGGATCCATACCGCATGCTGCGGGGGCACCACCCATTCTCCGTCACGGGTTGATACATGCATCTGACCGGTTGCGCCATACAGCAGTTGCGCGCGGCGATGCTGATGGGAGGCCAGTAAAAACCCCTGCGCATAGTCATTACCAATCGCGACCACATCACGCTGCATAAAATCGACATCATCAATGCTTACGTTGCGCACTTTTGTCTCCCTCTGACCGTTTTGCAAGGGTAATTGAGTGTTTCGCAAAGGGGAAGCGGTGTGTAGAGGCGATAAGCTATCAATCCATTTCCACTGCGGAACATTCCCTTGAACGATATTCTCATTATTGCGCTGGCAGGCTTTACCACCGGCATTACGACGGTGCTGTTTGGCTTTGGCGGCGGTTTCGTCGTCGTACCCTTTGTTTACCAGCTGTTACGCCACCAGCCTGAAATGGCCGGACATGCGATGCATATAGCCGTCGCCACCTCGACGGCGGTCATGATATTTAACGCAGGATGGATCAGCTATCGAAACTGGCGTGCAAGCGCCATCTCAACGCAGGCATGTTTGCCGCTGTTGTGGTTTATTGCCGCTGGCGCGGTGGTCGGCTCATGGCTGGCAGGGCTATTAAGCGAAGAACCGATCCGCCTACTGTTTATCTTTTATATGCTGCTGACGATTGGCGATTGCCTGCTTCGCAAAGGTTTCTTCAGCGGTAGCCTTCCGCGTCGTTTATCGCTGGCATCGGCGACGGGCGGCGGCATCCTGATTGGTTTAATCGCAGCCTTGCTCGGTGTTGGCGGCAGCGTAATGACGGTGCCGTTGCTGCGGCGGCACGGCTACTCTATGCGCGACTGCATTAGCGCCGCTACCCTGCTTTCTCTGCCGGTGGCGCTGTGCGGAACCATCATTTATGCAATTGACGGGTGGCAAAAAATTCCGGTAAGCGGCTTCCTGGGCTTTGTGAACCTGAAGATCATGGCCTTGCTGGTCTTAACGGGACTGGCCGGTATTCTGATTACCCGAAGAACGTCCCCCGCCATACCGGACGTCTGGCATGCGCGAATTTATGTGCTGCTATTGTGCTCTGTGCTGCTGGCAATGCTGCTGTAAGCACTAGTGCCGATAAAAACCTGTTGAGGTGCTTCCTGATTGGTCATTCCTGCCTCTCAACTCAGTTCTAAGAAATAAAAAACTTCCGTTATCCCCAGAAGATTGGAACCGCGATGGGCGTTTAATGGCTTGCGAAATCACGAGCGATATAATTTCTAAAGATTTGAAAGCATAGCCTGTTTCGCCACGTACCGGAAAAGCTTACTTAGCGATGATTAAAGGCCGCTTTTCGGACAGAGCGGGCGCATGACCAGCAGCGGCGGCTTTGAGCGAGGAGCGGTAGTACGAAATTATTCCCAGCGCCGAGTGTGCATTACTAACATTGTCGTGAGGTAATTAAAGGTGACGAGCAGATCCGGATAGTACTTTCGGAGTTTGTCTTTAAAACTGTACGGTATAACAACGGGTTGTTCCTGATAAAATGAAACCTGATCGCTACGCTCCAACCGCGTCATGATATTAAGTTCAAGTCCGGACTCGTACTGGACGGTGCGTGCGAGCTTTTGTGAGTAAAAATGACCGGCGATATCCGAATCATTGGAGCGTATCCTGTAAGTCATGATTTAACTGCTGAACGCAAGAACTCTACAAATGCGCGAACCCGCGCCGACAGATGACGATTCTGGGGGTAGAGAATCGAAAACGGGCGAGAGCGGCCGCCGTATTTTTGCAAAACCTCGACGAGGTCTCCACGTCTTAAAGCGTCTCCCACTGCAAAACTATAGGTTTGATAAAGGCCTCCACCTGCGTTAACCCAGGCGACAGCCCCTAACGCATCATTAAGTACACGCATCCTGCTCGTTATCTGTTTCTCGATTAGAGTCCCTGATTCATCGGTAAACAGCCACTGCAGCGGGCGCCCTGTATTGGGTGATATGTACTGGATGCAATCATGTTGATTGAGGTCATCAATACGATATGGTTCACCTTTTTTTGCAAGATATGCCGGAGTTCCGAATACCCCAAGCGAGGCGTTCTCAAGCTTGAAGGCGACAAGACGCGAATCTTGAGGAACGCCTAGCCTGATTGCCAGATCGAAGCCCTCTTCAACAAAGTCGATTATTTTGTCCGAGATACTAATCTCAATATCGATCTGCGGATAAAGCTCAGTGAACCTGGGCATTAAGGGTAAAAGGCGAAATGTTCCGTAAGCAGCACTGACGCTAATGCGCAGCGGTCCGCTAGGGATGGTTTGTGAACCCGTGATCGCTCGCTCAGCCTCGGCGATTTGCTCAAGCGCCAGATGACACTCTTTCCAATAGAGCTCGCCCTCCGTTGTAAGCTTGACAGCGCGGGTGGTCCGCAAAAAAAGACGTACTCCAAGGCGCTGCTCGAGCCGACTGATCGACCGACTGACTGCGGCCGGCGTCAAACCGAGAATCTCAGCCGCACCGGTGAAACTGCCGGTCTCCGCTGCTCTACAGAACTGTTCAATGCTGCCAAGCTGAAGTGGGCTACCCGTTGCCATATTGATTACCATTTGTAATAAATAAATTGATTGTTACACGGTTTATTAACCAAAAGCTACGCATTAAAGTATGTCTACTACTTCAGCAACAACGCATCAAGGCCCCGCGACTCAAGCAGTGCTCGGTCCTGGCCTACACCTCGACCTACTTTTAGGAGCTACACAATGACCAGCAAACTGAACGTTTTCACTTCGCCTTCGGCTTTCCCTAACCCACAGCGCCTGCGCCTGTTTATGCATGAAAAAGGGATCGCAGATCAGTTCAAGGAGACTATTTACGACATGACGCCGGTTGGCGAACAGCGTGGATGGCGTCACCTGAAAATGAATGCCTGGGGTGAGACGCCGACCCTTGAGCTCGCTGACGGTAGCTATATCTCCGAAACTGCAGCTGTGGTCCGGTACCTGGACCAGTCCTACCCGGGCCGCAAGATCATGGGGGATACGCCGCTGGAGCAGGGCCTGGACAACATGTGGGATAACCGCATCTGGGTTCACATCCTGTATCGAATCGTCACGGTTTTCCACGTTCTGCATACCGGTCTCGGCTTCAAACTCGAACTGACGAAGAACGAAGCCTGGGGCGAACACTGCCGCAAAGAAGCGTTAGCGCATGCTGCACTGGTCAATAAACATCTTTCCGACGGGCGCCAATGGCTGCTGGGGGGCGAAGAGCCTACTTTCTCCGACATCACGCTGGCAACCGCGATCGCGTTCTCGAAGTTCCCGGTAAATGCTACGCCGCTGGACGAACGTTTCGAGTTTCTGGACGCATACTGGCAGCGTTGGCAACAGCGTCCGGGTTTCCAGGCTGCATATGCTGACCGAAGCAGCGGTATCCCTGAGCTCGATAATAAAGCGTGATCTGACTTTAAAGTTGCGCAAAACCCAGCCGTGGATTTCGCGCGATTAAAGAGGTCTACTTTGGGGCGGTAGTGGGCAGGCATGGGAGTCTGCTTCGGCCGAGGATAGTCGGTTCAGTGAGATTAAAGCTAACGCCAAATGCGTTGCGCGGCAGATCGGAAGAATACCTTGCCAGTGATAACGGGTTGTGACACTGACTGAATGGTCTGGATACAGTAAAGGCGGCCCACTGAGTACTACTGATAACACAAAGCCGCCTTCAGGCGGCTTTTTCATTGTACATGATGCTGAAGAAATCCTTATTGAGAATACTTATCACGGAGATAGTTAGGTCGATCACAATACCAGTATTTATTGTTAACATAGCAATAGTAACTATGATTATTACTATCTCCTCGAAAGCGAACAAGCTTTCAACCATACAAACTATAGATAAAAACCATGAAAACCTTCAAAGCAATGTCTATCGCCGCCGTCGCCGCTCTTTCACTGATGTCAGCATGCAACAGAAACGCAGGAACGCAGGAACGGCGAGGGGCGCGCAGTTTACTGTGCACCCGCGAGGCGTTGGCCAGCGCCGGTAAGCGCGGCAAAACTTACAGGCAGCTTTGAGCGAGAAGCGGCCATAAGTCCATAGACTAAGGCAAAAAATCGCGCGGTGTTGAATCCAGAATGGAACGAAAAGCAGCTGTAAATGCAGCCGGGCATGAAAACCCAAGCTTGTAAGCGACCTGTTTAATGGGAATGCCATTCGCGAGAAGATCTAATGAAGCGCAAATCCTGGCTCTCTGCTTCCATGTTCTAAAACTAAAGCCAGTATCCTTAATAAACAATCGCGAAAATGTACGTTCAGACATGGCAGCGATAAAGGCCAGATCGCTCAGCGATGCTTCCCAACGATGATTGAATAATAGTTCTCTGGCCGCACAGAATAATCGCTCATCATGCGGCATTGGAAGCTCCGCAGCTAAAGGAGGAGCCTCGCTGAGAATTTCCAGGAGCAACAGAGCCATTTTCCGTTGGCTCGGTCTGTTGTAGTCCTCACTGAATAGCCCTGCTATCAGCTCTTTCACCAGTGCCGTAGCCGTAATCACATGCACCTGGTTACTCTTCTTAAAGTTCGTACATTCAGCGATAAGGCTTCTGCTGAAATAGATAGCCCGTAGATCCGTATGTGAAAGCAGGTGGTAACTATGGATCTGAAGAGGCGGTAGCCATAATGCCCGCTGAGGAGGTATTACCCAGCGGTCATTCTCTGTTTCAACCAGCATAACTCCCCTGATGGCAAACAGCAGCTGTCCCTCGACATGATAATGGGGAGGATCTGTCTCTCCACGCTGGTAGCTTATCGCTGTGCTTGACCAGCCCGTTGCTTCATCATGTCTTGGCGCTTTATCTATACTACCTGGCATTTCAGATTTAGCCCCTGCATTTATGATATTGAAAATGGAACTACCCGGACTATGGCTCTACTGGATGGGTGAGTTATTTAAATGAAGATTATCACAGGTATTACAGGAGCATATTCTTATGCGTGTACACTTTATCGTACATGAAAGTTTTGAAGCCCCAGGCGCCTATGAAACGTGGGCCAGAAATCACGGTCATGATGTGACTTACTCACGCGTATACGCAGGCGATGCACTGCCAACGGACGCCAAAGGCATTGATTTCTTAATCGTTATGGGCGGTCCGCAGGATCCAGTCACTACACTGGAAGAGTGCCTGCACTTCGATTCTAAAGGTGAACAGGCGCTGATTGCTTCCGCTGTTAAAACCGGTAAGGCTGTTATCGGCATCTGCCTCGGCTCACAGTTGATCGGTGAAGCGCTGGGCGCGCCGTTCGCGCACAGCCCTGAAAAAGAGATTGGTAAGTTCCCGATCACGCTCACTGATGAAGGCAGCAAGGATGAGATGTTCTCTCACTTTGCTAAGTCGCTAGAAGTCGGACACTGGCATAACGATATGCCGGGCCTGACACCAAATGCAAAAATCATTGCTTACAGCGAGGGCTGCCCGCGCCAGATAATCTCATATTCGGATCACGTCTTTGGTTTCCAGTGCCACATGGAGCTGACACTGGATATCGTTGAACTACTGATCGCACATTCTGAGAAAGACCTGAGTCGTGCCGTTGAATACCGCTTCGTTAACACTCCTGAAGAACTTCGAGCGCACGATTACAGTGAAATGAATCAAGTGCTCTTTGGCTTTCTCGATAAGCTGGAAACAAGTTATAAAAGAGCCCAGGCATAATGTCATGCCTGATGATGCTTGCCTCCAGTTTTTAATGAACATTAATGTTTAAACATCCGCGCCTGACATTAAGCGAATTGTTGAACAGCCACTGTCTGCAATAAGCGAGAAGCAGACATGCAAAATTAAAAGTGAAGCAATGGCTGCTTTTGTAGTCTTTACCTGCTAATTTGAAAGCGATGAAAACTTACTCAGCGTTATCTTATTCATTCATTATTATCACCTTTAGGCCAGGGTGGGATAACGTTTGCCATTTTCCCGCCGGTAAGGTGGGCCTTACCGGGAACAACCCAGTGAGGTAAACAATGGATATCACCAGTGCCACATCATCTGAAAAACCGACTCTGCATCTGTTATGTGGGAAAATTGCTTCAGGTAAATCTACGTTATCAACAAAATTAGGAGCTGCCTTCCGTACGGTCATTATCAACGAGGATAGTTGGCTTGCTGCACTCTATGCAAATGAAATGCAATCAGTCGCTGATTATGTGCAGTACTCCGCCAGGCTCAGAAACGCCTTGAACCCCCATCTGGTATCGTTACTCAAAGCGGGGATATCAGTTGTCCTGGACTTCCCCGCAAATACACGAACAAATCGTGAATGGATGATGAGTATCATCAAAGAGTCTGGTGCCGCAAATCGCCTGCATTTCCTGAACGTGCCAGATGAAGTGTGTAAAAGCCGGTTACGTGCCCGCAATGCAGAAGATACTCACCATTTTGCAGCTTCAGATAAACAATTTGAGATTATAACAAGTTACTTCTCAGAACCATCTGTTGACGAAGGGTTTGATATTATTGAATACAGATGAATTTATTTTCCGCACATAAGCCGCGAGCTGGCGGCTTTTAATTTTTCCAACGCTTATTGATACTCAGGTCATAACGACCACAACTTGCGTTCCAGGCACAAAGCGGTCTGTTGAACAGTCACTGTCTGCGATGAGCGAAATACAGAAGTCAGAATTTATCAGGTAAAGCTTTTTGGATATTCTGTAGGAGGAAATATATTCATCTACCTTTAAACATACTATGGAAAAATGTTATGCGTCTTTACATGCTTTACCTGGGTACTATGCAGCCAGGTGAGATACCGGTACCAGGATATTTGATTCAAACAGACGAGGGGTTTAATATTTTGGTCGATACTGGCTGGCCTCGCTCCTTTGTAGATACGCCTGTAAATCCGCCGGATCTTACAATTCAGATTAGGCCCGAGGATACAGTTACTGCTCGTCTCAAAGCCATCGGCGTTAGTCCGGCCGATATTGACTACCTCATATGCACCCATCTTGATGAAGACCATTCCGGCAATCATGATTTATTTAGCAGTGCCGAATTCATCATTCAGAAAGAACATTATGAGTTGGCCAGAAGTGGACATCCCCGTTTCGAAGCAAATCGTACATCATGGGATCATCCTGCTCTCCAGTATCGTTTGATAGAGGGTGATTATGAGCTTGTACCGGGAGTCACGTTGCTCGAAACCAGCGGACATGTCCCCGGGCACCAGTCCCTTTTATTGCGACTTCCTGAAACAGGGGTTGTTTTGCTTGCAGCCGATGCTGTTATGCATCATTCGATGGCAGATGCGGCTACACGTCAGATATACGTTACAGATATGGATGATGAGACCGGTATAAGGCGGAGTACACGGAAAATTGCAGATATCGCTGCAAGTGAAAATGCAGCGTTTGTGGTCTACGGGCATGATACTGAACAGTGGGCATCGTTACGTCTATCCCCAGCCTTTTATGAATAACTTTCTACTTATTGATGCACCACATTTTTGAAATGTCCGCTTTTGGCACAAAACTGCCTTAATGCAAGGTTCAATAGCTCAGTTTTGAGCGAGAAACGGACGTCTTTTGGGCTAAAAGGAAGATGAATTTAGGGAAAAATGCAGAGATAATGTTTAAAGTTTTCTCAGAAGCCGAGCGGGATTGCCCGCATATATTCCTTTTACCTGCACGGGCTTTGTAACCACGCTACCTGCGCCAATTACCGCACCACTACAAATTTCCGTTGTTAAAATTGTTGCGCCACTGCCCACTGTTACTGCGTTGCCCAATACAATATTTATCCAGCTTTTTGCAGAAGCATCAGGACCACCACTTTTGAAAAGGTCGTTAGCAAAGGTTACACCATGACCTATAAAGCAGTCCTCACCTAAGATAACGTTTTCACAAACGAAAGTGTGAGATTGTACTTTGGTTCTGTCGCCTATAATGCATCCCTTTTGTATTTCTACAAACGGCCCTACAAAAACATCATCGCCCAGCTCACATTCATAGATGTTTACCGGCATGACTACTTTCACATTTTTACCTTGTTCTACGCCACGAATGCCGCTTTCAATAATTTTCATATCAGCTGTGTCCTTACTTGAGATGATTCGGCTCAGAATGGCTTAAAAAGCTCTAAACAGTCTTTTAGCCCTACCTGGTGGTCAAACTAACCTACTCACATATTCGAACACAATGATGATTGCAAGGCTCGTGTCTGGCACGAAGCAGCCAGATGCAGGCGTGTAGTCCGCTATGAGCGAAAAGCGGACAGGATCCATGCATCACCCCTGCTCCTTCAGGAGCACTCTGGATCACTTCAAGACAGACAGAAACGTATAATATCTTCAGCCTACATCTTAAGGAGATATCCAATGTCCCAACTTCGTTTGCCTTATACCTCGCTTTCGGGAGAAGCCTATGCAGGCCTGGCATCTACAAAAAAGGCGCTTGAGAAAAGTACGTTAGGAAAAGAACTTATCGAATTCGTTTACCTGCGAATATCACAGATAAACGGCTGCGCTTTCTGTCTGGAAATGCATGCAAAGTCTTTGCGGACTGCAGGTGTGGATAATGCAAAAATTGACGCGCTTTCAGGATGGAAAGTAAGTTCTCGTTTTAATGATAAGGAAAGAGCGGCACTGGACTGGACGGAGGCATTAGTCAACGTAAGTGAGACATTCGGAAAGGATAGTTATTTTAACCCTCTGAAAGCTCACTTTAGTGATACAGAAATTTCTGATCTGACTTTTGCAATTTCCCTGATGTCTGCTTTTAATCGCCTGGCTATTGGAATGCGTCAATAATCTGGCTTTAGCTTATCTTGATATTACCTATCCTCTTTCATAAGGCTTTATCAGACAGACACCATCCCGGCCCTGTTTTAGGGCATACCCAACCGAGTTTAACCAACGTCCGCTTCTGGCACAAAGCGGACATGCGTCCAGTAACGTCCGCTTTGAGCGAAAAGCGGACCTGTCAGTTTATTGTATTAGAGGCCTGCCCCTTCAACCAACACAAACGTTCCGGTTGCAGCACCCGCCCGTATCAATCTGGCAGCCTGATATTCAGGACTTTCGTAAAAACGTTTAGCCTCATCAAAAGAGTCAAATTCAAATATGACATGTTTATCATGAGATTCTCCTTCAAGATTTTCATATTGTCCGGACCAGGCAATTATTTTCGGATTGAAAGCCTGCATCGCCTCCCCTGCGGCTCTGGCATATTCAGAATAGGCAACCCTATCCGAGACGGTCACGTGAGCGATTAAATAACCTTTATTCATTTCTCTTTATCCTTTATAAGCGGTGCTGTATTACTGCATAAGCACACAGACCGGCGTAGAATTAGCTGAAGTGTTTTAAAACATTTAACTTAATTATGTAGCTGGGTCCTCCCATATAGGTTGGCGAACCGGACAGAATGACATCGACCCCACTGAGTTTTACCCAGTCTTGCTCAGTTATATTTCCCTCAGAGTTAATAGCAATCAGCGAGGTACTGGTACCTTCAGCTACCGCCGCCGCCATTCGTGCCGTATGCCCATAGCCGGAATGATAGATAACAACGGCTTCAGTCTTTTCAAAATTTCAGTCATCTTAGTTGCCTTCATACGGAGTCATGGAGGATATGCGTTGTGAAAGCAGTGTATTTGGTATTAGCATTGCCTTAAATAACGAAAAAAATAACGCACTGTTACTCGGTTGGTTAACAATGAAAGATCTGGAAGCGCTGATTGTTTTTGCACGAGTGGCAGAAATGAAGAGTTTTACCCGGGCTGCAGAAAGTCTCGGAATTCATAAAGGACGCGCGTCAGTCTTGGTGCGTGAGCTCGAACAGCAGACAGGTGCAACCCTACTTCACCGGACAACAAGGACAGTGCAATTAACGGAAGACGGGCGGGCGTTTTATTCGCGTGCGCGTGATCTGTTGTCCGAAGCGGAGGAACTGCAGGCAATGTTTTCTCAGGGCGGCATGTCACTGCGGGGCAGGATACGCGTTGATATGCCCGCTGTACTGGCACAAAGCGTGGTGATCCCCGCTTTGCCGGAGTTGCTGGAAGCACACCCCGAGCTGGAAATAGAACTTTCAAGTACCGATCGCCGTGTTGATCTCGTCGAGGAAGGATTTGACTGCGTTGTCCGTCTCGGGCCCATAGTTGATGAAACACTGATTGCTCGGCCGCTGGGCCATCTGCGCATGATTAATGCAGCAAGCCCGGATTATCTGGACCGGTTCGGGGTTCCGGAAACGCTCGATGATCTTGTCAGCCAGGGACACAGGATGGTGCATTACATGCGAAACTTTGGTTCTAAATCTGAAGGCTGGGAGTATCCGACAGGCAATGGCTACAAAACTCTGCTGTTACCTGGCTCGGTGAGGGTCAACAGTGTGCCGGCTTACCATGAAGCAGGGCTGGCGGGTTTAGGCTTAATCCAGGGCGGTTATTCCTCTCTCTTGCCTCATATAAAAGGCGGAACGCTGACTGAAGTGCTGCCCGGTTTGCTTCCCGAGCCGCTGGCCGCTTCTTTTGTCGTCGCGCACCGACGCAGCCTTTCTCAGCGCGTAAGAGCCTTTATGAAATGGACAGAAGAAATTTTAAAACCTTACTTTGCCTGAGTTAGCTTTTATTTTTTCGATGTCCAAAATGAAGCAAACAATGTCTGTTCCTGACACATAGTGGACTCTGTGCAGGTTAATGTCCGCTCAGAGCGAAAAGCTGACCTTTCTCTTGTGACAAAAAATAATGCATAAGTTATAGCAGCCCCGAACGAGCCGGAGCTGTTAAAAAACAGGAGGGAATAAAAATTAGTACGTCGTCTCTGTCTGAGATAACTCCTGTAGCACCTGCAAAATGTTGGCCGCTGCGGTTGTACCCATTTTCACGTAAGAGGCGTCGCTTACGCCACCAACGTGCGGAGACAGAATGACATTTTCGACCTGCTCCCAGATGTGCGGCGTGGTTAATGGTTCACAGCTAAAGCTATCGAGCGCCGCCCAGCGCAACGTCCCCCCTTTTAATGCCGCTGCCAGCGCCGCGTCGTCGATCAATCCGCCCCGCGCGGTATTGACCAGGATGGCGCCGGGTTTACACTGTGCCAGCGTAACGGCATTTATCATTCCCCGATTTTGTTGCGTTAAGGGACAATGAAGAGATACAACATCAGCCTGCGTAAGAAGATTTTTGAGTATATCAACACGTTCGCATCCGGGGGGAACCGTGGCGGCATAAGGATCGTAAGCCAGCACCTTCATACCAAAGGCGCCGGCAATTTTCGCTACGCGACTGCCAATCGCACCCAGACCAATCAGCCCCAGCGTTTTGCCTTCCAGTTCGAGCGATTTATGCGTCGATTTATCCCAGTGCCCTTCGCGCAGGCGGCGGTCAAGCGGAATGATTGACTTGGCACAGGCCAGAATTAACGCCCAGGCGTGTTCTGAAACCGCCGCGGCGTTAGCGCCTGTCGCCGCGCGAACCATCACGCCGCGCGCTGCCGCCGCTTCGACGTCAATGACATCAATGCCGCTGCCATGCTTGGAAATTACCTTCAATGCCGGAGCGGCATCCATCACAGATGCCGTAATCTTGCCATAGCGCACTAATATGGCGACCGGATTATGCTGCTGGCATAATTCTATCAGTTGGTTTTCTGATGGTTGGCGACCAGCAAATACGAGTTCATAATCTTCCAGCATGCCGAGCGCCGCTTCAGCCAAATCGCTGCCGGTTACCAGTACGACTTTTTTAATGCTCATGGCAATACCTCCCCTTCGCTCAGCATACCCGCCTGACGCAAAGCGTTCTCCAGCCAGTGTGGGCGAAGATCGCCGTCGTGGATAGCCGACAGACGTTTTACCTCTCCTTCCAGTTTACCTTTCGCCAGCTCAATAATGGTACCTACTTCATCGCGAGGGATAACCACGACGCCGTCAATATCCCCAACCACCAGGTCTCCCGCCTGCACCGCGGCGCCTGCGACCGAAATAGCATGATTGACCCGGCCTGGAATGAACTTGGTAGGGCCGCACGGATTGAGACCGGCTGTAAAAACAGGAAATCTTTGTTTACTTAAGGTTTCAGCATCACGAACTGCGCCGTCAATGATGATACCTGCGATGCCGCTGGCCTGTGCCTGCGTTGCCATGATCTCACCCAGTAAAGCGCAGGAGAGATCGCCCTTGCCGTCTATCACTAACACGTCGCCAGGCCTGGCGACGGCCATCGCAGCGTGAATAGCCAGGTTATCTCCAGGGCGGACCTCTACGGTAATCGCCGGGCCAGCCACAGCCATGTGCGGCGCCAGTGGCTTGATACGTCCATGTAATGTGCCGCGGCGTCCGGCCACATCAGCGAGAATCGCCGCCTGATATTCGGCGGCCTGACGGACCTCTTCCGCGCTAACGCGCTCAATATTCAAATTTATTAATTTCTGTTGTGAAGCAGGCATGGTTAGTCTCCATTTGTTTTACTGTGTACAACATTGATGTACTATATAAAACAACTATACGAGCATTGCTTCTCTTTTCGCCAGAGTTGCGAGCTTGTTTGTGATGTAAACACGAAGTTAATCACAAAATTCAGGTACAATTTTGTTCGGCCAAAAGGAGAAAGTGATGGGGAATGAAGGCGTAATTGCCGTTGAAAAGGCGCTCGCTTTACTGGATTGCTTCCGTCCCGGTAATGACAGCCTGACGTTAACTGAGCTGGCCCAGCTTTCGGGATACCACAAAACCACCGTTTATCGCTTAATGAATTCGCTTGAGCGTATGAACTACATTATCCGGCATGAAGATGGCACCTATACGCTCGGCCACCGTCTGCTCTATCTCGGCAAACTTTTTGAGCAATCATTTCAGCTTGCGAGAATTGTACAACCGGAATTGCAGGCGCTGTCTCAGGCCTCCAGTGAAAGTGCGAGCTGGTATGTGATAGAGGGCGGCCAACGCCTGTGTCTGTTCCGCGCCGAAACTTCAGAGGGATTACGCCATAGCAACCTGCCCGGCAGTCAATTCCCACTGGATGGTTCCGCTATCAGCAAAGTTTTACGTCATTGGGGACTGGGTGAGGCGCTGCCGGAAGACGAAGAAACGCTGCCGTTCTATACCTCTGGCGCGCGAGATCCGCACACTGCGGCCTTTGCGATGCCGGTTTTTGGCGTCCACGATAACCCCATCGCGGCACTGGCGCTGACAGGACCGTCATCGCGTCTGACTGCAGACCGCAAAGAGAGCGGCCTCAGCCAGCTTATGCGGGAGACGGCCAACCGCCTGTCGATCAAGTCAGGGGCCAGTAAACCCTTCTGCGAAAAATTTTACGGTATAAAAGAATAACGTATGTTGAAAAGGCGGGAAAAATCCCGCCTTTGCTTATTAATGGGTGACCGGTTTTTCCTGACCGGCAGGCTGCGAGTAATGACGCCCCATGATCAGCACCGCAATGCCGCCTGCCAGGCACAAGCCAGCCAGTGGTAGCATCGCCAGCGTATGGCTTCCTGTCTGTTCGCTAATAATACCGTAGGCATTCACCATCACCACTCCGCCAATCAGGTTGGCTATCGCGCCGATTGCCGCCAGCCCCGCGGCGACTGATGTGCTGCTCATCCAGCCTGAGGCCATCGCCCAGAATGGCCCCTTCGCCGAATAAGCGCCAATTAATATGGTACTGAGAATAACAATGGTAATCGGCAGCGACAGATTGATGAACGCAGCGAACACGCCAGCCGCAATCATAAAGAGGGTGAGAGCCGTGTGCCAGCGGCGTTCATTGGTGCGGTCCGAGCTCCGTCCCCAGACAATCATCAGCACCGAGGCCAGGCCATAGGGGATGGCATTAAGCAGCCCGGTAGTCAGGTTATCAAGATGGAATGACTTTAGTAGCTGTGGAGACCAGACGCTAAGCGTGGTTCCAGCAGAGGACGCGCCGGCGTAAATCAGCGCCATAAGCCAGATTTGGCGGTGCTTCAACAGCTGCCATGTGCTGATGTGGCCGATCTGTTTCTGCTGTTGGCGCTCGGCATCTAACGTGTTTTCCAGCCACGCTTTCTGCCGCTCGTTCAACCAGCCAGCCTGATGCGGGCGGTCCCGCAGGATAAAAAATGCGGCTATCCCCAGCAGCACCGCAGGCAGCCCCTCAATAATGAATAACAGATGCCAGCCGCGCAGCCCGAACCAGCCATCCAGCGTCAGGATCAAACCTGAAAGCGGTGAACCAATAAAGTTAGCCAGCGGAATGGCCACCATAAAAGAGGCAATAATGCGCGCACGGTAACGCGAAGGGATCCACCAGGTAAGATAGAGCACCACGCCCGGGAAAAAGCCCGCTTCCGCCGCTCCCAGCAGAAAACGCACGATATAAAGGGAGGTTGTATTTTGCACCAGCGCCATACACATCGATACCATTCCCCAACTGATCATAATCCGCGGGAGCCACAATCGTGCGCCGACCTTCTGCATTGCCAGGTTGCTGGGTACCTCAAATATAAAGTAGGCCACAAAATATAAGCTGCTGGCGAAGCCAAAAGCCGCCTTGCTCAGGCCCAGATCCTCATTCATCTGAAGCGCAGCCATACCTATATTGCCCCGGTCAATAATCGAGACCAGATAGCTTACGACCAGGAAAGGCAGGATGCGCCAGATAACCCGCCGCATGGTCTCTTTTTCCAGCGCGTCGTTGTCGATAGCGCTATTCGGTAATTGATCGGTCATTGTTTCCTCGCAGGGTTTCATTATGTTTATCAGGAAAACGATGTAGAGATGTCATACCTTACTTCAGCTTGACGCCTCTGGTTTCCGGCGCCAGCCACACCACCACCATTGCCGCCAGGAAGGCGACCACGGTAGTCGCCAGTCCCGCGGTGAAACCGCCGGCGCTGGCCACGGCGCCGATTAGCAGGGGCGCGATAAACCCGCCCAGCCGGCCTCCGTTGTAGGCGAGCCCCATCAGGAAGCCACGCGATGACGTGTCTCCGATGATTTCTGCCAGGAAGGGTCCCGAGCCCGCAAAAATACCATTAACACCAAAACCAGCCATGAAAATCGCCAGCATCAGAATGAAGGGTTGAGTAGTAACAAGGTAAAGCGCAACAGCCATGGCGCCCGTTAACAGATAAATCAAGAACATCGGACGACGCCCCCATTTATCCGCCAGCACTGAAAAGACCAGAAAACCTGCGATCGCCCCGACCTGCAGCGCGAGCACAAATTTCAGGCTGTGCAGAAAATCCAGATGTTTTACTTCCCGTAGATAGGTTGGCGTCCAGGTAAATACACCCCAGAACAGATACTGAATAAAAAAGATAAAGACGAAAGCCAGCAGCAGGCCTTTCAGATTTTGTTTGCCCAGCTTCGAGGCTGGTTGAGTGTGCTTAGCTTTCCCCTGCTGCCGTGCAAGCCAAACCTCTGATTCCGGCGTGAACCTGGCCACCACGCTCATAATGAATACCGGCAGCGCGCCGATCATAAACAGATAGCGCCATGCGCCCTGCTCCAGGCCGCCGTTAACCGAACTCACGATTGCCGTCAGGCTGATAGCCAGAATAGCGCCAACAGGTAAGCCCATTTGCATCAAAGCGCCGCCGCGCGCACGCCGTTCAGGTCGCCAGGTTTCAGCAATCAGCGCCGCACCTGACGTCCACATTCCGCCCATACCCAGCGCACCACAAAAACGCAAAAGTGCGAAATGCTGTTGATCGTGCGTAAAGGCTAACAGTCCGGAAAAGAGTGAATAGATGGCGATACAGGTCAGGGCCGTTTTTACCCGACCAATTTTATCGGCGATAAAACCAAAAAGGATCCCGCCGACGATCTGTCCACCGGCAGTGACGCTGATAAACAGTCCAAGCTCGCTTTTATTCACGCCAAACACTACCCCTAATACCGGCAATAGTAATGAGAGCAGGAATGAGTCGTAGCTTTCAAATGCCCAGCCAAGGCCACCCAGCGTCAGCGTTCGTTTCTCAGCCACGTGCTGAGGCAAAGAGTCTGTCGTCGCTTTAGTCGCAGTAAGCTGCTTGAACTCGCTTTTACTGGTCATTGATATTCTCCACAGAGGCTATCCGGTAGCAGGTTGCGGCAGTGCGCCAGAACAACTGCGCCTGTTCGTCAGGGGAAGCCTGTTGCGCCAGGCGTTTGCAGGCATTCCAGAAGACGCCGTAGCTGAACATGCCTTTGTCGACCGGAAAGTTACTGGCGAACATGCAGCGGTTCACACCGAAAAGAGAAACGATCGTCTCAAACCACGGTTGCCAGGCCTGTGCCAGCATTCGCGAATCAGGTGGTGTCTCTGCCATTGCGAAGTGAAATCCCCTGACCGTCATGCCAAAGCCGCTAATTTTTACGCATACGTTCGGCAGTGCCGCCAGATTTCTCATACTGCTTCGCCACTGCTGAAACATGTCAGGATCCCTTTCTGAATAAGGCCCTACGCCGACTGGCCCGCCGCAGTGATCGAGCACAATCTGTAGCGTTGGTATTTGCCGCGCCAGCTCGGCAATTTCATCCAGCTGCGTGTGGTAAACCCACACGTCAAGCGACAATCCATTTTTCGCGAGGCAGACAGCGCCCTGGCGGAACGGAGCGCTCAGCGCCAGGCCTGCTGGTGGCGTAACCGGGCTGGACGTTACCCGCGGATCCGGATGCCAGGCCAGTGGATTACGCATTCCGCGCAACCGCCCGCCTGATAAAGCCAGCGCACTCTCGATGGCAGGCTGCATCGCATCGCCCGCCAGCAAGCTAAGGCCGCCGATGATGGCTTCACATCCGAGAGCGTTTGCATAATTTCCGCTAGCGAACATCGCGGCTATGCCACTGGCAAACTCGATTTCACCAAGCGGTTTCAGCGTTTCCGGCCCTTCGAGACGCAGCATAGAACGGCACTGCACGTAGACAGATGAGAAAACGCGATGCCCTGAGGTCTGGATATCGTCGCTGAACTCGTGGGTGAGATAGCGTCCGGTTTGCCGATCCCAGAGATGATGATGCGCATCAATGATGGGCAGCTCGGGTTGTAGTGGCGTCTCACGATGTAGCACAAGCCACTCGTTTCTGACCGCAAGATGCGGTGCGGTAACGATCTCCATGAACACCTCGCATTTGTTGCACTGTGTACAACTGTGTTTTATTTTACAAAACTACTATAACGAGGCTGTCGCGTTTTTATCCAGTTAACGATTGGTTTAAATGATGTAAATAAGAGGTGAATCACAGATGTTTCATCTTGTGAAAGAGGAGGAAAGTTGAGTATTGAGAAGGAGTAATTATTTTTCAGTGAGTTAAAGATTGATTCAACGCTGATTAACGCAGACGCTATTCAGTGGGTATGCACCTGCCAAAGAAAAAGCAATAGTCGTCTGGCATCAGTCATGCAGCGAAGCCGCCATGCTCTGACAGATTTCACTCATCTCATCGCCCCTTGTATGTCAGAATTACCATAATCTCCTACCGATATTTATAGTTGCCTACAATACCTATGTCTGCTTCTGGCACATAACTGCTGTAGCAGCCCTGACAGGGAGACTTATTGGGCTTACACCCTCTTTGTTCACCGACATGAGAAGTGCACGCGTGATAAACGCTTTATACACTAGAAATATTCTGCAAAGCCGTCATGCAACTTTCAGCTAACTGCTCAGCAATCTGAGCAATGCACCAGGACAGACGCAACGTTATTATCCGGGACAGGTTAATTGCAGACAGTGTCTTTATCCTCTTTGCAGGCCGCTCAGGTGAGTGAATCTGTGAGATCAAACATAACAGGGAAAGCAGTATGAAACTGGCAGTGATATCAGATATACATGGGAATCTTCCGGCGCTGGATGCTGTGCTGGCGGACATTCAATCTCAGGGGGTCGATCAGATTGTGAACCTGGGCGATATCGTTTCAGGAGGGCTATTTCCTGCGGAAACTGCCGACAGGCTGATGTCTCTTAACATTCCAACTATAAGGGGTAATCACGAACGACAACTCCTCGAACAGGATTTGTCAGGTATGAGCTTGTCTGACCGCCATGCGTTTAAAAGCCTTCAGGCTGCGCATTGGAAATGGCTTAAAAACCTGCCAGCGCAGTTAACTTTTAATGAAGACATTCTGATGGTGCACGGTGTACCGGGCGACGACCTCATTTATCTTCTTGAAGAGGTCACTGTTTCAGGCGTGCAGCCCTCATCTGAAGCGCGCGTTTTAGCACTTATTGAAAGCAGAAGCGAATCGCTGATCCTGTGCGGCCATACGCATATCCCCCGAAAACTGCGGCTGTCCGACGGCCGACTCATTGTCAATCCCGGCAGCGTAGGATTGCAGGCTTATGATGATGACGCACCCTTTACGCATATAATGGAAAGTGGTTCTCCCCATGCCCGCTATGCAATTGTGGAGCAACATAACGGGCTATGGAAAGCGGAACTCAAAGCGATTGAGTATGACTGGGAATCAGCAGCTTTAGTTGCGCTCAGCAATAACCGTCCCGACTGGTTGAATGCGCTCAGAACAGGACGTATGTAAGCTTTGTCCTCCTTTATTCCCTTCATTTAATGAACCATTATTGGCTTTGCAACCTCCGCTTCTGGCACAAACCGGAAGGAGGCCGAGCTTCTCCGGTATGGAATCGATCGCCAGCCTGGCTTTTCTTTGAATCGTATAAGTTTATTCTTCGGAGGTGGACAATTGAGATGTTCAGACGCGAAATCGGCAGTCGTCTGACCGGAAGACGTTATGCAGAGTGCTACAAAAGTATGCGGGCATGGTTTTTCCTGGCACACATACTCAGACTATATGTGTGCCAGATGAAATTATCTGTCTGTTAAACTTCCTGCTCAGAAAAGACCTGTACGCCCTCTTTGCTGCTGCTCCAGACGTTTCCTTTCCCGTCCGATATTATGCCGTCGGGTATGCCGGGCGTTACCCCAGTAAAAACGTGTCCGGCGGGGCAAGCCAGACTTTCAGCCCCTGCTGTTCTGACCAGTTCATGACCCGGTTCTGCCTCACGTCGCTGAAAATAAACAGTCCCTCGGGAGTGCATACCGGGCCCTCGGCCCATACTGCACTGTCAGTAATAAGCTCGGGACGGGCATTACTGGCTACCAGCTCGTGAAACGCGGCGCTCTCCGTAACGATTTTTACGCCGGGCACATCTGCCGCCACGGTAGAGAAACCGGTCATCATCAGAGCCAGCACAAAAGGCGTTTTAGTAAAGCGGTAACACATTTTTTTCCTCAGTTTGCACAGGAACCGGTGGTGCGCACACCCGGCTTAAGTTTAATAATCAGCTGCACGTTCGGCTCACTTCCCACCGTTCGCGACACGTGCCCCACCCTTTTATCATCGCTGCGGGGCCGGGAGTTGCTGTCAGCATTGAACTGCACCTCGCCCGGCCCCTGGACCAGCGTGGTGCCGTCCGTGGTTTCCACGGACCATTTTCCAGAGAGGGTAATGACCCATTGCGGGCCCGGTGCATGATGCCAGCTGCCGACGTAGCCTGGGGGAAGCACGGCGTAGGCAATGCTCTCCACCTCATCAGGCGAAACGCCAATCCACTGCGGCGCTGAAGGGGGAGCATAGCTCTTAAACTGTAGGCCTTCAAAGCGGCAGTGTCCGACGTGCGTCGCCCCTTCACCATCAGCCCATATGGTGGCAAATTTTACCGGCGGCTGAGTCTGTCCGTTGCTCACCGTCTGTTCTGCCGAGTCGGCGTGGACAGCATGTATACCGTCATCGGCGCTGGCATAAGAAATGACTGTAAGTCCGTATAAAAGCGCAAGCGCGCGCAGCGTGTTGTTTTTCATGCTGGTTTCCTTTATTAAGTTGAGCTGTAAGCATAGCGGTGAACAGCAAAGAGGCCCTGAAGCCTGCTGATAAAAAAATTTAAGAGATATGAATATGCGTTGCACCCGCGTACGACATATGAGCCTGCGCGGCCGCTTAGTCTGCTACTGGCGCAGGTATGAGCGAAAAGCGGACGTTATACCTTATTAATAACATCACAAAATTTAGCTTTACCGAAGCGATTCAGACAATACGACTTTCCATCAAATGATAAGGTAAGGTTTCCTAAACCTTATAAACAGGAACGAAAGTGAGTAATGCAGAGAAATATGAATGGTATAAGGATAACTACCTGATAAGCACAGACAGGGAAAAACTGGACGTACAGGCTATCCATCGCTATCTGACGAGATCAACCTGGGCCAGAGGTATTAATCTGGCTATTGTCGGCGCATCAATTAAAAACAGTCTTAACTTTGGTGTTTATCATGATGAAGCACAGATAGGTTTCGCTCGGCTGATAACAGATTATGCTACGTTCGCTTACCTTTGCGATGTCTATATTCTTGAAGAACATCAGGGAGAGGGGCTTGGAAGATGGGTAATGGAATGTATACATGATCATCCAGTGTTTGAGCAGTTACGCAGAATTATGCTATTCACAACGACAGCCCCCTGGCTTTATGAAAAATTTGGCTACGAGCCTGTTAATCGGAAAAACTATGCATGGACCATCACCCGGCCTGATATTTATGACAATGGAAAAACGCCAGGTTGACCTACACTCATATTCAGTTTCCCCTGGCTTATTTATTCGAGCATGGGCAACACCAGCTCCCGGCACAGAGCGTCCTAAAAGCAAGCGGATCAGAGCCGCAGTAAGCGAATTGCAGACATAATAAAAAAGCCTGCGGCCGCAGGCATGCATTGAATTTAATATTGTCAGAATGCAGTCAGAGGATATGTCGGCGTTTAGAGCAGTGATGATGACAAAACCATCGCCAACTTACTGACCCGCCAGTTTTTTAAGCTTATCGTTTGCAAAGTACTGTGCCTGCCCTTCCTCAATGGCTTTCAGGATCAGGCCGGCCACAAACTCTGGCGTATCCCCGTTCGCATAGTCGGAGGCTGGACCACCACCCTTATCTTCATGGCTGCCCATACGTGCTTTTCCAAAGTTAGTCGCCGTGATGTATGGGTATACCTCAGATACGACAATGCCATCTTTTTGCAATTCCAGCCGTGCGGTCATGCTAAATCCGAGTAATGCCCGCTTCGATGCAGAATACACGCTGTAGCCCGGTATCGTCATAAAGGCGGTGCCCGAGTTGACGTTGACAATAGCCCCCACTCCTTGCGCTCGCATAACAGGAATGACTGACTGCATCGCCACAATGGGGCCAAGGACGTTGAGGTGGAAAATCTCATCGAAAAGCTCTGGATCTATTTCCTCAACAGAGGTTGCATAGCTGCGGCCAGCGTTATTTATCAGGCCATCGATACGACCATAGTGATCGTGGATTTGCTGAATGGCTGAACGCACCGAGGCGATATCGGTCATGTCGGCATTCACCGCCAGGCTGCCATTCAAAGTGCCAGCTAACGTCTGCAATACATCGGTACTACGTGCGACGAGTGCAACTTTTGCACCTCGCTCTGTTAGCGCCGTAGCTGTTGCCAGGCCAATTCCTGACGACGCGCCTGTCACTATAAAAACTTTATCTGCTATTTCCATTACTCTTCTCCACTTTGATGCAGCACTGCCGCATCCCCGAATCAGGGACACCTGAATACGAAATCTATGGGTACACCCGTTTTTGCAGAGGTATCCCATGCACGCCCGCCTTTGGCAAAAAGGAGTAAACCGCCCACAACGAGTGAAAAGCGGACATTCATCTCCCAAGGATATAAACAGCCTGCCGAAGGCTCTTTAAAAGTAGACTCTTCGCATTAACTCAGGCTTCAAGTGCTGCAAGAATGACGGTTTCCATCTTCTCCGGGGTAGTAAACGGTGCAAAACGCCTGAGCGGTTTACCATCGCGTCCAATCAGAAACTTAGTGAAGTTCCATTTGATTCGTCCACCCAGCACGCCAGGCAATTCGTCTTTCAGATAACGAAACATCGGGTGCGTAGCAGCGCCGTTGACCTCAATTTTTTCAAACATCGGGAAGCTTACACCGTAATTGATATGGCAGGTCTGCGCGATTTCTTCAGCGCCGCCGGGTTCCTGCTTACCGAACTGGTTGCAGGGAAAACCAAGCACCACCAGCCCCCGGGCAGCATACTTCTTGTAGAGCGCTTCCAGTCCGGCGTATTGCGGCGTGAATCCACAATGGCTGGCGGTATTAACCACAATAACCAGCTTGCCCGCATAATCAGCCATAGAGATGAGCTGGCCATGGAGACTAACGGCGGTAAATTGATAAAAGGTGGCCATGTCGTAATCCTTAGCATTGCCTGTGAAGATTCAAGGTCAGAACTGTCAACCACACCACTACACAGCGAAAGCGCTAAATGCATGATAAAAGTTCTTGAATGATACTGTTAGCTGCTACAGGTGTAGACAAAGGTATCATCAATCTTCCCCGCGCTGTCCAGTCGCTCATTAGCCAATATAGCTTCAAGCCTGAAGCCGCATTTCAACGCAACAGCCTGACTCCGCACGTTACGCCTGGCCGTACGAATTTCAATTCTTTTTGCGCGGAAAAATTCTGAAGCTATGTTTGTGACCATTTGACATGCAGCACTCATGACTCCTTTGCCCATCGCATTTGTGGCAAGCCAGTAGCCAATTTCATAGAAAGGGATAGTCGGGTTACGAATGAACAAGCTTATACAGCCGATCAGCTCGTCAGTCTCACGATCAATAATTAAAAATTTATATTCTTCATTATCATTTGAAAAATTATCTACGGCAGTGACCATGTTTTTTTGAACGGAAGCAAAAGAATGAAAGCCGGGTGACCAGAGCAAAAATGCATGATGAAGCGCAGTAAATGCGTTCAGCTTATATTGCATTTCTTCCGTGCGGCTCATAGCAGGTGCAGTAAGGTAAAATCTTTCGTGCTGTAAAAAACAAGTTGGAATTTCATCAAGATGCATAATCAGACGTCCCGTAAAGGCATTCCCATGATTTTGAGTACGCTCTGCTGTGAAGCAGTTTTAAAAATGATGTCTTTAATGTACCGCATACCTTGCTTGTTGTAGAAATTACAGGCACGTTCATTCTGTTCAAGGACTTCCAGCCACAAAAAATCCTTCCTCTTGGTTCGTACAAGATCTATGATTTTATTAAAGATTAGCTGACCGTAGCCTTTACCTGTCTCTGTAGGATCAATATAGAATTTGTTAAGGAGCACACCTGAAATTTTTGTATCGGGTATTGTGCTTTCCCATGTAAATTTCGCAAAACCAATCGGACGATCGGTTTCTACCACGTACCAACTCATACCCGGTTTTTTCAGACTTTGTTCAAGTGTGGACAGAGAATATTCACGCTCCAAAAAATCGTTCATGTCGGATTCTGACATCCACATGTGTCTAAAATGTGCAAGATAAAGACTGTAGCCCAGCTCATTAAGTAAAATTGCATCGGCCAGCGTAGCTTTCCGTAGTTGTAATGGCATGGAATGAAACCTGTCTCTGTAAAAAATTAAAGATATCAGATTAATAAATGAATTCCTCTCTTTACATCTTTAATATTCGGATGCTGTATTCGTCATAAGTTTCTTCTCTCAAGGCGGATAATGCCTTAATAGCCATTTGCTTTAGATACAGAATAGCCAGAAACTAAATATGCCCGTAACTACTCCTGAAGCTAAAGGACTCTGTGGATAAAAGGAAATCACCATGCTAAACCCGGGATTCGTCACCAGGAAAGCGCTGACTGAATGGCAGGATGTTCCTTCGTTACTGCCTCAATTTCAGTTCCATGAGAAACATCGGGCCGTCATTACCACCCTATTCCCTGAAAAAATCCTTTCGCTGGTAGCAGGATTCGATATCCAGAAAGAGGTTGTCATTCATGCTTTAATGTCAGTGCGACAACTTCCGCAAAAACTTCAAAGCAACAGGTCACGTGAGACACTTAACAGCTTTGGATTACAGAGCTTTACGCTTTTAACACGCTCGGCATCCGAGCTTTGTTATGGCTTAAGGGGACAGTTCTGGCGGGCGGATTTTGGGCTGGAAACGGTGCCTGATGCCAGTGCTTATCAACTCCCAGCCAGACCAGGCGGCGCAAAGCTGTTACTGCGCTATCAGGTTAAGCCGCTTGCTGAAAATAAATATGAACTACTGACAGAAACCTTTATCCACTGTCCGGACAGAGCCTCGCATCTGAAAATGGCGGTTTACTGGCTGGCAATCCGCGCGGGCAGCGGCCTGATCCGAAAAAGGATGTTAGAGGCCGTAAAGTCCAGTCTTGATAACAAATGTTGAAATATGGCCTCCGCTCGCCTCTCCCCTAACCCGCCGCAAAACTTACGGGAGTCTGCCCCGCATAGCGGGTAAAAGCGACGCTAAAAGCGCTGGCCGAACGATAGCCCACCTGTTCGGCGACGTCGGCGATGGAGATTTTTTTGCTGAGCAGCAGATTTTTCGCCAGCGCCATGCGCCAGGTAAGCAGATAAACCATAGGCGAAACGCCCACCGCATCGCGAAAACGCACAAAGAAGGCCGAACGTGAAAGCGCGGCAGCTTTTGCCAGCTGGGCAACTGTCCATGAATGGCCGGGCCTGGCGTGGATCTCCCGGATGGCCCACGCCAGACGATCGTCGGCCAGCCCCTGCATGATACCGGGGCTGGCAGGGCCTGGCGGCAGCGATCGCAGCGCTTCAATCAGCAACAGCTCCTGCAACTTTTCAATTATCACCTGTCTTGCCGGACGCCGAGCACGGCATTCATCCATTGCTAACTGAACCAGGGTGGTAAGCCGTGATTCACCGCGAATATGAATAAACTGCGGTAACAGGGAAACAATCAGGCCAGCGTCGGGAGAACTGAACCGGCAATAGCCAATCAGCGTTTGCGTCTCGGCGGGCCGCTGTTTGTCGCCTATCCAGAATTCACCCGGGCTTAGCATCTCAGGCAGCATGTCAGGGGCAGCGGCGTCCGGTGGCTCATAGCTGGTCATAAAAAATTCCCACGCCGCGGGTATCAGGACAAAATCCCCTTGCTCAAGCGCTACCGGCTCATAGCCTTTCATATTCAGCCATATACGGCCTTCAAGTACCAGGCAGTAGAACGGCTCGCCGGTTTCACTGCGGTGCACGCGCCAGCGGCCATTGGCGCAGGCGCGTTTGGAAAAAGCCGCCTGCGGTTGCAGCAGCGACACCATTTCAGCGAGAGGATCGATCATTCTGGACTCCTGCGAATGAAAACCGGACTCTGCATTGTAGGGCGTCCAGAGCGCAGACTCTATAGTGAGTGTTCACCCATGACAATGCAGGAATAAAAGATGAAAACGATCCTGATTACCGGCTGTTCCTCCGGCTTTGGTCACGCCACGGCGCGCTATTTTCTGCAACGCGGCTGGAAAGTCATTGCGACCATGCGCACGCCAGACCCCGACCTGTTCCCGGCTTCAGAACATTTACGTCTGCTGGCGCTGGATGTCAGCAATGCCGAAAGCATCCGTAAGGCCATTGCCGAAGCGGGCGATATCGACGTGCTGGTGAATAACGCAGGCATTGGCGTGCTGACCTCTCTGGAAGGCACCCCGATGTCGACAGTGCGTGACGTGTTTGAGACTAATACGCTGGGCACTATTGCGCTGACGCAGGCGGTGTTGCCGCTCTTCCGGGCGAAGCGCAGCGGGACGATAATTAACGTCACCTCATCAGTGACTCTTAAGCCCCTGCCGCTGCTGGCAGTCTATACAGGCAGTAAGGCAGCGGTAAATGCTTTTACTGAGTCGCTGGCGCTGGAATTAGAACCTTTTAACATTAACGTGCGTCTGGTTTTACCGGGCATGGCCCCTGCAACCGACTTCGCTAAAAACGCGATGCCGCGTATTGAAAACACGCTGCTGGAGGCTTATCAGCCGATGATGGAAAGGATAATGCAGCAGATGCGGCAACCGCAGCCCGTCACTACGGCAGATGATGTTACCGCTGCGATATGGCGTGCGGCGACCGATCCCGCTGCCCCTTTGCGCATTCCTGCTGGCGAAGACGCGGTGGCGCTGGCATAGCCTAAAAGTGGCGGTAAGCCGGTCAGAAACACCGGCTTACCGCCCTTATTACGCCCCTTTTTTAATCACCGAAGAGCATTTTGCCACCACGGCACAAACGCTGATAAAGAAAACGGGGACAAAGTAAATCGCCAGCAGCGTACCGCTGATCATCCCGCCAAAGACGCCGGTGCCGATGGCGTGCTGGGTACGCTCGCTGGCTCCCGTTGCCAGCATCAGCGGCACTACCCCCAGCGTGAAGGCCAGCGAGGTCATAATAATCGGCCGCAGGCGCAGGCTTGCCGCCTCGATGGTGGCCTCGAAAACCGTCGCCCCCTGCGCATGCAGCTGCCGGGCAAACTCGACGATAAGAATGGCGTTTTTCGCTGAAAGCCCGATCAGCATAATCATGCCGACTTTGAAAAAGACGTCGTTTGGCATGCCCGCAAGGTAAACCGCCGCCAGCGCGCCAGCCAGGCCAAGCGGCACTACCAGCAACACCGAAAACGGCACCGACCAGCTTTCATACAGGGCGGCCAACACCATAAAGACCACCAGCACCGATAAAGTCAGCAGCATCGGCATCTGCGCCGCCGAGTTCTTCTCCTGAAGTGAAGTTCCGCTCCACTCCGCCATAAAACCTTTGGGTAAGGTGGCGGCAAGCCGTTCCATCTCTGCCATTGCCGCCCCGCTGGAGTAGCCCGGCGCCGTGCTGCCGCTAATCTTTATCGCCGGATAGCCCTGATAGCGATTGAGCTGCTGCGGAAGCTGCGTCCAGCTGGTGGTGATAAATGCAGAGAGCGGCACCATCTCCTCCTTACTGTTGCGCACGTAGAGCTTAAGCAGATCCTGGAGCTGCATGCGGTATGGCGCATCCGCCTGCACAATCACCTGCTGCACGCGGCCGTCGTCGACATAATCATTGACGTAGTAAGAGCCGGTCGCCACCGATAAGGTCTGGTTAATCTCATCAAATGACACTCCCATCGCCTGCGCTTTTTCCCGATCGATATTCAGCCTGGCGCTGACGCCTTCGGGCAATCCGTCGGTGTAAACGCCGCTGACTATGCTGCTGCCTGCGGCCAGCTCCGTTAACTTTGTGGCTGCCTGCAGTAACGCGGCATAGCCTTTTCCGCCCCGGTCTTCCAGATAGAGGGTAAAACCGGAGGAAGTACCCATATCGGCAATCGCTGGCGGCAGCAGGCTCATTGCCATCGCATCAGGCTGCGTATCCATCTCCTGCTGTACAAACGCCGCCTCGCCTTCCGCCGTCGCCCCGTTGCGCTGGCCCCAGTCTTTCAGGGTGGTAAACGCCAGCGCCGTATTCGGGCCAGAGCCGGAAAAACCGTAGCCAAAGACGGTAATATTGCCGTTTATCCCGGCCCGCTTACCCACGACAGATTCCAGATGTTCGGCCACCTTGCGAGTTCGCTCCTGGGTAGCCTCTGACGGCAGCTGAATAGCCGTCATAAAATATCCCTGATCTTCATCAGGCAAAAAGGAAGAAGGTAACGTGCGGTAAGCCATAAAAACGATGCCGCATAACAGGGCGTACAGGATCATCATTCTTCCGCTGCGCTTTAAGCTAAACCGCAGCCCCGAACGATAGCCGTTTGCCAGCCGATTAAAGCGCCGGTTAAACCAGCCGAAAAAGCCTTTCCTGTCCGTACCGCGCGTGGTAACGGGGTGCAGCAAAGAAGCGCATAAAGCTGGCGTCAGCGTTAAGGCGAGGAAGGCCGAAAAGAGAATAGAGACGGCCATAGAGAGCGTAAACTGGCGGTAAATCACGCCGACTGACCCACTGGCGAACCCCATCGGGATAAATACCGCCGTCAGCACCAGCGTGATGCCAATGATGGCTGGCGTGATCTCGCGCATCGCCTCGCGCGTTGCCTCCTTTGGCGACATCCCTTGCTCTGCCATCAGGCGCTCAACGTTTTCCACTACCACGATGGCATCGTCCACGATAATACCAATCGCCAGCACCATGCCGAACATGGTCAGCACGTTAATAGAAAAGCCGCTCAGCAGCATAATAGTGAAGGTGCCAAGCAGCGCCACGGGGGCCACGATGGCTGGAATAAAGGTGTAGCGCAGCTTTTGTAAAAACAGCAGCATTACCAGAAAAACCAGCACCATCGCTTCAATGAACGTGTGGATGACTTTCTCAATCGACAGCTTCACAAAGGGCGCGGTATCAAAAGGCACGGAGAACGCCATGCCTTCCGGCAGCGCCGTAGAGAGTTCATCGAGTCGCGCCCGCACCCCTTCCGCCGTGCTGACCGCGTTAGCGCCGGGCGTCAGCTGGATGGCCGCGGCCGTAGCGGGCTTGCCGTTTTCACGAATGGCAAAAGAGTAGTTTTGCAGGCCGTGCTCAATGCGGGCCACGTCGCCCAGCCGCACGCGAGAACCGTCGGGCTGCGCCTTAAGGGTGATGTTACGAAATTCCTCAATGGAAGAAAGCTGTCCCTGAACGTTTAGCTGATAGGTAACCTTCTGGCCTGGCCGGGCGGGCTCATCGCCGACGCGTCCCGGCGAAACCTGGGCGTTTTGCTGCGTTAAGGCGGTGATAACGTCGGAAGCGGACAGATTATAGGTAAACAGCTTATTGGGATCTAACCAAACCCGCATCGCTTTTTCAGCGCCAAAGAACTGCACTTTCCCGACGCCGGGCACGCGCTGCAGCTCATCCGAAACGTTACGCGCAAAATAGTCGCTCAGATCCTGGTCGGTCCAGGCACCGGAGGGCGATCGCAGGCCGACAATCATCAGGAATCCTGAGTTAGCCGCCTCTACCTGGATGCCGTTTTGCCGAACCGTTTGCGGCAGGCGGGCTTCCACAACCTTAAGTTTATTCTGCACATCCACCTGGGCCAGTTTGATATCGGTTCCGGGCCGGAAGGTAATGGTAATACTCGCCGTGCCCGAGGTGTCGCTGGAGGATTCGAAATAGAGCATGTTATCCACGCCGGAAATTTCGCGCTCCAGCAGTGAGATCACGGACTCGTTCATCGTCTCTGGCGTAGCGCCCGGATAGGTTACGCTGACGCTGACGCTGGGTGGTGCCACTGACGGATACTGCGCAACGGGAAGTTGAGGGATGGCAATCAAGCCTGCCAGAACAATAAACAGGGCAATGACCCATGCAAAGATGGGTCGGTTAATAAAAAACGGCGACATCGGGGATTTCCATAGAGTGAATCAGGGCTTGCAAACCAGGGCTATCCTGAAGCGCCCTGCTATAGCTACGCTGCCAGTCGCAAATTGATGATATTAGCGATAGCGGAAAACTGTGGCTTAAGGAAAAAATGGTCGCCCCGTAACAGATGCGATTCAAAGCTGCCGCGCGTCGCCTGCCGCCATCCAAAAACGGCTTCGGCAGTGACCCTTTCATCCCTGTCGCCTGCTAAAGCGGTAACGCTGGCGTCCAGAACGGTGTCAGATTTCGCCCGATGATTTTCAACGGCGGTAAAATCGGCCCGCAGCATGGGAAGCAGCAGCGCCATCAGCTCTGCATTTTCCAGGATTTCCGACGGCGTGCCGCCAAGAAGACGCAGCTCTTCAATAAAGTCAGCATCGTTAAGCCCCTGTAGAGATCTGCGTCGATTAGCAGCAAAACCGGGCGCGGGACAGGCGCTAACAAACAGATGGCGCAGGTTGGCGCGCTCGGCCAAAGACAGCTGGCTAACGATTTCAAAAGACAGCGCGGCGCCCATACTGTGGCCAAACAGCGCAAACGGGCTGGCAAAATGAGGACGTAGCTCCTCGATCATGCGCCCGGCCAGCTCTTCTATCGAAACGTGCGCCGCTTCGTTCATCCGCGAACCGCGTCCGGGTAGTTCGGGAGTATGTACCTCGATATCAGGCAGCAACTGCGCCAGCCCACGAAAAATTGCCATACTGCCGCCTGCATAAGGGAAACAAATCAGTCGCATCAGAAACTCTCTCCTTTTCTCTCTAAAAGCGGCGCGGCTGCTTCACCGCCACGCCGCTGGCATACATAGTTATCACGGCTTTACGGGCAGCGGCTGGCCCTGCCCTGTTTTATTGACCGTACCTACTGTCTGACGAGCGCGCGCATGCCGCTGACCACCGTTGAGAAGCCGCGCGCCAGCCTGGAAAGCAGCCGGGCCGAAGGCGACATCCAGTTCAAATCCATGTCGTGCCGTCCGTAGGGGATCCAGCCCTGTTGCTTATCGTGGACATAACCCGGCGTGGCGGTGCCCTCAAAATATTCGCCAGGGCAGGCCAGCGTTCCCGGCAAGGCCAGCACGCCGCTTTCCTCTACGCACAGCGTGAAGAAACGCGGCCCGGAGACCACCGCGATTTGCATCGCCGCGTTTTCCCGCATAAAGGAAGGTACGTCGCTCAAATCGGCGCTGATTTTGTGGGTTAAATGATGCAGTACCGTTTCCCACAGGGGATGGGCGGCGGCGCTGGCGATAAAGGCGATGTTGTAGCCCACGGTTTCGGAAAGGATAAGTTCATGGCCGGTCAGCAGCTCATCGACAGGCCGCAAACATTCGATGTCCAGGTCGGCATACAGGCCGCCCAGCGTGGCCAGCAGGCAGTAGCGGGCGCTGTCCATCCGCTGCACGTCCTGCGGATAAGCGTCGTAAACCGGCAAGAACTGCGGCCAGTGGCTGGCCACATGTTCACGCAGGGAGTGTGCATCCCACAGCAGGCACTGCCAGTCCGGATGATGCTGTTGCCAGGTTTTGCGGTAACGCCGGTATTTCTCCGGAACCTGGTCTTCACCCTGATACCAAATCTGATGAACTATACGTGGAATACTCATTATCGCATCTCGTCGTTGATGGATTTAGTCAGGCTTGCGGCCAGTTCCTGTACGTGCGGGGGCTTAAGCATGCCGACGTGATCGCCGCTGGCCTGGTGGACAGTGACCCGATCGGCATATTTTTCCCAGCCTGCGTCTCCCTGTTGCGCGAGCGCGTCGGTGGCCCATAACGTCACCGGACACGCTACCCGGCCTGGCTGGTAGCCGTGCAGGCTCTCCAGGTTGTTTTTGTAAATGGTAAACAGCTGCATAACATGCTCCGGTGAGGTGTGTTCAGGAACGACGCCCGCCTCGGTGATGCTGGCGGTAATCCAGCTTTCACGTTCACCTTCAGGCAGCGCGCGCAGGCGAGCGGCATCCACATCAATGCGTTTATCCATAGAAAGCTCAATGGTGCGGATCATGTAATCCATCAGATCCAGATCGTCGCGGGGAAGCTGTTGCAAAGACTCCCTGTCCGGCTCCGCTATGCCGTCAAGAATCGCCAGCATCAGCGGCGTTTTGCCCAGGGTGGTCAGCTTGCGCGACAGCTCGGTAGCCACCTGCGCACCAAAGGAGTGACCAACCAGGATCAGCGGGCCGGGGAGTCTGGCTTCCACAATGGCGCGAGCATACAGCTCTGCCATCTCGGTAACCGAAGGCGCACGGGTGTGCTGCTCGGCCAGCGCCTGGATAGCGTAGACGCCAAACGTGGTAAGCTCTTCGGCCAGTGAACGGTAGGAAAGTATCTGGCCGGAGATGTCATGCACCAGCACCACGCTGGGCGCATTTTCACGTACGTGGATCGGCACCAGCGCGTCGGTGGCCGCGTTGCTGTCAGAGGTTAGCGCTGCCGCCTGCGCCTCCAGCGTGCGCAGCCCGAAAAGGCTCGCCAGCGGCAATACACGTTTAAACTCGCGCTCAATCAGGAAAATCAGCTTCACCGCCCGCAGTGAATCGCCCCCCGCTTCAAAGAAGTTGGCCTGCGGATCGCTGACCGGATGGCCGACCACTTCCTGCCAGATTGCCGCCAGCCGCTGTTCGGTGGCGTTCAGCGCTCGGCTTTCGCCTGATGCCTGAGGCTGGTGGATAATCGCAGGCGACGGCAAGGCGTTACGATCCACTTTGCCGCTCACGGAGATGGGCAGCGTCGGCAGCAGCACATAGTGCGAAGGCACCATAAAGCCAGGCAGACTTTCGCGCAGCCAGGCATCCAGACCGTCATGGTTTTCGGCCGCCAGCCAGGCCACCAGACGGCTTACGCCCTGCCCGTCCGTATGCACCTTCACCGCCGCTTCAGACACGCCCGGATAGAGACGAATTTTTTCCTCAATCTCGCCAGGTTCAATGCGGAAGCCGCGGAATTTAACCTGGTTATCGCTGCGGCCCAGATAGTGGATAACGCCGCCTGTTCCCCAGCAGGCGCGATCGCCCGTACGGTAGAGACGCCCGCCTGCCGAGAACGGATCCGGAATAAAACTTTGCGCGGTTAACGCCGGTTTCCCTGCATAGCCACGCGCCAGACCTTCACCCGCCACGTAGAGATCGCCAGGCATTCCCACGGGCAACGGCTGAAGATAGTCATCCAGCACGTAAACCCTGACGTTCCAGATACCGCGACCAATCGGCACCGCGCCAAACCAGGGGGTATCGGCGGTAATGTGATAATTACAGCAGCCTACCGTCGCTTCGGTTGGGCCATATTCATTGTACAGGCGGGTGGCAGGCGCGTGGCGACGCCACTGTTCCACGGTAGCAGCATGCAGCGCCTCGCCGCCGATGACGATGGCACCAACCTGGCTGGCGGCCAGCTGTTCAGGTTGCAGCACGTGCTGCAACACCTCCAGCTGTGCCGGGCCGCAGTCAATCAGCGCCAGCGGCTCTTTGCTCTCCAGCAAAGAATTTCTGATGCGGGAAAGCACGTCATCGCGCAGCATCAGCTGCATACAGCGTCCGCTTAACAGCGGCGTAAACAGCGTGGTCATACTGCCGTCGAAGGCGTAGGAAGGCGTCATCAATACGCTGCCCTCGCTGCCTGGCATATAGTTATCCAGCGCCCAGCTCAGGTAGTTAACGATAGCGCCATGGGTAATCATTACCCCTTTCGGCACGCCCGTAGAACCAGAGGTGTAGATGATATAGGCAAGGTTCGCGAGCGTCGCGCCGCTGGCCGGACAGCGGCTGGCCTGACCCAGCTCTTCCAGCAGAATTTTCGGCCCGCTAAAAGAGGTGGTCGACGTCAGCGCGGTCTGGGTGACCAGCACCGGCGGCCGGGCATCGGCCAGGATCAAATCAAGACGCTCGGTCGGATAAGCCGGATCCAGCGGCAGATAGGCGGCACCGGCCTTCATAATTCCCAGCAGCCCGATAACCATCCCGCGATCGCGCTCGGTACAGAGCCCCACGATAGTGTCAGGCCCGACGCCCCGATCGTGCAGAGCGCAGGCTAACGCGTTAGCTCGCGCCTCCAGCTCTGCATAGCTGATCTCGCCAGCGGCATCACGAATGGCGATGCTGTCCGGCGTACGCGAGGCCTGCTGAGCGATAAGTTCATGCAGGCACAGCTGCGGGATCTGCTGGCGGGTAGCGTTTAGCGTTTCCAGCAGCCACTGGCGCTCGTCCGCTGCCAGCAGATCCAGCCTGTTGACCGGCATCTCTGGTTTTGCCGCCATCGCCAGCAGCAGCGTTTTCAGCTGGGTGGCGAAGTGCCCAACCGACGCATATAAAAACTTATTCGCATCGTATTCGAGCATGCCCTGCAAACCGGCCTGGCCGCTGGCGTCAGCCGTTTCAATAAAGGTCAGGCTGAGATCGAATCCCGCCACGCCTTCCTGGCCCTGAAGAGGTTCAACCTCCAGCCCCGGCAGCGTGAAGTTGCCCAGCGGCATATTTTGCAGGGTCAGCATGGTCTGGAACAGCGCATGGCTATCGCGTGAGCGTTCCGGGCTAAGCTCGCTGACGACCGCGTCAAACGGTGCATCCTGCCATTCGTAAGCTTCCAGCACGCGTTCACGCACGTGCGCCAGCAGCGCCTGCCCGCTTAATCCGCCCTCGCCCTGAATACGCAGCGCAAGCGTATTCAGGAAGCAGCCGACGATGCCTTCCAGCTCCTTCTGCTGACGCTGGGCGATTGGCGTGCCGATGACCACATCATCCACGCCGCTGTAGCGCCCCAACAGCGCGGCGTAACCTGCCGCCAGCACCATAAACAGGGTCGCGCCGTTTGTTTCAGCAAAGCGCTTCAGCTGACCCAGCTGAAGCGCATCGAAATTGAAATAGATGATTTTGCCCATCTGTGGCGTGTCGGCGTGCGGCGCTCTTTCAAAAGGCAGTGCCAGACCGTAAGGCACGCCCTGCAAACGCTGCTTCCACTGCTGCAAGATAGACTGCAAACGCGCGCCCGCCATCTCCGACCGCTGCCAGACGGCAAAGTCAGCCAGCTGCACGGGCAGCGCCGCCAGCTGTGGCGATCGTCCGGCCAGGCAGGCGGAATAGCATTCGCTGAATTCGCGCACCATCACGCCCAGCGACCAGCCGTCGCAGATAGCGTGATGCAGGGTAAGTTGCAGCACGTGCTCCTGCTCTCCCATCCGCACCAGGTTCAGGCGCAAAGGCGGTGCGACATCAAGGCTGAAGCGCGTATTGGCCTGCACGGACAGCAATGTCCTCAGCGCCGTTTCGGCCTCAGCGCGGGGAAGATGGCTGAAATCCGCTTCCTCAATCGCTGGCGTCCACTCTGCTCTTATCAGCTGCGCAGGCTCGCCATCGTGCTGAATAAACAGGGTGCGCAGCGCCTCGTGACGCGTCACGATAGCCTGGATAGCCGTACGCAGCGCGGCAGGCGCTAACTGCCCGCGCAGCCTCAGCGCCAGTGAAATGTTATGCGAGCCGACAGGCCCCTGATCTATCTGCTCCATAAACCAGAACCGTTGCTGGGTATAGGCTAACGGCAGCAGGCCTTCGCGCGGCACCGGCCTGATGGCGGCAGGCTGCGGCAGAGCAGAGGCGGTTTTCTTCTGCAAATCATCCAGCAAGGCCGCCAGCCCGGCGATGGTCGGCCGATCGAACAGGCTTCTTAACGGCAGCTTCACCGCAAACGCCGCGTTAAGGCGCGAAATCACCTGCGTTGCCAGCAGCGAGTGGCCGCCCGTTTCAAAGAAGTTGGCGTGCAGCGCTGGCCGGGCCAGCTGGAGTACCTCGGCCCAGACGTCTGCCACCTTGCGTTCGGCCTCGCTTAACTGCTGATCCTGTTCTGCGGCGGCTTCTTTTATTTCCTGGCCCGCTTCCGGCAGCGCGGCAAAGTCGAGCTTGCCGTTTATGGTCAGCGGGAAAACGTCCAGCGGCACGTACACCGCCGGCAGCATATAGTCAGGAAGATAAGCGGAAAGGTAACTACGCAGCGTCGTTGCCAGTGCGTCTCCCTCTCTCAGCTGGACGGGAACGTTGAAGAAGCGGGTAAGCTCTGCATCACGATTGACGGCAGGCGTAAAAGCAGGCAGCGCTGCATTGCTGGCCGCCACGGCCAGATCGAACTGTCCGGGCTGGCCCTGACTGGCCCAGCACAGCTTCGCCGCGCCCGCACGTGCCCGCCAGATGTCAACCAGCGCAGCGGGATCGGAGCCGGATTGGGTGTCGGACCAGGCGTCCCACTCCTGCGCGCCTGGCGCAGCTGCGGCATCGCCAGCCAGCCAGCCCAGAAACGCTTCGACAGCGGCCAGCCGTGAGTTAGGAATATTGCAGATTAACGCAGGCTCTCCTCGCCACGCCGCTTCAACGCTTGCGGCTTCCACACGTGCAGCAGGCGCGGAAGTTTGCGGTTCGCCTTTGACAAGCACGACATCGTAACGATAGGTGGTAAGCTCGTTCGCGCCGCCGCTGACCTTCGGTAACACGTCGATACGCGCGATGTCGTTGCGTTGCGCCGCCCAGTGGAAGAAAAAGTCGGGATCGACCAGCAGCTCTTTCTCCTCCTCCACCATTTTTGCCAGCTGCGCCAGCAGGCTGGCCCGGTCAGCACCGGCTGGCCGACGATGCGCCAGGCGGCTGGCATGAAAATGCCGCAGCAGGCCCAGATGGCGCAGGTCGCCAACAAACAGGCGACCGTCGGTCTGCAGCCGATCCATCGCCTGTTCCATCACGTCAATAAAGTAGCGGGCATCGGGGAAGTACTGCGCGACGGAGTTGAGGATCACCAGGTCAAAATCCTCGGCCAGCCCGGCCAGATCGCGGGCTTCGCGCTGCTCCAGCTGCACGTGCGTCAAGCCACGCTGCGCCACCTTTCTGGAGAGTCGGGCAACGGCCTCGGCGGAAAAGTCCAGTCCCTGATAGCGTTCGACCTGCTGAGCCAGCGGCAGCAGCAGCATGCCTGAACCGGTGCCCATTTCCAGAATGCGGGTCGGTGCCAGCGCGCGCAGCCGTTGCAGAATTTCATCCCGCCACAGACGCATCTCTTCCAGCGGCAGCGGCTTGTTATCGTAGGAGTTGTTCCAGCCGACCACATCCAGCTCGTCATCCTCAACCTCTGCGGCATAGATCATATCGAAGCTTGGCCGCCAGTCCTCGGCAGACGCGCCGCTTTCCGGCAGACAGGTCTGGCGCTTACGCACGTAGGCCACCAGCCGTGCGGCTTCCTGCTGCCCTCTGACCACCACCACGGCATCGTCAATGGCGGGATGACGCCGTAAGGTATTCTCGATCTCGCCGGTTTCGATGCGATAGCCGCGCAGTTTGATCTGGGAGTCGGCTCGCCCACGGTATTCCATTTCGCCCCAGGCGTTAATGCGCGCCAGGTCGCCGCTGCGGTAAAAAGGCATGCCGCTGGCATCACGCTGAAAGCGCGCGGCGGTCAGCTCTGGCTGATGACGATAGCCCCGCGCTACGCCCGCGCCGCCGACAAAAATCTCGCCGACCATGCCTTGCGGGACGGGTTCGCCATGCGGATCGAGAAGGCGAAGACATAAATCCGGCAGCGGCGCGCCGATGACGCTGCTGGACGCGCGCGCTAAATCCCGCCAGTTAATCAGGCGGAACGTGGCGTGTACGGTGATTTCAGTGATGCCATACATATTGACCAGGCGGGGCTCTTCGTCGCCGTGCCTGTCCATCCAGGAAGCGAGGCTGGCGATATCCAGCGCCTCGCCGCCAAAAACGACGTAGCGCAAAGCCAGATCGCCCTCGCGCGGGTTGGCCTCTTCGGCCGCCATCAGCTGGCGAAAAGCGGACGGCGTCTGGCTCAGTACGGTGACTTTCTTGTCGCACAGCAGGTCGTAGAAGCTGTCGGTCGTTCGCGCCACGATGGGCGGGACGATCAGCAAAGAAGCGCCGTGAACCAGCGCGCCCCAGATTTCCCATACCGAGAAATCAAAGGCGTAAGAGTGGAAAAAGGTCCAGACGTCGTTGCGGTCAAACTCGAAAAGGCTGTCGCAGGCGGTGAACAGTCTCGCCACGTTAGCGTGGGTGATCTCCACGCCCTTGGGCCGTCCCGTGGAGCCAGAGGTATAGATAATGTAGGCAAGCTGGTCGGCGCTGACCTGCGGCAGTTCACCGGCTGGCGGCTCGTCAGTTTCATCAATGCAAAGCAGCGTACCGGCAAAGGCTGGCAGCGTGGCCGCGCTGGCCTTATCGGACAGAATAAATTTTACCTGGCTGTCTTCCAGGATGGTGGCGATACGCTCGGCGGGAGAGTGAATATCGACGGGCAGATAACCGCCACCGGCCAGCCACGTCCCCAGCATCGCGGCGATCATGTCAAAGCCCGGTTCAAACCACAGCCCTACCGGCACTTCCGCTTTTATCCCGGCGTTCAGCAAAACGTGGGCGATACGGCGTGCCTGCGCGGCCAGCTCGCCATAGGAGAGACTCTCTTCGCCCAGCCGCAGCGCTCGCCTCTCGGGGTACTTTTCGGCGTGCTGCAAAATCAGCTCGTGTAGCGGCCTGAACGGCAGTGGCTCAGCCTGAAGAGGAAGTGACAGCAGAGGCGCCCGCTCTTTTACCAGCGCCAGCCGCGATACCGGCTTGTCTGGCGAAACGGCGATATCGGCTAACAGGATTAGCCACTGCTCCGTCAGGCGGCTAACCGAGGCTGGCAGAAACAGATCGGTGTTATAAACAAAGGTGCCGGACAGCGTCCCCTCCGACTCGCTTAAAAACAGCTCCAGATCGAAACGGGCGGCTTCCTGGCTGAGCAGCCTTTCGGCTTCGAGGGTGCCCAACGACATGCGCGTGGCGGGCAGGTTCAGCATGGTCATAGCGACCTGGAACAGCGGATTGCGGCTGGGATCGCGGGCGATTTTCATCCCTTCCACTAGCCGATCGTAAGCCAGCGTACCGTGATCCATCGCGGCGTGAACTTTGCCGGTAGTGGTACGCAGCAGCTCGCGGAAGCTCGGATCGCTTTCCAGCCTGGCCCTGATAACCACCATATTGGCAAAGAAGCCAACCAGCCCTTCCAGCTCCGGATTATCGCGGCCCGCAATCGAGGTGCCGATGGCGATATCAGCCTGCCGCGCGTGGCGTCCCATCAGCACGTGCAGCGCGGCCATCATTAAACTGAACAGCGTAGAGCGCTCGCTATGGGCCAGCGTTTGCAAGGCTCGCGTAGTGGCAGCAGGCAGCTGAAAACTGATTGTTGCGCCGTTAAACGTCTGTTTCTGCGGGCGCGGAAGATCGCATGGCAATTCCAGCAACGGCAGGCCTTGCAGCTCAGCGAGCCAGTAATTCATCTCTTTGTTTTCACGCTCTCTGGCAACGCCGCTCTCTCGTTGCCAGAGAGCATAGTCGAGATAGCGTACCGGCTGGTGAGGCAGCAGCGGCCGCTCACCGCGGGCATAAGCGTGATACAGCACGGCCAGCTCGCTCATCAGCACGGTCATTGACCACGCATCGCTGATGATGTGGTGCAGGCTGAGCATCAGCGCGTGCTCGTCCGGCCCCAGCTTTACCAGCACGGCGCGGAAAGGTTTGCCGTCGGCGAGCACAAAGGGACGCGCCGCTTCACGCAGCAGCAGCTTATGCAGCGCCTCGTCCGCGCTTTTCTCTGTGGAATCGGTCAAATCAATGCTTTTTTGCACCGGCATATAGCCCGGCATAATGCGCTGTTCTGCCTTGCCGCTCTGGCTGTCAATTGCGGTGCGCAAGGCTTCGTGGCGCTCAACCAGCGTTTCCAGCGCCGCGCACAGCGCCTGTTCGTTAAGCTGGCCGTGCAGGCGGAAGGCGTTGAAAATCGTATAGGCGGCGGCGTCAGGATCTAATTCGCTGAGAAACCACAGGCGCTCCTGCTGAAAGGATAGCGGCCCTTGGTTCGCCGCCCGGGCGGCGATGGCCGGTTGCTGCTCCAGCAGATCGTCAGCTAACAACGCATCAAGGAGATCAAGGTCTTCGTCAAAACCGGCGTTCTGGTCCAGATTACCACTAACACTCATCGGGCTACTCCTTGGGGGCCAACATTCATCAGGCATGTTCGGGAAAAAGGCGCACGGGTACGGCTGACTTAAAAAAACGTTCTTCGCAACGGCCTTCCTCAAAATGGAACCAGCGGTCGGCATGTTCGAAGTACTGTTCATCGTGGGTAACGGCGATAATGGTCTTGCCCAGCGCTTTCAGCCTGGGCAGCTCTTCACGGTAGAACCAGCTGCGGAAATGGGGATCCTGATCGGCGGCCCACTCATCGAAGATGTAGATCTGCCGATCTTCAAGCAAGGTGACCAGGTGAGCGAGTCGCTTACGCTGGCCGGTGGAGAGATTCAGCGGCGTGAAAATGCGGCCGTCCAGGCGCACCTTACCGTCAAGGGCGAGCCTGCCAAGCTGCTCGGTTATCAGTGAACGGTGCGGGACTTCCGTGCCGTAGAGCTTAGTAAACAGGTGATAGTCAGCGAATATCGCCGAGAATAACCCGCGATAGCCCGCCACTTTTTCCGGCTTGTTGACCCGCTCACCGTTCAGCAGCACGTCGCCGTGGCTGGCAAAGCGCAGGCCGGTCAGCAATTTCAGGAAAGTCGATTTCCCGGAACCGTTGCCGCCGGTAACAAAAATCACCTCACCCTGAAAAATCAATAAATTAAGAGGAGAGATTTCAAAAGCTGGCCCTTCGTTCGCCTCGTAGGCAAAACGAACATCTCTCAGCTCAATACTGCGCATTGGCTCGGTGACGACGTCGGGCAAATCGGGATCCCGGTTGGCGGCGGCATCCAGCCGCTGCTCCAGCTCGCCAATGCTTTTTGCTGCCGCGTTGGCCTGAGCGTACATCGGTAAAATGCCGATAAACTGGCTCAGCGGGCCGTTCAGAAAGAGGATCACCGCAATGACCTGAACCTGTAAAAGCGTCTGCATCTGCCCGGCCAGAGGCAGCACGAAGATCACCAGGCCAATCAGGATATAGAGAATCGACTGCAGCATAATCATGTGGTCGGTCGCCAGGCCGAACGCCTTTTGGTTCAGGCTGGCGGTTTGATCGGACGCGTCCACCAGTTCCTCATAGACTTCCCGGCGGCGTTTCTGATGAAGCTTAAGTTCCTTGAATCCTCTGATAATGTGGCTGGTTAACCCTGACAGGCTGTTTTCCGACTGCAGCGCCTGTTCCGTAGCGTTGAAAATGGCCCGCATGCGGATAAAATTCAGCGCGACGCCAAAGACGATAACGCCTGCGGTGAGAAGAAATGCCGGTAGCGAAAGCCAGGCCAGATAAGCCGCCGCGCAGACAAACAGCATCACCGACTGGCCGGAAGCGATAATGGCCGTGCAGGCGTTGGACATGGTTTTAATGTCTTTTTCCACGCACGCCATCAGGTTCTTTTCGCCAATTTGCTCGTAGGTTTGCAAATCAATCCTGGTCAGCTTATCCACCACGCGCACGCGCACGCTGTGGATAGAACGCTCCACGCGCAGGGCCGTGCAGCGCATAGCGTAACGCTGGCTGAAAAGGAACATGAACAACGTTAAGGCAGTCAGCGCGACCAGAGAGAGCGCTTTCCCCTGCTGTTCAACGGCATGCGCTGCCTGTGTAAGAATTGCAACCAGTCCCGCACCGGCCAGCCCGGCCAGCGATTGTGCCGCCAGTAACATTGACAGCCGGGGCGCGCCCTGCGGTCGTTCAGAAAGTAGCCTGTACATGTTCATGTTCACTCTCCCGCCTGCATCCCAAATTTAACGATTATCATCCATGGCTTTGCGTAAGCTCAGTGGGCGCATGTCTGTCCAGACTTTCTCAATGTGGGCCAGGCACTCCTGCTCGCTGGCGGGTTCGCCAACCTGCTGCCAGCCGGCCGGGACGTCGCGATACGTAGGCCAGATGGAGTACTGCTCTTCGTGGTTCATCACAACAGAGTAAGTCACAGCGTTGTTTTCAATTTCACTCATAACGACCTCGGATAAGTTAGGGTTGTGTTAAAGATGCTGATACTCAGCAGAATCCTGCACCGCCATCAATGGTCAAAATACGACCGTTGAAGTAATCGCACTCCAGCGCAAAACGCAGGCCCTGCCAGATTTCCAGCGGCGTGGCCATGCGTTCCAGCGGAATATTTTTGAGCATGTCGTCCAGCTCGGCCTCCGGCAGCGCGCGGGCCATCGGCGTGTCGGTCAGGCCGGGCGCGATGCCGACCACGCGAATATGGCTGTCGGCCAGCTCCAGCGCCCAGGTGCGGGTCAGCGCGTCCATCCCGGCTTTGGAAGCCGCATAGGCAGACTGGCCGGGGTTACCGGCGCTGGTCACGGAAGAGATGTTGACGATGACGCCGTCGCCCGCCTGCTGCGATCGTATTGCGGCAAATTCCCGGCTCATCAGGTACGTGCCGGTCAGGTTAGCTTCCAGCACGCCGCGCCACTGCGCCGTAGGCAGTTTGCGCACAAAGCTGTCTGCATCCTTCTTCACCAGCAGGCCATCGCGCAGCACGCCAGCGTTATTGACCAGAATCTCCGGCACGCCAAAGTGCATGCTCAGTTCGGTAAAGGTCGCCCGTACTTCCGCTTCGTTGGTGATATCAACGGGCCGGATGGCCAGCGCGTCGCGCCAGGGCTGGCACGCCACCGCCAGCTCTTCCAGCCTGTCGCTCTGCTTGTCGATGGCCACTACCCGACAGCCGCCGCTCAGCAACTGGCGGACGAAAGTCCCGCCGATGCCTCCTGCTGCGCCGGTGACGATGGCAACAGATTTTTCCCAGTTCATGCCGAACCTCCTGTGATAAGCGTTCCTTCGTTACGTAATGCCTGGCGCTGTTCGGGCGTCATTGCGCGCAGACGTAAATAAGCTTCCGCCATTTGACTGGCCCGATCCTTATCGGCATGGGCGTAAATGACGGCGGCAAGCTCGCGTGGCGTGGTTGCTCTGAATACCTCGCCCAGCGGCGGAGAGATCCGGAAGATGCGCACGATGCGCGTATGGATCTGGGTAGCCATTAACGAATGACCGCCCAGCGCGTAGAAATCGTCTTCTACCCCAACCTGCTCAAGCGAGAAGACGGTTTGCCAGATAGCGCACACCGCCGTTTCAACCGGGCCTTCCGGCGGCAGGAAGCTGGCGCTTCTGTTGGTGACTTCAATGTCGGCTAACGCCTTACGGTCGATCTTACCGTTTGCGGTCAGCGGCAGCGCGGGCAGCCGTACCAGCGCCGTGGGCAGCATGTAGCGCGGCAGCGCTTCAGCCAGCGACGCCAGCCAGACCGCGTCTTCCGGCGCGTCTTCTGCCGCCACCAGATAGCCCGCCAGCTGGCCGCCGGACGCCGCGCGGTGGATTGCCGCCGCCGCGTCACGCACGCCAGGCAGCGCGCGCAGCGCCGCGTCGATTTCGCCCAGCTCGATGCGGAAGCCGTTGAGCTTAATCTGGTGGTCAAGCCGTCCCAGCACCTCGATGCGGCCGTCGGCGCGCTCGCGCGCCAGGTCGCCGGTCAGGTAAAGACGGCTGCCCGGCTCCGCGCCGTCCGGGTCGGGACGGAAGGCCCGCGCGGTCCGCGCCGGGTCACGCAGGTAGCCCGTGCTCAGCCCCGCGCCGCCGACAGCCAGCTCGCCGCTGACGCCCGCGGGCAGGCGCTGTCCGGCACCGTCCAGCACGTACAGCGCGGTCTGGCGTATCGGCCCGCCCACCGGCAGCGGCGCGGCCAGCGGTTCGGTCACTTCGGTTTCCGCCGACCAGATGGTGGTCTCCGTCGGCCCGTACAGGTTCCACAGCTGCACGCCGGTCGCCAGCAGGTCGCGCGCCAGCTCCAGAGGCAGCGCCTCGCCGCCGCACCACGCGCGGAAGCCCTCCGGCGGCCGCCAGCCCGCCGCCAGCAGCATGCGCCAGCTGGCCGGGGTGGCCTGCATCACCGTGATGCCGTGGCGCGCTATCAGCTCCGCCAGCAGCGGGCCGCCGGTAGCCTGCGCGGCGGTCGCGATGACCACTTCCGCGCCGCAGCTCAGCGGTAAAAACAGCTCCAGCGCCGCGATGTCAAAGCTCAGCGTGGTGACCGCCAGCAGGCGGTCGGCGGCGTTCAGCCCCGGACTGGTGCAAAAGTGCAGCAGGATATTGGCGAGCGCGCCGTGCGTGACCCGCACGCCTTTGGGCCGTCCGGTACTGCCGGAGGTAAAGATGGTGTAGGCAGGCGCAAGCGGGGAAAGCGCGTCGCCCGGCAGCTCGCCGTCCAGCTGACGCCAGTCGCTGGCGTAGCGCAGCGTCGGCTGGCCGTCGAAGGCCCGCTCGTTAGCGGCATCCACCACCACCAGCTGCGGCGCGGCGTCTTCCAGAATCATCGCCCGCCGCGCGGCCGGATGCGTCGGGTCAACCGGGACGTATTCGGCTCCCGCCCACATCACGCCCAGCAGCGCGGCGAGCATGTCGGCGCCGCGGTCAAGGCACACCGCCACCGCCATCCCCGGCCGCACGCCGTGTCCGGCCAGGCGGCGGGCAAAGTTGCGGCTCTCCGCCAGCAGCTGGCCGTAGCTCAGCTCGCGGTCGGCACCGGACACCGCCCGCTGCGCCGGAGCATGCGCGGCCGCACGGCGGAACAGCTCCGGCAGGCTCGCGTCTGCCTCTTTCTGCCGCGCCATGGTGTGGTGGGAGACAGCGTCCTGCGCCTCCGCCCCGCTGGTCAGCCGCAGCGCGCCAACGTGGGTTGCGCCGTCGGCCAGCTGCGCCAGCATGCCGCGCGTGCCTTCAAGCAGCAGGTTTGCCCGCGTCGCGTCAACCCGCGCCGGATCGAATACCGCCTCCAGCGTCAGCTCCGAGCCGCGCGGCTTAACGTACAGCGAAAAGGCGTAGTGAGGATGGTCGAGCACCTCGGTTACATCCGCGTTCAGGCTGTCAGAAGCCTCCACCAGCCCCTGGCCCAGCGGGTAGTTTTCGTAAATCAGCGCGCTGTCGAACAGCGGCTGTCCGGCGGCAAAGCCCGACCAGCGCTGGATATCGGCAGGCTGAATGTGGGCGTGCCGCTCAATCTCCCCCTGTAAAGCCTGCACCCGAGCGGCCAGCGTGGCGACGGCGGTACCCGGCGCGCAGTTAACGCGCATCGGCAGCGTCTGGATAAACAGACCCACTATATTTTCCGACTGCGCCAGCTCCGCTGGACGGCCGGATAACGTTACGCCAAACAGCGCCTCCTGCCGTCCGCTCAAGCGGGCCAGCGCAATCGCATAGGCGCTCTGCACCAGCGTGTTTACCGTCACCTGCTGGCTGGCCGCCAGCTGCGACAGGCGCTGCGTCAGCGCAGAAGAGAGCTTCGTGGTCACGCGCTGATGAATACCGGTACGCGTGCTCTCTTCACCAACCGGGCTGGCCAGCTCCAGGCCCTGGAAATACTCGCGCCAGAACCGCTCTGCCGTCTCCTGAGTCGCGCCCTGCTGTTGCAGCCAGCGAAGGTAGGTAGCGTAAGAAGGCGCAGAATTTGTCGGCCAGCGCTGGTTCAGCTTCAGCGCGCGATAACACTCGGCCAGGTCGTTAAAGATCAGCGCCATCGACCAGCCGTCCAGCAGCGCATGATGATGCAGCCAGACCAGACGCCACGGCTTACCTTGTTTCCTGAGCAGGCTAACCCGCATCATCGGCGCGACGCTTAAGTCGATACCGCGCTGCCGATCTGCCGCCATGAATGCTTCAAGCTCAGCGGCATTGCCCTGGAGATCGACCGTCTCGAAAGGAACCTGAACGCTACGCCACACCCGCTGCTGCGGATGGTCGAGATCTTCCCAGACAAAGGAGACGCGCAAGGCATCGTGACGATTAATCACCCTGTTCCACGCCTGCGCCAGCAGATCGGCATCCATCTCCTCATGCAGCCGCATCACGATTTGCTCAAGGTAGACTTCGCTCGTGCCGTTTTCTAAGCGGCTGTGAAACAGCATGCCCTGCTGGGTTGGCGTGGCCTTCCACAGGTCAGCAAGATGATTGCCCGCGTCGCCCAGCGCTACCGCCAGGCCGCGCTCTTCCTCGTCGGCCAGCGGAAAATCATGCAGCGTCCAGGCGGCAGAAACATCTTCACAGGCGAGCATTTTTTGCAGCCAGTCAGCGGCGGAATCGAGCATTGCCGTGATGTTTGCAGCTTCCGGAACCCGGTCGTCAAACACGCAACGCAGGGTGAGTTTTCCGGCGCGGATAAAGGCAACGATCTCCAGCGGGAACGGACGTTTACCCTGTGGGTCCTCGTTGTCGCCAACGGCCTCGTCAACCACGGTCAGCCCGCGCTCATCGCTCTCTTCAAACTGGCCCAGATAGTTAAATGAGACCGGCGGCAGCTGTTCAGTATCGCGCAGCTGCCCGTAGCCGTAACCGCCATCGGGAACTTCCCGCAGCGTCTTCTTGACCATCTGTAGCACCGTCATTTCGCTGTCCGTATCTTTCAGATCGAACATCACCGGATAGAGCACGGTAAACCAGCCCGGCGTACGTTCCAGCGCCCAGTCACCGGCGTTATCGCGGCCGTGTCCTTCAAGCGTCAGCGCGATGCGATCTTCATGCGCCCAGCGCCCCATGGCACAGAGCACCGACGTAAGCAGCAGCTCCAGCGGCCTGGCCTTAAGGTGCAGCTGTGAATGATCTGTCAGCCGCTGCGCGATCGGATTGCCAAAAGACTTTTCAATCGTTCTGACCTGCGAGTAGTGGCCGCTGTGCTGTGGCTGAATAAAAGATGGCGCACGAAACTCTTCCGCCGACTTTGTCGCCTGCGCCAGCCAGTAGTCGAGCACCGCCTGCGGCATCTCATACTTCTCCTGCAACGCCAGCCAGCCGCCAAAGCCTGGTGCAGGTGTTGCCAGTTCAACGCCGTCAAGCAGCAGGTTGATCTCGTTCAGCAGGATGCGCCAGGAGACGCCATCAACGATCAGATGGTGGATAACCAGCAGCAGGCGCCCTTCCACCTCCAGTCCTTTATCAAGGTGTACCGCTTTAAACAGCGGCCCCTGTTCCAGATCGAGGCTGCGCTGGGTGGTTTCGACCAGAGAATCCGTGACCTTCTGGTATGCGGCGGCGGAGAGATCGGAAACGTTCAGGCTGCTGTACCAGTCGCCCGCGTTCTCCTCCAGCCGGGCAAACCAGCTCGTCTCTTTTTGCACGAAGCGCAGACGGAACGCTTCGTGCAGGCTGACCAGCCGCTCCAGCGCTTTCTGCAGGCGGTGCGGCTGAATATGCTGCGGCACGCGAAGCATCACCGCCTGGTTCCAGTGCGCCCGGTCAGACAGCTCCAGCTCAAAGAACCAGCGCTGCACTGGTGACAGCGGCAGCAGGCCTACAGGCGCGGTATAGTCCGACTGTTGCTCGTTGTGCGCAGGCACGATAACCGCCGCCAGCTCGCGGATGGTTGGCTGCTCGAACAGGTGGCGCGGCGTCATCGCCCAGCCTTTACGGCGCATCTCGGCGGCAATTTGCATAGCCAGAATCGAGTCGCCGCCCACTTCAAAAAAGTTCTCTGTGACCCCTAAGGTCAGGTGCGGCAAGAGCTTCTGCCATATCGCCACCAGTTCGCTTTCAATCTCGCTTTCTGGTGCCACTACCGCAGACGCAGGCTCCGTCACGGCGGCAAGCTTCGTCAGCGCCGCGTAGTCAGTTTTGCCGTTAGGCGTCAGCGGCCATGAGGTAACGGCAACAATGCGCTGCGGCAGCATATAGTCGGGCAGATGGTGACGTAGTGCGGCAATCAGCGACGCGGCTTCCTGCGCCGCCGGGCCCATGGCCCAGGCCACCAGCTGTCCCGGTTTTTCCACGCAGACGCGCACGGCGCTGCGGGTCACGCCAGGCTGGCGCGCCAGCACGGCTTCAATGTCGGCCAGCTCGATGCGGTTACCGCGCAGTTTGATCTGGCTGTCGCTGCGCCCGGCGTATTGCAGGCCGCCTTCCGGTAGCCAACGCACTACATCACGGGTGCGGAACATGCGTTCACCCGGCTGCGTTGAGAAAGGATCAGGGCGGAAATTTGCTGCCGTTTCCGAAGCGCGATCCCAGTACCCTCGGGCTACGCCAGCGCCGCCAATCCATAGCTCGCCATAAATACCGACGCCTGCGGGCTGCATGTACTGGTCAAGCACGTAAACGGAGACGCCATCGATCGGCTCGCCGATGCTCACTACTTCACCGACATCGCCACCATAGCAGGCGAAAGTGGTGTCGATGGTGGTTTCGGTCGGGCCATAGAGATTAATCAGCGGCACGCCGAGCACGTCGTTAAAGCGTTCAACGGTCGAGGCCTGGAGCGCCTCCCCGCCAACAAACACGCGCTGCAAGGAGGTACAGGCAGCCAGCTCTGGCAATCGGGTCACTATATCCAGCACGCCCGGCACCAGTTGCAGCACGGTTATCGCATGCCGCTGCACGGCTTCCAGCATCGCTATCGCATCGTTTTGCACACCGTCGGCAGGTAAAACCAGGGTTGCGCCCGCCATTAACGGCGCCCAGAACTCCCAGACGGAAGCATCAAAACCAACCGGGGTTTTTTGCAGTACGCGGTCGCCCGGCGCGAGCGGGAAACGACGCTGCATCCAGGCCATGTGGTTAGCCAGCGCGCCCGTCGGAATACCAATCCCTTTTGGTCGCCCGGTCGATCCTGAGGTGAACAACAGGTAGGCCAGCGTGGCCGGATGGGCCTGCGGCAGTGCCGGTAACGGATAAGGCGTTTCCGGCAAGGCATCCAGGGCAAACAGATGGCCGGCATCGCTTGCCACCGGCAGAATATGTTGCAGCGCCTGCACGGTTAACGTCGCCTGCGGCCTGACGTCCGCCAGAATTTCCGCCAGCCTGCCCTGCGGCAGATAAGGCGCCAGCGGCACGTAAGGACAGGCAGCCTTCATGGCGGCCAGCATGGCGACAACCAGATCGGGCGAGCGCTCAAACAACAAGGCTACCGGCACATCCGGACGCAGCCCGGCACGCTGCATCTGCGCGGCCAGCTCGTTAGCGCGTCGATCCAGCGTTGCATAGTCCATCTCGCCATCGGCGCTCACTACCGCCAGCGCCTGCGGATGACGCTCTACTATTGTCTGAAATGCCTGTAGCACCGGCTGCGATACAGCGCTGGCACCGCAAGAGCGCTGTGCTATTTCGTCCCTTTCTTCTGTCGAAATAAGCGCCATGCTGTCACATATCTCTTCCGCGCCCTCGAGCAGGGCTTCAGCCGCAAGCAGATAGCTGGCACCCATAGCCTCCACCTGTGCGGCCGGGAACAGCGTGCCGTCACAGGTTAAAATCAAGTGCAGCGTGCCCTGTTGCCGATCGACGCTGAAGCTGGTTGCCAGCGGTATATCCAGCGCCTGACTGCCTGCGGCGTTAAGGACTTTCACCGGATCAAACCTGTCGCGCCCACGGGTGACCGTATCGTTGTAGACGTGAAAATCTACAAAGTTAAAGGTGGTTTCAAACAGCGTTCTGTTTTGCAGCATGCGGCGCAGCTCGGTCATGGCAAAACGTCGGTGCGGCAGCTGGGCGCTTTCTGCCTGGCGGACGGCTTCCAGCAGCTCGCTGCCTGTTAATCCGCCGGTATTGATACGCATTGGCAGCGTGTTAAGGAAGAGTCCCAGCGCCTCGGCACTGCCTGCGCTTTCGGGTCGGCCGTTGGTCACCAGGCCCGTCACGACTTCGCGTTCGCCGCTCCAGTGGGCCAGCACACGCATATGAATGGCCAGCAGCACGCTTTTTAGCGGCACGCCTTTTTCTTGTGCCAGCGCTGTCAGGCCCCGATATAAGGCTGGCGGCAAGGCAGTTTCGTAGTTAGCCTGCGCGGCCTCTGCGTTCTTAGCGATAAACGGCCAGCGCGGTAAGGTAGTCACCGGCAGATCTTTCAGCTGCTTCTGCCAGAACGTATGGTCACGCGTGCTGTGCAGCGCCTGCTGCTCCAGATGAATAAAGTCGCGGAAGATCTGCTGTGGTTCCGTCGCTTCTGCGGCTTCGCCATGCAGCAAGGCAGTCAACAGTGACGCCAGGCTCCAGCCATCCAGAATGACGTGATGCAGGGCAACGGTGACCTGCCAGCGGCTGTCGTCAAGGCGCTGGAACAGCAGGCGCAGCAGCGGCGGTTTAGCCAGATCGAATCTCTCTTCGCGCAGGCGCTGCTGCGCACGACCAATCAGGGTAAGCTGAGCCACTTCGCTGGCTTCCCGCAAATCTTCTTCTTCGATCAAAGGTTCTGCCTGCGCATAAACCCATTGCAGGGGCCGACTGTAGCCCGCCAGTGAAAAGCCCGTACGCAGCACCGGATGCACGGCTATCAGCTTGTTCATCCGCTGGCGTACCACGTCCGTGTCCATCGCCGGGTTATCCAGCAGATAGCTGACCACGTTGTGATAGAGCCGATTCGTTTCATCAGCGCCGTTATGGAACAGCATACCGGCCTGGAGCTCGCTGAGCGGATAGCCGTCCACCGCCCCCTCCGGAACGGCGCGGCGATCTTCTTCCGTCAGCAGCGCAAAGGCTTCAATGCGCGGCGCTTCGGCGGCCTGAACGGGTGCGCTATTACTTTCCGTCAGGCGTTCGATGGTGAGCTTCTGGAACAGGTCTTCAATGTTCAGGCGGATACCCTGCGCGGCGGCTTGCGTTACCACGCGGATACTGAGGATCGAGTTGCCGCCCAGAGAGAAATAGTTGTCGGTGATGCCCACCTGCTCCACGCCCAGTACATCCTGCCAGATGGCAGCAAGCGTTTTCTGTTCCGGCGTGCGAGGCTGCACATAAGAGGTATTACGGATCTGCGGCTGAGGCAACGCCTTGCGGTCGATCTTGCCGTTTGCGGTCAGCGGCAGCGCGGGCAGCCGTACCAGCGCCGTGGGCAGCATGTAGCGCGGCAGCGCTTCAGCCAGCGACGCCAGCCAGACCGCGTCTTCCGGCGCGTCTTCTGCCGCCACCAGATAGCCCGCCAGCTGACCGCCGGACGCCGTGCGGTGGATTGCCGCCGCCGCGTCACGCACGCCCGGCAGCGCGCGCAGCGCCGCGTCGATTTCGCCCAGCTCGATGCGGAAGCCGTTGAGCTTAATCTGGTGGTCAAGCCGTCCCAGCACCTCAATGCGGCCGTCGGTGCGCTCGCGCGCCAGGTCACCGGTCAGGTAAAGACGGCTGCCCGGCTCCGCGCCGTCCGGGTCGGGACGGAAGGCCCGCGCGGTCCGCGCCGGGTCACGCAGGTAGCCCGTGCTCAGCCCCGCGCCGCCGACAGCCAGCTCGCCGCTGACGCCTGCGGGCAGGCGCTGTCCGGCACCGTCCAGCACGTACAGCGCGGTCTGGCGTATCGGCCCGCCTACCGGCAGCGGCGCGGCCAGCGGTTCGGTCACTTCGGTTTCCGCCGACCAGATGGTGGTCTCCGTCGGCCCGTACAGGTTCCACAGCTGCACGCCGGTCGCCAGCAGGTCGCGCGCCAGCTCCAGAGGCAGCGCCTCGCCGCCGCACCACGCGCGGAAGCCCTCCGGCGGCCGCCAGCCCGCCGCCAGCAGCATGCGCCAGCTGGCCGGGGTGGCCTGCATCACCGTGATGCCGTGGCGCGCTATCAGCTCCGCCAGCAGCGGGCCGCCTGTCGCCTGCGCGGCGGTCGCGATGACCACTTCCGCGCCGCAGCTCAGCGGTAAAAACAGCTCCAGCGCCGCGATGTCAAAGCTCAGCGTGGTGACCGCCAGCAGGCGGTCGGCGGCGTTCAGCCCCGGACTGGTGCAAAAGTGCAGCAGGATATTGGCGAGCGCGCCGTGCGTGACCCGCACGCCTTTGGGCCGTCCGGTACTGCCGGAGGTAAAGATGGTGTAGGCGGGCGCAAGCGGAGAGAGCGCGTCGCCCGGCAGCTCGCCGTCCAGCTGACGCCAGTCGCTGGCGTAGCGCAGCGTCGGCTGGCCGTCGAAGGCCCGCTCGTTAGCGGCATCCACCACCACCAGCTGCGGCGCGGCGTCTTCCAGAATCATCGCCCGCCGCGCGGCCGGGTGCGTCGGGTCAACCGGGACGTATTCTGCCCCCGCCCACATCACGCCCAGCAGCGCGGCGAGCATGTCGGCCCCGCGGTCAAGGCACACCGCCACCGCCATGCCCGGCCGCACGCCGTGTCCGGCCAGGCGGCGGGCAAAGTTGCGGCTCTCCGCCAGCAGCTGGCCGTAGCTCAGCTCGCGGTCGGCACCGGACACCGCCCGCTGCGCCGGGGCATGCGCGGCCGCGCGGCGGAACAGCTCCGGCAGGCTCGCGTCTGCCTCTTCCTGCCGCGCCATGGTGTTGTAAAGGCCCGCTTCCTGCACCTGCCGCGCCGCATTGTCCTGGCGGGCGGCCTCTTCCGACCATGCGCCCGCGTTGTCCTCACGGACGGTATTTTTCGCCTGCTGGGCCGCGTTGCCCTGACGAATGGTTTTTGTCACCGCGCTGTCCTGATAAACAGCGTCCTGCGCTTCCGCCCCGCTGGTCAGCCGCAGCGCGCCAACGTGGGTTGCGCCGTCGGCCAGCTGCGCCAGCATGCCGCGCGTGCCCTCAAGCAGCAGGTTTGCCCGCGTCGCGTCAACCCGCGCCGGATCGAATACCGCCTCCAGCGTCAGCTCCGTGCCGCGCGGCTTAACGTACAGCGAGAAGGCATAGTGAGAATGTTCTGCCGTTGCGTCAGCGTTCAGGCTGGCTTCACCTGTCCCCGGTTCTGCACAGATCAGCACGCTGTCGTAAAATGACCAATCGGCAGCAAAGCCCGCCCAGCGCTGGATATCGGCAGGCTGCACGTCGGCGTGCCGCTCAATTTCTTCCTGCGAAACCTGCACCTGTTCAAAAAACGCAGCGACGTCGGTGCCCGGCGCGCAGTCGATGCGCATCGGCAGCGTCTGGCTAAACAGGCCCGCTATATTTTCCGACTGCGCCAGCTCCGCTGGACGGCCGGATAACGTTACGCCAAAAATCGTCTCCTGTCGTCCGGTCAGGCGGGCCAGCGCGACCGCGTAAGCGCTCTGCACCAGCGTGTTTACCGTCACCTGCTGACTTATTGCCAGCGGCGACAGGCGCTGCGTCAGCGCAGAAGAGAGTTCGGTGGTCAGGCGCTGATGAGCGCCGTTACGCGCGCGCTCTTCGCCAACCGGGCTGGCCTCCACGCCATGCAGGTAGTCGCGCCAGAACCGCTCCGTCTGCCCATCGGGATGGGCATGCTGCTCGCCTGTGCGCACTTCAGCTAACGGCGCGGAACCCAGGCATTCGGCCCACTCACCGGCGGTCGCGTCCGCGCGGTCGCTGATTTTATTCAGCAGCAGCTCAAAATCGCCGATCACTTTTTCGGCGGTTGCGTCGTCAATTTTACTGCGGTCGTAGCCGAGCTTTAACGAAACCTCGCCCTCTTTCGGCACCATCGTCAGCGCCAGCGGGTAATGAGTGCGCTCATACATATCGATCCCGCTCATTTCGAAAGGCAGCTGCTCGCTTAAACGCAGATCGCCAACGGGAAAGTTATCGATAATCAGCAGGCTTTCAAACAGGGAGGTTCCCTGCGGCACGCCGCTGCAGGTCTGAATATCTGACAGCGCGCTGTAGGAGTAGCGTTGCAGGGCAAATTGCGCTTCCTGCACTTCCGCCAGCCAGTCAGCAAGCTTCCTCTGCGGCTCCGGCCGCAGGCGCAGCGGCAGCGTGTTGATTAACAGCCCGACGATGTTATCGACGCCGGGCAGCTCAATCGCACGTCCCGATAAGGTTACGCCAAAGGTCACGTCATCTCTGCGCGCGTAGTGGCCGAGCAGCACCGCCCAGCCCGCCATCAGCAGCGTGCCGACGCTGACCTTGCAGGCGGAAGCGACGTTAGCCAGCTCCGGCACCTTCAGGCTGTGACGGCGCTCGGCAAAATCTTTCTCTCCTGCACCGGTCGGCTTATCGATGCCCAGCGGCGTCGGCGTCTGCAGGTCGCCCAGTATGCTTTGCCAGAAATCGCGGGCGGCGTCCTGCGACTGTCCCTCCAGCCACGTGAGGTAATCAGAGAACGGCCTGGAGGCGGCTTCCGTCCTGTTGCCCGTCATCAGCTGGAAAAAATCCTTCAGCAGCAGCTGTACCGACCAGCCATCCAGCAGCAGATGGTGATGGCTCCAGACCAGCCGCCACTCCCGCTCGCTGAACCGCACTAAAATAAAGCGCATCAGAGGCGGTCGGTTGAGGTTAAAGCCCTCCTGACGGTCATCATCCAGCAGCCTCTGAAAGGCGGTTTCCTGTACGTCGCCGCTGCGATCGCGCCAGTCGTAGACCGTTAGCGGCACGGAAACTTTTTCCAGCACGACCTGCAGCGGATCGCGCTGGCCTTTGGTCACAATACCCGTGCGCATAATGGCGTGCCGCTGGGCCAGTAACGCCAGCGCTTGCTCGAACTGTTGCGGATCGATATCGCCATCCAGCCGACAAAACAGCTGTTCGAAATAGGCGGCGCTGTCGGGCGCATACATCGCGTGGAACAGCACGCCCATCTGCAAAGGCGTTAGCTTATGGGCGCTTTCAATACGGATTTTCGCTTTCACACTGGTGTTCATTGGTCGTCCTCGGTTAAATCGCTCAAAATGGCAGACAACTCTGAGTCACTGAGCTGAACCCCGGAGACATCGCTGCTCTGGAGGTCAACCGGCTCGGCGAGGCGACAATGTTCGGCCAAATCGTGCAGGGCGTGCTGATAGTGGTTGAGCAATGTTTGCATCGCGGCATCGGCGGCGGTGTCGGCATAGGCCAACGAAAACCGCAGCCGACCCGCCACAAGCATTACCGTGACGTTCAGAGCATGAGGCAGTAGCTGATACGCGGCCTGGCCAGGCCCGGCTTCGCGCCGGGAAAGCCGGATAGCCATCGCGGACGAGGCTGACATGGCCGTGTCGCCCAGGTAGTTAAAGCTGATGGACGGTGGTGCCGGTTCGCAGAGGTCAGGCGTCTGTTGCAGATAGCGTAAAACGCCGTAGCCGTGGCCGCCGGAAGGGATATGGCGCAGGGTTTGCTTGACGTTATCAACGGTGTCGGCCCAGCCGCTGCCGGTCGCAATCCGCAGCGGGAACAGCGCGGTAAACCAGCCCACGCTGCGCGAGAGATCCATCGCGGCATCCTGAAACGCTTCACGACCGTGCGTTTCCAGCTCAATGGCCAGATGCGCGTTGCCGCACCAACGGTGCCATGCCTGCGCCAGCGCGGTCAGCAGCAGCTCTTGCCCACGGCTGTGGTAGACCTGGTGCGCATCGCCGGTCAGGAGATCGCTGGTCTCTCTGTCCAGCTCGGCAAAGATGACCTGGCGATCGCCGACACAGCCTTTGCGGGGCATTGCCGCTGGCGGCGTTCCGGCGTCCAGCATGTTTCGCCAGTAAGGTATCTGTGAAGTAAAGTCTGTGGCGTGCTGGCTGAGCCACTGTGACCACTGGCGATAGCTGGTGCCTTCCTGCAGGACGCGGATCGGCGTGCCGCTATGCAGCGAGGTATAGATGGAGGCCAGATCCTCTGTCAGGATGCGTAACGACCAGGTATCCATGATCAGATGATGCGCGATCAGCACCAGCTCGGGCTGGTTCGTTTCTCCGGCATCGCGATAAGCAGCGCGCACGAGCGGCCCTGTGGAAAGATTAAGCAGCGACTGAAGCTCGGCTTCCCGGACGGCCGCCTGCTGATGCGAGGCGGGCAGCAGTTCAAGCGGAATAGCCGCAGCGGCGCTGTAATGCTGCTGCCAGACGCCGTCGACCTGTTCAAAACGCAGACGCAGCGCCGGATGCAGTTTCACCAGCTCGTTCAGCGCCTGCTGGAGCAGCTGCGGCGTCATCCGCGCCTGTAGCTCCAGGCGGATGCTCAGGTTCCAGTGCGCGACGGCAGGCAGGTTTTGCGCAAAATACCAGTGCTGGATCGGCGCCAGCTCCACCTTCGCGCTGTCCGGCTCCGGCTCATGGGTGTCGAGCACGCTGGCCATAGCGGCAAGCGCCGCCACGGTGCGATGCTGCAAGACCATTCTCGGCGTCACCGACCATCCTTCCTGACGGGCCAGCGAGGTGATTTGCAGCGCGATAATGGAATCGCCGCCCAGCGAAAAATAGTCATCGTGCAGATCGATATCGTCGCGGCCAAGCGCCTGCGACCAGATTTGCAGCAGCGTTGCTTCCACCGGCCTGAGCGTCTTGCCATCAACGGACTGGCGCGGCGCGGCTGTCGGAAGAGGTAAAGCGTTGCGGTCAATCTTACCGGCAGGCGTTAATGGCCATCTGGCGAGCGGTACAATGGCACCCGGCACTTCGAACGCGGCCGCATGCTTCACCATGTAATCGCGCAGTTCGTCTGCATCGGTGCCTTTTTCGGCTACGACCCAGGCGATCAGCGACTGGCCGTTTTCCACCGTCCGGATCATCGCCAGCGCTTCCCGCACGGCAGGATGCCCCTGCAACAGCAGCTCTACGCCATTAAGATCGATGCGGTTGCCCCTGAGCTTGGCGTAACCGCCGGTACGGCCCGCATATTTGATGCGGCCATCCGGCAGGCGAATAGCGGTGTCTCCGGTACGGTAGAGCCGCGCGCCGGGCACGCCGCTCAGGTGATCCGGGATAAAGACGCCAGCCGTCAGGGCAGGCCTGCCGATATAGCCACGAGCCAGGCTATCACCGCCCAGGAAGATCTCTCCGGTCACGCCCGGCGGGACAGGATTCCCCCATGGATCAAGCAGATACATTGGAATACCCTGGAGCGGCAGCCCCAGCGGCGGCGTAATGGTGTTTACGTCACAAGGTTCAATCGCCACGCACACCGTACATTCCGATGGGCCGTAAGCATTGAAAACCCGGCGGCTTTTCGCCCAGTGCGCCATCATGCCCGGCGCTGAGGCATCGCCACCCACAATCAGGGTATGGAGAGAAGGCAAGGCGTAATCCGCCAGCAGTCCCAGCAACGCTGGCGTGACCAGCACGTGGGTAAAGTGGTGGCGTTCGGCGGCCTGATTCAGCGCGGCCAGCACGTCGCCTTCGGCATCATTATCCGGCAGCACCAGCGCGCCGCCGCCAAACAGCGCCATCATCATTTCCCATACCGAGGCATCGAAACTCAGCGGAGCCTGCATATAGACTCTGGCGTTAGCATCCGTCCCCAGCATCCGCGCCGTTTCCGCCTGCAAATTGGCGATACCGGCATGGGAGACGCCTACCGGCTTGGGCTTGCCGGTAGAGCCGGAGGTATAAATCAGATAGGCCAGGTTGTTGGCGGTCAGGCTGGTACAGGCGACGGGACGGACCTGCGCCGTAAAGTCGAAGCTGTCCAGCAGCAGCAGCGCATCCGGCAGCGCGGTCAGTTTCTCTATGGACTGCGCCTTATCGCTGAGCAACATCACTGCCCGGCTGTCCCGCAGCATGTAATCCAGACGGTCGACCGGATACTGGGCATCGAGCGGCAGATAAACCCCGCCCGCTTTCAGGATCGCCAGGAACGAGATCACGGCTTCCGGCCCGCGCGACAGCATGACCGCCACCACGGATTCTGGCCCCACGCCCTGCTGTTGTAACGTCGCGGCCAGCGCGTCGGCCTTCTGATTGAGCTGGCTGTAGTCGTATCTTGTTTCGCCCTGCAACAGCGCCGGAGCCTGCGGCTGGCGGCTAACGCTATTTGCAAACATCTGGTGCGCCAGCACTGGCGACGCGGCGTTGAATGCGCCTGCGTTCCATACCTGGCGGGCGCTTACCTGCTCCTCTTCCGCCAGCAGATCCAGCGTACTCAGCTTGCGATCCGGATCCTCGACCATTTTACCGATCAAATCAGTTAATCGCTTAAGCAGCAGGGCCGCCGCTGCGTCATCAAAAGTGGCGCAGTTATAATCAAGCTTAATTTTCAGGCCGTTCTCGGGAAGTACCGCCAGCGTGACCGGATAGTTTGAGTGTTCCTTATAGGCAAACTCCACCAGCCGGAAGCCCTTACCGTTATCTTCCGGCGCGCCGCCGGGATAGTTTTCAATCACCAGCACGCTGTCAAACAGCGTCCCGTCGCCTTCCAGGCCGCTCCAGCGCTGGACGTCAACCAGGCGGTCGTGGCTGTGCTCTTGTAAATCAGCCTGAAACTGCCGGGCTTTATGCAGCAGGTCGCGCACGCTCATGTCGGGCCGCAGGCGTAAACGCAGGGGTAAGGTATTGATAAAAAGCCCGATCATTTTATCAACGTCCTCTACGCCTGCCTCGCGGCCGGAAAGCGTGCTGCCAAACACCACGTCGTTGCCGTGGCCGGAGAGCGCCAGCAATATTCCCCAGGCCGCATTAAAGACGTTGCCCAGCGAAACCCCGGCCTCGCGCGCGGTTGTGCGGACGGCCTGCTCCTGTTCCGGCGGCAGGGTTACCAGCAGGTAGTGATAATCCGCGGACGGCTGCTGCTGAGGGCTCAGCAGCGTGGGACGTTGCAGGCCAGACAGCGCGTTCTGCCAGAAAACCTTACCGCTTTGCCCGCTGGCGTGCTGCACCAGCCTGGCGATATGACGCCCATACTGTACCGGCGGCGGCAGCGTCGGCTGTGCGGCCGCCGCCAGGCTTTCATAAATTTCTACCAGCTCGCCCATCAGTAAAGGCAGCGACCAGCCGTCCATTAAAATGTGGTGATAGCTGCATACCCAGCGCCAGCTGTCGTGGTCCATCCTGGCCAGCATCACTCGCAGCAGAGGTGCCGCGCTTAAATCGAACGTTTCAGCCGCATCCTGCTGTAAAAACGTCGCAAGCCGTTCGGTCGCATTTTCGCCGCGCCAGTCAGCTACCGTAACCGGCAGTTCGGCCGTGGCATGAACGATTTGCAGCGGGCGCGGCAGGTCCTGCCAGTGGAAGCTGGTACGCAAAATATCATGTCGGGAGATCAATATTTTCCAGGCTTCGATAAACAACTCTGGATTTAGTCGTTCAAGCAGGGCCACCGCCTGCTCGTGGTAAGCATGGTTTTCGGGTTCGGCGACGCTGTGGAACAGCATCCCTTCCTGCAAAGGCGACAAGGGATAGGCGTCCGTCACGGCTTGCTTGCCGACCAGCGCCTCAAACTGAATCTGCCGGATGTTGGCCAGCGGGAAATCGGCGACCAGCAGCGGCCGGGCGCTCAGCTCGCTAAGAAGCTGCTGTAAATGCAGCTGTAGCGCATCGGCCCAGCCTTCGACGATCTCGGGTTTCAGCACGTTGCGGCAATAGTTCCAGTAAAACCGCAGCTCGCCGCCAATCACTACGGCGACCAGATCCAGGGTAAAGGCCCTGACGTTGCCGACAGCGCGATCGACGCTGCTGATATCGTGACGCAGCACAAACTCGCCTTCCTGCTGCTCGGGAAGCAGGCCCAGGTAGTTCAGGCTCAGGGCTGGCAGATCGGCCTCGTCGAGCGTGGCCCGGACTTCTTCATCGTCGCCCAGCCAGCGGACTAAACCATATTCGGCTTTGTGCGGTGCCAGCTCAAGCAGCGAGGATTCGATCCCGGCCAGCAGTTCAGCCGACGCCAGCGCGGGCTGTCCGCGATACAGGAAAGGATAGAGGCTGGTGAACCAGCCCAGCGTGCGGGAGAGATCGGCATCCGTATCTACATCGCGACCGTTGTGTTCCAGCGTTACCGCCAGCGGTTGCTCATTAAAAAGCCGCCACAGCGCGGCACACAGCAGCGCAGAGGCGCGGGCTTCACTGCCTCTGGCGAGCAGCTGTAAAAACAATGCGCTGCTTTCCAGCGAGAGCGTGCGGCTACAGACGGTTAGTCCCTGTTCTCTGTTCAGCCCCTGCACTGCCGCAAAATCACGGAATGGCGAAGGGTAGCCCTGCGCCGCCATCGTCAGCCAGCGCTGAGGATCGGCACGCTCCGCTGCGGCTTGCAGAGAACGGCTCCAGTCGGCCAGGTCGGTGGCAACCGGGGCCAGCGCAATCTCTTGCTCTTTCAGCAGCTGTTTTAGCGCTAGGTCAAGATCGTCCAGCAGGATGTGCCAGGAAACCGCGTCAACCGCAATATGGTGGATCACCAGCATCAGGATATCAGCCATGCCCGCGTGCTGGATCAGCACGGCGCGGGCAACCGGGCCGTCATCAAGAGAGAGCTCCTGCTGCGCCTGAAGGATGGCCGCATCCCTCTCTGCCTGAGAGTTAACGGGGCGGATCGCAAGCGGGAAAGGTTCCTGCATGACTTCGGCCAGGGAGAGGCTCTCCACGCTGTCGTAGTCCAGGCGCAGCCTGAAGGCATCGTGATGCTGTCCCACCGCTTTCAGCGCGCGGGCAAGCAGAGCTGGCGCAACGGGGCGTACTATTTCAAGCGCCAGCGACTGATTCCAGTGCGCGGGCTCGGGCAATTTTAAAGCCTGGAACCAGGCGATAATCGGCGTGGCTGGCAAAGGGCCTGACGGACAGCGGGCTTTTTGTTGTAGCGCTACGTTGCCTTTAGAGGTATCAGCCACCGCCGCAAGCTTGCGGAGAGTAGTGAAAAGCAGGGCCTGCTTAGGCGTGATACCGATTCCTGCGGCCCTGGCTCTGGAAACCACCTGTAGCGAACTGATGCTGTCGCCGCCCAGCGTGAAGAAGTTGTCGTCGATGCCCGGCTCCGGAACAGAGAGCACCTCGCTCCAGATGGTAGCCAGCGCTTTTTCCACCCCGGTACGCGCTTCGCCACCCGCCGATACCGTGACTTCCGGCTTCGGCAGCGCCTTACGATCAAGCTTGCCGTGGGCCGTCAGCGGCAGCTGCGCCAGCGGCATAATCACCGCGGGCACCATGTGCTCCGGCAGCGTTGCCGACAGCGCCCCGCGCAGCGCCTGCGGCCCCTCGCCGCCCACCACGTAGGCCACCAGACGCGGCTGGCCCTGCGCCGGGATATCCAGCAGCACCGCCGCGTCGCGGACCCCCGCCTGCGCCCGCAGCGCCGCCTCGATTTCGCCCGGCTCGATGCGGTAGCCGCGCAGCTTCAGCTGCTGGTCCGCCCGTCCCTGGTACACCAGCCGGCCGTCCGGCCGGCGGCGCGCCAGGTCACCCGAGCGGTAAAGCCGCGCTCCCGGCGCGCCGTACGGGTCCGGCACGAAGCGCTGCGCCGTCAGCGCCGCCCGGCCCAGATAGCCCCGCGTCACGCCCGCGCCGCCCACGTACATCTCGCCCGTTACCCCCGCCGGCACCGGCTCGCCGTAGCGGTCCAGCACCTGCACGTGTAAATCCGCCAGCGGCGCGCCTATCACGCTGCCCTGCGCCATGCTTTCTGCCGTCAGCGTATATTCGGTGACGTGCACCGTGGTTTCGGTGATGCCGTACATGTTGACCAGCCGCACCCGCTCGCCGTGCTGCGCGAACCACGGCGCCAGGCTGCCCGGCTCCAGCGCCTCGCCGCCAAACAGCACCAGCCGCAGCGCCGCAAAGTCCCGCCCGGCCGATACCGCCGTCAGCTGGCGGAACGCCGCCGGGGTCTGGCTCAGCACGCTTACCGACTCCGCCTCCAGCAGCTGCGCAAAACGCTCCGGGTCGCGGCTGCTCAGGTAAGGCACCACCACCAGCCGCCCGCCGTGCAGCAGCGCGCCCCAGATTTCCCACACCGAGAAGTCGAACGCGTAGGAGTGGAACAGCGTCCAGACGTCCGACCCGCTAAAGCCGTAGTGTTCAGTGGCGGTAAACAGCCGCACCACGCTGGCGTGGCTGACCACGCAGCCCTTCGGCTGCCCGGTGGAGCCGGAGGTGTAGATAACGTAGGCGGCCTGCTGCGGATGCAGCGCGCGCGGCGGAGCCTGACTGTCATCCCGGCGCGAATCGTCCGCTGCAAGGCTTACCGCCTGCACGTCCAGCCCGGCCAGCGCCGCCAGGCCCGTGTCGTCGGCCACCGCCAGCCGGATACCGCTGTCGGCGGCCAGGAAGGCGAGGCGCTCGGCGGGATAAACCGGGTCCAGCGGCACGTACGCGCCGCCCGCCTTGAGGATGCCGAGGATACCCACCAGCAGGCCGGGACCGCGCCCGACGCTCAGGCCCACCAGGCTTTCGTGCGGCCCGGTGCCGACGCCCTGCTCGCGCAGCCGCCAGGCCAGCGCGTTAGCCGCGCTGTCGAGCGCCGCATAGGTCAGCCGCTCGCCCTCGTAGCTGATCGCCACCCGATCGGCATAGCGCGCTGCGGCTGACTCAAATTGCGCACAAAGATCGGTAGCCCTCGTCGGTGATGCAGGCGGTGTGATAAGAGCATCCGCCAGCTTTACCCGGTCAATTGCCTGGCCCGGGGTCAGCACTTCAGCCTCCAGTAAGCGCTGATAGCACGCCATCCAGGCACGGGCGACCTCGGGTAAAATACGCTCGCGACGGAATTCGAAGGTTGCGGTCAGCGCCTCGCCGTCCTGCTTCAGCAGCAGCGTGAGGTCGAATTTAGCCTGGGCCGGATAAACATCGACCGGCTCGATTTGCAGATCGGTAAACGCAAATTCGGTTGCGGAAATATTCTCGAAGGCGAACATGGCCGTAAACGGCACGCTGTTGGTATTTTCACGCGGGGTTTGCTTCAGCAATTTCTCATAGCTGGCCTCTTCGTGCTCCAGCGCATCCAGCACGCTGGTTGCACAGCGGCGAACCAGACTGTCAAAGGTATCGTCCCGGCTTATTTCATCGCGGATAACCAGCGTATTCACAAAATAGCCGACGATATTTTCCAGCTCACTGCGCTTTCGGTTGGCAACCGGAAAACCGATACAGACATCGTCAGCCTGGGTTAACCGGTGCAGCAGCGCCATAAAGCCTGCCAGCAGAGTGACAAACAGCGTGGTATGGCGTTCGCGGGCGTAGCCGTTAAGTTTTTGCAGAAAGTCAGCGTCAAAACGTTGCTGAACGATGCCGCAGGCGTTCTCTTGCTCCGCTTCGTCAGTCTCACAGCCGGGTAACGCAACCGCAGGCTGCAAATGATGCGCCGTTCCAGCCTCGCCTGCCTGATTTGCCGTCCGCTTAGCTTCCGCTTCTTCCCATTCGGCATAGTCAGCATACTGTAAAGGAAGCTCGGCAAGCGTCGCAGGCAGACTGGCTACGCGGGCATTGTAGAAATGGCTTAGCTCACGCAGCAGAATAGCGACCGACCAGCCGTCGCAGGCAATATGGTGAACGACCATGGAAAGAATATGATGGTCATCGTTTAACTGGTAAACGCGAGCGCGAAAAACGGGAGCCAGCTGCAAATTGAAAGGCTCGGCGGCATCCTCTGCCAGTTTTTTCTCCAGCTGTGCTTCGTTAATACGGATAAGCGGCAGCGCCAGATTGTCTTCGGCAGGATGAATGCGCTGCATCGGGCTGTCGTCGATAATGCCATAGCTGGTACGCAGAATTTCATGGCGCTGCTGTAAATCGGCCAGCGCCTGGCGCAGCGCCTGATAATGAAACTTACCGCGACAGCGCAAGGCAAAAGGAATGTTGTAACTTACGTCCGCTTCATTGATTTCGGCCAGCGTCCAGAGTCGCCGCTGGGCCGAGGATAAAGGAAATATCAGGGCTTCAGAATCATCGTAAAAATTATTCACCGCGCTCGCTCCTTGTAAAATGGGTCGTTCATTTTTGACGACGTCGTGATGGCAGAAGCGGTGCGGAGTCGCTGGTCTGTCGCTCCCCGTGACGTTCTTCCTGCCGCAGAGCCGTTATCTTCGCGGCCACGCCTGCAACCGTGCCCGCTTCAAAAATCGTTCGCAGGGGAAGCTCAACGCCATACAGCTCGCGCAGGCGAAAAAGTGCCTGGGTCGCCAGAATGGAATCGCCGCCCGTTTCTAAAAAGCTTTGATGACGCCCGATACCGGACAGCCCAAGCACGCTGCTTAACAGCTCTGCGATTTCCCGCTCAAGGCTGGACTGATAGCCTTCTTCGTTCTGCGCCACGGCGATTTCCGGCTTCGGCAACGCCTTACGATCCAGCTTGCCGTGGGCCGTCAGCGGCAGCTGCGCCAGCGGCATGATCACCGCAGGCACCATGTGCTCCGGCAGCGTCGCCGACAGCGCCCCGCGCAGCGCCTGCGGCCCCTCGCCGCCCACCACGTAGGCCACCAGCCGCGGCTGGCCCTGCGCCGGGGTATCCAGCAGCACCGCCGCGTCGCGGACCCCCGCCTGCGCCCGCAGCGCCGCCTCGATTTCGCCCGGCTCGATGCGGTAGCCGCGCAGCTTCAGCTGCTGGTCCGCACGTCCCTGGTACACCAGCCGGCCGTCCGGCCGGCGGCGCGCCAGGTCACCCGAGCGGTAAAGCCGCGCTCCCGGCGCGCCGTACGGGTCCGGCACGAAGCGCTGCGCCGTCAGCGCCGCCCGGCCCAGATAGCCCCGCGTCACGCCCGCGCCGCCCACGTACATCTCGCCCGTTACCCCCGCCGGCACCGGCTCGCCGTAGCGGTCCAGCACCTGCACGTGTAAATCCGCCAGCGGCGCGCCTATCACGCTGCCCTGCGCCATGCTTTCTGCGGTCAGCGTATATTCGGTGACGTGCACCGTGGTTTCGGTGATGCCGTACATGTTCACCAGCCGCACCCGCTCGCCGTGCTGCGCGAACCACGGCGCCAGGCTGCCCGGCTCCAGCGCCTCGCCGCCAAACAGCACCAGCCGCAGCGCCGCAAAGTCCCGCCCGGCCGATACCGCCGTCAGCTGGCGGAAGGCCGCCGGCGTCTGGCTCAGCACGCTCACCGACTCCGCCTCCAGCAGCTGCGCAAAACGCTCCGGGTCGCGGCTGCTCAGATAAGGCACCACCACCAGCCGCCCGCCGTGCAGCAGCGCGCCCCAGATTTCCCACACCGAGAAGTCGAACGCGTAGGAGTGGAACAGGGTCCAGATATCCGACTCGTTAAAGCCGTAGTGCTCCGTGGCGGTAAACAGCCGCACCACGCTGGCGTGGCTGACCACGCAGCCCTTCGGCTGCCCGGTGGAGCCGGAGGTGTAGATAACGTAGGCGGCCTGCTGCGGATGCAGCGCGCGCGGCGGGGCCTGGTGGTGTGAAACACCGTCCGCTGCAAGGCTTACCGCCTGCACGTCCAGCCCGGCCAGCGCCGCCAGGCCCGTGTCGTCGGCCACCGCCAGCCGGATACCGCTGTCGGCGGCCAGGAAGGCGAGGCGCTCGGCAGGATAAACCGGGTCCAGCGGCACGTACGCGCCGCCCGCCTTGAGGATACCGAGGATACCCACCAGCAGGCCGGGGCCGCGCCCGACGCTCAGGCCCACCAGGCTTTCGTGCGGCCCGCTGCCGACGCCCTGCTCGCGCAGCCGCCAGGCCAGCGCGTTAGCCGCGCTGTCGAGGGCCGCATAGGTCAGCCGCTCGCCCTCGTAGCTGATCGCCACCCGATCGGCATAGCGCGCTGCGGCTGACTCAAACTGCGTGCACAGGTCGAAAACGGGTTCCGGCGATGCGTCAGGTACGCGCGGTAACGCTTCAGGGCGAAGGCTGCTATACCACGGGCCCTCTGAGTCGTTGGCAATGGCCTCTGTCGCCCGCAGCACATACTCGCCAAACTGCTCTACCTGCCATGCGGGTACCACCGCAGGATCGGCAACCAGCGTCAGCTCCAGCGAGGCGTCAAACGGATCCTGCGAATACTGCGCCAGCAGCGGGAAATCGGTTTCTTCGAAAATTTCAACATCGACGACCTGGAAATCCGCCAGGTCAGGCAGGCTGTTATAGATATGGAAGTGAATATAATTAAAGCTGACGTTATAGAGCTGTCCGCTGCCGTTCAGCGGCTTGATTACCGCGGCGGGCAGGCGGCGTATTGCCTGAATCGCCTGCTCTTCGGCGGCGATGCTTTTTATCAGCGCATTCCAGCTGACCGGCGGCAACGCCATGCTGAACGGCAGGGTGTTAAGGAATAAACCGACTGCCTTATCCGCGCCCGCCGGGCGACCGTGGGTGACGTAGCCCGTCGTCGTAACTTCACCGCCGGTGACTTTTGCCAGCGCGCTCAGGTGGGCCGTCAGCAAGACGATTTTTAACGGGATAGCCAGATCCGTGGCGCGCTGTTTAAGCTTGCTGGTTAAATCGTCGGGCAGGCGGAAAGCCCGGCGCTGAACCTGTCGCGTGGCCGGTAGCTCAGCCACGTTATCGTTACCCAGCAACGTTGGCGCGACGTCGGCTACTCGCTCACGCCAGCTGGACACCAGCTGCTCGTCGGCCTCGGCTTTGCGTTCCAGCGCCACGAAAGCCGTATTGGCTGCGGTATCTGAGCGTGCGGTTTTTGCCTCGGTGCCGGTCACCCGGTGGATTAAACTGCTGAGCAGCGTAGCCACGCTCCAGCCATCGAAAATCGCGTGGTGAAAATCCAGCGTCAGCTGTAGCTCGTCATCGCTATGGCGATGCAGGCTCACGCGAAACATGCGCCCTTTGGCCGGATCGAAACGGTAAGATTTGCTTTGCGCGATAAAATCATCAATCGCCTGCCGCCGCTGTTCCGTTTCCAGCTGACGCAGATCGACGATTTGATAATCAATGTCGGCGGTCGCATGCACAACCTGTAGCGGCTCGCTGTAGCCTGTCCAGTGGAAAGAGGTTCTTAAAGGCGTATGCGAAGCGGGGAGCTGCTCAAAGGCACGACGCCACGCGTGTTCGTTCCACGGCATGCGCAGTCGGAAAGTAAAGACGTCATGGAAAATCGCGCCCTCTTCGGCCAGCGTAGAGTGAAACAGCATTCCGGCCTGTAGCCTGGATAAAGGAAAAGCATCGTCAACGTTATCCGGCAGCCGTGCGCGATCTTCGGCTGACAGCAGGCTAAAAGGTAGTGTCAGACTTTCATCATCGGCTACGACAGGCGCGTTTTGCGCCCCGGCGGCAATTTTTCGGATATGCTGCCCGGCTAAAAAGCCTTCTATCGTAATGTTAATACCCACTGCTCTGGCTCGCGAAACCACCTGTAGCGAACTGATGCTGTCGCCGCCCAGCGTGAAGAAGTTGTCGTCGATGCCCGGCTCCGGAACAGACAGCACCTCGCTCCAGATGGTAGCCAGGGCTTTTTCCACCCCGGTACGCGCTTCGCCACCCGCCGATACCGTGACTTCCGGCTTCGGCAGCGCCTTTCGGTCAAGCTTGCCGTGGGCCGTCAGCGGCAGCTGCGCCAGCGGCATAATCACCGCGGGCACCATGTGCTCCGGCAGCGTTGCCGACAGCGCCCCGCGCAGCGCCTGCGGCCCCTCGCCGCCCACCACGTAGGCCACCAGACGCGGCTGGCCCTGCGCCGGGGTATCCAGCAGCACCGCCGCGTCGCGGACCCCCGCCTGCGCCCGCAGCGCCGCCTCGATTTCGCCCGGCTCGATGCGGTAGCCGCGCAGCTTCAGCTGCTGGTCCGCCCGTCCCTGGTACACCAGCCGGCCGTCCGTCCGGCGGCGCGCCAGGTCACCCGAGCGGTAAAGCCGCGCCCCCGGCGCGCCGTACGGGTCCGGCACGAAGCGCTGCGCCGTCAGCGCCGCCCGGCCCAGATAGCCCCGCGTCACGCCCGCGCCGCCCACGTACATCTCGCCCGTTACCCCCGCCGGTACCGGCTCGCCGTAGCGGTCCAGCACCTGCACGTGCAAATCCGCCAGCGGCGCGCCTATCACGCTGCCCTGCGCCATGCTTTCTGCCGTCAGCGTGTATTCGGTGACGTGCACCGTGGTTTCGGTGATGCCGTACATGTTCACCAGCCGCACCCGCTCGCCGTGCTGCGCGAACCACGGCGCCAGGCTGCCCGGCTCCAGCGCCTCGCCGCCAAACAGCACCAGCCGCAGCGCCGCAAAGTCGCGCCCGGCCGATACCGCCGTCAGCTGGCGGAAGGCCGCCGGGGTCTGGCTCAGCACGCTCACCGACTCCGCCTCCAGCAGCTGCGCAAAACGTTCCGGGTCGCGGCTGCTCAGATAAGGCACCACCACCAGCCGCCCGCCGTGCAGCAGCGCGCCCCAGATTTCCCACACCGAGAAGTCGAACGCGTAGGAGTGGAACAGGGTCCAGACGTCCGACCCGCTAAAGCCGTAGTGCTCCGTGGCGGTAAACAGCCGCACCACGCTGGCGTGGCTGACCACGCAGCCCTTCGGCTGCCCGGTGGAGCCGGAGGTGTAGATAACGTAGGCGGCCTGCTGCGGATGCAGCGCGCGCGGCGGGGCCTGGTGGTGTGAAACACCGTCCGCTGAAAGGCTTACCGCCTGCACGTCCAGCCCGGCCAGCGCCGCCAGGCCCGTGTCGTCGGCCACCGCCAGCCGGATACCGCTGTCGGCAGTCAGGAAGGCAAGGCGCTCGGCGGGATAAACCGGGTCCAGCGGCACGTACGCGCCGCCCGCCTTGAGGATGCCGAGGATACCCACCAGCAGGCCGGGGCCGCGCCCGACGCTCAGGCCCACCAGGCTTTCGTGCGGCCCGCTGCCGACGCCCTGCTCGCGCAGCCGCCAGGCCAGCGCGTTAGCCGCGCTGTCGAGCGCCGCATAGGTCAGCCGCTCGCCCTCGCAGCTGATCGCCACCCGATCGGCATAGCGCGCTGCGGCTGACTCAAACTGCGTACAAAGATCGGTCGTCACCGTTGGCAGGAGGGATAACGCTTTGCCCGGATTAGCCTGATGACTAATCAGCAGCTGGCGGTCGGGAAATGCAACAGAGTTAGCCAGAATATTTTTAAATTCTGCAAATACCTGCTCAATGTCCATTTCACTGAATGCGGAAACGTTGTAGTCGATATCAATTTTTAACGGTTTTTCAACGTCGTAATCGCGAATAAATAGCTTGAGCGGGTAATCCTGAGAGAAGCCGGATAAAACGGTGAGCCGGGTATCCGTTCCCTCATAAATCGCACTGTAATCGTGCTTTTCATAAGAAAGGCTTGCTTCATAGGATATTCCTCCCTTAAGCAGCTGATGCGCCGGGAAACGCTGATGGCGATAGTCAGATTTCAGCAGGGAATGAATATTTTTTAACAGCGAGTTAAAAGTATCGCTGTTGCGTCTTTTCAGCCGAAACGGCAGAACGTTGGCAAACAATCCAAACGTCTGTTTAGCGCGGGCTGACCGCCGATTAAGAACAGGTAAACCGATAACAATATCGTCAACGCCAAAGGTGCGGAAAAGAAAGGTGGCCGTAATACCGATCAACGCCTGAAAAAGCGTGCCGTCGGAGCGGAGCGCAAGCTCCTGTAGCTTTTCACGATGCCCGTTATCCAGCGTGAAGGAATAGCGTTTGGCTGCGACATCACGGCATCCCTGCGGGAAAAGCGCGGTGTCATAATCCGCTAATCTTTTCTGCCAGTACATCCGATCGGCGGCAAACAGGCGGGAATTTTTATAATTCCGCTCATCGGCGATCTGCTCCTGATGGCTCAATGGCAACATATCGCGCCCGGATCCAGCCAGCACAGGCTCGTTATAAAAAGCCGCTAATTGCTGATAAATCAGGGAGGTTGCCCAGCCATCGTAGGCTAAATGATGATAAATCCCCACCATCAGATGCCGATCTTCTGCAAGACGTATCAGCGTATGGCGCAGCAGAGCCGTTTCTCCGTCGAAAGGAAATACCTGCCGTAGACGCTGCTCAATAAGGGAAATGGCGGACTGGAAAGGATCGTCGTGGCTGGAGAGATCCAGCACTTCCAGAGGCAAAGTGTCGTGCTCAAGCGTGACAAACTCGGGTTCCCAGCCCGCCATCGACAAAGCCGAACGCAGTGCTGGATCGCTTTTTACGGCTCGATCGGCTGCCCGCATTCGCTGCTCGTCAAGAGGGCCTCTGATATCAATCATTGCGCCAATATTAAAAAGAGAAGCTAATGGATACAATGCTTGCTTGGTAATGACCTCAGACTGTCTGTCGAGCAACATGCACATTTACCCCAGGTTGGGAAACGAAACCGCCGCTAAAGCATTACCCGCACCTTAATTATTAACGGATCTAAACTAAGATCGGAAATGCAAATATCAGCAATATTTATGTGTATTAACGCTAAAGGCCCATAAAACACATAGCCATAGAAATTAATACAGATAAACACCTGTAAATAAAAGACTAATAACGGAATGCACAAGGTACATACTAAAAATTTTCTTAACCATATCAACTCTTACCGGTGGCGTAAAGCGGCCTGAAAAAATAAAAAATCATAAATTTAAATAAATAAACCTCACAGTTACCGACGTTAACATGAGTTAATCCGTACTTTATTCGACGCATTAATTAAGAATCGCTAAAGCCTTACGGCAGGTAAATTGGTACAGGTTTTTGATGAAGGAAATGTGTCAATATAAAAATAAACATAAGAATTAAAGATGAGTTTACCCTCTACTTTAGTACAGTATCCGACGCTATTTTTAGGGGGTGAACCCGCAGCCGGAGGCGGTTTACCCCCTCTGGCAATGACAGATTGCCGGGCCAAACCTGACCCGGTATTTTTTAAGAATTCCCTTAGCAATTTTTTCTGCGTACTCAACGGCTAAATGGCCCCTCTCCACGTTAGCTTTTTCTGCGTTATCGTTACGTTATTACGTAACACAGGCTGCTTTTGAGAACATCGTAGTCTGGGAGCGGGCTTTTTAAGAGGATTATTGCGCGGGGCAGTCACCCGGTGCAGATGAAAGGATTTAAATATCAGTGAGTTAAATACAAAAGGGTTGCAACACTTCATTAAATAAGCCGCTGCTGATGTCCGAATGACGTCGGACAGGGCCGAAAGAGTTCAGCAACGCATTGCCCTCGGCCTTCGCCTGGCAAAGTGTAACCCCAGGTAAAAAAGTTTTAAATTCATGCATTTCTGGCGATCTGGCCGTTGGGATTGACTACGCTTATAAGCGTTCGACCCTTGCCCATTTATTTAAGGAAAAATCATGAAAAAACTAACAATTATCGCTGTCGCTGCCGGCCTGTTTCTGACCGTGAGCGCGCAGGCTGAAGCAAAAGGCTGCCTGAAGGGAGCAGCCGTGGGTGGCGTAGCGGGTCATGTTGCGCATCATCATGGCGTAGTGGGTGCAGCAGCAGGCTGCGCGGTCGGCCACCACATGGCCAAAAAGAAACAGAAAGAGGCCGACGCTCAGCAGCAGCAGCAGCCACAAAAATAAACGCGAAAAGATCGCATTTAACGGGAAAAAATCCTGTAGGCGGTACTAAAAAAATCGCCGCCTGATAAGCGATAAAAAGCCCGCTTAAAAGCTTAAGCGGGCTTTAAAATTGTTGGCAAAACGCAAAAGGCCGCCTGCTGGCCGCCCCGGTACGCTATTCGTTGCCCCACTGGTTCAGGAAGGTGGCGATTTCATCAATGCGTTCTTCGCTGATACCGGCTTCGCTGGCCATCTCTTGCTGCGCATCCTCGTCGATCTCTTCGTTATTTGCCAGGCGGTCAAGCAATAGCTGGAAATAGCGCGCCACAGGCTCACGCTCCGACTCGCTTACCGGCTTTGTCGATTCTGCCGAATACTCATCTGCGATGTCATAAAATTTGATCGGTACTTCTTTCATTAGCTGTCCCCGGAAATTTAGGTCTGTTTGGGCGTTGCCCATAAGGGCTGATGTAAATACTATCACTTTTATTTTATTTTTTTGTTATCCGTGCAGCGCTGCGGCCAGCTCGCCAGCCCGCTGAAAATGGGGTATTATCCGCAGCCCTTCTCCAGACGGCAGCCTGATGTCCACCCTTTTCGATTCCTTTATTGCCCCGCCCTGTTATGAAGAGATAGTCACGCTCTGTCAGGACGAACACCTGCTGCTTATTAACAAGCCTGCCGGGCTGCTCAGCCTTTCCGGAAAAAACCCGCAAAACCTCGATTCGGTGCATTACCGGCTGGTCGCGCTTTTTCCCGGCTGCACGCTGGTTCACCGCCTTGATTTTGGCACCTCCGGATTAATGGTCATTGCCCGCAATAAGGCGATCAATGCCGCTCTCTGCCAGCAGTTCAGCCAGCGCACAGTGAGTAAAGCCTATACCGCGCTGCTTTGCGGACATTTAAAAGACGATGAGGGGGTCATAGAGGCGGCGATAGCCAAAGATCCGGCGCTGTTTCCGCTGATGTCGATTTGCCCGATAAAGGGCAAGCCCGCTCGCTCCCGCTATCGGGTCATTGAGCGCTTTTATCACGAGGCAGAAAATAAGACGCTGTTGCCGCTGTCGCGGGTAGAGCTTATTCCGGAAACCGGGCGCACCCACCAGCTACGCATCCACTGCCAGCAGCTGGGGCACCCTATTTTAGGCTGCGATCTGTATGGCGGTCGCCTGCTGCCGGGAACGGAACAAACGCCGAGGCTGATGTTACACGCCAGCGAGCTGCATTTCGTGCATCCCGTCAGCGGGAAGCTGATTAAAGCCCGCTGCCCCTGCCCGTTCTGACCGCCGCCGAGAGGACTCTTGCTCAGCATGCCGGTTGGAAAACCTGGCGTCGGGGGTTGATTACTGCAATGCCGGTTGGAAACCCTGGCGTCGGGGGTCGCTTACCACAACGCCAGTAAAAAAAATCTGGCGTCAAAGTCACTGACCACAACGCCAGTAAAAAAACCGGCGTTGGTTGCCTACCACATTAAATCATCGGGCACTTTGAAATCTGCGTAAGGATCGTCTTCGTCCTGCTCTTCCTGACTCAGCGCGCTGTTTAATACGATGCTGGTTGCGTCTCGCTGCGCGATTTTATCGGCTACGCTGGCAGGGATAATAGCGTATTCGCTTTCGCCGCTGGCGTTAACCGCCAGGCGAGCAATGGCAAGGCGACCGTTAATCAGCTGCGTTTGCGTCGCCTTATCAACTTCGATTTTTTTAATCAGGTTATTGTCGGTGAAGTTAAAACCTATATTTCCTCTTGAAATATCGATTTTATTCATTTCAATCAGCTGCTTCACCTGCGCCTTGTACTCTTTCGACAGCGCAGCCTGTTTTTGCTGCTCGTTCAGCAACTTATCGCGCTCAAGCTGGGCTTTTTTATTCTCTTCTACCGCTTCTCTTGCCTCACGCGCCTGCACGCGTGATTTTTTGGCCGTTTTCTGAACCTTAGCCATTTTTTTGCTGGTGACTAATCCAGCTTTAAGCATCTGCTCTTGTAGAGTAAGTTTTGTCATCTTCGTTAAACCTGTTGCATGATGGCCGGGATTTTACCGTAACATCCACGTCTGCCTTATTTTCCGAGCAGTTTCACCGTGGCATCCACGTCAATTTCATCTTCCGAAAAGATCAACGTCGTTCCCTGGAAAGTGGTAATCGCCAGTTTTTTCAGCGAGCGCATTTCGCCAGGCTTAGTCTCTGATTTTGGCCGGATGCTGCCCATCAATACGCCTACCGAAAGCACCCCATTTTCTTTATCAATGCGGGTATCGGCCGGAACTTCCTCATGGTAAACCAGGAAAGACTTGATCGCGGTAAGCTTAAGGCGCTCGCCTGCGATATAGATGTATTTGCTTTCCGGCACCACTTTTACCGCATAAGCCGATAAGCCTTTGCTGTTAGTGGTAGGTTCAAACGTGACCGCCGCATCTTTCTTGATCAGATCAGGATTGGCGACCTTAATCACATGAAAATAACGGTTGTCGCCGTTTTCATCTTTGATAAATCCAAAGCCTTTATCTTTAAACCAGGTTGTGATCGTTCCGTTCATCGCCATTGCTGCCCGTATCGTTTATCTACTCAATTTTCGTGACGCGCAGTGTAAAACACAATGCCTGCGCAGACCACGCCTTTGGTTCAGGTCCCGACGAGAAATTTTGCCAGGCGAGGAGATGGCGGCTAATGCCCGTACAACGGTCCGGAGATTTATCTGCTGCTAAACGGTCTTTCCGGCAAGGCCGCCGGTGACGAGTCTGTGCTACCAGCGAACCGGCCACGAAAAGCCTGCTCGCTGGCATGGTTCTCTGTGCCGGATTAACGGGTTGCCGTGTCGTCCAGCTCGTTTAAGACAATCTCTTTTGCCGGCAGCGAGGCGAGCTTGTCCTGATAGTCGGCTGACAGATCGGGCAGGCTGGTAAACTGGCCATCCAGAAAAAGGAAGTCTGTTTTACCGGCAATATCTTCCAGCGCTTCGCTTTCCGTGTTCAGCCCTTCGCCCTTCTCGCTGTTGCCATCCATTAGCCAGGAAATTTTGCCCGCTTCACGGGTAAAGGTTCCCAGATCGACGACGTGGCCATCAATATTCTGGGCAAGGATGTGGCCCTCACAAAGGAATAACAGATAGGGCATGCGGTCCCGCTTGCTGGTTTCAGCCATAGTAATCTCCTGGTCGTTTTCTTTACGCTGACAACGGACAGCGCATTGAGAACATCAAGTATAGGTTCTGATTCTGCCATCCGTTTTAACGGCAACTCAGCACGAGACGGCAGAAGATAACTTTGATTCCTCCATAGCCGCAGATGCTAAGGCTGCCACGGTAGTACGGTGCTGACTTACAGCAGATCCTCCCAGGTCATAACCAGCTTTGCCGGTAGCGGATCGGCCAGCAGCGCGGCGTCCGGCTGCCAGCTGTCCCAGTCGCGAAAAGCGGCAAAGTCGAGACCGGTGAGTTTTTCCAGCGAGCTGACCGTCACGCGATAAGCATCAACGTTGGGCGCGGATTCCGCCTGTGCCTGCGGCAGTATGCGACGCGGCGTGTCGAGCAGCTTATCCTGGCTGACCAGCAATGCCGTCGCCTGCGGCTTGCCCTGGGGGCCGATGCGCAGCACCACCTTCCAGAACATCAGCGGCACCGACCAGTCTGCGTACTGCCTGGCCTGATCGTTCAATACCGGCCCGGTCAGCACGCTGATCTGCTTTTTAGTGACCAGCACGCCATATTCCAGAATATAGCGCTCGACGCCCTGCCAGTACTGCTGGCTCTGATTGAACAGGTAATGCTGCTGCGAGCAGTTGGTAAAGTGGAAGGTATCTTTATTAGCCCGCACCGCTTCGGCTGCGGTTCCCCAGGTAGGATCGCTACGGCGGGTAAGATGGCCGCGATCGAACCAGCGGCTGTACTCGCTATAGAAAGCCTGGCCGGTGACGTAGCGGCTGTCGATGCGGCTGTCTTCGTACCAGCTATCCCCTTCCGGTAGCAGCGAGGGCTGGCCGTTTCCGCGATCGATATTGATATAGCGCGCGCCGTCGATATTAACGGCGCTGAAAAAGGCCAGCCGCCGTTCGGCGTTCATAATCAGTGAAAAATGCTCATAGTTAAGCAGCGCCGCCGTGCCCTTGCTGCCGTCGCGCAACGGAGCCACTTCGGCTGCACGAGGAGCGACAATGTCGGCCAGGTTAATCGGATGTCCGCCCAGAAAATCGGCCTGGAAGCCGTCGCGATTGCCATAGTTGGCGTCCGGTGCGGCTGCGCTGGCTACCGTACGCAGCGGCGTGACGTCAGCGGTTAGCGCCTGCATTAGCTGTGCCTGCATGGCGGCGTCCAGCTGCGGCAGTTCGCCCTTCAGCCAGTCGGTTAATGCGCTGATGCGGATGCCTTCGTTAAGCCATTCGCCATTGCTTTCCACGCTGCCATGATGCAGCGCAACCAGCTGCCAGCTGTCGTTAAAGACCGGCGCGCCGGATGAGCCGCCCTCGGTGTCGGCTTCATAGTGTAAAAACTGTTCGTGACGTGCCAGCAAGGTGTTATTGCGTAGGGTAACCTGCTGCGGCGCGCCGCCGGGATGATGGATCAGATTGAGGCTGATACCCAGCGCATGCTTATCGTTGCGATCGCTCAGGTTAAGAGGAACAGGATTTTCGCCGCTGCCGCTGAGGGCTTCGCCCAGCGCGACCAGCGTACAGTCAAAGCTTTCCGTTGGGCTGGTCAGCCAGAAGCGTTCCGGATCGATACTGTACAGAAGGCCGTCAGCAATTGCGCCCGTTTCGCTCTGGTGATAACCAAACTGTAGGGTGATCGCCCCCTGCTTTGGCGGTTCCGGCAGCAGATGGTGATTGGTAACAAACAGGCCGCCATACGTTAAAAAGCCGCTGCCTTTTGGTACGCCGTCTTCGCGCACCAGCGCCACGGCCCGCGCCGCGCTCAATCCCTGTTGCAAAAAGGAGATCGGTAGCAGATCGTTGGTTTCACCGGTAATAATGCCCTGCCTGGCACGTTGCTGAAAGGCGTAACGCTGGGCGCGTCCTCGATCCGGCTCTGCCTGGCCGCCTTTTTTCAGGGCGGCGCGCGTTTGCTGCCGCTGCTTTGCGGTTAACGTCAGCCGCGAGGCGATTAGCTCTTTGCTTTTCATCCGTTTCTCCGTGGTAAAAGGTAAGCCCCTTTAACCATAGCCGCTGGTGATAAGCATGGTGTGACGGAAAGAATAGCCTGATGAAATTCGGCCCCCCTTTTTTTGCAAAAGTATCATAATTGCAGAGTATGAGCAGACGCGCAGCGGTTTTCAGACTGCGGATAAACCCGGGCATGGCTTTTTTGGTCATCAACGCTGACAATAACATCCCCCGCGCTAATTGACGGACAGATAAGAGGTTATGACATGCAACAAGGACCACTCACGGCCGAAGAACTGGAATGGCTTGACGATATACTGGCGCAGTACGGCACCGACGACGCGGTGCTGGATGCATCTGAGCTGGACGGGCTGTTAACCGCCGTGCTCTCTGCGCCGGAGACCATTTCCCCTGAGCGCCTGCAGGTAATGATCTGGGGGGGCGAAAATCATTTTCCGGCATGGGATACGGTCGATCAGGAGCGCTTTAACGGGCTGGTGACGCAACATCTGAACGATATTGCCGAACGCCTGAAGGATTATCCGGAACAGTTCGAACCGCTTTTCGGCACCAGCAGCGTGGAAGATCTGGAAGTGACTATCGTGGAAGAGTGGTGCATCGGCTATATGCGAGGCGTCGAGCTGAGCGACTGGTCGGCGCTGCCGGAACATTTGCAGCCTGCGCTACACGCCATCGCGCTGCACGGTCGGGAAGAGAATTTTGCCGAGCTGGAAAAGATGACGGCAGAAGAGTTTGAGCAAAGCGTGGAGTCAATCCGTCACGCCGCGCTTGAGCTGGCCGGTAACTGGCCGCTGCACTAGTGACAAAGCCGCGCTGCTGAAGGCGCGGCCTGCAAGGTTAAAGTGCACAGTTCATTCCAGTAGCTGTAGCGCAAGGTCAGGCGATAGCGGTTATTTTTCACCATAGCTCCTTGCGCGCAGCCAGCTGGTTTCAAAGCCGTAAAGCTGGCTGACGGGCAGCAGGGATTCCGTCATCCGGGAGGGATCGGGATACTCTTCCTGCGACACCGGCAGAGAAAGCCAGCCGGAAACAGCACTCATATATTTTCTGAAAGAAGCGAACAGTTTCATAACCTTCTCCTGCGATGCCGAAACAAGAATGCGATAGGGAAGATTTAAACGCAGGCGCGGCCAGGAGGGAAATACCATATTGTTCCGACTTTTGCCGGAAATCGGCTTTAGTTTTTTTATGGTATCCTTGCGGCTTCAGCCGTAAGGCTCTGGATTATGGATTGACTGATTTGCTATGCCCGCTATCGCCAAACGAAAAAACGATCCTGAAGGACTAAAAAAGCGCATTCTTGCCGGTGCACTGGCTACTTTTGCCGAGTTCGGCCTGCAGGGTGCGCGTATGGAACAGATCGCTGACCATGCCGACACCACCAAGCGGATGGTGGTTTACCATTTCGGTAATAAAGAGAACCTTTATATGGCCGTGCTGGAGCAGGTTTACCAGGCTATTCGCCAGCACGAAACCGGACTAAACCTGTCCGAGCTGCCGCCGCGGCTGGCAATGCAGAAACTGGCTGAGGCCAGCTTTGACTATCACCTTTCCCATCCTGATTTTATGCGTCTGGTCTGTAGCGAAAACCTGATGCGCGGCCGCTATATCAGCCAGTCGGCACGGATTAAAGCACTAAACCAGAGCGCGCTCGACGTGCTGGAAGAGATTCTGTCGCGCGGCAAAGCCGCTGGTGTCTTTACCGCTCAGGCCGATACGATTGACGTGCATCGCCTGATCAGCAGCATCTGCACGCATAACGTTTCTAACCGCTACACCTTTAACACCCTGTTTGGCGGTGATGAAAGCGAGCAGCAAAGTATTGCCCGTAACCGCCAGCTGGTCGTCGACGCCACACTGCGCTATTTGTGCCCTGAAGCAGTGCAATCTTGTACAATTAACAAATAAGTTGTACAACTTTTTTAGGGTAACAGCTATTGTTCCAGGGCGATTCAGCTACGCTTATTAAGGTTAATCGCTGAAGAACCCCCGCATTCACTTACTGACAGGCCTTATGCCAGGAGCTGCCAATGGCACGCCATAATCCCGGTTATCCACGCCGTAAGCCGGACATTGAAGAAGGCAAAATAGTGAACTGGGCGCAAAACGCCACGCTGGCGGACAGCCGTGCCGTTAGCGCCCCCCAAACAGAAGAAGAACTCTGCCGTCTCGTTGCTGCCAGCACGGGAAAAATCCGCGTGATGGGCAGCAAAATGTCGCCGGGCCGCATGCTTAAGCTGACGGCAGAGGGCGACACGTTGTTAGACCTTCGTCATCTGCGCGGCCTGATCGCCATGGACGATAACAGTGCGACCTTTGGCGGCAGTACGCCGATGCACGAAATCTATGAAATCCTGACTGCCGAAGGCAAAATGCTGCCCTCTTCGCCCGGCGTTATCGCCTCGCAGACGCTGGCGGGCGCGCTGGCCACCGGTACGCACGGTCAGGGACTGCAGCAAAGCTCTATCGCCGATGAGGCGCTGAGCATCCGCATGGTGCTGGCAGATGGCTCGGTGATGAACTTTGGCCGTAGCCATCCCGATTTTCATGCCGTCCAGTTAGGTATGGGCGTGCTGGGTATCGTTACCCAGGTCACGCTGCGCACTACTGCATCGCTGATTTATACCTGTTTTAAAAACGCGGTCAGCGGCGATACGCTGGAGCAAGACCTGCTGGACTGGAACCATAATTATGCGCTGAGCAAAGCCTGGTGGTTCCCCAATGAAAACCAGGTGCACGTCTGGGCCGCGCGCGAAGCCAATAGCGAAGAAATTGCGCAGTACCAGGCGAATAACCATGACCTGGTGAAGCAGGAAGAGACCAGCGATGCGATGAACGAAACCATCGAGCAAACGCTGGAGCATATGCGTAGCGATACCAAAATCGTTGACGAAAACGGTAAGCCTTTCCGCACCGTGACGCGCTTTAAAGATTTTTCGGACGTTACCGGCGACGTTTATCAGGTTTTTTGTCGCGGTATCGCCACGCCGCAGATCAACGTCGAGATCGGCATTCCGCTGGCACGGGCGGGTGAGGTCATTCGCAAGATCAAAGACTGGCATAGCGAAACGCAGCCGCATATGCACTACCCGATTATTCTGCGCTGTACCGGGCCTTCTGAGAGCTGGCTCAGCCCCTCATATGGCGCGGATACCTGCTTCTTTGGGTTTGTGGTTTATTACGCCGAAGACGGTTCGCTTTCTGAAGAAGGCGTGAGCTTCTTACAGGCGGTTGAAAAGATTTTAGCGGCCGAAGGCGGTCGACCACACTGGGGCAAATATTTTGACGAGGCGCTCTATAACTGGCCGGAAATTTATCCGCAGTGGCAGGCCTTCCGTCAGGCGCGTGAAATCCTTGATCCACAGCAGAAATTTACTAATGCGTTTACCGCAGAACTTTTTGAAGGAGAAGGCCAATGATGGCATGGGCAACCCTGTTAACGCAGCCAGGCTACCTGGCAGGCGTCAGGGCGCTAAACAGATCGCTTAAGAAAAGCGGCAGCCGCTACCCGCTGGTGGTAATGGCCACGGAAAATATCGACGCGCACGCCAGGGAAGTTCTGGAGAAAGAAGGCTGTCTGGTGCGCGAAGTGCAGCCGGTCAGCCCCGACAGCAACCTGCAACAGCACTACGCCAACGCGCGTTTTTCCGAAGTCTGGACCAAGCTGGCGGTCTGGCAGCTTACCGAGTTTGAGCGCATTGTGTTTCTGGATGCCGATATGCTGGTGGTACAGAATATGGATGAGCTGTTCGGGATGCCGCTGGCTGAAGATCAGATCGCCGCCTGCCACGCCTGCCGCTGCAATCCAAATAAAATTGCCAGCTATCCAAAAAGCTGGACGCCGGAAAACTGTTTCTACAGCTACTGTCGCGGCCTGGAGCATACCGAACAGCCGGATGAAGTGGATAACTACCTGAACGGCGGCTTCCTGGTACTGCGACCGGATCGGGCGGTTTATGCGGATATGCTGCAAAAGCTGGCGGCGTTAAACGATCTGTCACGCTATCTGTTTGCCGAGCAGGATTTCCTGAACGACTACTTTCACCAGCGCTGGCAGCCGCTGCCCTACATCTATAACGCGCTGAAAACGCTGCCGTTCCAGCATGCTGCCATGTGGCATCTTTCTGAGGTGAAAAATATTCACTACATTATTGATAAGCCCTGGGAGAAGCAGCCCGACCCCGCTGACCGCTATTACGAGCTCAATAAAATGTGGTGGGATGTTGCTGAGTAACGCTTTAACCGGGTGAGGTTCCTCGCCCGTCGCCTTTCTCAATCGTTCAGCACACTACCACGTTGGTGGTGTGCGGTAGCGCCATCATCCGATCGCCGCAGGTGAAAATCAGATCTATCGGCTGTAAAGAGCTGTGCGCGCGCTCGCGAAGATAGCGTAAAACAGCGCTCGGCAAGCGCGGCGCAATGGCTCGTGGTTCGCGCAGTTCCGGGCCGCTAAGGCGTAACGTTAATCCACCGCTAAGCGCAGGCACTTCAATAACGACAGTGGTGCGGCTGTCATCGGGGGCAAACTGTTCAATGGCCATGTCGAAAGCGCCATGCAGCAGTGCCACCGGGGTAGCCATGTCCGCCGTCATGTTAGCGCCATAGCGCTGCAAATCTGCCAGCATGGCTTCGTCACTGAGCGAGCTGTCCAGCCAGAAAGGCGTTTTTCTGTCCACCAGCGTCATCAGCACCGCCGTTGCCGCTGGCGAAGCGTTGCCCCACGCGGGCAGCTGTGGCAGAGCAACTTTGCTGCCGGGTTCGCTGATGGCTTTTAAAATCAGGCGAAAAGCGCGCTGTGAATCACCAAACGCGTGGCTAAAACTGGCAACCAGAGTCATCATATTTTCCTTAAGAAACAAAAACCGCACGGGTCGCGGCCAATAATTAATTTAGCTTGCCGAAAGAGTATGACAACATTGTGAAAAGCGCATGGCGAAACAGTGAATTTCTAACGCGAAGATGATTTTTAAGCTTTATCCGGTGTTAAAAACAGCTGGCGTTCACGCTGTCTGCGCGGCAGCAGCAGGTCAACCAGCCTGCCCGCCTTTTTCCATAACAGAAAAGCATCGGCAGCTTCCTTATAGGCTTTGTCATTGAGCTTCTTTTTAACAGTGGAATGGGCAAATGCCGAGACGCCAATATTAAAAATCAGGCTACACAATGCGTCATACTGATTTTGCGTCAGAGGAACGCTAACGTGCTGTGCAATAGCCTTTTCGACCGTAGCCAGATCGCTGCGCAGCAGCTCGCTGGACTGTCCTTCGCTGATAGCCATGCCCTGGCACACGGCGGCTCCCTCTACGCAACCAGTATGGCCTACCCCAATAGTCGGTATCCCTACTGAATCCAGGTAGCCCGTTAGTTTTTCACCCTCTTCATTTTTAATAAAGCGAATGCCGCTGTCGCTGATAATCATATCTTCCTCTTTTTAAAGTTAATTGTTATCCTGGCAGAAAGTAACCGCAGATATTTCCCATGTCGCTACAAAAATAATAAAAGCTAAACGCATTAAAATTCAGCAGACTACCAAATAGCGATTAACTCTGCCGTACTACCCTGCTTTTTATTTTAATTAACGCGATAACACTACTCAAACCCAATAATTAAATCACAGCATGCAATAAATACCATCTTGCTGATCCATATAATTTAAAATATCAAGCAGCGCTATTGATGCAGGAAAAATAACATTAGCTGCTTAAAGCTTTCCTACTAAAACATCTGGCAAAAAAAAAGCCATCGAGAATTTAGTCGATGGCTAAATTAAATGCTAATTAAACACTTTTTAAATAGAAAACAACAATTCGTAATGGTTAACCAGTAATTGGCTTCAGCTCAATCGCATAAGCCTGGCCGTTAACCATAACGCGCAGACACTCTTTAGTCGCGCCTACCGCACTGGTGCTCACTAAGCGGCCACGCATCAGCAGATCGTTGTTGCTGTTATAGCCATAGCCAACCCGCTCAGAGCCTTCCCAGTGCTGCAAAAACGCGGTATCCGGCAGTGCGTCCAGCGCGGTTGCCTCATCGCCGGTTATCTGCGTGTAAGATTTAACGAAGCGGAAATGCACGCCGCGCGTGAAGCGGTCAAAGCAGTTGGTCGTCAAAAGCGCAATACAGAAACCGGTATATTTGGCCAGCTTGACGTAAACTTCCGCCGTGTTGGTTGCCGTCTGCTTCAGCACAACGCGAGTAATGGGACAGGAGCCTTCAGCCGCCCATGAGGTAACCAGGTTGCCGTTAACGTTCTGGATAGAAATTTTTGCTTCACCTTCTGGCGTACGGGTTGAGTAGTCAGTCTGGGTTGAGGTTACGTTCAGCGTTTGCGAAGAGCCAATAATCTGCATTCGCAGCACGGTCGACCATTCCGGCACTTCAACTACGCCCACTTTGTACCAGGTTTCGCGGTCGGCACGGTTATCCATCCGTTCCGGTGCGGTAACATATTGATAGTTAAGCGAACCCTCAATTTTAACACCGTGATTTTCAAGGAAAAGCTGGCCATCTTCATAAGCAGAGAGCCAGCGCTCGCCAGAAGCAGTACGATCCAGACCGTGCGTGCCATGCACGTTCAGCTGCGTAGAAACAATACGTGAATGGTAGCATTTCAACGGGCTGCCGTTATTTTCAAGACTTAAGCCGGTGATAGTCCACTGGCCGTTAGAGATATCGCCAGGGAATTCGGTATGTTCAATCCAGCCGTTGTGAATAAAGCACTGCGTGGCGCGCGGCAGATCGAGCATCGGCGCTTTACTGCCGTACTGCACGTTAAAGTTGCTTAGCTCAATAGCGGTAAGGTGATCCCACGCGCCTTCCGTGCGGCCTGACCAGCGGCCGTAAATCACGGTTTCACTACATTGACCGGCATACCACTGGTCGATTTTACAATCCAGCGTGTCGATCAGATCCAGTGCCCGTCCACCCAGGTTCATAAAATGCATCGCGGTGACGCGTAAAAACTGGCCGCCATCAATGATGTTCTTAAAGAAGCCTTTGGTTTTAGTGTTGTCCTGACCGTTGACGATAAGGCCGCTGATATAGGTCCAGCGAGCCTTCACGGTAAACATCACCTCGCCGTTTTTCTGGTCGGAAAAGAGACGGGTAACCGGGAAATAACCGAAGTTAACGTGTGCGCCGCTAAGACGGAAACGGCTGACCTCGGTAGCGGAAATATCAAATTTAGAGAGAAAGAAGTTACCGGACGGGAAACGAATACCGACATTTTCATGCGGGCGGGTATTGGTGGCTTTATCCAGAATGCGGGTCCAGTTCCACATGCGGGTAACCGCGGTCAGACAGTCGGTTTTTCCATCCGGGATGGCACCAAAGTCAACCACCGTCACGCCAGATTTATCGGTAATATAGCGTTTCCAGCGGGCGCCGCCGGCCGTCACAATAGTCAGGCCAAAATCTTCTGCCGTGGTTTTATCATTCATATCGCAAATAAAGAAGCCGCCGCCATGGCCTGTGCCTGCGCTATAAGAGAGAACGACCACTACTTCGCCGTGCACATTGGGTTCCAGCGCGCGTAATTCATCAATTGACTGAACGGTGGCAAAGCTTCCCCCACTTGTTTCACCCGCGGCGGAATATATTATTTTATCGAAATCAATACTTTTACCGTTTTTATCAACAACGTTTAGATTTTTGGTTACTTCATTTAACTTAAGCTGATGACTTGTTAAATCTTCCTGGCCATTGTCATTAGAACCGCTCATTTAAATCCTCTTAATTAATTTTATATTATGTGATGTTTTCATTTTTTGAATAGGTGCAAACTTGATTTTACAAATATGCAATATTTTTACTGGAAAATGCCGCGTTAACGCTATTTTTCACTGGCTATTTTCGGTTGGGCAGAATAATAACTGTGGGTAGAGCTGACAATTTTAAAAATTAAGGCTTACACGCAAAAAATAGCATCTCAATGATAAGACAAATAAAAAGCCCTTTTTTTCGTCAATCCCCCTTATCCAGACCTTTCGTAAGTATGCTATATTTTTCATAAATTTACGTTAAGTTAACAGTTGTTAAACGCTCTGGAGGTTTTATGTTTCTGTCGTCAAACTTAAAATGCTTTATTGTTTTAGCGAAAGAAAAGTCTTTAAAAAAGGCTTCTGAGATACTCTTTGTCACCTCTTCGCCAATTTCCCGTCGCATAAAAATATTAGAAGATGAATTAGGGTTTAAACTTTTTTCCCGTACCGACCATGATTTCACCCTGACCAAAAAAGGTCTTGAGCTTTATGAAAAGGTCATGCCTTACTACAATAAAATGTCCGAACTGGAAGATTATTTTTCACAAAGAAGAATCAATCTCAATATTCGCCGGGGATTAATGATAGGCGTAGAAAATTTAAATCCCTTTTTGTTTAACCTGCTGGTAAAAACCAGAAAAAAAACCGAAAGCGTCTCCTATTGCTCATGTCATACCAGCAACTCTGTTGAATCACTGTTGTCCGGCGAAATTCACGGTATTATTTCTCATCGAGAAATCAGTGATAACGGTATTTTGTCGATGAGTTTTTTCAGCGAGGCCGCCTGCTATCTCTATTCAAAAAAAATTTCGGATTATAATTTATGCGAAATGAAAAACGTGCCGGTTATCATTCCAAACAATGGCTTTTATGAGCACTACGTCAAAAATGCGCACGCAAAAATACTTACCGTCTGCCCTACCGCGCAGGTTATTATTGTGGACGATATAGCGGACTATTTATCCCTGATAGACAATGGCGAAGCTGTTGGACTTATCAGCGAATCCATGGTCGATTTTTATAAAAATAAGTTCGATTTTTTCAATAGCTTAAGTTATAAAGTTGACTCTCTGTTCCCGGAACTTAAGACCTATATCTATTATTTAAAAGAGCGTGAAGTCTCTTTAAAATATGCGCTGGAAACGGTTGACGAAGTTAAAGCCATTGCGTAAAGCCAGGGGACAGGATGTCCGGTTTTATCCTCGCTCGCTGATGTTTACTTCTTTAGCAAGACGCTTTGCGTCATCTGAAAAATCCAGGCCACGCGCGCAGGCGCAAGGGAAACATCCCGCCATCGCTTCAGGATTTTTAATCATTCCATCCACTCTGAAGCCCCGTATACAGACCAGAGAAGACGTAATTAGCACCAGCTATAATAGATGTGGGGGGCAGTACAATTAAGGGAAAGTGCAATAAAAGCAGGGTAACCTTAAGCGGGAAGTATCTCCGACAACCCTTTACAGGCTGCCAGAGCATAAGTTCAAAGCTCGACTGTCTGGCGGGAAATAAGCGAACGCAGCGGGACGCTACTTTTAATAACGGGGGATTTTATCACTATATAACTGAAGTATTTATCGATACCCACCTTAGCATCCAGTACGCCTTCAATCACTTCCTGATAATGCTCAATACTGCGGGTGATAAAACGCAGCAGATAATCATACCCGCCGGTGATCAGGTGACACTCCATCAGTTCATCTACTTCACGAATAGCATTTTCAAAACGCATAAAGTCTTCACGACGGTGGCCTGACAGCGTGACCTCAGTAAAGACGGTCACTGAATCGGTTATTTTAGGTAAATTAACATGTGCTTCATAACCGGTGATAAAACCCGCGGTTTCCAGACGTTTTACGCGTTGCAGGCAAGGGCTGGGAGAAAGCCCAACGGCATCGGCAAGGTTCACATTGCTGATACGACCATCCTTTTGTAGCTGTACCAGAATGTTGATGTCGATGCGGTCCAGTTTCATTAAGCCGTTCATAACACCCCTCATTGCTACCAGTTTGTCAGTAAGATGGGTATAGCATGCTTCCTGCTGGCTACGCCAGCGCCCTGCTATACCGTTATCTTACTATGCCAGTAACCGCAACAAGAAGGCCGCCTAGCCAAGCCTGCCGGTCGCGCGCGCCAGCGCGATATCCACAATATGCAGCGCTTCTTCCAGCTGGGAGTCGGTGGTCACCAGAGGTGGCAGAAAACGAATGGTATTACGCTGTACGCCGCATTTAATCAGCAGCACGCCTTCCTGACAGGCCGTATCAAGGATTTTTTGCGTCAGCGCGGCATCCGGCTTGCCCGTATCGATATCGATAATTTCTACCGCGCGCATAAAGCCAATGCCGCGCACGTCGCCGATACAGGCATATTTTTCCGCCAGCTGCACCAGCCGTGCGTGAAGCTGTTCGCCAAGCTGGTTAGCCCGTGCCAGAAGATTTTCCTGTTCAAAGATTTCCAGTACTGCCAGTGCAGCCGCGCAGGCCAGTGCGTTGCCGCCGTAGGTGCCGCCGAGCCCGCCAGGCAGCGGCGCATCCATAATATGCGCTTTGCCGGTCACGCCGGAAATCGGCAGGCCGCCGCCCAGGCTTTTGGCAACGGTAACCAGATCGGGCTGTACGCCGCTGTGCTGGAAGCCAAACATTTTGCCGGTGCGGCCAAAGCCGGTCTGCACTTCATCACAAATCAGCAGGATGCCGTGACGCTCGGTAATGTCGCGCAGCGCCTGCATAAATGTTGGCGTTGCGGGCAGAAAGCCGCCGTCACCTTGCACCGGCTCAATAATTATCGCCGCGACGCGTTCCGGCATAATTTGCACGGCAAACAGCGTGTCCAGCGCCTTCAGGCAGTCCTGTTCGCTGATTTGATGATACGCATTCGGAAACGGCACGCGATAAATGTCGCCGGGGAAAGGCCCAAAATTCTGCTTATAGGGCTGACTCATTCCTGTTAGCGTACAGCCCAGCAGCGTGCGTCCATGAAACGCGCCGTCAAAGGCGATGATGCCCGGACGGTTGGTATGGGCGCGGGCAATTTTTACCGCATTTTCTACCGCTTCTGCGCCGCTGGTAAAAAAGACGCTTTTATATTTTTCGCCCTCGCCGATCAGCTGGTTAAGCCGGGTAGCCAGTTCGATATAGCCAGGATAAGCGGCCACCTGAAAACAGGCGTGCGTAATCTGCTGTAGCTGTCTGGTGACCGCAGCCACCACGGCCGGATGATTATGGCCAACGTTCAGCACGCCAATCCCCGCCACGAAATCCAGATAGCGGTTGCCTTCCACATCCCAGACCTCCGCGCCCTTTCCTTTGGTAATCACCAGCGGATGCGCCGTCACCACGCCGCGCGGCACCTGCTCTTCGCGCGCGTCCAACAATAAGACGTTATCGGTAATGGCAGATTCTTCAATAAGCAAATTGTGCATCTCTTTTCCTCATGGCCTGAAAGCTAAAGTATCGCAACCGGCCGCCTGCCGCGGCTGCCGTATTGGCGACGGCGGCGGCATTCGCTGTTGAAAAGCGGGTGAAATGACGAATTAAATTTTTAGCGGCAGGGCTGCCCTGACAACTTCGCACAGCCAGCCCACGCCGTAAGGAATAACCGCATCGTTAAAGTCGTAGGCGGAGTGGTGAAGCGGGTAGCTTTCTGCCGACCCCAGCCACAGATAGGCGCCTGGCAAAGCCGCCAGCATAAAAGAGAAGTCTTCTGAGGTAAGCGCCGGATGAGCCGCCACTGAGGCACTGAGCCCGGCCTGTTGCGCCGCATGCAGCGCCAGCTCTGCTTCGGGAGCGCTGTTAACGGTAGCAGGATAGTAGCGCCGGTAGTGGATGTCCGCCGTCAGGCCATGGGCGGCGGTAATATGCGTGGTTATCTCACGCAGACGCTTTTCCATGATGTCCTGTACCGTCGGACTAAAGGTACGGACGGTGCCGGTGATACTGGCTTCTGCCGGGATCATATTGTGGGAAAAGCCGCCCTGAATACGCGTCACCGTCAGCAGCGCGGATTCACAGGGATCGATGGCGCGGGCAACGATGGTATTCAGCTGCACCACCAGCTCGCTGGTCGCCAGCAGGGTATCCGCCGCAAGATGGGGCTGCGCGGCATGTCCTCCGCCGCCTTTCACGGTGATATCAAAGCGGTCGGCGGCGGCCATAATCGCGCCGGGCCGGGTTTGCGCGCTACCCAGCGGCAGCTCCGGCCAGTTATGTAACGCATATACTGCCTCACAGGGAAAACGCCGGAACAGGCCATCGTCAATCATCGCCTGCGCGCCGGCCAGCCCTTCTTCCGCAGGCTGAAAGATAAAAATGACCGTACCGTCAAAGTCTTTTGCCTGAGCCAGCGCCCGTGCCGCGCCCAGCAGCATGACGGTATGACCATCGTGGCCGCAGGCATGGCAACAGCCCTGATGCTGGCTCTTCCACGGCTGCAGGCCTGCATCCTCCATGGGCAGCGCGTCCATATCGGCACGCAGGCCAACAGTTTTTTCGCCCGTACCGCGCCGCAGCACGCCGACTACGCCTGTTTTGCCAATGCCGCGATGAACCTCGATATCCAGCGCGGTCAGAAAGTCCGCCACGATGCCTGCCGTTCGGTGTTCGGCAAAACCCAGTTCAGGATGCGCGTGCAGATCGCGCCGCAGCGCGATTAAATCGTCCATCAGTATCCTCGCTCTCGCTCAATTAGCCCGTGCATCGGCTCGCCGCGTTCGAAACGGCGGATGTTTTCCAGCAGCGCCGTTAATGCGCTTTCCGGCTGCGCCTGGCTGGCAATATGCGGCGTTAGCCAGATGGCCGGGTGGTGCCAGAAAGGATGGTCGCCAGGCAGCGGCTCTGGTGAAGTTACGTCAACCACCGCCGCAGCAAGCTGTCCACTCTCCAGCGCATCCAGCAAATGTTGATGATTAAGCTGTTTGCCCCGGCCAACCTGCACCAGCGAAGCACCCGGCGGCAGCTGGCTGAACAGGTCGGCATTCAGGATGCCCTCGGTCGCCGTGGTTAACGGCAGCAGGCAGATCAGAATATCGCTGCGCGCCAGAAAAGCGTTGAGCTGCTCCGTGCCGACAAAGCTGGTAACGCCTGCAATCTGTTTTGGCGTACGGCTCCAGCCCGCGCAGTCAAAGCCCAGCGCCAGCAGCGGTTGCAGTACCGCTTCGCCCAGCGTGCCGACGCCCATCACGCCAATACGCCGCCGCGCGGCTGGCAGTGATGAATGTTCCAGCCACTGTTTTTCGCGCTGCTGGCGGAAATAGCGCGGCATCTCGCGGTGCAAACCCAGCACGGCAAAGGTGACGTATTCCACCATCCCCTGGGTGAGGCCTGGCTCAATCATGCGCACTACCGGCAAATCCGGCGGCAACGCGGCATAATCGAACTGCTCGGCACCCGCGCCAACCGAAAACAGCACTTTCAGCGAGGTATAAGGCCGGAGATCTTCCGGCGGCTGCCACGCAACCAGATACTCAACCTCTGCCGGGTCGCCATCGTCAGGCCACTGGCGAAAGTGTGCCTCCGGTGCCCTCTCCGCCAGTAATTCTGCCCAGATGCGCCCTCGTTCGGGTTCTGACTTATAGAGAATATTCATGCCAGCGCCTGGCTCATTAAGCCAAACGCCAGCACGCCCTGCGGCTGCCAGGGTTGCCCTTTATACATGATGGCGGAGGCATCAACCTCCGCTAAGCCCAGCGAGGTCAGCCAGGCCGCCAGGCCGTAGGCGCTATCGGTATCAATACGCACAAACTCCCCCTCCAGCCCCTGTAATAATTCGCTGACCAGAACTTTTGCCTGAGCGACATCGCGACAAACGATCGGCCCGATAACATAGCCGTGGCCGGAGCGGCGTAAACCGGCAAAACCACTTATGCTGCCCTGCTCTTCCAGCACGAGCAGACGTCGGGCGTTGGCATACAGGTTATCAAGCAGTAAAGGCCGCCGCATGCCGTGCGCTTTGCTTTCCAGTTCGCTAAGCCGTGCCAGATCTTCCTGCTGCGCTGGCCGCAGCCTTTGCGAGGCGGCGGGCGCAATATGTTCAACCGCCGCCAGCGCTCGGCATTGATGCTGCACCAGCAGCCCGCTGGTGGCAAAACCCAGTTTTTCATACAGTCCTTTGCCTTTAACCGTTGCGTGCAGGCGAAGCTGATGCCCTTCCAGCTTTGCCAGCGCGGCCTGCATTAACGCTTTGCCAAAGCCTTTCCCCTGTGCTTTATCAGCCACTATTACCAGGCCGATGGTCGCGTAGTCGCCCCAGCGCCAGTAAAGCGTGGTGCCCAGCAGCTCGCCGTTTTCAACCAGCGCCAGCCCTTCGCCCAGCGCCAGCGCCTGCTGCCAGTCTTCACGGCGATGCGGCCAGCCAAGCGCCTGCGTCAGCGCCACGGCCTCATCAAGATAGTGCTCGCTCATGGTGGTAATCGTCATATTTTCCTCTCTTTCAGCCACCCGCTCTCGTCTGCGAAGCTGGTGCAGTAAGGCCATCGGCAATCTCGTTATGTTCATCAAGCCAGCCCTGGCGTAGTTCCGGCACCGCACGCTTTAGTCGTTCGTAATAGAGTTCGCTTGAAGGTTTATCGTAGTCGGCGCGCGCTACCTGCGTCACCATCCTGCCATTTTTCACCACCAGTATCTGGTCGCAAACCGAGCGAACGGCATGCAGGTCGTGACTGATAAAAATAACCGACAGGCCAAGCTCGCGGCGTAGTTCGGTGATCAAATCCAGCACCGCCGCCGCCACGACGGTATCCAGCGCCGAGGTAACTTCATCACACAGGATCAAATCAGGTTCCGCGGCCAGCGCTCTTGCCAGATTGATACGCTGCTTTTGTCCGCCGGAAAGCGACCACGGACGGCGATGCAGTACGGAACGCGGCAGCCTGACGAGCTCCAGCAGCTGCGCCATTCGTTGGTCCAGCGCCGCGCCGCGCAGGCCGTGAAACAGCTTCAGCGGCCTGGCCAGAATGGTGGCCACGCTGTGCGCCGGATTCAGCGCCGTATCGGCCATCTGGAATACGTACTGAATGCGCCGCAGCTCGTCTTCAGAACGCTGACGCATTTCGCTCGCAATATAGTGGCCGTTAAACAAAATATGCCCGGCGGAGGGCGCATTCATTCCGGCGATAGCGTGCGCCAGCGTGGTTTTGCCAGAGCCGGATTCGCCGATAATGCCCAGCGCCTGACCGCGGTAGAGCCGCAGATTGATATCGTGCAGAACGGGGATCTTCGGCTGCCCTTGTGCATTAGTCGGGCCGTAACCGGCAAAGAGGTCGCGCACTTCCAGCATTGGTTGCAGCGCGGCCTCTTCCGGCCGCCACGGGCTGGGGCGCATCTTTTGCTGTGCCGCTGCCAGCAGCTGATGGCTGTATTCCGTCTGCGGCGCGCGCAGCAGATCCGCCGTGCTGCCGTATTCGGCAATCGCCCCTTTCAGCAGCACCAGAATGCGGTCGGCCATCTGCGCCACCACGGCCAGATCGTGACTGACGTAAATCGCGGTCATGCCGCGCTGGCGCACCACTCGTCGAAAGGTTTTCAGCACTTCGACCTGGGTTGTAACGTCCAGCGCGGTGGTCGGCTCATCTAAAATCACCACTTCCGGATCGCCAATCAGCGCCATCGCGGTCATCAGGCGCTGTAGCTGGCCGCCGGAAACCTGGTGCGGGTAGCGCAGACCGATCGTTTCCGGTTCCGGCAGCGCCAGCTCGCGAAACAGCTCGACCGCCTTTTTTTCGGCTTCGGTGCGGCTCATAATTTTGTGGATTACAACCGGCTCTACTACCTGATCGAGGATTTTCATCGCCGGATTAAAAGAGGCGGCGGCGCTCTGCGCGATATAGGCGACTTTGTTACCGCGAAACTGGCGCAGCTGCGCGGGCGTTTGCGATGTTACGTCGATACCGGCAACGTGAACGGTGCCCTGCGCAATCCGACAGCCGTGCCGCGCATAGCCCATCAGCGCCAGCGCAATAGTGGTTTTGCCGGAGCCGGACTCGCCAATCAGCGCCAGCACCTCGCCTTTCTGCACGGTGAAACGAATGTCGTCCACCAGCGGAATTTCCCGACCATCTTCGCCATGCGCAATCACGCGAAGATTGTCTACCGCCACCGTGGGGCGGGCAGTGTGTGGGGTGACCGTCATACCACCTCCTTCGCCGGGCTGAGCGGACGCATGGCCGGCAGGCTGTCGATAAACAGGTTAGCGCCGATAGTCAGGCTGGCGATGGCCAGCGCGGGCATCAGCACCGCCGGAGAGCCGTCGAACAATCCCTGCAAATTTTCCCGCACCAGCGTGCCCCAGTCGGCGTAAGGCGGCTGTACGCCAAGCCCCAGAAAACTCAGGCCGCTGAGCAGCAGCACGATATAAACAAAGCGCAGGCCGAAATCGGTCAGCATCGGATGCAGCATGTTGGGCAAAATGTCGTGTACCGCAATATAAAAGCGGCTTTCGCCACGCAGCCTGGAGGCGCGAACGTAGTCCATCGTTCGCAGGCTGGAAGCCATTGCCCATGCGATGCGGAACGCGCCGGGCCAATAGGTGAAGACGGCGGTAATGACCAGCATCGGTAGCGAAGAGCCGAACACCGCCACGATCATCAGCGCCAGGATTTTGCCGGGCAAGACCAGCATCGCGTCGTTAATGCGGCCCAGAACTTCCTCCAGCCAGCGCCCGGCGACCGCCGCTAACAGCGCCAGCAGCGTACCGGTCAGGCTGGCAAGCAGCGCCGCGCCAAGCGCCAGGCCAATCGAATAGCGCGCGCCGTAAAGAATGCGGCTGAACATGTCGCGGCCCAGATAATCTGTGCCAAACCAGAAAGCCTTGCTGAAGCCGCCAAACATTGGGCCAGCGCCGATATCCTCCAGCCTGTACGGTGCCAGCGCAGAGCCAAAAATCGCCAGCGCTATCCACAGCAGCGTAATCAGCAGGCCGGTTTTTCCCGCCGTGGTCAGCGAAAGAAAGAAACGGCCGGGGAGCGTGAGTGCGTTCATCAGCTTCTCCATTTGGGATTGAAGGCGAGAGTGAGGATATCGGCCAGCAGCAACAGCAGCAGATAACACCCGGCAAACAGCATCACGCAGAGCTGGACCACCGGCAGATCGCGGTTGCTGACCGCATCGACCAGCTGGCTGGCCAGTCCCGGATAGCTGAAAATGCTTTCGATAATGATCACGCCGCCAAACAGATACGACAGGCTAAGCGAGATGGCGTTGGCAATGGGCCCGACGGCGTTAGGTAACGCGTGGCGCAGCATGGCGCGCAGCGGCGAAACGCCTTTCAGCAGCGTCATCTCCAGATAAGGGCTGTCCATCTGGTTGATCAAAGCAGAGCGGGTCATCCGCGCCATCTGTGCCACCAGCACGCAGCACAGCGTTAATACCGGCAGCGCATAGGTTTGCAGATAGCTGGCAAAGTTGAGCGCGGGCGTGCCGAGCGACATAGCGGGCACCCAGTGCAGCTTCACCGCAAAGACAATCACCGCAATCGTCGCCACCAGAAACTCCGGCACCGCCACCACCGCCATCGTGCCCAGCATCAGGCCGCGATCGAACAGCGAACCGCGCTTCATTGCGGCGGCCAGGCCAATCAGCAGCGCCAGCGGCACCGAAACCAGCGTGGTTATGGCCGCCAGCTCGAAGGTAGCGGGCATGCGCTGGGCTACCAGCTGCGCCACCGGCAGATGGCTGGCGAAGGACGTACCGAAATCGCCGTGCAGAAGGCCGCCGAGCCAGTGCAGATAGCGCAGCAGCAGCGGCTGATCCAGCCCCATCTGTTGACGCAGCGCCGCCACGGTTTCCGGCGTGGCGCTCTGTCCCAGCACCATTTGCGCCGCATCGCCCGGCAGCAGGCTGGTGACAAAAAAGACCACCGCCGAGACGATCAGCAGCGTCAGCAGGCCCGAGCCGCAGCGTCGGGCAATCAGAAAAAGCAGGTAGCGGTTCATAGCCGTTCTCCGGTTGGATGGGGCAACGGGCCAGATAAAATCGCCAGGCAGCGCGATAAACGCCCGGCGGCCGCGCAACATTCAGGCCGCCAGCCAGGCGAACTCGTGAAAGCGATAGCCCATCATCAGACCCGAAGGCCAGGCTTCCAGCCCCCTGACTTTGTTGCTGTGGCCGTCCAGCGAGCTGATAAACGTCGGGATCAGCGTGCCGCTGTGGTCATAGATCATCTGCTGCATATCGCCATACATCTGCTTGCGCTTCGCCTGGTCACGTTCGCCGCGCGCGGCCACGACCAGCTGGTCGAACTGCGCATTTTTCCATCCCGACTCATTATTCGGCGCGTCGGAAAGGTAAAACTGCGACAGCAGCAGATCTACCGTCGCGCGCGGATTGATCGAGCCGTAGCCGACCGGATCTTTCATCCAGTGCGTTGACCAGTAGCCGTCGTAAGGCACGCGCCTGACCTTGAAATTCATACCGGCGGCGTGACCAAACTGTTGGATAAGCTGACCGCCCTCCACCGAGCCTTCAATGTTTTGCGTGGTGATAATCTCGGCCGTGGCTCCGGCCATACCGGCTTTTTTGAAGTGGAATGCCGCCTTTTCAACGTCCAGCGGGCGCTGCGGGATCTCTTTGTTAAACAGCGGATGCCACGGCGGCACCGGCGTATCGTTGCCGACCTGCCCGAAGCCCTGCATCACGGTTTTCACCATCATTTCGCGCGGCTGCAAATACTTCATACCCAGCACAAAATCTTCGTTGCTGCCCGGCCTGATGTCCGTACGCACAATCAGGTTGGTATACATGCCGGACTTGCTCTCCAGCACGCCAAACTGGCCGGACTGGCGCAGGCGCTTCACGTCATTAGCCGAGATGGTGGCCACCAGATTGACATCGCCGGACATCAGCGCGTTAACGCGAGCGGCCTGATCGGTGACGCCCATCAGCTCTACCTCGTCCAGGTGCGGCAGGCCTGGCTTCCAGTAGTGCGGGTTTTTGGTGCCGACCGTGCTGACGCCCGGGGTGAATTTTTGCAGTACAAACGGGCCGGTGCCGATCGCCTTGCTGAAGTCGGTGGTGTTTTTTTGCAGGATTAAAAACTGGCTGGTGGCCAGCACCACCGGGATATCGAAGTTAGGCTGCGTCAGCACCAGCGTCACTTCCGTCGGGCTGACGGCGGTAAGGCTGCTGAACTGTTTCGCCTGGGTGATAGCGGTTGAGGCGACGGCCGGATCTTTATGGCGGCTTAACGACCAGATGACGTCGTCCGCCGTCAGGCTTTTACCGTCGTGAAAAGTGACGCCGGGACGCAGCTTAATCTGCCAGGTGATGCCGTCGCTGCTCTCTACCGATTCTGCCAGCGCGGGCTGTGCCGCCAGGTTTTTATCCAGCTCGGTCAGCCCGCTGTAAAACATAAACTGGCGGCAGTAGTCGCCGCTGTTGCTGCCCTTCGCCGGATCGAGCGTATCGGTGGCGGAAGCGTTGGCGACGGCGGCACGCAGCTTGCCGCCTTTGACTGGCGCTTCGGCAGCAAAGCCGAGTTCAGGAAAGCCGATCAGGCCGGTGCTCATCACCGCGCCTGCCGACAGCAGCTTCATCATGCCGCGCCGGGATATCGCCACGTCCGTGATGGCCTGGGTTAACGCTGGGTTTACGCTGGTGAACGCTTTACGAAATTTACTCATCTGCACGCCCTCAGGTCATGTTCAGGAGATCCGATCCAGTGTTTTGTAATAGAGTCCCGCCACGGGTAAAAACCACGGCTTGCCGAAATAGCCCGGCACGGCTGGCCAGCTTTCGCGCTGCCACGGATTCTCCACGCGCTTTTCGGCTATCAGGTCAGCCATCACGCGGCCCATCCACACCGACATCTGCGTGCCGTGACCGCTGTAGCCCAGCGAATAGAAGACGCCTTCATGTTCACCGGCGTGCGGCAGGCGATCGGCCGTCATATCGACCAGCCCGCCCCAGCAGTAGTCGATGCGGGTCTCTTTCAGCGTCGGGAAAATTTTGTGCATGGCAGCCTGTAAAACCTTGCCGCTGCGCGCGTCTGAAGTCGGACTGCTGATGGCGAAGCGGGCGCGACCGCCAAAGACCAGCCGGTTATCCGCCGTGGTGCGAAAGTAGTTACCGATATTCATCGAGGTCACGCAGGTACGGTTTTCCGGTAGCAGCTCGCGCAGCTGCTGCTGCGGTAAGGGTTCCGTAACCACGATAAAGCTGCCGACCGGAATGATGCGCCGCTGAAACCATTCAAACGGGCCGATATTGGAGCAGCCCGTCGCCATCAACACTTTTTCCGCGAGGATCTCGCCTTTTTCCGTGCCAACCCGATGCTGATAGTCCTTCACCCGGGTCAGGCTGGTGACCGGCGTATGTTCATAAATCTCCGCGCCGCTGCGTGCCGCCGCCTCGGCCAGGCCGATACCAAATTTGCCCATGTGCATCTGGCCGCCGCGTTGCTGGATCAGACCGCCGTGAAATACGTCCGAATTTATTTCGCGCCGAATCTCATCCGCGCCTATCAGCTCGACGTCACGGTCTACGGTGCGCCTTAACGCGTCATAGGTTGCCTTCAATCCGGCAAAATGCGACGGCTTGCTGGCAAGCTTGAGCTTGCCGCAGCGCAAAAAATCGCAGTCGATCTGCTCGTCCGCCACCACGCTTTGCACATAGTCCACGGCGCTGGCAAAGGCGCGATAGTAGCGGTTAGCCTGTTCTTCGCCCAGGCTTGCCACCAGCGAGGCAAAATTTTGCGATACGCCGGTATTACAATGCCCACCGTTGCGCGCCGACGCCTGGCTCATTACGCCTGCCGCTTCCAGCACCACCACGTTCAGCCCGCTGCGCGCCAGGTTCAGCGCCGCTGAAATGCCGGTAAAGCCGCCGCCGATGACCACAACATCCGCCGTTTTGGGCAATTCCTTGCCTGCCGCCCCGGTAAAAACCGGCGCGGTTGCCTGCCAGAAGGATTCCAGTTTCATCGCACTGCTCCCGTAGCGGATTAGAGACCCACAATGGCCGGAAGGCCGTCAATACCGCTGATTTCGCTGTAGCCGTAGAAAGGGTTGCCCGGCCCGTGGCCGCGGTTAACGTAGACCTTGTGGGTAATGCCCAGATCGAAGGCGGTCATCAGGTCGTAGCGCAGGCTGCTGGAGACGTGCAGGATCTCTTCCGGGCCACAGTTGAGCTTGCTGAGCATATATTCAAAGCCTTTCATCTGCGGCTTATAGGCACCGACCTCTTCCGCCGTAATCGTCATGTGAATTGGCGCGCCCAGGCGCGGCACATGATTTTTGATCAGTTCATTGGTTGAATTTGTCAGCAGCACCAGCGGAAACTCCTGCGCCACTTTTGCCAGGCCTGCCGGGACGTCAGGATGCGGCCCCCAGGTGGCGCAGGCGGCCATGACGTCGGCGCAATCTTTGTCTGTGCACTCCACGCCCCATTTATTACAGGTGCGGTAAAGCGCATTCGCCACCACTTCGGGATAGAGCTTAAACGCCCCCAACACTTCATCCATGCGATAGCTGGAAAAGTCGTCGGTAAAAGCCTGCATTTTTTCCGGAGGGATGCGCGAGGCAAACAGTTTTGCCGCCGCGCCAGCCATATCGAAGTTGATCAAGGTACCGTAACAGTCGAAGGTGATAAATTTCGGTTTAAACACGCTCATGATAGATCCTCTTGATAGCGGGTGAGTCAGAAGTCGATCAGGACACTCTTGTAGCGCTGACAGGCTTCGAAAGCCTGCCGTCCCAGATCTTTACCGATGCCGGAGCCGTGAAAGCCGCCGGTAGGAATAATAAAGTCGCCCGAGCGGCCATAGCGGTTAACCCAGACCGTGCCCGAGGCAATCCCCCGAATAGCGCGCAGCGCCCGGTCGAGATTTTTGGTGTGGACGCCCGCGCACAGGCCATAAGTCGGATGGGAAGCCAAAGACAGTCCCTCCTCTTCCGTGTCGAAAACCTGCACGGTCAGCACCGGGCCAAAGATCTCTTCCTGCACGGCGGGACTGTCGGCCGCTACGTTAGCCAGCAGCGTGGGCTGCCAGAAGTAGCCATCGCCCGTGCCTGCAAAGCGCTGGCCGCCAACGAGAATTTCGCCGCCCAGCGCCACGGCGGCATGGATAACCTGTTCAACTTTGCTGGCCTGACGGCGGTCGATAAGCGGCGAGTAGCGGCTGTTTTCATCCCAGGTTACGCCGGGACGAAAGCCCAGGCAGAGCGTCATCAGCTGAGCGATCAGCGCATCCGCAATGCCGCGCTGAACAATCAGGCGGGTTCCGGCCACGCAGGCCTGGCCGCCGTTAGCGGTAAAACCGCGCAGAATGCGTCCCGCCACTTCTGCCACATCGCCCGCGTCGTCAAAAACCAGCTGGGGACTTTTGCCGCCCAGCTCCAGCGTGACCGGCTTCATGCCGTGATGCGCCGCATCGCTCATAATGCGCGCGCCGGTCAGCGTCGAGCCGGTAAAGGAAACTTTGCGCACCAGCGGATGCGCGACCAGCGCGCTACCGGTTACTGCGCCGCTGCCCTGAACGATATTCAGTACGCCAGCGGGCAACCCGGCTTCCACCGCCAGCTCGGCAAAACGAATGGTGGAATAAGGCGTAAGCTCGGAAGGCTTTAACACCACCGCATTGCCCGCCGCCAGCGCAGGGCCGCACTTCCAGGAGGCCATCGACAGCGGGAAATTCCACGGGGTAATCGCGCCGATCACGCCGTAGGGTTCCGGGATCAGCATGCCTAAACTGGCGTCACGCGTTGGTAACACATCGCCGCTATATTTATCTGCACACTCCGCGTAAAAGCGGATGGCTTCGGCAGTAAAAGGGATCTCGTGATGGAGAACGTCATAAATCGGGCGTGTAGATCCCAGAGCCTCCAGCAGCGGAAGCCGGGTGTCGGCCTGGATCAGATCGGCCCAGCGCCGCAGTACGGCACCGCGCTGGCGAGGCGGACAGCTTGCCCAGCCGCTCTCCCTGGCGGCGCGCTCAGCCACCTTTACCGCTTCGTCTACCACTGCCGCGTCAGCTTCCGGCAGTTCACCTGCGATTCGTCCATCCGAAGGACGATGAACCGTAAACAGACTGCCGGAGGGCGCAGAGTGCTCGCCGTTAATATAGTGCCCTTTCGGTAAAGCAATTTTATCGGGATCGAAGCTCAGCATGGGCGACTCCATCTGTGACGCGGTATTAAGTCAGTTAATTATGGGAAGATGTCCCGGATTAATTTAACTTATGCAGAAAGTATGCCAGCCGCCGGAAAAATAAAAATGCGTATAAGCTTTGCGAAAAAAATTTTATGCCGTAATTGCGGGTAAAAATCGCACGCGGCCGCTGTTTTTAACTGACTGATTTTCTATCAATTATTAACGCACCAGCGCAGAGCGAACGGACAGCTTTTTGCACCATTACGGCTCGTTACTCTTCTGTTCAAAACCGCGTTTAAATAATTTCTTCCATAAAAGTTTTCTGAGGACATAAAAAAAGCCCGGCTGCAAAGCGCGGGCGTTTTAATAAAAAGCGAGGGCTATTTAATTCAGGCTGCCAAAATGAAAAGCTTTTATTGCCAGATATTCCTCAATGCCGTGGCGGGAGCCTTCGCGGCCAATTCCCGACATTTTAATGCCGCCGAACGGCGCAACCTCCAGCGAAATGGCGCCGGTGTTGTGGCCGACCATGCCAAATTCCAGCGCCTCGCCCACGCGCCAGGCGCGACGGAGATTCTCAGTAAAGAAATAAGCGCCCAGTCCGTAAGGCGTATCGTTTGCCATCGACAGCGCCTCTTCTTCCGTATCGAAAATAAACAGCGGCGCGACCGGCCCGAAGGTTTCTTCATGCGCAATACGCATAGCGGTGGTCACATTTGCCAGCACCGTTGGCGCCACAAAGGTCCCCTCACCGCGAGTGATACCGCCGGTAAGGATCGTTGCGCCCTGGCTGACCGCGTCATCAATATGCGCATTAACCTTATTGACCGCCGCCGCGTTAATTAGCGGCCCCAGCGTACTGTCTGGCGCAAAACCGTCGCCAGGCTTCAGCTTTACCACTTCTTCCAGCAGGCGCTGGCTAAAGCGTTCGCTGATCCCACGCTGCACCAGAATGCGGTTAGCGCAAACGCAGGTCTGACCGGCATTGCGGAACTTGCTGACCATAACCCCCGCCACCGCAATCTCAAGATCGGCATCGTCAAAAACGATCAGCGGCGCGTTACCGCCCAGCTCCAGGCTAAGCCGTTTAATGCTGTCGGCGCTTTGCTGCATCAGCAGCTGACCGACACGCGTAGAGCCGGTAAAAGAAATTTTGCGCACGGTGCGGCTGCCGGTCAGCGTTTTGCCAATCTCCTGTGGCAAACCGGTTAACACCTGCAGGACGCCTGGCGGAAAACCAGCCTGCTCCGCCAGCGCCATCAGTGCCAGCGCCGAGAGCGGCGTCAGTTCAGAGGGCTTAACGATAATCGGGCAGCCTGCCGCCAGCGCGGGCGCAACTTTACGGGTAATCATCGCAATGGGAAAATTCCACGGCGTAATCGCAGCCGCCACGCCAACCGGCTGCTTGATTGCCAGGATCCGGCGGTCGTCATTCGGTGCCGGAATGGTTTCGCCGTAGACGCGGCGGGCTTCTTCCGCGAACCACTTCACAAAGCTGGCGCCGTACAGCACTTCACCTTTCGCTTCCGCCAGCGGCTTGCCCTGCTCGGCCGTCATAATGGCGGCCAGATCGTCAGCGTTAGCCAGAATCAGCTGATGCCACTTCTCCAGCAGCTGCGCCCGCTGTGCGTTGGGCGTTTTCCCCCAGCTTTTGCGTACCGATTCGGCAAACGCTATAGCGCGCTCCGTCTCTGCCGCGCCCAGCGCGGGGATGGTTGCCAGCACTTCGCCGCTGGACGGATTGGTAACCGGCAGCGTTTCGCCATTGTCTGCCGACTGCCAGCGACCAGCAAAACAGGCCAGCTGCTTTAACAGCTGCGGCTCCTTCAAGCGTTGCATCATCATCTTTGCCCCTCTGGTTAATTATTTTTACTTTAAAGGAAGCGCCGCAGCGGATGCTGCGTTACAGCCCTGGCCGGATGCGGCGGCAGAAAGATTTGACGAACGAAACGGCATTTTATGCTGCGGGGATGATTTACCGTCTGTCGTGTCGCAGCAGAACGGGCGTGGCTATGGTTATAGTTGGGACCGGGACCGCGCGTAACAGGCAGGGCCTTTATTGACGAGCCTGCTATATTTTAGGTCTACCTGCCATCGTGAGAAAAATTATGAGTGAGCTTAGCTGGAGCAAGACGGATGATTTTTTTATCGAAACGCTGGTGAAGCAGGATGAGGATTTGCTGGCGGCGCTGACCGTAAACAGTGAAGCAAACCTGCCCGCCATTGACGTTTCGCCCAATCAGGGCAAGCTGCTGCATATCTTTGCCCGAATGATGGGCGCAAAGCGCATCCTGGAGATCGGCACGCTTGGCGGCTACAGCACGCTCTGGCTGGCAAAGGCGCTGCCTGAGGATGGCAAAGTGATTACGCTGGAATTTGAGCCGCGCCATGCCGGGATTGCTGCACAAAACATTCGCCGCGCCGGGCTGGAAAGCCGCGTAACAATCCTGGTTGGCCCGGCGCTGGAAAGCCTGCCGAAGCTGGCCCACTCCGCGCCTTTCGATCTGATTTTTATCGATGCCGATAAGAAAAATAATCCGGCTTATCTGCAATGGGCGCTGAAATATTCCCGTAAAGGCTCGGTCATTATTGGCGACAACGTGGTGCGCAGCGGCCGCGTAGCCGATGCCGGTAATCAGGATGAACATGTGGCGGGCATACGCGAGTTTCTGCAACAGCAGGGAGAAGATGACAGGCTGACCGCAACGGCGATACAGACCGTCGGCGCAAAAGGCTGGGACGGTTTTTCAATAGCAATTGTGGATTAAAAAAGGGCCGGGACGGCCCTTTTGCACTGTGGGTGCGTGCTAAACAACGCGCGGCGGCGTGATAACCTGCGGCTCAACCGGCGTCGCTCTCTGCTCCGCTTTTAAAGCAAAATAAGCGATAAAATCTTCGAGCCGTCTTCCAAAAAATTTAAATCTGAAAGTCCAGCACTGGCTCTACCGCGTCGTGCGTGGACAGCGCCTGTCGTTTGATCTCTTCCAGCGACAGATTAGCGTTACATAATTCCAGAAACTGCCAGACGTAGTTGCGCTGTAGCTGCCCGCGTTTTAAGCCCAGCCAGACGGTATTGGATTCAAACAGGTGTTTGGCTTCTAACCTCGTTAAAGAAGAGTGCGCATCCAGCTGGCAGGCCTGATCTGCCAGCACGCCAACGCCTAAGCCCAGCTCCACGTAGGTTTTTACCACATCGGAATCCTGCGCGCTTAAGACAATATCGGGCGTCAGACCTGCGGCATAAAAGGCGCGGTCAACGCGGGAACGACCGGTAATGCCCTGGCGATAGGTGATTAACGGATAGCGACTGAGCGCCGCCAGCGATACGGGCTGCTCGCGCTCCAGCTCGTGTCCTTTCGGCACCAGCAGCGCGTGATGCCAGCTGAACCAGGGAAACGCGGCCAGGGAAGGATTGTTCACCACCTGTTCGCTGGCAATACCGATATCGGCTTCTCCCGCCACCAGCATCGACACGATCTCCTGCGGCGAGCCCTGATTTAATTCCAGCCGGACATTGGGATAGAGCGCGCGAAAAGCTTTGATGACTTTTGGCAGACTGTAGCGCGCCTGGGTGTGCGTGGTGGCAATGGTTAAAACGCCGCTGGATTCATTGGTAAAAACATCGGCGAGGCGACGGACTTTTCCGGCTTCATCCAGTATGCGTTCAGCAATGTTTAACAGCGCTTTGCCGGGTTCCGTCATGCCAAGCAGACGTTTGCCACGACGGATAAAAATCTCTACGCCCAGTTCATCTTCCAGATCGCGTATATGGCGGCTGACGCCAGACTGGGAGGTAAACAGCGCATTAGCGACTTCGGTAAGATTAAACTCGCAGCGCGCCGCTTCCCGGATGATTTTAAGCTGTTGAAAATTCACGTGCGCTCCTCCCTCTGTTATTTGTTCATTTCAGACATGTTAATAAGGCTGATTGATAGCAACAAATAATAAAAAGAGGTTTTATATGCTTTTTAGCGATATAGAAACGAGGCGCGCCTGCACGCGCCCGTGGCAGGAGTTAGCCGACCAGCATCAGCTCGCGGCCTTCAACGGCGGGTTTGTTCAGCAGAGACAGCAGAATATTTTTAACTGCCTGAGCAGAAGGCGAAAGCGGCAAACGCGCGGAGACGTTCAGCGACAGAGGCAGATTCAGCGTTGGGCTGTTAATGCGCGCCATCCAGGCATTGGTAGAGCTAACCAGCGCACGAGCGGCAGATTCCGGCAGTACGGTTACCCCCATGCCGCTGGCAACGGCCGCAGTCAGCGTGGCGATGGATTCGATTTCGCCGATAATGCGGGCGCTGAGGCGGCGGAGAGAGAAAGCCTCATCCACGCGTTTACGTACGGCGCTGTAGTCGCGCGGCAAAAACAGATTCATTTCGGCCACGTTAGCCAGGTCAATGTTTTGTCCCGGACAATCGCTGGTGCCAACCAGGTAAAGCTCTTCTTTCATCAGGGGAATACTGGTCACGCCAGCGCCCGGAGCACGATCGTAAAGGACGGCCATATCCAGCTGTCCATTCATCACTTTTTCATTTAATGAACTGCCGCTGTTTTCATGCAGATAGACCAGCACTTCCGGCAGCTGTTCGCGAACGGTTTGCAGTAACGGCATGGTTAGCGACGACGCGGCCGTGCCCGGTGCCAGCCCGATAGAAACCTGCCCGGTTAAGGTCTGACCAGCATTGATAACTGCCGTTTGCGCCTGTTCACACTGGCGCAGAATAGTACGAGCGTGGGCATAAAGAATCTTACCCGCTTCCGTTGGCGTTACGCCGCGTTTGGTACGGATAAGCAACTGCTGGTCCAGTTCATTTTCCAGCGTCGCTACCTGCTGGCTAAGCGCGGGCTGCGCAATGTGCAGGACCTCTGCTGCCTGGGTCAGGCTGCCGATATCGACGATTTTTACAAAATATTTCAGTCGTCTTAAGTTCATTTTGCCTCCGTCACGGATCCCAAATGCCAGAGTCGCTGGCGGTAAGAAACAGATATTCATTTTGCTGCTGTGAGAGAATTGCAAGCGACGTGCCAGAAATTTCTTGTTAAGGCGTCATCAACAGGGTTTATGGCTAACAGACGGTAAAATAAGAGAATCTGATTACCTCTAAAGGCGTAATCACAAAGGCTCATAGCCCAGGCCGGGAGTGTGGGCTGCACCGTGGAGGTGCAGCCCATGTTGTCAGGCTGTGCAGACAATAATGGCGGGGATCAGCGTTTATTACGGTTACGGTACATATCGACCGCAACGGCGCTGACGATAATAATGCCTTTGATAATGTCCTGCACGTAGGCGTCGACGCCGACGAAGGTAAAGCCGCTTTTGATGAGCCCAAGGATAACCGCGCCAATCAGCGTGCCAGTAATGCGTCCAACGCCGCCCATCAGGCTGCTGCCGCCGATGACCGCAGCCGCAATCGCATCCAGCTCGTAAGAGACGCCCATACTGGACTGACCGCTACTTACCCGAGCCGCCAGCACCACGCCAGCCAGACCAGAAAGGCCGCCGGCAATGGTATAAACGATTACCAGGTATTTATTGACCTTGATGCCGGAAACCTTAGCCGAGGTCATATTGCCGCCGATGGCGTAAACATATTTGCCGTAGCGGGTATGTTTGAGCGCAATATGAAAAATGACCGCAACGATCAGGAAAATAATGACCGGCATCGCACCCTGACCAATAGAGGTAAAGCTGTCGGAAAGAAAGCTGACCGGATTACCCTGCGTGTAGTACTGCGCCAGGCCGCGTGCGGAAACCATCATGCCTAACGTGGCAATAAAAGGTGGAATACCGGTACGGGTGATCAGAACGCCGTTGACCAGGCCGCAAAGCAGCCCCACGCCGATACCGGCGACAATCGGCACCACTGCTGGCATATTCACCAGCGACGGAAACATAGGTGACAGGCTGTCGGAAGTTTGCGCCAGGCTTGCCGCGACGACCGCCGTTAAGGCAATAATCGAACCGGACGACAGGTCGATACCGGTAGTGATAATGACCTGGGTAACGCCTACCGCGATGATGCCGATAATCGCCACCTGCAGCACAATCAGTACCAGTCGATTAGGATTCAGCAAAAAGGACTGATCGCGTACATACCAGCCCGCTATTTCAAAAATCAGCGCAATGGCGACCATGACAATAAAAATACCGGTATCTTTCGGCATTTTTCCCTTCAGGCTGCTAAAGCGGCTCACCTTCGAAAGCTGCTGGCTGTTCATTTTTACATCGCTCATGGTTTCAGTCCTTATTCAGACGCCAGTGACAAAATGGTTTCCTGATCCGCTTCTTCTTTGCTGAGGATGCCGGTGATACGGCCACCGTGCATGACCATCACGCGATCGCTCATGCCCAGAATTTCCGGCAGTTCGGAAGAGACCATAATGATGGCGACGCCGCGGTTCGCCAGTTCGCTGATTAAACGGTAAATTTCCGCTTTGGCACCCACATCAATGCCGCGCGTGGGTTCATCCAGAATCAGCACTTTTGGCTGCGCCAGCAGCCAGCGGGCAATCAAAACCTTCTGCTGATTGCCGCCGCTGAGGTTGTTGATAATCTGGTCCATCGTCGGGGTTTTAATATTCAGTCGCCGAATCTGCTCCATGCAGTCTTTCGCCATCTGGATATGGCTGACAAAACCGGCCTTGCTGCTGTATTCCGGCATGTTGACGATGCTCATGTTCTCCATTACCGACAGCACCAGAAACAGCCCGGACTTTTTACGATCCTCGGTAAGGAATGCCAGTCCCTTTTCAATCGCCGTTGAGGGGGAATCTATCTTTACCGGCACGCCATCTATTAAAATTTCGCCGCCGTCGGTGCTGGTCATGCCGAACAGGCTTTCCATCACTTCGCTGCGGCCCGCGCCAACCAGCCCCGCCACGCCGAGGATCTCACCACGGCGTACGCCAAAACTGATGTCGTGAAACACGCCATTACGCTGAAGATTGCGCACGGTCAGCACTTCCGTGCCGATATCGTTGTTGAATTTCGGGAAAAGCTGGGTCAGCTCGCGGCCCACCATCTGGGTGATCAGCGACTGGCGGGTATAGTCTGCCGTTGCGTTGCTGCCGACCCAGCTACCGTCGCGAAAAACGCTGACCTCATCGGTGATGGTAAAGATTTCATCCATTTTATGACTGATATAGATGATGGCTTTGCCTTGCTCCCGCAGGTCGCGAATAATGGCGAAAAGATGCGACACTTCGGTTTCGGTCAGGGCCGACGTGGGCTCGTCCATAATGACCACGTCGGCATTCCAGGAAACCGCCTTCGCGATTTCGACCATCTGTTGGGAGGCGATACTTAGGTCGCCCACCAGATCGTCAGGCGAAAGGCGGATCTTTAGCTTGCTCAGCAGATCGCGCGTTTGTTGATTGAGCTTGCGATGATCGACGAAGCCATACTTCATGGGCTCGCGCCCCAGCCAGATATTTTCCGCCACGGTCATGTGGGGGACGAGGTTAAGTTCCTGATGGATCATGGAGATGCCTGAATGCAGCGCATCCATCGTGTCCTGAAACGCGACCGGCTCGCCTTTTACGCGGATCAGCCCTTCGTCAGGCCGATAGATACCGATAAGGCATTTCATTAGCGTTGATTTGCCCGCGCCGTTTTCGCCCATTAGCGCGTGCACGCTTCCCGGCCTGACGCGTAATGAGACGTTGCTTAATGCCTTCACGCCCGGGAAAAATTTGCTGATACCTTCGGCTTCAAGTGCGTATGCAGTCATGTTGCATCTCCAGGCTTATTTTTGATTCAGGCTGGTGAACTTCGCCATGTTTTCTTTGGTGATCAGCTGGAAAGGAATATCGACGTCTTTTTCAACGGTTTCGCCTTTTGCCAGCTTCACCGCCGTCTGTACGGCACCTTCACCCTGACCTTTTGCATCCTGGAAAACCGTGGCGACCATTTTGCCGTTTTTGATCATCTGTAGCGCATCTGGCGTCCCATCGACTCCGGCGACCAGCACATGGTTATCATTTTTGCCAAGCGCCTGTAGTGCGCCAATGGCCATTTCGTCATTATTAGAAGCGATAGCCTGAATATCATCGCCTGCGGTCAGCCAGTTACTGACAACGTCTACGGCGTCGTTGCGCATAAACTTTGCCGTCTGCTGCTGGGTAATTTTCAGGCCGGGATATTTAGCAACCACTTCTTTCACGCCTTTAGTACGTTCACGGGTTGACTCATTAGCTAAATCGCCAAGCAGAATGGCGACATTGCCTTTGTAATTCATGTCTTTTGCCAGCGCTTCCATTTGCAGTTTTCCTGCCAGCTCGGAGTTTGAGCCGACATAGGCCATTTTTCCGGTTAACTCTGCTGCGGGACGACGGTTAATAAAGATCAGCGGGATACCTGCTTTGCTGGCCTGCGCCATAATTGGCTTGACCGCGTTGGTGTCGACCGGGTTAACGATAATGGCGTCCACACCCTGGCCGATAAAGTTTTGTACCTGCTGAAGCTGCTGGGAAACGTCGTTTTTCGCGTCCTCTACCTGTCCTTTAACACCTTCTTTTTGCATCTCTTTTTGTACGGAGTTACGTACAATAGTCAGAAAATTGTCATCAAACAGCGCCATTGAGACCCCGATCTGAATATCTTTGGCCATACTGAAAAACGGCAGTAAAACTAACAGCGATACGATCATCTTCTTGTGCATGCTAAAGCCCTTCTGGCATTGGTGGCTGGGTTGGGCCTGAATGAAAGAAATTTTTTACATTCATTCAACTTCACCAGCGCGTTGATTAAAGTTCGGTAAAGGCAAAGCTATCGATAAAACGGACTGCCGTTGGTCTCTCCTTGTCATTAATTGCAATAAATCAATCAGTTAATTAATGATGCCTGTTTTTCCCTTTCGGACACCCGCCAGGCATGCTCGCTATCGGTTCGTTTGTTTCATATTTATTTTTTTGAAACTTTACATATAAAAGCATTGAAACAGGCGTTTTAAAAACACCAAATAACAAAATTTTGACATACCTCTAACATCGAGCGGCCATTCGCAGCAAAGTGGGATCTGGCGCAAGAGATTGAATTTTGCCCGAACGGGCGAAAAACAGAGCGGGCTGTTGATTTTGCAGACGAACGCACGGCAAAACGCGATTTCCTCTTTGACACTGCCGGGCGACCTCGCTACTATGCGCTGCATCAACCGATTCCTCTGTAGTTCAGTCGGTAGAACGGCGGACTGTTAATCCGTATGTCACTGGTTCGAGTCCAGTCAGAGGAGCCATATTTAGAGAAGCCCGCTTCAGGAAACTGAAGCGGGCTTTTTGCTTTCAAAGATATGATTTTGCATTAGCAAACGTCTTCCCCTGCGCAATTATTTCCAATACATATAAAGTGAGCGAGTGTTTAGTAAGCTTTTACGCCTGTCGCAGTCAACAATGCCGGGCCGGGGCCATGCTTCACCTTGCCGCCAGCGTGGGAAAGCCGATTTGCTAACCGCCTGGGCAGAACCTGAACATGCCTGGGCACGAGCAGCCAATTAAGGTTTTACTTTATGATGCAGTTTTCTAACGGCTTTTTACTCAGTCTTTCGCTGTGTCTTGATATTGGTATCGCTAATATCGCCATGATTACGCTGGCCATGCAGCGGGGCTATTTTCATGGTTTCTGGCTGGGGGTCGGCACCTGTGTAGGAGACTTAGCCTATGCGTTACTGGCGCTGGCGGGAATGACCGTGCTGCTGCAGTACGAAGCCGTCCGCTGGGTATTGTGGACTGGAGGGGGCGCCCTGCTTTTATGGTTCGCCGGGAAAATGCTGGTTGCCGCTTTCCGCAAAGCATCTGAACTGGATGTAAATAAAACGCATCAGTATCGTTCTCTGCTACGTGAGTTCAGGCGAGGAATAGTCCTGGCTCTGTCCTCCCCTACGGCTATTTTATGGTTTGCTACGGTCGGAGGCGCGCTCATTTCCCGCATGGGACAGCACAGCGTAACGGCCTCGGCCTGGTTTCTGAGCGGCTTCTTTATCGCCGGCGTATTCTGGACCTGTATTCTGTGTCTGGTGGGGAGTTTCGGCGGTAAGTTATTGGGTCACCGCCTGCTTAAATACTCTTACATTGCCTCGGCACTCATTTTTAGCTATTTCGCCATTTATGTTATCGCGTCAGGTTATCGGGAATTTATCACCTCCTGATCCCACCTGTGAAAAATAGTAATGGGGCGTGGTCCCCATTACCTTGCGGAAAGCATTAATAAAGTGGCTCTGATCGTAAAATCCTAAGGCTATGGCCGCGTCAAGAGGATGAACCTTCCTGCGTAATAAATTACGCGCCTGGTGCAGACGCAACTGCATATGGTACTGCAAGGGTGGCATGCCGGTATGCCGCGTAAAAAGACGAACGAAATGGTATTTGCTCAGCCCGGCAATTTGAGCAAGGCTTTCCAGCTGCGGCTTTACGTTACTATGCTCGCGCAAATATTCAATAACCCATTCTATTCTTTGTTCATCCTTTCCCTTCACAGAAACATCTTTTTCCAGTAATTCACCACAAAGCAGCATCAGCTCTTGCTCCTGACAGATGCCGTTATCCTGACGAGCCGAGTTTGCATAGCGGCACAGCACATTAAACAACCGTGGATTGTTAATGACGCCTTCATGCAATGCCGGTGCCTCACGATCGTCCCGCAAATTTTCTTTATTAACCAGCTTTTTTACCATAGCCTGCGGCAGGTGCACGCTAACAAATTCCACGCATTGGCTGTCGAAGCGCGATGCCTGGATCGTACCGGGATTATATAAGGTAACCTGGCCACTTTTGACGTAAGTCGTCTTTCCAGCTAGCCAGATCTCTTCTATCCCCGTCAGGTTTGCGCTAATAACATACTCATCATGTAAATGCCTGGGAAAGCCGGAATAACAGGCTTTTACCCTGGAGCATTCAATGCCATTTCGGCTGAACCATTCGGTAGATTCTAAGGTCAACGTGCTATGCCTTATGCGTTGGTTATGAATGGATATTTATCCTTCAAGGCGATTACTGAACGCCCGCTTATCTGCTTTTCTCGACTATCTGTGGGAAACCTTTCCTGAAGGAAACCGCAGGAGCTTGCCGGTTTTATTTCAGCCTGTTCTTCAGTGAAAGCCACTACAAGGCGATATGGCACGGTATGATTTCGTTTTTACGCAGGGTTAATACTTCAAAACCGTCAGCGGTCACTGCTACGGTATGTTCCCACTGAGCCGAAAGCTTTTTATCGCGCGTCACCACAGTCCAGCCATCTTTTTTCGTTTTTATTTTGCTGGCACCCTGATTTACCATCGGTTCGATGGTGAACACCATTCCTTCCTGTAATATTTCGCCCGTCCCTGGTCGTCCATAGTGCAACACCTGGGGTTCTTCATGCATTTCCTTACCGATACCGTGCCCACAATACTCCCTGACAACGGTATAGCCGCTACTTTCAACATGCGTCTGGATGGCGTGCCCGATATCGCCCAGCGTCGCACCCGGTTTTACTGCTCTAATGCCTGACCACATGGCTTCCCAGGTTTTCTTCACCAGACGGCGAGCTAACGGTGAGACATCCCCGATTAGATACATTTTGCTGGAATCAGCAATCAGACCCTCCTTTTCCAGGGTAATGTCTACGTTAACGATAGTACCGGATTTCAGGTATTCGCTAGCTTTAGGGATGCCGTGACAAACGACTTCATTGACTGAGGTGTTCAGTACGTAGGGATAATCATATTGTCCTTTGCTGGCCGGGCGAGCCTGCAACTGCTCGACAATAAATTGTTCTGCCCGGTTATTGATGTCCAGGGTGGTGACTCCCGGAGCAATAAACGTATCCAGCATTTCAAAGACGGAAGCGAGTAATGCTCCGGCATGACGCTGGCGAGCAAGTTCATCTGTGCTTTTAATGGGAATTGATGGCATCAATCACCTCCATTAAACGGTCAGAACCCGATTTCAACATCATTAGCTTGATCTGCTGATAATTAAGTTCGGGATAAAGCTCGCTCATCATACCCAGGCGGATCCAGTATTCAGCCTGTGCGTTAACTGAACGTGACATGGCCTTGCTGGCATCGCGGACGTCTTCATGCAGCAGGTCTGAGATTTTAACGATACCCATAAGCCTATACTCCGTTACGATTCATATATAAATCGTATATTTTCCATCGGCAAATGTCATGGGTTGATTACAATGATTATATCTACCCAGCGCCACAACCCTCGTGGCGCTGGAAAAACGTTTAGCTAAATCTTTCCGGCCGGAAGGTGGAGAGCATAGGATGCTTCGCACCCGTAAGCATTTCATCCGTAAGAAGTTCGCCAAGGATCAGCGCCAGCGTTGCGCCTGAATGGGTAAACGCCACAAAGCAGCCTGGTACGTTCTTTAGTTCCCCAACGACCGGTTCGCCATCGCCCGGAACAGGCTTCAGCCCAATTTTCCAGCTCTGTGCCGCCAGCGGTGAACCATCGCCAACCAGGCGCCCCGCTTCCACCATTAACTGACTGACCACCGCTTCATCGATGCTGTATCGACCGTCAGCATGCGCCACAATATCTTCTTCGTACCAGTCATGATCGACCGCCAGCGTATTGCCAGGATTAGGGCGAATCGCCGCGCGTGGCGTATTCATCACCACCTTCAAACCACGATCCTGTACCGTGCTGGTAACCAGCATAGAAACCGGAGAACCGTTAGCAATATGTACACCGAGCGGCGCGACAACCTCGGGTGTCCATGGGCCGCAGGCCACCAGCACTCGGTCTGCGATGAATTCACCGCGTTTCTCGCTGCGAACGCCAGCCGCACGTCCGGCGGTAACTATCACACTCGCTTTTCCCGCATGCTCAATCACTTCGCCACCCGCTGCTTTTAGCTCCTGAACAAGATGCTCGACCAGATGCGGCAGGCTGACCCAGCCCTCGCCCGGATTGGCAATAGCGACGCTGGCGAGCGCGGTTGCGTTTACCTTTGGATCGACATGACTGACTGTAGTCTGATCAACAAGGTGCGAGTCATAGCCAAGCGCTTTTTCATAAGCGTGCCGCGCTTTCGTCCCTGCTTCATCGTCAGCGGCCCAGCACAGCGCACCATCAAAACGCAGCCAGTCGAGATCGGGATGGCGGGCAAACAACGTGCGGTAACGGTCAATCCCTGCCATTCTCAGCGCATGATAAGGTTGTGAACGTTCGCCGGCCGAGTTAAGCCAGGAAAGCGAACGTCCCGATGCACCAGAACAAAGCTCCGCTTCCGTTACCAGCGTCACTCTGGCACCGGCTTTGGCCAGCTGCCATGCGGTTGACACGCCCAGCACCCCACCGCCCAACACGACAACGGTTTTAGCCACAGATTTTTCACTCATTATTTATTCCTTCTGTTAAAGAGTTACGCCGATCAGGCAATACGCACGCGGTTTTGCCGATGGAGTTGTTCGATAAGCTGCAGTACAGCCAGCGCCTCATCGGCCGTTACGGGAGGCGGAGCGCCGTGCAACAGCGCGCTGGCCAGCAATTGATAAAAGGCGGGATAGTCGCCGCGCTGTAGAGGAACGTCATGGGGCTCATCCACTGTGCCTGCCCGGGCAGACTGTTCAGATGGCGTAACGCCGTACCGACTGTCCGCTGGCGACATTCCTGCGGCAAGCTGCGGCTCCTGGTTATCCAGCCCGAAGCGGGTAAAAGCGCCCTTGCTGCCCAGCAGATGAAAGCGCGGCGCGTTTAATGCGGCCTGGCCATTCATCCATAGCCGCGATCGCACTCCGTTTTGATGTAGAAGTGAGACGAAGCAGTCTTCGTCACTGTCGGACTGCTTGCCCGAATGCCGCGCCAGCTCCGCGCTGGCTTCCTGCACCGGGCCAAATAGCTGTATGGCCTGATCGATCAGGTGGCTACCCAGATCCAGCAGCAGGCCGCCGCCCTGCGCAATCGTTACCTTGTCACGCCAGTTGCCAAAGCCTTCAGGTCGCCACCACTCAAAGCGGGATTCGAAACTTCTGACCGTGCCAAAGGCCTCTGCCTGCACCAGGCGCTGAAGCGTAAGGAAATCCCCATCCCAGCGGCGGTTATGAAACACCGTCAGCAAAGTATTGGCCTGGCGGGCTGCGCTAATCATCGCCTGAGCCGCTTCCACATCCGGGGCAAAAGGTTTATCTACTACCAGATGGATGCCGCGCTGGCTGGCCTGCAAAGCTTGCTCAAGATGCTGCGCGGGTGGCGTGGCCAGCACGATGAGATCTATTGCGATTTCACCGCTATCGATCAGCTGCAGCAGTGATGACCAGTCCGGCACAATTCGCGCCTGTGGGTAGAGATGCTGTGCCGATGCCACTCGCTGTTCGTCACGGCTGACAATCACCTCCAGCAGGTAATCTTTATTGTGTGAAATCAGCGGTGCATGAAAGACCTTTCCGGCAACGCCAAAACCCACCAGAGCCGTACGAACGGGGGCTGAAACCTTGCGATGTGCCATCAGAGCACCTCCGATAAAAAACGTTGTAAACGGGCTGACTGCGGGCGTTCAAACAGTTGCTCTGGCGTACCCGCTTCCACGATTTCACCTTCGTCCATAAACACCACCTGGTCGGCAACGCGCCGGGCAAATCCCATCTCATGCGTCACCACTACCATGGTCATGCCGCGCTGACTCAGCTCGGCCATCAGCGTCAGCACGCCTTTTACCAGTTCGGGATCGAGCGCAGAGGTCGCTTCATCAAACAGCATTACTTCCGGTTCCATCGCCAGCGCACGCGCAATGGCCACACGCTGCTGCTGGCCGCCGGAGAGATCGCGCGGACGATGATCGGCGCGCTGCGCTAATCCCACTTCGGCCAGACGCTGGCGGGCAATCTCCAGCGCTTCGGCTTTAGAACGGCCTTTTACTTTCCAGGGTGCCAGCGCCACGTTTTCAAGCGCGCTATGGTCGGGAAACAGATTAAAGTGCTGAAACACCATGCCGATGCGCAGCCGCAGCGCGTCGGGTTTGTCTTTCAACACCGAACGGCCTGCCAGCAATACATCGCCGCTTTTGGGTTCATGCAGCCGGTTGATACCGCGCAATAAGGTTGATTTGCCTGACCCGGAAGGACCGATGATGCAGGTGGTAGCGCCGGGAGCAATATTCAGCGATACATTGCGCAGTACTTCGATTGGGCCATACGCCAGCGTCAGGTTGCGCAGCTCAAGGCTTGCACCGTGAAACGTAGAGGAAGTTGCCATATCAGTGTCCTTGTTCGCTGGTCAGGGAGGCGGTGGGCGCAACGGCGCGTTTGACATCTACTTCATCAACTTCTTTCAAGCCGCTTTGCGGAGCCGTCGCGCGTCGACGACCGGTCCGGTAACGGATGTCGATGTAGTTCACCGCGTGCGTCAACGGCACGGTGATAACCAGATAAAACAGTCCGGCCAGCATCAGAGGCGACAGGTTGCCGCTAAGTACCGCCGCATCCTGGCCGACCCGGAACAGTTCGCGCTGACCGGTCATCAGCCCCAGCAAATAGACCAGCGAAGAGTCTTTAATAATGGCGATAAACTGGTTAACGATGGCGGGTAACACGCGGCGAATACCCTGCGGAATAATCACCAGCCGCATTGCCCGGTTATAACTCATGCCCAGCGCCCGACAGGCTTCCATCTGGCCTTGTTCGATGCTCTGAATACCTGAACGAAAGATTTCGCCCATGTATGCGCTGGCAATCAGGCTCAGGGCAAAGATGCCGAGCGGGTAAGGTGTGGGTCCAAACAGCTGGTAACTGAAACGCGCCAGGCCCTGACCGATCAGCAAAATGGTAAGGATGGAAGGCAGGCCGCGAAACAGATCGGTATAAAGCCGGGCGGGCACGCGCAGCCAGCGCGAAGGGGAAATCCCCATCAGCGCCAGGATAAGACCGAAAAAGGTCCCGAGCACCGTGGCCGCCACCGAGATAATAATCGTATTGACCAGCCCGGTTGCCAGCAGCTGCGGCAGTACATCCATCATCGCCGGGATATCAAAGAAGGTACGCGAAAGAATAGTTATCAGATCCATAGCCGATTCTCTGTTGCGGGTGATGGAGAGAAGCCATCACCGGATGCAGGCACACGCACAGCGCGCGGAATTAATGGTGCTGGGGCAGATACTGTTCAGGCATTGGCGAACCGGGGAACCACTTCTCGTAGAGCTGTTTCCAGGTCCCATCCTGCATGGCATCTTTGATGGCTTTATCCAGCGCGGCTTTAAAAGCGGGTTTGTTTTTGGCTATCGCCACCCCTGCTGGCGCATCAAAAGAAGGGATATTGGCGGCCGTCGTCAGCTTAAAGCGGCTGGCATAATCTTTGGCGGCTTCGTAATCCAGAAACATGGCATCAAGAGTGCCGTTGTTCAGCGCGGAGACGGCAGCGTTGTTATCAGGGAAGCGAACCAGATCCGTCTGTTTGAAGTGTTGCAGCGCATAGCTTTCCTGCAGCGTTCCCTGAATCACGCCCAGCCGTTTGTGGGCCAGCGTCTCGACGTTTTTCACGCCGGAATCGCTGCGGGTTAACACCGTCAGATAACCAGCCAGATAGCCCGTAGAGAAATCGACCGTCTTTTCGCGGGCGGGCGTAATGCCGATAGCCGAAACGCCAGCGTCGTACTGCCCGTTAGCCACGGCAGGAAGGATGGCGGAGAAATCCTGACCAACAAAATCGACCTGATCGATACCGATACGGTGGGCGACGTTTTTGAAGAACTCGACGTCAAAACCGGTAAAGTTGCCGCTTTTATCGGTGAAGGTATAAGGCTTTGCGTCTCCCAGGCTGGCCACACGCAGATGGCCCGGCTCAATTAAACCATAGGGATTGTTATCAGCCGCCTGAGCACTGAAGCTGGCTGAAAGGATGACCGCGGCGCCGAAGAACGCGGCGGTCAGATGGGTAAAACGGTTATGCGATGTCATAAGGCCCTTCCGTCTTTGCAGGTGAAACTTTAAAGTCCACCGAGCCGGTGAGTTATAATTGAGACCGGTCTCAATGGGAGTCAAAATGAAACCGGCGCTTGTTGTGAGACCGGTCTCAAGTGGATATACTCATATTAAGCACACGCTTTAAGCAGCGTCAATTTCGATGTTATCAACTTGTGATTCGAAATAATTATGACAACAAAAAATCAATTGCGAAGCCCGACGGTAGCCGATGTCGCGCAGCTGGCAGGCGTGTCAAAAGCCCAGGCTGCCAGAGCCTTAGGCAGATATGGTTCCGTCAGCGAAGAGGTGCAAACCCGCGTCACTCACGCTGCTGAAACGCTGGGATACCGGCCAAACGAGCTGGCACGCAGCATGAATACCGGGCGTTCTAATACCATTGGGGTAATCGTTGGCGATATCGAAAACCCCCACTTTGGTCTTGCCTTACGCGGTATGGCCGACGTCGCTCGCCAGGCAGGGTTTCATTTGCTTCTCAGTAACAGCGATGAAACCGTGGAGGAAGAACGGGAAGCCGTACGCGTGATGCTGGACAAGCGCGTTGACGGGATCATCGTTGCGCCCTGTAGTTCTCTGGCACGCGATAACGATCACCTGAAACAGGTGCTGGCGGAAGGACGCGCTCTGATGACCTTTGACCGTGCGGTCGAAGGGCTGGAGGTGGAAACTATTCAGGCAAATTTTCTGGCTGTAGCAAAAGACGCCACACGGCTATTGCTGAACGCCGGCCATCGGCGTATCGCTTATCTTTCCAGTATGCGTATTGCCACGCCCTATTCCCACTCGATGGCGTTAGGGCCAACGCCCGTCGCGCAACGTGTGAAAGGGATGATCGATGCACATCAGGCGGCGGGAATAACACTGGACCCGGCACTGGTGCGGCTTAATGCCATCAACGATGAGAATATCAAACAGATATTGACCGAGTTGCTTATGCTGCCCGAGCCGCCTACCGCGCTGATCGCCTCAGATAACCTTATCGCCATGGGTTTACTGCGCGAACTGGCAAAACGCGGTCTGCGGGTGCCCGAAGATATCTCGTTTGTGATGTATGATAATTTCCCCTGGACGGAACTGGTGGCCCCGCCGCTGACGGTAGTGGCTCAGCCGGTTTATGAGATGGGCCGGGAAGCCGCGCGCAGATTGATCTGCCATATCCGCCAGCAGCCTGCCGGCGCGTTACCGGAATTTGATAGCTGGCTGGTGGTGCGGGAATCGACGGGAGAAATGAGGTAGCCCGTACTGCTTTTTCGCAAGGCTGATTAACCGCAGGCACGGCGTTAAGTCACCAGGTAATCGCTAAAATGAGCGAGCATAAAGTCAACAAAGACGCGCACCTTTGGCGTCATTTTCCGGTTGCTGGGCCACACGATATGCAGCGTGCTGGCGTCGATTATGTCGTTAGCCAGCACGATGCTTAACCGCCCTTCTGCAACCGCGTCTTTGACAGCGAAGTCGGGCATACACGCGATACCGCGTCCGGCAAGCGCCATGTAAAGCAGCGCATCTACGCTGTTGCATATCACTGTTAACGGCAGCGAAAATCCCGTTGTAAAAGCAGTGGATTGCAGCGGCCATTGGTATGCTTTCCCGCCCGACGTCAAACGGTAGTGCAGGCACGTATGATCTAAAAGATCTTCCGGTTTTGCCGGGATCCCTTTCTCTTTCAAATACCCTGGTGCAGCTACCAGACATGTACGATAAGGCCCCAGCGGGCGAGATACCAGGCGCGAATCCCGGAGCAAACTCCCCCGAATTACCACATCAAATCCTTCATCGATCACATCGACGAGCCGGTCGGTAAAATCTAAATCCAGCTCTATCTCGGGATAGTGCGCCATAAATGCGGCGAGCACGGGTAGCGGTAGCCCTGCCGCCAGTGCCAGCCCCACCTTAAGTCGCCCGTGCGGGTGCTGTGTCATTGCGCTGAGTTCATCTTCCGCAGCCTGAATTTCCCCAAAAATTCGCCTGCACCTTTCGAAGAACATTTCACCTTCTGAAGTAAGATGGATGCTGCGCGTACTGCGCTGAAAGAGCCGCACGCCTGTACGCTCCTCCAGCCGGGAAATACTTTTACTGACGGCAGACGCAGACAGGCCAAGATTTCTGCCTGCTTCTGCAAAGCTCTGGGCCCGTGCAGCTTGCACAAAGACCTCCATCCCTCCCAGCGCACTGAAACTTTCCACCGCCTGCTCCCCAAAAGTTGCTATTAATGACAGTTTTGTCACTTCTGAAATGAACACTACCCCCGTTAATGCTGCCGGGTCAATGGCGTTAGGATGAACGTGAAAGGTGCGTTGGCCCTTGCCAGCCAGCGGTTGAAATCAATTAATAAGAAGGACTATGCCATGATCGTTACAGCACATCTTGATGCCTGGCTTGCCGCCCTGGGCAAGCGTCACGTTGAAGGCGCTATGGCCCAAATGGCGGATAACGTCACGTTCCGCAGCCCAATCATTCCTGTTCCCTTCGAAGGGAAGGAACAGGTTAGCAAGGTTCTTGCCCAGCTGCTGGACACTATAGAAGCCTTTGATTTACAGCTGCTGTTGCGCAACGAGGCGGATTTTGTCGCCATTTTTACTATCAGGTTTGGCGATCACACCATTGACGGTATGGATCGCCTACATTTAAACGATGCGGGTCTTATCGACGCTATAACTATGGCATGGCGGCCGCTTGCAGCCGTTGTCGCAGTTCAGCAAAGTATTGCGCCTAAACTGGGCGGCAAGCCAATGAAGCTGGTGCCCCTGGAGTAAAGATTTTTAAACCCAGGCCGCGATGTTTGCAAGCGCGTGGCCTTATTTCACCCTTCTGCCAGGATATTTTATGATCGGGCAAAGTTGACATACCCGTGATTCTTTTTTCCCTGTTCATCCGGCACAGCTATTTTGTTGTTATCACGACAGGGCCAAAGTTTATTTTTCATCATTGCTTATTGCAGCACTTTTTACTTCCCAGCTTTAATTTGCGCTTTCCGACATAGCGTTATGCTTAAATAAAATTTTTATCCGATATTAAAATATTTTTATCAGCCGGCTGCACATTGCTTATGAACAGCCGGTGAGCTTCTTTATACAGAGTATTCTTAGCAACCAGCTACTGTTGACGGCGACGGCTATACGCTGCTGCGCATAAAGCGGATGTAGCATTTTCTACTGATGGATTATGGCTAAGGCTGGCCCTAAGTTTTTCGCCAGCCGTGCATTTTAGATTATTCTCAAATCCTGTTTATCTGTTTACCCCCTATATTACCCGCGTTTGTCAGGGCGTTATCCAAAATTCAGAGCGTCCTGTCCTTCCATTCCTGTGGGGTAATTTTTTGAAAGAGTCACGAACGATCGCTGTCTGGCCAGGCAACAGTCGAACTATTTTCTGGTTGAAGCGCAGCAAGCTATATCCATTAAGCCATTATCAGCGCCTGTTTATTCTGATGATGTCTATTAATCTTCTGTGGCTTTATTATGCCCTGACGATCGGCAACTGGTGGCAACCTCAGCAGTTAAATCTGGCTGCAATGGCGCATATGGCGCTGGGTAATTTATTAGCTTCCGTGCTTATTCGTCAGCAGTATTTAATTAACCTGCTGTTTCGCCTCGTCTGGAAAACCCCAAAAAGCTGGCCGCTGAGGGTGCGACGTCACGTGGCAAAAGTCTATCACTTTGGCGGAATACATTCAGGTTGTGCATTATTTGCCACAGTATGGACGCTGCTATTTACTGCCGGCGTTTGCTGGAACTATATGCACCATTTGCCAGGTGTTTCCCTGCGGCTGGTCATGCTCAACCTTATGCTGGGGCTGTTGCTGGCGTTAATCTGCCTGATGGCTCTGCCAAAAATGCGGGCGCGTTATCATAACCAGTTTGAACACGTTCATCGCTACGTTGGCTGGCTGGCCCTGTTTCTTTCATGGGCCCAGGTGAGCTGTTTTGCCCGTGATACGCAACATCCCGTCTGTCTGCTGCCCGCTTTCTGGGGGCTGCTCACCATCACCATCAGTGTGCTGTTGCCGTGGTTCCATCTGCGCCGCATACCGGTGACCTTTACCCGCCCTTCAGAGCATGCGGTACTGCTGCGTTTCCACTTGCCGCGCGATCCCTTTACCGGCTCGTCGCTGACTATTAGCCGTCATCCGCTAAGTGAATGGCACCCGTTTGCTAACATCCCGGTGCTGGAGGGGCCTGGCTGTCGGATGCTGGTCTCACGGGCAGGCGACTGGACCAGTTCGTTCATTGATAATCCGCCAACCCATGTCTGGTTTCGCGGCATTCCCACGCCTGGCGTTGGCAGTGTGCATCAGCTGTTTCATTCGGTGGTGTTTGTCGCCACGGGCAGCGGGATTGGCCCTCTGTTACCCCACCTGGTGGCTAACCAGGCGCGCCACTGCCTGATATGGTCAACGCGCAATCCCCGCCTTACCTACGGCGATGCTTTTGTTGACGAGGTGCTGGCCGTGGTACCGGACGTCATTATCTGGGACACCGATGCGAAAGGAAAACCCGATCTGCTGGAGCTTGCCTGGCAGGAAGCAGAACGGATAGAGGCGGAAGCGGTGGTATGCATTGCAAACCGCAAGCTCACTGACTATGTGGTGGACGGATGTGAGGCACGTGGCCGCGCGGCGTACGGAGCCATCTGGGACTCATAGAAAGTAAAACTGATAGGCATTAGTGCCGCAATAAACCACTGCCGGACAATATTGAACGGTTAAGTGAAGTGCCCGGCTGAATGGTTTGGCTGATATATGACAGTAAGCCCCACTATTTTTGAAGGGGCTTATTGGGCCACTTTAGTTAAAAAAAATGGATAATTTATCAGCAACATTATCCTCCATCATGATATTTACTTCATACGGACAGGTTAATGACTCTGGGGGATACCGGCATACGATTGATTGCGCAAAGAGCATTATTCTTTTGATGAGTTACCTGCTTGCCTGCCTTGAGATTGTGAAAGCGCTCATTGCGTCTTTAAAGATACCCGAGCTCTCAATATAATTATCTATTACCGGAATATTAAAGAGGCAAAGGATTACACTTGAGAAACAGCAACGATATTGATAGAGATCAAAAAATAACCAGAAATTTAATTATGTGATATTAATCACAATGGAAGGGGTAAATTTAGTTAATATGTCTCGCAAGGACATGCAAACAAAAAAAGATATTATGAAAACCCTGAATTCCAATGAAATAAACATGATATCCGGTGCAGGATTGCAAAACTATAATATGAACGACATGTCCAGGGAGTTTATTAAGGATGCTATAAGCGGTGGTTTATCAGGGGCAACCGCCGGGAGCGTTGCTGTTCCGGGAACAGGCTTTGTCCCCGGATGGTTAGCAGGCGCACCTGGGGCGGGAAGTCTTAATGGCATCTTATATGGAGGCACTTGTTGGTGGTAACTCCTCGTGTAATGAGGATAATAATAGCCTCTGTATTATTATCTGTAGTAATGGCTGCCATGGCTTACTGTTCTAACACGACATATCAATATCAAAAAGCCGCCATTGCATCATCATCCGGAATAGTGTTTTTTTGGTTTTTCTATAAATTTAAAAAGTAGATATTAGCGCTCTTATCTCAGAGCGCTAATACTGTATTAAAGGCCCGATAGTGGCCCCTGATAATTTTTCCGTCAACCTGCCAGGCGCGACGCTTTATCATCTGCCCAATGTTAATACACCATTAGTTTCCGGGTATGCAGTATGGCTTTACGGCGAGATTATCCCCAGGGAGCATAACCAGCAGGCTGATGGTGAGGCTGAGGCAAAGGAATTACCATCCGAAACACCTTTTTGTCCCATTCCCCCTCCTCAGTCCGCCCAAAATTAGTCCAGCTTACACTCAAATATTTCTTCACTTTGCCGATAGTAAACACACTCATTAGTTACCCTGGTAAATTATCGTGAAAATATCAATGCGTATTGTTATCGGCTACGGCCTCATGGTGCTGCTGCTGGCCGTGTGTGCTGGCGTAGCTGTTAATGCTCTGAACCATGCCAGGGATAGCATGAATGATGTGGCAAACATCAAAATGAAGAAGTATAAGCTGGCGCTTGATATGCGGGGCAGCGTACGCGATCTCTCCATCGCGGTGCGTAACCTGGCGCTGCTAACCGATCCAAAACAGATGCAGCCTGAGTGGGAACGCGTTCAAACCCAGAAGAATTTGTTTATCAAAAATCGGGAAGCGCTGGCCCAGCTAATGAAAATTGATTCTACCCCGGCGGGACGTGAAGCTTTCAAAGCCATTATCGAGAGAGAAGGCCCCGCTATGGCCGACTTTGAAAAAGCAGGCCAGCTTGGTCTTCAGAACCGACAGGCTGAAGTGGTTCCTTTTCTGATGAATGTCTCTCGTCCAACGCAACGGGCATTGCAGGCTGCGCTTAACGATATGACGGATGTGCAGGTGCACAATGTCCAGAATGCCGTAGAAAAAAGCAGTGAGGAGAGCCGTCGGACCAGCTTTTTGCTGGTTGTTCTGGTTTTCTTATCGCTGCTGATTGCCGCAGGGACCGGTTTTATGACCTTACGAATTTTAATGCGTCAGTTAGGCGGCGAGCCGGTGCAGGCGCAGGAGCTGGCGGCAGCGATTGCTGGCGGCGATCTTACCTCTCAGGTAGCGCTCCGTCCGGGAGACACCACCAGCATGCTGGCGTCACTGGCCCGGATGCAAAGTCACCTCTGTGAGCTGGTATCAAAAATTAAAGATGCTTCAACTTCAGTTGCGCTGGCCTCCGATGAAATTGCCCGAGGCAATACGGAGTTGTCGTCCCGTACCGAGCAGCAGGCATCTGCCCTGCAGGAAACCGCTGCAAGTATGGAAGAGTTAACCGCCACGGTGAAAAGCAACACTGCGGGTGCCACCTTTACGGCCAGCTCGGCCCGTGAGACGGCTGCACTGGTCCGTGACGGTGAAAAAAATGTTCGTCAAATGACCAAAACGATGGCTGACATCTCTTCCAGCGCGACCAGGATAAAAGATATTACCGGCACGATTGAGGGCATCGCTTTCCAGACTAATATCCTGGCGCTGAACGCAGCCGTTGAAGCTGCACGGGCCGGAGAACAAGGCCGAGGATTCGCCGTAGTAGCCAGTGAAGTTCGTACGCTGGCACAGCGCAGCGCCACGGCCGCACGGGATATTAAAGTCCTGATTGAAAACGCGGTTTCTCAAATTAACGCGGGTGTCGCGGTAGCCGACGGTACGGCGGAAAACATCATGAGCGTAACCGGCAAGGTCAGCGAGCTGGCTGCAGCGATGGATGAAATTGCTCTGGCCTCAAATGAGCAGATGCAGGGCATTTCCCAGATAAGCGTGGCAGTCGGCCAAATGGATGGGGTAACCCAGAGTAACGCCGCGCTGGTGGAAGAATCTACTACCGCCTCGCAATCCCTGGCAGAGCAGGTACATGCTTTAGGGGGAATGGTAAATACCTTCCGCGTTTAAGGGAATATCAGTTTATTTTGATTTTCCCGCTTGCTGGTTAAACAGGGTCGGGCCACAACCCATCGTGGCCCAAACCGATTATGATGACCAGATGCTCCGGGCAGCTATTCGTTAACCGTAATCACTACCTTACCCACATGCTGACGGCTGTCGAAATATCGCCAGGCTTCCTCCGTTTGCTCAAAGCTGAACACCTGGCCAACTACGGGCCGCAGCTTGCTGAAATTTAATGCGCGGTTCATGGCAATAAAATCTGCGCGGCTGCCGACGCTAAAAGGCCTGACGGTCACGCTGCTTTTGAGCAACGACATAAAATCAATGGGTGCATTGCCATCGGCAACAAATCCTATCAGTGCAATTTCTCCGCCCGGCGCAGTGGAAAGCAACGACTGTTGCAGCGTACCCGGCCCGCCAACTTCGACAACTCGTGAGACGCCTTCGCCGTCAGTCAGTTCACGTACTTTGCCCGACCATTCAGGATACTGGCGGTAGTTAATGATGTGATCCGCGCCCAACGTGGTTAGCAACTGCGCTTTTTCATCATTTGACGTCAGCGCAATAACCCGCGCCCCGCTCAACTTAGCAAACTGCACCGCATACAGCGCTACCCCGCCGGTGCCCAGTGTCAGTACCGTTTCGCCCGGCCTTATCGGTCTGGACTGTTGCAGGCTGTTCCACGCCGTCACGCCCGCACAAGGCAAGGTTGCCGCCTCTTCCCAGCTTAAATAATCAGGAATGGCGACCAGCCCCTCCTGGTTGACCACTTTATACTGGGTTAGCCAGCCATCGGCCTGCGTGCCGTATGCGCCACGTCCGGCGGCACTATTTTGCGCACCGCCAAACCAGTAAGGGAAAAAGCTTCCCGCTACCCTGTCACCGACGGCAAACAGGCTTACCGCTTCGCCGGTCGCGACCACTTCGCCCGCGCCATCAGATATGGGGATCAATCCTTCTTTGGGCGAAAGCGTACCGGTACCGTACAGGATCGCCAAATCCCGGTAATTGAGGCTACAGGCACGAACCTTGATTAAAACCTCATCTGCTCCAGGGACAGGCTGCGGCTCCTCGACCCGTTTTAAGCCATCAAGGCTGCCGAAATGCTCAAGACGATAGCTTTGCATAATGATTTCTCTTTCGGTTAGTGAAGATGCCCTTTTAACCTAATCTTTTTCAGCTGGACTCTGAATGACTAAAAAGATATTTATACTGACTTATCGTCCATTCTGAAGAGTTTGCTATGGATCTGCTCGACGATGTTTTTGCCGCCATGCGTTTGCAAAGCGCGCTCTATTCCCGCCTTTTACCGCGCGCGCCGTGGGGCGTCAGCTTTGTTGAGAGTTCTGCTATCCGCTTTGGTTTTATCATTTCGGGAGAGGGCTGGCTGATAACGGAGGGACAACAGCCTGTCAAACTGCAGCAAGGTGATTGTTTTCTGGTGCAGCCCAATACTCTTTTTTCTCTGGTAGACCACCACGCCAGCCCAACACGTCGATGTGAAGAGGTATTTGCCGAACGTCCGGGAAAAAAACTGCATTTTGGTGGCCAGGGAGAAGCGGCTGATATTCTTTGCGGTTATTTTACTTTTGATAGCGCAGGCGCAGAACCGCTATTGTCACTCTTACCCCCTGTAGCCGTCATCCCTGCCGATGCTACCCGCTCGCCGCTGCTGGAGGCAGCGTTAAAATTATTGGCTATCGAAACCGAGGGGCAGCATATGGGCTCGCGTATTGTAGTGAGCCGCCTGGCCGATGTGGTTTTTGTGCAGGCAATTCGCGCGCATTGCTTGCGTGAGCAAACGCAACAAGGTTGGATTGCCGCGCTGACCGATGCCAGACTTGGCAGCGTGATGAAACGCCTTCATCAGGACATTGCTAAACCGTGGAATTTGCAAACGCTGGCCAACGAAGCGGGCATGTCACGTTCATCCTTTGCCCTTCACTTTAAGGCTGTTACGGGTGAAACGCCCGGCGCTTATCTGACCCACTGGCGCATGTTCCGCACACGCTGTTTACTACGCGATCCCCGGTTAACGCTTGCCGCCATCGCTGAGCGCGTCGGTTACGATTCCGCCATCACGCTGGGACGGGCATTCAAACGTTTTGCTGGCGTAACGCCAGGCGAATATCGGCAACAAACGGGCCAGTAATGAGGTCAGTAGCAACGCAGTGACAGGCTCCTGACAGCTGGCGCAACCGGCAGCGATCACATTTCAGCCAGTTGCACTGAAAATTTGCATTACCCCTTTGACAGCCAGAGTCGACCTCGTTATTATGCGCCCCGTTCAAACGATTCCTCTGTAGTTCAGTCGGTAGAACGGCGGACTGTTAATCCGTATGTCACTGGTTCAAGTCCAGTCAGAGGAGCCATATTCAGAGAAGCCCGCTTCAGGAAACTGAAGCGGGCTTTTTGCTGTTGTGCCTGCTGGCTGCTGGCTTTCACCAGGCCATTCTGTTAAGCAGGGAACGGCTCCTCACCGCTCGGCATTTGCCTGATACCCTTTACTCTGCCTCAGCCTGAACCTCGCCTGCCTGACGCATATCGGCCGCGCTACGCTGTCCACCTGCCAGGCTGCTGCGATATTTGACTGGCGACATCAGCAGGTTTTGCCGGGAAACGGTGCAGAAATATTGCGGCGTGCTGTAGCCGCATAGTCGGCTGATTTCGGCAACCGGTAGCGTGGTCGTTTCCAGCAGCTCTTTTGCCCTGGCAAATTTTGCATCCTGAATCACTTTATGAATGGTCGTTCCCAGCTCGACCATAAATTTTTTATCGAGATTCGAGCGGGAAGTGTCAACCGCGTCAAGCACGTGCTCAACGGTAATTCCCCGGCAGGCGTTCTTGCGGATAAACCACATCGCCTTCACCACCATTGCGTCAATAATTGAACGGTAATCGGTCGACTGGCGGGCAATAACGCTTTCAGGGGGAACGATCACCGGCTCGGTAGTAACGCGGCGGCCTGAAAGCCTGTCGTCAAGAAGCCTGGCGGCGGCAAACCCCATCTTCCGCGTGCCCTGCACCACCGACGAGAGCGAAATACGCGACAGATAGCGGGTCAGCTCTTCATTATCAATACCTATCACGCACAGCCTCTCCGGCACCGCAATGCCAAGATAGTCACAGGTTTGCAGGATATGCCTGGCGCGCGCGTCCGTCACGGCAATAATCCCGGTGTGATCGGGCAGCGAACTCAGCCACTCGGCCAGCTTTTGCTGGGCGGTCTCCCAGGTATTGCTGTCCGTCACCATGCCTTCGTAGACGACGCCGGGATAAGACATTGCGCTGGTCAGATGCAAAAATGCCGAGGCACGTTCCTGCGCCCAGCGCTTCCCTGCCCCGGCTGGCAAACCAAAAAAGGCGAAGCGCTCAATGCCTTTTTCAATCAGATGATGCAAGGCCCTGGCCACCAGCGCTTCATTGTCCGTGGCAACATAGCTGACCGGAGGATAGTCCTCGCGGCGACGATAAGAGCCGCCCACGCCCACCACGGGCACGGCGATCTGACCGAGCCGGGAAGCCAGATGCTCATCATCAAAGTCCGCGATAATTCCGTTGCTGGAAAGAATATCCGCGTTCAGGGCGTGCACGCTGAAATCCTCTTCGATAAAGATGTCCCAGTCGCACTGGGAGGCATAGAAATATTCGCCGATCCCTTCAATAATCTGGCGGTCATAGGCTTTGTTGGCATTAAACAGCAACGAAATCCTTGCCCGCTTCGCGGGAGCGTAGTCGTTTTTTTTCATATCAATCTCTGCAACGGACGCGATGGATTCAATATGAAGAAATTTTGCTTAAAGACAAGGGATGGCAGGCAGCAGCAGACAAGCCTGTCGGTGCGATCAACAAAACGAGAAAAAAAGAAACCGCGCGGGGCGGTTTCTCAGACTGCTGACAGACTCAATCAGTACGGCATCCTGACATTTATACAGCAGCGCGGCAGCATTCCTTATAAAGCAGCGGTCTGCTGATAAAGCTGTTTAAACAACGCCTGGCGCTGCCGGTAAAAATCCAGCTGCCCCGCACGGGGCGTATAGCGCGCTTCCAGCGGCAGTTCCGGCAACAGCTCAGCCGGAGAGACGCCCGGATAGCAGCTCATGCGGGCGAGCCGGGCGGCACCCAGCGCGGGGCCGACGTCGCCGCCCGTCCGGTAATCCATCGCTTCGCCAGATATATCCGCCAGCAGCTGTCGCCAGAAAGCGCTGCGCGCGCCGCCGCCGATCAGCGTGATGGCAGAAGGCCGGATGCCGCTGGCGTGCAGCGCCTCCATACCTTCCAGCAGTCCCAGGCTTACGCCTTCCAGCACCGCCATGGCCAAATCTTCCGGCCCGTGCTGATGAGTAAACCCCCAGAAGACGCCGGTGGCGGCGGGATTATTATAGGGCGTGCGCTCGCCGGACAGGTGGGGCAGAAAACAGGGCGAGCGATCTGATAGCCGTGCCTTTTCCGCCAGGGCGAGCAAGGCCGCCACGGAAGGCTGGCCGGTGAGCCGCGTCGCCCAGTCCAGGCAGGCAGCGGCGCTGAGCATTACCGACATCAGATGCCAGCTGTCGGGCAACGCATGGCAAAAGCTGTGTACCGCACGCTCGGGATTACTCAGAAAACGCTCGCTGACGGCAAAGTAAACGCCGGACGTCCCCAGCGACAGCATTGCCTGCCCCGGCTGCCAGATCCCTGCACCAATCGCCCCGGCTGCGTTATCGCCCCCGCCCGCTACGACGGCAAGCCCGGCAGGAAGCGACCAGCGCTGGCACAGCGCCGCGGCTACCTGCCCCGTCACCTGATTACCTTCAAACAGCGTCGGCATTTGCTCACGCGAGAGACCACAGGCGGCCAGCAACCTGTCGCTCCAGTCACGCCTGGCGACATCCAGCCACATCGTGCCCGCCGCATCCGACATGTCGCTGGCGAACTCGCCGGTCATCCGCCAGCGCAGGTAATCTTTCGGCAGCAGAACGCGCGCTATCTGCCGATAAATATCAGCTTCATGCTCTTTGACCCATAGCAGCTTCGGCGCGGTAAAGCCGGGCATCATCAGGTTACCGGTTATGCTTCTGGCATCCGGCACGCACTCCTCCAGCTCCTGGCAGGCCCGGGCGCTGCGGCCATCGTTCCATAAAATTGCTGGCCGCAGGATCTGCTGCTGGCGTCCCAGCAGCACGGCACCGTGCATCTGTCCGCTTAACCCGATAGCCCGAACCTGGCGCAGCGAGCGTTGCGCCGCCAGCGCAAGCATGACCTTGTCGGTCGCCTGCCACCACGCTTCCGGATCCTGTTCCGACCACAGAGGATGAGGTCGGGAAACCGTTAGCTGTTCCGTATGGCTGGCTAAAACCTGATTGTTTTCATCCAGCAATACGGCTTTAACCCCGGACGTACCAAGATCGATACCTATATACATGCGCTGCTTCCTCCGGCCTGGCTCCGCTTAAGACTTATGATAAATGGCCTGGTTGACAATGTTTTCCAGCCGCTCCTGATGGCCGCTGCGGTGCTCGGGAAAGAGCGCCGATCCCTCAGCAAAGTGCGCCAGCTCCTGCAAAGAGAAATTTCCGGCAAGGATCTCCTGGCCCAGCTTACCTTTCCAGCCCGCATAGCGCGCTGCGCAAGCCTGTTGCAGCCGGCCTTCTTCAAGCAGACGAGCGGCAATGCGTAAACTCTGTGCCATCACGTCCATCCCCCCGATATGCGCGTAAAAGAGATCGTAAGGATCGGTGCTCTGGCGACGGACTTTGGCATCAAAATTCAGCCCGCCGGTGGTAAAACCGCCCGCTTTAAGGATTTCATACATAATCAGGGTATTCTCTTCAACGCTGTTCGGGAACTGATCGGTGTCCCATCCGAGCTGCAAATCACCGCGATTAGCGTCAACGGAACCGAAGATACCCAGCGCGGCCGCCGTGGCGATCTCATGCTGAAAAGAGTGGCCGGCAAGCGTGGCATGGTTTGCCTCTACGTTGACCTTAATCTCTTTTTCCAGACCAAATTCCCGCAAAAAGCCGTACACGGTAGCGACGTCGTAGTCGTACTGATGTTTGGTCGGCTCCTGCGGCTTTGGCTCGATAAGCAGCGTACCGTTAAAGCCGATGCGGTGTTTATTCTCTACTACCATCTGCATAAACCGGCCAATTTGCTGGCGCTCCTGCTTCAGATCGGTATTTAGCAGGGTTTCGTAACCTTCCCGGCCGCCCCACAGCACATAATTTTCGCCGCCCAGTTTTTGCGTGGCGGCCATCGCGGCATTAACCTGTACGGCGGCCCAGGCGAAGATTTCCGGATCCGGGCTGGTCGCAGCGCCCGCGCCATAGCGAGGATGCGTAAAGCAGTTCGCCGTCCCCCATAACAGTTTTACTCCGGTCTGCTGCTGTTTTTCCGCCAGCACGTCCGTCATCACGGCAAAGTTATAGAGGTATTCCTTGATGGAGCTACCCTGTGGCGCAACGTCAGCGTCGTGAAAACAGTAAAACGGCACGTTAAGCTTGTCGAAAAACTCAAAGGCGATCTCCGCTTTCGCTTTCGCCTGTTCCAGCTCGTTACCGCCCTTAAACCAGGGACGTTCAAAAGCGCCCGTGCCGAACATATCGGTGCCCGCCCAGCAGAAGGTATGCCAGTAACAGGCAGCAAACCGCAAATGTTCCTTCATGCTTTTACCCAGGATAATTTCATCCGGATTATAAAAATGAAAGGCCAGGTCGTTCTGACTGTCGCAGCCTTCATAAGCAATCTTGTTGATACCATCAAAATAATCTGCCATGAGCACGTTCCTTAATTTTTTATTTCACGGATTAACGAAAGCAGATTCACTATGCAGATAACAAAGGCGCACGGACAATTATAAAATTTCACAAGCCCATACTGTAAAATCCCAACTATGACGGCGATCACAAAGCCGCATTTAACCGCAGCCGTGAAGAAAAACAACAACCTGTGATCGTCATCATGAAAAGCAAAATGCCGCTATTGATTACAAAAAATTGTAATTCCCTTAGCCCATCCGGAAGATTATGTTTTGTCTCGCGACAATCATTTTCACGATCGAACATAGTTCCTGGCCGCGACGTTAAATTATCAGCCTGCAATTATTAAAGATAAAAACGGGCCTTTCCGGCATTCCCTTTCTCAAGAGGTTTGTTATGGCAATAGCAACTGAAATAAAAGCCAACAATCGCTATATTATTTCCATCACGCTGGTGGCGACGCTGGGCGGATTATTATTCGGTTATGATACGGCGGTAATATCCGGTACCGTTTCTTCGCTGGAGAAAGTCTTTATCGCCCCAAGAGGACTAAGCGAATCGGCGGCGAACTCGCTGCTGGGTTTTTGTGTGGCCAGCGCGCTCATCGGCTGTATTATCGGCGGCATGCTGGGCGGCCCGTTAAGCGCGCGCCTGGGGCGAAAAAAGACGCTGCTGATTGCTGCCGTCCTGTTCTTTCTGTCGGCGTTAGGTTCGGCTTTTCCTGAGATTGGCCATCGTGCTATCAGCGCTGACGGCGGCGTGCCTTATTATCTTTCCGGCTACCTTAGCGAGTTTGTTATATTCCGTATTATCGGCGGCATTGGCGTTGGCCTGGCTTCTATGATTTCCCCTATGTATATTGCGGAGATTACACCGGCAAATATTCGTGGCCGCATGGTTGCCTGTAATCAGTTTGCCATTATTCTGGGCCAGCTTTTGGTTTACTGCGTTAATTACGGCATTGCGCTTTCAGGCAGTGCGAACTGGCTGGATACGATGGGCTGGCGCTTTATGTTTCTTTCCGGTGCCGTTCCGTCACTGCTTTTCTTTTTGCTGTTATTTGTCGTGCCGGAAAGCCCTCGCTGGCTGGCGGCCAAAGGCATGCAGGCGCAGGCTGCTGCCGTGCTGGAAAAACTATTGGGTAAAGTACAGGGCCAGAAAGAAGTGCATACCATTCTTCACTCGGTTAATGCCGGCACCACCAGCCGTTCGCCGCTTTTTTCTTTTGGGGTCGGCATTATTGTTATTGGCATTATGCTTTCCGTATTCCAGCAGTTTGTCGGCATTAATGTAGTGCTCTATTACGCGCCGGAAGTTTTTCGTTCTGTGGGTTCCAGTACCGATGTGGCGCTGCTGCAAACGATTATTGTGGGCGTCATTAATCTGATTTTCACCACCATTGCTATTATGACGGTAGACAATTTTGGCCGTAAACCGCTGCAAATTATCGGCGCGCTGGGAATGGCTATAGGAATGTTTACGCTGGGCACCGCCTTCTACGGGAAAATGTCCGCCGTGGTGGCGCTGGGGGCAATGCTGTTTTATGTGGCTTCCTTTGCGATTTCCTGGGGGCCTGTCTGCTGGGTTCTGCTGGCAGAGATTTTTCCCAACCGCATCCGCAGCAAAGCGATGTCCGTCGCCGTCGCAGCACAGTGGCTGGCCAATTATCTGGTGTCGTGGACGTTTCCTATGATGGATAAAAACAGCACGCTTAATGCTCATTTTAATAACGGCTTCGCCTACTGGCTGTATGGCGTAATGGCCGTGCTGGCAGCGCTATTTATGTGGAAATTTGTACCGGAAACCAAGGGGAAATCGCTGGAAGAGCTGGAATCCCAATGGCAAAAACCTGTGGTCGGCACGGGTGAAAAAGTCGCGGAATAAAACGCCGCCTTCTCCAAAGTGATAACGCGATTCCCTTCGCCCCAATACTGAGCTGTTGGGGCTTTTTATTGCCTCCCGCTATCGGATGCGAACGATGAATAAGGATGCGCTATGCTCCCATCCAGCTATGATAAGTTCTTAAAGTCTCTTTAAAGGAGTGAAGCGATGGGTCCCGGCAACGCAAAAAAACCTGCACATCTCGTCGTGATTGGCGGCGGAACGGCTGGCGTTGGCCTGATAGCCAGCTTAAAAAAGCGCGTTAAGAACCTTAATATCACCCTCATTGAACCGAATGAAAATCATTTTTATCAGCCTGCGTGGACATTAGTAGGCGCAGGGCTTTATCACAATAGTCGTACCGCCCGCCCTCTCGCTAAAGTTATTCCTGCCGAAACACGGTGGATTCAGGAATATGTTGCCAGCGTTTCTCCCGAGCAACATGCCGTGACGACGCAGTCAGGAAGAGTAATAGACTATGACTATTTGGTTATCGCCAGCGGGATAGTGCTGCGCTGGGATCGTATTGCAGGACTGGAGGAAACGCTGGGCCGCAATGGCGTGACCTCGAATTACCAGCCCGGCCTGGCCGCCTACACCTGGGAATTAGTCAAAGAGTTAAAAAGCGGCAATGCCATTTTTTCCCAGCCTAAACCCCCTTTCAAATGTGCCGGCGCGCCGCAAAAAGCTCTTTATCTGTCATGCGAACACTGGCAGAAAACAGGTCGCTTAAATGATATCAACGTTTCGTTTAACCTGGCGGGAGAAGCAATTTTTAGCGTCCCTTATTTTATTCCCGTCTTAAAATCTTACCTTGATAGCTATACGGCAACGGTCACCTGTTCTTCCTCCCTGGTTAAAGTTGATGGAGAAAAGCGCCTCGCCACGTTCCATATTACTGAGCCGGGACAGCCCGATCGCCACGTCGAGCAACGCTTTGATATGCTGCACGTTGTACCGCCTCAGACCGCGCCAGATTTTATAGCAAAAAGCGGTCTGGCTAATGTGGATGGCTGGTGCGACGTACACAGCACGACGTTGCAGCATCAAAAATATCCTGACATCTTTTCCTTAGGGGACTGCTGCTCAGCCCCGGCCTCAAAAACGGCGGCGGCGGCCAGGAAACAGATTGTGGTAGTGGCGGAAAACCTGCGTAACGTTATGCAGGGAAAAGAACCGGCTAGCCATTACGACGGCTACGGCTCCTGTCCTCTTACCGTTAAACGAGGCAAAGTCGTGCTGGCAGAATATGGTTATAATAACAGGCTGCTGCCGACTTTTCCGTTAGAACCCAGCCATCCCAGCCGTCTGGCATGGTTTTTAACGACGCGGTTTCTTCCCGTTTTTTACTGGCGTGGGCTGCTTAAAGGAGTCGAATGGTTTGCCCGCAGTAAGCAGCCGGACAGATAAATTTTTCCAGCACGCCGTTAAAGACGGTTCACCGCATCAATAAATTTAAGCACCGCGTTGCTTACCGCCTGCGGCTGCTCTTCAGGCTGAAAGTGGCCGCAGTTTGCAATCACCTCTCCCCTGATATCGACAGCATAAGGTTTTACCGCCGCAGCGATATCAGGGATCGATCCCTGGTCCGCACTTAATCCTAATACCGGCATTGCCAGCTTGTTTGTCGCCAGCAGCGCTTTATTTTGCTGCGCAGACTTTGCCGCCGCGCGATAAAAGCTCAGGCCAGCCCGTACTCCGCCAGGCGCGGTGAAAGCGCGGAGATAAATTTCTATGGTTTCATCGGAATAGCAGTAGGGACTGGCGCTTTTTTCCCGCAGAAACCAGGTCAGATATTCCCGCTCGCGGCCCTGCAACATGATTTCCGGCAGATCCGGCAGCGCATGGAAGGAAAAGTGCCACGTCTTCCAGGATTTATCGGGCGAGGACGGGAGAAACTCCGGCATGGTGACGCCAGGTATGCCCGCGTCCATTAACACCAGCGAGCTGATTTCATCGCCGAACAGCAAAGCGTACGGTAGCGCGACCCAGGCACCGACATCGTGGGCGACAAGGTGATAGCGCGTTACGCCCGCTGCCGCGAGCGCTGCATGCAGACGTTCCGCCACCGTTTGCGTATCGTATCCGTCTAAGGGCTTGTCGCTGTCGCCCTGGCCAGGCAGATCGATGGCGATAACGCGAAACCGCTCGCCAAGCGCGGGCATGACGTGCCGCCAGGCATACCAGGTTTCAGGAAAACCGGCGAAAAGCACAATCGTTTCCGGTACGTTTGCTCCCCCAATAACGTAGTGAAATCTCAGGCCATCGGCGCGAACAAACCGGTGCTCGAATCCTGCTGGCGCAGGCGGCAGATCAAATTTTTCCACAGGCTGTTTCCTTAATGTGTTGTCGTTATTGGTCCAGAATCCTGAGCGCTGCCGCGACGTAAACATCGGCGTCACTGGCATTAATAAAGGATTCCGCTTTGCCCAACACCCGCATGCCGTAAAGCAGCGCGATCAGAATGTCCGCAACGATGGCAGGCGGAGTGGTACAGGTAATAGATCCGTCATGCTGGCCCAGCGCCACCAGGTCGCTGAGTAATTGCCGACGGCTGGCGATTTGCTGACGCAGAATGTCGCCAGTGAAAGAAAAATTGGGGATCTCCGTAATGCCGGTCACCATCATGCAGCCCAGCGCCCCATCCTTACCCTGGCTCAGGCGAACATACAGATGCAGAAGCCCGGCAATACGCGCTCGCGCATTGTTATCCTTGGTCGGAGAGTGGCAAATCTGCGTTTCGCGCAGCGCGATATAGCGCTGGAGCGCTTTGGCAAAGAAATTTTCTTTGCTTTGCCAGGCCTTATAGATGCTGCCGACCTTAAGGCCGGTGACGCGCGCTAGATCGTTGATGCCGACAGCCGAATAACCGGCAGTACTGAATAATTCAATCGCGCGATCCAGCACCTGCTCTTCGTTGAAGCGCCTTGGACGACCGCGAGGTGAAACCTGAACAGACTCTGTCATGGCGTTACCCGTCTAATTGTTGAGTGATCGCTTCCTAAATAAATAACGTAACCCCGGCGACAAGGCAAGACAATTCCGCCTGGCGGAGTACCGGTAAGGGGGGAGTCAGGCCGTTTTGGCATTCTGTAGCTGTGCGATAAGATGGCGAAACGCAACGCCGCAAAAAATGCAGTACGGCGTCTGGTGTGTTGTCTTATCCTTTCACTCTTTTTACCGCTTATTTGACAGCCGGATAACGATGAAACTGACTATCGATAACGACCTGACCGTACGCAAGCTGCTGATTTTCAGCTGCTATATGGAAACAGGAAACCTGGCCAGAGCGGCGGAAACGCTGGGTATCAGCACCGTCAGCGTGCACCGCGCGCTGCATACGCTGGAAGACAGTCTGCGTTGCCCGCTGTTTGAGCACAAAGGCCGCAATCTGGTGCCGCTGCCCGCCGCCGTAACGCTGCTGGAGTACAGCCGCGAGGCATTGGCTACGCTGAGCCAGGGCATTGATGAAGCCCTGCGTACGGCGGGTCTTGGGCTGGGCAATCTGCGTATCGGCACGCTGTACTCCCTGTCGCTGGAAACCGTGCCGCGGCTGATCATGAAGATGAAGCTACGCCGTCCGGAGCTGGAGCTGAACCTCACGATGGGTTCTAACGAGCTGTTGTTGAACGCGCTGAAAAACAGCCAGCTGGATGCGATTATTATTTCGGTTAGCGAAGCGGAGATCGATGACAAAGTATTTGAGCAGGTAGCGCTGTTTCAGGATGATATTTTTTTGGCGGTGCCGCATGGCGACGGCGCGAGCGGTGAAGAAAACGTGGATTTGCGCAACTACAGCAATCAGCCTTTTGTGTCGCTGGCGGAAGGGTTTGCCACCTTTGCCGGTTTTCAGGAAGCCTGCCACGTTGCGGGGTTTGAGCCCAATATCGTTACGCGCGTCAACGATATCTTTTCAATGCTGAGCCTGGTGCAGGCGGGGATGGGTTATTCGCTGGTGCCGGGCAGAATGCGTAAGCAGTATGAGAACGACCTCTTTTTTCTGCAGCTGGCCGAGCCGTACCAGATGCGTCAGCAGATTGCTATCGTCTTTCCGCGCAACCGCGAATTCGATCCTAACCTGCTGGCGCTGGTGGCCGAAGGACGTATGTTTGCGCTAAGCCTACAGGAAAAAGCTCAGCGCGCGCTGGCAAGCCGCTGAAACAGCCGCTGCGCCAGTTCGACGCCGCTGCGCTCCAGCGCAATACATTCACCCTGGCTCTGCACGCTTCGCGTCAGGCCGGTCAACACTTCACCGGGCGGCATTTCTATTACCAGCCGCACTTCGCGCTCTTTTGCCGCCTCCATCGACTCGTGCCAGCGCACGCTGCGGGCCATATTCATGGCTAAATCCTCTGCAATACGCTCAGGCTGCCAGATAACGCGCGCGCTGCTGGCGCTCAAATACGCAATCTGCGGCCGCTGAAGCGTTATGTTTTCAAAGGCTGTTTTCAACTGCTGTGCCGGTTGCGCCAATAATGCACAGTGTGACGGCACGCTGATCGCCAGCCGCCGCGCGCGCTGTGCGCCATGCCGCAGCGCCTGGCGAGCCACCTCCTCCATCGCCGCATCGCTACCGGCGATCACAACCTGAGTTTCGGCGTTGATGTTGGCAATAAAGCTGTTCTTTTCATCCACCAGCGCTTCGACCTGCGCCAGCGTCAGGCCGCTAATCGCCGTTAAGCCGTAGCCGTGCGGATACGCCTGCTCCATCAGGTCGCCGCGTAGCGCCACCAGCCGCAGCGCATCGGCAAAATCCAGCGCGCCAGAGGTGACCGCCGCCGCAAAGGCGCCTATCGACAGGCCGCAGACCATATCGGGTTGAACGCCGTCAGCCAGCAAACGGCGCGCCGCCGAGACGCCGCTAATCAGCAGCGCCAGCTGTACCGCGCGGGTATGCTCGAGCGCTTCGGTGGAATCAAGCTGGCTAATCTCATCGCCCAGCACTTCGCGGGCGGTCTGCCAGGTTGCATCCTTAGCCAGCGCCTGCAGCATGCCGGGCCGCTGCGTGCCCTGACCGGGAAAGGTAAGCATCGTTTTCATCTGTTCTCCTCTGCCCAGGGAAAAGCGGTAAGGCGTGGGCCACGTGCGGTTTTAAGCAGCACGCTTTTGCCGCGAAGCCACTCGTTAAGCGCAAAGCCGCCAGACGGCGTTTCAATCTGCGTATCCGCGCGGCACGGTAAAGCGTTCAGCTGCTGCTGCCACAGTATGAAATCATCCGGCACCAGCGGTTGAGGTGCGCGGATCAGCAGATCGAGATCGCTTTGGGCATGCAGTACCGGCAGCGAGGTCGCCAGCGCGAAACCGGTGCTGCCGGTCACGCCCCAGCGCCATGGCCAGCGCTGCTGCGTCAGGGTATTCAGTGCCTGCACGGTGGCGTGCGCCTGAAAATCCTGCGGCAACGCTGTATCAAGCAGTTCCTCTGGTGTTGTCACACGCTCAATATCCTGCGCCAGTACCCAGCCCGCCGCGCGCTGATGCCGCGCCCTGCCGCGCACGCCAATCGGGATTTTGCCGTTATCTGTCACATCCCTCCGCACCACCACGGGCTGCCGACTGTCCCACTGCTGCGCCACCCAGCTCTCCTGGATATTAATGAGCGTTGCGCCAGCGCGTAGCCAGAGTAAATCGTGCGGATGAAGGGTCATTTACATTCCTGCGGTTAACGAGATAAACAGCGGCAGCGATAAAATGGATAACAGCGAGCTTAGCAGCAATACCGCTTCCGCATCCGGCGACTGCACGCCAAAGCGGTTGCCGAACACCACGCCAAAGAAACCTGCCGACAGCGCAATCATCAGAATAGCGGTAATCGCCACCGTACCGTGCAGGCCAAACAGCAGCACAAGCCCCCAGGCCAGCGCGGGCTGAATCAACAGCTTGGTCACGGTAGAGCTGAGCACCATGCTGTTAATTTTAAGCTGGCGCGCAGAGAGGATAACGCCTGTAAGGAACAGCGCCGCCGCAGTTGCCGCCAGGCCAAGCGGCTTAATGGCGGTCAGTACCAGATCCGGCATTTTAATGCCGATAGCCGACAGCACGACGCCCAGCAGCGGGCCCCAGACAATCGGTTTTTTAACCGAGCGCCACATCAGCACCGGCAGCATTGCCAGCGTAGAGCGCTGCGTTTCTCCGGCGGCGCGCGCTTTTTCGCGTTCCAGAATCAGCAGGCAAAACGGCGTCATCAGCACTGAACCGCAGGCGATAGAGACCGCGACGGAGAGCGAGGTCGCCGAGCCTTCGCCCACCACGCTGCCAAGAATAGGCAAACCGAGCGCGGCGTAGTTAGGCAGCGCCACCGTCAAGGTCAGCACTGCCGCATCCTGCGGTGATTTTTTAAAGATGCCGGTAGCCACAAAATAGAGCACCGCATAGGCGATCCACATCGCCAACGTCAGTACCGCTATCAGCGGCGTCTGCGCCACTATGCCGCTCCACGGCGTCTGCACCGTCGCGCTGAACAGCGCGGCGGGCAAGGCAAAATCCATCACAAAGATATTGAGTAGAGAGACGTTCTTGTTATCAACCATTTTTGCTTTGCCAGCCCAGAACCCCAGCAGCATGATAATAAAAATCGGGGCAAGCGCGTGCAGAATCACGTAAGTCATAAATCACCTGTTTGTTATTAAAAGAGTGAAAGCAGACGCGATGTATCGAATTTTTTCAGTTGCCGCAGAGGCCGGACGCCGCGAGCGTCCGGCATACTGACAGCCGGCAGGTTGAATTATTTTTTAAGGGTTACCAGCTGGCGCGAAGACGTTCACGCACCAGCGTCGAGCCGTGGCGTTCGGGCGCGGTTTGCGCACTCCGGCCCGGTTTTTGACGAGCATCGCGGACAGCGTTGGCTAAGGTTGTCTGAACCCGCTGCACGTCTTCATCGGCTGGCGCATCGGGATTAGCGATATCCAGTAGCGACGACAGCAGGCCGAAGGTCGCGTAATTGCCAATGTCATAGGCCATCGGCGGCACGCTGGCGGCCAGCTTTTCCAGCGCTTCAACGGTGCGCAATGTAATGCGCGCCGCCGAGGCTTTCCCCATGGCGTGCACCTGTACGGCCGGATCGTTAAAGGCAATCAGTCGGTTGGCCTGATAACCATGCGCCAGAAACGCGCCGGACATCGCTTTGCCGACGATCAGGCCAATCACCGGATGCCCGGCCAGACGCGCCTGGGCATAGGCGCCCGCCGCGCCCGCCAGCGCCTGGTGGATGCCGAATCCCTCTTCACGACGGCCATATGCCTGGCTTGGCACGTCGATAACCGCGACAATCGGGCGCTTAACCGGGCGGTCGGCATCTTCAGCAATGGTTTCCTGCACCACTTTTGCCAGCGTCCAGCCTTCCAGCAGGCCAACTTCACCTTGCGCCGCTCGCGGATAGCGATTGTGTGCATCAGGCACCACGGCGATAAAGCGGGCGATTTCGCCATTCAGCTCGCTGTCGGCTACCTGTACCGAAGGGCAAAGGCCATCATGACGTGCGGCACCGGCGGTTAATCTGGTAAGCCACAGATCGCCGCGGCTGTTGGATGCGCTCATGATTTTTCCTCCGTAGCAAAGAGTTGATGAATGGTATCGGTGCTGGCCTGCTGAGCGGTATCAAAACGGCTTAGCCTTTCCAGATAGAAAGCGTAATTTTCGCTGCGATGCTGTGCCGGAACGCCTTGCGCCAGCGCATCGTTCACCGCCGTTTTTATCGCCTGTACGCCATCCTTCACCAGCGCATCCACCAGCCCGCTCTGATAGCGGATTTCACCGCCGGTCATGCTCCAGATAAAGGGCCGGTTGCGCGAGTCGTATTCATCGATACCCGCTTCCTGCTCGATAACCTGCGGCCCGTTCAGGCCAAGACGCGCTTCGCGGGTTACAATCAGATGGCTGCACAGCGCGGCCGCAATCGACATACCGCCAAAGCAGCCGACGGTGCCGGCAACAATGCCGATAACCGGCGTGTACTGGCGCAAATCGACAATCGCCGCATGAATATCGGCGATCGCAGCCAGGCCGAGGTTGGCTTCCTGCAGGCGTACGCCGCCGGTTTCGAGGCACAATATCGCCTGGGTCGGCACGCCGTTGCGGTTATCTTCCGCCGCCAGCTCCAGCGCGCCCGCCATTTTGGCACCGGAAACTTCGCCCATGCTGCCGCCCTGGAAGGTACCTTCGATGGCGATAACCACCGTGGGCTTGCCGTTAAGCGTGCCTTTCATTACCACCATGCCGTCGTCGGCCTGCGGCACAATGCCCTGCTTTTCCAGCCACGGCGACATGACGCCATCAAAGGGATCGAGCAGTTCGCGCGCGCTGCCTTCATCCAGCAATGTCATGGCACGCTGACGGGCGCGCAGTTCGATAAAGCTGCTGTCATCACGCATGGTTTACCTCCTCAAACACCTGTTCGATACGGATACGCGCCACGCCGGGCGTCGCGCCAAAGTCGTGGATAACCAGCTTTCCGGCAGGCAAGTCGCTTAATTCTGCCAGGCGGCTGAACAGCGCATCCCAGCGTGACTGGCTGTTATCCACCGAGGTGGTGATAGCCACGTTAAGCGCCGCGCCGCTGTCCGCGGTGTATAACACTTCCATATCGCCTGAACCTACTACGCCAGCCAGCGCTTTACCGCTGAGCTTGCGGCGGGCAGGGTAAGACAACGTTATATTTTCCATAGCAACCTCTTAAATGAGTGGCGATGCCAGCCTGTCGATAAAGAGCGTGGCGGCCAGTAAATCGGCCGCGCCGCCCGGCGACGCATTCAGCGCCAGCATCCTGTTATCCAGCTGTTCCAGCGCCTGACGACCCGCCGCCTGCGCATAACCGCCTGCGTCCAGCACCGCTTGTGCACCGGTGCGCATCGCCTGCATGCCCGCAAGCCCTGCACGATTCAGTACGCAGGTATCGGTTAGCGAAGTCATGATCGCCATCAGCGCATCGAGTTGGGCGGCGGTTTCGTCTGCCCCGGCACGACGGCTGCGCCGCAGCTGCGGCAGCGCAAGCCGGGTAATATGCGGAAAGCCCTGCTGCGCCTCTTCGCGTGCGCCCGGCACCTGAAAACGATGCACCGCACGCAGCCCTTTACTAAAAGTTTTTGGCGTGGCCTGGTCGGGCAGACGAGCCAGCGCGGCGGCGGCGTCGCACAGCTGCTGGCTTCCGGCATTGCCGTCCAGCATGGCGGCCGCGCTGACCAGCAGGCCCAGCGCCCAAATCGCGCCACGATGGGTATTGACGCCCGCCGTGGCGGCCATCATCTGGCGCTCACCTTCACGGCCAAGACGACCTACGGTTTCTCGCAGCGCCACGTCGGCCGGACGCCGCCAGCTTTGCTGGGCAAGCGCATAAAACGTTGGCGTCAGGCTGTGGGCAGAGCGCTCCATCAGCGCCAGCGTCAGATCCCGATGCGCGCCGCTCCCGCGACGATCCACCAGTCCCGGCTTCGGCGTCAGGTTCACTTCTGTAATCAGGCAATCGGTCGCGCACTGCGCCAGCTGTTGCAGACGGGTTTCTACCGATTGCGGCGCGAGTCGTTTCATTACCAGCTCCGGAATTTGGCCGGTGGGTTATAAAGTCCGTCGGACCATTCGACTAAATCAGCAACGCTACCGGCAGCCAGCAGCGAGCGCGTTGCGTCAGCACGGCGAATTCCGAGGTCTTCCGGGAAGACTACCTTGCCGCTGCGGCGCAGGTCGGTTACGCGCTTCGCATCTACGCCCAGGCCAACGTCGGTGATGCCTGCCACCGCTGCGACCATCGCGCGGCGCTCTTCCAGGCTTTCGGCACGGTAGAGATAAGCGATACCTTCTTCCGTCAGGACGTGGGTGACGTCATCGCCATAAATCATCACCGGCGCAAGCGGCATACTGGCGTTTTTCGCCACTTCGATGGCATCCAGTTTTTCGACAAAAGAGGGTTTGACGCCCGCCTGGAAGGTTTCAACCATCTGCACCACCAGCTTGCGGCCACGCGCCATCAAATCCGGACCGTTTTTCATGGCCAGCCAGGCAGGAGTAGCGTGACGGCGACCATGCGGATCGTGGCCCATGTTTGGCGCGCCACCGAAGCCGGAAAGGCGACCGCGCGTGACGGTAGAAGAGTTGCCGAGACCATCAATTTGCAGTGTTGAACCAATAAACATGTCCACAGCGTACTGGCCGGCAAGCTGGCACATAGCACGGTTGGAGCGCATCGAGCCGTCTGCGCCGGTAAAAAAGATATCGGGACGCGCGCGGACATACTCTTCCATTCCCAGCTCGCCGCCAAAGCAGTGCACGCTCTCTACCCAGCCGCTTTCGATAGCCGGTATCAGCGTCGGATGCGGGTTCAGCGTCCAGTGCTTGCAGATTTTGCCTTTCAGGCCGAGCTGTTCGCCATAGGTGGGCAACAGCAGTTCGATGGCAGCGGTGTTAAAACCAATGCCGTGATTGAGCGACTGGACTTGGTGCTCGGCGTAAATGCCTTTGATGGCCATCATCGCCATCAGGATATGTTCCTGCTTGATCAGGCGCGGATCGCGGGTGAACAGCGGCTCAATAAAGAAAGGTTTATCAGCAACCACCACGTAGTCAATCCAGGAACCGGGGATATCAACGCGCGGCAGGTCACACTCGTCTTCTACCAGTTCGTTAACCTGAGCAATAACGATGCCGTCGTGAAACGCCGCCGCTTCGACCAGCGCGGGCGTATCTTCCGTTCCCGGCCCGGTATAAAGATTGCCTTTTCGGTCGGCTTTATAACCGGCCACCAGCGCGACGTTGGGCGCCAGATCAACATACAGGCGGGCGTAGAGTTCGATATAGGTATGGATAGCGCCGATTTCGAGCTGGTCATCTTCCAGCAGCTGCGAAATGCGCAGGCTTTGCGGGCCGGAGAAGGAAAAATCAAGCTTGCGCGCTATCCCTTTTTCAAAGATATCAAGGTGTTCACTGCGCCCGACGCTGGGCATAATCATATGCAGGTCGTGAACTTTTTGCGGATTAACCTGCGCCAGCATGCGGGAAAGAAAGTCGGCCTGTTTCTGGTTGTTCCCTTCCAGCACTACGCGATCTTCTGGTGAAATCAACCGCTCCAGCATTTCGACCATCCCGTCTGTAGGGAGGACTTTTCCCTGTACCGGAACCGACGCTATTCGCCGCTGCTTTTCCGTGCGTCGCCTGTTCCAGACGCGCGCCGTTTGTTGATCTGATGGCATGATTAACCTCCTGAATTAACGTTTCGCATGATAACGAACGCAGAAAGTATGAGCCTTGCCGGGGTATCCATCAAACAACCCCTGACGCCGATCGTTACTCTGAAGTTAACGATTTAATGTCAGGTAATTTGCGCCAGATCACGTCATTAAGGTTATTTTTGTGAATTTTCTGGTACAGAAACGGCGGGCTGACGGTAATGAATAAGATGCCGCTGGCAGAAGACCAGCCTGGTGGTCGGGCAGACAGCCCGTTATGATATTGCAGAGCTTTTTACACTTTATGGCGGCGGGTCAGCGGGGGCGGTTTAACGGCCTGAATCAGGCAGCAAAGGTAAAAGCGTCAGGCCAGTCGTTTTACGACAGGATTTTTTGCCGTAGCCGCTTCATGGAAAATATCATCCAGCCACTGTACCAGCTCGTCGGAGCTTAAATCAGCCGGGACAGAGTAATCATATAAACGGGAAAATTGGTTTTCGTTAAGATCTACCCGATATAGCGCCCAGCCAGAATTTATCGCTTTTATCCCCATCGTTCGGCCAAAAACGTTGAAAATCATCATGGTTGCCTCCAGCTCCGCTAACCGATGGGTTTTAAACACTTCAGAGAAACAGGCCGCTGGATTCAGCAGATATAAGGATTGTTTATCAAACAGTATTTGTCATAAAAAAACTGCCAGGTTAACGATTCGGAACTTCCTGTGGGCAAGGTACCCTATTGAAAAATTCGGGGTCACGGACACAGCGCGGGTACCCGCAACCCTTCAGCATATTGGCCAGGACTAAACCTGGTATTAACGCTATTCTTACAGCACAAAGCCATAGTGTGACCCGTCCGGCAGGTCGATGCGCAGCTGCAATGTGCCACCTGCCGCCTCAATATAGCGTTTTAGCGTAGAAAGCTTGATATCGCGTCCCGGTTTTTCCATCCCTGCTACCGTGGGCTGTTTTACTCCCAGCGCCTGCGCCATTTCAGTTTGGGTTTTTTGTACGCGTTCGCGCAGTTCTGCCAGATGGATATTCAAACGTAGTTCGGCTGCCAGCACTTCCGCTTCGGCAACAACGTCTGGCTTTTCCTCCGCCAGGATATGTTCCAGTGTTCTCATCATAAACCTCGTGTTTTATTGAGATAATCTGTCAGTTCCCGATCCGCAATAGCGATCGTCATAAAAACGCTTTTCGTTCCCTGCTTTTCTGGCCGCGCACAGCAGGTCCCTTTTCTCTCAGCACCATTAGCGCTGCCAGTACGCAGGCTCGCTCCTTGTCCTGCAATGCGCTGTACCACCAGTCAAACCGATCGGTTGTTTTAATCTTCCACATACTTTACTCCCTGTCACTATAGCTTCCAGGCTATATAGATGCAAACCTATAGTGCAGGATAATGCGCTTGCTGCCGTCGTTACGCATCTCGCTTTATAAAGAAGCTGGAAATATCTTCCGAAAATTCTATGAATGTGACAAAGCGCTAAGACTAATGTGGAAAGTAGCTCGCAAATATCCGCCTAAAACCTTCGGCGATGCATGATGAATTTGTTGCGACGGATCAATAAGCCTGCGGATGTTACTCCTTAGCATCAGCCAATGATGCCTGCTGGCCCCGGTCGCAACAGAAAGGTTTAAAAAAATGACCACTTTTGAGAAACGTATCCAGGTTAGTTTTAGCCAGCGCCAGATGTATGAGCTGGTTGCCGATGTCGCGGCCTATCCTGAGTTTTTACCCTGGTGCAGCCAGGTCGAAATCTTAAACCAGCAGGATGACAGCCAGCTGGTACGCATTGGCTTGCGCTACCAGCAGCTTCCCCAGCTGAGCCTGACCACGCGGGCCACTTTCCATCCTCATACATCGCTGCATCTGCGGCTGGTTTCCGGATCGTTCCTTGCCGCCTTTTCCGGCGACTGGTTTTTTGCGCCTTGCCGCGAGGGGGCTGGCTGTATCGTCACTTTCCGCGTGACGTATCGCTTCTCTGGTCGTCTTCTGAAGCTCGCCCTTTCGCCCTTTTTTAGTCTGATGGTCAGCATGCTGCCAGATCGGTTTATTCAACGTGCAGAAAAAATTTATTCGTCAGCGCAGGCGTGATTTTGGCTTATGCGTCCGCTTGTTGGACTTATAACGCGCGGGAAACTTTTTTAAACGCGAGCTTAAAGCACGCCGCTTTCACTTTTTTTTGCCGTTCCTGACTATCCTTATCTTTCCGATACGCTCATCTAAAAAAGCGATCGCTTGTGTTCCCCCTTTACAGGCTTACCTGTTTTTAAAGCAATGTGACAGTGTCGCTGGCATAGCGCTGCGCATGCTGTCGGTGACCTCCCCAATCTGGAGACGACAATGACACACCATCACGCCATGCAGTTAATCGTGAACGGCGAGACTCGCCTTCTGACGATCGATCCACGTACTACCTTGCTGGACGCGCTGCGGGAACATATTGGCTTAACCGGCTCTAAAAAAGGGTGCGACCAGGGCCAGTGCGGCGCCTGTACGGTACATATTGACGGCGAGCGCGTGCTGAGCTGTCTGACGCTGGCGGCCCAGGCGGAAGGCAGGGAAATCACCACCATCGAAGGGCTGGCGGAAGCAGACGGCACGCTGCATGCGGTGCAGGCTGCTTTTTTGCAACACGACGCTTTCCAGTGCGGCTACTGCACTTCTGGCCAGATTATGTCGGCCGTCGCCTGTATCAAAGAAGGTCATGCGCATTCCGATGATGAAATTCGTGAATATATGAGCGGCAACCTGTGCCGCTGCGGCGCTTATCCCAATATCGTGAAGGCCGTTAAGGATGCCGCCGCGCGAGTCAGGCAGGAGATCGTATCGTGAGAGAATTTAGCTATCAACGCGCCGCTGATGTTGCCAACGCTACCGCGCTGGGCAGTCAGCCTGAAACCCGCTTTCTTGCCGGTGGTACGACGCAGTTAGATCTGATGAAGTGCGGCGTGGAGCGCCCCGCTGCCCTGGTAGATATCACCCACCTGCCCGGCCTGAACGATATCACCTTAACCGACAGCACGCTGACGCTGGGCACGCTGGTAAAAATGAGCCAGGCGGCCGACAGCAAAACGGTAAAAACCTTTGCTCCGGCGCTGGCGGAAAGCCTGTCGCTGGCCGCTTCGGCGCAGTTACGCAATATGGCTTCGCTGGGCGGCAATATCCTGCAGCGTACCCGCTGTAGCTATTTCCGCGATCCGCTGGCCTATTCCGCCTGCAATAAACGCCAGCCCGGCTCTGGCTGCGCCGCGCTGGATGGTCTGAATCATAACCACGCGGTTCTGGGCACCAGCGACAGCTGTATTGCGCTTTACCCCGGCGATTTTGCCGTGGCGCTGACCGCTTTTGATGCCGTGTTAAATCTGCAAAACGCCCGCGGCGAACAGCGTTCCGTCCCGGTAACGGATTTTTTCCGCCTGCCGGAAGATCGTCCCGATCTTGAGCACCAGCTCGCTTATGGCGAAATGATCGTGAGCCTGACGCTGCCACGCAGCGCGGCTTTAGCTCGCTCGCACTATCTTAAGGTCCGCGATCGCAGCTCCTACGAGTTCGCCGCCGCCAGCGCTGCCGTTGGCCTGGAGCTGGAAGACGATAACCTGACGATCAAAGAAGCCCGCGTTGCGCTGGGTGGCGTGGCGACCAAACCCTGGCGTGCTTATCAGGTTGAACAGGCTTTACGCGGACAGCGGCTGGATGAAGCAACGTTACGTAAAGCGGCTGAAAAAGTGACCGAGGGCGCTATCGCTCGCCAGCACAACGGCCACAAAATTATTCTTGCTCCGCGCGTGGTCGCCAGAGCGTTAATGACCGTGGGAGGCCTGGCATGAGCATGACAGAAGCGCAGACTACAACCCGAAAACAGGCGCTGGGTAGCCCGTTAGATCGCGCCGATGGCCGCCTGAAAATTCAGGGGCTGGCTACCTATGCGATTGAAAAATCGCTGGAGAATATGGCTTATGCGGTGGTGGTACAGTCGACCATTCCTCATGGCCGCATCCGCAGCATGAATATTGAACGAGCGCGCCAGTCACCTGGCATTCTTGCCGTCTATAACCACCATAGCGGCCTGATTATTCACCCGGCAAAGACCTTTGGTCAGGGCGGCGCGGCCGCTCAGGCCTTTTTGCCATTACAGGACGACAAGGTTTTGTGGAACGGTCAGCATATTGCGCTGGTGGTGGCTGAAACGCTGGAGCAGGCCACCGAAGCGGCCGCGCTGATCGAAACCGAATACGAACAGCAGGCTGCCATTGTCCATCCCGATAATCCTGACGCCAGGCCCGAAACGGTAGATGCTTTAACCATTGAATGGGGTGATGCGGTCCCGGCGCTGGCTCAGGCCGAGGTGCAGATCGGCGGCGTTTATACCACGCCCAGAGAATATAACTCGCCAATAGAACCGCACGGCTGCATCGCGCACTGGCAGGACGGCAGCCTGACGCTGTGGGAACCCAGTCAGTGGGTAGGCGGTGCGCGCCAGGTTGTTTCTGAATGGATGGCTATCGATCGCGAAAAGGTTCGGGTGATTTCGCCTTACGTTGGCGGCGGCTTCGGCTGTAAAGGCGGTATTCAGCCACACAGCGCGCTGGCCTGCGTGGCGGCACGCGAGCTTAAACGTCCGGTGAAGCTGGCGCTAACCCGCCCGCAAACCTTTACCGCGTTTGGTGGCAGACCGCGCACTCACCAGCAGCTGGCGCTGGGTGCCAGCCGGGATGGCACGCTGCAATCCATTGTGCATGACAGCTGGAACGAAACCGCGCTAAACGATGTGCATAAAGAGCCTTGCAACGCCGTTACGCCGCTAATGTACGCGTCGCCAAATTTTCTTTCGCACCACAAGCTGATTCATCTTAATACCGTTAACCCGAGCTGGATGCGCGCGCCGGGCGAGAATCCCAGCGCTTTTGCACTGGAAGTCGCGATGGACGAACTGGCCTGGGCGCTGAAAATGGATCCGCTGGCGCTGCGATTAAAAAACTACGCGGAGCAGGATCCGCAGGCCAAAATTCCCTGGAGCTCTCGCCAGCTGCGCGAGGCTTACCAGCAGGGTGCCGACGCGTTTGGCTGGAGCAAGCGTCCTCTGGAACCGCGCAGCCTGCGCGAAGGACGCCAGCTGATTGGCTGGGGAATGGCCTCCGGCACCTATCCCGTGCGCCGCACGCCTGGCGAAGCGCAGATAGTATTGTATGCCGACGGGCGTCTTGAAGTGCAAAGCAGCGGCGTGGATATCGGTACCGGCACCTATACCATTCTGGCGCAAACGGCGGCGGATGTGCTGCTGGTCGCGCCGGAAAGTATTACCGTTTTGCTTGGCGATACGCTGCTGCCGCGAGCGCCCGTCGCGGGCGGTTCCCAGCTGGCCAACCTGCTGACCGGTGCGGTACATAAAACGGCGCTGGCGCTGAGGGATATGCTGATTACGCTGGCCGTCAGCACCGAGAAATCGCCGTTATGGCAGCAATCTCCGGCAGCGTTAGCGCTGGCGGACGGTTTTCTCTGGCTAAGCGACAAACCCAATCTGCGCGTCAGCTTTAGCGAGCTGTTAAGGCTGAGCGGTAACGATAAACTGATCGCCCATCAGGACACCTTTGCAACAACGGCCAGCGAGGACGATCGCAACAAAGCTGACAGCACCTCTTCGATGATGGTGCCGCCGACGGAAGGTGGCGTTTCTGCCCACAGCTGGAGCGCCATTTTTGTCGAGGTCGCGGTTGATGAAGATTTTGGTACGGTGCGGGTAAAAAGAATGGTGGGCGCATTTGACTCGGGCCGTATCTACAATCCAAAACTGACGGAAAGCCAGTGGATTGGCGGCATGGTAATGGGTATTGGCCAGGCGCTGCTGGAAGAAGGCGCCATTGACGACAGGGACGGCCGCATCACCAACGCTAACCTGGCCGATTATCTGGTGGCGGTTAATGCAGACATTCCTGAGCTGACTACTATCGACGTCGGCAAGCCCGATTATCTGGCAACCGTGCTGGGCGGCAAAGCAGTGGGCGAACTAGGCATTGTCGGCGTGGCGGCGGCCATTTCCAACGCGGTATGGCACGCCACCGGCAAACGTATTCGCGACTTACCGATTACCCAGGACAAACTGCTGTAAGCAGCTGCGGGCTGGTCTGCGGCCCGCGGTTCTTATGCATCACAATATCTGCCATCACCGCCAGCGCTATTTCGGCTGGCGTTTTACTGCCAATCGCCAGGCCTATCGGCGCATGCACCCTGTTCAACTGTTCTTCAGTAAATTCTGCAATCGTTCTCAGGCGCTCGCGCCGCTTATCGCTGCTGCGATGTGACCCGATAACGCCGATATAAAAAGCGTCGGTATGAATAGCTTCCATCAGCGTCAGATCGTCAATACGCGGGTCGTGCGTCAGCGAAACTACCGCGCAGTGACGTCGACAGCCGTGAGTTTCGATAAATTTTGCCGGAAACTGCTCGATAAGCTGGACAGCCGCATTAAGGCTGCTGGCGTAATCGCGCAGCACTTCGGGTCGGTTTTCACAGACGGTAACTTCAAAACCGAGCGCCACCGCAAATTCGCTACAGCAGAGTGCGACAGCGGAGAGTCCGGCAATCAGCACGCCAGGCGCAGCGGCAAACGTCAGCGTCAGCTGGTCGCCATCACGCATAACGGTCGCGACGGAATCCTCGCTGACAGCCAGCATGCGGCAGCGATTGGGCAACGTTAGCCCTTTACTTAAAGCACTGCCGTCTGCAAGCGCGGCGGCATGGCGCTGAAGATAAGCCAGGCTTTGAGTGTCCGACGGCAGATATTCAATCAACACCTCGAGCGAACCACCGCAGGGCAGCGGCCGATCTGGCGCTAAGCCCCCATCACCGTAACGGATAACCTGGCTGGCCTGACGATATTGCCCGGCCTGAAGGCGAGCCAAAAAATCTTCTTCCACACAGCCGCCGGATAGCGAGCCGCATACGTTGCCGTGCTGATTAGCCACCAGCAGCGAACCCACTGCCCTGGGGGCAGAACCCCAGGTTTTAATGACGGTGCAGAGCCAGACGGGCTGCTGTTCAATCCAGCCGAGCGCCTGGCTGATGACGCGACTATTTAGCGACTGCATGTTTTTCTCCCGCTGGCAGCTGTGAAGGCAGATCGATATCCCGCAGGACCGCTTCGTCCTCCAGCTCAATCGTATATAAAGGAAAATGCAGCGCCAGGCCGCGCGCGCCCTGTTCATCCGTCAGCGTGCTGAGCGCCTTAAAGGTCTGGCGGCCAAAGCCGACCGGATGCCCCTGGCGAGCCTGCCAGACGGGGCGGACAATACCGTCCTCTACCACTTTATCTGCAACCAGCCGCAGCGTTGCGCCGGTGATAAACGGCATATCCGCAAGGTGGATCAGCCAGCCGTCCCAGGTGGCCATCTGCCGAACGCCCGCAGCGATTGACTCCCCCATGCGCGTGTTTTCCACCAGCACTGTGGTTACGTGGTGCTGCTGGCAAAGTTGGCGAATGGCCTGTTGTTCAGGTCTGGTCACCACGCATATCGGCAGACCACTCTGTAGCGCGGCGAAAAAGCTATGGGCGAATACCGACCTTCGCCGTCCTTCAGTATCCGTAAATTCCGCCTGCAGCTTGTCGGTTGCGCCACCCGCAGCCTTGAAACGCTGCCCTACACCGGCAGCGATAATTAATACGCCTACCGTTTTTTCCCTGGGCTCTGTCTTGTCCATATTGTTTACCTTAGTGACTTTCAGGTTATCAGCGTAGCGCAAAATGATGAAGGTTGTAAGAATTCCTCCCGCATCTGAGCACGTACGCGCGATTTCAGCTAACATGCTGTTAAGAAAACAATAACCGCCCGAGGAGAGACCATGACGCAGCCTTCTGCCCCCCAAGGATTATCTGTCAGCGAGGCGCTGGACAAGCTGGACTCATTGTATGAGGCGGCAGTCAGCGCACTGCGACAGGCCATCACTACCTATGTTAACGAAGGTACGCTGCCGGATGCCGCCAGCCGCGCCGACGGTCTGTTTGTATATCCTGAGCTGCGCGTTAGCTGGCAAGGCGATGCGGCACAACACAAGCTGTCACGCGCCTTTGGCCGCTTTACCCGGCCCGGCAGCTACGCAACGACTATTACTCGTCCCGCGCTGTTTCGTCATTATCTTACCGAGCAGCTCACGATGCTGTGCAACGAATACCCCGTTACGCTGGAAGTGCGGCCTTCACAGCAGGAGATCCCGTTTCCCTATGTGATTGACGGCACCAGCCTGGGGCTGGATCGCAGCATGAGCGCTGGTCTGGCGCAGCATTTTCCCACTACCGAGCTGGCGCAAATCGGCGATGAAAACGCCGACGGACTTTATCAGCCTGGCGAAAAGTTTCCGCTGTCGCATTTTGATGCGCTGCGCACCGATTTTTCACTGGCCCGCCTGCGTCACTACACCGGCACGCCGGTGGAACATTTCCAGTCGTGGGTACTGTTTACCAACTATACCCGCTACGTGGATGAGTTCGTGCGCTGGAGCTGCGAGCAGATTGCCGATCCTGATTCGCCTTACGAAGCCCTTTCCTGCGCGGGGAGCATTTATATTACCGCCGACACGCCCGATCCTCAGGAAACCATTTCTGGCCTGGCGTGGAAAAATCACCAGATGCCGGCCTGGCATTTAATCGCGAAAGAAGGCCAGGGCATTACGCTGGTCAATATCGGCGTTGGCCCCTCCAATGCAAAAACCATCTGCGATCATCTCGCCGTACTGCGTCCGCACGCCTGGCTGATGATTGGCCACTGCGGCGGCCTGCGCGAAAGCCAGACCATCGGCGATTATGTACTGGCGCATGCCTATCTGCGTGACGATCACGTGCTGGATGCGGTATTGCCGCCGGATATTCCGGTGCCAAGCATTGCCGAGGTACAGCGCGCGCTGTTCGACGCGACCAAACAGGTCAGCGGTATGCCGGGCGAAGAGGTAAAACAGCGGTTGCGTACCGGCACGGTGGTTACCACGGACGATCGTAACTGGGAGCTGCGCTACTCTGCTTCCGCGCTACGTTTTAACCTTAGCCGCGCCGTGGCTGTCGATATGGAAAGCGCCACCATCGCCGCGCAGGGCTATCGTTTCCGCGTACCTTACGGCACGCTGTTATGCGTTTCCGACAAGCCGATTCATGGCGAGATTAAATTACCCGGACAGGCGAACCGTTTTTACGAAGGCGCTATCTCTGAGCATTTGCAGATTGGTATTTGCGCCATCGACCTGCTGCGCGCAGAAGGCGACAAGCTGCATTCACGTAAATTAAGAACTTTTAACGAGCCGCCTTTCCGTTAAGGTGGCAGGCGGTAGCAAGGCGGCCGACTGTTGCCTTGCTACCGCTATTTTCTACGCCTGAGTAATTTTTACGATGACTTCGCCGGGATCCAGCGTTTTTCGGTCGCTTCAGCGTCGTAATGCAAAGGAGAAGGCAGCGTAATCAGCTCAATCAGCGCACCAAAAGGCGCGCGACAGAACCAGGTTTGGTTGCCCTTACCCTCTTCCTGCGAAAACGCATCATTTGGGCCATCATACATTTCTGCGCCATGCTTTTTCATTCTCTCACCTGCTGCATGAATATCATCCACGTACATGGAGAAATGATTAACGCCCGCATGACTGATATCCTGGCGGCCATTTGCCGTTTCCGGGCTGGTTTGAAACAGCTCCACGTTGCAGCCGTTGGCTAACCGCAGCATTGCCACGCCTGTCACCTTCATCTCTGGCGGAAAGCCGTTAACCGAATGGATATCTTTGCCCTCCATGGTTGCATCAGGATCTTCTGGTGGCACCAGACGGTACAGCACGCTGGCATCCAACGCGTTAATAAAAAACTTTTCTGCCTCTGCAAGGTTAGAAACCGTAATGCCAATATGCTCAATACCTCTGATACTCATCATTTTTTCCCTTTTGATTAGCCTTCCTTAAGCCTGGCAGAAAAGTGATGTTTGTCACATTTAACCAGTAATATCCTGATGGAAAAACCTCAAAGGTTACAGTATTGCTACCCTTTTCCTCCCCATCATTAGATACCCACCCAGCGGCGTTCCAGAGCCGAAATGGCTATTGCCTCCAGCACTTTTGATACCTGTAGCCCTTCGGCAAAATCTGGCCACATGCGGTCGTTGGCAGCAATACCGTTAATAAGATCGCGTACCTCCACCGTTTTTTGATCGTTAAAGCCGATGCCGTGTCCGGCAGAAATACAAAAGGCCGCATAGTCAGGATGCGCCGGGCCGGTAAGAATTGTTTTAAACCCTTGCCGTCCGACTGTATCGCCGTGTTGATAAAGCGCCAGCTCCGCCATTCTTTCCTGCGTATAGCGGAGCGCGCCTTTAGTTCCGGTGACCACGTAGGTTAGTCCCATCTTGCTGCCGCAGGCGATGCGTGAAGTTTCAATGACGCCCTGTGCGCCGCTGGTAAAGCGCAATAGCGCGCTGGCTCGATCTTCGTTTTCAACCTCGCGTAGTAAAGCCGGATTTTTGGCATCCGGGCGCCGCTTAATCACCGTCTGCATATCACCGGAGACTTCGCTAATATCCCCCACCAGGTAATGCGCCATATTGACAATATGCGCACCTAAATCTCCTAAGGCGCCCAGGCCAGCCAGCGCTTTTTGACAGTGCCAGTCCAGCGGCGTCAGCGGATCGGCCAGATAGTCCTCATTATGCGTGCCATAAAAGTGCACCACTTCACCGATCTCACCGCTGGCGATAATTTCCTTTGCCAGCTGGCTGGTCGGGTTTTTCATATAGTTAAAGCCCACCAGCGTTTTCACCCCGGCCTGCTGCGCCGCATGCGTCATCTCTTCTGCATCAGCAACGTTGAGCGCCAGCGGTTTCTCGGAATAAACGTGCTTACCGTGGCGGATCGCTTCCAGCGCCATTTCCTTATGCAAAAAATTAGGAGCGCAAATATCAACCACATCGATAGCAGGATCGGCCACCAGTTCGCGCCAGTTGCCTGTCGAACGCAAAAAACCCAGCGCCGCAGCCTGCGCTTTTGCCGTTTCCGAATTTATTTCCGCCACCATTTCGCGCACTATTTCGCCCTTTAAAGCAAATACGGTAGGGGCTTGCGCATAGGCAATAGCATGGCAGCGTCCGATATAACCTGTACCAATCAAGCCGATTCTGATCTTTTTCATAGAGATTCCTTGCAGGTGAATGAGGCATCTGATTGGAATTTATATTTCGAAATCAGCATAAACAATATCAAAATGAAACAAACGTGATCGTTCTGACGAAAGTTGCTGTACGCCAAAAAGCCATACATCAGCGAATTGCGAGATGTTACGCAAAGCGGGGCTGGTGTAACTGTCAGTACTCGCCTCGGCCCCGATATCAGCATCCGTTTATTTAGCTAAAAACGGAACAGCATGCTGCTTTATTCAGCAGTCGATGCAAAAACACCAAACAGGCTTTGACTTCCCCATGCACTCTCGATACTATGCGCCCCGTTCAAACGATTCCTCTGTAGTTCAGTCGGTAGAACGGCGGACTGTTAATCCGTATGTCACTGGTTCGAGTCCAGTCAGAGGAGCCATATTTTGAGAAGCCCGCTTCAGGAAACTGAAGCGGGCTTTTTGCTGTTGGCCTACCTGACGATAGCGTGTCGTGCGTGAGAGAAATTATTGCGCCCGGTCAGAATATTAAAATATCAGGTAAGAACGGCCTCCCGCCTGGCCGGCAGTTCTTCAGGCGAATAGTAAGCACGCTTTTGCGGTGCAAAAGATTATTGCTATTCAGATAAACAAAACGACTATGCTCGATTGGAAATAGTTTTCTGGATTACCAGCAGCGGAAGTGCTGTCGTTTCATCATGCTCTGAGCGAAGGCGTAGTACCGAATCTGCACAGAAAATTCAGTGACCTTCCATCCTTTATCTGGTTCCTGATATTGTGTGACGTTTCGTCATTCTATCTTTCAATCAAGCGTTCCCTCAGTGCTTGCTGGCGGTATGATATAGCTATCAACGATAAATTTTTACGATATACTGCGCTAAATGGACAGTCTGGCATTTCAATGAGGATGGATCTAAGTAAGGGAGTACTATCTATGAGCAACGCTCAGTTTCCAGCGATGATTTTCGCGACGCAGAAGCGCTTTAACGATTTTTCCACCGATGATATGCGTTATGGCGATATATCAGAGGACAGGTTAAAAAGTGAGTTTGGACTGGTCAATATATCAAATGAGGTTGATCCCTATGCCTTAACCCGATTAACAACGTTTGATAATCCACAATCAAGGTTCGCCGGGGCGTATGGCAGCATTAGCCGTGGCGGCAAGCTAAGCGTGCAGCAATGTGCCCAACTCTTGTTTGAGGAAATGCAGGTAACTTCTCTACCCTATTCCTTCATCGGCCCGCACAGGCATTTAATCAATCGGATGCTGAGGCATTTTCAGTTTTCACGAGGTTTAGCCTTTCACGATCCCCAGTTGAATACGGCTTATCGTGAGAAGTTGTACAGTGACTATGCTGCCAGGAAAACAACCTCTGTTATGAAAGAAGCGATTGGGTTATTGGTCGATTATAACAGTCGAGGATTTCCTGATGAGAAACTGGATGATTTAGCTGCTGCTATCAAACTCTCTGTACTTCCTAAATTCAATTCTTTGGTACTTGATAAAATTAATGGCATGGGAATTACCATACACGATGTTCATGCTACAAAATTGAAATTATTCGTTTAGATATTAATGACAGTGGATGGCGGGCAGCTGTCAGATTCATTGGCCAGGATCATTTCGGCCTGGATGTCAGTGATATACGCAAGAAAAAGTTTAACCAACTTCAGTTTTTTAAAATTTGGTTTATCTTACAACGCTTTAATAGATTTGGCTTTCGTCCATTCCTGACCAATATGGAAGCTGTAATAGAAATTGAAGGGAGACGTTAATGCGAAAATTAATTATTTTACTACTTGCTATATTTTCCTGCATCTTGCTCTATCTATTTAGTGCGGAAAACGATGTTTCTGTTATTGGGGCACATTACGATGGCAGTACAGCACAGATCATTGTTGATAAATTACCGTTAACCGATTCAGAAAAGATAAGCTGGTGGAAAAAAAATCAGAGTGAGATTATGAATAAATACAATATCCCATCTGGCGACAGAACACCCTTTCTTATGGTAGTTTATGCTTTTGGCGATGGCTATCAGATGGAAGGTGACGAAGACAGGCTTTGCTTCTCAGATATGAAACCGCCCAAAAACTGCATTGATAAAAATATTCTTATGATGATTTGGCGCACACGCAATGGTGGAGTTAAGTATCAATTTTAAACAGAAAGCCAATATCCAGTTTTAAATGGGTATTGGCTTCTATTCTTTACTTTCCTGCCGTCTTTTACTTTTTTCTCGCTATGCAAAAACGGACATCATTCAGGTAAGGTTTGAGATCTCACCTCGCTGTTACTTAACGTCATCCACACCAGAAACGCGCACAAAACAGTAATGACCGCCAGAGCCTGAAATAAGAATGTATAGGCATCATCGTAACTTTCACGGAGTAGCGTTCGCGGAAGGTTGGGTAAAACCTTTGCTGCCTGATTAAGATTCCCTCCTCCCAGCCAGGTAGCAGCCTGCTTAATTAGATCGGGTTTATAAGCAGAAACTGCCTTTTCAAGATTCAGTTCGTTTATTTCTACTAAAAATGTTGTAACTATCGCTAAAGCAATCCCCTCACCGGCCACGCGCACCGTATTAAACAAACCGGCTGCCATGCCAGCTTTTTCCAGCGGCACAGCAGAGACGGCCAGCCCGTCCATCAGCCCCCACGGAAGCGCTGCACCTGTACCAGTGATAAGCATTGATACCATAAGCAAGCTAAGGCTGCCGCTTTGTACTGCCTGCCCGGCCATCAGTAATCCTACGGCAGACAGGATTAGCCCCGCTGCTGATACTGTCCCCGGTTTAAACCAGCGGGTGAGTACGGCAGCAAGCGAGGGAAATATCAGCATCGGACCGGTCAAAGCCATAAGATAAACGGCGCTTTGCGTCTCGTTCAACCCTTCTCCACCCATAAAATGCAGCGGAATAATAATCAGCAGGACAACGTAGCAATAGCAGGTCGCTACCGGTAATAACAACACGCCAGTAAAACGTGGATAGCGCAAAAGAGAGAGGTCAAAAACAGGATGTTCTACTTTCCGACAGCGAGTCAGAAATAGTCGAATAAGCAGCATGGAGGCAATAAATAAAGCCAGCACAGGAAATGATAACCACCCACATCCTGGCATAAGCATAACTGCCAGAGTAAACAGGACAAGCGCCACGGTAAAAAGCACTATGCCCACTATATCCATTTTCTGTTGCGATTGCTTTTCTGAAGGTGGTAGAAATGCCATGCCCGTTAGCATCAGGATACCTGAAAGTATTGCCATTGCAGCGTAAACCCAGCGCCAGCCGAAAGCGTCGGTAATCAGCCCAATCAGGAGAGGCCCGAAAGCTAATCCGGCGCCAAACATGGTGCCGAGCAGACTGAATACCCTGGTTCGTGCATTTCCGTCATAGAGCTGGGCCAGTGCCGCACTGCCCCCAGCCAGCGTCATTGCTGCTGCGATACCCTGAATCCCCCTCAATAGCCCGATTACGCCAGTACTTTCAGAAACAACAATAAGCAGGTTGCTAAAGCAAAAGGTAATTAAGCCAGCAATAAATATACGCTTTCGGCCGGTAATATCAGCAGTAACGCCGGCTGTTAGTAGAAAACTGCCAAAGGTCAGCATAAATCCATTTGTTAGCCAGGCGAGAACTGCTGGAGAGCCACCCAGTGCATGACTGATAGCCGGAGTGGTAATCACGCCACCGGTAAAGCTTAGCGGTAACAGCATGGCCGCCAGGAAAATTGAGAGAGCGGCAATAGCTCTGGCATACCGTGAAGGAGATGCAAGGGTGAAGGTCATTAGATTACCTTTGATATTCGGCGTTTTTAAGAAGTTAAAAACAATGTCTGCCCATCCTATTGCGGATATTTAATAAGATAAATAGACTGGCTATACCTTCTGACGCGACAAAAAGTTTATAATCTATGGACAGTTTTACTCTGTTAACTTCTTTTGTACGGACGGCGGAAACGCTCAGCTTTGTACAGGCAGCAAGATCCCTGGGTATTTCCGCATCCGCCGTGGGTAAGAACGTTGCCAGACTTGAAAATAAGCTGGGCGTAAGACTTTTTAACCGCAGTACGCGAAACGTCAGCCTGACCGCAGAAGGGATCACGTTACTGGCACGCTGTCAGCATATTTTTGAGCAGCTGAGAGAAGCCGAAGCAGAATTAACCCGCACCGTAGAACAGCCTGCCGGAAAACTCAGAGTTTCACTGCCGGTAATAGGCTATCGCTTGCTGCTCCCTCTTCTTCCATCGTTCACTCGCCGCTATCCGGCTATCGAACTGGAACTGGACTTCAGCGATCGACTGGTAAACCTTATTGATGAAGGGTTTGATGTAGCTATACGAAGCGGAGAGATCGCCGACTCCAGGCTAACATCGAAAACGCTCGGGAATTTTAGCTTTGTCCTTTGCGCAAGTCCCGCTTATCTGGACGAATACGGCTCCCCTGCCTCCCCAGAAGATCTGAAAAATCACAAATGTGTTCTCTTTCGTTTTCCTTCAACGGGGCTTGTTCAGCCATGGGAACTACAGGGGATACGTATTACAGGCGATTTTAATCCCGTCTCTGTACTAACGGCCAATAACATTGAAGCGGTAATCCATATCAGCACCGCAGGACTGGGGATAAGTTACGTTCCTGATTTTGTGGTGCGGGAAGCTTTTAATCAGGGAACGTTGCAGGAAGTGTTAGCCGGTCACTGCGTAAAAACAGGCGGTTTTTCAGCGCTGTGGCCAACGAGCCACTACCTTTCTCCACGGATACGCTGTTTTATTGATTTTATGGCTGAGAACTGGCCCTGCTGATGTCGTAATATTTCGTCATTTTATTTACCTGTTGTAAAAGATTGAGGCGAAAAGTCTGCCAGAGTCATCTTAGCGTTGCTGCGTCGGTATTGAGCCTACGAAACCTCATAATTATCTGTGCTTATAAAGCGCCGTTATCAATCCTACGAAACATCGTAATTATTTATGCTTATAAAGCGCGTTTTACGCGTGGATGATGGCTTTCATCATTCGCCAGATTACTGGCAGACCTGAGTAATAATCAACTATCGTTAAGCATTGAATTATTGAGAAGAGAGTCCAGAGGCTTCATGGAACTAACCAACTATTTAACCAGTGTTAAGGGGATTTTTTATCGGGCAATAGATCCGCTTTATCGGGATGTTGCTTTATCAGGCTCAAGGGTTCCGGGCCGCTATTCAGACAGCAATCAGCCCACGCTGTATCTTAGTTCATCACCAGAAGGCGTAGAGGCGGCATTGAAAGCCCATAACGGCGCCAGGCGTGCCAGGCTTGAAATTATCAAGGTCAGCGTTATCGCTGATAAAATTTTTGATTTACGAAATTTAGCTGGATTGCAGGCAGCCAATATTGATATCAACGATACGCTTGCCCCATGGCAGGAAACTGTAAGTCAGGGCGGTATCCCCGAGTCATGGAGCGTCCGTAATCGTCTGGAATCATATGGCATAAACGGATTAATAGACCCTTCCCGAAAAGCGCCAGGTCTTTGGCATCTGGTTCTTTTTTCCTGGAATCAGGAGAGCAAACCTTCTGTATCCCTTTATGAAGCAGCAGAAGCTGGCTTGAATTATGACGATTATCAAGATTTATCCTGACATCTGTTTCAAAGCTTCCTGATAGCTGGATGATACTGGAGCGAAAGTTAATTTTACGATTGCGTCAGCGCTGACAGATTTGAAAACGATGCAATAACACCATGACGAATAACTGCGGATCATGAAATCTATAGTATGATTGTACGATTGTTTGTATACCTTTTAATAAGGTTATTTTTCTATGATGAAGCATCATCCAAACCGTGAACAGCTACGGCTGGACAGTGTTCTGGCCGCTCTTGGGCATCCTGTCCGAATGAGCGTGGTGAAAGTATTGGCAGACGGAAAGGAACATACCTGTGGCTCACTGCTGAAAGGTATTTCCAAATCTACGCTTACCCATCACTGGCGCACTCTCCGTGACGGCGGCATTATCTGGCAGATCCCTTCAGGAAGAGAGAACCTTCTTAGCCTGAGGCGCGAAGATCTGGATTCGCGATTCCCTGGACTTCTTGATTCGTTTCTTAAGGCTGCTACGCAGGATGAGCAGACCAGTTCGATAATTGCCACCTATTGTGCCGAGTAAAGTAAGCAGGTAAGCGCCGTCAGGCGCTTATTTAACTCTGGATCTCTACTCAGTCAGCTGGCGTTAACGTCTTGTTGTCCAGCGCAGATGGGGTATTTGAAGGAAGAAAACAGGCTATCAAAAACGCCATAAACATGCCCGTCGCCGCTAACATAAATGCGTATTTTGCCATGGTGGCCAGAAAGAAAGCGTCATGAACTTCGCCGCTATGCCGGGAAAGTGAAGTCGCCACGGCAATCAAAATCGCCAGCCCGATGGCGTTGCCTACATTTAGCGTTGTCGATGCCATGCCGGATGCAATCCCCTGCTCATCATGCCGTACACCCGTTGCTGCTGAGATCCACATGGTCGTCCAGACAATCCCCTGTCCAATACCTGAAACGATCAATCCCGGCAGCAGCATCAGGTATGTTCCGGTGACCGTTGCTCCATACATCATCATCAAGGTTCCGGCGATACCCGTCAGGCATCCTGCCATCATAGCGCTACGCGTTCCGAAGCTTCCGGTCAGCCTGGCACCTGCTTGCGTACCGGCAAAAATAAATACGGATGGCACGATAAAAGCGAGCCCCGTTTTTAAAGCTGAATATTTCAACACGTCCTGGAACAGGATAGTTTCAAAATAAGGCAGCGCGCCAAACGTGCCCATATAAATAAAAGTGATAACTACACCTGACAGAAGATAACGATTCTTTAATAGCGTCAGCGGCATCAGAGGTGTCCGGCTTTTAAGCTCAATGACGACAAAAAGGATAAGGCTGAGCACGGATAAGGTAAACGGAACCGTCACCGATCGCCACCCCTCTTCAGGCCCTTGTACCAGAGAAAAAACCAGTAAAGTTGAAGCGGCCGTCACCGTCAATGCTCCCGGCATATCGAAACCTTGTCTGACCGCTCTTTTCTTATCAGCGGGCAGAAGAGCAACGGCAAGAATAATTGCTATACCAGCCAGCAGGACGTTGATATAGAAAACGGATGCCCAACCGGCATATTCCGTCAGTATTCCTCCAGAAAGCGAACCCAGCGTCAGCCCGCTGGCGCCTGCGCCTCCCCAGATAGCTAAGGCACGGTTTCTTTCTGAGCCCTCTGTGAATAACCGGTTCAGTAAAGAAAGCGTAGCCGGAAAAAGGAACGCGCCGCCTGTGCCCTGAACCGCGCGAGCGACGATTATCATCTCCGGTGTCCATGCAATCGCCCCCATTAAAGATGAAGCGGCATAAAGAAACAGTGCAAAAATAAACATTCTCTTTTGGCCAATCTGGTCAGCAGCCCGGCCTCCCAGCAATAGAAAACCCCCGCAAAAAACCGTGTAGGCGCTAACTACCCATTGAAGCGACTGTCCGGAAAAATGGAGGCCTTTTCCTATTTCTGGTAACGCAACAAAAACGATATTGATATCAAGTGAAATGATAAGTTGAGCAAAGGCCAGAAGCGCCAGACATCCACGTCGGACTGATTGGGATTGGTTTGCGTTGAACATAAGTAACCCTCAGTTAAATAGTACGCATACATACGTACAATCAAACAGTAGAGCATTCGGCCTCTGCCGACAAATATTACTTTGCGTAATCACATAGGGTAAAAAAAATCATGCTTATATTAAGCAAAGATTATAATTATCCAATAGTTTATTTGCGGGCGTAATAAATTTTACTGCCGAATATAACTCTTCTTTTTGCTTTCTGAATGCGTATACCAGCAGGATAGTTATCCTGTAAGCCTGACATAGCCTTCTCCAAAATTCTTTAGCCATATATACTTTTCACTGGCCCTGAACGATGGCCGTTTCAGGAGCCTTGACAGAGGGTAGTTAGATGATTAGCTTACCGACGAGGACCGCACTGTTCGGTACAATCGAATTTAAGAAGCCCGTTTAAGGAAATTTAAACGGGCTTCTTGCCGTCTATGCATTAGTTTTACCGATAACAGCCAGGCGGAATAACACCTGGAACAATGTTTTTGAGTTTCAGCTTATTAAAACTCATTGTTTAAATCCGGCAGAAGTACCGGGGCAATCCCCGTGCCTCCGCTTTTATTGGTTTCACGCAGCTGTCATAAAGCCGCTAAGCAGGAAAATATGAAGGCACACTCTTTTAACAAGCCACCGCAAATTGCCTTGCTTAGCGCTGGCGGCGCGCTTTGTCTTGCGCTGCTTTATCTGTTTGCCCGTCATTGGGGCGACGTTGTGCAGTATTGCCTGGCGCTGCAAATCACCCTGCACCGCTATCTGGTGCTCTACATGCTGCAACAGCGCGATCACCAGATAAGCGGCGGACTGATGCTGATCTTTGGCAGCTTCGTTTATGGCTTTTTGCATTCTGTCGGACCAGGACACGGTAAATTTGTTATCACGACCTATCTGGCTACCCATCGCCAGCACCTTAAAATAAGCAGAGCGATCACCTTACTGGGCAGCCTGATGCAGGGCGTTGTCGCCATCGTTTTTATCGTGGTGCTGGCAATACTGTTTAACCTGTCAACGGGCGATCTCAGCCGCAGCCGTTACTGGATAGAGAAAGCCAGCGCTTTGCTCATCGCGGTTTTCGGTCTGGCCTTACTTTTTCGCGCGGCAGGCATTAACCCGCTATCGCTACTGCGCCGACGTGCGCATTCGGATCATCATGCGGAGTGCGGATGTGGCCATAAGCATCAACCGACGGCCGACGAGCTAACCGGCGGCTGGCGCAACGCGCTCTGGGTGATTGCCACTATTGGTATCAGACCCTGTAGCGGAGCGCTGATGATTTTGCTGTTTGCCAACGCAATCGGCATGTTTAGCTGGGGCGTGGCTGCGGTACTGGTCATGTCGTTGGGAACCGCGCTATCGATTACGATTCTGGCAACCGTTGTTCATCACGCCAGAGAATGGGTACTGACTGCCAATGCAGAATGGGCAACGCAGTATGCGACCGCGCTGACAAAACTGACGATGACGCTGGGCGGGCTTATCCTGATCCTGTTTGCGCTGGTGTTATTTACCACCGTTATCCCGGTCAGCGCTAACGGCGACTTTATCGCCGCCGGATGTTGAGTAACACAAAAAAGCTGGCTTCAGTGCCAGCTTTTATTTTTAGCCAAGATAATGAAAGAAGTCGTTCCTGTTCCGCATAGTTAAAATAACGCCACGAACTTATAAAGTCCGTGACGATTTTACTCTGTAGCGAATTTACTCTGTTTCCCACGCTTTTTCTGGCAGTTCTGCCACGATAGCCGCAGCCCCGGCGGCCTGTTCTAGGCCGTTAATAAACAGGCGACGCCGTTCCCCTTTGGGCAGCAGAACGGCCAGCTGTTGCCAGGCCGGTTTAAAGTGCCCTTTACGAGAGAGTGTTAATCGTACCGCGTCGGCGTCGCACTGCATCTCCCAGTCAACCAGCAGCGCATTGCCCTCTTTGTAGCCCCAGGATTCACCATCATCTTCAAAGAGCGACCCGCTGGCCGTTCCGGCACCCTGTAGCGGAAACAGTCGCAGCTCGCGGTAAATATCGGCGCTGACGTCAACGTGTTGCAGACGCTGGCTTATCGGCAGTCCGGCTCCGGCACGGACCAGCAGCGGCAGCCTTTCCAACGGCGCGGGCAGTGAGATCCACTGTCCGCCGCCGTACCACTGACCGCTATAAAAGTCATACCAGCCGCTCTGGTTATCCGGCAGCCACAGGCGGCGCTCGCGCTGTCCCGGCTCTACCACACTGGCCACCAGCAGATCGCGACCCAGCATAAACTCGTCGCATTCATTAAAGGTCTGGGCATCGTGCTCGTGGTCAAGAAAGGTCGGGCGCAGCATTGGCTCATCGTCACGATAAGCCTGCCAGAGCAGCGTATAAAGGTAGGGCAGCAAACGATAGCGTAACGCAATAGCCTCGCGTACGGCAGGCGTCACGGCGGGATACATCCAGGGTTCGTTAACGGTGCCGTCATCGTTCCAGGAATGGATAGTAAAACGAGGATGCATAACGCCGTTTTGTACCCAGCGCACAAAGAGCTCCGCGTCCGGCCTGTCGCCGGAAAAACCGCCAACGTCGTGCCCCACGTTGTACAGGCCGGAAAGGCTCATGCCTAATCCCATACGAATGTTGTAGCGCAGCGAGTGCCAGCTGGTACGGTTATCGCCGCTCCACGTCTGCACATAGCGTTGCATCCCGGCACAGCCAGAACGGGAGATTAAAAAAGGTCGTTTTTCCGGCGCGAAACGCTGCTGCGCTTCCATTGAGGCGCGCATCATCAACAGCGGCATTACCGGGCGAATATTTTTAATCGCCAGCGGCTTGCCGAAGCCGTGGCAGCGCGCTTCACCGTCCCAGACCTCATACTCGTTATTGTCGTTCCAGCTGGCATCAATTCCTTTTGCCAGCAGCTGGCTGGTGAGGTTTTCCTGCCACCAGGCTATCGCGCCAGGATGGGTAAAATCCAGATGAGAACCTTCATCATCCCAGAACACAGAACGTTCCGGCGCGTCGCTTTCTGAATCCTGAATAAACAGCCCCTGTTCGGCCACCTCCTGGTAACGAGGATGATCCTGCAACAGGCAGGGCTTGATATTTGCCGCCAGCCGCAGACCGGCCTCGTGGAAAGCCTGGCTCATCGCTTCCGGCTGCGGCACCTTTTCACTGTTCCAGTGAAACACGTAGCGCTTGTCGTTAATCGAGGTATAGCCGGAGGAGAGCTGGAAAGAGTCACAGGGGATCGCGTGCTGCTGGCACAGGCTGATAAAATTCAGCAGCTGCGCCTGGGCATCTGGCGCGTCCGTATAATGCATGGTAGAGCCGCTGTAGCCCAGGCTCCATTTCGGTCCAAAGAAGGTTTTCCCGGTCAGTCGGACAAAAGCTTTGGTCACGTCAACAATGCGCGTAGCGGCAAAAAAGTAGTAGTCGATATCACCGCTTTCCGCCTGCCAGCGGCGATAAGGCTGATGATAGTTATCCAGCTCGTTACCCAAATCAAACCAGCTGCTGCTCAGGTTGTCGTAAAAAACGCCGAAGCTGGCTTCGCCCCGGTGGGTCAGCGTAAACGGAATGTGCTTATAAAGCGGATCGGTTGACTCGGCGTTATAGCCCATCGCGTCCAGGTTACGCATTTCATAACGCTTGCCGTTGCGCTGCAAATCACCGGCTTTTTCGCCCAGGCCATAGTAGCGTTCGTCACTCATCCGGCGCTGATAGTGGGCAACGCCATCGCCGTGTGCGTTGACCAGATAGGCACCGCTGGGACGATCGCTGGCCAGCAACGTCCATTCACCGGCATCGTTACGATAGTGCCATTCCAGCCACAGCGGCTGATGCACCGTGACCCTGAGCCGCGCCGTGGCGATAACCAGCCGGTCATCCTGTTCACTAAGCGAGTAGCCAGGCAGGGAAAAACCGGCCAGGCTCGCACGCGGACGCCCCTCCCACGGCACATCCTCTTTCGGCGCGATGCTCCAGGTACGGTCCAGCGCCAGCTCGCCGTGACGTTTAAGCGTCACCCGTATCAACTGCTGTTCCAGCACGGCCAGAGTGAGCAAATGGCGGTTATCCACCAGCAGTTCAATACTATTGTTGTCCGAGGCGTTTAAGGTCCAGTGCTTAAGCGTTTTCATCGTTATCTTCTCTTCAGGCGCGTGTGGCGCGGCGTTCAGCAATAAAAGCAATCAGAAACAGTGCGCCGATCAGGTCGAAAAAGCCCATCGCAATAAACAGCGGATTGAAGCCAATTTTGTCCGCCGTGATGCCGATAAGCAGGGAAAAAAGAAAGCTGGATATCCACGCGAAGGAGCCGCGCATGCCGTTGACGGTCGCCATTTCTCCTTTATCGAATTTTTCTACCACCAGCGCACTCAGCATGCAGGAGATAATCTGGTGCCCAAAGCCGCCAACGGAGATTAAGGCAATGGCGACATAAGGGTCTTTGGTCACGGCAACCAGCGCCAGCGACAGCATTAAAAATGCGCCGGTGATCGAACTGGCCACGACGCTGTTTACCTGGGTACAGCCAAACAGCCGGGTATAAAGACGTGTCAGATAGCCGCTGGCAACGCTGCCCAGATCGGCGGCCAGAAACGGTAGCCAGGCGAACATGGCGATCTGTTTTAAATCCATCCCCAGCTCGTTGGCCAGATAAAGCGGTACCCAGAAGCTTAAAACGCCCCAGGCTGGCTCAGCCATAAAAGCGGGGATCGCAATACCGTAGAAGCGTTTGTTTTTTGCCACCGATTTGAGCGCGCGGAAGAAGCTCTGCTTGACGGCTGGCGGCTCATTATCCTGCTGGATCAGCGCTAACTCCTGCGCGCCCAGGTTGGGATGCGTCGCCGGATTGTGATAGAAAAGCGCCCAGAGGCCGACCCAGGAAATCGCCAGAAAACCGGTAAACAGGAAAGCGCCCTGCCAGCCAAACGAGGCATGGGCAAAATAGATAATGGGCGGAGCCAGCATCGCGCCGATGGAAAAGCCTACCCCGGCCCAGCCTGCCGCTATCGGCCGCTCTTTTTTAGGAAACCATTCGCCCAGCACTTTGGCATTAGCTGGCGTTGCCGCCGCCTCCGCGCCGCCCATGATAAAACGCAGAATGGCTAACTGTAGCCAGCTTCCGGCGCCCGCATGCAGCAGGCAGGTTAGCGCCCAGATCGTCGCGCAGATCATAAAGCCGATCTTCAGGCCGATGACGTCAATCAGCCAGCCGCAAATCGGCTGGAACAGGGTATAGGCAAGCTGAAAAGCGCCCACTATCCAGGAGTAGTGTTCCGTGGTGATCCCCAGGCTGGTTTTCAGCTCGGGCGCCAGAATCGCCAGCGAGTTACGGGTGATATAGTTAACCGTAACGCCGGTTAAAAACAGGATCAGTACCCACCATCGCAGGTTAAGGAAAATACGTTTACTGCCTGTGGCGCTTATTTGTCTTTCTAAACTGCGGTTCATCTGTGTCTCCATGTTCACGAGCGTGCCCCGCCTGGCGTCCGGCATGTCGGTCAGATTAAATTGGTCAACCAATTTAAAGCCAGGGCTATCGTCATTATTTATCGTTTCACCATCGAAAAAGACAGGACAAGGATGCGCCCACAGTCCGTAAGGATAAGCTGTCGCAGGGGCTTACATCAGCGAAACAGCACTGGCATCACGAGCAGGAGTGAAACACAGTTCCGTTTTCGGGTCGCCAGCATCGTTTTACATTTGTGACGTGGTTAACCAAATTACGTGTTCTGGTTGACTTATTTCCAGCGGTGTCCGATTCTGCCTCTACTGGCGACGAGCGCTGGCAATTAGCCGCCGCTTCGCTCTCTCTGGAGGTTAAAAAATGGAACAAACCTGGCGCTGGTATGGCCCCAACGACCCCGTTTCTCTTGCCAATGCAAGGCAGGCTGGCGCAACCGGCATTGTCACGGCGCTGCATTCGATCCCTAATGGCGAAGTCTGGTCGCAGGAAGCCATCCGCGAACGCAAGGCGATAATTGAAGCCGCCGGCCTGGTGTGGTCGGTGGTGGAAAGCGTGCCGATTCATGAAGAGATTAAAACCCGCAGCGGGCAGTGTGAGTTATGGATCGAAAACTATCAGCAGACGCTGCGTAACCTGGCGGCGTGCGGTATCAAAACCGTTTGCTACAACTTTATGCCGATCCTTGACTGGACGCGCACCGATCTGGCGTGGGAACTGCCGGATGGTGCAAAGGCGCTCCGCTTCGATCAGATTGCTTTTGCCGTGTTTGAGCTGCATCTTTTACGGCGTCCCGGCGCAGAAGCCGACTATACGGACGAAGAGATCGCCCAGGCCCAACAGCGCTTTACCCATATGAGCGAAGCAGAAAAAACGCGGCTGATTAACAACATTATTGCTGGCCTGCCGGGCGCTGAAGAAGGCTATACCCTTGACCAGCTGCGCGAACAGCTACGCCGTTATGCCGATATCGACAAAGCCAGACTGCGCGAAAACTTCAGCCATTTCCTGCACGGCATTATTCCGGTAGCGGAAGAAGTGGGCGTGCGCATGGCGGTGCATCCGGACGATCCGCCGCGCCCTATTCTGGGCCTGCCGCGCATCGTTTCCACCGCCGACGATATGCAGTGGATGATCGATACGGTCAAAAGCATGGCGAACGGCTTTACCTTCTGTACCGGTTCGCTGGGCGTCCGCGCCGACAACGATCTGGCCGCTATGGTTGAACGGTTCGGGCCACGAATCTACTTTGCCCACCTGCGCGCAACCCAACGCGAGGAAAACCCTAATAGTTTTCATGAAGCTGCGCATCTGGCGGGCGACGTCGATATGTTTGCGGTCGTCAAGGCGATTGCCAGCGAAGAGTATCGCCGTAAAGCCGCCGGACAAGAAGATCTTATCCCGATGCGGCCCGATCACGGTCATCAGATGCTGGACGATCTGCAGAAAAAGACCAACCCCGGCTATTCGGCTATTGGCCGCCTGAAAGGTCTGGCGGAAGTGCGCGGCGTTGAACTGGCCATCCATCGCGCTTTCTTTTAATCCTTAACGCAAGAGCCTTACGATGCACAAATTTATGGACGCCGATTTCCTGTTAAAAAGCGAGCCCGCCCGCCAGCTCTATCACGATTACGCGGCGGCTATGCCCATTTATGATTTTCACTGCCATTTAAATCCGCAGGAGATCGCCTGCGATCGCCGCTTTGATAATCCCGGTCAGCTCTGGCTGGATGGCGATCACTATAAGTGGCGGGCGATGCGTGCCGCGGGGGTGAGCGAAGCGTTAATCACCGGGAAAAACAGCACGGACTACGAAAAATACCTGGCGTGGGCGCATACCGTGCCCAAAACCCTGGGTAATCCGCTGTATCACTGGACGCATCTGGAGCTACGCCGTCCCTTTGGCATTACCGATACGCTGCTGGGGCCGGATACCGCTAAGGCTATCTGGGACAGCTGCCGGGAAAAGCTGGCGACGCCGGAATTTTCGGTGCGCGGCATTATGCGACAGATGAACGTGCGGATGGTTGGCACCACCGACGATCCTGTTGATTCGCTGGCCTCACATCGCCAGATTGCCGAAGACGATAGCTTTGATATCGACGTTGCGCCGAGCTGGCGGCCGGACAAAGTGTTTAAAATTGAACTCGACGGATTCACCGACTATCTGACAAAGCTGGAAGCCGCAGCGGACGTGGCTATCGACAGCTTTGACGCGCTGCGCCGCGCCCTGCTCCGTCGTCTCGACCATTTTTCCGCGCACGGCTGCCGGGCTGCCGATCACGGTATTGAAACGTTACGTTTTGCCCAGCCGGTAGATGACGCCACGCTGGATACCATCCTGGCGAAGCGCCGACGCAACGAACCGCTGGCAGAGCTGGATATCGCGCGTTTTACTACCACGGTACTGGTCTGGCTTGGGAGTGAATACGCGCGGCGCGGCTGGGTAATGCAGTATCACCTTGGCGCGCTGCGCAACACCAATACCCGGATGTTCCGTCAGCTTGGCGCGGACTGCGGCTTCGATTCTGTTGGCGACGGCCTTATCGCCCTGCCGCTGGCTCGCCTGCTTGACTGCATGGACGTCAACAACCAGCTACCGAAAACTATTCTCTACTGCCTGAATCCCAGAGATAACGAAGTGCTGGCGACCATGAGCGGCAATTTTATGCAGGAAGGCGTGGCCGGAAAGGTTCAGTTTGGTGCCGCCTGGTGGTTTAACGACCAGAAAGACGGCATGCTGCGCCAGCTGGAGCAGACGGCGCAGATGGGTCTGCTCAGCCAGTTTGTCGGCATGTTGACCGACTCTCGCAGCTTTCTCTCCTATACTCGCCATGAATATTTTCGCCGTATTCTCTGTAATATGCTGGGCGAATGGGTCATGGAAGGCAGCGTGCCTGATGACAGGAAGCTCCTGGGAAGCATGGTGCAGGATATCTGTTTTAATAATGCGCAGCGCTATTTTGCCGCGGCATCTTAGCCTGATTCGACCGCTCCGGAGAAAAGGCGCGGCCAGCAACAGGTCCGATACTTCGTACCGGTATGTTATAGTCCGCTTTTACATAGCGGCCCCCGGCAGGTTAACCAGCATAAGAACATGATGAAATTAAACTCTTCTCAACAGCGTCCCTATCAGGAAGTTGGCGAAATGCTGCGCAAGCTGATTGCGCAAAAACCTTACGCTATCGGGGAGCGTCTGCCGCCTGAGCGCGAAATCGCCGAGAAGCTGAACGTAACCCGCACCCTGGTACGCGAAGCGCTGATCATGCTGGAGCTGGAAGGATTAATTGAGGTCAGGCGCGGCGCGGGGATCTTTGTCCTCGGCGAGCGTATGACGCCGGAGCCTGTTGCCCATGAAGCAAGCAGCTGCAACGATGCCGGCCCTTTTGAAATGCTACAGGCGCGCCAGCTGCTGGAAAGCAATATCGCCGAATTCGCCGCCATTCAGGCGACGCGTGACGATATCCGTAAAATGCGGCAGGCGCTGGAGCTGGAAGAGAGAGAGCTGGCTTCCGGCGCGGTTAATGAAACCGAAAACGGCGATATGAACTTTCACCTGGCGATAGCGCAGGCGACGCATAACAGCATGCTGGTGGAGCTGTTTAAACAGTCCTGGCAGTGGCGCGAGAACAATACCATGTGGAGCCAGCTGCATCGGCATCTGGCCAATACGCACTACCGTAAAGAGTGGCTGAGCGATCATAAAAAAATTCTGGTCGCGCTGATTAAAAAAGATGCCCGCGCGGCAAAGCTTGCCATGTGGCAGCATCTGGAAAACGTAAAGCGCCGCCTGCTGCAGTTTTCTGACGTGGACGACATCGATTTTGACGGCTATCTGTTTGACTCCTGGCCGCTGGACAAGGTCAGCGACCAGCAAAATGAAAGCTAAGGCCTTAATTTATTTCCGCCCCGACAAGCTATAAGACCTGAACGAAGCCATGAGACGATTTCAGCCTGCCGGGCAGGCTGAATAAAGGAAAAGGCCTTAGCTCAGGTCGCTGCCGTTACCGGCAATCACTTTCTGATACCAGTAAAACGATTTTTTCCTGTAGCGGTTACCGGTGCCGGAAATGGTGTCGTCCAGATCGACATAGATAAAGCCGTAGCGCTTGCTCATCTCGCCGGTGGACATACTGACCAGGTCGATACAGCCCCACGGCGTATATCCCATCAGCTCTACGCCATCCTCAATCGCCTCTGCCATCGCTTCAATATGCTGGCGCAGATAGTTAATGCGATAGTCATCCTCGACGTTGAAATGTTCATCCGGCTTATCCACCGCGCCCAGGCCGTTTTCGACAATAAACAGCGGCTTTTGATAGCGGTCGTACAGCAGATTCAGCCCAATACGCAGGCCAACCGGATCGATTTCCCAGCCCCAGTCGCTGGCTTCAAGGAACGGATTGCGCGCGCCGCCCAGCAGATTTCCCTGGGTGCCCGCCGCGTCGGTATGCGTTTTGTTGATGGTGGTAGACATGTAATAGCTGAAGCCGATGTAGTCCACCGTGTGCTGTTTAATTAACGCCAGATCGCCCGGCTGGATATCCAGCTTCACGCCAAGCTTTTGCCAGAGGTTTTTGGCGTAGTAAGGATATTTGCCGGTAACCTGCACGTCGGCGCAGTAGTAGTTAAACGACTGCATTTCCTGGAGCGTGGCCAGCTGGTTCAGCGGGTTGCAGTCATACGCATAGGCGGTAGCGAAAATCACCATACAGCCAATCTGAATAGCGGGATTGGTCTCGTGGGCAATTTTTACCGCCAGGCTGCTGGCGACAAACTGGTTGTGCCACGCCTGAAACTTCGCCTGCGGATCCAGCGCGCCGGTTTTTACCGTCATGCTCTGGCTCATCATCGGGAAATGCGCCGCGCTGTTGATCTCGTTAAAGGTCATCCAGTATTTTACTTTCTGGCCGTAGCGCTCCAGCACCGTGCGGGCAAAGCGCTCAAAGTGGCCGATAACGTCGCGGTTTTTCCAGCCGCCAAATTCGGTGGCCAGATGCAGCGGCATCTCATAATGCGAGATAGTGATAACCGGCTCGATGCCGTGCGCGATGCAGGTGTCAATAACCTCGTCATAATGACGCAGGCCCGCTTCGTTAGGCTGCAACTCTACGCCATTGGGATAGATGCGTGTCCAGGCAATTGAGAAGCGATAGCATTTGAAACCCATCTCTTTAAATAGCGCAATATCTTCGCGGAAGCGATGATAGTGATCGATGCCTTTATGGTTGGGATAGGTATAGCGAGAGGGATCAACGGTGAAATCAAAGTCGGGAGAGGACACGATAGCCAGGCGTTCTTTGCCGCCGGGAATGGCATCGACGATTGAGAGTCCTTTACCCTCCTCATCATAAGCGCCCTCAACCTGATTCGCGGCGGTCGCTCCGCCCCACATAAAGCCTTGCGGAAACCTTTCTTTCATTGCATTCATCCTTTTTAAAACGACAGGTTTTAACAGCAATTGACTGAAGCACCGGAGGATTTTAAAGCAAAAGCGGCAGCGCTAACAGGAACTAATACGGCGAGGGAACAATAGCCGACAGGAGCTGTTCACTACGCGGAATGAAAAATCCCGGAAGCCAGGCCTCCGGGAGAGGGTTACAGCGCGACGCGCATAACGTCGTCAGGTGCGGTGGCTTCCTGCTTGCGGGAAGAAGCCTGCTTGATGGTGATATAGAGGGTCTGGCCGTCCGGCGACAGCGCCAGGCTATTTGGATGCGTCGGCGCTTTAAGGGTTTTCAGCACCTTATAGGTTTTGCCGTCAATAATGCTGACCTCACCCGCATCGCGGTGGGTCACGTAGATCTCGTTGCGCTGCGGGTTAAACAAGACCGCCAGCGATTCTGGCACGGCGACTTTCTGCATGACCTTACCGTCGCGGGTATCTACCACCAGCAGCTCAGCCTGCTTAGAGTCGGTGATAAAAGCACGATGCGCAGCCGTATCCAGGCTGATGTTCAGGAAGAAATGCTCGCCTTCGGCCAGTTTTACCTTCGATAACAGCTTGTTGCTGGTGGTGTCGAAGGTAAACAGCTCGTTATCACCGCCCGTGGCATACAGGCGGTGCGCCTGCGCGTCCAGCGCCAGGCCGGTAGAACGCTTGCCTAAGCCGGTAAAGGTATGGCGCAGCGTCAACGCGTCGCCGTCCACAGCCCAAATCTGGCTTTCTTCGCCCACGCCGCTGACGTAAACGGTATTGGTGCTTTCATCTACCACCAGCTCGCGCGGCGCAAGCGGACGGAAGGTCTCGCTGCGCGGACGCTTATCCAGAACCAGACGTCCTTTAACGTCGCCGCTTTTTGCATCAATAGCCGTTATTGCGCTGTTCAGCGTATTGCCAATAAACAGCGTGTCGGTTTTGGTATTGATAGCGGTGCCGAAAGGCTTCAGGTCATTGTGAATGGCCTGGGTAATCGCCAGCGTCTGCGGGTTCAGGCGATAAACGATGCCGCCCTTGTCCAGCTGGCGGCTTTGCGAGGTAGAGACATAAAGCGCCTGCTGAGACGGGCTGTAAGCCATTTCGTAAGCGCCTTTGCCTACCGGCTGGCGTAGCGGATCGGTGGTTTCACTGTGGGCCGGCAGCGCGGCAGCAAACATCGCCAGCGTCAGAAGATACCCTTTTCCGCGGCTGAAATTAAAATTCATATTCTCTCCATGTAATTAACGTTATGAAAACGGCGGACGGCCGCAGAAGCTACGGCAGCCGCGAATGCTTATCCTAAGATGGCTGTTGTCAGCCGCGCGGTGCAGCAACGCCGATCCCGCTCGTCAAAAATAGCGATTTCCCAGACCTGCTGGCTGCGCCCCAGATGCAAGGGCTGGCAGACGCCGCGAACGGTGCCGCCGGTCACGGCGCGATGGTGGCTGGCGTTAATCTCGGTGCCAACCACGCACTGTCCTTCCTGACTGGTCAGAAAACCCGCCATCGAGCCCAGCGTTTCCGCCAGCGCCACCGAAGCGCCACCGTGCAGCAGGCCAAACGGCTGCTGCGTGCGGGCATCGACCGGCATCGATGCCTCCAGTTCCGTCTCATCCAGCCGCGTGAAAATCATGCCAAGATGGGCGACCATCGATCCGTCCCCCATGCGATTCAGCTCGTCCAGGCTCAGCTGGCGTTTCCAGATTGATTTTTGCATTACGCCCCCAGCGTACTTCCACCGTCAATCACGATATCCTGCATGGTGATATGGCTGGCTTGATCGGACGCAAGAAACAGAATAGTGCTGGCGATCTCCTGCGGCCGGGCGATTTTGCCCAGCGGGATACCGACCTTAAACTGTTCCGCAAAGCCGCGAATACGCTGCTGCTCCGCATCGGGGCTGTGCCACAGCGTGCGTTGCATATCCGTATCGGTAGAGCCAGGCGATACCAGGTTGCAGCGCACGCCGTAACCCGCCAGCTCCAGGCCAACGGTCAAACTAAGGCTGCGCAACGCCGCCTTGGAAGCGCCATAGGCAGACATGCCAATGCGCGGGCAGTGTGCCGCATCTGATGCAACAGTGACGATAGCGCCGCCGCGCTGGGCGCGAAATACCGGCATCGTCTGCTGAAACAGGTTAAACGCACCGCCGACATTAACTGCCATCACCGCCTGCCAGTCAGCCACGTCCAGCTCGTCGGTCGCTCCCATGCGCAAAATACCTGCGCCGTTCACCAGCACATCCAGCCGTGGCGTTTCCAGCAGCAGCCGCTGGCAAACATCTTTGACCTGCTGCGCATCGGCCACGTTCAGCTCGTGCGTCTGGAACGGATAGTCAGCCTGCGGAAACGCCAGATCCAGCCCAATTACCTTTGCGCCCGCCTCGTGAAAAGCCTGCGCGGTAACATAACCGATGCCTTTTCCGGCACCGGTTACCCATACGTGTTTGTCCGTAAAATCGAAACTCATGCGCGCTCCCGCGTCAGCAGACGCCACCAGGCCGCCAGCGTGGGCTCTTTAGCCAGCATGACAAAGTCGATATCGTCGAACGCTTTGCGCCAGCGTGCCGCCAGCGCCATCATGCGTACCGAATCCAGACCGTAGTCGATCAGGTTTTCGTCATCTTCCGGCGTTTCGTCCTCGTCCAGCATCGGCTGTACCAGCGCGCGCAGCTGTTCAATGCTCTGCGGCACCGGCAGCAGATCTTCGGTCATGACGACTTTCCCGGCACGCCCGGCGGTGTATTTCAGCGCCATCAAATGCTCGTCGCGGCTGAAGTCGGCCAGCGCATCCGCCACCATAAAAGGCTGCACGTCGCGCATAAAGGCATCAATAGCGGTGGTCAGGCAGCCGATATGGGCATACACGCCGCAGATAATCAGCTGGTCGCGGCCGGTTTCTTTCAGATGCTGCTCCAGCGGCGAACGGTGGAAGGCGCTATAACGCCATTTTACCAGCACTTCGTCGCCCTCTTCCGGTGCCAGTTCGGCGACTACCTTCTGCTGCTCCGGATGCTTGTTCAGGCCCGGCCCCCACATATCGTTCAGCAGCGCGCGGTCTTTATCGCTCTGATGGTTCGGCTGCGCCGTGTAGTAAACCGGAATATTGTTCTGACGGCAGTAGCTGCGCAGCGCCGCGATGTTGCTGATGACCTGTTTGATCATCGGGCAATCTTCGCCCCAGAAATTGATGAAGTAGTTCTGCATATCGTGGATAAGCAGCGCACCGCGCGAAGGGTCAAACGCCCACTTCACCTTGTTTTCAGGCAGATCGGCTGCGGTCGGCAGTGCATAGGCTTTTAGTGCAGGAATAGACATGTTTTCTCCAGAATTCAGTTAGTTTGCGCGGCCAGCTGGTGACGCAGCAGTTTCTTATCCACTTTGCCAACGGGCGTCAGCGGCAGCTCGTCAACCGTTTCGATGCGGTCGGGCAATTTGTAATCCGCAACGCCCAGCTCGCGCAGATAGCGGCGGATCTCTACGGCGCGCACGGGGCGCTTGCCGACAATAAAGGCGCAGCTTTTCTCACCCAGCAGGCTGTCTTCCATGGAGACCAGCGCGACGTGCAGAATCGCTTCGTGGCGCAGCAGTAAGTTTTCGATCTCTTCCGCCGCTATTTTTTCACCGCCGCGATTGATCTGATCTTTCTCGCGGCCCTGCACGCAGATATAGCCGTCCGGCGTAATGGAAATCAGATCGCCAGAGCAGTAGAAGCCGTTGGCGTCAAAGGCGCTGGCATTGTGCTCCGGGCTGCGATAGTAGCCGCGAAACGTGTACGGGCCGCGCGTCATCAACCGTCCGGTTTCGCCCGGCGGCAGCGGGTTGCCCTGCTCGTCCGCGACCCAGACTTCGTCATCCGGGCTCATTGGCTTGCCCTGGGTTGAGCAAATATGCCAGGCGTCGTCGTTCAGCTGCGTGTAGTTGACCAGCCCTTCTGCCATGCCAAACACCTGCTGAAGCTGACAGCCGATTTCCGCCGGAATACGCGCTGCCAACGCTTCGCTTAACCGCGCCCCGCCAACCTGCAGCAGCTGCAGCGAACTGAGCGCACGACTGGTGCCCCACTCCTGAATCGCCTGCAGCCAGAGGCTGACCGCTGGCGGCACCAGCGCCGTAACCGAAATCTGATGTTTTTCAATGAGCGGAAAGCAGAGGTTGGCGCTTGGATCGCTCGCCAGCACGACGCAGCCGCCGCCGTAAAACACGCCTAAAGAGCCGGGCGAGCTGAGCGGATAGTTATGCGCTGCCGGTAGCGCGCAGAGATAGCGAGTTTTTTCGTTAAACCGGCAGACTTCCACGCTGCGACGGATACTGTAGTAGTAGTCGTTGTGCGTACGTGGGATCAGCTTTGGCGTCCCGGTACTGCCGCCGGAAAGCTGGAAAAACGCCACTTCGTCAGCCTTTGAAGGAGCGGCAACAAAATCGCCCTGCGCTTCAGCGATCAACGCTTCCAGCGAGATATCATCCTCGCGGGCATTACGCAGCACCACTTCGCGCAGCGAGGGATAGCGCTGGCGCAGCGGCTGTAGATAGTCGTCGCTGGCAAACAGCGCATGCTGCCGATCGGCAATCAGCAAGGCGGGTTCAATCTGGCTGGCGTAGGCATCCAGCTCCTGGCGCTGGTGGCTGAACAGCGCGTTGACCGGCGCTACGCCGATTTTCAGCAGCGCAAACAGCACGATATAAAATTCCGCCACGTTGCCTAACTGCACCAGCGCGGTATCGCCACACTTCAGGCCGCGACGCTGTAAGGCAGCAGCGAGACGGCTGCTGGCCGCTTCAAGCTGCTGATAGCTGTATTCGCGGTCGCCTTCAATCAGCGCCGTGCAGGAATTATCTGCCTGACGCGACAAAATGTCCGTCAGCGGCAGATCCAGCCAGTAGCCTTTTTCACGGTAGCGGGCAGCAAAATCGGCTGGCCAGCGGGAATAGGAAATCGTCATGGAAATGTCCTTATTGCAGTCCAAATACGTGCAGCATGGTGCTGAGCTTGACGCCGGTTTCGCGCCACTCCGACTCTGGCGACGAGGCCGGAACAATGCCCGCCCCGGCGAACAGGCGGATATTTTTTCCGGCCAGGGTGCCGCAGCGGATGGTCACCACCCATTCGCCGTTGCCTTCGTCGTCACACCAGCCAACGATGCCGCCGAACAGCTGACGATCGAACGGCTCCAGCTTTTCAATCCACTGGCGGGCCGCAACGTGCGGATAGCCGCTGAGCGCAGGCGTAGGATGCAGCAGGCAGGCCAGCGAAAGCGCCGTTTCCTGCGCCGAGCTGGTTTTGCCTTCAATCGCGGTCGCCAGATGCCACAGCGTTGAGGTGGTAATCAGCTCAGGCTTGTCCGGCACGTTCAGGTGACTGCTGCGCGGCTTCAGCACGTCGTGCATCGCGCTGGTGACCAGGCGGTGTTCATAGCGATCTTTCTGTGAAAACATCAGCTGTTCGCCAACGGCCAGGTCCCGCTCTTTGTCGCCGTGGTCGCGGCGTGCGGAACCGGCCAGCGGCAGCGAAAAGTAGGCCTCGCCAGATTTACGCAGCAGCAGCTCCGGGCTGGCACCCAGCAGCGTACTGCCATCCGCCAGCGGAACGTGAAAGTGATAGCTGGTGGGATTAAGCGCCACCAGCCTGTTCATCAGCGCGGCGGCGTTGACCGGCTCTTCCGTCGTGATATCGATCAGGCGCGACAGCACCACCTTGTCTAAACCTGGCTGAGCGGTCGCTTCTGCCGCTCGCGCCACCATCTCCTGAAACTCTGCCTGCTCGGGAATGGCCCGGCGGCCTGTAATAACCGGATTTGGCGTAGCGCTGGCCCGTTGGGCTGCGGCAATCTGCTGCTGGCGCGAAAAGGTTTCCGCGCGTTCGGGGATAAACAGAGCGGAAGGCTGCCGCGTATCGAACGGAATAGCGCCAACCAGTATCGGACGCACGATCCCCTTCTCTTTTGCCGCCGCAAAGGCGCTACGCACCTGTTGCTGAAACGCGCCCTGCAAATTGTCGCCGTCGGCGGCAGGACAGGTGACTTCGGCGAAGCGACCCTGAGTGATTAAGCTTTTCCACGCGGATCCGAAGAAAAAGCTCTCGGTTGAGAGAGGAACTGATGTTTTAACGTCATCAGCACAAAGCGTCTCCATATCGGCCTCCAGCCACAGCGATAATAAGGTTAATAATGATTATCATTTGCATTATCAACGCGTAACTTTAAGTAAATATTTTGTGATGTCAAGCGCCGTATCACAGTTTAAAGAAGCGGAAAACCTCACGCCGCGACCTGGCGCAGTATTAGCGCCTTTAAACTAAGCGTGTACCCTGCCCGCAGAAGCTGGCAGGGCAAGATTATTTTGCGACGCTTTCTACCGGCTCGGGAACCGGCTGGCGATAGCGCCTGAGGGAGCCGAAAGCACAGGCCAGCACGACGCCGATAAGCGCCAGTCCCAGCCCGCTGCTGCTGGCGGCGGCGGCAGGTAGCATGACGGTGGTCATGGCACCCAGCAGCAGCGCCCCCAGAGAATCACCCATCACGTTTTGCGCCGTCCACAGGCCGTTGATGCGGCCCAGCATGGCGTCCGGCGTCAGATTCTGGATCAGCGTGTATTGCAGCAATGCGCTTAGCGCGCTCAGATAGCCGAACAGCATCAGGCACAGCGCGCCTGCCTGCCAGTAAGGCATCAGCCCGCATAGCCCTACCGCCGCAAAAGCCACAATAGCGCTCAGCAACATCACCAACCCGGGGCGTGGATGCTGTGCCAGACTACCGCTGGTTAACGCCCCCGCTGCCGCACCTAAAGGGATAGCCGCGTAGAGAAAGCCAATTTGCTGCGCGCTCAAATCCCAACGCACTGCCAGCGCCGGATAGAGCACCCGCACCGCCGTCGCCATAGTCAGCAAAGCGCCCACCAGCGCCACGCCGCCAATCAGTGGATGCCTGAACAAAAATTTCAGGCCTTCCAGCAGCGCATGCAGCGGTTTGGCGTGCGACTGCGGCGGCGGCGGGAGCTGCGGCAAACGCAGCAGCGGGATTAGCGTAATAAAGCTACCCGCCGCCGCCAGCGCAAAGTTCCAGAAGACGCCGCCGGAAGCCAGCAGCACGCCGCCCACCATGGGCGAAATTACCGCGCCAAGCCTGACCGTCAGCATAGTGATAGCCCCAGCCTGCATCAGGTTTTCGCGCCCCACCAGCGCGGGCGTGGCGGCAAGCAGCGCCGTTACGCCAATCGCGCCGAAGAAGCCGTCCCACAGCCCCAGCAGATAAATCACCGTCAGTGAAGGCGACGGCAGCGCGGCATTGATGCACAGACCAATAAAGCCCAGCCCACAGGTAGAACGGGCGAACAGGATCAGGCGGCGGCGCTCGTGACGATCTGCCAGCACGCCGCCGTACATCAGGCCGGTAAACAGCGCCAGGCCGGTCAGCGTGACCGCAAGGCTAACCTGCAACGAAGAACCGGTCAGCGCCTGGATCTGTACCGGCACGCCGACGCCCAGCAGGCCCAGCGCCAGGATCGAGATAAAGCGGGCGATAAATACCGCCCGAAAAGCAGGATGCGTTTTCAGCAGGCTAAGGCTGAGCATAAAAGCGTGTTTTTTCATCCGGTCGCCTGGTTAAGAAGTTGGTTGAGGCGTGGGCCAATATGGGTGAACGCTTCTGCCGAAATAATATCGACGTGGGCGCACTCAACTGGCCAGGTTTGCAGGCTGTCCAGCCAGGGCGCCCAGGCCGTCTGCGCATCCTGACCGGGCTTAAGCGTTTTTTGCGCCACAAAAAGCGTTGCCTCGCCCGCAAAATGACGGCTTTTCGCGGTGGCCAGCAGTCGTACGGCGTCGCCATAGTTGCCTTCGATAGTGCTGAACAAATCGTTGCTCGCCGCCGCTTCCAGCGACTGACGCAGCCCCTGTTGCGCCGCCATAAAGGCTTCGCGCTCGCGATTGATTTCCGCCAGCACCTCTTCGTCCAGCTGCTCCGTACTTCCCCAGCTTTGCGTTTCCGGCGGCCAGGTATCCAGCAAACCCAGGAACGCCACTTGTTCCCCTGCGGCCTGCAAACGTGCGGCAATGGCGTGCGCCAGCGTGCCGCCAAGCGAGTAGCCCATCAGATAATAAGGCCCGTGCGGCTGCTGTTGGCGCAGCGTGGCCAGATGGTGGTCGCATACCTCATCCAGATTATCTGCCTGCTGCATTGGCCCGCGTGGACGCGGCGACTGAATGCCGATTAGCGACCAGCGCGCATCCAGATAGCGTTGCAGGATGCTGAACTGCCAGGCGAAACCAGAAGCGGGATGGAAGCAGAACAGCGTGGGGCCGTCCGTACGGCGCAGCGGTAAAATCGTTTCCATACCTGCACGGCTCGCTTCCTCTTCCGTTTGCTGCTGCGCGAGCTGAGCGGCCAGCGCGCCGACGGTAGAAGCAACCATCACCTGACCGACCGTCACCGGACGATCGAGGCGGCGGCGCAGATCGACCGCCAGCCGCATTGCCAGCAGAGAATGGCCGCCGAGCGCGAAGAAATCGTCGTTAACCGAGCGCACCTCGCATTCCAGCAGGCGGGCGAAAGCGTCAGCCACTATAGTTTCCACGCCCTCCGCTGGCGCACGCCCTTCTGCACTTGCCAGCTGCGGCAGCGGCAGCGCTTTGCGATCCAGCTTGCCGTTAGCGCTGAGTGGGAAAGCCTCCAGCTGCACCAGCACCACCGGCACCATGTGCGCGGGCAAACGTTCGCTCAGCTGTTCACGCAGCGCGGCCAGATCAAGCTCGCCCGCTGCGGAAACCACATAGCCGACCAGCTGGCGCTGATCGCCGCCTGCGCTGGCGTTACCCAGCACGCACGCGTTGGTCACCGCCTGCGCTACGTTATCCAGCGACAGCAGCGCCTGATCGATCTCACCCAGCTCGATCCTTTGCCCACGGATCTTAAGCTGATCGTCGCTGCGGCCCAGATATTCCACCGCGCCATCGCTGAGCCAGCGCGCCACGTCGCCGGTGCGGTACATTAGTTCACCGTCGCTTTGCGGATCGGCAATAAAGCGGCTGGCGGTCAGATCCGGACGCGCCAGGTAACCCTGGGCCAGCTGCACGCCGGTCAGGTAAAGATCGCCTGCGATCCCTGGCGGAACCGGCTGCATGTTGCCGTCGAGAATGCGCAGCCCCGTGTTCCACACCGGATAGCCAATCGGCACGCTGGAGCCGGTCACCTTTTGCAGCGCCTCGCCGTAAGCCGGATACCAGCTGACGTCCACCGCCGCCTCGGTCGGGCCGTACAGGTTGTGCAGCGGCACGCCGGTTTTGGCCTGCCACTGACGGCAGAGATCGGTCGGCAGCGCTTCGCCGCTACAGAAAACGCGACGTAGAGAGGCGCACGCGCCGTCATCCTGCAACGCCGCCACGAAAGCCGCCAGCATTGAGGGAACAAAGTGCGTGGTCGTAACGCGATAGCGGCTAAACAGCGCCTGTAGCGCCTGCGGATCGCGATGCGCTTCCGGTGGCGCCATCACCAGCTGAGCACCGGTCAGGAACGGCCAGAAAAACTCCCAGACCGACACGTCAAAGCTGCACGGCGTTTTTTGCAGGACGACATCATCTGCGCCCAGCGGATAGTGGTTTTGCATCCACAGCAGTCGGTTAACAATCGCTTCCTGCCCGACCATGACGCCTTTTGGCCTGCCGGTTGAGCCAGAGGTATAGATGACGTAGGCGGTATGGTGCGGACGCGACAGATCCTGCTCGATGGAGCCAGCGGATAAAGCAAGCGGCGCGTGATAGCAGAAGCTCTGCACGCCAGCATCAAAGCGGCTTCGCTGCTCTTCAGTGGTAATCAGCAGGCGCGGCGCGGCATCTTCCAGCATCATATTCAGTCGGTCTGTCGGATAGCCGGTGTCCAGCGGGAGCCAGGCGGCGCCCAGCTCGACAATCGCCTGCAGCGAGAGTGACAGAAATACCGAGCGCGGCAGCGCCACGGCCACGATATCCCCCGCCTGAACGCCTTTTTTCTTCAGCTCATGCGCCAGCGCCGTGACCTGCTCGCGCATTTCACGATAGGTAAAGTGATAGTGTTCATCGGCCAGTGCCGACGCGTCTGGCGTGCGCCGCGCCTGTTCGATAATCAGGCTGCTCAGCGTCGTCATCTTAACGTCAACTGCCGTATCATTAACCTGCTGCAAGAGCTGTTTCTCACCAGGATGCAGCAGGTCTGCGCGGCCACAGTCCATCTGCGGATTGAGCGCAAACTGGTTAAGCAGCAACGGCAGCCTGTCCAGATGCGCGCGCAGCGTTTGTGCCTGATAGCGTTCGGCGTTCGCCAGCACTTCCAGCGATACGTTGCCCTGCTCGTCAAGATAAAGCGCGATTTCCAGATCGCGAACCGGCCCGGATGCCAGCTGATGCGTCACGCCTTCTATCCCGGCAAAATCGAGGCGGTAATCAAACATCTTCAGGTTGATCACCGGCCCGAACAGCGGGCTAAGCTGGCCAATGTCGCGCTGGATCTGCTCGGCATCGTAACGCTGGTGGCGACGCACCTTTTTCAGCTGCTGCTGAAGCCGCTCGGCCAGCTGCGGCAGCGTGGTGTGGGGCTCAATGCGCACCGCCATCGGCAGGACGTTCAGTACCGGTCCGGTCGCGCTTAACGCCGCCGATCCCAGACGGCGCATAAAAATAAATCCGGCGCTGTATTCACTCCTTCCGCTAAGGCGCGCAAGCCACACCGTTACCAGCGCCAGCGCCAGTTCCGCCGCGTTAAGACTGCTCTGTCCCAGCAGCGTCTGAAAATCTTTGCTGTCGAGCCGTAAGTGCTGGCGGATTAGCCGCGTGGTGGCGCTTTGCCCGTCCAGCGGCAGCACCGAAAGGCTGGCCGGCATCGGTAACTGGCTGGCCTGCTCCTGCCAGAAAGCGGCATCGCGTTGCCTGGTCGCCGAGGCGTTGTAGCGATCGTACTCTTCCACTACTTCGCTAAAAGGCACAAACGGCGTTGGTTGCGGCGGCGTCCCTGCGCAAAGCGCCGTATAAATTTCCGCGATACGGCGGGTAATCGCGGTAAAACTGAAGCCGTCGACCACCAGATGATGGAAACGTTGATACCAGTACCAGCGCGTGTCGCTTAAGCGGAAAATGATATGGCAATAAACCGGGCTGCCGCTGCTGATGCGTAAATCCTGATCGAGATCCTGCTGCATTGCGGCCAGCGCCGAAGCAACCGGATCGGCCTCCTGACGGAGATCGACACAGCGCGGCGCGGCGAAAACAGCGTTGTTATCAACCCACTGCACCGGCACGCCATCCTGCTCATCAAAACGCATGCGCAGCGTGTCGGCCTCCTGCATGCCGCTGACTACCGCCTGACAAAGCAGCGGCTCGTTCAATTCGCCGTTCAGCTCGACGTAGTGCGCCACGCTCCAGGCGTTGACCTGCGGCGAAAGCTGCTCCGCCATCCAGATGCCTGGCTGCGCGGCAACCAGCGGCATTACCTGCTGTGTTATTTTCTTCACCAGCGTTTCGCCTGTTTCAATAGTCATGATGTTTTCTCCGCTGCGGCGCAATCCGGGGTCAGGTTCTGCCAGCGGCCAGCCAGCCAGTCGTTGCAGGTCTGCTGCGTAGCCGGGCCATACACCCGCTGCCAGCCTGCCGGCAACGTACAGTGTTCAGGCCAGAGGCTGTAACGCTTGCCGTTTTGCAAAATGAAAAACGGGCCCTCTGGGCGATCGAAAGGATTACTCTGTTCCATCGAAAACTCCGGATAAGTGAAAAGGTTGCCACAGCGTGGTCAGGCCGTTGATCAAACCGCCGCGCCAGCAAAGCGCATCGTGCCCGCCGTCGAAAAGGCGATAGTGCAGCGAGGGATGCGCCCTTTGCAGTAGCGGATAAATATGTTGATTAGCCCGTAAAATAACCGGCTCACGCAGGCCAGCTTCCAGATAAATGCGCAGCGGGCTACCCTTGCCTAAACCTTTGGTCAGCTGCTCTGCCAGCCAGCCAGGTTCGCCCGTCTTTTGACGATGCGGCCACCAGAACGAGCCGGACTGGCTCAGCACGCAGCCGAAGCGCTGCGGCCAGTGCAGGCCAGCGTAAAGCGCGGAAAGGCCGCCAAAACTCTGCCCGGCAACCACCGTTGTCGTGGCATCGTCGCGCCAGCTAACCTGCGTGGACAGCAGCGGCAGCAGCTCTTCCTGGACGGCCAGCCAGAAATCGGGATTACAGGTAAGTTCCTGACCGCGATGCTGCGTATCAATCGCGTCGATGAGCAGATAAACCGCTGGCGGCAAATGGCCGCAGTTGGTCTCCGCCTGTAGCGCTGGCCATACCGGCATCTGTTCTGCCCAGAATTTGCCGTCCAGCAAAATGGCGAGCGGCAGCGGCTGCGGGCTTTCGCCAGTGGTAAAAAGCCATACCCGGCGCTGATTGCCCAGGCGCTGGCTTTGCCACTGGATGCAGCGAGGCGCGGTAAATTCGGTTTCATTTTTGTCCCAGCCCGGCTGCGCGGGTGCCTGCGGTAAATGCAGCGCGGAGGCGGGATGACCACGTCCCCCCTGCCAGCTGTTGGGATTAAGCGGATCGGCAATGGCCTGCGGCAACAATTTGCGCCAGCCTTCGCGCAGTGCCGTGCGATCCGGCGGCTGTTGCAGCGCGGCGGCGGAAAAGTCGTTTTCGCTGGTGGAAGGAATCAAACAGTAGCTGCCGCGCCAGCTGGCGTTCAGGCGGACCTGCCACTGCCAGACGTCGCTGCCGTCAATACGCTGTAAGCTTTGCGGTGCGCGCGGCTGATGGTGATCGGTCACGCCGGTTATATAGATCCAGACCCGTTTAACCGATGAAGTCAGCTCCCCACCGGCCGGGTCCTGCCAGTAAAACGTCACGGTGCAAATATCGCCCTCCGTCACGATTGAAGGCGAAACCAGGCCAGGCTTTTGCGGCCAGGCTACAACAGGATCGCTTTCTAAACTGCCAGCCATATCATTGCCTTATATAAGAGGTAAAACCGGAACGGCGTCAATTTTATTGATAATAATTTTCATTTGCAATAAGAAAAGGTGACGAACCGGTGAGTTGGCGCCACGGACGGCTTTAACATAAGCCATATAAATTCAAGGGATTAGCAAGGAAAGGCGGCTATGATCTGGCCTGAATAGCGGTAAAGCAGGGGGTAAGGCGACCTTAAGAGACAGGAAAGGAAAAAATAAGGGCAGGAAAAAAGATAAGCGCCGTTGATAGCTGGCGACGCTGGATTGCAGAAAAGTTAAAGTACGGCTGACACTTTACCTCGCACCGACGGTGCGAGGTTTATAGCTGGGTTAGCTTTGCTCCGCAGCCGGATCGTGCAGGCGCTGACGCTGGCGCAGGCCAGGAAACCAGGCCATCCATAGCCCCACCACTATCAGCGTGCCGATACCGCCCAGCGCTGCCGCCGGGGCCGCGCCCATCCACGCCGCCAGCATGCCGGATTCAAATTCGCCGAGCTGGTTAGAAGTGTTAATAAAAATAGAGTTTACCGCGCTGACGCGTCCTCGCATCTCGTCTGGCGTATCCAGCTGTACCAGCGCGCCGCGAATAACCATGCTGACCATATCGAAACCGCCCAGCGCAAACAGCGCCAGCAGCGAAAGCCACAGCTCTTTCGACAAGGCAAAAACCAGCGTGGCTGCGCCAAAGCCCGCCACGGAAGCAAACATAATGCGTCCAACGTTACGTTCAAGCGAATTACGGCTGAGCCAAAAGCCCACCAGCAGGCCACCGACCGCAGGCGCGCCGCGCAGCAAGCCTAATCCCCACGGCCCGGTATGCAGAATATCTTTGGCAAAAATGGGCAGCAGCGCCGTAGCGCCGCCCAGCAATACGGCAAACAGATCCAGCGAGATTACGCCAAGTACGTCTGGCCGGTTGCGGATAAACTTGACGCCAGCAAAGACGCTGGCAAAGGTAGCCGGCTGGCGCGGCGGTGGCGCATGGTCGTAACGCAGCCGGCTCACCATCACAACGGAAATCAGATAAAGCACGCCGGTGGTGACGTAGACGGCTGCTGGCCCTGCAACATAAAGAAAGCCGCCCAGCGCCGGGCCAAGCATCGAGGCCGTCTGCATTGAGGCCGCATTAGCTGCCGTCGCTCGCGCCAGGATGCCGGGCGGCACCAGCGCAGGCAGCATGGACTGTAGCGAAGGCGCTTCCAGCGTTCTGGCAATCGACAGGATAAAAATCAACCCCAGAATCACCAGCTCGTTGGTGAGATGCAGCAGCGTTAGTACAGCGAGCGCGGCAATGGCCAGCAGCTCGGTTAACTGTCCCAGCAGCGTGACCAGACGACGATCGAACTGGTCGGCGACGTGTCCGGCAGGCAGCGCCAGCAGCACCGCAGGCAGAAACTGTGCCAGCCCGATTAAGCCAAGATCGAAAGCGCGACCGGTGATGGCGTAGATCTGCCAGCCCACCGCGATAGAAAGCATCTGAAAACCAAAGCTGGAGCTGGTGCGCGCCAGCCAGAAAGCGACAAAAGAACGGTGGTGAAACAGCGATTCTGTTTCCCCGGAAGCGGGCGATTGCATAGCATTTCCTGATTTTTTATTTTTTTGACAGCGCCAGATCTTGCGCAGGTGACGCCTGCTGCGGGGCATATTTCCACAGCCAGCGGCCGCTGGTCATGCGACGGTAAAAGAAGATACCACGCACAATCCAGTCAAGAAACATGCCCAGCCAAATCCCGACGACGCCAAAGCCCAGCACCACGCCCAGCCCATAACCGGCGACGATGCGGCATCCCCACATCCCCAGTAGCGAAACCCACATGGTGAACCGGGCGTCGCGCGCGCCTTTTAACCCGGCAGGCAGTACCCAGGAAGCGGCCCAGAACGGCATAAACAGCGCGTTCAGCCAGATTAAAACTTTCACCACATGGATAACATCTGCATCACGGGTATAGAACGAAGCCAGAATCCCGGCAAAAGGCACCGTCAGCGCGGCCAGCGCACAAAGACCAATGGTTGAGAGCCAAAAAATGTGCCGCAGCTGCCTTTCCGGCTGCCCGAGCTGCCCTTTTCCCAACCGCGTGCCAACGATAATAGTGGAGGCGGAGCCCAGCGAGTTGCCCGGCAGGTTAATCATTGAGGCGATAGAAAAAGCGATAAAATTCCCGGCGATAACATCGGTACCCATCCCGGCGACAAAAACCTGAGTCAGCAGTTTGCCGCCGTTAAACAATACAGATTCGATACTGGCCGGCACGCCGATGCCCAACACCTCCATCAAAATATTGGTGTTAAGCTTGCTAAAATAGCTTTTGAGCGTGATTTTTAGCCGTGGATTAAAGCCGATAGCCAGCACGTAAATTACCGCGATTGCGCCAATATAGCGCGCGATAGTCAATCCCAGCCCTGCCCCGACAAAGCCCATGCCTTTCCAGGAAAAGCAGCCGTAAATCAGGACGGTACTGATAATAATATTCAGGATGTTCATGCCGCCGTTGATCAGCATGGGGATTTTCGTGTTGCCCGCCCCACGCAGAGCGCCGCAGCCAATCAGCGCAATTGCCGCGGCTGGATAGCTCCAGGCGGTGATATTAAGGTAAGTTTGCGCCAGCGCTTTAACCTGCGGTTCTGCGCTACCCGCTATCAGATCGATAATCCATTCGCCATAAAATTCGATGCCGATCGCCAGCAGCACGGCAAAAATGGTCATCAGCACCAGCGACTGACGAGCCGCCGCCTGCGCGCGTTCGCGGTTAAGTTTACCAAGGCTGAACGCCACCACCACAGTAGTACCCAAATCGATGGCGGCGAAAAAAGAGATGATCACCATGTTAAAGCTGTCGGCCAGCCCGACGCCCGCCATCGCTTCCTTACCCAGCCAGCTGACCAGAAAGGTGCTGAGCACGCCCATCAGCAAAACACAGAGGTTTTCAAAAAAAATCGGCACCGCCAGCGGCGTAATTTCTCGCCAGAAAAGTACCCGATATGAACGTCTTTTTGGATACCACGGCGTACGCCGGACCGCCTGTAACGGGGAAACTCTGAAGATTTGCAAGATAATGCCTGCCAGAAAGGGAGAAGACTCTACTGATGATGGTTAAAGGCTGCCTGATATGCAAAATCTTTTTCTGACAAAAGGGTGAATTTTTACAGGTCGGTTGTCACAAAAATTTGCCAGCGCTTATCGGGGGCGAATAAACGCTTTTTGCAGCAATAAAAAAAGGCGATCGACGATCGCCCTTTCATCAACGCTGCTATTTACTGACCTTTAGGCACGCCCATCGCCTTCAGTTTTTTCGACAGCTCGCGGCGTTCTTTGGAAAGATCGGCGTTTTTAATGATGTAGTCATCCACGCGGTCTTCATAGTCGCTACGCATGCTGCCGATGATTTCCTGAATGGCTTCGACGCTCATGCCCGGCTTGATGTACTCGCTGAGGTTATCCAGCAGCAGGACACGTTTCTGGTTGTCGCGGATTTTCTTTTCGATATCGTGAATTTCACGCTGCAGCTTGTTCTTACGACGGAACATCCGCACAAACTCCAGTACGTCCTGAAAGGATTGCTTTGCATTTTCCATGGAAACACCTTCTGTTCAGGCCTGCGTGGCAGGCATTATTATCATAGCGCTCAGCTTAGCGGCACGCCGCGGCCGAGGGCAATTTTCAATTTGTAGAGTCGGACTGGCGTTATCTTAGCGCGAACCGACGTTTTTCGCAGTAAGTTGTTATTAATCGCTTATTTACGCAGCACTAGCCGCATCAGTTCGGAGAGCCTTGTCAGCTGGGCCGCCATCTCCAGGCTTAGCCAGACGTAACCGTGAATCGGCGTTTCCACCAGCTCGTCACTGTTGGATTCCGCGATCAGCTGCCGTAGCTCACGGGTAATTTCTGCCAGCTCTCCGCTGTTGGCGGCAATTTTTTCCGTGCTGCCTTCCACAATCGCCGTCGACAGCGCGCGCAGCGTATCTTCCGTCATCTGTTGCGTACGCTTTAGCGCTGGCGCATTCAGCATAATCAGATGGCTTTCACGCGATGACCACCAGGCGTTCAGCTGTAGCTCCAGCGTGCACACCATATTGCGGTTCAGGGTTTGAATACCCTCAAACACCGAGCGAGGTATGCGGGTTTCTTTGCTGGCGGGATCGATTAACGAACGCATTTTAACCACGCCGGTAAGCAGTCGCTGTAAAGGGCGAGTCAGTCGCGGTTTATCCACCAGGTTAGGCGAGAAACCGGCATGATAGATTTTTGCGGTTTCCAGTAAGGAGTCGGAAAGCTTAATGCGCCAGTGGGTATAGGCTTTTTGCGGATAGATACTGGTAAACAGCAGCGCCAGAAGCGATCCGAGGATCACATCGCCGCCGCGCCACAGCGCCATCGTCATATCGCCCGGCGCGCCACCGCAGATAACCGCCAGCGTAATGCCAATCAGCAACGCCATATAGGGATGTTTGCCGAGCGTTAGAAAACCACATAAAAACATGACCAGCGTGCACCAGGCGAGCATCACCGGCATCGACCAGAGTTCCAGTCGTAACGCGATAAACCCCGAGACCGATCCAAAAATGGTCCCGCCAATGCGCTGAATAGCACGAGGAAAAACGTTGCCCCAGGAAGAGATCGGCCCCATCACCACCACTAACGTAATCAGCGGCCAGCTGCCTTCCGGAATAGCGAACAGCCGTATCAGCAAAAAGGTCAGAACAAACGCCAGCGCAATGCGGATGCCGTGCACCGTGCGATAATTACGATAAAGGGTGAATTCAAAGGCCGATAACGGCTTGTCGGGACGCACAAGACTCTCCAGGCGGTGACTAATTGCCCGGCATCATACCTGAAGTCAGGGAGATCTTAAGTGAAATAGCGTAACTTTTACCGTCTTCGCCTTTAGTGTTAACTCGCTGTTTACAACGAGCCGCGCTCGTCACTTTTATCTTATGGCGGGTAATGATAAGCGCGGCTTAAACAAAGCGTATTAATATCGGCGGCCCTGCAAAGAACCGCCGGTATTGCTTACAGTTTGCGCTTAATATAATCAGTAATACGCGTAATGATTCCAGCTTTTTCCACCGGCTGCAGGGTGACCAGCGGATAGGAAGCCAGTTCCTTATCGCCATCCACCAGTTGAATTGTCCCGACCTGCTCATGTAGTTTCAGCGGCGCTTCCAGATCTTTGCGATCGATAACGTACTTCGCCTTAACCTTCTTCACGTCTTCACGCGGAAGAGAGAGATAGACGTCTTTATCGCTGCCTACGGACACCTGATGCGGATTGCCGTACCAGACGTTTTCATGACCAATTTCTTTACCGGCATGGAACAGCTGAATGGTGTCAAAGTTATTCTGGCCCCAGATCAGCAGTTTTCTTGCCTGCTCTTCACGGCCTTTAGAACTTTTGCCACCCATAATGACCGCGATTAAACGGCGCTGGCCGTCAACGCTTGAAGCGATGATATTAAAACCTGCGCTTTCGGTATGGCCGGTTTTCAGTCCGTCAACGTGCAGCGTTTTATCCCATAATAATCCGTTACGATTCTGCTGGGTAATACCGTTCCAGGTCAGCGATTTTTCACCATACATCTGATAGAAATCTGGCTCGCCATAGATAATCGCGCGCGAAAGCTTTGCCAGATCGCCTGCGGTCGTATACTGACCCGGCGCATCCAGACCGTGTACCGTTTCAAAATGGGTATTGGTCAGGCCCAGTTTCTGAACATACTGGTTCATCTGATCGACGAAAGCGGCCTGGCTGCCCGCAACGTAGTCCGCCAGCGCCACACAGGCATCATTGCCGGAATCGATAATCACGCCGCGGCTAAGATCGCGTACCGACACTTTTTCGCCCGGCTTCAGGAACATCAGCGACGAGCCTTTAAAAACCGGATTACCGGCCGCCCAGGCATCTTTGCCCACGGTGACCATGTCATCACGCGTGATGCGCTTACTGTCGATGGCGCGGTCAACCACGTAGCCGGTCATCAGTTTAGTCAGGCTGGCCGGGTTGCGGCGCTCATCGGCATTGCCCTGCGTCAGCACCTGACCCGTTGTGGCATCCATCAAAACCCAGGAAGCGGCGTCGATAGCTGGCGGAGTCAGGGGAAAAGCTAAGGGGTTATCTTCAGCATGGGCCACGGCAACAACGGCCAGAACCAGGCTGATACTTGCAAGCTGACGCTTCTTCAACGGAAAATCCTCGATATCTGCAGTGAAAAAAACCTGCCTGTTGTACGGGATTTCATGCTGTAACGCGTTAAAAAATTGCAAGAAAATATTAAGATTAGCCTGACTATTTAGCTCCGCTTGAGTATGTAAGCTTGCAAGTATCGTGATAAAGAAGTTTGAACCTGATGCAGATTCAGTGCTTGTGCCAGTTGCTGGATAAAAAAGATTACCCCTCAGCTTTACGACAAAGGCTTCAGCCCACCTGCAAATTGCTCTACCATTAGAAAAATATTTTCTAATTGGATGCCTGTCAGTGAAACACGATGCTTCGCAACCCACCTTCCTTTTCCACGACTATGAAACCTTCGGCAAAAGTCCGTCGCTGGACCGGCCTGCGCAGTTTGCCGGTATTCGTACGGATATGGATTTCAACATTATCGGCGAACCGGAAGTGTTCTACTGCAAGCCTGCCGATGACTATCTGCCGCAGCCGGAAGCCGTGATGATCACCGGAATAACGCCGCAGCTGGCGCAGGCGAAAGGGTTAAGCGAGGCGGCGTTTACTCAACGTATCCACCAGCTGTTTAGCGAGCCAAACACCTGCATTGTTGGCTACAACAATATTCGCTTTGACGATGAGGTTACGCGCAACCTGCTCTATCGTAACTTTTACGATCCTTACGGCTGGAGCTGGCAGAACGGCAACAGCCGCTGGGACCTGCTGGACGTGATGCGCGCCTGCTACGCCTTAAGGCCGGAAGGCATTGCATGGCCGGAAAACGATGACGGTTTCCCCAGCTTCCGTCTGGAACATCTGACCAAAGCCAATGGCGTCGCCCATGAAAACGCGCACGACGCCATGTCCGACGTTTATGCCACTATTGCCATGGCTAAGCTGGTGAAAGAGAAACAGCCGCGCCTGTATGATTTCCTGTTCAGCCATCGTAATAAGCAAAAGATTATGACGCTGATCGATATTCCGCAGATGAAGCCGCTGATGCATATTTCCGGTATGTTTGGCGCATTTCGCGGCAATACCAGCTGGATTGCCCCGCTCGCCTGGCATCCTGTTAATAAAAATGCGCTGATTACCTGCGATCTGGCACAGGATATCTCACCGCTGCTGGAGCTGGACGCGGATGCGATGCGTGAAAGGCTCTATACGCGCCGGGAAGATCTGGGTGAAGCTTCTCCTGTTCCACTAAAGCTGGTGCATATTAATAAATGTCCTGTGGTAGCGCCTGCAAACACGCTGCGCGCGGAAGATGCCGAACGTCTGGGAATCGATCGCCAGCTATGCCTTGATAATCTGGCATTGCTGCGCCAGCATCCTGAAATCCGCGAAAAAGTAGTCGCGCTGTTTGCAGAAGCGGAACCTTTTACCGCTTCGGAAGACGTAGATGCTCAACTCTACGACGGCTTTTTCAGCGATGCCGATCGCAGCGCGATGAATATTATCCGGCAAACTACACCGGAAAACCTGCCCGCGCTGGACTTAACCTTTAACGACAAGCGCATTGAAAAACTGCTGTTCCGTTATCGCGCGCGCAATTTCCCCGGCACGCTGGATGAAGCTGAACAAAAGCGCTGGCTTCAGCATCGCCGTGAGGCGCTGGATCCTGAGCGGGTACAGAATTATATTCAGGAGCTGGAGATGCTGTTCAATCAATATGAAGGTGATAAGGCGAAGATGGCGCAGCTGAAAGCGCTGTTTGACTATGCACGCGAGCTGGTCTCCTGACGCGGAGATAAATGACAAAGGGCGCCGAAGCACCCTTTCTCAGTACGGCCGCTGGCATACGATAAGAAAAAGGGCGCCGAAGCGCCCTTTCAAACTGCTGGCCGATTACATCGGCTCTTCAGTCCACTGCGGTACCGGTTTGCGGAAGCGATGGGTAACGGCGGCCAGGTAGAGCAGACCAATCGCGCCCCACACCAGGCCCAGGATCATGGAACTTTCTTCCAGGTTAATCCACAGCGCCCCTACCGTTAACGCGCCGCACAGCGGCAGTATCAGGAAGTTAATATTATCCTTCAGCGTCTTGTTACGGCCTTCGCGGATCCAGAACTGCGAAATCACTGACAGGTTCACAAAAGTAAACGCCACCAGCGCGCCGAAGTTAATCAGCGCCGTCGCCGTTACCAGATCGAAGGTAATAGCAGAGAGGGCCACCACGCCAACCAGCAACACGTTCAGCGCCGGAGTACGCCATTTTGGATGGATATAGCCGAAGAAACGCTCCGGGAACACCCCGTCACGACCCATTACATACATCAGGCGAGAAACGCCAGCGTGTGCAGCCATACCGGAAGCCAACACGGTAATGCAGGAGAAAATCAGGATGCCGAACTGGAAGGTTTTACCCGCCACATAGAGCATGATTTCCGGCTGCGACGCGTCCGGGTCTTTAAAGCGCGAAATGTCCGGGAAATAGAGCTGCAGGAAGTAGGAAACCACGATAAAGATCACGCCGCCAATCAGGGCAGTCAAAAAGATCGCTTTCGGGATAACACGGCCTGCATCTTTGGTTTCTTCAGACAGCGAGCTGATGCCGTCAAAGCCAAGGAACGAGAAGCACAGGATCGTCGCGCCGGTAATCATCGGCACAACATGAGCCTGCTCAGACCAGAATGGTTTGCTGCTGACCAGCGTGCCGGTGCCTTCACCGTGCGCCACGCCATAAATCACCATACCGGTGATAGCCACCATCACTACCATCTGCAGTATCACAATAACGCTGTTAAAGTTGGCAACGGTTTTAATGCCTTTCAGGTTAGAAAGCGTCATAAAACCAACCAGCAGCACCACGAAAATCCATGAAGGAATTCCCGGCACCAGCGCTTCAAAATAAATTTTCGCCAGCAGAATATTGATCATCGGCATGATCAGATAATCCAGCAGCGATGACCAGCCAACCATAAAGCCAACGTGTGGGCTGATAGCTTTCTGGGCATAGGTATAGGCCGAGCCGGCAGACGGGAAGCGGCGAACCAGCTTGCCATAGCTCAGCGCAGTAAACAGGATCGCGATCAACGCGAAGGCGTAGGCGGTCGCTACATGACCATCGGTCAGGCCGGAAACAATGCCAAAGGTATCGAACAGGGTCATTGGCTGCATATAAGCCAGGCCCATCATCACTACAGGCATCAGAGTCAGCGTTTTTTTCAGGTGCGCGCGTGACTGCGGCGCAGAAGCTGGATTATGCGACATGATTCAGCCTCCCCATAGCATCAACCTTTCTGGGCTGAACCACAGGGAAACTTCGCTTTATGCGAGCGCTTTTCATTGTAGAGAGGGTAAAACAGGCAGGAGTGAAGGGATTCGCTGCCGCTGCGCCGTAGTCGTCGCGCAGATGTTTACCGGCTGCGGCCGGGGTAATGAAATGTTGACCCATCTTTACTTTCCTCAAAATGACGCTGTAAGCGTGTATCTGTCCGGTATTGAACCGGCCTCTTTAAAAATTTTCGTGCAAAAAAAAATAACCGACGCGTTGAACGCCGGTTATCAATTACAGGGGACATATTTTGCCTGGCTGTAAAACAGAATACAAGTTTTTTGGCCCCTTGCTGGCCATTTCTTTGCTGACGCTTTCAGGCGTTTTTCAACATCCAGTCAATTTCCGTCGCGGTGATAAGGCGTTCAAAATGCATCAGTTCATGGTGCTTGCAGCTGTGCCAGACAAAACCGAAACGTTCACCTAACATCTTCTGCAACGGATAGCTTTGCGCAAATTCATACAGCGCGTCGCTTTGCCGCACCGGCAGGGGCAGGCCTTCCGCCTGATGGCCATTGCCCGTTACCGCTGGCGGTAGCGGCAGCTGGTTATCGATACCGTGCAGGATACCCGCCAGCACCGCCGCAACCACCAGATAAGGGTTAGCATCCGCCCCCGCAACACGATATTCCACCCGATGATTTTCCGCTTCGGCACAGGGAATGCGCAGCGCAACGGTACGGTTATTATGTCCCCATGAAGCCTGCAGCGGCACAAAAGCTTCGGGCAGGAAACGACGATAGGCATTAACATTCGGTGCCAGTAGCGCCATCGAGGCCGGCATCAGGTCGATCATGCCTGCCAGCGCGCGCTTGAGCAGCGGCGAATCGCTTCCGTCGTCGGTAATAAACGCGTTATGGTCGGCGGCGTCCAGCAGGCTAACGTGCACGTGCATACCGCTTCCGGCATATTCCTCGTATGGCTTGGCCATAAAAGTCGCGTTCATCCCGTGATTTTCTGCGGTCTGGCGGATCAGGCGCTTAAGCTGTATAGCGTGATCGCAGGCGCTAAGAACGTTGCGGGTGTGATGCAGATTGATTTCAAACTGGCCTGGCGAGGCCTCAGCCAGCGCGCCATCGGTCGGGATGCCCTGCTGTTTAGCGAGCCTGTCGACGTCGTTTAATACTTCAGAGAAGCAGTCAAGGTTATCGACTGAATAGACCTGGCTTTGCCGGTTGCGCTCTTCGCTGCCCGGCGAGCACGGCGGCTGGATATAGCCTTCGGCATCACGCTTTTTATCCACCAGATAGAACTCCAGCTCTACCGCTACCACCGGAAACAATCCCCGATTGCGCAACTGCTGCCAAAGGTGATTCAGGACATTTCGGGGTTCAACGTCAAAGGGAGTACCATCTTGATTACGCATGGTCAATAAAACTTGCGCCAGATGTTGCGGGTCGGCCGCTGAGGGAGTGAGCGTGCCTTCAACCGGGACGCAAAGGTTATCCGGTTCGCCGAGCGCCTGGCCAAGGCCCGCCTCTTCTACCGTGTTGCCCAGAATATCCATTGCAAAGACAGAGGCGGGAAAATAACAGCCTTTTTCCAGCCTGAACAGGTTAGCGACAGGAATGCGCTTACCGCGGAAAACACCATTTAAATCGTTAAGCAGAACATCGACATTTTGCGTTTCAGGATAGCGTTCCAGATAGGCTTCTACTTCATGCTGGAACGCGCTGGTTCGTTTCTCTTCGGTGTGCCTGGTAAAATCTTCTACTTCGACGATATTGGTCATGATGCCGCCCGCCTGTATTGAGTTGTTGAGCATTGCTCAAAATAACCGCCACTCTTCTAACATAGCGCTAACATTTAAGCGCGGCAAATGTTATGAGAAAGATTATTTTTGCGGCAAAATCTTTTGCATATTGTTGCCTGCGCTGTCAGATTGACAATATATTGCACGCGACTGCCCTCCTGACGGCTTTTCTGGTTGATATATCGAACAGGCCGGCCGGGCATTATTTCGAACAACCCATTGATTGACGTACTATTGTGGCAACGGCTGTCGGCAGCCCGTCGACCGCTTAACGGATTTTTTTTAGCCTGCTACAGGCATCACAAGGAATTAAGGCTATGAATGAAGTTTCCCTGGCTCCCGGACGTCGGCTGGCAGAGATCCGGCAGCAACTGGGATTGTCGCAGCGGCGCGTCGCCGAACTGTCCGGCCTGACGCACAGCGCTATCAGTACAATTGAACAGGATAAGGTCAGCCCGGCGGTAAGTACGCTGCAAAAGCTATTAAAGGTATATAACCTTTCGCTGTCCGAATTTTTCTCCGATCCGGTGAAGGTGACGCAGCCGAAAGTGGTGATTGAGGCTGACGAGCTGATTGACATAGGCAGCCAGGGCGTGTCGCTACGGTTGATCCATAACGGCAGGCCCGATCGCACGCTGGCAATGCTGCTGGAAACTTATCAACCTGGCGCAACAACCGGGGAAAAGGTTCGTCATCCGGGTGAGGAAACCGGTACGCTGCTGGAGGGCGAAATCACGCTGACCGTTGATGGGCAAAGCTATCACCTTCATGCGGGTCAGAGCTACGTTATTGATACCGGACATCCTCACAGCTTTACCAATACGTCCACCCAGCCGTGCCGCATTGTCAGCGCGCATACGCCAGCCACGCTATAGCGGCGAGAGGGATTTATGGAACATGTGCCGAGTTATTACGCCGCTACCGTCAATCCACACGATGCCTGGCCTCAGCTTAACGACGATATTCAGTGCGATGTTTGCATTATCGGCGGCGGCTTTACCGGGCTCTCTTCGGCGCTTTTTCTGACCGAAGCGGGTTATGACGTGGTTGTGCTGGAAGCCGCAAAAATTGGTTTCGGCGCCAGCGGGCGTAATGGCGGCCAGGTGGTGAACTCTTACAGCCGCGATATCGACGTTATTGAGAAGCGCTACGGTAAAGAGAGTGCGCAACTGCTGGGCGGCATGATGTTTGAAGGCGCGGCGGTTATCCGCGACAGGATCGATCGCTACGCTATTAGCTGTGATTATCGTCACGGCGCTATTTTTGCCGCGCTCAACCGTCGCCAGCTTGCTCATTTAAAGCAGCAGCACAAGCGCTGGCAGCAGTATGGCAACCATCAGCTTGAACTGCTTGATGAGCTGGGCATCCGGCGGAAGATCGCCAGCGAGCGCTATGTCGGCGGCCTGCTGGATTACAGCGGCGGTCATCTGCATCCGCTGAACCTGGCGCTGGGCGAAGCAGAAGCGATTCGCCGTCATGGTGGCCGCATTTATGAAGAGTCCGAAGTGACGGCCGTTCGCTATGGCGTGCCTCATCTTATCCGTACCCTTAAAGGCAGCGTTACGGCGAAGTACGTGATTTTTGCCGGTAACGCCTACCTTGCGCCGCATCTGGAACCCAGGCTGGCGCGTAAAAGCCTGCCCTGCGGTTCACAAATTATCGCGACTGAACCACTTTCTGCGGATAAAGCGCTCTCTTTACTGCCCGATAATCACTGCGTGGAAGACTGTAACTATCTGCTCGATTATTACCGGCTTACCGCTGACAGAAGGCTGCTATACGGCGGCGGCGTCACCTATGGCGCGCGTACGCCTGGCGACATAGACGGGCTGATTCGCCCAAAGCTGCTAAAAACGTTTCCGCAGCTGGACGGCATCAAATTTGACTATGCCTGGAGCGGCAATTTCCTGCTGACGCTGTCACGAATGCCGCAGGTAGGCCGCCTGGAAAACGGCGTGTTTTATATGCAAGGGGACAGTGGTCACGGCGTGACCTGGACACATCTGGCGGGCAAGCTGGTTTGTGAAGCGTTAAAAGGCGAGCCAAAGCGCTTTGACGCTTTTGCCCGCCTGCCGCATGCGCCCTTCCCTGGCGGCCGCCGCTTACGCATACCTTTAACGGCCCTCGGTGCGGCCTGGTATGCGTTAAGGGATCGGTTGGGGGTTTAACTATATACCCAATGTATTGTTGCATATTGTGCATGCATATCTGACTACTAATCGAATCTATTTGTTTTTCTAAGGTTGATACAAACCTATATTTTCCTCAACCGCTGGAAATGATAGGATCGTTAAAATTTCGCAAAAGGATATGTTATGTGGCAGTTATTTACAAGATATGTATCGGTAGGCGTGCTTAACACGCTGCTTCACTGGCTGACCTTTTCATTGCTTGTGTATGCGCTGGCATGCCCACAATCCTTTGCCAATCTGGTGGCGTTTCTTATTGCTGTCACTTTTAGTTTTATTATCAACGCAAAATGGACGTTTAAAAAGCAGGCGACAAAAAACCGTTATTTCCTGTTTGTCATTTTCATGGGGTCTCTTGCCTGGCTGACGGGATACATTGCCGATCGATTACATTATCCGTTTATCGTCACGCTGGTGGCTTTTTCAGTGATTAGCCTGGTTGCTGGCTTTATATACTCAAAACTGGTTGTTTTCAGGGAAGCTATTTGATGAAAATATCGCTAATTGTACCCGTCTATAATGAAGAAGATGCCATTCCTGTTTTTTATACGGCGGTAAAGAAAGAGCTGGCGCAATATACTCTGGAAATCATTTTTATTAATGATGGTAGTGTAGATAAAACGGCCGATATTGCTGCGGATTTGATGAAGCAGGACAATGCTGTTCAGCTGATAAATTTCACCCGCAATTTTGGCAAAGAACCCGCGCTTTTTGCAGGCCTTGAACATGCTACAGGGGATGTTGTTATTCCGATAGATGTTGATTTGCAGGATCCTGTAGAGGTGATTCCACAGCTTATTGAAAAATGGCAAAACGGCGCGGATGTGGTGCTTGCTAAAAGAATCGATCGTAGCTCTGACGGTCATTTTAAAAGAAAGACAGCCGAATGGTTTTATCATTTACATAATAAAATAAGTACGCCAAAAATTGAAGAGAACGTAGGAGACTTTCGCCTCATTTCACGAGAAGTCGTAGAAAATATTAAGCTGCTGGAAGAACGCAACCTGTTTATGAAAGGGATCCTTAGCTGGGTTGGCGGAAAAACAGATATTGTTGAATATATTCGTGATGAAAGAGTTGCCGGCACGACTAAATTCAATGGCTGGAAGTTATGGAATCTGGCTTTAGAAGGTATTACGTCTTTCTCTACCTTCCCGTTACGCATCTGGACATACCTCGGCCTGTTAGTCGCTTCCTTATCTTTTTTATACGGCGCGTGGATGATCGTGGATAAAATTATTTGGGGTAATGCCGTTAGAGGCTATCCTTCTATCATGGTATCTATTCTGTTTCTTGGCGGCGTTCAACTTATTGGCATTGGCGTGCTGGGTGAATATATAGGTCGCATCTATATAGAAGTAAAAAGAAGACCAAAATATATAAAAGCGAAGAGAAAATCTGATAACTCATCAGACTTTATGCAATGATAATTTAAAGCTTTAGCTGGCAAATCTGAACGCTATGATTTGCCAGCTACACATTCCTTAACTCAGCGGCATTTTGCCAGCTACACATTCCTTAGCTCAGCGGCATTTTGCCCGGGTCCGGATAGCGATAGGTGAAACCAAGCTCGCGACAGATCCGGCTGCCATCGATAATTTTACCGCTGCTCTCGTTCTCTTCCTGACGGAAGGTCGGCGGCGTCAGGCCCAGCTGGCGAGCAACCGCCGGATAAAACGTTTCGCGTGGCGGATGTTCCGGCGCACTCAGATTATAAGTACGTCCCCCGTTGCCGCTTTCCAGTAACAAGGTTATAGCCTCGATCACATCTTCCAGATGCACCAGGTTGACGCCGTGCGACCCGTCACTTAACTCTGTTTTACCTGCCAGGAAACGTCCAGGATGCCTTTGCGGCCCCACCAGCCCGGAAAGACGCAGAATATCGACAGAGGTATTGGGTAGCTCATGCAGCCACTTTTCCAGCTCGGCCAGCGTTTTTCCGGCTACGGTAACGGGTTCCAGCGGGCTGTCTTCGTTCATCTCCGCGCTACCTGCCCCGTAAACAGAGGTTGAACTGGTAAAAATAATCCGCGGCACGCCTGCTGCCAGCGCGCTGTCTACTATCTGCTGTACCGCCAGCAGATAATTTTCGCCGCCTTGCGCCGTGCGGCTGGCAGGCAAAGTAATCACTAAGGCATCAACGTTAAGCAGTTCGTTGAGATCGTCCGCGTCGCAGTTAAGCTCCGGCGTTAACGTCAACAGACAGCTTGCCAGCCCGCACATTCGCGCCGCCTCTACGCCATCCTCGGTGGTTTTGCTGCCGGTAACAAACCAGCCTCTGGCCGTCAGCGCTAATCCCAACGGCATTCCCAGCCAGCCCAGTCCTACAATTGCCACTTTTTTCATTTTTCGGCTTCCTGACCTTTTCACTATGTCACTCAAATTACGCCAGCCTTGCGTCAACAACAATCGCCCGCCTCTTTTTATCTGTCAGGAATGATAAAAAAGTGTTGCGTCGGTCATTTGTCCTGGGTTAGGTTATTGGTCACGAAATGAATAATCATTCAACCAAATTTGAGATTTCTATGACACGCGTTCAGTTCAACCATCATCATCACCATCACCCTGACTAGTCTTTCAGGCGATGTGTGCTGGAAGACATTCAGATCTTCCAGTGGTGCAGAACGCAAAAAAAGCCCCCGGAAGATCGCCTTCCGGGGGCTTTTTTTATGGGCGAACGCCCGGCCCTGAATGGATGAACGGCGAGAAGCAGTTAAATCGAACAGACAGGAAAAAGGATAAGCACCGATGTTAGATAATAAACGTTTACGCATAGCTATGCAGAAATCAGGCCGTTTAAGCGATGATTCACGCGAACTGCTGGCCCGCTGCGGCATTAAAATCAACCTGCAACAGCAGCGCCTGATCGCCTTCGCCGAGAACATGCCGATCGATATCCTGCGCGTGCGTGATGACGATATCCCAGGCCTGGTGATGGATGGCGTGGTTGACCTGGGCATCATCGGTGAAAACGTGCTGGAAGAAGAGCTGCTGACCCGTCGCGCTCAGGGTGAAGATCCACGCTACTCCACGCTGCGTCGTCTTGATTTTGGCGGCTGTCGTCTGTCGCTGGCCATGTCGGTTGATGATGACTATACCGGCCCGCAGTGTCTGCAAAACGCCCGTATCGCTACGTCTTATCCTCACCTGTTAAAGAAATACCTGGATAAACAAGGCGTTTCTTTTAAATCCTGTTTGCTGAACGGCTCCGTCGAAGTGGCTCCGCGTGCCGGTCTGGCCGATGCCATTTGCGACCTGGTTTCTACTGGCGCAACGCTGGAAGCCAACGGCCTGCGTGAAGTGGAAGTGATTTACCGTTCTAAAGCCTGTCTGATTCAGCGCGATGGCGAAATGCCTGCCGCCAAACAGGAGCTGATCGACAAGCTGATGACCCGCATCCAGGGCGTGATCCAGGCGCGCGAATCCAAATACATTATGCTGCACGCGCCGAGCGAGCGGCTGGAAGATATTATTTCCCTGCTGCCGGGCGCGGAACGTCCTACCGTCCTGCCGCTGGCGGGCGACAAGAGCCGTGTCGCCATGCATATGGTCAGTAGCGAAACGCTGTTCTGGGAAACGATGGAGAAACTGAAAGCGCTGGGCGCCAGCTCCATTCTCGTGTTGCCGATTGAGAAGATGATGGAGTAAGCGATGAGCTCTTTGGTTCCGATTAACTGGCAGGATTGCAGCACAGAGCAGCAAAAAGCGCTGCTGATGCGCCCGGCTATTTCCGCCTCGGAAAACATCACCACCAGCGTTCGTGCAATTCTGGAAAAGGTAAAAGCGGAAGGCGATGCCGCACTGCGCTACTACAGCGCCGCTTTTGATAAAGCCGAGATCGACACGCTGCGCGTCACCAGCGAGCAGATTGAGGCGGCTTCCGGCCGCCTTGGCGATGAAGTAAAACAGGCGATGGCCGTGGCGGTGGCAAATATTGATAAGTTTCACCAGGCGCAAAAACTGCCGGTTATCGATATTGAAACCCAGCCGGGCGTGCGCTGTCAGCAGATTACCCGTCCGGTAGCCAGCGTAGGGCTTTATATTCCCGGCGGTTCGGCCCCGCTCTTTTCGACCGTCCTGATGCTGGCGACGCCTGCCCGTATCGCGGGCTGCAAGCGTGTGGTGCTCTGCTCGCCGCCACCAATTGCCGACGAAATTTTATATGCGGCAAAGCTGTGCGGCGTGCAGGAAGTTTTCCAGGTTGGCGGCGCGCAGGCCATTGCCGCGCTGGCGCTGGGTACCGAGTCAGTGCCGAAAGTCGATAAAATTTTCGGTCCGGGCAACGCTTACGTTACCGAAGCTAAACGTCAGGTAAGCCAGCGTCTGGACGGTGCGGCCATCGATATGCCCGCCGGGCCTTCCGAAGTGCTGGTGATTGCCGATGCGGAAGCCACGCCGGATTTTGTCGCCTCCGATCTGCTTTCCCAGGCCGAACACGGGCCGGATTCGCAGGTTATTCTACTGACGCCTTCAAAACCTATGGCCGAAGCGGTTGCCGCTGCGGTAGAAAAGCAGCTGGCCGAGCTGCCGCGTGCAGAAACGGCGCGCAAAGCACTTTCCGCCAGCCGTCTGATTGTGGCCAAAGACCTGGCGCAGTGCGTGGAAATCAGCAATCTTTACGGGCCGGAGCACCTGATTATTCAGACTCGCCAGGCGCGCGATCTGGTTGACGACATTACCAGCGCCGGCTCGGTCTTCCTCGGCGACTGGTCACCGGAGTCCGCGGGCGATTACGCTTCCGGCACTAATCACGTACTGCCTACCTATGGCTTTACGGCGACCTGTTCCAGCCTGGGGCTGGCTGACTTCCAGAAACGGATGACGGTGCAGGAACTGACCAGACAGGGCTTTATGGATCTGGCGCCTACTATTGAAATCCTGGCGGCGGCAGAGCAGCTTACCGCCCACAAAAACGCCGTCACTCTGCGCGTTGCCGCGCTGAAGGAGAAGCCATGAGCATTGAAAATTTAGCCCGCGCCAACGTTCGCCAGCTGACGCCTTACCAGTCTGCCCGCCGTCTTGGCGGCAACGGTGACGTCTGGCTGAACGCCAACGAGTATCCGCTGGCGGTGCCGTTTGAGCTGAGCCAGCAGACGCTGAACCGCTATCCGGAATGCCAGCCCAAAGCGGTCATTGAACGCTATGCGGCTTACGCTGGCCTGCAACCCGATCAGGTACTAACCTGCCGTGGCGCGGACGAAGGCATCGAACTGCTGATGCGCGCTTTCTGCGAGCCGGGCAAAGACGCCGTGCTGTTCTGTCCGCCAACTTACGGCATGTATAGCGTCAGTGCGGAAACGCTGGGCGTAGAGTATCGCACCGTAGCCGCGCGGGATGGCTGGCAGCTGAATCTACCTGCTATTGCCGACCAGCTTGATGGCGTAAAGCTGGTTTACGTTTGCAGCCCGAACAACCCGACCGCGAATCTGGTCAATCCTGAAGATATCCGTCAGCTGCTGGAGATGACGCGCGGCAAAGCGCTGGTCGTAGCCGACGAAGCCTATATTGAGTTCTGCGCCGAAGCCACGCTCACGGGCTGGCTGGCGGAATATCCTCACCTGGTTATTCTGCGCACGCTGTCCAAAGCTTTCGCGCTGGCCGGACTGCGCTGCGGCTTTACGCTGGCTAACGCCGAGGTTATCGCGCTGCTGCTGAAAGTTATCGCGCCTTATCCGCTTGCCACGCCGGTGGCCGATATTGCCGCGCAGGCGTTAAGCGAGCAAGGCCTGACATTAATGAGGGAGCACGTTAAAGAAGTGCTGGCCACGCGTGAAAAGTTAATCCGCGAGCTAGGCCAGTGCAGCTGCGTGGAAGAGGTTTTCCCCAGCGAGACTAACTACGTGCTGGCCCGCTTCACCGACTCAGGCCAGGTCTTTAAATCCTTATGGGATCAGGGCATTATCCTGCGTGACCAGAATAAACAGCCGGGGCTGTCGGGCTGTCTGCGCATCACCATCGGCACCCGTGAAGAGTGCGATCGCGTTATTTCCGCGCTGCAAAAGCTGCCGGGCGCGTCATCTATGGAGCAAGCATGAGTCAGAAAGTTCTTTTTATCGATCGCGACGGCACGATTATCTCCGAGCCGCCGGAAGATTATCAGGTAGACCGTATGGAGAAGCTGGCCTTCGAGCCGGACGTAATCCCTGCCCTGCTGGCGCTGCAAGGTGCGGGCTATCGGCTGGTGATGATCACCAACCAGGACGGTCTGGGCACCGACAGTTTTCCGCAGGCCGACTTTGATGGCCCGCATCGGCTAATGATGCAGGTGTTAAATTCTCAGGGCGTGCAGTTTGACGACGTGCTGATCTGCCCGCATTTGCCGGAAGACAACTGCGACTGCCGCAAGCCAAAAACCAAACTGGTGACGGCATGGCTGGCGGACGGCGCGCTGGATACCGCTAACAGCTATGTCATTGGCGATCGCACTACCGATCTGCAGCTGGCCAGCAATATGGGTATTCAGGGCCTGCACTATTCGCAAAATGGTCTTACCTGGTCGGCGATTCAGCAGCAGCTGACCAAACGCGATCGTCACGCGCTGGTCAATCGCCACACTAAAGAGACACAGATTAAAGTCGAAGTCTGGCTGGATCGCGAGGGCAACAGCCAGTTCAATACCGGCGTCGGCTTTTTTGACCACATGCTGGATCAGATCGCCACGCACGGCGGCTTCCGCATGAATATTGAAGTGAAAGGCGATCTTTATATCGACGATCACCACACGGTAGAAGATACCGGTCTGGCACTGGGCGAGGCGCTGCTGAAGGCGCTGGGCGACAAGCGCGGCATTGGCCGTTTTGGTTTTGTCCTGCCGATGGACGAATGCCTTGCACGCTGCGCGCTGGATATTTCCGGCCGCCCGCATCTTGAGTACAAGGCGGAATTTAACTATCAGCGCGTGGGCGATTTAAGCACGGAAATGGTAGAGCACTTCTTCCGCTCGCTCTCTTACACCATGGCCAGCACCCTGCACCTGAAAACCAAAGGTAAAAACGATCATCACCGCGTGGAAAGCCTGTTTAAAGCCTTTGGCCGCACGCTGCGTCAGGCGATCCGCGTAGAAGGCAATACCCTCCCCAGCTCGAAAGGAGTGCTGTGATGAATGTGGTCATCCTTGATACCGGCTGCGCTAACCTTTCCTCCGTTAAGTGGGCGATTCAGCGACTGGGTTACGAGCCGCAGGTCAGCCGCGAAGCGGACGTAGTACTGCAAGCCGACAAACTGCTGCTGCCGGGCGTCGGCACGGCTCAGGCGGCGATGGATCAGCTGCGCGAACGTGAGCTGATTGAACTGATAAAAGCCTGTACCCAGCCGGTATTAGGTATTTGCCTGGGTATGCAGCTGCTGGGCTCGCTTAGTGAGGAAAGCAACGGCGTCACCACGCTGGGCATTATCGACCGGCCGGTGCAGAAGATGAACGATCATGGCCTGCCGCTGCCGCACATGGGCTGGAACCAGATTACTGCTCAGGCGGGCAACCATCTGTTTCGCGGCATTGCCGACGGCGCGTATTTCTATTTTGTGCATAGCTACGCGATGCCGGTGAACGAGTTCACCATCGCTCAGTGCAACTATGGCGAGCCTTTTACCGCTGCGGTGCAAAAAGATAACTTCTTTGGCGTACAGTTTCACCCGGAGCGCTCCGGCGCGGCTGGCGCGCAGCTGCTGAAAAATTTTCTGGAGATGTAAGTGATCATTCCCGCACTAGATTTAATAGAAGGAAAAGTGGTCCGGCTGCATCAGGGCGATTATGGCCAGCAGCGCGACTACGGCAGCGATCCTTTGCCGCGCTTACAGGATTATCAGGCCCAGGGTGCGGAAGTCCTGCACCTGGTCGACTTAACCGGCGCGAAAGATCCGGCCGCGCGCCAGATCCCACTGCTGAAAAAATTGCTGGCGGGCGTAAGCGTGCCGGTGCAGGTTGGCGGCGGCATTCGCACTAAGGATGACGTAGAGGCGCTGCTGGAAGCTGGCGCCACGCGCGTGGTGGTCGGCTCTACGGCGGTAAAAGAGCCGCAGGAAGTGCAAAACTGGTTCAGGCAATATGGTGCAGAAGCGATCGTGCTGGCGCTGGACGTGCGTATCAATGCCAGCAACCGTAAAGAAGTGGCTATCAGCGGCTGGCAGGAAGCGGCGGGCGTAACGCTGGAGGAAGTGATTGAGCAGTTTCAGCCGTATGGCCTGAAGCACGTTCTTTGTACCGATATTTCCCGCGACGGCACGCTACAGGGATCTAACGTCGGATTATATCGCGAGGTTTCAGCCCTTTATCCACACATCGCCTTTCAGTCATCCGGCGGCATCGGTTCGCTGGACGATATTCGCGCGCTGCGCGGCTGCGGTGCCCAAGGCGTGATTGTTGGTCGCGCTTTACTGGAAGGTAAATTTAACGTTTCGGAGGCGATAACATGCTGGCAAAACGGATAATCCCCTGTCTGGACGTTCGCGACGGCCAGGTGGTTAAAGGCGTGCAGTTCCGTAATCATGAAATCATTGGCGATATCGTACCGCTGGCACAGCGTTATGCGCAGGAAGGCGCGGACGAGCTGGTTTTTTATGATATCACCGCCTCTTCGGCTAATCGCGTGGTCGATAAAAGCTGGGTAGCGCGCGTGGCGGAAGTGATCGATATTCCTTTCTGCGTGGCTGGCGGCATTAAGTCTGCGGAAGATGCCGCGCAAATTCTCTCCTTCGGCGCGGATAAAATCTCTATCAATTCTCCGGCGCTGGCCGATCCTGAACTGATTACGCGCCTTGCCGATCGCTTCGGAGTGCAGTGTATCGTGGTCGGTATTGATACCTGGTATGACAGCGAAAGCGGCAAATACCATGTGAATCAGTACACCGGCGACGAAGCGCGTACCCGGGTAACCACGTGGGAAACGCTGGACTGGGTAGAAGAAGTACAAAGACGCGGCGCGGGTGAAATCGTTTTAAATATGATGAACCAGGACGGCGTACGTAACGGTTACGATCTGACTCAGCTGCAAAAAGTACGCGCCGTCTGTAAAGTGCCGCTGATTGCTTCCGGCGGCGCGGGCACGATGGAGCACTTTTATGAGGCTTTCCGTGATGCCGATGTGGATGGCGCGCTGGCCGCTTCCGTGTTCCATAAGCAGATTATCAACATTGGCGAGCTGAAGGCATTTTTGCTCGACAAAGGCGTGGAGATTCGTACGTGTTAACAGAACAGCAGCTATCCCAACTCGACTGGCAAAAAACCGACGGCATGATGCCGGCTATCGTGCAGCACGCCGTTTCCGGCGAAGTATTGATGCACGGCTATATGAACCAGCAGGCGCTGGCGAAAACGCTGGAAATCGGCAAGGTCACCTTTTGGTCGCGTACTAAACAACGTCTGTGGACCAAAGGTGAAACTTCCGAACATTTCCTGAACGTGGTCAGCATTACGCCGGACTGTGATAACGATACGCTGCTGGTGCTGGCTAATCCGGTTGGCCCAACCTGCCATCGCGGCACCTCAAGCTGCTTCTCGCCTGCCGCCGCCGACTGGACATTCCTCTATCAGTTAGAGCAGCTTCTGGCCGAACGTAAACATGCCGATCCGAAAAGCTCCTACACCGCCAGCCTGTACGCCAGCGGCACCAAGCGTATCGCGCAGAAAGTGGGAGAAGAAGGCGTGGAAACCGCGCTGGCCGCGACGGTGAACGACCGCTTTGAGTTGACTAATGAGGCTTCGGATCTGGTTTATCACCTGCTGGTGCTGCTTCAGGATCAGGATTTAAACCTGAGTGCGGTAATAGAGAATCTGCGCCAGCGCCATAAGTAATAAAGACAGGCCGGGAAACCGGCTTTTTTATTAAGGAAAAGGGATGAGCACTTTCGATAAGCTAACCGCTTTACTGGACAGCCACCAGGCGCGTTATCAGGTCATGGAGCATGAGCCGACGGGCAAGTGTGAAGAAGTAGCGGCGATTCGCGGCACCGCCGTGGGCCAGGGAGCAAAAGCGCTGGTCTGTCACGTCAAAGGTAACGGCATCAAACAATACGTGCTGGCGGTGCTGCCCGCAGACCAACAGGCGGACTTAGGCAAAGTGGCGCAGGCTGTTGGCGGTCTGCGCGCCTCGCTGGCCAGTCCGGCAGAAGTAGACCGGCTAACCGGCTGCGTATTTGGTGCGATCCCGCCGTTTAGCTTTCATGACGAGCTACAGGTGGTGGTCGATCCGACACTCTGCGAGCGCAATAGCGAAATTGCGTTCAACGCTGGCCTGCTGGAAAAGTCGATGGTGTTGGATGCACGGGATTATCAGCGGATTTGTCGATTTGAGCCAGCGGAGATACTGAGATAGTTTTGCTGTCATTATTCAGGTGCTTAGCCTTAAATCTTATCTAAAGAGTTTTCGCTACCCTTCCCCTCATCTCAGCGCATTTGAAAAAATAAGCCGTACATGCAATAAGAGATGATCCGCAGCCAGTGTGGAGGCGGCTCAAGAGGAAGTGTGATGAAAATTTCTTCTCCTGAACAACGAGCGGCGGCAATCGAAACCGTTCTGCAAAAATTCCCTGGCTGGTCTGAAGGATCCAGACAGCGGCTAAGGAACCTTAGCGATATTAGCTGGAACAGTAGCAGTAGCTCTACGGTTGCTTTCACTTATCAGCCCGGTTCGCTCTCTATCCTGTTCCAGCTTACCGGCAATCTTACTAACGTGTTTAAAGGCCAGGCTCCGGATACGTTAAGTCCGGATATAACAGGTACGGGTGGAAGCGGCTCGCTGGATTTTGATGATTTAGCTGAGCTGATGACTTCTGGCACCGAGTTTCATATTTTTCCAAATGCCGATCAGGCTCCCTCGCAGCAAAACTTAGTGATTCTGTTTTGCGATAGCAGCTACCTGTACGGCCTGTTCACCTACTCGGGGTTACCTTCGATAGAAGGTGATGCGGTTGAGGGAACCGGTACATGGAGTTAAGCCAAAAAAAAACCCCACAAACGTGGGGTTTAGCGCGGTACTGAAAAGACAATTTCAGTGTAGAAATTAATCCAGCCACTCGGTGTGGAACACGCCTTCTTTATCGGTACGCTTATAGGTATGCGCGCCGAAGTAGTCACGCTGCGCCTGAATCAGGTTCGCTGGCAGTACCGCTGAACGGTAGCTGTCGTAGTAAGCGATAGCAGCAGAGAAGGTTGGCGTTGGGATACCGTTCTGAACCGCATAAGCCACTACGTCACGCAGGGCCTGCTGGTATTCATCAGCGATATTTTTGAAGTACGGTGCCAGCAGCAGGTTTGCGATGTCCGCGTTATCGGCATAGGCATCGGTAATTTTCTGCAGGAACTGCGCGCGAATGATGCAGCCAGCGCGGAAGATTTTAGCAATCTCGCCGTAGTTCAGATCCCAGTTGTTTTCGGTAGAGGCGGCCTTCAGCTGAGAGAAGCCCTGAGCGTAAGAAACGATTTTGCCCAGATATAGCGCGCGACGCACTTTCTCAACGAATTCTGCTTTATCGCCAGCAACGGTCTGCACGGTTGGGCCGCTCAGTACTTTAGAAGCCGCAACGCGCTGGGTTTTCAGTGAAGACAGGTAGCGCGCAAACACAGATTCGGTGATCAGCGACAGCGGCTCGCCCAGATCCAGAGAACTCTGGCTGGTCCATTTACCGGTACCTTTATTGGCAGCTTCGTCCAGAATGACGTCAACCAGGTAGTTACCCGCTTCGTCTTTCTTGGTGAAGATATCTTTAGTAATGTCGATCAGGTAGCTGCTTAGCTCGCCTTCGTTCCACTCGCTAAAGGTTTTAGCCAGATCTTCGTTGCTCAGGTTCAGCGCGTTTTTCAGCAGTGAATAAGCTTCTGCAATCAGCTGCATATCGCCGTATTCGATGCCGTTGTGCACCATTTTTACATAGTGACCCGCGCCGTCCGGACCGATGTAGGCTACACAGGCTTCGCCTTCTGCACGTGCTGCAATTTTATCCAGAATCGGTGCAACCAGCTCGTAAGCTTCTTTCTGGCCGCCAGGCATGATAGATGGGCCTTTCAGTGCGCCCTCTTCACCGCCGGAAACGCCGGTGCCGATAAAGTTGAAGCCCTGCTCAGACAGCTCGCGGTTACGGCGAATGGTGTCTTTATAGAAGGTGTTACCGCCATCGATCAGGATGTCGCCTTTATCAAGGTGTGGCGTCAGGGAAGCGATAGTTTTATCGGTCGCTTCGCCTGCCTGAACCATCAGCAGGATGCGGCGCGGTTTCTCAAGGGATTCAACGAACTCTTCGATGGTGTAGTAAGGAGCCAGCTTTTTACCTTCGTTCTCAGCGATGACTTCATCAGTCTTTTCGCGCGAACGGTTAAAGATGGATACGGTATAGCCGCGGCTCTCAATGTTAAGAGCCAGGTTACGGCCCATTACTGCCATACCTACAACGCCGATCTGTTGCTTGGACATTACATACTCCTGTCTGAAAATACGAAGCTTAACGAGCCTGGTCCCCTCTGGGGATAGTTCGGTACGTTAACAATGATGGCCCTATCATACATGACAAATCATGCTAAGCGACCTATCACAGTTATCATCTTTTCCATTTCAACTTGCTGATAATGTTCAATCTTTATCCAAAAAGAGAGATGTTGATGAAATGTTACTGGTAACAATCTCTCTTTTAGCCGTGCTTTTGTCAAACCTTTCCTGTAAAGGGAAGCGCAGTAAGGCATTGTTGATTAAATTTATCCCGCTCTTTGTCTTGTAACCATCCCCATTTATTAAAGTAGCGGATAGCAGAAGTCATATGATAAATAAGGAATTTAACATCCCGATAAGAGCGCCGTTGTGACTCATGTACGACGGTAGAATAAGGGCAGTATCGTACAGGCAGCCCTGAAGCACAAACTCGTCGACTTAAATCTACATCTTCCAGGTAGAGGAAAAAACGTTCATCAAACCCGTGCGTTTTCGCCAGTGCAGCCTGGCTTAGCAGAACAAAGCAACCGGACAGGGACGGTGCAAAGAAAACCTTATCGTAATCGGCGTTTCGCAATTCATAATTATGGTTAGTCTTTTGTGCCAGAGAAGCACAAAATCGACGCATGAACAGCTGGTGAGGTTTAGGCAACAGCTTACAACCGTGCTGCAGGCTACCATCCGGATAAATCACTTTAGGAATAGTCAGCCCTGCCCCTTCTTTTTGACTAAACGCATACAGGGTATCGACTTCGCCAGAATTGAAAGAAATATCCGGATTACAAATCAGAAAATAGTCTGCGGCCTTACCATAACGTTGAAAAACGGCATTATGACCCCCACCAAAGCCTTGATTCGAGGCAAGAGTAAGGATCTCAACCTTATGGTGAGCATATTCCTGAAGCCAGGCGCAGTGCCCGCCATTGTCGACAATACACACTTTCTCAACGGACTTTTCGCGCAGGAGCGAATCCAGCGTTTTGCTGATATCCGCGTAGCTATGTCGGTAAAGAACTAACGATGCGATTATTTTCACTCTGCTACCAAATTTTACAGGCGATTGAATAGCGCATAGGTCCATGTCGCCAGTGCACCAATAGATTTCTGATGATAAATACCAGACTGTCTCATCAACTTCATGCGCCCTAACCATGAACTTTGACGTATCCTTCTAAAACAGTCCAGACTATGCCTGTTTTCAGGAGTAAGGCGGTCCCCTAGTGCATCAAGCATGCGAAAATGACAATCGTTCCATGCCACCTTATTGCCGCGATGAGTACGAACAAAGTTGTTTAATCTTGTCCGCACTTCCATACCGTTGCCAATAAGATTGTCCGCATGTTGTCGATAAAGGACAGAAGGCTGGCTATCAAACCAGACGCGACCGCCGCAGCCGGTCACTGCCAGGTAGAGTGCCCAGTCATGAATTACCCAAGGTAAATGGGCTATCGATTTCATAATATCGCGCGCGCACTTGTTGAAAACCATGGTGTTACCACTGGCCAGGTTTTGCAAAAGTGCGTTACGGAAAGATGGCGGCCTGCTATTGTCTGGCGACAGCCCCAGCGGGTTATTTTTATCATCAATCAACTGCGTTCTTGAGCAATAAAGGGCTGGCTGCAATGGATCCTGCTTTTCCAGCCACTCTACAGCGCGCGCCAGCTTATCCTGCATCCAGATATCATCCTGATCTGAAAAAGCAAAATAGTCCCCCGCGATCGAGGGACTGGCAATCAAAGACTGGAAATTCGCACACACGCCGGTTCGTGGGCCCGACACAATATTAACCGGGCGAGACTCTTGTTGAGAAAATGATGTCAGAATAGCCAGCGTATCATCGGCTGAACCATCGTCTGAACACCATAGTTCCCAGTTATGAAAGCTCTGGGCCTGGTAAGAATCCAGCTGTTGCTTAATATAAGCGGCACCATTGTAGGTGCCGAGCATAATAATAACGTCAGAAGAGCGTTTTTCCGTCATCATTTACTGTTTAAAATAGTCAGCAAATTTCATGGTCTGATTGCGCGAGCTACCCCATGAGTCAAAATTTTCTACCTGACGGAACAGAGGGTTAGTACGCCAGCTTTCGTCCGTCACCAGTTCGATAATAGGTTGTGAAAGCTGTAAAGCCGTTAATTGAATGCCCATTCGCTCACAGAATTCAACAAAGATACGGTTAAAGACATCCAGGCCATGATTTAAAGAAGAAATGATCTCGTTGTGGTTTTTCGCCTTAGCTCTGCCGATATCAGACACCGCATTGACCTTATCCTTGACAGGTTCATAACCGATAATCGTATCATGTGGCGCAGAGAAAAATAGCTCTACCGCCATTCTGTTTTCATAGATTTTGTCAACCACACGCGCAGAAACAGTCTCATTGTTAATTAAAGCTTTCATGGTCTGATGAGGCTCACGGCTTTTTTTCTCCGGCGTATTTGCCAGACAGAAATAGTAGCCAACAACCTCAACGTCCATGATGGTTTTAACTGTTTTTTCAAATGCCTCTTGCGTAGTGCCGCTCCACCCAACGTCCACAAGGCCAATTTTATCGCCGGGCTTAACACCTAACTGGCACAGATACATAAATAATCCGCGACGATTTTTCTGGCAGACTTTTAAAATTTCAGCACGATACCCGGTTAAAAAACGTTGAATGAGAGCATAGTTATCTGGCGCAATAATTAGCGCTGGAGATATGCCTAACTGCTCCATTACATCATCTCGTGGCGGTTCGATACCAATTCTTTCCAATAGTTCACCTGGCGACAGGCCGTTTGAACCAGACATCAGAAAACTAAGGTGGCTTGAGAAATTCTGTTCCGTCATTAACGCAAGGTTAAAAGCGATACGTGAGCCTAAAAAATAGTCAAATGACGGCAGGCGATCTTTGAAAAACTGCTGTGCCATGCGTTCAAGCGAGTATCCGTCGCGCGATACAAAGAGTAATTTTGTTACGCCATCAAATGCCGCATGAAGTTCAATCCACTTCAGGAATCCCCAGGTAGCGGGTGCCTGGTATTTGAAACCCATCTCATCAAACGTCTCTGCCGCAATTTCCTTTTCCGCATAACAACGGAACAGGCCATTTATTACAGAAGATGCCAGACACTGGTTTTTATTTCTTTTTTCAAGATATTGTGGCCGATAGTGCCAGGCTACTAAGCCCTTTTCGCCGGGACGCTGTACGTCAGCAGTATGGTTATCACCGATATGTAATATTTCGCCAGGCGCTACGCCAGTTTCTTCAATAATACAGTCGAAAATTTCTCCGCTGTCGCGTTTAGTAGCATTACGATCTGCAGAAATGTAAAGGGGCACCTGGGTGATGCCAAATTTCTCTAATGCACGTTTAAAGAAATCCTCCCCAAAATACATATCTGAGGTAATCACTACATGTTTGCCAGCGGCAAGCATTTCGTTATAGAAATCAACGATTGTGTCATTTGGCTCAACCAGCGCCAGCTCAAACTCAAACTCCGCTTTTTCAATATCAAAACGACGTTCTCCTGCCTGAGGAAAGTTATCGTATATATTTTTTAACGTGATCTCTTTGCGCCCGGCCTTAATCATCTGACGAAAAGCAGCAGTCTGTGCAGCACGGCGCAGCTGACGGAAGTCTTCAATGCCAAAATTAAGACCCAGGAAATCGAAAACATCTTCTGGATCGTCAATAGGCCGGGTATATAAAGTATCAAAAAAGTCAAAAGAGATAACTTTTGCATTTTTTGCAAGGTGTCTGAGCGTGAGGGCATCATACTCGCTAAGTTTGTGACTGCCAGCCATCTTATTCACCTTTTCCATCATTTCATCATCTCAAAGTTGTAACCATTTGGTGCTAAATTAAGGTTGAAGTAAGGATCATACTGATAAAAGTAAGGATGCTTAATATTCAAACGATTTAATTCTGCCTTAAGCCGTTTAGCTTTAACCTCATCCATATGATCTATACCACGAGAAATTGACTCATGATGTACAAGACAAACGCCCTGACACATAACGTTGTAAAAACCGTCATGACTTAGCTGCATGCAAAGATCAACATCATTATAAGCAACAGGGAAGGTTTCATCGAAACCGCCGACCTGTAGATATTTTTTACGCTCTACCATTAAACAGGCTCCCGTAACAATCAGCCAGTTATATTCAAGTTGGTGGCGCAAAAAATAGCCAGGATAATCTTTATGCTGACGCAGGAATGCATGGCTAGGGCCATTTTGCAGATTCAGAACACCAGCATGCTGAACAGATTTTTTGTCCGCGTAAACCAGCTTCGCGCCTACAGCTCCCACATGCTTAAGCTGAGCATAACCCGCCATTCTTTCCAGCCAGTCTGGCTGCAGAACCTCAGTATCATCATTTAAGAACAATAATATCTCACCAGATGAATTCTCTACGCCAACATTATTCAATTCTGAGAAATTAAAAGGAACATCGTGGCGAATAACGGTAATTTTACCGTTAGCAGCATATTCATTCAGGAAAGCTAGCGTGTCCTGATCTTTTGAACCATTGTCAACCACTATGATTTCATAGTTCTTATAGGCGGTGTATTCATTAATAGAATCAATACATCGGGACAATACAGCTTTATTATCTCTGGTAGGAATAATAATAGAAACAAGTGGATTATTCTGAGGCTTATAGTTAACCCGAAAATAACCATGATAGTTCGGTAATGGTTCCACTTCGCCCACAAGACCACGACGTTGCAGCGCTTCCGCTCTCACAGCCTGGGACGCTGCCAGCACATAAGGCTTAGCTGTAATATCTGAGGCGATAGAAGCTGGAATAATGCGCCAGTGATAAAGCACTTTCGCTATATGAGAGATCTTGTTGGTTAGTTCCGTCAGGCGTAGTACGAAATCCCAGTCCTGGCAGCCATCGAACTCGGTCCGTAACCCTTCAAGTTGGTGAACAAGCGCCATTCGTATACAAGCCACGTGACAGGTATACATGGTACTCATCATAGTATCCGGAGACCAGTCTGGTTTAAAATGAGGCTGAGTAAAATTGCCTTCTGGCGTAATTTTATCTTCATCGCTATAGATAAAATCTGGGTCTTCCTCATTAATTCTTTTTAAAAGCTCATACAAACAATCATCAGTAAGTTCATCGTCATGGTCGAGTAATACCATGTAATCCCCTGTAGCATTCTGAATAGCCACATTGGTTGCACCGGCGATACCCTTATTTTCTGCCATATTAATGACTTTAATGCGCTCATCCTGCGCGGCCAGTTTTTTCAAGGCAGGTAGGACTTCTGGTAACGGACTGGCATCATTAGCCAGTATCAGTTCCCAGTCACCGTACCACTGATTTTGTACTGAGTTGACCATCAGATACAATAATTCCAGCGGTGTATTATAAATAGGTACAACTATAGAAAATTTGGGCTGCACAGAAAATCTTGCAATTATTTCTTCATAATGATGCGGTTTTCTGGCAGGAATAAAAACATATTCATCCGGATTTGATGCCAGCTGATAGCCTTTGTTACCGTCATGATGGATAAATACTGGTTCAGATAAACCGGCGAAGTTATCCATAGCACCCGTTTGATGATAGAAAGGATGATGCCCGAACCAGCGCGGCATCACTTTCATCCCAACACGTAGAGCATGATTTCTGTAATTAACAGGTAAGCGGTAATAACAGTGACGAGCTCCGCGACGTACAACAGCTTCAACTGTTTTTGTCAAACCTTTGCTTCGATGATGCATTTTGACTTTACGGGCGACTACACCGATTTTCGTTTTTAACGGTTGCATCAATCGGAAGCTGTGCATGGCTACACGCTTAAACGGCGAACGAACGCCAACAGGGATTCTACGACCTATAACACGGAGCGGAGAAGATATTTTCCAGCTAAAAGAAGACAGAATAGTATTCATATCAGCTGTGTACTGATTTAAGAGTCGTTGCTGGGCAGCACTTTGCTGTAAAACTGCATCACGTTCCTGAATCAACTGGCCATTTTCAAACCGGGCTACATCCAGCTGCGCCTGTAGTTTTTCATACTCTTTGCGCAGGTGATAAATTTCCAGTACGAATTCGCCAGTGGTCGTTTCACCTTTAGCATGCAATTCGCTCAGCTGTCTCTGTAAAGACGCAATGGTTTGCTGAAGATCTTCTGCAATTTCAACATTGATTAATTGCTTAGCGCGCACAACTATTGATAACGATTTTAAACTGTTATAAATTTTTGTCTGGCCTTCGTGCTGTACGCCTGCTAAAAAGCTGGCTTCCTGCTGTAAATAGTTTTCAAAATCATTTTCATCACATTGAAAACCAATGCGCTTAAGGATCTGGAACGTTAATTCCGCAATATTTTTAACTTTGCAATTTTGGCTGTAACTAAAAGAGGTCACTCGTAGTAAAGAATGAAAGATCCCCCTGAAAGCAATGTAGCCCAGAACAGGTTCATTAACGCTACTCCATTCCAGATCGAAGAAAGAGTAATCGTTGCTTTCTGAAAAAATTATATTGAAAGGCAAAGCGTCCTGAAAAGATGCAGGCATGGGTAAATTTTTATCAAGATTATCTTCCTGCCCGGCTTTTTTCAATAGTTGTAACACCCAGGCACGTGACCATGCACCCAGCTGTTCAACATCCCAATTTGGATGATTTACAATAGAGGTTAACTCCAGCCATAATGAATTCCCACGATGGAATTCAGAAGCCTGGTTTGCTTCCTTCGCCCCTTTTCTGTGGGTAATAACTTGTAATTCACCATTTGGCTGGCTTACAAACTCAATTGTTTTACGGAAATCAGCTAATCTGGAATCTGAGTAATAAAAAGCTGCTATATTTTCCAGAAGTGGTTCAACTGCAGATTTGCCTGCAATCATTAAAAATGAGTTAGCGAGATCGGCAGCCAGCCCATTATTCCATACGTTTCTAATACCCTGTTCTACTGAAAAAACATGTTCAAATGCAAGCTGTTGATCTTTATGAATACTTTCAACCGCGAGCTGGCATAATTCAGGCGAGTAGCTCTTCCAGCCGGTAGGAGTAATTACCGAAGAAGGAAGCTTATAGTCTGGTAACGGCAAAAACTCTTGTGCAGAAGTAAACCCGGCCTCGTCAAGCACCTTAATTAATTCCTGACGACCGAAAGTTACTACGCTATCTTCACTATAAGAATTGTTAATGCCAAACATAGGCTGATTAACATGATCTTCGTGCGCGCCCGCAAAATATTTGATACCGATCTTATTTTCAATAGCAACAAAAATCTTGCCATCTTCCGTCAGGCGACTATAGCAGTCGGCGAGCAAGGTTTGTTCACCATTTGCTCCCAAAAACATCCGTGCATATTCCAGTACGCCAATCAATAAAACCATATCAAACTGACCTAAATCAGGCAGCTTATCTGATGGATTAGAAATGATGGTTACATTTTTTAAATCACGGCACCGCTGGCGGGCGATTGTGGCCCGGCGTAAGCTACCTTCTACGGAAACAACTTCGGCACCGCATTCGCCCAGAAAACGGCTGATAGCGCCACAGCCACAACCAATTTCAAGAATGCGACGGCCTTTAAACATTTCAGCAAAAGGTCGTAAAAGATTTGAACGCTTTGGACTCAAATGATAGATCGAAGGCCAGTCGACCATTTTTTCAGCAAGTTCGTCTGAGTCAACGCTAACGTCCTGGGCTTCAGTGATGGTTTTTAAAATGTAATTTTCAGCATCATCGCCATCATTATAGCCAAAACTGGTCAGCGTTTGAGGAATCCATACGCCATGCTCAGTACTGCATTCAAATCCGCTATCGCGTAATTTTTTCTCAATATCAATTTTCAAGATTAATTCTCGCATTCAAATCAGTCAGGCCCGTAAATTTTTTCACTGGTCCAACAACAATATGTATTGAATCGTAACGGCGATCGTGAGGAACTATTTCACCCTGAATATTGCTACTGGCAATACCCACGGATAAAAAATAATCTCCTTCGTACATTTTATTATCCATCTCAACAGACAGGACAATCTCTGTGCCAGGTTTCCCTTCATTTACAATCTCTACAGATTGCCACTCGGTATTAGTATTATAAAGGGTTACACCTTCTTTAGTTTTAACCGCATACCCAAAAATTGGTCTGACAACCAGCTCATTGAAGCGGATCTTAAAGAGAATTTTGATAGACTGTCCATTATCCACGCTGGTTGGAAATGGCTGCCCGTCTTGCTCAAGATAAAAATCCAGAATCTCTGCTGCCGCATCGCCCCACCTGTATTCAGTAGGATTATAATTAGGACGCTGCTCGTAGCTACTGTTTAATAAATTACCTGCTTTCGCATCACTATTAATTTCACGGTCTAGACGCTCGCTTTCACCTTTAGCTGCCTTTGCGATCTGTGTATTTACAGTGTCTCGTGCATCACCAGCTGTCTTTTTCTTGCCGAAAAGAATATCCAGGTATTGATTAACAACATCTTTAGGCGCACCTACAGATTTTGCGAGACCACCGTCCAGCAGAACTGCCCGATCGCAATGTGTCACTATCTGCTCGGTAGCATGCGAAACAAATAAAATAGATGTACCGCTCTGCTTAAGTTTTTTAAGACGAGCAAAGCATTTTGCCTGAAATTTTGCATCGCCAACGGCAAGCGCCTCATCAACAATCAAAATTTCCGGATCTATCTGTGCCTGCACGGCAAAAGCAAGGCGAACCAGCATACCACTTGAATACGAGCGAACAGCAGAATCGATAAAATGCCCGATATCCGCAAATGCGAGGATGTCGTCAAGCTTATTGTCTGTCTCCTCACGAGTTAAACCCAGCAGAGAAGCATTTAAGTAGACATTTTCGCGGCCGGTAAAATCAGGATTGAACCCTGCTCCCAGCTCAAGTAAAGCTGCAACCCGGCCGTTTACGTTGACGTTTCCCTGAGTGGGACTTAACGTTCCGGCAATAATTTGCAATAGCGTGGATTTACCTGAACCGTTCCTGCCGACAATGCCCATGGTTTGCCCTTTTGGCAGGACAAAAGAGATATCTTGCAGCGCCCAGAAATCATTATGGTAGGTACGCGGCACCTTCCCTAAAGCACGATCAACGCGAGGAACAATAAACTGTTTTAGTCTTTTTGCAGGGTTATCATAAACTTGAAAACATTTACTGACACCATGAATTTCGATTGCATTTTCATTAGAGGACATCAGCAAATCCTTTACGTGTTTTCTGGAACCAGGCATAGCATGCCCAACATATCAGTAGTGATATAGCTGAATAAATGGCTAAGCCTACAAAATCAGGTAACTTGCCCCAAATTAAAACGCTCCGGGCCTGTTCAATAATAAATGTCAGTGGATTAAGCATGATAACTGACTGAAAATTAGGCGGTAACGAGCTGATAGGGTAAAATATTGGCGACAAAAACATCAGGATTGTCATCAGAATAGCTATTGTCTGTCCGACATCACGTAAAAAAACGCCTAAGGATGACAGAAACCAGGATAAACCCAGGGTAACAAGGATTAAAGGAAATAAAACAACGGGTATAAAAATTGCCGTCCAGTGAATAAACCCGTTAAAAATGAAGAATGCAGATAGTAACACTATCAGGCTAACCAGGGAGTGAAAAACTACGCTTGCCAGGCTGGTTATAGACAAAATTTCCAGGGGAAAGACGACTTTTTTAACGTAGTTCACATTGGCAATGATAAGCGATGGCGCTCGTGTTAGGGTTTCTGCAAAAAGCGTATGCACGATTAAACCCACAAACAGAATCACAGCAAAGTCGCTTTTAGAAGCAGCTACGCTGCTTGCTCCCCACCGGGCTTTAAATACTACAGAAAAAACAAATGTATACACCGCCAGCATGAGCACTGGGTTGATAAAAGACCATAGTAAGCCCATTGCAGAGCCCCGGTAGCGTCCAACTATCTCACGCTTGGTCATCTGAACAATCAGATTGCGGTTCATCCAGACATTTTTGAACAGTGCTATTAATGATGCAGATTTTGTTGAATGCGGATCCATGATGATTCTCGTGTTACAAATTTAGCCATTGCCCTGAGCATTTATAAAGCGTCTGTTCAGACGCTTTAATCCCGGACAAAGGCGATCGTCTGCTTTACAAGTCAGGCGCTGTAAGCAGTAATATTTTTTAATGCTGCTCGCCACTCGCTGGGCTTGATCTGAAAATTACGCAGGATCTTACTGCAGTCCAGCTGAGAGTTGAGCGGACGAGTAGCTGGCGTAGGATACTCTGCTGTAGTGATAGGACGAATGACTGGTTTTTTCTCAATAAGCCCTTCCGTTACGGCAGCGGTTAAAATTTCATCAGCAAAATTCGCCCACGTTGTATAGGGATAGCCACTGAAATGGTACGTTCCCCACTCGACTTCCGAATGTTCTTCGATCTTTTGCGCGATTTTCAGCAACGCCTCAGCTATATCACCTGCCCAGGTTGGGCTACCGTACTGATCGCCGACAACTGAAAGAACATCACGATCTTTAGCCAGGCGAAGCATTGTTTTGACAAAGTTGTTGCCAAATTCACCAAATACCCAGGCAGTTCTTAAGATAATATGGCGAGGACAGTAGGTGATAATGGCTTCTTCACCAGCAAGTTTACTGGCACCGTAAACGCCAGCAGGGCCTGTAGCATCATCTTCACAATACGCCCCTTTTTTATCGCCGGGGAATACATAATCTGTTGAAATGTGTAGCAAAGCTGCGCCAGACTTATGGGCTGCTTGTGCAAGGTAACCAGCACCATGACCGTTGATTGAAAAAGCTTTAGCTTCATCGCTTTCAGCTTTATCAACGGCGGTATAGGCCGCAGCATTGATAATCACATCAGGAGCAAAATTTGTTATCAATCTGTCAACTGCCACTTCATCAGCGATATCCAGGCCAAGACGGTCTACAGCTTTAACCAGCCATTGGGGGTTTGCTCTGGCGCTCAGCTCTTGCCCCACCTGTCCTGCAGCTCCTACAATCAATAATTTCATCCGGTAAACCATTTTGCTAGTGTGACTACAGAAAAGCTTTAAAACCAAACAGAAGCTTTTAAAGCCTGATGTTCCATCGCGTTCAGAGCAATTCAGAAAGTAGTTTGCCCTGCTGGTCCTTTGCTGAAAGTAAAGGATTAGTCATTGGCCATTCAATGCCTACCGCAGGATCGTTCCAAAGCAGGCACTCTTCGCTGCCCGGATCATAGTAGTTCGTGCATTTATATTCAAAATCAGCGAAATCCGACAAAACGATAAAACCATGCGCCAGACCTGGCGGGATCCAGAACTGCGTCTTGTTCTCTTCGGAAAGAATTACGCCAACCCATTGTCCATACGTAGGCGAATCCCGACGGATATCAACGGCGACGTCAAAAACCTCACCACGAACAACACGAACAAGTTTGCCCTGTGGATTAACACGCTGGAAATGCAGGCCCCGCAGCACGCCTTTAGAAGATCGAGAATGATTATCCTGAACAAATTCTTCAGTGATACCCAGAATTTTTTGGTAACGATCGCGCTGGAAAGTTTCCAGAAAAAAACCTCTGTCATCGCCAAAAATTTTCGGTTCAATGATTTTCACACCTGCAATTTTCGTTTCTAAAACATTCATTTAAACGCACTCTCTTGCTTCTGTTTAGGGGGCGATGGCTTCTTTGTTGTACCGCGCAGCTTATCACAGCTGTTGAGCTTACAAAAATTTCGGCTTCGCTGCACGGCTAAGCAATAGCGTTTTACTTAGCTCAGTGCGGAGCACAAAAAAGTATCAAAACCGTAAATTATGCGCAGCATTTTAAGCAAAATTTCAAAAACTTGCTATCACAACAGAAATAAGCAAATGTCCGAATTTAGGGCATTGCATCTCTGCTTAATTAAGCATCGCTCAACTGTAGGGAAATTTTCTTACTTTGTGATTTTGATGTGAAAAATAGCTTAAATTTTTAAAATTACAATTTGTTGGCGCTGTCTACTTTTGCGTATAATTTTTCCTTAATTTTACTGGCTGCTGCGGAAAGGTTTATGGTTGCATTGCCATACCCCGTCGTGGTCAGATGTACCGGTCAAAAATTATTGCAGAGCATATCTATGAAGATTTTGGTAACAGGTGGTGCTGGGTTTATTGGTTCAGCTGTAGTACGCAATATAATTAATCACACTTCTGATGAAGTGCTTGTTATCGATAACCTGACTTATGCGGGTAACCTCGAGTCGCTGACTTCCGTAGCATCTGATACGCGTTACGCTTTCTCCCAAACCGACATTTGCGATCGTGCAGGTCTTGATAAAGCCTTCACCGATTTTCAACCGGATGCCGTAATGCATCTGGCTGCAGAAAGCCATGTAGACCGCTCTATTGATGGCCCGGCGGCGTTTATCGAAACTAATATCGTGGGTACCTACACCCTACTGGAAGCGGCTCGTGCATACTGGTCAGCGCTTTCGGACGATAAGAAAGCAGCTTTTCGCTTTCACCATATCTCTACTGATGAGGTTTATGGCGATTTACACGGAACAGACGATCTGTTCCTGGAAACGACGCCATATGCGCCAAGTAGCCCTTACTCTGCATCTAAAGCTTCGAGCGATCATCTGGTCCGCGCGTGGCACCGTACCTATGGGCTGCCGGTAATTATTACCAACTGCTCTAACAACTATGGTCCTTACCATTTTCCAGAAAAGTTGATCCCTCTGGTGATCCTCAATGCTCTGGCAGGGAAACCGCTTCCTGTTTACGGTGAAGGCTTACAAATTCGCGACTGGCTTTATGTCGAGGATCATGCACGCGCGCTTTATAAAGTCGTTTCAGAAGGCGCACCGGGTGAAACCTATAACATCGGTGGTCACAACGAGCGCAAAAATATTGAGGTCGTAAAAACTATCTGCGCCATTCTTGACGAGCTGATTACGGATAAGCCTGCGAACGTGACGCATTTTGCCGAGTTAATCACCCACGTTACCGATCGTCCAGGCCATGATATGCGCTACGCTATTGACGCAGGCAAGATTGCTCGCGAGCTTGGCTGGAAACCTCAGGAAACGTTTGAAACGGGCATTCGTAAAACCGTTGAGTGGTACTTGAATAATAAAGAGTGGTGGCAGCGTGTTCAGAGCGGTGCCTACGCGGGTGAACGTCTGGGTTTAAATAAATAAAGGTATTTTATGAAAGGCATCGTTTTAGCCGGCGGATCCGGAACGCGTCTCTATCCTATCACTCGTGGCGTATCAAAGCAGCTGCTGCCCATCTACGATAAGCCGATGATTTATCATCCGCTGTCCGTGCTGATGCTGGCAGGGATTAGAGAGATTTTGATTATTACGACACCTGACGATCTGGCTTCTTTCCAGCGTCTGTTAGGCGATGGCAGTCAGTTCGGCGTTCAGCTTGAATATGCCGTTCAGCCTTCTCCGGATGGACTGGCTCAGGCTTTTATTATCGGCGAAGAGTTTATTGCTGGCGAATCCTGCGCGCTTGTGCTGGGCGATAACATTTTCTTTGGACAAAGCTTTGGGAAAAAACTGGAAGCTGCCGCGCAGTCTAAAGCGGGCGCTACCGTATTCGGCTATCAGGTAATGGATCCGGAGCGTTTTGGCGTAGTTGAATTCGATGAGAACTTCCGGGCGCTTTCCATTGAAGAAAAGCCTCTGAAGCCAAAATCACACTGGGCTGTTACCGGCTTATATTTTTATGACAACAACGTTGTAGAAATGGCTAAGCAGGTAAAACCTTCTCATCGTGGCGAGCTTGAAATTACCACGCTGAACGAGATGTATATGGAAAAAGGCCAGCTGAACGTGGAGCTGCTGGGACGCGGTTTTGCCTGGCTGGATACCGGTACGCACGACAGCCTGATCGAAGCCTCACAGTTTATTCATACCATTGAAAAACGTCAGGGCATGAAGGTTGCCTGCCTCGAAGAGATAGCCTGGCGCAAAGGCTGGTTGAATTACGAAGAGGTTGCCGTTCAGGCAAAACTGCTTGCTAAAACATCTTATGGCCAGTATCTGCAAAACCTGATTGACGAAAAGATTTAGTCGTAAAAAAGCACAGCCGACGCTGTGCTATGGACTAACTACTTTAAAAAGCACAGCATTTGCTGTGCTTTTTACTTTTACTTTTACTTATACCCGTTAGGGTTCTTGCTCTGCCAGTTCCAGGTATCGCGCATCATCTCGTCGATACCGCGTGAAACGCGCCAGTTCAGTTCTTTATCCGCCAGCGAAGCATCAGCCCAGAACGCGGCCAGGTCGCCATCGCGGCGTGGAGAAATCTGGTAAGGGATCGGACGGCCGGAAGCCTTCTCAAAAGATTTCACCATTTCCAGCACCGAGTAACCTTCTCCCGCACCCAGGTTATAAGCTTTATAACCGCTGATAGCAGGCAAATGATCCAGCGCTTTCAGATGGCCTTCCGCCAGATCCATCACGTGGATATAGTCGCGAACGCCGGTGCCATCTTTGGTTGGATAGTCGTCGCCAAAGATGCCAAGCTTTTCCAGACGGCCAATCGCAACCTGAGCAATGTAAGGCAGCAGGTTGTTAGGGATGCCGTTAGGATCTTCGCCAATCTGGCCAGATTCGTGCGCGCCGACCGGGTTAAAGTAGCGCAGCGCGATAACTTTAAAATCCGGGTTAGCTTTGGCGTAGTCGCGCAGAATAAATTCAACCATCAGCTTGGAGGTACCGTACGGGCTGGTCGTCCCACCGATTGGCGTGGTTTCCACGTAGGGAACCGGCGCATCCGCGCCGTAAACGGTGGCGGAAGAGCTGAAAATAAACTGGTTTACGCCAGCGGCGCGCATCTCTTCCAGCAGCACCAGCGTGCCGGTAACGTTATTCTGATAGTACTCCAGCGGCATGCGGGTTGACTCCCCTACCGCCTTCAGACCGGCAAAGTGAATAACCGCTGAGATATCGTATTGCGCGAAAAGATCCCGCAGGCAGGCACGATCCAGAATGTCGCCTTCGCAGAAAGTCGCTTTTTTACCGGTGAGCTGTTCTACACGGCTGACGGATTCCCGTGAAGCGTTACTCAGGTTATCCAGGACCACAACGTCGTCGCCGCGCTCAAGAAGCGTCAGCACCGTATGGGAACCGATATAGCCAGCTCCGCCCGTTACCAAAATAGCCATGTTGACTCCTTTACAGCCGCGCCAGCGCGGCTATCAATGAACAGGATTACTTCGCCAGAATCTTTTTGATCTCTTCGCGGAATTCGCGGCCCTGGGCATTGTTACGCAGGCCCCAGGAAACGAAAGCCTTCATGTAACCCATCTTACGGCCACAGTCAAAGCTGTTACCGGTCAGCTGCTGAGCCTGTACCGGCTGTTTTTTCGCCAGGCTGGCGATAGCGTCGGTCAGCTGGTAGCGATCCCATGCGCCCGGTTCCAGATTTTCCAGCTCTGCCCAGATATCCGCAGAGAGCACGTAGCGGCCAACGGCAGCCAGGTCGGAATTCAGAGTCTGAGGCTGTTCTGGTTTTTCCACGAACTCGACAATCTGGCTGAACTGGCCCGGGTTATCCAGCGTTTCCGCCGTTTTGATTACGGAGTATTCAGACAGATCGGCTTCCGGCATGTGGTGAGCCAGTACCTGGCTGTGACCGGTTTCTTCAAAGCGTGCCACCATGGCGGCCAGGTTATAGCGCAGCGGATCGGCGGTAGAGTCATCCAGCAGCACGTCTGGCAGTACCACGACAAAGGCTTCGTCATGCAACATTGGACGAGCGCACAGGATGGAGTTAGCCAGGCCCAGCGGCTGCGGCTGGCGCACGTTCATGATGGTTACGCCCGGTGGGCAGATAGACTGAACTTCGCTCAGCAGCGAACGCTTAACGCGCGCTTCCAGCAGCGCTTCCAGTTCATAGGAAGTATCAAAATGGTTTTCAACCGCGTTCTTGGACGCGTGAGTGACCAGAACAATTTCCTTGATGCCTGCGGCTACGCATTCGTCGATGATGTACTGGATCATCGGCTTATCGACAACGGGCAGCATCTCTTTAGGAATGGCTTTTGTAGCAGGGAGCATGTGCATACCCAGACCCGCGACGGGGATAACTGCTTTAAGCTTGGTCATGTTAATTCCATCTAATGAAGTGAAGACATAGGTCGATTATGCAGGATCGCCCGGTCTGGCAAGTATAATCTTTATCTGAAAAAAAACAGGGGCTTTTCTGATAAAACAGCGGACCCGCTTATTATCCGGTTTGCCCGTAGCGATACCCTGAAATAATCAGATTTACGCCAGCATTAGGCGTTAAATATATTTGTTGCACACTGCTGTTTAATTGTGCGCCTTAAACGAAAAATGCGCCGCGACAAAATTACATCGGGCGCATCAGAAAAAATTAAATATAGAAAGAACGTAGCTGAGCGCGGCAAATCAATAATGCACGCTTTACTCGCGGCTTAACCGTCGACATCGACAGCACGGAAGGAGCCGCGATCGTTGCGGTTTGGCCAAAAGCTTTTACCTGCTGCTCTTTGCGCTCCTGCTCGATCAGGCTGGTCGTTAAATCGAGAGGGTGGTCAACAAAGTCCGCGACGAAGATATTGTTAAACACGCCCTTGCGCAGGAAGTAGTTCCACTCGTCGGCGACAAAAAACTCTTCGCGCGCCAGCGCCGTCAGCTTCGCGGCCGATTCTGCGCCGATCACATAACAGCAGGTACGAAAGAGGAAGTTTTCGCTCTTGATCGACTTGCGAAAGCGTTCGTTGCCGACGCGCTTTTTATACCAGTGGCTTAACGCAACGTAAGGCGCGCAGCGCAAACCGTTCTGGCCGCCCAGCAGATAAAGCTCATCGCCGCGCAGCGCGCTAAAGTCGCCATTATCAAAGCCACGGCAGAAATCGGCGAAGCGCGCATCGAGAATAGCGTCATCTTCCAGAATGCAGGCCCACGGCTGACCGCGCTCCTGCATAATCTCGTAGATTTTAAGATGGCTTAAGGTGCAGCCAAGCTCGCCTGCGGTAGGACGGTGCCCTTTACGTCGGGTTACGCCATCAACCCTGAATTTAGCTACCTCTTCGGCCGGCAAATCTTTGCCGTAAACCGCATCGACAAACTCATAGTTCAGCGCGTACTTGTCCAGGATAGCGGACAAAACTTCACGCCGCTGGGTATCTCTTTTCAGCGATACGATATAGATCGGTAACATCACCGTTCTCCCGTGTTCAGGTCACAATAATTAGCTCTGGCTGTAGAGCCGCGCGTGATCGATATTCTGCGTCCACTGTGCGTAGTAGCCGCTATTTTTACCATAAGAGTTATCGATCAGCATATTGTTAGTATCCACCAGGCAGGAAAGGATATGCCCGTGCATACGAGAGGTAACCACTTCTTTATAGCCTGAGAACAGATGTGCGTTACGATTCGCCATCTCAAACGTATGATCGCGCCACGCCTTATCGGCATAGTTTTTGATCAGTGAGGAGTTAAGCTTTTTGCCCACTTTAGCCACGCGGCTTAAGAAGTGAATCTTTTTCTGGTCGGCTTCGGTAATCAGATCGACCCAGTCAAAGGTTTTCGTTTCCTGCGGCAGCCCGTAGGCGCTTTGATCGGCGCTGGCCTCGCAGTCAACGCGCAGGAAATAGAGCGTATCGTCCTTTTTGCTGTTGTTGATTTTCAGCGAGCCATAAAGCTGATGCGCCATATCCGGCATCATATAAACTTTGTCGGTAAAGCGTTTGAATAATTCGAAGCTGCGCGTATCACGCGAATAAATAACCACGTCAGGGTGCTGACGGAAAATAGCCGCCGACTCTGCCAGGCGCTTTTCATCAGAAAAGTGCGCGGTTTGCGGCATGATAATGACTTTATTCTGGCGGAAGTTTTTGACGACCTGCTCGCGCAGATTCTGATGCACAAAATAGATGTCACCAAAGTTGCCGCCGCCGTGGCAAAGAATGGTAGTGTTTGGCGTCAGCTTTTTACGAATTTCCGCAAGATCGAAATCTTTCTCAGAACGGCAAAGTTTTACTTTGATGTTGTTATCACGAAAGAACTGCAGCGTTCCTGCATAGATCAGCAGATCGCCGACGTTATGGTGAAACGGATAGTCAAGATAGATGACGTCGTTCTTGTCTTTAATCTCTGCAACAATGGCATTTAGCTGGTTTTTAAGGTCAATCATTACGTTATTCATATGTCACCATAACAGATATTTAAATGTCGATTTTTTTCATTTTAAACAGAACGCCCATGACCAGCAGATAAGCCAGCACGCCAACGCCAATTTCACTGACTACATAGAGAATGGGATGTGCTGTTTCACCCGCGCCAAAGTGGCGGAAAAGTATCAGCGCCAGCGCCATAATCAGCGTGGTCAATGCCGGATAGAAAACCGGACGCAGCTGGTCAATAACGCCCAGAGTAATAATACGCTTCATCAACCAGATGCCGAGCGGAATAGTGATAATCACCCGCATCGACGACCAGGTAATCATCGTTTCAATCAGCGACAGCTTCGCGGTCACCAGCGCGGCAATCACCGCAACAATCGCCGAGGTCAGCGAGAGGTAAAGGAAACGGCGCGACTGCCCTACCGCTTTCATCACAATGCCCACGAACATACGTGAGAACATCACGGCGTTCATGATGGCGATAACCTGAATAATCGGCACCGCCGGACGCCAGTGCTCGCCCAGCACCAGCGGCAGCCAGTCGTTACAGGTCAAAGCAATGCCGACAAAGGCGGGCATAGAAACGAAGTTGAAGATTTTCGTCGCCTTGTAGAAGGCGTTAATCAGCTTGTTGCGATCGTCCTGTACCGACGAGAAGACCGGCAGCGCCATACGGCCAATCACCGTGTTAAGGATATTTAAAATGGCATCGGTCAGGCGAGTCGACATATTGTAGATACCGAGCTGCGCCACGCCGTGAAAGCTGAGGATAAGCAGGCTGAACACGCGCGAAAGCACGTTCCACAGCAGGTTTTCCACCATCACAAACAGGCCAAATTTACACAGTTCGATAAAATCTTTCAGGTTGAAATAGAAACCTTTAGGCAGAATTTTTCTGGACTGCACATAAATCAGGGTGGTGGCGATAGTGTTTTGTAACAGGCTGCCCAGCACCACGCTCCATAGCCCAAATCCGGTCAGCGCCATGGGTATTGCCACGGCGAAAAAGCAGAGGCGGGAAATCAGCGTTCGCTTGGTCAGCGCGCTCATTTCCAGATTTTTCATCAGCAGCCCGGTCGGCAGCACCGCTGCAATCTGCATCGCCGCGCCAATCCCTTCGCTTACCATGATGATGGCAATAATCTTGCTGTTCCAGACGTGTTCAATATAAAGCGCAATAACCAGCGAGGCTAAAAAGCTAAACAGGCTGAGGCCCAGCGTGCTCCAGAGCACGGTAAGCTGGAGTTTTTGCGTCAAATCTTTACGCTGGATCACCGCTTCGGTCAGACCCAGGCTAAGAACCAGCACCATCAGGGCTGCAATGGTCTGGGCGGCGGCAATTTTACCGTAGTCGTCCGGGTTAAGAATACGCGCCAGAAAGACCACGGAAATAATGCTGAGCGCCGCTGACGAAAGCGCTTCAAATGCGGACCAGATGGCCGCACTTTTAATTTTTTTTCTGTCCACCATGCCGGGAAGGCCCCTGTATTAACTTTCTACAAAATTTTATTTTAATTTCTCTTTTAGCCAAAAAATTGAATAGTAGAGAAATGGCATGTGCCAGTTAAGCAAGCGACATAGCAGCCGGGCTGAACGTCCTGCGGTAAGGTGGTTGACGGCATAATGCCCACCGCGGTTATCTTTATATTCTTCTTTTACCAGGCGATAACCCGAAAAAAAAGATAGCTGTGACTTAATTATATTTTCCGTAAGCATCGTCATATAATTAAATCGCATCATATTGGCCAGCGGCTCGGTATTTTTTCCCAGCGCCTGCATCATGCCAAGGAAAATCTGGTCAGATCTTTTTGTATCGTTAATACGGCTGGAAGAGTAGCTGGTTGCCAGCGTTCCGGACGGGTAACGAATATACTGGTAGCAAAGCTGCGGTGACAGCACGACGCTTTGCGACACGTAAAGAAAATTAAGATTGAACGCGCGATCTTCCGAATGGTGCATGGCGGTATCGAATCGCAGCTTGTGCTGTCGTAGCGTATCGACAAGGAAAAGCTTGTTCCATACCGTGCTGAGATTATTCGGGCCGTCGTATGAGTTATATTGCGCGATAGCCTGCTGGCCGCTGCAGCGATCCTGCGGGAAAAGGCATTTGTCACTCTGCCCGCTCTGCTGGGTAATCTGTTCGTAGGAAAAGCAGATAGCGTCCGCGTCGGAAGCCTCATCAATCAACGCAATAATCTTTTCCGGGAAAAAACGATCGTCAGCGTCGCAAAACCAGACGTAGCGGCTGGTCAGCGCTTCAATACCCGCGTTGCGTGCGCTGGATACGCCGCCGTTCGGCTTATCGATCAGGTGGAAATTGTCCCTTTCTGCGGCTATCGCTTCACACAGCGCTTTGCTGTTGTCGCGTGAGCCATCATTTACCAGAATAATATCGACGCGATGTGCAGGAAATTGCTGCAGTTGTTCAAATAACGCAGGCAGGTGTTCGCCAGTATTATAAACAGGTATGACCACCGATAAGTCTTTCATTAGAGCCACCACACTATCATCAAAGTTTATCCAAATAAAAACGTCCGCTTCCCTGCGTCGACGTTGTCGGTGACATCATTATTTTGTTTTAAAATAAGGCAAGGCGCAGTGCTCCCCATTAATCAGCACTGATACATAACCTGCCGGGCTGGACGCATCGACACGTTCAGCCGTAATGGCATTAGCCGACAGCAGTAAATCGCCGTCGTTAGTTCCACCAATCGCTACTTTGCCGCTTTGCAGAGAGAAACGGGTTTCCGCTTTGTGGCTTCCCTGACCAGGGGCGCTTTTGAGTGGTTTAAGCGTAGCGTCAAACCGGGCACACTTGCCGGTAAGGTAACGGTCTTTGCCCGTGGTTTTTAGCAGCACCATGGCTGAAGAAACCTCTGAGGCCATTTTTACGCACAGAATAACGTCGGTGTCATAAGGCGCATAGAAGGCAACATCGGTAATCGGGCTGCCGCCTTCGCTGTGCCAGCTGGCAGTGCTTTTATGTGCCAGACGCTGCAAATGAATGACCGCTTTGCCCTGGTCGCCAGGGATTTCGATCTCCCAGCTGTCGCCCGCTTCCGGCGAATAGAACCGTCCCAGCTCCACCCACTGTTCCGTGCTGCTTTTGTTTTCCAGACGGTGCTTCGCGGTCACGTAACCATATTTCAGGCTGCCGTCGATTGCCGCGCCAAACGACTCAATACGCGTCGAGCCAAGCTCAAAGCTGCTGAGCCAGCTTCCCGGCGCGTTAGCATTATCAATACGGCTACCTACCTGCAGGTTGATCTGGCGCAGGTTCAGGCGCGAGTTGCGGGCGTTGAGGGCATTTTTACAGCCTTCCATACTCAGGCCATCTATAATCCATTGCCCGTCGGAGATATTGCCGGGATTCGGGCTGTGCTCAATCCAGCCGTTGTGGATAAACGACTGGCTACAGCGTGGCAGGTTAATAACCACCCCATCACAGCCCTGCGCGTTGAAGTTTGACAGCTCAACGGCGGTGTTGTGATCCCAGTTGCCTTTTTTGGTGTCGGACCAGACGCCTTTAATCACGTCGCCGCTACAGTGAGAGGCGTACCACTGGTCGATTTTACAATCCAGCGTGTCCATCAGGCTCAGCGAAACGCCACCAACCTGGCTGAAGCGCAGGCAGGAAGCGCGGAAGAACTGGCCCGCAGGGCAGTTATTCAGGAAGAAACCCTGCAGGTTAGGCCGCTTGTCGTTACCGCCTTCAAAGCTGATATTGGCGATCTCTACCCAGCGTGCTTTTACGCCGAAGACAAATTCAGCCTTACCGTCCGAAACCAGCGTGGTGGTTGGAAAATAGCCAAAGTTAACTGGCGCACCGGTCAGGCGGAAAAAGCGGGTATATTTTTCCAGGGCGTCAAATTTCGAGACGAAAAAGCGGCCGGCTGGAAACTGAATCGAGATCTGTTCGTTATTATTTTGCGTCCACAGGTACATCGCGCGTACCGCGTCCGCCGCATCGGTCTGGCCATCGGCAATCGCGCCGAAGTCAAACACGGTGAGCCGATTGTAATCCTCGACCACGCGACGCCAGTGGAAGGTTTTGCCGGTAAGAATTACGCCGCCGTCGTCCTGCGCAGGCTTCAGGCTGCCGACAAACTCACCGCCGCCTACTTCGCGGCCTTCATGCCAGCTTTTCAGCTTGACCTTCGCGCCTTCAAACAGCGGCGTCGTGTTGCGCAGTACGGCGGCTGAAGGTATTTCACCAATCAGCTGATAGCCACCCGGCTCAGCGATACGCTGGCTAAAGCTATAGGCTCCTGCACGCGTTACGTCAGGGATGTTAAACAGCGTCTGGCCGCTCTCTTCCACTACCGCCATCGAGTGCGCCGGGTTGGCGATCAGCGCAGCATCATTATTAACGAAACGTGTCAGCGTCTCACGGTTTAACGTCACCGGCTGCGTCAGCTCGGTAAGCTGTCCTTTACTGTCGCGCAGGAAAAGCGGGATCTGGTTGCCAGCCTGAGTAGGATCGCTACCGGCTTTGCCAATCCACAGCTTCCCGGAAAAATTTTGCCAGAACTCGTTCGGCATCGCCCAGACGTTTTCCGGCGTCAGGATCGGCGCGTCGCCCGACGGCAGATCGCTCGGGCCAACCGCCTTACCGGCAACGGCGGTATTTTTTGCGGCATAGCTGGAAAAGGTACTCACAGAAAGGGCGGCAATCACCGAGGTGGCTGCCGTTTGTAATACTTCGCGTCTTTTCATGCTCGATCCTGTGCTCTCGTGGACCCTGTCGGGTTATCAAATGTTCCCGAGGTAATAACGCCAGCGGCCTACGCCAGGGCGAGCCAGCTCTGTTTTATTTTTTTGCCGTCAAACTTCAGCGCGGTCGTCCGGGTACTTTCGCTCATGGCAAAAAAGAGCCGGTCGTCGTTGGCCAGCTGATCCATACGGGCCAGAAAAGTTGCTTTATCGTTCATTGGCACCAGGAAACCATCCTGCTCGTGGTTGATAATTTCCTGTGGGCCGGTCGGACAGTCGTAGGCGACCACCGGCAGCGACCAGGATTTTGCTTCCAGCAGCACCAGCGGCAGGCCTTCATAGCGTGAAGTCATCAGCGCCATATCGCTGTCGCGATAATAATCATTGATATTGCTTACTTTGCCGACAAAGTCGACGCTGTCGGTGATGCCGAGCGTTGCCGCCTGCGCCTGCAATTGCTCGCGCAGCTCGCCGTCACCGGCGATAACCAGCTTCCAGTCAGGATGCTTACGGGCAAAGTCGTGCCAGATATCCAGCAGCAGGTCGAAACCTTTCTGGTGATCGAGACGGCCTACCGCCAGCGCCTGGCGGCTACGCGTTTCGCGCTGCCAGGATTTGTAGACCACCGGATTAGGAATTTGCTTGCTGGGAATACCCCAGCGGCTGAAGACCTGGTGATCTTTATCGGTCAGCACGACCACGCTGTCGTAATAGCGTAAAAGCAGATATTTCAGCAATTTAATGGGCTTGCTGAAAGAATTAATGGCGATGTGTTCGCAGGCGTAGGCTTTGCCGCGCTTTTTCTTCAGCGACAGCAGGCTCCACAAAGCGTACATCACGCTGAGACGGCCCATGCTAATCAGGAAAACGCTGTCGAAGTTCTCTTCGTGCACGCGCTGTACGATACTTTTAATCGGGTTGCTGTGGCCGTCAAAGCTGACGATCTCTTTCACCTGGCTGAAGGGATAAAAAGGTTTACCGCTGCCCTCCAGCGAATAAATGGTGACTTCACTGCTTTCGCCCAGACACTCTGACATAAAGTTGCAGATGTTTTCGGTACCCGCATAGGAGTAGGCGTCTTTAATCACCAGAACTATTTTTTTCATGAACCGCTATCCACCTCAGAAAAAATGAAAACCACCTGCTGGCTTATCGATGCTTCAGGGTAAACAGCACGCCATTAACCATATACCAGCCGTAATAGTAATAGATTTTTAACGGATTGTTTTTATAGATAATTCTTAATAATTCAAGATGCCACTGCGCCGCGCGATTTTTGTTCCGCGACAGGGAGTCGCCCAGTTCATAGTAGTTGACCAGGATTTTCGGAATAACCCGTGCCTGCTGATAAAGGCTGAACAGTTCGTAAAGGAAGAGAAAATCTTCGTGGCCTTTGCGCTGGAAGAAAATGCCCTGCGGCGGACGACGGAAGCAGACCGAGGAGAAACAGACGCGATACTGTTTTTTGACGAAGTTATCACGCAGCAGCACCGGCTTGCCGTAAACGATGTCGTGGTCGGCCTTGCGCGTTTTGTAGTGATAATGGGTAATAACAAAGTTGTCACCGGCCGCAATGGCCGCCGTCTGCAACGCCAGTTTTTCAGGGTGCCATTCGTCATCGCTGTCGAGGAAAGCGATAATTTCCTGCGTCGCGGCCCGTAAGCCAGCGTTACGCGTTTCGGCAGCACCCAGGTTAACTTCATTTTCGATAATGGTAATACGCGGATCGCGACACTGTTCGCGCACCAGCGCCAGCGAATCGTCGGTCGATTTATCGTTGATCAGGTAGAGGTGCCAGTCAGGGTAAGTCTGGTCGATTATCGACTGTACGGCGCGCAAAACGGTCTGCCGCGCGTTATACATCGGCATAACGATGCCGACGGTGCCAACATGATTGTTCATCTGGATACCTGAATCTGTAGAAAGACGAGTGGAAAATTGCTTCGCTAAAGCGCGAAGCAAGGGCAAATCAGAAAAGACGGAATATCGGTGCCAGGCTATAGCCTTCGATAGACTGCACGGACAGGATGGTGTTATAGGCCAGATAGTAGCTCGCCATACCAAACAGCAATACCGTATTGAACAGCAGATTGCGAATGCGCATCATCAGAAACGCCAGCAGCAGCGGCTCGGTATGCAGGAACAGGTTACCTACCCTGCCGCCAAGAATAGAGAAGTCAGCAAAGGTAATACGCACCGCTGCGCCAATAGCATAGGCAATCAGCAGGATATAAGGCAGCCTGTCTTCCGGCGCAACCTGTCTTTTCCCCCAGTAAACCACGGTGAAAAAGCCGATAAAGGCGATGTTTTTCAGGTTAGCCAGGCCAAAGACCGGCGAGGCCTGATCGAATACCGTCCCCTCATAGCCCGATACGCGGTCGCCCACCAGAGACGCAATACCCAGCGTGTCCAGGAATAGTTTTTTACCGCCGACCAGCCCCAGTGGAATGGAGACGACGATCATCAGCAGCGGCAGATATTTGCGCTCGCGGATAAACAGAAACGGGATCAGGAGTATCAGCGCATAGGCGGTAGAGTGCGACTGCGTTGCCAGCACCATTGCGACTATCGCCCACGCCCATTTACGATCCTGAGCCAGCAGAATAGCGGCGACGGTAAAGGCGCTGCTGAGGCCGAAACGTACCTGGTTCATATCCTTGTTGATAAACAGGTGCGTTGAATAGAGACACAGCGAACACAGGATCAGCGGCGCATATTTTTTATAGCACCAGGCGTTGGTCGCCACGGCTATAATGCAGATCAGCAGCAGGAAAAAGTAGCTTTCCCGCGTAAACACCGCCAGGATGCCGGCCAGAAGCGTAAAGAAGCTTTCGTAGCGATAGATTTTCGCCAGCGTGCCGTAGTCATCCATCGATAGCTGCGCGGAGAAGTTCTGGAAGAAACCAAGATACTGCTCGTTATCCAGGCCCGAGCCAGGCCCGCGCATGCCGCCAAAGCAGATCAATATGATCGTGGCGACAAAAAAGAAGTAGGTCACGACGCGCTTTATTTTGACTTCCTGAAGCTGGTTGATGGCCGCCAGCTCAAAAAGGCAAAATATCAGGATCGTGTAACTGATAATCCAATATATTGCCATGTTCTAATCCACCGAATTATTATTCAGGAAACAACCTTTTTCCCGGCGAAGCGCTCTTTTACCTTATCTTTCAGTCGATTGACGAAGTAAGCCTGGTTATCTTTATTGGTTAAGAAGAAATAACGGGCAAAGCTGAGGCTGGCGTGTAGTGACTTGCCATCCATTTTATAGCGCAGCGGTAGCTTATAGGCTTTATAGGTATGAATATCGCGCGCGGTCAGCCATGGCTTCATGCAGTCGAGCCAGAAAAACGAGTATTTAACCGACTCGCCTTTATGCTTTGAACCAAAATGGGTAATAAGATGGTAGTTTGCCAGCGGACGCGGGATCATCACAAAGCGATAGCCCATACGGTCGGCGCGGATGCAGAAATCGTAATCCTGATGGCGACGATAGCGCGTGTCGAATTTGATTTTCAGCGCGTCTTCACGCTTCAGCACCAGCGTGCTGGTCTGCATAAAGCCATAACAGCCAAAAAGATATTCCGCTATGGTTTCGTTGGCGCCCGGCGGCTGCATCGGCATGACTTTCAGGAAGCTGCCATCCTGCCAGATATTAACCTGACTAAAGACGATGTATTTTTCTACACCCTGCGCTTCCAGCTCGGCAATTTTGCTGGCCGACTCTTTCAGCTTGTCAGCGTGCCATTCATCGTCAGCATCCAGGAAACTGATAAAGTCGCCGCTTGCCAGTTCGATGCCTTTATTACGCGCACCGGCACCGTTGAGCTTCTCCTGCGACAGCACCAGCTGAATGTTGAGTTCCTGATAGCGCGGGCCGTTAACCAGCTCGGCCAGCGCCGCCGCGTCGTCTGACTTGTCATCGACAATGATGACTTCAAAGTTACGGTAGCTTTGCGCCAGCACGCAGTCGAGCGTGGTGGCGATGGTTTCTGAGGCGTTATACGCCGGGATGACGATTGAGAAGCGAATATCCTGCATTGCCAGCACCTTTTAACGTCTAAACAAAAGGGTTGCGTTCGCCGGGCCGATTATTCTCCCGACGAACGGGGCCGGAGGAGTCCGACCCGGTTGGTTTTGCGTGCAGCCTGTCAGCTCTTCGCGTCTTTACCGTAGTTGTAGTCGTAGTAGTCATAGCCGTAGCCATAGCTGTTAGCGGCTTTACGCACTACGGCGTTAAGGATCACGCCTTTAATCTCAATGCCGTTTTGCTCGAAGCGCTTGATGCTGACATCTACTTCTTTCGCGGTGTTGGTTTCAAAACGCGCGACCATCAGCGAAGTGCCCGCGCTCTTACCAATAATGGAAGCATCGGTCACGGCCAGGATTGGTGGCGTATCGATCAGCACCAGGTCGTAGTTCTCGCTTGCCCAGGTCAGCAGCTCGTTCATGCGTGGATGCATCAGCAGCTCAGACGGGTTTGGTGGAACCTGGCCACGAGGCAGGAAGTCAAAGCCGTAAGCGCCCTGCTGAACCAGCGCAGGTGAAAATGCTGTTTTTCCGGAAAGGACATTAGACAGCCCCTGACGGTTGTCGGCACCCAGCAGATCGTGGGTATAGCCGCGACGCATATCGCCATCGATTAACAACACCTTCTGCCCTGCTTTCGCGACCAGCGTCGCCAGGTTGGCACAGATAAAGGTTTTACCAATACCAGGGCTGGCACCGGTAATCATCAGTACGTTGTTTTTCGCTTCCATCATTGCAAAGTGCAGGCTGGTACGCAGGCTGCGGATCGCTTCGATAGAGAGGTCGGTTGGGTTACCCAGCGCCAGCAGCGTTTCGTGCGGATCGGTTTTCACTTTGCTGCCGCGACGCGCCAGCGCCGCGCTGTCTTTTTTACGCTGCCATTCGGAAAGCGGTACGCTGGCGTAAACGTTGACGCCCAGCTCTTCCAGCTGCTCTGGATTTTCGATGCCGTGATGGAACAGCGCCTTCAGCAGGATCAGACCCACAGAAATAGCCAGGCCGGCGATCAGGCTGGCAAGGATAATCAGCATCTTTTTCGGTGCGACTGGTGCCAGCGCGGTTTCCGCACGGTCGATAATGCGCACATCGCCAACGGTACTCGCCTTGCTGATAGCCAGCTCCTGCTGACGGTTCAGCAGCTGCATGTAGATTTCCTGGCCAGACTGCACATCACGCGTCAGACGCAGAATAACCTGCTGGGTCTGTGGCATAGTGCCGATTTTTTTGTTCAGCTGCGACTGCTCGTTTTCCAGCGTTTTACGCTTTTCAAGCAGGGCGCGGTAGGTCGGGTGATCTTTGGTGTAAAGCTGGGAAACTTCGGCTTCACGGAAGGTCAGCTGGTTCAGCTGGTTCTGTACGTTAACCGAAGAGTCCAGCGCCGACTTCGCTTCCAGCGACATATCAACCGATTCGTTCTGACGACGGAAGGTATTGAGCTTGTCTTCTGCTTCGTTCAGCTTGTTGCGTACCTGTGGCAGCTGATCGCGCAGGAAGGCCAGGCTGCGTTCCGCCTGTTCAGATTTGCGCTCAACGTTTTGCAGCAGGTAGTTATCAACAATGCGGTTAAGGATTTTGCTGATGCTATCAGGATCGGAACCCTGATAGTTCAGGCCAAGCACGCCGGTGTCTTTACCTTTGTCCGCAACGGACAGGTTGCCCACCACCATGCTGATTGCCTGTAGCTCATTGAGCTTGGTAACCGTGAAGCTGGTGCCTTTATCTGCATCGATGCCGCTGACCAGCATAGTCACGTCGCCGTGCTGCTCCAGCTGGCCGACACGGCCTTTAAACAGCTCGTCGCCGTCTTTGCTTACGGTATAGCTTTGCGCGTCGTTCACTTCCAGTTCAACGTTGCGCTTTTTCCATTTAAGCGGCAGTTCCAGGCGAGACACGGCGATATCCGCCTGCTTGTCGCCCATGATGCGCGCCAGTCCTTTACCAATTATTGGAAAGTAGTCCTGCTCAACCACGGTATCCAGACCCAGGTCGTGAACGGTTTTACCGATAACCATGCGCGACTGCAGGATCTGAATCTCGGTATCGGATTCAGGCGTCTGCGGTAAAGCATCCTGAATATTGGTCAGTACCGAGCTGGAGTCTTTCTGTTCTACCTGTACCAGCGCGTCAGCGCTGTAGATTGGCGTGGCGAAGAGCGTATAAAGCGTGCCCAGCAGCATAAAGACGGCAGTGACGGCGACAATGATCCAGCGATGGTCAACCAGCTGACCAACCAGATGCGCCAGATCTAACCCTTTTGTCTCTTCCTGCGGTGCCGTCATGACCCTGTTTTTTGTTTTCATGAATAATCCCAACTATCGGCTTAATACGTTGACCCATTTCTGGGTAGCGTTTTCAAGTAATCCGTAAACGGCCTCAAAGGCTTCACGACTTCTTTTATACGGATCCGCTATCTCAATTTGATTGAGCCAGTGGCCCATCAGCATGGTTTTGCCGCGTGCGGCCGGGTCAATACGGGTAATCTGATCGATATGCTTTTTCTCCATCACCAGGATGAGGTCAAACTCCCGTGAGAGTTCAGCCGTAAACTGCTGCGCCTGGTGACCCGCCAGCGAAAGGCCGTTTGCTGCGGCAACCTCGCTGGCGGTCTGTTCTGCAGCATAGCCCGTCATGGCATTCAGCCCGGCGGACGCTATTTGCTTGTCAGGGAGTGCACGTTTTAACAACCGTTCGCCGGTCGGAGAACGGCAGATGTTGCCGACACAGACGACTAAGATTGAATTAATCATATTGCCCCGATTACCAGTTATGGATATAACGCACGTTCTCGGTTGCGTTATACACGCCGGAAATGGTTGGCGTCAGCTGAGAAATAACGCGGTTCCAACGAGTCAGCGGCGTAGAGGTGACATACACGATGTCATACGGCTCAAGCTGGAATTCAGACCCCATCACCATCGCTGATGCATCCTTCAGGTTCAGCTGATAGATGTTGGCAATCTTGGTGCGGTTCTTACCTTTGATTGGACGGATAACGAAGACGCCGGTCGCATCAGAGGAGGTTTGATCCATGCCCTGCGCGCTGCCCAGCGCTTCCGACAGCGTCATGCCGCTGCGATCCATTTTCAGCGTGCTCTGCTGTTTCACTTCGCCCATCACAAAGATTTTCAGATCGTCGTTACGCGGGATAAACAGAATATCGCCGGGGTAAAGCAGATGGTTTTGCGACAGGTCGCCGTTTTGCATCAGCGCCTGTAAAGAAACCGGGATTTCAGCACCGTTGTGGGTCAACACCACGTTGCGCCAGTCGGCGTTGGTAGTCAGGCCGCCCGCTGCGTTAACCGCGTCCAGAATGGTTAACGGCACGTTAGTAATCGCCTGCTGGCCGGAAGTGGTTACCTCTCCGGTCACGTAGGCTTTCTGTGATTTAAAAGAGGCGACGCTGACATCGATCTGCGGGCTTTCGATGTACTGCGCCAGGCGGCTGGCCATCTCGGTACGTACTTCCTGCACGGTACGGCCTGCTACGCGCACGCGACCGATGTAAGGATAGAAAATCGTGCCGTCTGAATGCACCCAGTTACCGGTATCGCTGGCGCTACGGTACTGACCGGCTGGCGTGGTAAGTTCCGGGTGATCCCAGACGGTGACGTTAAGCACGTCGCCAATACCAATGTGGTATTCGTAGTTCTGAATTTCGGTTTGCAGCTGTGGGTTAGGACGCGCTACCACAGGGGTAGGACGCATACGTTCAACCAGGCTTGGGGTCATAGGGAAGACATTGACGTATTTATCAATATCAAAATCGCTATCCTGCTGCTTGATAACATCTTTACCGCTGGTGGAAAGCTTTGAACCCGGAACGATCGTACATCCTGAAAGGAGTGCAGCCGAGATCAACAAGGGCAATAACTTCGTTTTGATTGTAATCATCTGTTTCATCGCTATCAGTAATTTGATTGATAGTGGCGGATCCGCCGCTGTGTAGCGTCTTGCAAAGGTAAAAGCGTTTTATTCACTGTAACTGTCAGTCATCACCTGATCCCTTTCCTTTTTTGCCTTGCCGGCTCGCTGTGAGCCGACGCTTAACAGAGGAACGTTGAGCGCGCAAGTCAGTGACAGTCATCAGTCAAACCACGCAATAACAGCGGCGCGCTCTTGCAAACGCGCCGAAATTTTTTAGTATGCGCCGTCTCGCTTCAGTACCACGCCAATGGTTTTGAAGAGAATGGCAATATCGTTCCATAAAGACCAGTTTTTTACGTACCAGGAGTCAAAATAGACGCGAGTTTCATAGTCCACGTCGTTACGACCGCTGACCTGCCACAGTCCGGTCATGCCCGGCTTGGCCATAAAGTAGTAATCAACGTCGCCCGCGTAGCGCTCCAGCTCATCTTCGATAACCGGACGCGGTCCAACCAGACTCATTTCGCCGCGCACCACGTTCCAGAGCTGCGGCAGCTCGTCGAGGCTGGTTTTGCGGATAAAGTGGCCGATACGGGTGATGCGAGGATCGTTCTTAAGCTTGAAGTCTTTGTCCCATTCCGCACGCGCAACAGGATCGGTACGTAATACCTCTTCCAGCACTTCTTTGGAATTGATCACCATCGAGCGGAACTTGAGGCATTTAAATTTACGACCGTTTAGCCCTACACGTTCGTGACCGTAAATAGGTTTGCCGCCGTCACGAGAAACCATAAATATCAGAATAGCCAGCGCGGGCATCAACATGGTGATAATAGCCAGCGCGCCAAAGATATCAAAAGCACGTTTGATAATACGCGAGGTGCGTTTTGCCAGATTGTTGCTTACCCGTAAAATCATCACTTCATGGCTAAAGATATAAGCCATATCAGTGCCGTAAAGCGGAACGCCGCGTAATGAAGGAATAACGGAAACGGAACGACAATTATGTTTCGCCAGGTTTTTTAGCCACAGGTCACGGTGATGACTTTGTTCAAACTCCACCGCCACAATAAACTGCGTTTCGCTGTTTACCTGCTGCCACAGCGATGATTCATCATTAATAACGGGAATACCGAACAGCGCTGGCGCGGCGGTCATGCCGTCTACATCGTAGAACGCTACCACGTCAAAACCCATTACCTCTTCACTTTGCAGCGCCATATAGGCTTCTTCAGCATTTTTGCCGCTGCCAATGATGATGGACTGTTTTTTCCACAGGCCGTAGCGATTCAGAATGCGTTTGACCAGCGCACGCCCTACCGGGATCAGCACCAGCGCCAGCAGCCAGGTTAATAACCAGGTCCAGCGTGACATTTCCCATTTAGATAATGCCGTGATGGAAAGGTCGATCACGGAGAAGATCAGGACGCTACGGAAAATTTCTTTTAATTCGAACCAGAAGGGTTTGCGATAAGTATAGTGGCGCAGGCGAACCCAGAACCAGGCAATACAAATAACAGAAAGAATAATGTGTGTGCTTATTTTTAACTGCAGATCCTGAGTTGAAATGTCATCCAGTAAATTCCCCGGAAAACTTTTCATCAGGAGGATTGCAATAAATAAAGAGGCGTTAAAAAAAATCAGGTCTGAAAGTGCTAATGAAAGTTTAATTAACAGCCCTTTAAAGGTAAATTCTATATCGCGCATAGTTAACTCTTATTTTTTCTTCAAAAGCCTGTGGTTTAATAATTTCCACTGCTGAGGATTGCGTATTTTTTAAGCACGTCATTTATGAAAGACGTATTTCGGGGTGGTGCAACAGATCGCCGGAACGCGTAGCAGAGCTTGAAAATTGACATGTAAAATCAACAACAACCTGATGGAAGCCCTGTCAGGACGCTGACGTTTCCACCTGTCCAGACACGCTACCGCCCCTGGCTTGTAGCTGCCAATGCGCTGTATCTCGTTCTGCTATGTTGGTTTTATCCTGTCCTCTCGGTGCAGGCTAAAGCTTTTCATCGCCCGGATGAAGCCAAAACTTAAAAGGACGCCGAGCTACGACCGTGCTAATTGCTACATTTACGCAGGCATTTACTAACACGTTGCTATACTAGTTATAACTGGCCTGTTTACAAGAGCCTGTTCCCGCTGCTCCGCTCTTTTAGGATTAAGACTACCTTGTCCTCCTCGCTATAGCTAACAGGGTCATTGATAAGAAATTCAGATTAACTTTATTGTAAAACTAAGATTAATCCCGTCCGATTTAACCCTGCACCTTAAGTATCCCTTATTTTATTGGTCATACCTATGCGAATATTCTTGAAAAACTATTCCATGCATTTGAATGCCCGTCAGATGATTCTAAAATCGGCAGTAACAGAGAGCGCCAGTTATACGCCCCGCAGCGTAGCCGTGTGATTATTTGTTGAATTATGTGACATCCCCTATCATCATGGCGTTTCCTTAATCTGTATGAGTGAACTTCTGATGTTTGAATGGATCGTCGATCCGTCAATCTGGGCTGGCCTTGTCACCCTGATCGTATTAGAGCTGGTGCTGGGCATTGATAATCTTGTCTTTATTGCCATTCTGGCAGAGAAACTGCCGTCCGCGCAGCGTGACCGCGCCCGCGTCACCGGCCTGCTGCTTGCTCTGGTCATGCGCCTGCTGCTGCTGGCCTCTATTTCCTGGCTCTCTTCGCTGACCTCTGCCCTCTTCGTCGTGGCCGGACACGCTTTTAGCGCGCGCGATTTAATTATGCTGCTGGGCGGTGTTTTCCTGCTGTTTAAAGCGACCATAGAGCTGAATGAAAGGCTGGAAGGTAAAGATGAAGATGACAATCCGCAAAAACGCGGCGCGCGCTTCTGGCCGGTTGTCGCGCAAATAGTGGTGCTGGATGCCGTCTTCTCGCTTGATTCAGTGATTACCGCTGTAGGCATGGTCGACAGCCTTGCGGTAATGATGGCGGCCGTGATTATCGCTATTTGCTTAATGTTGCTGGCCAGCAAACCCCTCACCCGCTTCGTTAACCAGCATCCGACTATCGTTATTCTTTGCCTGAGCTTCCTGCTGATGATCGGCTTTAGCCTGGTGGCGGACGGCTTTGGCTATCATATTCCTAAAGGCTATCTCTATGCCGCGATAGGCTTCTCCGTGATTATCGAAGCGCTGAACCAGCTGGCGCATTTTAATCGCCGACGTTTTCTCTCTGCCAAAGCCCCGCTGCGCAAGCGCACCGCCGAAGCCGTCCTGCGTCTGCTGCGCGGCGGTCACGAGCAGACAGAGCTGGATGCTGAAACCTCCTCGCTGGTGGCCGATGCCAGCAGCCAGGCGATTTTCAACAAGCAGGAACGCATGATGATTGCGCGCGTGCTCGGTATGGGCCAGCGTACCGTAAGCAGTATCATGACTTCCCGTCAGGATATCGTGTCGGTCGATCTCAGCGAGTCGCCGGAGAAAATTATGGCGATGCTCGATCAGAACCAGCACACGCGGATGGTGGTCACGGAAAACAGTGAAGATCCGCTCGGCGTTATTCATGTGATTGACCTGCTCAAGCAGGCGCTGCACGGCGACAGCCTGGATATCCGCGCGCTTATTCGTCAGCCGCTGGTGTTTCCGGAGCAGCTTTCTCTGCTGCCGGCGCTGGAGCAATTTCGCAACGCGCGCACGCATTTTGCGTTTGTGGTGGATGAGTTTGGTTCGGTGGAAGGCGTGGTGACGCTCAGCGACGTGATGGAAACGATAGCCGGTAATCTTCCCAATGAAGGAGAAGCTATCGATCCTCGCTACGACATTCAGCAGAACGCGGACGGGAGCTGGACAGCCAACGGCCACATGCCGCTGGACGATCTGATCCTCTACATTCCTTTACCGCTGGACGAAAAGCGCGAGTACCACACGCTGGCCGGTCTGTTAATGGAGCATATGCAGCGCGTGCCGCAGGAAGGCGAAGAGATTCAGATTGAAGACTATCTGTTCCGCACGCTACAGGTTGAAAACCATCGCGTGCAGAAAGTACAGATTATCTCTCTGGTGCAGGAAGAAGAAGCCTATTAACCAGTCCTGACGGCGGAAAAATCCGGCACCCGCCGGGCCTGCGGTAAGCGCCAGGGATGGCGCGCCTTACCTTTCGTTAACGCTCTACAGATCCTTAATAAGCTTCTGAACCGAGCTGTTTTTGCCATTTTGCGGATTTTTTTCCGACCACTCTTTAAGTCGTTTTTTCGCCTCATCCTGCAGCTGCTGGCGCAGCACCTGATCGATTTGCAGCGAATAGTTCAGTCCGTTCCACGGGCCATAAATGCGTAAAGGCACGGCGGTTTGCTGTAAACGGCTCACCAGCTCGCTGTCACCCTGCCAGCCCTCGGTCACGGTGATGCCAAAATTCATATCCGCCTGCTGCTTCGCCAGATCCACCGTTCCTTTGCCGCTGTAGTTCAGCATGGAAGCGCGTCCCTGCATATCGACAAAGGCGAGCAGCCCGTTTTGCAGCATCATTTTTCCCGTTATCTGCTGGAAATCGTTATCCGGGGACGAGGCAGCATGAACGCGGTTGCTGCTGCGTTCTACCGCTCGCTGGATCATGCGCTGGAAGTTCAGCCCCGATATCAGCGCGTTATTCAGGCTTAACTCCGCACTCCCCTGCCATGCTCGTTTAAAAGCGGGAACGGTCAGGCCAGTACCGCTAAAACTGCCGTTCAGCGTCACGTCACCGCTCAGCGAAGCTGGCATTTCAAACGCCTGCAGCAGCGGTGCGACGGCAATATTTTGCAGCGAGGGGTTAAGGGCTATCCGGGTTTGCGCCTGACGGAAATCCACGCTGCCGGGCAGAGAAAAATGCCCGTTACCGGCCTTACCGCTTAGCGTAGAGAGAGTAAGCAGGCCGTTATCATTGGTAGCCTGAAACGCCACCTGGTCAAAGGCCATGCCCCGCCAGCGCATCTTGTCCACCGCTATCGCCAGCTTGCCGTTGAACTGATTAAAGGGCGAACTGGCGTTATCGGCTTCTACCTGAGCGATAACCGGCCCCGGGCCAGAACGCTGGGCCTGAATGCCTTGCCCGTTGTTGCCGCCGACCTCCAGCCCTAACAGCGAATCCATATTCAGCAGCGGCGCGTGCAGGTCCAGGTTAATCTGTGGACGGCCGGCCAGCGTTCCGCTGGCGCTGCCGCTTATCTGGCTGTCGTTCAGGCTCAGCGCAATATCTTTCAGGCTGAAAGCGTTATTATCACTCCAGTCGGCCGCCAGCTTCGCCTGCCCTTTAACGCCTTCACGCGGCAGATCGACACCGCTCAGCTGGTAATCCAGCTGATTAACCAGCGCGGAAAGGTGCTGTGGATAGCGGCTAAGATCCGCATCGGCGTTCAGGTTTATTTGCAGTTCGCGCTGATCGCGGCTGATACGGCTGCTTAGCTCGATATGGGCTTGACGCTGTTTCTGCGACAGCTGAAGGTTTAGATCGCGCACGTTAAGCTGTTCGCCGCTGTCCTGCTGCCAGACCAGCAGGCCGTCCGCTATCTGCAAATTATCAATGTCAAACGTCCAGCGCTGGGAAAGCGGCGACGGCGGTGCCGAATTGGCCGGGCCTTTTGGCGCGTTAGCGGGACGCGCGCTTTCGCTGTCAGGCGTAAGGCGAACAACGGCGTCTTTCAGCAGGACCTGTTTGACCGCCAGCTGGTGGGAAAGCAGAGGAAGCAGCTTAACGTCGAGCCGCATATTGCTGGCGCTGACGAAAGGCTGTGCCGCACCGGGCGCGGTCAGCGTCATCTGGCCGGAAAGAATGCTGAGCTGCGGCCAGACGTGCCAGCGCAGGTCGCCGTTCATCGCCAGGTGATAGCCGCTGCGCTGCTCGACCTGCTCAGCCATATAGGCGCGAAAATCATTCGGATTGACCAGCAAAACCAGCGCCGTCATTCCGGCCACAACGACCACCAGCAAAATGGCCAGCGTGGTGATAAATCTCTTCATGCCTTCCCCTTATTGCTTGCACTTCTTACGACGTCATCCACTAGCCGCAGCGCAAAAGGTGGCGTGACTCAGCACCTTTCCCTGCCGCCTTTACGCGCTGTCCTGATCTTTATCGATACGGCTGGCATCCGCGCCCTGCTGACCTTTATATTTAGCATCCTGGCGGCGGTTATAAGGACGGGCCGCCGGTGCGGAAAGCGGTTCAAAGCTTAGCGCGCCAATCAGCATGCCTGGCCGCAGCGCCAGCGGCAGCTTACCAGAATTATAGAACTCCAGCACGATACGTCCCTGCCAGCCCGGATCGATACGGTGCGCGGTCACGTGAACCATCAGGCCAAGGCGAGCCAGCGACGAGCGGCCATCCAGCCAGCCGACCAGGTTATCGGGGATAGTGACCGACTCAAGAGTCACGGCCAGCGCCAGTTCGCCAGGGTGTAGAAAGAAAGCTTCGCCTTCCGGCAGCACGATTTCATCGCTCATTACCCGGTCAAGCGCCGCGCTGACTTCGTCTTTCGGGCCGCTAAGATCGATGTAGGCCGCGGTGTGGCCGCGGAAAGTTCTGAACTGGTTGCCCAACCGAACGTCAACGGTGGCGCCGTTAATCCGTTCTACCGGCGGACGCGGGGAAATGTCGAGCTGGCCACTGTCAAGCCAGGCTTCGATATCGCGGTCGCATAATCGCATGAAGTACTCCACTGCTGTAAAGGTGCGGGATAACGCTGACCGGCCGCTTCCTGCGCAGGACTCCGGTCAGCGAAGCAAAACAGGTCTATTCGAAGAACTGATTGATTTTTGCCTTCAGGATATCAATCGCGATGCGGTTTTTGCCGCCGCGCGGCACGATGATATCGGCATACTGTTTGGAAGGCTCAATAAACTGCAGGAACATCGGGCGAACCGTTTTCTGATACTGGGCCATCACGGAGTCCATTGAGCGGCCACGCTCGTTGACGTCACGTTTCATGCGGCGCATCAGGCAGATATCCAGCGGCGTATCGACAAAAATGGAGAAATTCATTTCGCTGCGCAGGCGGGCGTCTGTCAGCAGCAGTATGCCTTCCAGAATAATCACCTTTTTGGGTTTCAGCTGGATGGTCTGCGCGGTACGCGTATGCTCAACATAGCTATAAACCGGCAAATCGATAGCCTGGCCGGCCTTCAGCATCTGTAGATGCTGTAGCAGCAGGTTATGATCCATCGCGCTGGGATGATCGTAATTCGTTTTTACCCGCTCATCCATAGTCAGATGGCTTTGGTCTTTGTAATAAGCATCCTCAGGGATAACACCAATATTTTCATCACCAACCCGATCGCGCACTTCACGATAGAGCGTACTGGCAATAAGACTTTTTCCCGAGGCAGATGCGCCGGCGATACCTACGATGACGCACTGATGCGACTTGTCAGTCATAAAATTAAAGACCTGATTTGTGTCTGAGACGATGGAGAGGATGTTTTCGCGCGTAATTATAAGGATTTCGGGATGTTGATGCCAGCGAAAAGCTTTTAAGACTTTCCCGTTATGCCTCTGTTCGCTCTGCCGTTAAACTAATGACCAGTTTCATCTACCGGCCCGGACGCCTGTGGCGGCATTCGTCATCATTTGCGGCTGGCCTGACGACGCAACACGGCATATCATTCTTCGCCGGCCTGTCGGTTCAATTTACAATAATAAGGAAACAGCGTGTTCTGGCGTACCGTGCATATTTTAACCTATTTTGGCGATAGCATGCTGCTTATCCCAACGGCTATCGTTATGGCTGGACTGATTGGCTGGAAAAACAGCGACCGGCGTGCTCCTCTCTACTGGGCGCTGGCCTTTTGCTCTGCTGGCGCTATCGTCAGCCTGTCGAAAGTGGCGTTTATGGGCTTTGGCATCGGCAGTGCCTGGCTGAATTTTACCGGCTTTAGCGGCCATACCGCTATGTCCGCCACGCTATGGCCGGTAATGCTGTGGCTGCTTAGCGGTCGTTTGTCCCCCTCCGGCCGCGCGCTGGCCGTTGCCGTCGGTTATGCCATCCCGGTAATGGTGGGCGTTTCCCGCCTGGTGCTGGATTATCATTCGGTTAGCGAAGTGGTGGCTGGCCTGGTGCTGGGCTTTACGCTGAGCAGCGCTTTTCTGGTCAGCCAGCGACATGCGCGGCTGCAGGGTTTTTCCGCCGTGCAGCTCTGTATTGCGCTCTTGCTGCCGCTTCTGCTGCTGAGCCATGGCCGCCTCGCCACTACCCAGTGGTTTTTACAGCGTCTGTCGGTGCAGATAGCCGGTATTGATCATCCCTGGACACGCGCAGACTTACTGAAGCTGCGGCAGTAACCGGCGCGCTTAACAATCGTAAACAATTCAATCGACCGAACAGAGCGATCTTTTGAATTAGCGCAGGCAATCAAAAATGATTGTGTTAGCATGCCTTAAGTTACCTGGTACGGGCTGGCCGACTTCTGTTGCCTCGCTGGATATTTATGACGACTGATACTTTTCTCTCTGCTGGCCGCTTTTCTTTTCCGTGGCTCAAAGGCGCGGCTTTTGGCTTGCTTTCCTTTGTTCTGACGCTGTTCTGCCTGGAACTGATTAAGGTCAGCGTACAGATTTCGTCACTGTGGCTTTCCACCGCGTTGATGACCATGATTGTCTTCCGCCAGCCCATCCATACGCTGCCTGTCCTGCTGGGTAGCTGTATTATCGGCATCTTTGCTGCCAATTTCCTGCTGGCGGATCGCTCTGCCATCGTGTGGATGTTTCCGCTGATTAATTTGCTGCAGGCGCTGCTGGGCGGTGCGCTGCTGCGTATTCTGCTGAATAAAAAGACCCCGCTGGATTCGCTGCTTAGCTGGAGCAAGATGGTGGTCGCCGTCTGTATTTTTACCCCGCTGGCCGGTGCGCTGCTGGCCTGCTGGGTACAGAGCTTTTCTGGCCAGGCTAGCCTGCACTTTTTTACCACCTGGGCGATATCCGAAACGATTGGCATGCTGGCACTGGGGCCGGTTGCCCTGCTGTGGCACCCCGAAGAAATACGCCGGTCGCTGAACCAGAACGCGCTATTCGAAACGCTGTTAACGCTCATTATTACGCTGGCGCTGAACTACTGCGCCTTACGCTATCTTCCCTGGTCTTTTACCTTTGTGATGGTGGTGCTGTTTTACAGCGCCGTGCGGCTGCCGCGTTTTTCTGCCTTTATTATCTTTCTCGCCACGCTGATGATGATGACCATGCTGCTGGCGCTGAATCAGCTGCTGCACTATGCGGATAACGTTTCGGTGGTCAATAACGTGCCCTGGCTACCGCTGCTGCTGGCGATTGTGCCTGGTCATATGATGACGCTGGTGATGCACTCTTTTCGCGAAGAGAAAAAGCTTATCTCGCAAAGCGAAGCCCGTTTTCGTCACGCCATGGAGTACTCCGTTATCGGCATGGCGCTGGTCGCACCGGAAGGCCGCTGGCTACAGGTTAATAAATCGCTGTGCCGCCTGCTGGGCTATCGGCAGGAAGAGCTGACTAATATGACCTTTCAGCAGCTGACGCATCCTGAAGATCTGGCTTCCGACGAAGGGAAACTGAACGCCTTACTGGAAGGCGAAATCGATACCTACAGCCATGAAAAGCGCTATCTGCGCAAAGATGGCCAGGTTGTCTGGGTGTTGCTGGCCGTTTCGCTGGTACGCGACACGGACTGGCGGCCGCTCTACTTTATTTCCCAAATTGAAGATATCACCGACCTCAAGCAGACCGAAAAGGTCAACCGCCGTCTGATGCAGCGTATTACGCTGGCTACCGAAGCAGGCGGTATCGGCGTCTGGGACCTGAGCCTGAAAACCGGCAAAATGAGCTGGGACAAACGCATGTTTGAGATCTACGGTCTGCAAGAAGAAGGCCAGGCGACCTACCTTACCTGGGTCAACAGCCTGCTTCCCGCAGACAGGCAAATGGCCATTGACGCTTTCGACGAAGGAATTAAAAAATCCAGGCCGGTGGATTTGGTATTTCGTATCGTCACGGAAAAAGGCATTCGCTTTATTCACAGTCATTCAACGCTGGTTTTTGACGACGGCGGCAAAGCAGAAAGGATGCTGGGTATCAACCAGGACGTGACCGCGATGCGTCAGCTGACCGACGCGCTTTATCAGGAAAAAGAGCGGATGCACATCACGCTGGACGCCATTGGCGAAGCGGTGATCAGCACCGACCAGGAGATGCGCATCATTTTTATGAATCCGGTGGCGGAAATGATGAGCGGCTGGACGCAGGAAGAAGCGGAAGGCCAGCCCGTCAGCACCATATTGCGCATCACGCGAGGCAACGACGGCCCGCCGATGGAAAATCTACTGCTGTGCGAACTGCCGCTCAGTAAATCCGTTCCCGACCTGGAACAGGAGCTGGTGCTGCATAACCGCAGCGGCGACCGTTTTGATATTCACTACAGCATTACGCCGCTGAAGACCCAGGAAGGCGAAAACATTGGCAGCGTGGTGGTTATTCAGGACGTCAGCGCCTCCCGGGAAATGATGCGGCGGCTGAGCTACGGCGCTTCGCACGATATGCTGACGCGCCTGCCCAACCGGGTGAGTTTTGAACAGCGCCTCAAGCAGCTGTTGCAGTCGGCCAGGCAGCAGCAGCGTCAGCACAGCCTGATTTTTATCGATCTGGATCGCTTCAAGGCGGTCAACGATAGCGCTGGTCACGCTGCGGGCGACGCGCTGCTGCGGGAAATATCCAATCAGATGAAGCAACATCTGCGCGGTAATGACGTGCTTGCCCGCCTGGGCGGCGACGAGTTTGGCGTGCTGCTGCCGGACTGTGCGCTACGCGAAGCGCACGAGCTGGCGACTCGCCTGGTGGAGGCCGTCAACCACTACGCTTTCGTGTGGGACGGCCAGCTGCACCGGATTGGGGCCAGTGCCGGCCTGACCTTGCTGAATAAAGATAACTGTCACGACAGCGACGTGATGGCGCAGGCAGATCTGGCCTGTTACAACGCCAAGCACAACGGGCGTGGACAGGTCTCCGTATATGAAGCCAGGCTGCTGGAGACGGTTCCGGTGCCGGAAAAAGGCCAGGCCCTGCCGCTAAACGATAAGCGCCAGAAGGGTTTTTAAGCGCGCAGCGCTGGGGCTTAGAATGAATCTTCAAGCTTGCAGCGCTGAGGCTTAGAATGAATCTTTAAGCTCGCAGCGCTGAGGCTTAGAATGAATATTTAAGCTTGCAGCGCTGAGTCTTAGAATGGATCTTTAAGCGCGCTATCTACGGCTCAGACGCTTTACTCTTCTCTCCTGGTTTCCTGCACATTGAGTTTGTCCCTCATCTGGCGCTTGCTCTCCCGTCGGCCCTGGGCTAAAGTCGCCCCCTTTTTTTATGCTCGTGGAGGGGATAAATGTTTATCGGCTTTGATTACGGTACGGCAAACTGCTCGGTAGCCATCATGAAAGAGGGTGTGCCGACCCTGCTGCCGCTGGAGAAGGGTTCCAGCCTGCTGCCCTCTATGCTCTGCGCGCCAACGCGCGATACGGTCAGCGAATGGCTGTTTCGCCATCACCAGGTGCCAACGCCGGAAGCGGAAAACCAGGCAATTTTACGTCGCGCCCTCGCTTTTAACCGCGAAGAAGATATTGAGGTTACGCCCGCAAGCGTGCAGTTTGGTCTGGCTTCGCTGGCACAGTATATGGCCGAGCCTGAAGATACCTGGTTTGTAAAATCCCCTAAATCCTTTCTGGGCGCCAACGGCCTGAAGCCGCAGCAGGTCGCCTTTTTTGAAGATCTGGTCTGCGCCATGATGCTGCATATTCGCCAGCAGGCTGAATCGCAGCTCAATGACAGCATCAGCCAGGCGGTGATTGGCCGTCCGGTTAACTTCCAGGGGCTGGGCGGCGAAGAAGCCAACCGCCAGGCGCAGGGCATTCTGGCTCGCGCCGCAAGCCGGGCCGGTTTTAAAGAGGTCGAGTTTCAGTTCGAGCCTGTTGCCGCTGGCCTGGAGTTTGAAGCCACGCTGAAAGAAGAAACGCGAGTGCTGATCGTCGATATCGGCGGCGGTACCACCGACTGCTCCATGCTGCTGATGGGCCCGCAGTGGCACGATAAAGCGGAACGTCAGGAGAGCCTGCTGGGCCACAGCGGCTGCCGCGTCGGCGGTAACGATCTGGATATCATGCTGACGTTTAAAGAGCTGATGCCGCTGCTGGGCAGCGGCGGCATGACGCAAAAAGGCATCGCCCTGCCCGCGCTGCCGTGGTGGAATGCCGTTGCGATCAACGATGTCCCGGCGCAAAGTGATTTTTACGCAACTGCCAGCCGTAAGCAGCTACAGGATTTAATCCGCGACGCGCAGGAGCCGGAAAAAGTGCAGCGGCTGTTAAAGGTATGGCAGCAGCGCCTGGGCTATCGTCTGGTGCGTGCGGCGGAAGAGAGCAAAATTGCGCTGTCTGAACAGGCGCTGGCGAAGGCGGAGCTGGATTTTATTGAGTCCGCGCTGGCGACGGAAATCAGCACTGCACAGCTGAAGGCCGCGATTGCCCAGCCGCTGGAACGTATTCAGGAGCAGGTAAAGCTAGCGCTGGATGAGAGCGGCACCCGGCCGGATGTCATCTATCTGACGGGAGGCAGCGCCCGCTCGCCGGTACTGCGGCAGGCGCTGACCCAGCTGCTACCGGATATCCGGCTAACCAGCGGCGACGATTTTGGTTCCGTTACCGCTGGCCTGGCTCGCTGGGCGCAGGTGATGTTTCGTTAATCAGTAGCTGCTCGCTTCGGTCAGTTTGTTTACCGCCTCATCGCTAAGCTTAAGCGCTGCGGCCTTGCTTAACTCTTCCAGCTGAGTCAGCGAGGTCACGCTGACGATGGGTGCCGTAATGCTCGGGCGAGCAATCTGCCATGCCAGCGCAACCTGCGTTGGCGTGGCGTGATGCGCTTCGGCCACGCTATCCAGCGCTGCCAGAATGCGCAGGCCGCGATCGTTAAGGTATTTTTCCACTACGCCTTCGCCGCGTTTGCTTTTGCTGGCGTCCGCTTTGCTACGGTATTTGCCGCTTAAAAAACCGCTGGCCAGAGAATAGTAGTTAATCACGCCCAGCCCATTTTGCTGCGCCACCTTTTCCAGTCCGCTTTCATAATCCTGGCGGTCATAAAGGTTATATTCCGGCTGCAGCGTCTCATAGCGGGAAAGTCCCTGTTCTTCACTGATTTTCAGTGCTTCCGCCAGGCGGTCTGCGCTATAGTTCGAAGCGCCAATCGCGCGCACTTTACCCTCTTTAATCAGCGCGTCGAAAGTCGCCAGCGTTTCCTGCAATGGCGTGTCGCTGTCGTCGCGGTGCGCCTGGTACAGGTCGATATAGTCAGTTTGCAGACGCTTTAGCGAATCCTCTACCGACTGGCGAATATAGGCAGGTGCCAGACCGGTTTTCCCTTCGCCCATATCCATGCCGACCTTGGTCGCCAGCACAATCTTGTCGCGCTTGCCGCTTTTTTTCAGCCAGTTACCGATAATCGTTTCTGATTCGCCGCCCTGATTGCCCGGCGCCCAGCGCGAGTAGCAGTCGGCGGTATCGATAAAATAGAGCCCCTTTTCCACCAGCGCGTCCAGCAGAGAAAAAGAGGTGGGCTGATCGCTGGTCCAGCCGAAAACGTTGCCGCCAAACGTCAGGACGGGAACCTGCAGACCAGAGCGGCCCAGCGTGCGATGTTGTAAACTCATTTTTATACTCCTGTATTGAAAGGGTTTATCAGATGCAGTTTAGCGTAGCAAATAACCGGGCTGCCGTTTTGTTGATTTAAGGTAAAGGAATTGCAACAACTAACAATACTGACATTCGTTGAATCGTTATTCTTAATTCCTTCATTTTTCCGTGCAATAAACCCGTTAAAATAACAAGCTTGAGCGTTCTGCATCCGTACTGTCCGTTTTTAACGTGATGCCACACTGACGCTAACTTTTGCCTTCTGGAGAGCTGATAACAGGATGAATACCCGGCGCCGTTTTAAAATAATCCTTCTTATACTGGTTGCAGTGATTGCCGGCGGACTTTACTGGTGGCATGGACATACGCCGCAAAAAGCCCCCGAAAAAGCGGGGCATCAGCGTGGTTCCGGCGGTGGACGCCACGGAACGGGTGGCGCGCTGGCACCCGTGCAGGCCGCTGCCGCCGTCCGCCAGAGCGTGCCGCAGTACCTGACCGGTCTGGGCACCGTTACCGCAGCCAATACCGTTACGCTGCGCAGCCGCGTTGAAGGCGATCTGGTCGCCATTCACTTTACAGAAGGCCAGCAGGTCGAAGCGGGACAGCTGCTGGCGGAGATCGATCCGCGTCCTTACCAGGTTGCGCTGACCCAGGCCCAGGGCCAGCTGGCAAAAGACCAGGCCACGCTTGCCAACGCCCGTCGCGATCTGGCACGCCTGGAGAAGCTGGTGAAAACCAACCTGGTCTCCGGGCAGGAGCTGGATACGCAACGCGCGCTGGTCAGCGAAACCCTGGGCACCATCAAGGCTGATGAAGGAAGCGTCGCCAGCGCGCAGTTAAATTTAACCTATAGCCGGATTACTTCGCCCATTTCTGGCCGCGTCGGGCTACGTCAGGTAGATATTGGTAACTACGTCAACAGTGGCGATACCAACGGTATCGTGGTGATCACGCAAACGCATCCGATTGAACTGGTGTTCAGCCTGCCGGAAAACGAGATTGAAACGCTGCTGAACGCGCAAAAATCCGGCCAGCCGGTGCCGGTGGAAGCCTGGGACCGCAGTAATAAAAATTTGTTGTCCACCGGCACGCTGCTGAGTATGGACAACCAAATCGATACCACGACCGGCACGATCAAAGTTAAAGCGCAGTTCGCTAACAGCGATGACAGGCTCTTCCCTAATCAGTTTGTCAACGCGCGGCTACAGGTTAATACGCTGCAGGACGCCATTGTTATTCCGGTGGCCGCGCTGCAAATGGGCAATGAGGGCCACTTCGTTTGGGTCGTAAACAGCGACAGCAAGGTCAGTAAAAAAACTGTAACCATCGGCGTACAGGACAGCGAAAAGGCCGTTATTAACGCCGGTCTTGATGCGGGCGAAAAGGTAGTGACCGACGGTATCGACCGCCTGACGGAAGGCGCAACGGTTGAAGTCGTCGCGCCACAGGCAACGCCGCTTGCGGATAAAGCTACGCTGCCCGCGAAAGGAGCTCGCCAGTAATGCAGGATACGCCTTCTGGTTCCAACGGCGGCCCTTCCCGCCAGTTTATCCTTCGCCCGGTAGCCACGACGCTGCTGATGATTGCGATTCTGCTGGCCGGTATTCTTGGCTATCGCGTGCTGCCCGTCTCCGCGCTGCCGGAAGTCGATTATCCGACCATTCAGGTGGTGACGCTCTATCCCGGTGCCAGTCCGGACGTGATGACCTCGGCCGTTACCGCGCCGCTGGAGCGCCAGTTTGGCCAGATGTCGGGCTTAAAGCAGATGGCTTCGCAAAGCTCCGGCGGTGCGTCGGTGGTCACGCTGCAGTTTCAGCTAACGCTGCCGCTGGACGTGGCCGAGCAGGAAGTACAGGCCGCGATCAACGCCGCCACTAACCTGCTGCCTTCAGATCTGCCGAACCCGCCGGTTTACAGCAAGGTTAACCCGGCCGATCCGCCGATTATGACGCTGGCCGTCACCACCACCAGTATGCCGATGACCCAGGTGCAGGATATGGTGGAAACGCGCGTGGCGCAGAAAATTTCCCAGGTTTCCGGCGTCGGTCTGGTGACGCTCGCGGGCGGTCAGCGCCCCGCCGTGCGCGTCAGGCTTAATGCTCAGGCACTTGCCGCACTGGGACTGACCAGCGAAACGGTGCGTACCGCCATCAGCAGCGCCAACGTTAACTCGGCCAAGGGTAGCCTGGACGGCCCGGAACGCTCTATCACCCTCTCCGCCAACGATCAAATGAAGTCGGCGGAAGATTATCGACAGCTGATTATCAGCTGGCAGAACGGCGCACCGGTGCGACTGCGCGACGTTGCCACGGTAGAGCAAGGCGCGGAAAACAGCTGGCTCGGTGCCTGGGCCAATCGCCAGCAGGCTATCGTACTGAACGTTCAGCGGCAGCCGGGCGCTAACATTATTACTACGGCAGACAGCATTCGCCAGATGCTGCCCGCGCTGACGGCTTCGCTACCTAAATCGGTAGAGGTGAAGGTTTTAACTGATCGCACCACCAATATTCGTGCTTCGGTGCATGACGTGCAGTTTGAGCTGGTGCTGGCGATAGCGCTGGTCGTGATGATTATCTATTTGTTCCTGCGCAACGTGCCGGCAACGATTATTCCGGCCGTTGCGGTGCCGTTGTCGCTGGTGGGCACCTTTGCCGTTATCTATTTCCTTGGCTTCTCCATCAACAACCTGACGCTGATGGCGCTAACCATCGCCACTGGCTTTGTGGTCGATGACGCCATAGTTGTTATTGAAAACATCTCGCGCTATATCGAAAAAGGCGAAAAGCCGCTGGCGGCGGCGCTGAAAGGCGCGGGCGAAATCGGCTTTACGATTATTTCCCTGACCTTCTCGCTGATTGCCGTGCTGATCCCGCTGCTGTTTATGGGCGATATCGTTGGCAGGCTGTTCCGCGAATTTGCCGTGACGCTGGCGATATCTATCCTGATTTCCGCCGTGGTTTCGCTGACGCTGACGCCAATGATGTGCGCGCGCATGCTCAGCGTCGAATCGCTACGCAAACAGAACCGCTTTTCACGCGCCAGCGAGGCGATGTTTGACCGCGTGATTGCTGCCTATGGCCGCTTTCTGAAAAAGGTACTGGATCACCAGCTGCTGACGCTGGGCGTGGCGCTGGGCACGCTGGTGATTACCATCATGCTGTGGGTATTGATCCCCAAAGGTTTTTTCCCACTGCAGGATAACGGCATTATTCAGGGGACGGTGCAGGCGCCGCAGTCTGTTTCCTGGACCAATATGGCGCAGCGGCAGCAGCAGGTTGCCTCAATCATTATGAAAGATCCGGCGGTGCAGAGCCTGACCTCATTCGTGGGCATCGACGGCACCAACCCCGCGCTGAACAGCGGACGGTTGCAAATCAACCTTAAGCCGCTGAACGAGCGCGCCGATCGCATTCCGGTGGTTATTGAACGTTTACAGCAGGCCGTCGCGGATTTGCCGGGCATTAGCCTCTATTTGCAACCGGTGCAGGACTTAACCATTGATACCCAGCTCAGCCGCACGCAGTACCAGTTTACGCTGCAAACCGGCTCGCTGGATTCGTTAAGCCTGTGGGTGCCGAAGCTGACCGCCGCGCTGAAAAATCTGCCGCAGCTGCAGGATGTCAGCAGCGACTGGCAGGATCGGGGCCTGGAAGCCTATATCAAAGTGGATCGCGATAACGCCAGCCGTCTGGGGATCAGCATGGCCGACGTGGACAACGCGCTCTATAACGCCTTTGGCCAGCGGCTAATCTCCACCATTTACACCCAGGCCAGCCAGTATCGCGTGGTGCTGGAAAATGACGTTTCCGCCACGCCAGGCCTGGCCGCGCTGGAGACGATCAGGCTGAAAAGCAGCGATGGCGGCAGCGTGCCGCTGAGCGCTATTGCCAGCGTAGAACAGCGCCACGGTGCGCTAAGCATTAACCATCTTGACCAGTTTCCGTCCACTACCTTTTCGTTTAACGTCAGCGAAGGTTATTCACTGGAGCAGGCGGTCAATGCCATTACCCGGGCCGAAAGGGATATGGCGATGCCGACGGAAATCATGACCAAATTTCAGGGCAGCACGCTGGCGTTTCAGGCCGCGCTTTCCAGCACCGTCTGGCTGATTGTGGCCGCTATCGTGGCGATGTATATCGTGCTGGGCGTGCTGTATGAAAGCTTTATTCATCCCATTACCATTCTCTCTACGTTACCCACGGCGGGCGTGGGCGCGCTACTGGCGCTGCTGCTCAGCGGCAACGAACTGGATGTTATTGCGATTATCGGCATTATTCTGCTGATCGGCATCGTGAAGAAAAACGCCATCATGATGATCGACTTTGCACTGGCAGCGGAGCGGGAGCAAGGCATGCCGCCGTATGAGGCTATTTATCAGGCCTGCCTGCTGCGCTTCCGCCCTATTCTGATGACCACGCTGGCGGCATTGCTGGGCACATTGCCGCTGATGTTAAGTACGGGCGTGGGCGCAGAGCTGCGGCGACCGCTGGGCGTGGCGATGGTTGGCGGGCTGATTGTTAGCCAGGTGCTTACGCTGTTTACCACGCCGGTGATTTATCTGCTGTTCGATCGGCTGGCGCAGGCTGCCCGCCGTCGCCTGAAGCTGAAGGAGGCGCGGTGAAATTTTTCGCGCTGTTTATTCATCGGCCGGTCGCCACTATTCTGCTGACGATTGCCATCGCGCTGGCGGGCATTCTGAGCTTTCGCCTGCTGCCGGTAGCGCCGCTGCCGCAGGTGGATTTCCCGGTGATACTGGTGTCCGCCTCGCTGCCCGGCGCGTCGCCAGAAACCATGGCCTCCTCCGTCGCCACGCCGCTGGAACGTTCACTGGGCCGTATTGCGGGCGTCAGCGAAATGACCTCGACCAGTTCGTTAGGCAGTACGCGAATTATTCTCGTGTTTGATTTCGACCGCGACATCAACGGCGCGGCACGTGACGTACAGGGCGCGATCAACGCGGCGCAAAGCCTGCTGCCGACCGGCATGCCGAGCCGCCCCAGCTGGCGCAAAATCAACCCTTCCGATGCGCCGATCATGATCCTGACGCTGACCTCGGACGCCTGGTCGCAGGGCGAGCTTTACGATTACGCCTCTACTCAACTGGCGCAAAAGCTGGCGCAAATTGACGGCGTGGGCGACGTGTCGATTGGCGGCAGTTCGCTGCCTGCCGTGCGCGTGGCCCTGAATCCTCAGGCGCTGTTCAATCAGGGCGTGTCGCTGGATGCGGTGCGCACCGCTATCAGCAACGCTAACCAGCGCAGGCCGCAGGGCGCGATAGAAGATAATCAGCAGCGCTGGCAGATAAAAACCAACGATGAAATGAAAACGGCAGCCGAATACCAGCCGCTGATTGTGCATTACAGCAACGGCGCGGCGGTACGGTTGCAGGACGTAGCCAAAGTAACGGATTCGGTACAGGACGTGCGCAACGCGGGCATGGCCAATGCCAAACCGGCCATTCTGGTGATGATCCGCAAACTGCCGGAAGCCAATATTATCGAGACCGTTGACAGGATCCGTGCGGCGGTGCCGGAGCTGCGCGACAGTATCCCGGCCTCTATCCAGCTTGACGTCGCTCAGGATCGCTCCCCCACCATCCGCGCTTCGCTGGCTGAAGTAGAGCAGTCGCTGATCGTTTCCGTCGTGCTGGTGATTTTAGTGGTGTTCGTTTTCCTGCGTTCGGGACGCGCCACGCTGATCCCCGCCGTTGCGGTGCCGGTTTCATTGATCGGCACGTTCGCCGCCATGTATCTGTGCGGCTTCAGCCTGAATAACCTGTCGCTGATGGCGCTGACCGTGGCGACCGGCTTTGTGGTGGACGACGCTATCGTGGTGCTGGAGAATATTTCCCGCCACGTAGAAGCGGGCATGAAGCCAATTCAGGCGGCGCTACAGGGCACGCGCGAAGTTGGCTTTACCGTGCTGTCGATGAGCCTGTCGCTGGTGGCGGTGTTTCTGCCGCTGCTGATGCTCGGCGGGCTGATTGGCCGCTTTTTCCGCGAATTTGCCGTAACGCTCTCCGTTTCTATTCTCATTTCGCTGCTGATTTCGGTAACGCTGACGCCGATGATGTGCGGTCGCCTGCTGAAAGCGCATGCCAGACGCGAGCAGCCGCGCCTGCGCGGTTTCGGCCGTCTGCTGACAGCTATCCAGCAAGGCTATGGCCGTTCGCTGAACTGCGTTTTGAACCACTCGCGCTGGACGCTGCTGCTGTTTCTCGCCACCGTCGGCCTGACCATGTACCTGTACGTGGTGGTGCCAAAAACCTTTATGCCGGAGCAGGACACCGGACGGCTAATGGGCTTTATCCAGGCCGACCAGAGCATCTCGTTCCAGTCGATGCGCGGTAAGCTGGAAGACTTTATGAAAATCGTTCGCGACGATCCGGCAGTGGAAAGCGTAGTGGGCTTTACCGGCGGTTCACGCACCAATAGCGGGTCAATGTTTATTTCGCTGAAGCCGCTTAGCGAGCGCAGCGACAGTGCCCAGGCGGTGATTGCCCGACTGCGCGGCAAGCTGGCGAAAGAGCCGGGCGCCAACCTGTTTCTGATGGCGGTGCAGGATTTACGGGCTGGTGGCCGTGAAGCCAACGCGGGCTATCAGTATACGCTGCTGTCGGACGATCTTGACGATTTACGCAGCTGGGAGCCAAAAATTCGCCAGGCGTTCTCCGCACTGCCGCAGCTGGCGGATGTGAATTCCGATCAGCAGGATAAGGGTGCCGAAATGGCGCTGGTTTACGATCGGACGCGGATGGCACAGCTGGGACTCAGCGTTTCGGACGCCAATAATCTGCTGAACAACGCCTTTGGCCAGCGCCAGATCTCTACTATTTATCAACCGCTGAATCAGTACAAAGTGGTGATGGAAGTCGATCCGCGCTATACCCAGGACGTCAGCTCACTGGATTTAATGTATGTGATTAACAGCGACGGCAAGGCGATTCCGCTTTCCGCTTTTGCCAAATGGCAGCCAGCCAACGCGCCGCTGTCGGTTAACCACCAGGGACTGTCGGCCGCATCGACTATCTCATTCAACCTGCCGGAAGGCGTATCGCTTTCCCAGGCTTCAGACGCCATCGAGCGGAGTATGACCTCGCTGGGCGTACCGTCGAGCGTGCGCGGCAGCTTTGCCGGTACGGCGCAAATCTTTCAGCAGACGCAAAGTAATCAGCTGTGGCTGATCCTTGCCGCTATCGCCACGGTTTATATTGTGCTGGGGATTTTGTACGAGAGCTATGTGCATCCGCTGACTATCCTCTCTACCCTGCCCTCGGCGGGCGTGGGGGCGCTGCTGGCGCTGGAGCTGTTTGGTGCGCCGTTCAGCCTGATTGCGCTGATTGGCATTTTGCTGCTGATCGGCATCGTCAAGAAAAACGCCATTATGATGGTCGATTTTGCGCTGGATGCGCAGCGCAACGGCAATCTCAGCGCCCGCGAGGCGATCTTTCAGGCCAGCCTGCTGCGCTTTCGTCCCATTATGATGACCACGCTGGCGGCGCTGCTTGGCGCGCTGCCGCTGGTGCTGACCACGGGCGACGGCGCGGAGCTGCGCCAGCCGTTAGGCATTACCATCGTCGGCGGCCTGGTAATGAGCCAGCTGCTGACGCTGTATACTACGCCGGTGGTTTATCTTTATATGGATAAGCTGCGCCGCAAAAAATCAGCGGCACAGGCTGTTGAAGCTAAATAGAGGAGCGGCCTGCCGATGAATACGCTACCCAAAAGCGTGCGCTGGGCATTGTGGATTGTAGCCTTTGGTTTTTTTATGCAGTCGCTGGATACCACCATCGTTAACACTGCCCTGCCCGCGATGGCGCACAGCCTGCATCAGAGTCCGCTGCACATGCATTCAGTGGTGGTCTCCTATGTGCTGACCGTCGCGGTCATGCTGCCGCTCAGCGGCTGGCTGGCCGATCGTTTTGGCGTACGCACGATCTTTTTCAGCGCTATCGTGCTGTTTAGCCTGGGATCGCTGTTCTGCGCGCTTTCCTCCACGCTCGATCAGCTGGTGGCTGCACGAGTGCTACAGGGTATTGGCGGCGCGATGATGGTGCCGGTCGGCAGGCTGACGGTAATGAAGCTGGTGCCGCGCGAGCAGTATATGGCCGCCATGACCTTTGTGACGCTGCCTGGTCAGGTTGGACCGCTGCTGGGGCCAGCGCTGGGTGGCGTACTGGTGCAGTATGCCAGCTGGCACTGGATCTTTTTGCTGAATATCCCGGTGGGCCTGGCGGGCGCGGTCGCGACCTTAAAGCTGATGCCTAATCTGCGGCTACCGAGCCGTCCTTTCGACTTTTGCGGCTTCCTGCTGCTGGCGGTGGGCATGGCAACGCTGACGCTGGCGCTGGACGGTTCGCGCGGCAGCGGGATCCCGCCGCTGATGCTCGGTCTGTTTATCCTCGCCGGGGTGTTTTCGCTGATGTTTTATCTGTTGTACGCGCGCGCCAACGACAAGGCACTGTTCAGCCTGAAGCTGTTTGATAACCGCGTCTATTCTATCGGGCTGTTGGGTAGCCTTACCGGTCGTATCGGCAGCGGCATGCTGCCCTTTATGACGCCAATCTTCCTGCAGGTTGGCATGGGCTATACGCCTTTCCATGCGGGGCTGATGATGATCCCGATGGTGCTGGGCAATATGGGCATGAAGCGCATCGTGGTACAAATCGTTAATCGCTTTGGCTATCGTAACGTGCTGGTCAGCGCCACGGTCGGCCTGGCACTGGTCGTGCTGCTGTTCCCGGCTGTTGCGCTGCTGGGCTGGAACTGGCTGCTGCCGGTGGTGCTGTTTTTACAGGGCATGGTCAACGCTATCCGCTTTTCCGCGATGAATACGCTGACGCTAAAAGAGCTGCCGGACGAGCTGGCCAGCAGCGGCAACAGCCTGCTGTCGATGATTATGCAGCTGTCGATGAGTATCGGCGTTACCCTGGCTGGCCTGCTGCTCGGCACCTTTGGTCAGCAGTCGCAGCCCGACAGCCAGCTGGTGCACCAGGCCTTTATTTATACCTACGTCTGTATGGCGATCGTGATTATCCTGCCCGCGCTGGTGTTTCGGCATGTGCCGCCCGACGTCAGCAAAAATGTGGTGCTGAGCCGCCGGAGAAAGTCTTAAATGTTCGCCAGATTACGTATCGGCATCACCGCCAAACTTTTCATCGCTATTTTTTCCACCTGCATGCTGGTGCTGATCACCATGCACTGGGGCGTGCGGCTCAGCTTTGAGCATGGCTTTATCGACTACATCAAAAAAGGCAACGAACAGCGGCTTGGCCTGCTGAGCGATGCGCTGGCGGATCAGTATGAGCAGCACGGCAACTGGGATTTTTTGCGTAAAAATAACAAGCTGGTTTTTCAGATCCTGCACTCGCTGGAGCAGAATCCGGACGCCAACAGCACTTTGCCGCCGCACGGCTGGCGCACCCAGTTCTGGATCATCGACCAGCAATATCACGTCATGATAGGACCGCGCGCGCCGGTTCCGCCGGAAGGCAGCCGCCGCAATATCACCACCAGCAACGGTCATATCGTCGGCTGGGTTATCGGCTCACCGCCGGAAAGGCTAACGCGCAGCGCGGATATTCACTTTGACCAGCAGCAAAAACGCACCAGCTGGATTATCGTCGGCCTGACGATGCTGCTGGCGGCGGCGGTCACCTGGCTAATGTCGCGCGGGCTGCTGGCACCGGTAAAAAGACTGGTGGAAGGCACGCATCATCTGGCCGCGGGTGATTTTGCCACGCGCGTGCAGGCTGACAGCCGTGACGAACTTGGCCGTCTGGGACAGGATTTTAACCGGCTGGCCAGCACGCTGGAAAAAAATGAAAGCATGCGCCGCGCGTTTATGGCCGATATTTCTCACGAGCTGCGCACGCCGCTGGCTATTCTGCGCGGTGAGCTGGAGGCCATTCAGGACGGCGTGCGCAAGCTGACGCCGGAATCCATCACCTCATTACAGGGAGAGGTAGCTACCTTAACCAAGCTGGTTGACGACGTGCATCAGCTCTCTCTTTCTGACGAAGGCGCGCTGGCCTATCGCAAAAGCCAGATCGATCTGGTGGAGCTGCTGGATATGGTGGCTGCCAATTTCAAAAGCCGATATCAGAGCCGCAATCTTTATCTGCGGCTTCAGCTGCCCGACTCTGCGCCGCTGTTTGGCGATCCTGACAGGCTAATGCAGCTTTTCACCAACCTGATGGAGAACAGCCTGCGCTACACCGATGCGGGCGGCGGTCTGACCGTGACGCTACAGGCGCAGCAGGATCAGCACGTTATCAATTTTGATGACAGTGAACCCGGCATTACGGATGCGCAGCAGGAACAAATTTTTGAGCGTTTTTACCGGGCGGAAAGCTCACGTAATCGCGCCAGCGGCGGCTCCGGCCTTGGTCTGGCTATCTGCCAGAATATTGTTCAGGCGCACGACGGCACGATTAAGGCGACGCACTCTGCTGCCGGAGGTCTGCGAATTACGGTACACTTACCCGCAAGATTAACCCGGGCGTAATTCGCCTTCTTGCAAAGATGAGTGCCATGAATCAGGAACCGCTTAGCCCACTCGTTCTGGTGGTTGAAGATGAACCCAAGCTCGGCCAGCTGCTGGTCGATTATTTACAGGCGGCCAACTACCGTACCCACCACCTTCTGCGTGGCGATGAGGTGCTGGAATGGGTAAAGCAAACGCCGCCGGACTTAATGCTGCTGGATTTAATGCTGCCGGGCGTGGATGGCCTGACGCTGTGCCGGGAAATTCGCCGTTTTTCCGAACTGCCGGTGATTATGGTCACGGCCCGTACCGAAGAGATCGACCGCTTACTGGGGCTGGAAATTGGCGCAGATGACTATATTTGCAAGCCGTTCAGCCCGCGTGAAGTGGTTGCCCGCGTAAAAACCATCCTGAAACGCTGTAAACGTACGCCAGAAGAGGCGCAAAAAGCGTCGCTGTTAGTGGTGGATGAAAAACGTTTTCAGGCCAGCTGGGACAACACCACGCTGGATCTGACCCCCGCCGAATTCCGCCTGTTAAAAACGCTGGCGCACGAGCCGGGCAAGGTTTTCTCCCGCGAGATGCTGCTGAATCATCTTTATGACGATTACCGGGTAGTCACCGATCGCACCATCGACAGCCATATCAAAAATCTGCGGCGCAAGCTGGAGGCGCTGGATGCCGACCAGCCTTTTATCCGCGCGGTCTACGGTATGGGCTATCGCTGGGAAGCGGACGTGTGCCGTTTGATCTAGCGCAATTTACATTCCTGCCGTCAGCTTTTACAATCCCCGCACATTTTGTAAGGCCGCAACCTTTGCGGCCTTATGTCAGATTGAGACCCCACCATGTTCAAACCAGAATTGCTTTCTCCTGCCGGGACGCTGAAAAACATGCGTTACGCCTTCGCTTATGGCGCGGATGCCGTCTATGCCGGGCAACCCCGCTATAGCCTTCGCGTGCGTAACAACGAGTTCAACCATGAAAACCTGGCTATTGGCATTAACGAGGCGCACGCGCAGGGAAAAAAATTCTATGTTGTGGTCAATATCGCGCCGCATAACGCCAAGCTGAAAACCTTTATCCGCGATCTGACGCCCGTGGTTGAAATGGGGCCGGACGCGCTGATTATGTCCGATCCGGGCCTGATTATGATGGTGCGCGAAGCCTTTCCACAGATGGAGATCCATCTGTCCGTACAGGCTAACGCGGTTAACTGGGCGACGGTCAGGTTCTGGCAGCAGATGGGGCTTTCCCGCGTGATCCTTTCCCGCGAGCTGTCGCTGGAAGAGATAGCGGAAATTCGCCAGCAGGTGCCGGATATTGAGCTGGAAATTTTCGTCCACGGCGCGCTGTGCATGGCCTATTCCGGCCGCTGTCTGCTTTCCGGCTATATCAACAAGCGCGATCCAAACCAGGGAACCTGCACCAACGCCTGCCGCTGGGAATATAAGGTGCAGGAAGGCAAAGAAGATGACATCGGTAATATCGTGCATCAGTACCAGCCAATCCCGGTCAAAAACGTTGAGCCGACGCTGGGCGAAGGTCAACCGACCGATAAAGTCTTTATGATTGAAGAAGCGATGCGTCCCGGCGAATATATGACCGCCTTTGAGGATGAGCATGGCACCTACATCATGAACTCCAAAGATCTGCGGGCCGTCGCGCATGTGGAAAAGTTAGCGCAAATGGGTGTGCATTCGTTAAAAATTGAAGGCCGCACTAAATCGCACTACTACTGCGCGCGTACTGCCCAGGTTTATCGCCGCGCAATTGACGATGCCGCTGCGGGCAAACCTTTTGATGCCTCGCTGCTGGAAACGCTGGAAGGTCTGGCGCATCGCGGCTACACCGAAGGTTTTTTACGTCGCCATACTCATGACAGCTATCAGACCTACGACCGCAGCTTTTCCGCCTCCGATCGCCAGCAGTTTGTAGGGGAATTTACCGGCGAACGCCGTGGTGACATGGCGCTGGTAGAAGTTAAAAATAAATTCAGCCTTGGCGACAGCCTGGAACTGATGACGCCCGCAGGCAATGTTCATTTTCAGCTGGAGCAGATGGAAAATGCAAAGCTCCAGCCCGCCGAGGTTGCGCCCGGCAACGGTCATTTCGTCTGGATCCCGGTACCGCAAGAGATTGAGCTGGCGTTTGCACTGCTGATGCGCAATTTCCCCGAGGCGTAAAAAAGTTGATGACGTTTAAAGTTTCCTGAAGTTACTTTTTAGAATGCCATCACATTCCCGCTGCTATTTTGCAGTTATGATGCGCCTGCGCCGAATGAAAAAATCTAAACTGCAATTTGTGTAACCACCTCCTGGCCCGCCGGTTCGCCGCGCGGGCCTTTCTTTTAAAGCTTAAATGTGAGCAGCGCGGGCCTTTCTTTTAAGGCTTAAGCGTTAGCCGCGCGGACGATATTTGCGCGTTCCACATAAGACCTGAAGCCTTTTCAGTCCGTGCCGGCCCGTGCTCTTCTCCCCTCTTCAACTCTCTCTGTGCGAGCGGCCTCGTAAATCCTTCAGCCTTTTTTCCACCCGCAGCCGGATATGCTATAACTGGGGTACTTTTGGCGCAGGCCATTTTTACGGGAATAAAAGATGGACCAACATTCACTCACGCTGGTTGTTCTTAACGGTAAAGGCGCAGGCAATGAAGCCCTGCGCGAGGCTATCCTGAAGCTGCGCGAGGAAAATCTCCGGATTGAAGTTCGCGTGACCTGGGAACAGGGCGACGGCGAACGCTTTGTAAAAGAAGCGGTAGCCTTACGGGCGACAACCGTGGTCGCTGGCGGCGGTGACGGCACCATTAATGAAATCGCGACCGCGCTGGCGGAAGTTGAGGCGCCACAGCGTCCGGTACTGGGCATTATTCCGCTGGGTACGGCGAACGATTTTGCCACCAGCGTCGGTATTCCGGACGAGATGGAGCAGGCGCTGCGGCTGGCGATTGTCGGCAAAGCAACCGCTGTCGATCTGGCGCGCGTCAATCAGGATCGCTATTTTATCAACATGGCGACGGGCGGCTTCGGCACGCGTATTACCACCGAAACGCCGGAAAAGCTAAAGTCGGCGCTTGGCGGCGTCTCCTATCTGATTCACGGCCTGCTGCGCATGGATACGTTAAAAGCGGACAGCTGTGAACTGCGCGGCCCGGATTTCAGCTGGCAAGGCGATGCGCTGGTGATCGGCATCGGTAACGGCCGCCAGGCCGGTGGCGGCCAGCGCCTTTGTCCGGCCGCGTTGATTAACGATGGCAAGCTGGAACTGAGTATCGTTACGTCCAAAGAGATTTTGCCAACGCTGTTTAACTCGCTGACCGGCAGCGATGATGAAAACCCTAACATCGTTCGCGCATCGCTGCCCTGGCTGGAAATTACCTCGCCAAACGAGATGACTTTTAACCTTGACGGCGAACCGCTGCGCGGCACCACTTTCCGTATCGAAATAATGCCCGCCGCGCTCAGCTGCCGTCTGCCGCCGACCTGTGAACTGCTGCTATAGGTTATCTCTCCATCGTTGGCGTAAGCTGATGGCACAGCTGCCCTCGCTTACGCCAGCCACCTGCCACAGATAAACCGCTTCCTGCTACAGACAAAACTTTTCCAGCCATAGACAGACCCTTTTCGCCCACAGGCAAACCTCTCCCGCATCCTGGCAAAGTTAATAACAAACGTGACCGCTATCGAAGTTCTTTAATTTGCAACTTGTATGGTAGTACAACAGTGCGTAGGTTTTCCTCATGCTCTTCACCAGGATGATATGAATGAAAATCGTAAAAGCGGAAGTTTTTGTAACCTGCCCCGGCAGAAACTTTGTCACGGTTAAGATCACCACGGATCAAGGTCTCACTGGCATTGGCGACGCCACGCTGAACGGTCGCGAGCTGCCCGTCGCCTCCTATCTGAAAGATCACGTTTGCCCACAGCTGATCGGTCGTAACGCGCATCAGATCGAAGATATCTGGCAATATTTTTATAAAGGGGCCTACTGGCGTCGCGGTCCGGTCACGATGTCCGCTATTTCCGCTGTCGATCAGGCACTGTGGGATATCAAAGGCAAAGCGGCTAACATGCCGGTCTATCAACTTTTGGGCGGTGCTTCGCGTACTGGCGTCATGGTTTACTGCCATACCACCGGGCACAGCATTGATGAAGTGATGGACGACTATGCAAAGCACAAGGAGATGGGCTTTAAAGCCATCCGTGCCCAGTGCGGTGTCCCCGGAATGAAAACCACTTACGGCATGGCGAAAGGCAAAGGGCTTGCCTATGAGCCCGCGACCAAAGGTGACTGGCCGGAAGAGCAGCTCTGGTCAACGGAGAAATATCTCGACTTTACGCCAAAGCTGTTTGCCGCCATTCGCGATAAATTCGGTTTTAACGAGCATCTGCTGCATGACATGCACCATCGCTTAACGCCCATTGAGGCCGCGCGCTTTGGCAAAAGCATTGAGGATTACCGCCTGTTCTGGATGGAAGATCCTACGCCTGCCGAAAACCAGGAGTCTTTCCGCCTGATCCGCCAGCATACCGTTACGCCAATCGCGGTTGGCGAAGTCTTTAACAGCATCTGGGACTGCAAGCAGCTGATAGAAGAACAGCTGATTGACTATATCCGCACCACTATCACCCATGCGGGTGGCATTACCGGTATGCGCCGCATTGCCGATTTCGCCTCTCTTTATCAGGTACGCACCGGATCGCACGGCCCGTCCGACCTTTCTCCTGTCTGTATGGCCGCGGCGCTGCATTTCGATCTCTGGGTGCCGAACTTTGGCGTGCAGGAATACATGGGCTATTCCGAACAGATGATGGAAGTTTTTAAACATAGCTGGACGTTTGAGGATGGCTATATGCATCCTGGCGACAAGCCTGGCTTAGGCATTGAGTTTGATGAAAAGCTGGCGGCGAAATATCCCTATGAACCCGCTTATTTACCGGTGGCGCGTCTTGAAGACGGCACCTTATGGAACTGGTAAGGAGAAGGACATGAAAAGTGTGGTTATTGCAAAACCTGGCGAGCTGGTGGTTGCAGAACGCGACCAGCCACAGCCTGCGGCTGGCGAAGTGCTGGTAAAAGTTCAGTATGCCAGCATCTGTGGTTCCGACGTGCATATCTGGCATGGACATAACCCTTTCGCCCGCTATCCGCGCGTGATCGGCCATGAGTTTTTTGGCGTTATTACGGCAACGGGTGAAGGCGTTGAAACCGCGCGTATCGGTGAACGCGTGGCGGTTGATCCTGTTGTCAGCTGCGGTCACTGCTATCCCTGTTCTGTAGGTCGTCCTAACGTTTGCAGCGAGCTACAGGTGATTGGCGTACATCGCGACGGCGGCTTCAGCGAATATGCCGCTGTACCAGCCCAAAACGCTTACGTCGTGCCGGATGCAATCCCCGATAAGTTAGCCAGCCTGATTGAGCCTTTTACCATTGCCGCCAACATCTGTGCTTTTTTGCAGCCGCAGCCAGGCGATATCGCGCTGATTTTTGGTGCAGGCCCGATGGGCTTAACGGCGATTCAGGCGCTGAAAGGCGTTTATAACCTGAGCAAGGTTATCGTAGCGGACAGGTTGCCGGAAAGGCTGAAGATGGCGCAGGAAAACGGCGCGGACGTGGTGCTGGATAACAGTGAAATCCCGCTTGCCGCACAGCTGGAAGGCATCAGGCCGACGCTGATTATCGATGCGGCCTGTCATCCCGGCATTCTGGCTGAAGCCGTTGCGCTGGCTTCGCCCGCGGCGCGTATTGGTTTACTGGGTTTTTCCGGCGAGCCATGTACCGTTACGCAGCAAAGCCTGACCAGCAAAGAGCTTTCTCTCTTTACCTCCAGGCTTAACAGCCACCGTTTTCCGCAGGTTATCGACTGGATGGAGAAAAAACTGATCCAGCCAGAAAAACTGGTTACGCATTACCTGCCGCTGGCAGATGTAGAAACGGCGATGACGCTGTTTGAAAAAGATCCGCGCAGCTGCTGCAAAGTGATCCTGACCGTTAATTAAACAATACCGGGCTTCACGTCCTGGGTCGTATTCGGCCAGGGAGCACCGCTCCCTGGGCCAGGTTCCCGGCGGCGTAGCATTCTTTCTTAATACTATAATAATTAAGAGGTTACTATGTTTAAGAATCTCCGCTGGACCCTCGTACTCTTACTGTTTCTGGTCTACATGATCAACTACCTCGATCGTGTTGCCCTCTCGTTAACCGTACCGATGATTGAAAAAGATCTGCTGCTGAACGCCGAGCAGTTCGGCCTGATTTTCGGCAGCTTTTTCTTTGGCTATGCGCTGTTTAACTTTATTGGTGGCCTGGCTACGGATAAATTTGGCCCGACGCTGGTACTGGGCATCGCCGTTGGGATGTGGTCGCTGTTTTGCGGCTTTACTGCCCTGGCAACCGGCTTCTGGTCAATGCTGATCCTGCGGGTGCTGTTTGGCATGGCGGAAGGCCCTATCTGCGCCTCGGCTAACAAAGCCATTAACGGCTGGTTCCCAAAAAAACAGGCCGCGACCGCGATGGGTTTTCTGAGCGCCGGTTCGCCGCTGGGCGGCGCGGTTGCCGGCCCGATTATCGGTTATCTGGCGCTGGCTTTCGGCTGGCGACCCGCTTTCGTGATTATCTGCTCTATTGGCATTGTCTGGATGGTCGTCTGGTTCTTTATCGCTGCGGATAACCCTTTAAAAAGCCGTCTTGTCAGCGCGCAGGAGCGGGAACTGATCGCCAGCCAGAAGGCAGAGCAAACCACGCCGGATGAAGAACTGGCGCAGGCTGCGCATGGCCTTGGCTACTATCTTCGCCAGCCGATTATCCTGGTAACCGCCTTCGCTTTCTTTTGCTACAACTACATTCTTTTCTTCTTTCTTAGCTGGTTTCCTGCCTATCTGGTGCAGGCGCACAGCCTGGATATTAAATCGATGAGCATGACTACCGTCATTCCGTGGATTGTAGGCTTTGTCGGCCTGGCCTCGGGCGGCTGGATTTCCGACAAGATTTTTAGCCTCACCGGCAAGCTTTTGCTGTCCCGCAAAATCGTTCTGGTTGTGTCGCTGCTGGCTGCGGCCGTCTGCGTGGCGCTGGCGGGCTCGGTAAAAGGCGTCTATCCGGCAGTGATGTTAATGTCGGTTTCCATCTTTTTTCTCTATATCACCGGCGCGATCTATTGGGCTATTATTCAGGACGTTGTCCACAAAAGCCGCGTCGGCGGTATCAGCGGTTTTATCCATCTTATCGGTAGCCTTTCCGGCATTGTTGGCCCCATCGTCACCGGCTATATCGTGCATCACACCGGTAAATTCGACAGCGCTTTTGTGCTGGCGGGTGTCGTTGCCGCTCTGGGCGCAGTGCTGGTGCTGTTTGTCATCAAAAGCCCCAAGGGATCGGCTAAACCCGTTTCGGTTTGATTATTCCGGGCAAGCTGCCCTCTTTTGAAAAGGACTGACTATGTTATCTGTTGATCTGCTGCCTGAAGACACCGTACTTCCCGGTTACGATCGTTCCGCCTTGCGCACGCGTATCGTGCATTTCGGTTTTGGCGCTTTCCACCGCGCGCATCAGGCCGTTTGCGCGGATATTCTGGCAGCCGAACACCAGAGCGACTGGGGCTATTGCGAATGCCAGATTAACAGCGGCGACCTGATTAAAGCGCTGCGCGAGCAGGATCTGCTTTACAGCGTGACGGAAAAAGCCGATGACGGCCTGCATACGCGAGTGGTTGGCGTGATAAAGGAAGCGCTCTTTCGCAAGGAAGACGGCGTAGATAAGCTTATCGCCGCGATGTGCCAGCCGGACGTCGCCATTGTCTCTGCAACGGTGACAGAAAAAGGCTATTGCTATCAGCCTGCTACCGGCGAGCTTAACCTGGAGCATCCGGCGATTAAGCATGACCTGGCCAATCCGCAGCAGCCCGAATCGCTGCCGGGCATTATTCTGGCTGCCATTAAGCGCCGCCGGGAGCTTAATTTGCCGCCCTTCAGCGTGATGTCCTGCGACAATATGCCGGAAAACGGCCGCGTTACCCGCAACGTGGTCACCCAGCTGGCCGGGCAGCAGGATGCAGAACTGGCTGACTATATTCGCCAACAGGTTACTTTCCCTTCGACAATGGTCGATCGTATTGTCCCGGCGATGACGGAAGAAGCGCTTCAGGCGCTGACGGAGAAGCTGGGCTGTGCCGACCCGGTGGGCGTGGAATGTGAGCCTTTCTTCCAGTGGGTCATTGAAGACAACTTTGTTAACGGGCGTCCGCAGTGGGAAAAAGCGGGCGCGGAACTGGTTGCGGACGTGGTGCCTTTTGAAGAAATGAAGCTGCGCATGCTGAACGGCAGCCATTCACTGCTGGCCTATGCAGGCTATCTGGCTGGCTACGAACATATCAGCGACTGCATGAACGATGCCAGTTACCTCAAAGCCGCGCGCAGCCTGATGCTGGATGAACAGGCACCTACGCTCAGTACCCGGGGCGTCGATCTGGTAGCCTATGCGGATTCGCTGATTGCTCGTTATCAGAACCGGGCGATTAAGCACCGTACTTATCAGATTGCTACCGACGGCACGCAAAAACTGCCGCAGCGCTGGCTGGAAAGCATTCGCTGGCATCTGGCTAACGGCAGCCGCTTTGAGCTACTGGCGCTGGGCGTGGCCTGCTGGATGCGTTTCGTTAGCGGCGTTGATGAGCAGGGTAAAGAGATCGTCATTAACGATCCGTTACGTGCCGAGCTGGCAGAGCTGGTCAGTAGCAGCAGTGAAGGCGACGAGCGCGTCGCCGCCCTGCTTTCTCTGCGAGCCGTTTTTGGCGACGACCTGCCGGATAACTCGCGGTTCCGTGAACGCGTCAGCCATCACTATCAACTCTTGCTGAGCGCAGGGGCAAAAGAAGCGGTACGTCAGGCGATCGGCTAAAGGCCCTGGCTAAAAGGACTGGCGCTGGCACGGCAGGCTGATTAGACTTGCTGTTTCCGGCGTCAGGCTTTACGACGCCTTACTGGAATGAAACTGTCGAATGTCTACTGCCTACACGATTACCGCCAGCGAACCTGTTAACCAGCAAATTTATCGTTTTTTGCGCCAGGATATTGTCACCTGCGCCATCTCTCCCGGTGCCCTGCTCTCTGAGAAAGAGGTCTCCGCACGCTTTTGCGTTTCACGCCAGCCGGTGCGGGAGGCCTTTATCAAGCTGGCCGAAGCCGGGCTGGTGCAGATCCTGCCGCAGCGCGGAACGTTTGTACGCAAAATATCCGTCCGGCGCGTGGCTGATGGACGCTTTATTCGTGAAGCCGTGGAGCTGGCCGTTATTCGCCGGGCGGCGACGGAAGCCAGCCCACAGGCGCTGGCGCAGCTGGAACATAATCTACAGCTGCAAAAAATGGCGGCAGCGCGCCAGGACAGCCAGGGTTTTTTATTGCTGGACGATGAGTTTCACCGGCTGATTGCCCAAAGCATTAACTGCGAGCTGGCGTGGGAAACGGTAGAAAACATTAAGGCAACGATGGACCGCGTGCGCTTTCTGACGCTCAGTAAAGTTTCGCCGCCGGAAAGGCTGATTGAGCAGCACGAAGAGATATTACGGGGGCTGCTGGCGAAAGATATCGAGACGGCCGAGCAGGCTTTGCGCCGCCATTTGCAGGAGATCATTTTTTCGATTTCACCGATAACCGAGCAAAATGGTGACTGGTTCGAGCAGGATTGAGTTACGCCGACGCCCCACCCAGGCCGTCGGCGCTGCGCTTTACGCGATAGTAATATCCTTATTCAGGTAAACATCCTGCACGGCATTGATCAGCGCCACGCCGTCCTTCATCGATTTTTTAAACGCTTTACGTCCCAGAATTAATCCCATGCCGCCAGCGCGCTTGTTGATTACAGCGGTGCGAACCGATTCAGCCGTATCGGTTTCGCCTGCCGATGCGCCGCCGGAGTTAATCAATCCTGCCCGCCCCATATAGCAGTTAGCCAACTGATAGCGCACCAGATCGATAGGGTTATCGCTGGTCAACGTGCTGTAAACGCGCTCGTCCGTCGAGCCAAATTTCACCGCGTTATAGCCGCCGTTATTTTCGGCCATTTTCTGCTTAACGATATCCGCGCCAATCGTTGCGGCCAGATGGTTGGCCTGGCCGGTTAAATCGGCGCTGGCATGGTAATCCACGCCATCTTTTTTGAAGCTGTTGTTACGCAGATAGGCCCACAGCACCGTAACCATGCCCAGCTCGTGCGCCCGTTCAAACGCGGCGGCAATATCTTCCAGCTGGCGGCGCGACTGCTCGGAGCCAAAATAGATGGTTGCGCCAACCGCTACCGCACCCAGGTTAAAGGCCTGCTCCACGCTGGCGTACAGCGTCTGGTCATACTGGGTGGGATAGCTCAGGGTTTCGTTGTGGTTCAGCTTGACCATAAACGGAATACGGTGCGCATAGCGGCGCGACACGGACGCCAGTACGCCATAGGTAGAAGCCACACAGTTACAGCCAGCCTCGATCGCCAGCTCAACAATGTTTTTGGGATCGAAGTACAGCGGATTGGCAGCAAAAGAAGCGCCTGCCGAGTGCTCCACGCCCTGGTCGACCGGCAAAATTGAGAGATAACCTGTCTTTGCCAGCCGTCCGGTATTATAAAGCGTCTGCATATTACGCAGCACCGCTGGCGAACGGTTGTTATCAATCATTACTCTGTCGACATAGTCCGGCCCCGGCAGATAAAGATTGTCGGCGGGAATGGTCATACAGCGATGTTGTAACAGAGAGTCTGCTTCTTTACCCAGTAACCCTGTGATGTCCGTCATGTAAGCTCCTGTTTGAAGGTTGGGCGGCGCATAAGCCGCCGCTGGTAAAACCCTGACCCCAGACAGCGTGGACCCTTTTCAGGCGCTAAGGCAAATTGCTGACTCCATTTTTCAGAACGATCCCACTAAGCATTACCACCAGCGATAAAAATGGTGCACGGGGCCAATGCCCTCTCCTACTTCCAGCGTATCGGCCTGCTGCAAAGCGCCCTGTAGCCAGAGCTTGGCTTCCCGTACCGTTGTCACCCAGTTTTCGTGGCGGGGACGCAATGCGGCCAGTGCGGCTGAAAGCGTACAGCCCGTGCCGTGCGTATTCTTCGTCGGCACGCGCGGCGCGGTAAAACGCTCTTCCATCCCGGCGGTAATCAGCCAGTCCGGGCTTTCATCATCGCTCAAATGGCCGCCTTTCATCAGCACCGCCTGACACCCCATCGCCAGCAGCTCTCTGCCCTGGCACAGCATCTCGTTTTCATTACGCGCGGGCGCGCAGGCCAGCAACGCGGCGGCTTCGGGAAGATTGGGCGTGATCAGGGAAACCTGGGGCAGCAGCCTGTCGCGCAGGGTGGCAACGGCCCGTTCAGAGAGCAAAGGATCGCCGCTTTTTGCCAGCATTACGGTGTCCAGCACGCGCCACGGAATGGTGGCAGAGGCCAGGCTTTCCGCTACGGTTTCAACAATATCGCTGTCCTGTAACATGCCGATTTTTACGCTGTCGATACGAACATCGCTTAATACTGAAGCGAGCTGTGCAGCCACAAAGTCGGCGTTTATAGGGTAGACGGACTGTACGCCACGGGTATTTTGCGCCACCAGCGCGGTAATCACGCTGGTGCCGTAGGCCTCTAATGCGGAGAAAGTTTTCAGATCCGCCTGGATCCCCGCCCCGCCGCTGGGATCCGTACCGGCGATAGTCAGCGCATTAATTCTCATTGCGCGGCCTCCTGAACCAGGCGGTAAAGCTCATCCAGAAACAGCGGCTCAAACGAGCCTGGCCCGCTCGCCGCTTCGGCCGCGCACTCACCCGCAAGGCTCATGACGCGGCAGGCACTGGCAACGTTCAGGGCTCGGTCGCCAGGCAATGCCGCAAAACCCGCGACTACAGCAGACAAAGCACAGCCTGTCCCCACAACGCGAGTCATCAGAGGCGACCCGCCGGGAATGTCGAACAGACGTTGCCCATCGGTAACGTAATCAATTTCCCCTGTTACAGCGACAACGGCACCACAAGACTGAGCAAGCAAAACGGCAGCTTCCAGCGCAGCGGAAGAATCATGCAGGCTGTCGACACCACGGCCGGAAACCGCCTGTCGAGCCAGCGCCATAATCTCTGAAGCGTTACCGCGAATGGCGGCCGGACGGTACTCCAGCAGCCGCTGGCAAAAGTCAGTGCGGAAAGTCAGCGCGCCAACGGCAACCGGATCGAGCGTCCATGGCCGCCCCGCCGCCGCCGCGCTTTGCACCGCAGCCAGCATCGCCTCGCTACGTGCCACCGTAAGCGTACCCACATTGATCAGTAATGCATCGGCTATCGCACTAAACTGTCGGGCTTCCGTAGGTTCAATCACCATCGCAGGCGAAGCGCCTAGCGCCAGCAATACATTAGCCGTAAAGCTTTGTACTACCTCATTGGTCATACAGTGAACCAGCGGCGAGCGTTGGCGAAAGAGGATCAGAGAATCGGCCAGGCTGGCCGTAAAGCGAGAAGGTTGGATCATAATACTCCCAACCGGCGATCAAGAAGGCGATGCGGTCAGGCATCTGACTTCCCTCCGCTGGCATTATCCAGTTCAGGTTCAACGGGTTTTTCTCAGCCTTTTCCGGTAAAGGAAGCGGCACCCCGAGTCATAGTGCAAGCTTTGCAGCATAGGGAAGTGTTGGCTTTAACGCAAGCTTTCACGCCGCGCCGGATAACGCCGCCAGCCGCTGTTTTCAGGGACGTTAAATGACCCATAGCGGATTTCGCTTCACCAACCGCCGCAGGTTTTCTCTTGTGGCAATGTCCCTCGCTGACGCTTTTTGTTAAAGTCCCGCCATCCGCTAATCTGAGAGTAAAACAGGGCAAGCAACGAGAAGTAAGATGACAAGACCGCTTAATGAACAATACGGTATTAGCGTCGCAGCACTGCAAATGCTGCGCTACCTGCATCAGATAGCCCGAGGCGATCGCTCGTTTACGATCCAGGATACCTTGCTTAACAGCCGCTGCAACGTAACGCCGCCGGACAACTTCAGGCTGCTGGATCAGCTCTTTGAGGCCGGAAAAATCGATTATGATTACCGGGGAACCGGTATTGAAAGCGAAAGGCATGTAAAGCCGGTCTGGGGAGAATAATGATGACGATCCGCGCTTTTGAAGAGGCCGACCGCCCGTTTTTGCGCACGCTGTTTCTGGCGGCAAGAAAAGCAAACTGGCACTGGCTTGATGCCAGCGAGTGGCAGCTGGAAGATTTTGACCGCGTCACGCTCGGCGAACGGATTCTGGTCGCGGAACATGATGGTCATCGCACCGGCTTTGCCGCGCTGCTGCCAGCCGATAACTTCTTGCATAGCCTGTTTGTTGATCCGGACAGGCAGCGTCAGGGCATCGGCAGCGAGCTGCTGGAGGCCGTCCAGAAAAGCTTTACCTCTACCGGGGCATTAAAATGCCTGAAGGCTAATAAGCCCGCACTGGCTTTTTATCAGCGCCACGGCTGGCAGATTATCAGCAGCGGCGAAGGTGAACAGGGTGAATATTTGCTGCTGCACTACGTGCTGTAAGTAAAAAGGGCGAACTGCTTCGCCCTTTAAACGCCTGTCTGGCTCGCGCTGCGGGTTAAATCTTCCTGTGCCCCGTTACACCACGCGGATAGCGATATCATCCGGAATCACCTCGCCCTGCCAGTAAAGCTGAGCGGCGATCTGGCCTGCCAGCTGGCGATAGAGCCAGGTGAATTCGCTGTCCGGGCGACGCACTACCGTTGGCTCGCCATCGTCCAGATCTTCACGCAGCGTGATGTGCAGCGGAAGCTGGCTCAGTAAACGCGTGTGGTACTGCTCTGCCAGTATGGCCGCGCCGCCGCTGCCGAAAATTGGCTCGTGATGGCCGCAGTTGCTGCAAACGTGCACGCTCATGTTTTCCACGATGCCCAACACCGGTACGCTGACTTTTTCAAACATCACGATGCCTTTGCGGGCGTCGATCAGCGCGATATCCTGCGGCGTCGTCACCACCACCGCCCCGGTTACCGGTACATTCTGCGCCAGCGTCAGCTGTATATCGCCCGTGCCCGGCGGCATATCCAGCACCAGATAGTCCAGCTCCGGCCACATCGTCTCGTTCAGCAGCTGCATAAGCGCCTTGCTCGCCATTGGCCCGCGCCAGACCATCGCGTTATCGTCAGTGACCAGATAGCCAATGGAATTGGTAGCCAGCCCGTGTGCCATAATCGGCGTCATGTGTTTACCATCGGGCGAACCAGGACGCTCATGCTGCGTGCCGAGCATATCGGGTATCGACGGGCCATAAATATCCGCATCCAGCAGACCGACTTTGGCGCCTTCAGCCGCCAGCGCCAGCGCCAGGTTTACCGCCGTGCTTGATTTGCCCACGCCGCCTTTGCCAGAGCTGACGGCGATAATATTTTTCACGCCGTTAACGCCAGGCTGATTTTTTACTCTTTTTAGCGTGGCAATATCGTGGTTTAGCTTCCAGCTGATGGCGGTAGCGCTGGTGAGGCGCAGCAGTTCGGCGCTGGCGCGCTCCTGCAGCGCTTCGAATCCGCTGTGCCATGCAAAAGGCATCAGCAGCTCAATATGCAGGGTATTGTCCAGCATCGCGCAGTGGTGTAGCGCCTTTAGCGCGGTCAGATTGCGTTGCAGCGTCGGGTGTTCAAAGGTGGTCAAAACACCCATCACCATAGCGCGCAGCGCCTCCGGTGAATGTTGGGACTGTGGCATCATCCCGGCTCCTTTTTTATTTGGCGTGGGGAAAAGCATATCAGATCCGGGCTGAAGCGGAAGGCATCAAAAAACGGCATGTGCGGCGCGGCGTTGTTTACGCAGGCCGGACCTTTCGGGTAACATCGCCATTCCCTCTTTTAAACAGGTATAACAAGTCTCACTATGACTCAAGTCGCGAAAAAAATATTGGTAACGTGCGCACTCCCTTACGCCAACGGTTCTATTCATCTTGGCCACATGCTCGAGCACATCCAGGCAGATATTTGGGTCCGTTACCAGCGAATGCGCGGCAATCAGGTTTACTTCATCTGTGCGGATGACGCGCACGGCACGCCGATTATGCTGAAAGCTCAGCAGATGGGCATCGCTCCCGAGCAGATGATTGCCGAAATGAGTCAGGAACATCAGACTGATTTTGCCGGTTTTAACATCAGCTACGATAACTATCACTCCACGCACAGCGATGAAAACCGCGAGCTGTCCGAGCTGATCTATACCCGCTTGAAAGAGAACGGTTTCATTAAGAACCGCACTATTTCCCAGCTTTTCGATCCGGAAAAAGGCATGTTCTTGCCGGATCGCTTTGTTAAAGGCACCTGCCCGAAATGTAAGTCGCCAGATCAGTACGGCGATAACTGTGAAGTGTGCAGCGCGACCTATAGCCCAACCGAGCTTATCGATCCAAAATCCGTGGTTTCCGGCGCGACGCCGGTGCTGCGCGACTCTGAGCACTTCTTCTTCGATCTGCCAGAGTTCAGCGCCATGCTGCAGGCCTGGACGCGTTCCGGCGCGCTGCAGGAGCAGGTTGCCAACAAGATGCAGGAGTGGTTTGAATCAGGACTGCAGCAGTGGGATATTTCCCGCGATGCGCCCTACTTCGGTTTTGAAATCCCTGGTGCGCCCGGCAAATATTTCTACGTCTGGCTGGATGCGCCAATCGGCTACATGGGCTCGTTTAAAAACCTGTGCGACAAGCGCGGCGACATCGATTTCGACGCCTTCTGGAAAAAAGATTCTGACGCCGAGCTGTATCACTTTATCGGTAAAGACATCGTTTACTTCCATAGCCTGTTCTGGCCGGCCATGCTGGAAGGCAGCAACTTCCGTAAACCGACCAACCTGTTTGTTCACGGCTACGTCACGGTAAACGGCGCGAAAATGTCAAAATCGCGCGGCACCTTTATTAAGGCCAGCACCTGGCTTAATCATCTGGATGCCGACAGCCTGCGCTACTACTACGCGGCCAAGCTTTCCTCACGCATCGACGACATTGACCTGAACCTGGAAGATTTCGTCCAGCGCGTGAATGCTGATATCGTCAATAAAGTGGTGAATCTGGCTTCCCGTAACGCCGGATTTATTAACAAGCGCTTTGACGGCAGGCTCTCTGCCGAACTGGCCGATCCTGCGCTTTATCAGTCATTCGTCGACGCTTCAGCCAGCATTGCGGATGCCTGGCAGAGCCGCGAGTTTGGTCGCGCCGTGCGTGAAATCATGGCGATGGCGGACGTGGCGAACCGCTACGTAGACGAACAGGCACCATGGGTCGTGGCAAAGCAGGAAGGCCGCGACGCCGATCTGCAGGCTATCTGCTCAATGGGTATTAATATGTTCCGTGTGCTGATGACGTGGCTGAAGCCGGTGCTGCCGTCATTAAGCGAGCGCACCGAAGCTTTCCTGAACCAGGAACTGCGCTGGGACGGCATTGAGCAGCCGCTGTTGGATCACTCTATTTCTGCATTTAAAGCGCTTTACAGCCGCGTAGAGATGGACAAGGTGAACGCGCTGATCGAGGCTTCGAAAGAAGATGCCGCAGCGGCGAACAAACCAGCCGTCACTGGCCCACTGGCGGACGCTCCTGTTGCTGATACCATCACTTTTGATGATTTCGCTAAGGTAGATATGCGTATTGCCCTGATCCAGAACGCCGAGTTTGTAGAGGGATCGGACAAGCTGCTGCGCCTGACGCTGGATCTGGGCGGCGAAACGCGTAACATTCTCTCCGGCATCCGTACCGCCTATCCCGATCCGTCAGTGCTGATTGGCCGCATGACGATGATGGTGGCCAACCTGGCACCGCGTAAGATGCGCTTTGGCATTTCGGAAGGCATGGTGATGGCGGCAGGCCCTGGCGGCAAGGATATCTTCCTGCTCAGCCCGGACAGCGGCGCGCAGCCCGGCATGCAGGTAAAATAATACAGGCTGGCGGGCGAAATTTTCGCCCGCTTTATTGTTGCCTGGCCCGCTGTTACGGGTAGCCCGCTTATTCTTTTAATCGTATGATTAACGCGCTGAAAAACAGGAGCTTATCATGCGTACCGCACTGTTAGCCGTCTGGCGCTACCTGCGCGCTTTTTTGATTATCTATCTCTGCCTCTATGCCGGAAATGCGCTTGCCGCACTGCTTCCTTTTGCCGTACCGGGCAGTATTATCGGCATGCTCATTCTGTTTTTCCTGATGGCTTTCCAACTGCTGCCGCCCGACTGGGTCAGACCCGGTAGCCTGCTGCTGATACGCTATATGGCGCTGCTGTTTGTGCCGATAAGCGTCGGCGTAATGGGCTATACCGACGTGCTAAGCGCGCAGTTTGGCCCCATCGTGGTTTCCTGCGTGGCCAGTACTTTTATCGTGCTGCTAACCGTAGGCCTGGTTTCACATAAGCTGCACGGCAAGGTAAAGGGAGCGGCCGATGAGTGATATATGGTGGTCGCTGCCGCTAACGCTGCTGGTCTTTTTCGGCGCGCGTCGGCTGGCGGCAAAGGTGAAAATATCGCTGCTGAATCCGCTGCTGATCTCTATGGCGGTAATTATTCCACTGCTGCTGCTAATGCAGATGCCTTACGCCCGCTACTTTCAGGGCAGCGCCATCCTCAACCAGCTGTTGCAACCCGCCGTGGTAGCGCTGGCGCTTCCGCTGTATGAACAGATGCACCAGATTCGGGCGCGCTGGAAATCGATTATCGGCGTCTGCTTTATCGGCAGCATGACGGCGATGATTTCCGGTACGGCTATCGCTTTGTGGATGGGCGCTACCCCGCAAATTGCCGCTACTATTATGCCCAAGTCGGTGACAACGCCTATTGCCATGGCGGTCTCGGCCACGCTGGGCGGCATTCCGGCCATTAGCGCCATTTGCGTGCTGATAGCGGGCGTGCTGGGCGCGGTATTTGGCCATATGCTGCTGAACCTGCTGAAAATTCGTAGCAAAGCCTCACGCGGGCTGGCAATTGGCAATGCTTCTCACGCATTAGGCACGGCGCGCTGCTCGGAGCTGGATTATCAGGAAGGGGCCTACAGCTCGCTGGCGCTGGTGATTTGCGGCATTATCACATCCTTGCTCGCGCCGCTTTTGTATCCGCTGATGATGCATTTATGGCGCTAAAACTTGCGATAAGTCGCGCATTTCACAGCTCTCTTTCATAAATTACATAATGTATGTGATTATAATCACATACATTACCGAACCCGCCCGCCAGAATAAGCGGCCGTTCACGAAAGAGAAGCCCCTATGCAATCACGTTTTCATACTGCTTTTGCCACCTTGCCAACCGTGTTGCAAGATGCGCTACAGCCCGTACTGGCCGACGATTTTCCGGCATTCTTTACGCCAGCGCAGATGGATGAAATCAGAGCGCAAACCGGCCTGGATAATCGTGAGCTGACCTTCGCGCTGCTCCCGCTGGCGGCAGCCTGTGCCGTTGCGCCGCTTTCCAGTTTTAACGTTGGCGCGCTGGCGCTGGGCAAAAGCGGCCATCTTTACTTTGGGGCCAATATGGAGTTCAGCGGCGCAACGATGCAGCAAACGGTGCATGCCGAGCAAAGCGCGGTTACACACGCCTGGCTGCGCGGCGAGGGGGCGCTGGAAGCCATCACCGTTAACTACACGCCATGCGGCCACTGCCGTCAGTTTATGAATGAACTGAACAGCGGTACGCATTTACGTATTCACCTGCCGGGACGCGAGCCGGCCACGCTGGGCGACTATCTGCCGGATGCTTTTGGCCCACGCGATTTGGCTATCAAAACGCTGCTGCTGGATGACGTTGACCATAATTTACTGATTAAAGGCGACGAGCTTTGCAAAGCCGCGCTGGAAGCCGCAAACCGCAGCCATGCACCTTATTCTCAGGCGCTAAGCGGCGTTGCGCTACAGATGGCCGATGGCGCTATCTTCGCAGGCAGCTATGCGGAAAACGCGGCTTTTAACCCGACGCTGCCGCCGCTACAGGCCGCGCTGATCCTGCTGAACATGGCCGGTTACGACGTGAAGCAAATTCAGCGCGCTGTTCTGGCAGAAGAACCGGATGCACGGGTGATTCAGCGTCAGGCGACGGCCGCGACTCTCCAGGCGCTCGGCTGTGCCAGCCTGCAAACTATTCCGTTAAGCTGACCGCTGGCGTTGCGTTTTTTGTTATTGAAAATTGAGGGCTTTTGTTATCAGCTGTTAACAAAAGCTGTACTTTCAGATGAATTATTTTAGGATTGGGCCACACCATTCCGATCCTGACGAGCATTAATGACATGGAACTCGACTACGAAAACAAGCGTTCACTCTATATCCCCTACGCTGGCCCTATCCTGCTGGAATTTCCGTTACTCAATAAAGGCAGCGCCTTCTCCGTTGAAGAGCGTAACGATTTCAACCTGAACGGCCTGCTGCCGGAAACGGTTGAAACCATTGAAGAGCAGGCCCAGCGCGCCTGGCGCCAGTTCCAGGATTTTAAAAACGCCAACGATAAGCACGTCTATCTGCGTAATATCCAGGACACCAACGAAACGCTGTTTTACCGCCTGCTGGACAATCATCTGGAAGAGATGATGCCGATTATCTACACCCCAACCGTCGGCGCGGCCTGTGAACACTTCTCAGAAATTTATCGTCGTGCGCGCGGGCTGTTTATCTCCTACCCTAACCGCGCCAGCATTGAAGATATGCTGCAAAACGCCACCAAGCAAAACGTGAAGGTTATCGTGGTGACGGATGGCGAACGCATTCTGGGCCTGGGCGACCAGGGCATCGGCGGCATGGGGATTCCAATCGGTAAGCTGTCGCTCTATACCGCCTGCGGCGGCATCAGTCCGGCCTATACGCTGCCGGTGGTGCTGGATGTCGGCACCAACAACCAGCAGCTGCTCAACGATCCGCTTTATATGGGCTGGCGTCATCCGCGCATCACCGGCGAAGAGTATGACAACTTCGTTAACGAATTTATTCAGGCGGTAAAAAGCCGCTGGCCGAACGTGCTGCTGCAGTTTGAAGACTTTGCACAAAAGAATGCGATGCCACTGCTGGAACGCTACCGTGACGAGGTGTGCTGCTTTAACGACGATATTCAGGGCACCGCAGCCGTTACGCTTGGCACGCTGATCGCCGCCAGCCGCGCGGCAGGCAGCAAAATGAGCGAGCAGAAGGTTGTCTTCCTGGGTGCAGGCTCCGCGGGATGCGGCATCGCTGAACAGATCATCGCCCAGATGAAATCGGAAGGCCTGAGCGACGAGGAAGCTCGCGCCCGCGTCTTTATGGTGGACCGCTTCGGCCTGCTGACCGACAAGCAGCCAAACCTGCTGGGCTTCCAGAGCAAGCTGGTACAGAAAAGTGAAAATCTGCACAGCTGGGATTCCGCCTCTGATTCGCTGTCGCTACTGGACGTGGTGCGCAACGCCCGCCCGGATATCCTGATTGGCGTTTCCGGTCAGCCCGGCCTGTTCAGCGAAGAAATCATTCGCGAGATGCATAAGCACTGCGCGCGTCCTATCGTGATGCCGCTGTCTAACCCGACTTCTCGCGTGGAAGCGACGCCGCAGGACATTCTGGAATGGACCGACGGCGCGGCGCTGGTCGCCACCGGCAGTCCGTTTGCACCTGTGACCTGGAAAGAAAAAACTTTCCCTATCGCGCAGTGCAACAACTCCTACATTTTCCCTGGTATTGGTCTGGGCGTGATCGCCTCCGGCGCAACTCGCGTTACCGACAGCATGCTGATGGCCGCCAGTCGCGCGCTGGCAGACTGCTCGCCGCTGGTGAACGACGGCGCGGGTGCGGTACTGCCTGAAGTGAAAGATATTCAGGGCGTTTCGAAAGTTATCGCGATGGCCGTGGGCAAAGCCGCCCAGCTGGCAGGCGTAGCGGTGGTCACGTCGGAAGATGTGCTTTCGCGTGCCATTGCCGCTAACTTCTGGCTACCGCAATACCGTAACTATCGCCGCACCTCAATCTGAGGACGGTTGCCGGGCCTTTGCGCCCGGCTTTTCCACTTCTGCGAGCCGCTGCGCAAAAAGCCGCCAGCCGGTGCGCTGCCGCTTGCTTCACCTCGCCTTGTAAAGTAGCCTTGAGCCACCCTTTACGCTTAAGTCTGAGTACCGTCCGGCATGCTAAAACGCTTGATTTACGGTCTGTTGATCATCATTACTTTGATGGTCTTAGCCGCGCTCGGCCTGGACCGCTGGATAAGCGTAAAAACGGCACCCTACGTCTATGATAATCTGCGCTCGCTGCCGCACCGCCAGGTAGGCGTGGTGCTCGGCACCGCCAAATATTACCGTACCGGCGTCATCAACCAGTATTATCTGTACCGCATGCAGGGCGCGCTTAACGCCTATAACAGCGGCAAGATTAACTATCTGCTGCTGAGCGGCGACAATGCGCAGCAGAGCTACAATGAGCCGATGACCATGCGCCGCGATCTGATTGCCGCAGGCGTAGCACCGGCCGATATCGTGCTGGACTATGCGGGTTTCCGCACGCTGGATTCCATCGTGCGCACGCGTAAAGTGTTTGATACTAACGATTTCATTATTATTACCCAGCGTTTCCACTGTGAGCGCGCGCTGTTTATTGCGCTGCATATGGGCATCCAGGCGCAGTGCTACGCGGTGCCTTCGCCCAAAAACATGCTGAATATTCGTATAAGAGAAGTGGCAGCTCGCCTGGGCGCGCTGGCTGACCTGTACCTGATGAAGCGCGAACCACGATTTTTAGGGCCGCTGGTGCCGATTCCGGCGCGGCACGAGGTGCCGGAAGATGCGCAAAGCTATCCGGCCGTTACCCCGGAACAGCTGCTGGAGCTGGAACAAAAAATGAAGGCTGACGCCCGTCAGCAAAAACCACCCGAGCCGCAGCAACAGCAACAGCAGCAGCAACAGCAGCAACAGCAGCAACAGCAGCAACAGCAGCAACAGCAGCAACAGCAGCAACAGCAGCAACAGCAGTAACAACAGCAATAGCAATAGCAATAGCAATAGCAATAGCAATAGCAATAACAATAGCAACAACAGCAATAGCAACAACAGCAACAGCAACAGCAGCAACAGCAACAGCAGCAACAACAGCAACAACAGCAACAACAGCAACAACAGCAACAACAGCAACAACAGCAACAACAGCAACAACAGCAACAACAGTAGCAGCAACAGCAACAGCAACAGCAATTAACAGACCATCCTGCCGTTATTATTCTTCATCCTCTTTTCTATAAACCTACAGCGGGCGTGCGCGCCATCAGCAAGAATCCCGTTATGCTGGCACCAGACGTAAAAAAGGCCAGACGGTTTGCCGTCTGGCCCGGTTCATTGCATAAAACGTTACTTCTTACGCGCGTATTTCAGTGAATCCAGCGCTACGGCGAAGATAATAATGCCGCCTTTGATAATGTACTGCCAGTAAGGGTTCACGCCGATGTAGGTCAGGCCGTAGTTGATGACGGTAAAGATGATAACGCCGGTCACCACGCCCGCTACGGTGCCGACACCGCCAGCAAAGGAGACGCCGCCGACTACGCAGGCCGCGATAGCGTCCAGCTCATACATAAAGCCCAGGTTGTTGGTGGCCGAGCCGATGCGTCCCGCCTCCAGCATACCGCCGAAGGCATAGAACACGCCGGAAAGCGCATAGATCAGGATCAGGTTGAAGTTAACGTTTACACCTGAAACCTTAGCCGCTTCCGGGTTACCGCCGATGGCAAAAATGTTTTTGCCAAAGCGGGTTTTATTCCACAGAACCCACACGAAGAAGATAGCGATCAGCGCATAGAAGGTAATGTAAGAAAGCTTGAAGTCGCCCATGCGAATAAAGCCCTGGGCAAACGTCGAGAATTTCTCATCAAAACCGGCAATCGGCGAAGCGCCAACGTAATCGTAATAGAGCGAGTTGATACCGTAAACGATAATCATCGTGCCCAGCGTGGTAATAAAAGGCGTTACCTTCAGGTAGGCAATAATCAGGCCGTTCACCAGGCCAATCAGACCACCCACCACGCAAACAATCAAAATCACCAGTGGAATAGGCACGGTATCCAGATGTGGAAACACTTTATTCGCGTTATCCATTGCCTGCAGCAGCGTCGCGGCTACAACCGCGGCTAAGCCAACCTGGCGTCCGGCAGAAAGGTCGGTACCCTGAGTGACGATAAGCCCGGCCACGCCAAGCGCAATAATAATGCGCACGGAAGACTGGGTTAAAATATTACTCAGGTTCATTAAACTTAAAAACGTTGGGTCCTGGAAAATAATAATCGCCAGCAGTACCAGCAATACCACATAGATTCCACCTTCTTTTAGCCAGGTGAGCGCATTCTTTTTATTCACAGCTTTCATGATAACTGCCCTTACCTCATTAAAGGTGCTTCGATGCTAAACGTAATATTTCGTTTTGCGTGGTGGTTTTTGTGTCGACAATACCGGCAACCATCCCGTTGCTCATGACCAGAATCCTGTCGGTAATACCCAACAGCTCAGGCATTTCAGAGGAGATAATAATAATACCCTTCTCTTTCTTCGCCAGATCGGAAATAAGCTGGTAAATTTCGAATTTTGCGCCAACGTCGATGCCGCGTGTTGGCTCATCCAGCATCAGTATTTCCGGCTGGGTTAACAGCCAGCGGCCAATAATAACTTTTTGCTGGTTACCGCCAGATAAAGAACCGATAGAAGTTGCATGACCCGGCGTTTTTACCCGCATCGCGTCAATCACCCACTGGGTATCGCTTTTCATCCGGTTATTATCTAACAGGCCGATAGAGTTTTTATATTTACGAATATTAGAAATTAGCGAGTTAAAGCCGATATCCAGAAAGGCGTAGATCCCTGTCGCGCGCCGCTCTTCCGTCACCAGCGCAAAGCCGTGATTAATGGCTTCGTTTGCCGAATTGTTGTTAATTTTTTTGCCGTGCAGCTTAATAGTGCCGCCTGACTTTTCGCGAATGCCAAACAGCGTTTCAACGATATCGGTACGCTTTGCGCCTACCAGGCCCGCCACGCCAAGGATTTCGCCTTTGCGCAGATCGAAGGAGATGTCGCGGATAGACGGCTGGCGCAGCGAGGTCAGATTACGCACCTCCAGAATGGTTTCGCCCGGCACGTTGGTTTTGTCCGGAAAACGCTGGTTCAGCGAACGGCCTACCATCATGGCGATGATCTTATCCATATCCAGCCCTTCAAGCGGCTGGGTGGCGATCCACTGGCCGTCGCGCAGGATAGTAATTTCATCGCAAAGCTGGAAGATCTCTTCCATTTTATGCGAAATATAAACGATACCGCAGCCGCGATCTTTTAATTTCCGGATAATAGTGAACAGATGGTTCACCTCTTTTTCCGTTAATGATGACGTCGGCTCGTCCATAATGACAATTTTTGCATCATAGGAGAACGCCTTGGCGATTTCTATCATCTGCATTTGTGAAACGGAAAGCGAAATCACCTTATCGCGTGGATCGATATCGATATCCAGCTCGTCAAATATGGCTTTGGTATCCTGATACATCTTTTCGTGATCGACGAAAAAACCTTTACGCGGATAACGTCCCAGCCACATGTTATCCATTACCGTACGTTGCAGGACCAGGTTTAATTCCTGATGCACCATAGAAACGCCGTTTTCCAGCGCTTCTTTCGAGCTTTTAAAATCTATTTCCTTGCCCTGAAAAACGATATTTCCCGTGTCTTTGCTGTAAATACCGAACAGGCATTTTAATAGCGTCGATTTTCCTGCACCGTTTTCTCCCATCAGCGCATGCACGGAATGGGGACGGATTTTCAAATTAACGTTATCTAATGCCTTGACGCCCGGGAAGGATTTGCTGACGTTAGTCATTTCCAGCAGGTACTGCCCCTGATCGCTGCTCATAATTCTACCTGACCGATCGTTGTCCGGTCGGGCCTGCCCGCTGGCAGACCCGGTAACAGGCGCGGTTGCGCCCGGCTGTTTATTTACTGATCTGGGCGAGGTTGTCTTTATCAACCGGCACGTACGCCACGCGCACTACTTTGCCATCCAGCTTATAGTTAGTACCTTCTGTGGCCGGTTTGCCCGCCGCCAGGTTTTTCGCCATATCAAAGGTGGCCTTCGCCTGGTTTTCGGCATCGTTCAGCACGGTACCCGCCATTGCGCCCGACTTCACCATTGCCAGCGCTTCCGGCAGCGCATCCACGCCGAAGACTGGAACGGAAGATTTGTTATGCGCCTTCAGCGCTTCTACCGCGCCCATTGCCATCGCGTCGTTGTTGGCAATGACCACTTCGATTTTGTTGCCGTTTGGACCAGAGAGCCAGGCGTCCATTTTGTCTTTAGCCTGGGCGGTATCCCACATGGCGGTATCCATGTGCAGCTGCTGCGTTTTCAGACCATCTTTGTTCAACGTCTCGATGACATATTTGGTACGTGCTTCCGCATCCGGATGTCCTGGCTCGCCCTTCAGCAGTACAAACTGCACAACGCCATCTTTGTTCAGATCCCAGTTAGCATTCGCCTTCCAGTGTTTCTCAATCAGCTCGCCCTGCTTAACGCCAGACTCTTTGGAGTCGGTGCCGACATAGTAAGCTTTGTCGTAGCTGGCCAGCGCTTTGGCAGACGGTTCTTTGTTAAAGAAAACAATAGGGATATCGTTAGCTTTTGCTTTGCTGATCACGACCGCAGCGGCAGAAGGGTCGACGAGGTTAATTGCCAGCGCCTTAACGCCTTTGGCTACCATGACGTCAATCTGGTCGTTCTGCGTTGACTGACTGTTCTGCGAGTCGTTCATCAGCAGCTGAACGCCGCTGCTGTTTTTTGCTTCTTTCTCGATATCTTTGCGCACGACAGACATAAAGTTGTCGTCATATTTGTAGATAGTCACGCCAATGCGGGTATCGGCAGCGTGCGCCGTTGCGCCAAACATCATGCTGGCAACCAGGGTAGTGAGGGTAAATACCTTCTTCATTGTTCTCTCCGGTTCTTTGTAGGGTCGGTTTGCGTGTCGTCCACAGGCAGGCCTGGCGTTTTTTTTCGTTATCTCCCGGCCAGGCACGGCCATCTTAGTGAAGCAGATGTTAATTAACTGTGAATTTACTCACAGATTGAAAACGGTTACATAGGGGTATCGTTGCGGATAGTGATCGCCGCCACACTTTGGCAGACGGCAACGGAGTGACGGCGCACCAGCGTTGGCATAAAGCAGTGCCTGGCCGTGGTATCCAGCAGCCCGGCGGCGCCTTTTAGTGCCAGTTCAGTGGCCAGTTTCGCCATAGAAACAATGGGATAACGTACCGTCGTCAGCTGTGGATCGGTGTAACGCGACATGGGAATATCGTCAAAGCCCACGACCGACAGCCGTTGCGGTACCGCAATGCCATTGTCTTTCAATGCAGCAAGCGCGCCCGCAGCCATGCTGTCGTTATAGGCAAAAACGGCGCTCAGCTGCAGATTACGGCCCAGTAGCTCTACCATCGCTGCTTCACCGCCCTGCATATCCGGTTCGGCGCTGGCCATCCAGCTTTCAGCAGGAATAATGTTCTGCTCCAGCAACGCCCGTTGCCAGCCGGTACGCCGCTGATCCATATCCTCAATCGGATGGCTGGACCCCAGGTAGCCGATGCGCTGATGGCCCTGCTGCTGCAACATCCTGGTCGCCATCAACGCACCGCTAACGTTATCAAGGCAAACGCAGCGATGCTCGTAGCCCGCCACGACGCGGTTAATCAGCACCATACCCGGCACCTGCTCCATCAGCGAAGCCAGTTCCGCATCGGCCAGCGCTTTGGCATGCACAATCAGCGCGCCGCAGCGCTGACGGATCAGCACTTCAATAGCGTGCCGCTCTTTGTCGGCCTGGTGATAGGAGTTGTTGATAAGCACGTGTTTATGCATACGCTGCGCGACGGTATCAACCGCCTTGACCAGCGCGCCAAAAAAGGGGTCGGAGACGTCCATCACCACAACGCCAATGGTATCGCTAACCTGCGAAGCCAGCGCCTGAGCGTTAGCGTTAGGCCGATAGCCCAGCTGCTCGACAATGCCCAGCACCCTTTCACGCGTTTCCTGCGTCACCGAGGCGCTGTGGTTCAGCACGCGTGAAACCGTTGCCACCGATACGCCCGCTTCGCGCGCCACATCACGAATGGTGATCATGGCTGAATACCTGTGGAAGTTAAAATTTGCATAGCCCTCCCGGACGCCTTGTTTGCGGAGGCTATTCTGACAAAGGGAGAAGGAGGACTGCGTGAATCAGGTCACAGGGATGAAAGCGGTTACATATCTTTCCGTCACATTTGTGACGGTTATCATTTTTGTAACAAGGGATCGCCGCCGCTCAGGCGCGTTAGCCGACGCCACAGCCATTCGACCGGCCCCTGACGGAAATAGCGCAGCCACAGCAGGGAAAAGGAGAGATTGATTAGCCAGACCACAACGACTACCAGCAGCAAGTGCAGGCGATCGAGGCGATTAAACCAGCCAAAATGATTAAAGAAGAGCGTACAAAGCAGCGTTTGCAGCAGGTAATTGCTTAGCGCCATTTTACCCACGCAGCTGACGGCGCGGGTTATTTTAAGAGGTGCCAGCGTGGGCCAGTAGCCAAAGCAAAGTGCGGCATAGCCGACTGCCTGTAGCGGCGCGCTTATCTCGCGCGGCAACTGGAGAAAGAAGCCTGCCGGATAGAAAGTCCAGCCGCTGGCCCACTGAAAATAGACGCCGGGAAGCTCAATAGCGGCTGACACCAGTAGCAAAATCAGCGCGGTACGCCGATAGTGCGCCAGGCTCCAGCTACCTTTTAGCCAGCCGCTGCGCATCAGGGCCGCGCCGGTTAGCATCAGTCCGGCCAGCTGCCAGCCATACTGCGCCGCCAGCGACAGCAGCCCTGAAGAGAGCAGATCGAGGCGGTTGCGCACTGCTTCCCAGCCGCCGTGGGTTTTCCAGAAGGTTTCATACTGTATATCCGCCGCGCCCGGTAGCCAGGAGTTATTAGGCTGGTGACCCGAGAGCAAACCCAGCACAATCAGCGCGCCGCATCCGACCACATAAAGCATCACGCCCGTATTGAACAGCTGGCGGCTTGAGGCCACATCACGGATCATCCGCCACGCCACCAGCCCAATCAGACCGTAATCCATCAGAATATCGCCTTCCCAGAACAGCAGGCAGTGCAAAAAACCAAACAGCACCAGCCAGCTCAGCCGGGCCTGTAGCCAGCGCTTGCCGCGCGGCAGCAGCAGCTGCAAACCACCGCCAAACAGCAGCGCAAACAGCGCAAGGAATTTAAGCTGGGCAAAAAAATCGACGACTGCCCACGTCCAGGCGTCGTGCAGCGCAACGGAACCTTGCCAGTTCGGATTCAGATAGGCCGCGCCCGGCAGCCCGAACGCGTTGATGTTAAGCAACAGGATCCCCAGAATGGCGATGCCTCGAAGAAAATCCAGCGTCTGTATGCGGGGCATGTCCGGGTTCCTGCTGTAGCGACCTGCGGCAAAAGAAGGTTTGGTGCAGTAAACGTCAGCCTGCGGCTATTAACCCGCCGCAGGCAAAAAGTATTAGCTGTGGCGAACGGCGCGCAGAAATTCCTGGCGGGTATTCTGGCTGGACTTAAACAGGCCGCCCAGCGATGTGGTGGTGGTCGCGCTGGTGGCGTCACGGATCCCGCGCGCTTTCACGCAGTAATGCACCGCGTCGATAGAAACAGCCACGTTATTGGTGCCAAGCAGCGTTTGCAGCGCGATCAGCACCTGCTGGGTCAGACGTTCCTGCACCTGTGGACGGGAAGAGAAAAACTGCACGATGCGGTTAATCTTTGACAGGCCAATCACCTTGTCTTTCGGGATGTAGGCTACCGTCGCTTTACCGTCGATGATAACAAAATGGTGTTCGCAGGTGCTGGTCAGCGTGATATCGCGTACCGTCACCATTTCATCTACCTTCATTTTGTTTTCAATCAGGGTGATTTTTGGGAAGTTGGCGTAGTCCAGACCGGAGAAAACCTCATTCACATACATTTTGGCGATGCGATGCGGCGTTTCCATCAGGCTGTCGTCTTCTAAATCAAGATTAAGCAACTGCATGACTTCGGTCATGTGACCGGCAATCAGGCGTCTGCGGGTTTCGTCATCCATTTCACGCGCAGGCGAGCGTAACGGGGTTTCCAGTCCACGCGCGAGCAGCGCTTCGTGAACAAGTGTGGCTTCCTGACTTAACGTAGCCATGGCGATCTTTTCTCCAGCAGGTGTAACGCCGGCCCCGACGGGACCGGTACAATTTCAGAGGCGGTATTTTCGTACACAACGCGCCGTTAATCCAGCAAATCACGCCGTATTACGCCCGAAACTGTTTCACGCGGTAACCAAATCGCGTCGCCAGACCAGTAGCCCGGCCACGATCAGTCCTGCGCCTGCCAGATAAAGCGCAGGCTCCAGCCGATGTGTAAGCGTGGTAGAAACGGCAGAAACCAGCGGCCCGACAAGTTGCCCGACGGCATATCCCGTGGTCAACAAGCCTGCCATATAACGACTGAGTGGCGGGAATAATATAGCCGAAGCCCGCCAGGCTATAGCTCCAGACCAGCTTTTTCAGCGCCGCCGTCAATACCAGCGGTTCCGGTGCCGTTTCGGGCCGATGCAACTCGCCTTTGCGCGGTAAATAGCGTGCGATGGGTAAAACCAGCACCAGCGCCAGCACGCCGTAGGCTATCCAGGCCTGGGCGGCGCTGACCTGTTCCCCGTGCAGGAACACGGCCAGCAGCCCGCTCAGGAAAATACCCGTTCCCGGCCCGGCAAAAACGGCGGCGCTCAGGCCGGGACGACCATACTTATGCAGCTGCTCGTTGCTCCAGGCCGCCACCAGCACCATCGTCCAGCCGCTGGCCCAGCCGATAACAAAACGAATAACGCCGTGCAGCCACGGCCCGGCGACGCAGGCGGAAAGCAGCGTCAGCACCACCGCTCCGCCAATTCCTGCCTTTAGCCGCGTTTCTACATGGCTGGTTGTCCGCATCGCGTTCCATGAACCGCAGAGATAACCCAGATAGTTAAAAGCTGCCACGACCGCCGCGCTGGTTAGCGTCAGCTGGTGTTCCGCAATCATCAACGGCACCTGAGGCGTAAAAGTAAACCGTCCAATTCCCATCGCCACAATAAGAGCGATAAAGGCGCTTAGCGCCACGCGTAGTGCCATGTTCTTTTCCTGCTGCCGGGGTAATGAAAATGTTGCTAACAGTGTGTACCACGATTAGACTTACAAAAAATGAATAATAGTCACTAACTTGCTTACAAAAAGAGAATAAATGGATCTGACCCAGCTAAAAATGTTCTGTGCGGTGGCGGAGACCGGGTCGCTGGTACGCGCCGCCGAGCAGTTGCACCGTGTGCCGTCGAACCTGACAACCAGGTTACGCCAGCTGGAGCAGGAAACGGGCATCGATCTGTTTATTCGTGAAAAACAGCGCCTGCGCCTGTCACCGATGGGGCACAATTTTCTGTGCTACGCGCAGCGTATCCTGGCGCTGAGTGAAGAAGCGCTAAATATGGCACACAGTGGCGAACCGGGCGGCAATTTTGCGCTGGGCTCAATGGAAAGTACCGCAGCCGTACATCTGCCTTCTCTGCTATCGACCTATCATCAGCGCTATCCAGAGGTAGCACTCACGTTGATTACCGGCACCTCCGGTGAGCTTATTGAGCAAGTGCGCAAGGGCACGCTGGCGGCCGCGCTGGTTGAAGGTCCGATAGTGGCGGATGAGCTTAACAGCTGCAAAACCTTTGCCGAACGGATGGTGCTGATCGGCAATCTGAGTCATCCACCGGTTAACCATCCTGCCGATGCGGCTGGCGATACCCTGTTCGCCTTTCGCCCCGGCTGCTCTTACCGCCTGCGTTTAGAAAACTGGTTTCGCCAGGCAGGGATAGCGCCCGGCCAGTTTATGGAAATTCAGTCCTATCACGCCATGCTGGCCTGCGTAGCCAGCGGTGCGGGTCTGGCCATTCTGCCAGAATCGGTGCTGGCGCGGATAGCGACGCCGGGTCAGGTGCAACAGTATCCCCTGCCCGAAGAAATCAGTCATACCGACACTTATTTAATCTGGCGGCGCGACGCTTTCACGCCCAATGTAAAGGCGCTGAAGTATCTGATTATAGAGCAGACGCCAGACGACGAAATTCAGCCATAATTAATGGGTTTGAGCGCAACAGCCCGTTCTCCCGACATTGCCGAATGGCAGCCTTCGATAAGGAATACACTGATATGCAAATGATTAAAACTCGCGCCGCCGTCGCATGGGCCGCTGGCGAACCTCTGTCGATTGAAGAAGTGGATCTGATGCCGCCGCAGAAAGGTGAAGTGCTGGTGCGCATCGTAGCGACCGGCGTTTGCCATACGGACGCCTATACGCTGTCCGGAAAAGACCCTGAAGGCGTTTTCCCGGCGATTTTAGGGCACGAAGGCGGCGGCATTGTAGAAGCGGTCGGCGAAGGCGTTACCAGCGTTGAGGTTGGCGATCACGTTATCCCACTGTACACGCCAGAATGCGGCAAATGTAAATTCTGTTTGTCGGGCAAAACTAACCTTTGTCAGGCCATCCGCGCCACCCAGGGCAAGGGCCTGATGCCGGACGGCACCACCCGTTTCTTTAAAGACGGCAAGCCTATTTTCCACTATATGGGCACCTCGACCTTCTCTGAATACACCGTTATTCCGGAAATCTCACTGGCAAAAATCAGCAAAGAAGCGCCGCTGGAAGAAGTTTGCCTGCTGGGCTGCGGCGTCACTACCGGCATGGGCGCGGTAATGAATACGGCGAAGGTCAAAGAAGGCGATACCGTGGCGATTTTCGGCCTGGGCGGCATTGGCCTGTCGGCAATTATCGGCGCGAAGATGGCAAAAGCCGGCCGCATCATCGGTATCGATCTGAACACCAGCAAGTTCGATCTGGCGACCAAACTGGGCGCGACCGATTTAATCAATCCAAAAGATTTCGACAAGCCGATTCAGGATGTGATTGTGGAGATGACCGACGGCGGCGTCGATTTCTCCTTTGAATGTATCGGCAACGTTAACGTTATGCGTTCTGCGCTGGAGTGTTGCCATAAGGGCTGGGGCGAATCCGTGATTATCGGCGTGGCCGGCGCGGGCGAAGAGATTTCTACTCGTCCATTCCAGCTGGTTACCGGACGCGTGTGGCGCGGTTCAGCTTTTGGCGGCGTCAAGGGTCGTTCTCAGCTGCCGGGCATCGTTCAGCGCTATCTGGACGGCGAGTTCCAGCTTAACGACTTCATTACCCATAACATGCCGCTGGAAGAGATTAACGACGCGTTTGATCTGATGCACGAAGGGAAATCGATCCGTTCCGTGGTGCATTTCACTAAATAAGGAGAGAGGAATGGCATCCAGCCTGGAGCTACTTGAAGAACATCGGTTATTTGGCGGCTGGCAGCAGCGCTACCGCCATCTGTCGGCCACGTTAAACTGCTCAATGATCTTCAGCATTTTTCTGCCGGGGCCTAAGGGCGAAACCGCGCCGCCGGTCCTGTGGTTTCTGGCGGGGCTGACCTGCACCGACGAGAACTTCTCAACGAAATCGGGGGCGCAGCGCGTGGCGGCGGAGCTGGGTCTGGTGCTGGTCATGCCGGACACCAGCCCGCGCGGCGAAGTAGTACCCAATAATGAAAGCTACGATCTGGGTCAGGGTGCGGGGTTCTATCTTAACGCCACGCAGGCACCGTGGGACGCACATTTTCGCATGTACGACTACCTGAACGAAGAACTGCCCGCGCTGATAGCCGGGAACTTCAACGTCAGCGACAAACAGGCGATTATGGGCCACTCGATGGGCGGACACGGCGCGCTAATGCTGGCGTTACGTAATCCGCAGCGTTTTGTTTCCGCATCCGCGTTTGCGCCCATCGTTAACCCTGCCCAGGTGCCGTGGGGCGAAAAAGCCTTTACTGCTTATCTGGGTAAAGATCGTCACAGTTGGGAAGAGTATGACAGCTGTACGCTGATGCAGCGTGCGACGCAGCAGGTGCCAATGCTGTTGGATCAGGGCGACAGCGACCAGTTTCTGGCCGATCAGCTCCGTCCGGAGCGACTGGAAAGCATCGCCCGCGAAAAAGAGTATCCGCTTACCGTACGTATTCAGCCCGGATACGATCACAGCTACTTCTTTATCGCCAGCTTTGTGGAAGATCATCTGCGCTTTCACGCGAAGTATCTGCTGGCATAGCAGCTGAAGGCCGGGATATCCCGGCCTTCAGGTCGTTGACAACGAGCTGGCACAGCTAGTGTGCGCTCTTCGCAAAGACATAAAAAGCGGCATCCATACCAGTTTGAGCCGCGTCGTTCGTGGCGTGGCATACTTTGCTCTTCATCAGCCACTGTTGCAAAGTTCGCGATGAGACGGCTTTTTGTGTTATTAGAAGGGCCTACATTTCAAAGACTCTGCTTAAAAAACACATCTTCCCCGGGATCGCCATAACAATACAATGAGGCCTGGCCTTTGCGTAGTGCACGTATCACCTCAATGCCTTTGATTATGACGTAAGCCGCCTTAATGGGTTTAAGCGCTGGCTATCCTTTTTAGCTTGCCATGAAAGCTGAAACACCTGGAATACGCTAAAGAAACACAAAAGCTAACCTGGCATAAATTCGTGGTCAGTCGTCATAAGGCACAGAAAATGCGTTTTCATAAGCAGTTGCCATTATGTGATGTGGCCGAGGTTTCCGCTTTATTAACAATCGGTGCCGGTTTTCCCGCTCTATTCAATTGATTCGGAAACCCTTTATGGTGTCATTAACAGGCAGAAATTTGACGTTGAGAGTTGAGAGGTCGACAACAAAGGCTCAACATTCGCGTAAATACTTCTACCGTAGTAAAGACGCGATCGCCTATACATTGATGTGCAATCAAACCCTGATTAATGAATACCTGATTGGGACAAACGGCTACTAAGGGAATGCTGAGAACCAAAATTAATAATTTTATGCTAAAAACTGCAATTTGGGTATCACCTTCACTGATAGCTTAATCAGAAAATAAAAATATTCATCGCACATTAAAAGAGGCATATTTATTTGCACACAAGCATTATGACAGGTTGGTATAAGAATGGGCACCAGTATTATTAACAAAGCCGGGGTAACCCCCGTCCTGAATAAATTAAAAGAACTTAGGCATAAAAATATCTATTCTTTCCATGCCCTGCCTATTTCCAGCTATGGAAACAGTGATGTCGTGGGTAACCCTCGTGATAAGTTATCAGAATGTCTGGAAAGTTCAGTCACAGGTGAACTTTTTGATAATTTTTTCTTCCCCACAGGAATTATTTCAGAATCACAAACCCTGACAGCAAAGCTTTATAAAGCAGACGCCTCATTCTATATTACAGGCGGAACCAGCATTGCTAACCAGATAGCTATTACAGCTCTCTATGAAAAGGGGCAGCGTATTCTTGTAGACCGAAACTGCCATCAGTCAGTTCATTTCCACACGCAGTCAATCGGTGCAGACGTTAATTATCTCTGCCCGGATCTCTATACGGAAGACGGTGGGCTCAGTGCCTGGTCCTATAATCACCTTGAGCAGACTCTTTTATCTATGCAGCAGAGTGGAAAAGCCTGCGATGTGGTAATTCTTACCGCCCAGTCCTATGAAGGTATTATCTATGATATTCCTGGAGTTCTGGAACGCCTTATGGCTGCTGGCGTCAGTACACGTAGGTTCTTCATTGATGAAGCATGGGGTAGCCTGAATTATTTCAGTGATGATACGCAGCCGCTAACTGCAATGAACATCAGCCCATTACTGGAGAAATATCCGGATATAGATATCATATGCACACATTCATCCCATAAATCTCTTTTCTGTCTAAGACAGGCCTCTGTTATTCACTGCCGTGGAACCACAACGCTGCCCAGAAAGATTGAGACGGCTAAATACAGGATACACACTACTTCGCCAAGTTATCCCATACTGGCCTCGCTAGATGCGGCCCAGGCAATGATGACAGAGTATGGAAAGGCTCTTGCCGCGCATTCCCGTACGTTGGTAGAGAAGTTCATTACCGGGATTTCTTTAATAAATGGTTTGGGTGACGATGCGATCTATCGAGGTATTTTTAGTTCACAATGGCATATTCATTATGACCCCACAAAAGTGATAGTTGATGTATCATCTATTGGAACTGGTGCAGAAATAAAAAACATGCTCTCTGAGGAGAAAATTTACGCCAAAAGATTTATTAATAACTCAGTTGTTTTTAATTTCCACATTGGAATAAACAATGAGGCTGTATCTACACTGCTAAAAGCATTTGAGAAAATATCTTTAAATAAGAATAAAGAAAACCATTTTGAAAGCCTTATTTCAGATAAATTTATTATTCCATACCCCCCCGGCGTGCCACTTGTTTTTCCGGGGGATATTATCAACAAAGAACTAAAAGATAAAATTAATAAATTTAGAAAAGCAGGGCTTCTAATTATTTCAGCCTGAATTTGCATAATATTTATAATTCGAGGAAATACATGATGATCACTCTCAGCAGACTGAATGAAATTGCCGCTGGACGTGGCAGCGAAATCTGCATTACTGATAAGAACGGGCAATATACATGGCATGAAATCGCCCGACAAACAGCATCCCGAATAGTTTTCCTTAGCCGCGCCTTCAATCAGGAGCAGCTCCGCTCAGCATGCTATCTGTCAAAAAACAGCTCAGAGCTTGTCTGCTGGCTGGCTGCATTCACTACACTGGGTATCCCGGCTAATGGGCTTGATTACTCGCTTACAACAGAGACACTGAGGGAACTGCTCAGCCGGATAAAACCTGGCTTGTTGCTCGTATCTTTTAACCTTTATTCACCCGAGGAACTTAGTGACCTTAATATCAGTGGAACAAGCATGCTGGCCGTTGATGCGCCCACCGATCCGGTGATCAAAAGTATCGGGGATTTTCATCATCTCGAGCTTGATAAGCTGCTGTCCACATATGTACGCCCACCGTTCCGCGCAATTTCTATGACTTCTGGCACCAGTTCAGTACCCAAAATTGCCCTACGTTATCGCTCGTTTGATGCTCGCCGCTTCGCATGGTTTACAGAGCGCTTTAGCTTCAATGATAACGATGGCTTCCTTCTGTTACTTCCTTTATATCACGCAGCCGGAAACAGCTGGGCCCGGATGTTTATGGGACTGGGTGCCCCGCTATATCTGGTGGACCAGGACGACGAGACAGCTCTCGAATATACACTGGCCGTCAGCACAGTTACGGCCACTGTTATGACTCCAAACCTGGTTGCACGGCTGACAGGACTCGCAGGAAGAAAATTGCTACACCATCATCTGCGATGGGTATTAGTAGGTGGCAGTTATTTCCCGGTAAAAAGCAAGCTGGCTGCCAGAGCCACGTTCGGTAACATTTTCTGCGAATATTACGGGTGCACTGAAACCGGGGTGAACATCCTGTCGACGCCGGTAGATATGCTTGCATACCCGGAGAGTGTGGGCGTTGCATTCGACGGCAATAAGGTATTGATCCTGGATACGGAAAACAGACCTCTTTCCCCTTATGAAAAAGGAAGAATCGCCATATCCAGCTATATGCTTATGGATGAATATGGTGATGGAAGTAAACCGTTTATCACGATCGGTAAAGAACGTTATTTCTTGATGGCAGATTATGGTTACCTTGATGATAATGGCAGACTTTTCCTGATGAATCGTAACGGTGAAATTTGCAGCGAACACGATATTTATCGCGTGGAGGAGAATATTCGCGCCCTGCCTTGTATAAGGGATGTGGCACTGCTCACTGTTCAGATGCAGGGGGAAAATCATGTCCGGTGTATTTTTAGTACTGTCCAGAAAGGCCAGGATAATTTTTTCGTCTGATTGAAAAAATAAATGAGCAGGCTGCCATGACTGATATCATTAATTTTTCCGCGTACAGGGTAGATAAAATTCCTTACAGTCCGAGCGGAAAGGTTCGCTTTGGAGAAATAATTAGGACCCTGAATGCTGCCTAAATATCCGGCATCAGAATTATTGATAATGAAATAAAAATTCACGAATAGTCTTTCTTAGGGGCTCGTGAAAATATAAAAAACCTTCAATGTATTCCTGTATATAAAATAAAGGTAGCCATAATGAATTTATATCTGAAAGGACTAATTTGCTGCTTGCTGGCGACAGTATCATGGGGAGCTATGTTTCCCGTCATGACGCATGCTCTTACCCATATTGATCCGTTTAACTTTACTACTATCCGTTACGGGATCGCCGGTCTGGCTTTCGCACTGTTGCTGTTGTCTCGTGAAGGAAGATGCGCATTCAGCCTACAGGGTGAGCGCTGGGGACTGGCATGGTTGTTTGGTACTTTGGGGTTTGCCGGATTTGGCTTTCTGGTTTTCCTTGGTCAGCACCTTGCTGGTCAGGGCGGCGCGCTCACTGCATCAATCATGATGGCAACCATGCCAATGTTAGGACTACTGACCATCTGGGCTTTGAAAAAAGTCCGTCCTCATGCCAGTACATTCTGTTTCATCCTGTTGTCTTTCAGCGGAGTAGTCCTGGTGATCACCAACGGAAACCTGACTACCATTTTGCATTCTCCCGTCAGCCTTACAGCTAACCTGCTGCTCATTGCAGGTGCACTGTGCTGGGTGTTATACACTATCGGAGGGAGCTATTTTACTTCATGGAGCCCGTTGCGTTATACAACTATTACAACTCTACTAGGCATGATAAGCATCACTGCAATTGATCTGGCGTTAATGGCGACAGACATAATTTCTGTACCAGACGTAGCCTCAGTTACAGCGGTTATACCCCATTTATTGTACATGGCACTTGTTGCAGGTCTGATGGCTGTACTCTGCTGGAACATCGGCAACCGGATTGTGACACCAACCAACGGTGTACTCTTTATGGATGTCGTTCCAGTTACAGCGTTTATCGTTTCAGCACTGAATGACGTTGTACCAACGCAAATGCAGATTGCCGGTGCTGCTATCACAGCTATAGCACTCGTGCTTAACAACCTTAATCAGCGTAAGCTTGCACAGCAGGCTGCGATCAATCTAATGAAAGCTTCTGCAGCACGTTAGTAAATTCGTGCAGCCCTTCCCCTGGGGAGGGGCTATGTTGATTCAGGTAAAACCTGCCAGATGTCTCTCACGGTTGCAATCAGTGCGGAAATAACGGGAAGATTCTCCTTCTCACGATCCCAAAGAAAACAGAGTTGACTCACCGTTTTTTCACCCGGCCAGATATAAAGTTCTCTATTGTTCTGAAGCACCAGGGCAATATCCTCACGCATGAGCGTTATTCCTGCCTCCATAGCAACCAATTCTGCCAGCGTTTTTTCCTGATCCGCGATGATAACTGGACAAACACTGATGTTTTTTCTTGCCAAAAAATTTCGCGTGATCGTGCTGAAAGAACATTTTTCCGGAGTGAAAATCCAGGGAAGTTCTTCTAATTGAGGCCAGCCAGCGGTGTCAAGTATCGTTTTCCACGACCAGGGGCCAACGATACACAAGGTAATGGGTGATACGGCAATCACACCCAGACGCTCCTCATCCACCTCGCCGATAACAAAACCAGCATCCAGCTCTCCATTGAGAAGAGCATCAATGATTTGACCAGAAATATTTTGCCGAATAGTCAGGCTGACGTTCTGTTGCCGCTGGCGCAGTTGTGAGAGAACCCGTGGGAGATTAAGGATCAAAGGAACGGAAATAGTACCGAGTGCGCAGGTACCGGTTGTCTGAAGTGAACGAGCCCGAGTTATAAGCTTGCTGGCGGCGTCCAGCGCAAGGCGTGCTTCATCACGCATCACGAGTCCAGAAGCAGTAAGCTCCATGCCGCGTGGCGTGCGCCTGAATAGCTTTACGTTAAATTCAGTTTCAAGAGACTTAATGTGAGCACTTACAGCTGGTTGACTTAAAAAAAGAAGGCTGGCCGCACGGGTAAGGTTCGCTGTTTCTGCTACAGTAACAAAAGTTTTAAGCTGGTTAAGATCCATCTAATTTGCTTCCTTATATGGTTGAAATATCCCTCCCATACATCAAGCATAAGGTTACATTCACCTACGCTTTTATGCAACGTTTGTGAATTCGCAACATCTCCCCTAACTCATTGAAAATTCAAAGAACGGATCCTAAAATAAACATATCCACTGGTTTTCACATAAGCCTCGGTCAATCAAACAATATGAATCCAGTATCAATACTGAGCGGTTCATAGCTAAGTTGTTCTCACTATATGCACGGTATGAAACGGTTTATCCCTTTACCCGAAACGTACCCATACAGGAGGTAACGCAGATTCATCAAAACTCTACTCTTCTCCTATAAAAACCATTTTTGAAGCAGACTCAGGCGACGGCGTTAAAAAAAGCGGATACTGCTGCATGCGGGTAAAAGCAGATGCAAAAATGATGGATCGACTAACGGCAAGCGGCACATTCAGAGAGGTAAACAAAAATGAAAACAAAACCAGCTGAACTACATGAAATGCTTGAAGATGCCAGAGAATTACAGGCGCTGGGATTGATGAGCGATGACGATGTGCAGGAAATTGCTGCGCGCGTAAGCTTGCGGGAGTTCCGTCAACGCGTTGCGGCGGTTCGCGCTATGTCAGGCAGTGAAATTAAAGCGGTTCGTGCCCGATGGGGCCTGACTCAGGCGACGCTGGCTTATACGCTGGGCATGACGGTAGATAGCGTTTCTAAATGGGAGCGTGGCGAGATCACCCCAAGCGGCCCTGTACTCCGTATTCTTAATACGCTGGCCGTAAAAGGCCCGGATATTTTTGTCATTTAAGTTCCGCATACATAGCCAGCTTAAAACTTATGCGGAAGTTTTATACTAAATAGCCGAAGGCCGGGATACCCCGGCCTTTTTATCACTCATGAATAAGGCAAAAAGCTTCAGGACTGCTTGCCAGAAACAGGGAGCGAACGCGTGGAGATAATTGCCAGACGGTTCTGGTAGTGGTTCACATCACCCCACAACCACTGTTCATAATGCCCCACGTCACTGTCTGGTTTCATCTCATTCAGTTCACAGGTAATCATATCGTATACATAAACTTTCAGGCCCCATGCCAGCGCGTCGTACATTCTGGCCTGCCAGAAAGCGATTCCGTTATGCGTCTGATTCATATCAGAAATAATAACGTCATAATGTTTAAGGAGATAACTCAGGAAAATAATACCAGCCAGCTCGTGTAGCTCTTTCCGGTGTTTAGGTTTTTGCGTTCGCCACACCAGAACCTGAGTAACGGGCCGGCCGTTCAGGAAAGCATCTGGCTGGATAACTACGCGATTGTAGTAAGCAACGTCTTCCGCCACATCATTAATCAGTGCCAGTTCAAAATGATTCTGGCTGATTCGGCCAGCAAGACGGCAGGATAGCAATTTGCAGCCCGTGCAGAAAGCAGAGGCTTTATGGCTTATTCAGGCCGGGAAGCGCTCCCGGCCTGCTTTTCAAAAAGCCGGTTCAGTGACCAGACCGTCGATCAGTACCTGTGGCGTACCTTGTGAACAACGCTCAATGCGTCCGCGCACGCCGTAAACTTTTGCCAGGCTTTGCGGCGTAATCACCTCTTCCGGCAGGCCGTCGGCAATCAGCTCGCCGTTTTGCAGCATCAGTACGTGCTGACCGTGGCGCAAAGCGATATTGATATCGTGAACAACTACCACCGTAACAATATTGCGCCTGCGGGTTTCCCGGCGAACCAGATCCATAACGTGGAACTGATAGTTGAGATCCAGCGCGCTGAGGGGTTCATCCAGCAGCAGCAGTTCGGGACGACGGATCAGCGACTGCGCCAGGCCCACCAGCTGCTTCTGCCCGCCAGAAAGCTGATCCAGATAGCTTAACGCCAGATGTGCAATGCCCAGCTGTTCCAGCAGCGCCATCACTTCTGCCTCGCTATCCGGGCTGCTTCGGCCACCGGAGGCGCGCTGCGCAACGATAATCGATTCCAGCACGTGCAGATGCACGCCAGCAGGCAGCGACTGCGGCAAATAAACTACCTTTTCCGCTCGCCGGGCAAACGGCTGCGCCAGCAGTTCGGTGCCGTTTAGCCACAGTTCGCCCTGCGCCTGGTTAAGCCCGGCAATAGAGCGCAGCAGCGTTGATTTTCCGCAGCCGTTTGGCCCCAGCAGCACGGTAATCTTTCCGCGCGGCAGCAGCGGCACGTTGAGATTGCTGATAATTTTGCGTTTAGGGTAACCGGCATGGAAGCCGCTGATTTTCAGGCCATCCATCAGACGCTCCCCCGATGACGCAAGATAATGCTCAGGAAGAACGGAACGCCCACCAGAGAAGTTACGATGCCTACGGGAATAATTACGCCGGGCACCAGATTTTTCGACACTACCGAGGCCATTGATAACACTAAGGCACCGGTTAATGCGCTGGCCGGCAGGTAAAAGCGGTGGTCCTCACCAAAGATCAGGCGGGCGATATGCGGCGCAACCAGCCCGATAAAGCCTATCGGGCCAACAAAAGCCACCGCCAGCGCAGACAGGATACTGATACGCAGCAGCGTGCCCAGACGCAGGCGGCGGACGTCAATACCAAAGCTGACGGCGCGATCTTCGCCCAGGCGCAGCGCGGTCAGCTTCCAGGAACTCATCATGGAAAACGGCACAATCACCAGCAGCGCCAGCGTCAGCACGCCCAGCTTGTCCCAGGACGCTCTTGCCAGACTGCCCATGGTCCAGAATACCAGTCCCTGTAACGTGTCTTCGCTGGCGATAAACTGCATCATTGAGACCAGCGCGTTAAAGGTAAAAACCAGCGCGATACCAAACAGTACCACGCCAGAGGTGGCCACGCGCGTCCAGCGGGTAACGCCATCCAGCATCAGGGCCGCCAGCAGCGCAAAAATAAAGGCGTTAGCCGAGATAAACCACTGATCGGGGATGCCCGGAACACCAATCCCCAGCACGATCGCCAGCGCGGCGCCAAAGGCCGCAGCAGATGAAACGCCAAGGGTAAACGGGCTGGCCAGCGGGTTATTCAGGATGGTTTGCATTTCCGCACCGGCCAGGCCCAGCGCCAGGCCTACCACCACCGCCATCAGGGCGTAAGGCAGGCGAATGTCCCAGACGATAACGCGCGAACCGGCGTCGACGCTCTCCGGCGACAGCAGCGTTTGCCACAGCGTATGCAGCGTCAGCCCGGATGGCCCCAGCGTAAAATCAAACAGCAGGGAAGCAAGGATCGCCAGCACCAGGATGCCCATAAAAAACAGACGGCGGCGCAGCAGGTGATGGTAACGATCCATCGCGCCTTCTTTCTGCCGTCGGACTAAGGTGTGCTCGGGATTGTGGGTCACGCTCATGGTCTCTACCTGTCATTAAGTTCGCCTCTTTCACCGGCAAACTCATAAAATTTAGCAAAGCAAAAAACTACGGCGCTAACAATAAAGGAAATGATAATAGTTATCAATCATATTTGTAACAAGGAATTACAGGCAGGATAAGGCGCGGAAACCGCGCCTTTGCTTAAAGTTACTTATTTGGTGTGGGGAAACCGCATTTCGCTGTATTTCACAAAGCGAGTACCTTTGGTCAGCTTGTAGCCGAACCAGATAATCAAAAACAGCGGAATACCGATATAGGTCGCGGCGGCACCATACCAGTCGATACGATCTGCCAGAAACGCCTGATAGTTCTGCCCTAGCGTAATAATCAGGCACAGTACAAAGGCGAAGATGGGCCCCAGCGGGAAAAACTTCGAACGGTAAGGCAGGTCGGCCAGATCGTGGCCCTGCGCCACGTAGCCGCGACGGAAGCGGTAGTGGCTAATCGCAATCCCCAGCCATGCGATAAAACCAGTCATGCCTGACGTGTTAAGCAGCCACAAATAAACGGTTTGATTGCCAAACATAGAGGTCAGGAAACAGAGCGCCGCTACCACGGTCGTGGCATACAGCGCGTTACGCGGTACGCCGCCTTTGGAAAGCTTACCAAAAATACGCGGCGCTTTGCCTTCACGCGCCAGCGTAAACAGCATACGGGTAGAAGCGTACATTCCGGAATTGCCCGCAGACAGAATAGCGGTCAGGATCACGGCGTTCATAATGGCCGCCGCCGAAAGCAGACCAGCATGCTTAAACACCAGCGTAAACGGGCTAACGCTGATATCTTTTACGTCGTTCCGCAGCAGACTTGGATCGGTGTAAGGGATAATCAGGCTAATAACCAGGATCGCCAGAATATAGAACAGCAGGATGCGCCAGAAAACCTGGCGAACCGAGCGCGGAATATTTTTGGCCGGATCTTCCGATTCTCCCGCCGCGATACCAATCAACTCCGTACCCTGAAAAGAGAAGCCGGCAATCATCGCCACGCCAATCATCGCAGAGAAGCCGCCGGAGAACGGCGCATCACCAATATGCCAGTTCTGCCATCCCGCTACAGGCTGATTGCCGTGCAGAATGCCCACAATCATCATCACGCCCACTACGATAAAAATCACCACAGTGACCACTTTGATCAGGGAGAACCAGTATTCTGCCTCACCAAAGCCCTTTACCGAAATGTAGTTGAGCAAGAAGATGATGCTCAGGAAGAGAACGCTCCAGATCCAGCCGGGCGTATCCGGGAACCAGTAGGTCATTACCAGCTGCGCGGCAACCAGCTCAATCGCCACGGTTACGGCCCAGTTGTACCAGTAGTTCCACCCCAGCGCGAAGCCGAAGCCTTCTTCAACAAAGTCAGAACCGTAGGTAGAGAAAGAGCCGGAAACCGGCATAAAAGCCGCCAGTTCGCCGAGGCTGGTCATCAGGAAGTAGACCATCAGCCCGATTAAGGCGTAGGAAAGCAGTGCGCCACCCGGCCCGGCCTGAGAGATAGTTGCGCCGGAGGCGACAAACAGGCCGGTACCGATTGACCCGCCGATAGCGATCATCGTCAGATGACGCGACTTTAATTTGCGCTGTAACTCAGGCTGTTGTGTGGTTTTTGTGTCATGATCCATCGTTAAATGCTGTGCTCTGGCTAAAATGAGGCGCGATTGTAACAAACTCCTCTGGCAGAAGTAGTAATTCCGCGACGTTATAAGATAGGTTCATGATCCGTCGCCGATTATTAGCGCGATGGAATTTCCCGTTTATCCTGCCGAATATCAGCGCGTTAGGCTTGCCTGCTTGCTCGTATCTTTGGTGCCAGGCTGCGCTTTTACGACCAACTACTCGGCGCAATAGCTTAAAAAACGCTGTAGCGCTTTGGATAAATGCTTCTGGCGGTGATGGATGCGATAAAGCGTGCGCTTCAGTTTTGGCAACGGAATCGGCACTTCTTTTAGCGATCCTGCCGCCAGCTGCTCAGCGATGACCCTCCGAGAGAGACAGCTGATCCCCATACCGTGGCGCACCGCGTGCTTAATCGCTTCGGAATTGCCCAGCTCCAGCGCCAGGCTAAACTGCGGCAGATGCGACAGCAGCAGATAATCGACGATTTCGCGCGTGCCGGAGCCATGTTCGCGCAAGATCCAGTGCGCCTCCGCCAGGCTTTGTAGCGTCACTGGCTGATTAAACAGCGGCGCATCGGCGGCGGCAAACACCACTAGCTCATCTTCCAGCCAGGGTTCACCAATCAGCTCGCTAACGTGACAAGGGCCTTCAATAAAACCGATATCAACGCGAAAATCCATCACGGCGTTGATCACGTCCTGGCTATTACCCACGCTTAGCTCCAGCGGCAGCTCGGGGAAATCACGACGCCAGCCTGCCAGCATGCCCGGCAACATGTAGTTACCAATGGTGCTGCTGGCGTAAACCCGCAGCGCGCCGTTATCTTCACGAAACAGCCGTTCAATTTCCGTAGCCTGTTCCAGTAACGCGACCGTACGCGGATAAAGTAAACGACCGTGCTCGTTAACCACCAGGCGCTTGCCGACCCTGTCGAACAGCTGCACGCCGAGCTGGTTTTCCAGATCCGCCAGCGCCGCGCTGACCGCCGACTGCGACAGCGCCAGTACCTGCGATGCCTGCGTAGTCGAACCGCTTTTCAGCACTTCGGCAAAGACTTCAAGCTGTCTTAACGTAATATGCATTGCTTTTCCTCAGCCAGCGTAATGCCTTATCAGCCATACAATGACGGCCAGCCACGCCAGAAGAACAACTGCCAGCCAGAGGCCAGCCCGCTTTTTTTTCTGATATTGTCTGTCGGTGCGCTGCTGGCTGGCAAGCCGAACTTCTTTTGGCAGCAGCCGCAGCAACAGCATGATGCCTGCCGGAACGATAATGGCGTCGTCCACTAATCCCACTACCGGTATAAAGTCCGGGATAAGATCGATGGGGCTAAAGGCATATATCGCCAGCGCGACGGCCATTCCCTTTTGCCAGAATGGCGTACGAGGATCGCGGCAGGCGTACCATAGCGTTAATCCATCCCGACGGATAATCCCTGCCCACTTTCTTAAACGCCTGAACATAATACGCCCTCTTATATCACTTATTCTGGTTAATTATAAATATATAATCAATTTCTCTTTTAAGCCACCCTGACGCATGCTGGGCTTCTTCACTTAAGGAGTCTGGCTATGGCTGAGTTATCGCTGACGCATGTTCGTTTCTCTCCGCGGCGCTATGTTAGTGGGCTGGGGCTGGCTATGTTACTGGCAGCCGCCGCGCTTTGGTTAAGCAATCAACCTGCGGTAGCAGCGTCTGGACTGGGCGCATTAACCCTGGCGATGATCGCGGGTATCGTAGCAGGCAATACCTTTTATGGCCGTCTGGCTTCCTGTGACGCTGGCGTACAGCTGGCGAAAAAGCTCTTATTGCGTGCCGGCATCGTGCTTTACGGTTTTCGCCTGACCTTTCAGCAAATTGCCGATATCGGCTTTAGCGGCGTGTTGACCGATTTACTGCTGCTCAGTTCGACTTTTCTGCTGGCATGCTGGCTGGGTCGTCGCGTACTGGGGCTGGATCGCGATACCGTCTGGCTGATTGGCGCAGGCAGCAGCATTTGCGGCGCGGCGGCAATTATGGCTACCGAACCGGTCATCAAGGCGGAAGCGCCGAAAGTGGCGATCGCTATCGCTACCGTGGTGCTGTTCGGCACAATTGGCATTTTCCTTTATCCTTTGCTGTGGCACTGGTGCGCTACCGCGCTACCCGGCATTACGCCTGCGCAGTGGGGTATTTTTACCGGCTCAACCCTGCACGAGGTCGCTCAGGTGGTCGCTGCCGGGCACGCGGTTAGCCCGGAAACGGAAAATGCCGCGGTCATCACCAAAATGCTGCGAGTAATGCTGCTGGCCCCTTTCCTGCTGATCCTCACTTTTCGCGTAGGTCGCTCGGGGCAGCGAAACCTGCGCCGCATTAGTTTTCCCTGGTTCGCGCTGGGCTTTATCGGCGTGGCGCTCTTTAACTCGCTGCACCTGTTACCGACAGCGCTGGTCAACGAATTTAACAAACTGGATAACTTTTTGCTGGCCGTGGCGATGGCAGCGCTGGGGCTGACCACGCAGTTTAGCCAGCTAAAAAAAGCAGGGATAAAGCCGGTACTGCTGGGCGCTGCGCTGTTTGTGTGGCTGATGGTGGGCGGTGGCGCGATTAACCTGGCTATACAGCATTTGCTGGCATAATTTCTGGCCGTTTCCGGTTATCATGGCCCGCTTTGATAAAATAAAGGAGAGCAGGCATGAAATTTATCGGCGCTCACGTCAGCGCGTCTGGCGGTGTGGATCAGGCGGTGCTGCGCGCCCATGAAATCGAGGCGACGGCTTTTGCGCTTTTTACCAAAAACCAGCGCCAGTGGCGAGCGGCCCCGCTGACCAAAGAGGTGATTTCCGCCTTTCGCAACGCCTGCGAGAAATATCACTACAGCGCGGCGCAAATCCTGCCGCACGACAGTTTTTTAATTAATCTGGGCCATCCGCTGGAAGAAGCGCTGGAAAAGTCGCGCGGTGCTTTTATCGACGAGCTACAGCGCTGCGAACAGCTTGGCCTGTCGCTGCTGAACTTTCATCCCGGCAGCCATTTGCAGCAGATTGATGAAGAAGCCTGCCTGAAACGTATCGCCGAGTCGGTCAATATTGCGCTGGATAAAACTCAGGGGGTCACCGCCGTGATTGAAAATACGGCCGGTCAGGGCAGCAATCTCGGCTTCCGCTTTGAGCATTTGGCCGCAATTATTGACGGCGTGGAAGATAAATCCCGCGTGGGCGTCTGTATTGATACCTGCCACGCTTTTGCAGGCGGCTACGATCTGCGTACCGAAGAAGACTGCGTCAAAACTTTTGCCGAGTTTGAGCGCATCGTAGGCTTCCAGTATCTGCGCGGTATGCACCTGAACGATGCTAAAAGCGCCTTCGCCAGCCGCGTTGACCGCCATCACAGCCTGGGCGAAGGCAACATTGGTAAAACGGCGTTCAGCTGGTTAATGAAGGACAGCCGCTTTGACAACATTCCGCTAATTCTGGAAACGATTAATCCGGATATCTGGAAAGATGAAATCGCCTGGCTAAAGTCAGAGCAGATCTGAAAGGGAATGCGTTCGTCTTGATTCCCGCCAGCTGAAAATTTCTGCCCCGAACAAACAGCTTTTATAAAAAACTGGAAACGAGCGGGAAATAAAAGCAACGGGTGCCAGGGATGGCACAGGCCGGGCCTGTTAACGTAATTTACTAACTGTTAAATAGTTACCCGGTGTTGCTGTCGAGTGACCAGGCGGCTTAATATCCTCGCTTGAAATTTATATTTCCTTTGAAAGCGACTCAATGACTTTTACTTTTAAAATATCAAGAAATTCAGCTGTTGTTGCCCCCCACAATTGCGGGGAAAACTCGAAACCATAGCGATGTTCAAAGTCTTTTTCTAAATCATCAGCTTCACGATAAAATTGCTCAATATCATCAATCAGCCCTTGCCTGTAAGCAGCGGGAGTTTCTGCTATCCAGGCATTAACTTGCGACTCAATACTGTCACCAGGGCCGTGTAGCTCGTAATCCATGCCGAAATAAGTAAAAATCAGGCCATCAAGATTATCTACGTTGATTTTTTTCATTGCTACACCATTGGATAAGCTGTAAGGACGAAATAGACTTTCCCATGCCAGAGCTCAAATTTTAACACAACTCTAACTTTATAACAGGCTTTGACCTCATTTGAACCTCTGGAAACAGATATACCGACCTGCCTTGCAAAGTTCATATCAAATACCTTTTTTAAATTAGCATTTAACGGCACGGCTTTAGCCAAAGCAGTAATCTGATTTTTGTTATCCCGCAGTATTTTTGAGATTAAAATTTCTGCATCTTTTTTAGACGTAAAGCTACTGGAAGATTTTAGTTTCGGGCTGCTTGCAAGCCGGGAAAATAACTCTTTTGCAGATTGGCCTACATGCTTATCAATGGTATGACCGCCCACCCGGCTTCCCGGCAATGCTTCGTGTGCAGCAAGATTTATCTTGCCGCTACGGATCGCAATGACACGCTCAGCGCCGATTGCAAATGAAAAAGCGACAGGAATTGCTAAATCGACTGTAAATCCAACTTTCATTGCTGTGCTTTTATCGGCACCCAACGATTCGGCCAATAATACGGCTGAATTATAGGTATCTGACCGAGTATCTCTACCAGTCCATACTTGCCATAGTGATGCCTGTAAGGTATCCAGGCTATGTGTTCCTACAATTACACAGCCTGCTTTGGTGAGCATTGTTGGTTCAGGCACAATGCACATTGCCCCAGCTCCAAACATCTCAACAATGCTTCCTGCAAGCCCTAAACCACCATAAAGTCTGTTGCTCAGCGTCTCACCCTCGCTGACACTTCTATCAGATAAAAGCGCCGCAAGTTGCACCGGTGATAAAATAATTTTCAACCCGTCATCAGTATCCATCTGCTATCCTCCCTTTTTAGGTATCTTTTACCTAAGCTCTCCGATTTAACGCTATATTCAGTGAAAATGATTTAACTCTATTACCTGTCATAACGTAAAAATCATACGCCAGGCGCGCTAGTGAATTACGTAATAGCTTTGGTGATGTGACCGTAGCTGTCGCTTTTACACACTCAATTCTTATGTAGATATGGATTTCATCTATCGATTGTATCTTCGACAGCTTATACAAAGCATTGGAAGTAAACAAAGCGTAACGCTTACTAAGGTTGTGCACTGCTTTATTCTGCGCAAATAAAAAAAGCGCGGTCGCCCGCGCTTTTTTCTTTACTCAAAACGTTAATCAGGCTTTCGCCAGCTCTGCTTCCGGGCGCTTCAGCACCGCGTAAGAGAGACCCGCTACCAGCGTACCGGCGATAATCGCCAGCAGATAGCCCAGCACCGGGGTGATAGCGCCAGGGATTAGCAGCACAAACAGCCCGCCATGCGGCGCCATCAGCTTCGCGCCAACCCACATAGAGATTGCGCCAGTCAACGCGCCGCCAACAATACAGCATGGCAGAACGCGCATCGGGTCACGGGCCGCAAAAGGAATTGCGCCTTCCGAGATAAAGCACAGACCCAATACCAGCGCCGCTTTACCGCCTTCCTGCTGACCTTTGTTGAATTTCTTACGCGCTACCAGCGTCGCCAGGCCCATTGCCAGCGGCGGTACCATACCACCAGCCATAATCGCGGCCATCGGGGCATAGGTCTGCGAACTGAGCAGGCCAACACCAAACGCATAGGCGACTTTATTCACCGGGCCGCCCATATCAGTACACATCATGCCGCCCAGAATCGCGCCAAGCAGTACCGCGTTCGCCGTGCCCATGTTTGCCAGCCAGTGGGTCAGGCCAGCCATGATTTTCGCTACCGGGCCGCCCACCACGTAGATCATCAGCAGGCCGGTAATTAAACTGGCAAGCAGCGGAATAATCAAAATGGGTTTTAGCGCCTCCATACTTTGCGGCAGCTTCACCTTTGTACTGATCAGCTTCGCGGCGTAACCGGCGATAAAACCGGCGATAATACCGCCAAGGAAACCTGCATTAATGCTGGTAGCGATCATACCGCCAATCAAACCCGGCGTCAGGCCAGGACGGTCAGCGATGGAGAAGGCAATAAAGCCAGCCAGCACCGGTACCATTAGCGCAAATGCACTGCCGCCACCAATCTGCATCAGCGCGGCCGCCAGCGTGCCCTGCTCTTTAAATGCGGTAATACCAAAAGCGAAGGAGAGCGCGATACTCAGGCCGCCCGCTACGACCATCGGCAGCATATAGGAAACGCCGGTCAGCAGATGACGATAGGCGCCTGCGCCCTCTTTTTTCTCACCCTGTGCCGCAGGCTGGTTGCCGCCCTGCGGCTGATAAGGTTTAGCCTGCGCCAGCGCCTTGTCGAATTCCTGCGCGGTTTTCTTCAGCGCCAGACCAGTAGAAGTACGGTACATCGGTTTACCGGCAAATTTTGCCAGATCCACTTCAATATCCGCCGCAATAATGACCAGGTCGGCTTCAGCGACTTCTTCTGGCGTAATCGCATTGCCTGCGCCCACGGAACCACGGGTTTCTACCTTCACCCACCAGCCGCGTTTTTTCGCTTCGGTATCAATGGCTTCTGCAGCCATGAAGGTATGCGCCACGCCGGTCGGACAGGCGGTGACGGCCACAATACGCTTAGGGCCGCTGGCGACCACATCGGTAGCAGTGGTAACAGCTGCCGGTTTAGCCACGGCGGGTGCCTGCCAGGTTTTGGCATCGGTTTGCGCTTTTGCCAGTTCAGTTTCCGGCTGACGCAGCAGCGATTCGATATCCGTCTGGTAAACGGTTTTGCCATGCAGATCGATACTGGCAGGCAGCGATTTACCCACCACGATGATCTGTTCGGCTTCAGCCAGGTTTTCCGTCAGCGTCAGCCCTTTTGCCGCCGCGCTCGCTTTAAGAATATTTTTTGCCAGATGGCTGGTAGCCAGCCCCAGCGAAGGATCAAATATCAGCAGCGTTTTCATTATGCCTCTCCTGCTGTCAGTTAAAGGGTTTCAGGTCGACGCGCGCCATCATTGCGGCCAACTGGGTACGATCGGTCACGCCCACGTTGCTCTGGCTGACGGCCAGCGCCGCCACGGCCGTGGCAAGACGCAGCGTGTGTTCGCTGGATTCACGCATCAGCAGGCCGTAAATCAGCCCGCCGACCATAGAATCTCCGGCACCCACGGTACTCACCACCTCACAGGCCGGTGGTTTGGCGATCCATTCGCCTGAAGCGTTAACCCACAGCGCGCCTTCTGCACCCAGAGAGATCACCACGTGGGCGATGCCCTGTTCGCGCAGCGCATGCGCGGCTTCAATAACATCCTGCAGAGTCGGTAACTTGCGTCCGGCCCAGATTTCCAGCTCGCGGCGATTAGGCTTGACCAGCCACGGTGCCGCTTTCAGACCGGCAACCAGCGCTTCGCGGCTGCTGTCAAAAATAATGCAGGGACAGTGCGTGCGTAGCGCGCTCATCCATTCGGTAAACGCGTCCGGGTCTACGCCGCTGGGTAAGCTGCCGCTCACGCAGACCATATCGAACTGGCCCAGCCAGGTCAGGGAATCAGTGGTAAAACGCTCCCAGTCCTGCGGCGTGACTTCAAAACCAGAAAAGTTAAGGTCGGTCACTTCACCATCTTTTTCGGTCAGCTTTACGTTGATGCGGGTACGGCCTTCTACCACCTGAAAACGGTTGGCAATGCCCAAATCGCTGAACAGATGCTGAAAGCCATCCTGGTTCTCTTTGCCCAGGAAACCGCCAACGGTGACGTCGATGCCTAAATCTTTCAGGACCTTCGCTACGTTAATGCCTTTACCAGCGGCGTGCAGGCCGGTGGTTTTCACCAGGTTAACTTCGCCACGCTCGATTTCCGGCGTATAGCCCACCAGATCGTAGGCCGGATTCAGCGTAATAGTTGCTACGCGTCTGCTCATGCTGCACCCTCGCCCAGACCGGCGCTTATCGCTTCGCCAATCGCGGCCAGTGCCGCGCGTGCATCTTCACCGCTGGCAGTGAAGCGCAGGCGGTGCCCTTTCTTCACGCCAAGCGCGACGACTTTCATCAGGCTGCGGCCGTTGGCAGGCTTGCCGCTGCCGTCCAGGTTAGTGACGGTAACGTCGCAGTTAAACTTCTTGATAACGCTGACCAGCGCCGTGCCCGGACGAGCATGTAAGCCGTGTTCGTTGCGGATGGTAAATTCTTCCGTCAGCACGTCCGCCTGTTCAGAAACTTCGCTGGTCAGCAGCGCCAGAATCCCGGCAGCATCCGCGCTCAGCAGACGTTCCGCCTGCTGCTTGATCAGCAGATCGCTTAAATAGTTCAGCACGTTCAGCGGCTGCTCGTCGACGACGGCAACGGTGACCAGCAGCGCGGCTTTCTCACCTTCCACTTCAAACGGCGTGGCGCTGCGGCTGACCGCGACGGCGCTGCCCAGATTGCCCGTAGCGCTGTCGTTCAGCCAGATACCCTGCCCCAGATTCAGCGGGCGGGAGGCGATAACGTGGCTAACAAAGCCGGCATCTACCGCGCCAGCCTGTTGCAGACGGCCAGCGTTTAACGCCTGTAGCGTCATCAGATCGCTGGCGGCAACGTCAGTGGAAATCAGCGAGGTATCAAATTTAAATTCCGTGCCCTGCTTTTCGCCCATCAACAGAGCGCGCAGCGTTTCTGCGGAATCCGTGGTTTTCAGCTGCTCTGCTACACTGTCATCACTCAGCACGTGCGTTAACTGACGCAGCAGCGCCAGATGCTCGTCCGATTTGGCTGCGATGCCGATGACAACATAGGCCGTCTGGTCTTCGCCCCAGGCAATGCCCTGTGGGAACTGATAAACCTGCACGCCGGTTTTCAGTACCAGGTCGCGCGTGTCGGTTGTCCCGTGGGGAATAGCGATGCCGTTGCCAAGATAGGTCGACGTCTGCTGCTCGCGGGCCAGCATACCGTTAACGTAGCCTTCGCCAACGTTACCGGCAGAGGTTAAGGCCGCCGCCACCTGGCGAATGGCCTCTTCTTTGTTCCCGGCCGTGGCACCGGGATGAATGGCGTTCAGTTCAAGCTGGAACATAGTTCTCCTCGCTGCTTCATTTGAATCGTTTCAGCTATCACCGGGAAAAAAGCGGCTCCCCATGACTAACTGCCTGACAGCGCAACGCTGAAACGTTTCAATCATTTTGAGCTTTGTTGTCCCGATGTTGCAAGTATTACCGTTAACGGCGTAGCAGATTTTTGAAGCGACGCACACTTCACTTCTCTTTGCAGAAAAAAATCTTTTTCTTCGCGGGATATGCTGATACTTGCTGAAGCCTTTTAAGGTGCCGTCTGCTCTTCCAGCAACAGTAACCACGTTATCGCTTCTTCGCGGTTGGTTTTGCACATGTCAGCATCGGGTTTAAGGCTGGCGCAAACCGCTGGTCTTAACGGCGAGGTGAAAATTTTGCAGCGTTGCTGCTCGTCCAGCTGAATACAGGGCGTGTTGGCGGGCTTGCCATGCGGCATACCGGGAATGGGGGTAGAAATAGAGGGCGCGGTACAGCAGGCACCACAGTTCGATCGACACTGCATTACTTATCCTCATACTGAAAGCGCGACAATAGCAGGCGCGTGCGGGGAATACTATGCTTTCAGAGCGCGCCGCTGCTGGCTTTTCGTCACCGTTAAGCACTTGCCTGAAACCGTCGGCAAGAGTAAGTTGTCGCGAGAATTTCCACCGCCCCTTTTATTGAGATAAGAAAATGCCAAGAGCGAATGAAATTAAAAAAGGCATGGCCGTCAGCTATAACGGTAAGCTGCTGTTAGTAAAAGATATTGACGTGCAAAGCCCCAGCGCACGCGGCGCTTCCACGCTGTATAAAATGCGCTTTACGGATATCCGTACCGGCCTGAAAGTCGAAGAACGTTTTAAAGGCGACGATATTATCGACGCTATTTCGCTAAGCCGTCGTCAGGTTACCTTTTCTTATAAGGACGGCGATGAGTATGTCTTTATGGATGACGAAGACTACACGCCTTACGTCTTTAAACAGGAGCAGATTGAAGAAGAGCTGCTGTTTATTCCCGAAGGCGGCATTCCTGGCCTTCAGGTATTGACGATGGATGGCCAGATCCTGGCGCTGGAGCTACCGCAAACGCTGGATATGGAAATTATCGAAACCACGCCCGGTATTAAAGGTGCTTCCGCCAGCGCCAGAACCAAACCCGCTACGATGAGCACGGGTCTGGTGATCCAGGTGCCGGAATATCTCAGCAGCGGCGAACGCATCCGCATTCATATCGCCGAGCGCCGCTATATGGGCCGCGCAGAATAGTTTTCCGATGGCGGTCAACAGATGCACCGCCACAATTGTTATGTTATAACAATTTAACTAGCGATAGTTAATCGTAACAATCCCTTTAGCCTGCCTGCTGTCCAGCCAGCGAACGTTGGTCGTGCCGATGCCGGCCAGGGGTTGACTCCCTGAACGCAGCGAAACGGGCAGAACGATCGTCTGCCCGTTTTGATAGCAAGAAGCGCTGACCTGCGACTGGTTGAGCGACATCCCGCAGCTTTCGCCCATCAGGCTGCCCTGAAAACTAACGGTGCCGGTTGCGCTGGCGGCCAGAACAGGGCTTATCCATGCGGACAGAAACAGGGCAAGGGCAAATTTAACATTGCTCATACATACCTCATTTATTAACTTCAGCCTGTTAACCATAGCCGCCAGCTAATTTTTAGCGGCCTGTCAGCGTAATCAGCCTGGTTTTAAGGAAAAAAATATGACGCGGGTCAATCTCATCACTGGTTTTCTGGGCAGCGGTAAAACCACCACGCTCCTGCATCTGCTGGCACAAAAGCCAGAAGGCGAGAAATGGGCGGTACTGGTCAATGAATTTGGTGAAGTGGGTATTGATGGCGCGCTGCTGGCGGAAAGCGGCGCGGTGTTAAAAGAGATCCCCGGCGGCTGCATGTGCTGCGTTAACGGTCTGCCGATGCAGGTTGGTCTGAATATGCTGCTGAAGCAGGCCAGGCCCGATCGCCTGCTGATTGAACCAACCGGGCTGGGCCATCCTAAACAGATCCTCGATTTGCTGGGCGCAGAAGTTTATCAGCCGTGGCTGTCGCTGGACGCCACGCTTTGTCTGCTCGATCCCCGTCAGTTAAATGACGCTCGCGTGGTGGAAAACGAAAACTTCCGCGACCAGCTGGCGGCAGCCGATATTATCGTAGCCAATAAAGAAGATCGCTGGGATGAGGCGACGCTTGCTGCCCTACAGCTCTGGCAGTTGCAGGACGACCCGGCGCGTCCGATTATTCCTGCGCGCTTTGGTGAAATTGCCGTTGAGCTGCTGAGCCGTCCCAGAACTAACCTGCGCGCGTTGCCTCGGGCGGCCCATCATCATACCGCACCCGCTTCCCGGCTGGCGGCGCTTGCCCCTGTCCAGAACACCCGCTGGCGGCGTTCGCTTAACCAGGGCCAGGGCTACTTTTCCTGCGGCTGGGTATTTGATGCCGACACCGTGTTCGATACCGTTGGCCTGCTTGAGTGGGCGCGGCTGGCTCCGGTTAGCCGGGTTAAAGGCGTCATGCGTATTCCGGAAGGTTTGCTGAGTGTTAACCGTCAGGGCGAAGATTTTAACATTGAAACGCGGCAGGCAACGCCGCCGGACAGCCGGATTGAAATCATTCATGAAGAAGAGGCTGACTGGAACAGGCTCCAGGCATCTTTGTTGAAGCTTCGTTTAACTAACGCTGTATAATCTACTCCGTTACTTTTTTCTTAACCTAATTTTAATAAAATGCGCGCAAATAATTTAATTTCTATCCTGGTGCTTAACGTGCTGGGCCTTGCATTGTTTTTCTCCTGGTATTTACCTGCGCACCATGGGTTCTGGTTTACGCTGGATAAGACCATTTTTTACTGGTTTAACGAGCGGCTGGTGACCAATAAAGCGCTGCTGTGGCTGGTGGCTATCACCAATTTCCGTCCTTTTGATGCGGTTTCACTGCTGGCAATGGGCGCGCTCTACTATAGCTTCTGGCGCCGGGAGACGCCGCAGGGCCGCAGGCGCATGCTGGCTATCGGCATTGCTATGCTGTTGACGGCTGTCGTGCTGAACCAGCTGGGCCATTTGATTCCGGTCTCGCATCCCAGCCCAACAAAGTTCTTCCCGGACGTTAATCACGTCACTACCTTAACCGGCATTCCAACCAAAGACGCTTCTTCCGATAGCTTCCCGGGCGATCACGGCATGATGCTGATGATTTTTGCCTGCTTTATGCTGCGTTATTTTGGCCGCCGGGCCTTTTTAATTGCGCTGGCCATTGTGCTGATATTTGCCACGCCGCGCATCATGATTGGCGCGCACTGGTTTACAGATGTAATGGTAGGATCGCTTTCTGTGGTGCTGGTGGGCATGAGCTGGTGGTTAATGACGCCAGGCAGCGATTATCTGGTCAATGCTTTATATCGTCATTTGCCGGGTAAATATAAGCCTGCTTAGTAAATAATAAGCTTTGGTCATAATAAAAAGCCATGGATCGCCAAATTATGGCGCGCTTCATGGCTTTTATTTTGAGATCTACATCCCAAAATCCCACGAAAAGCAAAAGAAATTGTGATGTTTAGGGGGTAGCGAAATACTCTGGCTTTGGTAAAGGTTCAGCAGGTTTAAACTGAATCGCAAAAAAAAGGCCATTTTTTATACTGTAGTGCTATTTCAACCCTCATGTTTTTGCCCTTTTGGCCGATAAAGTAGCCATCTTGCGATCTTACTGTTTCCCGTAATAAAAACCCGGAAAAAAGTCGTTAAAACCCCTCGCCAGCCGGCGGTTAATCGGGTAATCTCATTTTCGATTAGGACAAAGCCGTAAAATATTTCCATTATTTACATTTTAAATTGTGCGTTCGAGCACATTTCAGATGCAGGGAAAGGATTTTACCTTAGTGCGCTAATTAATCTCGTTCCGTTTCGCATAGCTAGCGACTTCTGTCGTTAAGGACTTCAAGGGATCACAAACATAATGGTCAAGTCTCAACCGATTCTGAGATATATCTGGCGGGTGTTACCCGCAGTGGCTCTGGCCACGCTGCTTTCAGCCTGTAGCTCGACGAATACCAGTAACAATGCACAAACTGATACGCATGCAGTTAATGGCCATAACGGCTTTTTACTTCAGGCGTCTCAGGATGAATTCGAACAGATGGTTCAGAATGTGGATATTAAATCCCGCCTGATGGATCAATATTCGGACTGGAAGGGCGTTCGTTACCGTCTTGGCGGTACCAGTAAACGCGGCATTGATTGCTCCGCCTTTGTTCAGACCACGTTCCGTGAACAGTTTGGCCTGGATCTGCCCCGCTCCACCTATGAGCAGGAAGATACCGGCAAAAGCATTCAGCGTAACAAGCTGCGTCCGGGTGATTTAGTGCTGTTTCGCGCCGGTTCTACCGGTCGCCACGTCGGCATTTACCTGGGCAACGATAACTTTGTTCATGCATCCACCAGCAGCGGCGTGATGATTTCCAGCCTTAATGATGTTTACTGGAAAAATCGCTACCGCGAAGCGCGACGAGTTCTGAGCCGTACGCAAAGCTGATCGATCCCTGAAGACTGTGCAAAACGAGAAAGAAAGGCGCTTGCCTTTCGCTATGACAAACCCCGTCCTGTACGGGGTTTTTCTTTGTCTGCGGCTTTTTTCGCGCAGAATAAACTCGCTTATTCTCTGTCGGTAAATTATTCGTCTTTCCCTTAACAGGGCGCATAACCGCCTGTGCAGAAACAAACTATTAAAAAACCGAACCTAATCATAATAATATGAAGACAAATGACGCTTTCCCGGTATATCCTGCCATATTGAAACGGGCGTCTGTTGTGCAGGACAGCGCAATAACTAAACGGGCACTCACGGGAGACAAACCCCATGCCACTCTCATCAAGCCTTACGCGGCCCCTTCTCAATCCTCGCAAGATTGCCTGCTTCAGTGCGACCCTTGGCTTACTCTTTTTTCTGTTATCTGCCCTTATCGCTCTGCTGCTTGTTGCCCAGCACCGCGCTAATAATCACGACAAGCTGGCTAAAAGAAGTCAGGACTATGTCCAGAACCTGTTTGATGAGCTAAAACAAAACCTCTTGCCGCTGCAAACGTTGCCCCATCTTTCCTGCGACGCAGTTAAAGACACGCTGACCCGCCATACCGCTGTTAATGAAAATATCCAGACTATCTGGCTGGTAGATAATAATCAGGCCTGGTGTTCTTCTACGACCGATGAGATGCAGCAGGATATCCACCGGCTTTCACCCGAGACGGATACGCGAAAAGCGATTGATATTCGCCTGGTGGCCGCCACGCCGCTGGCCCCCGAAAAACCGGCTCTGGAGCTCTGGCTAAAAGGTGATGAAGCAGGAAAAGGTGTGCTGGTAACGCTGGGTATTAACCTTACGCCCTACCTGCTCTATACCGCCGGACAGCATGAAATAAACGGCATGGCTATTATCACCGGCGATAAAGCGATTACCAGCTGGGAGCAGCGCTTTGTTAGCAGCCATTCGCTGCCTGCCAACCCGCTCAGAACGATTATGCTGCCCGGCTATCCCTTCCAGCTGGCAATCTACGGCGACAGGTTATCCGTCGGCGATATCAATATTGTCCTGCTGGTGGGTCTACTGCTTGGCCTGACGGGCGGTTTCAGTAGCCTGCTGGTTATGACGCAGTACTGGCGGCCAGGCCGGGAAATTTTACAGGGTATCCGGCGCGGCGAGTTTCACGTCGAGTATCAGCCGGTCATCGCGGCGGTCAGCGGCGACGTTTGCGGGCTGGAAGCGCTATTGCGCTGGACGCATCCCGTTGCGGGTGCCATTCCTCCCGATAGCTTTATCCGCTATGCCGAAAATAAAAATTTGATCGTGCCGCTAACTCGCCACCTGTTTGAACTGGTGGCGCGCGACTGCCACGAGCTGCGCCATGAGATCCCAGCCGGAACCGGCCTGAATCTCAATCTTTCACCCGCGCATCTGAGCGATAAAGAGTTTTACCATGACGTTACCCGCTGGCTGGAAGCGATGCCGCAAAATCACTTCAGCTACGTTTTTGAGATTACCGAACGAACCATGGTGGAGACGCGCAACGCCCAGGACATTTTTGACTGGCTGCGCAGCAAAAATATCCGCATTGCGCTGGATGATTTTGGCACCGGCCACAGTGCCCTGATCTATCTCGAAAAATTCCGCTTTGACTATCTTAAAATTGACCGTGGCTTTGTGAAGAACATTGCCAGAGAGTCGTTTACTTCCCCGGTATTGGATGCCGTACTGGCGCTGGCTAAAAAACTCAATCTGCATACCGTGGCGGAAGGGGTGGAAACGGGCGAGCAGGCCCGCTGGCTCCGCCATCGCGGCGTCTGTCATTTCCAGGGTTTTTTGTTCAGCCGACCGCGCACGGTAGCGCAGCTGATTGAGTATTTTCAGCGGCCCCCTGCCCCGGTCGAGAGTTAAAAGATTGCGCTACGCTGCCTGAAAGCGTAAAAAGCCGTTTGGGCGCATTATTTTTGCCGTGCTGCTCCGGGCACGGCGCTGCATTTTGTCTGGAGTAGGTTAACGACATGATTTTCCGCTGCTTTGGTTTGCTACTGTTCTGTTTAACCGCGACGGCGGCACAAGCTGAGAATATTAATGAAAGCTATGCTTTTGCCCAGCTTGGCGAGCCGAAATATGCCGTCAACTTTACGCATTATGATTACGTCAATCCGGCCGCGCCAAAAGGCGGTAACATTACGCTTTCCGCTATCGGTACCTTTGATAATTTCAACCGCTTCGCCTCACGCGGCAATCCCGCCATGGGAACGGATACGCTTTACGACACGCTGTTTGTCAATTCTGACGATGAGGCGGGCAGCTATTACCCGCTGATTGCCGAATTTGCTCGCTATCCGGACAGTTACCGCTGGGTAGAAATCACGCTTAACCCGCAGGCCCGTTTCCAGGATGGCTCGCCGATCGCCGCAGAAGATGTCGCCTTTACCTTTCATAAATTTATGACGGAAGGCGTGCCGCAGTTTCGCGTGTTTTATAAGGGCGTAACGGCAAAGGCTATCTCTCGGCTGACGGTACGCCTTGAACTGCCCGCCAGTAATAAAGACATGATGCTGTCGCTGCTGTCGCTGCCCGTATTCCCAAAGAAGTTCTGGAAAGATCATAACCTTGGTGAACCCCTGGCACAGCCGCCGTTAGGCAGCGGGCCTTACCGCATCAGTGCTTACAAGATGGGCCAGTCCGTTACCTGGTCGCGCGTTAAGGATTACTGGGCCGCCAACCTGCCGGTGAACAAAGGGCGTTTTAATTTCGATACGCTGCGTTACGACTATTATCTTGATGACAACGTGGCGTTTGAAGCTTTTAAAGCGGGGTCTTTTGATTTCCGCGCCGAGGGTTCGGCAAAAAAATGGGCCACGCAGTATCGCGGTAAAAACTTTGAAAATCATTATATTGTGAAAGATGAAAAGCCAAACACCGTGGCAACGGCAACCAGCTGGCTCGCTTTCAACGTTCAAAAACCGCAGTTTGCCGATCGGCGAGTGCGTGAAGCGCTGTCGCTGGCGTTCGATTTTGAATGGATGAATAAGGCGCTGTTTTACGGTGCCTACAAGCGAACCCAGAGCTATTTCCAGAATACCGACTATGCGGCAACCGGCTATCCGGATGCGAAAGAGCTGGAGATCCTGGCGCCGTTTAAAGGCAAAATTCCCGACGACGTTTTCTCACAGCGCTTTCAGCCTTCCCACACCGACGGCAGCGGCTACGATCGCGCCAGCCTGCTTAAGGCCACCGACCTGCTGAAGCAGGCAGGCTGGGAGCTGAAAAATCAGCGGCTGGTCAACGTGGCCAGCGGCAAGCCTTTTACCTTTGAACTGCTGCTACGCAGCGGCGGCAGCGACCAGTGGGTACTGCCTTTTCAGCACAACCTGGCCCGTCTGGGCATCAATCTGGTGATTCGCCAGGTAGACAGTTCTCAATATCTGGCGCGGCTGCGTAAGAGCGACTTCGATATGCTGACATCGCCTTATCCGGCAATGCCTTATCCTGATACTAACCTACAAATTTACTGGTCAAGCGCCTATCTGAATTCCAGCTATAACCGTCCGCACGTTTCCAGCCCGGTGCTCGACCAGCTGATTGAGCAAATCAATCAGCACCAGGGCGATAAAACGGCATTGCTGCCGCTGGGCCGCGCGCTCGACCGAGTGCTGCTATGGAACTATTACATGATCCCAATGTGGTACAGCGCGAACGATCGCTACGCCTACTGGGATAAATTTTCTATGCCTGCCGCGCGGCCAGCCTATTCGCTGGGTTTTGACAGCTGGTGGTATGACGTCAACAAGGCCGCGCGTTTGCCGGCCCAGCGTCGTTAAGGAGTCAGGTTTTGGGCGCTTACCTGCTACGCAGACTTTTACTGGTGATCCCTACGCTGTGGGCGATCATTACCATTAACTTTTTTATTGTGCAGATTGCGCCGGGCGGCCCGGTCGACCAGGCGCTGGCCAATATCGAATTTGGCCAGTCCACCGGCATGCCCGGCTCTGGCAATACGCCGCAGCACCAGGGGCGCAATACGCTTAACGCGCAGCCGGGCGACAGCCAGTATCGCGGGTCGCGCGGTCTGGATCCGGAAGTGGTAGCCGAAATCACTAAGCGCTACGGTTTCGATAAGCCGATGTATCAGCGCTATCTGGATATGCTGTGGAACTATGTCCGCTTTGACTTCGGCGACAGCCTGTTTCGCAGCAGCTCGGTAGTGCAGCTGATTAAAGAAAGCCTGCCGGTTTCGGTTTCGCTTGGGCTGTGGAGCACGCTGATCATTTATCTGGTGTCGATTCCGCTCGGCATCCGCAAAGCCATTCATAACGGTAGCGCTTTCGATATCTGGAGCAGCTCGCTAATTATTATCGGCTACGCTATTCCCTCGTTTCTGTTCGCCACGCTGCTGATTGTGCTGTTCGCTGGCGGCAGCTATCTGGACTGGTTTCCGCTGCGCGGCCTGGTCTCCCCGCAGTTCGACACGCTGCCGTGGTACGACAAAATCACCGATTATCTCTGGCATATTACGCTGCCCGTGCTGGCGACGGTGATCGGCGGTTTTGCCACCTTAACCATGCTGACCAAAAACTCGTTTCTGGATGAGATTCGTAAACAGTATGTGGTGACGGCGCGCGCCAAGGGGCTGGACGAGAAGAAAATTCTTTATCGGCACGTTTTTCGTAACGCCATGCTGTTAGTGATTGCTGGTTTTCCGGCCACCTTTATCAGCATGTTTTTTACCGGTTCGCTGCTGATCGAGGTGATGTTTTCCTTAAATGGCCTGGGCCTGCTGGGCTATGACTCCACTATTCAGCGTGATTATCCGGTGATGTTTGGCACGCTTTATATCTTTACCCTGATTGGCCTGCTGCTGAATATCCTCAGCGACATCACCTATACGCTGGTCGATCCGCGCATTGATTTTGAGGGACGCTGATGAGCCGATTAAGCCCCGTAAACCAGGCGCGCTGGCAGCGATTTCGCCATAATCGCCGTGGCTATTGGTCGCTGTGGATTTTTGCCGTGCTGTTCGTGCTCTGTTTAGGATCGGAACTGCTGGCCAACGACAAACCGCTGCTGGTGCATTATGAAAACCGCTTCTATTTTCCGCTGCTGGTGAACTACAGCGAAAGCGACTTTGGCGGCCAGCTGGCGACCGCCGCGGATTACCAGGATCCGTGGCTCAAATCCCGTCTTGAGCAAAAAGGCTGGGCTATCTGGGCACCGGTACGCTTTGGCGACGGCACCATCAATTTTGCCTCCAGCGTTCCCTTCCCTTCTCCCCCTTCAACGGTGAACTGGCTGGGCACCGATGCCAACGGCGGCGACGTGCTGGCCCGCATCCTGTACGGTACGCGCATTTCGCTGCTGTTTGGGCTGATGCTGACGCTGATTTCCAGCATCGTCGGCGTCGTAGTCGGTGCCTGTCAGGGCTACTACGGTGGCCGGGTCGATTTATGGGGCCAGCGCTTTATCGAAGTCTGGTCCGGCATGCCGACGCTGTTTTTAATTATCCTGCTGTCCAGCGTGATCCAGCCCGGCTTCTGGTGGCTGCTGGCTATCAGCGTGCTGTTTGGCTGGATGCAGCTGGTTGGCGTAGTGCGCGCCGAATTTCTGCGCGCGCGCAATTTTGATTATATTCGTGCCGCGCAGGCGCTGGGCGTTGGCGACAGAACCATTATGCTGCGCCATATTTTACCCAACGCGATGGTCGCGACGCTGACCTATCTGCCGTTTATTCTCTGCGGGTCGATCACGACGCTGACCTCGCTGGACTTCCTCGGCTTTGGCCTGCCGCTGGGTTCGCCCTCGCTGGGCGAGCTGCTGCTGCAAGGCAAAAATAATCTTCAGGCCCCGTGGCTGGGCATGGCCGCGTTCTTCTCGCTGGCGATTTTGCTGTCGCTGTTGATTTTTATCGGTGAGGCGGTGCGTGACGCCTTCGATCCCAGTAAGGTGCACTAATGTCGCTGCTGACCGTCAACAATTTAAGCATCGCTTTTCGCCAGTCCGGCGTCGATCGTCAGGTTGTCGATAATCTTTCGCTGAGTGTGGATGCTGGCGAAACGCTGGCGCTGGTGGGCGAATCGGGTTCGGGTAAAAGCGTGACGGCGCTGTCGATGATGCGCCTGCTGCCTTCGCCGCCGGTAATCTATCCGCAGGGCGAAATCCTGTTTGCAGGCCAGGACGTGCTGAAAGCCGATGAGCGTACGCTGCGCGGCCTGCGCGGCAACCGGATGGCGATGATTTTTCAGGAACCGATGGTGTCGCTAAACCCGCTGCACAGTATCGAAAAGCAACTGTATGAGGTACTGGCCCTGCACCGCGGCATGCGTGCGGTGGCGGCCAGAGCGGAAATTATCAGCTGTCTGGATCGCGTGGGCATCCGGCAGCCAGCAAAGCGCTTAGGCGATTTTCCTCATCAGCTTTCCGGCGGTGAACGCCAGAGGGTGATGATTGCGATGGCGCTGTTAACGCAGCCTCAGCTGCTCATTGCCGACGAGCCGACGACCGCGCTGGATGTCACCGTGCAGGCGCAGATTCTGGTGTTGCTGAAAGAGCTGAAGCAAGAGATGAATATGGGCCTGCTGTTTATTACCCATAACCTGAATATTGTGCGGCAGCTGGCGGATAACGTGCTGGTGATGCGCAACGGCCAGGCGGTAGAAAGCAACACCACTCGCCAGCTGTTCAGCGCGCCCGAGCATCCTTATACCCGCACGCTGCTGGATGCAGAGCCGGAAGGCAGCCCCGATCCGGCCGACGACAGTGCGCCGCCGCTGCTGCGAGTCAGTAACTTAAGCGTTGCCTTTCCGATTAAGAAAGGCCTGCTCAGACGCGTAGTTGATAGCCATCAGGCACTGCGTGCGCTGAGCTTTGAGCTTCGCCCTGGCGAAAGTTTGGGGCTGGTGGGCGAATCCGGCTCCGGCAAAAGTACCACCGGGCTGGCACTGCTGCGGCTTATCGCGTCAGAAGGTGAAATCTGGTTCGACGGTCGGCCGCTGCATCAGTGGGATCGCCGGAAAATGCTGCCGGTACGCCGCCAGATCCAGGTCGTGTTTCAGGATCCTAATTCGGCGCTGAACCCCAGGCTGGATGTTCAGCAGATTATTGCCGAAGGATTACAGGTGCATCAGCCCGATCTGGGCGCGGAACAGCGCGAAGCCCTGGTGATCAAAGCTATGCAGGAGGTTGGCCTCGATCCCGCTACGCGCCATCGCTATCCCGCAGAATTTTCCGGCGGCCAGCGGCAGCGTATCGCTATCGCCCGCGCCTTAATTTTGCAGCCAAAGCTGATCGTACTGGACGAGCCGACCTCCTCTCTGGATCGATCGGTGCAGAAGCAGATCCTGGCCCTGCTGAAAAAACTTCAGCAGGATCATCGCCTTGCCTATATCTTTATCAGCCACGATTTGCGGGTGGTGCGATCTTTATGCCACCAGCTAGTGGTGTTAAAGCAGGGAGAGGTGGTAGAACAAGGCAGCTGCGAAGCCGTGTTTACCGCGCCGCAGGCACCTTACACGCAGCAGCTGATTGCACTTGCCTGAGCCGACTGGCTCAGGCTCAGGCTCAGGCTCAGGCTCAGGCTCAGGCTCAGGCTCAGGCTCAGGCTCAGGCGGGTATATTATTAAAGGTTTCGGCGATGCCAACGCCAAAGTTTTTCAGGCGGCAGGTAGTGGTGCACTCGTCGTTACGTGCAACAAAAAGGCATGGCTCGCCTTCCCATTCCACAACGGAGCAGTCGAGCTGAATCTCTGCCAGCGCTTCCTTCAACATCTGCATAATATCCCAGGCCTGTCTGCCCTGATGGCTAAGCAGGCTCAGGCCCACCAGATCGCTTTCTGTTTCCGCACTGCCAGGCAGGTGCGGCTCGGGGCGGTTTTCCGCGCCCCAGCGGTAGTGTTGTGGTAAGCGATGTACCACTGAATGTTGTAATCTGTTCACCCCTACCCCCCAGACCGTATCTGACGCTATCATCATGGCTGCCCTTGTGGCCTTTCCCCTACCCGTCTACGAAGGTTATAGGGGTACCCGGCGTTTTTATGTTTATCGGCTTATCGTCGCACAGACAACGCGATCGCTCTCACATTTGTTGCATAAAAGTAATTTTAAGCAAAGCTATTTTTACAATGACATAACATTATAGCGCGTTAATGGGAAAAAACCGGAAAGAATAGCCTTCCGGTTTTGAGCAGAAGAGGTCAGGCAGCGGCGTTTTTGCGCGGGCGTGTAGCGTAGATAAACAGCATGATTGAGAGCGTGGCGCAGATAAAAATCGAGCCGACCATCGGCCAGGCGCTGTTGAAGGTGAAGGTGGAAAGTAGCGCCCCAACCAACGCGCCGACGCCAAAACGCAGCGTGCCCGCCAGCGAAGAAGCTGTTCCGGCCATATGCGGAAACTCTTCCAGAATCACCGCCATCGCGTTTGAGGAAACCATAGCAACGCAGCCGATAAACATGGCCACGCCCAGCACCAGTGGCATAAAGCCAAGGTTCAACGCGCTGACCACTACCAGCCAGACGCCCATTGTGAACTGTATCAGCAGCCCACAGCGAAACATCGCCAGCGGGCCAAAACGGCGTACTGAACGGCTGTTAATGAGCGTCATCAGAAACAGGAAAACCACGTTCAGCGCAAAGTAATAACCGAAATCCTGCGGCGAAATATGGTTCAGCTCAATATAGACAAAAGGCCCGACGTTCAGAAAAGAGAACAGACCGGCGAAGGAAAAACCGCTGGCCAGCATGTAGCTGAACACGCGCTTGTGGCGAAACAGCGACAGAAAGTTACGCAGCGTGGTGCGCATATTAAACTTTTGCCGCTTGTCGTGCGGTAGCGTCTCTTTAATTTGCGTTACCACCAGCACCGTGGTTACCACGGCGGCCAGCGAAATCGTCCAGAAAATGGCGTGCCAGCTCCACAGCAGCAGCAGCCAGCCGCCGACTATCGGTGCCATCAGCGGCGCAATGGTGGTGACCAGCATCACAAAGGACATCATGCGCGAAAACTCCTCTTTCGAGTAGCTGTCACGCATTAAGGCGCTTATCACCACGCTGCCCGCCGCCGCCGACAGGCCGTGCAGCAAACGCATGGCAATCAGCTGGTCAATGGTTTGCGACATGGCGCAGGCCGCCGCCGCCACGGCAAAAATCAGCGTACCGGCCCCGATGACCGGTTTGCGGCCAAAACTGTCGGCCAGCGGGCCATAAACCAGCTGGCCCAGCGCGAAGCCCAGAATGTAAATATTCAGCGTCATCTGCACGCTGCCGGCCGACACGCCAAACTCGCGGGCAATTTGCGGGAGCGCAGGCAAATACATATCAATCGACAGTGGCATCAACATGGCCAGCAGCCCAAGGATAACCACCAGCCCCATCGAAGAGTTTTTTTCCTTACGCACCCGAAATTCCTTATTTTAATTCAGCAGGCAGGCCAACGCTGGCAATCTCTTCCGCCGTCAGCGCGCGGTACTCGCCTGGCTCCAGATCCTCATCCAGCGCGATCTCGCCGATACGTTCACGATGCAGCGCCACCACGTGGTTGCCTACCGCAGCAAACATACGTTTTACCTGATGGTAACGCCCTTCGCTGATGGTCAGACGCACCTGGTTTTCGCTGACGACTTCCAGCGTGGCGGGTTTGGTGAGATCTTTTTCATTATGCAGCTGCACGCCAGCGGCAAACTGCTGCGCCGTGTCGTCCGCCAGCGGATTTTCCAGCGTCACCAGATAGGTTTTTTCACAATGGTGGCGAGGCGACGTAATGCGATGCGACCATTGGCCATCATCGGTCATCAGCACCAGGCCCGTGGTGTCGATATCCAGCCGCCCGGCCGCGTGTAGCTTATAGGCGGTGGGTTCTGCCAGAAAGTAGAGCACCGTCGGGTGATCCGGATCGTCCGTTGAGCAGACGTAGCCCTGCGGCTTGTTCAGCATAAAATAGCGCGGGCCGAGCTGCAGCTGCAGCAGATTGCCGTCATATTCCACTTCGCTTTCCGGGCCAAGCTTAAAAGAGCCGTCGCGTACCACTTCGCCGTCTACCGTTACTTTACGCGCGCGCAGCTCGCGAGCGGCAATCGCCCGGCTGACTTCCAGTTGCTGAGATAAAAATTTGTCGAGTCGCATTAAATCTGCACTGCCTGTTTGAATGAAATGAATTCGTCGTTCCTTAAAGGAACGTTTGAAGAGAGTATCGGCGAGAGTATATCGGGAGTTGCGCCTCAGGCACAGAGGCGCACGCGCATGGATCGTGCTTTCGTGGCATAATGCGGCTTTGCTCGCGGATTTTGCCATGTCCTTTACACTTCGCCCCTATCAGCAGGAAGCGGTTGACGCCACGCTCAGCTACTTCCGCCGTTCCCACCAGCCAGCCGTGATTGTTCTGCCCACTGGCGCGGGTAAAAGCCTGGTGATTGCCGAACTGGCAAGAGTGGCGCGCGGGCGCGTGCTGGTGCTGGCGCACGTCAAAGAGCTGGTGGCGCAAAACCACAGTAAATATCAGGCCTATGGCCTGCAGGCCGATATATTTGCCGCCGGTCTGCAAAAAAAAGAGAGCCGCAGCAAAGTGGTGTTTGGCAGCGTGCAGTCGGTGGCGCGCAACCTGGCGCAGTTTGACAGCGAGTTTTCGCTGCTGATTGTCGACGAGTGCCACCGCATTGGCGATGCCGAAGACAGCCAGTATCAGCAAATCCTGAATCATTTGCGGCAGCGTAATCCCCAGCTGCGCCTGCTGGGCCTGACCGCCACGCCCTACCGGCTGGGCAAAGGCTGGATCTATCAGTTTCACTACCACGGCATGGTACGCGGCGACGAGCGCGCGCTGTTTCGCGACTGCATCTATGAACTGCCGCTGCGCTATATGATCAAACACGGCTTTCTGGTGCCGCCGGAAAGGCTGGATATGCCGGTAGTACAGTATGATTTCAGCCGCCTGACGGCCAGGGAAAACGGCCTGTTTAGCGAAGCGGATCTCAACCTTGAGCTAAAGCAGCAGCAGCGCATTACCCCGCATATTATTCAACAGATCGTTGAGTTTGCCCAGGACCGTCAGGGCGTGATGATTTTTGCCGCCACGGTAGAACACGCCAAAGAAGTGCTGAAGCTGTTGCCGGGCAGTAAAGCGCTGATCAGCGCCGGTACGCCAGCCGCAGAACGCGACGCGCTGATTAACGCTTTTAAAGCGCGCGAGCTGCGCTATATGGTTAACGTCGCCGTACTGACCACGGGTTTTGACGCGCCGCACGTCGATTTAATTGCCATTTTGCGTCCGACGGAATCCGTTAGCCTGTATCAGCAGATTGTCGGGCGCGGGCTGCGCCTGTGTCCCGGAAAAACCGACTGTCTGATTCTGGATTACGCAGGCAACCCGCACGATATTTTCACGCCGGAAGTAGGCGCGCCCAAAGGCAAAAGCGACAACAAACCGGTGCAGGTTTTCTGTCCGGCCTGCGGCTTTGCCAATACCTTCTGGGGTAAAACCACCGCTGACGGCACGATTATCGAGCATTTTGGCCGCCGCTGTCAGGGCGTGCTGGAGGATGACGACGGCGAGCGGGAACAGTGCGACTTCCGCTTTCGTTTTAAAAGCTGTCCACACTGCAATGCCGAAAACGATATTGCCGCCCGCCGCTGTCATCACTGCGACGCGGTGCTGGTCGATCCTGACGATATGTTAAAAGCGGCGCTCAAGCTGAAAGATGCGCTGGTACTGCGCTGTGCCGGGATGGTGCTGGAAAACGGCAAAGATGATAAAGGCGAATGGCTGAAAGCGCGCTATTTCGATGAGGACGCGACGGAAGTTAGCGAGCGCTTTCGTCTGAGTACGCCAGCGCAGCGTAAAGCTTTCGAGCAGCTGTTTATGCGCCCTCACCAGCGCGCGCCTGGCGTGCCGCTGGGTTGGGAAAACGCGGCGGACATTGTCGCTATGCAGCCGCTGCTGCGCCACCCCGATTTTGTGGTGGCGCGCAAACAGCGGCATTTCTGGCAGATACGCGAGAAAGTTTTCGACTATCAGGGCCGCTATCGTCGCGCTAACGAGCTTTAAAAGGGTTACTGCCCCACGGCACGGTTTACCGCGGCCCAGGCTGTTCTGACATCCCGTTTGCTCATGGCCAGCGCCTGTCTGGCCTGAATATCGCTGCGCTGCGCGTCAAGCACGTTGATGAAATTGATAACGCCGCCATTGTAGCGTGCCTCAATTAAGGTTAACGCTTTTGCGGCGCTTTCTGCCCGCCTCTGCTGTTCCGCAAGTTTTTGCTGTGCGGCTGCATAACGACTGAGGGCATCGTCGATTTCCTGCCAGGCTTTCAGCACCGTTTTATGATAATCGACGGCAGCCTGCTGCAGATCTGTTTCGCGCAGTACGACCGTTGCCTTGCGCCGTCCCCGGTCAAACAGTGGCAGAGTAAGACTCGGCCCGACCGACCAGCTACGGCTACCCCATTCGGTAAAGGTGTTGGCGCTATAGGTATCCATGCCGATCTTTGCACCCAGCGTGATGCCGGGATAAAGCTCTGCTTCAGCCACGCCGATCCTTGCCGTGGCCGCATGCAGTTTTGCTTCGGCAGCGCGGATGTCCGGCCGGTTTAAAGCCACCTCAGAGGGAATACCTAACTGCAACGGCGGCAGCTTGTTTAGCGGTAAGCCGTCTGGTTTAAACTGCAACATCGTTTTCAGCGAGCCGGGATGTTCATCCAGCAGCAAAAGCAGCTGGTTCGTTGCTACGCCCTCCTGCATTTGCAAATCAATAAGGTTTGCCCGCGTCGCGGCCAGTTCGCCGCGCTCTCTTTCCAGATCGGTATCGTCAACCTGACCTCCCTCAGCACGGGCTGCAATCAGCGACATACGCTCATCAATGGCTTTAATATCCTCTTGTGCCAGCGCGATCTGCTGCTGTATGCCGCGCAGGTTCCAGTAGCTGTTAACGACATCGCCAACAATGCTCCGCCTGGCGTATTCCAGCAGCGCCTGCTGCTGCGCGGTATCCGCTTTTGCCGCTTCAACAGCCCGGCGTACGTGGCCCCACAGGTCAATCTCCCACGAGAAATCCAGCCCGCCCTGATACCAGTTATAGGGATCGGCCATCAGTTTGCTCAACTCGCTGGAGTCCGGCACTACCTCTTTCAGCGCTCTGGTCGAAGGGCTGTTTTCGCTTTGCTGAGTACGAGTCGCGCTGGCTGTGGCATTGATAGAAGGCGTCTGCTGTGATGTGGTAATGCGCTGCTGCACACGGGCGCTGGCAAACCTCAAGGTTGCGCTACGCAGATCCGGGCTGGCGGTTACGGCTTTTTCGACCAGCGCATTCAAAACGGGATCGTCATAGCGCAGCCACCACTGCTTATCGAGGATAGCGCCAGAGCCAGGCACATTGAGTAAGGCCGCATCAGCGCTGCGCCAGCTTGTCCAGTCAGCGGGCGCGGTCTGTGCAGGCTTTTTAAAATCAGGGCCGACGGTACAACCACTGATAAGGGACATCGTCAGCACCATCGCCACGGCGGATAATGAATGACGATTAAAAAAGGAAAGAGGGTTATTCATCTTTATTCCTGCATCAGTACAGTCGGTTACGGAACAGCCATGCGGCCAAAGGCATCGTGATGACGGCCATCACCAGCATGGGAACAAAATCGAAGGCCACATCTCGCAACCCTGCCCCTTCGAGATAAACCCTGCGCACAAGGTCAATCGCAAAGCGCAGCGGATTAGCGTAGGTCAGGGTATCAAGGAGCTGCGGCATGGTTTGCAACGGCGTCAGCAGCCCGGAAAGCAGCATCAACGGCATGATCAGCAGAAAGGTGTAGAGCATGGCCTGCTGCATATTGGCGGAGATGGCGGAAATCGACAGCCCAAGCCCCACCGCCGCCACGTTGAAGCTGAACAGCCCGATATAAAGCACCAGCAGCGAGCCATTCATCGGAATACGAAACCAGAACAGGATGATCAGCAAAATGATCGTCGACTGGACCAGGCCGACCAGCACGGGAGGGATAGCCTTACCGACCAGCAATTGCATCGGGGTAAAGGGCGTAACCAGAAGCTGATCAAAGGTGCCCTGCTCCCGTTCTCTGGCGACCGAAAGCGCCGACAGTAACAGCGTCTGGATCATGCTGAGGGCGGCGATCAGCGTGGGCATAATCCCCCAGCGTGACTCCAGGTTTGGATTATACCAGGCGCGGACATCGACGGTCAGCGCTGGCTGGGTTCCCGACTGCCGCTGGTTAAAATCACTCACCACCGCGCTGATGTAACCTGCCGCCGCGCTGGCAGTCGACGAATTACGGCCATCGAGGATAACCTGTAGCGGCGAAGCTTCGCCCTTATTGAGTTTATTTTCAAAGTCAGGCGGAAAAGTCAGCGTCATCAATGCCTTTCCTTCCATAATCACGTCTTTGATTTGCGACGCTGAAGTGAGCGTTGCGGTACGGTTAAACACGCCCGTGCCGTCAAGATGCGACAAAATTTGCGCGGAAGCCTGCCCGCGGCTCTGATCCAGCACCGCGTAATCCACGCGATTAACGTCATATGTTGCCGCATAGCCAAACAGCAATGCCTGTATTAACGCAGGCACAATCAGGATGACCCGATTGGCAGGCTCTTTGACAATAGTGAGGATCTCTTTCTTAATCAGGAAGCTGATATGGCGTAGCCACTGCCGTAGTTGATTTATCATGCGTTATCTCAGCCGCTTACGAAGTGAAAGTCTTGAGGCATTAATCAGAACGACGGCATACAGCAGCAGAATGCCGCACTGGCGGAAAAATAGCGGCCAGTCGTTACCGCCCAGAAACAGCGTCTTGATAAGGGACATAAAATGCGTCGCTGGCAAAAGCTGGCTGACTACCTGCACTACCAGCGGCAGGTTGCGGATATCAAAAACGAAACCGGAGAGCATCATTGCGGGCATAAAGCTGGCGATCAGCGCTATCTGGCTCGCCATAAACTGGCTGGGCGCAAAACCCGATATCGCCAGTCCCAGGCCAAGCGCCACCAGCAGATAAAGCATTGAGGCGATAACTATCGCCACCAGAGAGCCTCTGATCGGCACCTCAAAAAGATAGTGTGCCGCCAACAGGCACATCACAAGGTCAACAATGCCAATCACCATGTACGGTGCCAGCTTGGCCAGCACCAGCTCCAGCGGCCGCACCGGCGTGACAAACAGGGCCTCAAGCGTGCCGCGTTCTCGTTCGCGAGCAATCAGCAACCCGGTCAAAAACGCACCAATTAGCGTCAGGATAAGCACAATAATCCCCGGCACGATAAACCAGGTGCTGTTAGCCGCTTCGTTAAACCACATCCGTTGCTCGACGGATACAGCGCCTGCTGTTGCAGCGCCCTGCCTGTCTGATTCAATGGCCGTCTGCACGCCCAGCGCGCCCGTGATATAGCTCTGGGCAGTTGAAGCGACGCTGGTAACGGCGCCGTTTAGCAGAAGCTGCAAGCTTTTCTTGCCGGCCGCCGCGCTTTCGGCGTAGTCAGAAGGAATGCGCAAGATGGCATCCATTTTTCCCTGTTGCAGCGCTTTTTGCGCCGCGACCAGGCTGGGATACTCCTGTAGAGAAAGATAACGGCTGCCCTGCAAAGCAGTGATGACCTGCTGGCTCTGCACGGTATGCTGCTCCTGTACCACCGCGACGCGGGCGCTGGTCAGATCGAAAGAGATGCCATAGCCAAACAGCAAAATCAGCACGATGGGAAGCAAAAAACCTACCGCCAGGTTGCTTCTGTCGCGTACCAGCTGGCGGGTCTCTTTGCGCGTCAGCGAAAGCAAACGGCTCAAAAAAGTGGAGTTATGCATGGGCAGGCGTCCCGTTCGTTTTTGCCCGCGCGTTTTCAACAATGGCAATAAAGGCGCTGTTCATGTCTGCGGTGTGATCAAGCCCCGCCAGCTGGCGCACTTCTTTTGGCGTGCCCAGCGCCAGCAGCTTGCCTGCATCCTGGATGGCAATGCGATCGCAGTACTCCGCTTCTTCCATAAAGTGGGTGGTGACAATAATGGTGATGCCCTTGTTTGCCAGCTCACCAATGGTGTACCAGAACAGCCGTCTGGCCAGCGGATCGATGCCGCTGGTTGGCTCATCCAGAAAGACGATTTCCGGCTCATGCAGCAGCGCTACCGCCATTGACAAACGCTGCTTAAACCCGCCCGGCAGTTCGCCGCTGATGGCGTCGGGACTGAGTTCGAACTGCTCCAGCGAGGCTGCAATCTGGCTGGACAACTTTTTGCCCGTCAGCCCATAAGCGCCGCCAAAAAAGCTCAGGTTTTCCCTGACGCTCAGGTTGCCGTACAGGGCAAATTTTTGCGAGACGTAGCCGATGCGCGCGCGGGCCTTCGCTGTTGCGGTGCGCAGATTCATTCCGGCAACCTCAAGCTGTCCGCCACTGGCAGGAAGCAGGCCGCACAGCATACGGAAAGTGGTGGTTTTTCCCGCGCCGTTTGGCCCCAGCAGGCCAAAAATTTCCCCACGCCTGACGTCGAATGACGTACTGGCGACGGCGGTAAAGTCACCAAACTGCCGCACAAGATTTTTAACGGCGATGGCGGGTTTATTGGCATCCTCATCATTGTGCTGCGCCGCAACCATTTCGGCTTTAACGGGAGCGGAAGCGCTGGCTTTTGGCTGCGCCTGATGCAGCAGCAGCATAAATCCATCTTCCAGTTCTGGCTCACGCGGCGTGGCATTGACCTCCTGCGGCGTCGCCTTATCATCCGCCGACTGGCAGATAAACCTTACGGCATCGCCTTTGGGCACCGCATCGGCAACGGTATCGCGTTTTTCCAGCAGCCGCGCCTGCAAAGTGCGTGATTTTACGCCCTGCGGCGGGACGGCCAGCCACGTTTTTCCTGCCGCTTTCTGACGCAGCTCTTCCGGCGTGCCGCTGGCAAGGATCCTTCCTTTATCCATGACGTATACCCTGGCGCAGCGTTCTGCTTCATCCATGTACGCCGTACTGATGATCACACTCAGGCTTTCGTCCCGAACCAGCTGCTCAATAATGTTCCACAGATCGCGCCGGGAAAGCGGATCGACACCCACGCTGGGTTCATCAAGCAGCAGTAAATCCGGGGAGCGCACCAGCGTGCAGGCCAGGCCGAGCTTCTGTTTCATCCCGCCGGACAGCTTGCCTGCCGGACGATCGGTAAACCGCGCAAGATCGGTGACCGCCAGCAAACGGGCAAAGCGTGTTTGCCTTTCGGAAGAGGGAACACCGTGTAAATCTGCATACAGATCAAGGTTTTCCTGCACGCTCAGATCCTCATACAGGCCGAAACGCTGCGGCATATAGCTAATCCGGTTCTGGATCGATTGCGGGTCCGCCACCACATCGGTGTCTAAAACCGTCAGGCTGCCGCTGTCCGGCACATACAGTCCGGCAATCAGCCGCTGGAAAGTGGTTTTCCCCGCGCCGTCAGGCCCGACCAGCGCCGTCAGCTCACCTTTACCGATGGCCAAGGTTAAGCCATCCAGCGCGTGAATTTCTGGCGCATTTTTGCCAACACCCGGAAAACGCTTTACCAGATCGCGGGCGATGACGATGTCCTGCTTATTACTGGCCGACATCGGAGGCTTTCTCTGTCTGCGTGTTAAGGGTAACGGTCGCGGGCTGCCCCATGCGTAACACGTCGTTCGGATCGTCAACGACAATACGCACTTCATACACCAGGTTAGTGCGTAGCTCTTCCGTCTGTACGGATTTAGGCGTGAACTCCGCTACTGAGGAGATAAAACCCACCTTTCCACTTACCGGTTTGTTGGGAAAAGAGTCGGTAACAACCCGGGCGGCCATACCGGACTTCACTCGTCCCAGATCGCTTTCGTTGAGCCATACCCGAACCCATTTGGGCTTGCTCAGCGCCAGGGTATAGACCGCCTTCTGCGGGCCGGTCATATCGCCAGGCTCCTGAAGACGGGCGCGAACCACGGCATCGACCGGGGAACGTAACTCTGCCTGCGAAAGATGGTACTGCAACAGCGCCAGCTGGGCCTGGGTAGCCCGAACCTGTGCGGCTGAAGCCACCCGCTGCTCGCTACGCACGCCTTTTTGCATTAACGCGAGGTTAGCCTGGCGCTCTGTCACGCTGGCCTGGGCAATGCGTAGATTGCTCCGGGCCATATCCAGCTCCTGCCTGCTGACGCCCTTTCCTGCCGTATTGGCCGAAATATGCTGAATACGGCTGACATCCTCGTTCGCTTTTTGCAGCTGAGCCTGAGCGGATAACAGCTGCGCCTTTGCCTGCACCAGCTCTTCAGGCCGCGCACCAGCCTGCTGTTCACGTACCGTTTGCGTTTGCGCATCCAGCTGCGCCTGCGCCTGCTGCTCCTGAATCTTCAGCGCACGCGTGTCCAGCGTGGCCAGCAGCTGCCCGGCCCGAACGCGGTCGCCTTCCTCAACGGCGAGCGAACTGATGCGCCCATTATCTTCAAACGCTAACGAAACTTGCCGAATATCGACGTTGCCGTGGAGCGTCAGCACGTTCTTATCCCCGTCGTTTTTTCCCGTCAGCCAGAAAAGGCCTGCCGCCGCTATGGCAACGACGATAACGCCGCCAGCAATGATTTTTTTATTCATCGTAAACCCGTCCTGCGGATACCTCAGAGAGCTAGTTTAAATTTAATTTAAACTTTAATTGTGCAATAATAAACCCCTTACTGGTAAAAGAATCATCTGGAAAGCGAGAATTATGGGCAGAGCGCGTCGAAGCGATGGCGATATCACGCGGGAAAGCATTCTGGAAGCGGCAGGAGAACTGATTGCCGAAAAGGGATTTGCACAAACGCCCAGTAAAGAGATTGCCAAAAAAGCCGGTGTCGACCTGGCGGCAATTAACTACCACTTTGGCGGTCGTGATGGTTTATATCTGGCGGTGCTCGCGCTGGCCCACCATCACCATCTGGATGGCCAACAGCTGGTGGCGCTGGCTGCTTCCGGGCTGGCCGCGGAAGAAAAGCTGGGGATGTTTCTCGAAACGTTTTTATCGAATCTGAACAATCCCAACTCCTGGCATGGACGGGTGTTTGCCAGAGAACTGCTGTCGCCTTCCGTACAGCTGGAGCAGTTTTTAAACAGCGAAGGGGCAGTAAAGATTCAGGCGGTGCGCCGCATTATCAGCGAAGCCGCAGGCATCCCGGAAGACGATCCGCGCATCCTTCCCTGCATGCTGAGCGTGGTTGCGCCCTGCGTGATGCTGATAGTGGCCGGTAATCGCATGCCGGGCCCGGTACAGCAAGTTGTTGCGATGCAGACAAAAGCGCTGACCGCGCATTTTAAACTGTTTGCGCTCGCGGGATTAAAAGCGGTGGGCGGCACGGCTGATAAATAATTCAATCAGCCTCCACGGGGTCAGCTTATGCCGATGGTGACGTTTTTTTGCCCGATTTTTAATGCGTTGCCCGCGCGGGCCGTGCCTGCTATAATGCGCCCCGCTTTTGCTGTTGCAGAAGCTGAACACTCCAACCTGCTGCTGGGTCGCCTGTAGCAGGATAATCACTTAAAGAGACTGAACAATGTTCACTATCAATGCAGAAGAACGTAAAGAGCAGGGTAAGGGTGCGAGCCGCCGCCTGCGTACAGCTAACAAGTTCCCGGCTATCATTTATGGCGGTAACGAAGCAGCTGTAGCTATCGAACTGGATCACGACAGCGTGATGAATACTCAGGCTAAACCTGGTTTCTACACCGATGTTCTGACCCTGGTTGTTGATGGCAAAGAAATCAAAGTAAAAGTGCAGGCTGTTCAGCGTCACCCGTTCAAGCCAAAACTGCACCACATCGACTTCGTTCGCGCTTAATCGCTGACGAAACCGCTGTGAAAAGAACGCCGCTTAATGCGGCGTTTTTTTATGGGCGCGGTAGTTAAAAACGGCATCCCTGCCGTCGATTATTTTCCGCCGCTGCGGCGCTGTAGCTGGTCGCGCAGGTTAGGCGGCGTGCCTTTAATAGTCAGCGTATCGGTGGCCGCATCCCAAAAAATCCTTTCGCCTAACAGCATGGCGTCAAAATTGATGGTCAGCCCACCGCCGCTACCGGCAAATTTTGTCAGCTGGCGCAGCGTGCTGCGGTCGGCCGGAAAGCTCTCTTCCAGTTCATAGCCCTGTTCCTGGGTAAAATCCTGAAAGGTTTTTTCGCCCAGCGGCGCCAGCTCTTTTGACAATCCTTCCAGCTCTATCTCTTCGCCGGACTGAAGCTGCTCGTTGCAGTAGCTGTAAACCTGCTGGCGATAATTCTGACGTTCGTTTTTATCCAGCGCCGCTTCCGCGCAGTAGTCGTCTACCGCCTGTAGCAGGCCGCGGTTTTGCGCTTTGGTATCCAGCCCGACGCTCGCGCCAAGAAAGTCCATAAAGAAGTCGGCAACTTTACGCCCTACCCGACCGCGTAAAAAGGTCAGATAGCGGGTAGACTCCGGATTGGTTTCCCATTCCGTCAGATCGATGCGCGCCACGATATCGGCATGATTGATATCCAGATAGTGCGTGGTGCTGATATCCAGCTCTTCGTTAACGCGCATGCTGTTCTGGCTGTTTAGCACGGCCACCAGCAGATATTCCACCGCCAGATAACGGTAGTGGGCAAACAGCACGACGCCGCCATCCGCAAAGGGATATTTCGCCAGCTCGTCGCGCAGGCGTCCGGTTGCCGCGCGGCTAAACGCCAGAAAATCATCCTGGCCTTTACGGCAGTTGCGCAGCGCGTCGGCCAGCTCGCTCTCTTCATTAAACAGGCCATAAGCCTTGCTTTTGGCGCTGTAGACGCGATGCAGCTCCTCCATCATCGCCGTGACCGGGCCATTGGCCGGCAGCAGCGACTCCCGCAACACCAGTTCCAGCGTCTGTTCGTCGCGCTTAATCATCTGATGAAGGGCAATCTGCTCGATATCCAGACTCATGTTAACTCTCCTTTAATCTCAAGCGCGTATTCAATCACCGAGCGATGTCCGGATCAACAGGCAACAACATTAACCGTTGTCTGACGATAAAAGTGCAGAAAAAATTGCGCTTTTACGGTAAGATGCCGCCCTTTAATAATCGATAAATTTGACGCTATGCCACAATCATCCCGCTACAGCGACGACCGCGTGGAAAAACTCCTCGCCGAAATGGTCAACGTGCTTGAAAAAGATAAAGCTCCTACCGATCTTTCCCTGATGGTACTGGGAAATATGGTAACAAATCTGCTGAATACCAGCGTCTCTCCGGAGCAGCGCCGCGCACTGGCGCGTTCGTTTGCCGATGCCCTGCAGGCTTCGGTACGTGAAGATAAAGCGCATTGATGTGATTTTGCTATGGTAACAAATCAGCCGCGCTACCGTGATAAAGTCTCCCAGATGATTGGCTGGGGGCACTGGTTCGCCCTTTTCAACATTATCTTTGCCCTGATTCTGGGTAGCCGCTACCTGTTTGTTGCCGACTGGCCTGCCTCGCTGGTGGGACGTATTTACGCGTTTACCAGCTGGACAGGTCACTTTAGCTTTATCGTTTTCGCGGCTTATCTGCTGATCATCTTTCCGCTGACCTTTGTGGTGATGTCGCAGCGGCTGCTGCGCTTTCTTTCCGCCATTATTGCCACCGCCGGACTTACCCTGATTCTGGTGGACAGCACGGTATTCGAACGCTTTCACCTGCATTTAAATCCCGTGGTCTGGGAGCTGGTGATCAACCCCGATCAAAGCGAGATGGCGCGAGACTGGCAGCTGATGTTTATCAGCGTGCCCGCCATTTTCCTTGTCGAGATGCTGTTTGCCACCTGGAGCTGGCAGAAGCTGCGCAGCCTGAACCGCCGTAGCTTTGGCAAGCCGCTGGCCGTGCTGTTTATTGCGGCTTTCTTTACCAGTCATTTAATGTATATCTGGGCCGACGCCAACTTCTATCGCCCTGTTACCATGCAGCGTGCCAACCTGCCGCTTTCTTATCCAATGACCGCGCGACGCTTTCTGGAGCGTCACGGCCTGCTGGATGCGCAGGAATATCAGCGCAGGCTGGTGCATCAGGGCAATCCGGAAGCCGTTTCGGTCGCTTATCCGCTGAACGATATTACTTTCCGCGATGGCGGCACGCGTAACAATTTGCTGATCGTTACCGTCGACGGCCTGAACGAGGCGACGATGCCCGCATCGCTGCCAAACCTGACGCAGTTTGCTAATAATAACGTGCGCTTTACGCAGCATTTCAGCACCGGCAGCAGCGCGGACGGCGGCCTGTTTGGCCTGTTTTACGGCATTTCGCCTTCCTATATGGATGGCGTGCTGTCGTCCCGCGTTCCTTCTGCCCTCACCGACGCGCTGGCCAAACAAGGCTACCAGTTTGGCCTGTTTGCCAGCGACGGTTTTGCTTCACCGCTTTATCGTCAGGCGCTGCTGACGGACTACTCGCTGCCGGAGTCAGGCAGTCAGCCTAATACCCAAACCGTGTCGCAGTGGCAGCGCTGGGTAGACGGTCAGAAAGCTAAAAACGCGCCGTGGTTCTCCTATCTATCCCTTTCGACCGGCAAGATGGAAGGTTCGCCGAAAGAGATAGCGCGTCGTTACACGCGAGCGGCTGGCGATGTCGATAAGCAGATTCAAACCGTGCTGAGTACGCTTCAGGAAAAAGGCCTGCTGGCTAATACCGTGGTAGTGATTACGGCCCAGCACGGCGTCACCCTGAATGACGACAGCAGCATGGGTAACCGCGCTAATCTTCAGGTGCCGCTGGTGATCCACTGGCCTGATACGCCACCGCAGCAGATCGATAAGCTGACTAACCACGAAGATATTATGACGACGCTGATGCAGCGCTTGCTGCATGTGCGCACGCCAGCTTCTGACTATTCTCAGGGCGAAGATCTGTTTGCCGCGCGTCGTAACCATGACTGGATTTCCAGCCTGAACGGCAGTCAGCTGGTTGTCACTACGCCAAACGTCACGCTGGAGCTGGATAACAACGGCAGCTATCACGCCTGGGATAGTAAAGGTGAGCGTCTGAAAGACCATAAGCCGCAGCTGACGCTGTTGCTACAGGTGCTGACGGACGAGAAGCGGTTTATCGCTAACTAAGCGCGACGGCAGGCCTGGTTAATTTCATAGCAGTCAACGTGTTAGCCGCTTGCAATTGCAGTTAATTTGCGTACTATTAGCTCACGCGTCGGCACGTAGCGCAGCCTGGTAGCGCACCGTCATGGGGTGTCGGGGGTCGGAGGTTCAAATCCTCTCGTGCCGACCAAATCTATTCCCTGTCAGTACCGCTTACTGACGGAAGCCCTACAAGAACCCGCATACTCCCTGAGTTTGCGGGTTTTTTGTTGCCTGTAGTTCTCGGGATTGCATATCACAGGCGAATTTTTCAGAACTTAATCTGGGACCTGGCGATCTGTAGTCCCAAACGCGCTGGTCCCAAATGCCGATCAAAACCAGGCCGCTTACCGTCACACAGATTAAAAACGCCAAACCCACAGGAAAAGAAATTACTTTCACTGATAGCGGAGTCTTGTTCCGTTGTTCAATAAGCTAATGTAGCAACCTCATATTTCTGGAAAATGTTGCCGGATAAAGCCATTACGAGCTTACTACAAAACGCGGTTTTTCTGACTATCAGAGCAATATTAAAGCTTCTATGCAGCCGAAATAATTTTTTCATCCTGACTTAGTTCATCTGAATAAATTAAGGAAGTTTTTATTCGAAATGTATAACAATTATTCGCCCGCTACGGTGTAAAAATTATTTACCCATACAATTTTATACGTTTTTGTCATCATTTAAGCGGAAGTACAAGGTATTGACCTTACTATCCACAAAGAATAGCCTTATAAAGATTTTTCATTGATGAAAAGGACTTTGTATGAATGATGAAGAAGGAGTAGCCGTTGCTATTTCGCCCGTGCAAATGGTAGCTATTCTGCACAGAAAAACGGTGAGTGAAGGCGAAACATGGAGTAATCGCCTTTGGGGCGGTCTGGGTGTGGTTGGCGGAGTCATTGAGTCGTTCGGCGCTGGTGCGCTTTGCATCGTGCCTGAACCTACAATGTTATCCAAAGCGGGATGTGTGATTGTTGGCACGCATAGTCTCGATACGATCAAAACATCTTTAGATCAAGTTATTACCGGTCGTAAATCGCAAACAGCCACGGCTCAGTTAGCTAAGTTAGCCGCAGAGCAATTTGGAGCCGATACAGCAACGGCCTACAAAGTTGGTGTTACCGTTGATTTACTGGTACCACTTGCTTTTGCAAGTGCCGCAGGCGCCGTCAGGATCGCCTCAGTGTACTCTGGTCGGATAAGGTTGGTAGATCACGAAAGCGCGGCGCTGGGACATACTATCGCACGTCACATTGGCCTGTCTCAGGCACAAATGATAGCCCGACTGACAGCCCCAAAAGCGCCTGCCCGTGCCAGCACCTTTCTTAATACTCGGCATGCAGAGTTGTTGATATCAGAAGTCCTGTCAGCCAAACGTTACCAAATCGAAAGTGCTTTAAAATATATGCAGTCAGGCTCCAGGCTTCGCCTTGACCATCGCTTTTATTTTTCCACAGGTCGATATATTGACAAAGGATCTACAGTCGTAAAAAAAGCTTACGGTTTAAGAATAATTATCGAGGCCAGGAAATTTAATAATAAAACTTACTATATCGTAACCGCATATCCGGTACCATAAGGAGTGAAAATGGATACTAATATTGAAAAGCAATGTGAGCTGGATAACCTGGTAATGATATATTTTGGCCAGGACTGCGATATCTTTGATGAGGACTGCGATTTTGATAACTTGCTTAACGAATATTTGAACACCTCTTCTGCTTTTTCTCTCAGAATGCTTCTGGCTAATTTGGCTGAACTGAACAACCAGCCAGACAGATGTGAGGTGTTACTGGCCCGCTATGGTGGCGAGTTTGCCCCGGATCGCTGGGATCTGACTGTTCAGGAGTGGCTTGATATTGTTAACCAGCGCCTCGTTGATTACATGAGTAAGAAAGGCTACTCGACGGAGCTATCCCATTTTTAACTTTCTTCCTTTGCTTTTCCTTCACTGCTTACAGACCATGCATGGGAAAGATGCATGGTCTGGTATGCCCGGCGCTTCGTTTAACGCCGTCTAAGCGCTCGATGTTATCTGGTTCTCCAGCTCATAATGATATTTATCCTGCATATAACCACTTCAGCAATCACAGAACCGGCAGGCCAAGGTTTTCGCGCAGCGTGGTAAATTCATAATCTTCACGAAACAGACCACGGCGACGGAGTTCCGGGATAACCAGGTCGATAAACAGATCGAGCTGCTCAGGCATAATGGCCGGCATAATATTAAAACCGTCCGCTCCGCCCTGCTCCAGCCATAGCTGGAAATCATCCGCCACGTCTGCGGCCGTCCCTACTATTACGCGGTGTCCACGGGAACCAGCGGCAACGGCGGCCAGCTCGCGAAGCGTCAGATTTTCGCGTTTCGCCATATCGGTCATCAGCTTGACGCGGCTCTGATTCCCTTCGCCCAGCGGCACCTCTGGTACAGGACCATCCAGCGGGTACTGGCTGAGATCCATATTAAAACGAAGCGACAGCTGACGCAGACCATTATCAATATCCACCAGGGTATTCAGCTCTTTCCATAGTGTAGCGGCTTCTTCACGCGTATGGCCGATGATGGGCATCACGCCAGGCATGATGACCACGTGGTCCGGATTGCGGCCAGCGGCAATGACCTGCTCTTTCTGGCTACGGTAAAAAGCCTGTGCCTCTTCCAGGCTGGCAGCAGCGGTAAAAATCACCTCGGCCGTTTCAGCAGCCAGTTTTTGACCATCGGCTGAAGAACCCGCCTCGATAATCACCGGGCGGCCCTGGGGTGAACGCGTGATATTCAGCGGCCCCTGCACCTGAAAATGCTTGCCCTGATGATTGATTGGTTTGATTTTATCATCAACAAAATAAGCACCCGTTGCTTTGTTCGGCTGTACGGCATCCGCTTCCCAGCCCTGCCAGAGTTTGTTAGTGACTTCGAGGAATTCGCGTGCGCGTGCATAACGCTCTGCGTGGTCAGGCATATCGCTACGGCTGAAGTTGCGTGCCACATCAGTAGAAAATGACGTCACCACGTTCCAGGCCGCACGACCACGGCTGATATGATCCAGTGACGAGAAACTGCGCGCCATCGTGAAGGGATCGCTAAAGGTTGTTGATGCGGTGCCCGCCAGACCGATGCGCTTAGTGTTTACCGCCAGTGCAGAAAGCATGGTCAACGGCTCAAGGCGCGCCATGGTGGAAGGCAGACGGTACATACTTGTTGCCAGAGCGTCACCAACAAAGAACAGGTCAAATTTACCTGCTTCTGCTCTTTTGGCTATGGTGATGAGCCAGTCAATGTCGGTAGGATCCCCTGACTGCTGCGTTAGCCGCCAGCCGCTGACATGTTGTCCAACCGGTTGCACAAAAAGGCCGAGTCGAAGGCGACGCTGGGTGGTTGCGCTGTCCATTAAAATTGTCCTGGTCTGTAAAAGTGAGATATTTGTTTCAGAGCGTGCTTAAAATATGTTTTCGGTTGCCAGCAAAGCCTGTTCCAGCGCCGTAGCAGAGATAGCAAAAGGCAGGCGTGCCGCGCTGGCCGCAGGAAATTTAATCTGCTGTGCGATCTTACGGATCCGTTGTGCTCGCTCCCCTTCTAATGCAGGAAGCTGCAATGGCATAGCGTATTGCCTGAGCAGGCTCAGCAGTTCGGCATCGGGAACGCCGTCGTGTTCAATCAGCGACTGCACCAGCAAGCTGTAACCTACTTTCTCGCCGTGCAACCACTGATGTAACTCGGGTTGATCGGTCAGTCGATTGTGAATGGCATGGGCGAAACCTGGCGTGGGTAAAACGTCGCGCACGCTATTTGCTAAGCCAGCCAGCACGATATTGGCATCGATGACCTTGATCAGCTCTGGCGTGACTTGCTGCTGCTGATTAGCGAGAACGGCCGCAGCGCCGAACTGGCGATAGCTATCCAGCGCATGCAGGGCAGCCATCACTTTTAAATCCAGCGCAAGGTCAGCAGGGTTGTGGCGCTGGTAGGGTCGAAATTCAAAATATTTTGCCAGGGCATCGACAATACCGGCTTGCAGGTAACGTACATTACTGCGCGCGATGATTTCGCTATCCACCAGCACAAGCTCCGGCATTTTTGCCATCGGCTGACTGCGCACGTGGCCGCCTTGTGCATTATAGATAATGGCAACCGGAGACCAGGCCGCGCAGGTGGCAGCCACGGTAGCAAAATTGATGACTCTTAAAGCCGGGAGCAAATTACCAACGGATTTGGCCGTATCCAGTACCCGCCCACCTCCGACGGCAAATAAAACATCGACGCCCTGCTGTTCGATATTTTGTTTTAAATTTTCAATTGCTTCATCAGTACACTCTCCGTGCAGATAGTCAAGCTCCCAGCTAATCCCGCTAGCTTCCAGGCTGTGGCTTAATTCTGGATTGACGGCCAGCCACGCCCGTGGCGAGGTAAAAATACGAATGCGTGAGGCATAAGGTTTAATAAATTCGCCCGCACGTTTACGCAGGCCTGCTTCATGTGCATAGGCACGCGGAGATTTAATCGCTAACACGGCTGTTCCCTGTAAAATAGAGAAGCTATAACAATCCCATCATCGTTTTTTTAATATTATTAATAGCTTCTTTTAACCTGAGAGAGTTTTGCATACTACGGAATGCAATAATTTAAGCAATCAAAAAACCGCCGTTTCATTTTCTCAAATTTGCATTACTTTATTTATATTTCAGATATAGCGTCTGCCCCCTTTGCTGTTAGTCTCACAGGCCTGGATATGCCTTTATTATTAGCCATCACAGCGCCTCTTTGAGAAAAATTATGCAGCTTGATTTCCGTCAGGTCAGCCCGGACGAAGTAGAAACTTACCAGGCGCTTATGCACGCCGCTTATGCTCCCGTCAAAGCGCTGGGCATCCAGTTTGATGCGGCCAGCGCCAGCCTGGAAAAAACCTTGCAGCATCTGCAAAGCCATGGCGTCTATGCTCTTTACGCCAGTGGCGAGATGGTTGCGTCAATCACCGTTCGCTATCCCTGGGGCACTCTACCCGGCCCTTTTGGCCTGCCGCATATAGGCTGGTTTGGCGCGCATCCTGCCCGTGCCGGAATGCATTTTGGCCGACAAATACAGGACAGGCTCGAGAAAGAGATCCTTATTGGCCAGCTACATGCACCGGCGGTCTCGTTGGGAACCGCTGTCAGTCACCCCTGGTTAAAAGAGATGTATTCAAAGCGGGGTTACCAGCCAATGCATACCACCGATCTCGGGAAAGGCCATATCACTCTTTATATGAAAAAGATCCTGGATGAAACCGCCCATGCGGCCTGGCTGACGCGACAGAATACCCAAACGGAGATCCATTCTTGAGTACAGTTAACGCCGCGCTGAACAATCAGGAGCACCACGAATGACCTGTACATCGGCGCTGGCCGAACGCATTGTCAAAAGCCAGCCTGACGCTCTGGCGCGTGAAAAAGCACGGCAAGGCATTCGTGATTTTTTGGCCGTAAGCTGGCCAGTGCTGCGTAGCCAGGTGCCGGATAGCGGGTTACCTGCGCTTCGCAGTGTTTATGGGGATGGCAGCGTACGCTCGCAGGCGCTACTGCTTGGCTATGCCGGCCATGCCCTTGATTACGATGACTTTCATGCCGATTTTCGTGGTCACCCGAGCGTGGTGATCCTGCCTGCGCTTTTTGCCTGGCACCAGAGTCAGCCGACTGCTGACGTAGAACAGTTTCTTGACGCTTATATCATCGGGGTTGAAATGGCGGGCCGTCTCGGGCTGGCCGCCAGCCAGCAACATTATGCTCTGGGCTATCACAATACGGCGACGTTAGGGACTGTCGCGGCGGCGGCGGCGCTGGCAAGGTTTTTGTCTCTGGATGAGAGTAAAACGGCGGTGTTGCTGGGCATTGCCTGTACCCAGGCCAGCGGGTTGCGTGCACAGTTCGGTTCGGCTGTTAAGCCATTGCACGCCGGGTTTGCTGCGGAACGGGCGGTAAGCGCGGCTCAGCTGGCGTTAGCCGGTTTCGATGGCAAACCGGAGGGCGTCTTTGAGGCATTTCTGACGGCCAGCAGCAACGGTCAGGCGCAGCCAGATAACTTACTGAAAGATTGGGGTTCGCCATGGCGGATCAGCGCGCCGGGCCTGGAGTTCAAGCCTTTCCCCACCTGCGCGGGTACGCACAGCGCGGCGGAAGCGGCACGAACGTTGCGTCAGCAGTGGCTGGCAACCGGGCAGTCTGTGGAGAGTTTGCTGCATGAGATTGTTGATATCACCGTTGCCTTTCCACCGGGTGGTGACATCGCCGCGTCAGTCAGAGAACCGGTCAACGGGATTGAGGCGCGCTTTAGCCTGGAGTATGTTATCGCCGCGATGCTGATCTACAACGATTTGCGTCTGGAGGATTTCGCGGAGGGCGATCTCAATCGTGAGGTGCTCCCGCTGGCGGCCAGGGTACACCGTACACCCGATGAAAATGCCCCGCCCGATACGGTTAATCCGGCATTACGTTTCCATGAGGTAACGCTGTCATTAAAAAATGGTCAAAAGTTACGGCAGCGTCGTACCCGCCAGCAGTCGCTGGCGGATGCGGTGGACGTGTCGGCCAAGCTGCATGCCGCGTTAAAGCAGGAAACGGAACAACGGCAGCAGCAGCTCTGGCAAAGCAGCAAACTTCTGACAACGGCAGACTTGCTGACGCTGAGTCAGCACCTGGTCCCCTGACAAAGCTACGCGATTATCTTTTCTGGTGTGCAGGCGGGATAAATGCCTGCACCGGGGTAAGCTCCCCGGTGTACTTGCGTACCTGCACCACGGTTATCTGACCGCTACATCCCTGCGTTAATGACGATGTACCAATATCCAGAGTCAGTACGTTGGGGTTCCCGTGACGGCATAGCGGACGTACAGCGGTGGGATCGACCGGGTCATACCAGGCACCGGTCGGTAACTGTACCACGCCCGCCATAATGGTATCGGTGACCCGGGCGCTGGCAAGAACGTGGCCGCGCTGGTTATAAAGCTCAATGATATCGCCATCCGTAATGTTCAGCGCCACGGCATCTTTAGGGTTCAGACTGCACGCTTCCCGCCCGTCGCGTTTGCCACTGAGGCTGTAATCGCCAAAATCGAGCTGGCTGTGAAGTCGCGTGGCAGGCTGATTGGCGATCAGCCAGAACGGCTGTGCTGCATCCGGCTTTTGCTGCGGCTCGCGCCACACCGGATGTCCGGGGCAGTTTTCATAATTAAAGCTGGCAATCGTGGCCGAGAAAATTTCAATCTTTCCACTGGGCGTGGGCAAAGGTGCCGCATCCGGATCGGCGCGAAATGCGTTGATAATTCTTCCCCCGTCCTTCAACTGCGGCAATTCAATCACCCCCTGCTGCCAGAACTGTTCGAACGCAGGGATCGTAACTTGCTGCGCGGCGAGTTTTTGCTGAAGCTGGTGATAATGCCGCTCTAACCAGCCACGCGTATCCAGTCCTTCAGTAAAAGCCTCCTCATGCCCCAGCCGACGGGCCAGCTCGCTGAAGATAGCGTAATCATCTTTCGCTTCGGCGTAAGGCTGCGCCACGGGCTGCATGGCAAACAGATGCCTGTCGGTAGGCGCGCCGCCGATATCCTCCCGCTCCAGCGTCATGGTGGCAGGCAGAACGATATCAGCGTGGCGGGCGGTAGAAGTCCATGCAATCTCATGCACGATGAAGGTGTCTAACTGGCAAAACGCCTGGCGCAATCTGGCCAGATCCTGGTGATGATGAAAGGGATTGCCACCCGCCCAGTAAGCCAGCCTGATGTGGGGATAGGTAAGTCTTCGGCCATTGTAGTCAAACTGCGTGCCGGGATTAAGCAGCATATCGGCGATACGCGCCACCGGGATCAAACGGTCGATGCCGTTCCTGCCCTGAGGCAATGCCGGGAAACTCACCCGGTTATGATGTTTTCCATAATGGCCAAGCGCGCCTAAGGCATAGGTGTAACCTCCGCCGGGCAAACCGGGTTGCCCGAGCGCGGAGGCCAGCACCAGGCCGAGCCAGACGGGTTGCTCGCCATGTTCCGCACGCTGTAATGCATGAGCTACCGTTACCAGCACGCGTTTACCGTGCAGCTGCCGTGCAAAATCAGTGATAACAGCCGCGCTGACGCCGCAAATGTCCGCCGCCCAGGCAGCATCGCGCTTTGTGCCATCTTCCTCACCGTCAATATAGGCCACCATCTGCGGCCAGCCTACGGTATAGCGGGCGAGGAAAGCCTCATCCGTTGACCCCTCTTCAATCAATACTGCCAGTAAACCCAGTATAAAAGCGGCATCGGTACCCGGCCGAAGCGCAAGCCATTCTCCACGGGCTTCGTCAGGCAGATCGCTTTTAAGGGGACTGACAGAGATAAACTGCGTCCCACGTTGTGACGCCTGTTGCATAAAGCCACGCTCGGTGTGTTCACTCAGTCCACCGCTGGCAACCTGCGAGTTTTTTAACGCCAGGCCACCGAACGCCAGCACGATGTCGCTATGCTGCGCAATCTCTTCCCAGCTGACGCCGCGACGGGCAATTTCATTCATATCGCCGACAATATGCGGCAAAAGCACGGAGGCAGAGCCGGAGCTGTAACTGTTTACCGAACGCACATAGCCGCCCATAGTCGTGTTCAGAAAACGATGAACCTGACTTTGGGCATGATGGAAACGCCCGGCGCTTGACCAGCCATAAGAGCCGCCAAAAATGCCTTGTGGGCCATAAGATTTACCGACACGGGATAGCTCATTAGCGACCAGTTCACAGGCTTCGTCCCAGCTGACAGCGATATAGTCATCATTGCCACGACGCTGGTCTGGTCCCGGTCCCTGCTCCAGCCAGCCACGGCGAACCATCGGTCTGGCCACCCGCGCGGGATGGTTAAGCGCGTGCCGAAAATTCTTTAAAAGGGGGCTGGGATTGGGATCGCCGCTGAAAGGCTCTATGCTGAGTTGGCCATCCTGCTGCCGGGCATGAAATGCTCCCCAGTGGGAACTGTGCATTACCGGTTTCTGGGACATTATTTTTTCCTGGTTTAAAAAAACGGTGCCTAAAGCACCGTAGCAATAAAGTTTCTTACACGTCCGTTTTCGGGATCGTCAAGAACCTGCCGGCCAGGCCCGGCGGCAATGATCCTGCCGCTTTCCATAAACACAATGTTGTCCGCCACCTCGCGGGCAAAACCGATCTCATGGGTAACAATCACCATAGTGATGCCGGAGTGCGCCAGCTGTTTGATCACCTGCAAAACCTCACCCACCAGCTCCGGGTCAAGCGCAGACGTAGGCTCATCAAACAGCATTACCCCAGGATCCATCGCCAGGGCACGGGCGATAGCCACTCGTTGCTGCTGACCGCCAGACAGATTTTGCGGCCATTCATTCTCACGCCCGGCAAGCCCCACCTGCTTTAGCAACGCCAGCGCTTTGTTGGTAGCCTGCTGGCGGCTCTGTTTTTTTACGCGTATCGGCGCATCCACGATGTTCTGCAACACGGTCCGGTGTGGGAACAGATTAAATTGCTGGAACACCATGCCAATCTCGGCACGCTGGCGCGCGATGGCGCTGCTGTTCAATTCATGGAGGGCGAGCCCCTTTTGTTTGTAGCCCACCATCTCGCCGCCGATGCGAATGGTTCCCCCATCCAGCTTCTCCAGATGGTTGATGCAGCGTAGTAGCGTTGATTTCCCTGAACCTGAAGGCCCGAGAATGACGGTGACGGAACCTGCCGGGATATCCAGATTCACCTCATCAAGGATGGTCACGCCAGAAAAACGTTTAGTGACTTTACGTAGTGCAATCGCTTCAGCCATTACTGATGCTCCTTTTCGCTTCGGGCGTTGAAACAGGCGACGCAGCTTGCCAGAAACGACTTTTTTCCCGGCGAGAGATGCCCCGGCCAAAATAGCGTTCAACGTAAAACTGCCCTACCGAGAGTACCGAGGTCATCAGCAGATACCATAAGGTGGCAACCAGAAGCAGAGGGATCACCTCATAGGTGCGCTGATAGATAATTTGCGCTGAGAACAACACATCCTGGAGAGAAATGACCGAAACTACCGCGGTGGTTTTTAGCTGACCAATAATTTCATTACCCGCTGGCGGCATAATGGCGCGCATCGCCTGAGGCAACACGGTATGGCAGAAAATCTGCGAGGGGCGATAACCAAGCGCCCGCGCGGCTTCAATCTGACCATTCCCTACGCTCTGGATGCCGGCGCGAACAATTTCTGCTGCATAGGCTGACTGATGCATTACCAACGCGATCGCCGCCGCGCTAAAGGGGCTAATTAAAGCATTGGACTGAGCACTCCAGATCTCACCTATACCCGGAATCGACAGCGCAACTTTGGGATAGAGCGCGGCAATGTTGTACCAGAGAAACAGCTGCACCAGCATCGGTACGCCACGGAAAAACCAGGTGTAGGCCCAGCTAACGGCGACTAATACCGGGTTGGAAGACAAACGCATAAGCGCCAGTACGGTGCCAAAAGCGAAGCCAAATATCACAGAAATCGCGGTAAGCTGCAGGGTCATGAGCACCCCCTGCAAAATAGAGGGACCGGTAAAGTTCTCCGCGATGACTCCCCACTCAAAGCGGGGATTGTTCATCATTGAGTGCGCCATCGCCACGACGCACAACAGAACAACCAGCGCGCTTAGCCAGCGTCCGTAATAACGTTTACTGACGATTTTCAACTCGTCGGTGTGGTCCCGAACTTCACTCATTTGAAGATCTCTTCATTACGTTTAGCTTCAGTCACCGCACCAAAGCCAATTCCCCAGTGATCGAGGATTTTTTTATAGCTACCGTCTTTAATAAGCGAGTTCAGAGCGGCCTGAACGGCAGGTTCAAGTGCGGAATCTTTCGGGAAGGCAACCGAAACCGGGGCATCATTAACGGTAATTTCACCAGCCAGGGTGAGAGGCTTAATCACTTTGACCTGCCACAGTAACCCTTCATAGGGTCCAAGGAACATCGGCACGCGGCCGCTGACCACTGCCTGTACGCCCGCTGGACGGTCCGGGAAAACAGCAACCTTGACTGGCTTTTTACCTGCGGCTTCACAAGCTTTGCTGGCTTCTTCCAGCCGTGTTACCTGCGTGGTACCGGAACCCGCGCCCACTTCTTTGCCGCAAAGATCGTTGAGGGATTTAAATGGCGCGATCCCGGCATCTTTTCGGGAAATAACGCCCAGCAAACTGGCATTGTAATAGCCGACAAAATCAATCTGTTTCAGACGAGCTGGCGTGGCGTTGATATTTGATAAGGCAACATCGTAACGCCCGGTTTTCAGGCCAGGAATGATATTGTCAAAACCTCCGGTATCGCGCCACTGCACGTTAAGACCCAGACGTTCACCGACGGCGTTCATGATATCAATCTCACGGCCAGCCAGCGTTTTGTTATCTTCCTTAAAGAAGGTCGTCGGCGGGGTATTAGGGTTGGTACCGGCAACTATATAGCCGCGCTTTATTATGTCCGCAGGCAATAGCGTTTTCAGTGTCGGATCGGCCCGAACATGAAGAGTACTGTCGGTGGCAACAGATTGTTCGGCAGCAAACGTTGTGTGTGCGCTCAGAGCTAGTGCTAAAAGAGTCATGCCTTTTGCGAATTTCACTGGAACCTTTCTCCTGATATTTAAAAATTTCCCTGCAAGGGAAAGGCATTGAGGTAGCGATGTGTTTTTAACGCAATAAGGCGTAACCATTTATAGCCTTATAGTTTTTTCATCCTCAAAATGTCCCAATGCTATTTTCAGGGAATAAAGGCTTCGATCACAAATGCGAAAAACAGCTATCTATTGCCAGATTTCAAGGGAAAGGGCTCTCTTCTCCTCCTGACTAAAACCGCGTTTTTTTGGACACCTGCGCCTGATCGGGTTGATAGGTCATAGAAGCATGTTTCAGTGCCTTAAAACATCCTCGTTTCGTTCTGCCGCCGCTTCCCTTTAATGATTTGAATTTAAATACTTTATCCAGAAATTTAGCCTCGTCTAAATCTTCAAACTATGTAAAAAGTGTGATGCGGATCACTTATCCATTGAATTTTAAACAGCCGCCACTAGAATTACGCGCTTTGGGATTTGATACGGAGCAGAAGCCTATGTCTGAGATGAACATCGTTTCACGCAAAGTTGCCTGGTCACGCGTTCTGGCTCTGGCTGTCGCTGCCTTTATTTTCAACACCACAGAATATATGCCGGTCGGTCTGCTTTCGAACATCGGCCAGAGCTTTGGCATGGAGTCCGCGCAGGCGGGCATTATGCTGACTATCTACGCCTGGATCGTGGCGCTGATGTCGCTGCCGCTGATGCTGATGACCAGCAATACCGACCGGCGTCTGCTGCTGATTGCCATTTTCAGCCTGTTTACCTTTAGCCACGTGCTGGCGTTTTTCGCCTGGAGCTTTGACGTGCTGCTGCTCAGCCGCGCCGGTGTCGCCCTCGCCCACGCGCTGTTCTGGTCGATAACTGCCTCACTGGCGGTTCGGCTTGCGCCGCCGGGTAAAAGAGCCCAGGCGTTAAGCCTGATTGCGACGGCTACCGCTCTGGCTTCGGTACTGGGCCTGCCGCTGGGCAGAATCATCGGTCAGGCCTTTGGCTGGCGGAGTACTTTCCTGGCTATCGGCGCCAGCGCTTTCGTGCTGTTGGGTCTGATTTTAAAAATCATGCCGCGCGTGCCGTCTGAACATACTGGCTCATTGAAGAGCCTGCCGGATTTGCTGCGCCGTCCAGCGCTGGTTGGGCTGTACGTGCTGGCCGTAGCGGTGGTGACCGCGCACTTTACCGCCTTCACCTACATCGAACCTTTTGTGCAGAAGGTGTCTGGTTTCGATCAGGGCTTCGCTACGCTGCTGCTGCTGATTTTTGGCGTGGCGGGTATTACCGGCAGCATCATTTTTGGCAAGAGCGGTGAAAAGCGCCTTACGCCACTGCTGGTTGGCTCCATTGGCGTGCTTGCGCTGTGCCTGCTGCTGCTGTCGCCGGTTGCCGTTAGCAAAACGGGATTGGTTGTGCTGAGCCTGTTCTGGGGCATGGCGTTTATGATGATCGGCATGGGCATGCAGATGAAAGTCCTGACGCTGGCGCCAGACGCTACCGACGTTGCCATGGCGATGTTTTCAGGCATCTTTAACATTGGTATCGGCGCGGGCGCGCTGCTGGGGAACAAAGTGAGCCTGGATCTCTCTATGTCCTCGGTGGGCTATGTGGGTGCCGTACCAGCCCTGGCAGGCTTGCTGCTGGCCGTGACGATTTTCCGCAAATACCGCAGCAAACAGGCTGAACCTGAAAGCAGCGTGATCACCGAAGTGAAATAGGTCCTCAGGCAACCGCTGGCGCACGGCGGTTGCCTGTAAATCTGCTTTCTGGTCTTTAAAAACGCTGTGCCGATATTACCCTGCCCCCGCCTTTAGTTAATTCCCCTGCTTAATTACAGTAAGTAATTAAAAAATCATATGCTTACCTTCTGTTCCAGCCAAAAACAGAGAACGCCGGCCATAACAATCAGCATCCCCTTTGTTTATATCAGGTTACGGAAATTTCCCATCTCGACAGTACAAATAACAATGTCTTATAAAACATGGCGATATTCTCAAAGCGAGCCGCTGAAACAAAAATGTCATATTGTTGACATAGGCTGTCATTACACTTTTTGAGGCAGTAAATTCACCACGGGTAATCAAAATGGCAACGATTAAGGCAAAGAATTACAGGGACGCTAACGAGATGCTGCAGTCCGGTATCAGCAAGGTTGAACTGGCCTATGACATTGACAGCGATGATTTTTTCCGGTTTGCGAGCCACTGGTGCGATCGTGGCGCAAAAATCTCCCGCGGCAACGAGCACTTTGTTGTTTCACTAAAAGGGATGAATATTCCGCCCAATAAATAATGCCACGCTTTACGATTGTGGTTCTGACCTGCTTTAATCACCGCTTTGGCGATTAAGCAGGAGCAGCGATGAGTTCTGAACAGATAAGCTTCCGGTACCCGGCCTGCACGCCGTCCCTGGGGCCGTTTCTCACCGACATCAGCTGCTCTTCTCCGGCAGGACATGCTGATGTCCTGCTGCTACAGGCTCGCTATCACCTCGCCTTGTACAGCAACGCTCTTTTTATGACGTATCAGCTGCCTTTCCCTGCTCATCTGGGTAAAGCCGTGGCAAAGCGCCGCGCTGAATATCTTGCCAGCCGCGTTTGCGCCCGGTATGCCCTGACGCTGTTTGGTTTTACTGATTTCGTTCTGGCAAACGATGCGGATCGCGCACCCGTCTGGCCGCAAGGCATGGCTGGTTCACTTTCACATACTCGCCAGCGGATCGGCTTGCTGCTGACTCGCGAGGCCAGCGGCAAGCTGCTGGGCGTCGATTGTGAAGAGTTTATGCAGCCAGAGACGGCAGAGGAAATGCAGAGCATGGTTATCAGCGCACGGGAAAAAGCCGTGCTCGCCACCAGCCACCAGCCTTTTGCTACCGCATTGACCGCCGCTTTTTCTTTAAAAGAGAGTCTTTATAAAACGCTGTTCCCGGCCTTTCGCCAGTTTATGAACTTTAACGAAGCCGAGATAACGGCCTGCGATAGCGCCATAACCAACGTGACGCTGCGTCTCAATCGAACCTTATCCACTGACTTTCCGGCGGGCAGGCTCTTTAGCGGGCGCGTAGAGCACGAAAGCGATTCACTGACCAGCTGGATTATTACGCCGCGCATAAAAAAACCGGACTGATATGCAACCAGTCCGGTATTGACCATATACGGTAAACGACGGGAAAGTCCGTGACGGCATGCAACCGTCAGCTTCACCTTACTTATTCGCCAGGGCGCTGACTACTGACTATTTATGCACAGCATATGCGCCGGGCGGTTAATCAGAGCCGGTTCTTTTCACCGCGTCCAGCGTCGCCAGCTCGCGCTCTTCGCCCGTCAGCTCGCTCAAATGCCCTTCCCGCATCTCCAGCAGCCTGTCGGCATGCAGGAAATAGTGGTCGTCATGGCTGATGGCAAAGACCGTTTTCCCCATCTCTTTCAGCCACGGCAGCAGTTCGCGATAGAAGATACGCCGAAAATGCGGATCCTGATCGGCGGCCCACTCATCCAGCAGCAGAATATCGCGCTGTTCTGCCGTGGCCAGCAGCAGCGCCAGCCGCTTGCTTTGCCCTTTCGATAGCTTCAGGTTCAGCACCTTGTTACCTTCCAGGCGGAGTTTGTCCTGCATCTGCAACCGTTCGAGCCAGCGCTGTACCTGTGCCGGATCGGCGGGCGCGCCGTGGTTATCAATCAGCCGATCGAACAGATGGACATCGGTGAACACGGCGGAAAACAGGCGGCGATAGCCTGCCATCCCGGCCACGTCCAGCGCTTTGCCATCCAGCAGGATCTGCCCGGAAACCGGCTGGTAAAGGCCGGTCAGCAGCATTGCCAGCGTCGATTTCCCGCTGCCGTTGCCGCCAATCAGAAAGACCAGCTCGCCGCGCTTTAAGGTCAGGTTAATCGGGCCAACGGCAAAGCCACCGTCGCCATAATGAAACAGCAGATCGCGCAGCTCCAGCGTCTGCCAGTTTTGCTTAGCGGGCGCGGCGTCAAACTCTTCGCGATAGCTGGCAAGCTTAAAGGTATTGAGCTTGTTAAAGGCAACCTGCGCGCTTAATAGCGTCGGCAAAGCGCCAACGGCAGAGAGCAACGGCGTGCGCAGAAACAGCAGCGTCAGCGAATAGGTCGCCGCTATCGCCGTATCCGCCCAGCCAAGGCTGTTAGCCATAAAGAACACCAGGCCAATCGCGCCCAGCATCATAATGTTTGACCAGTTTACGGCGCTAAGGTGAAAGGTATCCGCCCGCACAATATGATGGCGATAAGAGCGGGCGTCTTCCTGATAAACCGTGTCATAAATCAGCTGCGCGCGCTGGCGATTGAGCGCCAGCTCTTTACGTCCTTCAATGATGGTTTGATAGTCGGCGTAAAGCGCGTCTTCCACTTCGCGCAGGCTGGCCATATGGCGATAAACTTTTGCCACCAGCAGCCAGCCGCCTACGATAGTTATCGTCAGCCAGACGGTGGTTACCAGCAGCATCTTTGGCGACAGCCACGCCAGGTAAGCCGCCGATCCCACCGTCAGGATAATGCCCTGAATCAGCTCCGGCAGGCGCACAAAGGCGATAGTGATATTGCGAACGTCGCTGGTCAGCGCCGCCAGCAGCTGGGCGCTGCCAATCTGTTCAATGCGCTCGATCTGCGTGTCCAGAATGCGCTTGATAAATTCGCCGCGCAGCCGGTAAACAAAGTGGTGTCCCAGCAGCGTCAGCGCCAGCTGCGAGGCCAGCGTCACGGCCATCAGCAGCAGCAGCAGCCCTAAGAATTCCGGCAGGATCAGCAAGGAGGCGTTAAGTGAGGTAATGAGCTCACGGTTGATAAAGGCGATTAGCCCGATGCCGAGCGCGGCGCTGAGCAGGCTAAGGCAGATAACCCCGACAAAAGGCCAGCGATACTGTCGATAAACGACGTGCAGCAACTCCATGACACCATCCCGTTAAACTGAGCAGCCTGCAGTTTAATGAGAAGCGGGACGATATCAATAATAATTCTCAACTGGGCCTCAGCGAAAGGCTCGCCGGAAGGTCAGATTGTAGCGAAACGCGCCGGTGGCAGGATGACTGCCGTGCTTAAGCGGCAAAATGCCGTGATAGCGCAGGCGCGACGGGCCGCCCCAGACCACTACATCGCCATGTTCCAGCAGCACGCGCTGCACCGCGTCGCCTCGCTCAAAGCCGCCAAACTGAAATACGGCAGGCAGGCCGAGCGAAACGGAGACGATCGGCTGCTGCATATCCTGCTCGTCTTTATCCTGATGCAGGCTCAGCTTCGCTTCCGGCGCGTAGCGGTTGATTAAACAGGCGTCAGGCTGGAAATGCGCGAAACCGGCCTCGCGGGCGCAGGCCACGGCCAGCTGGCGAAAGCGATCCGGCATGGCGGGCCAGCACTGTCCGCTGGCGTTGTCATATTCGCTGTACTGATAGCCGCGTGAATCCGTAGACCAGCCGAAATCGCCGCAGTTGGTCATCGCTACCGACATGCGATGACCGCCAGGCGTAATACGATGCGCAAAAGGATTCAGCGCGGCAATCTGCTGGATCAGCTCCAGCAGCGCAGGCGACTCTTCCCGCGCGCGCCGCCGCAGGATCACCGCGCCTTCGGCCAGCGGTTCTGACCAGGGCGTTTCTTCACTAAATAAATCCAGCATGACGTCCCCCTGTACGGAAAGCATTTGGCCAATCGGGCAACCGCCGACGCCAACGTGGTTTACAGGCACCAGCGCTTTAAGCTGGAACAGTTACCTTAATTGTAGCTATTCCTGCTGCGGCAGAATAAAGGCTTTGAACTGCGGCGACATCCAGCTGCTAAAACCATCGCCCTGCTTTTCAATCAGGTAGACCGCCAGATTTTCGCGCAGCGCCAGCGCTTTGGCCTGCTCTTCACCCAGCACCATCAGGCCGGTATCCCAGCCGTCCGCTTCCAGCGCCGTGGTGGCGATAACCGTTGCGGAAACCAGCTTGTGCTGGATGGGCCGTCCGGTGGTCGGGTCGATAATATGCGAGATACGTTTGCCGTCCAGCTCATAATAGTTGCGGTAGCTACCGGAGGTACTGATGCCGTGCCCCTGTAAATCCACCACGGCCTGTACCGCATTTTCTTTATCGGTCGGCTTCTGGATAGCCACTTTCCACGGCTTGTCTTCGGCATTTTTGCCACGCGTCAGCACCGCGCCGCCAACGGAAACCAGATAGTTATTGATGCCCTCTTTTTCCATCAGGCGCGCCAGGTGATCGGTGGCAAAGCCTTCTCCCATCGTAGAGAGATCGACATAAAGCCCGGGCAGATCTTTTTGCAGATAAGCGCCCTCGCTACGCTGGATAACGCGCAGATGCTGTAAGCCGGTTAACGCACGCGCCGCGTCAATCTGTGCCTGACTCGGCGTCGCCAGCGGCTGCTTTGCTGGCCCAAAGCCCCACAGGTTAACCAGCGGCCCGACGGTGATATCCATTTTGCCTGCGGTTTTCTGTCCGATGCGCAATGACATGGTTACGATATCCGCCATGTTGTCGCTTATCGGCTGCGGCTCGCTGCCGCGATACTGATTGAACCGGGAAATAACCGAGTCATCTTTCCACGTGGAGAGCTCCCGATCGTCGCTGTCCAGCAGCTGCTGTGCCGCTTTTTGCAGGCTTTCTTTTCGACTTTCGTCTACCCCGGCCAGGCTAATTCGCCAGAATGTTCCCATTGTGCGTCCCTCCAGTACCAGCGCGGAATCGCCTGCACTCTGGTTATGCTGGTCACAGCCGGAAACCATAAAAAATGCTGCCACAACAGGGAAATACAACCAGTTCTTCTTCATCTTTGACTAAATACCTTTATTAAATTCCGGCCCTGAAAGCGTAAAAAAGCAGCGTAAAGCCGGGCCGGACGCACTTGACCTTCCGTCAGAGGCTGCACAAAATATCATCCAGGTTTAACGAACGCGGTGCTGTTGCCGCAAGAATGGAGGTCGTTATGATCTACTATTTGCTGCCTTTTATCTGCCTGGGCCTGATTATCTTTTCCGGCTACAAGCATTACAAGCAAACAAACATTAAACAGCTCCATCGTCCACGTCACCGTTGATCGCGTGGAAAAACAGAAGGGAGAGTAAAGCAAGGGAGGATGCGGGAGCGCAAGATGCGCTCCCACTAAAATCAGAACTGGTAAACCAGACCCAGTGCTACAACGTTATCGGTGTTGATACCGGCAGCTCGGGTGAAGTCGTTGTCGTCCAGCAGGTTGATCTGGTAGTCAACGTAGGTAGACATGTTTTTGTTAAAGTAGTAAGTCGTACCCACATCAACGTATTTCTTCAGGTTCTGTGAACCGTAACCTTCAATATCGGTGCCGCGAGAGCTGACGAAGGCCAGTGATGGGCGCAGGCCGAAGTCAAACTGGTACTGTGCAACCAGCTCCCAGTTATCCGCTTTATCCGCAAAACCGTAAGCATCGCTGTCGCTGTCGCCGAAACGGGTCGCGTTGTAAGAACGGGTGTACATCGCAGCCAGGTAGATGTTGTTGGCGTCATATTTCAGGCCGCCGGTATAGGCTGTCGCCTTGTCGCCGTTGCCCAGAATGCCGTTAGTACGGTTGTTCTGCTCGTTGGTACGGTCGGAGCTGAACATGGCCGCACCGATACCAAAGCCGGAACCGATATCATAAGTGGTCGACATGCCCCAGCCGTCGCCGTTACGCGCCAGCACGTCACGTCCGCTCAGCTCGGTGCCGCTGTTGTTTTTGCCCTGGTACTGTAAGGCAAAATTGAGGCCGTCAACCATGCCGAAGAAGTTGTTGTTGCGGTAGGTCGCCAGGCCGCTTGAACGCTGGAACATAAAGTTGTCCGCGCCATAGGTGTCGCCGCCGAACTCTGGCAGTACGTCGGTCCATGCGCCGATATCGTAAGCCACGCCGTAGTTACGGCCATAGTCCAGAGAGCCAGCGTCGCCGAATTTCAGACCAGCAAAGCCTACGCGAGTGTGGTTGTCAGAGCTGCCTTCATCTTCAGAGTTGTTCAGCGCAACCTGATATTCCCACTGGCCGTAACCGGTCAGCTGATTGCTGATCTGGGTTTCGCCCTTAAAGCCGAAGCGCATATAGGACTGGTCGCCATCAGAGCTGTCGTCGTTGGAGAAGTAGTGCAGGCCATCTACTTTGCCAAAGAGGTCAAGCTTGTTGCCATCTTTGTTATAGATTTCTGCAGCGCCTGCAGAACCGGCAACCAGCAAAGCCGGAACCATCAGGGAGAGAACGCGAAGCTTCATTTTTTATTACCCTCTTGTTATGTGCTTTATTACCACTGCGTGCTGAAAGTCGAAAATTCAGCCGGCACCCACATGTTAGTGGCCGGTCAGTAATAATCTATAAAGAATATGATACTAAATATCCGAATATGTTTCATTGTGTAAATTAAATATGTCTAAATATAAATATAGCGGAACTTTTCGAGCGCACATATCAGTAAAAAATAGCGCACGTAATGTAAAGAAACAGGAAAATTTTTATAATACATAAAGTTATGTAATGTTGCCCATCTGAGCACTGAATGATAAAAAGAAGCCACCATCAGGTTATATAATATCCGCGCTATCATCATTTTATTTCATTATTACCTTCATTCATCCCCGAATGTGTTGTTTTACCCTATTTCCCGCCGAACCTTGTGTTCGGCTTTTTTTTGCGAAAAATAAAGTGAATGTCCGGAAGGAATAATGGGGTGGCAAACAGTCTTCGGTGGGGGAACAATCAGCGCCAGAAACGCCACTGAATAAAAATTCATTATGGCGGGAGAGAGGAATTTAATCGGCTATTCAGTGGCGTTGTTTATTACCTTTCGCGCAGTGATTCTTTAACTTTATTCAGCGGCTTAATCAGATAATCCATGACCGATTTCTGACCGGTTTTAATCTCAACATTCGCCACCATACCGGGCACGATAGGAAACTTTCTGCCGGCCTTGTTGACCAGCTCCGCCTTCTGCGTACGCACGTAAACCCGGTAGTAGTACTGGTCGCGCTTAACCTCATCCTGGATCGTATCTGGCGAAACGGTCTCTACTTCGCCATCCAGATTGCCATAGATAGAAGAGTCGTAGGCAGTGATCTTTACCACGGCAGGCAGGCCTGGCCGGATATAGGCGATATCCCGAGGGTTGATGCGGGTTTCAATCAGCAGCTGATCTTCCAGCGGCACTATCTCCATCAGCTTGCCGCCCGGTTGCAGCACGCCGCCGACCGTCGTTACCTGAATATCTTTGACGATGCCGCGAACCGGCGAGTAAATCGTGGCTCGCGTCAGCTGATCCTCTTTGCCGGTCAACACCTGTAGCTGCGCGTCCAGATCGGCGTTGTTTTTCACCTGCTCCTCACGCGCTCGTACCGCATAGTCATTCTTTGCTTCGTCGATCTTTCCGCGCAGGTCGCTGATCTGACGTTTTAAGCGGATAACCTCGACTTCGCCCGCCGCGCCTTTTGCTACCAGCGGCTGGGTCATGCGCAGCTCGTCCTGCACCAGCTTCATTGACTGCTGGAGATTGCTGACCGTTTCCGTCAGGTTGCGGCGGCGCGACTGGTACAGCTGCGTTTCACGCGCGACCAGCTCGGGCTCCTTCAGGGTTTCCGCACTGAAAGCCAGCGGCGCACCAGTCAGTTCAGCGCGCAGTCGTTCGGCGGAAGCGCGCAGCGTTCGGGCTTTGGCCGCCGCTTCGCCAAAGTTGGACTGGAAGCGCGTCGGATCGAGGCGCGCCAGTATCTCGCCTTTCTCAACGATGTCGCCTTCGTGAACGTTAAGCTGATCGACGATGCCGCCGTCCAGGCTTTCAATCACCTGCGCGCGGCTGGAGGGCGTGACTTTGCCCGTACCTACGGTTACCTCATCCAGGATGGCAAAATGCGCCCAGATAAAGAACACCACCAGCGCGGCGGCGCAAAGCCAGATAATGGCTGAGGTGCGCGTTTCGTTACGTTTCAGGCTGCGGTCAATTAATATCAGGCTCATGCGGCGTCCCCTTGTCCGGCGCTCTGTTTCGCCGACTGTGCCGCTGCCGCGCGCAGGATCTCATCGCGCGCGCCGTCAGCCACAATGCGGCCATTGTCCATTACCACGATTCTGTCCACCAGCTTCAGCAGCGCGGGTCGATGGGTAACCAGCACCAGCGTGCGGCCCGAAAGCCAGCCCTTCATCTGGCCGATAACGTACTCTTCCAGCGACTCATCCATAGAGGCGGTCGGCTCATCCATCAGCACGACCTGCGGCTGGCGCAGGATCATGCGGCTAAGCATCACCATCTGGCGCTGGCCGCCGGAAAGCCCGCGCCCGCCTTCGTTGATAATGCGGTCAAGACTGGACGCATCCTGCTGCACCAGGCTTAGCGCACCGCTGACGCGTAACGCCTGTAGCATCTCCTGTTCGCTGGCGTGCGGGTTGCCCAGCATCAGATTCTGGCGCAGCGTGCCGAAGAACAGCCGTGAATCCTGCGAAAGCCAGCCCAGCTGACGCCGTAAATCCACCGGATCGATACGTTTAATATCCACGCCGTCCACGATAACTTTGCCCTGTGTCGCCCTCGCCTGGCCGGCCAGCAGCTTAAGCAGCGTCGATTTTCCTGCGCCAACCTTGCCTAAAATCGCCACCCTTTCACCCGGTTTGATTTGTAGCTGGCCAACCGTCACCACGTTTTTGACGTTTTCTTCATCGTAGCTGTACTGCACGTTGCGCAGATCGTAATGGCCGGTCAGCGTTGGGCAGTGCGCCATTTCGCCCTCTTCCGGCTGGTCCAGCGGCTTTTTCAGCAGCTCGTCCAGGCCCGTCATGGCGGTTTTGGCATGCTGCCAGCGCGAAAAAACCATCGTCAGCTGCATCAGTGGCGCAATAGTGCGTGAGGAGAGCAGGCTGCTGGCGACCAGCGTACCCGTAGTGATATCGCCATTCAGTACCAGATAGACCCCAAACACCAGCATGCCTGCATAGGTCAGCTGCTGCACCGTCGAAGCCCAGCCGGTCAGCCTTGCACCCCACAGCCTTTGCTGCATACCGATAGTGGCGCTGACCTCGTGCGTTTGCTCCCACTGCCGCTGAAAATAGGGTTCCGCCTGAAGCGACTTGATGTCTTCGATGCCTTCAATGGTTTCCACCAGCACCGCGTTGCGCAGCGCGCCTTCACGCAGTCCCTCTTTTGCCAGCTTCGCCATCGGGATCTGCACCAGCAGGCCGGGGATGACGATCAGCGGAATGGCCAGCAGCGGAATAATCACCAGCGGCCCGCCGATAAAGCCCATTAAAAACAGAAAGAGAATAACAAAAGGCATGTCCGCCGCTGCGCCAACGGTCGTCGAGGTCAGTAGCTCGCGCACCTGATCGATTTCACGCAGCTGCGAAATAAACGAGCCAGTCGATTTGGGCCGCGCCTCGTTACGAATATTCATCGCGCGGGCAAACAGCATAGAGGAAACTTTTAAGTCGATGCGCTTGCCCATCAGATCGGAAACCTGGGTACGCATCAGGCGGATCAGATATTCGATGGCGGCGGCGATCAGCACGCCGGTAAACAGCACCCACAGCGTTGGCTGCGACTGCGCCGGAATAACGCGGTCATACACCTGCATTGAAAAGAGAATGCCCGCCAGCGCCAGCACGTTGCCGACCACGGAAGCCAGCGAGATTTCCATAATCCGGCGGCCCATGCCGCGAAAGTTTTCCCAGAACCAGTGCTTTTTATAGGGCTTCACAAACTCATCGATACGCGCATCGCGCCCGCGCGCCGCCACGCCGATAATGCCAACCTGCTCTTTGCTTTGCGAAAGCAGCGTCGCCAGCTCGCTTTCCCGCACCACGTCGCCGCCGTCGCTTAGCCAGTAGCGGGCTTTGCCTTCGGCATCGATGGTTTCAACCACCACCACGCTGCCGTTTTCCATAATCAGCACGACCGGCGTTACTTCCTGCCGCCAACGGATCTTATCGCGCGGCATCATGGTCAGATGCAGGCCCAGCAGGCCCGCCAGTCTTTCCAGCTGCTGTGCGGGGGTCAGGTGTTCAAACCAGCGCATCTGCTGGCGCAGCGTGGAGCCGTCCGCCGGTTTACCGAAGCGCGCCGCTACGCGCAGCATGGCGTCGATCCAGTTCTCGGTGCTAGCGGTTTTGGTCATAAATACAGCCTTTTATTTTAAAGCGATGGCAAGGTTTGGCCGCTGGTGGCTTCACGATCGATGCCCATAATATCCAGCAGATTGTCGACGGCGGCGGCATAGCGCACGGTGGCGTCCCAGCCGTCGTAAAGCGCGGTCAGACGGCTGCTGTCAGCCTGAAAGACGTCCTGTTCAACGCTCAGCAGATCGTTGAGGCTGCGCTTGTTAAGTTTGTACTCGTCGGCGTAAACCGAACGGGTATGCTCGGCGCTGCTGAGCTGCTGCTCTCCGGCCGCCTGGCGCTGCTGCGCGCCGATCATGTCGGCATAGGCGGTAGAAGCGTGCTGGTTGATATCCAGCTTCGACTGATCAATAGCGGCTTCGGCCGCTTCGCGGTCACCTTCCGCCGCGCGGGTTTTGGCGTTGACCAGCCCGCCCTGATAAAGCGGGGCTTCAACCTGAAGCTGTAGCTCATTGTCCCAGTAGGAGTTGGTCGTGCTGTTGCCTTCGTAGCGGGTGCGTCCCGCCACTACCTTGATGGTCGGCCAGTGGTTAGACGAAGCCTGGCGAACACGTTCTCTTGCGGCTTCCTGCTTGGCCTGCGCGCTGCGAACGGCGGCGCTGTTCTCGTAGGAAATTTTATCGAGCGTGACCTGCTGCTTAAGTAGCGACTGCGGCAGATCGGGTAAGTCGCCGGAGACGACGCCAGTCAGCACTGTCAACTGCGCCTGCGCCGAGCGTTCCGAAGCACGGTACTGCTCCATTGTGGCGCGCATACCGGCGATGCGGGTTTCCGCCTGCAAGACGTCAGACTGCGAGCTAAGCCCGGCGTCGGCGCGATAGTGGGCGATTTCCTTAACGTGTTCCAGCGAGGCGACGTTATTACGCGCCGCTTCCACCAGCGTACGGTAACGCTTGACCTGTAGATAAGCCTGGAGCGTATCCTGCGCGACGGTGGTCATCGTGTCGTAAAGGGCAAAGCGGTAGGCATCGGACAGCTGGTGCTGCTCGTCGATTGCGCCGCTGGTACGGCCAAAGTCCCACAGCAGCTGGCTGAGGGTAATGCCGCCGGAGCCTTTATTGTTCACCGTGCCGGAGGAGTAGGTTTGCTGTGAACTGCCGCCGGTGGCATTAAGAGAGATTTGCGGATACCAGGCGCTTTCTGCGGCGTCCAGATCCGCTTCGCCTACGCGGATTTGCGCGGCGGCCTGAGAGATTTTTGGATTGCGGGCAAAGGCTCTTAAAATGGCCTCGCGTAACGTCAACGTGGAGACCTGCTCCTCGGTCGGTGCGGCTCGCCAGTTAAACTCGACCTTTTGCTGCTTTGCTGCGAGCGCGTGCTGTCCCGATGCGCTGCATGCCGCAGCCAGACACAGGGAAAGCCAGACTCTCTTCATCTTGGCACCACTTTCCATCTTCATCCTTTGTCAGAAAAATGGCCGGGGACGACAAGCCCGCCCCGGCCAGTCGGGTCAGGCGGTTTGTACCTGTAAGTTATGTTGGATCAGAACATCGGCCAGCGTGCCTTCATGGCTGGCGGATGAGTTGTGATAAAGATCGAAAAGCTGGCCATTGACCGTGCGCTGGCCCGCGTCGCTCCAGACGCCGCCTTCCGTCGTGCTTAGCGTGACCGCATTGCCGTCCGTGCCTTTAATGGTCAGCGCGTCGCTGGCGTTGTCGGTCAGCGCCAGGAGATCTTTCTGGCCCAGCGTGATGCTGTTGCTGCCGAGCGTGCCCAGGTCGATGGTTTCAATGCCGCTTGCTTTCAGGCCCAGCGAGGCAAAGTCCAGCGCCTCGTGCGAACCGCTTAACGCCAGCGTGTCGTGACCGCCGCCACCTGTCAGATTACTCAGGAAGTTCAGCGAGCTGAGCGTAAAGGTGTCGTTGCTTTCCGTGCCGACGACCGTGGTTTCACCGTCGATGTTCTGCACGTGGCTGCTGGTTGCGGCGCTGTCCGTAGTGGCAGTGCTGCTGTCCGTAGAGGAAGTGCTACTGTCCGTAGAGGAAGTACTGCTGTCCGTAGAGGAGGTGCTACTGTCCGCGCTGATGGCGGCTGCGCTGATAGCTGCTGCTGCGCTGGCGTCGTCATGCGTAGCGCTGGTGTCAGTGCTGGAGTCGCCATCCGTTGGGTTATCGTCCGTCACGGGCGCGGGCGTTTCCGCGCTGCTGCCGCTGGTATCAACCGGCGTGGTCAGATCGACAGGCACATTAATATCCTGCTCGAACCAGTTTCCGGCACCGTCCGAGACGCCAAACGTCAGTGTGCTGGTGCCTTCGCGCAGATCTTCCGCGTTAACTTCAACGCTCCAGCTGCCGTCCGCATTAATCACCCCGTCATGCCAGGTCATCATTTCGGAACTTTGTATAGCGAATGATTTCACCGGTAGCGGCGTCTCTGCGGTGCCGCTAAGCGTGTACCAGGTGCTGCCATCGTCGTGCTGTACTGCATTGGCAAGCGTAACGGCGTTAACGGTGACCGTCGGATTACTGCTGTTGTAGTGGGTGATCAGCAGCAGATCCTGGCTGGCGCTGGTGCCGTTGCCGTTTGCGTCGGTGGCGCTGACCGTCACTTTGTAAGTACCGTCTTTGATCGCAGCGACGTCGTCGTCGCCGATTTGTACCTGCCACTCCCCGCCCTCGCCACCTACGCTGCCGCCATAGGTTTTGCCGTCTATGGTCAGCGTAATCGGCGTACCGTCCGGCAGATGTGCCGCGGTGCCGGTAAACAGAATGCCGTAAATCCCTTCCTGATAGCTAACGGCGTTGTCACCGGTAATGGGATCGATGGTCAGCTCGGGCAGCGCGTCGGTGGCAAAAATCTGTACCGTTGTTGAGTCAAAGTCGCTGTTTCCCGCCGCATCGGTTACTTTGGCAACAACGTTGTAGCTACCTTCGTCCATGCTTTGCAGCGTTTCGGCCGGTACGCTGAACTGCCAGTGACCGTTCTCGTCGACGGTGCCGCTAAGAGTAGTAGTGCCAAAAGTGACGACAACAGCACTGCCTGCCTCGCCCGTGCCGGAAATCACCAGTGGACTATTAATTTCCGTGGCGTCGATCAGGCCGTCGCCTGCCAGCGTGTTAATAGTAACGGACGGGGCCTGCGTATCGACGGCAAAGGTGCTGGTTACCGTCCCGGTTTGACCATAAACATCCGTAATGGTCACCGAAATGGTGTGGTCGCCCTGCGCCTGGTAAAACGCAGCGTTGTACATGTCATCCGTTGACAGCGGTACGCTCCAGTTGCCATCGCTGTCTACCGTACCTGCGTAGCTTACGCCGTCGATAGTTAAGGCAATTTTCTGACCTGCCCCGGTGATGCCAGTATTGCCGGTCAGCGTATAGGCCTGAGAATCCTCTTGCTCATTGATGATGCCGTCGACAAAGGGTGTATCGATAGTCGGATGGGGCTGCGGGGCGTCCGCTGGCGGAGCGGAAGCCTCGACGGTAAGGGCTTTACTTAGCGTGGTAGTGCCACCCGCGCTATTGTCAAAACTGACGCTGATACGGTTGCTGCCCACCGGCAGAACCTGTAAATCTGCCGCCGGAATCGCTACGCTCCAGCTACCGTCCGCCGCCAGCGTCGTGGTATAGGTTTTCTCATTCAGCGTAACGGTCAGCGTACTGTCCGCCGCCAGGTTTTGTGTGGTGCCGCTCAGCGTCTGCGCGGTCTGTTTTTCATCGGCGGTGATAATGCCATCGCCGGTCAGGCTGTTGATGGTCAGTGAAGGCGAACCGGTCGGCGTCGGCGTTTCGCCAGGCGTAGCGGTGCCCGGATCGCTACTATCGCCGTCCGTTGGGTTATCTTCCGTCACCGGCGGCGTCACTTCGCTGCCGCCACCGGCCGCCACTGGCGTGCTCAGATCGGCGTTCACGCTAATACTTTGCTCAAACCAGTTGCCCGCGCCGTCCTGCACGCCAAACGTCAGGTTATTAAAACCGTCTCGCAGATCGTCCGCGCTGACTTCTACGCTCCAGCTGCCGTCCGCATTAATCACACCGTCGCGCCAGCTCATCGTCTCAGAACTTTGTACCGCGAACGATTTCAGCGGGAGAGGCGTTTCCATTGTGCCGCTGAGCGTGTACCAGGTAGTGCCGTCGGCGTGCTGTACGGCATTGGCAAGCGTAATGTCGTTTGGCGTGACCGTCGGATTACTGCTGTCATAATGGGTTATCAGCAGCAGATCCTGGCTAATGCTGGTGCCGTTGCCGCTTGCGTCGGTCGCGCTGACCGTGATTTTGTAGCTGCCGTCTTTAATGGCGGCAACTTCATCGTCAAGGATTTGTACCTGCCACTGGCCATTATAGACGCTGCCTGTCCAGGTTTTGCCGTCCAGGGTGACCTGAACCAGCGTGTCGTTCGGCAGGTTTGTCGCCGTACCGGTCAGCTCAATGCCGTAAATCCCCTCTTTATAATTTACCGCGTTGTCACCGGTAACGGGATCGAGGGTCAGTTCCGGTAGCGTGGAAGCCGTAGCCGGAGCCTCTACCACGGCGCTGCTGCCGGATGTGCTGCTGTCGCCGGTTGTTGCCGTTGTTGTGGTTGTTGCAGCGGTTGGATCGGTCGTCGCTGCGGTTAAGGTTGAAGCGGCGGTCGTTTCGCTAACGGGAACCGCTGCTTCTGACGCTGCCGCATTCTCAGTGGTGGCAGTTTGTGCTGTAGAGGAAGATTTATGTCCGCCTCCTCCGCTATTGGCTGCGGCCACGCCCGCGCCTGCGCCCAGCAGGCCAAGCAGTCCGATACCGACGGCAGTCGTGGAATCGCTGGCCTCGGCCGCGGGGGCGGATACCGACGCCGTGGTTAAAGAGGCCGCATCGTCAAGCGAATGCCAGGCTGGCGTTAATGATGTGATGGCCTGCGGATCGCTTTGCAGCGCTTCTGAAAAAAGCGCCTGCTGCAGCGAATGCTCTTCCTGAAACAGTAGCTCGCTCTGTTTTCCGTCTACCGCCGTGAAAAAATGTTTATAGCTTACAACACGGCCATCCTGCATTCGCAGGATGAGATCCTCACCCTGCTTCTGATAAGAAGAGACCTGAGACGGCGCGCCTTGCAGCGTAATAATCGCGGGTTCGCTAAGCGTCAAAGATGAACTGTCCGTGGCAGGCTGACTCAATGGTTTACCGCTTGCCAGCGATAGAATAGTGACGTGGCCTGTGCCTGAATACGCCATGATCTTCCCCTTGTACACCAGATAATGAGTAAAGCAATGCCGCAAAAAAGTAAAGAAAATCTTTACTTATTACAGGCATGCAGCGGCCAGCGGCCCAAAAAGGCGCTGAGCCTGACCCGGTGCTCATCGGATTGAATTTCATCCGCAACAAGGATAATGGTTAAAATTAAAAGCCAAATATAACGCTCAGTGCTAAACGCAGATTTTGTCTGTCGGCAAGATAAAACAGGACCACTCTTTGCCAGAGCCCGAGCGCCGGCTCAATATACCACCATTAACCTCAATGACTTACCCGTCAAAGAAAAGTGAACAGTCGACGCTGGATAGGCATAAGCTAATCTTCGGCTGCACACTTTACTACTGGCGTAAATCTGGAAAGTTGCCTAAAAAGACAACTTTTTCTTATTAGTGCCGTTTACATCACTTTACTCAAAGATAACTAAATCTTTACATTGTAATTTTTTGTATATGACACCCTGTCAGCATAAAGCATAATTCCTTCTTAACTGTAGACGCCCTACGCAAGAACAACCGCCCTTGCGCAGGGAAACCTTTGTTACACAACGTGTACCTGGAGATTATGCTGCACCAGCACATCACCCAGCGTGTTGGTCGAGGCCAGCGCGGAGTTGTGGTAAACGTCGAAAACCTGACCGTCAACCGTACGCTGCGCCGTGGCTGCCCAGGTGCCGCCGTCGCCGTTAGCCAACGTAACCTGATCGCCCGTTACCCCTTTGATCATCAGATCGTCAGTCTGTTTGTCGGTAATATTCAGCGCCTCGTTAAGGTTAAGCTTGACGCTGTTGGTGCCGCTACTGCCAAGGTTGATGATTTCGATATGCTCTACTTTCAGGCCCAGGGTAGTGAGATCCAGCGTCATGTTATCGCCGCTGAGCACCAGCGTATCGGTGCCCGCCCCGCCGTCGATATGGGTAAAGTTCAGCGTGTTCAGCGTGACCGTGTCGTTGCCGCTGCCGCCCGTCACCGAAGCGCCCTCCTCGGTATGGCCATCCGCCAGCGTCACCACCAGGCCGCCGATGGTGTAGCTGCTGTCATCGGCGACGGCAGTAGCCGTAGTCGTATCTTCTGACGTCGTCGTGGTCGCGGTGCTGTCCGTACTGCTGGCGGTCGCGGTGGCGCTATCGGTATGGCTGGTGTCGGTGCTCGCGGCGGCTACGGCAACTTTTGCCGTGACCGTGACCGTGGCCGCCGTAGCCGTCGTTGAGTCGCTGGTATCCGTTGCGGCAACGGCGGTGGAGTCATCCGCCGCGACGGCCAGCAGCGTCGTGGCTGCCGTTGCGGTTACCGTTGAGGTAGCGCTGGAGGGCAGCACGGACCCCAGCAGCAGCGTATTGCTGGTCGACGCCGGGTTGCCTGCCGCATCCACGGCGGTCACGGTAACAATCGAATTCAGACTCAGCGCGGTTAACACCGTACCGGTGAACTTCGCGCTGTAACGACCAGTTGCGTCGGTAACAACGTTTAGCGTGGTGCCGTTCAGCGTGACGTGTAGCGTGGTGCCCGCCGCCAGGTTCAGCGTGCCGCCCGTGACGGTTAAACCAGACACTAAGACGTTAACCAGGCTGAGCACCGGATCGACGCCAATCGCCGGCAGGTTATGCGTGACTGCGGTAAAGGTATCGCTGCCGGTTGACGTGTTGCCTACGGCATCGGTGACGGTCGCGGTGATAGTGTAATTGCCGTCGGCAATGCCTTTTAAGGTAGCGGAAGGAATGGAGACGCTCCACGCGCCGCCCGTGCCCACCGTAGTGGTATAGGTATTACCCGCAATGCTGACCGTTACCGTACTGCCGACCGCATTGGTTGATGTGCCGCTGATGGTTTCTGCAATGTTGGCTTCGCTAAGGTTTAGATAGTGGTCGCCACCAAATACCGTACTGTTGGTAATGGTAATAGTGGGCAGCGAGTGGGTTTTAACCACTGCCGTATCCGTACCTGAACCCGTATTGCCTACGGCGTTGGTAACGCTCGCAGTCACGGTAGTCGTGCCATCCGCCAGCGCGGCCAGCACCGTAGCCGGAACCGATACGCTCCACGTACCGTTGGCACTGATAGTGGTAGTTAAGGTAGTCGAAGTCCCTACGCGAACGGTCAGGATCGACCCCTCGGCGTTGGTTGACGAACCAGTAATAGTTTGCGCAGACTGCGCATCCACCGCGCTTAACAAGCCATCGCCAAAGATGGAAGAGATAGTCACCGATGGCGGCGTCTGGGCGATAACGACCAGCGTTCCGGTACTGGTGGCGGTGTTGCCATAGGCGCTGTCGGTCACCGAGGCGTTGACCGTCAGCACGCCGTTAGGCAATGCGCTGAGATCGGCTTTCGGCACGTTGAGCGTCCAGCCGCCGCTGCTGTTAACCGTGGCGGTATAGGTTTTACTGTTCAGCGTTACGGTAACAATCGATCCGGTCGCGGCGTTGCGGGCCGTACCGCTGATCGTCTGCACGGTATTGATATCGTTCGCGCTGAGTACGCTATCCCCAAACACAGTGTTGACCGTCAGGGTTGGCGTGGTATGAATACCCACCTTAACGCCAGTGCTGACGCTGGCAACGTTGCCAACCGCATCGGTAACCGACACGCCAACGGTAAGGTTGCCGTCCAGCAGCGTACTCAGAATAGCTGGCGTGACCTGGGCACTATAAGCGCCGTTTGCACCCACTGTCGCCGTGACAACGGTATCGCCCAGATTAATGGTGACCGTTGACCCTTGCGCAACGTTGCTGACCGTCCCGCTAATGGTTTGCGTTGACAGCGATTCGACCAGGTTCAGCACGCCATCGCCGCCGAACACCGGGTTCAGCGTAATTGTCGGCAGCGCGTTAATGCCCACGACCGCGCCAGCGGTGGCGGAACTGGTATTGCCCGCGCTGTCCGTAACGCTGACGCCTACCGTTAAATTACCGTCTGCCAGACCTTGCAGTATTGCTGGCGTCAGCGTCACGCTAAACGCACCGTTTGCCGCGGTAGTGGTAACAAGCTGAGTCCCACCCACGGTCACTACCACGCGATCGCCCGCTTCGGCATTAGCAATGGTGCCGCTCACCGTTTGTCCAAGCGCCGCGTCCGCCACGTTCAGCAGGCCGTCGCCAAACAGTTCGGCGATATTGATTACCGGCGCGGTCAGTTTCGCCACCAGGTTACCGGTTGTGGTCGCGGTGTTGCCTGCCGCATCGGTAACGCTGGCACCCACGGTAAGGTTACCGCTGGTCAGCGTACCCAGAATGTCCGGCGTAACCGTCGCGGTAAAGGTGCCGTTTTGCCCTACGGTAGCCTGAATGGTAGAGCTGCCCAGCGTCAGGTTAATAGTCGAGCCTGCCGCTACGTTACTCACCGTACCGCTGATGGTCTGGTTAACCAGCGCATCGGCAATATTCAGGACGCCGTCGCCGAAAACAGGGTTAAGCGTGATAGTCGGCTGCGCGGTGAAGATACCAATAGTGGTTGAGGTAGAAGCCGTATTCCCCGCCGCATCGGTGACCGAAACGCCCAGCGTCTGGTTGCCGGTGGTTAACGCCGCCAGATCCAGCGCCGGAATGCTGACGCTCCAGGCACCGTTAGCCTGTAAGGTGGTCTGATAGGATTTACTGCCCAGCGTGACGGTGACGGCGGAGCCAGCCGTGCCGTTAATCGTCCCGCCGACCGTCTGCGCCACGGCGGCTTCCGCAATATTCAGCAGATTATCGCCGCCAAACAGTCCGGTGAGCGCGCTAATCGTTGGCGCTTCCAGAATCGCGGTGACCGTTTCGCCCACGGTACGCGTGTTGCCCGCCGCATCGGTCAGCGTCAGGTTTAACGTGGTGTCGCCGTCGCTCAGTAAACCAAGCAGGCTCGGCGGCACGACCAGCGCAAAGCGGCCATCCTGACCTACGTTAGCGGTGAGCGTGGTGCCACCCAGCGTCAGCGAAACCGTAGCGCCCGTGCCGGCAGAAGAAGCCAGGCCGGTGATAGTTTGCGCCACCGTAGTATCCGTCGCGTTCAGGAAGCCATCGCCGAAGACAGAATCCACCACCAGGTTTAGCGCGGCGTTGACAACTTTGTTAACCGTCAGCGTGGCGTCGGTGGCGTTACCCGCCGCATCGCTAACGCGCAGGCCGAAGACCAGCGCGCCGTCCGCCAGACTGCCAAGGACTTCTGGCGTGAGGTTAAGGCTGAAGGTGCCGTCAGCGTTAACCACGGCCGTCGCAATTGGCGAGCCGTCGCCAAGATAGAGGCCAATCGTCTGGCCTTCGGCTCCGGTCGCTGTCCCGGTCACGGTCTGGGTAGCAAGAATATCCGTGGCGTTAAGCAGATTGTCACCCAGCAGCGCGTTCACCTGAATCAACGGCGCGGCGGTATCTACCGCAAAATTGAGCGCCGCCGTGCCGGTGTTGCCCGCCGCATCGGTCAGGCTGGCGCTGATGGTCTGGCTGCTTTGGGCCAGCGCCTGCAAATCGCCCGACGCTACCGTCGTTGACCAGCTGCCGTCCGCCTGCACTACTGCGCTGTAGGTTTTGTCATTCAGCGTCAGCGTGATTGCCCTGCCCGCCTCGCTGGCAGAAGCCGTACCGCTGATGGTCTGGGTGGTCGCCGCTTCCGCACTGTTAAGCACATTGTCATCGGCAAAGGCGTTAATGGTCACCGTTGGTACAATGCGGTCAACCAGCACCTGGCTGGTGCTGTTCAGCGTGGTGCCCTGATCGGTGGTCAGCGTCGCTGTGACGGTAGCCGTGCCCTCGGCAATATTGGCCGTGGTATTCGGCACCGTCAGCGTCCAGGTGCCATCCTGACTGTTGACCGTTGCCGTGCCGGTTTGCGCCACGCCGTTGATGCTGACGGTTACCGTTCCCGCCACCGCACCGCCGGTGGTCGGCAGATTGGCGAAGCTGCCGGTCAGCGTCAGCGTCGCGCCGTCGGTACTGTTAATAATGTTGTCACCGGAAATCGGATCCAGTATCAGCAGCGGCGTGGCTGGCGGCGTCAGATCGACCGCCACGCTGGCGGTTGCCGTGCCGGTATTACCCGCCACATCCGCTACCGAGGCGGTAATCGTACCGGTATCGCCAGTGGTGCCGAGCTGCGCCAGGATTTCCGGCGTCAGGTTGACCGACCAGCTGCCGTTTGCGGCGACCACGCCGTTAACGGTGGCCGTGCCGATAGTTACCGTCACCAGCTGACCTTCCTGTGCGCCGGTAGTGGTCCCGCTCAGCGTCTGCGTGGTCAGGCTTTCCTGGTAATCCAGCGCGCCGTCGCCCGTTAATGCGGCAATAGTGATGGTCGGGATATCGGTATCCACCGTGAAGCTGCCCGCCGCCGTAGCGGTATTACCGCCCACGTCCGCCGCGACCACCGTATAGTTCTGCAAGCCCTGGCCCAGGGCAGTCAGCTGCGCCGTCGTTAGCGCCAGCGTCCAGTTGCCGTCCGTGTCTACCGCAGCAGCATAATTGTTGCCGCCCAGCGTGACCGTGACCGTCTGGCCGTCGCCCGTTAAGCCGGTTGCGCCGGTCAGCGCCGCCCCTGCCGCTACGTCAGCCGCGCTGAGATAGCTGTTGTCAAAAGGTACATCCAGCGTCGGCGTCGGTGCGGTCAGCGCCGCGGTAAAGTCAAGCGTACTGGTATTGGTGTTGCCTGCCGCGTCGATCACGGTGACGCTAACTGAATGAGTACCGTTATCCAGCGAGCTTAATGCGCCTGCCGGTAAAGCAACCGCCCAGTTACCGTTGGCGTCAACCGTACCGGTATAGACGATGCCCGCCACGTCAATTTGCAGCTGTACGCCCTGGTTAGCCCCCGTTACGCCAGTCGTACCGGTCAGCGTGATCGCCGAGCCAGCCTCCGCGATATTCAAAATATCATCGGTAAACAACGGGGATCCAATGGTTGGCTGCGGCAATGCCAGTAGCGCATTAACATCCAGCGTAGCCGTATCGGCGTTGCCCGCGCTGTCCGTCGCCGTTACCGCAAAGGTGTGCGTGCCGCTGCCCAGCGCCGTCAGCTGGGCAGAAGTGAGATCCAGCGTCCAGTTACCGTTGTCGTTTACCGTGGCCGTCAATGGCGTACCGCCGTCAATGGCTACGGTCACGGTCTGGCCAGCCGCCGTCAGTCCCGTATTACCGCTTAGCGTCTGCGTGGTTGCCGCTTCGGCCACGTTGAGCTGACCGTCGGTAAACGGCAGATCGATGGTGACCGCAGGCAGCGTATTGACCACTACCACGGCTGAATCGGTGGCCGTGGCTACGTTACCTACCGCATCCGTCACCGTTACCGTTACCGGCAAAGTACCGTCCGGCAGCGCGGTGAGTACGTCCGCGCCTAAAGGCAGCGTCCATGCTCCGGTAGCGGTATCGACCGTGGCCTGATAAGCCGTGCCGTTGATATCCACGGTGACCGTTTGCGCGCCGGTGATGCCCGTTGAGCCATCCAGCGTCTGTCCCGCCGCTGCTTCTGCCGCATTCAGGGTGCCGTCGACAAAAGGCTGCGTCAGCGTTGGCGCTGGTAGACCGGTGACGATAGCGGTATAGGTCAACGCGTTCGTTGCCGTGTTACCCGCCACATCGGCAGCGGTAACGTTAATAGTATGCTCGCCATTACCCAGCGTGGCGGCCAGGGCTGGCGTCAGCGTCGCCGTCCAGTTGCCGCTGGCGTCTACGGTGGTTGCAACCGCATTGCCATCAATGGTTAAGGTTACGGTCTGGCCAGCGCCAGTGGTGCCGGTGGTGCCGCTGATAACCTGATCGACCCCCGCCTCGGTAGCATTCAGCAAACCATCCACAAACGGAGTGGCAATAGTGACGGCTGGCAGCGTGGTCGCCAGCACTTCGACGCTGGCCTGAGCCGTGGCCGGGTTGCCTGCGGCATCCGCACTGGCAACCGTTAGCTGATAAGTGCCATCGGCCAGCGCGGCCAGAGAACCCGCCGGGACGGTGGCGCTCCAGGTGCCGTCTGCCGCCACCGTGCCGTTAAAGGTCTGGTCTCCGACAGTCACCGTTACCGCCAAGCCTTCCGCCAGGTTGGTGGCTGTACCGGTTAGCGTTTGCTCTGTGGCCGCCTCGGTGGCGTTGACCAGACCGTCGACGAACGGCGTATCCAGGGTCAGCGTTGGCAGCACGTTAACGGCAACGGTGAGGTCGGTGATATTGGTCGCCACGTTGCCGCTGGCATCCGTCACCACCACGATAAGCAGGTTGGAACCATCGCTCAGCGCCTGCAGATCGCCGCTGGCAATCGTCGTGCTCCATGCACCGTTAGCATCTGCCGTCGCCGCATAGACTTTGTTATTTAACGTGATGCTGACCGGCAGACCCGCGTCAGTGGTGCCGCTTACCACCAGGCCAGCCGCCGCATCCGCCGCGTTCAATATATTGTCGGTGCCGGAGCTTAACGTGAGGTCCAGCAGCGGCGGCGTGGTATCAACGGTAAAGTCAGAAGAGGCCGTTGCCGTGTTGCCCGCCACGTCATTGCCGCTGGCGGTAACCGTATTGGTTCCCTGTGAAAGCGCCTGTATGGCCGCTGCCGGAACCGTGGCCGTCCAGTTGCCGTCCACGTCTACGGTGCCGATATAGGTGGCACCATTCAGCGTTACCGTCACGTTATCGCCTGCCGCAATACTCTGGCTGGTGCCGGTGATCTGCACGTCGTTTTGCGCTTCATCAAGGTTAACCGTGTCGTCACTGGTCACCGGATCGATGGTAATGGTCGGCAGATCGGCGGCCTGCGCCACCACGGTAAAGTCGGCGGAAGCGCTGCCCGTATTGCCCGCCACGTCGGCTACCGCTACGGTGAGCGTTTGCGCGCCGTCCGGCAGTGCGCTGACGTCCGCAGCCGGAACCGTGGCCGTCCAGCTACCGTCCGCCTGCACCAGCGCCGTATAGGTCAGGCTGTTAAGCGTGACGGTCACGGTCTGGCCTTCGGTAACGTTGGTGGTGGTGCCGGTCAAAGTAAGATCCTGCGCCGCCTCGGCCTGGTTGATATAGCTGTCGCCGCTGACGGGATCCAGCGCGATAGTCGGCTGGCTGGCGACGCTGGCGTCAACCGTTACCGTCAGGGCCTGGGTGGTGACGTTGCCAGCCGCATCGGTCAGGCTGACGCTGACCGGGTACGCGCCGTCGGCAATCCCTTGCGTCACGCTGGATGGCAGGTTAACCGTCCAGCTACCGTCGTCCTGCACCGTCTGCTGATAGTTGACGCCGTTAAAGGTGACGGTAACCAGCTGGCCTGCTTCGCTCGCCGAAGCGGTTCCCGTGATGGCCACCGGCCCGACGCTTTCCGCCGCGTTGATAATGTTATCGCCCGCAACCGGAGCGATGGCCAGCGTCGGTGCCGTAAAGTCGACGTTAACAGAAGTAGCAATCACCCCCGTATTGCCTTGCGCATCTGCGGCGGTGACGGTCACCGTCTGGATGCCTTCACCCAGCGCCTGTAGCGTGGCCGCCGTTACCGGCAGCGTCCAGCCACCGTTAGCATCCACGGTGGCCGTGTAATCCGTGCCGCCAAGGTTAACCGTGACCGTCTGGCCTGCGCCGGTTACGCCAGTGGTACCGCTTAGCGTCTGATCGCTCTGCGATTCAGCAATGTTCAGATAGTTATCGACAAACGGTGTATTGATGGTCGGCTGCAGCGCAACGGTCACCAGGGTGACGGCCGTCGCGGCCGTACCAACGTTGCCCGCCGCATCGGTCAGGCTGACGGTCAGCGGATAAGTCCCGTCTGGCGAAGCCTGCAGCAGCCCGGCAGGCAGAGCCAGGCTCCAGTTGCCGTCGGCCGCCACGGTGGTGGTATAGTTTTGTCCGCTCAGCGTTACGGTAACGAGCTGGCCCTCTTCCGCACCGGTGCTGCCGCCGCTGACGGTAATATCGGCCGCCGCCTCGGTAGCGTTCACCACGCCGTCGCCCGCTATGGTATTAAGCGTTACCGTTGGCGCAACGGTATCTACAGTGACCGGAACTGCCAGCGTACTGGTATTGCCAGCCGCATCCGCAACCGTGACCTGTAACGTATTCGCGCCCTGCGGTAGTGCCTGAAGTTCGGCTGCCGGTACGCTGATGCTCCAGTTACCCGCCGCATCCACTATGCCGGTATAGGTTGTTGTCCCAACCACAACGGTCACGGTTTGACCGTCGCCCGTAACGCCCGTTGTACCGGTCAGCGTCTGCGCGGTCGCCGCCTCGGTGCCGTTAAGCGTGCCATCGTTAAACGGCGCGTCGGCCGTGGCCGCCGGCAAGCTGTTAACCTGTACGTTTAGCGTTGCCGTGCTGGTGGTGGTCGCGCCCGTCGCGTCGGTGACGCTGGCGGTCAACGTATTAGCGCCATCCGCCAGTCCGGCCAGGCTCGCTGCCGGAATAACCGCATTCCATGCGCCGCCGGTTCCCACGACGCCGGTAAAGGTCTGGCCGTTAAAGGTGACCGTGACCGTCGCGCCCTGCGTTACGCCAGTGGTGGTGCCGGTAACAATTAATGAATCCTGCGCTTCCGCCGCGTTCAGATAGCCGTCGGTGCTCAGCGGATCGATGCTGACGCCCGCCGCAGTGGCATCGACGGTAACCTCGTGGCTGGTGGTGATGGCGTTGCCCGCCGCATCGCTGACCGCCACGCTGAAGGTAGCCGTGCCGTCAGCCAGCGAGGCCAGCGCCGAGGATGGAATAGCAATGCGCCATGCGCCGCTGGCGAGCACGCGGGTGAAGTACGCTACGCCGTTCAGCGTCGCGGTCACCTGCTGGCCCGCTTCTACATTGGTCGTGGTGCCGCTCAGATATTGCGTGGTTTGCTGGTCAGCGCCGTTTACCGTGTCGTTGCTGGCAAAAGCGTCAACGGTAATGGTCGGCTGTCCGGCAGGGCTCGCTTTGACGGTGAGCGGGCTGTCGGTGGTAGTGGTGTTGCCCGCCGCATCGGTTGCGGTGGTGGTGACGACGTAGCTACCGTCCGCCAGATTCCCCAGATCGGCGGACGGAATGCTCAACGTCCAGTTACCGTCTGTGCCAACCGTGGTGGTGTAGTTAACATTGTTAAGCGTGACGACGATGGCGGAATTCGCTTCGCCCGTACCGCTGACAGGCAGATCGCTGGCCTGCTCAGTCGCGTTAAGGACGCTGTCTCCGGCAATATCGTTAACGCTAACGGCGGGTGCCTGCGTGTCTACGCTCAACGTCAGACTGGACGATGCAATGTTGCCTGCCGCATCGCTAACCGTAACGATAGCGACAGTGTCGCCCTGCGGCAGCGTCTGCAAGACGTTGGCCGGAACAATAACGCTCCAGTTACCGTCGCCGTCGACCGTACCGGTATAGGTGACGCCATTAATCACTACGCTGGCATTCTGGCCGTCGCCGGTGACGCCAGTGGTGCCGGTCAGCGTTTGCGCCACGGCGGCCTCGTCGGCGTTCAGCGTGCCGTCGGTAAATGGCGTATCCGTGGTCACCGCTGGCAGCGTGGTAATGGCAACGTTTAGCGTGGCATTGCTGGTTACGGCATTGCCGTCAATATCGTTCACGCTGGCGCTGACGGTTGCAGCCCCTTCAGGCAATGCCGCCAGATCCGCCGCTGGCACCGTCAGCGTCCAGCTACCGTTGGCGACCTGCGTTGTATAGTCCACGCCGTTCAGCGTGACGGTCACGGTATTGCCTTCCGGGATGTTAGAAACGGCACCGCTGACGGTCAGATCGTTCTGCGCTTCGGCGGCATTCAGATAGCCGTCATCACTGATCGTATTGATAGCGACGGAACTGATGTCCGTATTGATATCAAAGCTGCCGGTAACGCTGGCGGAATTCCCTGCCGTATCACCAACGGAAACGCTATAGGTCTGCGTGCCCGTGGACAGCTGTTCCAGCACGGATGAAGGAATGGTCACGCTCCAGGCGCCGCTGTCCTGCACGATGCCGTTATAAATCGTTCCGTTTAGCGTGACGGTGACCACCTGGCCCGCCTGAACGTTGGTCGTGGTGCCGCTAATCGTCTGGTTAACCTGCTGCTCTGCGCCATCAAGGATATTGTTGCCCGCAAAGTTGTCCAGCGTCAGCGTCGGCAACGTGTCGGCATCCGCTACCACGGTCAGCGTACTCGCGCGGGAAGTGACGTTGCCCGCCGCATCGGCCACCGCTACGGTCAGCTGATAGTCACCGTTAGTGAGTCCGGCCAGGTCGGCAGAAGGAATATCCAGCGTCCACTGGCCGTTAGCGCCAACGGTGGTGGTGTAGTCGGTGCCTTCCAGCGTGACGGTAATGGCCGCGCCATTTTCCGCCGTCCCGCTGACGGTTAGCGGCTGGGTTTGCTCCACCGCGTTTAATATTCCGTCGCCGCTAAGCGGATTGACGGTCAGCGCTGGCGCGCTCAGATCGACCGCAAGCGTGCTGGTTTGCGTGGTGATATTGCCTGCCGGGTCGCTGGCGCTGACGGCCACCGGATAGCTGCCGTTGGTTAACGCAAGGGTATCCGTGGCCGGAACGGTGACCGTCCAGCTGCCGTCGTTGGCCACGGTGGCGGTATAAACGATGCCGTTCAGCGTCACGCGCACGCTGTCGCCCGCTTCGCCCGTTCCCGTGATATCCAGCGGCTGCACCTGTTCGGCAGCGTTCAGGAAATTATCGTCGGCAATAGCGTTGACGGTTAAGGCTGGCGCGGTGGTATCCAGGGTAAGGGTATAAGGCTGGGCAAGACTGCCGCCGCTGGCTGGTGTTGCCGTCACGGTCAGCTGATAATCGCCGTCCGCCACGCCTGCCAGCGCCGTCGCCGGAATCGCCGCGCTCCATAAACCGTTGGCGGCGACGGTGGCAGGATAATCCGTGCCGTTGAAGGTTACGACGACGGCGGTAGTATCGTCCGGCACGCTGCCGGTCACGCTGAAGCCCTGCGCGGCTTCGGTAGCATTGATAAGGTCGTCGCCGGTAATCGGATTAACGATCAGCGTGGTAGCTACCGCCGTATCCAGCGTGATAGTCGTATCCTGGGTGGTGGCATTGCCCGCTGGCGATGTCGCCGTAACGGTCAGCGTATTGTCGCCTTCCGTCAGGTTTGCCAGCGTGCTGGCCGGTACGCTTACCGTCCACTGGCCACCTGCGCCAACCGTCGTCGTATAGGTATCCCCGCCCAGCGTTACCGCGATGGTGTCGCCTTCGCTGCCCGTCCCGGTAATATTTTGCGCCTGGGTCTGCTCGGCGCGATCGATGGTGTCATCGCCCGTTACCGGATCGACCGTAAAGGTCGGCACGGCGGTATCAACGGCAAGCCCTACGTTTTGCGTAGAAGTGTTGCCATAGGCATCGCTGGCGCTAACCTGTAGCGCATATGAGCCATCGGCAAGCGCCGCCAGAGCGGTAGCCGGAACGGTCACGCTCCAGCTGCCGTCCGTCGCCACCGTGGTGGTATAGGTTTCGCCATTGAGCGCAACGGTAATGCTGTCGCCTGCCGCGCCCGTTCCGCTGACGTCCAGCGGATTGCCTTGCTCATCGGCATTAATAACATTATCACCGCCCGCCAGCGGATTTAGCGTCAGCGTTGGCAGCGCCGTCGCGACGGTAATGACTGGCGCAGGCGTAATAGTCGAAGTGTTGCCCGCCACATCAGTAACGGTCACCGTAACTTCCGACTGCCCTTGCGGCAGCGCCTGTAGCTCGGCTGGCGTCAGGTTCAGCGTCCAGTTGCCGGCGCTGTTAACGGTGGCGGTATAGTCCGTGCCGCCCAGAGTCACGGTCACGGTCTGGCCATCGCCCTGTTCACCCGTAGCGCCCGATAGCGTCTGCGCTACCGCCGCTTCATCGTTAGTCAGCACGCCGTCGGTAAATGGCGTTTGCAGCGAAGGATCCGGAACGCGATCGATATAGACGTTCAGCGTATTTTCGCTGGTAACCGTGTCGCCATTTGCTGCCAGCACGCTGGCCGTGGCCGTTTGTGGCCCTTCGCCCAGCGCCTGCAATGCCGTGGCCGGAACGGTGACCGTCCAGCTACCGTTAGCGGCAACGGTGCCCGTATAGTCCTGTCCGCCAAGCGTGAAGGTGACCGTGCTGCCTTCCGCTACGTTGGCCGTGGAACCGGTTACCGTCAGGTCGGTCTGCGCTTCGGTGGCGTTCAGATAACCGTCCGTGCTAAGCGGATCGAAGGCGACGCTGCTGAGCGTATTATCAACGGTAAAGGTTTTGGTGGTGGTGGCGGCGTTACCTGCCACATCCGTGATGGTGACGCTAAGCGTTTGCGTCCCGTTTGCCAGCCCAACCAGATCTGTGGAAGGAATGGTAACCTGCCAGGCGCCGCCGCTTTGTAGCGTGGTGGTGTATTCCACGCCGTTTAGCGTGACCGTCAGCGGCTGTCCCGCCTCCGCATTCGCTACCGTCCCGGTGAGCAGCTGATCGGTCTGCTGTTCGGCACCATCAATAATGTTGTTGCTGGTAACGTTGTTGATGGTGATGGTCGGCGCGCTGGTATCTACTGTCAGCGACGTGCTGGTGGCTGTCGTATTGCCGGCCGGATCGGCAGCGGTCACGTTCAGCGTATAGTTTCCGTCTGCCAGCGCGTTAACGGCCGTATTGGGAACGGTAAGCGTCCACTGGCCGTTCGCGCCAACTACCACGTTATAGGTGGTGTCATTCAGTTCGACGTTAATCGTGTTGCCGGTTTCGCCCGTCCCGCTAATGACCAGCGGCTGGCTGGCATCGGCAGCGTTCAGGTAACCATTGGTGGCGACCGTATTTACCGTTACCGCTGGCGGCGTCAGATCGACATCCAGGGTGCGCACCAGTGAGGAAACATTGCCTACGGCATCCGTGATGCTGACCGATACGTTGTAGCTACCGTCGGTTAGCGCCAGCAGCGCTGAGGTTGGCAGGTCGATGCTCCAGGTGCCGGTGCCATCGGCCGTCGCGGTATAGGTGATGTTATTCAGCACCAGCGTGACCACGTCGCCCTCTGCGCCATTGCCGGTCAGGGTGACGCCCTGGCTCTGCTCCGCCAGATTCAGGCGATTATCATCTGCGATAGGATCCAAAGTCAGCGTTGGTGTAGAAGTATCAACGGTAAAGGTGTTGGTCAGTGAAGAAGTATTGCCTGCGGGATCGGTAGCGGTAACGGTCAGCGTGTTATCGCCCTGCGGCAGCCCCTGCAATACCGCAGTTGGCAGCTGCACTGACCAGTTGCCGTTTGCGTCAACGGTAGCGGCGTAGGTGACCCCGTTCAGTACAACGCTAACCGCCTGGCCGCTGCCGGTGATACCCGTGGTGCCGGTGAGCTGCTGATCGACCGCCGCTTCACTGCCGTTCAGCGCGCCGTCCGTAAATGGCTCATTCAGCGTGACGGTAAAATCAGGATTAACGGCGGAATCCAGGCTCTGCGTGGTGGTGACCTGATTGCCGTTCTCATCGGTTGCCGTTGCCGTTACCGTCTGGTTACCGTTGGTCAGAGTACTCAGCGCGCTGGCAGGAACGGTAACGCTCCAGCTGCCGTCGCTGTTGGCGGTAGTTTCATAATTCGTATTGTTAAAGCGCACCAGAATACGCGCGCCGAAAGAGACAAAGCGCGTGCTGCCGTGGATCACCAGCGGGCTTTGCGCTTCGGTAGCGTTAATCGCATTGTCATCGCTGATCACGCCAATAGCGATGGCGCTGAAGGTGTTATCAATAGTGAAACCGCTGGCGGCCGTGGCGGTATTTCCGGCGGTATCGGCCACGCTTACGGTAAAGGTTTGCGCGCCGTTAGCTACGCCATAATAGGCCGTGGCGGGAACCAGTATGCTATAGGTGCCGTCCGCCTGTACCGCGCCGGTATATTGCGCGCCGTTCAGCGTCATCGTCACAATTTGCCCGGCCTGCACGTTGGTCGTGGTGCCGGTAACCAGCTGGTTAAGATCCTGTTCGGCACCGTCCAGTACGCCGTCGCCGGTAAAGGCATCAACGGTGATCGTAGGCTGCGCGGACGCTGAGGCAACAACCGTTAACGGCTGCTGAGCAGAAGCGACGTTGCCTGCGCTGTCCGTCGCCTGCACGGTGACGCTGTAATTTCCGTCCGTCAGCGCGCTGACGTCGCTGGCCGGTACGCTGACGCTCCAGCTGCCGTTAGCGTCCGCCGTCCCGTTATAGGTTACGCCGTTTAGCAATACCGCCACGGCAGAGCCCGCTTCGGCCGTGCCCGTTACGTCAAGCGCGGCGGCGTGCTCTGCCGCATTGAGATAACCGTCGCCGGAAATCGGCGCAACCGCCAGGGCAGGCGCGGTGGTATCAATGATCAGCGGCGTCAGCGAGGTGGTCTGATTGCCGCCTGCGTCCGTCGCGGTTACGGTGATATCGTATTTGCCGTCGCCCAGCGTTTGCAGCGTGGATGGCGCGATATTTACGCTCCAGGCACCGTTAGCATCGGCCGCCGTCACATAAGAGACGCCGTCCAGCGCCACCTGGATAGTGCTGCCCGCTTCCGCCGTCCCGCTGACCGCCAGCGGCTGGTTTTGCGCCTGGCTATTAATCGTGCCGTTATCGCCCGGCACGGTGACGTTTAACGCAGGAGTGGCAGTGTCCACCGTAAACGGCGTAGAGCCTGATGCCGTATTGCCCAGTGAATCGGTTACCGTAACGACAATGGTGGCCGTGCCGTCCTGCAAGGATGCCAGCGCCGGAGGCAGCAGGGCCACGCTCCAGTTGCCGCTAAAAGTATCGACGGTTGCCGCGTAAGAAATGCCATCAACGGTCACCGTCACCGCCTGATCGGCAAAATTTACGCCGCTGTTGCCGGTCAGCGTTTGCGCCGTGGTGCTTTCAGCCGCGTTCAGAATGCCGTCGCCAAACGGCGAATTAACGATGATATCTGCCGGGAAAGAGGTGCGAACGGTCAGGTCGCTGCTGCTGGTGACCGCATTGTTGTCCGCGTCGGTTCCGGTTACGGCGATGGTATAGCTACCGTTGGCGATCCCCGTCAGCGCCGAGGCCGGTACGGTCACGGTCCAGGTGCCATCGGCATTGACGGATGTCGCATAGTCAACGCCGTTAAAGGTAACGGTTAGCGGCGTCGTGGCGGCCAGACCGGCGCTGCTGCCGCTGATAACCAAATCCGACTGCGCTTCGGTGGCGTTCAGCGCGTTGTCACCGCTGACCGGGGAAACGGCAAGCGTAGCGACGCTGTTATCTACCGCAACGTCAAAGGAACCGGTAGCCGTGCCGCTATTTCCCGCCGTATCGCTGACGGTTACGGTATAGCTTTGCGTACCGTTAGCCAGCGCCGACAGCGTGGCGGCGGGCAGCGTAACGCTCCAGCCGCCGCCAGATTCTACGGTGCCGCTAAAGGTAGTGCCGTCTGACAGCGTCAGCGTAATTGGCTGGCCCGCTGAAACATGAGTGACGGTGCCGGTCAGAACCTGGTCAACCGCCACTTCGGCGCCGTCAAGGCTTCCGTCGGCGGTTAAATCATTAACGGTGATAACCGGCGTGGTGGTAGCAAAAGTTACCGTGGTGTAGGTCTGGCCGATATTTCCTGCCGCGTCGGTCGCGATAACGGTAACGACGTAGGAGCCATCTGCAATGCCCGCCTGATCGTCTGCGCTTAAGGTTGCAGTCCAGTTGCCCGTGACAGGATCAACAGTGGCCGTCAGATCAACGCTATCGAAACGAACCAGCACCGAGGTGCCTGGCTGGGTGGTACCGGTGATTTCCAGCGGCTGAGTGGCCTCGCTGGCGTTAACATAGCCGTCATCGCTCAGCGTATTAACCGTAACCGTTGGCGACGCGGCATCAATAGTTACCGGCAGCGTTTGCGTATTGCTGTTGCCGTAGCTGTCGGTAGAGACCACGCTGGCGGTGTAATCGCCGTTAGGGATCTGCTGGAGATCGGAAGCGGGAATGTTGACGCTCCAGCTGCCGTCCGGATTAACGGTGGTGGTATAGGTTACGCCATTCAGCGTGACGGCAATATCCTGGCTTCCGCTGCTGACCCCGCTAACCACCAGCGGCTGAGTGATATCGCTTTGGTTCAGCGTGGTATCGGACGGCGTGATGGTGAGCGCTGGCGCTGCGGTAACGACGTTGACCGGCGTGGTGGAAGTATTGGTGTTACCGGCAGGATCGGTTACCGCTACGCTAATCTCATTGCTGCCCTGCGGCAGGTTTTGCAGCGCGTTGGCGGGAATAGAAACGGTCCAGCTACCGTCGTTGTTTACCGTTCCGGTATAGTCGACGCTGCCCAGCGTGACCACAACCGCCTGCCCGGCTCCCGTTACGCCGGTATTTCCTGACAGAGTCTGATCCGTTGTCGTTTCACTACCGCTGAGTACGCTGTCGCCAAAAGGCGTATTGATTCCGGCATCGGGTTCCGTGGTGATGACGTTAAGCGAAGCGGCAGAGCTGTTCTGAACTACGGTGCCATCTGCCAGCGTGGCGGAAGCAATGAGCAGGTTCGATCCTTGCGACAGCTGCTGGAGGTCGGCAGCCGGAACCGTGGTGCTCCAGCTCCCGTCGCTCGCTACGGTAGCGTTATAAGAACGACCACCCAGCGTTACGCGGATAACGGTTCCGGCAGTGAGGCCGGTAGAAAAGCCGGAAACGGTCAGGTCAGACTGCGCGTCCGCAATGCTCAGATAGCCGTCATCGCTCAGCTGGCTAACGCTGATGCTGCTGACGGCAGGAGATTCTACGGTAAAGTCATGGGTTGCCGTTGCCGCCGTGCCTGCCGTATCGGTCACCGTGGCGCTGATGGTCGCCGTCCCCGCTGCCAGCGCCTGCAAGGCGGTCGTTGGTACGGCTACGCTCCAGGCACCGTTAGCGTCGACGGCTGCCGTATAGGTCTGGCCGTTCAGCGTAACGGTAACGATCTGGCCTTCCTGCACGTTGGTGGTGGTACCGCTGATGGTTTGCGCCAGCTGCTGCTCTGCGCCGTCGAGCACGTCGTCACCGGCAAAAGCAGCAATGGCAAGGGTCGGTACGCCAGCCGCCGCTACCGTAAAGTCGTGGGTGGCCGTTGCTGCCGTACCCGCCGCATCGGTCACGGTGGCGGTAATGGTCGCTGTACCGGCCGCCAGCGCCTGCAATGCCGTGGCCGGCACGGCTACGCTCCAGGCGCCGTTGGCATCTACGGTAGTCGTATAGGTCTGGCCGTTCAGCGTAACGGTAACGGTTTGGCCCTGCTGCACGTTGGTGGTGGTGCCGCTGATGGCCTGGGCAAGCTGCTGTTCGCCGTTATCCAGAACGTCGTCGCCCGCGAAGGCAGCGATGGTCAGCGTTGGCACGGCAGCTGCTGCGTCAACGGTAAAGTCATGCGTGGTGGTGGCCGCGGTCCCCGCCGTATCGGTCACGGTGGCGGTAATTGTCGTCGTACCGGCCGCCAGCGCCTGCAATGCCGTGGCCGGGACGGCTACGCTCCAGGCGCCGTTAGCGTCAACGGTTGCCGTATAGGTCTGACCGTTCAGCGTAACGGTGACGGTCTGGCCCTGCTGCACGTTGGTGGTGGTGCCGCTAACGGTTTGGGCAAGCTGCTGTTCGCCATTATCCAGTACGTCATCGCCTGCAAAGGTAGCAATGGCGATGGTCGGCGTGGTCGGCGTAACCGTCCCGGCTTCCACGGTGAAGGTATCGTTGGCCGTGCTGGTGACGCCCTCGTTGTTGGTGACGCTTACGGTCAGCGTGTTACTGCCATCCGGCAAGGCGGCCAGCGCGGCGGCGGGAACGGTGATACTCCAGCTGCCGTCTGCGTTTGTCGTGGTGGTGTAGGTAACGCCGTTCAGTACGATGGTTACGGTATTGCCTGCTTCCGTCCCGGTGGTGGTCCCGTTCAGCGTCTGGGCTGAGCTTTTTTCCGCTACCGCGATCACGTTGTCGCCGGTAAAAGGATTGATGGTAATGGCTGGTGTAACCGGTGCGGTCGTATCGCTCCCGCCACCGCCACCGCCGCCACCGCCGTTAGCCAGAGCGGCAACGCCTGCCGCGCCCAGGCCCAGCGCGCCAATACCCGCCGCGGTGACAACCCCCGTAGTCGCACCGGTATCGGCCAGCAGCAGCGGATCGAGCGAGCCAAGGGATTCATACTGTGGCGTCAGAGCCATTACCGCTTGCGCATCGGTAAACTCTGTCGTTACCGGAAACAGAGCGTGTTCAGGAGGATGGACGCCATCGTCAAAAACCAGCTCGCTGTGGTCGCCATCAACATCGTCAAAGAAGAACTGCTGGTAGCGTTTTACGCTGCCGTCGCGCATATGCACAATGAGGTCGTTACCCTGGCGCTCAAACTCGGTCACCATTGCACGGGTGCCGTGGATACGTACCACGCTGGGTTGATTCAGGAGAACGGTATTATTCGAACTGCCAGCAGCGATTTGGGAAAGGACATTGCCATTATCGCGGGAAAGGATCTCCACGCTGCCGTCGGTAAGCTGAGCCATAGTAACCTCTTGTACACCAAACATTGAGTGTCCCGCGCGAAAGCATCAATAAAACTTTACTTTCGCGCGCAACGTAAATGGTCGTCATGCCTTGTGGCTGACTGATTTACCTGGTGAAAAAGGGGGACTAACGGGTCGGCGTGTTAAAAACAACCTAAAATAACGCGCTGATTAACTATTTTTTTTAACTTTTCTTTTTTTGATAGTAAGAAAAATTTAGCCGGTCGGCTTGATTAATACTTATCCAAACGATAAAAATTTTTAATCAAATCGTTTAGCCTATGCTGGCTCAGATTGTCAAAGAGAGGCAAAAATACTCGTCCGGTTTGGGTTAAAATTTTGATTTAACTTAAGGAATATTTTTACGAAAATGTAAAAATAATGAAAATATTTGGCAGGTAAGAGGGAAATTCCTGCGTGATATTTGTTATGGAGAATGAAAAATAATGCTATCAATTGCCAAAAATCCGCGCAGGCCTGAGGTTATCGGGCTGTGCAAATAACGTCCGGCAAAAACGAGGGTATTCCCTCTGGTTCTGGCTATTTTTTACCCTGCACCAATGATTTGAGTTAAGCCAGCATAAAACCTGGCAAGCCAGGAGTTGTCTGTAAAATACCCTTTAGCTGCAATATTTGATTAACAGCGCCGTTTTTTCAGGTTATTAACACAAAGGTCAGCATGACTCTGGGTTTGCAACAGGTTATCCGCCACGCTTTGCACCGCCTGTTCTTCTTTAATTTTACGAAATGTGATAAAAAGTAGCGCTTACTGCGACAAGCTTTTAACGGAAACTATGACGACTCAGGACGCCAGACCGACCGCCAGCGCGCTGGCCACCCAGTACGCTTTTTCTGCGAGAATATTACGGCCTTTGGGCGTAAATTTAGCGCAAGGTAATCCCGAACCGTTTGCGGCGGAAACGGTACCTGACGTCTGTTTTACCGCTTGCCCGCTCGCTGGCGCTGTTCCGCAGCGCCCGGCTGACTCGTTAACTGGGGCCTGGCTATATGATGCCTTATAAATTTCCACTGACTTCGGGCAACGTTACCCGCTTTTTTGCGATATTTATTCTGGTGCTGCTGCTGGCATCAGGATTTATGATCCATAACGCCGTTAACGCCTGGCTGACCGATAAACGTTACGCGATGGCGGATATCGCCCACGCCATGCAGAAGCGCATTGACACCTACCGTTTCGCTACCTGGCAGATTTATGAAAATCTTGCGGCCAGCGCCGCTGGTGCAACGCCCAATAGCCTGCAGGAAACCCGCCTGCGTCCGGACGTTTACTATCTTGAAAAAACCCGGCGCAAAACCGAATCGTTGATTTTTGGTTCACACGACGGCAGTACGCTGGATATGACGCTGCGTATGTCCAACTATCTGGACACGCTGTGGGGCGCGGAAAACAGCACCTGGTCGATGTACTTCCTGAATGGTCAGGATAACAGCCTGATTTTAATCTCTACCCTGCCGCTGAAAGATATGGCGACGCGTTATAAAGAAAGTGCCATCAGCACGATTGTCGACGCGCGGCGCGCAGAGATGCTGCAACAGGCCAACGCGCTGGACGAGCGGGAGAGTTTTTCGCCGCTGCGTCGGTTTACCTGGCAAAACGATCACTACTTTACCGTGCGCACCACCTTCAACCAGCCAGGACATCTGGCAACGGTTGTCGCTTTCGATCTGCCAATCAACGATCTTATCCCGCTCAACATGCCGCTGGAAAACTTTCAGCTGAAGCAGGATATGAGCGGCACCGGCAGCACGGCAGATAATGATGACGGCACCCACAGTACCAAGGTTACGCTACTCAATCCTAACATTGAGATCGCCGCCTCGTTGACCAGCACGCCGCTACAGCTGGTCTATCGCGTGCCGCTGGTGGGCCTGGTGGTGGATACGCTGCGCAATCTGATGTGGCCGCTGTTGGCAAACTTTGTGCTGCTGCTGCTGTCGCTGGCCGGTCTCTTTTTATTACGCCAGCAATCGCTACGTCCTAACGAAAACCAGAGCGCCGAACTGGACTCTCTGCGTATCCTGAATGATGAAATTGTGGCAAGCCTGCCCGTTGGCCTGCTGGTGTATGACTTTGCCAGCAACCGCACCATCATCAGCAATAAGATTGCTGAGCATCTTTTGCCGCATCTTAATTTACAAAAAATCATTAACATGTCCGACCAGCACCAGGGCGTGTTGCAGGCCACGGTGAATAACGAAGTGTACGAAATTCGCCATGCGCGCAGCATGCTGGCCGCCAATACCCAGCTGTTTATGATGCGTGACCAGGATCGTGAACTGCTGGTCAACAAAAAATTACAGAAGGCCCAGCAGGTGCTGGATAAGAGCCACCAGACGCGCCAGCAGCTGCTGCAAAATCTGGGGCACGCGCTGAACCGGCCATTAAGCAGCATTATCGACCAGCTGCAGGCTATCGAAACGGCTCAGCCCGGCGAGAAGCTGGATGATGCGCTGCAGGAGTCACAGGCGCTGCGACGCCTGGTGGATGATATCGTGCTGCTGAACCGGCTGGAAACCCACGACTGGGCACCGGATGCGGGCGCTTTCAATCTACAGAGCGTGCTTGACGAGCTGGTAACGGAAGCCCTCCCCTCGCTGCGCCGCAAAGGACTCAGGCTGGTGGTCAGTAACCGCCTTAGCAGCGATGAAAACCGCTTTGGCGATCGGCGGGCCATTTTCAAAATTTTGACCACGTTGCTGCACTACTCTATCACCAGCACCAGCTGGGGCAGGATCTCTATTGAGGTCAGCCATCCTGCCGACAGGCCCGATCGGCTGGCTATTGAGATGGTCGATACCGGCGCTGGCCTGACGGTAGACGAAATGGGCAATACCGATTTCCCGTTCCTTGGCGAAACCAGTCAGGATCGCTTTGGGCAGGCTTCCGGTCTGGCTTTCTTCCTGTGTAAACAGTTATGTAAACAGCTTGGCGGTCATCTGGAAATTGTTGCACGCCCCGATATCGGCACGCGCTACAGCATTCAGGTACATGCGCCGCAGGAGCACCAGCAGGATCGGGAAGAGAAGCTGCTGGAAGGCCTGACCGCGCTGATTGATATCAACGTGGATGAAATAAGAAAAATAGTGGTTCACCAACTGGAAAACTGGGGAGCCAGCTGTATCACTCCTGATGAGCGTTTTTCTGGTCAGGATCACGATGTGCTGGTCACGGACGATCCGGCCAGTATGACCGCGTGGTCGCTGCTGCTTACGGATGATGAGGCGGGCTATACGGCACTTTCTCGCGATCGCTTCAGGGTGAACTTCAATATCAGCAGCGCAATGCAGGATGCGTTGCTACAGCTTATTGAGCTTCAGCTGGCCCTGGACGAACCCGAAGAAGAGGAACAACCTGCGCAGCTGTTTGCGCCAGGCTACTTCCAACTGTTTGTTGAGACAGTACCAGATGATGTAAAGAGATTGTATAATGAGGCGGCGGAAAGGGACTTAAGTTCGCTTGCTCAGACTGCACATCGCCTGAAGGGCGTGTTTGCCATGCTTAATTTGACACCGGGCAAGCAGCTTTGTGAAACGTTAGAACAGCACATAACCGAGTGTGACAATTCAAACATTAAAAATACCACCAGCGACATCGACCGCTACGTCAATGAGCTGCTGCAGCAAGGTAACCAATAATATGAACAACCTGAATGTAATTATTGCCGACGACCATCCTATTGTTCTGTTCGGCATTCGTAAGTCACTCGAACAGATTGAATGGGTCAATGTTGTCGGTGAGTTCGAAGATTCCACAGCATTAATCAACAGTCTCTCCAAGCTGGACGCCAACGTTCTGATTACCGATCTGTCAATGCCGGGCGAAAAGTATGGCGACGGCATTACGCTAATCAAATATATCAAGCGCCACTATCCGGACCTGTCAATTATCGTTCTGACCATGAACAATAACCCGGCAATCCTCAGCGCCGTGCTGGATCTGGACATTGAGGGGATCGTGCTGAAGCAAGGCGCGCCAACCGATTTGCCAAAAGCGCTGGCCGCACTGCAAAAAGGGAAAAAATACACGCCGGAAAGCGTGGCTAAGCTGCTGGAGAAAATCAGCGCTGGCGGCTACGGCGACAAACGCCTTTCACCAAAGGAAAGTGAAGTACTGCGTTTGTTCGCTGAAGGCTTCCTGGTAACTGAAATCGCCAAGAAGTTAAACCGCAGCATCAAAACCATCAGTAGCCAGAAGAAGTCAGCGATGATGAAGCTGGGCGTGGACAACGATATTGCGCTGCTGAACTACCTCTCTTCCGTCAGCACCATGCCGGTAGACAAGGACTAAGCAAACGCGCGGTTGCCCCTGCGGCCGATCGACAACGGGCCTGACATCGCGTCAGGCCCGTTTTTTTATGGGCGTTACTCTGCCCTCAAAGCAGATTACAACGGGCAGATAGCCGTTATCCCTCCCGCCCTTTTCTCACCCGCCCGGCATAGAACGCCAGCGTTTGCTGTAGCGTATTCAGCGTCACCGGCTTCGACAGACAGTTATCCCTCCCGCCCTTTTCTCACCCGCTCGGCATAGAACGCCAGCGTTTGCTGTAGCGTATCCAGCGTCACCGGCTTCGACAGACAGTTATCCATGCCCGCTTCCATACAGCGCTGCTTCTCTTCTGCCAGCGCGTTAGCCGTGACGCCCACCACCGGGAAGGTCAGCCCCAGCTGGCGCAGCCGCTGTGCAAGGCGATAGCCGTCCATATTCGGCATATTTACGTCGGTCAGGACGATATCAATGTCGTTGCGGCTCAACACGTTCAACGCGTCTACGCCATCCTGTGCGGTCTTGACCCTGTAACCCAGCGAGCCAAGCTGATCGGAAAGCAGCATGCGGTTAATAGGATGGTCATCCACCACCAGAATAAGAATATCTTCGTTGCTGACGCTTTTCTCTTCCGTTTCCGGCAGCCCCGATGGCGCATTCGGCATTTCTACCTCAACGCGATAGATCCTTCCCAGCAGCGCGGGCAGCTCGTGCGGCGTCGTGGTGCCGTATACCCAGCGCCCCGTAGACAGCTCCTGCGGGCCGTCGTTATGGCTACCGTCAAAGCGAATCGTCGCGCGGTGCGGCTGCTGAGTAGTAAAATCGTAATCCGTGACGATAACGTCATCCGCTTCGCAGCGGCTTTGCTCCTGCAAACGTTCAACGATCAGGCCATGCTCATCCAGCAGCTTTACAAGGAAGCTGGCCAGCTCCTCGTTGCGCAGCTCCAGCCAGCATTTTTTCCCCTGCAGGCCATCGTGGCGTAACGGCTTTTTCACCTTGCTGTTATAGAGCGGAATGCGCACGATAAACTGGCTGCCCATCCCGGGCTCGGAATCCACCTCAATATCGCCATCCATCATGTTGATAAGCTTTTCGCAGATTGCCAGGCCCAGCCCGGTTCCCTGGAAATTGCGCTGAACGCCGCTGCCCACCTGGAAGAAAGGATCGAACAGACGAGTAATCTCTTTTGCCGGAATGCCTACCCCGGTGTCGCGCACGCGAAAAGCCAGATAGCCATCTTTAACCCAGGCCTGGAGAATAATGCCGCCGGTATGGGTAAATTTAATCGCGTTATTGAGCAGGTTTGAAATGACCTGCTGTAAACGAATAGGATCGCCTTCCAGCGTCACCGGTACGTCGCTGTTGATAAAGCACCAGAGCGTCAGCCGCTTCTTCACTACCATCGCCAGATAATTAGAGGCGATATGCGTGATTACCTCACGCGGTGCAAACTCACGCGGTTCAATACGCAGCTGCTCCGACTCAATTTTAGAGAAGTCGAGAATATCGCTGATAATTTTTAGCAGCAGGCTGGAAGAGTTATTCATTGCCGTCACCAGCGACTCGACGCCTTTAGGCAGCGCGCGGGTTTGCAGCAGATCCAGGTTGCCGATAATGCCATACAGCGGCGTACGCAGCTCGTGGCTGACGGTGGCCAGGAACATCGACTTCGACTGGCTCGCCTGCTCGGCCGCCTGCGCCATCTCCTGCAGCGACTCTTCCATTTTAACGCGGGCGCTGACGTCGACCAGTACGCAAATCGCCACGTTTTCATTGCGATAGCGTGAATGCACAAAGCTGATTTGCAGGTTGGTATTGCTGCCGGTCAGCACATCAACAAAATTGACCTGCTGGCCGCAGATAATCTCCGTCAGCCGCTGCCTGTCTTCCTGCGTCAGCATGCTGAGGTAGTTATGCGCCAGCTCGTTACTCAGAATGTTAGTGCCGTCGCTGGTGCGTAAGATACAGATACCTACCGGCGCGGAAGCCACGATTTTACGGTTGAACTGCTCGTGCTCTTCCAGCCGGTGAGCGTTGTCTTCCGCCGGTAAAAACATGCGCCGTTCAAACAGCCAGGCCAGCGAAAACAGGATAATAGCGCTGATTACGTTCAGTAGAATCGAGTTGATGATCAGCATCTTTAGCTTTTCAACCATCTCGTCGGTCTGTACCGAATAGACAACGCTGAGCGTAGACGGCGTCAGCTTTTTCTTCATTACCAGCTGCTTATAGCCGTTGATATAGCCAAACCAGTTACTGTCATCAGGCAAATCGTCAAGCGAAATGCGGCTGCCGGTCGATGAAGAGGAGAGAACGCGCTGGCCATTAGCATCCAGCAGCGTGGTATTAACCGGGAAGCTGCCGGGAATAATAAATTCGTCCAGCCGGATGACTTGCTCAATGCCCAGCAGCGCGGTCATTTTGCTCCCCGTATAAACAGGCGTCACCATGTAGTAATAGCCTGAGCCCGGCTGCCCCGTGGAGGCCACCCAGAAAAAGCTGTTTTTCCGCTCTTCTTCATTGCCGTTGCGATACTTAAGCACGCGTTCGTGCAGCGACTTTAGCGCGCGTTCACGGCTGGAGGCATTACCTATGCCAAAGTCCGCCAGACACAGGCTTTTCCCACCGATAAAAAATACGCGGTTAAGCTCGTAGGCAGAGGCAAAGTTCGTCTTCCAGTAATGAAGGAAATAGCTGAGCGATTCCAGCGAATTACGCCAGGTGCCGCTCATGGCGCTACAGTCCGAGTCCGAGTAAAGCGGATAAAACTGCGGCGGCGTAGTTTTGCCAGTAAAAACGCCGTTCAGCACGTCCAGGCCGTTGGCCGAAGCGTTGAGGCGATTTTCCGCAATGTACTTCAGCTCGCGCGTAACGTCAGCGGAATGGCGAATGTACCACTGCGCCTGCTCGAAATCCGTATTAAACTCCTGGCGAACCTGGGTTTCTTTTTCATGCAGAACGTTAATGATGTAAAACGTGGTCAGCAGCGCGCCCAATGTCCAGAGCATCAGTGCTAATGCCCGGAACAGGTAACGGGAGATCCTTAACGTTGTTCTGAACGAGACTAAGTATTTCAAGCGGAACCTACAGTAGCGACTGGTCTGATGACAATTTCGATCCCGCTACAGTACCGCCACAGGGCTAAAAAAGCCAGTTACCTGTCGGTTTAAAGGACGGTTTTATGCTTAAAATAGCCTCTTCGCTTAAGATTTTTCCGAACCGCGCCGATTCAGGCAGATGTATCCGCCGGTCCCGCCGTTCTGACGGACCTGCCGGGCCAGCTTTTCCGCATTTTCACACATACAGCCGAGTGCCAGGGCGACAATTTCGTCTCTGGACGGCCTGCCTGACGGTTTTTGCGGACTCGGTGTTTTTCCACTGCTTTTCGATGACATAGAGCGCCTCCTGCGCATAGCTTTGATGATAAAAATAGCCCGCTGCTCTGGCGTGCCGCAGAAAAAGACGATAGTACAGCCTGCCCAGATTTTTCCGGATGGCTACCGCGGTCAGCATCATGGGCTGACGATGCCGCGAGAAGTCGACAATGACTGCGCCAATGCCCTGAACCAGCAGCTTGTTCAGTTCCTTACGATTGAATCCCATCGCGCTGTCCGCTTTAAAACGGCCTTTGCTCCCCGGAAACAGTAACCTTTCATGCGGGTAGAAGCTCACCATCCAGGCAAAGTTCTCAACGTAATACTGCGACCACTGCCCGGTAAACAGAAAGTGCATGGCCGAATGCAGCGGATTAATTTCAACCATATAGGCCCGGCTTCTGCCGTCCCGCTTCTGGACCGTAACCAGATAGCGCTCCGCTTTGCCTGGCAATGCAAAATAACGTGCAATCCTGATTTGCATAGGTACCTCCTTTACGTGCCCCGTCTGTATATCATTCCCCTGATTTATCGTCAGGTTTTGCTACCAATATTGCGTAGCGGCTTCCAGTTTATTACCTGCCGCCGTGGCTACGAAAAAAGGACATAAAAAAAGCCGGTTCAGGGAACCGGCTTTTCAGGCGCACAGCAAACGAATTTATTCTTCTTCGTCGTTTTCTGGCGCATCGTCCTCGATGACTTCCGGCGCGATATCGTCGTCGCCCTCCGCCACGCTGCCGTCGATAGCGTCCAGCTCTTCTTCCGCTACCGGTTCAGCTACGCGCTGCAGGCCCACCACGTTTTCATCTTCAGCGGTGCGGATCAGGATAACACCCTGGGTGTTACGCCCTACCACGCTGACCTCAGAAACGCGCGTGCGAACCAGCGTACCAGCGTCGGTGATCATCATAATCTGATCGCTGTCGACAACCTGTACCGCGCCAATGACCGGACCGTTACGATCGGTCACCTTGATCGAAATAACGCCCTGGGTAGCACGAGACTTGGTCGGGTATTCGCTGTTGGCGGTACGTTTACCGTAACCGTTCTGCGTAACCGTCAGGATGGCACCCTCGTCACGCGGCACGATTAGCGACACGACGCGATCGCCTTCGGCCAGCTTGATACCGCGTACGCCCGAAGCCGTACGGCCCATGGCACGCACCGCGCTTTCTGCAAAGCGCACCACTTTACCCGCTGCAGAGAACAGCATGGCTTCGTCGCTACCGTTAGTCAGCGACACGCCAATCAGCTCATCGTCTTCACGCAGGTTGACGGCGATGATACCGGCGCTGCGCGGACGGCTAAACTCGGTCAGCGCGGTTTTCTTCACGGTGCCGCTGGCGGTCGCCATAAAGATATTCCAGCCTTCAGCATATTCACGCACCGGCAGGATTGCGGTGATGCGTTCGTTAGCTTCCAGCGGCAGCAGGTTGACGATAGGACGTCCACGCGCGCCACGGCTCGCTTCCGGCAGCTGGTAAACCTTCATCCAGTAGAGACGGCCACGGCTCGAGAAACAGAGGATCGTGTCGTGGGTATTGGCCACCAGCAGACGATCGATAAAGTCTTCTTCTTTGATGCGTGCTGCCGATTTGCCTTTGCCACCGCGACGCTGCGCTTCGTAATCCGTCAGAGGCTGGTACTTCACGTAGCCCTGATGAGACAGCGTAACGACAACGTCTTCCTGGTTGATCAGATCTTCGATATTGATATCGGCGCTGTTGGCGGTGATTTCGGTACGGCGCTTGTCGCCGAACTGATCGCGAACCAGCTCCAGCTCCTCGCGGATCACTTCCATCAGGCGCTCGGCGCTTTCCAGAATATGAATCAGCTCGGCAATCTGCTCCAGCAGCTCTTTGTACTCGTCCAGCAGCTTTTCATGCTCCAGACCGGTCAGCTTTTGCAGACGCAGATCCAGGATAGCCTGAGCCTGCTGCTCGGTCAGATAGTACTGGCCGTCACGAATACCGAACTCGTCTTCCAGCCATTCCGGACGCGCGGCGTTGTCACCGGCACGCTCCAGCATGGCGGAAACGTTACCCAGCGCCCACGGCTGCGCGACCAGGCCCGCTTTCGCTTCCGCTGGCGTTGGCGCACGGCGGATCAGCTCGATAATCGGATCGATGTTAGCCAGCGCTATCGCCAGCGCTTCGAGGATATGCGCGCGGTCACGTGCTTTACGCAGTTCAAAGATAGTGCGGCGCGTCACCACTTCACGACGGTGGCGCACGAAGGCTTCCAGAATATCCTTCAGCGGCATAATCTTTGGCTGGCCCTGATGCAGCGCCACCATATTGATGCCGAAAGAGGTTTGCAGCTGGGTCAGCGAGTAGAGGTTGTTCAGCACCACTTCACCAACCGCGTCGCGTTTAACCTCGATAACGATGCGCATACCATCTTTATCTGATTCGTCACGCAGCGCGCTGATCCCTTCCAGACGCTTCTCTTTAACCAGCTCAGCCATCTTCTCAATCAGGCGAGCCTTGTTCACCTGATAGGGAATCTCGTGAATGATGATGGTTTCACGGCCGGTTTTCGCATCGACTTCGACTTCGCCACGCGCGCGGATGTAAATTTTGCCGCGCCCGGTGCGATACGCCTCTTCAATACCGCGACGGCCGTTGATAATGGCGGCTGTCGGGAAGTCTGGCCCCGGAATGTGTTCCATCAGCCCTTCAATGCTGATGTTTTCATCTTCGATGTAGGCCAGGCAGCCGTTGATCACTTCCGTCAGGTTGTGCGGCGGAATATTGGTCGCCATCCCTACCGCGATGCCCGAAGAGCCGTTCACCAGCAGGTTCGGGATTTTCGTCGGCATGACTTCCGGGATCTGCTCGGTGCCGTCGTAGTTAGGCACAAAGTCAACGGTCTCTTTTTCCAGATCGGAGAGCAGCTCGTGGGCGATTTTGGACATGCGCACTTCGGTATAACGCATCGCGGCGGCGGAGTCGCCGTCAACGGAACCAAAGTTACCCTGGCCATCTACCAGCATATAGCGCAGCGAGAACGGCTGCGCCATACGGACAATGGTGTCATAAACGGCGGTGTCGCCGTGAGGGTGGTATTTACCGATAACGTCGCCGACAACACGGGCGGACTTTTTATAAGGTTTGTTCCAGTCATTGCCCAGCACGTTCATGGCATAGAGTACACGACGGTGTACTGGTTTCAGGCCATCGCGAACATCTGGCAATGCACGGCCAACAATGACCGACATGGCGTAATCGAGGTAAGAGTTTTTTAACTCTTCTTCAATATTAACCGGTGTGATTTCTCTGGCCAGGTCACTCATTCAGGCTCTTTCCTTCTAAAATATACCCGGATTCAAAGGTGCGAAAGTATACCACCTTTCGGCCTGGTGGTGAATGGAAAGCATCGTTTCCGGCGCTTTAATCGCGCGCTTTTCTGCCATTGGCGGCTCGCTGCCCTTCACCGCATGGAAAGATGTATACTGAAGCCAAACCTGTAGGGAGTCAGAAAACAATGAAGGCAGAGCAAAACAGCGCCACGGCTAACGTGGATCATCAGGAAATTGCTAAATTCGAGGCGGTTGCATCACGCTGGTGGGATCTGGAAGGCGAATTTAAGCCGCTTCACCGTATTAACCCGCTGCGCCTTGGCTATATTGCTCAGCACAGTAACGGCCTGTTTGGCAAAAAGGTGCTGGACGTCGGCTGCGGCGGCGGCATTCTGGCCGAGAGCATGGCGCGTGAAGGCGCAGAAGTCACCGGCCTGGATATGGGTGCGGAACCGCTGGAGATTGCCCGGCTGCACGCGCTCGAAAGCGGCGTAAAGGTAGAGTATGTGCAGCAAACGGTAGAAGAGCATGCCGAGCAGTTTGCCGGTCAGTATGACGTGGTGACCTGTATGGAGATGCTGGAGCACGTGCCGGATCCGCGCTCCGTAGTGCATGCCTGCGCCAGACTGGTTAAGCCAGGCGGCGAAGTCTTTTTCTCTACGCTCAACCGCAACAGCAAATCCTGGCTGATGGCGGTCATCGGTGCAGAATACGTATTGCGCATGGTGCCGCGCGGCACGCACGACATTAAGAAATTTATCCGTCCCGGCGAGCTGCTGAACTGGGTTGATGAAACGCAGCTGCGCGAACGCCATATGATTGGCCTGCATTATAATCCGCTGACCAATAAGTTTAAGCTGGCGCCTGGCGTAGACGTTAACTATATGGTGCACACGCACTCGCCTGCCGAATGATTTTGTTTCCCTTAAGAACGCGGTTCTTAAGGGAAGTTTTAAATCCTCCCACTGTGAGAGAGCTCATATTTTTTTGTGTATTATCAATGCAAGATTCCATAAATATGCAGCAAGCACTCTATTATTGATTCTATCTTCTTGATAGCGCATCTCATTTTATGGCAATTGACATAAAATCACATTATTTGACCTGATGTTAAAAAGAATGTAATTGTGAAATTACCTTGTTAAGCAGTAAAGGGAAATACTTCAAATTGAAATTACAAGGAGGATATTATGACGATAAGAGAAATTAGTCCTGAATATTGGGATGCAATCTCAGGCGGTAATGCCAACAGCAATAATGAAGGGCCTTTTTCAGGGCGCAGAAGCAGGCAGTCTACTATACAAAGAGGTGCCGCAGTAGATATTTATAAGGATGTTAGTACCCAATGCTTAATGGATATTGGTTCGGGAATAATTGGTGGTTTAAAAAGTGGACCAGCAGCGGTATTGTCTGGAATGATCGCTAACTCTTATAACTCTTGCGTTCGCGATCCTGGCAGTCGAAATTCAAATGGAGGAGGAAGTATCTCTCCGGGACAATGCACGTGGTAAAAAAAAAGCTTTTGATAAAATCAGGACACATAATTGTCGTTATTGTAGGTTTTCAATTTGCAGCATCTATATTGAGCGGAGCACATATCATCTCTGGCTGGTTAGAGTTACCAGAGAATTTTTCGCATTGGGCAGTAGTAGTCATTACATCGCTAGGTTGTGTCCGATTTTTAGAAGATATTTACAGCTGGTTTCTGGAACGGTTTAGTAAATCCAGTAAGGCTACCGATTGACCTATTTTATAAAAGCCTGTTTGTAGGGTAGCTCGCAGTACAGAGGCCACTTTGATGAGTGGCCTTTTTACTGCAGACTTAACCTATAAAATCATGCTAATACGCACTAAAAGTAACACTTCCATTTGGCTATTTTTTTATTGACCCGTAATTAAAAATCTTCTGTCACCTCGACGAAAGCTTCCCTTTTACCCTGCGGTAAACGTACCGGGTAACAACCCTTGCGGTACAGCGGGCAAGCTCCCCTGCCGCAGAACCGCACTGACATACGCTTTCCCGGACGAAAAATCGCCGCAGCGCTCCCGGTAAGGTGCTTCCCCTTTTTTTCTCTTATTTCATCTTTATAAGTATTTCGTCTTTCTTAAGTCGCTGTTTGCCTGGTGCATCTGGCGATCTGAAGTATACTTTTTCGCCAAAAAAAACGGCGGGGTTTCACTGCTGAGCAATAAAGCCGCGTTCAGCTATTTTTTGAATTTTTTTTCCAGCGTGTTGACAAGGACGTGGAGCCTTGAGAAACGCGGACTTAGGAAAACCGCCAGCTCTGGATCAGTAAAATTGCCGCTTCGTCAAGGCTTGTTAAGATCGCAGAACTTACTAAAATAACCACCATATTGTTATCAATACTTCCCTTACCCCCTATATATAGTGTTTATCCACAGAGTTACTCACACCCGAGCAGTCTGTGCATAAACGGGGGATACTTTCGATCTCACGGACAGGATAAAAACGCCACATGAATCAGAGCCTGCTTGTCACTAAACGCGATGGCCGCACCGAACGCATCAATCTGGATAAAATCCACCGCGTACTTGACTGGGCTGCAGAAGGACTGCAAAACGTTTCCGTCTCACAGGTTGAGCTGCGTTCTCATATCCAGTTTTATGAAGGTATCAAGACCTCTGATATTCATGAAACGATCATCAAATCCGCTGCCGACCTGATCTCGCGCGATGCGCCGGACTATCAGTATATGGCCGCCCGCCTGGCAATCTTCCATCTGCGTAAAAAAGCATACGGCCAGTTTGAACCGCCTAAGCTTTACGATCAGGTGAAGCGCATGGTGGACCTGGGCAAATATGACCGTCACCTGCTGGAAGATTACAGCGCAGAAGAGTTCGAGCTGATGGACGGCTTTATTGACCACTGGCGCGATATGAACTTCTCTTATGCTGCCGTAAAACAGCTGGAAGGTAAGTATCTGGTACAGAACCGCGTCAGCGGCGATATCTACGAAAGCGCGCAGTTCCTCTATATTCTGGTGGCCGCCTGTTTGTTCTCCGGCTATCCGCGTGAAACGCGTCTGGATTACGTGAAGCGTTTTTATGACGCCATCTCCACCTTTAAAATTTCACTGCCGACGCCAATCATGTCCGGCGTGCGTACGCCAACTCGCCAGTTCAGCTCTTGCGTGCTGATCGAGTGCGGCGACAGCTTGGACTCTATCAACGCGACATCCAGCGCGATTGTGAAGTACGTTTCACAGCGCGCCGGTATCGGCATCAACGCTGGCCGCATCCGTGCGCTGGGCAGCCCGATCCGCGGCGGGGAAGCTTTCCACACCGGCTGTATTCCTTTTTACAAGCATTTCCAGACTGCGGTGAAATCCTGTTCGCAAGGCGGCGTGCGCGGCGGTGCGGCCACGTTGTTCTACCCAATGTGGCATCTGGAAGTTGAAAGCCTGCTGGTGCTGAAAAACAACCGTGGCGTGGAAGGCAACCGCGTGCGTCATATGGACTATGGCGTGCAGCTGAACAAGCTGATGTATACCCGTCTGCTGAAAGGCGAAGAGATCACCCTGTTCAGCCCTTCCGACGTGCCGGGCCTGTATGACGCTTTCTTTGCCGATCAGGAAGAGTTTGAGCGCCTGTACACCAAATATGAAAAAGACGACAGCATTCGCAAGCAGCGTGTAAAAGCCGTTGACCTGTTCTCGCTGATGATGCAGGAACGTGCCTCTACCGGCCGTATCTACATTCAGAACGTTGACCACTGCAACACGCATAGCCCGTTCGATCCTGCTATCGCGCCGGTCCGCCAGTCTAACCTCTGCCTGGAAATCGCGCTGCCGACCAAACCGCTGATGGACGTTAATGACGAAAACGGCGAAATCGCGCTGTGTACGCTGTCGGCGTTTAACCTGGGCGCTATTGAAAGCCTGGACGATCTGCAAGAGCTGGCAACGCTGGCCGTACGTGCGCTGGACGCGCTGCTGGACTACCAGGATTACCCGATTCCTGCGGCAAAACGCGGCGCAATGGGCCGTCGTACGCTGGGTATCGGCGTAATTAACTTCGCTTACTATCTGGCGAAGCACGGCGTACGCTACTCGGACGGCAGCGCCAACAACCTGACGCACAAAACTTTTGAAGCTATTCAGTATTACTTGCTGAAGGCTTCTAACGACCTGGCGAAAGAGCAAGGTGCGTGCCCGTGGTTCAACGAAACCACCTACGCGCAGGGCATTCTGCCGATCGATACCTATAAGAAAGACCTGGATGCCATCAGCAACGAGCCGCTGCATCTGGACTGGGAAGCGCTGCGCGAAGAGATCAAAACGCACGGCCTGCGCAACTCCACGCTTTCTGCGCTGATGCCGTCAGAAACCTCGTCGCAGATTTCTAATGCGACTAACGGCATCGAACCACCGCGCGGCCACATCAGCATTAAAGCGTCGAAAGACGGCATTCTGCGTCAGGTAGTGCCGGAATATGAGCGCCTGAAAGACCAGTATGAGCTGCTGTGGGATATGCCAAACAACGACGGCTATTTACAGCTGGTTGGCCTGATGCAGAAGTTTATCGACCAGGCGATTTCGTCGAACACCAACTATGACCCGACGCGCTTTGCTAACGGTCGCGTGCCGATGAAACAGCTGCTGAAAGATCTGCTGACCGCCTATAAGTTCGGCGTGAAAACGCTGTACTACCAGAACACCCGTGACGGTGCAGAAGATGCCCAGGACGATCTGGCGCCATCCATTCAGGATGACGGCTGTGAAAGCGGCGCCTGCAAAATTTAACCATAGCGGGGCGACTATCGCCCCCTGATTTTCTGTCGGGCCGGGTTTTCTCTGCCCTTCTTCACTGGATAATGACATGGCTTACACCACGTTCTCGCAAAATAAAAACGATCAGCTGAACGAACCGATGTTTTTCGGCCAGCCGGTTAACGTCGCCCGCTACGATCAGCAAAAATACGGTATTTTTGAAAAGCTGATTGAAAAGCAGCTCTCCTTTTTCTGGCGTCCGGAAGAAGTGGACGTGTCGCGCGACCGTATCGACTACCAGGGCTTGCCGGATCACGAAAAGCACATTTTTATCAGCAACCTGAAGTATCAAACGCTGCTGGACTCTATCCAGGGCCGCAGTCCAAACGTCGCGCTGCTGCCGCTGATTTCGATTCCCGAGCTGGAAACCTGGGTAGAAACCTGGGCGTTTTCCGAAACTATCCACTCGCGCTCCTATACCCATATCATTCGCAATATCGTCAACGACCCGGCGATTGTGTTTGACGATATCGTGACCAACGAGCAGATTCTGTCGCGCGCCAAAGATATTTCGGGTTACTACGACGACCTGATCGAAATGACCAACTACTGGCATCTGCTGGGTGAAGGCACGCATCAGGTTAACGGCAAAACCGTTACCGTTAATCTGCGGGCGCTGAAAAAGCAGCTTTACGTCTGCCTGATGAGCGTAAACGCGCTGGAAGCCATCCGCTTTTATGTTAGCTTCGCCTGTTCTTTTGCTTTTGCAGAACGCGAGCTGATGGAAGGCAACGCAAAGATTATCAAGCTGATCGCCCGCGACGAAGCGCTGCATCTGACCGGCACGCAGCATATGCTGAACCTGTTACGCAGCGGTGAAGACGATCCGGAAATGGCTGAGATCGCTAAAGAGTGCCAGCAGGAATGTTACGACCTGTTTGTGCTGGCAGCGCAGCAGGAAAAAGAGTGGGCGGAATATCTGTTCCGCGACGGCTCAATGATCGGTCTGAACAAAGATATTCTTTGCCAGTACATTGAGTACATCACCAATATCCGCATGAATGCGGTTGGGCTGGAGCTGCCGTTTAAGACCCGTTCTAACCCAATTCCGTGGATCAACTCCTGGCTGGTTTCCGACAACGTGCAGGTTGCGCCGCAGGAAGTAGAGGTTAGCTCTTACCTGGTGGGTCAGATCGACTCCGAAGTGGGCGAAAACGACTTCGACGACTTCCAGCTCTAAGCATGACCGGCCCAATTATTAAACTGCGTGCTTCCGGCACGCAGCTGCACTGTCATAATGAACATCGCTCCCTGCTGGACGCGCTTGAATTTCACCAGGTTTGCGTGGAATACCAGTGCCGTGAAGGCTATTGCGGCTCCTGCCGGATTGGTCTGCTGCAAGGACAGGTCAGCTATTCATCACAGCCGCTGGCGTTTATTAAGGATGGTGAAATTCTGCCGTGCTGCTGTAAGGCAGAAGGGGATATTGAGCTGGAGCTTTAACGCTGTTTCGTCAGAGTAAAATAACCCTCAGCACTACAGAGGGTTATTACGGTTAATATCAGGCACCCCACTCTTCATCGAAATGATAGGCTATACGGCTATCGTCGCCGCCCAGCGCTGTCCCTATACCTGCCACCAGTTTAGACAGGGAATAGCCCCAGGAATCCAGGGTATAGTGAAAACTGCCAAACCCAACGGAATCAAAGAATCGCCCAACCGAATAAACCACTGACATGTTGAAAATATCGTTGCTAATCATAACGGCATCAATAATCGCGTTGCCGATGTATGTTGTGATGCCAGAAAAAGAAGCGCCCGCTACCTGATCCATCTCACTAAAGCCTAACTCTTTCATCATAAATCTCCTTATATTCAGGTTAAACCGCATCCGTAGTTATTTTTCTTGAAATATCTTTTTGATAAGAGGTGACGAGAACAGATGGTGAGGATCATATTTGCTGAGCGTTTTTAAGGCGTAGCGCCAGCCATACTCATCATCCGGCAAGCTGGCAGGAATGTTTGTTTTGATAAAATCGTCATTTCCCCAGGCGCTGGTTTCGCTGTAACCCCAGCCTTTGCTCCATTCGACCCTGACCGCATAGTCGCCGGTATAGTGTTCGAAGAGCCACGCCTCCAGCTCCTTCATAAACTTATTGGCATCCGGCGTGCCTGGCATTGTCAGGACATCAAGCCAGATTGCCACATCCCATTCAGGATGAAGGCTGTCAGGACGGTTCGCGGATAAGGAAGCCGTCGCGGCGTTGGCTATACCGGTCTCTTCCGCGTTATCTAATCCGGTCACGCGGATCTCAATCGGACAATTAATCGGGAACGAATTGGCATTCTGATAGCTGGTGAGCATCTCTTTATATTTACTGTAAAACTCGTTAAGGACTTTCTGTATATTCTCTCTTTTGGTCACGATGGCATAGCCATTGGCCGTTATCCGCAGCGTGCTGGGTTTTACATACAGCAGGAGATCTTTGCTCCATCCCCACAGATCGCCGGAAATGGACGCCCCCAGGCCAACCTGCACAATTTCGTTAAGCTTCTGGCAGAGCGCGGGCGTAACTTCCTGATGATTGCTAAATATGCTTTTAACAAAATCTGAAACCTGGGAAGGGATTTTATCGCAGAAAGGATAATTAAAAGGTTGATGCACGGGCTTTGCGGTAGTGGGATAAGAGTCCGTTACCGTCCAGACCTTAAGCCAGGCTTTGTCGACGAAAGGAAACAAGATAACTTCCGCCCTGCCGCTTTTATCCAGAAAATCGATATATCTGTTGGGGCTGGTGTCGCTGTTAGCAAATAACACCTCCGGCGTTAAATTCATAAAGCTCTGGCAGCGCAGGCGGCGGTTGCGAGGAACCTGCAAGGTAACCTCTGTAATTAACGCCCGGCCAACATGAACCAGGAAAGCTGAAATCTCTTTATCTTTGCGCGTGAAGGTTTTGAGCTCGTAGCTTTTCTTCTCATCGTTCCACACTACGGCCGTCAAGGCCAGAATGCTGTTGCAGACGGAACCATAGGTGCCGCCCTGTTGCAGCGTTTCGCCTTTAGCCGGAAGACAGGTTCCGTGTCCTCCAATAGCACAAATACCGCCCAGCGTCATTTTCCCCATACCGGGCACGGCGTAAAAGCCCAGCTTCTGCTTCTCCAGTTTAGTCATCAGGTTTAACATCGTGATGCCGGGCTGGGCCGTCACGATGCCGTAGTCACCGCGCTTTTCAATCGAAACAGAGGTAAAGTTTTTCTTTAAGTCCAGGAGCAGGACTTTGCTGTTGTTTTCCCCATTTTCGATAATAAGCTGCGACCAGTTAAAGCTTCCGCCTACAGGCCTGACGCAATACGCGTTTTCTTTTGCCCAGTTAACAACCTTGACCACCTCTTCCGCATTTTTTGGCGTAAAAGTCAGGATGTGGTCGCCTTTTGTTTCTCCAGACCAGGTAATATAATTGGTATATTCATGTTTAACAGAAATATCTGTTGTAAAATTATCAGCCAAGACAAATTCCTTTTGCTATTAAGCTTGAAATAAATAAGCGCACTAAAAACGATCGCTCGTTTTTAAGCCGCTAAAAATGTGACACAACAAAAATATAAAAACAACTTTTTTTACAGGAAAGCACGTTTCCTGAGAGACGTTATGAATAAATCAAAATCATTCTGTTAAATAGAGAAATGCGCACCAATAAAATATTGGCTAACTTTTGCAGGGGAATATATTTTTGTCCAGGATATTTCTGCCTGAGGCTGGCAAAGTCATTTAGTAAAAAAGCGCGGTTTGTTATAAAGGCTGATTGTCGATATATAAACATTCAGCCTTTTCCTGAAAACATCTTAAAGCGACGTTATGGTATTACAGAAAGTCAGGCTTTAGCTTTCCGGTTTTATTTCCAGCGTATCCACCACGTCAATCCAGCCGTGACCGCTGCCAACATCCAGCCCGTCGAGCCAGCGCCTGAGCATATTTAACGCCATCATCGCAACCACATCCTGACGCGCTTTCAGACCGTGACGGCTGTTGTTGAACCTCACCTTCTGACCCCAGCTGCCTTGCGGCGTATGCAGAGCAAAGCCCAGCTGGTTATCCTGTTCGCCGCCCACCACCAGCGCCAGCGTGGCGTCACTGCCTGAGGCCAGCTGCTGCGCGCGCTGCGCCAGTTCAGCCAGGCTTTCACTCTGCGTCGGCAGTACGTTCCCTGCCGCCAGCGGCGCGGCAACAGAAGCCAGCTGCCACTGCACCAGTCCGGCGGTAAACTGTTCGCTAACGGCCAGTTGGTAACGCTGCTCGTTCAGACGACGCGCCAGCTGCGCAGGCAACGTTTCCGTTCCTTCAAAAATAATACTTTCGCCAGCGATATCGCGTACCTGCTGCCAAAACTGCTTCATCTCAGACAGCTTTGACGCGGGGCCATTTAGCTTTAACTCAATAATCGGCATAGAGGCGCGATAGCCCATCACCACGCCTTCCGGCAGCAGTAAAGGTTCAATTTCAGAAGCCAGATCGCTTTCGCCCCGGCCAAAAGTGGTTAGCCGCAGGCAAACCGGCGGATCGGAAACCGGGAAGCGAGCCTTCATTCGCGGCAGAATTTGCTGCTCAACCATCATTTTGTATTCAGAAGGCACGCCTGGCGTAAAGAAGATCCAGCAGCGGTTAAGTTCCATAGCAAAGCCGCACGCCGTGCCGATGGGATTGTCGATCATCTCTGCGCCCGCCGGAATCTCTGCCTGTTTGCGGTTGCTGTCGGCCATTTTACGGCCGCGTCCGGCAAAGAAAGCCTCCATTTTCGCCAGCCACTCTTCCTGCATAACCAGCCCAACGCCTGCTGCTTTGGCCGCCGCCGCCGCGCTTAAATCGTCGCTGGTCGGCCCCAGGCCACCGTTAACAATCAGCACATCGGCAACCTTACTGCGTTCAACAAGCACGTTGACCAGCTCCTGCATGCTGTCGCCCACGGTCTGGCGACTGGTCATCGGCAGACCTTCCTGAAACAGCCGTTCGGCAAGCCATGCCGCATTGGTGTCCACGATTTGTCCATGCAGCACTTCATCGCCGGTGGAAAGCATTTCCACTCTCATGTGTTTCTCCAGATTGTTCAGGTTTAGTTAACTGTATGAAGCAATAGCGACAATTACAATCGCATTCCGCTATCAGCCCGGCAAATGGCAGCGATAGTTAACGCCAGATTGCCGCAGCGAAGCGCGAGCGGGCACAATGGATTTATAGGCGATGCCGATTGAATAAAAGAATTTAAAAGATAAACCCGTCGATAAGAAGAGATCCCACTATGAGCAAAAAAGGACTTACTACCGCAGCGGGCGCGCCCGTCGCCCACAATAACAATGTGATGACGGCCGGACGCCGTGGCCCGATGCTGTTACAGGATGTCTGGTTTCTGGAGAAGCTGGCGCACTTTGACCGTGAGGTCATTCCGGAGCGCCGCATGCATGCCAAAGGCTCTGGCGCTTACGGGACGTTTACCGTTACCCAGGATATTACCCGCTTCAGCCGCGCGAAAATTTTTGCCGAAGTCGGTAAAAAAACTGACCTGTTTATGCGTTTTTCCACCGTTGCCGGCGAGCGCGGCGGCGCGGATGCCGAGCGCGATATCCGCGGCTTTTCGCTGAAGTTTTACACGGAAGAAGGCAACTGGGATCTGGTCGGCAACAATACGCCGGTGTTTTATCTGCGCGATCCGCTGAAGTTCCCCGATCTCAATCACGTGGTTAAGCGCGATCCGCGTACCAACCTGCGTAATCCGACCTATAAATGGGACTTTTTTTCACAGCTTCCAGAGTCGCTGCATCAGCTGACTATCGATTTCAGCGATCGCGGCCTGCCTGCGTCCTATCGCCATATCCACGGCTTTGGTAGCCACACCTACAGCTTTATCAACGCTAATCAGGAACGTTTTTGGGTTAAGTTCCATATGCGTAGCGAACAGGGTATTCAGAACCTGATGGACGATGAAGCCGCGCAGCTGATTGGCCGCGACCGCGAAAGCTCACAGCGCGATTTGTTTGACTCTATCGAACAGGGTAACTTTCCGCGCTGGAAATTCTTTGTGCAAATTATGCCGGAAGCGCAAGCATCAGAAACGCCTTACAACCCGTTCGACCTGACCAAAGTCTGGCCGCATGCGGATTATCCGCTGATTGAAGTAGGTGAGTTTGAACTCAACCGCAATCCGGATAACTACTTTGCGGAAGTGGAGCAGGTCGCGATGAGCCCGGCTAACGTGGTGCCCGGCATTGGCTTTTCTCCCGACCGGATGCTGCAAGGCCGCCTGTTCTCTTACGGTGATGCGCATCGCTATCGCCTGGGCGTTAACCATCACCAGATTCCGGTTAATGCGCCAAAATGCCCGTTCCATAACTATCATCGCGACGGCGCGATGCGCGTGGACGGCAACAGCGGCAACGGTGCCACCTATGAGCCAAACAGCTTTAACGTCTTTCAGGAACAGCCGGACTTTAGCGAGCCGCCGCTGTCGCTGGAAGGCGCCGCCGACCACTGGAACCACCGTGAGGATGATGACTATTTCACCCAGCCGCGCGCGTTGTTTAACCTGCTGAGTGAAGAAGAACACCAGCGCATGTTTCAGCGTATCGCTGGTGAGCTGCGCCAGATCCCTGAGTTTATTCAGCAGCGCCAGATCGCCCTTTTTTATCAGGTACATCCGGCCTATGGTGCAGGCGTGGAGAAAGCGCTGAAGGAAACGCGTTAGAAATGTAGCAAATATGCCGGAGAAGACTCCGGCATTATTTTTCCACCGGCTGCTGCGTTACCCATTCGGCCAGCCAGCGGCGTGAAAGTTTAATGCCGCCGTTATCCGTTTCCGGCAGGCTAAGCCAGCGCACCGGACGCTGAAAACCCGCCAGCCGCGTAGTAGCCCAGCCTTGCAGCTGCCCCATCGTTGCGCCCTTTAACGCCACCAGCGCCACCGGCCGCTGCCCGTACTCTTCATCATGCTGCGGCACGATAAAAACTTGCTCTACGGCAGGATGTTGTAACAAAACGGCTTCTATCTGTTCTGGCTGGATCCCTTCCCCTGCCGAAAAAAACAGGTTATCAAGCCGGCCCTTAATCAGCAGATTTCCCTCTGACCACGCGCCGCCGTCGCGAGTGTAAAACCAGCCTTCGCTGTCCGTTAACGACAGTAAATCACCGTTTTGCCAGTAGCCGCAGGCCAGTGCCTGCGACCGTAGCGCTATTTCGCCCCCTACCAGCCGAATCTGATTGCCGGGAAGCGGTCGCCCAACGCCTGGCTGGCCATCCGCTCTTTTGGCCGCCACGGTCGAAGCCGTTTCGGTCATACCGTATCCACACCAGCAGGCAATGCCCTTCTCTTCTGCCTGTGCGGTTAAGGTTTCGGGAATAGCCGCGCCGCCCAACAGCACGCTACGTAAATTTCGCGGCAGTGCTGGTTGCTGCAACAAACGCCAGAGCTGCGTAGGCACCAGCGAAGCGAAGGTACAGTCAGCCAGCGCCGCCAGCAGCGGCTTTTCATCCGTCAGCACCAGCGTGCCGCCGCTATAAAGCCAGCGCCAGACGATGCCCTGTCCGGAAACATGGTACAGCGGCAGCGACAGAAGCCAGCTGTCGTCAGCGGTAAACCTGAGCGAGGTGACGACGCCGCGAGCGCTGGCAAGATGCGCGCTGAAGCTGTGCGCGGCCGCTTTCGGCAACGCCGTCGAGCCGGACGTGAGCGTTAACGTGGCAATCTCGCTTTCCTGAAAAGCGTGCTGCAACAGGCCGGTTTTGGGCATCATTTTTAGCGCCGGAACGGTCGCGGGCGCTTCCCCCTCCAGCGTCAGCGCAAAGTCGATATTGAGCCCGGGCAGCAGAGTCGTCAGCTGGCAGAGAGGAAGTTGTGGATTAAGCGGCAATAAACGTGCGCCGCAGCGTAGTAGCGCAAGGTAAGCCAACAGCGCCAGCTCGCTATTACGCGCCCTTAGCATCACGCCGCAGCCCGTTTGTACCCCCTGAAAGCGGAATCCCGTCGCCAGCTCGTCAATCTGCTGCGCAAGCTGCGCCCAGCTATAAGCCCTGTCGCCGATTTTCAGTGCGGGTTGCTTACCTGCAAAACGCTGCCACGGCCAGATGTTCAGTGCGGCCATACGCTATCCAGATTATCCGCCGCTACCAGCGGCAAAGTTGAACCGGGCCAGGCACGCACCAGCTGCTGCTGCATGAGCGACAGCGTATCCAGACCCGGCACGACGCCTGGCGTTAACCAGTTCGCCAGACGCGCAAGCTGGGTCAGACCAAGGCTCGATTCCAGCGAAGAGCTGATAACCACGGTTAGCCCCGCCTTTTTTGCCTGGCTAACCAGCAGCCCGACTTTCGTCAGGCTGCCAAGCAGCATCGGCTTAATGACGATAGCGCGTAAGTGCGGCTCGGCCATGGGCTGAAAATCGACTTCCCGCGTGCTTTCATCCCACGCAAGCGCCATAGCCGTTTCCTGGATAAAGAGCCTTGATTCCTGCTGCGTCCGGCAAGGCTCTTCGATAAAGGCGATGCGCGAGCGAAGATGCTCAGGTACAAAACTGGCGAACTGCCGGGCCTTTGCCAGGCTCCACTGGCGGTTAGCATCCAGCCGCAGCGTCAGCTCCGGCACGGCTTCCAGCAGCAGCGTGACCAGCATGCCATCGCGAGCGGCTTCATACAGGCCAACCTTCATTTTTGCTGTCGGCTTTTCTTGCCGGCCGAGCTGTTGCAGGAGTTCATCAGGATCGCCGGTACACAGCGTCGCGCTATTAAAATTGCCTTCCGCTGGCAGCACATCTGCCAGTTCCGCCAGCGCACAGCTCAGGCCAAAAGCAACGGAAGGCAGCGTGGGCAGAGTCTGCGTGGCAGGATCGGCCTGCCAGTTTTGCAGCCAGCGAGCTGCTTCGCTCTGCACTTCCGGCAAGGTTTCCCTGCTAAAACCCGGTAGCGGCGCGATCTCGCCCCAGCCTTCCCGGCCGTTTTCTTTTAGCCTGACCAGCAATCCCTGCCGCGACTTGATACGCCGATCGCGCAGCACCGTTCCCGCTTCTAATAGTATGTTGTAATTAAAGAGCGTCGCCTGGCGCATTATGGATTCCGCTTAAACTGGCTGAAATCCGGCGGGCGCTTCTGGTTAAAGGCGTTGCGCCCTTCCTGCCCCTCTTCCGTCATATAGAACAGCATGGTGGCGTTACCGGCCAGCTCCTGTAAACCTGCCTGGCCGTCGCAGTCGGCATTGAGCGCCGCTTTCAGGCAGCGCAGCGCCATCGGGCTGTTTTGCAACATTTCCCGACACCAGCGCACCGTCTCTTTTTCCAGCTCCGCCAGCGGCACGACCGTATTCACCAGCCCCATTTCCAGCGCCTGCTGCGCACTGTACATACGGCACAAAAACCAGATTTCACGCGCTTTTTTCTGGCCGACAATCCGCGCCATATAGGCCGCGCCCCAGCCGCCGTCAAAAGAGCCCACCTTCGGTCCGGTCTGGCCAAACTGCGCGTTGTCCGCCGCAATGGTTAAATCACAAAGCAGATGCAAAACGTGACCGCCGCCGACCGCATAGCCAGCGACCATCGCCACCACCGGTTTGGGACAGGTGCGGATCTGGCGCTGAAAATCCAGGACGTTGAGATGGTGCACGCCAGCGTCATCACGATAGCCGCCGTAATCCCCCCGGATTTTTTGGTCGCCGCCTGCACAAAAGGCCTTATCGCCCGCGCCGGTAAGAATAATGACGCCGATTTGCTCATCATGGCGCGCATCGCTTAGCGCGTGCAGCATCTCTTTGACGGTTTGCGGACGAAAAGCATTGCGCACCTCGGGCCGGTTAATGGTGATTCTGGCCATGCCGTCCGGCGATTTATGGTAGTAAATATCGGTGTAGTCGCCGCAGGCCTGCCATTCTGCGGGCGCATACAGCTCTTCCAGCTCGGGATAGATCATTATTTTTCCTTCTGTATTTCCAGCCTGCACGCCAGAAGCTGCGCGAAAGCCTGCGGATTAGCGTGATGGGCATTGTGGCCAGCGGCCGGGACGAGGGTGAGAGGTAACGAAGCCTGCACGGCAAGCTGCCGAAATTTATCGTCATGCTCGCCGCACAGATAGTGGAAATGATTCAGCTGGCGGATCTCTGGCAACAGATTGGGCTGCCCGGCAAGCGACATTGTTAACAGCATGGCGGCCAGCGCTTGCGGGTTGTTGTTGGCTCGCAGCGCAATCATCTGCTGGCGCTGCTGCTCGCTAAGCCCGGCGAACAGCGGCTGGCGATACCACTGCGCCAGCGTTTTAGGCAGGGGCTGCTGGCAAAAAAGCCGCGCCCATTCACGATCCGAAGCTAACCTGGCCGCTTTAGCCTCGTCCGATGCCAGCCCCGGATGCGCGCCCTCGACAATCACGCCAGCCAGCGACGAATCCGCATGACGGCAGGCGTGATAGCTGGCAATCCGACCGCCCAGCGAATAGCCGATTAGCCAGTAGCGCTTAACGCGATGGCTTTGTAACGTGGCGTTAAGCCGTTGGGAAAGCCGATCGAATCCGCTGACTGGCTGCGCGCTGGAACCGCCGTGTCCCGGTAAATCGATGCTTAACTGCGGCCAGTCGCGAAAAAAACGCTGCACCGGCCGCCACTCTTCGCTATTTCCCAGAAAACCATGCAGCCAGACCAGCACCGGCCTGCGGCTGTCGTGGGCGCCCTGCCAGCGCGCGTGCAGGATCATTTCCCGGCCTCGGCCAGCCATTGTGCGCCGCTCTCGCCCGCTACTTTCAGTTCAATTAGCGTGGCCGTATCACGTTGCCAGCCTGCCGCGACTGCTGCCTTTAGCTCACTCCAGTCCTGCGGCTGTTGATAGTCAAGACCGAACGCCATGGCGGCGGCGGCAAAACTGACCCGAGGCGGCATAGTGAAAAACTTTTCCCGCTCCGCTGCGGGCGTCGGCAGCATCGAGAAAATCTGGCCGCCGCTGTTATTCACCACAATCAGCACCAGCGGCATCTGTAGCAGAGCCAGGCTGTTCAAATCATAAAGCGCCGAAAGGTCACCAACTATTGCCAGTAATGGTTTACCGTTGCCGCGCTGTACGCCAGCAGCAGTGGCAATCAGGCCGTCAATGCCGCTGGCACCGCGATTGGCATAAACCGCATAGCCTGCCGGTAAACAGGCAAAAGCATTGACGAGCCTGACGGTCAGGCTGTTGCCGAGAAACAGCGTACCGTTTTCCGGTAACAGTTCCGGTAAGCGCAGGGCAAGCTGTGCTTCGCCAAACTCTTGCAGACGGCAGGCCAGCGACCGGTGTGTTTCCTCGGCCAGCGCCTGCAACGAAGGCGACCATTCCGGCTGAGCGATGGCCGGATGTGCCGCAAGCCAGGCGCCAGTCTCAGCCACCATCCGCTGGCTGCGACGATGCGCTGGATCCAGATGGCCCGGTAATGGATCGATCAGCCAGTAAGCTTCGGGCTGCGACGCTGCCAGCCACCCAGCCAGCCGCTTTCCGGTTAGCCGTGCGCCAAACTGAATGATGATTTGCGCGCTGGCCAGCGCCTTTTGCGCATGGGCTTCCCGCAGCCAGACTTCGGCGCAGGGCAAAGGCGTGCCGGTGTGTGACTGGATATCCGATAAGAGCGGCCAGCCCAGCTCCGCCGCCCATTTCGCTAGCGCCACGCCCTCTTCCGCAGAGAGTTTTCCGGCGACTACCAGCCCGCGCTTTTGCCGCCAGCGTGGCCAGCTGCTGGTAAACGGCGTAGGCGTAGCGGCGCTCATCATCAGCCATGGCGTATCCTCATGCCACCAGTTTCCCAGCTCGTCGTGCCACGCTTTAAAAGCCAGGGATTCCTCCCCGTATAAAGGTTCTGCGAACGGACAGTTAATGTGTATGGCACCAGCTGGATGCTGTTGCAGCAGCGCGTCAATAGCCGAAACCAGCCAGCGCGCGGAGATATCCGCTGAGGGGCGAGGAAGATTTAATGCGCCACTGACATGGGAAGCAAAGAGGCCTGGCTGCACGATAGCCTGGTTAGCGCCGCAGCCAATCAGCTCTGGCGGGCGGTCGGCGCTTAAAATAATCAGCCGTTCGCCGGTCAGGCTGGCTTCGATAATGGCCGGATAGAGGTTAGCGACGGCGGTGCCGGAAGTAACCAGAATGGCGACCGGCTGGCGAGACGCTTTTGCCAGCCCCAGCGCCAGATAGCCAAGACCGCGCTCATCAAAATGGGTATGGCAGGAAAGCCGGCTGGCGGCCGCTTCCAGCGTCAGCGGCGCGGAGCGGGAACCCGGCGCGATACAGATATGCTGCACGCCATGACGGGTTATCGCTTCCAGAATTACGGCAGCCCAGCGGCGGTTAAAGATACTGTGCGACATCGCCCACTCCAGATCAAACAAGCAGCGGGCAGTATAAAAGCGGCCTGAACGGGCAATGTTGATTTAGGGCAGGATTAACGTGTTATTTCCAGTTTTGTAACCTGTGGCAGAAACAGAAAGGGCGCCCCGAAGGACGCCCTTTCTTAGCGGACAAGACCTTAACGGCGTGCCAGCAGCAGACCAACCACCAGACCCAGCGTCGCGCCTACGCCAATTCCCTGCCACGGTTTTTCGTGTACATATTCGTCGGCACGGCTGGCAACCTGTTTGGCACGATGATAGTAATTATCAGAAGCATTACTCACGCGTGACTTCACGTCCTTCAGCGATTTCTCGGCTTTCGCTTTCAGCTCGGCATATTTTTCGTCAGCCGGGTCGCCTGAAGATTTCAGCACTTCTTCCAGCGTTTCGGTCAGCAGAGCCAAATCATCATCCAGGCGAGTGTCGAGTTCTTGTGGTTCAATTTTCGTAGCCATAACGTCTCCTTGTGCGAATAATACCTTTAACTGTAGACACTTTTTGCCGCTCTGCTTGTTCTGTTAGCCAGGAATTGGCTGATAATGATGTTGCCACAGCACTTTTTTTGCCTCGCTTAACGCTGTCGCGGTGCGCCGGATTCGCCTGCTTTCTTCAGATTTATCTGCTAAATTTTGCCTGACTGAATTTCTGACGCCACACGCTGTCGTAACACCCTGTGACCCGCTCACAATTCAGGTAAAACAAGGCTGTCCATAAGGGCAACCCAGACCACAAGCTTTATCAATTCCGTTAAGCAAAGGATATGACTCTGGCATGAATCGAAGAATGTTTATGAAAGCGTCAATGGCTTTCGCTACGGTAAGCGGGATGTCCGGTTTATCAACGTTGTTTGCTCAGGCCGCCTGGGCCGACACCGATATTGCCGACGGCACGGCGAAGCGCTTTGATTACGACGTGTTGAAAAACCTGGCCGCTTCCCTGGCGAAAAAACCCTACGGCGGCGCGCCTGCTCCCCTTCCCGAGACGTTAGCGACCCTGACGCCGCAGGCGTATAACGAAATTCAGTACGACGCGAATCATTCACTCTGGAACGCCATTCCCGACCGTGAACTGGACGTACAGTTTTTTCACGTTGGCATGGGCTTCAAACGCCGCCTGCGCATGTTTTCGGTGGATGCCGACCGCCAGGCGCGCGAAATCCACTTCCGTCCCGAGCTGTTTAACTACAACAATGCCAAAGTAGATACTAAACAGCTTGAAGGTAAAACCGATTTGGGCTTTGCCGGTTTCCGCGCGTTTAAAAAGCCGGAGCTGGCCAGCCGGGACATCGTTTCTTTCTTAGGTGCCAGTTATTTCCGCGCGGTTGACGATACCTACCAGTACGGTCTTTCCGCTCGCGGCGTGGCGATCAACACCTTCGGCAGTAAAGAAGAGTTCCCTGACTTCACCGCCTTCTGGTTTGAAACGCCAAAAGCGGACGACACGACCTTTACCGTCTATACGCTGCTGGATGGCGAAAGCTGCACCGGCGCTTTTAAATTCGTGATTCATTGCGAAGAAAAACGCGTGGTGATGGAAGTGGAAAATCATCTCTATGCCCGCAAAGACATCGCTCAGTTAGGCATCGCGCCGATGACCACGATGTTCAGCTGCGGCACTAACGAACGCCGTATGTGCGACACTATTCATCCGCAGATTCACGACTCCGATCGCCTGGCGATGTGGACGGGCAGCGGTGAATGGATCTGTCGTCCGCTGAATAATCCGCAGCGCCTGACCTTTAACGCCTATCAGGATGAAAATCCACGCGGTTTCGGCATGCTGCAGCTGGATCACGATTTCCAGGATTACCAGGACGTGATTGGCTGGTACAACAAGCGTCCGAGCCTGTGGGTAGAGCCTGTCGGCAAATGGGGCAAAGGCGCGGTTAACCTGATGGAGATCCCTACCACGGGTGAAACGCTGGACAACATCGTTTGCTTCTGGCGGCCAACAGAAAACATTAAAGCCGGTAGCGAGCACAGCTTTAGCTATAAGCTTTACTGGAGCGGCCTGCCGCCGGTTCACAGCGATCTGGCCCGCGTCAGGGCAACCCGTACCGGCATGGGCGGCTTCCCGGAAGGCTGGGCGCCTGGCGAACACTATCCGGACGTCTGGGCACGCCGTTTTGCGGTAGATTTTGTCGGCGGCGATCTGAAAGCGGCCGCGCCAAAAGGCATTGAGCCGGTGATTACCGTGACCTCAGGAACCTTTAAGCAGGTAGAAATCCTTTACGTTGAGCCAATTGACGGCTATCGCATTCTGTTTGACTGGTATCCGAACAGCGATTCTGTCGAACCGGTCAATCTGCGTCTGTTCCTGCGTACGAAAGATGAGACGCTGACCGAAACCTGGCTGTATCAATATTTCCCGCCAGCGCCGGATAAGCGCAAATATGTGGACGACCGCCAGATGACCGCGGGTTAACCGCCATCTTAGTAAAGGCGTCTTCTGCACCCTGTGAGCGGTAAGCGAGCAGGGTGTATTCCCCCTACTGCGATAAAATTTTATGTTGGCGCAGAATAATTCGTTCTTTTCCGTGAAACAAAAATTTTAAGTGGATATTCCAGGAAATTAGTATAGTTCTCTGAAAAAAGAAAAGGCACGTTCCACATATCAACCGACTGGCTCTGCACCTTAATAACCGGCATTTCTTTATCAATTTTTAGCAACGCGGCTATTTCTCGAGAAGGTAATAACGGCGAGTAATGTAAGTACGTACCGGAAATATGCAAGCGACACTTATCTTCAAAATAGTCATAAAGTGAGCCTTTTATATACTTAAGCGTGAGATCGGGGAACTTTTCAGCCGAAATCCAGCTATTTTCCAGTTCAGCGGGTGAGTCATTGATAAAGCGAACCCTTGAAATAAAGTAAACCTGTTCTTTAAATTTAATAGCCAGCGCGTTGGCTATCACCGGTGAGGCAAGCTGAATTTCAAACTTTAAAACGTGACTTTTCGCAGTGGTTTTATCGCTCTGGATAATTTCCGAGAACCCTTGCGAATTTTGCAAAAAATCGGCGTTAGCACTTTTACAGGAAACAAAGTTTCCAGCACCCTGCCTGCATCTCAGGAAGCCACCGTTCTGCAACATTTTTAATGCCTTTCTGAGCGTATTTCTTGAAACATCAAACTGCCTGGCAAGATCTACTTCTGCAGGAAAACTTTCTCCCTGCCGATAAAACCCCGTGTTTATGCCATTTTTTAACTGGTGATAAACCTTCAGATAAACCATTTTAAACCTCTTCATAATTCCATGAAAAATAATAATTATTCCTTACATACGGCTTAACTGGTTCAATTCCACAACGGATAGTAAACATCAAAGGGTTTCTTTTCTGTGAACAACCTAACAGTAACATTTGATTGATTGCCAGAGATTAGCGGATGAAATTGTGCATATAGTCAGGAGCCTGCTTACATGGAAAATATACTACTGGTATGCGCCGCCGGCATGTCTACCAGCATGTTGGTTAGCCGAATGAAAGACAGTGCTGCATTAAAAAATATTGAGATAAATATTAGCGCGCTGTCAGTAACGGAAGCCAAAGAAAAAATTAGCCAGCAGCAGATCGACGTCGTCTTGCTGGGGCCTCAGGTTCGTTTCCAGAAAGAGGAAATTGAGGCCGCAGCGCAAGGAAATATCCCTGTGGAAGTCATTGACATGGTCAGTTACGGCAGGATGGATGGCCAGGCCGTATTAATGAGAGCGCTGGAGTTACTTGCGGTTAAATAACCCGTCCCGGTTACTCTGGCAAAGCGTAAGGAGACATCATGAAACGAATGGAACTCATGAAAGGCCTTGAAACAGGTATGGAAAAGCTACTTGTCCCGCTGGCGATTAAATTGAACTCGCAGATACATATTGCGTCTATCCGCGATGCCTTTATTTTAATCTTTCCGATTATTATGGCCAGCTCGCTGATTGTGCTGATTAATTTTGCCATCCTCTCCCCGGATGGTTTTATTGCAAAAATGTTCTTTCTGAATGTGTTATTCCCGCATCTTGACGAGGCGCAGCAGGTTTTTTCACCCGTGCTGAATGGTTCCGTCAATATTATGGCGTTACTGATTGCTTTTCTGGTGGCCAGAAATCTGGCAATCGGCTATAAGCAGGACGACCTACTGTGCGGCTTAACATCTCTTGGGGCTTTTTTCGTTATCTATACACCTTACGTCATCATTGATAAACAGGCGTACCTGACAACGAAATATCTGGGGCCGCAGGGGCTTTTCGTCGCTATCATCGTTGCGTTAATTTCCAGTGAGATTTTCTGTCGGCTAGCCCGAAATCCGAGAGTCATCCTTTCTATGCCGGCTTCTGTTCCCCCTGCCGTTGCTCGTTCTTTTAAAGTCTTACTGCCGATATTTTGCGTAATGATTTTATTTTCAACGATCGATTACCTCCTGACTAAGGTATCACCGGGCGGATTAAACGAACTGATCTATACGCTGATCCAGGCTCCGCTAAAGGATATGGGTACCAATATCTTCACGGTTGCTGTCCTGGGGGTTATCACTAATTTTCTATGGAGTATTGGTATTCACGGTCCCAATACCTTAGCCACGATTCGGGAGACTATTTTTACCGAAGCAAATATGGAGAACCTGTCGTGGGCAGCCTCACACGGTACAACCTGGGGGGCACCCTACCCCGTCACCTGGGTTAGCATCAACGATGCTTTTGCTAACTGTGGCGGCTCAGGTATGACGCTTGGTTTACTGCTGGCTATCTTTATCGCGTCACGGCGTAAAGAGTATCGCGATATGGCCAAAATGGCCCTGGTACCCGGCCTGTTTAACATCAATGAACCCGTGCTTTTTGGTCTGCCCGTGGTTTTAAATCCGCTTCTTGCGATCCCGTTAATACTGGTTCCTTTAGTCAATACGCTAATTGGTTATTTCTTTATCAGCATGCAAATTATTCCGCCTGTTGCTTACGCCGTCCCCTGGACAACGCCGGGCCCGCTAATCGCATTTTTCGGTACGGGCGGTAACTGGCTGGCGCTGCTGGTCGGCTTCTTATGTCTCATCGTCGCCACTTTAATCTATCTACCCTTTGTCATTGCCTCAAACAAAGTAAATACCGGCTCTGTAGCAACAGGTGAATAACATTCATTTCGGGAGTAACAGCCATGTTTGCAGATGAAAATAGCGTAATGGAACTGCTGGTCCACGCCGGGCAGGCACGTTCCGATGCGATGGCAGCGATAGCCGCTTCCCGTCGGAAAAACTGGGCCGAAGCGGAACAGCTGATGGCAAGTTCGGATAGCGCCAGCCGTGAAGCGCACAAGATCCAGACCATGTTAATAAGCCAGGATGAAGGCAGTGGCAAAATTACGATCAACCTGATCCTGGTCCACGCTCAGGATCATCTGATGACGGCGATGCTTTGTCAGGACCTCGCTAAAGAGCTCGTATTATTGCATAAACAGATCCTGGCCTGAGGCCATTTCGCTATACGGAAATAAACAGACTAATTCAGGGAGCCACAAAGGAATGAAACAGGGAAAACGTTATTTAATCTGCTGCCTGCTTTTCGGCTTATCATCAGCTGAGGTTCTGTCAGCCGGTCTGACGATTGAACAGCGGCTTGAAATACTCGAGAAAGAGTTGTCAGCCAATAAACGGGAACTTAGCAAAACACAGAAGGAACTGGCAATTTCGCAACATAAATTATCACTATTGCAGAATAATACTGCATCGCCACAACCCGTTACCGACCCAAAAATAAAAGGCAGTAGTCATCTTGCCAGCACTATCACACTCAAAGATATCAGCAAATTTGTTAAAGACGATATTGGGTTCAGCTATGAAGGTTATTTCCGCACCGGCTGGGCAACCTCCAATCGCGGCGCTCCTGAAACTTATGCTGTCGGCGCACTGGGGCGCTTTGGCAATGAGCTTTCGGGCTGGTATGACCTGACGTTCAAACAGAGGGTTTATAACAGCGGCAATAAAACAGCCAGCGCCATTGTGACTTTTGATGGCAATGTGGGTGAAAGATATAACGATGCATGGTTTGGTGGTCAAGGTGACAATATCATGCAGTTCAGCGATATGTATCTCACTACTGCCGGCTTCCTGCCTTTCGCGCCGCAGGCCGATTTTTGGGTAGGCCGTCACGCTTTGCCTGATTATGAAATACAAATGCTGGACTGGAAGCCTCTGTCAACCGATCAGGCGGTCGCCATCGGCATTGAGAATTGGGCAACCGGTCCGGGGCTGCTGGATGTGTCCCTGAACCGCAACGATGTTGATGTCTCCTCACGTGATTTTTCCCGTACGACAGAAATGAACACTAACTCTGTCGATTTACGCTACCGCAATATTCCTGTGTGGGACAGGGCAACCTTATCTCTGACGGGGAAATATGCCTTCAGCAATAAGACCCGAAGCCAAAAAAGCGGCGAAGCTCATAACGAGTTCTTTAAATTTAAAGATACCTGGCTGGCGACCGTCTACCTTCATCAACAAATGGACAAAGACGCTTTTAACGAGTCCGCCCTGCAAATTGCTAATAACTCTTATGCCGGTAGTTTTTCTGGCTTGTCTGGTGCCAGCACGTCCATGAGCAAGGGCAACCGTTATTACGGTGACCATTCTGGAGGTATGGCATGGCGATTGATTAACCAGGGGGAAATGTATTTTTCCAATCGAATCATTATGGCGAACGCTATGGTGTTCTCCCGGGGCCATGATATCTATAGCTACCATACGGGTGCACACAGCGATTTCAGTAGCTTAAGAACGGTCATTCGTCCCGCATGGATTTGGGATAGCTGGAACCAAAGCGGTATTGAACTGGGCTGGTTTCGACAAGTTAATAAAAATAGTCAGGGCCAGCAATTTAAAGAGTCCGCATTAAAAACCACGCTCTATCATGCGTTTAAAGTTGGCCCCAGCCTGCTGGCATCTCGTCCGGAAATTCGCTTCTATGGCACATACCTGAATATATTAAAAAATGAAATTTCTGAGTTCAGGTTCAATGATGACAGCAATAATGAATTTCTTGCCGGGGTTCAGGCAGAGCTGTGGTGGTAAAAAAGTCGGATAATCAAATATAGTTAAGGAGTAATTATGTCAGGACTACGCGCCGATTTTTTATGGGGAGGTGCCGTTGCGGCTAATCAAATTGAAGGCGGCTGGCAGGAGGACGGAAAAGGCATAAGTATTGCTGACGTCGTTACTGCTGGCTCACATCAGGTTCCACGAAGGATTACCAATGGCGTGCTGCCAGATGAATATTATCCCAGCCATAACGCCATTGACTTTTATTACCGCTATAAAGAGGACATAAGACTCTGTGCCGGAATGGGTTTTAAGTGTTTCCGTACCTCCATTGCCTGGAGTCGGATTTTCCCGCAGGGCGATGAATCTGAACCAAATGAAGCCGGGCTCCAGTTCTATGACAACCTTTTTGATGAGTGTCTGAAATATAATATTAAACCTGTCGTAACGCTCTCTCATTTTGAAATGCCGTGGCACCTTGTCGTTCATTATGGTGGATGGCGCAACCGTAAGATGATCGTTTTTTTTATCCGTTACGCGGAGGTCGTGCTTAAACGTTATAAACATAAAGTTAAATACTGGATGACCTTTAATGAAATCAATAACCAGGTTAATTACCACCATGATTTAATGCCGTTCAGCAATTCGGGGATTATTTATCAGGAGCACGATAACCGGGAAGAGATTATGCTGCAGGCGGCCCACTATGAACTGGTAGCCAGCGCGCTCACGGTTGCAATTGCCCATAAAATAAATCCTGATCTTCAGGTGGGCTGCATGATTGCTATGTGCCCGATTTACCCTTTAACCTGCATGCCTGAAGATATGATGATGTCAGTGAAGGCCATGCACCAGCGATACTGGTTTACTGATGTTCATGTTCGCGGACGCTATCCTCAGTACATGCTGAATTACTTCGAACGAAAAAAATTTAAGCTTGATATCACCCTGGAAGATAAATCGATTCTGCAACATAACTGCGTTGATTATATCGGCCTGAGTTATTACATGTCTTTCGCCACCCGGTTTGCTGCTGATAACCCTGATATGGATTATGACGAACCTGGCAGCCTGGTCAGAAATCCTTATATTGCCAGCTCTGACTGGGGCTGGCAGATAGATGCTGTGGGACTTCGTTACGCCCTGAACTATTTTAACGATCGTTATCAGCTGCCCCTGTTTATTGTTGAAAACGGGCTTGGCACTGACGACAGGCCAGAAAACGACGGCACTATCAACGACGACCACCGTATTCGTTATCTGGAAGAGCATCTTTATCAGATGAAGCTGGCCGTAACTGAAGATGGGGTTGATCTGTTAGGTTATACGTTGTGGGGCTGCATAGATCTCATCTCGGCAGGCACTGGAGAGATGAAAAAACGCTACGGCCTGATTTATGTCGATCTGGATGATAAGGGAAAAGGTTCGCTGGCACGCATGCGGAAAAAATCTTTCTATTGGTATAAAGAGGTCATTCGCTCTAACGGCGATAATCTTTCCCCTGAAAAGCGGACGACGCCAGCCCGTCCGAAGAGTTAATGACCACGTTATGATCGGGATATTTTGGCTTAGCTGTGCTCTGTCCTGCCTGGCTTCGTCATGTCGATATGGGGGATAGCATCCTCCAGGTAAATTTCGCTGACCGCCCTAAAGCCGAAGCGGCCATAAAATTTTTGCAAATGGGCCTGGGCAGAGAGGAAAATGGTGTGCTGTGGCCAGTAATGTTCACAGCAGTCGATAGCCTGCTCCATTAATCGACTGCCGAGGCTCAATCCCCTCGCCTCGCCGGAGACGATTACCCTGCCCACTTTTACCACTGAGTTGGCCTGTCCGGGCGCCAGGATGCGAGCATAGCCCACCAGCTGATTATCCAGCATGGCCAACAAATGCCGATTTTCGCCAGTAAGATCCTGGCCGTCGATATCCTGATAAGGGCAATTCTGCTCAACGATAAATACTGCATTGCGCAGCGCCAGAATTTGATACAGCTGCGCAGCGTTGAGTTCGCTATGGTGAAGATCCTGCCACTTTATGTTCATCTTTTTCCCGTCCGGCCGCATTAGCGCTTTCCCCTTTGCAGAGTAAATCTGTTTAACAATAATGTATCATCGTTTTATTCGGTCTGAGCGAGGTTCTGCATGACGCAACTATCCGGCAATAAAGAATATTTTGACGATGCTTTTAGCAGACTGGATCTGTCATCAGCCCTTATAAAGGATGCAATTTTTGAAGACTGCGAGTTTAGCCACTGCAACTTTACTTCTGCCCACTTCTCCCGCTGCAAGTTTATCAACTGCACGTTCATGCACTGTAACCTTAGCATGATGGAAATCTCGGGTACTCGCATTAACGAGAGCAGCTTTAACGAGTGCAAGCTGAGCGGCATTGACTGGACGCGCGCGTACTGGCCTGCTTTTAACGTCGATCCGGAGCTGAGCTTTGCGAAATGTATTCTGACCAATGCTTCCTTTTTTGGTCTGACGCTTCAGGGTTTAAAGCTGATTGAGTGTAAGCTGCACGAGGTCGATTTTCGGGAGTGCGATCTCTCCAGCGCTGAGATCACCGGCTGTGATTTAGCAGGTAGCTTATTCAGTAATACTAATCTTCGCGGGGCGGATTTTACCGACTCGTGGAATTTCAATATCAACGTGTTGAATAACCTCGTTGCGCGCGCAAAATTTTCTCGCCCGGAAGCGGTCAGCCTGCTGGAAGGTCTGGATATTGACCTGGTGGATTAGCGACCCGAATAAGCTAACGTCGCCAAATCCTGTTTATCCATTGTTGCCAGCGGCTGCGTTCTGTTTCAGGCAGCAGGCGAAAAGTCTGCCCGTTAATCAAAGGTACGCCTTGATTGAAATCATACTGCCAGTCAGCCTGGAAATAAGGTAATGACTGTTGATTAATACAAAAGTCGATGAGTTCAGCCAGCCAAAAGCTATAGGCTTCATGTTTCCCTTTACACCGCTTGATCAACTCCGGAAAGGTCTGTATGAACTTCTCTGCCAGCTGGCTTGAAGTTAATTCACCGTTTAACGGCCATAGCATCAACGGATTGTTACCACCGCTGTAATGTGCAAATAGCTGGTCATGTTCTTGTGGCGAGCTATTCCAGCGTGTAAAGCAGCAGGCAGGCGCAAGCGTAAGCCGCCAGTGAGCGCCAGAAGGCGACATTGCCGGGTAAATTTGTAATTGCCGGAAGCCAAGACGGTGCAGCTCGCAGCACATTTTTAAAACTCTTAGTGCGGATGAAACAGTATCAGGCGCTTTTTCTTTTTTTTCCATTTTTAGCAAAATTTCTGTTTATTACTGATATTAAACCAGGGTGCATCGTTAACCTGAAAACGTCAATAAAAAACGGGCTCCTGAGAGCCCGTTATAGTTGTACAGCAAACCAGATTACATCAGCGGCTGAGCCATCTGTACCAGCGAAATCAGCGGCTGCGGGTAAATACCCAGCACCAGCACCAGAATCGCGGAAATCAGCACGACCACGCCGCCTGCGGTAAAGGCCCAGTTGGCTGGCGTATCACGCTGCAGCAGCTCTGGTGGATTCAGGTAAAGGCTGACGGTAACGCGCAGATAGTAGTAAAGGCCAATCGCGCTCCCTACCACTACCGCGCCGGTCAGCCACCACAGATGCGCGCCTACGCCCACGGCAATAACGTAAAACTTACCGATAAAGCCCAGCGTCATTGGAATACCTGCCAGCGACAGCATCATCACCGTCATTACCGCCGACAGAATCGGACGATGCCAGAACAGGCCGCGATAGGAGTAAAGCGAATCGGCATCCGGCCCGCGATACGGGCTGGACATCAGGCTGACCACGCCGAAAGCGCCCAGGCTGCTGAACAGGTAACCCGCCAGATAGACGCCGACGGTTTCCAGCGACAGCTGATGCGTTTGAATGGCAATCAGCGCCACCAGCAGATAGCCCAGATGCGCAATCGATGAATAACCCAGCAGACGCTTGATGTTACTTTGCGTAATCGCCATCAGGTTGCCGAACAGGATGGAGGCGAAAGCAATAATCGCCAGCACCAGGCGTACTGCTTCACTGTCGGCGGCTGGTGCGTACAGGAACAGACGCATCACCACGCCGAAAATGGCAATCTTGCTGGCGGTAGCCAGAAAAGTAGATACCGGGGCTGGAGCACCCTGGTACACGTCCGGCGTCCACAGGTGAAAAGGCACCAGCGACAGCTTAAAGCCTAAGCCCACAATCATCATGCCCAGTCCCGCCAGCAGCAGCGGCTGATGCAGCATGCCGTCATTCAGGCTCTGGCCCAGCGTGACAAAGCCCAGGTTACCGGAGTTAGCGTACAGCAGCGCCATCCCGAACAGCAGAAAGGAAGAGGCAACCGCAGACATAATGGTGTATTTAATACTGGCTTCCAGCGAGCGTTTCAGCTGGAAGGCGTAGCCCACCAGGCCAAACAGCGGCAGGGAGATCAGTTCGATACCGATAAACAGCGAAGCCAGATGGTTAGCGCTTGCCAGCACCACGCCGCCCAGTGCCGCAATCAACACCAACAGGTAAAACTCTTCCCGGTTGTCCGGATAGGTTTCCAGCCACGGATAGGCGAAGGTGCAGGTTGCCAGGCTGGCCAGAATGACCAGGCCCGTATAGAGCATCGAATAGCCATCCACGCGCAGCAGCGGCGTTACGTCCATCGCACCCGCATGGCCGACAAACCACAGCGAAAGCAGCGCCAGGTTCAGACCGACAACGGCCAGCGTAGCGTTGACGAAGTGATTGCGTCGCCACGCAATGGAAAGCATCACAACTACCACCGTCAATCCGACGATCAGCATGGGCAGCAGCGCGATCAATTGTTGAGGAGTTATTGTCATGGCGAATTACGGCCTTGTAGTTGAAATTGAAGCGGTAAACCACTGCTGAATATTGCTCATTGCAGCATGTGAGGTGTCCAGAATCGGCTGTGGATAGACGCCCAGCAGAACCAGCAGCACCACCAGCACCATTATCATCAGAAACTCACGCGGCGACATGCCACGCAGCGGCGTTTCAGATTTTGGCGCGCCGTAATAGGCCCGCTGCATCATAATCAGCGAATAAACAGAAGCGAAAACCAGACCAAACGTAGCAATAACGATAATCACCGGCACCGAGTGGAAACTGCCGGTCAGGATCATAAACTCACCCACAAAGTTACCCGTACCCGGCATCCCCAGGTTAGCCACCGCAAAAAACAGCGACAGGCCAGGCAGCCATTTGATGCGTGCCCACAAGCCGCCCATCTGGCGCATATCGCGGGTGTGCAGACGCTCGTAAAGCTGGCCGCACAGGATAAACAGCGCCGCCGCAGAGAGGCCGTGCGCAATCATCTGCACCACCGCACCCTGGAAGGCGAGCTGGCTACCGGTATAGATGGCAATCAGCACAAAGCCCATGTGGGAAATCGAGGTGTAGGCGATCAGGCGTTTGATATCGTACTGCGAGAAAGCCATCCACGCGCCGTAGAAAATCCCGATGATGCCCAACCACATGGCAACTGGTGCAAACTCGGCGGAAGCGTTCGGGAACAGCGGCAGCGCAAAACGCAGCAGGCCATAAGCCGCCGTTTTTAACAGGATCCCCGCCAGGTCGACCGAACCGGCCGTTGGTGCCTGGCTATGCGCGTCCGGCAGCCAACCGTGCAGCGGTACCACCGGCATTTTCACCGCGAAGGCGATAAAGAAGCCCAGCATCAGCAAATATTCTACGGTGTGGGACATCGGCGTTTTCAACAGGTCTTCATAGTTGAACGTCCAGATACCCGTAGCGTTGTAGTTAACAAAGACCAGCGCCAGAATGGAAATCAACATCACCAGCCCGCTGGACTGGGTATAGATGAAGAACTTGGTAGCGGCGGTAATACGCGTTTTCCCGTCCGACGCTTTGTGTCCCCACAGCGCGATCAGGAAGTACATCGGTACCAGCATCATTTCCCAGAAGAAGAAGAACAGGAACAGGTCGATGGCCAGGAACACGCCAATCACGCCGCCCAGGATCCACAGCAGATTCAGGTGGAAAAAGCCCTGCCACTTTTCAATTTCATTCCAGGAACAGAGGATAGCCATCACGCCGAGCAGGCCGGTCAGCACCACCATCAGCAGCGACAGGCCATCCAGCGCCAGATGCACGCTGATGCCGAAACGCGGTATCCAGGAAACCTGGAACTCTGACTGCCACTGCGGCAGGCCAGCGGCCTGGGTTAGTGAGTAACCACCCTGTAGCCAAAGCTGTAACGAGAGCGCCAGCGTCAACCCCATTGAGATTAGCGCTATCCAACGCGGCACCTTGCTCCCGAAGCGCTCGAGCTGCCAGCAAAGCAGGCCGCCGATGAACGGGATTAATATAAGCCAGGGTAATAACATGGCGATTTGATTCCCTTTTCTGAACCTGCATGGGCTATCTTACTTGCCAGTTTTGCCCCCGGCAGTGCTCGCAGTCCTCACATACTAAAGTATGCTGCGGGTGCTGCGCGCTGGCGGTGACAAAACTGACTGCGCCGATGACGCCCAACCTTCAGGTAATTTTCAACATTCTTTAACTCAGGGCGAAGCAACTGTCTCACCCGCTCACAAACCTTTAAACCACCATCAGCAGCGCAAGCACCACGACCGCGCCGACGCTCATTGAAGCGACGTACCAGCGCAGATAGCCGTTTTCGCTGACGACCAGCCCTTTGTTCGCCAGGCGGGAGAACAGCGCTGGCGTATTCATCAGGGCGTTCAGCGGATCGCGTGACAGCACCCAGGCAACGAACAGGTATGGCTTGACGAAAATTTTGTCGTAAAGCCAGTCGAAGCCCCAGGCGGCAAACCACCAGGTGGAGAAGAAGCGGCCTACCGCACTGCTGGCAATGCTGTTAACCAGCGAGCGTTTGCCCAGCCACAGGAACGCCGCCAGCAGGATGCCGACAATCGCCACTACGCCAGAAGAGATTTCCAGCGTCAGGACGCTGCCGTGCGCCAGTTCGGCCGTCTCCGGCAGTACGCCGCGTAACGGTGGCACAATCATCGCGCCGATAAAGGTTGAGAGAATAAGCAGCACGATCAGCGGCAGGTGATGCGTAATGCCTTTGCCCGCGTGCGCGTGAATTTTCTCTTCGCCATGGAAGGTAATAAAGATCATGCGGAAGGTGTAAAGCGAGGTCATAAAGGCACCGACCAAACCCGCCACCATCAGGTTGAGATGTCCGTTGGCCAGCGCGCCCGCCAGGATCTCGTCCTTACTAAAGAAGCCGGCGGTAATCAGCGGCAGTGCTGATAGCGCCGAGCCGCCTACCAGGAAGCAGGCGTAGACCAGCGGAATACTTTTACGCAGGCCACCCATTTTAAAGATGTTCTGCTCGTGATGGCAGGCCAGGATCACCGAGCCGGACGAGAGGAACAGCAGCGCTTTAAAGAACGCATGGGTCATCAGATGGAAAATGGCCGCGTCCCACGCCTGTACGCCCAGCGCCAGGAACATATAGCCAATCTGGCTCATGGTCGAATAGGCCAGCACACGCTTGATGTCGGTCTGCACCAGCGCGGCAAAGCCCGCCAGCAGCAGCGTAATCGCGCCGATAATACCAACCAAATGCAGCACTTCCGGCGTCAGCAGGAACAGACCGTGGCTGCGGGCAATCAGATAAACGCCCGCCGTCACCATCGTTGCCGCATGGATCAGCGCGGAAACCGGCGTTGGACCCGCCATCGCATCTGCCAGCCAGGTTTGCAGCGGCAGCTGGGCAGATTTACCCACCGCGCCGCCAAGCAGCATCAGCGTGGCCCATTGCAGCATATGGTTGTCCGCAGCAAAGTGTGCCGGTGCCAGCGCAACCATTTCGCGGAAGTTCAGCGTGCCCAGCTCATTCCAGAGAATGAACAGCGCAAAGGCCAGGAAGACATCGCCCACGCGCGTGATAATAAAGGCTTTCATCGCCGCCGCGCCGTTATCCGGATTGGTGTAGTAGAAGCCAATCAGCAGATAAGAGCAGAGGCCCACACCTTCCCAACCCAGATACATCAGCATCAGGTTATCGGCCAGCACCAGAACGACCATGCTGGCGATAAACAGGTTGGTATAGGCAAAAAAGCGTGAATAGCCCTCTTCACCGCGCATATACCAGGAGGCAAACATGTGGATAAAGAAGCCGACGCCCGTGACCACCGACAGCATGGTCATCGACAGGCCGTCCAGCGTCAGGTTTACTTTGATATCAAAGTTGCCAACGTGCATCCACGTCCACAGCGCCTGGTTAAAGACCGGCTGTCCCTGCGCAAAGAAGTCGATGCCGACGTAAAGGGTGACCAGCGCCGCCAGCCCTACGGAACCCATCCCGACGGTAGCGGCCAGATTTTCTGACCAGCGACCGCGAGAGAAAGCCAACAGCACAAAGCCAATCAGCGGGAACAAGATAGTTAAATAGAGAAGATTCATCCGCGCATCTCGCTCACTTTATCAATATTGAGATTCTGGCTGCGACGATGCAGCTGCAGCAGCAGCGCCAGGCCGATACTGGCCTCGGCGGCGGCCAGGCTGATTGCCAGGATATACATCACCTGCCCGTCTGCCTGTCCCCAATAGCTTCCCGCTACTACAAACGCCAGCGCCGCCGCGTTGATCATAATTTCAAGGCTGATCAGCATAAACAGCAGGTTACGGCGAATAACGACGCCCGTGAGTCCAAGTACAAACAGAATGGCGGCCAGAATCAGCCCGTGTTGCAAAGGGATCATGCGTGTTCCTCCTTCTTCGCTGCGTCAGCCGGGCGATTGCTCAGCACTTCGCCTGGCCGCTGTTCGCGGCCAATGTGATAGGCCACGACCAGGCCAGCCAGCAGCAGCATGGAAGCCAGCTCCACGGCCAGAACGTAGGGACCAAACAGGCTGATACCGACCGCTTTCGCGTCGATCATCTTGCCGTCGATACCCTGATCGTTAATGGTCAGAATAGCGTAGACGATGACTAACAACAGCAGCAGCGACAGCAGGCCAGGGCCAACCCAGACGCCGGGCTTCAGCCATTCGCGCTCCTGCGCCTGCACGCTGTCGCCCAGGTTCAGCATCATCACCACAAAGACGAACAGCACCATGATGGCGCCCGCATAGACGATAATTTCCAGCGCACCGGCAAAGTAGGCACCCAGCGAAAAAAACACGCCCGCGATCGAAAGCAGCGAAATGATCAGATATAACAGCGCGTGCACGGGATTGGTGTGGGTGATCACGCGCAGAGTCGTTAACACCGCCACCAGTCCGCAAAGATAAAACGCAATTTCCATAGCTGGCTCCTTAAGGTAACAAACCCTTGACGTCGATGGGTTTGGCTTCGCTTTCCGCTTCGCCCTTGTCTTTGCCTTCGATCGCCATTCCCGCCATCCGATAGAAGTTATACTCCGGATATTTGCCTGGCCCGGAGATCAGCAGGTTCTCTTTCTCATACACCAGATCCTGACGCTTGAACTCGCCCAGTTCAAAATCGGGGGTAAGCTGAATCGCCGTGGTCGGACAGGCTTCTTCACACAGGCCGCAGAAGATGCAGCGCGAGAAGTTGATACGGAAAAACTCGGGATACCAGCGCCCGTCCAGCGTTTCTGCTTTTTGCAGAGAGATGCAGCCTACGGGACAGGCTACCGCGCAAAGGTTACAGGCAACGCAGCGCTCCTGGCCATCAGGGTCACGCGTCAGTACGATGCGGCCACGGTAGCGCGGCGGCAGATAAACCGGCTCTTCCGGATACATCATGGTTTCGCGTTTTGCGAAGGCGTTTGAGCCGATCAGAACGATACTGCGTACCGTGGTGCCGAACCCTACCAGAATGTCTTTTATTTTCATGGTTATTAGCCTCTTACTGCGCGTTGTACAGAATCACTGCGGCAGTCGCCAGCAGGTTCAACAGCGTCAACGGCAGACAAACTTTCCAGCCGAACGACATTACCTGGTCGTAGCGCGGACGCGGCAGCGCAGCACGAATCAGAATAAACATCATCATGAAGAAAGCCGTTTTAATCGCGAACCAGAAAATGGGCGGTAGCCACGGGCCGTTCCAGCCGCCGAAAAACAGCGTGACGATCAGGGAAGAGACGGTCACGATGCCGACGTATTCACCCACAAAGAACAGGCCGAACTTCATACCGGCATATTCAATGTGGTAACCGTCAGCCAGCTCCTGTTCCGCTTCCGGCTGGTCAAAAGGATGACGGTGACAAACCGCAACGCCCGCAATGGCAAAGGTCAGAAAGCCAAAGAACTGGGGAATGATGTTCCACAGGTGCTGCTGGCTGTTGACAATATCGACCATATTGAACGAGCCCGCCTGCGCCACCACGCCCATCAGCGACAGGCCCAGAAAGACTTCGTAACTCAGCGTCTGCGCCGAAGCGCGCATCGCACCCAGCAGCGAGTATTTGTTGTTACTGGACCAGCCAGCAAACAACACCGCATATACCGCCAGACCGGCCATCATCAGGAAGAACAGCAGACCGATATTCAGGTCTGCCCCCATCCAGGTTGAGGTTACCGGCACGATCGCCATGGCCAGCAGCAGCGAGGTGAAGGCGATCATCGGCGCAAGGGTAAAGATTACGCGGTCGGTAAAAGGCGGCGTCCAGTCCTCTTTGAAGAACATTTTGATCATGTCTGCCACCAGCTGCAGCGAGCCGCCCCAGCCGACGCGGTTTGGCCCGTAGCGGTTCTGGAACAGGCCCAGCAAGCGGCGCTCGCCGAAGCTCATAAACGCCCCGCAGCCCACGACCACAAACAGGATCACCAGCGCTTTGCCGATGGCGATCAGCACATCAATAACTTCCGGTGTCAGCCAGCTCATGGCAAAGCCTCCTGCAGATTTTCAATACTTGCACCCAGCAAGAATGGCGGCACGCCCGGCAAGCCCAGCGGTAAACCAACCTGCCCTGCCTGTAACGCGCTGGAGAAGCGCACCGGCAGACGCAGCGTTTCGCCCGCGCAGCTAAAGGCAACGGTCGCGCCCGCATTAACGCCCAGCTTCGCGGCGTCGTCCGGGTTAACCATCACATAAGGCAACGGCATACGCTGCTGGAAGACCGGCGAACGCTGGGTCATCTCTTCGCTGCCAAACAGGTGGAAGTAAGGTGCGACGCGCCAGCCGCTTTCCGTACCGACAAACGCCTCCGGCACGGAATTAAACCACTCAAGCTGGCCTTCGCCCGCTTCAAACAGACGCACGCCAGGATCGCCGAAGCGCAGTTTGCCACCCACCTCATCCTGGAACTTGTTCCACGCCTGCGGGGAGTTCCAGCCTGGCGCCCAGGCAAACGGGATTTGTGAACGCGGCGCGCTCGGCTGGTTGTTCCCTTCCATGGAGAAGGCGAACATGGTGTCTTTATCCTGCGGCTGACGCGGTTCGTGCACGCTGATATTGGCGCGAGCCGCCGTACGGCCGCTGGCGCGAATCGGCGAACGCGCCAGTTTCTGACCGCGAATGCGGAAGCTGGCGTCCGGCGCGGCTTCTTTGATACCGGCCAGCTGCGGCAACGCGGCTACGCAGGCATCGATAACGTGGTCAAGCTGCGTCCAGTCCACCGCGCGGCTGCTGATGGTGCTTTGCAGAGAATGCAGCCAGCGCCAGCTTTCCAGCATCTGTACTTTGTCGTCGTAGTAAGACGGATCGTAAACCTGGAAGAAGCGCTGCGCGCGGCCTTCCTGATTCACCACCGTGCCGTCACTTTCGGCAAAGCTGGCGGTTGAAAGGATCAGCCCCGCTTTTTCCATCGTGGTGGTGCGCTGGTGATCGATAACAATTACGTTTGGCGTATTGCTTAGCGCGGCATCAACCTGCGCTTTTGGTGCATGGCGATAGAGATCATTTTCCATAATGATCACCGCATCGGCCGAGCCGTCTGCCAGCTCGCCCAGCACCGCATCCAGCGGTTTGCCGCCCATCATACCCAGACCAACGCTGTTCGCGCCGCCTGCAAGCAGCGTAATACCCACGTCCGCGCCGCGCCCTTTCAGCGCTTTCGCTACGTTAGCCGCCGCCTGGATCATCGCTTCGCTACCGGCATGCACGCCGGAAATAATCAGCGGTTTCTTCGCGCCGCTCAGCGCCTGCACGACCACATCAATTTTGCCGCTCAGATCGCGGTCGATGCCTGTAACCGCTGGCGCGCTTTCGTCCAGCGCATTTGCAATGGCAAAGCCCAGACGAGCCTGATCCTCTACCGGTGCGCGATAGCTCCAGGCGGCGATATCATCCAGACGGGTTTCATCTACGTTAGTGACGAAAAGCGGATGTTTGGCGTGCTGGCCGATATTCATAATCGCCGCGATTTGCCAGTCGGCTACCTTCTGCGCCGCTGCCATATCACGTGCTTTGCCTTTCACGGCCTGGCGTACGGAGAGCGCGACGCGAGCGCCAACCTGAGTCAGGTCTTCGCCCAGCACCAGTACCGCATCATAGCTTTCGATTTCGCGCAGCGCTGGCGTATGAATACCGCCTTCGCGCAGCACTTTCAGCATCAGCTCCAGGCGCGCCTGCTCGCCCGCCGGGATGCCGGTCGAGAAGTTTTCCGCGCCGACCAGTTCACGCAGCGCAAAGTTGCTTTCCACGCTGGCACGAGGAGAACCAATACCGATCACTTTTTTCGCCTGACGCAGCACGTCCGCCGCGCCCTGCATCGCCTGTTCGGCGTTTAACGCGATCCAGTCGTTGCCGCGACGCTGCATCGGCTGGCGCGGCCTGTCCTTCAGGTTAACGTAGCCATAGCCAAAGCGGCCACGGTCGCACAGGAAGTACTGGTTTACGGTACCGTTGTAGCGGTTTTCGATACGCCTGAGTTCGCCATAGCGCTCGCCGGGGCTGATGTTACAGCCGACGCTGCACTGCTGGCAGATGCTTGGCGCATACTGCATATCCCACTTACGGTTATAGCGCTGCGAGTGGGTTTTATCGGTAAAGACGCCGGTCGGGCAGATTTCCACCAGGTTGCCGGAAAACTCGCTTTCCAGCACGCCATCTTCCGGACGACCAAAGTAGACGTTGTCATGCGCGCCATAGACGCCCAGATCCGTGCCGTCCGCATAGTCTTTGTAGTAGCGCACGCAGCGGTAACAGGCGATACAGCGGTTCATTTCATGCGAGATGAACGGGCCAAGATCCTGATTGCGGTGGGTACGTTTGGTAAAGCGGTAGCGGCGGAAGCTGTGGCCGGTCATCACGGTCATATCCTGCAGATGGCAGTTGCCGCCTTCTTCACAGACCGGGCAGTCGTGTGGGTGGTTGGTCATCAGCCACTCCACCACGCTTTCACGAAATTCTTTTGCTTCGCCGTCATCAATCGAGATAAAGGTGCCGTCAGAAGCGGGTGTCATACAGGACATCACCAGGCGACCGCGGGTATCTTCGGCATTTTGAAATTGCTTTACCGCACACTGGCGGCAGGCGCCGACGCTACCGAGCGCCGGGTGCCAGCAAAAATAAGGAATATCAAGGCCAAGCGAGAGGCAAGCCTGCAACAGGTTGTCCGCTCCATCGACATCGTATTCTTTACCGTCTACATGAATTGTAGCCATAGTGAAATTGCTCAAGTAAGGCTCGGAATCGAGCGTTAAACACAATTCTTAAATAACCGTCTTAACTGGCGTTGGGGCTGTGTTAGCTGCGCTCTTTTACCCGGTACTTATTAAAGTAAGCCGGACGCGTTCTCTTGCTGCCTTGCCACAACGCCATTTGATCGGGTTATTGCGCATATCATTAACTGCGCGATATCTACCAGCGAGCCTTCAGCAGGTTCGCCTGAATACCGGCGATAGCGTGCGCATTGCTGTAAACCTGCGGCGCCATGCCTGCTTCAAATTCTTCACGGAAATATTTGATGGCGCTTTGCAGTGGCTCTACTGCACCCGGCGCGTGCGCGCAGAAGGTTTTGCCCGGCCCCAGCTGGCGGCAAAGCTGCAGCAGCGTTTCAATATCGCCAGGCTGCCCTTCTTTCCGCTCCAGCGCGCGCAGAATTTTGACGCTCCACGGCAGGCCGTCACGGCACGGCGTACACCAGCCGCAGGATTCACGAGCAAAGAACTCTTCCAGGTTACGCACCAGCGAAACCATATTGATTTCGTGGTCGACAGCCATCGCCAGCGCGGTGCCAAGACGGCTACCTGCTTTACCAATGCTGGCAAACTCCATCGGTAGATCCAGGTGCGACTCGGTCAAAAAGTCGGTTCCCGCGCCGCCAGGCTGCCAGGCTTTAAATTTCAGCCCATCGCGCATGCCGCCAGCGTAATCTTCCAGGATCTCGCGGGCGGTCGTACCAAACGGTAGCTCCCAGACGCCAGGGTTTTTTACCCGTCCGGAAAAGCCCATCATTTTAGTACCGGTATCGTCGCTTTTAGAGATGCCTTTGTACCAGTCAACGCCGTTAGCCAGGATCGCCGGTACGTTAGAAAGGGTTTCGACGTTGTTAACGCAGGTCGGCTTGCCCCACGCGCCCGCAGAAGCAGGGAATGGCGGCTTGGAACGCGGGTTGGCACGACGGCCTTCCAGCGAGTTAATCAGCGCAGTTTCTTCGCCGCAGATATAACGTCCCGCGCCCGTATGCACGATCAGTTCAAAATCGAAGCCCGTCCCCAGGATATTTTTCCCCAGATAGCCAGCCTCGGTCGCTTCTGCTATAGCGCGACGCAGGTTAACGGCAGCCTCGATATATTCGCCGCGCAGAAAGATGTAGCCGCGGTAAGCCTTCAGGGCAAAGGCGCTGATCAGCATGCCTTCTACCAGCTGGTGCGGCATCTGCTCCATCAGCAGGCGGTCTTTATAGGTGCCCGGCTCCATCTCATCAGCGTTGCACAGCAAATAGCGGATGTTCATGGATTCATCTTTCGGCATCAGGCTCCACTTCAGCCCGGTGGAGAAGCCTGCGCCGCCGCGTCCTTTCAGACCAGAATCTTTGACCAGCGCCACGATTTCTTCTGGTGCCATGCCCTTCAGCGCTTTTTCCGCACCGGCATAGCCGTTCTTGCTGCGATACTCGTCCAGGAAAACCGGCTGCTTGTCGTCACGCATGCGCCAGGTCAGCGGATGCATCTCCGCAGTACGCACGATCTCTTTGCTTGTCATTGATACTGCTCCAGTAAAGTGACGACGTTTTCCGGAGTAAGATGCACGTGCGTATCTTCATCCACCATCATCGTCGGGCCTTTGTCGCAGTTGCCCAGGCAGCAGGTCGGCAGCAGCGTGAAGCGGCCATCCGGCGTAGTCTGGCCCGGTTTAATTTTCAGGTTTTCTTCCAGCGCCGCCTGAATCCCCTGATAGCCGGTGATATGGCAGACTACGCTGTCGCAATAGCGGATAACGTGACGGCCAACGGGCTGGCGGAAAATCTGGCTGTAGAAGGTAGCTACGCCTTCAACGTCGCTGGCCGGAATACCCAGCACGTCAGCAATGGCGTTAATCGCGCCGTCCGGCACCCAGCCGCGCTGCTTTTGCACAATTTTCAGCGCTTCGATAGAGGCCGCGCGGGCGTCTTCGTAGTGGTGCTTTTCGTGCTCAATGGCGTCGTGCTCTGCCGCGCTCAGGACGAAAGCGTCTGAAGGCTCGATCGTTTCGATCGCAATTCTTTGATCGTGCATAATTAGCGGTCCACGTCTGACATAACAAAATCGATACTGCCGAGGTACACGATCAGATCGGATACCAGGCTGCCGTTGATGACGGAAGGGATCTGCTGCAGATGCGGGAAGCTTGGCGTCCGCACGCGGGTGCGGTAGCTCATGGTGCTGCCGTCACTGGTCAGATAGTAGCTGTTGATCCCTTTGGTAGCTTCAATCATCTGGAAGGATTCGTTGGCTGGCATCACCGGTCCCCAGGAAACCTGCAGGAAGTGCGTAATCAGCGTTTCAATGTGCTGCAGCGTGCGCTCTTTCGGCGGCGGCGTGGTCAGCGGATGATCGGCTTTAAACGGCCCTTCCGGCATGTTTTTCAGGCACTGTTCCAGGATGCGCATGCTCTGGCGCATCTCTTCCATTTTCAGCATGACGCGGGTATAGGCGCAGCTGATGCCATCACCAATCGGCACTTCAAAATCGAAATTCTCATAGCCGGAATAAGGACGCCATTTACGCACGTCGAAGTCCAGACCGGTGGCGCGCAGGCCCGCACCGGTGGTGCCCCAGGCCAGCGCCTCATCCATATTGTAGGCGGAGACGCCTTTGGAACGGCCAATCAAAACGGAGTTTTTCAGCGCGGTCTGCTCGTAGGCTTTCAGACGCTTCGGCATCCAGTCGAGGAATTCACGCAGCAGACGGTCCCAGCCTTTTGGCAGGTCGTGCGCCACGCCGCCAATGCGGAACCAGGCCGGATGCATACGGAAACCGGTAATCGCTTCTACGACATCGTAAATTTTCTGGCGGTCGGTAAAGGCAAAGAACACCGGAGACATCGCTCCAACGTCCTGAATAAAAGTAGAAATATAAAGAAGGTGGCTGTTAATACGGAACAGCTCTGACAGCATCACGCGGATCACATCCACGCGTTCCGGTACTTTAATGCCGGCCAGCTTTTCTACCGCCAGCACGTAAGGCATTTCATTGACGCAGCCGCCCAGGTATTCAATACGGTCAGTGTAGGGAATATAGCTGTGCCAGGACTGGCGCTCGCCCATCTTTTCCGCACCGCGATGGTGGTAGCCGATATCCGGCACGCAGTCGACGATTTCTTCGCCGTCCAGCTGCAGGATGATACGGAACGCGCCGTGTGCGGAAGGATGGTTAGGGCCAAGGTTGAGGAACATAAAGTCCTCGTTGGCCGTGCCGCGCTTCATGCCCCACTCTTCCGGCTTGAAGGTCATCGCCTCCATTTCCAGATCTTCTTTTTGCTTAGTCAGCTCAAAAGGATCGAATTCGGTTGCGCGGGCCGGATAATCTTTGCGCAGCGGATGCCCTTCCCAGGTCTGCGGCATCATGATGCGCGTCAGGTGTGGATGGCCATCAAAGGTAATGCCGAACATCTCCCAGGTTTCGCGCTCGTACCAGTTGGCATTGGCGAAAATTTTGGTAATGGTCGGCAGATGCAGATCTTTTTCAGACAGCGCCACCTTGAGCATAATATCGCGATTACGTTCAATGGAGAGCAGGTGGTAGAACACGGAAAAATCTGCCGCAGGCAGGCCATCGCGATGCGTGCGCAGACGCTCGTCCATGCCGTGCAGGTCATACAACATTACATAGGGTTTCGGCAGCTTACGCAGAAACTCTGTGACTTCCAGTAGCTGTTCACGCTTGATCCACACCACCGGAATACCGGTACGGGTAGGCTGAACGGTAAAGGCATCTGGCCCAAAACGGTTACGCAACTCGCCGATCACCGGGTCATCCAGGTGATCCCGGGTTTGCCATGCTGGCTGAGCGAGATCTTGCGTGGTTAAATCTGTCATAGGTCGTTCACCATGTGGGCCCGCATGCAGGCACTCAGTATTGGCGTCAGAACAGGCCGCGCGCGTATTATTGTTATCTGCGTGCTGATCGGGCCTTGTCCATTAACTCTTAAATTTCGTCCGGGGTACGCAGGTTAGTTACCGCGATACGCTCACCCTGCTTTCTTTCACGCTCGGATTGCATATTGGCACGATAAACCCCCTGGTCACCGACCACCCACGAGAGCGGACGACGCTCTTTGCCGATGGATTCCTGCAGCAGCAGCAATGCCTGCATATAGGCTTCGGGACGCGGCGGGCAGCCGGGAATGTAAACGTCAACAGGTAAAAACTTATCGACGCCCTGCACCACCGAATAGATGTCATACATGCCGCCGGAGTTAGCACAGGCACCCATGGAAATCACCCATTTTGGCTCCAGCATCTGATCGTACAGGCGCTGAATAACCGGGGCCATTTTGGTGAAAGGCGTACCGGCCACCACCATAAAGTCTGCCTGACGAGGCGAGGCGCGAATAACTTCCGACCCAAAGCGCGCAACGTCGTGCACGGAGGTGAAAGAAGTGGTCATTTCTACATAGCAACATGACAGCCCGAAGTTAAATGGCCACAGGGAGTTTTTTCGCCCCCAGTTCACCATGTCATGCAGTGCATGTTCGAGCTTGCCCATATAGACGCTTTGATGAACGTGCTTCTCCAGCGGATCGGTGACGATCTCCTGTTTCTGCAGCGGATAACGGTCGTTGTCGCCGTTCGGATCTGCGCGGGTTAGCGTATAGTCCATTGTTTTGCCTCGCTTTACTGCGTATGACGATTGGAATGCGAAACGGTGGTTGATTTAGCGACAACACGACGAGGTGCAGGCGCCCAGTCCAGCGCGCGGATCCGCACCAGATAAACCAGACCAGCAAGCAGTACCAAAATGAAAATGGTGGCTTCGATAAAGCCGATCCAGCCGCTTTCGCGGATGGCGGTCGACCATGCGTACAGATAGAGGGCTTCTACGTCAAAAATAACGAAGAACATGGCGACAAGATAAAACTTAGCGGACATGCGCAGTTTAGCTGTACCGACAGGCGCGGCACCCGATTCAAAAGGTGTATTTGTATACCTTCCGCGAGCTTTTCCGCCCAGAAACCATGCCCCGGCCAACATTGCGCAGCACAGACCGATAGAAACGACCAGAAATACAGCAAATGCCCAGTGATGAGCGACGACTTCAGTGGTTGTTGACATACACTCTGCTTAACTCAATAAAGGGGCGTCAGACATGCTGCTCTGTTGAGTGGCAGTTGACTGATGCCTCGATTCAAGGGAAAAAAATAAAAAACCAGATAAACGATGCTGTCTTTATAGATTAAGCAGCAATTTTATGGGGTTTTTTACTCCTTTATATAACCTTTTGTCAACTTTGATAAAAGTATCCACAGGTTATTTTACATAAGTAGCATTTATTTAACATTTGATGCGCAAAAATTGCGCTAAATCGTGTCAGTGAGCTTCGTCATCTACAGTGTAGCGGGTATTTCCCTGTATGGATCACGGATTTAACGGTGCCTATTCTCGCAGGAATCAGGTACTTTTCCCTCCCCTTACAAGGGTTATTTTTTTGATCCAGAACAAGCTTTGGTATTTTTAGAGAAAAAAGTAAGCGACCAGAACTGAGCAAAATCAATTCAAGGCTGATTAGCCCGTTGCCAAAAGAGTATTGTTGATGAGCAAGAAAACGCCATGCTGTTTTTTACAGCAGTTGAAAAGTAATCAGGGGTAAAAATGCGGGTTGTGACGGCAAAAAAAGCCCATAAAAAAACCTTCTGAAGATTAAAACCCTCAGAAGGTCTGTTTTATTCACGTTTTTAACGCAACTATTTGATATTATTTATCTAAATTAAAATAAATAATTACTCATCTTCATCAGCGAAAACAGAGCTATCCTGTGCGCTGGCTGCCAGGCTGTACGGATCGTTACTGGATTCCATCGCGTTGAAAATGGCCAGAGCCAGTTCGTTGTCGCTTTCCGGATTACGGCACAGCAGGTATTCCGTATCCGGCAACACAGGCAGACCTTCGGCTGCACCCATTACGCGCAGCTCCGGACTCATCATCTCTACCGGACGCGCGGTAACGCCCAGACCCGCTTTAACGGCAGCGCGAACTGCCGCCAGCGTGGATGCCACGTAAGAGATGCGCCATGGAATGCCCGCCTCGTTGAGGTGATCGATGGCCATATCGCGGTACGGGCTTGGTTCATCCAGTAAAACCAGCGGGATAGCTTCTCCCCGCTGGAAAACGTAATCTGCCGCGCAATACCATAGCGTTGGCGAAGTACGCAGTACCTGCCAGGTAAAGTTCATTGGACTGGAGGTGGTAACCACCAGATCAACTTCACCCTGATTCAGCATTTCCATCATAAAAGGATTGCGCTTAACGCGGACATCAATTGCCAGTTTTGGATAAACCGAAGTTACCCGGTTCAGCAGGAAAGGCAGAATGGTGTCTGAAGTATCGTCAGAAGCGCCGATGGTGAGCACACCCTGAATATTGCTGTACATCAGAGAAGTACAGGCTTCATCGTTAAAACGCAGGATTTTGCGCGCGTAACCCAGCAGCTGAATGCCGTGCTCGGTTAACAGCTTGTTACGGCCGTGGCGAGCAAACAGCTCTTTACCTACCAGCTGTTCCAGACGCTGCATCTGCTGGCTGACGGCAGACTGCGTACGGCATACCGCCGCGGCAGCTGCCGCGAAGGTGTTAAGATCGGCGACAGCCACAAAGGTTCTCAGCAGATCCAGATCGAGATTGAGGATTGGACGATTTGCACTGGTCATGTTTTATTCACTTTATAAGATTTTTAATATACTGCTACCCTGGTGTTATTACCTTCTCTATCAGTAAGATACAGAGGTAATAATCATGTAATACTACGAACGTTGCCGTTCGCCATTACCGTACTCGCAGACGCGCTAACCCCAGCGACCCAATATGCCCGACTAATGCCGCAACAAAGTCGCTGACGGGCGGTGCGTCTGTACATCACTACTGCGCGCAGTTGACCGGTAGAGGAACAACAACGCTTAAACCCATTTACTTCGTCGGCCACCATTACGTGCTCAGCGACGATGCTGTCAATGTAGAACTGCCATTGAAAGTTGAACGACCATCACGCTGTAGTTACAGCGGAATAATAATAAAAAAAACTTAACATTAAGGACGATAAGCTACATTTACCGCCTCGCTGGAAACCCGCGCGTGAAGCACGCGGTATCTCCACTATTATCCTGACATACTGTCGATTACTTTTTAAGCCCAAATCCGATTATTCTTATCAGTAAAATAAGTTTTTATTGAGAATGGCGTCTCACCCCTCCCTCAGAGCATAAAAATTTATCAATTGGTAACAATATGTCAGCATGCAAGCCAGCGCCTTACGTAGATTTGCACTTTTCTGCTTTGCAATTGCTTATCTGGCACCTGAGTAGATTATACACTAAAAGTTAAGAAATGCTTTATAGTTACACATCGCATCAATGCACTTTATTTTACCTAAAAATGACAAAAAAACTCCTCTTACTTGCGTCCTGACGCATCTTTTTGCATTTTTCTGCCTGCTTCAGGCGTGAATTTTGTTAAACCTTTACCGTTTAAGCTATTTTTGCTGCGTGTGTTTTTTCGATGGCGTTTGCAAAACCGCTCTCAAGAAACGCGCTCCTGTTACGCCAAAGCCAGCCGCCCCACTTCAAAAGCGTCAGCGAGAGGAGTACATTGTGCGGGTTTACTTTTCCACGGCAGGAATGCGGCTAAGCCAAAGGCGAATGAAATGACCCCAATTGATAAATCCAGCAAGCTCGATAACGTCTGTTATGACATCCGTGGCCCGGTACTAAAAGAAGCCAAACGCCTTGAAGAAGAAGGCAACAAAGTCCTCAAGCTTAATATTGGCAATCCCGCCCCTTTTGGTTTTGAAGCGCCTGACGAAATCCTGGTCGATGTAATCCGTAACCTGCCGAGCGCGCAGGGTTACTGTGATTCAAAAGGACTCTATTCGGCACGTAAAGCTATCGTGCAGCACTATCAGGCACGCGGCCTGCGTGAAGTCACCGTTGAAGATGTCTATATCGGTAACGGCGTGTCTGAACTCATTGTTCAGTCAATGCAGGCGTTGCTCAACAGCGGTGATGAGATGCTGGTTCCGGCACCCGATTATCCCCTGTGGACGGCTGCGGTTTCCCTGTCCAGTGGAAAAGCGGTGCACTATCTTTGCGATGAGTCGGCGGGCTGGTTCCCCGATCTTGACGACATCCGCAGCAAAATCACGCCGCGCACGCGCGGGATAGTGATAATTAACCCTAACAACCCAACCGGCGCGGTGTACAGCAAGGAGCTGCTGCTGGAAGTTGTGGAACTGGCCCGCCAGCATAACCTGATTATTTTTGCTGACGAAATTTACGACAAAATTTTGTATGACGCCGCCCAGCACCATTCCATTGCCGCACTGGCACCGGATTTATTGACGATTACCTTTAACGGTTTGTCCAAAACCTATCGCGTGGCGGGTTTCCGTCAGGGCTGGATGGTGCTGAACGGGCCGAAAAAACATGCCAAAGGCTATATTGAAGGTCTGGAAATGCTGGCTTCGATGCGCCTGTGTGCCAACGTTCCGGCCCAGCACGCGATTCAAACCGCGCTTGGCGGTTATCAAAGCATCAGCGAATTTATCGTGCCCGGTGGTCGGCTGTATGAGCAGCGCCAGCGCGCCTGGGAACTGATCAATGATATTCCGGGCGTCAGCTGCGTGAAGCCGGACGGCGCGCTCTATATGTTCCCTAAGATTGACGCGAAAAAATTCAATTTGCATGACGACCAGAAAATGGTGCTGGATTTTCTGCTGCAGGAAAAAGTTCTGCTGGTGCAAGGCAGCGCTTTCAACTGGCCGTGGCCGGATCACGTCCGTATTGTCACCCTGCCGCACGTCAACGATCTGGAAATGGCTATCGGTAAATTTGGCCGCTTCCTGGAAGGCTATCGCCAGTAGCGTTCAACGCTTTGAGCGGCGGGCAGGCGTCTGAGGATATCCGCTGCATTCCCGCTGCTGAAACGGCTATACTGTGACGCCAGAGCCCGCCTCTGGCCGTCAAGCACAGGAAACCGTTTTATGAACCAAAGTCATTTTTTCGCTCACCTTTCCCGCCTGAAACTGATTAATCGCTGGCCGCTGATGCGCAATGTGCGTACGGAAAACGTATCCGAACACAGCCTGCAGGTTGCTATGGTTGCCCACGCGCTTGCCGTGATCAAAAATCAAAAGTTTAACGGCAATCTCAATGCCGAACGCATTGCGCTGATGGCCATGTACCATGACGCCAGCGAGGTGCTGACGGGCGATTTGCCCACGCCGGTTAAGTACTACAACGCCCAGATTGCCAGCGAGTATAAAAAGATTGAAAAAATCGCCCAGCTAAAGCTGGTTGATATGCTGCCCGAGGAGCTGCGCAACGCCTGGCAGCCGCTGCTGGATGAACAACAGCGTAGCGAAGAGGAAAACGCCATCGTCAAGCAGGCCGACGCGCTGTGCGCCTATCTGAAATGCCTGGAAGAACTCTCTGCCGGAAACCATGAGTTTCAGCTGGCTAAGGCGCGCCTGGAAAAAACGCTTACCGAGCGCCACAGCTCGGAAATGGACTATTTTGTCGAGGTGTTTGCCCCCAGCTTCAGCCTGTCGCTGGATGAAATCAGCCAGGAATCGCTGTAGGCCAGCTTTAAAACGGGAACAGTAGCGGCACCAGCAGCACGCTCACCACCATAATCAGCAAAGTAAAAGGCACGCCCGTTTTTACAAAATCGCTAAAGCGATAGCCGCCTGGCCCCAGCACCAGCGTGTTGACCGGGCTGGAAACCGGCGTCATAAAGGCGGCAGAAGCGGCTACCGCTACGATCATCGCGAACGGATAAGGCGAAACGCCCATCTGATGCGCGGCCGCTACGCCAACCGGTGCCATCAGTACCGCTGTTGCGGTATTGGAAATAAAAAGCCCGATGGTGGCGCACAGAATAAACAGGCAAAGTAACATCACGCGCGGCGTATAGCCGCCAGCCAGATCCATTAGCCCATCCACAATCAGCGCGATACCGCCGGTTTTTTGCAGCGCCAGCGCAAAAGGCATCATGCCGACGATCAGGATCAGGCTTGGCCAGTGGATGGCCCGATAGGCGCTTTCCATATCGATACAGCGAAATTTACCCATCAGCAGGCAGGCAATCAGCGCGGCAACGGGATTGGGGATCTCATTGGTCAGCATCATGGCAACCATCAGCGCCAGGCAAAAAATAGCGTGCGGTGCCTGACTGCTGGCCGGCGCTACCTCTTTAACCTCCGCCGGCAGGCTTAACAGCAGCACGTCGCGCTTCTGCTGCTGAAGCTGAGTGATTTTTTTCCAGTCGCCGATGACCAGCAGGCAGTCGCCCAGCTCCAGCGGCAGATCGCTCAGCGCGCCCTCCATGACTTCCCCCCGCCGCCGGATCCCGATGACGCTAACGCCATAACGAGAGCGAAATGAGCTTTCCCGCAGCGTTTTTCCCTGTAGCGCCGAGTCCGGGAAAATCAGCACTTCCGCCATGCCAACATCCTGCGCGCGATCGGAAAAGTACTCTCCCCTCAGGATCATCGGCTCAAGCCGGTGCTCGCTACAGAATTCACGAATATCAACATCGGCGGCGGACATATCAATCAGCAGTACGTCGCGCGCGCGAAACTGCGTTGCGCCCGTTACCGGCACCATAATCCGCCGGAATTTGCGCCAGCGCTCTAGCCCAACAACGTTAACGCCATAGCGTTCACGCAGTTGCAGATCGTCGAGCGGCTTGCCAATTAAAGGCGATTCGGGATGAACGGCAAGGCGACGCGCTCTGCCGCTTAATTTGTAGTCGCGGATGAGGTCGCGGAAGGTTCTTTCCTGGCCTTTCTTGCCTGCCGGTTCTCCCTTCCCTAACCAGAGACGGGCCAGCAGCATATAGCCGATGCCCAATACCAGCGCAACCAGGCCCACGGGCGTTACGTCGAAAAAGCTAAAGCCCGCCAGCCCTTCGCGTACCAGCTCGCTGTTCACGACCAGGTTGGGCGGCGTGGCGACCAGCGTCATCATTCCGCTGATCAGCCCGGCAAAACTCAGCGGCATCATCAGCCTGCCGGGCGAGCGGTTCATCTTTGCCGAGACGCTGAGCACGATGGGAATAAAGATGGCGACCACGCCCGTCGAGCTCATAAAGGCACCGAGGCCAGCGACGGTAAGCATCAGCAGCGTCAGCATTTTGGTTTCGCTGCTGCCCGCCATTTTCATCAGCCACTCGCCCATTCTTAACGCGACACCGGTACGCACCAGCCCTTCGCCAATCACAAATAAGGCGGCAATAAGGATAACGTTGGCGTCGCTAAACCCCAGCGTGGCTTCCTGCAGGCTCAGCGTGCCGCTCAGCACGAAAGCGACGATAACCAGCAGCGCCACGACGTCCATACGTATTTTGCCGCTGACGAAGAGGACAATCGCTATCGCCAGCAAAATAAGCACCCGGATCAGATCCGCATTCACTTTTGCTTCCTGCCTGTGAGAAAAATTTTCCGCAGAATGCCATAAAAAAGCCCCGCGGATGCGGGGCTAAATCATATCTTAGTGCTTTCGGTGAACGTCGATGGTGCCATCACCGTTTTTGTTGATAATCAGCTCTTCCAGCGAGGTAAGCAGCATATCCACATCCTCCAGACGCGGCGACCCGGCTGGCGCATTGACGGCAATGACGTGGCTACCGGCGGCCAGGCCGGAGAGAATACCCGCCGCGGCATCCTCCACCACCACGCACTCTTCCGGCTCCAGCTCCAGCAGCTGCGCGCCGAGCAGATAGGCATCCGGTGCCGGTTTGCCGTTCTGCACTCGTTCAGCGGTGACAAACACCTCTGGCTCTGGCAGACCTGCCGCCTTACGTCGCGCAGAAGCAACGGGAACGGAACCTGAAGTGACAATCGCCCAGGGGATATGCAGCTCGTTCAGCGTGGCGAGCAGCTGTACCGCGCCAGGTAAAGCCACCACGCCTTCGGTGTCTTCGGCTTCCGTTTTCTCCAGCGCCAGAAACTCTTGCTGGATGGTCTCTTCAGAGGCCCCGGCCATAAAGTGCCGCAGTGAGGTGATAGCCTGCTTGCCGTGGATGAAGTTCAGCACGTCATCGGCTGCGATATCGTGCTGCGATGCCCAGTTTGTCCAGGCGCGTTCGACCACCGGTAGTGAATCCACCAGCGTGCCGTCCAAATCAAACAGAAAACCTTTACACTTCACTACTTTTTCCTTCTCAGGCGTTGATGATTTGCGCGATTTCATTCGCACTCAGGTGGTACTGTCTGGGGCAAGTGTGCCATACAGCCAGCATACGTTGATACTTTTCCCACATTGGCGTCTGGGCGTTAAAGCCGTGACTGCCTGCATCAAACTGAGTATAGCGGCCTTCAATCTGTACCATAAACCGCACATAGCCAAGGTAGCGCGCTTCAGTCGCGGCATCAAAGCCTAAAAACAGCAGGCGGCGCTCTTCAACAGATGAGGGATCTTTCAGATTTGTCCAGGACACGTGGAGGGCGTGATGCATCTCCATGATATCAATAATGGTGCGGCAAACCGTTTCGGGAAGCTCGCCGAACTCGCGGTCCAGCTCGCGGAGCTGTAGCCCGTAGCCGCGTTCGACAATAGTTTGCAAACGGTGATAGCGCTCGCTGCTGTCAGGATCGAGCAGGCTCATGAGCTTATACTGATTAGAGAGGATTAAACGTTGCGCGTGGGTCATTTCCATCATTAACTCCCGGTGTCCGCTGGACAAAATGAGATTAGGATGGCGCAAGGATTGCACAACCGCCGCCTGTCGACACGGCAAACAGCGGCTTTTTTGACCCAGACCAAATTTCGCCACCGAAGTGGCGAATGGCGCTACGTTAAAGGTCGTCGAGAAACGTTTTGTCCAGCTGCCTGAAGGCCCGTTTCAGCACGTCGGCCAGCGACTGGTAGGTCGGCTTACCTTCGAGCGGTGCCAGCGCCTGGCCTGCGGCCTGTAGCTTTTCGCGCACTTCATGGAACCAGCTCAGCAACGTAGGCGGCAGCGGCGTCACGGAACGCTTGCCCAGCCACCACAGTCCCTGCATCGGCAGGCTACAGGCAAACAGCGCGGTTGCCACGGCGGGCCCCAGCTGGCCACCAAGCGCAATTTGCCAGCTCATGGCAAAGACGGCCAGCGGCGGCATAAAACGAATGCCAAAGCGCGTCGCCGTTGTGACCCTGTTCTCCGGGAACAGCGGTGCAAGGCGCTTATCGGCTGGCCACGTTTTCATATAGTGCTGCCCGTTCTGGAACAGTTTAAACCAACCGACAGTGCCGGATTCATTTGCCATGGTTGACCTCAACTTCAGGGATAAAAATTAAACATAATGCACAACCCAACAACTTTATCTGACATCTTTCAAAAAATTTTGTCTTTACAGGGCACTCTGGTTATCCTGTGCGCGATTGTTGACTGGCTGTTACGTGCTTGCTGCGCCTTTAGACAGATCTGAACGCTGCCGCCTGCACAAGTTCAAAAAATCTTGGGATTTTTATGAAATTTTTTGCTTTCGGACAAAATGTGCCGTCAGCATGATGTTCATCATTAATGTACCAGCTTTCATGCGCTACGCTGATAGTCTGATTGAGTTTTTTTTCGCCACCCTCAACCAACAGGATCTCCCATGTCGAGTAAGTTAGTTCTGGTTTTGAATTGCGGTAGCTCGTCGTTAAAATTTGCCATTCTCAATCCCGCAAGCGGCGATGAATACCTTTCCGGTTTAGCTGAATGTTTCCATCTACCCGAAGCGCGCATTAAATGGAAACTGGACGGCAATAAAGAGGAAGCCGAATTAGGCGCTGGCGCAGCTCACAGCGAGGCTCTTAACTTTATCGTTAAAACTATTCTGGCACAAAAACCAGAGCTGTCCGCACAAATTACTGCAATAGGCCATCGTATTGTGCACGGCGGTGAGAAACTGACCCAGTCAATCGTTATCGATCAGGATGTTATTCAGGGTATTAAAGATGCTTCATCTTTTGCCCCACTGCACAATCCGGCGCACCTGATCGGCATTGATGAAGCCATGAAGAATTTTCCGCATCTTTCTGATAAAAACGTGGCCGTGTTTGATACGGCGTTTCATCAGAGCATGCCTGAAGAGTCCTATCTGTATGCCCTGCCTTACCATCTTTATAAAGAGCACGGCGTACGCCGCTACGGCGCGCACGGCACCAGCCACTATTATGTGACGCATCAGGCGGCAAAAGTATTGAATAAGCCGCTGAACGAGCTGAATATCATTACCTGTCACCTGGGTAACGGCGGCTCCGTCAGCGCCATTCGCAACGGCGAGTGCGTTGATACTTCTATGGGCCTGACGCCGCTGGAAGGTTTAGTGATGGGCACCCGCTCGGGCGATATCGATCCGGCGATTGTTTTCTTCCTGCACGATACGCTGGGCATGAGCGTGGACGCCATTAACAAGATGCTGACCAAAGAGTCTGGCCTGCTGGGCCTGACCGGCGTGACCAGCGACTGCCGCTACGTGGAAGATAACTACGCCACCAAGGAAGATGCGAAGCGCGCGATGGACGTATACTGTCACCGCCTTGCCAAATATATCGGTTCCTATACCGCGCTGATGGATGGCCGCCTGGACGCCGTGATTTTTACCGGCGGCATCGGCGAAAACGCCGCGATGGTGCGCGAGCTGACGCTGAATAAGCTGGCACTGCTTGGCTTTGAAGTCGATCACGAGCGCAACCTTGCAGCTCGCTTTGGCAAAGCCGGTTTTATTAATAAAGAAGGCACGCGCCCGGCAATCGTTATTCCAACCAATGAAGAGTTGGTGATTGCCCAGGACGCCAGCCGTCTGACTGCTTAATCCCGCACACCGTCAGCTCAGGCTGGCGGTGTTGTTTCAGACACCAGGAAACCCGCATGGCAGTAGCGCTAACGGCAGATTAAGCCAGCTCTCAACGCGTCAGCGCCGCTGCCAGGGGTGTGATTTCGAGAGGTTTACCGTGTCACGTACCATCATGTTAATTCCTACCGGCACCAGCGTCGGTCTTACCAGTATCAGCCTTGGCGTTATCCGCGCGATGGAGCGCAAAGGTGTACGGCTGAGCGTGTTCAAACCTATCGCCCAGCCTCGCACCGGCGGCGATTCACTTGACCAGACAACCTTAATCATCCGCAAAAATTCTGCTATTCCGGCAGCAGAACCGCTGCAAATGAGCCACGTCGAATCCCTGCTGAGCGCCAGTCAGCAGGACGTGCTGATGGAAGAAATCATCGCGCGCTACCATGAAAGCGCTAAAGATGCCGAAGTCGTATTAGTCGAAGGTCTGGTGCCTACGCGTAAGCATCAGTTTGCCCCTACGCTGAACTATGAGATTGCCAAAACGCTGAACGCGGAAATCATTTTCGTGATGTCGCCAGGCAATGATTCTCCGGAAGAGCTGCAGGAACGCATTAAGCTGACCCGCAACAGCTTTGGCGGCAGCAAAAATAAAAACATCACCGGCGTGATTGTTAACAAGCTGAACGCGCCCGTTGACGAACAGGGCCGTACGCGTCCCGATCTGTCCGAAATTTTTGACGACTCAACCAAAGCCAGCGTAGCCAACATCGATCCTAAGCAGCTGTTTGCCAATAGCCCGCTGCCGATACTGGGCTGCGTGCCGTGGAGCTTTGAGCTGATCGCCACGCGTGCTATCGACATGTGTCGTCACCTTAATGCACAGGTAATTAACCAGGGTGATATTGATACGCGCCGTATAAAATCGGTTACCTTCTGCGCGCGCAGCCTGCCGCACATGCTGGAGCATTTCCGCCCCGGCTCGCTGCTGGTGACTTCGGCAGACCGTCCTGATGTGGTAGTGGCTGCCTGCCTGGCGGCGATGAACGGCGTGGAAATTGGTGCAATTCTGTTGACCGGTGGCTATAAGATGGATGATTCCATCGCCCACCTGTGCGAGCGTGCCTTCGCTACTGGCCTGCCGGTATTTATGGTGAAAACCAATACCTGGCAGACGTCGCTGAGCCTGCAAAGCTTTAATCTGGAAGTGCCGAGCGATGATACCCAGCGTATTGAGCGCGTGCAGGAATACGTGGCCAGCCATATAGACTCCGAATGGATTGAGTCGCTGACCGCCGCTTCCGAACGCAGCCGTCGTCTGTCGCCGCCAGCCTTCCGCTATCAGCTTACCGAGCTGGCACGTCAGGCGGGCAAGCGTATCGTACTGCCGGAAGGCGACGAGCCGCGTACGGTAAAAGCCGCGGCTATCTGCGCTGAACGCGGCATTGCGACCTGCATACTGCTGGGTAATCCGGACGAAATCCAGCGCGTGGCTGCCGCACAGGGCGTGACGCTTGGCAAAGGTATTGAAATTGTCGATCCTCAGCAGGTGCGTGAAAACTACGTCCCGCGCCTGGTAGAACTGCGTAAGAACAAAGGTATGACCGAGGTTGTGGCGCAGGAGCAGCTGGAAGATAACGTCATGCTCGGCACCATGATGCTGGAACGTAGCGAAGTAGACGGCCTGGTTTCCGGCGCGGTTCACACCACAGCCAATACCATCCGTCCGCCGCTGCAGCTGATTAAAACCGCGCCCAACAGCTCGCTGGTTTCCTCCATCTTCTTTATGCTGCTGCCGGAGCAGGTGCTGGTTTATGGCGACTGCGCCATTAACCCGGATCCCAACCCGGAACAGCTGGCAGAGATTGCTATTCAGTCGGCAGATTCCGCTACGGCCTTCGGCATCGAGCCGCGCGTGGCGATGATCTCCTACTCTACCGGCAACTCGGGCGCCGGCAGCGATGTGGAAAAAGTGCGTGAGGCAACGCGTATCGCGCAGGAGAAACGTCCCGATCTGGTGATTGACGGGCCGCTGCAGTACGACGCCGCGATAATGGCCGATGTGGCAAAATCTAAGGCGCCGAATTCGCCCGTAGCAGGACGCGCTACCGTCTTTATTTTCCCGGATCTCAATACGGGCAACACAACCTATAAGGCCGTACAGCGTTCCGCCGATCTTATTTCAATTGGGCCAATGCTACAGGGTATGCGCAAGCCGGTTAACGATTTGTCGCGCGGCGCGCTGGTCGACGATATCGTTTATACCATTGCGCTGACCGCTATTCAGGCACAGCAGGCTGACGCCTGACGGCCACGTTAAATTAAGGCGGCTTGCAAGAGCCGCCTTATGCTATAGCAATATAAGCTCGCCTCTTCTTTGCAGGCAAAAATAACCATATCCTTACTATTGCCGTTATCCTTCTTTTCTTCTCCCATTAAGCTTTCACCCGAATCAAACACCTCAACATATTGATTTTAAATGTAAAAAATAATTCCTGGTAGAATCCCGCTTCCGGTGCCAGGCTTACCTTGGCAAGAAATTGAGTCTTTTCGATAATAATGTAATCAGGAAACACACCTATATCAGGCAAGGGAGTTCTCTCATGAGCGATAATCAAATTCATCCGGTTTACAATGAGGTTAATAGCGGTATTCCGCTAAAGCGTATTTCATGGAGCGCTATTTTCGCAGGTGTCATTTTATCCGTGGTTATTTATTTGCTGTTAACGATTTTAGGGACGGCAATAGGCGCAACCACGATCGATCCTTTAAAAGAACAGAACCCTCTTGATGGTCTGGGCACCGGTGCCACTATCTGGACCGGGTTAAGCATGCTGATCTCTGTGGGTGCCGGTGCTTATATCACCGGTCGTCTGGCGCAGCGTGAAGGCGCGCTACACGGTCTGCTGATGTGGGCAGTCAATACGCTGGTGTGCGTCTGGCTGGTGGTTGTAGTACTGAGCAGCGCGGTTAGCGGTACGGCCAGCGTGATTGGCTCAGGCTTCAGCATGCTGGGTAACGGCATCTCCTCCATTGCGCCTACTGTTGGTCAGAACATCAAGCAGAAGCTGCAGGAAAACAATATCGATCTGAACAACGTGCAGAACGAGCTGGAAACTACCCTGCGTCAGACCGGTAAGCCAGAACTGCAGCCGGAAAAACTGCAGCAGGATGCCAACAAAGAAAAAAATAACGCCCAGAACCAGGCTGAAAATACCGCTAAAGATCAGCAGAACGCAGATACTGATTTAGCAAACTGGTTTAAAGGCGTCATGCAGCGCAATCAGGCAACTCTGCAGGCAGCAGACGTTGACGCGCTGAAAAACATCATCAAGGCCCGCACGGGTAAAAGCGATCAGGAAGTCGATCAGATCGTTGCTCAGACTCAGCAGAGCTATCAGCAGGCTTACCAGAAATATCAGCAGCTGAAAACCGAGGCGGCACAGAAAGCACGTGAAGCCGGAGACAAAGCCGCTGCTGCAACTGCAAAAGCCAGCTGGGTAACACTGATTATACTGCTGGTTGAAGCCGCCATCGCAGGCTGGCTGGGAATGTTAGGCCGCAGAACGCAGCCTCGCCTGGCCGTACGCGAAACCCGCTAAACACCAGTGTGTACAAAGGCCGCTTACGCGGCCTTTTTTACGTCTGGACTAATGGTCCCTTTACCAGAAATATTCAGTATAAAGTTGAACGGAACAGAGATTACAGGCGCGCCGTTTCTGGCACACTTTTCTGCTATACAGAGGCGCTTAAATGGCGCTTGATCAGGTTAATAGTAATCCGGTAAATAATCAGCGTAATACAAGGGCATATAATCAAAAGCGAAACTCCTGTAAAACCTTCGATATCCGGGTTATTGAAGTAGCCCGCTGTTTTGCTCCAGAAAACATACCCCGTCAATCCCACCGGGGAAGATGGGTGGAGGAGAAAAATGACCAGAACAAAAATGCCGATTCCGATAAATATTCTAATCCCCGCTGGCACATGTCGCGCTTCCATTTAAACTCACCTCAATAATACCGTAAGACTCAAGACCATTACGCAAACGTACACTCTGGGTTGCAAGTAAGGACTGGCGAATAGCAAGGAAATCCGAGCGATGTTGCAATGTTATGCAGCCCAACGAGACACCCAAAGGACCAGGTGGATGCCACCGGAAATGGCCACGTTCTACACCGTTAATCCATGTGCGATCGTCGATTCTATTATCATCACGGTATAGAGCGAACCACTCGGCTTTTATGATGGGTGTAGGAGTAACCCAGGTCCATGCATATTTACCTATATTGCGAATAACATCTTTCCAGCCACCAGAAGGGCGGTTCACGATGTGATAACGGCCTGCTGGAATTGGTCCCAGATTTGGTATACCACCACACCCGCTACGGTTACGGTATTTATCTTTACCTGAATAAGCCAGGAAAGTTCCTGTACCATAAATAATTAGTGGAGAAAAATCAGCATCATTAATAATAAACTTTCCTTGTCGTGCCATAGTGGCTCCTTTATTGGTACTAATAACCCATCATCCTTGTGTATTTTTAATTAGCTTATACAGACAAAAAAACTGCCATTAAAGAGATTTTTTCGAAGAGTGAGCAATATGTAAACATCGTTCTGACATATAACTGCGTTAAAGGAAATAGTCAGGCCGCTCACGCGGCCTTTTTTATCTGTAGCGCTTAGCTTTGCTCACCGTTGCGGCTCAGCCACAGCGAAAGCGCTTTTAACGAATCGTCCGTAAACTCGTCACAGCGCGCGGTAATCTCTTCCGGCGTCATCCAGAAGACTTCATCTACTTCTTCTTCCTGCATGGCGAAAGGCCCGTGCGAAACACAGCTAAACAGGCCTCCCCAGACGCGGCAATGTTCATCTTCGTAATAGAACAGACCGTGCTCCGCAAACGGCACGGCCGCAATGCCCAGTTCTTCTTCTGCTTCACGACGCGCCGATTCCAGCATCTCTTCGCCGCTTTGCACTACGCCACCAGCGGTAGCGTCCAGCATACCCGGCATAAAATCTTTGTTTTGCGTCCGGCGCTGCACCAGAATTTTGCCCATCCCGTTATGCACGACGATGTAAGTTGCCCTGTGACGCAAGCACTGTGCCCGCATCTGCGCACGGCTGGCCTGTGCAATGACATCGTTGTCTTCGTTAACGATATCCACCCACTCCGTGCCGCTGTCTTGCTCCACCATCCCTAACCCTTATTTGTCTGGCGCCTTCGCGCTTATTTATGCCTGCCCGCGCAGTTTGCCACGGACTGCCCTGAAATTATGATCCTGCCGTGTTATTGGCCTTTGGAGGATTCAGATAACCACAGCTGTACCGATGCGCGCTGCCACTGAAAATGGGCATATTCTGCGACGGCTGGCGGCAGGTTGTCACCATGTAGCGCCAGCCGATTAATCATAATGGCCAAATCGGTATCCGCTATCGACCATTCGCCAAAAAGATTTTGCTGACCTGTTGGCACCAGCTGCGTAACGGCGGTGACAAGTTTGTCAGCCGATCGCTGCGCCTCTGGCGACAATGGCGCAAAAGTTTCGCCAGCAAACAGCACTTCCGTCGGCCTTTCCTCGCGTAGCGGCAAAAAGTCACTGCGCAGCCAGGCCTGAATTTCACGCGCCCTGGCTCTTTTTTCCAGGTTTTTTGGATAAAGGCGTTCAAATTCAGGCGCGGGAAAACGCTCCTCCAGATATTCGGCAATAGCTGAAGATTCAGAAAGTTGAAAATCATCAATCTGCAAAGTGGGCACACGGCGCGTTATAGAAATCTGGCCGTAATTTTCCTGCAGCTGCTCGTTGCTGGCAAGATCGATACGCTTCAACGAAAACGGAATACCTTTCTCGCTAAGTGCTACAAAGGTAGACATCACATAGGGACTGAAAAAACAGGCATCTGACCACAAAATGACATTGGGATAATTCATCCTGAGTTCCTCACAAGGCGGCGTCTGCAACCTGTTTACCCATTTTTTTAACAGAAGGCAATATCTCAACAATATTGCCAGAAATATTCATTATTCAAACGACGTTCTCGTTTTTAATTTATGCCTTGCCGCTGCCGATCCCTTTCCCGTTATCTTCGCCTAAGATTATGACGGGCCGTTGGTTTTTTACTTCACCATTTTGAGGAGAGCAGCATGCACATTTTACTGACGGGCGGCACCGGCCTGATTGGCAGCCATCTGATTCCTCGCCTTTTATCACGAGGCGACAGCGTAAGCGTGGTCACCCGCGATGTGGTCAACGCACGCGCTAAGCTGGGCGAAAAGGTTAGCCTGTGGTCAGGACTGGATCAGCAGCGCGATCTTAACGGCGTCGACGCCGTGATTAATCTGGCCGGCGAGCCGATTGCCGACAAGCGCTGGAGCGAGCAGCAAAAACAGCACCTGTGCGAAAGCCGCTGGCAGATAACGGAAAAACTCGCGACGCTGATTAACGCCAGCAGCACGCCGCCAAAGGTATTTATTTCCGGTTCCGCGACCGGCTTCTACGGCGACACCGGCGATCTGGTGCTGACCGAAGACGATCCCGGCCATCAGGAGTTTACCCACAAGCTTTGCGCGCACTGGGAGTCCCTGGCGAAAGCAGCCGATAGTGACCGCACGCGCGTCTGCCTGTTGCGTACCGGCGTCGTGCTTGCCAAAGAAGGCGGCGCGCTCAGCAAGATGAAGCTTCCCTTTAAGTTAGGGATCGGCGGCCCCATTGGCAGCGGCCAGCAATATATGCCGTGGATCCATCTGGAGGATATGCTGAACGCCATCCTCTGGCTGCTGGATAGTCCCGAGCTGCGCGGGCCGTTTAATATGGTGTCGCCCTATGCCGTGCGCAATGAACAGTTTGCCGCCACGCTGGGTAAGGCGATGCACCGTCCGGCCTTTATGCGCACGCCAGCCAGCGCCATCAAACTGATGATGGGCGAATCTGCGGTGCTGGTGCTGGGCGGCCAGCACGTGCTGCCAAAACGGCTGGAAGAGTCCGGCTTCAGCTTTCGCTGGTATCAGCTGGATGAAGCGCTGGCGGACGTGCTGTAGACGCCTGACGGCGCAGGGTGTCGCCTGAACGGCCTTTTATTTTAATGCGCCCGATAAGAACTGCTGTAGCCGTGGGCTTTGCGGATTATTAAATACCGCGTCTGGCGGCCCTTGCTCTTCAATTTTACCCTGATGCAGAAAGATCACCTGGCTGGAAACGTGACGGGCAAACTCCATTTCGTGGGTTACCACCACCATCGTTTTGCCCTCCTCCGCCAGCTTCTGCATAATTTTCAGCACTTCGCCGACCAGCTCCGGATCAAGTGCGGATGTTGGCTCATCAAACAGCAGCACTTCTGGCTCCATCGCCAGCGCACGTGCAATAGAAACGCGCTGCTGCTGGCCGCCGGAAAGATTAACCGGGTATTTTGCCCGCGCCCGTTCGTCAATGCCCACTTTATCCAGATAGTGAATAGCGCGCTTCTGCGCTTCGGCTTTACTCAGGCCCAGGATCTGCACGGGTGCTTCCATCACGTTTTGCAGCACCGTCATGTGGCTCCACAGATTAAAGTGCTGAAACACCATCGTCAGGCTGGTGCGTAGCGCGCGCAGCTGTTCCTTGTTGGCAACTTTCAGCTGACCGTCGGTATCGCGCACCAGGTTAATCTGCTGGTTATTCACCATAATGCTGCCTTCGCTGGGCTTCTCCAGAAAATTAATGCAGCGCAGAAAAGTACTTTTACCCGAACCGGAAGAACCGATAATGGTAATAACGTCGCCCGCCTGCGCCTGGAGCGACACGCCTTTTAATACTTCATGCTCGCCGTAGCGCTTGTGCAGTTCGATTACGTTTAATTTGGACATAGATCTACTCAGTGGCTCGATGAAGGTTTTATGTGCGCCAGCCAGCGCCGCTCCGCTTTACGAAACAGGCTAATTAACGCATAAGAAATAATCAGATAGAGCAGCGCCGCAATACCGAAAGCGTAAAAAGGCTGATAGGTTGCAGAGTTGATATCGCGCGCCACCTTCAGCAAATCGGGAACGGTCGCGGTAAACGCCAGCGCCGTAGAGTGCAGCATCAAAATCACCTCATTACTGTAAGCGGGCAAGGCAATGCGCAACGCCGATGGCAAAATAATGCAGCGATAGAGTTTAAAGGTGGAAAAACCGTAGGCGCGTGCCGCCTCGATTTCACCGTGCGGCACGGCGCGAATGGCTCCGGCAAAGATCTCGGTGGTATAGGCGCAGGTATTTAACGTCAGCGCCAGCAGCGTACAGTTAAGGCCGCTGCGGAAAAAGGCATTCAGCAGCTCGTTGCCCTTAACGATTTCCAGCGTATACATGCCGGAATAAAAGACCAGCAGCTGCACATAGAGCGGCGTGCCGCGGAAGATATAGGTAAACAGCCACACGGGAAAACGCACGGCTTTGACGCTCGAAACGCGGGCGATGGCCAGCAATACGGCCAGGCAGCCGCCAACCACAACGGAAATAATCAGCAGCCAGAGCGTGATGGCCACGCCGGAAAAACGATAGCCGTCGCTCCACAGCAGGGCTTTCCAGTATTCCTGCACGATATCGATCATAAGTCTGCCCTTCTTACGCCTACGGAATAACGACGCGTCAGCCACCACAGCACGCCGTTGGAAAGCGTGGTGAAAATCAAATAAATCACCCCGGCTACGATGGCGAAGTAAAACGGTTGCCAGGTGCTTTTTCCCGCCAGCTGCGTGGCTTTTACCACGTCTTCCAGCCCCAGCAGCGACACCAGCGCGGTCGCTTTCAGGATAACCTGCCAGTTATTGCCAATGCCGGGCAGCGCATAGCGCATCATGGCCGGAAACAGAATGCGGCGGAAAGTTTGCGAACCGGAAAAACCGAAAGCAGTAGCCGCCTCAATCTGCCCTTTCGGCACCGCCATAAAAGCGCCGCGAAAAGTTTCGGTAAAATAGGCGCCGTAAATAAAGCCCAGGGTAAGGATACCCGCCACCATAGGATCGATATCAAACTGGGCCAGGCCAAGCAGGTCGGTCAGCTGGTTAAGGGCTATTTGCAGCCCGTAAAAGATCAGCAGCATCAAAACCAGGTCGGGCACGCCGCGAATAAGCGTGGTGTAACCTTCAAAAATCATTGCCAGTGAGCGGCGGCCGGAAAGCTTAGCGCCCGCGCCAAGCAAGCCCAGCAGTACCGCAAGCACGACGGAACTCAGGGCCAGCTCCAGCGTTACCATCGCCCCTTTAAAAATTACTGTAGAATAGCCATCCAGCATAGGTAGTTTCCTGGCCGATTAAATATGTCTGCCCCGCGCAACGCAGGGCAGAACGAGAGCAAGCGCCCCCTGACAGATTTTCTTAATCGCCGTAGACGTTAAAATCGAAGTATTTTTTCGCCAGCTTGTCGTAGGTGCCATCTTTACGCATGGAGTCGAAAGCTTTGTCGATAGCGGCTTTCAGCTCGGGATCCTCTTTCGGCAAGCCGATGCCGGTTCCCACGCCAAAGATTTTTTCATCTTTTACCGCCGGACCGGCAAAGGCGTAATCCTTACCGACGGGCTGCTTGAGAAAGCCTTCGCTGGCGGCAACTTCATCCTGGAAAGCGGCGTCAATGCGGCCTGCGGTCAGGTCCTGATAAACCAGATCCTGATTGGCGTATGGCGTAATGGTTACGCCCTGGGTGCGCCAGTACTGGTTAGCGTAAGTTTCCTGGGTGGTGCCCTGCAGCAGACCGATGTTTTTACCTTTCAGCGAAGCTACGGTTGGCTCCAGCTTTGAGCCTTTCGGCGCAATCAGCCGCGCGTTAGCCGCATACAGCTTTTCAGAGAAGGCGATTTCCTGCTGGCGCTTTTCGGTGATGGAAAGTGAAGAGATAATGGCGTCGATTTTTTTCGCTTTCAGTGAGGGGATCAGCGCATCAAAATCGCTTTCCACGAAGGTACATTTGGTTTCCATACGCTTGCAGATTTCCGTGGCCAGATCGATATCAAATCCCACCAGCTGGCCCTGCGCGTTTTTAGATTCAAACGGGGCGTAGGTGGGATCGGTGCCGATGCGCAACGCTTTTGGTACGGCAGCAAAAGCACTGCCAGCGGCAGAGAGCGCCAGCAGCAGAGAAAGAGCCACAGCCTGCTTTTTCATAGATTATCCTCAAAGTGCGTTTTTATTATGGGTCTACCCGCTTTGAGATGTGCAGGTTCCGTGCCATTTTTACCGGCAGGCGTTCAGGAAGATGACGGAGGTCTGACAGACGGCACGGATGTGCCGACTGCGCGCAAAGGAAGAAGGCAGCGTAGCGCTAAAAATGCTTCGCTTTGGTGAAAAACCTGCACGCAAAGCGTTTACAACGGGAAAAATGCACCAGCAGAGCGCACAAGACTGCCGTCTATGCACCTTGCCAGCGCGTAAAAAGATCTTTATCAAGCTGGATATCAAACTGATCCAGCACGCGGTTAACCGTCTGATCGACAATATCCATTACCGTTTGTGGACGGTGGTAAAACGCGGGCACGGGCGGCATGATCACCACGCCCATTTCTGCGGCGGTGGTCATCATTCGCAAATGCCCAAGGTGCAGCGGCGTTTCGCGAACGCAAAGTACCAGCCGACGCCTTTCCTTCAGGATAACGTCCGCCGCACGCGTCAGCAGGCCATCGCTGTAGCTGTGAACGATGCCGGAAAGCGTCTTCATCGAGCAGGGTAAAATAGCCATACCATCGGTTTTAAACGAACCGGAAGAGATGCTGGCGGCAATATCGCGCACGTCATGCACCACGTCCGCCATCGCCTGCACGTCGCGCACGGAATAGTCGCTTTCCAGGGCCAGCGTCTGCCGGGCGGCCTGGCTCATCACCAGATGGGTTTCCACGTCGCTGACCTGCTGCAATACCTGCAGCGCGCGCACGCCGTAAATTACGCCGCTGGCGCCTGAGATACCGATGATAAGTCGTTTCATAAGAGTCCTTATTGAGTCCGCCGCGCCAAAAAAAATGGGCCGGAATTGCTTCCGGCCCATCATACCTGCTGTGACACCCGAGGGCATTAGCCTTCGTTGTGCATTTCCAGGTTTTCGACTTCATTCTGACGCGCCAGCGCTTTGGCATCATCGTTGCGCAGCGACTGGATATGCTCCAGGTAACGCTGGTCGACATCTTTGGTGACGTAAACGCCGTTGAAAACCGAGCATTCAAACTGAATGATATCCGGGTTTTCTTCACGTACCGCATCGATAAGATCGTCCAGATCCTGGAAAATCAGCGCATCCGCTTTGATCAGCTTGCAAATCTCATCTACTTCACGACCGTGCGCAATCAGCTCGGTGGCGCTTGGCATATCGATGCCGTAAACGTTCGGGAAGCGGATTTCCGGAGCGGCAGAAGCCAGATAAACCTTTTTCGCTCCCGCTTCGCGCGCCATTTCAATAATTTGTTCAGAAGTGGTGCCGCGCACAATGGAGTCATCCACCAGCAGCACGTTCTTACCGCGGAACTCGGCACGGTTAGCGTTGAGCTTGCGGCGTACCGCGCTGCGGCGCAGGTGCTGGCCTGGCATAATGAAGGTACGGCCTACGTAGCGGTTTTTCACAAAACCCTGACGGTAAGGCTTATTCAGAATGCGGGCCATTTCCAGCGCGATATCGCAGGAGGTTTCCGGAATCGGGATAACCACGTCGATATCCAGATCTTCCCACTCACGAGCGATTTTCTCACCCAGCTTGGTGCCCATACGCACGCGCGCGCTGTAAACGGAAATTTTGTCCAGGAAGGAATCCGGGCGGGCAAAATAGACGTATTCAAACAGGCACGGGTTGAATTTCGGGTTCTCTGCGCACTGACGGGTAAACAGCTGCCCTTTTTCAGTGACGTAGACCGCTTCGCCCGGCGCAACGTCGCGCAGGAACTCAAAGCCCAGCGTATCCAGCGCCACGCTCTCGGAAGCCACCATATATTCGTTACGGCCGTCAGCCATAGCGCGTTTGCCGATAACCAGCGGACGAATGCCGTTAGGATCGCGGAAGGCAACCAGGCCGTGGCCGATAATCATTGCTACGCAGGCGTAAGCGCCGCGAACGTGCTGATGCACCGCCGCAACCGCTGCAAAAATGTTTTCTGCTTCCAGCGGGTAATGCTGAAAACGATCCAGTTCCTGAGCAAAGATATTGAGCAGGATCTCAGAATCTGAGGTGGTGTTAACGTGACGGCGGCCGCTTTCGAACAGCTGCTTGCGCAGTTCGTGGGCGTTGGTCAGGTTACCGTTGTGCGCGAGCGTAATGCCGTAAGGCGAGTTGACGTAAAAGGGCTGCGCTTCAGAAGCGCTGGAGCTTCCCGCAGTCGGGTAGCGGACGTGGCCGATACCCATATTGCCCTGCAAACGCTGCATATGGCGAGCTTCAAAAACATCGCTCACCAGGCCGTTTGCTTTACGCAGGCGGAAGCAGTGTAAGGCATCAATGGTAACGATGCCTGCGGCATCCTGGCCACGGTGCTGCAGCACCGTTAACGCATCATAAATCGACTGGTTGACCGGCATAAAACCGGCGATCCCGACAATACCGCACATGTGGTCATTTCCTCATAAGCCGCAACCCCGGCTCAATTACCGGGGCAAAAAACTCGACGTGCCTTTCAGGTAGTCAAAAAACCACCTGATAATATAGCTAAACTGGGGAATCAGCTGGGACTGTTGCCAGTCCGGGCTTTTGGAAAAGCCGGTGAAGGTATCAAGGAAAAACAGCATGGCCGCCACAATCAGTACGCCGCGTAATGCCCCGAAACAGACTCCCAGCACTCTGTCGGTCCCCGACAGGCCAGTTTTTTCAACCAGCGAGCCAATCACGAAGTTGACGATCGCCCCGACTATCAGCGTGGCGACGAACAACACCGCAATGGCGATTCCATTTCGAACCAGTTCGTCCTGAAAACCTGTGAACCAGACAGCAAGGAAGGAGTAATAATGACTGGCGACAAAAAATGCGCAACCCCAGGTGACGAGTGATAAAGCTTCCCGAACGAACCCGCGGATCAGGCTGACAAGAGCCGAAAAACCAACAACCGCAATAATGACGTAATCTATCCAGACCATGAACTCTTCCAGCGACTGTGCCCCTGTATCAGGCCACGTTCTCTGTAGCCATAGTGGGCAACAGAGCGGCGTAACCTGAGTTCGGGGCGAATTCTAACAGAAAAAGAAAACGTTTGCGTAGCTTTTCCTTAACCGTCCTGATGAAAACCGGGCGCGAAAAAAATCCACCTGAAACCTGCAAGAAAAAGGAAAAAACAGGTTGGCTGACGTGCCTCGGCAACCAATTGATTTAGCAGTTTTTACCTGCTGCCGCCTCGCCAGATTCGGCGCGGCGGCAGCGGGTTTTTAGGCGCTGAAAGGCACAGGCTCTTTCAGCAATAGCAACAGGCTAACGAACGCTGTAAGGCTTAATGACGCCGCCCAGGCCGGTAATGCCCTTCAGCTCGCCAATGGACGCCTGCATTTTTGCTTTAGAGGCATCTGGCCCTACGTAAACGCGCGTGATTTCGCCCTGCACCGGCGTTGAAGGCACGGTAAAGGCGCGATAGCCGGAAAGACGGAGCGACGCCACGATTTCATTGACCTTCGCAGCATTTTTCAACGCGCCCAGCTGCACAACCCAGGCCTGACCAGACGGTGCGCTTTCCTGCGCCGGTTTCGGTTCGGCTTTCTGCACGGGCCTGGATTCAGGTTTAGGCTCTGTCTTCTGGACGGGTTTTGGTACGGTCTTCGGTTTTTCGACCGGCTTCTCGACCGGTTTCTCAGCAGGCTTAACGTGCTGCACAGGTGGCGGCGCAACCACGGTTGGCTGATTGCCGGACTGCGGCGCGGTAGAACCGCTTTCCGCCTGCGAGGTGTTTTCGCTGGTCTGGCCCTTCACCGCCGTGCCTGCGCCCTCCGGCGGCTGTGCCGGCAGCGATTGCGTCACCGGCGGCACCATTTCTGAATCCTGCTGGTCGCCGGGTTTAGGCACCAGTGGGATAGCGGCAAACTCTTCTTTATAATGCTTTTTCTTGCCATCCAGCAGCCCCGGCAACGCGATAACGCCCAGCGCCACGATGATAATGGTCCCTACTAAACGATTTTGAAACTTACTTGCCACTGCCACTCTCCGTTTCCATCGTTTCCATTACGTGCGCTACGGTGTGGAAAGATCCGCACACCAGCACGATATCCTGTTCATGCGCCTGCTGTAACGCATGCTTAAATGCTTCCGCCACGCTGGAAAAGGTTTGCGCCGTGGTCGGCAAATGCGCCGCCAGCTGCTGCGCCGTTGCGCCACGCGGCCCTTCCAGCGGCGCGCAGTACCAGCTATCAACCTGGGGCTTCAGGCAGGCCAGCGTGCCGATAATGTCTTTGTCGTGCAGCATCCCTACTACCGCATGCACCTTACCGGTTTTTGGCAGTTCGCTCAGGCGTCCGGCCAGATAAGCCGCCGCGTGAGGGTTGTGCGCGACGTCCAGAATAATGCGGGGTGATTGTGCAACGGTTTGAAAACGGCCCGGCAAAACGGCTTTATCCAGGCCGTAGAGCACCGCATCATCCACCTTGAGCGGTGACGCGCGCAGCGCGGCCAGCGCCGTAGCGGCATTTGGCAGCGGCACCTGCGGCAAAGGCAGGCCGCTCAGCGTGCCCAGCTGGTCCGTAAACGACCAGTCATGTTCACCCACGCTAAATGACCAGTCGCGATCGCGCTTGTGCAGCTGCGCGCCCAGCGTAGCGGCGACTTCGGCGATGGTATGCGGCATATCCGGTTCGCCAACGATGGCGGGTTTGCCGCCACGAAACACGCCCGCTTTTTCACGGCCAATGCTTTCGCGATCGGGGCCAAGCCAGTCGGTATGGTCGAGCGCGATACTGGTGATAACCGCGACGTCGGCATCCACAATATTGGTCGCGTCCAGGCGGCCACCAAGCCCCACTTCAAGGATCACCACGTCCAGCTGCGCGCGCTTGAACAGCCACAGCGCAGACAGCGTGCCGTATTCAAAATAGGTCAGCGACGTGTCGCCACGCCCTTGCTCAATATCGGCAAAAGAAGCGGTGTGATCGGCTTCCGGCAGCTCTGCGCCCTGAATACGTACGCGCTCGGTATAGCGCAGCAGGTGCGGCGAACTGTAGACGCCCACGCGATAACCCGCCGCCATCAGCAGCGTTTCCAGCGTGCGGCAGGTGGTGCCTTTGCCGTTAGTCCCGGCTACGGTGAAAACAACGGGCGCTGGCGTTAACAGGTCAAGGCGTGTCGCCACGCGCTGAACGCGCGCCAGCCCGAGTTCGATAGCTTGAGTATGAAGATTCTCAAGATAATGAAGCCACGTGGCCAGAGGCGACGTGGCTTGAGGAAGATTATCCATGTATCCCGTTCACAACGTTACGGTTCATAGGAGAAAGGGCGACGCGCGCCCTTTCGGCCATCGGTCACGCCTCTGGACTTTGCGTGGCCTCTTCTGCTTCCGGCTGCTCTTCCTGCGGCTGCGGCAGGTTCATCATTTTTGCCAGCACGCTGGCCAGCTTGTAGCGCATTACCGGACGGCGCACGATCATGTCGATAGCGCCCTTCTCGATCAGGAACTCGCTGCGCTGGAAGCCCGGCGGCAGTTTTTCACGCACGGTTTGCTCGATAACGCGCGGGCCGGCAAAGCCAATCAGCGCCTTAGGTTCAGCAATGTTCAGATCGCCCAGCATAGCGAAACTGGCGGAAACGCCGCCCATAGTTGGGTCGGTCAGCACGGAGATGTACGGCAGACCACGCGCCTGCATTTTCGCCAGCGCGGCGCTGGTTTTCGCCATCTGCATCAGCGACATCAGCGCTTCCTGCATACGCGCGCCGCCGGAAGCGGAGAAGCAGATCAGCGGGCAGTTATCTTCCAGCGCCTGCTCAACGGCACGAACAAAGCGCGCACCGACCACGGAGCCCATTGAGCCGCCCATAAAGGAGAACTCGAAGGCCGCCGCGACAATTGGCATACCGTGCAGCGTGCCTTTCATTACGATCAGCGCGTCTTTCTCTCCGGTATCTTTCTGTGCCGCGACCAGACGATCTTTATATTTCTTGGAATCCCGGAACTTGAGCACGTCTTTTGGCTCCAGTTCGCTGCCCAGCTCAACTAAAGAGCCTTCATCCAGCAAGCTGTGCAGGCGGTCACGACCGTGCATACGCATGTGGTGATCGCATTTCGGGCAAACTTCCAGATTACGTTCCAGCTCGGCACGGTACAAAACCTGACCGCAGCTGTCGCATTTGGTCCACACCCCTTCAGGGATGCTGGCTTTGCGCGAAGGAGTAATTGTGCTCTTGTTGAGAATTCTTTCAATCCAGCTCATTGATGACCTGTTATGTTGTTTGTTGTGCTAAATCAGATACTTAACACAGATTATCGCCTGAGAATTAGGCGGTATTACATCATAAAACGCTTGCCCGCGCTACATAATCATCAACGGGTTATCGTGGCTTTTCACACGGATTTTTCACAATGATTACCTTGTAGCCGTTCGCGCTTTTATTCATTCAGGCCGATGCCCGCGTTAAAACTTGCGTTCTGCTGCTATTTCATTCAGTGCCGACAGAGAGTTTACCCGCTGGCTAACCATCCCGGTGCCGCAACGCCTTGCGGCTGGCCGCGGTCTTTCTGCCTGAAGCAAAAAGCCCGGCTTTCGCCAGGCTTTCACGCTGTTTATCGTTACCGGGACAGCTACAGCTTCTGCTGACGAGCCGCCGAACGGCGATGGCGCAGCACTTCCACAATGCCGGGCAGGACCGAAACCAGAATGATGACGACGATCAGATAGTGCAGGTTTTTCTGAATCGCCGGCAGATTACCAAAGAAGTAACCGGCATAGGAGAACAGCAGCACCCACAGCAGGCCGCCAGCCACGTTAAACAAGGCAAAATGACGATAGGACATCTTGCCCATACCGGCAACAAACGGCGCAAAGGTACGGACGATGGGGACAAAGCGTGCCAGGATAATCGTCTTGCCACCGTGGCGCTCGTAAAACTGATGGGTTTTATCCAGATAGCTGCGACGGAAAACCTTTGAGTTCGGATTGCTGAACAGCTTGTTGCCAAACAGCCGACCGATAGTGTAATTCACCGCATCGCCTGCAATTGCCGCCACGCAGAGCAGCAGCGCCATCATGTGCACATTCAGCGCACTGTCCGGGATAGCCGCCAGCGCGCCCGCCACGAATAACAGCGAGTCGCCGGGCAGAAAAGGCGTGACCACCAGCCCTGTTTCACAAAACAGAATCAAAAACAGAATGGCGTAGATCCAGACGCCGTACTGCGCCACCATCGCCTGTAAATGAACATCAATGTGCAAAATAAAGTCGATAACGCTGTGAATCACTTCCATACAGGGTTCCTTAATGCGTTAATCCTCGAGGAACAGCGGTCCCATCGGCGGACGTGGTAAATCATAATGTTCAGGGTAATCAACCGCGACCAGATAGAGCCCTTCGGCCCGCGCGGTTGCCGCTGCCAGCGTGCGATCTTTCGCCGCCAGCAGTTCGGCCATCCAGCTCTCCTGCTGATTTCCACAGCCTATTTCCATCAGGCTACCGACAATATTGCGCACCATGTGATGCACAAAAGCATTGGCTTTAATATCCACTACGACATAGGCGCCATGACGGCTAACGTTTAAATGGATAACGTTGCGCCACGGCGTACGCGACTGACACTGTACGGCGCGAAAAGAAGTGAAGTCGTTTTCACCCAGTAATGCCTGGCCGGCGCGCTGCATCTTTTCGGCGTCCAGCGGATGATAAAAATGCGTAACGCCACCGTGAAGGATCGCCGGACGCAAACGGCGGTTGTAGATCACATAGCGATAACGTCTTGCCGTCGCGCTAAAGCGGGCGTGAAAATCATCCGCGACGGATTTCACCCAGCGCACTGCGATATCGTCCGGCAGATTAGCGTTAACGCCCAGTGTCCAGGCCGCATCTTTGCGTAGCGAAGTGGTTTCAAAATGCACCACCTGCCCCGTACCGTGTACGCCAGCGTCCGTTCGTCCCGCGCAGAAAACCACGACCGGATGATTGGCCACTTTTGAGAGCGCCTTCTCCAGCTTTTCCTGAACGCTTCTGACTTCCTGCTGCCGTTGCCAGCCATAGTAACGGCTGCCGTCATATTCAATCCCCAGCGCCAGCTTGTACGTGGGTGGCGGCAAATCTCCTGCTGACATTACCAGAAGTACTCCTGTACCAGCTTCTCAGCCGTTTTCACCGCCATCAGCGCGCCGCCGAAGCGCACGTTATCCGCCACTGACCAGAACTGCAGCATTTCCGGGATACCGTAATCGTTACGAATACAGCCCAGGCTTAGCTGCACGTTTCCAGAGGCGTCGCCCACCTGCGTCGGATAGTCATCTTCATCAGAAAGCGCGATATCTTCCGCCTGCATCAGGGCTTCACGCGCTTCTTCCGCCGACATCGGGCGTAAATTTTCTATATGGACAATCTGCGCGTTGCCATAGAAAACCGGTGCCTGAACGGTAGTGACGGTAATCGGCAGGCCTTCGTCCTGTAGCACTTTACGCACCTGATCGATCAGGCGACGTTCCTGCAGCACGCTCCCTTCCGCATCCGGCAGCAGCGGCAGCATGTTGAAAGCCAGCTGGCGGCCAAAGAACGTCTCTTCCGCAGGCAGGCCGTTCAGCAGGCGCGCGCTTTCGCCCGCCAGTGAATCCACCGCCGCTTTGCCATGTGCCGAAGCGGCAATCAGGCTGGTCACCTGCAAACGACCCAGCCCGGCCTGATCGACCAGCGGTTTGATCGCGCACAGCAGCTGGCTGGTCACGCTGTCGGCCACGCTGACGATATTGCGATTGCGGTAGTCCGCCAGCACCTGAGAATTCACGTCCGGCACCACCAGAGGCACATCCGGCTCCAGCGCAAACAGATCGCTGGTATCAATCACCAGGCAGCCCGCGCTGGCGGCTTCTTCCGCATAGCGCGCGGAGGCTTCACGTCCGGCGGCAAAAAAGGCCAGCTGTACCTGCGACCAGTCAAATTCCTGCGCGCTGGTCACCAGCAGCGTTTTGCCTTCAAAACGCAGGTTTTCACCCGCGCTGCGTTCGCTCGCCAGCAAGTGCAGCTCACCAACCGGGAACTGGCGCTCGGCCAGTAGTTCCAGTACTGCTCCGCCTACTGCGCCTGTCGCGCCCAGTAGCGCAATGTTCCAGCCGTCAGACATGTTGGTTTACTCCAGATAATGTACATAAAAAACAGAAGGCGGTGACACCACCGCCCAGGGATTCAGATTTTTTCGTAGTCCACGTCAACCACAACAGGCAGATAAACGGGAGTCAGGAAGCGCCCTGATAAACTGCGTTAAAGCCCAGCTTCAGCAGCAGCGCAGCGGTTTGCGCAGAGTCGCACTCGACACGCAGAGAAGACCACTCGCGGCGTTCCAGATAATTTTTGCGCAGGCGGTCAAATTCGCCCGGGATCGCGGCTACTTTTCGCAGCGGCGCATCGTCGCGGCGCACATCATACACCAGATGCACCAGTCTTTTTAGCGTTGGCTGATCCAGCTCGCCGTGCAGCGTTATCTGGCCAAACTCCGGCGCGGGCAGCAGCGTATCCAGCGCTACCTGCTGTGGCTGGCCTAAAAAGCGCGTCCAGGCTTCAAAAACCTGCGTGGTGCCGCGCGCCTTGCCTTCCAGCGTATAGCCCGCGATATGCGCGGTGGCAATATCTACTTTATCCAGCAGCGGCAGGGAAAGTTCCGGCTCCGGCTCCCAAACATCCAGCACCACGCTAAGATCGCTACGCGTTTCCAGTACTTTCAACAGCGCCTGATTGTCCACTACTGGGCCACGGCAGGCGTTAATCAGGATGGCGTTTGGTTTCAGCGCCATAAGTAAAGCTTCATCGGCCAGATGCAGCGTTTTGTACTCGCCCTGTTTGAACAGCGGCGTATGGAAAGTCAGGATATCGGCTTCCTCCACCAGCCGGGACAGCGGCAGGAAATCGCCTGCGTCACCCCGATCGGCACGAGGCGGATCGCAAAGTAGCGTGCGAATGCCCAGCGCTTCCAGACGAGCCTGCAAACGACCGCCAACGTTGCCGACGCCCACGATGCCGACGGTACGATCTTTCAGTGCAAAACCGTCACGCTCTGCCAGCAGCAGCAGCGAAGAGAAAACATATTCCACCACGGCGATGGCGTTACAGCCGGGCGCGGCTGAAAAGGCGATGCCCTGCTGTTGCAGATAGGTCTCATCGATGTGGTCGGTGCCCGCCGTGGCCGTGCCGACAAACTTCACCGGCTTGCCGTCTAAGAGCGCCGCGTTGACTTTGGTGACGGATCGCACCATCAGGCCGTCGGCATTGTCCAGCTCGGCCTGCGGCACCGGCCGTCCCGGCACGGCGACAACATCGCCAGTACGGCCAAACAGTTCGCGGGCGTAAGGCATATTTTCATCAACGAGAATTTTCACAATCAGGATTCCTGTTTACTCACGGCGAGGGGCGGTATTCTGCCATAAATTACCGACAGGGATAAGCAAGAGATGCGGCAGCCAGCGGTGGTCCGGCAGAACAAGGCTGCTCTGCCGGATTCGGGAAAACGGGGAGAAGAAAATAGTTAGCTAAAAATCATCCTGTGATAAGGATTTTTCCGGCAGGCCGCCAGCCGCTGCTGTAAATCACCGACATGGACTTCCAGCTTATGACCGTCGGGATCGAGAAAGTAGAATGATTCGCCTTCGCTACGGTTTTCTTTCCAGCTTGTCACCCCAGCCTGCTGAAGACGCATCACAAAATCGGCGAAGTTTTGCTGTTCGATGGTAAAAGCATAGTGCGTATAGTCGCTGCTTTCGGGTGCAACATATTGCCGCATCGCATCGTAAGAGAGACACAACCATAGCGGCCCGCAGTTCAGATAAGCACCGCTTTCCCAAACGGCATGCAGATCCATTTGCAGCAGCCGCTGATAAAACGCCACGCTTGTGTTGAGATCGCTGACCGCCAGCGTTAAATGGTTGAGTCCTGATAACATATTTATCGATGCCTCATAAATGAAAGCAATCTGGCCTGACAGAAATTCACTGGTTTATACGGGTAATCATGATTTGCTTTTGCTTACAGGCTTTATCCTGGCAAACCTCGCCGAACCAGAGCTGCCCGCTGTCGCCGACCATCACGCCCTGATCCCGCGCAAACAGATTTTCATATTTTTGGTTAACGATGACCTGGCTCAAGGCTGGCGTAAACACGGCGTCATAGCTTTTTTGCAATGCATCCTGATTGCGGAAGGTTTTTTCCTTACCGCGTAATCCTACCTTCAGTGGATAAGAGACCATTGCGGCCACTTTCACCTGGTTTTGTGATGCTACCGCCCTCTGCAAATTGTCGAAAAAATCGTGGTAATCCTGATGCGAACCGAAAAGAACGTCGAGCCGTTGGTCGACCTCCTGTTCCGTCGCGGAGAAGGCGCTGCCTGAGCCAATAAATAACGTTAACAGCAAAACAACCAGTCTGGTTTTCATCGTGAATTTCCTTAATGATCGGCTAACGCCCGCTATTCTGCCTGAATTTTATGCTGCTAACTTTAGGCTTAAGTTATGGCCTGAGTCAAAAAGCATTAGCGCCCGTCGAAAATCTCCGCCAGCGAGTTATCTTCCAGCTGCTGATACAGCGAAAACTCGTCGATAACCTGACGGCCCAGCGCCTGCTCAAAAGCGGCCTTATTAGGATTACCTTTGCTTACCGCGCCTCTTTCACTGCCCAGGTTTGACTGGAAAATCCCCGCCGCGCTGACCGGTAAAAAATCCTCATAAATAATTGGCCTGGCCTCGATAATGCCTTGCTGTAGTAAAGTGTTGAGATGTTCACGCGACGCTGTTTCAACAGGCAGCCGTTCAGCCACCAGCCGATAGCGAAAATAGCCCAGCTTTTGCTGACGCAGCGTTTCTTCATCGTCCGGGAAAGCGGCAAAGCGCGCGGCGGCATCGCTGTCACCCTCGGCGGGCTGCTGTAAAAGCTGGTCATACAGCGCGCGGCCCTGCGGCGTCAGCGCCAGACCGCGCTGTTCGATTTCGCCAAACCGCGCGGTATGCCTGCCTTCGATGCTGTCGGTAAACACAATCTTTTCGCTTAACGCCTTAAAACTGGTCTGGCGCAGCAGGATCGGCACCCGACGTCGCGGCGGCCCTTCAATACTCTCTTTCGGTACGATTTGGTAATCCGGCATCCGCTGCTGTACGCTGTCGATATCCAGTGTGCGCGGCGTCAGATGGTTAATATGCGGCCCTTTAAAAGAGACGACGTCGGCAATCAGGCGGTGCTGCTCCAGCAGCGACTGATAGGTAGCAACATCGACCTGCGCTTCGCTGTGCCACTGAAAGGTTTTCAGCGCTTCGGCAACAAACTCTTCCGCCTGATCCGCCGTCAAACCTTGCTGCTTATCATTTGTTGCCATCAGCTCCAGCACGCGAGGCGTAAAAATAGCCCGTCTGGCGAGGATCTGTTCTACCTGCTCCCTGAGCTTCGCATCCTCGATCAAATCCAGCCGCAGCAGCGAAGTGAAAACGCGGAATGGATTGTATTGCAACGAGCTTTCCTCAACGGCGCGGAAAGCGGTCGCGTGTACCGGAACGCCCGCCGCAGAAAGATCGTAATAGCTCACCGGCAGCATCCCCATCACGGCAAACAGCCTGCGCATCGTTGCCAGTTCTTCCGCCGTCCCCAGGCGGATAGCGCCGTGACGCTCTACGTCCAGCCGGTTTAGCTCCTGCTCCTTGTCCAGCGTGGCAAAAGTCTGTGGATGCGCAAGGAGGTAGCGCTCGTTCACTTCTTTCACAATGTGCAACAGCGTGCGGTACTGGGGAACTTCCTGTTGATACATCAGCGACATCGCCTTAGAGAATTTGTCGCGAATAAGATCGGGCGAAACAAGCTGGGTCATAATCTGGCCTTATGATGATGGTTTACGCGCGCAGGGTAAAAAGAGCCTGTTCGATAAGTAACAACCCTTCTTTAAGAATAGCTGGCGGCGTGGTCAGCGGTGCTAACAGCCGCAGGATATTGCGATGTCGGCCGCTTGGCATAAGCAGCACGCCTGCCTCACGTGCGCTGGCGAGCAGTGCGCTAAGGTGGTCGGCGCCACAGGCATTTGCCGTATCCTTAAAGACGATGCCGCGCATTGCGCCCGTACCGGTCAGTTCACCAACCATCGGTAAGTCGCTGCCGTGCCAGCGCTGGTGGGCTTCGACAATCGCCTTATCCATTGCACAGCCCCATTCAGCCAGGCGTGCATCGGTCATCGTTTTAATCACGGCCAGGCTGGCGGCGCAGGCGACAACGTTGCCGGAATAAGTCCCACCCAGACCGCCACGCGGTAAGGCGTCCATAATCTCTTTTCGTCCGGCAATCGCCGCCAGCGGCAGGCCGTTTGCCATGCTTTTTCCCATCAGCAGCAGATCCGGCTCCGTGCCCAACGCCTCGAAGGCAAACTTTCTGCCGGTGCGGCCAAAGCCCGACTGGATCTCATCCATAATCAGCACGATGCCGGATTCGTTACACAGCCTGCGCAGCCAGCTGGCAAAAGCAGCATCCAGACAGCGAAAACCGCCTTCGCCCTGCACGGGCTCGACAATAATCGCGGCAACGTCTTCGACGTCGACCTCAACGTCGAACAGACGCAAGATAGCCGCTTTGGCTTCTTCAGCCGACACGCCAGAATCTTTGCCGGGAAAAGGCGCATGAAATACCGTTCCCGGCAGCGTGCCGATGCGGTTTTTATAAGGCTTAACCTTGCCGTTGAGCGCCAGCGCCGCGAGGGTTCGGCCATGAAAAGCATCATCGAACGCGATAACGGCCTGGCGACCCGTGCAGGCTCGCGCGATTTTAAGGGCATTTTCCGTCGCTTCCGTACCGCTGTTGGTCAGCATAAAAGCTTTATCGTAGTGCAGGGGAATAAAATCGTTGAGCGCCTCGGTTAGCTGCAAATATTTATTATGCGGCACGGCATTAAATGCCGAATGCATTAAGGCGCGAATTTGCCCGGCAGCCTGTTCAACCACTTCAGGATGGCAGTGACCTAAATTGAGTACGCCGATACCGCCAATAAAATCGATATAGCGGCGACCGGCAATATCCCAGACCTCGGCATTTTCGCCACGCTCAATACAAACGGGATGAACAATATTTATTGACTGGCTAACGAAGGGCAGCTCCATTATTTATTCCTGCTGGGGAAAAGATAAGGAAGATAAAAACAAAGTTGCCCTGCTGCTTCAAACGAAAAAAAAGGCGGTATCCATTCCTTTTTTTCCGGTATCGCTCAGGGTGCCGCGTTCAGCGACGGCGCTTTTTCCTGGATCCACGCCATAAAAGCGGTCACCTTGGGTGCCTGGTGTGCGTGCTCAGGCACGGCAATATAGTAAGCGTTGTGGCTGTCCGTCATCGCGTAGTGCCAGGGAATAACCAGTTTCCCCTCCGCCAGCTCTTCTTCGACAAACATACGCGGCACCAGCGCCACGCCGCAGCCAATCCGCGCGGCCTGAATAGATAGCATAAACGTCTCAAAGCGCGGGCCGTGATAGCTGTGTTCCGTATGAAACCCCTGCTGTTCATACCAGTCGTGCCAGGCTTCAGGCCGCGTAGAACTTTGCAGCAGAACCATCCGGGTCAGCTCAAGCGGCGAGGTCAAAGGCACGGCGGGAAGGATATCGGGCGAACAGACCGGCACCACGACTTCATCCAGCAATTTTGTACAGTGCGCCCTGGGCCAGTTGCCGCGACCATAATAAAAAGCGATATCGATGTTTTCTTTATCAAAGTCAAAAAGATCGATGCGGCTCGAAATATTTAAATAAAGATTGGCGTGCTTAAAGCGAAAGCCGTTCAGGCGCGGCATCAGCCAGCGCACGCCAAAAGTCGGCAGCGTATTGACGTTCAGTACTTCATTGCGGCTACCGTAGGAAAGCATGTAGCGCGTCGACATTTCTACCTGGGTCAATACCTTACGCACTTCTGTCAGGTAAACCGATCCTTCTGGCGTCAGCTGAAGGCGCTTGCGCACGCGCTGGAAAAGAGGCGTGGCAAGAATAGCTTCCAGCTGGCCAACCTGCTTGCTGACCGCGCTTTGGGTGATATTCAGTTCTTCCGCCGCTTTGGTAAAGCTTAAATGCCTGGCGGCCGCTTCAAAACACTGCATAGAGATCAATGAGGGCATGTATCGGCGATTCATATGAGGTCACAACTTTCCGGAATGAATTGAATAAAAAATGTCGTTTGTTTCCATCTGTCACTCCCATCAATACTGAATTACGCAATTTTTTTGTCAATAAATAACAGGTGATGGAATGATTAAAGAGCTAATGCTGCGAATGGGCGTCGCTGAAAATGATTATCTTGCAGGAAATTATCCCGTTACGTCGCCAATTGATGGCAGCGTAATTGGACGAATTACTTTGCAAAATAAAGAGGAAGTAGCCCAACGCATTGAGCTTGCCCACTCCGCCTTTATTCAATGGCGCAAAATTCCGGCTCCGCGCCGTGGCGAACTGGTACGTTTGTTTGCTGAACAGCTGCGCCAGCACAAAGAAGAACTGGGCGCGTTAATTACCTGGGAATGCGGCAAGATCCTGCAGGAAGGCCTGGGCGAAGTGCAGGAGATGATCGATATTTGCGATCTGGCCGTGGGTCAGTCACGTCAGCTTTACGGCCTGACTATCGCCTCGGAGCGCCCCGGCCACCACATGCGCGAAACCTGGCATCCGCTGGGCGTTATCGGCATTATCACCGCCTTTAATTTCCCCACCGCGCCCTGGGCCTGGAATGCGGCGCTGGCACTGGTTTGCGGCAACAGCCTTTTATGGAAGCCGTCAGAGAAAACGCCGCTGTGCGCACTGGCTACCCAGGCACTGCTGAACAAGGCTATCGCGCAATTTGGCGACGATGCACCGGAAGGATTAAGCCAGGTAATTTTAGGCGAGCGGGAAGCGGGTGAAGTGTTAACCAGCGATGCGCGAATTCCGCTAATCAGCGCCACCGGCAGCACGCGAATGGGCCACGATATTGGGCCAGCGGTTGCGGCACGCTTTGGCCGAAGCATTCTGGAGCTGGGCGGTAATAACGCGATGGTGGTTACGCCTGCTGCCGATCTGGATATGGCACTGCGCGCTATATTGTTTTCGGCTGTCGGCACGGCGGGCCAGCGCTGTACCTCACTGCGTCGCCTGATTGTGCACCGCTCAATAAAAGACGACCTTGTGCAGCGCCTGAAGCAGTCTTATAGCAATATCAGCATCGGCAATCCGCTTAAGGGTTCATTAATTGGGCCGCTGATTGATGAACAAGCCTTTAAGGCAATGCAAAACGTGCTGGCCCAGGCTAAAACCCACGGTGCGAAAACATTTGGCGGCGAGCGCGTGCTGGATAATAAATATTCGCAGGGCTATTACGTTTCTCCGGCAATTGTCGAGCTGGAGGCACAGACGGAATTTGTCCGCAAAGAGACTTTTGCGCCGGTTCTTTACGTACTGCCTTACGATACGCTGGATGAAGCCATTGCCTTAAATAACGATGTGCCGCAAGGGCTTTCCTCCTGTATCTTCACGACCGATATCCGCGAAGCCGAAACCTTTATTTCCGCTACCGGCAGCGACTGCGGCATCGCGAATATTAATATTGGCCCAAGCGGCGCGGAAATTGGCGGTGCTTTCGGCGGTGAGAAAGAAACCGGCGGCGGTCGCGAATCGGGTTCGGACGTCTGGAAAAGCTATATGCGTCGCCAGACCAATACCGTTAACTATTCGCGCGAATTACCGCTGGCTCAGGGTATTAAATTCAATTAGTTTGGCTGTAGCCGCTGACTTTATCAGCGGCTCTTTTTTTTTCCGGCTTCACGATAAAAATTCTGTCAATCATTGCAGTCTATTGCCCGGAGTCAGTATGGAGCAGAAATGTTTGTGGGAAAACACCTCGTCTGAACTTCCCCTTTCTTTCCCCTGTTTGCAGTCAACGGTAGAAAGCGACGTCGTTATTATTGGCGGCGGCATTACCGGTCTTTCGACCGCGCTACATCTTGCCGAAAATAATATTTCGGTGACCGTACTGGAATCTGGCAGCGTCGCCAGCGGCGGTTCGGGACGTAACGTCGGCCTGGTCAATGCGGGTGCCTGGATCCCGCCGAACGATATTTTAAAGGTCCTGGGCAATGAGAACGGCGAACGCGTGACGCGCATGATGGGCGAAGCGCCCGCGCTGGTGTTTTCGCTGGTCGATAAGTATGGCATTGCGTGTGACGCTACCCGTAGCGGCACGCTGCATCTGGCACACAACGACAACGGCATGAAGGATTTGGCGCGTCGTTATGAACAGCTCAGCAGTCGTGGCGCACCTGTTGAAATGCTTAGCCAGACGCAGGCACAGCAGCTGGTCGGCAGCAGCAACGTTCCGGCGGCCCTGCTGGATAAGCGCGCCGGTACGCTAAACCCGACAGCCTACACGCGAGGCCTGGCGCGAGCGGCCAAAATCAACGGCGCGGCAATTTATGAACAGAGCGCGGTGAAAGGCGTCAGCCGGAGCGGCACGCAGTGGACTATCACCACGGCAGAAGGCGAAGTTAAAGCGTCGCGCGTAGTGTTGGCCACCAATGCCTATACCGAGGAAGACTGGTATACGGTGAAGCAGAACTTCTTTAAAGCCTGGTATTTTCAGGTCGCTTCTGCGCCGCTGGAGTGTGCCGATGCGCAGGCTATTTTCCCTGAGCGTCAGGGTTCATGGGATACCAAAACGGTTCTCAGCAGTATTCGTCGCGATGCACACAATCGTTTGCTGTTTGGCAGTATGGGGTCGGCGCAGGGAAAACCGGCGGCCTATATTCGCGGCTGGGTAAACAGCCAGCTGAAGTTTTATTTTCCTTTTCTGCGTAATGTAAAGTGGGAATGCTTCTGGACGGGCACGATAGGCTTTACGCCAAATCATACCTTTCGTATTTTTGAGCCACTGCCCGGCATGCTGGCCGTGACGGGCTATAACGGACGCGGCGTCACGACAGGCACCGCCGTAGGAAAAGGATTTGCGCACTATCTGACCACGGGTGAGCAATCGCTGCTGCCTTTGCCGCTACAGCAGTATAAGCCGGTGACCCACTCCACTTTGCGTTCCGCTGCCTTTGAAAATGGCTTTACGCTCTACCATACTGGCCAGGCGCTACGCATTTTCTCCTGAGCGTGCGGCAAAAGGAGCCGCGGCGAATGGTGTTGCCGGAGCGGACTGGCCGCAATATTAAAGCCGTCGTAAGCGTTGTGGCCGGAGCGGCGCCACTGGCGCCGTTGAAAGATTCAGCACTTAACAATTTTTATAAAATTCCGCTTACCCATCAGCCATACCATTCTTTTTAACCTGACCGATAGCGGGCGCTTTTTGCGCAGCTCCTTCCAGATTTGTTTCTTTTTGGACTGATGATCTTCCTCATCTGCTGGCATCTTTATTGTCGATGCGCTGGCAAGGTCAGAATGAACGATGACCGGGGGAATAACAGCATTGATATCACAGTCAGCATATTCTTTAAAAAGGCTCCAGCGGTCTGCAACCATCCATACGGGATAAAAAGCTGCCAATACCTTTTGTGCGGCGGCCTGGTTAATAACATAGCCATGCGACATGCAGGCCTCAATGACGGGATAAACCCGGTGGGTCTGGTCGAGATGAAAAAGGCATTTATCCTGATATTGAAACGTTTTGGTCAAAAGCGTGATGGTCGGTTTTTCGCTGTATTCGGCCTTATTGAGCGCGTTCAGCACGGTCGTTATATCCGGCATCAGCTTTGCGTCGTCTTCCAGAATCAGTGCGGTATTAATCTTTTGCGCGCACATAAGGCGATAAATCTTGATATGGCTAAGCGAGCAGCCGATTTCGCCAGGTTTATAAGCATAATTAAGTTTACGCGTATGTTGCTGTATTTCAGCAGAGGTTAACAGCCGCCCATCTATAGCATCAATAAATTCATAATCCAGATTATATTTAGCACATTCGCTTTCAATACTTTCTCTACGCAATACCGAGCGTTTCAAATTAATAATAAAAACTTTCATTCTACTAACATCCATTATTTAAACTGGAGAAATAGTTTTCCATACCGAAATTAAACCAGAGATATTCGCGATTATTTTGGCTTTCATTTCTACTTATTCCCCAGCTCGATACTCCTGTATCGATCTTTAACATCGCGCGACGCAATTATATAAATTAATCGGGCAATTGAAACGGGCTATGGATAGTGTTTTTCATTAAGCGGGTGCTGTTGGACAGACACATCGGCAGCAGGGTTGGATTTTGCTATTACCTGCGTAAGGGGCTGTGGCATGGGGGTCAGGCGGCAGGAGCGGCTTTTACTTTTGGCCCAGCAGGTTACTGGTGAACCGGCCTCAAGGGCTGAGCAATTGAGTCACTGTTAAGGGTGCTACAGGTATGGTGTAAGGCAGCAAGGGCTGCCCGAAACACGGACAGCCCTTGTCATCAGCTCACCTTTATTTAGTTGCCTGAACGGCGCGGCGCTGAGGCTGCATCTTGCTGCTGACGGTCACTTTCTGCACCGCTCGCTTACGCGTTACGTAGAAGCTCAGCATCAGCATAATCACCGCCACGGCCAGCGTCATCAACGTTTCATAACGATAGTCGGGTGAGATAAACATATAGCCCAGCACCATCAGGATGATGGCAATAGTAAACAGCGTCAGCCACGGGAACAGCCACATTTTAAATTCTGGCGTCTGGCCGCTGCGCTCCAGTTTCCGCCGCATAATCAGTTGGGAAACGGCAATGACCAGATAGACCAGCAGCGCAATGGCGCCCGTTGTGGAAAGCAGAAAATCAAAAACCTTACCGGGGAAAGCATAGTTTGCGAAGCAGCCAGCAAAACCGGCCAGCGTGGAAGAAAGCACGGCCACGCGCGGCACGCCGCCTGCGGAAACGCGGGTGCCGGCTTTTGGCGCGTCGCCACGCTGTGCCAGCGAATAAAACATTCTTGAAGCCGTATAAAGTCCGGAGTTCATGCAGCTACAAACGGCGATAAACACTACAGTGCTGACCAAAATATTTGCGCCCGGCAGATTGAGCACGTTCAGCACGTATTGAAAACTTCCCTGTTCTTTCAGTTGTGGATCGTTCCAGCCTACCAGCGAGACCACCAGAAAAATCGACAGCAGATAGAACAAGGCAATACGGTACACCACCAGGTTGGTTGAGCGGCGGATTTGCTCGCCCGGATTTTTTGACTCGGCGGCGGCAATGGTCACAATTTCCGCGCCGAAGAAAGAGAAGATGGTAATCAGCACGCCGGAAAGGATTGCGCCGCTACCGTGCGGCATAAAGCCACCATGATCCCATAAGCGCGACACGCCGCTTACTTTTGCCAGAGGCCAGTAGCCGCTTACCGCCACAATGCCGACGACGATAAAAGCGATAATTGCCACCACTTTGATAATGGAAAACCAGAATTCAAATTCACCGAAGTTTTTCACATTGAAGAGGTTGGTGATGGTCAGCAGAGTCATGATGGAAAGCGTATAAACCCAGGCGGGAACGGCAGGCAAAGCGGAGTGAAGGATATTGGCTCCGGCTATCGCCTCGACCGGCACAATCAGTACCCAGAACCACCAGTACAGCCAGCCGATAGTGAAGCCAGCCCAGGGGCCGAGCGCTCGGGCGGCATAGGTGGAAAAAGAACCCGAATCTGGCTGTATTACCGCCATTTCGCCTAACATTCGCATAACCAGTAAAACCAGAAAACCGGTCAAAGCATAAGAAATTAATATGGCCGGGCCGGCAGTAGCAATCGCGCTGGCAGAACCGATAAACAGACCAGCGCCAATAATACCGGCAATTGAAATCATCGTGACCTGACGACTGGATAATCCGTCGCCAAGCGCGGAGTGCAGTTTAGGTGGGTTCATAGTTATTCCTGCATAGCATAGAGTTAGTGGCGTTAGTGCTTTTCTCCTGTGCAAATTCCCTTTCTTCGTTGCGCTGTCACACAACTGTCATTTCCTGAATTAATTCTGTACTTTACCGAAAAAGGAGTAAAAGCTTTCAGGTTGGTGAGTCATAGCCTTTTCTTATGTTGCTGATATACAGCATTAATTTCCCGTCTCATCAGCATGAGTATCTTGACGTAACAAAAAATACACAAACGACAATTGGGAATGAACTGGCAACTTTTTTTCACCGAACGGGCTGGATGCAGAAAAATGGCGGCGGATGCTGCGGTGACTGTGGCAGTAATGTGATAATCGTTGTTAATTTGTAGCAGGACAAAGGTACACTCTCCTGCCTGATTATTGATTTGAGCATAAGAATGAATTTCCTTTATCCGCTGATGGCGGTGTTGATCTGGTCGTTCAACGCTATCGTCAGCAAAATTTCCGCTGGCGCTATCGATCCGGCCGCTATCTCTTTCTATCGCTGGTTAATTGCGCTGCTTGCACTGACGCCTTTTGTGCTGCCTGCCGTGTGGCGTAATCGGCGTCCGATCGGGCCACATCTCTGGCAATTATTGACGCTCGGCCTGCTTGGCATGGTGCTTTATCAGAGCCTGGCCTACTACGCCGCGCACAGCGTGAGCGCGCTGTCGATGGGTATTCTGGTTTCGCTGATCCCGCTACTGACCGTGCTAATCAGTATCGTGCTGTTAAAAGTTGCGCCGACGGTGGGCATTCTGATCGGCAGCGTGCTGTCGTTCAGCGGTCTGGTGTGGCTGATTAGCCAGGGCAATCCTGCGCAGCTGTTAACGCAGGGCATGGGTACTGGCGAACTGATGCTGTTTGCCGCCTCCACTTCTTATGCGCTGTATGGCGTGCTGACCCGCCGCTGGGCAATTCCACTGCCGAACTGGCAAAGTCTTTACGTGCAGATTGTGTTTGGCGTCCTGCTATTGCTGCCCGGTTTCCTGCTGGCAAAAGACGTTTCGCTAAACGCGCATAACCTGCCGCTGGTGCTGTTTGCCGCTATTCCGGCTTCAATTATCTCGCCTTTTTTGTGGATCCAGGGCGTGATGCGAATGGGTGCCAGCACCGCATCGATCTTTATGAATCTGACGCCCGTTTTTACCGCCGTTATCGCCGTACTGTTTCTGCATGAAAAGCTGCACAGCTACCATTTTATCGGCGGCGGCATTACTCTGTGCGGCGTGATTCTGGCTCAGCGGCTGCGTACGCCTTTACGCCTGAAAAAAACGGCCGGACGCCAGAAAATTGCTGAAAAATAATCGGCTCTGCGGCCCCTCGCCACTACCTATCGCAAAGCGGGATTGTTATCATAGCCAATCCCCTTTTTCCGGTGCGCCCCGGATAATTTTGAGTTAAGGATTTTGCCATGCAACCTCTTAGTGGCCCCGGTGCGCCATTACCTGGCGAACGTACGACGGTCGAAAACCGACCCGATACCAGCCGAACCGGCCCGGGAGACCAGCCGCTGACGCCCGCTCAGCGCACCACGCTGGAAAGGCTGATTGTCAAAATCATGTCCCTCAGCTCGTTGAAATCCCCGGAGCTGTGGGCTGGCCTGCGGCATGAGGTCGGCGTGAAAAATGACGCGGGACTGCTGTCGCGCCATTTCCCGGCGGCCGAGCAGTTTCTGAATACGCGTCTTTCCCAGGTGCAGAATACGCATGCGACCCGTCAGCTGTTTCAACAGCTGAGCGATCTGCTGCCTCAGGGTAATAATCGCCAGGCGGTCAGCGACTTTATTCGCCAGCAGTTTGGCCATACCGTGCTCAGCTCGTTGAATACCGACCAGCTGCGTCAGGTGCTGACGATGTTACAAAACGGACAGATGGCGATCCCGCAGCCGCAGCAGAATCGCGTTACCGACCGTTCGCTGCTGCCCGCAGAACACCATGCGCTTAATCAGCAGGTGGCGCGCCTGGCTGCCGTTACCGGCGAGCAGCCGGTTAAGCTGTGGACGTCGGCGCTGAAAGTGGTCAATCTGCACAGCGGCGATCCGATTCCTTCCCGCCTGTTCCCGCTGCTGACGCAATATTTACAGGTTAGCCAGACGCTCAGCCAGCAGCCTGCGCCCACGCTGCATTCACTGCTTGCCACGCTAAAGGTGCCATCCGATCATGCTGAGCAAAGCATGCTGGAAGATGCCAGCCAGCAGCGGTTCCAGCTGCCGCCGCAGGCCGTACTGACCGCGGCACAGGCGCAGGATTTGATGAATCTGCTGTTCTCACGCCGCGCCGAGCGTCTGAAAGAGCTGCCGCTGGCCGACAGCGAGATCAATCCTCAGCCCATCGTCGCGCCCATCAGCTATCTGCCAACGGCGCTACAGCCGCTGGTTAGCCGACCAGCCGTCACCGCTTTTATGGCGCTACTGCTGGTTATTTTCCTGCTGTGGGTTTTCCTCTGAGTTCAGCAGCCGCACGCCTGTAAGCTTTGCGGCGGCCACTCGCCTTTAGCGGTTCCCTGCGCGATCGGATGACGGTCGCGCAGCCAGAAATCCAGGCCGCCGATAAGCTCCTTAACGCGAAATCCTGCCGCCGCCAGCTTCCATGCGCCTTTGGTCGAACCGTTACAGCCGATGCCGTCACAATAGGTGATGTAAACCTTACTTTTATCCAGCGCTGCCAGCGTTTCAGCCGTCATAGTGGCGTGCGGAAAGCTTGCCGCGCCGGGAATATGGCCGGCCAGGTAATGTTCCGTTGAACGGGTATCGATAACAACGATAGCGGTAATGGCGTTAGCAAGATCCTGCGCTAAATCCCACGCGTCGGTATAGTAAGCCAGCTTCTCGCGTAGCCAGGCTTCGCTTTGCACGGCTGACGGCGGTGGAAATTGTAAAACAGCGGAAACGGTCATCGGGGTAGCTCCTTTGCTTAATGTCCCCGCAATGATAAGGTCAATGGGTCTTAATAATAAGACCCATTTTAACCGAAGAGTAAGACCATTATGCCGCTGGCCCGCGCTTCTTTTATTCAGATATTTGCTTCGCAGCACGGCAGAACGCTACGGGAAAAACTGTGCGCCGCTCTGCGCCAGCTCATCACCAGCGGCACGCTGCCGCAGGGCGAACGACTTCCCTCCTCGCGCCTGCTGGCTGGCGATTTGTCATTGTCGAGAGTAACGGTAGAAGCAGCCTATGCGCAGCTGGAAAGCGAAGGCTATCTGTTTCGTCAAACCGGCAAAGGGACTTTTGTTGCCGTTGGGCTGCCAGAGATGCAGCGCGTCAGAAAACCAGGCCGGACAGAAAAACCCGCGTTTTCCGCACGGGGAGCGCGCATTGTAGCGACCGGCGGCTGTAGCGATCCTCTTTTCCCTCAGGCTTTCGCCGCCGGTTCGCCGGATCTGCGTGCTTTTCCTCACGATATCTGGCGACGGCTGACCGTACAGCGTTTGCGCCACGAGCCGGAAAAAATGATGGGCTATGGTAGCCCGCAAGGGTTGCCGGAACTGCGTCAGGCGGTGGCCCGTTATCTCCACTTGTCGCGCGGCGTGCGCTGTAAAGCGGAGCAGGTCATCATTCTGACCAGTTCTCAGCAGGCGTTACAGATGCTGGCAATGCTGCTGTGCGATCCGGGCGAGCAGATCTGGCTGGAAGAGCCGGGCTATAGTGGCGCTCATCATGCTTTTGTCAGCGCGGGTGCCGCAGTCAGTACGGTGGCGCTGGACGATCAGGGTGCCAGAATTCCCGAGCGGCCAGCGGCCAAACTGGTCTACCTGACGCCTTCCCATCAGTATCCAACGGGCGTGGCGATGAGCCTGGCGCGTCGTCTGCAATGGCTGCATTTCGCCCGTACGCAAAATGCCTGGCTGATTGAAGATGACTACGACAGCGAATTTTATTACGACAGCCAGCCTGCGCCCGCCATGCAAGGGCTGGATAGCGCCGGACGCGTGCTCTATCTGGGCACGTTTTCCAAAACGCTGTTCCCTTCCCTGCGGCTGGCTTATCTGGTTGTCCCTTCCGCCCTGGTCAGTCCTTTTTGCCGCCTGCGCAGCGTCATGGACGGGCATAGCGCACAGCTTCTACAGGCAGTGACGGCAGATTTTATCAATAACGGTCACTTTCAGGCGCATTTACGGCTGATGCGTAAGCTGTATGCCAGCCGCCGCGATCTGCTTCTGACGCAGCTTTCAGCGAGGCTGGACGATAAGCTCAAGCCGCTGAGCCACCAGCACGGTTTACAGTTAACGGTTACGCTGCCGGATGGCGGAGAAGAGAGATTAACGCGCCAGGCTTTGCAGACGGGTTTGCTGCTGCCGCGGCTGTCGCCGTTATATCAGGGAACGGCGCGCCAGGAAGGCTGGCTGCTGGGATTCTCCGCCCTGCAGCGAGCGGAGATTATTAGCGCGGTCGACAAGCTTGCGCGCCTGTTTTAGTTACCGGTTTACCACATCACTTCCATCTGCGCGCCAAAGCTGACTTCATCGCTGTTTCCGCGGCTGAACGTATGCAGGCCGGTATCGCTGTAAGCCGTGCCGGAACTGAAGCCGTCGTCGCTTGCCGTGGCATAGCCCCATTTTTCATGCCATTTAGCCCAGCTAGCAAACAAACGCAGCGCCGGACGCGACCAGACGCTGTCACCCGCCTGCCACTGCTGCGCCAGCGTCACTTTATACTGGCTGTTGCGCTCGCGGGTGCGCTGCGATTTGACGTTATCGTAACCGGCTTCCAGCACGGTACTCATAATCGGCGTCCACTTATACATTGGACTTATACCCGCGCTGTACCATTCGGTGCCGTTGTTATTGTCACGATCGATATTCTGGTACATCGCCACATACATCATTCCCCAGCGATTGTTGAAATCAATCGAACCGTGGTCGAGCATGCGGATCATCCGCCCATTGTTATCAACCGATGCGCCTTCGTTGCGACCGTTTCCCAGCGAGGTCATTGAATCCGTCGCATACTGCGCCACAAACTTATTGTTTCCTCCTGCTAAATCCTGCGTATGGATGGCCGTCAGCATCCAGCCTGCCCGACTGGCATCGTCCGCCAGTCGGTAGCCCTCCTGCACGTTGGCGCGGCCATAATCGAACCCCAGCTCTACGCTGCCGCCGGAATTGGTTTGCAGGCCAGCAAGGCGCACGTCGAAAACATCATTGACGGTTGGACGCTCATCCTGCTGAGTATCAATATAACCCTGCGAACCGCCCGATTCGCTGTTGCGGGTGACCGCCAGTGAAAGCTTGCCAAAACCCAGATCGACATTTTCCAGCCCGGCTCCCGGCCCGGAAATATCCCAGTAAAAGAAGTCGGTCATGAATACATCGTGGCGCTGATAGAAACGCTTACCGGCCCAAATCGTCGAGCCGGGCAGCGCGTCGATCAGATTGACGCCCGTAATGTTCACTTCGCGAAAACCCGGCGATACCGCTTCAAAATCGGCGCGCTGAGAAACGGCATAGGCCAGTGTAGTGTCGAAATAGAAGCTTTTATTGCCCTCCTTCCATGCCTCCTGGCCCAGTTTTAATTCCGCGTAGGTTTCGCATTCGTTGCCCAGTCGATATTTGGTTTGCGCGCCGGTGGCCTTAAAGCATTGCTGTTCGCCGCCGCTGCCGGTCCAGCCGATACCGGAACGGGCATAGCCGTGAAAATCCACCGCCGTTGCCGGTAAGGACATTGCGGCGGTAATCAGTGCGGCGAGAAGCGTTTTTCCTGCAAGTGTCTTGTCTTTCATCATATTATTCCCTTAATTGATAGAACGCGTTATTCCTGTAGCCACCATATCGCCTCAAAGGGCCGCAGAATGCAGGGCTGCGGCTGATGGGGCGCGTCGTCATAGTTACTGATCACCCTGCGCCAGCCGGCGACGGCAATATCAGTGTTTTGCCAGTGAAGCGGCTCGCGGCGCAAATTGGCCACTACCAGAAGCCGCTGTCCGTTCCAGCATCGCAGGTAGCTCCACAGCGCCGGATGCAGCGGCGCAAGATCGTTATAATCGCCAGACGTCAGCAGCGGGAGCTGTTTGCGCAGGGCGATAAGCTGGCGATAGGTATGAAAAACTGAATCAGGATCGGCAACCGCGTCTTCCACATTTACCGTTAAGTAGTTTTGCGCGCAGCTCAGCCAGGGCTGGCCGGTAGTGAAGCCTGCGTTAGCTTCTGCGCTCCACTGCATCGGCGTACGGCTGTTATCACGTGATTTGCTGGCCAGTACGGAGAGTAAATCGGCTTCGCTGCGGCCTTCGGCGCGCAGTTCGGCATACATAGTCAGGCTTTCGACATCACGGTACTGCCCGATATGGCTGAAGCCCGGATTAGTCATCCCAATCTCTTCACCCTGATAGATATAGGGCGTGCCCTGCATACCGTGCAGCACCATTGCCAGCATTTTTGCCGCAGGAACGCGTAACCTGCCGTCATCCCCGAAGCGAGAAACGATGCGCGGCTGATCGTGGTTGCACCAGAACAGCGCGTTCCAGGCCCGTCCATGCATACCGCGCTGCCAGTGGTTGAAAATGCGCTTAAGCTCAATAAAATCGGGCGCGGCCAGCGACCACTTGTCGCCGCCGGGATAGTCGACCTTCAGATGATGAAAATTAAAGGTCATGGAAAGCTCGCTGCCATCACTGGCCGCATATTGCTGACAGTTTGCCAGCGTGGTAGAGGACATTTCGCCTACCGTCATCAGTCCGAGCGGCTGAAACACCTCACGGCTCATTTCCCGCAGATAGTCGTGAATCAGCGAGCCATCGGTATAGAAGCACCGTCCATCGCCCTCCCTGTCTTCAGGCAGCGCCGGATGCTTGGCCACCAGGTTAATCACGTCCAGACGAAGTCCATCAACGCCTTTTGCCGCCCAAAACCGACAGATTTGCTTCAGTTCATCCCGTACCGGCGGATGTTCCCAGTTAAGATCGGCCTGCTCAACAGCATACAGATGCAGATAATATTGCCCGCTGGCCTGATGCCATTGCCAGGCTGAACCGCCAAATTTAGAACGCCAGCTGTTCGGCGGCTGGCCATCCTTACCGTCCCGCCAGATATAAAATGGCCGATATGGGCTATCCGCATCCTGTGCGGCCACAAACCAGGGATGCTGCGTCGAGGTGTGGTTGAACACCATATCCATCACGATACGAATATTGCGCCGGTGCGCTTCGGCTACCAGCCGCTCAAAATCCTCCATGGTGCCGTAAAGAGGATCGATAGCGCAGTAGTCGGCCACGTCATAACCGTTATCAACCTGCGGCGAAATATACACAGGCGTTAACCAGACGGCATCCACGCCCAGCAGATGCAAATAATCCAGTCGGGAAATAACGCCGTTTAAATCGCCGTAGCCGTTGCCGCTGCTGTCCTGAAAACTTTTTGGGTAAATTTGATAAATAACGCCGTTCTGCCACCAGGCAACTGTCTTACTCATAAATAATCCTTTAATTATGCCGGAATTTCGCCACGTCTGGCCTTATAGCGGTAAACCAACAGCGTTAATAATAGAGGGACAATAATTGCCACCAGCATCGCCGTCAGAAATACCAGCCAGAACTGAGGCTGAATAGATAAAATTCCCGGCAGGCCGCCGACGCCAATACTGTTAGCCAGCACGCCGTTTAATCCGCAAAGCAGTCCTGCGACAGAAGAGCCGATCATGGCGCATAACATGGGAAAGCGATATTTCAGGTTAATGCCGTACATGGCAGGTTCCGTTACGCCTAAATAAGCGGAAATAGCGGCAGGAACGGATATTTCTCTTTCGTTAACTTTACGGCTAATAATAATAATGCCAACCACGGCGGAAGCCTGGGCGATATTCGATAGCGCAATCAGCGGCCACAGCGGCGTGCCGCCCGAGCTGTTAATCATCTGCAAATCAATCGCCAGCGTGGTCTGGTGTATGCCGGTAATCACCAGCGGCGCATAAAGAAAACCAAACAGCGCAGCGCCAATCGGCGCAAAGCTGCCGGTCATTAACGCGGTGACGCCCCATGCCACGCCGTCGCCAATCAGCCTGCCAAAAGGCCCGATAAGCGCATGCGCAAGAAATACGCCCAGCAAAATGGTGAAAATCGGCACCACGACCAGCCAGAGATACTCCGGCACCCATTTTTTCAAGCGGAGCTCAATCCAGGCCAGCGCCATACCGGCCAGCACTGACGGGATCACCTGCGCCTGGTAGCCTACCTTTGCAATCACAAACCAGCCGAAATCCCAGAAAGCCGGCGTTTGCTGCCCGAGCAGATAGGAATTCATCAGCTGTGGTGAAACAAGGGTGATACCCAGAACCAGACCCAGCACTGGCGTACCGCCCATCTTTTTTACCGTTGACCAGCAAACGGCTACCGGCAAAAACATAAATATCGCTTCGCCCGGCAGCCACAGGAAGTCATAGATATTTTGCCAGGCTGGATGCTGCTGCGCCAGCGTCTGCCCGTTGGGAAAAGGCAGGTCGCCGATAATATTGCGGAAGCCTAAGATTAAACCGCCGCAGATTAACGCGGGTAACAGGGGGAAGAAAATTTCAGCGAGATGAGAAAGCGCTCGCTCATGTGCTTTCATATTCTGTCGCGCGGCCATTTTTAACTGTTCTTTATCCACCGAACCAGAACCGATTTTAGCCTGTAGCGCCTGATAATAACTTTCCACCTCTGTTCCGATTACAACCTGGAACTGGCCGGCATTGGTAAAACAGCCTTTAACCGCAGATAACGCTTCGATAGCTTTCGGTTGAGCAAGTTCGGGATCGGCAAGCACAAAACGTAATCGGGTAATACAGTGGCTGACGGCAGCAATATTTTCGCGACCGCCTACCAGTTCGATCAGGCGATCGATATCCTGCTCTTTTATATTTTTCATAAAAATCCCTTTATTAATTTATATTAATATGAAAATACCAGGAAAAATGAAAGCCCATTTAAATAACCTGAAGTCCTGATAATTTAATAATCCTTTAACTTTACACTCACACTATTTACCGCTCCGCGTCCGGAAAATAGCGCGTTTTTTTAGTTTCCCGAGTGTAACTATTAATATTCCCGCCAGGAAAGGGAACGTTCCCATTCTGAAGCAAAGATCACAAAACCCGTGGTTTTACCGGCAGGTGGATTCAGGAAATTTTGCAGGCAACAACAGCGTGCTGAATACCGGATTCGCCGTTTAGCTGAGCAAGCAGCTGTGTGGCCGCCAGTAGACCTGCTTCACCGTAGCCAAACTCTACCGACAGGGTCTCAGGGAATAAAAATTTAGCCAGCTGGGTATTACCGATAGCGCAAACCTGCACGTGACCGAACTGAGGCTGCTGCAAATATTTGTTAGCGCCCAGCGCAATGCTGTCTGAGGCACAGATAAGCGCGGTAGTTTCTGGCCCCAGAACGCTGGCGGCACGCTCAAAGCCGTACTGATATGTCAGCTCGCCCAGCTCGCTAAGCGGGCTGAGCTGCAGGCGCTGACAGCCAGCAAGATAAGCCTGATAGCGCGAGGCTCCGGTGGTGGCGTCGCGCTGATCAACGCCGAGATAGCTGATATGCCGATGCCCATGCTGATAAAGATGGTCCATCAGCAGGTTGACCGCGCCCCTATCGTCATAGCAGACCGAGGAAAAACCGGCGTACTGGCGCACCATAATCACCATTTTATCCTGCCACTTGCTGAACATTTCTGCGCTCAGCCCGCTGAAGCCAAACAGGATGACGCCATCCACATGACGCTGGGCCAGCATCTGTAACTGCCCTTGTACCAGTTGCGGATCGAACTGGCTTTCCATCACGATGGGATCGAAACCCTGCTGATAAAACAGCGGCAGCATTTCCCTGACCGCCTGATTTTCAGCCGGAGAGTCGAGGCGCGACACGATAATACCTATTACCTTGTCGCTTTGTTCACGCATGGCACGGGCCGATCTGGAGGGAGTAAAACTCTGCTGGCGAATTATCGCTTCAACTTTTTCACGCGTTTTCTGGCTGACGCCGCTTTCTGCATTGAGCACGCGTGAAACGGTAGATTTCCCTACGCCGCTCAGACGAGCAATATCCTTAATGGTCAGGCGATTATTCATACATCTGTTGAGAGTTAATAAGACAGGCTGCCAGACTAGCGTATTTAACGGCAATAATCAGCCGTGCGGAAAGGTCGGCCATTGCTACACAGCCGACCTGCTAGTAGCCCACAGGCTATTGCGTACGGGCGAAGTTAAGCGTGACGGCAATACCCAACGCCGCGCAGACAGCGCCAGCCAGATAGACGGAGCCGTAGCCCAGCGACGTTGCCAGAATGCCGGTTAGCGGGCCGCTGGCACCGTAGGCGATATCCTGAAAAGCCGAAAAGCCACCGAGCGCCGTGCCACGCACCTGTGGCGCAACCCGTTTGACCACTTCGACACCCAGCGCGGGAAAGACCAGCGAACAGCCGCAGCCGGTTAATGCCGCACCGGCCAGCGCCATCCCGCCGTTGGTCGCCAGGCCTAGCAGCAGTAAGCCGAGTGCCTCGATCGCCAGCGAAATCAGCGCCACGCGCACGCCGCCCAGCCGATCCGGCATCCAGCCAAACAGAATACGCATCAGGACAAAAGCCATGCCGAAGGCGGTCAGCGCGAAGCCCGCATTGCCCCAGTGCTGACTGGCAAAATAGAGCGTGGTAAAAGTGCCGATAACGGCAAAACCCGTTCCCTGAAGCGCGAGCGCAAAACCGGGTGAAAGTATCTGCCCCACCACTTTCCACAGTGAAGGCCGTTCGCCGTCGTGCGTCGGCACGGGTTTAACCCAAAAGTTAAACAGCAGCGCGAAAACAGGCAGCACCACCGTGGCAATGCCCATCGCCTCAAAACCCCAGCGGTTATGCAGCCACAGGCCAAGAGGCGCACCGACAGCCAGCGCGCCATAAATCGCCATGCCGTTCCACGACATCACCTGGCCCGAACGTTTTGGCCCGACCAGCCCCATTCCCCAGGTAAGATTGCCCGTCAACAGCTGGCTTTCGCCAAAGCCGAGCAGCAGTCGCCCCGCCACCAGCAGCGCAAACTTTGCCATCACCGGCACCGGTAATATCGCCGCCAGTACATAAGCGACGCCAACTAGCGTACAGGCTACCATCCCCTGTAGCACCGAGCGTTTCGCCCCGCGCTGGTCGGCCAGCCTGCCGGCATAGCCACGCGTCAGCAAGGTCGCGAAGAACTGGATGCCCACCGCGACGCCAACCATTACGTTATTCAGCCCCAGCTGCTGATGGACGAACAGCGGGATCACCGGCAACGCCAGGCCAGCGGTCAGATAAGTTAAGAAAACGGCAAAGGAGATCGAGGCCAGAGAGACGGTCGATCGAGAAGAACTTTCATGAGTAAGGGAAGACATTAATCCCGCTGCTCCTTAAAGATGAAGGGCGTGGCGTCAGACACACCCAAAAAGCTGCCGCTATAGCGACAGGCCGGGTGCGTTGATTTACGTTAAACGCTTACGCAACATCGTTAAGATATTGGGGAAAAGATAGCCGCAGCGTGACGAAAAACTTTCCGATTGTCAAGCAGTAAGGTGCGCAATAGCTCCAGACAGGCAGTATAACTGATTAAAACCGATGCACTATTTATGCAGGAAAACACTGTTTTTAGCGGAGTAAAAAGCGGAGAGATAAAAAAAGGATGCCCTTGCGGAGCATCCTTTTTTACAGCGTAAAGCCGAGCCGTTACAGCTTGCGCATCACCAGCGTGGCGTTGGTGCCGCCAAAGCCAAAGCTGTTAGACATTACGGTAGTCAGCTTCTGCTCGGTTGGTTTGGTCACGATGTTCAGACCTTCCGCCGCCGCGTCCAGCTCGTCAATGTTGATGCTTGGCGCGATAAAACCGTGCTCCAGCATCAGCAGCGAGTAGATAGCTTCCTGCACGCCCGCCGCACCCAGAGAGTGACCGGTCATGGCTTTGGTAGCGGACATCGCTGGCGTGTTGTCGCTGAATACTTCGCGGATCGCGCCCAGCTCTTTCACATCACCAACCGGCGTAGAGGTGCCGTGCGTGTTCAGGTAGTCGATTGGCGTATCCACACCCTGCATCGCCAGACGCATACAGCGCATTGCGCCTTCGCCTGATGGGGCAACCATGTCCGCGCCGTCAGAGGTTGCGCCATAGCCAACAACTTCCGCATAGATATGTGCACCGCGCGCCAGCGCGTGCTCCAGCTCTTCCACCACTACCATGCCGCCGCCGCCAGCGATGACGAAACCGTCGCGGCTGGTGTCGTAGGTGCGAGACGCTTTTTCTGGCGTTTCGTTATATTTGGTAGAGAGTGCGCCCATTGCATCGAACTCGCAGGACATTTCCCAGCACAGCTCTTCGCCGCCGCCCGCAAAAACTACGTCCTGTTTGCCCAGCTGGATCTGCTCAACGGCGTTGCCGATACAGTGTGCAGAAGTCGCACAGGCGGAGCTGATGGAGTAGTTTACGCCGTGAATTTTAAACGGGGTCGCGAGGCAGGCAGAAACGCCGGAAGCCATCGCCTTGGTCACCATATAAGGACCCACGCCGCGCAAACCTTTAGCACGCATGCCGTCAACGCTTGCCGCCTGGTTGTACGGCGAACCGCCGCCGGAACCGGCAACCAGACCCACACGCGGGTTGTTCTGGTACTGTTCAACGGTCAAACCGGAATCTTTTACCGCTTCCAGCATGGAAATATAGGCATAAATGGACGCATCGCTCATGAAACGCAGGGATTTACGGTCGATCAGACCGGCGATCTCGTCTTTAGAGAGCTTGACGTTGCCCCAGACGTGACTACGCATGCCGGAATCTTTCAGCTCCTGAGAGAAGGTAATGCCGGAACGGCCTTCACGCAGAGACGCAAGGACTTCCTGTTGGTTATTACCAATGCTGGAAACGATACCCAGGCCAGTAATCACTGCACGTTTCATTCAATACCTCGTTAACTACTTATATTAGGATTCGACACGCACTTTAGCGTACAGTTGTAAGCCGAACAAGTCCGATCTGCTTTTAACTTTTGTAAATTTGCGTGGTCGCACCCCGGCGGTTACAATCGCAACACCGTAAGATAATAGAGCTTTTGCCTTGAACAACGCCCCGATTGAGCATGCAAAACTAAGCTGGAACGAACAGGGTACACCTGTATCCCGAACCTTCGGCGACGTCTATTTTTCCAATGAAAATGGCCTGGAAGAAACGCGTTACGTCTTCCTGGGCGGCAACCGGCTGCCCGAGCGTTTTGCACAGCATTCCCGGGCGCTGTTTATCGCGGCGGAAACCGGTTTTGGCACCGGCCTGAATTTTTTGACGCTCTGGCAGACCTTCGACCGGTTCCGCGCCGAACAGCCACAGGCCAGCCTGCAACGCCTGCACTTTATCAGCTGTGAAAAGTATCCGCTCAGCAAGGAAGATCTGGCCAGCGCGCAGCAGCGCTGGCCAGAACTCGCCGACTACGCCGTCGCGCTGCGCGAGCAGTGGCCCGCCGCCCTGCCCGGCTGCCATCGCCTGCTGCTGGACAACGGGCGTGTCACCCTCGACCTGTGGTTCGGCGATATCAACCAGCTGATCCATACCTTTGACGACAGCCTTAACCAGCAGGTTGACGCGTGGTTTCTGGATGGGTTTGCCCCGTCTAAGAATCCCGATATGTGGACGCCAGAACTGTTTGCCTGTATGGCAAAAACGGCACGTCAGGGCGGCACGCTGGCGACGTTTACCTGTGCAGGATTTGTCCGTCGTGGTCTACAGGAAGCGGGATTTACCGTCAGCAAGCGCAAAGGTTTTGGCCCTAAACGCCACATGCTTTGCGGAGTGCTTGAGCAGGCAATCGCCACACCCGCCGCCGCGCCATGGTATTGCCGTCCGCCAGCGCAAGGTGAGGATATTGCGTTAATCGGTGGCGGTATCGCCAGCGCGCTGCTGGCGCTCGCCCTTCTGCGGCGCGGTAAAAAAGTGACGCTTTACAGCGCAGACGCCGAGTCGGCTCAGGGCGCATCCGGCAATCGTCAGGGCGCGCTTTATCCGCTATTGAACCATCACGATCCGGCGCTGGGCCGCTTTTTCCCTGCCGCTTTTACCTTTGCCCGCCGCGTCTATGACAGCTTGCCGGTCAGTTTCGATCGTGACTGGTGCGGCGTTATGCAGCTTGGCTGGGATGAAAAAAGCGCGGAAAAAATCGCTAAAATGCTGACGATGAACCTGCCGGACGAGATTGCTTATGCCGTAGAGGTTCAGGAAGCGGAAGCACTGTGCGGCGTAGAAACCGGCTGCGCAGGGATAACTTATCCGGCTGGCGGCTGGCTCTCTCCCGCGCAGCTAACACCCGCATTATTTGCGCTGGCGCAGCGGCAAGGGCTGGTCGTTCACTGGCAGCATAAGCTAACGGAACTGACTGCCACAGAAGCGGGCTGGCAGCTGAATTTTGTTGAGAAACCGGCGCAAACTCACCGCAACGTGGTGCTGGCGACCGGCCATGCGCTGACGGACTTTGCGCAAAGTGAAAAGCTACCCGCGTACGCCGTTAGCGGCCAGGTCAGCCATATCCCCACGACGCCAGCGCTGAGCCAGCTTAAACAGGTGCTTTGCTATGACGGCTACCTGACGCCGGTTAATCCGCAAAACCAGCATCACTGCATTGGCGCCAGCTACCATCGTACCGACAGCAATACGGCCTATCGCGAAGAAGATCAGCAGGAAAACCGCGAGCGGCTGATCCGCTGTCTGCCCGATGCCGACTGGCCGCGGGAAGTAGACGTCAGTGAAGGAAGCGCCCGTAGCGGCGTACGCTGTGCCACGCGCGACCATCTGCCGATGATTGGGCCGCTGCCGGACTACCAGCAGACGCTGGAGCAGTACGCAACCCTGTCGCAGAACAAAGCCAATGCAAAAGATGCGCCGCTCCACAACGGCCTTTTTGTGCTGGGGGCGCTAGGCTCCCGAGGATTATGCAGCGGCCCGCTGGCGGCAGAAGCGCTGGCGGCGCAGTTGTGTGGCGAACCCGTTCCGCTGGACAGGGAAACGCTGGCGGCCACGCACCCTAATCGCTACTGGGTAAGAAAGCTGTTGAAGGGTAAGGCGGTAAAAAAAACGGACTAACCGGCCGGTTGACGATAGCTGTCCGCCAGATATCTTCCCTGCCGCTTTTAGTATGTTGTAATTAAATTGCCGGTAATGAAAATGGGTGCACCCTGCGATGCGCCCATTCAAACCGCTAACAGCTTAGTCTACCCGCTTCAGCCTGTAGCCCGTAGCCTGTAGCCCGTAGCCCGTAGCCCGTAGCCCGCACTTAATCAGGAAGGATGACGCGCCGTCATAAAAAGGTTGTCCCACATGCCCAGCACCAGCGCCTGATCGCGTGGCGAAAGCTCACCGGCGTGAATGGCCGTTTCCAGACTGTTTAATACCTGGATTTGCAGCGCTTCCGGCGTGTGCTCGCCTTTCTGTTCAATTTCCGCCACGGCCAGCGTCAGGTGCCCGCGCAAATAGCCGCTGGCAAAAAGTTCATCGTCGCTGGCGCTCTCTACCATGTTATCGATCAGGGCCAGAATGCGCGCTTCAAATTCGTCAATCATAAAATCCTCTTTTGCTGGTCAGAGATCGTCCGGCCAGGGAAACTGCGCTGCGGTCAGCGGCGGTGTTGAATAATAACGGCCCAGTTCAGCGATAAAACGGGCTGGCCGTGGCGGAATTCCCTTTTCCAGATGAACCATGACCTGCGCGTGTACCTTGCGCTGGAACGCAATGCGATCCGGCTCGAAGTCGCCATTGAGATTGTCACAACTTACGTTGAAGGGAAAGCCCGCCGCCATACAAAACATCCATTCCAGCGCCTGCGGCCTGACCTCCACCGCTTCAAACTGGCCTTGCGTCATGGCGTCCCGTCCGTCCGGACAGTACCAGTAGCCAAAATCCACCAGCTTGCGCCGCTCTGCGCCAGCGATGCACCAGTGGGAAATTTCATGCAGCGCGCTGGCGTAATAGCCATGGGCGAAGACGATGCGGTGATAAGGCACTTCGCCATCGGCGGGCAGGTAGATCGGTTCATCGTCTCCCTTGACCAGGCGCGTCTGAAAATCGGCAAAAAAGCAGCGGTCGAAAATCTCAATCAGCTGCGTGTAATCGTGAGCACTCATTGTTTATCTTCTGCAAAAATATTACGCCGTACGGCGCGTCAGGTTCCCTAAAGAGCAGCCTTTATGCCGCTCAGCCCAGCAGATGGCGAAACCACGCGGCGATCTCCGCGCCGTGGCTGTCATACAGCAATTTTGCGCTCATCACGATGGAAACCGTAACCACCATCGGACGAATCAGCTTTTGTCCCCGGCTAAGCACCAGCCGCGCGCCCAGCCGTGCGCCGCAGATAGCGCCAATCAGCATAACCAGGCCCGTGCCCCACACCACTTTGCCGCCAAAAATAAAAAACAGCAGGCCGCCGAGGTTTGAGGTGAAGTTCAGTACCTTGGCATGCGCGGTTGATTTCGCCAGGTTAAAACCGCACAGCGTCACAAAGGCCAGCGCGTAAAACGAACCGGCCCCCGGGCCAAAAAAGCCGTCATAAAAACCGACGCAGCCACCAGCGACCAGCGCAAACGGCAGGCCGTAAAGGCGGCGATGCCTGTCCTCTTCGCCAATCTTTGGCATCAGCAGAAAGTAGAGGCCAATGGAGATGATCAGCAGCGGCAGGATCTGACGCAGCACGCCGGGCTGGATATGCTGGATAGCTATCGCCCCCGTAATCGAGCCGATAAAAGCCATCGCAATATTCAGCCGCTGCGCTTTTAAATCCACTGCTTTGCGGCGAATAAAATAGAGGCTGGCGGAGAACGAGCCCCCTACCGACTGTAGCTTATTCGTGGCCAGCACCTGCGCCGGAGAAAGCCCGGCAGCCAGCAGCGCGGGAACGGTCAACAGGCCGCCGCCCCCGGCGATAGAGTCGATAAACGCGGCCAGCACGGCAACGCAAAACAGCACCCCAAGCAGAAGCGGGCTAACAGCAAACCAGTGGTCCATTCTTGTCCCTAAAGCAGATGTTTATCCAGCAGCGCCTGGCAGGAAGGCGGCAGCGGCGGCGGTTCACGTTTAACCGGCGCGCCGGAAGGTTTCGGCGGCGCAAACCAGCTTTGCAGCTCTGCGCCGCAGCCGTCGCCCGGCGGTGGCGCAGGCTGATCCTGACACTCCATGCTGTTAGCAGGACAGCGCAGGCGAACATGCATATGCGCGCGATGGCCAAACCAGGGACGCACTTTACGTAACCAGTCGCGATCACTACCGGCGTCGGCGCAAAGCTGCTTTTTAATTGCCGGATTGACGAAGATGCGCGTGACGTCATCATCTTTCGCCGCCAGCTTAATCAGGCTGTCGATTTCCGGCTGCCAGTGACGCGCCACCACGCTTTTACCGTCCGCGGCCACCAGATCCAGCGGCTGCGGCTTTAACAGCATTTGCGAGCTCCAGCGCGTTTTTGGCAACTGCAGCCAGATATCCACATCCAGCCCGGTTTGATGGCTGGCGTGGCCGCTGCTGAAGCGTCCGCCCGCCGCCATGCCCATATCGCCAATCAGTACTTCGCCCAGCTGTAAATTATGTACCTGAGTGCTGAGACGCTGGATAAAGAGGATGAGATCGGGATGGCCGTAAAAACGACGCTGATCCTGGCGCATCACCTGATAAGCGGCATCGTTAAGCGGCAGCTCATGTGCGCCAACAATACAGCCGTTGGCGAAAGAACCGATCGACTGTGGCGCGCCGCTAACCGGCTGCCGGATGGATTGCCAGGGCGTTGCGGCCAGCGAGGAAAAGCTGAGCAGCAGGCCGCAAAATGCGAACAGCGTCTTTTTCATAGCGTTACCAGCGAGGAATAGCCGTGTTGACGTCCGCGTTCTGACCGCGATGACGCAGTAAATGATCCATTAAAACGATCGCCATCATCGCTTCCGCGATCGGCACTGCGCGGATCCCTACGCAAGGATCGTGACGGCCTTTGGTGATCATTTCCGTCTCTTCGCCCGTACGGGTAATGGTTTTGCCCGGCACGGTGATGCTGGAGGTTGGCTTCATCGCCAGCGTGGCCAGAATCGGCTGGCCGCTGCTGATGCCGCCCAGAATGCCGCCCGCGTGGTTGCTCTGAAAACCATCCGCGCGAATTTCATCACGGTGTTCACTGCCGCGCTGGTTGACGACGGCAAAGCCATCGCCAATTTCCACGCCTTTCACCGCATTGATGCTCATTAAAGCATGCGCCAGATCGGCGTCCAGACGATCGAAAACCGGCTCGCCCAGGCCAACCGGCACGTTTTCCGCCATGACGGAAACCTTCGCGCCGATGGAGTCGCCCTCTTTTTTCAGCGCGCGCATCAGTTCGTCCAGCGCCTCAATTTTTGCGGGATCGGGACAGAAAAATGGGTTCTGCTCAACCTGATCCCAGTCTTTCAGTTCGCAGGCCACGTCGCCAATCTGCGCCAGATAGCCGCGAATTTTTACGCCGTGCTTCAACGCCAGATACTTTTTGGCGATGGCGCCAGCGGCCACGCGCATGGCGGTTTCGCGCGCGGAAGAACGGCCGCCACCACGATAGTCGCGCAGGCCATATTTTTGCTCATAGGTGTAGTCAGCGTGGCCAGGGCGGAACACATCTTTGATGGCACCGTAATCCTGTGAACGCTGGTCGGTGTTTTCAATCAGCAAACCAATGCTGGTGCCGGTCGTTACGCCTTCAAATACGCCGGACAGAATTTTTACCTGATCCGGTTCGCGGCGCTGCGTGGTGTAGCGCGACGTGCCCGGGCGGCGGCGATCCAGATCGTGCTGCAAATCAGCCTCCGTCAGCGGAATGCCCGGCGGCACGCCGTCAACGATGCAGCCTAACGCCAGCCCGTGCGATTCGCCAAAGGTGGTGACGCGAAACAGTTGTCCAATAGTATTACCAGCCATCAAAACTCCTGGTTAGTCTTTATAAATCGAAAAGTGGTGCTGCGCGTCGACGATCTGCTGACGAGTCAGCATAAATACGCCGTCGCCGCCGTTATCGAACTCCAGCCAGGTAAAAGGTACGTCAGGATACTGTTCCATCATGTGCACCATGCTGTTGCCTACTTCGCACACCAGCACGCCCTCTTCGCTCAGGTAGTCCGGCGCGCAGGCCAGAATGCGGCGCGCCAGCTTCAGGCCATCACGGCCAGCAGCCAGACCCAGCTCGGGCTCGTGGTGATATTCGTCAGGCAGGTCGCCCATATCCTCTTCATCAACGTAAGGCGGGTTGGTGACGATAAGATCGTAAGGCGTTGCCGGCAGCTCGCGGAACAGGTCAGCGCGGATTGGCGTCACGTTGTGCTCCATACCGTGCGCGGCAATATTCTGTTCGGCAACGGCCAGCGCATCCGTAGAGATATCCACCGCGTCAACTTCCGCTTCCGGGAAGGCGTAAGCGCAGGCGATAGCGATGCAGCCGCTGCCGGTGCACATATCCAGGATATGTTTTGGCTCGTGCGGGATTAAACCGGCAAAGCGTTCGTTAATCAGTTCACCAACGGGCGAGCGCGGCACCAGCACGCGCTCGTCCACGTAAAATTCATGGCCGCAGAACCAGGCTTTATTGGTCATATAGGCAACGGGAAGGCGTTCGTTGATACGGCGGATCACACGCTCAACAATGCGATGGCGCTCGCTGGAGGTCAGACGCGCGTTGCGCATATCTTCCGGAATATCCAGCGGCAGGTACAGCGTCGGCAGCACCAGCTGAACGGCTTCGTCCCAGGGGTTATCGGTGCCGTGACCGTACCAGATGTCGGCGGCCGCAAAACGGCTGACCGACCAGCGAAGCATATCCTGGATGGTGTGCAGCTCACTGACTGCCTCATCAACGAAAATTTTGTCCAAAGTGCCCTCCACAGGCCAAACTCAACTCGGCAGCTAGTTTGCCATGAAGCTGACGAGAATCCAGCGCGCAGGCATGAAAAAGCTGACATTTGTTTATTTGCAGGGAACAGACCGGGTAAACTGGCATAAATATTGTTAAAAATTCCGGCCGTTTCGCGCCGCCTGAGGATCAGATGAGTAAAAAACAGCCCCTGAGCGCCGAAGATGAAGCGCTGTTTCGCGGATTGATGAGCGGCACGCGCCAGCTGAATCAGGATACTATCGTCCATAAGCCGATCAGAAAAAAGCTGTCGCAGGTGCCGCAAAAACGCCTGCTGTCAGAGCAGATGGACAACAGCCACTATTTTTCCGATGAGTTTCAGCCACTTCTGGCAGAGGATGGCCCGGTACGCTACGTCAGAAGCGACGTCAGCCACTACGAGCTGAAAAAACTCAGACGAGGCGACTATACGCCGGAAATTTTTCTGGATTTGCACGGCCTGACGCAAAAGCAGGCGAAAGAGGAGCTGGGCGCGCTGATCGCGGCCTGTCGGCGCGAGCATATTTTTTGCGCCAGCGTGATGCACGGTCACGGCAAGCATATTTTAAAGCAGCAGACGCCGCTGTGGCTGGCACAGCATCCCGTGGTGATGGCTTTCCATCAGGCACCAAAGCTATTCGGCGGCGATGCCGCGCTGCTGGTGCTGATTGAGGTAGAAGAGTGGCAGCCGCCTGAGCTGCCATAGACGAGGCCGGAAAAACCGGCCCGGGCGCACTACATGGCTTTCGCGAGACGTGAAGGACTGATCTGCCACTGTAGCTTGCCGCAGCCGCTTTCACTGTCCAGCGTAACGCTGGCAATGGCGGAGGTGGCAAACATCGGCGGCGCTTCCTGCGGACAGAGTTCCGACACCAGATACCCCACCAGAGGCAGATGGGAGATCACCAGCACGGATTTCACCCCTTCCTTCGCCAGCGCCTGCAAATAACAGGCAACCAGGCCAGGATCGCCACCCGGCGTTAGCTCCGGCAACACTTCCTGCTCCGCAGGCAGGATCAGCGCTTCCCGCACCGTGGTCAGCGTCTGTTCAGCCCGCAAATAAGGACTGACCAATACCCTTTCGATATCTACCGTCTGGCCATTCAGCCAGCCAGCCATCTGGCGTGACTCATCGCAGCCGCAATGGGTCAAAGGTCGTACCGCATCACTGGCTGCATCCAGTGCCGCATCGCCGTGACGCATAATGAAAACTTGCATATTGCACCGCTGTTATTAACGATAAACGCCGGAAAAACGAGCTTCTCCGACTCTTCACTCTGTGAATGAACGCTGTGTTGTACCTTAATGCCGGAAGACAAGTCAACCGATTGTTTACTAAATAACCGACCGTTGACCGGACATTAAATAGCCGTTTTACTTACTGCCAATCTAACCCGTTGAATCAGGATGGTTATCCACTTTAGCTACCGATTTGTAAAAGGTTTCTCCTGTTTCCGCCATTTTTTGTAAGCGTTCGCAAGGTAAAAAACGCGGGCCGCAGACGTGGGCCAGCTGCTCTAGCTGCGCCACCATTTTCCCTGCGCCCAGTGCATCCATATAGCGGAACGGGCCGCCCAAAAACGGGGGAAAGCCTATGCCAAATACCGCGCCAATATCGCCGTCGCGCGCGCAACGAATAACTCCTTCATCGAAAGTTCTCGCCGCTTCGTTCAGCAGCATCATCACGCAGCGCTGAGCGATAATTTCTGCGCTTCGCTGCGCTTTTGGGTGAACGTTCAGGAGTTTATAGATCGTAGCATCTGGCTGCTTTTTACCCCCTGATTTTTTGCGGTAAAGGTAAAAGCCCCGTTCGTTTTTACGTCCTTTGCGGTTGTCGTTCAGGATAGCATCCAGCGCGGCGGGTGCTTTAAAGCGTTCGCCCCAGGCTTGTTCCAGAACGGGAATAATATGCGCGCCCGTATCGATGCCAACCTCATCCAGTAGCTGCACCGGCCCAACCGGAAAGCCAAAGCCAACCAGCGCGCCGTCGATATTCTCTATCGGCTCGCCTTCCAGCAGGCAGCGTAGCGCTTCGTTAATGTAAGGTGTCAGAATGCGGTTAACGTAGAATCCGGCGCGGTCGGCCACCACAATCGGCGTTTTACCCTGTTTTTTTGCCAGCTCAACCGTCGTGGCGATAGTTTGCGCGCTGGTTTTTGCATGAGGAATGACTTCCACCAGCGGCATTTTATCGACCGGGCTGAAAAAATGCAGGCCGATAATATTTTCCGGCCGACGGGCATGCGCTGCGATGTCGCTAATCGGCAGAGAAGAGGTGTTGGAAGCGAAAATCGTCTCGGGAAGGCAGTTGGCTTCAACTTCTGCCACCATCTTTTGCTTGAGGAAAAGATCTTCAAATACCGCCTCAATGACAACGTCGCGCCGGCGGAAGCCCTGATAGTCCAGGCTGCCGCTAATCAGGGCCATTTTACGCTGCCGTTCCGCTGTGGTGATATGACGGCGCACGACCTTCCTGTTAAGGAGATCCCAGCTGTATTTCATCGCATGGTTAATCCCCTCCGGCCTGATATCTTTAATACGCACCGGCAATCCGGCGCGGCTGGCGGTCACGTAAGCGATACCGCCGCCCATCAGCCCACCTCCCAGTACGCCTACAGAGCTTAGCCGACGCGGTTCGGCTTCTGCGCCGCGATCTTTCTTCATTTCGGTGGTAGCAAAAAAGATGCCGCGCAGCGCCACGGATTCCGGCGACATCGCCAGTTCGCCAAAGGCTTTCGCCTCTGCGGCATAGCCCGCGCTGCGTCCCTGCTGCAAACCGATATGAATTACCGAAAGGATCTTACGGACAGCGGGATAGTTGCCGTGGGATTTTGCCTCTGTCCGCCTGGTCGCCAGCTTAAATAACAGCGATCTTCCGGCGCGCCCGTTAAGCAGACGTTCACCCAGCGGCAGCGTTTTACGCGGTCGCCGGCCTTTCAGCACCATTTTCACTGCCGTTTCCAGCAAAATGGTTTCCGGCACGGCCGCTTCCACCAGACCAAGCTTTACAGCCTGCTTTGCACGTAGCGTTTTGCCGGTCAGGATCATATCCAGCGCGCGTGAAGCACCAATCAGACGAGGCAGCCGCTGCGTGCCGCCTGAGCCTGGCAATAGCCCCAGCTGCACTTCCGGCAGGCCGAGGCGGGTTTTGTCGTCCAGCGAGCAGATGCGCTGATGGCAGGCCAGCGCCAGCTCTAGTCCGCCGCCCAGGCAGGCTCCATGAATGGCGGCGATAACGGGAATCGGCAGCGCGGCAATCTCCGCCATCACTTTCTGTCCCTGGCGCGCCAGCGCTGCCGCCTCTTCGGCCGAGCGGCAGGCGGCAATCATCGTAATATCCGCACCGGCGATAAAAGAGTCCGGCTTACCGGAAATCAACACCAGCCCAAGCAGTTGTGTATGACTACGGGCCTCGACGAGAATTTTGCGGATCTCTTCGACAAATTCCGCCTTCAGCGTATTCACTTTTTCGCCCGGCACGTCCAGGGTAATAACGCCTACGTTGTCTGGCCGCAGGCTGAAGGTAAATGCCGTCACTCTTCCACCTCCAGAACCATAGCCGCGCCTAATCCCCCCGCCGCGCAGGCGGTGACCAGCCCCAGACCGCCGCCGCGACGGCGCAGTTCATGGAGCGTTTGAGTAATCATGCGGGCACCGGTAGCAGCAAAAGGATGGCCATAAGCGATAGAACCACCCAGTACGTTAAATTTCTCGTCATCTACTTCGCCCAGCGCGCGTGGCCGGTTCAGCACCTCGCGGGCAAACCTCTCATCGGCAAACATTTTCAGGTTTGCCAGCGTCTGGGCTGCAAAAGCTTCATGCATATCGATAAGCGTCAAATCCTGTAAGGTAATGCCCGCACGATCGAGCGCCAGCGGCGATGCCCATGCCGGGCCAAGCAGCATGTCCTGCCAGACATCAATAGCGGTAAAAGCGTAGCTGCGCAGATAGCCAAGCGGCACGATGCCCAGCTCTTTGGCTCTGGCTTCGGTCATCAGGATAACGGCAGCCGCACCGTCGGTCAGCGGCGTACTGTTGGCGGCGGTGACCGTACCGTGTTGGCGGTCAAAAGCGGGACGCAGCCTGCTGTAATCTTTCAGGCTGGAATGCAGGCGAACGTTGTTATCCTGCTGGAGCGGATTACGCCACGGCGGCGCATAAGCGGTCATCACTTCCCGCGTCAGTTTGCCCTCCTCCCAGGCTTTAGCGGCACGCAGATGCGAACGGTGCGCCAGCGCATCCTGCTGCTCGCGGGTAATATGATGGCTTTTTGCCATCTGCTCCGCCGTATCGCCCATTCGTAAGCCGGTTGAATACTCCGCCACGGCAGGCGGCACGGGCAACAGGTCGCGCGGGCGAAGCTGGCTGAATAACCTGAGCTTTTGCGGCCACTTTTTAGCTTTATTAAGATCCACCAGCACGCGGCTCAAATTTTTATTGACGCCAATGGGCAGAATGGAGCAGGAGTCGGCACCGCCAGCGATACCGGCCTGAATCGTACCCGCCAGCAGGCTTTCGGCGACGTTGGCGACGGCCTGAAAGCTGGTGGCGCAGGCGCGGCTGACGCTATAGGCGTCGGTGTGCACGCTTAAAGCGCTGCCCAGCACGATTTCGCGCGCGATATTCGGCGCTTCTGGCGTTTGCACAACCTGACCAAACACCAGCTGTTCTATGATTTCAGGCGGTATCTCGCTGCGTATCAGCAGTTCATTGACCACCATCCGGCCGAGTTCGACGGCGGGAAGAGTTTGCAACGCCGTAGCCTGACGAGCGAAAGGCGTGCGTAAACCATGCGTTATCGCTATGCGTTGGCCCTGACGCGCTGGCAAAGGGAGCGCTTTCATTGATCACCTGTAAAAATCGGCGGCATCACTGCCAAAAGAGGTCAGACCTGCTTATTGTTAACCATATTTTTACATTTTGCCTAAAAAGAGGCGGGAAAAGTGCGAGGGGAACCACGGTTTGGGGAACAATGAGCGGGCCTTAGCCCACTCATTGCCTAGCAGCAGGCTAGCGCAAACCCAGCTGAAAGATCATCGTTTCTGCCTGACAGCTAAAGGTAAAATCAGCGTCAAGCCGCACCCCTTCCGGCAATGTTTCAAAGCGCGCGCTGATGTCGCACGGCTCTGATTCGACCTGGCGGGCTTTGTCGCTCAGCTGCTGTAAACCGGCTTCCGCCTGCTGGCGATTTTCATATACCCGGCTCCAGGAAGCCGTACAGTCGGTGTTATCCATAATGGTGCCAACATCAACACAGCAGCAGGCCGCGGTTTCGCTGGCGCTACATTTATTTATGGCGTGGGTCATAAGATTCTCCGGTTGGCTTCAGCGTTATGCGCTGGCTTAAAATCAGACGGCTTATTTTACCGCTGCCTTTTTTCCCTGTCTGGCAATTGAGTGAATAAGCGCGCTTAACTAACGAAAATCGGCGTTAAATTTGATCTAAAACAGGCTAGACTCACTGCGCGCTGCCGTTACCGTCAGGTTTTTGTTAAGCAGATCGCTTTTTGTAGATCAATTCAGAAATATTTATTAAACAATATTGCAACATCAGTGCGGGACGGACCTATACTGGGGCCACTGGTCTGATTAGTTAGCCGTCTTTCAGCCCTTTGTGAGCCGTTGCCAAGGTAACGGCCTTAATAAAAATCAGATAAAGAGGTTGTGGTCATGAACCATAAAAACCTGTTTGCGAAGTCTTCCCTCGCAGTCGCAGTGGCCATTGTTTCTTCTCACGCTTTCGCAGCCGGCTTTCAACTTAATGAATTTTCCGCCGCTGGCCTGGGCCGTGCCTATTCCGGCGAAGGCGCGATGGGCGATACCGCCGCATCAGCCAGCCGCAATCCGGCTACCATGGCATTGATGGACCGCCCTATGTTTTCCGTCGGTGCCGTGTTTATCGATCCCGGCGTGAATATTGACGGCACCAGCAGCACGGGCCAGAGCCTGAATGCCAATAACATTGCGCCGACCCAGTGGGTGCCTAATATTCATTATGTACAGCCGCTTAACGACCAGTGGTGGCTTGGCGCTTCTGCTACCTCCAATTATGGGCTGGCGACGGAATTTAGTGATGACTACACTGCCGGGCCCTATGCCGGTAAAACAGATTTGCAGACCGTTAATTTTAACTTAAGTACGGCATATCGGCTTAACCAGAACTTTAGCTTTGGCCTGGGTTTTGACGCCGTCTACGCGCGCGCGAAAATTGAGCGCTATGCAGGCGAAGCGGGCAGCGCGCTGGGCTTTCCTGCCGACACGCAAATTGCCCATCTGAAAGGCGATGAGTGGGGCTACGGCTGGAACGCCGGCATTCTGTATGAAGTGGATAAGAACAACCGCTTCGGCTTTACCTATCGTTCAGAAGTGAAAGTTGATTTTGACGGCGATTATAAGAGCAGTATTCCGGGCTATATCAACCCGCTGAATCAGGCGCTTAACCTGGGATTACCGTACGGCACCGGCGGTTCAACTATTCCGGGCGCGCTGACGCTGGATCTGCCTGAAATGTGGGAAATCTCCGGCTATCACAAAGTCGCGCCGCAGTGGGCCGTGCACTACAGCATGACCTATACCAGCTGGAGCCAGTTCCAACAGCTGAAAGCGACCGGCAGCAGCGGCCAGACGCTGTTTTACAAAGACGAAAGCTATAAAGATGCTTACCGTATCGCGCTGGGCACCTCTTATTTCTATGACGATAACTGGACCTTCCGCGCCGGTATCGCCTTTGATGACAGCCCGGTTCCAGCCGATAAACGCTCGATTTCCATTCCTGACCAGGACCGCCTGTGGCTAAGCACCGGTGCCTCTTACGCCTTTAATCAGGACGCCTCGGTGGACGTTGGCCTCTCTTATATGCATGGTCAGCACGTGACTATTGAAGAAGGCCCTTATACTTTCCATTCAACCGGTAAAGCCTGGCTTTACGGCGCGAACTTTAACTATAAGTTCTGACGGTAAGCTATTTTGAGACTATAAAAAAACACCGCCGGGGCGGTGTTTTTTATTAACGGCTTAATTCGCGTCGATGTCGTCAAGATCGCCCTGAATCGCGGCGGCGTTCGGGTTTTCCTGGGGAAGCAGCTTGCCATCGCTGGCAAGGAAATCATGCCGCTGGAAGTAGGCCGCACGCACAAAGGCGTAAGGATCTTTCGAGTTTTTCAGGATAGCGTCGGAATCCAGCAGCTGGGCGCGGGTTTCCACGCCTTCCAGCGCCCACTTACCGGCGGTCATCCACCAGGTTAGCCAGCTGAGCGGTGCGTAGAGATCGTCCACCATGCCGCCAACGTCTTCACGCGGCGTAAAGCTGCCGTAGCCCGGAAGCGTGACGTAAGTACCATAACCTACGCCATAGTTACCCAGCGTGCTGCCGAAACGACGCGGCTCCTCTTTTGCCAGCGCCGGATTAGCCATGCCGGCCACGTCGATAAAGCCGCCCATCCCCAGAATGGTGTTCAGGAAAAAGCGGTTAAAGTGGATCATCGCTTTATAAGGCTTCCCTTCAATGAAGTAGTTCACCATGGTGGACGGTTCGCTAAGGTTCCCCAGAAAATTGCTTAGTCCGCTACGCGCGGGCATCGGCACATAATCACGCCAGGCAACGGCAACAGGGCGAACGACATAAGGATCCAGCACGTTGTAATTAAAATTAAACATTGAACGGTTGAAGCCTTCCAGCGGATCGGACCTTCCCTGAGGTTCGTCCGCCGTCTGCGAACTGGCGCAGCCGAAAAGCAGTACGCTGGCCAGCGCAACGCCCATCACGCGGTAGTTCATCTCTTTCTCCCTGTTAAATAAAAGCCGGCTACGGCTGCTGTTGGTTAATCTCAACGGCCAGCTGCGCCTTACCATCAAAAGGCGCGACCGCGCTGACGCCGAACCAGTCGCCGCTCTGTGGGTTGGCGCTGCCATCACGCGAAATGCGGGCGCGCACCTGAACCTGATGCTGCGCCGAAAGCAAACGTTGCGGCATCATAGCGTTGCTGTCGTCAAGCGTCAGCGAGAGCGGAAAATGGCTCAGCGGCACTCGTTTTACCGCTACCGGTACTTTTGAAACGCCGTCAGTGACGGAAATATAGAGCATACCGCCTGCAGGCAGCGCTTTTTCTGCCCCGGCGGCCAGGCTAATAGCCAGCGTCAGATGACTGCTTTGCCCGCCCGATTCGGTTTTAGCCTGCTCGATGCTGCGCTGGATCATCGTTACGCGCGGATCGTCGGCTGGTAACAATTGTAACATCTTTTGCCAGGTCGTTATGGCTTCTGCATAGCGCTGCTGGCTAAAAGCATTAAATGCCAACAGGCTGAGGATGCGCAGGTTGCTGCCGTCGGCCTTCACCATATCGTTAAGCATCGCCGTTGCCTGGCGATTATCCTGCGGATCCTGCGAACGGGTTAGCGCATCGGCATAGCTTAGCTTCACCTCAGGATTTTCTGGCGCCAGCTGCATAGCGCGGCGGAAAGATTGTGTTGCGGTAGAGGCATTGTTCAATACCATGCCGATACGTCCCAGCATCAGCCAGTCATTAACGTTACGCGGATCGTCCTGCAGCGATGAACGAATGCCCAGGCCAAGCCGCGACAGCTGCTCTATCGTGAGCGGTTTGGCGTTGGGATCCATTAGCTGCGCACGCAGTTCAGGAAGCTCGTTTTTGACCTGCTGCCATGCCAGAACCTGCGAAAAGCCGCCGGTTTTGAAATAGAAGCCCAGGCTAACCAGCACCAGAATCAGCACGCCGGGCAGCAATACCCAGCGGCTGACGGCGCGCTCACGCAGCTGCTCCTCGCGAGGAATATCCAGCAGCAGCGTTTGCTGTAGCTCGCGGATCATTTCCGGGCGCTCGGCAACGACGCCCTGCTCTTCGTCTTCCGCCAGCTCCTGCAAACGCTGATGGTAAAAGTTTTTATTCAGCGTATCGCGGTCTGTGGTCAGCGAAGTGCGTTTACCGCTTCCGGCGATCAGCAGCAGCGCGCTGGTTGCCACCAGCAAAGCCAGAACGGTGAGCCAGAATACACTCATGGTTGCTTCCTGTTATTTAACAGCGCATCAAGCCGCGCCTGTTCTTCTGCATCCAGCTCTGCGCTGGTGCGTTTTCTGCTGCGTAAGACGATCACCAGCGTGCCGATGACGACAAACAGTATCGGGCCAGCCCACAGGATCAGCGTTGACCCCATCACCGGCGGTTCATAGGTTACAAAATTGCCGTAGCGCGCCACCATCCAGGCTTTTACCTGTTCTGGCGTCTGGCCGCTTTGCAGCAGTTCATAAACTTTCAGCCGCATATCTGCGGCGATCATCGCATTGGAATCGGCAATACTGTTGTTCTGGCATTTTGGGCAACGCAGCGACTCCGTCAGGTGACGGTATTGCTGTTCCTGAGCGACGGAAGAAAATTTATAGGTATCAATATTGTCTGCCAGTACGCTGAAAGAGAAGAGCAGTGCAATCAGTAGTAAAATCCGTTTCATGTTCCCGCATCCTTGCTGTATTTATCCCACAATGGCTTCACTTCGCTGTTCCATACCCGGTCATTCATATCTCCGGCGTGGCGATAGCGAATAATCCCTTTGCCATCAATTAAAAAAGTTTCAGGCGCGCCATAGACGCCCAGATCCAGCCCCAGCATACCGTCGCCGTCGTAGAGACTCAACGCGTAAGGATTGCCCAGCGAATTCAGCCAGCCGATCGCTTTGGCGCGATCGTCCTTATAGTTGAGACCCACCACGCGGATCCCCTGTTCCGCCAGCGTATTAAGATACTGGTGCTCGGCGTGACAGGTTGGGCACCAGGTAGCCCAAACGTTTAACAAAATCGGCTTGCCGTCGCGCAATACCGACTGGTCATACATTTTTCCCGGATGGTCCAGCGATTCCAGTTTAAACACCGGCACGGGCTTGCCAACCAGCGCCGACTCCAGCCTGCTCGGATCGTCGCCGTTGGCGTTGCGCGTTAACTGCCACATCAGCGCGGCGGCCAGCAGCAGGAAAAGCACCAGCGGAATATAAAGCGTCTTTTTCATGTCGCCTCCTTTTGCGCTTTTTTGCGCGAGCGATAGCGCGGATCGAGCAGGCAAAAGATGCCGCCAACCGCCATAAACACGCCGCCGAACCAGATCCAGCGAACAAAAGGTTTGTAATAGATGCGCACGGCCCAGGAGTTATCGCCCAGCTCTTCGCCCAGCGCGGCGTAAAGATCGCGCGTGAAGCCGCCATCAATCGCTGCTTCGGTCATCATGGTGTGCGCCACGCTGTAATAGCGCTTCTCCGCGTGTAGCGTCGCTTCATGCTTGCCGTTGCGCGTGACGTCGATAATGCCAACGCCGCCGCTATAGTTGGCGCCCTGCAAATTGTGCACATCGCGGAAGGTGAAGTGATAGTTGTGGATATCAACCGTATCGCCTGCACGCATACGCACGTCGCGCTCCACGCTATAGTTCTGGCTAAAAGCGATGCCGATAACGGTAACGGCGACGCCAAGATGTCCCAGCACCATTCCCCAGTGGCTGCGTGACAAATGGCGCAGGCCGACAAAGAAGCGATGGCGATGCGTCGCGCGCTCGTGCAGCTCCATCAGCGTCAGGAAAATGACCCACAGGGACATCAGCAGCCCTACCACCGTCATTGCTTCAATGCGGTCCTGCATCAGCCACGGCAGCACGATGGAAAGCACCAGCGTGCCGACCAGCGCGACCCCCAGCCGCTTCCACAATTTTTGCGGTTCATCACGACGCCAGCGCACCAGCGGCCCGATGCCCAGCATCAGCGCCATAGGCGCCATCAGCCAGGTAAACAGCGTGTTGAAGAACGGCTCGCCAATCGAAATGCTGCCCAGGCCCAGCTGCTTGTGCACCAGCGGCAGAAGCGTGCCCAACAGCACTACCAGCATCGCGGCAATCAGCAGGATATTGTTGCCTAACAGAAAAGATTCGCGCGACCAGAGTTCGTTCTGGACGCGGCTGCGCACTTTGCTGCCCTTGATAGCGTACAGCAGCAGCGAACTGCCGATAACGATAACCAGGAAAGCCAGGATAAACATGCCGCGAGCGGGATCGGAAGCAAAAGAGTGAACGGAAATCAGCACGCCCGAACGCACTAAAAACGTGCCTAACAGGCTGAGTGAAAAGGCCGTGATAGCCAGCAGCACCGTCCAGGCTTTAAAAGTACCGCGTTTTTCGGTAACCGCCAGTGAGTGGATCAGCGCCGTTCCCGCCAGCCACGGCATAAACGAGGCGTTTTCGACCGGATCCCAGAACCACCAGCCGCCCCAGCCAAGCTCGTAGTAAGCCCAGGCCGAACCCAGCACGATGCCAATCGTCAGAAAGACCCAGGCTGCCGTCGTCCACGGACGCGACCAGCGTGCCCAGGCCGTATCAAGCCGTCCGGTCATCAGCGAGGCGATAGCAAAGGCAAAAGCGACCGAAAACCCTACGTAGCCCATATAAAGCAGCGGCGGATGGAAGATCAGGCCAATATCCTGCAGCATCGGGTTCAGGTCGCTGCCGTCGATCGGAAAGTCTGGCAGCGTACGGGTAAAGGGGTTGGAGGTCAGGGTTATAAACAGCAGAAAACCGAGGTTAATCATCCCCATGACCGACAGCACGCGGGCAACGGAATCCAGCGGCATACCGCGGCTGAACAGCGCCACCGCCAGCGTCCAGGTACTGAGCAGCAGCAGCCAGAGCAGCAGCGAGCCTTCATGCGCGCCCCAGGTCGCGGCGATCCGGTAGTAAACCGGCAGCAGCGTATTGGAGTTAGTGGCAACATAGGCGACACTAAAATCATTCACGACAAAGGCATGCACCAGCACGACAAAAGCAGCCAGGATGCAGGCAAACAGCGCATAGCTTAAGGGACGAGCCAGCCCCATCAGGCGACTATCCTGACGGGAAGCGCCCCACAGCGGATAAACACTGAGCAGCAGCGCCAGCGCTACCCCAAGACAGAGCAGAAAACTGCCAATTTCCGGCATCATGGCTGGTTTACCTGCGCTATTTTATGGTTTTTTTTCATCGCGTCCTCAATTTCCGGCGGCGTATATTTTTCGTCATGCTTTGCCAGCACTTCTTTTGCTTCAATCAGGTTGCCTTCCTGCAGCACGCCCTGCGCCACCACGCCCTGCCCTTCGCGAAACAGATCCGGCAGGATGCCCAGATAGCTAACGCTTACTACGCCATTAGCGTCATAGAGCTTGAAGGAAACCTGTAACGTGTTGGGGTCGCGCTTCACGCTGCCGGGCATCACCATGCCGCCGACGCGCAGGCGCTGGCCAGGCGTTGGCTTTTGCAAGTCTTCGCCTTTACCGTGCAGAATTTCACTCGGCGTATAGAAAAGATCGATATTGGAACGTAGCGCGTACATCACCAGCGAAGTCGCCAGCCCAAGGCCAACCAGAATCGCTATCACTACCATCAAACGGTTTTTACGGCGGGCGTTCACTGCGGTGCTCCTTGCTGTTTCACTTTTGCTGCTTTAATACGGCGCTCACGCGACTGGCGCTGACGGATATCGGCCAGCAGGCGCTGGCGCGTCACCAGGGTATGGAGAACCAGCACGCCCAGCGCAATCAGGGTACAGGCCACGGCCAGCCAGACGTAAAAGGCGTAGCCGCCCATGGCCCAAAAAGCCTGCCAGGAAGAGAAAGCCGTCATTTGCGCGCTCCTTTAGTTGCCACTTCAAGCGCCCAGGGACGATGACGTTCGCTGAGCAGCAGCAGGTTGCGCAGGCGCATCAGCGTTAAAGAGATAAACAGCAGCCAGAAGCCCCCTATCGCCCAGCGTAGCGGCGTGCGCATGGAAGGCGCAATAGCCTGCTGGAGCATGCCGGAAGATCCCTGGTGGAGCGTGTTCCACCACTGCACGGAATAGTGAATAATCGGCAGGTTAACCACACCGACCAGAATGAGAATACCGGCAGCGCGGCCGGCCATGCGGCGGTCATCAAAGGCGTTATAAAGCGCGATGACGCCCATATAGAGAAACAGCAACACCAGTTCAGAAGTCAGACGCGCATCCCAGATCCACCAGGTTCCCCACATCGGTTTTCCCCAGGCAGACCCCGTGACCAGCGCAATAAAAGTGAACGTTGCGCCGACGGGCGCCATCGCTGCCGCGGCTAAATCGGCGGTTTTCCACTGCCAGACCAGGCCCGTAAAGGCGGCAATCGCCATCGCGGCATAAATGCCCATCGACCACATTGCGGCGGGAACGTGAATATAGATAATGCGGTAACTGTCGCCCTGCTGATAATCGGCGGGCGCAAAGCCAAAACCCCAAATCCATCCTGTCGAAAGCGTCACCACTGCCGCAAGTGCAAACCAGGGCAGCAAACGTCCACATATTCGGTAAAGCCTGTCCGGCTTACCCAGCTGGTGTAACCATTTCCACATTATTAATTGCTCATAGATAAAAACGCTTGTTAACAAAGTGCTGGCGTAAACCATTCGCCAAAGCATGAAAATGTTAGTCGTGCTGCCGCTTCGCGCGCATTTTATGCTGGCCGCGAGGCTGGATTAATCAGCAGTCTGCGAAACGTTGGGCCTGTCTGTTTTTGTTAGTGTACGCTCACTCTCAACGCAGCTGCGGTGGCAAAAGGTGCCAGCGTCGCACTGGCCACCAGCATTGCGCCTAAGATAGCCAGCTGTCCGTTTATCGGTAACCCCATGCTGGCAGCGTCAATCGCCGCCGTAGCGAAAATCAGCACCGGCACCGCCAGCGGCAGTACCAGTAAACTCAATAATACCCCGCCGCGACGCAAACCAACCGTCAACCCGACACCGATTGCGCCCAACAAACTTAGCGTTGGCGTGCCTAACAGCAAAGAGAGCGCCATCGCACGCCAGCTGGCAAAATTGAGCGATAACAGCAGCGCCGCCAGCGGAGAGAGCAGCAGCAGCGGCAAGCCGGTCACCAGCCAGTGAGCGGTTACTTTACCCAGCACCGTTATCGGCAGGGGCGTCGGCAGCAGCAGCAGCTGTTCGAGCGAGCCGTCGATAAAATCATCACGAAACAGCCTTTCAAGCGCCAGAAGCGAAGAGAGCAGCGCCGCAACCCAGACGATACCCGGCGCGATGCGCGCCAGCAGCTGAGGTTCAGGGCCAATACCAAGCGGAAACAACGTAATCACAATCAGGAAAAACCATAGCGGATTAACAATTTCCGCGCCGCTGCGGAAAGCCACACGCAGCTCGCGTTTAACAATAAGCCAGAACACTACTCCGCCTCCGCTGCGGTCAGCCGGATTTTACGCACGCTACGAGCGGCATCCGGCAGTTCCTGGTGAGTGGTCAGAATAACTGCGCCACCGTTATCAGCATGACGGTTAAAAAGCGCCATCAGCTTTGCTACGCCCGATTTATCAATTGCGGTCAGCGGTTCGTCAAGGATCCACAGCGGAGCCTGGCTTAACCAGAGCCTGGCCAAAGCCACGCGGCGCTGCTGCCCTGCAGAAAGCTGCGCCACGGCAATCTCTTCGTATCCCACTAAATCAACCTCTTCCAGGGCCTGCCACAGAGCCTCTTCCGGCTCGGCTGCATGGAAAAACCGTAGATTTTCCCGAGCGGTTAAGACCGCTTTTACCCCGGGCTGATGCCCAAGATAGAGCAGCGCCTGATGCCAGCTTTCTCGCTGCTTACGGATGGGTTGCCGCTGCCACAGCACATCGCCCTGCTCTGCCCGGCTTAGCCCGGCCAGAATACGCAGCAAAGAGGTTTTCCCCGCTCCGTTTGCCCCTTCAATCTGGACAATATCGCCTTCTGATACGGTAAAACTGAGATCGCTAAACAGCATGCGCTCATCGCGTACGCAGGTCAGATTTTGGGCTTGTAGCATCAGGGAACATCACGCTTGTTAATAGTGCGTGAAATAGTACCACAGCCGATCGCTTCATCGCAGCCTGCTGCTGGTCACTGAGTGCTTAAGTTGCCGCTATTATGCCCTGTCTCGACGGCTTTCGGCTGAAAAACAGCGCTTCGTTAAAGCCTTGTTACGCTTATTCTGAAACTCAGTTACATTTTGGCAACGCTAAAACCCGCTACGCTTAGACGAGATATTTCAGGCCAGCAACGGGAGCAGTACGATGAAAGAAGATAATGTGGAAGTCGACAGCGAAGAAAATGAAGGAGAAGAGATAGAAGTTAACGAAGAGGCACTGCCGTCACGCGCGGCTGCGATCCATGAAGAGATTCGCCAGGATGGCGAAAAAGAGCTGGAGCGCGACAGTCTGGCGCTGCTGTTTTCGGCTATAGCCGCCGGACTGTCGATGGGCGCTTCGCTAATGGCGAAAGGCATTTTTCAGGCGCATCTGGCTGGCGTGCCTGGCGCCTATTTGTTTGAAAATCTGGGTTATACCTTTGGTTTTATTATTGTCATTATGGCTCGTCAGCAGCTGTTTACGGAAAATACCGTCACCGCCGTCCTGCCGGTAATGCACAAACCTACCGGCAGCAACTTCCTGCTGCTGCTACGCCTGTGGAGTGTGGTACTGCTTGGCAACCTGGCGGGTACGGCACTGGCCTCGCTGGCCTTTACCCATATGCCTATTTTTGACGAGGCAACCCGGCAAGCTTTTATGGCTATCAGCCATAAAGTTATGGAGCATACCCCTGGTGAAATGTTCGCCAACGCGATAGTGTCCGGCTGGATTATTGCCACGATGGTCTGGATGTTTCCTTCTGCCGGCGCGGCAAAAATCTGGATCATCATTCTGATGACCTGGCTGGTGGCGTTGGGCGATCTGGCACATATCGTGGTGGGTTCGGTAGAGGTTCTTTATCTGGTCTTTAACGGCGCTATCAGCTGGCAGGAGTTTATCTGGCCCTTTGCCTTACCCACGCTGGCGGGCAATATCATTGGCGGCACTTTTATTTTTGCGGTGATTAGCCATACCCAAATCCGTAACGATATGAGCACGCGTCAAAAAGCGCAGGCCAAGGCTGAAGCAAAAAAGCGACGTAAGAATGAAAAAGAAAAGGACGAAGGCTAAGCTGAACTGCCTGAGTTTTTCAGGCGGTTAGTACTGAGGTATTGGGTTCAGGATTGGCACATAACGGCAGCGGACTGATTCGCTGCCGTTATTTATTTCAGCTGAAAATAAGTTCTGTTCGGGCTGAACAGCGCATAAGTCAATCAGGCACCTCGCCTTAGCTGAACAGTGCAAATGTATGCACATAGAAAGTGCTGGCAAATGCAACATAGCCTAGCCAGACCAGCAGGATAATACCCAGTGACAGTTTCAGAGACATAGCGACCTCCCGAGTGAACCGAACAAAACAGCAACCTTCATTGAATTTTCTTTACATTAGTCCTGTCCTGCAGAGCAAATCTTGATCCAGCGCAACTATTGCGACTGTAGTAAAAACAATTTTTATCCGTTTTCTTAACCGTAACCGCTATAAATCGCCTTTACCAAAAAGAACAACCCTGCTAAAAAAAGTCTTAAAAGACCCTCATTAAATAAAACCCAAGAGAACCCTTTTAAATAAATAGTAATTTCCATTACAGAGAATAAAATTAATACTGCTTCTTATAGTTAATTAAAATAAGCCCCCATTTAAAATAACATATTTATGCTACAAAAAACCCACGCTAATCTTGTAGCAAGATCATTATCTGCTACCATAAATGCCGATAAATATGACCTGAAACTTTGTGAGCATTATGTTTATAATTTGTATTTTATTAGCATGGCTATTATTCGGCTTTATCTTTTTAAAAATTATTCACTGTGGGAAAGATATCGAAGAATACGAAGAGTGCCCATATGAGTAAACCGGCCATGACGTAACTCATTACTCTTAAAGCAATTAACAGAAGTGGATCAATCAAGGCTTCCCTCGTTAAAATAGTTTAATTTGTAAGCATAATGCTCGATATGCATTCAGCTAAAGCGGTATATTTGCCAGCCAGAACGCCTTTGCCGCGTAAAAACAATGATATACTTGAGGACAGGCTGCACTTGCGGTAGTATGTGCGCCAGCTTAAAAGTTTATGCCGATGTCTCCTTAGTTAAATGGATATAACGAGCCCCTCCTAAGGGCTAGTTGCAGGTTCGATTCCTGCAGGGGACACCAAATGCTAGTCTCTCAACGTATCTCAAAGTCTACTTTAACCTTATCATTCAGTCAGTTAACTCAGTTTAATAGTCTACCTGCGTCTCCAGCAGGCTCACAAAATCCACAGTGTTATGTTGGTACAATTGTTGGTATGTTTGGTTCGATAATGCAGATACCATCAGCCAAGGATTTTTATTATGCCGCTCACTGAGTTAAAGGTAAGGAATGCAAAGGCTGCTGCGAAGCCCGTCAAAATGACAGACGGGAATGGTATGCATCTTTTGATTACCACACACGGTTCTAAATACTGGCGTTTTCAGTATCGCTTCGGTAGCAAACAAAAGATTCTTGCTCTCGGTGTTTATCCTGAGGTCACATTATCAGAAGCCCGACGCAGAAGAGACGAAGCCAGGCAACTCGTTGCAAATGGCGTTGATCCAAGCGAAAAACGCAAAGCTGATAAGGTCGAGATCAAAGGGCTACTGACATTCGAAAAGGTTGCACGAGATTGGCATTCCAGTAACAGGACCTGGTCGGAGAGCCACAGAACGACTGTATTAAACAGCCTTGTGAGCCATTTATTCCCTATTATTGGCAATTGTAATATCACAGAACTCAAAACCCGTGACTTACTGATTCCACTAAAAAGGGCTGAAGCAACAGGTCATCTCGAACTCGCTTCACGTCTTCAACAACGCATAACTGCGATCATGAGATATGCTGTCCATAATGCATTGATTGAGCAAAATCCTGCCTATGACCTCGCTGGTGCAGTAATTTCTAAAAAAAGTATTCACCGTCCTGCCCTTCCTTTAGAACGGCTACCAGAACTCACGCAACGCATTGAAGCTTACAGAGGCAAAGGCATAACACAGATTGCGACCCAGCTTACACTCCTGACATTTATACGTTCGAGTGAATTAAGATTTGCACGTTGGTCAGAGATAGATTTCAAAAACTCTCTATGGACTATACCCGCAGAGCGACAAGCACTTGCTGAGGTTAAATATTCAGCAAGAGGGGCAAAAATGAAAAGCCCTCATCTGGTGCCTTTAAGCAAACAAGCCAAAAAATTGTTGTTACAGCTGCATGCAATCAGTGGTGGTAAAGACCTCATGTTCATAGGATTTAGTAATGACGATAAACCGATCAGTGAAAATACCGTCAACAAAGCCCTTAGAACCATGGGATACAATACCCAAACTGAAGTTTGTGGGCATGGTCTCAGGACTATGGCTTGCAGTGCATTGATTGAATCCGGACTTTGGTCAAGAGACGCCGTAGAGAGACAAATGAGCCACCAAGAACGTAACAGCGTTAGGGCAGCCTACATTCACAAAGCAGAACATTTAGAAGAACGGAAACTTATGTTGCAGTGGTGGGCTGACTATCTGGAAGCCTGTAAGATGAGAACGTTGACGCCTTATAGCTTTTCTAAAAATTTATAAAAAAATATCTAAAGCTAACTTGGAGACAATTAATTTACTCGTATAGTATTACACCTTAAGACCTGACATTTAAAAGACCGTTCCTCTATTCAGGCAACACCTAAACTTCCATTAAAATAACCTGTACTTTGCTTATACAAGATCTGATTTTTTCTGGAAAACCTCTGCATTCAAGTATTTTAGAAAACACTAAGCCTAACCATTTTCACATAATAGATTAAGGAGCCAAGTTGCAGAAACTTGGCTATAAATGATGAAGTTAAAGTGCGAGTTGGTTATTTCGCAGGCTTTTTATTAAAATCAGAAGGTCTAGCCTCGTCTTTGCCCGAGTAGATACCTCTGTATCTTATAGAAGAAGAAGATTTTTGCTCGTGAACGCGAAGATGACAAAATTTAACATTAGGATAGACTTTTATAGGCCTATTTGAAAAATTAGTTATTTCAAAAGTGATTGATGAAGGCTTATCAATCCCAAAAGTAGCTGCAATATGACAAGAGCTAAAATTAAGTTGAAGTCCAATTCGGGCATAACATGAAAGCTGAAACAAGTCCCCACAGATCGATTCATCGAATGATAATTTTTCTACACTAGAAGCTAAAATGAAATCTCCTGGGTTTATAATGACACCATCATCACTTATTAATACCTCTTCGAAAAACTTAAAAGTGTCATCTTTTTTCGTATCGATCAGCTCTGTTCCATCTTTCATTTTCAATAGTTTTGAACCAATCCTCAATAAATAACTGGATGGTCTCATACACTCTTTATTAAAGTTTTCAATTATTAATTTTCTGTCATCAATAAAATTAACTATATCGTTATTTGATAATATCATTTAATCACCTCAGTAAAAGAAGTCATTTGGCCTAAACCAAAATTATCATCTTCCATATTTATTTCCTTTAATTGACCTGGACTTAAAATTAAAGTTCGAGTTTTGTTTTTTGTAATTAGATTCTCAATAACCCCCAAAGCATCAGAATCTAATATATAGTTACCTTGAACTCCTTTTGCTCTCCTTCTAATATCATCAATTTCCCAAGCATTTACTACTGTGGCCTCATCAAAACCAACATGAAATAAGGGCGCACCTTCTTTAATATAAATTATCATTTTTGCAGAAACGATTTGACCAACATTAGCTGCTAAACTGTCAGTTGAGAGAAAACGTTTTTCAGGCATAACAAAAAATGAATTAAAACCTCTGCTTTCAACCACATTAATATCATCAAAACTTATTTCTTCTGGATATATTCTAACTGCACTATTTTTTAAGTTTTCAATTAAAATTTTGTGCATTACACTCACAATAGTACAACCAACCTCATCTCTTAAATCTTTGTGTAACTCCAATGAATCACAAAGATTTGTATATATAAAAGCACCGACTCCACCTGATATAAAATAAAAATTAAAGTTTTTATTTTTACTTATTAACTTCTCCAAATCATTATAAAAATCAGTATCAATAAAGTAGTTCCTATATCCCCACCATTCAATATCTTGTTTTTCATCTCGCTTTCTTATTCTTCCGCCGCCGGGAAGGCGAATTACTATGTTAGTCATTAAAAAACCCCATTCTCTCAAATATCAAATAAGCGCCTTGAGTTAGATTCTCTTTATTATTTTTTATTTTTTCTTTACTCATCCACTCTATGCTATCTATCTCAGATTTATCATAAAGAATCTCACTGTCTTTTTTTATTTCTTCAGATGAAAATACATACCAATCATGATTCTCGGCACCATACCTGCATTTATCAGGAACTCCCTTTTCTATAGTGACTAAGTTTGTCGTTTTAAGCGATATATTAAGCTCTTCTTTAACTTCTCTTACTACAGCCTGATTCGCACTTTCATTGTTATCTAAATGCCCTGCAACAATGCTATATTTTTCATCATATGCAGGATCTGATTTCTTAATTATTAAATATTCATCATTATCTTTAAACAGAACTGCAACAGTAATATGATAGATTCCACCTCTATTTTTCTGTCCAGAAAATATGTCTTTAGAGTTAGTTTCATCGTCTTTCTTTTCTAAAGAATCTTCAATCAACCGATTAAAAACAGATACATTCCCAACCACGAACCGCCTTGATTTTTCTAAGCTAAACGCTATCAACTTGAGCCAATGGTTAGATTTTTCGTCATCTATACTACTATTTAGCTTTTCTTGATAACTATTAATGTCTTCAGATGTTATGCCATTTTCAAGCAACCACAGGCATAATTCTGAAATTACTTTTAGTTCGAAATCATTAATATCAGACACTTCCAAAAGCAGAGGTTCGATTAAAAACTTATCATTTTTAAACGAGTTAACACTTGATAAAACTATTCCAAATGGCTCGGCAGAGTCACTATCAACTCCATATCTGTAGAGATTGTTAGCATATGATAAAACGCCAGGTTGAAGTTGCATATACTTCTGCTTAACAATCATTTTAACTTTTATTCCTGGATACTCTTTTTTAAATAAAAACAAATCAAGGTTAATCCTCTTTTCTTCGGTTGCACTGACAATTTTCTTTATCGAGCTTGTTATTTTAAGCGCGCGCCTAACAATATCGAGCTTACTATTAACCTCACCCTCGTTATTTTCAATAAACTGTCCAACAGGTGTTGTAAATTTAGGATTTTGATATTCTGAGCACATATTAATAATTGCTTCATGTTTTTTTACAAAAGGACTACAAATGAAAAATGAAACTTTTGCGATGTTTCTTTGATGATGAGTTATAACTTTAATTATATCGGCAGAAATTTGTGATGTAGTACTAAATACAATTAAATCATCCTGATCTGCATCCAGAAGTTTATTAGAAAAAAAATGGTCAGAATGCTTTTTTAATTGATCTCCGATAGAATAATCTTTATCATCCATGTTAAAAAAATTACTGCCAACTTGACACTTTATCCCTTTAAGGGATTCTATAAGTAAAATATCTCTATACATTTTAGACTTAGCTGCTTTCTGAGCAATGTTTCGAAAAGATTCAGCCCCTAAGTTTTTACTAATATTGAATGGTTCTTTTTCCATTTGCAAAGCAATCATTAGCGCTAAGCATTCATCTTCGTTTGAAGAAGCTATGAAATTTCGGTCCAAACATTTTTTGTTAAAGTACTTCTTACACAAAGATTTAATATCATTTGTAAACCCCAAAAAATCCTTTTCTTTTTCATACTTTTTTATTTGTTTTTTTATATTTCTATTAAATCTAAACCTTGAGGTATGATAAAAAAATATTTCAGTCTTATCTCTCCCTGTTATAAAACCAAAGTATGCGCCAATAGTGAGAGCCACCAGAGCATTAATAAAATCATTAATTTTTAGTACATAACGAAAAACAAGTACTATAATAACAAGCGCAATTATCGAGATCACATACCGCCTAGTAGAAACACTCATTTTCAATCCTCAAATATCAATTAAATATTTTTACACTTTTCGCCATAAGAAAATTTTTTTGTTTTAAGAAAACCAAATTTATCTTTAGGAAAAAAATTGCTAGCACTTACAATTTAAAATATAGAATCTAATGGACAGTTTCATTTGATAGATTTTAAGTAATTCAAATTTTTAGGCACCCCCAATTTTGTTTGCTAATACCTTCAAATGCGGATAATTTGATCAAAACCATTCTTAAGTTGCTGAAATAAATCAAATTATTCTCAACAAAGCAACAAAAACATTAGCATAACTTATTAAATAAAACAAGGTGATAGCAAGGAATGATAACAATACAAATAAAATAGCATAATAATCATATAGTTAATTAATTTAACTTTGTTATTGACTTTTAGCCCTTGGTTCTATCATCATAAAACATGTTAGCCTTTCTTTTGAATCATTGAACCTTACATATTTAAGGATGTTTATGAAAAACATTTTAATGATATTGAATTATGTTCGTGAGCATTGGCTTTTGATAGTTATCAGCGTTGGCTTTTGCTTTTATTCATTTCAGCGGTGGTCTAATGAAATGAATATTCACAGCAATTTCTGGCGTAACTTTTTCTTCGCCTCTCTAATTTTTTTCGTATTAATCCACACCTACTTAATTACCAGTGAGAATTCAAGTAATAATAAATTATTTGCGCAATCTATTTCTTCAAAAAAAACAGAAATGTCAATTGAAGGTTTTAATAATGCAATATGCTGAATATAAGAATGGTATTATTGAAACCAAAATTGCCTGTTTTACATTCGATAAACCACCCCACCATTTAATAAGTTTCGCTTTCATCCCTTCCTCCTTTTGTAACAACCTCCATTACTCATATCAGGTATTTTTTCTATGTCAATATCAATATCGAATTGACCTATTATGGAAGCAAGGGCTAACTCAGCGAAGCTGAGTTGCCTTGCTTTTTCTGCCCTTCGGTTGAAAAAGGTAAGTCAAAACCCACATCGTTGACATAAGTTATCTATCGATTATAAATAGATTAGGCATAAGGAATATGCTCATATTTTGAAAAGGAGTTCCTATGAATAATTTATACCGTCCTCCCCTTGCAGAAAATCTACGTATTCATTGTGTCAGCGTTAGACTAAATAACTCAGAGCTTAATACTTTAGATCATGAACGTAAGCAACACGCCAAAGGCGAATGGCTTCGCATGTGTCTGCTTAAAAACCATGTGCCTGTTATCCCAGAAATCAACCGAAGCGCATGGAAAATGTTTGGTGAGATAAATCACAGGCTCAATGAGATTGTTAGCCACCTGAACGCAAAGCAGTCATGTAACCCTCTTACCAAGACTGAACTGTTCGCCGTTAAGCGACAGATCACTGAACTTCGCTCTCGCCTCCTTACCGCTGATCTATGGAGTATCCCCTCTGATGAAGGGCATGCAGAAGATCAAACGAGGTAAGAGCTTCGCAGGTGTTGTCCTATACGCATTGAAACCTGGAACGCACCATAAAACCGATCCGGTTGTTATCGGCGGGAACATGTTGGGGGACTCAGCAGCTGAGTTGATTGCTGAGTTCAGCGCTTCTGTTTCACTTCGGACTGACGTGGCGAAACCGGTGTGGCACAACTCGCTTCGCCTGCCACAAGGTGAATCCCTAACAGCGAAGCAGTGGGTTGTGTTTGCTGACGACTACATGAATCGCATGGGGTTCAGTGAGACGCACCTACGCTGCTATGTCATGCATGACGATGAGGCCGGCCAGCACATTCATATCATTGCCAGCAGAGTGGATCTGATTGGTGGGAGGCTTTACCTGGGCAGGAATGAAAACCTTGCCAGTACACGCATAATTCAGGAGCTGGAGCTAACACATGAACTGACCAGAACAAAAGGCCCCTCTCCTTCACACAGCTCTTCCCCTGCCAGAAGGCGCAAGAAGCTATCACGTGGCGAGCAACAGAAGGAGAAGCGTGAAGGTCAGCCAACGCCCAAGACATTCCTGCAGAACGCAATAGACACGATCCTTAGTACTCACAATGACATTCCGAGCTTCGTTGAAGCACTTGGCGAGCACGGCATAACGCCCGTTCCGAATATTGCCACTTCTGGCCGCATGAATGGTTTCTCATTCGAATACTCCGATATAGCTTTCAAAGCTTCCCAGCTAGGGAAGACGTACTCATGGGTCAACCTTCAGGAAAGGCTTCACTACGAACCTGAACGTGACAATACCCTGCTGTTTGCTTTGAAAACTTTGGCTTCAAGTGGTAATGAGGCGAGTAAATCTGATATTCCTGTGATCGTAGAGGTGGCTTCACAGCCCTCACCCGCACCTTTAGAGACACAAGTAATTGCAGAATCTCTAGTACATGAACAAAGAACGGAAGCAACCGAAGCGCAACCCCCCTTCAACATTACGCATTTGCCAAGCGAGCAAACCAGCAGTACTGACTACTTCATGACAAGGGTATTGAAGTGGCTACTGAGCATTCCTTACCTGGCCGCTTTCACTGACCTGCTCAAAAAGGCAGGTAAGACGTTTCTCCACCAAAAATCCTCATTTTCGACAGTTCATACAGTCCGCTCAGCTGAACCTACGTTATCTGAGCCACCAGGCAGCAGCCAAACTCTGACTGAGCGCGCAGCAGTACCCTTTCGATAACGTCCTGCCTCAACGCAATTTTCCAGCCTAAGTTCTTATTTGCACAAACAATTGATCGTTTTTACAGATCGATAAATGATATATGATAGCCATTAACTATCAAAACAGGATCATCGATCGGTACAAGTGATTTGCTTAAGTTTTGAACTCGTTCAAAAATAACCAGTAAAAGCAGTTACCAATCAGCTAGTTATGAACCACACAACATCAAAGGTATATAAAATGGGTACAGCGGCTTTGAATAGTCAGAAAGTACGTAAACCTTCGTTCTTTCGTTCAATCCGATTCTGGATTGTTGTATTGGTGATTGTCTGGATACTGACTGATACAAATCCAAAAGACACAGCTGGGTTCCTGTTCATGTGGACATTACCTGCCTTCTTCTTACTCCTGACAGCATATGTGTCATACACACATAAAAGAGCAAACGCGTCGACTATCGACTTGCTGAACGTGAATAACAACGGTCTGTGGAGCCATGAATTCCAGGGCAGCAAAATGACCATTGATACAAATCGGGAGTTGTTAACTCTGGAGAGTGGCAGGCGTAAGAAAGCCTATAAGTTTAGTGACGTTAAAGGCTGGAGATACCACCTCGCTAATGGAGGTGAAATCGTAGCCCTCGATATGGTTGGCATGCTGGGGAGTAAAGGCCATAACAACCTTACCCGCCTTAAAAACTTCGAGAACTCTGGATTCTTTATCCAGGTGAAAGACATTGAATGCCCGGAGTGGCAGATAAAATTTCACCCCCGTAAAGGCCGGTTCCACCATGAACACGGGATCCGCGATACAGAAATGCAGTTGAAGCAGTGGTGTGAAATTTTCGATCAGACACTCAACAAATCCACAGCAACACAATGATCACCATTATCAAATAAGGGATTAAGAAATGAATAAATTTTTATCAGTTGCAGTCCTGTCTTTGTCAGTTTTGCTCACTGGTTGCGACAGCGAGCCTTCCTCTTCCGAGATCCAGAAAGCCATGCAGGACAACATTGACCACACAAACCAGCAAGCCAAGCAGCGTTTCGGAGAGAACAGCAAAAACATGCTCACGACTCTGAACAAAGCTGACAAGGTTTCCTGTAAGGAATCAGAGGCCAAAGGTACATACCTCTGCAAAGTGAATACCGATATAACACTACCATTCATGGGCGAGAAGCAAACCGTAGCTGAATTCAAATTTACAAAGGCTGATAACGGATGGGAAGTATCGCCGTAATTACACCTAATGACCTATAAACTCAATTTTTAGCGGAGTTTTTAAAAGCACGTATCTTTCGAGTAAAAGTCAACACCAGGGAAAAACCAATAAAAAATAAAATACTAAAATACTAAAATACTAAAATACTAAAATACTAAAATACTAAAATACTAAAATACTAAAATACTAAAATACTAAAA
>NZ_JAHSPF010000020.1 GCF_019132875.1 Erwinia phyllosphaerae
GAGCGGTAGTTCAGTTGGTTAGAATACCTGCCTGTCACGCAGGGGGTCGCGGGTTCGAGCCCCGTCCGTTCCGCCACCCTTTTAGGGGCGTAGTTCAATTGGTAGAGCACCGGTCTCCAAAACCGGGTGTTGGGAGTTCGAGTCTCTCCGCCCCTGCCAAATAAAAAATAATCCTTTGCTTCGGCAAAGGATTTTTTTTGTCCTGAAAATGTCTTTCTGTATCCTTTCTTTTTTCATTCACTTCTTTTTAGCAAAAAATCTTAACAAAAACGTAGATACGCTATTCAAAATAAACCCAGAATGGCCAGAGATCTTCCCATCTATAGCACTAAGCTATAAATCAACGATCCAGGCTTTGTTTATCTGCTGTGCTGAAATATAGCCAATGACCCAGGCTTTGTTGATCTCTGCTGTGCTGAGATAGGGTAAATAGTCATAAATTTGCTCAGCTGCTGCGCTGAACTATGAAATAACCAGAGACTTGTTTATCTGCTACGCTGAATAATGGCAGATGGCCAGAGACCTGACCATCTGCTGCGTTGAACTATCTGGATGGTCAGAGAGCTGACCATCTAATGCGTTGAACTATGGCGTATTGACCGGGAACTTCAGCAGCTGTCGGATATGCGCCTGCTGATCGCTGTTTTGTAACCAGACTGCATAAAGCGGCCTGACGGCGACAGGCGTATCGGGGATCACAATCAGATCCGCATATTCGCTGTGCCAGAGATCCGGTAAGAAAGCGCAGGCACCGGTTGTATGCAGCAGCTGACGCGTCAAATGAGCCGAGGTTGTCGTCAAGACCGGCACATCATCGGCACCTGCCAGGTAGCTCTCATGTTGATGAAAGTCCGCCCCCCATTCCAGCTTAATGTAGTCATATTTCTCACGTTTCTCCGATTTTCGCGAACGATAAAGCGTAAGAGAGATATGGCCAATTTGCTGACTGGTAAGCTCGTCCATTTTTGGCGCTTCGGTCGTAATGAGCAGATCGAGCTGACGCTCATGTAGCTGCTTCACCAGCAAATGTCGCTGGGCTACCCTTGCTTCAAGATGCAAATCTTCTCGGTTTTCATACAGCGTTTGCAGCCACGGCGTCAGATACGCCTCCCACAAGGACGCGCTGGCTCCGATGGAAAGCTCATGGTGCTGCTGCGTGTGGGCTACCTCTTTTTTCGCCATGATCCAGGTACTCATCAGGCTTTCGGCATAAGGGAGCAGCCGTTCACCTGCCGAGGTCAGACGAATGTTATTACGATGACGGGTAAAGAGGTTGACGCCAAGCTGGTTTTCCAACTGCCTGATACGAAAGCTAACGGCAGATTGCGTAAGGTAGAGCGCTTCAGCGGCACGTCCAAAGTGGCGAGTTCTGCTCACTTCAAGAAAGGTTTTTAATAATTCCGTATCCACATCCGTCTCCTGAAAATCATTTGTCGTCATGATTTAAATGTTTTGTTTTACACTCTGTCAAGCGTATCTAATACTCCGCGCCATAAATAGCACGGCCATAAAAGAGTTAGGAGCGTGTAAAATGGCGGAAAGCTTCGCAACAACGAATCGTTTTTTTGATAATAAACATTACCCGCGCGGTTTCTCGCGTCACGGTGATTTCACCATCAAAGAAGCTCAACTTCTTGAGCGTTATGGTTACGCTTTTAACGAGCTGGATTTGGCAAAGCGTGAACCGGCAACGGAAGAAGAGCGTCTGTTTATTGAGGTATGCCGTGGCATACGTGAGCCTCAAACCGAAGCCGAACGGGTTTGGTCAAAATATATGACGCGAATCAAGCGTCCCAAGCGTTTTCACACGCTTTCCGGCGGCAAGCCGCAGATGGAAGGTGTGGAAGACTATTCGGACAGCGATGATTAATGATAAAGGGGCTTCGGCCCCTTTATTGTCAGTGATAAACGCTTTTTTGCAAGGCAAAACCTTATTCCAGGCTCCTGAGCAGGTGAATTAACAACCTGTCGATAGCACGATAGCTTAAAGCCTCGTGTAAATGTTCCCGCTTAATGCTTTTCTCTTCCGCCAGATCGGCAATGGTGCGCGCAACTTTCAAAATGCGTTGCCAGGCTCGTACAGAAAGTCCCAGCTGGCTTAACACCTCTTCCAGCCACTTTGCGTCTTTACTCTCAATGTCACAGTGCTGACGGATTTCATGCGGTTTCAACATTCCGTTTATTGCTCCGGCACGCGCTTGCTGAATTTTCCTTGCTGACAGAACGCGTTGTCGTACCGTCGCGCTGGATTCACTTGTTGCAGGCTGGCTTAACGTACCCGGCGGTAAAAGCGGAACTTCCAGTGAAAGGTCAAAACGTTCGAGAAACGGGCCTGACAAGCGGCTCAAATAACGTAGCGTTTGCTGTGGAGTACTGCGATCGTGTCTGGCGCCCTGTTGACCTGTAGGGCTGGGGTTCATGGCCGCTATCAGCTGGAAACGTGCTGGCCAGGTTACTTTTGCCCGTGCGCGCGAGATAGAGATACTGCCAGATTCGACAGGTTCCCGTAAGGCATCCAGCGTCTTACGTTCAAACTCCGGTAATTCATCCAGAAACAGGATGCCGTTGTGGGCCAGCGATATCTCGCCAGGCTTAGGTAATGCTCCACCGCCGACCAGCGCATAGCGTGAAGAAGTATGATGAGGTGCACGGAAAGGCCGCTGACGCCACTGATGCTGAATAAGCGATGAGCTAACCACGCTGGCAATAGCGGCGCTCTCCAGCGCTTCATTGTCGCTTAACGGCGGTAACAACCCGGCAAGCCGCATGGCCAGCATCGTTTTTCCTGTGCCGGGCGGCCCGATTAACAGCAGGTTATGGCCGCCGGCGGCAGCCACTTCCAGCGCTCTTTTTGCCTGCTGCTGCCCGATAATTTCATTCAGGTCTTCAGGTGGGAAAAGGGGGGCGGCCGCGTTATAGCAAGCTTTTTCCAGCGGTGCCTGGCCGTTCAGAAAAGTACACACCTCCAGCAGACTGGTTGCCAGGTGGCTGTGCGCATGACGTACCAGACCAACCTCATCCCGATTATCGCAAGAGAGGATAAGCTCACGGTTAGCGTCGGCCGCGGCCATCGCTGCAGGGATCGCAGCCTGTACGCCCCGCAGAGCCCCCGTCAGCGCAAGTTCTCCCAGTAACTCATACTTCCCCAGTTTTTCTCCGGAAATTTGCTCTGAGGCCGCCAGAATCGCTATGGCAATAGGCAGATCGTATCGGCCGCCTTCCTTGGGTAAATCCGCAGGGGCGAGATTGACGGTAATGCGCCTGGCAGGGAAAGAAAAACCGCAGTTTATCAATGCGCTCCGCACACGCTCTCTGGCTTCTTTTACCGTTGTTTCCGGTAAGCCAACCAGCGTAAGCGCAGGCAGACCATTACTCAGATGAACCTCAACGGTGACCAGCGGCGCTTCTACGCCAATGGCGGCACGGGTGTAGGCTATAGATAACGACATAAAAACTCCTTTTGGCGTTATTTTGTCCGCTGGCGAATACAAATACGATGCCCCAATTTTTGTTTACGAAGACAGCTCGCAGAAAAATTGCTGGCGGCAACATTGTTGCGCATAATTTTTCGATGCATCTCGCAAGTTAAAGCAGCGGCGATAACCGGCATAAAACGTTACGTCGGGTGCGTAATGAATAATTTTCAGGATTTGGGTTATGGGTTGATTAATAAGTGCTTTTTAATTAATCATGGCTTGCGCCAAAAAATAAAATGATGAAAAAAGTTGAATGCGATCCGCTAACTGTGATAACTCTGTAGGCATTACTTCGAACAAGTGAATTTATCGAAACTAAATGAAAGCCCTTCTACGAGTCCTAAGCCTTGTCATTATCAACGTCGTCGTGATTATTATCACGCCGTGCGGGGCTACGCTCGGAGGAAGAAAGGCTTAAAAATCAAGCCTGATTTCAGAAGAACCCCCGCACCGAAAGGTCCGGGGGTTTTTTTTTGGCAGGGCTTCCAGTGTATTAACGACAGAGGAACAGAAGATGAACAGTAGAATAAAATGCTGTTGTTCCCAGCGAGAGGCGGGGAAATAACTATGAATGGTGCTCAGTGGGTGGTTCAGGCGTTGCGTGGGCAGGGGGTCGAGACGGTTTTCGGCTATCCGGGTGGTGCAATTATGCCCGTCTATGACGCGCTTTATGATGGCGGCGTCGAACACCTACTGTGCCGTCATGAGCAGGGCGCTGCTATGGCCGCCATTGGCTATGCCCGTTCTACCGGCAAGGTAGGCGTTTGCATCGCAACTTCTGGCCCTGGCGCGACCAATCTTATTACCGGCCTGGCGGATGCAATGATGGACTCCGTGCCGGTTGTGGCCATTACCGGCCAGGTTGCTGGCGGCCTGATCGGCACCGACGCCTTTCAGGAAATCGACGTGCTGGGTTTGTCATTGGCCTGCACTAAACACAGTTTCCTGGTGGGTTCTCTGGAAGAGCTGCCGGAAGTGATGGCTGAGGCTTTTGCCATTGCACAGTCTGGTCGTCCGGGCCCGGTTTTAATCGATATTCCTAAAGATATTCAGTTAGCCAGCGGCGATCTGACCGCGCATCTGCTGCCGGTTGAAGATGACGCAGAGCATCCTCATCAGGAGCTGCAGCAGGCGCGGGCTATGCTGGCCCAGGCCAAAAAGCCGGTACTGTATGTAGGCGGCGGCGTAGGTATGGCGAACGCCGTTGGCGCACTGCGCTCATTTGCCCGCGAAACGGGTATTCCTGTTGTCGCCACGCTGAAAGGCCTGGGCGCACCCGATCCTCAGGATGCCTGCTATCTGGGTATGCTGGGCATGCACGGTACTAAAGCGGCTAACTTCGCCGTGCAGCAGTGTGATTTGCTGATTGCCGTGGGCGCGCGTTTTGACGACCGCGTGACGGGTAAGCTTGATACATTCGCTCCCCACGCCAGCGTTATCCACATGGATATCGACCCGGCTGAACTCAATAAACTGCGCCAGGCGCATGTTGCCCTGCGCGGCGATCTCAATAAGTTATTACCCGACCTGTATCATCCAACAGACATTACTGCATGGCGCGACCACGTGCAGGCGCTGAAGGCGGATCACGGCTGGCGTTACGATCATCCGGGCGAAGCCATTTATGCGCCGCTGTTTTTAAAGCAGCTTTCCGATCGTAAACCTGCCAGCGCTGTAGTGACCACAGATGTTGGCCAGCACCAGATGTGGACGGCACAGCATGTAAGCTTTAACCAGCCGGAAGATTTCATTACTTCCAGCGGCCTGGGCACGATGGGCTTTGGGCTGCCAGCCGCCGTGGGTGCTCAGGTGGCGCGCCCTGACGATACGGTCATCTGCGTCTCGGGCGATGGCTCTTTTATGATGAACGTCCAGGAGCTGGGCACCATCAAGCGTAAGCAGCTGCCGCTGAAAATCGTGCTGCTGGACAACCAGCGCTTAGGCATGGTGCGCCAGTGGCAGCAGCTGTTCTTCTCAGAACGCTACAGCGAAACCAACCTGTCTGATAACCCGGATTTCCTGATGCTGGCACGCGCCTTTGACATTCCCGGCCAGCGCATTATGCGTAAAGATCAGGTAGAAGCCGCGCTGGACGCCATGTTGAACAGCAAAGGCCCTTATATGCTGCACGTGTCCATTGATGAATTAGAAAACGTCTGGCCGCTGGTGCCGCCGGGCGCCAGCAACGAAAATATGATGGAGAAAACCTCATGATGCAGCATCAGTTATCCATTGAGGCGCGTCCGCGTCCCGAAATCCTGGAGCGTATCCTGCGCGTCGTTCGCCATCGTGGCTTCCAGATTTGCGCCATGAATATGTCTTCTGGCGAAAACAGCGGCAATATTAATATTGAAATGACCGTTGCCAGCCAACGTCCGGTCGATTTACTGTCGACACAGTTAAGCAAGCTGATGGATGTAGCTACCGTTCATATCCAACACCAGACAACACAACAAATCCGCGCCTGAGCGCGAAAGGAAAGAAGAATGACGAAGAAAGCTGACTTTATCTGGTTCAATGGCGAGATGGTTAAGTGGGAAGAAGCGAAGGTAAGCGTCATGTCCCACGCGTTGCACTACGGCACCTCTGTATTTGAAGGCGTCCGCTGCTACGACTCGCACAAAGGCCCGGTAGTCTTCCGCCATCGTGAACACATGCAGCGCCTGCGCGACTCAGCAAAAATCTATCGTTTCCCGGTGACGCAAAGCGTCGATGACCTGATGGAAGCGTGCCGTGAAGTGCTGCGCGTCAACAAGCTGACCAGCGCTTATATTCGTCCGCTGGTGTTTGTCGGCGATGTTGGTCTGGGCGTGAACCCGCCGGACGGTTACAGCACTGACGTGATTATTGCCGCTTTCCCGTGGGGCGCTTACCTGGGCGCAGAAGCGCTGGAGCAAGGTATTGACGCGATGGTTTCTTCCTGGAACCGCGTAGCGCCAAATACGCTGCCAACGGCGGCGAAGGCGGGTGGTAACTATCTTTCCTCTCTGCTGGTGGGCAGCGAAGCGCGTCGTCACGGCTATCAGGAAGGCATCGCGCTGGATACGCAGGGTTATATCTCTGAAGGCGCGGGCGAAAACCTGTTTGAAGTGAAGGATGGCATTTTGTTTACGCCGCCGTTTACCTCTTCCGCGCTGCCGGGCATCACGCGTGACGCCATCATCAAGCTGGCGAAAGATATGGGTATCGAAGTCCGCGAGCAGGTGCTGTCCCGTGAATCGCTTTACCTGGCCGACGAAATCTTTATGTCCGGCACCGCAGCAGAAATCACGCCGGTACGCAGCGTAGACGGTATTCAGGTAGGTGAAGGTAAACGTGGTCCGGTGACAACGCGTATTCAGTCCGCCTTCTTTGGGCTGTTCACTGGCGAAACCGAAGACAAATGGGGCTGGTTAGATCCGGTAAACCCATAATAATGAAAATTGACGGGCGCCGTCTGGCGTCCGTATACCGTCTGATTCTGGAGTATGAGCATGCCTAAGTACCGTTCCGCCACTACCACCCATGGCCGTAATATGGCCGGTGCCCGCGCGCTGTGGCGCGCCACGGGAATGACCGATGACGATTTTGGTAAACCCATTATTGCCGTAGTGAACTCCTTTACGCAGTTTGTGCCGGGTCACGTCCATCTGCGCGATCTGGGCAAGCTGGTTGCCGAACAGATTGAAGCTTCCGGCGGCGTCGCCAAAGAGTTCAACACTATCGCCGTTGATGATGGCATCGCGATGGGGCACGGCGGCATGCTTTACTCTCTGCCTTCGCGCGAGCTGATTGCCGACTCGGTAGAGTACATGGTTAACGCCCACTGCGCGGATGCCATGGTCTGTATCTCTAACTGCGACAAAATCACGCCGGGCATGCTGATGGCCTCCCTGCGTTTGAATATTCCGGTGATCTTTGTTTCCGGCGGCCCAATGGAAGCCGGTAAAACCAAGCTTTCCGACAAAATCATCAAGCTGGATCTGGTCGATGCAATGATCCAGGGGGCGAACCCGAACGTCAGCGACGAAGACAGCGACAAAATCGAGCGCTCTGCCTGTCCTACCTGCGGTTCCTGTTCCGGTATGTTTACCGCGAACTCAATGAACTGCCTGACGGAAGCGCTGGGCCTGTCACAGCCGGGCAACGGCTCGCTGCTGGCGACGCATGCTGACCGTAAAGAGCTGTTCCTGAATGCCGGCAAGCGCATTGTCGAGCTGGCTAAACGCTATTACGAGCAGGATGACGAAAGCGCACTGCCGCGCAACATCGCCAGCAAAGCCGCTTTTGAAAACGCGATGACGCTGGATATCGCCATGGGCGGTTCAACCAATACCGTGCTGCACCTGTTAGCGGCAGCGCAGGAAGGCGAAATCGATTTCAATATGTCCGATATCGATCGCCTGTCACGCAAGGTGCCGCATCTGTGCAAGGTCGCGCCAAGCACGCCGAAATACCATATGGAAGATGTGCACCGTGCAGGCGGCGTTCTCGGCATTCTTGGCGAGCTGAACCGCGCGGGCCTGATGGACAACAGCGTCAAAAACGTGCTGAACCTGAGCCTGAACGAAACGCTGGAACAGTACGACATCATGCTGACCAAAGACGAAGCGGTGAAAAAGATGTTCCGTGCTGGCCCTGCCGGTATCCGTACTACCCAGGCTTTCTCGCAGGATACGCGCTGGGACACGCTGGATGACGACCGTCAGGAAGGCTGTATTCGTTCCCGCGAGTTCGCCTATAGCCAGGACGGCGGCCTTGCCATCCTGTACGGCAACATCGCCGAAGATGGCTGTATCGTTAAAACCGCTGGCGTGGAGAAAGAGATCCACAAATTCCGCGGGCCGGCCAAAGTGTATGAAAGCCAGGACGATGCGGTAACCGCTATTCTGGGCGGAAAAGTGGTTGCCGGTGACGTAGTGGTTATCCGCTACGAAGGGCCGAAAGGCGGGCCAGGCATGCAGGAAATGCTTTATCCAACCACCTATCTGAAATCGATGGGCCTGGGTAAAAGCTGTGCGCTGATTACTGATGGACGCTTCTCGGGCGGCACTTCAGGTCTTTCTATCGGTCACGCCTCTCCGGAAGCGGCCAGCGGCGGCACCATTGCGCTGGTAAAAGATGGCGACATGATCGACATCGATATTCCAAACCGCGGCATCAAGCTGGACGTGCCGGACAACGAGCTGCATGCCCGTCGTGAAGAGGAAGAGGCGCGTGGTGACGCGGCTTATACGCCTCATCATCGCGAGCGTCAGGTTTCCCTTGCTCTGCGTGCTTACGCCTTACTGGCAACCAGCGCGGACAAAGGCGCGGTACGTGATAAGAGCAAGCTGGGAGGCTAAAAAGAATGGCTGAGTCTCAACCGCTACCCGCCGAGCCTTGCGGCGCGGAATATCTACGAGCCGTGCTTCGTTCGCCGGTTTACGAGGTCGCACAGGTGACGCCTTTGCAAAAGATGGAGAAAATCTCTTCTCGTCTGGGCAATACGGTGCTGGTTAAACGTGAAGATCGCCAGCCGGTGCACAGCTTCAAGGTGCGCGGTGCCTATGCGATGATCGCTTCGCTGAACGAAGAGCAAAAAGCCAACGGCGTAGTCACCGCTTCGGCAGGCAACCATGCTCAGGGCGTCGCGCTGTCGGCAACCCGGCTGGGAATTAAATCGCTGATCGTGATGCCGCTGGCGACGGCAGACATCAAAGTGGAAGCCGTGCGGGCGTTTGGCGGTGAGGCTTATCTGTTTGGCGCTAACTTTGACGAAGCCAAAGCGAAAGCGCTCGAGCTGGCGGAGCAAAAGGGCTACACCTTTGTGCCGCCGTTCGATCATCCGATGGTCATCGCGGGCCAGGGAACGCTGGCGATGGAGCTGCTGCAGCAGGATGCGCATCTCGATCGCATTTTTGTGCCCGTGGGCGGCGGCGGCCTGGCGGCTGGCGTGGCGGTGCTGATCAAACAGCTGATGCCACAAATAAAAGTTATCGCCGTTGAGGCGGAGGATTCAGCCTGTCTGAAAGCCGCGCTGGAAGCGGGTGAACCGGTCGATCTGCCGCGCGTGGGGCTGTTTGCCGAAGGCGTGGCGGTAAAACGCATCGGCAGCGAAACCTTTCGGCTTTGCCGGGAATATCTGGATGACATCATCACCGTAGACAGCGATGCCATCTGTGCGGCAATGAAAGACCTGTTTGAAGATGTGCGCGCCGTTGCGGAGCCTTCTGGCGCACTGGCGCTGGCCGGGATGAAAAAGTATATCCAGCAGCATCAGATCAAGGGTGAACGTCTGGCGCATGTTCTTTCTGGCGCTAACGTTAACTTCCACGGTTTACGCTATGTTTCCGAACGCTGCGAACTGGGCGAACAGCGTGAAGCGCTGCTGGCGGTAACTATTCCGGAACAAAAAGGCAGCTTTCTGAAGTTCTGTCAGCTGCTGGGCGGTCGCTCGGTCACCGAGTTCAACTATCGCTTCGCTAATCCCGATAACGCCTGCATTTTTGTCGGCGTCCGGCTGACGCGTGGCCTGGAAGAACGCAGTGAAATATTGCAGCTGCTGGATGAAGGCGGCTATAAGGTGGTCGATCTTTCCGATGATGAAATGGCAAAGCTGCACGTGCGCTATATGGTTGGCGGTCGTCCATCTAAACCGCTGCGCGAGCGCCTGTACAGCTTTGAGTTTCCGGAAGCGCCCGGCGCGCTGCTGCGCTTTTTGCAGACGCTGGGCACGCACTGGAACATTACGCTGTTTCATTACCGCAGCCACGGCACCGACTATGGCCGCGTGCTGGCAGGATTCGAACTGAGCGACAGCGAGCCGCAGTTTGAAGAACACCTGACCGCGCTGGGCTACGATTTTCACAACGAAACCGCTAACCCGGCTTTCAGCTTCTTCCTGGCCGGTTAAAGCAGGCTCCAGAACGCATCAATCAGCGGCTCGTTGAGCCGCTTTCTTTGCACGCAAACGCCCAGCTCCAGCGGGGCGACAATATCAATGTTTTCCAGTTCCAGAATACGGTTACGGATTGGCTCCGGGCTGTTCTCCAGCACCACATCGGGGATCAGCGCGATGCCACAGCCTAAAGCTACCATCGACACAATCGCCTCATGTCCGCCCACGGTGGCATAAATCAGCGGACTGGCAATGCGGCGGCGGCGAAACCATAAATCGATACGCTGCCGGGTTGGCCCTTGATCGGGCAGGATAAATGGAATCTGCGTCCAGTCGGGTTCGGGCTGGCTGGCCTGGCTACGTACCGGACAGGGCAGCGCGGGCGCAATCAGCACCAGCGGGATCGGGCCAAGCGCAGTAAAATCAATACTGGCAGGCAGCGTTTCCGGTCGTCCGGCGATAGCGATATCGGCCTCGGCGCTTTGCACTTTTTCCACCGCATCGGCGGGATCGCCCGTGGTTAGCTTGATCTCCACCAGCGGATGCTCTGCGCGAAAACGATCAAGGATTGGCGGTAAATGACTGTAGGCGGCGGTCACCGAGCAAAACAGGCGTAGTTCGCCGCTCAGCGACGGACCATGCTGACCGATAGCGTGGCGCAGCTGCTGATACTGCAACAGCGTTTGCTGGGCGAACTGCCGCAGCTGCTCTCCGGCATCGGTCAGCGTAACGGTGCGGTTATCGCGTAGAAACAGCGTCTGGCCAAGATCTTCCTCCAGCCGCTGAATCTGGCGGGAAAGCGTGGAGGGACTCACGTGCATGGCTCGCGCGCTGCGGCCAAAATGGCGGCTTTCGGCCAGGTGAAGAAAAAGTTTTAGATCGCGTAAATCCATGCGCTTCAGGCCTCATTTTAGCGTTGCAGTAATTGCAATATGACGTTGTTAATATATCAATTTAAGCAATGCATTTCCTGTCATAAGATGGGAATCAAGAGGGTGATACACATCACCGACAAATAAAAGACGAACACAACCTCAGGAGTTACCATGGCTAACTATTTCAATACTTTGAACCTGCGCAACCAGTTAGCGCAATTAGGTAAATGCCGCTTTATGGCGCGCGATGAATTTGCGGATGAAGCAAGCTACCTGAAAGGCAAAAAGGTCGTCATCGTTGGCTGTGGCGCTCAGGGCCTGAACCAGGGTCTGAATATGCGTGATTCTGGCCTGGATATCGCTTATGCACTGCGCGCCGAGGCGATTGCAGAGAAGCGTGCTTCATGGCGTAAAGCGACTGAAAACGGTTTTAAAGTAGGCACCTACGAAGAACTGATCCCGCAGGCCGATCTGGTGGTTAACCTGACTCCGGACAAGCAGCACACCTCGGTAGTACGTGCAGTCCAGCCGCTGATGAAAGATGGCGCCGCGCTGGGCTATTCGCACGGTTTTAACATCGTGGAAGTGGGCGAACAAATTCGTAAAGACATCACCGTAGTGATGGTTGCGCCAAAATGTCCGGGTACGGAAGTGCGTGAAGAGTACAAGCGTGGTTTTGGCGTGCCGACGCTGATTGCCGTGCACCCGGAAAACAATCCGAAAGGCGAAGGCATGGCGATTGCCAAAGCCTGGGCAGCTGCAACCGGCGGCCATCGTGCTGGCGTGCTGGAATCCTCTTTCGTGGCGGAAGTGAAATCTGACCTGATGGGCGAGCAGACCATCCTGTGCGGTATGCTGCAGGCCGGTTCGCTGCTGTGTTTCGACAAGCTGGTGGCTGAGGGTACCGATCCGGCTTACGCGGAAAAACTGATTCAGTTCGGCTGGGAAACCGTGACCGAAGCGCTGAAGCAGGGCGGCATCACGCTGATGATGGACCGTCTGTCTAACCCGGCTAAAGTCCGCGCTTTTGAGCTGTCCGAGCAGCTGAAAACCATTATGGCGCCGCTGTTCCAGAAGCACATGGACGACATCATCTCCGGCGAGTTCTCTTCCGGCATGATGGCTGACTGGGCCAACGACGACAAAAAACTGCTGGGCTGGCGTGAAGAGACCGGGAAAACCGCTTTTGAAACCGCGCCGCAGTTTGAAGGTAAAATCGCCGAGCAGGACTACTTCGATCAGGGCGTGCTGATGATCGCAATGGTCAAAGCAGGCGTTGAGCTGGCGTTTGAAACCATGGTGGATGCAGGCATTATTGAAGAGTCTGCCTACTACGAGTCGCTGCACGAGCTGCCGCTGATTGCCAACACCATCGCACGTAAGCGCCTGTATGAAATGAACGTGGTTATCTCTGATACTGCCGAATACGGTAACTACCTGTTCTCTTACGCGGCCGTTCCGCTGCTGAAAGAGTTTATGACCACCTTGCAGGCAGGCGATCTGGGCAAGGCGGCGACAGCTTCCGCTTCCGTCGATAACGCACAGCTGCGCGACGTTAATGAAGCTATCCGTAACCATCCTATCGAATCCGTTGGCCGCAAGCTGCGTGGCTATATGACCGATATGAAACGTATTGCAGTAGCTGGCTAAGATAAGAAGCGCGGGCTGGCCCGCGCTTTAACGTTTGCAGGCGCGGGGGAAATCCCGCGCTTTTTTTATGCCGCTACCGTGACCGGGACAATTATCCCCTGGCGGTCGTTAGTTACGGTACAGAACCTTAATGATGTGGTAGCCAAACTGCGTATGCAGCGGGCCGTAAGGCGTGATAAGCGGGCAGGAAAACACCACTTTATCGAAAGCCGGCACCATGGCGCCCTGTTTAAACTCGCCTAAATGGCCGCCTTTTTTACCTGACGGACAAATGGAGTGCTTTTTGGCCAGCTTTTCAAAATCTGCGCCTTGCTCCAGCTGTGCCAGAATTTCCTGCGCCTGTTTCTCTTCCTTTACAAGGATATGGAGTGCTGCTGCGGTTTTTGCCATGATCGTACCTTGAGTCGTATGGATGCTGCTGGCTATACTACCACGCTGTGATTTCTTTCCCTCTGTCATTTCATCGAGTAAAACCCTATGCGTCTTAATCCTGGTCAGCAACACGCCGTCGAATTTGTCACCGGGCCTTGTCTGGTGCTGGCCGGTGCAGGCTCGGGCAAAACGCGTGTTATTACCAATAAAATTGCTCACCTGATCCGCGAATGCGGCTATCAGGCTCGCCATATTGCGGCGGTGACGTTTACCAATAAAGCCTCGCGCGAAATGAAAGAGCGCGTGGCGCAAACCCTGGGACGTAAAGAAGCGCGCGGCCTGATGATTTCTACCTTCCACACGCTGGGGCTGGAAATCATCAAGCGTGAATATGCCGCGCTGGGAATGAAATCAAATTTTTCCCTGTTTGACGACCAGGATCAGCTGGCGTTGCTTAAAGAGTTGACCGAGCAGTGGCTGGAAAACGATAAAAACCTGTTACAGCAGCTGGTCTCGACGATCTCTAACTGGAAAAACGATCTGCTGGATCCTGGCCGCGCAGCGGCGGGAGCCACGTCCGAACGCGACAAGATTTTTGCGCACTGTTACGGACTTTATGACCAGCATCTGAAAGCCTGTAACGTACTGGACTTTGACGATTTAATCCTGCTGCCGACGCTGCTTTTCCAGCGCAATCTGGAAGTGCGCGAGCGCTGGCAGCAGCGTATCCGCTATCTGCTGGTGGATGAATACCAGGATACCAACACCAGCCAGTATGAGCTGGTTAAACTGCTGGTCGGCGCTCGCGCCCGTTTCACCGTGGTAGGTGATGACGATCAGTCAATCTACTCCTGGCGTGGCGCGCGGCCGCAAAACCTGGTGCTGCTAAAGGAAGATTTTCCGGCGCTGCAGGTGATAAAGCTGGAGCAAAACTACCGTTCGTCGGAACGTATTCTGAAAGCGGCCAATATCCTGATCGCCAACAATCCGCACGTTTTCGAAAAACGGCTCTTTTCAGAGCTGGGCTACGGCGCGGAGCTAAAAGTGGTCACGGCCAACCATGAAGATCATGAAGCCGAAAGGGTAACGGGCGAACTGATAGCGCATCACTTCATTAATAAAACGCAGTACAAAGATTACGCCATTCTTTACCGGGGCAACCATCAGTCGCGCGTTTTTGAAAAAATGCTGATGCAAAACCGGATCCCCTATCGGATTTCTGGCGGAACCTCATTTTTCTCGCGTCCGGAAATCAAAGATTTACTCGCCTATCTGCGCGTACTGACCAATCCCAACGACGACAGCGCCTTTATGCGCATCGTCAATACGCCAAAGCGTGAAATCGGGCCAGCCACGCTGCAAAAGCTGGGCGAGTGGGCAATGCAGCGCAACAAGAGCCTGTTTACCGCCAGCTTCGATATGGGGCTGGGACAGACGCTGACCGGACGCGGGCTGGAATCGCTACAGCGTTTCACCTTCTGGCTGCAGGAAATTGCCGTGCTGGCAGAGCGTGAACCGATTGCCGCAGTACGCGATTTAATTCGCGGTATCGATTATGAGAGCTGGCTGTTTGAAACTTCCGCCAGCCCGAAAGCCGCCGAAATGCGGATGAAAAACGTCAATATGCTCTTTCAGTGGATGACGGAAATGCTGGAAGGCAGCGATATCGACGAGCCGATGACGCTGACGCAGGTGGTGACGCGCTTTACGCTGCGCGACATGATGGAACGCGGCGAAAGCGAGGAAGATATGGATCAGGTCCAGCTCATGACGCTGCACGCTTCGAAAGGGCTGGAGTTTCCTTACGTTTATCTTGTCGGCATGGAAGAAGGGCTGTTGCCGCACCAGAGCAGCATTGACGAAAACAACGTAGAAGAAGAGCGCCGGCTGGCATACGTGGGGATCACGCGGGCGCAGAAGGAGCTGACGTTTACGCTGTGCCGCGAACGGCGCCAGTATGGCGAAGTTATTCGACCAGAGCCGAGTCGTTTTTTGCTGGAGCTGCCGCAGGACGATCTGAACTGGGAAACCGAGCGCAAAGTAGTTAGCCCGGAACAGCGGATGCAAACGGGGCAGAGCCGCGTGGCCGGATTAAGGGCGATGCTGGATAAGGCAAAAAGCACCGGGTAATAAACTAGTTTATGGTCAGCGACCAGTGCACATAGCTTTGCCAGTGGCTTTCCTGCTCCAGCAGTTCTGCACGTAGCGGGTGCGCTTCCAGCCAACCAGCCGGTAAGGCCACCTGCAAACTATCGTCATCAGCATGCAGCCGAACCGCGGGCAGCGTATCATCGCGACGACGGCTGGCAAAAATGATGGCCAGCCGCAGCAGCCGACACATTCTTTCCGCCATGCGCGGCGGCACGGCATTTTGCTGGCTGAGCAGCGCCAGATCGATACCGTTGACCTGGTTTTGCAGCAGCGTCGCCAGCAGCTTTTTCTGCGCGGGCGTAAAGCCCGGCAAATCCAGATTACGTACCAGATAGGCGGCGTGCTGCGGAGCCTGTTTGAAGTCGACGCTCAGGCCGATTTCATGGATCAGGCAGGCGCTGTCGAGCAGCTCCCGGCAGCGATCGTCCAGCTTCCAGCTGTGGCTAACCTGACGAGCAAAACTTTCTGCCAGCATACGTACGCGCGAAGCCTGATCGGCGTCAATGGCAAAGCGGCGCTGGATATTGTGCAGCGTGCGGTTACGAATATCGCGATCGACCGGCAGCTTCAGCATGCCGTAAACCAGACCTTCGCGCAGCGCGCCACCGGCCAGCGTCATGCTGCTGATATTCAGCTCGGTAAAGATGGCAATCAAAATGGAAAGGCCGCTGGGGAAAACCAGCGCGCGCTCCAGCGTCAGGCCTTCGATTTCCAGCTCTTCCAGCTTGCCGCACTGGATAGCGCGCTGTTTCAGCTGTTGCAGCTTGCTCAGCGTGATGCGCTCGTCCATGCCTTGCGCCATCATGATTTCCTGCAGCGCCTGGACGGTGCCCGACGCGCCAACGCAGATTTCCCAGCCTTGCTCGCGCAGCTTTTTCGCTACCGGACGAATCATCTCGCTGGCGGCCTGCTCGGCCTCGTCAAAGTTGAGCTTGCCCAGGTGACGATCGCCAAAATAGCGTTCCAGCCAGGTCACGCAGCCCATGGGCAAGCTGAACAGCGCGCCAGGTTCTGCGCCGCTGCCCGTGACCAGCTCCGTACTGCCGCCGCCGATATCAACCACCAGACGCTTATCGGAACCGCCAGTGGTATGCGCCACGCCCTGGTAAATCAGGCAGGCTTCTTCTTCGCCGCTAATCACATTAATGGCGCAGCCTAAAATCTGCTGCGCCTGATGCAGAAAGGTTCCGGCGTTGGCGGCCAGGCGCAGCGTTGCCGTCGCAACGACACGGATCTGGTGCGCCGGGATATCCTGCAGCTGTTCAGAGAACAGTTTCAGGCACTGCCAGCCGCGCGCCATCGCCTCATCGGAAAGGCGGCTGTCGCTGTCCAGACCGGCAGCCAGGCGCACCTTGCGTTTGATGCGCGCAACGGTCTGGATGCTGCCAGCCACCTCGCGCACCACCAACATATGAAAGCTGTTAGATCCTAAATCTATTGCAGCATAAAGCGATGAAGCGCTAGGCATGGCGTTAACCTGAACGTTTGCGGTTATTGTTGCGCGGCGGACCGCTGCGACGATTGTTCGGACCGCTGCTGCGGCGCGGGCCGTTGCCAGGACGACTACGCGTTAAGCGTTTTGGCGGCGGCAGGTCGGTCATCAGCGCGTCGCTGTTATAGCGGCTTACGGTAATGCTGTGGCCGATATACTCTTCGATAGCAGGCAGGTTCAGCGCATACTCTTCACAAGCCAGGCTGATAGAGTGCCCGTTTGCGCCCGCGCGACCGGTACGGCCGATGCGGTGGACGTAGTCTTCACGATCGTCAGGCAAATCGTAGTTGAAAACGTGGGTCACCGCAGGGATATGCAGACCGCGAGCGGCTACGTCGGTAGCAACCAGTATATCTACATCGCCTTTGGTGAAGTCATCGAGAATACGCAGGCGTTTCTTTTGCGCCACGTCGCCGGTCAGCAGACCAACACGGTGACCATCAGCCGCCAGGTGGCCCCAGATGTCTTCACAACGGTGTTTGGTATTGGCGAAAATAATGGCGCGATCCGGCCACTCTTCTTCCAGAAGGGTTTGCAGAAGACGCATCTTCTCTTCGTTGGAAGGATAGAAAAGCTCTTCTTTAATGCGGTGTCCGGTTTTCTGCTCCGGCTCCACTTCCACATATTCGGCGTTGTTCATGTTTTCAAACGCCAGCTCGCGGACGCGGAAGGAAAGCGTTGCGGAGAACAGCATGTTAAGACGCTGGTTAGCGGCAGGCATGCGGCGGAACAGCCAGCGAATGTCTTTAATGAAGCCCAGATCGAACATCCGGTCGGCTTCGTCGAGGACGACAACCTGAATCGCGCCCAGGTTAACGTGATTCTGTTTTGCGTAGTCAATCAGCCGGCCGGTGGTGCCGATAATAATATCGACGCCGCTTTCCAGTACTTTCAGCTGCTTGTCATAGCCGTCACCGCCGTAGGCCAGCCCGAGCTTGAGGCCGGTCACCTGCGCCAGTGGTTCTGCATCTGCATGAATTTGCACGGCTAATTCGCGAGTCGGAGCCAGGATCAGCGCGCGTGGCTGGTTAACCTGACGCCCTTCCGGCGCGGGGTGAGAAAGAAGATGATGGAACGTTGACGTTAAAAACGCCATCGTTTTCCCGGTACCGGTTTGCGCCTGTCCCGCTACATCACGCCCGTTCAGCGTGAAAGGCAATGCCAGCGCCTGAATAGGCGTGCAGTTATGAAACCCTTTATTTTCAAGGGCTTCAATGACCTGTGGGTGCAGGGCGAAGTCGGAAAACTTCTGTTCGGTTAAGTGTGTTTTGCTCATAGTGTGGTAGAATATCAGCTTACTATTGCTTTACGAAAGCGTATCCGGTGAAATAAAGTCAACCTAAGTTGGCAGATTTTACGCCACGCAGCCAGGCATAATATTTTGGAGTAAGACATGAGCAGCGATAAAATTGTCCACCTGACCGATGACAGCTTTGAAACCGACGTACTGAAAGCAGAAGGCCTGACGCTGGTCGACTTCTGGGCAGAATGGTGCGGTCCGTGCAAAATGATTGCCCCGATCCTCGATGAAATCGCCGAAGAGTTCGACGGCAAGCTGACCATCGCAAAACTGAACATCGACGAAAACCCGGGCACGGCGCCAAAATATGGCATTCGCGGTATTCCTACTTTGCTGCTGTTTAAAGACGGCGAAGTGGCGGCAACGAAAGTGGGTGCCCTTTCTAAAGGCCAGCTCAAAGAGTTCCTGACCGCGAACCTGGGCTAATCGCCCTTTGTCCGGCAGCGGCGGCGCTGCCGGGCGCTATTCCATCCAGCCCGATTCTGCGCCTTGTCATACCAGCTGCATATTTTTAGCTCACCGCTAGACGTTTGCGAACAAGCGTGCTAACTTATTTTTACTGCACTACGCACTTACCTGTAGTTTGAATCTAAGATTTGCTCCTTGTTGAACACTGTATTCATCTGAGTTTTACAGATATTCAGCAATCTGACGGTTAGTATCCAGAATTTCCGGCACCTTGTCCTTACCGTCTCCTCGTATCGGATCCGCGTATTCCTGCACGCGATCGTCGAGAGTCCGACAAGAAAGCCATTAACAGGCATGGATTTTTCGCCATACCATTGACGACAAACATTTCGAGATTTACCCCGAGTTTAAGAACCCACCATTATGAATCTTACCGAATTAAAAAATACGCCGGTTTCTGACCTGATAACTCTCGGCGAAAATATGGGGCTGGAAAACCTGGCGCGCATGCGCAAACAGGACATTATCTTCGCCATCCTTAAACAACATGCGAAAAGCGGCGAAGATATTTTCGGCGACGGCGTACTGGAGATATTGCAGGATGGATTTGGTTTCCTCCGCTCCGGAGACAGTTCCTACCTTGCCGGCCCCGACGACATCTACGTATCTCCCAGCCAAATCCGCCGTTTTAACCTCCGCACTGGTGACACCATTTCCGGCAAGATCCGCCCGCCGAAAGAAGGTGAGCGCTATTTCGCCCTGCTGAAGGTTAACGAAGTTAACTATGACAAACCGGAAAACGCCCGTAGCAAAATCCTGTTTGAAAACTTAACGCCGCTGCACGCTAACTCGCGTCTGCGCATGGAGCGCGGCAACGGTTCTACCGAAGACTTAACCGCACGCGTACTGGATCTGGCTTCGCCGATCGGTCGCGGCCAGCGTGGCCTGATCGTCGCGCCGCCAAAAGCCGGTAAAACCATGCTGCTGCAGAACATCGCGCAGAGCATTGCCTACAACCATCCTGACTGCGTGCTGATGGTGCTGCTGATTGACGAACGTCCGGAAGAAGTTACCGAGATGCAGCGTCTGGTGAAAGGCGAAGTTATTGCCTCTACCTTTGATGAGCCAGCTTCCCGCCACGTGCAGGTTGCCGAAATGGTTATCGAAAAAGCCAAGCGCCTGGTTGAGCACAAGAAAGACGTGATCATCCTGCTGGACTCCATTACGCGTCTGGCCCGTGCCTATAACACCGTTGTACCGGCTTCCGGTAAAGTGCTGACGGGTGGTGTGGATGCTAACGCCCTGCATCGTCCAAAACGCTTCTTCGGTGCCGCGCGTAACGTAGAAGAGGGTGGCAGCCTGACCATTATCGCCACCGCGCTGGTTGATACCGGCTCGAAAATGGATGAGGTTATCTACGAAGAGTTTAAAGGTACAGGCAACATGGAACTGCACTTAGCGCGTAAAATCGCCGAGAAGCGCGTGTTCCCTGCTATCGATTACAACCGTTCCGGTACCCGTAAAGAAGAGCTGTTGACCAGTTCTGAAGAGCTACAGAAGATGTGGATCCTGCGTAAAATCATCCATCCAATGGGTGAAATCGACGCGATGGAATTCCTAATCAACAAGCTGGCGATGACCAAAACCAATGACGAATTCTTCGACATGATGAAGCGTTCGTAACAGCGAATGGTCTGTACAAAAAAGAGGGTTGAGCGATCAACCCTCTTTTTTTGTCTGAAAGGATGTCAGAAGCCGGAAAAATAAGAAAACTCGGGGAACGCCACGCTCAGACGTGGCGTTTTTCGTTTATGGGCTATACGATGTCGCGACTGGAGAATTAAATTAAAGGTGCATTCGGGTATAAAACCGGACGGTTATACTGAGTTTTATCCGATACACGATGGACATCAGAATCAAACAGCCACTTATGGCATAAAAGTTGCTATAAAGTTGGGATTCTTAGCAGAGAGCTGGTTAATGTGAATTTACTCAATATGAGTACTGAGCTTGCTTTAATATTTTTATTTTCGCTGGTATTCCTTTTTTTCGCGCGTAAGGCAGCAAAAAAAGTGGGTCTTGTGGACAAGCCCAACTATCGCAAGCGTCACCAGGGTGTTATCCCTCTGGTCGGCGGCATTTCTGTTTTTGCCGGCATTTGCTTCGGTTTTACTATCACTGATTACTATATTCCCCACAGCCTGCTTTACCTGAGCTGTGCTGGCGTACTGGTACTGGTTGGCGCACTTGATGACCGTTTTGATATCAGCGTCAAAATCCGCGCCTGCGTACAGGCGGGCATTGCGGTGGTCATGATGACGATGGCCAAGCTCTATCTGCTGAGCCTGGGGTTTATCTTCGGCCCATGGGAGCTGATTGTCGGCCCTTTCGGCTACGTGCTGACGCTGTTTGCGGTCTGGGCGGCGATTAACGCCTTTAATATGGTGGACGGTATCGACGGGCTGCTGGGCGGCCTTTCCTGCGTCACCTTTCTGGCGATGGGCATCATTCTGATTGTTGATGGTCAGCAGAGCCTGGCGATGTGGTGCTTTGCGATGATCGCCGCCATTATCCCTTATATCCTGCTCAACCTGGGCGTGTTTGGCCGTCGCTACAAGGTGTTTATGGGCGATGCGGGCAGCACGCTGATAGGCTTTACCATTATCTGGATCCTGCTGGAAGCGACGCAGGGACAGAGCCATCCCATCACGCCCGTGACCGCGCTGTGGCTTATCGCCATTCCGCTGATGGATATGGTGGCCATCATGTATCGTCGCCTGAGCAAAGGCATGAGCCCATTTTCTGCTGACCGCCAGCATATTCACCATCTGATTATGCGGGCCGGATTCACCTCCCGTCAGGCCTGCTTTCTGATTACGCTGGCGGCCGCGCTGCTGGCTGGTGTCGGCGTGCTGGGCGAATCGCTAAGCTTTGTCCCTGACTGGATGATGCTGCTGCTGTTCCTGCTGGCTTTTATGCTGTACGGCTACTGTATCAAGCGCGCATGGCGCGTGGCGCGGCTGTTAAAAAGAGCAAAAAGAAGGCTGCGCAAAGCACAATAGCTCGCTTTTACCCTGGACCTCTTTACCCTGATGACAAGGAATATCAAGTATGACGCATCCTGACGTTGCAGAGAACGAACTGGATATCCGCGGGCTTTGCTGCGCTTTATGGCGAGGAAAACGCTGGATTATCGGCGGCGCCATCTCTTTTGCGCTGCTGGCCTGGCTCTGTTCGCTGCTGATGACGCCAAAATGGAGCACGACGGCAGTAACCGATCGCCCCACGGTCAACATGTTGGGCCGTTACTATTCGCAGCAGCTTTTTCTGGATAACCTGGCTATCCGCAGCAGCAACGCGCCGGTTCAGCTGCCCGTTATTGCCGATGAAGCCTATCAGGAGTTTATTATGCAGCTCGCGTCTTACGATGCGCGCCGCGAATTCTGGCTGCAAAGCGACTATTACAAGCAGCGGCAACAAGGCAGCGCGCGTGATGACGCGGCGCTGCTGGATGAACTGATCGCTAATATCCAGTATCAGCCGGGCGACGTGGCCAAGAGCCTGAACGACAGCGTCAAACTTATTGCTGAAACCGCGCCGGAAGCGAATACGCTGCTGCGCCAGTACGTGGCTTTTGCCGGTCAACGCGCGGCAATGCATCTTAATGAAGAGCTGGCCGGTGCCTGGGCGGCACGTAGCCAACAGCTGCAGGCACAGGTGCTGAGACAGGAAGCCGTGGCCAAAGCGGTTTACGATCGCCAGATCAACAGCGTCCAGCAGGCGCTAAAGATTGCGCAGCAGCAGGGTTTTGAGCAGGCAAAAACCAGTACGCCTTCTGAACAACTGCCGGACTCCGAGCTGTTTCTGCTGGGACGTTCGCTGCTGCAGGCCAGGCTGGAGAATTTACAGGCCAGCGGGCCGGCATACGATCTGGACTATGATCAGAACAGGGCGATGCTCGGCACGTTGAAAGCAGGCCCGACGCTGAGCAATAACTTTCAGAGCTGGCGCTATCTGCGTACGCCGGAAGAGCCGGTTACACGAGACAGTCCTCGTCGCCTGTTTCTGATGATCATGTGGGGCGCTGTAGGCGCGCTGATTGGCGCAGGCACGGCACTGATACGTCGGCGTCCGCGCTGATTTGCCGTCATCAAACAGACGAAGGAAAGAAAGTAACAGTGAAAGTATTAACCGTGTTTGGCACGCGCCCGGAAGCGATAAAAATGGCGCCGCTGGTTCACGCTCTCGCGCAGGATAGTGAGATAGAAGCGCGCCTGTGCGTCACCGCGCAGCATCGTGAGATGCTGGACCAGGTGCTACAGCTGTTTGCTATCGTCCCGGATTACGATCTCAATATCATGCGTCCCGGCCAGGGGCTCACGGAGATCACCAGCCGTATTCTCGAAGGGCTGAAGGCCGTCTTTGCTGAATTCAAGCCGGATGTGGTACTGGTGCATGGCGATACCACCACCACCTTTGCCGCAAGCCTGGCCGCTTTTTACCACCGTATTCCTGTTGGCCACGTCGAGGCCGGACTGCGCACGGGCGATCTCTACTCTCCGTGGCCGGAAGAAGCTAACCGTACGCTGACCGGTCGCCTGGCAAGCTGGCACTTTACGCCCACGGAAACGGCCCGGCAGAATTTGCTGCGTGAAGGCCTGCCGGAATCGCGCCTTTTTGTCACCGGCAACACGGTGATTGATGCGCTGTTTTGGGTGCGCGATAGAGTATTAAGCGACGAGCAGTTAAGAAATACCCTGGCAACGCGCTATCCCTTCCTTGAAGAGGGGAAGAAGTTGATTCTGGTGACGGGCCACCGACGCGAGAGCTTCGGGGACGGGTTTGAACGCATCTGTAGCGCCCTGGCGGAAATCGCCCGGCGTCACCCTGAAGCGCAAATCGTCTATCCGGTGCACCTCAATCCCAACGTCAGCGAGCCGGTGAACCGTATTCTTAGCGATATCGACAACGTGGTGCTGATAGAGCCGCAGGAGTATCTGCCGTTTGTCTGGCTGATGGATCGCGCCTGGCTAATCCTGACGGATTCTGGCGGTATCCAGGAAGAGGCGCCATCGCTGGGCAAACCCGTGCTGGTCATGCGCGAAACGACAGAGCGTCCGGAAGCTGTGGATGCAGGCACTGTCAGGTTGGTGGGCACTGACATACAAAAAATTGTTCACGAGACCACGCGTCTGTTAACGGATGAAGAGGCCTGGCAATCCATGAGCCGCGCCCATAACCCTTATGGCGACGGCCTGGCCTGCGAACGTATTGTGCAGGCGCTTAAAAATAATCGGATTTCTTTATAATGTTCAATACCATTTCTGTTATCGGGCTGGGCTATATTGGCCTGCCTACCGCTGCGGCATTTGCCTCCCGACAAAAAACGGTGATCGGCGTGGATATCAACGCGCACGCGGTCGAAATCATTAACCGGGGCGAAATTCATATCGTCGAGCCGGATCTGGACAGCGTAGTCAAAACGGCGGTGGAACAGGGTCACCTGCGCGCCGTCACGCGGCCAGAACCAGCGGACGCCTTCCTGATTGCCGTGCCTACGCCGTTTAAAGACGACCACCAGCCTGATTTGAGCTGGGTAAAAGCGGCTGCGGAATCTATCGCGCCCGTGCTGAAAAAAGGCGACCTGGTCATTCTGGAATCGACCTCCCCGGTAGGCGCGACGGAGCAAATGGCCGAATGGCTGGCGATGGCGCGCAGCGACCTGACGTTTCCACAGCACGAGGGCAGCAAAGCGGATATCCATATCGCCTATTGTCCGGAGCGCGTACTGCCGGGCAAAGTCATGGTTGAGCTGTTTAAAAACGATCGGGTGATTGGTGGCATGACGCCGCTTTGTTCGCAAAAAGCCTGCGATCTTTACAACATCTTCCTGGAAGGCGAGTGTGTGGTTACTAACTCGCGCACCGCCGAGATGTGTAAGCTGACCGAAAACAGCTTCCGTGATGTCAATATCGCTTTCGCCAACGAGCTGTCGCTGATTTGCGCCGATCAGGGGATTAGCGTCTGGGAGCTGATTGCACTGGCTAACCGCCATCCGCGCGTCAACATCCTTCAGCCGGGCCCGGGCGTCGGCGGCCACTGTATTGCGGTCGATCCCTGGTTTATCGTGGCGCAAAACCCGGTGCAGGCCCGCCTGATCCGCACCGCGCGTGAGGTGAACGACAGTAAGCCGCACTGGGTGCTGGAGCAGGTGAAGAAAAAGCTGGCCGAATGTCTGGTTGCCAGCGACAAACGCGCCAGCGAACTGAAAATTGCCTGCTTTGGCCTGGCCTTCAAGCCCGATATCGACGACTTAAGAGAAAGTCCGGCGATGCACGTGGCCAGCATGATTGCGGACTGGCATCAGGGCACCACGCAGCTGGTGGAACCCAACATTCAGCAATTGCCGCACGGCATGCCGGAAAGAAGCGTGCTGGTCACCCAGCAAGAGGCGCTACAGCAGGCGGACGTGCTGGTGATGCTGGTAGATCATCGCCAGTTCAAAACTATCGACGCGGCCAGCCTGAAATCGCGCTGGCTGGTGGATACTAAAGGCATCTGGCGGTGAGCATGATCCAGCCTCTGCAAGGAAGCGTCACGCCGCTGGCGTGGGAAAACGCTTTTTTTAATCTCAACAGCGGCCTGCTGAATCTTGATTTGCACGAAGCGCCGATTGATGAAGCTTCGTTGCAGGGATACGATCTGATTCAGGCGAAAGTGCTGTCACAGCAGACGGCAGAGCTGGATGCACTGAGCGCGCTGGGGTTTCGCTTTGTTGAAGGCGAAGCGGATTTTGTGCTGGGTATCGGCGCGGGCGGCAGGCCGGAAGGCATTCGTATCGCCCGTAAAGAGCATATTCCCGCACTGCGTGAGGCGGCCAGCAGCGCTTTTGCCTTCAGCCGTTTTCGCGCGCCCTGGTATCAGCCTGAAGACAGTGGACGCTTTTATGCGCAGTGGATTGAAAACGCCGTGCTCGGCACCTTTGACCACCAGTGCCTGATTGCCGTCAATGACCAGGGCGATCTTCAGGGCTTTATCTCGCTGCGTGAACTGGCCGACGGCAGTGGCCGAATCGGCCTGCTGGCGACGCTGCCGGAAGCGCAGGGGCTGGGCGTTGGTCAGAGAATGATCGAGGCGGCAATCGACTGGTGCCGGGCGCGACGCCTGACGCGTCTGCACGTTGCCACACAGCTTGGCAATCTGCCAGCGCTCCGACTTTATCATCGCTGCGGCGGCGTGATTGAACGCACCGCCTGGTGGCTCTACAGGTAATTTTATGATCCCGTTTAACGCCCCACCGGTAGTGGGAACCGAGCTTGAATATATGCAGTCGGCGATGGGCAGCGGCAAGCTGTGCGGCGACGGCGGCTTTACCCGACGCTGCCAGCAGTGGATGGAAAACCGTTTCGGCAGCCGTAAAGTGTTGTTGACGCCATCCTGTACCGCTTCGCTGGAGATGGCCGCTATCCTGATAGCTATCCAGCCCGGTGACGAAGTGATTATGCCCAGCTACACCTTCGTTTCTACCGCCAATGCTTTTGTGCTGCGCGGCGCGACCATCGTGTTTGTCGATATTCGTCCCGATACGCTCAACATAGATGAAACGCTGATTGAAGCGGCCATCACCGAGAAAACCAAGGCCATCGTGCCGGTTCACTACGCGGGCGTCGCTTGCGAAATGGACACGATAATGGCGCTGGCGGAAAAGCACGGGCTGTACGTCGTTGAAGATGCGGCGCAGGGCGTAATGTCGACCTATAAAGGCAAAGCGCTGGGCACTATCGGCCATATTGGCTGCTTCAGCTTTCACGAAACCAAAAACTACACGGCGGGCGGCGAAGGCGGCGCAACCTTAATTAACGATCCGGCGCTGGTTGAACGCGCGGAAATCATTCGCGAAAAAGGCACCAACCGCAGCCAGTTTTTCCGGGGCCAGGTGGATAAATATACCTGGCGGGATATCGGCTCCAGCTATCTGATGGCGGATTTGCAGGCCGCTTATCTCTGGGCGCAGCTGGAGGCGGCAACGCGTATTAACGACCAGCGCCTGCGCCTGTGGCAAAACTATTACGATGCGCTCAAGCCCGTTGCCGACAGCGGCCGTATTGAATTGCCAATTATCCCTCAAGATTGCCAGCACAACGCGCATATGTTCTACATCAAGCTTGCCGACAACGACGACCGCAGCGCATTGATTAACTGGCTAAAAGAAGCGGAAATTTTAGCCGTATTCCACTATATCCCGCTGCACTCGTCACCGGCCGGACAGCGCTTTGGCCGTTTCCACGGTACGGATAACTACACGCAGGCGGAAAGCGAGCGCCTGCTGCGGCTGCCGCTGTTTTATAACCTTTCTGCTAATAATCAGAAAACGGTTATTAATTCGCTGCTGAGCTACTTCTGATATGTCACTGGCTAAGGCTTCGGTGTGGACGGCTTCGTCCACGCTGGTAAAAATCGCTGCCGGTTTGCTGGTGGTAAAAATGCTGGCGGTGGCGTTTGGCCCTGGCGGCGTCGGCCAGGCGGGCAACTTCCGCCAGCTGATTACCGTGCTTGGCGTGCTGGCTGGCGCAGGAATTTTCAACGGCGTAACCAAATACGTGGCGGAATATCAGCAGCAGCCGACGCAGCTGCGTGCCGTCGTCGGTACCGCTTCGGCGATGGTGCTGGGGTTTTCTACGCTGCTGGCGGTCGTTTTCCTGCTGTTTGCTGAACCGATTAGCGTTGGGCTGTTTGGACACGGCGATTACCAGAACGTGGTGCGGCTGGTCGCCTTTTTGCAGGTCGGTATCGCTTGGGCAAACCTGGCGCTGGCGGTGATAAAAGGGTTTCGCGATGCGCAGGGCAACGCGCTGGCGCTGATTTTTGGCAGCCTGACTGGCGTAGCGGCGTGGTTTATCTGCTACTGGCTTGGCGGCTACAGCGGCGCGCTGGTTGGTATGGCGATGGTTCCGGCGCTGGTGGTAGTGCCCGCAGCCGTGCTGCTGGCGAAGCGTGACCATCTGCCGCTGCGTTTTCTGCGACCGCAGTGGCACGGTGAGATTGCGCGTAACCTTAGCAAATTCACCTTGATGGCGGTAATTACCTCCGTAACGCTGCCGGTCGCATGGGTAATGATGCGTAATCAGTTAGCGGCTCATACCAGCTGGGATCAGGTAGGGTTGTGGCAGGGCGTCACCAGCATTTCCGATGCTTATCTGCAATTTATTACCGCGTCGTTCAGCGTTTACCTGCTGCCGACGCTCTCAAGATTAACGGATAAAAAAGCGATTTCGCGCGAAATTCTCCGCTCGCTGAGCTTTGTGTTGCCAGCGGTGATGGCCGTGAGCCTGACCGTGTGGCTGCTGCGCGACGTCGCTATCTGGCTACTGTTCTCCAGCAAGTTTACCGGCATGCGCGATCTGTTTGTCTGGCAGCTAACCGGCGACGTTTTCAAAGTCGGCTCGTATGTCTTTGGCTATCTGGTGATCGCCAAAGCGTCGCTGCGGTTTTACGTGCTGACCGAAATCAGCCAGTTCCTGCTGCTCACGCTGTTTGCCGGATGGTTAATCCCGTTGCATGGCGCGGCGGGCGCAGCCCAGGCCTATATGGCCACCTACATCGTCTATTTTGCGCTTTGCGCCGGCGTATTCTTTCTTTATCAAAGACAAGTATGACAACATTGATTCACGTTCTTGGCTCGCCTGTTGAGCACCACAACCAGACCGTACTGCGATTTTTTAACGACGTTATGCCACAGGCCGTTCCCGCAGGCGAAAAGCGCCAGTTTTGGGTCGTTGGCACTCCATCGGTGGCCACGTTTGCCGCGCTAAATGTTCGCTGGTTCGCCAGTAAAAAAAGCATTGCCCGGGCGGTCATCGAGCGCGCGCAGGCCGATCGCAAGACGCGCTTTTTCTTCCACGGCCAGTTTAATCCAACGCTGTGGCTGGCCTTGTTGCTAAGAAAAATTCGCCCTTCGCAGGCCTGGTGGCATATCTGGGGCGCCGATCTTTATGAGCAGGCTGGCGGTATCAAATTCCGTCTGTTCTATATGCTGCGTCGGCTGGCGCAAAAGCGTATCGGACATGTTTTCGCCACGCGTGGCGATATCACCTTTTTTCATCAGCGCCATCCTGCCGTGCCCGCTTCGCTACTCTATTTTCCTACCCGCATGGCGCAGCCAGAACTACCGGAAACGGCTAAGAACGAGCAGCTAACGATCCTGGTGGGTAACTCTGGCGATGCCAGCAACCGTCACCTTCAGGCCCTGCAGGAAATTCACCAGCAGTTTGGCGACAAGGTAAACGTGGTGGTGCCGCTGGGCTATCCGGAAAACAACGAGGCGTATATTCAGCGCGTGCGGGAAGCGGGCGAGGCCCTGTTTGCCGCTAGTCTGACTATCCTCAGTGAGAAACTCGACTTTGCTGCGTACCTACAGCTGATTGCGCGCTGCGACCTGGGCTATTTTATTTTTGAGCGCCAGCAGGGCATAGGGACGCTGTGCCTGCTGATTCAGGCCAATATTCCCTTTGTGGTCAATCGCAAAAACCCTTTCTGGCAGGATTTGACCGAACAGCAGGTGCCCGTCCTGTTTAGCGGCGACCCGCTGACGCCCGAGCTGATTGCGGAAACAAAGCGGCAAATGGCTGGTCTGAATAAATCGGCTATCGCCTTTTTTGAACCGGCCTATGTGGCGGGCTGGCAGCAGGCGCTGGCGCTGGCAGAAGGAGAAACGGCATGATGCTTTCACAATTTGCAGGCCTGCTGACGGTGTGGCTGCTGTCGCTGGCGCTGATCCTGACGCTGACCTGGCGGGAGTTTCGCCGCGTCCGCTTTAATTTTAACGTCTTCTTCTCTTTGCTTTTTCTGCTGACCTTTTACTTTGGTTTCCCACTGACCAGCCTGCTGGTGTTTGATTTTAACGTGGAGGTCGTCCCGGCAGAATACCTGTTGCAGGCAATGCTCTCCGCCACCGGGTTCTATGCCATTTATTACGTCAGCTATAAAACCCGGCTGCGGCAGGCAACGGATAAGCCCGCGCGACAGGCCTTTACCATCAACCGCGTTGAAGCCCATCTTACGTGGGGCATTCTGGCGCTGATTGCGCTGGGTACGGTGCTGGTTTTCTTTCTGCACAACGGCTTCCTGCTTTTTAAACTACACAGCTATAGCCAGATTTTCTCGGCGGAAGTTTCCGGCGTGGCGCTAAAGCGCTTCTTCTACTTCTTTATTCCGGCGATGCTGGTGGTCTATTTCCTGCGTCCGGGCCTGAAAAGCTGGCTGCTGTTTCTGGTGAGCACCGTGGCTTTTGGACTGCTGACCTACGCTATTGTCGGCGGCACGCGAGCGAACATCATTATTGCTTTCGCACTGTTTCTGTTTATCGGCATTATTCGCGGCTGGATAACGCTGTGGATGCTGGCGATGGCTGGCGTGGCTGGCGTGGTCGGCATGTTCTGGCTGGCGCTACGACGTTATAATCTCGACGTCAGCGGCAGCGAGGCGTTCTACACCTTCCTTTACCTGACGCGAGACACTTTCTCGCCGTGGGAAAATCTGGGGCTACTGCTGCAAAACTACGACAAGATCGAGTTTCAGGGCCTGGCACCGATAGTCAGAGATTTCTACGTCTTTATCCCGGGCTGGCTGTGGCCGGACCGGCCGTCGCTGGTGTTAAACAGCGCTAACTACTTTACGTGGGAAGTGTTAAATAACCATTCGGGCCTGGCGATTTCGCCAACGCTGCTGGGTTCGCTGGTGGTGATGGGCGGCGTCTGGTTTATTGCTCCGGGTGCGGTAGTGGTCGGGATGATTATTAAATGGTTCGACTGGCTGTATAACAAAGGCCGTCAGGAGAGCAATCGCTACAAGGCGGCGATCCTGCAAAGCTTCTGTTTTGGCGCGGTGTTCAACATGATTGTGCTGGCCAGGGAAGGGCTGGACGCCTTTGTCTCTCGCGTGGTGTTCTTCTGCCTGATTTTTGCAGCGGCGGTAGTGGTCGCTAAATTGCTTTACTGGCTGCTCGACAGCGCAGGCGTGATCCGCGCACGCGCACGCGTAGCGGTTCAGAACTGAATTTTGCCATAAGGACTCGACCATGAACTCTGCCTTTACGGCTCCGCAGTACCCGATCCGCGGCATTACGCTGTTGGGCTTTCGCAATATGGCGGAATTTATCGATTTTCTCTGGCAGGGAAACCAGTTGAAAAGCGGCACGCTGGTGGCGATCAACGCTGAGAAAGTGCTGACGGCGGAGAGAGAGCCGGACATTCATCGGCTGATTGATGCAGCAGAGTACAAATATGCCGACGGTATCAGCATTGTGCGCTCTATCCGCAAAAAGTATCCGCACGCCGTAGTATCGCGCATCGCCGGGGCAGACCTGTGGGAAGGGCTGATGGAACGTGCCGGGCGGGAAGGGACGCCGGTTTTCCTGGTAGGCGGCAAGCCGCATATTCTGGCGCAGACCGAAGAAAAGCTGAAGCGGCAGTGGAACGTCAATCTGGTCGGTTCGCAGGATGGTTATTTCACGCCAGCCGAACGCGAAGCTTTGTTTGCCCGCATCGCCGCCAGCGGCGCGAAGATTGTCACCGTAGCGATGGGGTCGCCGCGTCAGGAAGTCCTGATGCGCGACTGCAAGGCGCTTTATCCTGACGCGCTTTATATGGGCGTAGGCGGCACCTATGACGTCTTTACGGGAAACGTAAAGCGTGCGCCAAAGATATGGCAGAAAATGGGCCTTGAATGGCTTTATCGGCTGATCATGCAGCCTTCAAGGTTAAGAAGACAGCTCGGGCTGCTGAAATATCTGCGCTATCATTTACGTGGCGATCTTTAATCAACCTTTTTTAAACGGGCGTAAAGGTCAAAAAGTAACGGATTAGCGGGTCAAAACAGGCTAAAACGCCTGTAGTTTAGACAGAACGCACAAAGCGTAAGCAAACAGGATTTTTTATGAAAAAAGCACTGGACAGGATCGGCTCGAATCCGTAGTATGCCCATCCGCAACGGCGCTACGCGCCCGTAGCTCAGCTGGATAGAGCGCTGCCCTCCGGAGGCAGAGGTCTCAGGTTCGAATCCTGTCGGGCGCGCCATTAAGTTTGTGCGCGAGAGCTGCGGTGGTAGTATTACCGCGTTAAGAAGTAAGCAGTAAAGAAGTCGAGTAACAGGTGTGGTGGCTATAGCTCAGTTGGTAGAGCCCTGGATTGTGATTCCAGTTGTCGTGGGTTCGAGTCCCATTAGCCACCCCAGATTTTGTATGCGAAGGTGGCGGAATTGGTAGACGCGCTAGCTTCAGGTGTTAGTGTTCTTACGGACGTGAGGGTTCAAGTCCCTCTCTTCGCACCACAAAATCTTTAGCAGTACGCAGTTTTCGGCGAGTAGCGCAGCTTGGTAGCGCAACTGGTTTGGGACCAGTGGGTCGGAGGTTCGAATCCTCTCTCGCCGACCATATTTAGAAACCTTGCTAAGGCAGGGTTTTCGCTTAAAAGACGAATTTTTTAAGCCGCAGTGCCAGCAGTATTCGGCGAGTAGCGCAGCTTGGTAGCGCAACTGGTTTGGGACCAGTGGGTCGGAGGTTCGAATCCTCTCTCGCCGAC
>NZ_JAHSPF010000021.1 GCF_019132875.1 Erwinia phyllosphaerae
CTTCCTGCTTCCTGCTTCCTGCTTCCTGCTTCCTGCTTCCTGCTTCCTGCTTCCTGCTTCCTGCTTCCTGCTTCCTGGCTCATGCTTCTGTTCCTGTTCCTGTTCCTGTTCCTGTTCCTGTTCCTGTTCCTGTTCCTGTTCCTGTTCCTGTTCCTGTTCCTGCTTTTTACTTTTTGCTTTTTGCTTTTTGCTTTCTGCTTTCTGCTTTCTGCTTTCTGCTTTCTGCTTTCTGCTTTCTGCTTTCTGCTTTCTGTGTTCCGTGTTCCGTGTTCTGCTTGTACCTTTTGCGTGATTTTCCCCCTCACTATAAAATCCTGTTTTCTTTTTCATCGTATTCAGTTTGTTTTTCGTCCGACAAAGAAAAAAGTGATTAAAAGCATATAAATTCAACAAAATAGCGAAAATAATGCTTGGCAGCCTGAACCCTTTCCCCTATACTGCGCGCCATCAGTTGCACAGCAAGTGCAAAGGATAAAAGTGCGGAGGGGTGGCCGAGTGGCTGAAGGCACCGGTCTTGAAAACCGGCGACGGGAAACCGTTCGAGAGTTCGAATCTCTCCTCCTCCGCCATCAAATTCAACGGGTCAGCGATTGCTGGCCCGTTTTGCTTTCTACGATCTGAAGCGGCGTCCGGCGATAAAACCAGCGTCCTTGCAAAAAACATCCCTTTTCTTTTCAATCTCCTGATGCGCCATAACGGCAAAAGCGATAGTCTGCTATATTCTCAACACAACTGACTGATGCCCGGATTCGGCCCATTTATTCCTGCCGCGCTGCGGCGAACCGCTTCCTTGTCGCCAGCCTTTACCAGGCGCATCGTCTTTCTGATCGGGTGATTTACCCCTTGAATCAATGGAAAAAACACATGATTAAAAAGTATAGTCTCTGCACACTGGCAGTCTGTTTGGCGCTTTCTGGCCTGTCTGCTTATGCCGCCGATGACAATTATCAGCTTGAACAAGTGTTAATGATGAGTCGTCACAATCTTCGGGCACCGCTCGCTGACAACGGCAGCGTTCTGGCACAGTCCACGAAGAAAAAATGGCCGCAGTGGGACGTGCCGGGTGGTCAGCTGACGACGAAAGGCGGCGTGCTGGAAGTCTATATGGGACGCTACACTCGCGAATGGCTGGCGCAGCAGGGATTAATAAAAGATAACGAATGTCCGGGCAGCGATGAAGTTTATGCCTATGCCAACAGCCTGCAACGCACCGTAGCCACCGCCCAGTTCTTTATTACTGGCGCTTTCCCTGGCTGTGACGTGCCGGTTTCCCATCAGGATGAAATGGGCACGATGGATCCGGTGTTCAACCCGGTCATTACCGACGGCAGCGAAGCCTTTAATAAACAGGCGCTGACGGCGATGAACAGCACGGCCGAAAAGCTGGCGTTAAAGCCTGCCTTCCAGCGCCTGGAAAAAATCATCGATTACAAAAATTCACCGGCCTGCGACGGCAAAAAACAGTGCGATCTTAGCAGCAATAACCAGAACAAGTTTTTTGCGGAAAATGGTAAAGAGCCAACGGTGTCCGGTCCGCTGAAAATCGGTAACTCGCTGGTTGATGCGTTTACCCTGCAGTATTACGAAGGGATGCCGGCTGACCAGGTAGCCTGGGGACAAATCAAAACCCCAGAGCAGTGGCAAGAACTGTCGGCAATTAAAAATGCCTATCAGAATACGCTGTTTACTTCTCCGGAAGTGGCACGCGATGTTGCTGCGCCGCTGGTCGATTACATCCGCAGCATGCTGGTGGATGAAGATAAAGCCAGCGCGCCAAAAGTCACGCTGATGGTCGGCCATGATTCCAATATCGCTTCGCTGCTGACCGCGCTTGATTTTAAAGCCTATACGCTGCCTGACCAGAACGAACAAACGCCAATTGGCGGGATGATTCAGTTCCAGCGCTGGCACGACAAGAAAAACAACCAGGAACTGGTAAAAGTGGAATACGTTTACCAGAGCAGCGAGCAACTACGAAACGCTACGCCGCTGTCGCTGGATACGCCGCCAAAACGCGTAACCCTGCAGATGAACGGCTGCCAGACGGACGCCAACGGTTTCTGCCCGTGGGATCAGTTTACGCAGGTGCTGAATAAAGCTATCGCCGGCACGCCAATGGCGGCGGCGCAGGCGACGGCCAACAGTGATAAGGCCGCTGCGGATAAAGCCGCCGCCGATAAGGCCGCGCAGGCAAAAGCCAGTGCGGATAAAGCTGCCGCAGACAAGGCTGCTGCTGATAAAGCGGCTGCCGATAAAGGCAAAGCAGATAAAGCGAAAGCGTCTGCCGATAAGGCAGCTGCGGACAAAGCGGCTGCTGATAAGGCCGCGGCTGACAAAGAGAGGGCGGAAAAAGCGAAAGCTGTTGCTGACAAGGCCGCCGCCGATAAAGCTAAGGCAGAAAAAGCGAAGGCCGCCGCCGATAAAGCAGCCAAAGATAAGGCTGCTACCGATAAGTCTGCCAACAATACGGCTGACAAAGCTGCTACCGATCAACCTGCCGACAGCGCTGCTGCCGATAAGTCAGCGGCCGAAGCAGATCAAGGTACCGACAAGTCAAACAAAGAAAAGCAGCCTGAGCCAGCGCAGCAGGCGAACCAACCTTCCTCATAGCGCAAAAAAAGAGACCGACATTGTCGGTCTCTGGTTTTTAAGCTTGCCGTTCAGGCGGCCCGGCAGGGCCGCCATCGCAACGGCTGACTATGCGCTTAGCCTTTGCTGACAACCACCAGCTTCTGGTTCACAAACTCTTTGATCCCCAGGTCGGAAAGCTCGCGACCGTAGCCAGAACGCTTCACGCCGCCAAACGGCAGTTCTGGTGCCGTATCGCTCGCGGAATTGATATAGACCATACCGGTTTCGATTCGTGATGCCAGCGTTTTGCCGCGGGCAATATCGCCGGTAAAGACCGAACCGCCAAGGCCATAATGTGAATCGTTGGCCAGCTTCACCACTTCATCATCATCTTTTACCACGTAGATTTGCGCTACCGGGCCAAAGAACTCTTCAAAATAAGCGGGATTATCACGCGTAATACCGGAAAGAATGGTCGGCTCATAAAAACAGCCTTCGCCGGCAATTGCTTTACCGCCAAGATGCAGTCTGGCACCTTTAGCCACCGCGTTTTCAACCTGTTTAACCAGCGTATCGCGTGCGTTAGCGGAAGAGAGCGGGCCAAGCGTGGTGCTTTCATCCAGCGGATCGCCAATTTTCACTTCACGGAAGGCCTGAGTGAATTTTTCAATAAAGGCATCGGCCACTTTTTCCTGCACGATAAAGCGTTTTGCCGCCGTACAAACCTGACCACAGTTGCTCAGACGTGCGCCGACGCCAGCCTTAACCGCTTTTTCCAGGTCGCAGTCGTCCAGCACCACAAAGACGTCATTACCACCCAGTTCAAGCGTGGTCTTTTTCAGGTATTTGCCGGCCTGCTGCGCAACAGCGCTACCGGCGCGTTCTGAGCCGGTCAGTGCTGCGCCCTGCACGCGGTCGTCGGCAATCAGCGTGGCAATCTGCTCGTTGCTGACGAAAAGATTGGTCCAGGCACCTTTTGGCGCGCCCGCTTCGGTAACCAGCTCTTCAAACAGCGTAGCGCAGTGGGGAACGTTGGCCGCATGCTTCGCCAGTACCGGGTTACCGGCAGCCAGGTTCGGTGCCAGCACGCGCATCAGCTGATAGTAAGGAAAGTTCCAGGGCTCAACCGCAACTAGCACGCCAATCGGATGGTTTTCTACCCAGGCTTCGCCAAGCTCGCTGGGATAAGATTTAGGTGCCAGAAAACGCTCTGCATTCTCTGCGTAGTAGCGGGCTATCTGCGCGCAAAGCTTTACTTCGCCGCGGCTTTGGTTGATTAGCTTGCCCATTTCAATGCTGGCGACCTTCGCCAGTTCATCAACCCGGCCTTCGATCAGCTCGGCCAGCTTTTTTAATACCTGCAGGCGTGGCTGAATTGGGCCTTTGGACCATGAAGAGTGATAAAGATCGTCAGCGGTTTTAAGCGCCGCTTCTACCTGCTGATCGTTATGATCTGGCCAGGATTTAATGGTTTCATTATTTGCGGGATTAATTGTCTTATATGACATGTTAGCTCCTTCTCTGGGCCGTCAGGCGAAATAGTGAGAATAAGCGTAGTAGACAATTTGGGGATTTGACAGAAAAGAGACGGGAGTATGAACGGGCGGGATAGTCCGCCCATTCAATCGCTTAAACGCTAGACGTTTTTGCGCTCAACCGTTTTGTTGTCCCAGGTCAGCACGTCCTGGTCGGTTTTTTCAAAAGCGCGCAGCAGCACTTCGTCATTGCCTTGCTGTTCCCAGATGCCTTCAGCAAGCTTTTCATCATAATTGGCCACTTCAAAAATGGCTTCAGCAATTTCCGGTGAGGTGGAACGAATACTTGCCCATTCACCCACGCGATGTTCTTTCGATTGTTGCGTTGCCATAATACTCTCCTGTGAGTTGAGTTTATCCGTGTAGTTTTACCGCCAGTCCAGCGACATGTTCACCCTGGAAACGGGCGATATTAAGTTCGTCTTCGGTTGGCTGGCGCGATCCGTCACCGCCCGCAAGCGTGGTAGCGCCATACGGCGTGCCGCCGCGAACCTGCGAGATATCAAACAGCTCTTTGGTGCCGTAGCCAATCGGCACGATAACCATGCCGTGATGGGCAAGTGTAGTCCAGGTTGAGGTAATCGTCTGTTCCTGGCCGCCGCCGGTGCCGGTAGAGGAGAAAACGCTGGCCAGCTTGCCGTAGAGCGCGCCCGATGCCCACAGGCCGCCGGTACGATCGAGGAAGGTACGCATCTGTCCGGACATATTGCCAAAACGGGTTGGCGTACCAAACAGAATGGCATCGTACTGGGGCAGTTCGTCAGGCGTTGCTTCGGCCGCGGCCTGCTGCGTTTTGCCGCCGACCTGGGCAAAGCGATCGGCGTCCATGGTTTCCGGCACGCGCTTGATGGTAACTTCTGCACCGCTGACGCGACGAGCGCCTTCCGCTACGGCATTGGCCATCGTTTCTACATGACCATACATTGAATAATACAGCACTAAAATTTTCGCCATCAGTCACTCCCTGATTGGGTTAAGAGCCTATCGTCTGAAAAAAGTATAGATGAGGCTGGCTAAGCGTGCCGGATGATGAAAGTCGACTGTTTAAAACGTCTACACTTTCTGCAAAAAACCGATTAAGCATTAATTTTAATAATATGATTTTAGGCCATTTTTAGGCTTGAGACGACGCTGCGAAACGGCGAGATGATAAAAAAATACGCGCTTTTCGCAGGTAATCTATGCTTAATAACGCGGCGGTAAGTTTGGGTTCGCAATAGCGCCGTGGCGGTGAATTACCTGACTCGCTGTAAAAATGCAGCATGATGGCTTAACTATTCGGAGGTAAGAAATGGCAGAACATCGTGGTGGATCTGGAAATTTCGCTGAAGACCGTAAGAGAGCATCAGAAGCAGGCCGTAAAGGCGGCAAAGCCAGCGGAGGGAACTTTAAAAACGACCCTCAGCGCGCTTCACAGGCCGGTGAGAAAGGAGGGCGCAACAGTCGGGGCAGTCGCGACAAGACCTGATTTAACAGCGCCTGATGCCGCCGGAATCGCTCCGGCGGCATGATTTTATTAACATTTTCTGACATTTTATTGCTTCCCTTCTCATCCCCTGACACACTGGCGGCAAAAATTTTCAAGAGCCTGCTATGTCTTTTCTTTCCCGCTATAAGTTTGCTTTGAGTCCACAAGAACTGGTGTTGATGCTGATCACCATGGTGTGGGGCGGTACCTTTCTGGCCGTCCACTTTGCGATGACCGTCAGCGGTCCTTTTTTCTTTGTTGGCGCGCGTTTTGCCACCGCTGCGTTACTGCTGGCCTTGATCACGCGAAAATCCTTATGCGCCCTGACATGGAGCGAATGTAAAGCCGGAACGGCTATCGGCGTGGCTATCAGCTTTGGCTACGGTCTGCAAACCTGGGGTATGCAAACGATATCCAGCAGCCAGTCTGCCTTTATTACCGCCATGTATGTGCCGCTGGTGCCGCTGTTACAGTGGGTTTTTCTGAAGCGTTTACCGGGTTTAATGGCCTGGAGCGGTATTATCCTGGCCTTTACCGGGCTATTGCTGCTTGCCGGACCTGAAAGCGGTACCCTGGTCTTTAGCGCTGGTGAAACGGCCACGCTGCTCAGTACGCTGGCTATCGCGGGGGAAATTATTTTGATTAGCGCCAGCGCCGGAAAGGTTGATGTAAAAAGAGTCACGGTTGTCCAGCTCGCGGTGGCTTCGCTTTGCTCATTTATATTTATGGTGCCCAATGGTGAAGCGGTGCCCGGTTACTCCTCTTATCTGTTGCTTAGCGCAGTTGGTTTGGGTGCCGCCAGCGCGATTATTCAGGTCACCATGAACTGGGCACAGCGCAGCGTTTCACCGACAAGGGCAACGGTAATCTATGCCGGTGAACCCGTCTGGGCAGGGATCGTTGGACGAATGGCCGGAGAAAGGCTGCCGGGCGTGGCGCTGGCTGGTGGTGCGCTGATTGTTGCAGGGGTACTGATTAGCGAGCTAAAGCTGAAGAAAAGGGCGAAGCAAGCTTCGCCGGGGGGTTAGTTTTGCTGGCGTGCGATATCGTTAAGCGCCGCAGCCTGACGGCGACTAAGGATGGCGTTAAGAATAATGGCACCAAAGGTTGCCGTACCTATTCCGCCCATCGTAAAGCTACCGAGCTTTAGCGCGAAATCTCCCGCGCCCAACACCAGCGTCACGGCGACCATAATCAGGTTGCTGTTTTGGCCCAAATCGACGTTATTTTGCACCCAGATACGAGCGCCAGCCACGGCGATGAGGCCAAACACCACGATGGAAGCACCGCCGATAACCGGGGCTGGAATGGTATGGATTAGTGCGCCAAATTTAGGCGAAAAACCCAGCAAAACGGCAATTGCCGCGGCGGCAACAAACACCAGCGTGGAATAGACTTTGGTCACCGCCATCACGCCAATATTTTCCGCGTAGGTGGTGACGCCGCTGCCGCCGACGGAGCCTGACAGCATCGTCGCCAGGCCATCCCCCACGAAAGCGCGCCCCATCCAGGGATCAAGATTGCGGCCGGTCATCCCGGCCACCGCTTTAATATGGCCAAGGTTTTCTGCAATCAGGATGATGGCCACCGGGGCAATCATAAACATTGCCTGACCGTTAAAAACCGGCGCGGTCGTGGCGGGAAAACCGAACCACGGCGCGCTGGCTATCAGGCCAAAATCTACGGGTTTCCCCAGCCCAAAACCGTTGGTCAGTACGGCGTAGATCGCCCATGCCACAATCAAACCGACCAGGATTAACAGGCGCTGGATCATGCCACGGGTGAAGACAGCCGTCAGGCCAATACAAACTACGGTCATGACGGCAACCCAGCTGTCAAACATGGAAGAAGAGACGCTGCGTACCGCAATCGGGGCTAAATTCAGCCCAATCGCCATCACTACCGCGCCGGTTACCACTGGCGGCATCAGTTTCTCAATCCAGCGCGTCCCTACCTTCATCACAACCAAGCCAATCAACGTATAAAGCAGGCCGCAGGCGATGATACCGCCCAACGCCACGCCAAGATTGTGATTGATACCCTGGCCGTTAAAGCCGGTCACCGTAATCACCACGCCTACAAAGGCCGCGCTGGAGCCCAGATAGCTGGGGATGCGCCCGCCGGTAATCAAAAAAAACAGCAGCGTCCCTACGCCGGACATCAGAACGGAAAGATTGGGATCCAGCCCCATTAACAGCGGCATCAGGACGGTCGCGCCAAACATGGCGACCGCATGCTGCAAGCCCATAATGATCGTTTGTCCCGGCGGTAATATTTCATCGGGCGCGACCAGACCGGTCGCGGATGCTGATTGTTTACGCCATTGTGGAAACCAGGAAGCAGCCATCGTTTTCTCCAGAGAACCAGGTCGACTGTCGGGACGGCGGGATTACTCCTGCCGCAGCAAAGGGTGATAATGGCGATCGAACCACATCAGACCGTGAGCCTCCTCATTGCAAAGCAGCGCTTTAACTTCGCAGAACAACACGTCGTGCGTCCCTGCGCGAGTAATCTGCGTAACATGGCAGTCAAAAGAGGCGATGGCGCCAGCCAGTACGGGCGAACCAGTCGTCAGCACCGACCATTCGGCAGCATTAAAACGTTCGGTCATGGGCGTCTTACCGCCAAACAGGCCAGAAAGCGTTTCTTGTCCGGCGGCCAGCGTATTGACGCACAGCTGACGGTTGGCGTTAAAAACGTCATAAACGGAAGCGGAGCGATTCAGGCAGACCAGCAGCATCGGCGGCGAATCGGTGACGCTACAGACAGCCGAAGCGGTAAACCCGGCGCATCCTGCCGGACCGTCAGTGGTGATGATATTGACGGCGGCGGCCAGGCGCGCCATCGCATTGCGGAAATCCTGCTTCTCTACGACCGTAGCCGCTTCAGGCAGTAACGTTTCAGACATGGTTCGCTCCTTAAGCAAGCGTACAGGCGTCGGCAAAAGCCAGGCGCGGCAGGCGGGCGTAAACCTTACCGGCGTCGCCATAGCCAATATTGATCAGCAGATTACTTTTCCAGCCGCTGTCGGCAAAAAATGCGGCGTCAACCGCAGCACGGTCGAAGCCGGACATCGCGCCGGTGTCCAGCCCCAGCGCGCGGCAGGCGCTAATCAGCCAGGCCGCCTGCAAGGAGCTGTTGCGAAAGGCGGTTTCCTCTGCGAGCTGGGGGCTGCTGGTAAACCAGGCTTTTGCATCCGCATGGGGAAACAGCTCCGGCAGCCGATCGTAAAAGAGCGGGTCCCAGGCCACGATTGCCGTGACCGGCGCGGTCAGCGTTTTTTCTACGTTGCCGCTGGAGAGCGTGGGGCGAAGCTTTGCTTTACCTTCCGCACTTCTGATAAAGCAGAAGCGCGCCGGGCTACAGTTTGCCGAGGTCGGCCCCATTTTCACCAGGTCATAAAGTTCGTGAAGCAGAGAATCGCTGACGGCGCGATCCTGCCAGCCGTTATGCGTACGGGCGGCGGTAAACAGCGTTTCTAACGCCGTGGCATTCAGGGCTTCTGCCATAGGGGCTCCAAAAGTTCCAGGGCAGGCGCGGTTTCGCCCAGCCAGTTAAGCAACAGCTGATTAAAAAGGCCGCTCTCTGTTACGCTCATTGCATGTCCGCCACGGGGCATTGTTTTTAGTGTGGCGTTTGGCAAGGCTGCATTAAGCGTTTGCGAGCAGAGGGAAGGCACTAACAGGTCGTCCTGCGAACAAATTACTAACGTCGGTTGGGTAATCAGCCGTGCTCGATCGGTGAAGTCACAGCTCATCAGCGCGTGCAGTCGATGCAGCAGGTTCTCTGTACCCTGAAAATGGGCACAGTGCAGGGCATCTTCCGCTTCGATACGGGCTTCATTTTCCGCCAGCCAGTCTGCCGGATAGAGAAACAGTGGCTGCGCCCGGACGTAGGCCTCAACGCCAACTTTGAGTAACAGATCCTGACGAACCTGAAAACAGCGGCGCGTGTGGGCGTTAAGGCGCAGCCAGCCGTTGACGATAACCAGCCCGGTTACGCGATCGGGATAGTCCAGCGCCAGCTGCATACCGATAGCGCCCCCCAGCGCATGGCCGATAACGGCATACTCCGTGACGCCATGTTTTTCCAGCGCGCTGGCCAGTTCGGCTGCCATATCACGCATGCTGTAGCCTTCCGGCAGCTTAGCCGGACTGCGTCCCGTACCGAGCTGATCGTAAGTCACTACGCGGTACGCTTTTCGCAATTCAGCAAGCTGCGGCTGCCAGAAACTTCCCAATCCGCCCAGGCCAGCCGAGAGCACCAGCGTGGGGGCAGAAGCCCGCGGCGCAGCAGAGATTTCAAGATGCATAGCGGCTCCGTTACTGGCCAATATGGGCGATGGAAGCGATCTCTACCAGCGCATCCGGCTTGACTAAACCGCACTGGATACAGAAACGCGCGGGTTTTTCGCCCGGAAAATAGTCGGCGTAAACGCTGTTTATATCGGCGTAGTTGGCCCAGTCGGTGATAAAGATGGAGTTAAAGGTCACGTCATCCATCGTGCCGCCAGCGGTTTCAATCACGCTTTTGATCGTTTCCAGCACGTGGCGCGTCTGGGCCGCGGCATCGCCGACGTGAACCACGTTGTTGTCTTTGTCAAAAGGCAGCGTGCCGGAGACATAGACCACGCCGTCAGCAAGCGTGCCGGGGACAAAAGGCGCAATCGGCACGCTGGTGCCGGGCGGCGTAATAATCGATTTTGGCATCGTTTTTCTCCGGGCTTACACAGCTGGCGTCAGGGTAGCGCTGGTGGTTTGCAGCGCCGAGCAGAAGGAGTCAACGTCTGAGACCCAGCCAAAAAAGGTTTCGATATTGAAAATCGCGGCCTGCTGGGCAAAGAGCGGCCCTGCCTGGTAAGTGGCGTCCTGCAAGACCACGCCAAAATATTCCAGAAAAAAGCCGTCGCGCAGCGTTGACTCCACGCAGACGTTGGTCGCAATGCCGGTAAAAATCAGATGTCGAATACCGCGGCTGCGCAGCATGCTGTCCAGCGGCGTATTAAAGAAGCCGCTATAGCGAGGCTTGGGCAGCACGATATCGCCGGGCGCAGGCTTAAGCTGGTCAACCAGCTCATAATCCCAGCCGCCTTTTGCCAGCAGTTTTCCTTGCAGCTCAGGTTGGTTACGCATGGTTTTCAGCGCATTCGACTTGTGCCAGTTTGGTGAGCCCGGGCCACCGGCTTCCACGTACTGGTCGTCCCAGCCGTTCTGGAACCAGATAACCTGGATACCGGCTTCTCTGGCTGCCTTAACGGCAACGTTAATCTTCTCGATAACCGGCCCGGTGGCGGAAACGTCAAATCCGGCCAGATCCAGATAGCCACCGATAGTGGCGTAGGCATTCTGCATATCCACCACGATAAGGGCGGTTTGCTCCGGCGGAAAAACAACAGATTCCGGGCGCGCTTTCAGGGTAACGCTATTTTTTGTTGCGGCAGTGGTGCAGACAACGGACTCTGGTGTGCTCATCAGGCTACCTCTTTAGCGGGTTGGGCAATATGGCTACGGCAGGTCATCAGGGGCTGGATGCGTTCGCCGAAGTTTTCAATTCCCTGCAGGAAATCATCAAAAGTCAGCAGCACGCCTTCTGTGCCTGCAACGGTTGCCACCTCGTCCAGCATGCGGGCGACGCTGGCGTAAGAACCAACCAGCGTACCCATATTGATATTGACTGCGGAAGTTGGATCGGCCATCTGACGAACGTTGGTATCGCTGCCGGAACGTTTATCCTGCTGACTTTGGGTGGTGAGCCAGGCTAATGCTTCTTCATCCGCGCCTTCCTTATAACGTTCCCATTTCTCGCGCGCCGCCTCGTCGCTTTCATCGGCAATAACCATAAACAGCACGTAGGAACCCACGTCGCGTCCCGCCTCATCAGCGGCCAGCTTCATGCGGGCAGCGGTAGGGGAGAATGCCGTTGGCGTATTCACGCCTTTGCCGAAGCAGAAGTTGTAATCGGCATATTTTGCTGAAAAGGCCATGCCGGCATCGCTCTGGCCCGCGCAGATAACCTTCATCGGCTTTTGCGGCTGGGGGCTGACGCGGCAGTCGTTCATGGTGAAGAATTCGCCTTTCAGGTCAGATTTCCCCGTGCCCCACAGGTCGCGCAGGACGGTGACGTATTCGGTCAGGTAGTCATAACGGCGAGAAAAATAGTCATCGCCAGGCCAGATCCCCATTTGGTCATATTCGGGTTTCTGCCAGCCGGTCACCAGGTTAACGCCAAAGCGGCCGCCGGAAATGGAGTCTACCGTTGCCGCCATTCTTGCTACTATGGCGGGCGGCAGCGTGAGCGTGGCGGCCGTGGCGTAAATCTCAATGCGCGACGTCACGGCAGCCAGACCGGCCATCAGCGTAAAAGATTCCAGATTGTGATCCCAAAACTCTGTTTTACCGCCAAAGCCACGCAGCTTGATCATAGATAACGCGAAGTCGAACTGATAATGCTCGGCTTTCAGCACGATGGCTTTATTCAGTTCAAAGGTTGGCTTGTACTGGGGTGCCGTCGTAGAGATCAGCCAGCCGTTGTTACCGATAGGAATAAACACGCCAACTTTCATGGAAATACCTCATCATTAATAGTGGTGTTTAAGCGCTGCTGTTCCCTGGCGCCGCATAAGGGAAAGATTGCAATCGCTGTGCCACAATAGAAAAGTATTTAATATTCAGTTGGTTGAGATAAATATGCTAAAATAGTCCGGAGCAGACGGTCTGAAACAGACCGTTTGGTCAAAATAACATGCACAAAAAGCAGGCAGGCATGGTCAATATAAGTGCATAGCGGTGCTAACTATCAGGATGGAGTCACGGTGAAGTCAGCAAACCCTAAAGCGCCTACCCGGCGTTCTCGTGCCGTTGCGGCAAAGCAGTCGGCAATTCTTACGGCAGCGCTTGAGCTGTTTTCGCTTTACGGCATACACGGCACCAGCCTGGATAAAGTGGCCGAAAGCGCCGACGTTTCCAAAACCAACCTTCTTTACTATTTCCCGTCGAAGGAAGCGCTGTACATTGCCGTCCTGAAAGAAATACTGGACGTCTGGCTGGCTCCGCTGCGCGCCTTGCGTAACGATCAGCAGCCGCTAACGGCGATTCGTGACTATATTCGCCTGAAGCTGGAGGTCTCAAGAGATCATCCGCAGGCCTCAAGACTGTTCTGCATGGAAATGCTTCAGGGAGCGCCGCTGTTAAAAGGCGAGCTGGAAGGGGATCTGAAACAGCTGGTGGATGACAAGTCTGCGGTCATTGAAGGCTGGATCCGCGAAGGGAGGCTGGCAGCCGTTGAGCCACATCATTTAATTTTTATGCTGTGGGCCACAACGCAGCACTACGCGGATTTCGCCAGTCAGGTCGAAGCGGTAACCGGACGCACGTTAAATGACGAAGCCTTCTTTAATGAGACGGTAGAAAACGTTCAGCGGATGGTAATTGAAGGGATCCGCGTACGGCCCGTTAACGAGATGTAGCCGCAGAAATCGTAGCAGGGTGGCCAGCGTGCCGCGCTATAAATAGGGCGGCACGCTTTGCTTACGGGCCAGCATCCCCGGCCCGCTCAGGCTAACGCTTTTTTCTCTGGCGTAGCCACCAGCCGCAGCCCAGCATAATGAACCACAGCGGCGTGACCATTAGCGCCTGGCGGGTATCTTCCTGCAGTGCAAGCAGCACCAGCACAAAGGCAAAAAATGCCAGACAGATCCAGCACATGATTTTACCCATCGGCATCTTATAGATGGATGCCGCATGCAGCTGTGGACGCTGCTTACGGTAAGCCAGATAAGAGCAAAGGATAATTGACCAGACAAACATAAACAGGATGGCGGATACCGTTGTCACCAGCGTAAACACCTTCATCACGTTTGGGATCAGGTAAATCAGCGCCACGCCGCCCAGCAGGCAGAAACAGGAGAAAAAGAGGCCGGTAGTAGGCACCGCGCGGCGGGAAAGCTTGCCAAAACGAGGATGCGCCACGCCCTGCTGCGCCAGGCCGAACAGCATGCGGCTGGTGGAGAAAATTCCGCTGTTAGCGGAAGACGCGGCGGAGGTCAGCACCACAAAATTGACGATGCTGGCCGCGGCCGGTAAGCCAATCAGCATAAACATTTCAACAAACGGGCTGCGATCGGCAACGACATGGTTCCACGGGGTTACGGCCATAATGACCAGTAGCGCGAACACGTAAAACATAATGATACGCAGCGGAATAGCGTTGATCGCGCGCGGGAGAACTTTGGTGGGATCGTGTGTTTCTGCCGCAGCAGTCCCGACCAGTTCAATCCCTACAAAGGCAAAGACCGCAATCTGGAAACCGGCGAAAAAGCCGCTCAGGCCTTTTGGAAACATGCCGCCGTGGTCCCAGATATTGCTCAACGCCGCCGTGCCGCCGCCCGGTGAGGGGTAGTGCATGGCCACCAGAACGATACCGGTCACGATCAGCGCCACGATGGCGACGATTTTAATAATGGCGAACCAGAACTCCATTTCGCCAAAGAGTTTTACCGTCGCAATATTCAGCGTAAGGAAAACGGCGATGCAGAGCAGGGCGCTCATCCCGACCGAAAAATGGGGGAACCACAGCTGGAAATAGGAGCTGATCGCCACCACATCGGCAATGCCGGTAACTACCCAACAAAACCAGTAGGTCCAGCCGGTAAAATAGCCCGCCCAGGGGCCAAGCAGATCGGCGGCAAAGTCGCCGAAGGATTTATACTCGAGGTTTGACAGCAGCAGCTCGCCCATCGCGCGCATCACGAAAAACAGCATAAAGCCGATAATCATATAGACGAAGATGATTGAAGGGCCTGCCAGGCTAATCGTCTTGCCCGAGCCCATAAACAGCCCGGTGCCGATAGCGCCGCCGATGGCGATTAACTGAATATGCCGGTTGTGTAAATTGCGCCGGAGCTCGCCTGGCGCTTCCTCTTGAGAAGTCGTTTTTGTTTGGTCAACCATAACGTTGCAGAAATCCTGTGGATGTTGTGTCAGCTCTGAAGGCTGTTATGTAGTCAGGGAACGGGGGTGGCCCTTTATCGCCATCCTGTCGATTCCCGCTCTGGGGCGCAAATATTAACGTAAAAGCGGGGAACTGACAGGTAAAGTTAACGGCTGCCGGTTCGATTGCGCAAAAACGCCGCGACGCTTTTTATTCAGCGGCAAACCGCATCATCTTAATATATTGTTGATCTTTTGGTTATTCCTTCATCAAAAGAGTGTGACGGGAGAATAAATGAAAGGATTAATCTCGCTCGGGGCGCTGCTGCTAATCATCTTGTTGGTAGCCCCCTGGCTGGAGAAAAATCTGCCGCCAGCCTGGAACCCTTTTACTCCACTAAACGTCACCGATACGCCTGGCTTGATTACCCGGTATAAGCTGAAGCGTTTACGGGCAGACCCGCAAGCATGCATGGAGGTGCTACAGCGTGCCAGGCAAAGCGGCTACATACGCTTCAGCCGTGCTCAGCCGGTGAAAGGAAACTGTCCTTTGTCCGATTCGGTGCGCGTACAGGGTTTTGGCGATGTCAGCCTTAGCGCCTCTTTTCTGGCAAGCTGCCCGCTGGCCCTGGCGACCACCATGTTTATGACCCAGGCGGTCAGACCGCTGGCGGCGGCAGAACTGGGATCGCCCCTGGTGCGTCTCGACCACGTGGGAAGCTACGCCTGCCGAAACATTTATCATCGTACTCAGGGAAGATTAAGCGAGCATGCTACGGCTGACGCGCTGGATATAGCCGGGTTCAGATTGAAAAACGGTAGGCAGATGACCATATTAAAAACGTGGCCGCAGAAGCAGGGTGAATCAGCATGGCTAAAACACATTTTTCAGCAGAGCTGTGCTTATTATGGTAATTCGCTCGGCCCGGATTATAACCGTGCCCATGCCGGACATTTTCATCTGGGTATGCAGGGATTTGGTATTTGCCGTTAAAACAGGCAATTTTGCATTTAATAACCTGACGCGGACCCTGAATAAAACGCTCTTTATCCATCCTCTGATTGGCTGTGCTAAAAACATCAGGTAATTTAACTGTCGCTATAAAGCCAAATTTTAATTTTTGTATTAATTCTCATTAAAATTCAAGGAGTTAAGAGATGCCTTCCAGGCGTTGAAGGACGTGAAATTAGCTGCCTCATCCGTTTTACAGTAATACTTTAGGCGTAACTAAAGGCAAACCTGGAAACACCGTCATTGAACATTTCCAGGAAAAATCTTATTCTAATGGAATAAAAATTCCGGAGCAAAAAGCCATTTATTTATGGAGGGCGTCTCTGGTGAAGAACGACGGTGCGGACATTTTTGCAGCAATTGCTGAAAATTTCTTCTGATTGTGCGCCAGAAGCGGTTTTTTAGCATTTTAAATATGAATTTTTTGTTATTATATGCAGGCGTGAAAATCCCTTAAGGTTATTAATTTTTACCCGCGTTATTCATTTTGTGAAATTAACAATAAAATTATAAGCAGGATGTGCAGTACTCGCGTTCATCCATCCGGGGCATTAATGACTTCTGATAACTATTTCAGTTGGTGTAGCAAAGCTGATGCGGCGTTTCATGGGGTGTCACAAGCTGCTGATATATCGCGGCTGCTGGAGCAGCAAACGCTTGAGCTTGGGCTAACTTTTTACGCGCTCTATATCCGCCATCCCGTGCCTTTTACCCGACCTGAAATATTTGTCCTGACAAACTATCCTGAAAAATGGGTACAGAAATGGACGCACGAGAACTTTGCCGAAATCGATCCGATTATCCGCTACTGTCTGATACCAGGAACCTTTTTACTGTGGGACGATCCTGTTGTTAAGGAAGGGAGACAAGTGTTTGAGGCGGCAAAGGAATTTGGTATTCGTTCCGGGTTTTCCTTCTCGCGAATAGCCAAAAACCGCGCCGTAGGCATACTTTCAATGGCGTCAGGTAAATCTTTTGAAAAGATTGCGTTAACGCACGAAAAACAGCTTAAGCTCCAGTATTTGTCGGAACTGGCAATGGATGCGCTACTGTTTATTAAAGATCGCTCTATGTACGTCAGGCAAGTCTCGTTAAGCCTGCGCGAAAGGGAGGTGCTCAAATGGACGGCAGAAGGCAAAACCGCGGCGGAAATTTCGCTGATCCTGTCAATTTCGGAGCACACGGTCAATTTTCACCAGAAAAATATGCAGAAAAAATTTAATGCACCAAACAAGACGCAGGTCGCCTCCTACGCTGCGGCGCTGGGCCTGTTATGAATAAGTTACAACTACCATATTTAGTAGTTACGTATTACCAGTCGGTTGTCTACTCTCGCCGGGGAGCAGATCTGCGCTGCATGGAAAGGCATTCACCGGCGAATGCGACAGAGGATTAATAATGAAGATTATCCAGACCAGGTTAAGGGATATGCCCTCCTCTTTGCTGGCAGAGTTAGGAAGTTATCGCTACAGCGTTTTTGCCCGTGGCGAAGGGTGGTCCATTCCGTCTCGTTTAAGTACGCCAGGCCAGGAATATGACCGTTTTGACCGCTCTGATGTAATCTGGCTAATTGCGTGGACCGCGCAGCAAGGCATTTGTGGCTGCGCCCGGCTGATGGAATGGCAGGATGTGGAAGCCGGTCCGGAGGCGTCCAAAAATCCGCAGGCGATATGGGAAATGTCGCGTTTTTCGGCACGGCTTGATGTGAACGCGGATCTGCCGCTGAGCATTCTCTGGCACAGCGTGCAGCTGGCTGAACAATCAGGCATTGCCTATCTTTATAGCGCTGCAACGCCCATGCTTGAACAGATGTTTGAGCAGCATCTGGTCGTTTATGAGCCGCTAACGGCGGGCGTTATCCAGTCGGAAGATAACCTTTTTGCCGTGCGCATTCCGGTTAATCAGCCGGGGCTTGCGGAAAAATTCCGCGGCGAGCGTCGCTTTAGTCCTGAAGAGGTGCTGCCAACGCTGGGCGTTTCCGCCAGCTGGAGCGGCAGAGGGCGCTAAGCCTGCCATCTCGACCAGAGCGTAATCAGCAGCCATGCTGCTATGCACCAGCATCCCACGGCGCTTCCCAGCGCCAAAGGCAGCTTCATCATGCCGACAAAATACCACAGCGTAAGCAGATAGATAAAATAGGGAATAATGGCCCACATGCCGAAAATGATGGTGGCGCGTAGCGCTTCCGTTCCGCGCTCGCTGGCGACAATATAATGCGCGATCAGGGCAAAAGTAGGGAAAAGCGGTAGCAGACCAGCCAGGTAATAACTGCGCGTTCTGGACAGGAGGCTGATTAACACGACGATCAGCGCGCCCAGTGCTGCTTTAAGAATTAAGCCCATTGTTCCATAACCAGAGAAGAAACGATCTCCCGTGCTGACGCAATGGTAAGCAATGGGCGTAGTAAGGCCTAAAGTTACTGACGATACGCCTGTTTTATTTGATTAATTGTGCTGCTGAAGACGTCCGCCTGCTGACGATCGGTCAGCTGGGCAATATATTTTTCCATATTGATAATGACCTTGCCGGCATCCGCCTGGCCCATACCTTTCAACATAAATGTAACTAATGCCTTCATGCAGGCCATCTCTTCGGCTAAGGTTTGCGATTCTTTACTGGTTGAAAAATCAGTGTCGCTCATAGTTTCTCCTTGTTTTTTATGACTCAATCAGCGGCGTTGATTTTGATTGCCGATAATACAAATACGCAACGAGTATATCATATCTCGCCGGGTCATACAGGCTGGCAGCCTTAACGGCCTTTGCCGTTGGCATTGATTCCGCCGTTTATTTCTGTTCTAACAACCGGCAAAAAGGAGTAAAATCGCTGGTCTGCTAAACAGCCTGAATACTTCAATTACCGCTATCTGGAGAGAGCTTTTGATACGTGTTCTTCTTGTCGACGATCATGAACTGGTGCGTGCGGGTATTCGACGCATACTGGAAGACATCAAGGGTTTTCAGGTTGTCGGAGAAGCCAGCTGCGGCGAAGAAGCGGTGAAATGGTGCCGCAGTAATGATACTGATGTAGTGCTTATGGATATGAATATGCCCGGCATCGGTGGACTGGAAGCGACACGCAAAATTGTTCGCTATAGTCCGGATATTAAAATTATTATGCTGACCATTCATACTGAAAATCCGCTCCCTGCCAGGGTAATGCAGGCGGGTGCCGCAGGCTACCTCAGCAAAGGCGCTGCCCCGCAGGAGGTGGTTAACGCCATCCGTCAGGTCAACGCCGGTCAACGCTATATCGCCTCCGATATCGCTCAACAGATGGCGCTAAGCCAGATTGAACCGCAAAAAGCGGATTCCCCCTTCGATTGTTTGTCGGAACGCGAATTACAGATTATGCTGATGATCACCAGGGGCCAGAAAGTGGCAGATATTTCCGAACAGCTCAGCCTGAGTCCAAAAACCGTTAACAGCTACCGCTACCGGATGTTTAGCAAATTAAACATCAGCGGCGACGTTGAGTTAACGCATCTGGCTATCCGGCACGGGCTGTTCAATGCGGAGTCGTTGATCAGTAGTGAATGATGTTTTTGATGCCAAATCTTTCCTGAAATCGGTTACCAGCCAGCCAGGCGTTTATCGTATGTACGATGCTGGCGGGACGGTTATTTACGTCGGTAAAGCCAAAGATCTTAAAAAGCGCCTGTCCAGCTACTTTCGTGGCAATCTGGGCAGCCGGAAAACGGAAGCGCTGGTGGACAGCATCCGCCAGATAGACGTGACGGTTACCCACACCGAAACGGAAGCGCTGCTGCTTGAACACAACTACATTAAGCTTTATCAGCCGCGCTATAACGTGCTGCTGCGTGATGATAAATCCTACCCTTATATTTTCCTCAGCGCGGACGAGCATCCACGGCTGGCCAGCCATCGTGGCGCGAAGCATGCCAAAGGCGAATATTTTGGCCCGTTCCCCAATGGTTACGCGGTTCGCGAAACGCTTTCGCTGCTGCAAAAAATCTTTCCGGTGCGCCAGTGTGAAAACAGCGTTTACCGCAACCGCTCGCGTCCCTGTTTGCAGTATCAGATTGGCCGCTGTCTTGGCCCCTGCGTAGCGGGTTTGGTCAGTGAAGAAGAGTACGCACAGCAAATTAATTACGTGCGGCTGTTCTTATCCGGCAAAGATGACCAGGTGCTTAATCAGCTCGTGGGCCGTATGGAGCAGGCCAGCCAGTCATTGAAGTTTGAAGAAGCCGGACGTCTGCGCGACCAGATTCAGGCCGTGCGGCGCGTGACCGAGCGGCAGTTCGTTTCCAATAACGGCGACGACCTGGACGTGATTGGCGTGGCTTTCGACGCCGGGCTGGCCTGCCTGCACGTGCTGTTCATCCGTCAGGGGAAAGTACTGGGCAGCCGTAGCTATTTTCCAAAAGTGCCGGGCGGCACGGAAATGGCGGAAGTGGTGCAGACCTTCGTCGGCCAGTTCTATTTGCAGGGTAGCCAGGCGCGTACGCTACCTTCCGACATCCTGCTGGACTTTGCGCTACCGGAAAAAGATCTGCTGGCTGCCTCGCTTACCGAGATGGCAGGCAGAAAAGTCACCATTCAGAGCAATCCACGCGGCGATCGCGCACGCTATCTCAAGCTGGCACGCACTAACGCCAGCACAGCGCTGGTGAGTCGTTTATCGCAGCAGTCCACTATTCACCAGCGTCTGCAGGCGTTAAGCGAAGTGCTGGAGCTGCCGGAAATCACGCGGATGGAGTGTTTTGATATCAGCCATACGATGGGTGAGCAAACGGTAGCCTCCTGTGTGGTTTTCGACGCTAACGGGCCGCTGCGTTCTGAATATCGTCGCTATAACATTACCGATATTACGCCGGGCGATGATTACGCCGCAATGAACCAGGTGCTGCGCCGCCGTTATGGCAAAGAGCTGGAAGAGAGCAAAATTCCTGACGTCATTTTGATTGATGGCGGCAAAGGACAGCTCGCTCAGGCGAAAAACGTGTTTGCCGAACTGAACGTGAGCTGGGATAAAGATCGGCCCATTCTTTTGGGCGTGGCCAAAGGGAGCGATCGTAAAGCGGGACTGGAAACGCTGTTCTTCGAACCGGAAGGGGAGGGCTTTTCGCTGCCGCCGGATTCGCCTGCGCTGCATGTGATCCAGCATATTCGTGATGATTCTCACAATCACGCTATTACCGGCCACCGTAATAAGCGCGCCAAAGTTAAAAACACCAGCGCGCTGGAGAGTATTGAAGGCATAGGACCGAAGCGTCGGCAGATGTTGCTGAAATATATGGGCGGTCTGCAACCGTTAAAAAATGCTTCGGTAGAAGAAATTGCCAGCGTTCCTGGTATTTCGCAGGCGCTCGCGGAGAAAATCTTCTATTCGCTGAAACACTAAGCATTGCGTTGATTACGGCATTGTAGGAACATAGGGACAAATTCTACTCTGCCCAGACAGTTAGCGTACCTATGCCTTTTAATATTCCGACCTTACTTACTCTGCTTCGTGTCGTATTAATTCCTTTCTTCGTACTGGCATTCTATCTGCCGTTTGAATGGGCACCGCTGGTCTGCGCGCTAATCTTTATCGTTGCCGCTATAACCGACTGGTTCGACGGCTGGCTGGCGCGTCGCTGGAAGCAAACCACGCGGTTTGGCGCTTTTCTTGACCCGGTGGCGGACAAGGTGATGGTTGCTATTGCTCTGGTGCTGGTGGCGGGCCATTTTCACGCGTGGTGGATTACGCTACCGGCGGCCACGATGATTGCCCGGGAAATTATTATCTCTGCGCTGCGTGAATGGATGGCCGAAATTGGCAAGCGCAGCAGCGTTGCCGTTTCATGGATCGGCAAAGTAAAAACCACGGCGCAGATGCTGGCGCTGTTCGCGCTTCTCTGGCGTCCGGACCGCATGGTAGAAGGTGTGGGCGTAGTGGCTTTGTATATCGCGGCGGTGCTGACTTTCTGGTCAATGTATCAGTATTTGAGCGCGGCGCGCGGCGATCTGTTCGAACGGTGATCGATACGATTTAAAAATCAGCAAACGAGCAGAAAGAGCGGATATTTGTGTTGACTCATTTCGCTCAGTCAGTAGAATGCAACGCATCGAAAGGCAGCTGAGTCGCCAGAAGATAAAGTAAATCAGCAAGTTCTGTTGAGAACGCTGAAAAATGCGGGAATAGCTCAGTTGGTAGAGCACGACCTTGCCAAGGTCGGGGTCGCGAGTTCGAGTCTCGTTTCCCGCTCCAGATTTAGCCGTCAGCCGTGGCTGGCAGCAAAGCAGAATAAAGGCGCGTTGGCAGAGTGGCCATGCAGCGGATTGCAAATCCGCCTACCTCGGTTCGACTCCGGGACGCGCCTCCACTTTACACCCATGCCCGGGTGGTGAAATCGGTAGACACAAGGGATTTAAAATCCCTCGGCTTATGGCTGTGCGGGTTCAAGTCCCGCCCCGGGCACCATCTTCGACTACCGATTAAAACGAATAAAAACAAGCACGTTGTGCAATGTCGTGAAGCCGCCGCAAGGCGGTTTTTTTGTGCCTGAAATTCACTTCCTGACAGGGCTTTTTTTGTATTGACTGTTTTGCTTACTTTCCTCAATATTTCTCTGCTCTCTGCTCTCTGCTCTCTGCTCTCTGCTCTCTGCTCTCTGCTCTCTGCTCTCTGCTCTCTGCTCTCTGCTCTCTGC
>NZ_JAHSPF010000022.1 GCF_019132875.1 Erwinia phyllosphaerae
TCAGGCATCAGGCATCAGGCATCAGGCATCAGGCATCAGGCATCAGGCATCAGGCATCAGGCATCAGGCATCAGGCATCAGGCAAATTATATAAATTCAATGCAAGCACATTCTCTACCTTTTAAATATCAACCAATATAAGTTTTTTGATAATTATTTCGCTCCACTGCCTGGGCTGAATGAATTTTTAAATAATTCATTTTTACCTTCATTTGGCTACCTGGCATATGAAAACAATCTAATTCTATCTCCGCTCAGCCAGGAATCAAATGAAATTTAACGGTAAGAATCAAAATTGCGTAACAACTCGCAAAATTAGGCGGAAAACTAAAAATAGCAACATATAACAGTTAACTATAGGAAAAACAGACCATAAGAAATTTTCATTGAATAATGATATTGAAAATTACTATTTATTATCGACAGGAGCGTATTATTTCAGATCCAGCTCGCATTTATTAGTTTATCTACAAAAAAGCCAGGCATTTACGATTTATAAAGGACTCTCAGAAGGGTATAAAAGGGGAAGTTATTTTGCAGGCATTCCTTTAGCAGAGAGTAATTTTATTAATATGGTATTACTTCAACAATTTCACAGGACTTAGCTATGACTACAAGCAAACGTAAATCGGAACGGGTTATTTCAAGAACGGAACGGCATCTACAGGTCGGCTACCGTCCAAATCAGGGCGACACCAGCATCCCCATGATAAGTTTTTCTGGAAAATGGCTGCTGGAGGCGGGCTTTGAACCAGGTATCGGCATCAACCTCAAAGTCTTAGAGGGTTGCCTGGTGCTGATTGTGGATAGTCGTGAACAAAAGCGACTGAAAGCACTGGAAAAAGTGCTGGTACGGCAGCGGACAGCCCTTGAGCAGGCCCGGCAGCAGATAAAAGCATCGATATAAACAGCCAGGCAGTCAGTCTGCACACCAAAGTTTTTTTAACTAATTGTGAAATAAGGAAAATGCGTACGCAAACCGGCCTCTATAGTTAGTTTACCCATCCGGGCTAGTGGAGGTTTGTATGTCTGAACATGATGATTTTTTAGAACCAACTCATGATGATGCTAACGTTCCTGCGAAAAGCGACGCCGGAACCAGTACATCTTCAAAAAGCGATACTGGCACCACGGCTTCTGCGAAAAGCGATGCCGAAACAACTGCGGCTGCAAAAAGCACTGATGGCACCAGTACGGTTAAAGCAAGCGATGCGGGAACTGCAACGTCTTCTAAAAGCGCTGACAGTGCAGCTACAAGTAAAGGAAGCGATACAGGGAAAGCCGCGTCTTCGGCAAGTGCTGACAAAACTGCCAGTACAACTACAGGGAGCGATGCGGGAACCGCTACGTCATCAAAGAACACTGACAGTACCAGTGCAGCCGCAGGAAGCGACACGTCGTCAAAAAGCACCGACAGTACCAGTGCAGCCGCAGGAAGCGACACGTCGTCAAAAAGCACCGACAGTACCAGTACAGCCGCAGGAAGCGACACGTCGTCAAAAAGCACCGACAGTACCAGTACAGCCGCAGGAAGCGATACGTCATCAAAAAGCACCGGCAGCACCAGTGCGACTGCAGGAACCGCTACGTCATCAAAGAACACTGACAGTACCAGTGCAGCCGCAGGAAGCGACACGTCATCAAAAAGCACCGACAGCACCAGTGCGGCTGCAGGAAGCGATACGACCAGTACGTCCGCGAAAAGCGGCGATGGGACCACCTCATCTGCAGGAAGCAGCGCTACGACCAGCAAGGCTGCGGAGTATGAGGATGACGAACATGGTGCGACTTCGGCAGGCGGCCGTAAAACCAGCACTTATACAGGCACTAAAGCTGAAACTATTACGCCTGCGGAAAGTGATGCCATAGCCGATGCGCTGCCTGTCATTGATAATGGCACCGGCAGGCCTTCAGTAGAAGGTGATAAAGCCAGTGCTTCTTCAGACAGCGATGATGCCGTCGATAAATCTAAGGAAGATGCTGCCATAGCCAACGCTCCGCCTGTTATTGACAATGGTACCGGCAGGCCTTCCTCGAATGATGACAAAGCCAGTGCATCTGTAGATAGCGATGCGCCTGTCGACAAATCTAAAGAGGATAAGGCGATGGCTGACGCGCCTCCGGTCATTGATAACGGTACCGGCAGACCTTCAGCAAATGATGACAGCACCAGCGCGTCGACAGGAAGCGATGCGGGAACCAGCCCGGCAACAGGAAGTGATAGTAAATCAACTACCTCTTCAACCAGCGCGGCTGATACTGGCACATCTGCAACAAGCGATACCGGCAGCACTTCAACAGGCACCGATACTACAACCAGCGCACCATCCACAAGCGATAGCGCCACTGCTACTAAAGCTACCGCGTCATCAGCAGACGACGCTGCTACCTCTGCTGGAAGCAATGCTACAGCCGATACGGCTTCGAAAAGTAGTGACAGCACCAGCACGTCTACCGGAAGCGACACCGGAACCAGTACGGCAAAGGATAGTGCGGCTACAGCTGCTCTGGATTCGAAAAGTAGTACCAGTACGTCCGCAGGAAGCGATACCGGAACCAGTACAGCGAAGGACAGTGCTACCAAAGCTGATGCGGCTTCGAAAAGCAGTGACAGCACCAGCACGTCTACCGGAACCGACACCGGAACCACTACAGCGAAGGACAGTGCGGCTACAGCGGCTCTGGATTCGAAAAGTAGTACCAGTACGTCCGCAGGAAGCGGTGCGGATGCCAGTAAAGCATCTGATGGCGATAAGGATAAAAGCAAGTAAGTCGAGGCTTTAGACGATTCCGGTAAATACAAAAAAACCTGTGAGCAAACCGCCTCTTGAGGCGTCCCTTGATCTTTAGCGCTTGAAGGGGGCGGTTTTTTTACTGTTCATACATTAAGGATAAGTAGAAATTGTGATGGACTAAAGATAATTATTTATAAGCTAAGGGGAAATATCGGAATTGCTTTCATACGCGACCCCTCAGAATTTATAACGTTTTATACTTCTTAAGTTTTCTTACTAAGGCAAGTTCTGCTCGCGTCAGCATTCGTATGCTATCCGAGCTAAAAATATATAACCCCAATTTTTTAGAACCTATATTTTTATTTTACACATTACTTAAGAAGTCCTATTTTCATATTTATTGATTATTTACTTTAACTCATTTTTATCGCCGTAAATAAATCTTACATTACTTTAATGATATTTATCTGATGCATAATATTTTTCTTTCACATGGATTGAAGACAAAGAATCATCATGATAATTAAACTTCAAGACTGCCCCCCATCATACCTTTATTCAATAGAATTTCCTTCCCCTTTTTGTTATAAAAAGAGATAGTGGTTTTAGCTTAAAAGAACCAATTTCCTGGAAAGTTATCCTTTCTATAAAATTACTAGTATAAAAGTAAAAAGACCTGCTATTTACTCGATTACCTGCCAAAATCTCTTCAGTTATAACTAATTTTTTCCTTTATCAAAATAAATCTTTTTCAATGGCCCTTCTATTTTTTCTGGAGCTTTTATTTCACACCTTTTATTTATCCAGAAATTTCATCTTCGAAAGGGTACATTTCAATTAATGACGTATTTGAATATTTTAAATAATTAATTTTAACTTCAGCTTGTGATAGAAACTCGTCATGCTTCACTTTCTGATTTGCTATTAAAAAAAGCAAAGGTTCTATTTACTTCGTTCATAAAACAGCTTCAATAATTAAAACTACCGCTCACAATTGAATTCCTAATACTTTCTAAATAAGCTATAAATTCATCAGCATTTTTAGTCAGGATTAATCTATCGTATACATTTTATTTTTAAATATTAGTGTGTATTTTGCTATGGGCTGGACTAATTGCATCTGAAAGAAGTTTTTCGAGGTTGTTGGTAAAAATACACCGTTATAAAAATCGTTAAAATGCAGATAAAATTCAGCCATTTTTAACAATAATTCAACCATCCTCAAATCTTTTGGGTTGGACATGACAATATAGTGTGCTGCATTTTTATAAGCAGGTGCGATCATACCTGCTTCTGCCATATTATTTCTTAATGTTTCCGTACCTGTCGAGCAACTAATCCCCCCCAGGTTAGCCGATCGCCCACATAACTATAAGTATTAACCTTATCCGCCAATCCTATCTGGTCAATCTCGATAAACCGCCCGGCAACCGGGCCGTAATATCGAAATAGATGGTACATCCAAAATTAAAATATAATCAATGAAAGCGAATGTTATGCGATGTAACCTGAAAGCTAATCACGCTTCCAGGCTACTTCCGCACTTAACACTAACTAATATTTATAACTTTCCTTCAAACACATTCCATTTTAACCTTTGAAGAAGATTTATATACCTCTCAACGCGGGTATACGACTACCTGAGCCTCTTTTTTATTAAAGTAAATCTTTTTAATTATTCCATTTTCATCATATTCGCATAGCAAAGTCACGTATGGTAAAGGGGAGTTTTTGCTTACTGCTAAAATCTCATTTATTTTATCATTTTTATAAAAATAATAATAGCCAGACACATTGCCATCTTCACTTGCGAAGTATGAACTTAAAGGACATTTATTGCCATCAAAAAAAGTTTGACTGAGAGCTATAAAGTCACCTCGGAAATCTTGTCTTACTTCAATAGAACTGTTACCTTCTCTAATTATATATGACGTATCCTCTACATTTCCTTTTGAGTTATAACTTATTACTTTATTTATTTCACCGCTATCTTCATCCATAAAGTAGCAATATACATTTTTTTTATTTTTTGGCTCTTTATGCTGCATTTCGCCAGTTTTAAAACCTGTTAACTCATTATAAAATGGTACAATGCTGAAGGCATTAGTTTTTGACCATAGCATTTTTTCTTTATTACCAGTATGAAATTGAGAAAGCTTTTGATTTAATGCATCTTCAGACGATAGCAATGATATCAGACTATCAAATTTCTCTCTAATATCCTCAGCCATTTCTAACATCGTTTTATTTTTCATAATATAGGAGTTTTACCATTTGCAAGTGGGAAGACTTTACCTGTTGCAAGCTCATTTTTTATTTGCTTGAGAGCGGATAAGAATTCCTTATCTGTTTGACTATTAATTAGTTTGTCGTAAACATATTGCTTATATGCATTTCCATGAACACCATTACCTTTATGAGCAGTAGTGAACGTTTCTTCAATACGATCTGCTCGCGTATTTGGTAGCCAAACGCCATTTTTCGAATTGTTTATATCAATATCGAAATCATCCATTCGTTTTCTCAATGCAACCATACGAGCATCTGAAGAATTGGACATTACAATATGATGAGCATCGTATTTTCCACCACCTAACGGTTGGGGCCCTAAGTTACGAGCAAGCTTGGCCGCATCTGTCGAGCAGCTCATCCATCCCAGCGGATCCACCCACGTCAGCGGGTCCCCGACATACGCATAGGTATTAACCCCACCCGCCAACCCTATCGGGTCAACCTGCGTAAACCTGCCCGCAACCGGGTCGTAATACCGGAATAAATTGTAATGAAGGCCCGTCTCTCTGTCCAGGTACTGCCCCTGAAAACGCAGATTCTGCGGCACAGCCTGGAAACCCGTCACGCTTTCCCGCTCCGTTTCGCCCCAGGTGGAGAAGCGGCCGCGCCACACTACTTCGCCATGCGCGTCGGTCATGCGTTCCGGCAGGCCGTTCAGTTCGGTGTGATACCAGAACGTTTCCGACTGCTCGCCGATGCTGTCCACGCGCGCCAGCGGTTCCCGGCTGTTTTCGCTGTAGATATACTGCGTATT
>NZ_JAHSPF010000023.1 GCF_019132875.1 Erwinia phyllosphaerae
CAGGCTGTGCCGCAGAATCTGCGTTTTCAGGGGCAGTACCTGGACAGAGAGACGGGCCTTCATTACAATTTATTCCGCTATTATGACCCGGTTGCCGGACGTTTTACTCAGGTTGATCCGATAGGGCTACAAGGTGGACTCAATTTATACGTTTACGCGCCGAATCCATTGAACTGGGTGGATCCGCTGGGGCTGACGAAGTGTGGTGCTCCAAATGGCTACAAAACTGGAGATGTCGATCCTCACGGAAAATTATCACCGGGAGTCAATTGCGCGGCAGGGCATACAAATAGCAAAGCTGATGGTTTTGTTCAAAGTCATCACCCTATTCAGGATGCCTGGGCCAAAAAAAGAATTAGTGGTTATCAAAGAAGTTCTGCGCCTGCAACTTTACTAAGATCATCATCCGGTAGCCCGCATGCTGCTATCAGTGCTGCGCAGCGTACCCGAAGAGCAGCGACGGGGGGCTGGGATACAGCCCTGAAGCAAGAATTTAACATTAGCTATAAAGAAATGTTAGATGCTGGCGTGCCTACTAATCAGACTCGTAAGTCTCTTAGTGATGCATTTAAATATTTTGATGGGCTCAGAGAAAGTAATATGAGTAATCCGTTCTTTGATATTTAATGTTTTTTTCTCTTAGAGTTAATAGGTGGCCATTATGAATAAAGATGAAATTTTAGACGAACTCAAGGTTGTAGAGAATAATCTTAACATCAAGCTGTCAAATAAATATAAGCAGTTTTTATCTGAGGAAGTAAAAGATACAGATGCTTACGAAATACAGACAAGTCAAGCGGATACTGTATATCTTTATAATTACAAAGACCTTTTGGAACGCAATGAAACATATACCATACAAGATATTGAGCCAGATTACTTATTAATAGGGCAGGATGGCGATCTTGGTTATTTTATAAATGTGAAAAATAATAGTGAACAGGTCTATAGCCTAGATCTGGGTGCTCTTGGAAGTCTGGATATGGATGAAGAGGCTCAAGATATTTATAAATTAAAAGCTTAGACCCAATTAAATATAATTATTTGTAAGCCGGAAGCGATCCCCGCGATCCTTCCGGCCTTATTTTTAGCCGCCAGCCTGAGCCAGCAACGCCAGCGCCTGCTGCCGGGTCTGCTCAATCTCCCGCCGCTGCTGTTCAAGTCGTGCCTGTTCCTGTCGTAACCGCGTCTCTTCACGGCTGTCGGGGCTCAGCAGCAGACAGCCGTCCAGCACCTTCCGGCTTAGGCCTGTTGCGGGCTGAAATTTGATATGAAGGACTTCTTTCTATGAGTGACTATCCAAAAATGACAGGTAACTACAACCGAAACTGATAGTACGACCCGGACTGCGGGCGTTTCACGCAGCCTGATCCGATAGGGCTACAAGGTGGACTCCATTTATACGCTTACGCGCCGAATCCATTGAACTGGGTGGATCCGCTGGGGCTGACGAAGTGTGGTGCTCCAAATGGCTACAAAACTGGAGATGTCGATCCTCACGGAAAATTATCTCCGGGAGTCAATCGCGCGGCAGGGCATACAAATAGCAAAGCTAATGGTTTTGTTCAAAGTCATCACCCTATTCAGGATGCCTGAGCCAAAAAAAGAATTAGTGGTTATCAAAGAAATTCTGAGCCTGCAACTTTACTAAGATCATCATCTAATGCATGCAATTTAATATCTTTATTCGTTATTATCAGCCATGGCGGACGACCGCGAATTAAAAAGCCTCTACTATACTAATGGACAAAGAAGTCAGATCAACCTGGACAACCTACTTATTAGCACAATTATCCGCGATGTACTACATCAGGAAATCAGCCGCAATCGTGAAATACTGAATACGAAGTATGTGCATCATAAACATATAACCAGCTTTCCGGCGTAAAGCAGTCGGCCAGTTACGGCCAGGATGCCTTTGGCCGCCGCTGGAAGCGTGACAGCTTTGGCATCACGCATTTTGTCTGGGATGACAACCGTCTGCTGAGCGAGTGGCGGGATGCACGCGGAAAGATTTGCTGGCAGGCGGAGTACAGGGTCTGGGGCAGCACGCTGAAAGTCTATAACCCTGCACCAGAAGAAGGCAGGGAGGCAATATATCAGTCGCTTCCTTAACAAGGAAAACATATCCTTCCTAAAAATTCTGATGCAAACTATTCTGTGCAAGAGCCGAAACAAGCAAAATGGCGTAACGCGAATCAGCCTTAAGGAATTATAATGATTGACCTACATGCAGATGATGATTCTATAGATCAATACGCCTTGAAATATCACCATCTTCTTCCAGTAAGTAAACGGCAGGCTGCTCGTTCTGCTAATACACCTGAACATGCTAAAGAGCTTCTTTCATTACCTGACTGGGATGAGAGCTTTCCTCAATTGAACACCATGGAACAAGCTCTGGATAAAGCAAAAGGTGCTTTTCTTGGGCTGGCTATAGGCGATGCAGTCGGTACAACACTGGAGTTCCAGCGAAGAGACATCTCTCATGTTGATGATATGGTGGGTGGTGGTCCGTTCAGGCTCAAAGCTGGTGAGTGGACTGATGACACCTCAATGGCCCTCTGTCTGGCTGAAGCCTGTATTGAGTCCGGGCGTGTTGATGTTACTCTTTTCAGGAATAAATTAGTCGACTGGTATAAAAACGGTTCTAATAGCGTTAATGGTCGTTGCTTCGATATAGGGAATACTACTCGATTTGCTCTTGAACAATATATCAAACATGGCGAAGCTTGGTTTGGTAATACTGAAAAAAACACGGCTGGAAATGCGGCTATTATTCGCCAGGCTCCAGCCGTAATTCTTAACTGGCGTTCGCTTCAACGAATTTATTTTGCTACTAAATCACAAAGTAGAGCAACTCATAGTGCAGTGGAATCTCTTTTTGCCTGTAACTTTCATGGTTATTTATTGCATATGCTAATTAATGGGCATGATAAGCAGTCAGTATTTTCTCCTCATAAACTCCCATTGTCATCTCGATTATTGATTATTAATGCGGGTGAGTATAAGCAAAAAGCTCGCCATGAGATCCGTTCAAGCGGGTATGTTGTTGATACTTTTGAAGCTGCGATGTGGTCCGTGTGGAACACAGATAATTTTCGAGATGCAATTTTACTTGCCGCAAACCTGGCTGATGATGCTGATAGCGTAGCAGCAACAGCAGGGCAAATTGCTGGCGCTCTGTATGGCGCATCTGGTATTCCACAAGAATGGCTTGGCAAGCTGGCGCAAAGAGGACGTATAGAAAATATGGCCTGTGAATTATTCCAGATGGGTATCGATATTGGAGATGCTCCAATTTAGATTCGAATATGTCTTATTGGTAAAGGTAAAACCAGGAGCGCTAAGTTAAAAGGTAAATGAATTATTGATGTTGGCTATATCTTATTATTATGACTTGATTAATTAAAGTTAAGTATAAAGTGTCTTTCCGTACTTGATAATAAGTTTTTACTTTTTGTTATATGTTTGCTGTTGCCCATTTTTATTATTTTCTATAAAATATAATGTTCAGAGCTATAAAAACTTATCTTGCATCTTATAAAAAGTTTGTCCTATTTATTTTTTGTGGTTGCGTTGATTAACAATATTTATGGCATCAATACCAATGTGAAAGCAACAGGCATGCAATATAGTATTACAGGCTCAGCCGGGAAAGAAAATACGCTATATGGCTCTGCCCGCGCCGGCGTTGCTCTGGCAACTGCCGAAACGAAACTGGTCGCTGAAGTTTACACCGGTAATCAAGGGCGTTACGGAATCAATCTTGAAGGCGGCATAGAAGCAGCGGCAGTTAAAGAAGAAGCTGAGCGGAAAGTTAACTTGTATGGAATCGTGATAGGAAGTGCAAAAGCGGAAGTAAATCTGGGAGCAATAGGTACCTCAGCGACTTTAGCCGCTTACAAAGATAAAACTGATCATTCAATCAACTTAAAAGCCAGCAGTAAATTTGCTTTTTGGCTGGGGTTAGGAACGGGTTTTGACTTGAAAATATTCGTTAAGCTACTGCGTGAGTTGTTCTTTGGTAAAGATGATAATTCAGATGATGCCGAGAAAAGCGGCGATAGCGATGGTGTTATTATCGACGGCTGTACGACATTTTTAATTGGCGACTAAATTTAGTATGGGACTGGTATTTTATGAAAATGATAGCTTTTTTGTTTTTTTTAGCTGTGACGCTTTATTGTGTCTGGCGCGGTAACGTCTCTTACGGGAAAAAATCATTAACAGGTGCGGGTAAGGGCCTGATTGGTGTATTTGTCGCAATTATTGCACTAGGTTTTTTTCTTAAGCTTCTGGTGGCTATTATTCCCGGTTTTACTAAGGGCACTGCCAGGAATTTAATGGAGGAGACAAGCGCATCATTTATCGTGGTGTGGGGAATGAGATTTTTGATCACAGCAATATCGACCATTTTTAGTGGAATTATGGGGTTTCATAAGGAACATAATTTCGAAAATTACAAAAAGTTTTCACCAGTTACTAACAGGCTGGCTCCTGGTCTGCTTTTGTTTGCCAAATGTGTAGTCTCTTTCGGTGCCGTATTGATGCTTTATGGAGTTTGGTTTACGTCTTAAACCAGAAGGGAGATAGTCTATGGATATTGAAGTTAACTATGCTTTTCCTGTTTCTTGAGATTTGACTAAGGAAGAGATGCAACAATATTTCTGGAAGTGTCTTTATACTTTTTCCGAACAGGAAATGCTGCACTACTGGGTTATCCCGTACCACGCCACGCCGTCCGGCAGCAGCACCGGCGAGGAGGGCATCAGCGTCTGGGAGCTGCAGGACAGCGTGACGCCGGGCATCTACAGCATCGACGAC
>NZ_JAHSPF010000024.1 GCF_019132875.1 Erwinia phyllosphaerae
GGAACTGCCAGGCATCAAACTGCGATAACCCTGACCTCACGGTCAGGGTTTTTTGCATTTGTGCGCCGGGAAACCCGTTTCTCAGGACAGCACTCTGCATTTGCGCGCCGGAAACCCGCTTTTAATAGCACTATTTTGCATCTGCGGGGTTCGGATACAGGAGCTAGCCTGTAACCAGGCTGGCTCCTGTTTATTATCACAGTCTGACTTGCTGAAGAGATCTTTTCGGCGCTGTCCGGACTGTGGAAAATTAATGAATAACCTGCGAAAGAAAGGCGCGCGTGCGTTCTGATTTAGGTGCAGCAAAGAATTCCTGTGGCGGCGCCTGCTCCACTATCTCTCCCCGATCCATAAAGATCACGCGGTCCGCCACGGTACGCGCAAACCCCATTTCATGCGTGACGCAAAGCATCGTCATCCCGTCTTCCGCCAGACCAATCATCGTGTCTAAAACTTCTTTAACCATTTCCGGATCCAGCGCGGATGTCGGTTCATCAAACAGCATAATCTTAGGTTTCATACAGAGCGAACGGGCAATAGCAACACGCTGCTGCTGTCCGCCTGAAAGCTGTCCGGGAAATTTATGTGCGTGTTCAGCTATGCGTACCCTTTCCAGATAGTGCATTGCCAGCTCTTCGGCTTCCTTCTTTGCCGTTTTTCGCACCCATATGGGTGCAAGCGTGCAGTTTTGTAGCACGCTTAGATGCGGGAAAAGGTTAAAGTGCTGGAATACCATACCGACTTCAGTCCGCACCCGCTCAATATTGCGAAGATCTTCATTCAGATGAATACCATCAACAACTATTCGCCCCTGCTGATGCTCTTCCAAATGGTTGATACAGCGGATAGTGGTTGATTTACCCGAGCCGGAAGGGCCGCACAGCACAATACGTTCGCGAGGTTTTACCTGCAGATTGATATTTTTTAATACGTGAAACTGCCCATACCACTTATTAACGTTTTCCAGTGTAATCATCATTTTATCGTCAGTCTGCAGCGGTAAATTTGTCATGAGAATCCTTAATGCGGCGTACGCCCGGTGTGAAAACGCTTTTCCAGATACTGGCTATAGCGCGACATGCTGAAACAAAAAATCCAGTAAACCAGAGCGGCAAAAACATAGCCTTCGGTCGACATACCAAGCCACGCGGGATCGACAGTGGCCTGCTGTACGCTACTAAACAGGTCAAAAAGCCCGATGATAATGACCAGGCTGGTATCCTTAAACAGCGCGATAATTGTATTAACCAGGCCGGGAATAACCATCTTTAATGCCTGTGGCAAAATGATCAGCATCTGAGTTTTCCAGTAGCCCAGAGCCAGCGACTCTGCCGCCTCATATTGCCCCTTAGGCAGAGCTTGCAGACCACCACGCACTACTTCCGCCACGTAAGCTGACTGAAACAAAATGACGCCAACCAGCGCGCGAACCAGCTTGTCGATACTGCTCCCTTCCGACATAAAAAGCGGCAGCATAACCGAGGACATAAAAAGCACGGTAATCAGCGGCACGCCTCGCCAGAACTCAATAAAGATAACTGACAGCGCGCGCACAACTGGCATAGTCGAACGACGTCCTAACGCCAAAAGGATGCCTAACGGCAATGCGCCCGCAATGCCAACAGAGGCAATAATCAACGTTAGCGTCAGCCCGCCCCATTGACGTGTTTCGACCCTTTCCAGGCCAAAGAAACCGCCGTACAACAATAACCAGACAACCAGAGGAAAGGTAACTGCCCAGGCGGCAAGATACCAACCGCGGCGCGGCATTGATTTCATGAATAAAGGAATAAGGGAGATCAGCCCAATAGCTAATGCCAGATTAATGCGCCAGCGCAGCTCGTGCGGATAAAGGCCATACATAAACTGACCAAAACGGGCGTGAATAAATACCCAGCATGCTCCTTCTTTGGTGCAGTCTGCCCTCGTCGAACCAATCCAGTTAGCCTGAAAAACCAGCCAGTTAAGCGCTGGCGGAATGATTTGCCAGATTGCCCACAGGCAAAAAAGCGTCAGCAGAGAGTTACCCCAGCTTGAAAACAGATTTTTCCTTGTCCATTTTATGGCCCTGGTGAAAGCATTTTCCGGGACAGGCTGAGTTTCATGCGTCGTTAAAGTCATAGTTATCCCGTTTTCTTAGCGTTCAACCAGGCGGATTTTGCGGTTGTAGATGTTCATCAGTAACGAAATCAGCAGGCTGATAATCAGATAGACGCCCATAGTGATAGCAATGGTTTCAATCGCCTGGCCCGTTTGGTTCAGGACCGTACCGGCAAAGAGCGATACCATATCGGGATAGCCAATAGCGGCAGCCAGGGAGGAGTTTTTAACGATATTCAGATACTGGCTGGTTAAAGGTGGGATGATGACGCGCATCGCCTGCGGAATAATCACCTGGCGCAGCGTTACCGGATTAGGTAAGCCCAGTGAACGCGCTGCTTCGTGCTGGCCGTGCGGCACTGACTGGATCCCGGAGCGAATAACCTCAGCTATAAAAGAAGAGGTATAAATAGAAAGCGCCAGCGTCAAGGAGGCCAGTTCAGGGATCAGAGCGAAACCACCGCGGAAATTGAATCCATGCAGCGCTGGAATATCCCAGTGTATGGCCGCGCCAAATACAAGGTTTGCAGCCAGAGGTAAAATCAGCAGCATAGCCAGCGCCAAAGGCCAGCTGCGCCTTAGCTGTCCCGTTTTTAACTGGTAGGTACGGTTGTAGCGAAACAGCGCGATACTGGCTGCAATTGCCAGCAATACGGCAACAATAAAAGGCCATATACCCGCAGCCGCATTGGGAAAGGGAATATAGAGCCCCCGATTACTGACAAAAAACAGATCGAAAGCATTTACCGCCTGGCGCGGACCCGGCAGATTACGCAGTACGGCAAAGTACCAGAAGAAAATTTGCAGCAACGGCGGGATATTACGGAAAATTTCAATATAGATAGTGGAGAGTTTGCGCAGCAGCCAGTTGTCCGACAGACGTGCAAGCCCGATAAAAAAACCTAAAAAAGAAGCAAAAACAATGCAGAGTGCAGAAACCAGGAGCGTATTAGTCAGACCGACCATAAATACGCGCGCATAGGTATCGCCTTCGCTGTAATCAATCAGGTGCTGAACGATGCCGAAACCGGCGCTACGCTCCAGAAAACCAAAGCCGGACGTAATGCCACGGCTGGCCAGATTAATAACGGTATTGTGAAGCAAATAGCCAGCGGCGGCTAAAACCAGCGCTACGGCGCCGGCCTGAAATAGCCAGGCGCGTACCGCAGGATTACTAAAAGAAAAGTCCCTTTTTACGGATGGGCGTTGTGACATGGTAAGACCTCGTAACGGCAAGGCTAATAAAGGCGCCAGCTTAGTGGCGCCTTGTTGTTGCGGGGAATTAACGTACCGGCGGGGCGTACTGGATGCCGCCTTTATTCCAGAGCGCATTCTGGCCGCGAGCAATCTTAAGCTGGCTGTCTTTGCCTACGTTACGGTCAAAAACTTCCTGGTAATTACCAACCTGCTTGATAATGTTGAAAGCCCATTTGTTATCCAGCTTCAGATCCTTACCAAAATCGCCCTCTGAGCCCAGCAGGTGAGCCATATCTGGCGTGGTTGGGCTGGCTGACATCTCGTCAACATTTTTTGAGGTGATCCCCATCTCTTCCGCATTCAGCATGGCATACAGCGACCATTTAACGATTGTAAACCAGTCGTCGTCGCCGCGGCGAACCACCGGCCCCAGCGGTTCCTTGGAGATAACTTCTGGCAGCACGATAAAGTCATCAGGTTTGCCCAGCTTGATGCGCAGCGCATAAAGCTGAGACTGGTCGGATGCCAGCGTGTCGCAGCGGCCGGTATCAAGCGCTTTTGCCGACTCGTCAGAACGATCGAAGGTTACCGGCGTATACTGCATCTTATTGGCTTTAAAATAGTCGGCAACATTCAGCTCGGTATCTGTACCGGCCTGGATACAGACGGTAGCGCCGTCCAGCTCTTTAGCGCTTTTAAGACCCGCTTTCTGGTGGGTCAAAAACCCGATACCGTCGTAATAGTTAACGCCTGCAAACAGGAAGCCCATGCCGCCATCGCGAGAAGAAGTCCATGTCGTATTACGTGAAAGAATATCTACCTCGCCAGATTGCAGAGCGGTAAAACGTTCTTTCGCGGTTAACGGGGTGTATTTCACCTTTGTCGCATCCCCAAAAACAGCTGCGGCGGCAGCCCGACATACGTCGACGTCAATACCGCTAAATTTGCCGCTGGCATCGGCAAACGAAAAGCCAGGCAGGCCATCACTGATACCGCATTGCACAAAACCTTTCTTTTTAATCGCGTCCAGCGTGGTCCCTGCGTGAGCCTGGTTAGTAACGGCGAAGAGCGCGGCAGCGGTCACCAAAGTAGAAAGCATCATTTTTTTCATAAAGCATCCTGTGTGGCGTAATCGTTTGTTATAGGTCAGCGCATACGACGATGCACTTATCCGGTGAAAGCCCTCCCTGGTTGTGCAAAGGTAATGCCAGGTTTGCAGCATCCTGAATTTCATAGAAAGGTTTATTAATATTCGGAAGCAGATTGAAAATTTGTCTGATATTGCGCACTAAATGGTGGCAAAAGCCGCGCGGATGTTCACAAATAGTGCAAACCGTTTCAAAAAAGATGTGTGAATGTGACGAGATATGCAATTGTCGTGGCAGAAGCAGAAGCAGAAGCAGAAGCAGAAGCAGAAGCAGAAGCAGAAGCAGAAGCAGAAGCAGAAGCAGAAGCAGA
>NZ_JAHSPF010000025.1 GCF_019132875.1 Erwinia phyllosphaerae
GCCAACGCGCTGCGCTTTGAAGACAAGGCGGGCGAGGAGCAGGTGTGGATCCAGGCGCAGAAGAATATGGATACCAATATCAAAAATGATGAAACCCACACGGTAGGGGGTAATCAAACGGTCGCGATTGATAAGGACTTTATCAGCAAAGTCAGCGGCACTTACGTACAGAATACTCAAAAATCGCGTAATGAACTGGTCGGCGGTGATTACCAGCTGTGGGCACAGGATGGTCTGCAAATAGCATCCGGGAAAGGAATTAGCTTTGTCTCGGGCAGCAGCGTATTGACACTCGACCCCAACGGCACGATTTCGTTGCAGTGCGATCAGTTCCAGATCAACGCGACTGGAAATGGGCAGATCAACACTGGCGGTACGCTCGATCTCAATATTAATGAGCCAAAAGCCGGTGATACGCCAGACCCTACGCCATTCACTATCGGTTATGAAATTCTTCAGGCCTTCGACAAAAAAGGGAGTAACACATGAAATATGTTTTGTCAGAAGGAACGCTGACGCTGCCTGAAGCGGTCCAGGATCAGAGCATTACGATTTTCCGTCTGCCGAAAACGCGTGCCACGCTGGTAGTAACCCGTGCATGGGATGTTAAAGAAGGCGAAGAAGAGAATTATCTGCAGCAGCAGTTGGCAAAAGTGAAGCGCGATATGAAAAAGTTTGCTGCACAAGAGACAGAAGAAACGTTGTTCGGCGAGCTATCTGCGCGAGAAGTCGCAATGCGTTTTGAAAATCAGGGCGTAACGGTGGTTCAAAAATTGTTAATAGCAAAAACCGAAACCCATCTGATGATGCTGACTTTTAGTCGTGCAGGCACTTTTGATGCGGATTCGCTGGCCGCCTGGCAGGTTATCAAAAGTGGATTTATTCCTTCTGCAGGAGCGGAGGCCTGAGCATGTCCGATTTAACAGCAGCACGTTTAGACGATCCTTTAATTCATAGTTCTGCACTGGCCGATCTGGTTAGCGGGCTGGTGGAAGGCGCCGTCTACACTGGCATTTTGGTAGGGGCCAGTATGCTGTTTGCCGTCAATCCCGTCGCTGGCATCGCTGTCGGCGCGGGATTGATGATTGGCGCAATGGCTTCCGGCTATCCCGAAAAACTCGGCAATAAGGCCAGCGATGCCGTAGACGGCCTGCTTGATACGCTGGGCATGCGCGGCCCACCGGATGCGGTAATAACCAGCGGCTCTGACAACGTAAAAATCATGGGCAAACCGGCGGCACGTGCGGCAGGAACGGTCAATCGCGACATGATGGCCGCGCTTTCCGTTGGTAGCACAGAGGAACCAGGCCTGAAAGATATTGCGATGGCCGTTGCAGGAGGCATTGCTTCGACTATTCGCCATCCGGGCGACGCCATCAGTTCCGCGCTGGATAAAGTCAGTCATCTTAGCGCGGCATCGGTGGGCAGCTGGCTTGGCAGTCTCTGGGACGATGTGGTGCAGCCAACCGTTGCCAGCGCCAGCCCTTGCGCTACGCCAGCAAACAAAGATACCGTCGCCTGCATGAAAGGCCATCTGGCCGAGAACGCCAACTTTCTGGCGGAAGGGTCGAAAAAGGTTTTCATCAACGGCCACCCCGCCGTACGTAACGGCGATCGCAGTACCTGTGAAGCAACCGTCCAGGTCAGTGAAAATCCTCGCGTGCGTATCGGCGGCGACAGCATCGTGGTACGTGATATCCGCAGCGGCAAAAACATGCTGGCTTATCTTGTCGGCACCATCCTGAGCGGTGGTATTGGCAAGGAAGGCGTTAAGCTGCTGGAACAGCTTTTCTCGCGCATTGCGGCACGGCGCGCGCTGCGTCAAATCGCCTGTACTGTTGTTTTTGAAACCGGAGAAGCAGTTGCGTCTGGCGCTATTGCTTCCGCTGCAATGCAGAGCGCTCACCCGGTTAATTATGCGACCGGCGCTAAAATTCTGGCCGACCGGGACGATCTCGATTTCGTGCTGGAAGACCGCATCCCGCTTTACTGGCAGCGTATTTACCACAGTCGCAATCTGACTACCGGCATGTTCGGTACCGGCTGGATGATGCCGTTCGAAACGCGCCTGATTCGCTTTCTTCACAAGGACGGTACTTTCCAGTTTGCCTGGCGCGACATAACCGGTCAGGAACTGGGGCTTGGCGAGATTGCACCGGGCGACGTGGTTCGTTTTGATGAAGAGGGCTTTACGCTGTTCTGCTCGCTGCAGGGCGTTATCGTCATGCAAACCGCGCAGGGCGAATTTTATCTGTACGAACCCGATCCGCTGCGTGAAGGCGAATGGCGTATTGGCCGCATCTACGATCGCCATGAAAATTGCCAGCACTTTACGTGGAATGACAGGGGGCAGCTGGTCGCCATTGCGGGCGATAACGAGGCGCTGGACGTTCGTCTCAGCTATGAACAGCAGCATGGAAGAGTAACGGCGATAGATCAGGTTGTCGGTGGCGAACTGCGCCCGCTGATGCGTTACAACTACAACTCGCAGGGCCAGCTGATTGCCGTACAGGATGCCGACGGCGTTGAAACCCGTCGTTTCAGCTGGGATCGCGCCAGCGATCTGATGGCATCGCACAGCTATGCCACCGGCCTGACCGTGGCTTATCAATGGCAGCCAGCCAGCGATCCGCGCTACTGGCGCGTCTGTGAATACCGGGTGATGGACGAAGGGCAAAACTGCCTTGAGCACTGGCTGATAGATGCCGATGAGGAAGCTCGCAGCGCCACGGTAACCTGCTTCTCTGGAGGGACCACGCAGCATCGCTGGGATGAGCTTTGCCGTATTACCGACTATGTCGACAGCTACGGGGCGCACTGGTCGTATCGCTGGGCGGAACAGGGCGATTTGCTGATGGCAACGCATGCGCCTGGCGATCGGACCTGGGAATATGACTACGACGAACGCGCGAATCTGGCAATGGTGCGCGATCCGGCTGGTCGAACATCGACCACCGTCTGGCATCCTTCCTATGCGTTCCCGCTAAAAGAAGTTCAGCCCGACGGCGCGGTGTGGCAATACCAGTACAACAATGCTGGCGATGTCGTCGCGGTGACCGATCCGCTCGGCGGCATAAGCCGTTTTACCTGGAACGAGCAGGGCGATTTAATCACGCGCACCGACGCGCTGGATAATACGCATCGCTTCTGGTGGAACGAGCGCGGCCAGCTACAGCGCGATGAAGACTGTTCAGGCCATCAAAGTTATCGGCTGTATGATGATGCGGGAAGGTTGTTGAGCAGCACGGACGCAGAGGGTAACACCACGCGCTATCGCTGGAGCACTGCGGGGCGTCTGCAATCTCTGATACGTCCTGACCGACGCGAAACGGAATATGAATACGATCGCGCCGGAATGCTGGTCGGGGAAAATATCGACAGCTTTTCAGAGCGGCACGTAGCCCGTAACGTGCGCGGGCAGATTGTCAGCGAAACCGATCCGGCAGGGAACATTACTCGCTATCAGTACGATCGGTTCGGGCGGCTGACGGCGTTAATTAATCCAAACAGCGATCGCTGGCAGTTCGAGTATGACAACAGTCAGCGCCTGCTGGCGCAGACTGACTATGCCGGCCGTCGCAAAAGCTATGGATATGACGAGCTGGGCCTGGTTGCGGAAGTCGTGCAGCATCCGCTGTCTGCTGAAGGCGAAAACTTGCCGCCTCACCGTACGCAATTTGAATATGACAACGTAAATCGCCTGACGGTAAAAACTACGCAGCAACACCGCACCGAGTACCGCTACGGCCCGGACAGTGTAGAAATCAGGAAAATGGCGCTGGCGGAATGGCAGAAGGCGCAGGCGGCAGGCTATGAAGCCGAAGCGGAAGTGCTGATCCTGACCAGCGACGCGCTGGGGAATCTGCTTAGTGAAGAAAATAATGGTGGGCTGTTCACGCATCAGTACGACGCACTGGGCAACCTGATCGGCAGCACGTTGCCGGATGGCCGTGAGCTGAACTGTCTGCGTTACGGAACCGGTCATCTGCTACAGATGAACCTGAAACAGCACGGCAGGCAGAGGGAAATCGCAGGTTATCAGCGCGATAAGCTGCATCGTGAGATCGATCGTACTCAGGGTGCACTGCATCAGGAAACGCATTACGATCCGGCGGGCAGGATCGTAATGCGCCGCAGCGGCTTTATCGACAAATCCGGCGTGGTGTTTGAGCGCCGCTATCGCTGGGATCGTCTGGATCAGGTGATGCAGCAGCTGGTCGTGGACGGCGCAACGCGGCAGAACGAATGGG
>NZ_JAHSPF010000026.1 GCF_019132875.1 Erwinia phyllosphaerae
TTGGTGGAGATAAGCGGGATCGAACCGCTGACCTCTTGCATGCCATGCAAGCGCTCTCCCAGCTGAGCTATACCCCCGAGCCGAAAAACCTTTGTCGTCTTGACGGCGGGCATAATATGAAACACGGCCGAGGGTGTCAACGGCAAAATGCCATTCCGCGTGCGATCGCTGAAAAAGCGCCCAGCCTGCTGGAAAACAATTCACATTGACTGCAATGAGTGCAGCATAAATTGCTGCTATTACGCCTCAGGAAACAATTAAATGACGCCCTGGGCGCAATCAGACGGGATTAGCGTCACTCTCAGAATCTTTAGGGCTTCAATCGTGTAAACAGAGCGTTAATCACCCGCTTAATCATGCTTGTTTTTGTTAAAATCTCGTGCAAAACTCCTCTCGTTTCGAAGGCTGAACCCTTGCCAGCGCTGGATATGCGCTTATACAACGCAACGGCTTCGGCCTTTATTTCTTTCACTACACCAGAATCAGAGCCACTATGTCCTTGTACTCACCTAAAGAAATCGCGGCAGTCGCTGTTCAGGCTGGTATCGCCAAAAGTCGTTCTTCTGTTCCTACCCTGCTGATCCTTGGCTTTATTGCCGGTGCCTTTATTGCCACGGGCTTTCTGCTGGATTTGCACGTCATTAACCAACTTCCTGCCGACTGGGGTTCATTTGGCGGCCTGCTGGGCGCGGCGGTATTCCCTGTTGGTATTATCCTGACCGTGCTGGCCGGCGGTGAACTTCTGACCGGTAATATGATGACGATGCCAATTGCCTGGTTTGCTCGTCAGGTCAGCGGTTTTAGCGTATTGCGTAACTGGTTCTGGGTAACGATTGCTAACTTTATCGGCAGTATCGCCGTAGCGTGGTTCTTTGGCCACGTGCTGGGTATGACAGAAGGCGACTACCTGAAGAAAACCGTGGCTATCGCCTCTGCTAAAGTCCACGCCGACTTCATGCACTCTTTTATCTCTGGTATCGGCTGTAACTGGCTGGTTTGCCTGGCAACCTGGATGGCTTTCGCCAGTAAAGATATGGTTGGCAAGATTTTTGGCATGTGGTTCCCGGTCATGGCGTTTGTGGCTATCGGTTTCCAGCACGTCGTGGCGAACATGTTCATCATCCCGGCCGCTATCTTTGCTGGCCAGCTGAGCTGGGTAGACTACCTGCCTAACTTTGCCGCGGTCTTTTTGGGTAATACAGTAGGCGGCGCGGTATTTGTCGGCCTGGCTTACTACCTGGCGTATCGTCCGCAAGAGCAGTCTGCAACCGCCTCGCGCTAAGTTTCCTCCCCTCTGCCACCCGGCCGAGGGGAACTTCGTTTTCTTGTTTTATCAATTATTCAATCAGATTAGTCTTGCCTGTTAGTTGTTCGAACAATAAATTCCTGTAATATATGTCCGTTACCTATCAACGCAAAAAGGATATTGCATAATGAAAAAGGAATGGTTAACTCCGGAAGAACTGGCGCAGGAAACAGGTTTTAGTCGTCAGACCATCAATAAATGGGTTAAAAAAGAGCAGTGGACGACGGTGCCGAAACCCGGCGTGCAGGGCGGCAAAGCTCGAATGATCCATATTGATGAGAACGTAAGAAACTTCCTGAAGTCTACCCGACATGTTGCCGAGCCTACCGCTACCTATCGCGTCACGCAGAATTCTCTTCCCGCGCTTTTGATGACGTCTATCCAACAGATGAACAGCGAAGAGCAGGAAAAGCTTTATGCGTTGCTGTTACGTGAAGGGATTCAGGGCATGCTGCTCCGACTGGATATCAGCCATACGGAACAGTAAAAAAAACCGGCCACAGGGCCGGTTTTTTCTGTCTGACTATCGGTTTTAAGCTTGCGCTTCGCGCTCGGCAATATAAGCCAGCGCTTTCTCAATACGCGCCACGCTACGAGACTGACCAATCGCCTGCACGGTAACGTCCAGCGCTGGCGATTGACCGGCACCGGTAACGGCCACGCGCAGCGGCATCCCTACTTTACCCATCCCGACTTCCAGCTCATCCGCAGCAGCCTGGATAGCATGATGAACATTTTCCGCGTTCCACTCGCCAATAGCGGCCAGCTTATCGCGCACGACTTCCAGAGGCTGACGGGCAACGGGGCGAAGATGTTTTTTCGCAGCGTCCGCATCGAAAGCGTCAAAATCTTCGTAGAAATAGCGACAGGATGCGGCGATTTCTTTCAGCGTCTTGCAACGTTCGCCCAGCAAACGCACAAGCTGAGCCAGCTCCGGTCCGGTGCGGGTATCGATATTTTCCTGCTCGATATGCCATTGCAGATGGGTAGCAACGTATTCCGGCGGCAGCGTGGTGATGTAATGATGGTTCAGCCACTGCAGTTTTTCAGTATTAAAGGCGCTGGCCGATTTGCTGACCGCGTCCAGGCTGAACATCTGCTTCATTTCATCAACGCTGAAAATCTCCTGATCGCCGTGTGACCAGCCCAGGCGAACCAGGTAGTTGAGCAGTGCTTCCGGCAGATAGCCGTCATCGCGGTACTGCATAACGCCTACTGCACCGTGGCGTTTAGAAAGTTTTTTCCCGTCATCGCCCAAAATCATAGAGACGTGAGCGTAAACAGGAACCTGCGCGCCAATCGCTTTCAGGATGTTGATCTGGCGCGGCGTGTTGTTGATATGGTCCTCACCGCGAATAACATGGGTAATTTCCATATCCCAGTCGTCAATCACCACGCAGAAGTTATAGGTTGGTGCACCATCGGTACGACGAATGATCAGGTCATCCAGCTCCTGATTGCTGAACTCGATCGGGCCACGAATTTGATCGTCAAAAATGACCGAGCCTTCCTGCGGATTGCGAAAACGCACCACGCAAGGTTCATCATCAGCGTGATGTTCATGGCTGTCGCGGCAGCGGCCGTCGTAGCGTGGCTTTTCATTGTTAGCCATCTGCGTTTCGCGCAGCGCTTCCAGACGCTCTTTCGAGCAGTAACATTTATAAGCGGTGCCCGCTTCCAGCATCTGGTCGATAACCGCGTTGTAGCGATCGAAACGTTTGGTCTGATAATACGGGCCTTCATCCCAGTCCAGGTTCAGCCAGTTCATGCCATCCATAATCGCGTCGATAGCCTGCTGGGTAGAGCGTTCCAAATCTGTGTCTTCAATACGCAGTACGAATTCACCGCCTTGATTGCGGGCAAACAGCCAGGAATAGAGTGCGGTGCGAGCGCCACCGACGTGCAGATAGCCTGTCGGACTTGGAGCAAAGCGGGTTTTGATTTTCATTAACAGCTGCCTTTTTACGCTATCAGATTCGGCCATCGCCGGGGAGGTCTGATAAAGACCAGAAGAAAGTGGGCAACATTCTATCATCAGAAGACGAATCCTCAACGGCAAACCCCGGCTTTAACGCCGTCTTCGCCGGAAAAGCCAGCGGTGCTTTACTGCTTTCGGCTGAAATCGCAACATCTTGTTTAAATTTAAGACGAACGCGCATTTTCGCTGTAAAAAGCGTTGACTCATTTCGCGCGATCCCTATAATGCGACTCCACACAGCGGGGGTGATTAGCTCAGTTGGTAGAGCATCTCCTTTACACGGAGGGGGTCGGCGGTTCGAGCCCGTCATCACCCACCAC
>NZ_JAHSPF010000027.1 GCF_019132875.1 Erwinia phyllosphaerae
TCATCTCCGGGGGTAGAGCACTGTTTCGGCTAGGGGGCCATCCCGGCTTACCAACCCGATGCAAACTGCGAATACCGGAGAATGTTATCACGGGAGACACACGGCGGGTGCTAACGTCCGTCGTGAAGAGGGAAACAACCCAGACCGCCAGCTAAGGTCCCAAAGTCATGGTTAAGTGGGAAACGATGTGGGAAGGCACAGACAGCCAGGATGTTGGCTTAGAAGCAGCCATCATTTAAAGAAAGCGTAATAGCTCACTGGTCGAGTCGGCCTGCGCGGAAGATGTAACGGGGCTAAACCATGCACCGAAGCTGCGGCAGCGACGCTTATGCGTTGTTGGGTAGGGGAGCGTTCTGTAAGCCGTCGAAGGTGGCCTGTGAGGGCTGCTGGAGGTATCAGAAGTGCGAATGCTGACATAAGTAACGATAAAGCGGGTGAAAAGCCCGCTCGCCGGAAGACCAAGGGTTCCTGTCCAACGTTAATCGGGGCAGGGTGAGTCGACCCCTAAGGCGAGGCCGAAAGGCGTAGTCGATGGGAAACAGGTTAATATTCCTGTACTCGGTGTTACTGCGAAGGGGGGACGGAGAAGGCTATGTTGGCCGGGCGACGGTTGTCCCGGTTTAAGCGTGTAGGCTGAGCATCCAGGCAAATCCGGGTGCTTAAGGCTGAGGCGTGATGACGAGGCACTACGGTGCTGAAGTAACAGATGCCCTGCTTCCAGGAAAAGCCTCTAAGCTCCAGGTAACACAGAATCGTACCCCAAACCGACACAGGTGGTCAGGTAGAGAATACCAAGGCGCTTGAGAGAACTCGGGTGAAGGAACTAGGCAAAATGGTGCCGTAACTTCGGGAGAAGGCACGCTGGCGCGTAGGTGGAGGGACTTGCTCCCCGAGCCGAAGCCAGTCGAAGATACCAGCTGGCTGCAACTGTTTATTAAAAACACAGCACTGTGCAAACACGAAAGTGGACGTATACGGTGTGACGCCTGCCCGGTGCCGGAAGGTTAATTGATGGGGTTATCCGCAAGGAGAAGCTCTTGATCGAAGCCCCGGTAAACGGCGGCCGTAACTATAACGGTCCTAAGGTAGCGAAATTCCTTGTCGGGTAAGTTCCGACCTGCACGAATGGCGTAATGATGGCCAGGCTGTCTCCACCCGAGACTCAGTGAAATTGAACTCGCTGTGAAGATGCAGTGTACCCGCGGCAAGACGGAAAGACCCCGTGAACCTTTACTACAGCTTGACACTGAACATTGAGCCTTGATGTGTAGGATAGGTGGGAGGCTTTGAAGCGTGGACGCCAGTCTGCGTGGAGCCATCCTTGAAATACCACCCTTTAACGTTTGATGTTCTAACCTGGCGCCGTAATCCGGCGTGGGGACAGTGTCTGGTGGGTAGTTTGACTGGGGCGGTCTCCTCCCAAAGAGTAACGGAGGAGCACGAAGGTCAGCTAATCACGGTCGGACATCGTGAGGTTAGTGCAATGGCATAAGCTGGCTTGACTGCGAGAGTGACGGCTCGAGCAGGTGCGAAAGCAGGTCATAGTGATCCGGTGGTTCTGTATGGAAGGGCCATCGCTCAACGGATAAAAGGTACTCCGGGGATAACAGGCTGATACCGCCCAAGAGTTCATATCGACGGCGGTGTTTGGCACCTCGATGTCGGCTCATCACATCCTGGGGCTGAAGTAGGTCCCAAGGGTACGGCTGTTCGCCGTTTAAAGTGGTACGCGAGCTGGGTTTAGAACGTCGTGAGACAGTTCGGTCCCTATCTGCCGTGGGCGCTGGAGAATTGAGAGGGGTTGCTCCTAGTACGAGAGGACCGGAGTGAACGCACCGCTGGTGTTCGGGTTGTCACGCCAGTGGCATTGCCCGGTAGCTAAGTGCGGAAAAGATAAGCGCTGAAAGCATCTAAGCGCGAAACTTGCCTCGAGATGAGTTCTCCCTGTGGCTTTACGCCACCTGAAGGGACGTTGAAGACGACGACGTTGATAGGCCGGATGTGTAAGCGCAGCGATGCGTTGAGCTAACCGGTACTAATGACCCGTGAGGCTTAACCTTACAACGCCAGAAGCGTTCTGGCGCGTGTTGAGAGACACAGAATTTTCAGCTT
>NZ_JAHSPF010000028.1 GCF_019132875.1 Erwinia phyllosphaerae
TAAGCGCGGACTTCACGCGTGACCTGACCCGCCGCGTCGTAACCGAAACGCTGCTGCTGGCTGGCCCATTCGTTCTGTTGCGTTGCGCCGTCCACAATCCATTATTGAGAGTTACCCAAAAGGGGCGATCGCAGTTTGCCGCAGATGCATACCCGGGCGGTTGTCGGTTGAGACACAGTCTGAAATTGGAGCGGGCATAAGCCGAAAATACTGAACGGCTGTCTGCTGCTGATATCTGACGGTCGCGAATAGTTACCATTACGTAATTAATAGGTATGGCTGGTGCAACAGAGGCTGGAGATGAAGCAGAGCCGAAAGCAGGCGCTGGCATTGCTGGATAATGCCAGCAGCTAAAAATAAAGACGGAAATGTCACATGGTTAATTCTAGATTATGTTTGTAATTACTCGATTTATAGCATACTATTTTATCGGGTATTTATTCAGTACTAAAACCTTCCCGAAAGATGTAATTTTTAGCCTCAAGGGTAGCAACGCTACTTCAAAGAAAATCATTATCAGCTCTTCCGTTTCCCGCATGTTTCATGATTCAGATATTAATTACCTTTCCCTTCTCGCCAAAATAAAAAACTGACAACCAAGCTTTTCCAAATAAGATTACCTACCCGAACTAATAAACCCCCTTAATTATTTAATGATAAAAACCATTTCGCCTCATATTCATCTTGTTCAATTGGATCTGAGGCTAAGTTTTTATCTTCATAATCAAATATATTGACTAAATTCTCCTTGCGAGCAGGCGCTCCTAAGCTTGTTTCATAAGCAGTCAGGCCTTTAGTCATTTGTCGTGTCATTCTTGAAGGAAGAACATTGATTTTTGCACCTTTGCAATAATAAGTTATAGCCTTATCTAGCCCCCTTACCTTCTTAAAACATTCAAAAAAATCCTCTCCTTCAGCAGTAATTTTATATTCATTAGTGATACGAACCGTCATGACACATTTGATATCGTTTATCAAATTTATTTCTACATCATTAATATCAATATGATTATCATAAATTACTTTTACTTTTATAACCTGCATCTTAGTACCTCAAAAAATTTATGAAACTAAAGCCGACAAAACTTCCATCGCCGTTTACCGGAGTAACACCTAAAATATCTTTATTGGAGATCACGCCAGGAATAGCAATCTCCACTTCATCAGGAAATGGCGTGTTCTTCCCCAGAGTTTTATTAACATCAATACCATTTGATTGTTGCCGGATTGCATAAACAAATCCTTTCTGTTCGTCTCTGGCTGCAAAATTTTGAGCCACCTCTATATCGGATGACGTACTGATAAAATTACTGGGTGGTGACCGATTGTCTTTGGCATGTAAAAGAAGGTCCGTACTATCACCAAGAGGCTTAAATCCTTCACGAAAAATTACGTTAGGTGCTCTTTTATCACCTCGGTACAAAAAGCCTGCTTCACACTTACTCAACCCCAGCGGATCCACCCACGTCAGCGGGTCCCCGACATACGCATAAGTATTAACCCCACCCGCCAACCCTATGGGGTCAACCTGGGTAAAGCGTCCACCCACCGGGTCGTAATACCGGAATAAATTGTAATGAAGGCCCGTCTCTCTGTCCAGGTACTGCCCCTGAAAACGCAGATT
>NZ_JAHSPF010000029.1 GCF_019132875.1 Erwinia phyllosphaerae
TTCATGACTGGGGTGAAGTCGTAACAAGGTAACCGTAGGGGAACCTGCGGTTGGATCACCTCCTTACCTGAAGATACTTTCCCGCGAAGTGCTCACACAGATTGTCTGATAGAAAAGTAACGAGCAGAAAAAACCTCTACAGGCTTGTAGCTCAGGTGGTTAGAGCGCACCCCTGATAAGGGTGAGGTCGGTGGTTCAAGTCCACTCAGGCCTACCAAATTTCATCTCATGCGGCGTTATGCGCGCGGTCGTTTACAGAAGTAAACTTCCCTCTCGCATGCCTTGCCTGAGAAGAAATTACATTTTTCGACAGAAAGATGTGCCCGCGGTTTTCCGGAAGGAAAAACGTGACCTGGTGGAGTGGTAGATGGTCTCTGCAGTAACTGTATGGGGCTATAGCTCAGCTGGGAGAGCGCCTGCCTTGCACGCAGGAGGTCAGCGGTTCGATCCCGCTTAGCTCCACCATGCAGTTTACAACACTATCTCAAAACTGGCTTACGAGTCACGTTTGAGATATTTGCTCTTTAACAATCCGGAACAAGCTGAAAATTGAAACGACGCGTCGCGTTCATTCTCCGTAATAAGAATGAACGGAGCGATGTGGTCGAGTCTCTCAATGCCTGCAACAGCAACGTGTCTTTCGGGACGCTTGTGGGTTGTGAGGTTAAGTGACTAAGCGTACACGGTGGATGCCCTGGCAGTCAGAGGCGATGAAGGGCGTGCTAATCTGCGATAAGCGTCGGTAAGGTGATATGAACCGTTACAGCCGACGATACCCGAATGGGGAAACCCGGTGCACTTGTGCATCATTGCAGCATGAATACATAGTGCTGCAAGGCGAACCTGGGGAACTGAAACATCTAAGTACCCAGAGGAAAAGAAATCAACCGAGATTCCCCCAGTAGCGGCGAGCGAACGGGGAACAGCCCGGAACCATCATCAGTTTGTGTGTCAGTGGAAGCGTCTGGAAAGTCGCAGGGTACAGGGTGATACTCCCGTACACGAAGATACACTTGCTGTGAGTTCGAAGAGTAGGGCGGGACACGTGATATCCTGTCTGAAGATGGGGGGACCATCCTCCAAGGCTAAATACT
>NZ_JAHSPF010000002.1 GCF_019132875.1 Erwinia phyllosphaerae
CTGATATGGCTCAGTTGGTAGAGCGCACCCTTGGTAAGGGTGAGGTCCCCAGTTCGACTCTGGGTATCAGCACCACTAATATGGCATGAGTTCGGAAAAGAATTTGCCTGGCGGCTTTAGCGCGGTGGTCCCACCTGACCCCATGCCGAACTCAGAAGTGAAACGCCGTAGCGCCGATGGTAGTGTGGGGTCTCCCCATGCGAGAGTAGGGAACTGCCAGGCATCAATTTAGAGCAGTAGATGTGTGTTAACCATCTTCGCTCAGACCTCCCCGGTGACGTGGGAAGGGCGAAACACCTGATATCAGAAGCAACATTCTGAGTTCAGTAAAGAATCGGTGGAGCGGTAGTTCAGTTGGTTAGAATACCTGCCTGTCACGCAGGGGGTCGCGGGTTCGAGCCCCGTCCGTTCCGCCACTTATCATAATGCCCTGAGTTAACAGCTCAGGGCATTTTTTTGCTCAAAACTCTCTGCTTTTCCCGTTTAGCCTTGATAAATTAAGGCCCCAATCGCTAACAGGCGGGCAGGAGCCTTTAATTTACCCTGCCAACCGGCCTGGTTTTTAGCCATTCGCTGACGAAATCGATAAATGAACTAACGCGCGCGTTAACGGAACGGTCGCCGTAATAGACAGCGTTAAAAGGCATATCAACCGGTACCAGCCGATCCGCCAGTAGTTCAACTAATGTTCCCTCTCTGAGATCCCTGTCAATCATGAAATCTGACAGGCAGGCGATGCCGTTGCCGGTGAGGCAAAGCTGCCGGAGGGTTTCACCATTGTTTGACGTGCTGGCTGGGGTAATGTCATAAAGCTGCCCGTCTGGCATAGCCAATGGCCAGCGGTTAAGGCTCTGCGGCTCAACAAAGCCCAGGCAGGGATAGTGAACAAGATCTGCTGCGACTTGCGGTACGCCATTCTGCTGCACAAAAGCCGGGCTGGCGACGATCTTCCTACGGCTATTAAAAAGGAGGCGTGCACGAAGGCTGGAATCGGTAAGATTGCCCGCGCGGATGGCGACATCCACTTTACGTTCAATCAGGTTGATAAAGGTTTCTGATGACACCAGAGAGAGCGTAATTTCCGGATAGCGTTCACGAAAAGGCTTAATCATCGGTATCAGTAAATGCAGTACAACTGGCGTAGCCGCATCAATGCGCAGGTAACCCTGTGGCATCTTCTTACGCTCTGCCAGCTCGTTCTCTGCCGCTGCCATCTCCTGCAGAATAGCCTGTACCCGCTTAAAGTAGGCTTCGCCTTCCTGAGTCAGCTTTATCTGTCTGGTTGTACGCGTAAGCAGTTCGACCTCAAGCTTACTTTCCAGCCTCTTTATCGTACGACTGACAACGGAATTAGCCATTTTCAATTTTTCAGCAGCCCGACTGAAGCTGCCGCTTTCCACTACGGCGACAAAAATCGCCAGCTCCTCAGAGTGTGCCTTCATTACCGCTTCCTGTACAAACTTACCGTTATTTTGCGATAAAGAGCTTCATTAAAGCATGGGGTGATCCCGTATACCAGACGGCTTTAGCGCTTACCCTCTTTCTGGTAACAGCAACAGGGTAAAAAATATGCGCCAGGCTGGACTGATCAACGATGCTTATCTTCAATTGGCACTTATTAGTCCCCTCTGATTGAAACCCGGCCATAAAGTCCCTATAACTGGAAGATACTATTAGTTAACATGCAGAGGTCAGACGGTAAAGTGCGCAAAAAAACCTATGCCATGAGATATGTAGCAGGTCAGCCAGCGGAGCGTATTTTTCCGCCGGGCGCGATGTTACACATGGGAAAAGCGTTACCCGCTGGCGCGCCGCTGACAACCCAGCCAACGTTACACGTGCTCGTCTGGAATATATTTAAACAGCAGCGCGCGGAATGGCTGTCAGTGCTGCAGAATTTTGGTAAGGACGCGCAGCTGGTTTTACTCCAGGAGGCCCAGACCACGCCGGAGCTGATTCGGTTTGCTACCAGCAATTATCTGGCTGCCGATCAGGTGCCCGCTTTCGTACTGCCGCAGCATCCTTCCGGGGTGATGACGCTGGCTTCTGCGCATCCTGTCTACTGCTATCCTTTGCGCGAGCGCGAGCCGCTGTTGCGTCTGGCAAAATCCGCGCTGGTAACGGCTTATCCTTTACCCGGCAATAAAATGCTGATGGTCGTCAATATCCACGCTGTAAATTTCAGCCTGGGAATCGATGTCTATAGCAAGCAGCTTGGCCCTATCGGCGAACAAATCATTCACCATAAGGGACCGGTAATTATGGCTGGGGATTTCAATGCCTGGAGCCGCCAGCGTATTAATGCACTTTACGCTTTTGCTCACAACATGGGTTTAAAAGAGGTGAATTTTACTGACGATCACCGTCGTAAAGCGTTTGGTCGCCCGCTCGACTTCGTCTTTTATCGCGATATGACAGTGACAGAGGCTTCTGTACTGGTGACACGCGCTTCCGATCACAATCCGCTACTGGTTGAGTTTACGCCTTAACGATATAAAGCAGCTAAGCCGATACCAGGGCAATAGCGCGTACCGGCGAAGCTGACCCTCCTTTAATACGCAAGGGCAGCGCGATGAAAGTAAAAGCCGTCGGCAAAAGGTAAAGGTTCGCCAGGCTTTCAATAATCAGTCCTCCCGCACCCAGCACGGCCTGATGCGCCGGATAGTCTGCGCTATTACAACAGTCCAGCGACATCGAATCCGTACCAAATACCGTTACGCCTTTATCCAGAAGATAATTTGCGCCATCGCCGGAAAGTCCCGCCCAGCCAGACATAAAGTCGTTATGATCGGGACGGAGCTGCCATTTTTTATCATAGCCGGTACGAAATAAAACAATGTCTTTGGCTGCAATTTCACCATGTTGGGCTTCCCACTCCACAATTGCGGCATGGGTAATTTCACTGTCCTCCGGCAAATGTGCCATATCCAGACAGCGACCACGCCCCATCAATTGACGAATATTGATCGCGTCAATGCTTTTGCCTTGTTCTATAAAATGCACCGGTGCGTCTATATGTGTGCCGCAGTGATCGCCCAGGCTAAGCTGGCAGTTGTAATTGCCGTCAGCTGCTGCAAAATCTTCCGCGCTGTTAAGAAAAAAGCGACCATCGCCGGGCCATACCGGCATTCGCTCTTCATAGAGATGGTTTAATTCAATCAGGCGATGCTGGTTCAGCAGCGTAACTAAATCGTTAGTCATGGCGTTCCCCTTATGAAGCTAAGAGACGCAGTAAAGCACAGCTGAAAAGGGCAGGGAACGGCAGGCATAAAAAAACCAGTCCGAAGACTGGTTTTTTAAAATGATGCGTTAGCTATCGGGCGTGCTGTCGTTATTCACGAACAGCGTGAGCCTGTCGCCGGGCTGAATATTTGCCGAACCGCCGCTGTTCCAGCGCAGCAGATCTCGCGTATTCACACCATGACGTCTTGCGATGCTGGCCAGAGAATCACCTTTACGAACTTTATAGGTGATGCTGTTGCCATTATCGGCCAGTTTGGTCGCGTTCTCGCTGCCAACCAGGCTTAGCGTCTGTCCCGGTTTAATCACGCCACCGCGCAGGTTATTCGCCTGCTGGAGCGTCTTCACCGAAACGTTCAGGCGTTTGGCAATACCTGACAGCGTGTCGCCATTTTGCACCTTATAAGATGTCGTCGCGCTCGCCAGAGCCGTTGGCTGTACCGCTGCGATATCGCCCGTTGCCAGGGAGTTACGCAACTGCGCTACATGCGACTTCGGCACCATAATGTAATGCGGGCCGTTTGGTGCCGTCATTCCACGCTTATAACCGGTATTAAAGCTTTTCAGCTTGCTCAGCGACATGCCGGCCATTTCCGCCGCCTGCGTCAGCTCTATCTGCTGTCCTACCTCAACGCGGGCCAGTGCTCGGGTCTCGTTAGGTTCTGGTAAGCGAATACCATAACGCTTGTTGTTTTTGAGCAGCTCGCTTAATGCCAGCATTTTCGGTACGTAAACCGTCGTTTCGCGCGGCAGAGAAAGTGACCAGAAATCGGTTGGCTTTCCGCGTGCCTTGTTGTTCTTTATGGCTTTCAGCACGCGTCCTTCACCGCTGTTATAAGCCGCGACGGTTAATAACCAGTCGCCGCCAAACATGCCGTTCAGGCGCTGCATCATGTCCAGCGCCACTTTGGTTGACGCGACGATATCGCGACGGCCATCGTACCACTGGTTCTGTTTCAAACCGTAATTACGCCCCGTTTGCGGCACAATCTGCCAGATGCCCGCGGCATTGGCAGAAGAGGTCGCATGAGGATCAAAAGCGCTCTCCACTATGGGTAATAGTACTAGTTCCATCGGCATCTTACGTTGCTTAATCTGCTCGACTATCCAGTACATATACGGCTCAGCCCGTAACGTTACATCGTGGAGATAGCTCTTGTTTCTTAAATACTTTTGTTTTTGTTCGCGTATCCGGGGGTTTTCCGGAACCTTCATCTTCAGCTCATCGCTAATGAAATTCCACAGATCCTGCTCTTGCGCCAGGCTGGTCCCGTCATCCTGCCAACGTGGGGATAACAACCGATCTGCGTTCTGACTGCTCTGTGCTGAAGACAAACTCTGTGCATGCTGTTCAGGTGCATCGTGCTTTGACGCCTGGCACCCAACCAGCAAGACCGAGGCGAGTAATATCGCTTTAGCCTTCATGTGTGTGTCATTGTTCGCTTAAAAGACGAGCAACTATACGTGCTCGCCCCGGACAACACAACCCGAAAAATTAAAAATGGTCTTTCTTCTCGCGTAGAGTTGCAAATACTTGCCATTCATGTTGCGGAGGTGTTTCGTACCCAATAACTTTTTGTAATTCATGCTCTTGCGTACGCAGAAAAATATTTTTTTGCCGCTCTGAAGCCAGCGTTACGGGCAAGGAAACCTCGTTTTTTGCGCGTAACTCCTTAATTTTATGATAATAGGCGGTAATCTCCCGATCCTGTGGCAGAAGCGTAGCGGCAAACTTCATATTAGATAAAGTATATTCATGCGCGCAACAAATTAGCGTCTCGGCGGGAAGTTCATTAATCTTTTGAAATGATTGAAACATTTGTTCAGGGGTGCCTTCGAAAAGCCTGCCGCAGCCGCCTGAAAACAGGGTGTCACCACAGAAAAGGTAAGGTTTACTGTAGTATGAGATATGTCCTAAAGTGTGACCCGGCGTAGCAATAATAGTAAATTCGAGCCCTAAAATAGCGACCTTATCGCCTTCACTAACGATCCGGTTCGCTCCTTTATCTTGTGTCTCTTCGGGACCAAATACCACCAGAGAAGGGTAATTTTTCAGAAGTTCTTTTACGCCGCCAACGTGATCCTGGTGGTGATGTGTAAGCAGAATCGCCACCGGCTGCCACTGGTGCTCTTTCAGCGCTGCCAGAACGGGAGCCGCCTCGCCCGGATCAACAATCAGGCACTGGCCCTGCTCGTTATTTAATGTCCAGATGTAGTTATCCTGAAAAGCAGGAATGCTGGTAAGATTCATTATCGCCTCGTTAGCCCGATCGCAATGGAAAGAAGATGGTAAAGCATGAAGCCCGCTAAAACACGCCATATTCGTCACGTGCCGCAAACCTGGGAAGAGATGCCCTGGGGAGAATATTACCGTGACGCGCTAACTCGCCATTTGCAGCCCTGTCTCGGCAAGATGTACGGCTTTCATCTGCTGAAAGTGGGGCAGCTTAGTGCAGAAATCAACACGGAACACTGCGCTATTTCGCATCAGGTTAACGTGGGTTTGAGCGGTAGCAATCTTCAGGTAGTAGCCGAACCGGGCAGTTTACCGTTTGAATCAAAATCGGTAGATGCCTGCCTGTTGGCCCACTGTCTGGCCTGGAGCGACGATCCGCATCGCATACTGCGCGAAGTCGATCGCGTGCTGATTGACGATGGCTGGATGATTATCAGCGGCTTCAATCCGTTTAGCGTATTAGGCATCGGCAAGCTGGTTCCGGGGCTGCATCGGCGTATTCCCTGGAACAGCCGTATGTTTACCCAGATGAGGCTGATGGACTGGCTGAGCTTGCTGAATTATGAGGTTATCCAGCGCACGCGGTTTCAGGTGCTGCCATGGAACCGGCAAGGCGGCAAGGTCATCAGCACCCATTTTCCGGCGCTTGGCTGCCTGAGCATCGTGGTTGCACGCAAAAGGACTTTTCCGTTAATTATGAATCCGGCAAAAAAAGCGGCGGCGCAAAGAAGGCTGAGTCCAGCCGTTGGCGCAACCAGCAGGATGCGCCAGCGCCATCAGGATTCGGACTGATAGCCAACATCTTCAAAGGACGGGCTGCCCGCTGCGGCGCGCGCCAGCTCGTCACAGCGCTCGTTTTCGACGTGGCCCGCGTGGCCTTTTACCCATTCCCATTTAATCTGGTGATGGCTAAGCGCCGTGTCCAGCCGTTTCCACAAATCGACATTTTTAACGGGCTTTTTATCTGCCGTTTTCCAGCCGCGCTTTTTCCAGTTATGGATCCAGCTGGTAATCCCCTGACGGACGTACTGGCTGTCGGTACTCAGCACCACTTCACACTGCTGGGTTAATGCCTCCAGCGCCACGATAGCGGCCATCAGCTCCATGCGATTATTGGTTGTCAGGAAATAACCGGCGCTGAAGGTTTTTTCATGTTCGCCATAGCGTAAAATGGCCCCGTAACCGCCAGGGCCGGGGTTACCAAGACAAGAACCGTCGGTGAAAATTTCTACCTGTTTAGGCATCTCTGGTAGACTCTCTGTTGAAAAACGCCAAGTCTGACATAAACGGGTCCTATGAGCACAGTAAATACAACGCGGCAGATCGTTCTCGATACTGAAACAACCGGTATGAACATGATCGGGGTGCACTATGAGGGGCACCGCATCATTGAAATTGGTGCCGTTGAGGTCGTAAACCGTCGTCTCACCGGCAATAACTTTCACGTTTATCTCAAGCCGGATCGCCTGGTCGATCCCGAAGCCTTTGGCGTGCACGGCATTGCCGATGAGTTTCTGGCCGATAAGCCTACTTTTGCCGAGATTGCTGACGATTTCCTGGCCTATATAGAAGGGGCTGAGCTGGTCATCCATAACGCCTCGTTCGATATTGGCTTTATGGATTATGAATTCGGCAAGCTTGGCCGCAATATCCCCAAAACGGAAACCTTCTGCCAGATAACCGACAGCCTGGCGATGGCGCGCAAGCTCTTTCCCGGCAAGCGTAACAGTCTGGATGCGCTTTGCTCGCGTTATGAAATAGACAACAGCAAGCGAACGCTGCACGGCGCACTGCTCGACTCCGAAATTTTGGCCGAAGTTTTCCTGACCATGACCGGCGGGCAAACCTCGTTAAAATTTTCGATGGAAGGGGACAGGCAGGAGCAAAGCAACGACGAGGCGATTTATCGCATCACGCGTCCTGCTTCCGGATTACGCGTGGTAACCGCGACGGAAGAAGAAGTCGCCGACCATGAATCGCGGCTCGATCTGGTAATGAAAAAGGGCGGAAGCTGCCTGTGGCGCGCCTGAAAACGCCGAAACGCGCAAGAAAAATACGGGAAGATGAAAAAACAGGCAGTCGGTAAAGGCGTCAAAGAAAAAGCATTGACGGAACCCACAGCTCACCGTAATATTCGCCCCGTTCCCGACGGGGAACAAAGCGCGGAGCGGTAGTTCAGTTGGTTAGAATACCTGCCTGTCACGCAGGGGGTCGCGGGTTCGAGCCCCGTCCGTTCCGCCAAGTATCCGGAAAGCCTGATGCAGAAATGCATCAGGCTTTCGTCATTTCAGCGGCGCTAAAATATCGCCATCCTTCCTTATCCAGCACTCCTCGAAGCGTTTAAGGTACTTCTCCTGTACGCAGGACAATATTGTCGCCCGTGCAGAACAGAGAATCAGCGTTGTGTTAACGCCGCTTTTTGTCTTATTGCTTCTGCACCACGACGCGACTGGCATACTGCTGAGCGCCTTCGCGTGCCAGCCAACGATAGCAACCTGCCGACAGCGCGACGCCAATAAACCAGCTGAAGCTGGCAACTTCATGTAAAGCTGGCGTAAAGCTCACAACCAGCCCAATCAGTACCGAGGGTACCAGCGCGGCAATCGCTTTTGGATTAAAGCCGCCGCGATACCAGTATTTCCCCTTTGGCGTATCGTCAAAAAGATCGTCGACGGAAATCTGCCCGTGCTTAATCAGATAAAAATCGCACAGTAAAATCCCAAACAGCGGGCCAATAAAAGCGCCCAGCACGTCCAGCGTATAGTGAATCAGCTCGGGCGACTGGAACAGATTCCACGGCGTCAGCAGCACCGAACCTACCGCCGCAATCATCCCTCCGGTGCGGAAACTGATTTTCTGCGGCGAACAGTTAGAAAAATCAAACGCGGGCGAAACAAAGTTAGCGACGATATTGATGCCGATAGTGGCGGTAATCATAGTCAGCAGGCCAATGGCAACGGCCAGATCGCTGCCTACGCGGCTCACCGTTTCGATAGGATCGGTAATCATATGGCCAAACAGCGACTGCGTACCGGAAACAATCACCACGGTCACTACCGAAAAAAGCAGAAAGTTAAACGGCAACCCCCAGCGATTGCCGCGGCGGATCGCCTGCATATCTTTGCCGTAGCGGGCAAAGTCGCCAAAGTTAAGCAGCGGGCCGGAAAAATAGGAAACGACCAGCGCGGTGGCGGTAATCATCTGCCAGAGCTGCTCGCTGCCGCTTAGCTGCTTGCTGGAAAGTGTAAACGAAATTCCGTTAAAGCCTGTCTTGTATACAATCCATCCTGCCAGCGCCACCATCACCACATAGACTGCCGGACCGGCTACGTCGATAAAGCGCTTAATCGCCTTCATGCCGTGCCAGAAAACCAGCGCCTGGGCCAGCCACATAAAGCCGAAGCAGATCCAGCCGAGCTGGGACAAACCGAGCCAGGAAGAGTGGGTCAGCGGTATTAAGGCCGGCCAGAACTTTAGCGAGACCAGCATCAGCGCATTGGCGGCCAGATAAGTCTGGATACCATACCAGGCGAAGGCAATCAGGCCACGGATCACCGCCGGAATATTTGCACCGAAAACGCCAAAAGCCTGACGACAAACAACGGCATAAGGCACGCCGCTTATCTGGCTGGGTTTAGCTACCAGGTTAGCAAAAAACTGCACGATGCAGATCCCCGCCAGCAGGCACAGCAATACCTGCCAGCTTGCCAGGCCAAGGGTAAAAAAGCTGGCCGCTACCACATAGCCGCCCATACTGTGTACGTCCGACATCCAGAAAGAGAAGATGTTGTACCAGCTCCAGTTTTGTTCGCGCGTGGGCGCCAAATCTTCATTGCACAGCCGCGGGCTGTAGCTGACGTGAACGCTCTCTGCCGACGCCGGAGAAACCTTTTGACTCTTTGGCATGAAATCTGCTCCTCAACAATGCACCTGATGACCGAATGGGTTGAGAAAATGATTGCAGGATCCAGGCCAGAATTTACATGCTAGTATACAAGACTGCTAAATTTTGTATACGATTTGCGAGTGATAAACCTGAATGGAACAGGAAATGAAAACTGAAACCGGACTGAAAACGGCTTCCGATAAGGATGAACTTATCTTTCAGGCATTGATGAAAGCGATAGTGGAGCGTCAGCTGCTACCGGGGAGCAAACTGCCGGAAGAGGCTTTGTCAGAAGTATTTGGCGTTAGCCGCACCGGCATTCGTAAAGTGCTAACGCGCCTCGCCGCAGTGCAAATGATTACGCTCGCGCCCAAACGCGGTGCATATGTCGCCACACCCTCTGTGGAAGAGGCACAGGATATCTTCCAGACCCGCCAGCTCATTGAATGCGCCAATCTGCCAGCCGTGCTGGCACGCTGCCAGTCAACGCATCTCGTCGCGCTGGAAAAACTGAACCGGCAGGAACAGCAGGCCCATACCGATGGCGACGGTCCGGCAGCTATCCGCCTTTCCGCTGCTTTTCATATTCAACTTCAGGCCATTTCAGGGAATCAGGTGCTGACCGAAATGGTCACGCGACTGACCCAGCGATCGTCGCTGGTGATTGCTGCCTGGGGAAAAGCGTGGCAGCAAGGTTGCCGCTGCGACGACCACGACAGGTTAATCGAGCTGCTCAGGCAAAAAGCGCTGATGCCGCTTACTGAAGCCATGCAGCAACATTTCTCTCATATAGTGGCAAGCCTGCATTTTGAGCGCGGCGGTGAGATGTTGCCGGATTTTGCCAGCCTGTTTGCTGACTTTGGAGAACGCAATGAACGCTAATCGAATAATGCAGAGGGTTTTTGCCAGCCCGCATAGCCAGTTCGGAGCCAGTTATGACAACTAAGCAAATCATTCAGGTGATCAACCCTAATACCAGCCAGGCAATGACTGAAACGATCGGCGCGGCGGCTCGCTCGGTGGCGGCGCCGACTACGGAAATTTTAGCGGTTTGCCCGTCACAAGGCGTGCCGTCAATTGAAGGTCATTTTGATGAAGCTATTGCGGCGATTGGCGTACTGGAACAGGTCAAAGCCGGGCGAGAGCAGGGCGTATGTGGACACGTTATCGCCTGTTTTGGCGACCCGGGACTGCTGGCCGCGCGCGAGCTGGCCACCGCGCCGGTAGTTGGCATCGCCGAAGCCGCTATGCACCTGGCTACTTTGGTCGCCACACGTTTTTCAATTGTAACCACCTTGCCGCGCACGGTGATCATTGCGCGCCACCTGCTTCAGCAGTATGGCTTTGAGCATCAGTGCGCTGCGCTACATGCTATCAATCTCCCGGTCCTGGCGCTGGAAGATGGCAGTGGCCTGGCGCAGGAAAAGGTGCGGGAACGGTGTCTGCGGGCCAAAAAAGAAGATGGTAGCGGCGCTATTGTCCTTGGCTGCGGTGGCATGGCGCAGCTGGCGCGAGAACTTACGCACGAGCTGGGCATGCCGGTTATTGATGGCGTAACGGCCGCGGTAAAAATGGTGGAATCGTTGGTGGCGCTGGGGCTAGCGACCAGTAAGCATGGCGATCTGGACTATCCGGTGCGAAAAACCCTGTCGGGTCAGTTTCAGCACCTAAACTAAGGTATCTTGCTCTGGAACAGGACTTGCGATCATGACCGACAACGAAGAAAAAAAAGAGTACAGCTTTAATAAAAACTATCCTCGCGATCTGATCGGCTATGCGGGCAAACCGCCGCATGCTGCCTGGCCTGATAATGCGCGCATCGCCGTACAGTTTGTTCTGAACTATGAAGAAGGCGCAGAGAATAACGTGTTGCATGGCGACACGGGTTCCGAACAGTTTTTATCGGACATTATTGGCGCGGCCAGCTATCCCGAGCGGCATATGTCGATGGATTCGCTCTATGAATATGGCTCGCGAGCCGGTTTCTGGCGCATCCACAACGAATTTCAGAAGCGTAGCCTGCCGTTGAGTGTGTTTGGCGTGGCGATGGCGCTGGCGCGTCATCCGGAAATCGTCGAGGCTATTAAAAATGCTGATTATGACGTGGTCAGCCACGGCTGGCGCTGGATCCACTATCAGGGAATGGATGCCAAAACCGAGCGCCAGCACATGCAGCAGGCTGTTGATACCCTGACCGATCTTTTTGGTAAAGCGCCTACCGGCTGGTACACCGGACGTGACAGCCCTAATACGCGCAGGCTGGTGGTAGAGCACGGGAGTTTTACCTACGACAGCGACTACTATGGCGACGATCTGCCGTTCTGGAGCAAGGTCACCTGCCAGGACGGTACGGTCAAACCCCATCTGATTATTCCCTATACCTTAGAAACCAACGATATGCGTTTCGCCACGCCGCAGGGTTTTAATACTGCCGAACAGTTTTACACCTATCTTAAAGACAGTTTCGATGTGCTATATGAAGAGGGTGAAGCCGCACCGAAAATGCTGTCCATCGGTATGCACTGTCGCCTGCTCGGACGGCCCGGCCGTTTTCGCGCGCTCCAGCGTTTTCTGGATTACATCCAGCAGCATGAAAAGGTCTGGATCTGCACGCGCCAGCAGATTGCGGATCACTGGATAAAAACGCATCCGGCACCAGAAGTTTAAAAGCCGTGCCGGGTGCTGAAAGGGGAGTCATCCTTTCAAACCAGCGCCCGGCTCGCTGTTATAAGGTTAATCTACCTTCAGGGGAGGCGGTATTTTAATAAGGTTTTTAGCCGAAAAGCGTTAGCTTTTAATAACAGGCCTTAAACGTTCTTCTAATTCATTCATGTTATTTATTGCTGCTTTGATTACCCTGCTTTTATTTTCGAGGGAGATCGCAAATAAAGTTATGCATTTTCATGCTATTGCATATTTCTTCACTCTGTCTTCCAGAGTGAACAAGAAGTCTTTTTTTGCCACAGGAAAAGGCCGCAGCGTTATTGACGGGGCTAAATTAAGGAATATAGTGATGGGGTTTTCATTTACCTGCTGTTTCTCGTGAAAGGACGCTCGTTAATATAGCGGAGGCACTATGTTTGAAATGAGAGTGACCAGGCTTGAGTCTGATATGGATAACGTTAAAAGTAATATTAGTGATATTAAAACTGACCTGCGTGAAATACGTAAAGATCTGGTACGGGAAACGACTTTGCTAAAAGAGGATCTGGTACGAGAGACGACCGGCCTGAGGCAGGATATGGTACGTGAGACCACTAGCCTGAGGGAAGATCTTATACGTGAAACCACCAGCCTGAGGAAAGAAGCCAGGGCGGATTTTCGGCTGCTGTTCAGCGCTATCATCTTCGTTTCACTGGGGCTGGCCAGCTTAATCGCCAAAACCTTCAACTGGCTTTGAGGCTTATCAACTGCTTTTCACAAAATAACGATCGTCGTATGAACCGTGCCTGCCAATCGGCCGTGGCTTTGCCAACGCTGCCGCTTGTCGTGTTCCGGTGTTCCTGAACCCGACAGCAGCTCCGCCTGTGTCAGCTCATCAAACTCACCTGTGCCGCTACAATCCGCCAGCCTTCGGGCAGCTTCACCCACGTTTGCTGCTGTCGGCCAATCTTTTCTGTTCCCTTGCGCGTAAATTCCGTGCTGCATACTGCGTAATCGTCACCAAAAGTGGTAATAACCGTATTGCGCAGCTGGCGGTCCAGCCCTGCAGCAGGCCGTGCGGCGCGAAAAGCGCGAATGGCCTCAATGCCGTACAGGTTTTCTCCGGCCCCCAGCCGCACGGTGCGCTCGTCATGCCAGAACAGCTCGTCCAGTACGTCAACATTGTTGCTGACCAGCGCTTGCTCATAGCGATAAAAAGCGTCGGTAACTTCTGCCAGTACCGACGGGCGATTGATCCGATCCATCATTTTATTAATCCTTTCGCCACGGGCGCTTTCGCAATGCCCATTTTTTCCAGCGCCCAGGCAGCGCGTAAGCAAGCCTCTTCCTTAAACGGTGCGGCAATGAGCTGTAGGCCGAGCGGTAATCCCTGTGGCGTTTGCAGCGGCACGGTAGTTACCGGCAAACCCAGGAATGAAATGGGCTGTGTCAGCATGCCCATACTGGCGCGGATCGACAGTTCGCTGTCGTTAATCCGCATGGTTTCCTGGCCGATAAGCGTGGCGCTGGTGGGCGTGGCGGGCGCAATCAGCACGTCGAACTGCTCAAACAGTGGCAGCACCTGCTCACGGAAATAGTAACGGAAGCGCTGAGCTTTGACATACCAGGCGGAAGGCGTCATCGCGCCAGCTAGCAGACGCTCGCGCGAAAGCGGCTCGAACCTTTCCGGCTGCGCGCGTAGCTCAGGCAGATAGGCGCTGCCGCCTTCGCTGGCGGTGATAATAAATGCGGCAGTGCGGGCCAGCGCCGCTTCCGAGAATTCAACTTCTTCTTGCGCATCCAGTGCCTTTGCCGCCAGAGCGACAGCCGCGCGCGCGTTATCGTCACACCAGGTTTGAAAATAGCCGCCCAGTACGGCGCAGCGCAGGCCTTCCATGCCGTGTTCCAGCAAACGGTGTACCGGATGGATCGCCTTTTCTGCCTGAAAGCTGTCCTGCGGATCGCGGCCTTGCAATGCATCGTAAACCAGCGCCAGATCTGCCGTGGTACGGGCGAAAGGGCCGATATGATCGAGGCTGGCGACAAAAGGCTGGCTGCCGCTACGGGCCAACCGACCAAAGGTGGGCTTCAGACCGAAGATGCCGCACAGCGAAGCCGGAACGCGAATAGAGCCGTTGGTGTCCGTTCCTAATGAGAAAGGCACCAGGCCGGAGGCGACGGCTGCCGCAGAGCCGCCGGAAGATCCACCAGCAATACGGTTCAAATCGTGAGGGTTCCGCGTCGCGCCGTAGTGGCTGTTTTCCGTAGTAAAGCCATAGGCATAGGCATCCATATTCAGCATGCCGGAGAGCAGCGCCCCCGATTCACTCAGCTTACGCACGGCCCAGCTGTCGTTTTTAGCCGCCTGACGATCGCTGAACAAACTGGCACCCGCCAGCGTGGTATGGCCCGCCACGTCATAAAGATTTTTCACAGCGTAAGGGATTGCAGCCAGCGCGGGCAAAGGACGATCCTCCTTGCGCAGTCGATCGATACGATCGGCTTCGCTAAGCATGCGATCCTGCGTGACGGCGGTCCAGGCGTTGATCGTCGGATTGCTTTGCTCGATCCTGTCCAGCGTTTGTTGCGCGATTTCACGCGCGCTCAGCTCGCCTTTGGTCAACGCGCTTTTCAGTTCGACAATGGAGAGAAAAGGTAACGTCATGCTTTATATACTCCTGCCACTTCCACCCGTTCGTCGAGCGGGAAAGCCATCAGCGGCTCGGCCATGCCGGCAATACGAGAAAACTGAACCTGCAGTTCGGCGCGACGCTGCTCATCAAGAGGCACGCCTAAGATCTGTTCCATCTGCGCTATGTAAAGCGCCCAGTCTGTTGAAGATGTCATGATGTTCTCCTGTTAAAAACCGGCAGCGCTGCCGTTGCTGCGTGGATCGCTTGCGCCTTCCAGCATGCCGTTGGTATGACGAACAATCGCACCCGCATGACCCACTGCCTCGCTGAAATCCTCCAGCGCTTCGACCTCGTGGCCCAGCTCGCGCAGCTGCTGCAAAGTTTCGGCGGCAAAGCGGCCTTCCAGCTTTAGCGAATCGGAAGACTGGCCCCACGTGCGGCCCAGCAGCCAGCGAGGGGCGCTGACGCACTGCTGTAGCGGCATGCCCTGCACCACGTGACGGGTAAAGATAGCCGCCTGCGTTTGCGGCTGGCCGTCGCCGCCCATCGAGCCGTAAACCATGGTGCGGCCATCGTTCAGACGCGCGGCGGCGGGATTCAGCGTATGAAAAGGCTGCTTGCCCGGTGCCAGCGCCAGCAGGTGATCGGGATCGAGGCTAAACGCCGCGCCGCGATTCTGCCAAGTGATACCGGTATCCGGCAGCACTACGCCACTGCCGAATTCGTGATAAATGCTTTGAATAAAGGAGACGGCCAGGCCGCTGCTGTCCATCACGCCCATCCAGACGGTATCGCCAGGTCCTTTACCGGTTCCCCAGGGCGCGGCGCGGCAATCGCTGATTGTTGCCGCCAGCGTTGCCAGCTGGTCAGAATCCAGTAGCGCCTGCATCTCTTCACGCATATGCAGCGGGTCGGTGATATAGCGGTCGCGCAGGCCGAAGGCGAGCTTGGTCGCTTCGACAATGCGGTGCACGGTCTGGACTTCGTCCGCCCGGGCCATATCCAGATGATTGGTAATACCGAGAATGGCTAGCGACACCAGGCCCTGCGTCGGCGGCGTCATATTAAAAACTTCGCCATATTCATGCTGAATGCTTAGCGGTTTACGGCGTTTTGCCCGATGGTTATGTAAATCTTCCAGCGTGATGGGCATACCGAGCGCCGACATCTCGCCAGCCAGCTTGCTGGCCAGCGGGCCGCGATAGAAGCTTTCCAGACCCTGCTCGGTGAGGATGGCAAGCGTGTTTGCCAGTTCTGGCTGGGTAAAACGGCTGCCCGCGCGCGGCACTTCGCCATCCGGCAGATACGTAGCGGCGAAGCCAGGTTGACTGGCCAGTTCATGATATTTGCTGGCGGTGGCGGCGGCCTGCGACTGCGTAACGGGAATACCGTCAGCCGCATAACGAATGGCGTCGGCCAGCAGACGAGAAACCGGCATCGCGGCACCGCCCAACTCTTTAGCGACTTCCAGCGCTTCCGCCCAGCCGCTGACGGTTCCGGCCACCGTCAGCGCCGCTTTCGGCCCACGATGGGGAATGGCCGACGTGCCTTGATAAAAAGAGAAATCGGCCAGCGAACCGGCCGCGCCGCTGGCATCAATAGCAATGGGATCGCCCTGTGGCGGCATAATCAGCCAGAAGCCGTCGCCGCCCAGGCCGTTCATATGCGGATAAACCACGGCAATCGTAGCGGCGGCAGCCACCATCGCTTCAATAGCGTTGCCGCCTTCGCGCAGCACGGCCAGCGCGCTTTCGCTGGCGAGGTGATGAGGCGTCACCGCCATGCCGAGCGGAGCAAGGTTACTTTGTATCATCACGTTCTCATTTCCAAAGACAGATAAATAACGTAAAGCAAGAGCTGTTCCAGTTTGCCGCTTCTCACTGATGGTGTTGAAAAAAGCGCACGCGGCACGGAAGATAAGCACTGATTGTGCGCGGCCTGGTTTTCGCCAGGCACGTTATTTGTATAGGCCATATTCTCTGAAACGAAAGTTACAAGGTTCACGCTATGAAGCAGCTCGATGAACGCCTGAGAAATTACTATCCCCAGCTCTCGCCACAGGAGCAGCGCGCGGCTGACTTCATTTTCGATCATTTTGACGATTTGATTAGCTACAACAGCGCGGAGCTGGCGCGGCTTAGCGGCGTTTCCAAGGCTACCGTAAGCCGTCTGTTTAAGCGGCTTGGCTATGAAAAATATCGCGATATGCGCGATGAATTGCGTACGCTACGCCAGAGCGGTATGCCACTGACCGATAACCGCGACGCGGTTCAGGGGAATACATTACTTGCCCGCCACTATAAACAGGAGATGGCCAACCTGACGCAGTGGGTGAACCAGCTGAATGCGGGCCAGTTCAGCGAGGTGGTGCAGAAACTGGCGGACAGCAAACGTATTTTTATCGTCGGTATGCGTAACTCCTGGCCGGTCGCGCTGCATTTCCGGCAGCAGCTGCTTCAGGTACGGGGCGATGTTCATCTGGCACCCCAGCCCGGCCAAACGCTGTCAGAAGAGCTGGTGGACATTACAGCGGAAGATATGGTGGTGGTCATTGCCTTCCGTCGTCGACCGCGCATTATCAAACCGCTGTTGCAGCAGCTTCAGCAGCAGGCTATTCCAGCGCTGGTGATTTGCGAGCCTGCACAGGCGATTACCGCGCTGGCGCGCTGGCACCTTTGCACGCCGCTGGACAGCGTATCTGCCTTTGACAGCTACGCCTGCGCCAACAGCCTGATCAATTTGCTGACCAACGCGCTGCTGCATGAATTACTGAGCAAAGGCCGTCAGCGCATTCACCGCATTGCCGATCTTTATAACCAGCTGGACGAACTGGAACAGCGCTAATGGGGCACCTTTTTGGTGCTTTGCTTCGTTTTAGGGCGCTGCTGCTGGCGCCCTGAAATAACCTGTTCTGACTTTGCTCTTCTTGATAAATCTTCTCTTCCGCATCATGTGAATTATCACTTTCCGGCTGCTTTTAAAGCCTTTTCTCATTTATTTTACCCTCCATGACCGGACGCTAAAAAAACCCGATGACAACTTTTTGCGACTGGCACATTAGTTGCAGATACCTTTATCAGGAATCTTTCGTTTCATCTTGAGTTAATCGGGGAAGGGCAAAATGAAAAAAGCATTACTGATGATGATCGGCGCGACGTTGCTGTTTGCACAAACGGCAAAGGCAGATCAATTACAGGATATTGAAAAGCGCGGCGTCATCCGCGTTGCCGTGCCGCAAGATTTTCCACCTTTTGGCTCGGTCGGCACCGATTTACAGCCGCAGGGCTACGATATTGATATGGCGAAATACCTGGCGAGCCAGATGAAACTTAAGTTACAGCTGGTCCCGGTGACCAGCGCTAACCGCGTGCCTTACCTGCAAACGGATAAGGTGGATCTGGTGATCTCCAGCCTGGGCAAAAATCCCGAGCGGGAAAAAGTGATTGCCTTCAGCCGCGCCTACGCGCCGTTTTTCCTTGGCGTATTTGGGCCGAAAGAAGCCACGCTAAAAGATGCGGCGGCGCTGAGCGGCAAGTCGATTGGCGTCACTCGCGGCGCGGTGGAAGATATGGTGCTGAGCGATCTCGCGCCAAAAGATGCGCAGCTGAAACGCTATGAAGATAACAATACGACGCTGTCGGCTTACCTGTCGGGTCAGGTGCAGTTTGTCGCCACCGGCAACCTGGTAGTCGCGGCCATCGCTCGCCAGAACGCGGATAAAGCGCCGGTAGCGAAATTTATGCTGAAAGATTCACCGTGCTTTATCGGCATGCGCAAAGGCGAGCCGGCGCTGAAAGCGAAGGTAGATGCGCTGATTGAGCAGGCAGTTAAAGATAAAACGCTGAACGGGCTTTCGCAGCAGTGGCTGAAAGCACCGCTGCCCGCTGACTTTAGCGCGTAAGGGTCGACGATGACGGAGCAACTCAATTTTCCTGCACTGCTGCCTTACTGGCCGCAGCTGCTGGCTGGTCTCTGGGTTACCATCCAGCTGACCGTGCTGGCAACCGTTGGCGGCGTGGCGCTGGGCATTCTGGGCGCGGCGTTGCGCAGCGGTCGGCCTTCCGCGCTTAGCCGTCTGTGGGGCTGCTACGTTGAGCTGATCCGCAATACGCCTTTTGTTGTCCAGCTGTTTTTTATCGTGTTCGGCTTGCCAAATCTGGGCTTAAAGCTGACCGCAGGCGAGGCGGCGCTGCTGGCCATGTTGATTAACCTGGGTGCCTACAGTACGGAAATTATTCGCGCAGGTATTCAGGTAACGCCGAAAGGACAGTGGGAGGCCGGCCGCGTGCTGGGCCTGACGCGTTCACAAACTTTTTTTCGCGTGGTACTGCCGCCTTCGCTGAAGCGTATTTATCCGGCGCTGGTTAGCCAGTGCATCATTGTGATGCTGGGTTCTTCGGTCGTGTCGCAGGTTTCGTATGAAGAGCTGACCTTTGCCGCCAACCTGATCCAGTCGCGCACCTTTTTGAGCTTTGAAGTTTATCTGGTCACCACGCTGGTTTATCTGGCGCTGTCGATAGCCATGCGGCAGCTGTTGCTGGCGGCCGGACGAAAATGGTTGAGGGCGCCATGAACACGTTTACCGACTGGGATATTTTACGCAATCTGCTGCTGGCAGCGCGCTGGACGCTGTTACTGTCGCTGACCGCCTTTTTCGGCGGCACGATAGTTGCGATGCCGCTGGTGATGGTACGCCTGACGCGCCGCCGCTGGCCCAACCGGCTGATTAGCGCCTACATTGAGCTTTTTCAGGGAACGCCGCTGCTGATGCAGCTGTTTCTGGCTTTTTTTGGCGTGGCGCTGTTTGGCGTGGACGTTTCACCGTGGACGGCGGCATCGCTGGCGTTAACGCTTTATACCAGCGCCTTTTTAATCGATATCTGGCACGGCAGCATTCAGGCGTTACCGAAAGGACAATGGGAAGCCTCACGCTGTCTGGGCCTCAGCTTTTCCCAAACGCTGTACCGCGTGGTGCTGCCGCAGGCGTTACGCATTGGCATCGCTCCTACCGTCGGCTTTGCGGTTCAGGTGGTAAAAGGCACCGCGCTGGCGTCGATTATTGGCTTTGTCGAGCTAACCAAAGCGGGCACCATTTTAAATAACGTCACTTATCAACCTTTTAAGGTCTTTGCGCTGGTGGCGCTGGGCTACTTCCTGATCTGCTATCCGCTGTCGCGCTACAGCCAGTACCTGGAGAAAAAATTCAATGCCGCTCATCACCATTAATCAGGTACAGAAATATTACGGCGACAATCACGTGCTGAAAGGCGTGGACCTGGATATCGACATGGGTGAAGTGATTTCGATTATCGGCCGTAGCGGGTCGGGAAAAAGTACGCTGTTGCGCTGCATCAACGGGCTGGAAGGTTATCAGGAAGGCAGCATCAAGCTGGGCGGTATGACCATTACAGACCGTGATTCGCAGGCTCGCGAAATCAGCCGTTCCGTTGGCATGGTGTTCCAGAACTTTAACCTGTTCCCACATATGACCGCGCTGGAAAACGTCATGCTGGCACCGCGCCGCGTCCTGAAAAAGAAAGAGACGGAATGCCGTGAGCTGGCCGCGCAGATGCTGGAAAAAGTGGGGCTGGGGGAGCGGATGGATTATTACCCGGCGAACCTTTCCGGTGGCCAGCAGCAGCGTGTAGCTATCGCCCGTGCGCTGGCAATGACGCCGAAAGTGCTGCTGTGCGATGAAATTACCTCCGCGCTCGACCCGGAGCTGGTGGGCGAAGTGCTGAAGGTGCTTGAGCAGCTGGCGCGTGAGGGAATGACGCTGATTCTGGTGACGCACGAAATGAATTTCGCTCGTGAAGTGGGCGACCGCGTAGTCTTTATGCACCAGGGCCGCGTCTGGGAACAGGGCGACAGCAAAAACCTGTTTGCCAGCCCGCAAACGCAGGAACTCAAACAGTTTATCTCATCGGTGCGCGGCCTGAGCTAGCGCGCTGATTGTTAAGAGGAAAAGAAAATGGACGTAGCGAAATATCCGCAAATCAATCCGCCACAGCGCCTGCTGATGGGGCCTGGGCCAATCAATGCCGATCCGCGCGTATTACGCGCCATGTCCAGCCAGCTGCTTGGGCAATACGATCCGGCGATGACGCACTATATGAATGAAGTTATGGAGCTATACCGCGGCGTATTCCGCACGCAAAACCGCTGGACGCTGCTGATTGATGGTACCTCTCGTGCCGGGATCGAAGCGATTTTGCTGTCGGCAATTCGACCTGGCGACAAAGTGCTGGTACCGGTATTTGGCCGCTTCGGACATTTGCTGTGTGAAATAGCCCGGCGCTGCCGGGCAGAGGTGCACACCATTGAAGTCCCCTGGGGCGAAGTATTCACGCCCGATCAGATCGAAGATGCGATCAAAAGCGTGCGTCCGCGTCTGTTGCTGACCGTGCAGGGCGACACTTCAACCACCATGCTACAGCCGCTGGCTGAACTGGGCGCTATCTGCAAAAAATATGGCGTGCTGTTTTACACCGATGCCACTGCCTCATTTGCGGGCAACGCGCTGGAAACTGACGCATGGGGACTGGATGCGGTTTCCGCCGGTATGCAGAAATGTTTGGGCGGCCCGTCAGGTACATCACCGATTACGCTGAGTCCGGAGATGGAAGCCGTTATTCGCAAACGTAAATGCGTTGAGGAGGGGATCCGCACCGCCGCGCATCAGGACGGTGATGACGAGATGATCTACTCCAACTATTTTGATCTCGGCATGATCATGGATTATTGGGGGCCGGAACGGCTAAACCACCATACCGAAGCAACCTCGGCGCTGTTCGGCGCACGTGAATGTGCGCGGTTAATCCTGCAGGAAGGCCTGGACAACGGTATCGCGCGCCACAAGCTGCACGGCGACGCATTGCTGAAAGGCATTCAGGGTATGGGGCTGGAAACGTTCGGTAATTTGCAGCACAAGATGAACAACGTGCTGGGCGTGGTTATCCCGCAGGATATTAACGGCGACCAGGTACGCAAGCTGATGCTGGAAGACTTTGGCATTGAGATCGGCACCTCTTTTGGCCCGCTGCATGGCAAGGTCTGGCGTATTGGCACCATGGGCTACAACGCTCGCAAAGACTGCGTAATGCAGACCCTGAGCGCGCTGGAATCGGTGCTGACGTACCTTGGCTATAAAACCGCCCAGGGCGCGGCGATGCAGGCTGCCTGGGATCACTATACCGCCGGGAGCTGCTGATGAGCCTGCTAAGCCTTGCAGATGCGCAGCAGGCAGCGGCCAGGGTGATGGCGCGCTGCGACAGGCTCGCGGAAATCAGCGAAACGCCGGACGCGTTAACGCGCGTTTATCTTTCGCCAGAGCATCTTCAGGCCAACCAGCTGGTAGGGGAATGGATGGAGGCCGCCGGTATGCGCGTCTGGCAGGATAGCGTCGGCAATATCTGTGGCCGTTACGAGGCGCTGGAGCCGGGCGCACCTGCGCTGCTGTTGGGGTCACATCTGGACACGGTACGTAACGCAGGCCGCTACGACGGTATGCTTGGCGTACTTACCGCCATCGAAACCGTGCAGGCGCTACAGCAGCAGCAGCGACGGCTACCGCTGGCGATTGAAATCGTGGGCTTTGGCGATGAAGAAGGCACGCGCTTTGGCATTACGCTGCTGGGCAGTCGCGGCCTGACCGGAAGCTGGCCAGAAAGCTGGGTCAGCCATCCTGACGGCAACAGCATTACCGTGGCCCAGGCGATGGACGACGTGGGGTTGAATGCGCACGAGATTGGCCTGGCAGCGCGCGAAGTAAAAGACATTGCCGCCTATCTGGAACTGCATATCGAACAAGGCCCGTGCCTGGAGCAGGAAGGCCTGGCGCTGGGCGTGGTTACGGCGATTAACGGCGCGCGCCGCCTGAACTGCTGCTTTGTTGGCGAGGCGGGGCACGCGGGTACGGTGCCGATGTCCCATCGTAAAGATGCGCTGGCGGCAGCGGCGGAATGGATGGTGTTTATTGAACAGGCCGCGCCACAACATAGCCCGCAGCTGGTGGCAACCGTTGGCACGCTACAGGCTTTACCGGGCGCGGTGAATGTGATCCCGGGTGAAGTGAAGCTAAGTCTGGACGTACGCGGGCCGGACGATCGTGCGCTGGCAGAGCTGCTGTCGGCACTGCTGACCCAGGCCGAGGCGATAGCGCTGCGGCGCGGCTTAAGCTTTAGCGCCGAAGAGTATTACCAGATCCCGGCCACGCGCTGCGATGAAAAACTCCAGGCCGTATTGAGCCAGGCGGTTGCACAGGTGCAGGGACGTTCGCTTTCACTGCCGAGCGGTGCAGGCCATGACGCTATCGCCATAGCGGAACGCTGGCCGGTCGGCATGCTGTTTGTACGCTGCGATCGCGGTATCAGCCATCATCCCGCAGAGTCGGTGCAGGCGGCAGACGTAGCGACAGCGGTGCGTGCTTATGCACAAGCCGTGAATGATGTCGCAACCTCATGGCCATCTGGTGGAAGCCTGCCATGACGCCCGAACAATTTAACCAGGCTACGGCTGATGAAGCCTGCAGGCTGATTGCGCACTGCGTGGCGCTGGAAAGCTGGATTAAGGCGCTGGTGGCCGCACGTCCTTTTTCCTCGCTGGATGACCTGCTGCAAACCGGCGACAGGCTGGCACGCGGCTGGGATGAACGGGCATTGAGTCAGGCGCTTGCCGCGCATCCGCGCATCGGTGAAAAAGCGCAGGGCAACGGCAAAGAGGCCAGGCTGTCGACCAGCGAACAGGGCAGCGTAAAGCATGCCGACGACGAACTTAAAGAAGCGCTACGCCTGGGCAATGTTGCTTACGAGCAACGTTTTGGCCGGGTCTTTTTAATCCGCGCCAAAGGGCGAAGCGGCGAGGAAATGCTGGCGGAACTGCATCGCCGACTGGGCAACGATCCGCAGCGCGAGCAGCAGGAAGCGCTGGATCAGCTGCGGGAAATTACGCTGCTGCGGCTGCGTGACACTTTTCAGTAAAGGAGAGCGCTTAATGAGCACCATTACTACCCATATTCTGGATACCGCGCTGGGCAAACCGGCGATTGGCGTCGCCGTCTCGCTGGAGCAGAACAGCAGCCAGGGCTGGCTGCCGATAGCGCAGGGCGACACTGATGCAGATGGCAGAATTAAGGATCTCACGCCTGAACCTCTGGCACCTGGCCACTATCGTCTGATTGCCGAAATTGGCGACTATTTCGCCGCCGAAGGCCGTGATGCGCTCTATGTCAGCGCGCAGATCGACTTCGTGCTGGCGGCCACAGGTAGCCACTATCACCTGCCTTTTTTGATTTCGCCGTGGTCGTGGTCGACCTATCGCGGCAGCTGATTTTCTCCGCAAAATACGCTCTTTCGGAAAAAGTTAAAGGCCGTTTCAGCACTATCCATGAGCTAAGCAGCAAAGGGTGAAATTATGGTCAGGCCAGAAGATACGCGTTATCCGGCAGGCAAATCCTTTGCCTGGGGTTTGCAGCATGTGCTGACGATGTATGGCGGTATCATCGCGCCGCCGCTGATTATCGGTTCGGCGGCCGGACTGACGGCGGTACAGCTTGGCATGCTGGTTACGGCGGCGCTGTTTGTCAGCGGTTGCGCCACGCTGCTACAGGCGCTGGGCGTTCCGGGGTTCGGCGCCCGTCTGCCGCTGGTACAGGGCGTTTCCTTTGCGGGTGTTGCCACCATGGTGACGCTGGTGACCAACGGCGGCGGTCTGCCAATGGTGTTTGGTGCGGTTATCGCCTCGTCGCTTATCGGCCTGCTGATTGCGCCGCTGTTTGCCCATATCATCCGTTTTTTTCCACCGGTGGTAACCGGCACCGTGATCACCGTGATTGGCCTGTCGCTGATGCCCGTCGCCGCACGCTGGGCAATGGGCGGTAATCCTCACGCGCCTGAATGGGGATCGCCCGGCAATATAGGGCTGGCGGCACTGACGCTATGCCTGGTGCTGCTGTTTAATCGGTTAGGCAATGCGGCGATAAAAAGGCTGGCCGTGCTGGCGGCGATGGCTTTCGGCACGCTGTTTGCGTTTGCCAACGGAAACGCAGATTTTTCCGGCGTGCTGCACGGCAAGGCAGTGGCGCTGCCTGGCATGCTCAGTTTTGGGCCACCGGTTTTCGACGTGGCGGCCATTCTGTCGATGACGCTGATTGTGCTGGTGCTGCTCACCGAAACCACCGCCGGCCTGATCGCGATTGGCGAAATTGTGGGCACGGAAGTTGACGGTAAACGTATAGCCAGCGGGCTGCGGGCGGATATGCTTACCAGCGCGCTGTCGCCGCTGTTTAACTCGTTTCCCCAGAGCGCTTTTGCCCAGAATATTGGCCTGGTTGCGATTACCGGAATTAAAAGCCGCTATGTGGTGGCTGCGGGCGGCGTCATTCTGGTTGTACTGGGCTGCTTACCCGTGTTGGGACGTCTGATAGCAGCCGTGCCCGCACCTGTTCTGGGCGGTGCTGGCGTGGTGCTGTTCGGCACGGTTGCGGCATCCGGCATCCGTACGCTGGCAAAGGTAGATTACAAAGACAATATGAATCTGGTGGTGGTCGCCACCGCTATCGCTTTTGGCATGATCCCGATCGTGATGCCCACGTTTTACGACCAGTTTCCGGGGTGGGTCAGAACGATTTTCCATTCCGGCATCAGCGCCGCCTGCCTGGTTTCCGTGGCGCTGAATGTGGTGTTTAACAGTTCAGGAAAAATAAATGCGCTGGCGCTAAAAGAGACAGAATAAAGAAAAGCAGGGTTATATCAGGATCGTTCACGGCCAGCATACGCGTTCAGCGACGTATGCCGGCACGGGTGTTCAGATGCCTGTTTTAGCTGCTAAAAGCGAAAATCATCCGCATCGCGCCACGCCGGAAAACGTTCCCGATACTGCTGTAGCGCCGTCAACGACAATTCTGCATCAAGTACGGCGGGCTGATGCGGTTCGCCAGCCGCCAGAACTTCACCTTGCGGGCTGATAATTCGGCTGTCGCCGCTGTAGCGATGGCCGTTGGCATCCGTGCCAACCCGATTGCAGCCGGCAACATAAGCCTGGTTTTCAATTGCTCGCGCCAGCAGCAGCGCCTGCCAGTGCGCGGCGCGCGCTTCCGGCCAGTTAGCGACGTAAAGCGCCAGATCGTAGTCGTTGCGATTGCGCGAAAACACCGGAAAGCGCAGGTCATAACAGATCTGCGGCAGAACGCGCCAGCCGCGGAAGAGGATAATTTCCCGCCGATCGCCCGCCAGATAGTGATGATGTTCATCGGCCATCCGAAACAGATGGCGTTTGTCGTAGCGATGCACGGTACCGTCCGGTTCAACCAGCAGAAAACGGTTAACCGCGCCGCTATCGGTTTGCATCGCCACGCTGCCGCCAATCATAGCGTCGGCGGCAGCCGCTTTTTCCCGTAGCCACGCAATCACGCGCCCTTCCGGCAGCGAGCTTTTTGCCGCTTCCATAGCAAAGCCGGTCGTGAACATTTCTGGCAGCACGATAAGATCCCGCCCCGTCAAGGTTGCCAGCAGCCCGTCAAAAAAACGCAGGTTAGCTTCGCCATCCATCCAGACCAGCGGCTGCTGTAACAGGCTCAGGTTCAGAGTTGACACAGGCGCTCCGCTGCCGCATCCAGCGTGGCTTCCTGCTTGGCAAAGCACAGGCGGATCAGTTTATGAGGAAATGGCCCGGCGCAGAAAACCGATAGCGGGATTGCCGCCACGCCAGCCTCTTTGGTCAGCCACTGGCAGAAGGCAACGTCGTCCAGCTCAGAAATAGCGCTGTAGTCGGCCAGCAAAAAATAGGTGCCTTCACACGGCAAAATTTTCAGTCGGCTTTTCGCCAGCGCCTGGATGAAACGATCGCGGCGCGCCTGGTAAAAAGCAGGCAGCTCGCGATAGTGCTGCGGCTCGGCATTCAGCATATCGGCCAGCGCCAGTTGGGCAGGCGTGTTAACGGCAAAGGTAAGGTACTGATGAACTTTGCGCACTTCCGCCGTCAGTGCCGCTGGCGCGACGCAGTAACCTACCTTCCAGCCGGTCATGTGGAAGGTTTTGCCAAAGGATGAGACGGCGATCGCGCGCTCACGCAGCTGTGGATGCGCCAGCACGCTGGCATGGCCTTCCTTTGCAAAACAGATGTGCTCATAAACTTCGTCGCTCAGCACATAAATTTCCTGCGCTTTTATCGCCTGCCACAGCGCGGCAAAGTCGCTTTTTTGCCAGACGGTTGCGGAAGGGTTGTGCGGCGTATTCAGAATCACTAAGCGGGTACGCGCAGAAAGCAGCGCGGCAAATTCCTGCCAGTCGACGGAAAATGCTGGCGGCTGCAGGGCCATGCGCTTCATTACGCCGCCAGCCAGCGTCACGGCTGGCGCATAGCTGTCGTAGCTGGGATCGAAGCAGATAACCTCATCGCCCGGGCGAACCAGCGCGGTAATGGCAGCATAGAGCGCTTCGGTCGCGCCTGCCGTTACCGTAATTTCGCTGTTGGCATCTGGACGATGTCCATATAGCTCCGCTGTTTTAGCCGCGATTGCCTCGCGCAACGGCTGTACGCCGGTCATTGGTGCGTACTGATTGGCTCCGGCGTTCACGTGATGCGCCAGCCGCGCCTTCAGGTAGTCTGGCCCGTCGAAATCCGGAAAGCCTTGAGAAAGGTTAATGGCGTTATGCTGCTGCGCCAGCGCGCTCATCTGCGTAAAAATGGTGGTGCCAAGAGCGGGAAGCTTGCTCTCGGGCGAAATCGACATCTGGCTCATTATCAGTCACCCTTGCGGAACGTTATTTGTGAGGTATCAGACCGTTGCCGCCACTATACCGTCAGTGCTAGTATTTGGCAATCAAGACGCTTAGACGTCTAAACGCTAACGCTATGCCGCGCTAAACGGCTAAAAAGGAAGGCTATGACAACGTCGCAGTTAGAGCAGTTAGTGGCGGCCTGCCACTGGATTGGTGCGAAAGGTTGGGCTCCCGCCACAGGCGGCAATATGTCGGTGCGCCAGGATGATAATTTTTGCCTGCTTAGCGAGTCCGGTAAAGATAAAGGCGCGCTAACCCGCGATGACTTTATTCAGGTTGAGATTGCCAATAACAACGTTCCTTCCGGCCGCAAACCTTCTGCCGAGACGGGATTACACACGCTTATCTATCGGCTGTTTCCCGACGCGGGCGCGGTGCTACATACCCATACGGTCAACTCGACCGTGTTGTCGAGAGTTGAGAAGAGCGCCGCATTAACGCTGCAAGGTTATGAAATGCAGAAGACGCTGGCCGGGCAAAACTCGCATCTTGATAGCGTCTCTGTTGCGCTGTTTGACAACGATCAGGATATTGAGGCGCTGGCAGGACGTATTGAACGCTTTGCTGCCGCTCAGCCGCTGCGCTACGCTTTTCTCTTGCGCGGGCATGGGCTGACCTGTTGGGGGCGTGACGTTAATGAAGCGCGTCGCCATCTTGAAGGACTGGAATTCCTGTTCCAGTGTGAATTACAACGTCGGCTTCTGGAGGCCAAATGATCCGCGCCATTGTCACCGATATCGAAGGCACCACCAGCGATATTCGCTTCGTGCATAACGTGCTTTTTCCTTACGCACGTGAAAACCTGGCGGCCTTTATCGCTGCTTTCCAGCACCGGGAAGATGTTGCCGCGGCGCTAAACGACCTGCGCGACGAGATCGCCCAGCCACAGGCCACCATTGAAGACTTAATTACCGTACTGTTTCAGTTTATGGATGAAGACCGTAAATCTACGTCGCTAAAAGCCTTGCAGGGCATGATCTGGCGTGACGGCTATCTTAACGGAAGCTTTACCGGGCATCTCTATCCTGACGTCTTGCCCGCGCTACAGGCCTGGCAGGGGCAGGGCATTCAGCTTTACGTTTATTCATCTGGCTCAGTAGCTGCGCAGAAATTGTTATTTGGCTACAGCGATAAGGGTGATATCACGTCGCTATTCAGCGGCTATTTTGACACGCGCGTGGGTGCCAAACGCGAAACGGCTTCCTACCAGAATATTGCTGCCGATATCGGCCTGGCTGGCCACGAGCTGCTGTTTTTATCGGATATACATCAGGAGCTGGATGCCGCGCAGGAAGCAGGATGGCAGACCATCCAGCTTATTCGTGACGCCGCGGACGACGGCAGTCGTCATCGTCAGGTCAACCGTTTTGACGCTATTAACCTGGAGCAGTTTCTATGAGCGCACTGACTATTTTTACCGAGAGCGAAGCAGCTACGCCCGTCTGGCAGAGCCGCGATGCTGAAGAGATCCGCCAGAAGCTGAACAGTAAAAACGTCCGGTTTGAGCGCTGGCAGGCGGATCGCGATCTGGGCAGTAATCCTGAACCGGAAACGGTTATCAAGGCTTATCAGCACGCTATCGATCGGCTGGTAGCAGAAAAAGGCTACCAAAGCTGGGACGTTATCAGCATGCGTGCGGACAATCCGCAGAAACAGACGCTGCGTGAAAAGTTTCTTTCCGAGCATACGCATGGCGAAGACGAAGTGCGTTTTTTTGTGGAAGGCGCGGGCCTTTTTTGCCTGCACCTGGATGGCCATATTTACCAGATCCTTTGTGAGAAGAACGATTTAATTTCCGTCCCGGCAGGGACGCCGCACTGGTTTGATATGGGCTCTTCACCGCACTTTACTGCGATTCGCATCTTCGATAATCAGGAAGGCTGGATCGCTAACTTCACCGGCGACAGCATTGCGGATGCCTATCCACGCCTGCCGTAAATCCTGGCTTAGTCGGCCAGAGAGGGACACAGGTAACAACATTGGCGAGCTCCCGGCTAGCTATGCTAACAATGCCGGGAGAGCTAAAAAACGCGTCAATTTTATTTTCGATACGGGCGCGCCGGGAAAAATATCCGCCCCGGCGTCAAAAAAGCGTTACCGAAAAAAGGCGCTGGTTCAGCAAGGAAATTCAACAGGCTCCTGCATCCTTCAGACAGAATGACTAACAATAAATCAGCTCTGTTAGTAAAAAGGCATAATTTAGCTGGGTTATGTTACGTCTTTCGCAGATGAATTTATTTAAATTATATTATTGCGCTGTACTTTAATTTTCCGAAAGGATTTCCTGTTTGTTTATTTTCACTGCCTGTTCGTTTTTTATTAGCGTTATTTCCAGTAAGGTTGGTTGTTTTAAGAGTTTATATTTTATTAATTTTTATGGTAAGGCGAGTTTTATTTTTTTTGTTTGTAATTTAATGTAAAGTGAATTGATGTGCTTCCTGCTTGCGTCAATTATATTTCGCCATCAAAATAGAACTATTTTTCAGGTGATGGCTGCCTCAGGGATTTTATTATTTAAAAGGAGTTAAAATGAAAGAATTAACCAATATCGAATGTGACGAAGTAAGTGGCGGGTTCTATGACATGGGCATAGGTCTGGGAATCGGCGCGGTGGCCATAGGCTGCCTGGCTGTCTGCGTGGTGGGGTTTAATGCTATTGCTGCCGGTGTAGTGGGGGTTGGGGCTGTCGGCGTTGTTGGCGCTGTCGGTGTTATCGGTGCGGCTGGCATTGCCGTTGCTGGTGCTATTGCTGCTGGTGCCGTTGTTGTCGGTGTGACTGCCGCAGCCCTGTATACGGGCGTCGTCGTAGGGCGTACTGGCCTGATGACTATTGCTGCTCTGACAGGCATAGCTTACTCTTCAGCAAAATCAGATTCAGCAAACCCGGAAGTTGCGTCTTAAAATATAGCAAACTCTGCGCTACTTTAAGCTAGCCTGTTAAGGTTGTGCGCGCTGCTACCCGTCTGATAGCAGCGCATTTGCCTGAAATCTTCCCTTCTTTTTCCCCTCACGGATTTTAATAATTTTCCGATCGGCCGCATAAATTCTAATCCCGTCATTTTTATAGTGGCGCTGGAGTTAACCCGTGGTTAACCTGTCTACGTTTTGTATGCACAGACCTGAGGGACTTATTATGAATAATGCACCAATCCGCCTGGCTATCGTGGGCGCGCCGGGACGTATGGGGCGTCAGCTGATTCAGGCTGCCCACGAGGCGGCGGGCGTCTGCCTGGGCGCTGCGCTGGCGCGTGAGGGATCTTCACTATTGGGTACGGATGCGGGTGAGCTGGCAGGCATCGGTCAGGTAGGGGTTAAAATCAGCGATAAGCTGGTTGCCGATGACTTTGACGTGCTGATCGATTTTACCCGGCCAGAAGGCACGCTGGACTATCTGGCTTTCTGCCGTCAGCATCAAAAAGCGATGATTATTGGTACCACGGGGTTTGACGAGGCCGGAAAAGCGGCAATCAAAGAGGCGGCAGAAGAGATTGCTATTGTGTTTGCCGCCAACTTTAGCGTCGGCGTCAATCTGGTGCTAAAACTACTGGAAAAAGCCGCTCAGGTAATGGGCGACTATGCGGATATCGAAATAACCGAAGCGCACCACCGTCATAAAGTTGATGCGCCTTCCGGCACCGCGCTGGCAATGGGTGAAGCCATTGCGGACGCCATGGACTGGGATCTTAATGAGCATGCCGTCTATAGCCGTGAAGGCCACACCGGCGAACGCAAGCCGCAGACAATTGGTTTTGCCACCGTTCGTGCTGGCGATATCGTTGGCGAGCACACGGCAATGTTTGCAGATATTGGGGAACGTGTAGAGATAACGCACAAGGCCTCAAGCCGCATGACCTTTGCAAAAGGCGCGGTTAAAGCGTCTGAATGGGTTTTCGATCGTAAAAAAGGTCTCTTCGATATGCGTGACGTGCTTAGTCTGGATAAGATTTAGTAAAAAATAATTATTCATCTCTTTGATTTTAAGGGTGTTTATTGGCACCCTTTTCATAAATATATGCTATTTGTATATTTTAATTACAATCCCATTTTTTAACATGAATTGCCTCTGTTAATGTCCTGGGAAACGCTGTTTTTGACCATTTGGTCCGGTTTTTACCGCCTTCTTTCAGATTTATCGCTTAGTTTCGCCAGGCAACCGTTTTTATCAGCCGGATAGCTGTTGTTTTTGGTCGGTATCTTCCTGTTTCTCTATCAGTGACGCAAAAAAGCATGAAAAATAGCGCCTCAGGGTAGACAAGCCAGGGAGCGATCATTAGAATGCGCGCAATTTGCCAAAAATCGAGCAGTCAGGCGGTTTTTGCATTGATTTGGAGCCTCAATCTGAATTAATATGCAAATAATGTGACTGTTTATTCTCTGGAGGATGTTTTGATTAAGTCAGCACTATTGGTTCTGGAAGACGGAACCCAATTCCACGGTCGGGCCATCGGGGCAACGGGTTCGGCTGTAGGAGAAGTTGTTTTCAACACTTCAATGACCGGTTATCAAGAAATCCTCACTGATCCTTCCTATTCTCGCCAGATCGTTACTCTTACTTATCCCCATATCGGCAACGTCGGCACCAATACCGCTGACGAAGAGTCTGCTCAGGTACATGCGCAGGGGCTGGTTATTCGCGACCTGCCGCTGATTGCCAGCAACTTCCGTAATGAGGAAGGGTTATCGGCTTACCTCAAGCGTCTGAATATTGTCGCTATTGCCGATATCGATACGCGCAAGCTGACCCGCCTGCTGCGTGAAAAAGGCGCGCAGAACGGCTGCATTATCGCGGGCGACGCGCCGGATGCCGGGCTGGCGCTGCAAAAAGCAAAAGCTTTCCCTGGCCTGAAAGGGATGGATTTGGCAAAAGAAGTTACCACGCAGGAAACCTATAGCTGGACGCAGGGAAGCTGGACGCTCGACGGCCTGCCCGCCGCGAAAAAAGAAGAAGAGCTGCCTTTCCACGTGGTCGCTTATGACTATGGCGTAAAGCGCAATATCCTGCGCATGCTGGTCGACCGTGGCTGCCGCCTGACCGTGGTTCCGGCGCAGACGCCAGCGGAAGAAGTGCTGAAGATGAATCCGGACGGTATCTTCCTTTCCAACGGCCCTGGCGACCCGGAGCCTTGTGACTACGCGATTACTGCTATCAAAACTTTCCTGGAAACCGAAGTACCGGTGTTCGGCATCTGCCTGGGGCATCAGCTGCTGGCACTGGCGAGCGGCGTTAAAACGGTGAAAATGAAGCTGGGCCACCACGGCGGCAACCATCCGGTCAAAGATCATGATAACGATACCGTGATGATCACCGCTCAGAACCACGGATTCGCCGTAGACAATAACAATCTGCCAGCGAACCTGCGTATTACTCACACCTCGCTGTTTGACCATACGGTGCAGGGGATTCACCGCACGGATAAACCGGCGTTCAGCTTCCAGGGCCACCCTGAAGCCAGCCCCGGCCCGCACGATGCCGCACCGCTGTTCGATCACTTTATCGAACTGATTGAAGCTTACCGTTCAACCAAATAATCAGGAGCGAGAGAATGCCAAAACGTACCGACATAAAAAGTATCCTGATCCTTGGCGCTGGCCCGATCGTTATCGGCCAGGCCTGTGAATTCGATTACTCAGGCGCGCAGGCTTGTAAAGCACTGCGCGAAGAGGGTTACCGCGTTATTCTGGTTAACTCTAACCCGGCAACCATTATGACCGACCCGGAAATGGCCGATGCGACCTATATCGAGCCTATTCACTGGGAAGTTGTACGCAAAATTATTGAGAAAGAGCGTCCGGATGCGGTGCTGCCGACGATGGGCGGGCAGACCGCGCTGAACTGTGCGCTGGAGCTGGAACGTCAGGGCGTGCTGGAAGAGTTCAACGTCACCATGATTGGCGCAACGGCTGACGCGATTGATAAAGCGGAAGATCGCCGTCGCTTTGACGTGGCAATGAAAAAAATCGGTCTGGAAACCGCACGTTCCGGTATTGCCCACACGATGGAAGAAGCGCTGAAAGTTGCTGAAGACGTCGGCTTTCCGTGCATTATCCGTCCTTCCTTTACCATGGGCGGTAGCGGCGGCGGTATCGCTTATAACCGCGAAGAATTTGAAGAGATTTGCGAGCGCGGCCTGGATCTGTCGCCAACCAACGAGCTGCTGATTGATGAATCGCTGATCGGCTGGAAAGAGTATGAGATGGAAGTGGTGCGCGACAAAAATGATAACTGCATCATTGTCTGCTCCATCGAAAACTTCGACCCGATGGGTATCCACACCGGCGATTCTATCACTGTAGCACCAGCGCAGACGCTGACCGATAAAGAATATCAGGTTATGCGTAACGCCTCGATGGCGGTACTGCGTGAAATTGGCGTGGAAACCGGCGGTTCTAACGTCCAGTTCTCGGTTAACCCGGAGAATGGTCGTTTAATCATCATCGAGATGAACCCGCGCGTCTCCCGTTCGTCCGCGCTGGCGTCCAAAGCAACCGGCTTCCCGATTGCAAAAATTGCCGCCAAGCTGGCCGTAGGCTACACGCTGGATGAACTGATGAACGACATCACCGGCGGCCGCACGCCTGCGTCGTTTGAGCCTTCCATCGACTACGTCGTGACCAAAATTCCACGCTTCAACTTTGAAAAATTTGCGGGCACCAACGACCGCCTGACCACGCAGATGAAATCCGTGGGCGAAGTCATGGCGATTGGCCGCACGCTGCAGGAGTCTATGCAAAAAGCGCTGCGCGGGCTGGAAGTCGGCGCGCACGGCTTCGATCCAAAAGTTGATTTGAACGATGCGGAAGCGTTGACCACTATCCGCCGCGAGCTAAAAGATGCCGGTTCCGACCGCATCTGGTACGTAGCCGATGCCTTCCGTGCGGGCCTGTCCGTTGACGGTATATTCAACCTGACCAATATTGACCGCTGGTTCCTGGTGCAGATTGAAGAGCTGGTGCGGCTGGAAGAGCAGGTTGCCCGTGAAGGCATCAACGGCCTGACGGCTGATTTCCTGCGTACGCTGAAGCGTAAAGGTTTTGCCGATGCGCGTCTGGCCGTGCTGGCTGGCGTGGCGGAATCGGAAGTGCGCAAGCTGCGTCATCAGTACAACCTGCACCCGGTTTACAAGCGCGTGGATACCTGTGCGGCGGAATTCTCGACCGACACCGCCTATATGTACTCTACCTATGAAGAAGAGTGCGAGGCCAACCCAAACCAGGATCGCGACAAAATCATGGTGCTGGGCGGCGGGCCAAACCGTATCGGCCAGGGCATTGAGTTCGACTATTGCTGCGTGCACGCCGCGCTGGCTCTGCGCGAAGACGGTTACGAAACCATTATGGTTAACTGTAACCCGGAGACCGTTTCTACCGATTACGATACCTCTGACCGTCTTTATTTTGAGCCGGTTACGCTGGAAGACGTGCTGGAAATCGTGCGTATTGAGAAGCCGAAGGGCGTGATTGTCCAGTACGGTGGCCAGACGCCGCTGAAGCTGGCGCGCGCGCTGGAAGCCGCAGGCGTACCGGTTATCGGCACCAGCCCGGACGCTATTGACCGTGCGGAAGACCGTGAACGCTTCCAGCAGGCGGTCGATCGCCTGGGCCTGAAGCAGCCTGCCAACGCCACGGTAACGGCGCTGGAGCAGGCGGTAGAGAAAGCAGCCACAATCGGCTATCCGCTGGTGGTGCGTCCTTCTTACGTGCTGGGCGGCCGCGCGATGGAAATCGTTTATGACGAAATCGATCTAAAACGCTATTTCCAGACCGCCGTTTCCGTATCTAACGATGCGCCGGTGCTGCTGGATCGCTTCCTGGATGACGCGGTAGAAGTCGACGTCGATGCTATCTGCGACGGCGAGCGTGTGCTGATTGGCGGCATTATGGAACACATTGAGCAGGCTGGCGTGCACTCCGGTGACTCCGCTTGTTCACTGCCGGCCTACACGCTGAGCAAAGAGATTCAGGACGTGATGCGTCAGCAGGTCGAAAAGCTGGCCTTCGAGCTTTGCGTACGCGGCCTGATGAACGTGCAGTTCGCGGTCAAAGATAACGAAGTCTATCTGATTGAGGTTAACCCTCGCGCCGCGCGTACCGTGCCGTTTGTCTCTAAAGCTACGGGCGTGCCGCTGGCGAAAGTTGCCGCGCGCGTTATGGCGGGCAAAACGCTGGTCGAGCAGGGCGTAACGGAAGAGATTATTCCACCGTACTATTCGGTTAAGGAAGTCGTACTGCCGTTCAACAAATTCCAGGGCGTTGATCCTATCCTCGGCCCGGAAATGCGTTCAACCGGCGAAGTCATGGGCGTGGGCCGTACTTTTGCGGAAGCTTTCTCTAAAGCGATGCTGGGCGCACAAAGCAACATGAAAAAGAGCGGCCGCGCGCTGCTGTCCGTCCGCGAAGGTGATAAAAAGCGCATCGTGGATCTGGCGGCCAAGCTGCAAAAGCTCGGCTTCGAGCTGGATGCAACGCACGGCACGGCTGTGGTATTAGGTGAAGCAGGCATTAACCCGCGTCTGGTTAACAAAGTGCACGAAGGACGTCCGCATATTCAGGATCGCCTGAAGAACGGTGAATATGCCTACATTGTTAACACGACGGCCGGACGTCAGGCGATTGAGGATTCCAAACTGATCCGCCGCAGCGCACTGCAGTATAAAGTGCATTACGACACCACGCTGAACGGTGGTTTTGCCACGGCAATGTCGCTGAATGCCGATCCGACCGAGCAGGTTATCTCCGTACAGGAAATGCACGCGCAGATTAACGGCTAAGGAAAGCCGCGTAGTGCATCATTAATAACCTGAAACCAGGCTCTCTGGAGCCTGGTTTTTTTATGCGGTGGTAAAACGTCCGGGCAGCCGGGCTACTCCCGTTTCTTTTAAGCCGCCAGCCAATAAACGTTGCCTCTGCGTATCACCGCATTTCAATAACGATCGCCATCGCCATCGCCATCGCCATCGCCATCGCCAGCCCCAGCCCCAGCCCCAGCCCCAGCCCCAGCCCCAGCCTCCAGCTTTCAACCTTCAGCCTCCAGCTAACTGCTGCTGTGAGTTTTAGCCGTATTTCCAGATGGCCCGATGAATCAAATAAAGCGAAAGAAGGGCAGCTCACTCATCGAAATGGTTGTTTTGTGACCCATATAAAATTGAACTGGCGCGTTATACGCTAAACTCTTCCGGCTTTATTCTTTTATTTTTTATGCGTTTACTACTCATTTACAAGGAAGACATAATGAAAAAAATAGTACTGGCTACGCTTGCCTGGACGGCCATAGTGCAGTTTTCGTTTGCCGCCGTAGACGTTACCACACAGCCTGACTTCTACTTCCTACAGGAATCCCAGTCAGCGGATAGCCTGGCTCTGTTACCTCCGCCTCCTGCTGTAGACAGCATCGCATTTTTAAACGACAAGGCGCAGTATGAAGCAGGAAAAATGCTCAGGAGTACGCCGCGCGGCAAGCAAGCCTGGCAAGATGCGCACGTCAGTGGTGATGGCGTTGCCGAGGCTTTTTCGACGGCGTTCGGTTTACCAATTGATAAAAAAGCGCCAGAAATTCAGCGTTTGATCATGAAAATGCGTGAGGATGCGGGCGATCTGGCAACGAGAAGTGCAAAAATTCACTACATGCGTATCAGGCCTTTTGCCTTTTATAATGAACCGACCTGTCGGGCGGATGATGAAGGTACCCTGTCAAAAAACGGCGCCTATCCTTCTGGCCATACGACCATCGGCTGGGCGACTGCGCTGGTGCTCGCCGAAATTAATCCGGCCAGGCAAAACGAAATACTGAAACGCGGCTATGAAATGGGGCAAAGCCGGGTAATTTGTGGCTATCACTGGCAAAGCGACGTTGACGCGGCCCGCATAGTTGGTGGCGCTATCGTTGCGCGCCTGCATGCGGATGTCGGCTTCACCCAGCAGTTGCAAAAGGCAAAAGCGGAATTTAAACGCCTGTCATCCGCTTCATAAGCCCTGCCGGCGGCGAGTTTTCGCCGCCGGTTTCCAGGCTGCTCAGCCGTTCAGCGCTGAATTTAACCGTGCATCTATGCCTGGCCGTTCACCGCTAGATTTAACCGTGCATCTATGGCTGGCCGTTCACCGCTAAATTTAACCGTGCATCTATGCCTGACTGTTCAATGCTAAATTTAACCGTGCATCTATGCCTGACTGTTCAATGCTGAATTTAACCGTGCATCTATGCCTGGTTGTTCAATGCTAAATTTAACCGTGCATCTATGCCTGGCCGTTCACCGCTGACGCTGGCTATATGTGGCTAAGGTTTCACCCCATCCGTTTTACCGTGAGAGGCTGGCCAGTTTTTGCAGCAGCGCTGGGTCTTTTTCCACCATCTTAATCAGTAAAATAGCCTGATTGTTAGGCCGGGCGCGGCCTTGCTCCCAGTTCTGATAGGTGGTTAGCCCGGTATGCAGATACTGGGCAAACAGCCCCTGCGAAAGCTGCAGCGACTCGCGGATCTGACGGAGTTCGCTGGCAGGCATTGCAATATCGCGCTCAATGCTTAGTCGATGTGTTTTAAGGGTTTTTTTACCTGCGTTCATCTCGCCCCAGGCATCCATTCCCTCGACCAGTTCGGTAAATAGCTGACGTTTTTTCATGGTTCCGTTCCCGTTAGATGGTAATCCAGTAGCTGGCGCAGCAGATTTTGTTGGGCAAGCGTTAAGTCGTCCATTTCGCCTTTGCTATACAGCGTGAAAAGCAGAAACTGCGACTTTTCCGGCCACCAGTAATAAATAATCCGCAGGCCGCTTCGCTTTCCCTTATGTCGACGATCGTCGCCCAGCCTGAGCTTACGCAGTCCGCCCGTGTGCTGCATCACATCGCCACAGCAGGGAGCAAGCAGCAATAAATTTTGCAGGCTACGAAAAGCTTCATCAGAAAGATATTCTGCACGATGACGTGCAAAAGGTGGCAACTCAATAAAGATGGCGTCCACTGCCTTATCTCCTTTCTTTGGATAAACTATCCCCATCTGAAGGATGGTTCTATGCTTTCGATCAAATTTCAGGCGCTATTTTGCCTGTAGAACCGCCTGAATGCCGCCATGAAATGTCGATGCTGCGTGATGTCTCGCAAGTCAGTTGAAAAAGCTATACGCAGGATGAAGAAAAGCGGAAAGGGGAGAGGTTCCGCCAGTCGTAAACCAGCGGAACAAAGAGCATCAGGAGAGGGCGACCTTAATACCGAAGGCGATAAGCACCGTACCCAATAACCGGTCGATAATCTTTTGCGCTTTAGCCAGGCCGCGACGCACCGGCGCACTCTGAATAAGCACTACCAGCGTTGGCCACCAGATTGATGAAAGCGTCAGAATAATGCCCGCGTACCAGATTTTTTCGCCCAGGCCTGAATGGACGTTAAGAACCTGAGTAAACATAGACAGGAAAAACAAGGTCGCCTTAGGATTTAACAGATTGCAAAGATAGCCCTGCATAAAAGCTTTTTTCAGCGAGGTGTTTTCCGCCGCAACATTACTGAGATCCATTTTACTGTTGCCGCGAGAAAGCAGCGCCTGGATGCCTACATAAATCAGGTAAGCCGCGCCCGCGTACTTAAGCAGCATAAACAGCCATGGCGTAGTGGTAATGACGACTGCCAGGCCTGCTACACAATAGGTCATATGCGTTGCTACAGCACAGTTAACGCCAAGCGCGGTCATCAGCGCGGCGCGACGCGGATAGCGTGCGGCGTTTTTAATAATCAGAAAAAAATCCGGGCCGGGCGAAAGCATGCCCAGCGCAGAGATAGTGAAAATAAGTAAGCTGGTTTCTAACATGATGTTCTAAGGCTTCTACAGGAAAGGGGAGTTTTTAAGCACGTTGCTGAGCTTATTTTAGCCTGAAGTTCTGGCAAAATACACGCAAACGATATCCTGATAAACCTTTACTTAATTCCCTCTGCTTAGCTATCGACGAAACTTTCGCCTTTCCGTATGATGACGCCAATTTTACACCTTATGAGTATTCTCAGATGATAAGCCTGATTGCAGCCATGGCAACCGACCGCGTTATCGGGATGGAAAATGCCATGCCGTGGCATCTGCCAGCCGATTTGGCCTGGTTTAAAAAGAACACCCTGAACAAACCGGTCATTATGGGACGCCGTACTTTCGAGTCTATTGGTCGTGCATTACCGGGCAGGCTGAATATCGTCATCAGCAGCCAGCCGGGCCAGACCGAAGGCGTTACCTGGGTGTCATCGATTGAAGATGCTCTGCAGGCCGCAGGCGGGGCGGAAGAGATTATGGTGATTGGCGGCGGTCGCGTTTACGAGCAATTCCTGGCGAAAGCGGACAGGCTTTATCTGACGCATATTGATGCTGAAGTTGAAGGCGACACCACCTTTCCTGACTACGAGCCGGATCAGTGGCAGTCAACCTTCAGCGAATTTCATGACGCTGACGAAAAGAACACCCACAGCTACTGCTTCGAAATCCTCGATCGCCGTTAAGTTTCAGGGCGGATAATTATCCGCCCTGAAGATTATTCTTCCACCGTGCTTTTAAGCTTTGACGGCTGCACGAACCACGCCTTATCTTCCCAGCGCAGCATGGTCAGGTTTCCTCCCCAACAGCAGCCCGTATCAAGCCCCAGGATGCCTTCCGGCGTGCCTTTTCCTTCCAGCGAAGCCCAGTGACCAAACACGATAGTGTAATCACGCGCGACGGGACCGGGAATGGTAAACCAGGGTTTTAGCGGGGCGGGTGCGGAAGCGGGCGTATCTTTGCAGATCATATCCAGCTGGCCATTGGGAAAGCAATAACGCATACGGGTTAGCGCATTGGTGCTGAAGCGCAGACGTGCCAGGCCGCTTAGCTCCGGCGACCAGTTATTTGGCATATCGCCATACATAGCGTCCAGAAACAGGGGATAGGTGTCGCTGGAGAGGACGGCTTCCACTTCACGCGCGCAGCTTTTTGCCGTTTCAATATCCCATTGCGGGGTAATCCCGGCATGCGCCATCGCCAGTTTTTTCTCTTCATCTACCTGCAGCAGCGGCTGGCGGCGCAGCCAGTTAATCAGCTCGTCAGCATCTTCCGCCTGCAGCAGTGAAGTGATGCGATCTTTGGGTTTATTGCGGCTGATACCGGCAAAAACGGCCAGCAGATGGAGATCGTGATTGCCCAACACCAGCTTAACCGCGTCGCCAAGCGAGCGAACGTAGCGCAGAACTTCCAGTGAAGCAGGACCGCGAGCCACTAAATCGCCCGTTAGCCATAGCGTGTCCTGAGCAGGATCGAAAGCCACCTGCTCCAGTAGCGACTGCAGTTCATCGTAACAGCCGTGAATATCGCCAATCAGGTAAGTGCTCATAAACAATCCGAACCTCTGCGTCGGGAAAGCCCGAATCGCAATCAGAATTAGTGTATGTGGCTGGGAATGGCCAGTCGGAACACCGGGATCGCCACGCGAAAGGTTTCGCCTTCGCTGTCGATCATCTCATAGTGTCCCTGCATGGTGCCCATCGGGGTTTCAAGGACGGCCCCGCTGGTATATTGAAATTCACTGCCGGGCTGAATATGGGGCTGCTCGCCGACCACGCCTTCGCCCTGAACTTCCGTTTCGCGACCGTTACCGTTGGTAATCAGCCAGTGGCGGCCCAGCAGTTGCACGGCGGTACGCCCCAGGTTACGGATAATAATGGTGTAGGCAAAAACGTAGCGGTTCTCTTCCGGCGCAGACTGCGACGAAATATAAGCGCTCTGTACATGCACACAAACTCGGGGCGTATCGTTCATCGGGTTAACTCTCCTGCGGCTGCTCGGGATGCGCAGACAGCCAGTTTGCCAGCTGGCAATACTGGGCCACAGAGATGTTTTCCGCACGCAGTGTCGGATCGATGTTCATCTCCTGTAGCGCCTCCAGCGAGAACAGATGGCCAAGGCTATTGCGCAGAGTTTTACGGCGTTTACCAAAAGCTTCGGTAGTGATCCTGCTCAGGATTTTAATGTCCTGTACAGGATGCAAAATAGAGGCGTGAGGCACCAGGCGAACCACGGCGGAATCGACTTTAGGCGCAGGCGTAAAGGATTCCGGCGGTACTTCCAGCACCGGGATTACCTGGCAATAATATTGCGCCATGACCGTTAAACGACCATAGGCCTTGCTGCCTGGTCCCGCCACCAGACGGTTCACTACTTCTTTCTGCAACATAAAGTGCATGTCGCGGATCGCATTAGTATAGCTGAACAGGTGAAACATCAATGGCGTAGAGATGTTGTAGGGCAGGTTACCAAAGACGCGCAGAGACTGGCCTTTTTCCCGGGCATAGGCCGCAAAGTCAAAGGTCATGGCATCCTGCTGGAAAATCGTCAGCTTAGGCCCTAAAAAAGGGTGAGTCTGTAAACGAGCCGCCAGATCGCGGTCAAGTTCAATCACCGTCATTGCTTCCAGCCGCTCGCCAACCGGTTCGGTTAACGCGCCCAGGCCAGGGCCGATTTCGACAACGGTTTCGCCGGACTGTGGGTGGATCGCAGAGACGATGCTGTCGATAATATACTGATCGTTAAGGAAGTTCTGTCCGAAACGTTTGCGGGCAAAATGGCCCTGATGGACGCGATTATTCATTACTGCTCTTGAGATTGGTGATGGCGAGATTAAGCGCCGTAATAAAGCTGCCCGCATCAGCCTGACCCAGGCCTGCCAGCTCTAAAGCGGTGCCGTGGTCTACGGAAGTGCGGATAAAAGGCAGGCCGAGCGTGATATTCACGGCTCGTCCAAAACCCTGGTACTTCAGCACCGGCAGACCCTGGTCGTGATACATCGCCAGAACCGCGTCAGCATGCTGTAAATATTTTGGCTGGAACAGCGTATCGGCCGGAAGCGGGCCGGTCAGCCGTATTCCCCTGTGCCTTAATTCGTCCAGCGCGGGAATGATAACATCAATCTCTTCCCGGCCCATATGACCACCTTCACCGGCGTGCGGATTAAGCCCGCAGACGAAAATATGGGGTGAGGGCAGGCCAAATTTGCTCTGTAGATCGGCATGAAGAATGTTGATGACTTCGTGCAGGCTGTCACGGGTGATCGCGGCCGAAACGTCCTTTAACGGCAGATGCGTGGTTGCCAGGGCAACCCGCAGCTCTTCCGTCGCCAGCATCATAACCACACGTGAACAGCCAGCGCGCTCGGCGAAAAATTCCGTATGGCCGCTAAACGGGATACCGGCATCGTTTATGACGCCTTTATGTACCGGTCCGGTAACCAGCGCGGCAAATTCGCCGTTCAGGCAGCCATCGCAGGCGCGCGCCAGCGTTTCCAGCACGTACTGACTGTTGGCAACGCACAGTTCGCCGGCTTTTACCGGCTGCGCTGTAGCAACAGGCAATACCGTCAGCGTACCGGCAATCTGCGGCTGCGCCGCAACGCCCGGCTGGTATTCGCGCAGGGTCAAAGGTAAACCCAGCTTTGCTGCACGCTCGCGTAACAAAGCGGGATCGGCACAAACTACCAGTTCAACCGGCCAGTTGTGCTGGGCCAGTTGCAGAGTGACATCAGGACCAATCCCGGCGGGTTCGCCGGGAGTGATCGCCACGCGCATATTACTGAGCATTGGCATCCAGAATTTTCACATAGGCGGAAGCACGCTGCTCCTGCATCCAGGTTTGCGCCTCTTCTGCGAATTTACGGTTAAACAGCAGGCGGTAGGCGCGCTCTTTCTGCGCCGCATCGGTTTTATCAACCTGACGCGTATCTATCAGCTGAATTAAATGCCAGCCGAAGGAAGAGTGTACAGGCGCACTCATCTGGCCTTTTTTCAGCTTCAGCAGCGCGTCGCGGAAAGCGGGATCGTATACTTCTGGCGAGCTCCAGCCCAGATCGCCACCCTGATTAGCAGAGCCCGGATCCTGAGAAAGCTGCTTAGCTGCCTGAGCGAAGGTGGTTTTGCCGCTATTGATATCGGCAGCCACCTGAATAAGCTTCTGGCGAGCCTGGTCGTCGGTCATGACCGGCGATGGTTTCAGAAGAATATGGCGCGCATGGACTTCCGTGACGGAGATATTCTGCTTATCGCCACGAATATCGTTCACTTTCAGAATATGGAAGCCAACGCCGGAACGAATCGGGCCAATAATATCGCCTTTTTTCGCCACAACCAGCGACTGAGCAAACAGCGAAGGCAGCTCCTGAATGCGTCCCCAACCCATATTGCCGCCCTTCAGCGCCTGTGGATCGGCAGAGTAGGTGATAGCCAGTTTGCCGAAGTCAGCACCGCCTTTCGCTTCGCTAACCAGCTGTTTTGCCAGCTTTTCCTGATCGTCAACCTGCTGCTGCGTTGGGTTTTCCGGCAGCGGCAGCAGAATGTGGCTGAGGTTTAGTTCGGTAGAAGCGTTGTTCTGCGAGGCAACCTGGGTAGCCAGCGAATCCACTTCCTGCGGCAGGATCGTAACGCGACGACGGACTTCGTTATTGCGCACTTCGGCAATCGTCATCTCTTTACGGATTTGCTCGCGGTAAGTCGCATAGTTCATGCCGTCATAAGCCAGGCGGCTACGCAGCTGATCGACGCTCATTTTGTTCTGCGCGGCAATATTAGCAATCGCCTGATCGAGCTGATCGTCCTGAATCTGGATACCGGCCTGTTTTGCCATCTGCAGCAGAATATTATCCATTACCAGACGTTCGATGATCTGGTGACGCAGCGTTTTGTCATCCGGAAGCTGCTGACCGGCCTGCTGCGACTGGCTTTTTACCGAGCGCATCATGCCATCGACGTCGCTTTCCAGAACGACGCCGTTATTGACTACGGCGGCTACTTTATCAACAACTTGCGGTGCTGCAAACGCGGTGCTTGCCGTCAGCGCTGCACCAAGGATCAGCATTCTCCAGTTCTTCATACTTTTTCCATTCTTCTATCCGCACGGCGGGTTGGCATACTAATTATCACAACATCAGAAAGAGCGCTGATAAGGCAAAATGCCCTGACGCAGCATCTGGCCGGTGCCCAGGCTATAGCTCGGGCTCAGACCACGTAGCTCAATGTTGAACGAGATTTTATTGTCATAGGTACTGCTGTCGTTTTCCCAACTGGTGATCTTACGTTCGTAACCCAGACGAATAGCGTAGCAGCAAGAGCTATACTGCACGCCGAGCAGCTGATCGGCAGGCTGTTTGGCCTTGGTATCGTAATACCAGGCGCCAACGACCGACCAGGCATCGGCGATTGGCCAGCTTGCCGTCGCGCCTACCTGCGAAATTCCCTGTTGGTAGCCAGGGTTAGTGATCTGGCTCAGCGTCTGCTGGATATATTCCGGGCTGGTGTAGCGATAGTTCAGCTGCACCATGCGGTCTGCATCACGGCGATATTCCAGTACGGCGTTGCCCTGGGAAACGTTGTCGATACGCGTGTCATACTGCACACCGCCACGCGCACCCCAGCGATCGCTAATCTTCCAGTAGGTATCGCCAGCCCAAACCAGGCTGCCGCGATCGTCGCTGTCTACGTTCTCCAGCCCGGTACGGGATGGGGTAAACGAATAGATTTGACCTACAGAAGCGTTAAAACGTTCAACCAAATCGTTATCAAATATTCGCGTGGTGACGCCGCTGGTCAGCTGGTTGGCGGAAGCGATACGATCCAGGCCGCTGTAAGTACGGTCGCGGAACAGGCCGGTATAGTCGCTTTGCAGCAAGGTAGAGTCGTACGCGCGGATCATGCTCTGATCGCGGTAAGGGATATAAAGGTACTGCATACGCGGTTCCAGCGTCTGCGTATAGCCTTCTGACCAGTCCATATCGCGGTCAAAGACCATTTTGCCGTCAACCTTAAACTGCGGCATAACGCGGTTAACGTTGCTTTTCAGCTGGTTAACTTTGCTGGTATCGACGTTGTTGTTGTAATACTCAATATCATCCTGCTGATAGTGCGTCGCCAGCAGTTTGGCTTCGGTATTAATGCTGCCCCAGCCGTTAGCCAGCGGCAGGTTGATGGTTGGTTCCAGATGCAAACGCGTTGCGTCCGGATATTCTTCGTTAACGTTGGTAAATTTGACCGCCTGCGCATAAAGATGCGTATCGAACGGGCCAACGCTGTTCTGGTAATAGTTAAAATCGAACTGCGGCTCGGCGCGGTATACGTCGTTACTCGACTGGGTAGAGAAGATCTGGAACTGTTTGGTCGACAGCGTCGCGTCCCAGTTTTTCTCTGCGTAGCCTACGCTGAATTTTTGCGTGACGTAGCCGTCGGTCGAATCACCATAGGTAGAGTCCAGATCGGTAAAGTAATAAGGATCGCTGACCTTGGTATAGTCGACGTTAAAGCGCCAGTTCTGCTCATAAACGCCCGAATGCTTCCAAAAGAACAGCCAGCGCCTGGAGTCTTTATCATCATTAATGCCGCGCGTAGCCGCATCGTTGGTGTACTGCTTGTCGGAAGGCAGATAATCGAACTCAACCAGGCCCGCGCCCGCTGTCGTCAGGTAGCGGAACTCATTTTGCCACTGCATGCCGCGCTTGCTCATGTAGTGCGGCGTGAGGGTGGCGTCGGCCTGCGGTGCGATGTTCCAGTAATAGGGCAGCAAAAACTCGAAGCCGTTAGAGCTACCGTATTTGGCGTTAGGGATCAAAAAGCCCGAGCGGCGGCGGTCACCAATCGGCAACTGTAAATAGGGGCTGTACAGCACCGGCACCGCACCGATCTTAAAGCGGGCGTTCCAGATTTCCGCAACCTGCTCCTCGCGATCTTCGATCACTTCCGTTCCCGCTACGCTCCAGCTGTTATCGCCGGGCAGGCAGGAAGTAAAGGTGCCGTTTTCCAGAATGGTATAGCGGTTCTGTCCGCGCAGCTTCATCTGATCGCCACTACCGCGTCCCTGACGGCCTACCATCTGATAGGTGCCGTTCCAGACGTTGGTGTCTTTGGTGTTCAGATTAGACCAGGCTTTCGGACCTTTCAGGATGATCTGATTATCGTCGTAATGCACATTACCCAACGCGTCCACGGTGCGCACCGGCGCCGGCTGACCCGCCTGCTGCCGTTGGTGCAGCTGCACCTCGTCGGAAAGCAGCTGGCTATTGCCCTGCTTAATATCGACGTTGCCGCTAAAGACCGCGTCATCAGGATAGTTGCCTTTCGCTTGATCCGCGTTGATAGTAACCGGCAGTTCATTGGTGTTCTTACCCTGAACCAGAGGACGGTTATAGCTCGGCACTCCCAGCATACACTGTGAGGTGAGATCGTCTGCCAGACCTTGCTGGCTGTAGAGCGCTGAGCCGATAAGCGTGGCCAGCAAAGTAGGTAGTCGTTTTTTCATACGCGGTATCGAAAATTCCGTGATAGCTGGCATCATGCCGACAAACGGTCAGAGACTAACGCACTCAACTGCGTTGCGCTAGTGTTATCCGGACTGTTTGACCGCGTTGCCGTTAGGCTCTGAGATAAATGACGGGTATGATAATGCAATTTTTAGCCTTCAGCATGGCGAATTGAGGAGTATATGCGCTATTGGGGAAAAGTAATTGGGCTTGTGCTGGGATTGTTAAGCGGCACCGGTTTTTGGGGACTGGCTATCGGCCTGCTCTTTGGACATCTGATTGATAAGGCGCGAGCGGTTCAGGGACAGGGTTATTTCGCCAATCAGCAAACGCGTCAGGCGCTTTTTTTTAGCACCACCTTTCAGGTTATGGGCCATCTGACCAAGTCAAAAGGGCGCGTGACCGATGCGGATATTCAGATGGCCTCTTTATTGATGGACCGGATGCAGCTACATGGTGAGGCCAGGACGGCGGCGCAGCAGGCTTTTCGTCAGGGGAAAGAGGGCGATTATCCTTTGCGCAGCAAACTCAGGGAACTGCGTAGCGCCTGCTTTGGCCGTTTCGATCTGATTAGGATGTTTCTGGAAATACAGATCCAGGCGGCATTTGCGGACGGTTCACTGCATCCCAATGAACGCCAGGTGCTCTATGTCATTGCTGAAGAGCTGGGAATTTCCCACAGCCAGTTCGATCAATTTTTACGCATGATGCAGGGCGGCCAGCAGTTTGGCGGCGGCGGACACTATCAGCAGGGAGGCAGTTCGCAAGGCTATGCTCAGGCGCAGCGCGGACCAACGCTGGAAGATGCCTGTAGCGTGCTGGGAGTAAAAAGCGGCGACGATGCGGCAACCATCAAGCGTGCCTATCGTAAACTGATGAGTGAACATCATCCTGACAAGCTGGTGGCAAAAGGTTTGCCGCCGCAAATGATGGAGATGGCCAAGCAGAAAGCGCAGGAAATTCAGGCGGCTTACGATTTAATCAAGCGCGAGAAAGGGTTTAAATAAACAGCCTTTTGTAGATAAACCGAAGGCGTGCGGGTTAAGGATGCCTGTGTGTTGACGGAATGTATTGGCTGATTTGTTGACCAGAAAAATTTCCCTCCGGACAGCCGGAGGGAAAGATTAAAAATCAGCGGGCTGACGGAAGGTCATCGGCGTCTGATATTTGGGATGGGTAATCGTTAACATTTCCGCATGCAGCAGCAGACGCGACGCCATTGCTCTGGCTTCTTCATGCGCATAAAAGTTATCGCCCAGAATGGGATGGCCCAGCGCCAGCAGATGAACGCGAAGCTGGTGCGAGCGTCCGGTAATGGGCTTTAGCTCCACGCGCGCGCTGTTATCGCTGCCATATTCTAAAACCCGGTATTCCGTCTGCGCCGGTTTGCCCGTTTCAAAACAGACTTTCTGCTTTGGCCGCTGCGGCCAGTCACAGATTAAAGGCAGATCGATCAGCCCTTCCTCGTGCTCAGGATGCCCCCAGACGCGCGCCAGATAGGTTTTTTTCGGCTCGCGCTCACGAAACTGCCGCTTGAGCTCGCGCTCGGCCGCCTTGTTCAGCGCCACGAGAATAATCCCGCTGGTCGCCATATCCAGACGATGTACGGATTCCGCCGCAGGAAAATCACGCTGGATACGCGTCATCACGCTGTCATTATGCTCCGGCAGGCGGCCAGGTACCGACAGCAGCCCGCTCGGCTTATTTACCACGATAATGTGCTCATCCTGATAGAGCACGGGCAACGGATCTTGCGAAGGATTATAGGGTTCCATCTTTTTGCCTGTTTGGGGCGGCGAGGCCGCCCCGTCATTACTGATGCGTCACAACGATGAGCCGCAGCGCGTCAAGGCGCCAGCCCGCATCGTTCAGGGCAGCAAGAACCTGTTCGCGGTTGCTTTCCTGCGCGTCAATTTCGTCCTGACGAATGTTAGGGTTGACGGCGCTTAGCGCTTCCAGACGTGACAGTTCTGCACTCAGATTCTCGTTGGCTTCTTCGCGGGCGATGTCGATCAGCTTGCGCGCTTCTTCTGCCGCCTGGCTTTCTGCCAGTTTCAGAATCGCATGCACATCCTGCTGCACCGCGTTGACCAGCTTGCTGCCGTTATGACGATTTACCGCGTTCAGCTGGCGGTTAAAGCTTTCGAACTCGACTTTTCCCGCCAGGTTGTTGCCTTTGCTGTCAACCAGCATGCGTACCGGCGTTGGCGGCAGGAAGCGGGTGAGCTGTAGCTGTTTTGGCGCCTGCGCTTCCACGACATAAATCAGTTCTACCAGCAGCGTGCCGACCGGCAGCGCTTTGTTCTTCAGCAGCGATAGCGCGCAGCTTCCGGTATCGCCAGAAAGGATCAGATCCAGACCGTTACGAATGATCGGGTGTTCCCACGTGACATACTGCGCATCTTCGCGCGAAAGCGCCTGGCCGCGATCGAACGTAATGGTACAGCCATCTTCCGGCAGGCCAGGGAAGTCCGGTACCAGCATGTGGTCGCCCGGTGTCAGCACGATCAGGTTATCGCTGCGATCTTCCTGGTTAATCCCCACAATATCGAACAGGTTCAGCGCAAAGTTGACCAGTTCAATGTCGTTATCCTGCTCGCCAATTTTCTCCGCCAGCGCCTGCGCCTTTTCGCCGCCGTTGGAGTTCAGCTCCAGCAGACGATCGCGGCCCTGTTCCAGTTTGCTTTTCAACGTGTTGTGCAGTTCGCGACACTCGCTGATAAAGTCATCCAGGCCTTCGGTGTTTTCCGGCGAAGCCAGATAGTCGATAAGCTGGCCGCTGACGCTATCGTAAACCGTACGGCCAGTCGGGCAGGTATGCTCAAAGGCGTCCAGCCCTTCGTGATACCAGCGCACCAGTATCGACTGCGCGGTTTTTTCCAGATAAGGTACATGGATCTGAATATCGTGCGCCTGGCCAATACGATCGAGACGGCCGATACGCTGCTCCAGCAGATCCGGGTTGGAAGGCAGATCGAACATGACCATCTGGCTGGCAAACTGGAAGTTACGGCCTTCTGAACCGATTTCCGAACAGAGCAGCACCTGGGCACCGTCCTCTTCCGAGGCAAACCAGGCTGCAGCGCGGTCGCGCTCGATGATGGACAAACCTTCGTGGAACACGGCGGCGCGAATACCTTCACGCTCGCGCAGAACCTGTTCAAGCTGCAGTGCGGTAGCGGCCTTGGCGCAGATTACCAGCACTTTGCTGTCGCGGTTGCTGGTTAAAAAGCCCATCAGCCACTCGACGCGCGGATCGAAGTTCCACCACGTGCCGCTATCTCCCTCAAATTCCTGATAAATCTGCTCCGGATAGAGCATGTCGCGCGCGCGTTCATCGGCCGCTTTACGCGCGCCCATAATGCCGGAAACCTTGATTGCCGTCTGGTACTGCGTCGGCAGCGGCAGGCGAATCTGGTGCAGTTCGCGTTTTGGGAAGCCCTTGACGCCGTTACGGGTGTTGCGGAACAGCACGCGGCTGGTGCCGTGGCGATCCATCAACATGCTGATCAGTTCCTGACGCGCTTCCAGCTTGCCTTCGCGATCGCTGTTGGCGACCTGCAGCAGCGGCTCGATATCCTGCTCGCCCATTAGATCGTTGAGCCTGTTCATCTGCTCATTATCGATAGCTTTGTCGGCCAGCAGGCCGGAAACGGCGTCGGCAATCGGCTGGAAATGCTGCTGTTCTTCAACAAAGGCAGCGAAGTCGTGGAAGCGATCTGGATCCAGCAGGCGCAGACGGGCGAAATGGCTCTCCATTCCCAGCTGTTCTGGCGTTGCGGTCAGCAGCAGCACGCCCGGGATCTGCTCGGCCAGCTGCTCGATAACCTGGTACTCACGGCTTGGCTCGCCTTCTTGCCAGGCCAGGTGGTGCGCTTCGTCAACGATCAGCAGATCCCATTCTGCTTCTGCCAGCATCTCCAGACGCTGTTTATTACGACGTACGAAATCGAGCGAACAAATAACCAGCTGTTCGGTATCAAAAGCGTTATCGCTGTCGAGACGGGCCTGCGCATAGCGGTCGTCATCGAACAGGGCAAAACGCAGGTTAAAGCGCCTCAGCATTTCAACCAGCCACTGGTGCTGCAAGGTTTCCGGCACCACGATCAGCACGCGTTCGGCGCGGCCAGCCAGCAGCTGCTGGTGGATAATCATCCCGGCTTCAATGGTTTTACCCAGCCCCACTTCGTCAGCCAACAGCACGCGTGGCGCATGGCGGCGGCCCACATCATGAGCGATATGCAGCTGGTGCGGGATCAAGCTGGTACGCATGCCGCGCAGGCCGCTAACTGCCAGACGATACTGCTCGCTCTGGTATTTACGGGCGCGGAAACGCAGCGCAAAGCGATCCATACGGTCCAGCTGGCCAGCGAACAGGCGATCCTGCGGCTTGCTGAATACCAGCTTGCTGTCGAGCATCACTTCACGCATCACCACGTCAGACTCTTCGGTATCCAGTCGCGTACCGATATAGGTCACCAGACCATTTTCCGTCTGGACTTCCGTGACCTCCAGCTGCCAGCCTTCATGGCTGGTGATGGTGTCGCCCGGATTAAAAATCACACGAGTAATAGGCGAATCATTTTTAGCGTAAAGACGGTTTTCGCCGGTGGCGGGGAAAAGCAGTGTGACCATGCGCGCATCTACCGCAACAATAGTTCCTAATCCCAGTTCGCTTTCCGTATCGCTGATCCAGCGTTGACCAAGTGTAAAAGGCATAGATATTCGGCTCGATTCTCGTAGAGGTTATTTCAGGCAATAGCACTACCACCCGGCATGCATGCCCGGCAGATTCGTTTCGTTTTGCAGGAAGGGCGCTATGGTACTGGAAGGTGGCGCGTTCGTCACCTGTCAAAATAACCCTAACTGACCAGTTACCAGTGTAGCAAAGTCACCCTGAACGAAAGGAAGAATGCCCTCTGCCACGGGCTGGAGCTGTCGCGAAAGATAGTGTTCGTAGTCCAGTGGCGTCAGGCGTACTTCCAGCGGTTCCGGGCCTGAGGTCGCCATCACGTAGCGAATTTTTCCGCCTTTTTGATACTGCAAAGGCCGCCCCAGCTTTTGATTTTGCTCATCGGCGATGCGTGCGGCGCGGACGTGCGGCGGAACATTGCGCTGGTATTCCGCCAGCGGTCGACGCAGCTTTTTGCTATAGACCAGCTGATCGTCCAGCTCGCCGTCCAGCAGCTGGCGGATAGTTTCCCGCACGTAGTCCTGCCACGGCTGCTGTTTAAAAATGCGCAGGTAGAGCGCCTGCTGAAAATTTTTCGCTAATGGCGTCCAGTCGGTACGCACCGTTTCCAGTCCCTTGAAGACCATTCTTTCTGTCGCGCCTTCGCGTACTAATCCGGCGTAGCGCTTTTTGCTGCCCTGTTCGGCACCGCGAATAGTCGGCATCAGGAAACGGCTGAAGTGCGTTTCAAATTCCAGCTCCAGCGCGCTTTCCAGTCCGGCTTCTTCCCGCAAATGGTTTCGCCACCAGCCGTTGATTTTCTCTACCAGCTGATGACCGATGGCCGCTGCTGACGCTTCGTCATGCGGCGTTTTTAGCCAGACAAAGGTAGAGTCCGTATCGCCATAGATCACGTCGTAGCCTTCGGCTTCGACCAGCTCTCTGGTCTGGCGCATGATCTCGTGGCCGCGCAGCGTAATGGAAGAGGCCAGCCGGGGATCGAAAAAGCGGCACGAGCTGGTACCAAGCACGCCGTACAGCGCGTTCATGATAATTTTTAGCGCCTGCGATAGCGGCTTGTTGCCCTCTTTTTTGGCGGCTTCGCGACCCAGCCAGATCTGGCTAACAATGTCCGGCAGGCAGTGGGTAGTACGGGAAAAACGTGCGCCAAGAAAGCCGCTTACCGACTCTTTCTCGTCGGGGTGCGCCATGCCTTCCGCCAGGCCAACCGGATCGATTAAAAAGGTACGAATAATGGACGGATAAAGGCTTTTGTAGTCCAGCACCAGCACCGAATCGTAAAGCCCCGGACGGGAATCCATGACGTAACCGCCGGGGCTGGCCTGTGGCGCGACCTCGCCGAGGTTAGGCGCGACAAAACCTGCGCGATGCATGCGCGGCAGATAAAGATGGCTGAAAGAGGCCACTGAACCGCCGTGACGATCGACCGGTAGCCCGTTGACGGTGGCGCGCTCCAGCAGGAAAGGCATTATCTCGGTGCGCTGGAAAATGCGCGTCACCAGCTCGCAGTCCTTCAGGTTATAGTGCGCCAGCGCAGGTTTATTTTCCGCAAAGCGCTGGTCAATCTCCTGCATTCTGTCCCACGGGTTATTGATCGCTTTGCCTTCACCCAGCAGCTCGCGCGAGACCGATTCCAGGCTAAACGACGGAAAGTCCCAGAAGGCGGATTTTAGCGCGTCAATGCCGTCGATAATCAGCCGCCCGGTCGCCTGGGCAAACCAGATGCCCGGCTTAAAGCCGTGCTCGCGCCACTCCAGCATTTCATTATTACGGCCGAGGCGCAGCGGGATACCATAGCGATCGGCATGTTTTTGCAGCATGCGGAGATCGAACTGCACCACGTTCCAGCCAATCAGCACATCCGGATCGTGCTTGGCAAACCAGGCGTTGAGCTTTTCCAGCAGCGCGGGACGGCTGGCGACGTATTCCAGTTCGAAATCCAGGCCGCTGGCATCGCCGTTTTCCGGCCCCAGCATGTAAACCACGCGCTGGCCGCAGCCCTCAAGGCCGATGCAGTAGAGCTCGCCGTGACGCGTGGTTTCGATGTCCAGCGATACCCATTTTAACGGCGGACGATAGTCGGGATTGGGCTTCAGGCGGGCTTTTGTCACGCTGTTGCCGACCGTCTCGCGGCTGAACCAGACCGGTGCGGTGATAAAGCGCTCCATCAAAAAACGCTCAGGTGGGCGCACGTCGGCTTCATAAACCATTACGCCGTTTTCCCGCAGCAGCTTTTCCAGCTTTTGCAGCTGGCGATACTGTTTGCAATACAGTCCGGCGACCGGACGCTGGCGAAAATCCTTTAGCTTTAGCGCAGCCAGACGATAATCGCGCTCCGTCTTTAGCAGCGTTTCTGCCTGAGCCAGCTGCGACTGCGGAATAAAGGCGACCGATTCCTGCGGCGGCAGAACCACACGCTGCGGTCCGGCATCCGTGGCCAGCCATAACACGATTTCCGTGCCGTCGGGCGTATCTCGCCAGTGGCGGGTAAGCAGAAAGCCTGCGCGCGCGTCGTTCACCTGAGCCTCCTGAAGGAATAGATAAAATGTGGGTGCTGAGAAAATCCCGGCGCGCGCTTTTCACAAGGGCGCGGCAGGATCCAGAACAACGCTATGCGGGGCGCGGACACCCGGGATACTTTAATGTTGTCAGCGGCCTCAACAGAATACTTTCGGACGTAAAATCTGCTGGTCCGTATAATAACATGTTTATTTATACAGTTCCTGGCTCCGGGCTGTCGATTTTTTCTTCGGTTAACGGCCCTTTTTTTACTGCCGCAGCAGTTGAAAATCTCCGCATCCCCATACAAAACAGCGCTTGACGGATCCCGGGATGGTCGGGACAATCCGACCTCCTGATAAGCAGAATGTGAAAAGTATGGAAGCCTGGCTACAACATCTTATAACTCAATCCGTTGCGTGGTCGCTGATGGCCGTGGGGCTGGTCGCTTTTTTTGAATCTCTGGCGCTGGTCGGCCTGCTGCTGCCTGGTACCGTGTTAATGGCTTCGCTGGGCGCGCTGATCGGTAGTGGGCAAATTAGCCTTTATCCCGCCTGGGGCGTGGGGATTGTGGGCTGTCTGTTGGGCGACTGGCTTTCCTATTTTATCGGCTGGCAGTTTAAAGGGCCGCTGCACCGCTGGTCGTTTATTAAAAAATATCAGGCTTTAATGGATAAAACCGAACATGCGCTGCATCAGCACAGCATGTTTACGATTATCATTGGCCGGTTTGTTGGCCCGACGCGGCCGCTGATCCCGCTGGTCGCCGGGATGCTTGAGCTGCCGGTAAAGAAATTTATTCCGCCTAACCTGATTGGCTGCGTGCTGTGGCCGCCTTTATATCTGCTGCCGGGCATTCTGGCTGGCGTGGCGATAGACGTACCGAAAGACGCCAGCAGCAGCATGTTTAAATGGCTGCTGTTAGGCGTGGCGCTGCTGGTATGGCTGGGCGGCTGGCTCTGCTGGCGCTGGCTACGGGCTAAAAAGCAAAACGACTGGGTAACGCCTTATCTGCCAGCCAGCCGTCTGCGCTGGCTGTCACCGTTGATGATGGTGGCAGGCGTGGGGAGCCTGGTGGCTATCCAGTTCCATCCTATGATGCCGATATTCCGCAATCTGTTGTGGCAGGTGTTTATCGGTTAGCGCTGCAAGCGCAAGGAGCAGCCATGCCGGTAAATGTTGATTTAAACGATCTGTATGCCTTTCGGGCGCTGGTGGAATATGGCAGCTTCCGCCTTGCGGCAGAATCGATCTGTCTTTCCCAGTCGGCGCTAAGCCGCAGAATAGACAAGCTGGAAGGCGCGCTGGGTCTGAAGCTGTTTGAACGCACCACGCGGCGGGTAAGCCTGACGCTTGCCGGGCAGAGTTTTGCCGAGCGTTCGGAACGGCTGCTGGCTGACTTTGAGGACGTGGTCGGGGATCTTAGCGAGGTCAGCCAGAACCGTACTGGTCTGGTCACCGTCGCCAGCGTCCCTTCTGCGGCCTACTATTTTATGCCTGACGTTATTCGCCGTTTTCAAATTCGCTATCCGCGCGTGCGCGTTAAGCTTATCGACAGCAGCGCCAGCAATGTTTACGACGCGGTTGTGAGCGGCCAGGCAGATTTCGGCATCAGTTTTTCCGGCAGGACGCAGGCGGATATCGAGTTTCTGCCGCTGCTGGAGGACAGCTATGTGGCGGCCTGTCGGCATGAGCATCCGCTGGCGGGGCGAAAAAGCCTGACATGGCGTGAGTTTTACCAGCAGGCGTGGATTGGGCTGGATAAAACGTCCGGTAACAGAAATCTGCTCGATCAGGCGCTGGCACAAATCGTTCCAGAACGCCCCAGCATTTGCGAAACCCGGCACGTCACCACCATGCTGGGAATGGTTGAAGCGGGACTGGGCATTGCTGCCGTGCCCGCTATGTCGCTGCCGTCTTCCGGCCACTCCATCCTGACCAGCCTGCCGCTGACCGAACCGGCAGTGAAACGAACGGTTGGCCTGCTCAGGCGCAGCGGGCGCGTGCTGTCTCACGTCGCCGCCGAGCTTGAAAAGCTGATTACTGAACGGTATCCGCCTGCTTAGCAGCCTGCGATGCTTTTACCGTTTTCAGACCGGTTGCCTGTACGGTGGGCTGTACAGCCGCTGAGGAAAGATACTGCAACAGCTTTTGCGCCTCCTGCCGATGGGCGGAGGTTTTCGTCACGGCACCCGCAAAACGGGTCGTGTACTGCAGGCTGGCAGGTAGCTCGCCAATAAAGGTAACGCCAGAAACGGGACGCAGTTCGCTGACCTGCTGAAAGCCCAGCTGATACTTGCCGTCAGCCACCATGGAAGCCACGGGAACCCTTTCTATCTGGTGCGCCTTGTTCTGCACTTCATTTTTAATGCCCAGCTTTTCAAACAGCTGACCGCTGACATATCTGCCGCTGGCGCTGTCTGAATAGGCGATAGAGCGGGCTTTTAATAAAGCATTGCGCAACGCCTCTTCCGTGCTGATATCAACCGGCGCGTCGCCTTTACGGACCACCGCGCCGACGGTTGAATCGGCCAGCTCGACGCGAGAGTCTTTGAGGATCCAGCCTGCCTTATCCAGCTTTGTCAGCGCGTCACCGACCATAATCACGACGTCTGCTTTTTCACCGTGCGCCAGCCTGGTAGGAATGGCCTGAGCCGAGTTGCCCATCGACGGCCCCGTTACCGTCACAACCTTGTAGCCTTCCTGCGCGGCAAAACGCGGTGCGAGTTTTTGCCATGCGGCATTGAAGCCGCCGGATATCATTATCGTCAGCTCTTGTGCCTGAGCGCCCGCGCTAAGAAAGAAAAGAGCTGCCAGCGATAAACAGCGAGATGTTTTGCCCATGATTTTTCCTTAACTGAATGGTTTAGGTGCTGGTTGAAAAGGGACGGCGCTGCGGCGGTAGAGATAAAGTGTTGCTCCCAGAGCGCACACGGCGGCAAAGCTCATCCAGTATCCCGGCGAGGCTTTATCGCCCGTCAGCTCAATCAGGCCGGTGGAGACGACCGGGGTAAAGCCGCCAAAAACTGCCGTAGCCAGGCTGTAGGCCAGCGAAAATCCGGCAACCCTGACCTCTGACGGCATAATTTCCGTCAGCGCCGGGATCATCGCACCGTTATAAAGACCGTAAATAAAGGAGAGCCACAGCAGCACGCCCAGCATCATGTGAAAATCGGGCGCTGCGGCCAGCAGGCTTAGCGCAGGATAAGAGGTGCAGAGCGCCAGCAGCGTCATGCCAATCAGGACCGGTTTACGGCCAAAGCGATCGGACAACGCGCCGCCAATGGGCAGCCAGAAAAAATTTGAAACGGCGACCAGTAACGTAACCAGTAAACTGTCGGAAGCGCTGAGCATCAGCACTTTTTTGCCGAAGGTCGGTGCATAAACCGTGATCAGATAAAAGGCCGTGGTGGTCATGGCCACCATCAGCATGCCTGCGATAACCACTGGCCAGTTAGCCAGCAGCGTGCTGAAAACCTGCTTCATGGCCAGATGTTTACGGCGGGCGTTAAATTCCTGGGTTTCTTCCAGCTTACGACGCAGAACAAAGATAAAAGGCACGATCAGACAGCCAAACAGAAACGGGATGCGCCAGCCCCATTCACGGATAGTCGTTTCCGCCAGCGCCGCATTCAGCGCAAAGCCCATGGCGGCCGCAATCATGATCGCGACCTGCTGGCTACCCGACTGCCAGCTGGTATAAAAGCCCTTACGGCCGGGGGTGGCGATCTCTGCCAGATAAACCGACACGCCGCCCAGTTCCGCACCGGCAGAGAAACCCTGTAGCAGGCGGCCCATCAGCACCAGAAAGGGTGCCCAAAGCCCGATAGTTTGATAAGACGGGATCAGCACAATCAGAAAGGTGCCTGCGGCCATAATCGACAGGGTAACAATCAGCCCTTTGCGCCTGCCGACCTTATCGATATACGCACCTAACACGATGGCACCCACAGGCCGCATCAGAAAGCCCGCGCCAAACACGGCAAACGTCATCATCAGCGAGGCGAATTCACTGCTCGCCGGGAAGAAGGTATGCGCGATATAGGTAGCGTAAAAACCAAACAGAAAGAAATCAAACTGTTCTAAGAAGTTGCCTGACGTGACGCGGAGTATCGCGCCGATGCGGGCGCGGGTAGTCAGGGGGGAGCCAGAAGTAAGTTGCATAGTGTTCTCCAGTTTGTCAGTGACGCTTTTCGCTGCGCCTGGTTTGCAGACTGGAGGAGGAGAACGGCGTAAATAAGTGCAATTAACGCATGGATTGATGCGTTGCGAGCATTGATAGTGCGGAAGCGGTTAAAAGCCGCTGGATTTATTAACGTTTTCTTTTCAGAAGGAAAATTTTTAGTAAATTTGCGTCCAACACGAGTTTGCTGTTTTGTGACGGTACGCATACACGGCGACCAGCGCGCCGCCGCCGAATATTTAGCGTACGTTAATTCCTAATACGGTCGCTGCCTTAACCTCGCCGTTAAGCAGAGCCGACGTACTGCCATCCCAGTAAATCCGGCCATCGACGACCAGCACGCTGCGCGGTGTAATTTGCGCGGCATCCTCAATGCTGTGCGAAACCATCAGCAGCGTAATATTTCTTTCCTGACAGACTTCGTCGACCAGCGCCAGCATCTCCTTACGCAGCGCCGGATCCAGAGCGGAAAAAGGCTCATCCAGCAGCAAAATGGGCTGCTGGCGTACCAGACAGCGGGCAAGTGCGGCGCGCTGACGTTGGCCGCCAGAAAGTTCGCCCGGCAGACGTTCAAGGTAATCTTCAAGCCCGACGCGCGCTGCAATAGCTGATAAAGCGTGACGTTGCTCGCTGTTCAGCCGCAGGCCGGGATGCAGCCCCAGCCCAATGTTTTGCGTCACGGTAAGATGCGGGAAAAGATTATTCTCCTGAAACAGCATGGAAACCGGCCGCCGCGCTGGTGGCGTAAACCGATGATCCTCACCGTTAAGCCGTAATTCGCCGCTGCTGGCATTGAGAAACCCGGCGATCAGGCTCAGCAGCGTGCTTTTGCCCGCGCCGCTGGGGCCAAGGATCGCCAGACGTTCCCCAGCCTGTAAAGACAGAGAAAAGCGCATCGGCAGGTGGTGATAAATCCAGGTGAGGTTATTCAGCGTCAGCATGGCGTCCCGGCAGTTTCTCAATCAGGGTAAATAAAAGAAGGCACAACAGCAGCAGCAACAGGGCGGTAACGGCACCATCCTGACTGCGATAAGACCCCATCTGCTGGTAAAGCCAAAAGGGCAGCGTGCGGAAATCTTCGTTGCCAAACAGCGCCACTACCCCAAAATCGCCAACCGAAAGCACGCTGGCAAAAGCCAGCGCCTGAGCCAGCGGCCGTTTTAAAGCGCGCAGCTCAATCAGCCGCAGGCGGTTTAGCCCGCGAATATCCAGCGCCAGACAAAGTCGGTTATAACGCTCGGCGATATCACGCAACGGGTTTTCGAGGACTTTCATGGCATAGGGTACGGCCATCAGCGCGTTGGTAAAGATAACGATACCGTCCGCCGACTGCGGCAAACCAACCGTACTGTTTAACAGCAGGAAAAAACCGGTAGCGAGCACAATTCCCGGCATCGCCAGAATCAACATGCCGCTTAACTCCAGCAGCTGACCGTAGAAGAGCTGCTGGCGCAGGCGCAGCTCACGGCTGCTCCACAGCAGCATAACGGTAAGCAGGACGCAGAGAAGGCCAGCAGCAAGCGCGATACGTACCGAAGTAAAAGTTGCCTGCCAGAGCGCAGGCTGTTGCAGTACCGTCAACAAATTAGGGTTAAGGCCATCGACGATAACGGCCAGCAGCGGCGGCAGGATCAACAGCAGCGCCAGTACCAGCAGCGTACCGTCAAGGATTTTTGCACTCAGACTGTCCTGCGGATTGCGCCAGTCTTGCAGGCTGGCGCTACCGGACGGCAGCGCTTTGCTTAGCCGCTGGCCGATCAGCACCAGACTCAGGCAGCACAGCATCTGAACCAGCGCCAGCAGCGCAGCCCGTCCGGGATCGTAATCAAAGTTTAACGCCTGAAAAATGGCCAGTTCGATAGTGGTCGCTTTCGGGCCGCCGCCCAGCGCCAGTACGGTCGCAAAGCTGGCGAAACAGAGCATAAAAATGAGTGCGCCAGCGGGCAGCAGCTGCCGCCGTAGCCATGGCCATTCCATCAGGCGAAAACTGTTCCAGCCGTTAAGCCCAAGCTGGGCCGCGAGCTGCCGCTGTTCCGTCGGAATTTGCTCCAGCGTTTGCAGCAGCAGCCTGGCCGCCAGCGGCAGATTAAAAAAAATGTGCGCCAGCAAAATGCCTTGCAGGCCATAAGGCGTAAAGGTGTAGTGAATATGCAGCAGCGAGCAAAGCCAGGCCAGCCAGCCCGAACGGCCGTAGACGCTCAGAATGCCAAACACGGCCACCAGCACCGGCAGAACCAGCGTCATGGCGCAAAGGCGCAGAAGGAGCGTTCTTCCCGGAAACCGACGGCGATAAAGCGCGCGCGCCAGCGGCACGGCGGGCAGCAGCGCCAGCATGGCGGAAAGAAAAGCCTGCCCGAAAGAGAAGCGCAACACGTGCCACAGATAGCTGTCGTGCCAGAGTTCTGGGCCACTAACCGGCGCGTTACGCCACAGCGCCGTAAAGGCGAGGGCGGCAGTAGCGGTCAACAGCATGGCCGCCGTCGCGCCGGGAAGCAGGCTACCTAGCGGCTGACGGCGCTTTGCCATGCACTGATCCACTGGCTTTTATGCGCCGCAACATCCGCAGCAGAATATTGTAACGAGGTTTTCGGCACGTTCAGCGTATCGAATCCGGCAGGTAGCTTCTCGGCCGTTACCGGATACATCCAGTTGCCGGTTGGGATAGTCTGCTGAAACGGCTTAGCAAGGATAAACTGCATAAACTCCTGCGCCAGCTGCGGCTGCTGGCTGGTTTTCAGCTGACCGGCAACCTCCACCTGTAAATAGTGGCCTTCGCTAAAGTCGGCCGCGGCATACTGCGTTTTCTTCTCTTCAATCAGATGATAAGCCGGAGAGGTAGTGTAGCTCAGCACCATATCGGCTTCGCCTTTCAGGAACAGACCGTAAGCCTCGCTCCAGCCTTTAGTCACGGTAACGGTTTTTTTCGCCAGCTTTTGCCATGCGTCAGGGGCCTGGTCGCCATAGACTTTTTGCATCCACAGCAGCAGGCCAAGTCCCGGCGTACTGGTGCGCGGATCTTCATAAATTACTTTAAGAGGACGATCGCTTTCCACCAGCTCTTTCAGGCTTTTCGGCGGATTTTGCAGCTTAGTTTTGTCGTAAACAAAGGCGAACCAGCCATAGTCATAGGGAACAAACGTGCTGTCGTGCCAGCCGCCGGGAAGAGTAACGCCATGCGTATCAACGTGGCTTTCGGCAAAAAGGCCGGTTTTTCTGGCGGCGTCCAGCAGGTTGTTGTCCAGGCCCAGCACCACATCGGCCTTGCTGTTTTTCCCTTCCATACGCAGGCGGTTCAGCAGCGATACGCCATCTTCCAGCGCCACATATTTCAGCTCGCAGCCGCACCCGGCTTCGAAGGCCTTTTTAATCGCCGGGCCAGGTCCCCAGTCGGAAGAGAACGAATCATAGGTATAAACCGTCAGCACAGGTTTGGCAGCAACGGCAGGGAGCGAACAGAGCAGCAGCAGAGGCAGGACTTTTTTAAGCACTTTGCGTTCCTTGGTGGTCAGGGCGACGCATGATCTGAGCGGGGGACTCTCAAATCCCTACGCCGGTATTAGCCGGATCAGGTTCGACGGGTTTATCTCAGCGTCGGCTTGCGCCACGCACCCCGTTGAGAACGCACTAGTCTAATGATTTCGGCGCATTAGCGAAAGCATCATGTTCAGGTGGCGCAAACCAGGCAGATTTAAAGTCAAACCAGCCAAGCGTATTCATGCGCACGCCGCGCATGCTGCGTTCGCCTTCCAGCAGCAGCCAGTGATGAAAAACAGGATGAAGATAACAGTCGGTGACCAGCTGTTTGCTCCAGTCCGCCAGCGACAATTCCCGCTCGCGCCAAAGCCTGGCGTCGCGCTGCCAGTCAACGGGCACACAGTGCTGCAACAGGGGAATTTCATAGAGCAAGGCGAACAGCGAAAACGCCAGCGGCAGGGTAAAATTGGCGCTGCCCAGCCAGATATCGCTTTGCGCCTCTCCGCGATGCCAGCTTTCGTAATCAACCTGCTGCATGATCAGCTCTACGCCTTCGGCCGCCAGCAGCGGCTGTAGAGCATTAGCGATGGCCTGATGCTCGACATGATCGCCATACCAGGTCAGCGTCAACGAGGTTAGCCCCTCGGGTTTTTCTCTCGGGCTCAGGTCACGGCGATGATGCCAGCGTGGCAGCAGGCCATAAGCCGGAAACCAGTAGCGCTGGTAGTCCATTCCCGCGTGGTTTAATAAGGCTATAGGGTTGGCAATGGTGCTAAGCCAGCGACGAACCTGCTCATCGCGGCCCAGCGAGGAACGCTGGTCAAACAGCAGAAAATAGCAGCCTTCCTCAAGCCGGGCTTCTTCTGATTTCTCTCCCAGCTGACCGCCTTCCAGCTTCACGCCGGAGTAAACCAGCTCTTCACTGATCTCCGGCAAAACCCAAATGTTAACTTCATCAATAAGCGCGCGGTAGCCGAAGTAGTCGTCAAACGCCTGGATACGCAGCTGGCTTTGCTGATTGCGCACGACGGCATAAGGCCCGGTGCCAACCGGCTGGCGACTGAAATTCTGCAGTGAAGGCCATTCCTGTGGCAGGATCATTGCGCTGACGGCAGCCAGCAGCCAGGGAAGCCAGCTGTCAGGCTGACGCAGATGGACATCCAGCGTCCAGGGCGAAGGGGAGTGAATACGCGCTATGTTGCTGTACAGCGGTTGCCCGAGCGTTCTTTCCAGCGAAGAGATGACATCCGCCATGGTCAGTTCGCGCCCGTGATGAAAACGGATAGCCGGACGCAAATAGAAGCGCCATTGCAGTGGCGTAAGCGCTTGCCAGTGGTGAGCGATATCCGGTTCGATTTCCCCGTTTTCCTCATTTATCCGCGTCAGGCTGCTGAAAACCTGGCGCGCCAGATGCGTTTCCGAACGGCGCAGCGGCGTAGCGGGATTCAGATTCAGTAAAGAGCGATAGTAGAGCACGCGCAGAATATGTTTCCCCTGGCGAAAGCTGCGGCCCAGGTGAGAGATCAGCATCTGCCGCACGGCGTCTTTATCACCAAGCAACTGTACCAGCTGGTCGATACGGTCCTGATCGAGCAGATCTTCCGCCCGCTGCTGCTGGAGCGCCAGGCCGGTATAGAGGAAATTGAGCTTTGAGCGCTTGCCGCGCCCGGCTTCAGCCTGCCATTCCAGCCAGCCCGCTTGCCGCATCGCGTTGAGCAAATTCCGCATGTGGCGGCGTGAACAGCTGAGCTGTGCGGCCAGCTGGTCAAGCGTCGTTTCCTGCGACTGACCATCGCATATCGCCCACAGGCGGATAAACTGCTGCTGTAATCGCTTTGAGGTCATAAAAGAGGAACTCTTCAGTGAAAGTCATCTGTTTTTCCTGCCTTATATTAAGGCAATAATTGGCTGCGATGGAAGAGCGGGAGGCATTCTTCGGAGTGGCGCTCTTTCAACGATTTTATATCTGAGTAAGGTGCTTTTTCACCGGCCAGCGCGCGTATTGCCCGCTGGCTTTTTTCATTTCCCGTTTTCTTCTATGCTTGCTGTTTGTGCCTGGTTATCGCCAGAGGCTTCTTTAAAAGGGATTCGGTATGAAATCGCTGCTGACGCGTCGCCGTCGCATTAACCCTGTCTATCTCGCTTTTATGCTCGTTTCTTTTATGGTTGGCGTGGCGGGGGCTTTGCAGGCGCCGACGCTAAGCCTGTTTTTAACGCATGAAGTGGCGGTGCGGCCATTTTGGGTAGGGCTTTTCTATACCGTTAACGCCATTGCCGGCATTGTGGTCAGTATTCTGCTGGCAAAAAGGTCGGATAACCGTGGCGATCGCCGCATGCTGATCCTTTTTTGCTGTTTTATGGCGGTAGGTAACGCGCTGTTATTTGCTTTTAACCGGCATTATTTGACGCTGATTACCTTTGGCGTGCTGCTGTCGGCGCTGGCCAGCGTGGCTATGCCGCAGATTTTTGCTCTGGCGCGCGAATATGCCGACAGCTCCGCCAGAGAAGTGGTGATGTTCAGTTCGGTAATGCGCGCGCAGCTGTCGCTGGCGTGGGTAGTCGGGCCGCCGCTCTCTTTTGCGCTGGCGCTGAACTACGGCTTTACTACTATGTTTGCCATCGCCGCCGCGCTGTTTGTTGTCTGTATTGCTTTGGTCTGGTTTGCGCTGCCTTCCGTGCCCCGGGTTGAACAGCCGCCTGAAGTCGTGATTACTCAGGTCGGCGCCTGGAAAAACCGCGACGTGCGGCTGCTGTTTATCGCGTCGCTGCTGATGTGGACCTGCAATACCATGTATATCATTGATATGCCGATCTATATCAGCAGCGTACTGGGACTGCCGGAGCGGTTGGCTGGCCTGCTGATGGGCGTAGCGGCAGGGCTGGAAATTCCGGTGATGCTGCTGGCCGGTCATTACGTGAAGCGCTTTGGCAAACGCAAAATGATGCTGTTCGCCGTCGCGGCGGGGCTGCTGTTTTATCTGGGGCTGGTGCTGTTTCATTCACGTACGGCGCTGATGGCCTTGCAGATCTTCAACGCCATCTTTATTGGTATTATCGCCGGTATCGGCATGCTCTACTTCCAGGATTTGATGCCCGGCAGGCCTGGGGCGGCCACGACGCTGTTTACCAATAGTATCTCTACCGGGGTGATTCTGGCAGGGGTACTGCAAGGTGCGCTGGCTGAAACGTTCGGACACTATTCCGTCTATTGGGGGGCGCTAATTTTATCGGTCGCCGCGTTGGCCATGTCCGCTAAAGTAAAAGACGTTTAGGTTAAAAAAGCGCCTAATGTTGCTTATTTTTCTTGCAAAAAACCTGCGGCCGCCGCAAAATTTGGCCGACTGTAATTTGTACAAGGATGCGTCGACCTCTGGCAGATGCGGCGGTTTTTAAAGGAATGAATGGAAGCAACATGTTGGCATTTAAGGAAGTTGCTGAGCGCCGCCGGACGGCACAAACGGGATATCGGTATTTTTCCACAGGGGTAAATCAGGAAGGAAAAGGCATGGACAGCATAAATGACAAAATAGCCAGGCTGGAAAGCGAAACCAGTCAGATCCGGGTGGACGTTGCGGCGCTGGTAGAACGCTCGAAGCACGCCGCTAATCAGGCTTCTCTGGACGCCTTAGCGGAACGCTGTGAGGGGTTTGCCAGCCAGGCCTCTTTGGACGCCTTAGCGGAACGCTGTGAAGGGTTTGCCAGCCAGGCCTCTCTGGATGCCTTAGCGGAGCGATGTGAAGGTTTTGCCAGCCAGGCTGCGCTGGACAAACTGATTGAGCGCTCGGAAAACTTTGCAACTAAAGCCGATCTTTATAAAGAGTTTGCGACTAAAGCCGACCTTTATAGAGAGATTGGCTCAACACGCGTTGAGCTGTTGAAAGAAATCTCCGCCTCTGAACAACGCCTGAATACTAAATTTGACGTTATCAACAACCGCATCACCTGGACGTTGCTGCTGCCAGCCCTGACGGCAATTATTCTCTGGTTCGTTAAGGTGGCGATTCTGAAAATTTAAGCCTTGATTTGCCCGGCTCCATTTTTACAGAGAGTATGACCGGGACCGAAGCCCCGGTCAGTCATTAACGCAAAAACGCTGGCTGGCACCGCTCGTAATCGCTGATGCTGGTTTCATGCTGTAACGTCAGGCCAATATTATCCAGCCCGTTCAGCAAACAGTGACGGCGGAAAGCGTCGATGCTGAAAGGATAATGCTTCTCGCCTGCAATCACTTCCTGTTTTTCCAGATCTACCGTAAAGCTAATGCCCGGCTCGGCGGCGACTTTTTGAAACAGCTCTTCCATCTCCTCTTCGCTTAACGTCACCAGCAGTAGCTGGTTGTTAAACGAATTGTTGGCAAAAATATCGGCGAAATCACTGCCGATAATGGCCTGGATGCCGTAGTCGGTCAGCGCCCAGGGCGCATGTTCACGCGAAGAGCCGCAGCCAAAGTTTTCACGAGTCAGCATAATACTGGCGCCGCGAAATACGGGCTTATTCAGAATAAAATCCGGATCGGGGATCTGGCCTTCGGCATCCGTATAGCGCCAGTCGAAAAACAGATTGCGGCCAAAACCGGTACGCGTCACCATTTGCAGAAACTGCTTGGGAATAATGGCGTCGGTATCGACGTTGGCGGCATCCATCGGCACCACGATGCCGGTATGCTGCGTAAATTTTTTCGCCATAACTACTCCTGACTCAGCTCGCGAATATCAGCAAAATGGCCGGCAACCGCCGCTGCTGCCGCCATTGCCGGACTGAGCAGATGGGTGCGTCCGCCCCGGCCCTGGCGACCTTCAAAATTACGGTTGCTGGTGGAAGCGCAGCGTTCACCGGGGCTGAGGCGATCGTTATTCATCGCCAGGCACATCGAGCAGCCCGGCAGCCGCCATTCAAAACCGGCATCCAGAAAAATTTTATCCAGCCCTTCCGCCTCTGCCTGAGCTTTGACCGGGCCAGAGCCAGGCACCACGTACGCCTGTACGCCTGCGGCAATTTTATGACCTTTAACCACCGAGGCTGCCGCACGCAGATCTTCTATACGTGAATTGGTACAGGAACCGATAAACACTTTATCGATACGGACATCGGTTAGCCTGATGCCGGGCTTAAGGTCCATATAGGCCAGTGCCTTTTCGGCCGAGGCGCGCTCAACAGGATCGCTAAAGCTGGCCGGATCGGGAATAGTGTCGTTGACGGCAATCACCTGTCCTGGATTGGTGCCCCAGGTAACCTGCGGCGCTATTTCCGCCGCGTTCAGCGTAACAACCTTATCGAAATGCGCGCCGCTGTCTGATTTCAGCGTGCGCCACCAGGCGACCGCCTGCTCCCAGTCCTGCTCTTTTGGCGCAAACTGCCGACCTTTAACATAGTTAAACGTGGTCTCGTCTGGCGCAACCAGGCCCGCTTTCGCGCCCAGTTCAATCGCCATATTGCACAGCGTCATGCGGCCTTCCATGCTGAGCTGCTCTACCGCCGGGCCGCAAAATTCCACTACGTGACCGTTGCCGCCGCCGCTGCCGGTTTTGCCAATAATTGCCAGCGCAATATCTTTAGCGGTAATGCCCGGCGCAGTCTGACCAACCACTTCAATTTTCATGGTTTTAGCGCGAGACTGCTTCAGCGTTTGTGTAGCCAGCACGTGCTCGACTTCTGAAGTGCCAATACCAAACGCCAGAGCGCCAAACGCGCCGTGCGTAGAGGTATGAGAATCGCCGCACACAATTGTCATGCCCGGCAGTGACATGCCTTGTTCAGGGCCAATAACGTGGACGATGCCCTGAAACGGGTGCTTCAGGTCATACAGACGCACGCCAAACTCTTCGCAGTTTTTGATCAGCATCGACATCTGGATACGCGCCATTTCGCCGCTGGCATTAATGTCTCGCGTCTGGGTGGAGACATTGTGATCCATGGTGGCGAACGTTTTGGCTGGCTGGCGTACCGGACGGCCATGCGCGCGCAGGCCGTCGAAAGCCTGCGCCGATGTCACTTCGTGCACCAGATGCCGGTCAATATAGAGCAACGGCGTTTCGTTGGGTGCTTCATAGACGACATGCGCGTCAAACAGCTTCTCGTATAGTGTTTTCATAATCAGGCTTCGCTGATAAATCGGGCGATGACGGAACCCATTTCCTCAGTGCTGACGGCCTGGCCGTTGCCAGCCAGATCGCCGGTGCGGTAGTTTTCCGCCAGCGCGCGGCTGATGGCCTGCTCAATAGCGTCGGCCGCCGCCGCTGCATCCAGGCTATAACGCAACAGCAGCGCCAGCGACAGGATCTGGGCAACAGGGTTAGCAATGTTTTTCCCGGCGATATCCGGCGCGGAGCCGCCTGCCGGTTCAAACAGGCCAAAGCCCTGCTCGTTAAGGCTGGCTGAAGGCAGCATGCCCATTGAACCGGTAATCATCGCGCATTCGTCAGAAAGAATATCGCCGAACAGGTTAGAGCAAAGCATCACGTCAAACTGTGAAGGCTCTTTAATCAGCTGCATGGTGGCGTTATCGATATACATATGATGCAGTTCGACATCCGGATAATCCTGCGCCACTTCCGTCACAATTTGCCGCCACAAAATAGAGGATTGCAGCACGTTGGCCTTATCGATAGAGGTCACTTTCTTACGGCGCTTGCGGGCGGATTCAAAAGCGATGCGGGCAATACGCTCAATCTCGAAGCGGTGATAAACCTCGGTATCGAACGCCCGCTCGTGCTGGCCGCTGCCTTCACGGCCTTTTGGCTGGCCAAAATAGATGCCGCCGGTCAGCTCACGCACCACCAAAATATTAAAGCCTTTTGCGGCGATATCGCTACGCAATGGGCAAAACGCTTCCAGACCCTGATGCAGGCTGGCCGGACGCAGATTGCTAAACAGCTTAAAATGTTTACGCAGCGGCAGCAGGGCACCACGCTCTGGCTGCTCGGCTGGCGGCAGATGTTCCCATTTAGGGCCGCCAACGGAACCGAATAAAATGGCGTCAGCCTGTTCACAACCTGCGACGGTAGCGGGCGGCAGCGGTTCGCCGTGACGGTCAATCGCAATGCCGCCAACATCATATTCGCTGGTGGTGATGCGCAGACCAAAACGCTCTCTTACCGCATCCAGCACCTTAGCGGCCTGAGCCATCACTTCCGGGCCGATGCCGTCGCCAGGCAGTACGGCAATATGATAAGTCCTTGTCATTATACGGCTTCCTTCTCGTTGGCTTTACGTTGCAGCTCTTGCTCAACCTGGCGTGAGCGCCAGATGTTGTTCAGCGCATTGATCATTGCTTTAGCGGAGGACTCAACGATATCCGTCGCCAGGCCTACGCCATGGAATTTACGGTTGTTATAGTTTACGACGATATCTACCTGGCCCAGCGCATCTTTGCCGTGGCCTTTAGCGGTCAGCTGATACTTCACCAGCTCGGCATCGAAATCGGTAATACGGTTAATGGCCTGATAAACAGCATCGACCGGGCCATTACCCGTGGCTGCTTCGGATTTTACTTCCTCGCCACAGCCCAGCTTGACGGAGGCGGTCGCCATTACGCTGGAACCGGACTGCACGCTGAAATAGTCCAGACGGAAGTGTTCAGGTTCTTCGTTTTGTTTGTTGATAAACGCCAGCGCTTCCAGATCGTAGTCGAAAACCTGGCCCTTTTTATCGGCCAGCTTCAGGAAGGCGTCATACAGGCTGTCCAGATTATAATCGTGCTCTTTATAGCCCATCTCATCCATGCGGTGCTTCACGGCGGCGCGGCCGGAGCGCGAAGTCAGATTCAGCTGGATCTGGTGCAGACCAATGGATTCCGGCGTCATGATTTCGTAGTTTTCACGGTTTTTCAGCACGCCATCTTGGTGGATGCCGGAAGAGTGAGCGAAGGCGCCACTACCGACAACCGCTTTGTTAGCCGGAATCGGCATGTTGCAGATCTGGCTGACCAGCTGGCTGGTCCGATAGATTTCCTGATGATGGATATTGGTATGCACGTTCATCAGCTGGCTACGGGTTTTGATCGCCATGATAACCTCTTCCAGCGCACAGTTACCGGCACGCTCGCCCAGACCGTTAATGGTGCCTTCAATCTGACGCGCGCCAGCCTGAACGGCAGCGATAGAGTTGCCGACGGCCATGCCCAAATCGTCATGGGTATGCACGGACAAAATCGCTTTATCGATGTTCGGCACGCGGTTGCGTAACTGGGTAAAGATATTGCTGTACTCGTCCGGCAGCGTGTAGCCGACGGTATCCGGAATGTTGATAGTGGTTGCGCCAGCGTTGATAGCGGCTTCCACTACGCGGCACAGATCGTCAATTGGCGTACGGCCACCATCTTCACAAGAAAATTCGACGTCATTTGTATAGTTGCGAGCGCGTTTTACCATTTTTACCGCACGTTCAATCACTTCCGGCAGCGTGCTGCGCAACTTGGTGGCAATATGCATTGGCGACGTCGCCAGGAAAGTATGGATACGATAGGCTTCGGCCACGCGCAGCGCTTCGTAAGCCGCATCAATATCTTTTTCTACGCAGCGGGCCAGCGCGCAAACACGGCTGTTTTTTACCTGGCGGGCGATAGTCTGTACGGATTCAAAGTCACCCGGGGAAGACACAGGGAATCCAACCTCCATCACGTCAACGCCCATACGCTCCAGCGCCAGCGCTATTTGCAATTTCTCTTTCACGCTCAGGCTGGCCTGTAATGCCTGTTCGCCGTCACGCAGCGTGGTATCGAAAATAATAACTTGTTGGCTCATCGGTAAATTCCTTTCATGTTTGCATCGCTAGTGCTACGAGCATAAAAAAACCCGCGCAGTAGCGCGGGTTTCTTAGTTTGCAAGCCTGAATCAGTGATTCATTCCGCCCACAAGTCTACCGCGCATAAAAATGCGTTGAGTAGTAGACCAGGTAGGAGGAGGGTACGAATCATTGAGTCAGGCCTTATGAATTTGCTGTTCCCTTATTGATACTTGAAAGCAGGGGCGGATGTCAAGGCGAGCCGCAAGGTTATAAATCTTCTGTTTCAGGGAAAATATTCTACGGCGAGGGCGACAAACAGAAGAAAAAGGTAGCCATATTGTTATCAGAAAAAAATGTGGCGTAAAAAGCGCGGTTTTTATTTATAAAACATTTAAAATTCAATTATTTATGCGGCGCTCCCTCACGCGGCTGTTTTACTGGCATTTTCCTCTTCCTTAGTGAATTATTTTATTGGAATATGCTCAGCCAGCAGATAAAACTAAATCGATGGCGATACCTGAAAGGGAAAGCTTAATTATTTATTAACCTCCCGCTAATAACAAAACGATTGCGCTGAAAAAGAATGCTCAATCAGCATAAACCGCTTTTTTCATGCGCGTGATTCAGTGTAATAGTTGTTATGCCAGCGAAATAAGCAGTGCCTTAGCATGCGCAGAGAGAGTGTGACTGACGGTATAGCGTTTGCCTGCCAGGTTTTCTACGGTTATGGTAATTCCTCATTTAAAGCAAAAATAAAAGGGCCTGCGCCCTGTACCCGGCGGCTGAAAATTTTTCAGCGTCTGAATAAACACAGGTTTTGAACTTATTACCCGGCGGTAGCTTGTGGCAAGAAAGTTGCTGCGTGGTGATAAATCAGCACCTTAAAGCCTGGAGGCAAAAATGGAGATGTTGTCAGGAGCCGAAATGGTAGTCCGATCGTTAATCGATCAGGGCGTAAAACATGTTTTTGGCTACCCCGGTGGAGCTGTACTGGATATTTATGACGCGTTACAGACGGTGGGCGGTATCGACCATATTCTGGTGCGGCATGAGCAGGGCGCTGTACACATGGCCGATGGCTATGCCCGCGCAACGGGTGAAACGGGCGTAGTGCTGGTGACCTCCGGGCCTGGCGCTACCAATGCTATTACCGGTATCGCTACTGCCTATATGGATTCCATTCCTATGGTCGTCCTGTCCGGTCAGGTTCCTTCTTCCCTGATTGGCTACGATGCTTTTCAGGAATGCGATATGGTCGGTATCTCCCGGCCTATCGTTAAACACAGCTTTATGGTCAGGCAGGTCGAAGATATTCCTGGAGTAGTAAAAAAAGCGTTCTGGCTGGCAGCCAGCGGTCGTCCTGGCCCGGTAGTTATCGATCTGCCAAAAGACATGATGAATCCGGCCAATAAACTGCCGTACCAGTGGCCGGAATCGGTCAGCATGCGCTCTTACAATCCGACGACGCAAGGGCATAAAGGCCAGATCAAACGCGCGCTGCAAACTCTGCTAGCGGCGAAAAAACCCGTGCTTTATGCCGGGGGCGGCGTGATTAACGCGGCCTGTGCCGATGAATTGCGGGAAATAGCCGAAAAGCTAAATCTGCCAGTTACCTGTTCACTGATGGGGCTGGGGGCTTTTCCCGGCACGCACCGTCAAAGCCTTGGCATGTTAGGCATGCACGGGACTTATGAAGCCAATATGGTAATGCACAACGCCGACGTTATCTTTGCCGTTGGCGTGCGTTTCGACGATCGTACTACCAATAATTTGATGAAGTACTGTCCGAACGCCACCGTATTACATATTGATATCGATCCTGCTTCTATCTCCAAGACAGTGCCGGCAGATGTACCGATCGTCGGCGACGCGCGCGATGTCCTGCAGCAGATGCTGGAGATGACAAAATCGAGCAGCGAACAGGATTTCGATAGCCTGCGCGACTGGTGGCAGAGTATTGAGCAATGGCGGGCGCGTAAGTGTCTGGACTTTGACCGCAGCAGCGAAAAGATTAAGCCGCAGTCGGTGATTGAGACCATCTGGCGCTTAACCAACGGCGACGCCTATGTCACCTCCGACGTGGGTCAGCATCAGATGTTTGCCGCTCTTTACTATCCGTTCGACAAGCCACGCCGCTGGATTAACTCGGGCGGCCTGGGCACGATGGGCTTTGGCCTGCCAGCCGCGCTGGGCGTCAAGCTGGCACTGCCGGAGGAAACCGTGGTTTGCGTAACCGGCGACGGCAGCATCCAGATGAATATTCAGGAGCTTTCTACCGCGCTGCAGTACGATTTGCCGGTACTGGTACTAAGCCTGAATAACCGCTATCTGGGCATGGTAAAACAGTGGCAGGACATGATCTATTCGGGGCGTCATTCACAATCTTATATGGAATCGCTGCCGGACTTTATCAAACTGGCCGAAGCGTATGGCCATGTCGGCATCGGTATTGACCACCCGCACGAGCTGGAAGCAAAGCTGAGCGAGGCCCTGACCGAATTGCGCAAAGGCCGTCTGGTCTTTGTCGATGTTAATGTTGATGGTAGCGAGCACGTATACCCGATGCAGATTCGCGGCGGCGGGATGGACGAAATGTGGTTGAGCAAAACGGAGAGGACTTAATTATGCGTCGTGTTTTATCGGTACTGCTGGAAAACGAATCCGGCGCATTGTCGCGTGTTGTCGGACTATTTTCCCAACGCGGCTACAACATTGAAAGCCTGACCGTAGCGCCAACTGACGACCCTACGCTTTCCCGGATGACCATCCAGACCGTGGGCGATGCAAAAGTGCTGGAGCAGATTGAAAAGCAGCTGCACAAGCTGGTAGACGTGCTGCGCGTTACCGAACTGGGGCAGGGCGCTTTTGTTGAGCGTGAAATCATGCTGGTGAAAATTCAGGCGACCGGTTACGGCCGTGAAGAAGTGAAGCGCAACGCTGAAATTTTCCGTGGCCAGATCGTCGACGTGACGCCTTCGCTTTATACGGTTCAGCTTGCCGGCACCAGCGACAAACTGGACGCCTTTTTAAGCAGCGTGCGCGAGGTAGCGGAAATTGTTGAGGTCGCCCGTTCTGGCGTGGTCGGCGTGGCTCGCGGTGAGCGTATTATGCGTTAATTGCGTTGAGTGACTATGGCTAAATGTTTCTAACCCGACGGAATGTCGGGTTTTTTATTTTGCCAGAAAGCTCTCGCCTGGCGTTAAAAGCGGTTGCCAGCCCAATTAATCTGCTGTTAGATGTAAAGAATCTCTTATCCTTAGCCGCGACGTGGCTATTTTTTGCGCCGTCCCGGTGCCTTAAGCGTGGGGTTATTGTGAAACTGGATGAAATTGCGCGTCTTGCTGGTGTATCGCGCACGACGGCCAGCTACGTTATCAACGGTAAAGCCCGGCAGTATCGTGTCAGCGACAAAACCGTAGAAAAGGTCATGGCGGTTGTGCGCGAGCATAATTACCATCCTAACGCGGTTGCCGCTGGCCTGAGAGCCGGGCGAACCCGTTCGATAGGCCTGGTGATCCCCGATCTGGAAAATACCAGCTATACGCGTATCGCCAACTATCTGGAAAGACAGGCTCGCCAGCGCGGCTATCAGCTGCTGATTGCCTGTTCAGAAGACCAGCCGGATAACGAAATGCGCTGCGTGGAACATCTGCTCCAGCGCAAAGTAGATGCCATTATTGTTTCTACCTCTTTACCGCCCGAGCACCCTTTTTATCAGCGCTGGGTCAACGATCCTTTACCGATTGTGGCGCTGGATCGCGCGCTGGATCGGGAACATTTCACCAGCGTAGTCGGTGCAGATCAGGACGATTCAGAAATGTTGGCCGCCGAGCTGCGTAAACAGCCCGCTGAATCCATTCTTTATCTGGGTGCGCTGCCAGAGCTGTCGGTAAGCTTTCTGCGTGAGATGGGTTTCCGCCAGGCCTGGCAGGGTGACGAACGCCACATCGATTTTATCTATGCCAACAGCTTTGAACGTACGGCGGCCGCCGCGCTGTTTGAAGAGTGGCTGGAGACGCACGCCATGCCGGATGCGTTGTTCACTACCTCGTTCGGCTTACTGCAGGGCGTAATGGATGTGGCGCTGAAACGTGAAGGACGTATGCCAACCGATCTGGCGATTGCGACCTTTGGCGACCACGAGCTGCTGGATTTCCTGGATTGCCCGGTGTTAGCGGTAGGGCAACGGCACCGTGACGTTGCGGAAAGGGTGCTGGAACTGGTGCTTGCCAGCCTGGATGAACCTCGCAAACCCAAGCCTGGCCTTACCCGTATCAGGCGTAATCTCTATCGGCGCGGCCGTTTAAGCCGTAAAGTCGATTAATTCAAACCAAAAGAGGTAACACCAGTGGTTACCGCTTTTTTTCAGGCGCGCGCTTTTTTATTCAACCGGAAAGACAACGGATAAAGAGTGTCCGTTTTTTTTCAACCGTTACGCTTCACGTAAATAAAAGTAAAGACGCAGCTATCAGTCCTCTTCGCGTAATGAAACACGCTCATTATTAAAATGTTAACGCTGGTAACGATTAGCCACCCCAGTCCGCATCGGTGCCTCTCCCTCGCCAATTAAGAAATTCCTTAAAATGCCTCATCGCGGGTAAAGCCCGCCTGACTTTTTTTAGGCAGTATCGGCGCTATATTTTTGAACAATTTAAAATTTCTAAAAAATTCCCGCCATTATTCATCAGGTTAATTTTAAATTTCTCTCTTAAGCGCCTTATTTTTTAACTTGTTAACGCTTGTTCCGAAAAAGAAATATTCTCTCGCGGCCCGCGCTGTCGCTTGACAATGATTTCCTCCGCTCCGTAAACTCCTCCGGGTGGGAATTTGTGGTGTAAAGTGGAACTTAAGGGCAACCGGAGAGGGAGGCTGGCATGTTCCGTGGAGCAACGTTAGTCAATCTCGACAGCAAAGGGCGGCTCGCCGTGCCCGTACGCTATCGCGACATGCTGATCGGAGAGTCTCAGGGACAAATGGTTTGCACCATTGACCTTCATCAGCCCTGCCTGCTGCTTTATACCCTGCCCGAATGGGAAATTATTGAACGTAAGCTGGCCAGCTTATCCAGCATGAACCCCGTTGAGCGCCGTATTCAGCGTTTATTACTGGGCCATGCCAGCGAGTGCCAGATGGATAATGCAGGTCGTTTGCTGGTGGCGAGTACGCTACGCCAGCATGCGAATCTGACCAAAGAAGTGATGCTGGTTGGGCAGTTTAACAAGTTTGAGCTGTGGGATGAACAGACCTGGTATCAACAAGTCAGGGAGGATATTGACGCGGAACAGTCGACTCAGGAACCGCTATCTGAGCGCCTGCAGGACTTGTCATTATAACTATGCAGGAAAATTTCAAACATACCACGGTGCTGCTGGACGAGGCGGTTAACGGCCTCAACATCAAACCTGACGGCATCTATATCGATGGCACTTTTGGCAGAGGTGGGCATTCCCGACTGATTCTTTCCGCGCTGGGAGAACAGGGGCACCTTTTCGCCATTGACCGCGACCCACAGGCTATTGCCGCCGCGGCCGAGATTACCGATCCGCGCTTTACCATTATTCACGGTCCTTTTTCCGCGCTGGCTGACTATGCCGAAGCGCGCGGACTGACCGGGCGTGTTGATGGCATTTTGCTGGATCTTGGCGTCTCTTCACCACAGCTGGACGATGCCGAACGCGGCTTCTCTTTTATGCGCGATGGGCCGCTTGATATGCGCATGGATCCGACCAAAGGTCTGTCGGCCGCACAGTGGCTGATGCAGGCGGAAGAGAGCGACATCGCTTTTGTGCTGAAAACCTTTGGCGAAGAGCGCTTTGCTAAGCGAATCGCCCGCGCAATCGTTGAGCGCAACCGCGAACAGCCGATGACGCGTACCAAAGAGCTGGCTGAGGTTATCTATCACGCTACGCCGGTTAAGGACAAATTTAAGCATCCGGCCACGCGTAGCTTCCAGGCTATTCGTATTTGGGTAAACAGCGAGCTGGAAGAGATAGAGCAGGCGCTTAAAGGCGCACTTTCCGCTCTGGCACCGCAAGGTCGCCTGTCGGTAATCAGTTTCCATTCACTGGAAGACCGCATTGTTAAACGCTTTATGCGTGAGCAAAGCCGTGGCCCGCAGGTTCCGGCGGGGATTCCGATGACGGAAGCCCAGTTAAGCAAGCTGGGCGGGCGGCAGCTAAAAGCGCTGGGCAAAATGATGCCGGGCGACGCAGAAGTGGCCGAAAATCCACGCGCGCGCAGCTCCGTATTACGTATTGCTGAGAGGACCGCCTCATGATTGGCAACGAGCGACACAGTTTACCCGGCGTTATTGCAGGCGATCTCTTACGTCACGGCAAGCTTCCGGTGATCCTGGCCGTCGCCGTGCTGGTTTCTGCGGTACTGGTGGTGACCACGGCGCATAAAACCCGCCTGCTTACCGCCCAGCGCGAGCAGCTGGTGCTGGAACGCGATGCGCTGGATATCGAGTGGCGTAACCTGATTCTGGAAGAGAACGCATTAGGCGATCACAGTCGCGTTGAAAGAACGGCAACGGAAAAATTGCAGATGCAGCATGTCGATCCGGCGCAGGAAAATATTGTGGTACAGCCATAAGGGCATAAATGAAAGCCGCAGTGAAGACTAAGTCAAAACGTCAGGAAGATCAGGCCAGCTTTGTCAGCTGGCGTTTTGCGTTGCTGTGCGGCTGCATTTTACTGGCGCTCGGTGGACTGCTGGGACGCATGGCCTATTTGCAGGTTATCAACCCGGGGAAACTGGTGCGCGAAGGCGATATGCGCTCGCTGCGCGTGCAGGCCGTGCCTACCTCTCGCGGTATGATTACCGATCGCGCTGGCCGACCGCTGGCCGTCAGCGTACCGGTCAATGCGATTTGGGCCGATCCGAAAGAGCTGAACGAGAAGGGCGGCATCACGCTGGATGGCCGCTGGCAGGCGCTGTCTGATGCGCTCTCTATTCCGCTGGATCAGCTGGCAGCACGCGTCAACGCCAATCCAAAAGGCCGTTTTGTCTATCTGGCCCGTCAGGTAAATCCCGCCATTGGCGACTACGTTAAAAAGCTCAAGCTACCCGGTATTTTTCTGCGTGAGGAATCACGCCGCTACTATCCGGCTGGTCAGGTAACATCGCATTTAATCGGCTTTACCAATATTGATGGCCAGGGCATTGAAGGCGTTGAAAAAAGCTTTGATAAATGGCTGACCGGCCAGCCGGGCGAGCGCACCGTACGTAAAGACCGCCACGGCCGCGTTATTGAAGATGTCTCTTCTGTAGACAGCCGCGCTGCTCACAACCTCGCGCTGAGCATCGACGAGCGTTTGCAGGCTCTGGTTTACCGTGAATTAAACAATGCCGTTGCCTTTAACAAGGCAGAGTCCGGCACGGCCGTGCTGGTTGACGTTAATACCGGCGAAGTGCTGGCGATGGCAAACAGCCCCGCCTACAACCCCAACAATCTTTCCGGCACCACCAAAGACGTAATGCGCAACCGCGCGATCACCGACATCTTTGAGCCAGGCTCTACCGTGAAGCCAATGGTGGTGATGACCGCGCTACAGCACGGCGTGGTGCGGGAAAACAGCGTGCTGAATACCGTGCCCTATCGTATCAACGGGCATGAAATCAAAGATGTGGCACGCTACAACGAACTGACCCTGACCGGGGTCTTGCAAAAATCGAGTAACGTCGGCGTTTCCAGGCTGGCGTTAGCGATGCCGTCCTCAGCGTTAGTAGAAACTTACTCGCACTTTGGACTGGGTAAAGCGACCAATCTGGGACTGGTCGGAGAAAGCAGTGGCTTATATCCCCAAAAACAACGGTGGTCTGACATAGAGAGGGCCACCTTCTCTTTTGGCTACGGGCTAATGGTAACCCCGTTACAGTTAGCGCGAGTCTACGCCACGATTGGCAGCTACGGCGTCTATCGTCCGCTGTCGATCACCAAAGTTGATCCGCCCGTGAGCGGTCAGCGCGTCTTCCCGGAGAATCTGGTACGCACCGTCATGCATATGATGGAAAGCGTCGCGCTGCCCGGCGGCGGCGGCGTGAAGGCCGCGATCAAAGGCTACCGTATCGCGATTAAAACCGGTACCGCGAAAAAAGTCGGACCGGACGGGCGTTACGTTAATAAATATATTGCTTATACCGCTGGCGTGGCGCCGGCGAGCCGTCCTCGTTTTGCGCTGGTCGTGGTGATTAACGATCCGCAAGCCGGTAAATATTATGGCGGTGCGGTTTCCGCTCCGGTTTTCGGCGCCATTATGGGCGGTGTGCTTCGCACCATGAATATTGAACCTGATGCGCTACCGGTCATTGAGAAAAACGAGATGGTAGACAACAGAAGTGAGGGATCAAGTGACAGATCGTAATCTGCGCGATTTACTGGCGCCTTGGGTGCCCGCCGCGCCTTCGCTGCCGCTGCGCGAAATGAGCCTGGACAGCCGCCTTGCGGCTTCCGGCGATCTCTTTGTGGCCGTAAAAGGTCATCTGGCGGACGGTCGTCGTTTTATTCCACAGGCTATCGCCCAGGGCGTTTCGGCGGTTATCGCTGAAGCGGAAGGCGAGGCGGAAGATGGCGATATCGCTATCGTACACAACGTGCCGGTTATTTACCTGGCGCAGCTGAGCCAGCGCCTTTCCGCGCTGGCCGGACGTTTTTACCAGCAGCCGGGCGAACATCTCCGGCTGATTGGCGTTACCGGCACCAATGGCAAAACGACCACCACGCAGTTGCTTGCACAGTGGGGTCAGCTCCTGGGTGAAACCGGCGCGGTCATGGGCACCGTGGGCAACGGCCTGTACGGCAAGCTTGCCCCTGCCGAGAATACTACCGGCTCGGCCGTCGATATTCAGCGCACGCTCAGCTCGCTGGTGGAGGAGGGCGCAACGCTGGCCGCGATGGAAGTTTCTTCGCACGGGCTGGTGCAGCATCGCGTGGCCGCACTGCCTTTCGCGGCCGCTGCCTTTACCAATCTGAGCCGTGACCATCTGGACTATCACGGCGATATGACTCGCTATGAGTCCGCCAAATGGCTGCTCTTTTCTGAACATATGGTCGGCCAGGCCATTATCAATGCGGATGACGAAACGGGCCGCCGCTGGCTGGCTAAGCTGCCGGATGCGGTCGCCGTTACCATGGAAAACAATCTGCAGCCGGGCTGCCGTGGACGCTGGCTAAAAGCCACCGAGGTGCACTATCACGACAACGGCGCCAGCATCCGCTTCGATTCGAGCTGGGGCGGCGGCGAGCTGGAAAGCCGTCTGATGGGCGCATTCAACGTCAGCAACCTGCTGATCGCGCTGGCAACGCTGCTGGCGCTGGGTTATCCGCTGCATGATTTGGTGGCAACCGGTAGTCAGCTACAGCCGGTCACGGGAAGGATGGAAGTTTTTGCCGCCCCGGCCAAACCAACCGTCGTGGTTGACTATGCGCATACGCCTGACGCGCTGGAAAAAGCGCTGGAGGCTGCGCGCCTGCACTGCAAGGGCAAATTATGGTGCGTCTTTGGCTGCGGCGGCGATCGCGATAAGGGCAAACGTCCCCTGATGGGTGCGATAGCCGAACAGTTTGCCGATGTGGTAGTGATTACGGACGATAATCCGCGCAGCGAAGATCCTGCGGCGATAGTGGCGGATGTGCTGACGGGCTTGCTTGATCCCGGCCGCGCCCACGTGATTGCTGGCCGTGCGCAAGCGGTCACTAACGTCGTTATGCAGGCCAAAGAAGAAGATATTGTACTGGTGGCCGGTAAAGGCCATGAAGATTATCAAATTGTCGGCAATCGTCGGCTGGACTATTCCGACCGTGATACCGTCGCGCGTCTGCTGGGAGTGATGGCATGATCGCACTTTCTCTACAAAAACTGGCTGAGCTAACCGGCGGCGAACTGTTCGGCAGCGACCTTACCTTCAGCGAAGTCACCACGGATACGCGCAAAGTCAGCGCGGGTGCGCTGTTTATCGCGCTGAAAGGCGAGCGCTTCGATGCCCACGACATGGTCGGCGACGCCATAACGGCCGGTTCGGCAGCTCTGTTAGTCAGTAAGCACTTACCTGTTGCCGTCCCGCAGGTAGTGGTTGCCGATACCCGCATCGCGCTGGGCCAGCTTGCGGCCTGGGTGCGTCAACAGTCAACCGCGCGCGTGGTTGCCCTGACCGGCTCTTCCGGCAAAACTTCAGTGAAAGAGATGACCGCCGCCATTTTGCGCGAGTGCGGTGAAACCCTCTATACGGCCGGCAATCTTAATAATGATATCGGCGTGCCGCTGACGCTGCTGCGCCTGAACGCCAAACATCAATATGCGGTAATTGAACTGGGTGCTAATCATCAGGGCGAAATCGCCTGGACCACGCATCTTACCCGTCCCGAAACGGCACTGGTGAATAACCTGGCGGCCGCACATCTTGAAGGCTTCGGTTCGCTGGCTGGCGTAGCCAAAGCCAAAGGCGAAATCTTTCAGGGACTGCCGGATAACGGCACGGCGATCTTTAATGCCGACAGTAACGACATCGCAAACTGGCAGCCGATGCTGACCGGTAAAACGGTCTGGCGCTTTTCGCCGCAGCCGCAGGCAGAGAACGATTTTTCCGCCAGCGACGTGCAGGTGACCAGTAAAGGCACGCAGTTTGTTATGAAAACGCCAGCGGGCAGTATCGCGGTGCAATTACCGCTGCCGGGCCGGCACAACATTGCTAATGCGCTGGCCGCTGCCGCGCTGGCAATTTCCGTTGGGGCTTCTCTGGAAGCCGTTCGGCAAGGCCTGAGCAAGCTTGAGGCGGTGCCGGGTAGACTTTTCCCGGTATTACTTGCCGAAAACAAGCTGCTGCTGGACGACAGCTACAACGCCAACGTGGGTTCAATGACTGCGGCCGTGCAGGTTCTGGCAGAGATGCCGGGCTATCGGGTGATGGTCGTTGGCGATATGGCCGAGCTGGGTGATGAAAGCGAGCATTGCCACCGTGAAGTGGGCGAAGCGGCCCGCCAGGCCGGGATTGATAAAGTGCTCAGCGCAGGCACGCTAAGCCGCCTTATCAGCGAGGCCAGCGGAGCCGGTGAGCATTTCACCGAAAAAACTGCCGTCACGGCGCGCTTGCGGACGCTGCTGGCGGAACAGCCTGTCATCACCATTTTAGTTAAAGGTTCACGTAGTGCCGCCATGGAGCAGGTAGTACAGAGCTTACAGGAGAAAGGAACATGCTAGTCTGGCTGGCCGAACATCTGGTCACTTTTTATTCTGGCTTTAACGTCTTTTCCTATCTGACGTTTCGCGCCATTGTCAGCCTGCTGACCGCGCTGTTTATTTCGCTGTGGATGGGCCCGCGCATGATTGCCCGCCTGCAGGAGATGTCATTTGGCCAGGTCGTGCGCAACGACGGCCCGGAATCGCATTTCAGCAAGCGCGGCACGCCCACGATGGGCGGCGTAATGATTTTATTCTCTATCACCGTTTCCGTGCTGATGTGGGCTTATCCTTCCAACCCTTACGTCTGGTGCGTGCTGGTGGTGTTGATCGGTTTCGGCATTATCGGTTTTATCGATGACTACCGTAAGGTGGTACGTAAAGATACCAAGGGGCTGATTGCACGCTGGAAATACTTCTGGATGTCGGTGATCTCCCTGGGCGTGGCGTTTACGCTGTATGCGACGGGTAAGGGAACGCCAGCCACCCAGCTGGTGGTGCCGTTCTTCAAAGACGTAATGCCGCAGCTTGGTCTGTTTTACGTCGTGCTTGCCTACTTCGTTATCGTTGGTACAGGCAATGCGGTTAACCTGACCGACGGGCTGGATGGCCTGGCGATTATGCCTACCGTGTTTGTTGCCGCTGGTTTTGCTTTGGTTGCCTGGGCAACCGGTAACATGAACTTCGCCAACTACTTGCATATTCCTTATCTGCGCCATGCGGGCGAACTGGTGATTGTCTGTACGGCAATTGTCGGCGCCGGGCTGGGCTTTTTATGGTTTAACACCTATCCGGCCCAGGTCTTTATGGGCGATGTCGGCTCACTGGCGCTGGGCGGCGCGCTGGGCACTATCGCCGTGCTGCTGCGTCAGGAGTTTCTGCTGGTGATCATGGGCGGCGTCTTCGTGGTAGAGACGCTGTCGGTGATCCTGCAGGTTGGCTCGTTCAAACTGCGCGGACAGCGTATTTTCCGTATGGCGCCTATCCATCACCATTACGAACTGAAAGGCTGGCCGGAACCGCGCGTTATCGTGCGTTTCTGGATTATTTCACTGATGCTGGTGCTGATTGGCCTGGCGACGTTGAAGGTACGGTGATGATGGCTGATTACCAGGGTAAAAAAGTCGTCATTATTGGTCTGGGCGTAACGGGCCAGTCATGCGTTGACTTCTTTTTAGCGCGTGGCGTTACGCCGCGCGTCATGGATACCCGAATCGTGCCGCCAGGGCTGGAAAAGCTGCCGAAAAGCGTTGAGCGCTGGCTGGGTTCACTGAACGATAGCTGGCTGCAAAATGCCGATCTGATTGTGGCCAGTCCCGGTCTTGCGCTGAGTTCCCCGTCCTTGATTGCGGCGGCGGAAGCGGGCGTAGAAATTGTGGGCGACATCGAGCTTTTCTGCCGTGAAGCCCAGGCACCGATTGTAGCTATTACCGGTTCTAACGGTAAAAGTACCGTGACCACATTAGTTGGTGAAATGGCGAAGGCCGCAGGCTGGCAGGTTGGCGTTGGCGGTAATATTGGCCTGCCCGCGCTGACCCTGCTTGAGAAACCCGCGCAGCTTTACGTGCTGGAACTGTCAAGCTTCCAGCTGGAAACCACCCACAGCCTGAAGGCGGCGGCGGCGACCATCCTGAACGTGACGGAAGATCATATGGATCGCTATCCGCTTGGCATGCAGCAGTATCGAGCGGCCAAGCTGCGCGTTTACGAGCAGGCGAGCGTTTGCGTAGTTAATGCAGATGACGCGATGACCATGCCGGTACGCGGTGCGGACAAACGCTGCGTCAGCTTTGGCGTGGACGTGGGCGATTATCATCTCAATCGCCAGCAGGGAAATATCTGGCTGCGCGTAAAAGGCGAAAAAGTGCTGAATACAGATGAAATGACGCTCACAGGTCAGCACAACTATACCAACGCCCTGGCGGCGCTGGCGCTGGCCGATGCGGTCGGACTGCCGCGCTCTTCCAGCCTGAAAGCGTTAACCACGTTTAACGGGCTGGCGCACCGTTTTCAGCTGGCGTATGACCATAACGGCGTGCGCTGGATAAATGATTCAAAAGCGACCAACGTTGGCAGCACCGAAGCGGCGTTAAACGGCCTGCAGGTTAAGGGCACGCTCTGGCTCCTGCTGGGCGGCGACGGCAAATCAGCCGATTTCAGCCCGCTGGCTCCTTATCTACAAAAAGATAACGTGCGGATTTACTGTTTTGGACGTGATGCCGCAGAGCTTGCCGCACTGCGCCCGGAAACGGCGGTACAAACCACCACGATGCAGGAAGCTATGCAGCAGATAGCTGCAAAAGTGCAGCCGGGCGATATGGTTCTGCTGTCGCCAGCCTGCGCCAGTCTTGACCAGTTTAAAAACTTCGAGCAGCGCGGCGATATCTTCACCCAACTGGCAAAGGAGCTTGGCTGATGCGTGTACCTGGTTTAGGCATTGCCAACTGGTTATCAGAGCGCCTGAAGGAGTGGGTGATGGGCTCGCGCGAAAGCGACGCCAGCACCATGGTGCTTTATGACCGCACGCTGCTCTGGCTAACGATAGGGCTGGCGATTATCGGCTTTGTGATGGTGACTTCGGCTTCGATGCCGGTTGGCCAGCGCCTGTCGGACGATCCTTTCTATTTTGCCAAGCGCGATGCGTTTTATATCGTGCTGGCGTTTGGTATTGGGCTGGTGACGCTGCGCGTGCCGATGGCTTTCTGGCAGCGTTATAGCAACGTCATGCTGCTGATAACGGTAGTGATGCTGCTGATCGTTCTGGTCGTCGGCAGCTCGGTTAACGGGGCATCGCGCTGGATTGCGCTTGGCCCGCTGCGTATTCAGCCTGCGGAGCTTTCCAAGCTCTCGCTGTTTTGCTATCTCGCCAGCTATCTGGTGCGCAAAGTTGATGAGGTGCGTAACAACTTCTGGGGCTTCTGTAAGCCAATGGGCGTGATGGTAGTGCTGGCAGTATTGCTGCTGGCCCAGCCTGACCTGGGAACCGTGGTGGTGCTGTTCGTCACCACGCTGGCGATGCTGTTTCTGGCTGGCGCGAAACTCTGGCAGTTTCTGGCGATTATCGGCTCCGGTATCTTTGCCGTTTGCCTGCTGATCATTGCCGAACCTTACCGTATGCGCCGCGTAACTTCCTTCTGGAACCCGTGGGAAGATCCTTTCGGCAGCGGCTACCAGCTGACGCAGTCGCTGATGGCGTTTGGCCGCGGCGAATTCTGGGGGCAGGGCCTGGGGAACTCGGTGCAAAAACTGGAGTATTTACCCGAGGCGCACACGGACTTTATCTTCTCGATAATCGGTGAAGAGCTGGGTTATATCGGTGTGGTTTTAGCGCTGTTAATGGTATTCTTCGTCGCTTTTCGCGCGATGTCCATCGGGCGCCGCGCGCTGGAGCTTGACCAGCGTTTCGCTGGCTTTCTCGGCTGTTCAATTGGCGTCTGGTTTAGCTTCCAGGCGTTGGTTAACGTTGGCGCAGCAGCAGGTATGCTGCCGACCAAAGGGCTGACGCTGCCGCTAATCAGTTACGGCGGCTCCAGCCTGATTATTATGTCCACCGCCATCGTATTTTTATTACGTATAGATTATGAAACGCGTCTGGCAAAAGCCCAGGCGTTTACGCGAGGTAGTCGATGAAAGGGAAGCGGCTGATGGTGATGGCAGGCGGCACCGGCGGACATGTGTTCCCGGGACTGGCGGTCGCACACCATCTGATGGCGCAGGGCTGGCAGGTGCGCTGGCTCGGCACGGCTGACCGTATGGAAGCCGATCTGGTGCCAAAACACGGTATCGACATCGATTTTATTCGCATTAGCGGCCTGCGCGGTAAAGGGCTGAAAGCGCAGCTCGCCGCGCCGCTACGCATTTTCAACGCCGTGCGTCAGGCCAGAGCCATTATGAAGGCGTATCGGCCCGACGTGGTGCTGGGCATGGGAGGCTACGTTTCCGGGCCTGGCGGTCTGGCTGCGTGGAGCTGCGGCATTCCGGTGGTGCTGCATGAACAGAACGGCATTGCCGGCCTGACCAACAAATGGCTGGCGAAAATTGCCAAAAAGGTCATGCAGGCCTTTCCCGGCGCCTTTCCCACTGCGGATGTCGTGGGTAACCCTGTGCGTACTGACGTGCTGGCTCTGCCACTGCCTGCCGAGCGTATGGCCAACCGGAGCGGCCCGGTTCGCGTACTGGTCATTGGCGGTAGCCAGGGCGCTCGCGTACTGAACCAGACTCTGCCGCAGGTAGCGGCAACGCTTGGCGACAGCATCACCCTATGGCACCAGACGGGCAAAGGCGCGCTGGCTGAGGTTAACGAAGCCTATCGGCAGGTTGGCCAGACGCAGCATAAAGTAACCGAATTTATTGACGATATGGCGGCGGCCTACGCCTGGGCAGACGTGGTTGTCTGCCGCTCTGGCGCGCTGACGGTAAGCGAAGTGGCGGCCGCAGGTTTACCGGCCATTTTTGTGCCGTTTCAGCATAAAGATCGTCAGCAATACTGGAACGCGCTGCCGCTGGAAAAAGCGGGCGCGGCAAAAATTTACGAGCAGCCGCAGTTCACTGCACAGGCAGTAGCGCAGACGCTGGCCGCATGGGACAGGCAAACGCTTTTAGCGATGGCGGCGAAAGCCAGGGCCGTGGCAATCCCGGATGCAACCGAACGGGTTGCGGCTGAAGTCAGCAAAGCGGCGTTATAAATATGAGCATTCGTCTCGACACGGGTGCGGTAAAGCACCGACAGGCAAAAGAAATGAATACACAACAACTGGCGAAACTGCGTTCTATCGTGCCCGAGATGCGTCGCGTCCGGCACATTCACTTTGTTGGCATCGGTGGTGCCGGCATGGGCGGGATCGCCGAAGTGTTGGCCAATGAAGGCTATGAAATTAGCGGTTCCGATCTGGCACCAAACGCGGTTACGCAGCATCTGAGCGCGTTAGGCGCGACGATCTATTTTAATCATCGTCCGGAGAACGTCAGCGACGCCAGCGTGGTGGTCGTTTCCACCGCCGTATCGCAAGACAACCCGGAAATCATTGCGGCGCGTGAAGCCCGTATTCCGGTCATTCGCCGCGCAGAAATGCTGGCTGAACTGATGCGCTTTCGCCACGGTATTGCCGTAGCCGGTACGCACGGTAAAACCACCACCACGGCGATGGTTTCCAGTATTTATGCCGAAGGCGGTCTGGATCCGACGTTTGTTAACGGCGGTCTGGTCAAAGCGGCCGGTACCCATGCGCGCCTGGGCAGCAGTCGCTACCTGATCGCGGAAGCGGACGAAAGCGACGCTTCGTTTCTGCACCTACAGCCGATGGTGGCCATCGTCACCAATATCGAAGCTGACCACATGGATACCTATCAGGGCGACTTTGAAAACCTGAAGCAAACCTTTATCAACTTTTTGCACAATCTACCGTTCTATGGCCGTGCCGTGCTGTGCGTTGATGACGCGGTCATCCGCGATCTGATCCCGCGCGTAGGACGTCAGATTACCACTTACGGCTTTAGTGAAGATGCCGACGTGCGCATTGCCAGCTACGAGCAGCATGGCGCGCAGGGGCACTTTACGCTGGCTCGTCACGATAAGCCGCTGATGCGCGTTACGCTGAACGCGCCAGGCCGCCATAACGCGCTCAACGCGGCGGCAGCGGTTGCCGTTGCCACGGAAGAAGGCATTGACGACGATGAGATCCTGAGCGCGCTGGAAAGCTTTCAGGGCACCGGTCGCCGCTTTGATTTCCTGGGGGAGTATCCACTACAGGAAGTTAACGGCGTACAGGGTACCGCGATGCTGGTTGATGACTATGGTCACCATCCAACGGAAGTTGACGCAACGATCAAAGCGGCACGCGCTGGCTGGCCGGACAAGCAGCTGGTGATGATTTTCCAGCCGCACCGCTACACGCGTACACGCGATCTCTATGACGATTTTGCCAACGTTCTGTCGCAGGTTGACGTTCTGCTGATGCTGGATGTCTATTCGGCTGGCGAAACGCCGATTCCAGGCGCGGACAGCCGCTCGCTGTGCCGTACTATTCGCGGTCGCGGCAAGGTCGATCCTATTCTGGTGTCAGATCATGACGCCGTGCTGGAAATGCTGGCGCCAAAGCTGTCCGGCAACGATTTAATTCTGGTGCAGGGCGCAGGCAACGTTGGGCGCATTGCCCGCAAGCTTGCTGATGAAAAGTTACAACCGCAGATGAAAGAAGGTAATCATGGCTGAGAAAGTAGCAGTATTGCTGGGTGGTACTTCTGCGGAAAGAGAAGTTTCCCTGATGTCGGGCAACGCGGTACTGAAAGGGCTGACTGAAGCGGGTATTGACGCGCACGCCGTCGATATTCGTGATTTCCCGGTAACACGCCTGAAAGAAGAGGGCTTTGATAAAGCCTTTATCGCGCTGCACGGCCGCGGCGGCGAAGACGGTACGCTGCAAGGCCTGCTGGAGTTTCTCGCCATTCCTTATACCGGTAGCGGAGTAATGGCTTCGGCTATTACGATGGACAAGCTGCGTACTAAGCAGCTCTGGCAAGGTTGCGGCCTGCCGGTTTCGCCTTACGTAGCGATTACCCGTAAAGAGATGGATGCCGGACTGAGCGAAGAGACGCGTTCGCGGATTACTGCCCTGGGCCTGCCGCTTTTTGTCAAACCAAGCAGCGAAGGCTCCAGCGTTGGCATAAGCCGCGTTAACCAGGCTGACTCGCTTCAGGCCGCGCTGGATGAGGCTTTTCGCCATGACGACGACGTGCTGGTGGAAGCCTTTCTCAGCGGTCCGGAATATACCGTAGCGGTGCTTGGCGACGATATTCTGCCTTCAATCCGCATTCAGGTCGCTTCTGAGTTCTATGACTATGAAGCTAAATACTTTTCTGACGATACTCAGTACTTCTGCCCAAGCGGTTTAACGGCTGAACGGGAAGCTGAACTGAGCGAAATCGTGATTAAGGCGTGGCGCGCGCTGGGCTGTAGCGGCTGGGGACGCGTTGACCTGATGATGGGCGGCGACGGCCAGTTTTATCTGCTGGAAGTGAATACGTCACCCGGCATGACCAGCCATAGCCTGGTGCCAATGGCGGCTAAACAGGCCGGCATGAGCTTCTCACAGCTGGTCGCGCGCATTCTGGAACTGGCGGACTGATATGTCCCAGGCTGCTTTGAATGTTCGCAATCGCGAGGCGCAGGAAAAAGTGCGCACCGGCCGCAGCAACGGTTCGCGGCTGGCCGGCATTCTTTTCCTGATTATCGTGCTTGGTATCATGTCGGCCGGTGGCTATGTCGTGGTCAAATGGATGAACGACGCCTCCCGGCTGCCGCTGTCGAGGCTGGTGGTCACGGGACAGATGCACTACACCACTAACGACGACATTCGCCAGGCAATTTTATCGTTAGGTTCGCCCGGCACGTTTATGTCGCAGGATGTGGACGTGATCCAGCAACAGATTGAACGTCTGCCCTGGATTCAGCAGGTTAGCGTACGTAAGCAATGGCCGGACGAATTAAAGATTCATCTGGTTGAATATGTGCCGGTTGCCCGCTGGAATGACCTGCACCTGGTGGATGCCAGCGGAAAGTCTTTTAGCGTACCGGCTAACCATCTCGGCAAAGAGGCTATGCCGATGCTGTATGGTCCGGAAGGCAGCGAATCAGAAGTGCTGGCAGGCTATCACCAGATGAGCGACCTGCTGGCCGCCAGCAAATTTAAATTGAAGGCGGCGTCAATGACCGCGCGGCGCTCATGGCAGCTGGTGCTGGAAGACGATACGCGCCTGGAGCTGGGACGCAACGAGGATATTAAGCGGCTGAAACGGTTTATTCAGCTCTATCCAACGTTGCAGCAGCAGGCGCAAACGGAAAATAAGCGTATCAGTTACGTGGACCTGCGATATGACTCTGGCGCGGCAGTAGGCTGGGCGCCGCCACTCATTCCGACCACTGACGGTAATAAGCAACAGAATCAGGCACAGGTTAAACAACAATGATCAAGGCGACGGACAGAAAACTGGTAGTTGGACTGGAAATCGGCACCGCGAAGGTCGCCGCTTTGGTAGGGGAAATTTTGCCCGATGGCATGGTTAACATCATCGGCGTGGGCAGCTGTCCTTCGCGCGGCATGGACAAAGGCGGCGTCAACGATCTGGAATCGGTAGTAAAATGCGTGCAGCGCGCTATCGATCAGGCGGAGCTGATGGCGGATTGCCAGATTTCATCGGTTTATCTCGCCTTATCCGGAAAACATATCAGTTGCCAGAACGAAATAGGGATGGTTCCTATTTCCGAAGAAGAAGTGACCCAGGAAGATGTGGAAAATGTGGTGCACACCGCAAAATCCGTGCGTGTTCGTGACGAACACCGAATTTTGCACGTTATTCCGCAAGAATACGCTATCGATTACCAGGAAGGGATCAAAAACCCGGTAGGATTGTCCGGCGTTCGCATGCAGGCAAAGGTGCATTTGATCACCTGTCATAACGATATGGCGAAAAACATCGTAAAAGCAGTTGAACGATGCGGCCTGAAAGTTGACCAACTGATCTTTGCCGGCCTGGCTTCCAGTTTTGCCGTCCTGACGGAAGATGAACGCGAACTGGGCGTTTGCGTTGTGGACGTTGGTGGCGGCACAATGGACATTGCTGTCTATACTGGCGGTGCGCTGCGCCATACCAAGGTTATCCCGTATGCAGGTAACGTGGTTACCAGCGATATCGCTTACGCGTTTGGCACGCCGCCAACCGACGCAGAAGCCATTAAGGTTCGTCACGGCTGCGCGCTGGGTTCAATTGTTGGCAAAGACGAAAACGTCGAGGTGCCGAGCGTAGGTGGACGTCCGCCGCGTAGCCTGCAACGGCAGACGCTGGCTGAGGTTATCGAGCCGCGTTATACCGAGCTGCTAAACCTGGTTAATGACGAAATCCTGCAACTGCAGGAGCAGCTTCGCCAGCAGGGCGTGAAGCATCATTTGGCCGCAGGTATTGTTCTTACCGGCGGCGCGGCGCAGATTGAAGGCCTGGCGGCCTGTGCCCAGCGGGTATTTCATACCCAGGTACGTATCGGCCAGCCGCTGAACATTACCGGCCTGACAGATTATGCGCAGGAGCCTTACTACTCAACGGCGGTAGGGCTTCTGCACTACGGAAAAGAGTCTCACCTTAGCGGTGAGGCGGATGTGGAAAAAAGAGCCTCAGTGGGCAACTGGTTCAAGCGAATCAACAGCTGGCTGAGAAAAGAGTTTTAATTTAGAGAAAAGGAGATCATGCTAGGCTTATTTTGTGATCTCCAGGCGACAGGCACATAACGGAGAGAAATTATGTTTGAACCTATGGAATTAACCAATGACGCGGTGATTAAAGTCATCGGCGTCGGCGGCGGCGGCGGTAACGCCGTAGAGCATATGGTGCGTGAGCGCATCGAAGGCGTTGAATTCTTTGCCGTGAATACCGATGCCCAGGCGTTGCGTAAAACGGCAGTAGGCCAGACCATTCAAATCGGTAACGGTATTACCAAAGGTCTGGGTGCGGGTGCAAACCCGGAAGTAGGCCGCAATTCAGCCGAAGAAGACCGTGAAGCCCTGCGTCAGGCGCTGGAAGGCGCTGATATGGTGTTTATCGCCGCAGGCATGGGTGGCGGTACCGGTACCGGTGCTGCGCCAGTGGTTGCCGAAGTGGCAAAAGATTTGGGTATCCTGACCGTAGCCGTCGTCACTAAGCCTTTCAATTTTGAAGGCAAAAAGCGTATGGCCTTTGCGGAGCAGGGTATCGCCGAGCTGTCCAAGCATGTAGATTCTCTGATTACTATTCCAAACGACAAGCTGCTCAAAGTATTGGGTCGCGGTATCTCTCTGCTGGACGCGTTTGGCGCGGCCAACGACGTGCTGAAAGGCGCGGTGCAGGGTATTGCTGAACTGATTACCCGTCCTGGCCTGATGAACGTCGACTTTGCCGACGTGCGCACCGTGATGTCCGAAATGGGCTACGCGATGATGGGTTCCGGCGTCGCCTGCGGTGAAGACCGTGCGGAAGAAGCTGCCGAGATGGCCATTTCCAGCCCGCTTCTGGAAGATATCGACCTTTCTGGCGCTCGCGGCGTGCTGGTTAACATCACGGCCGGTTTCGATCTGCGCCTGGATGAATTTGAAACCGTGGGTAACACTATCCGCGCCTTTGCTTCCGATAATGCGACCGTGGTAATTGGTACGTCGCTGGATCCGGAAATGAACGACGAGCTGCGTGTAACCGTAGTTGCGACCGGTATCGGCATGGACAAACGTCCGGAAATCACGCTGGTGACCAATAAGCAGACTCAGGCACCGGTCATGGATCACCGCTATCAGCAGCACGGTATGGCACCGCTGCCGCAGGAGCAAAAACCTGCAGCGGCAAAAGTGGTCAACGAGCCTGGCACGCAAACTAACAAAGAGCCTGACTATCTGGATATTCCGGCCTTCCTGCGCAAGCAGGCGGACTAAGAATTTCCTGAAGTTGGGGTTCTCCGCTCTTTGTGTTAAAGTGTTCGCCCGTCAGTGATTTATACTGACGGTCGGATGAGTAATTTTGCGAGATAATGCGATGATCAAACAACGGACACTAAAACGTACTGTTCAGGCGACTGGCGTCGGTTTGCATACCGGCAAAAAAGTCACCCTGACGCTACGCCCTGCGCCGGCTAATACCGGGGTCATCTATCGTCGCACTGACTTGAATCCACCGGTTGATTTCCCGGCTGATGCCAAATCCGTGCGTGATACCATGCTCTGTACTTGCCTGGTTAATGAGCATGACGTGCGTATTTCAACGGTCGAACACCTGAACGCAGCCCTGGCAGGCCTTGGCATTGATAATATCGTGGTGGAAGTGAACGCGCCTGAAATTCCTATTATGGATGGTAGCGCCGCCCCCTTTATCTATCTGCTGATGGACGCCGGTATCCAGGAGCTGAACAAGGCGAAAAAATTTGTGCGCATCAAACAGCCCGTGCGGGTTGAAGATGGTGACAAATGGGCCGAAATGAAGCCGCATAACGGGTTTAAACTCGATTTTACTATCGATTTTAAACACCCGGCAATCGACGCCAGCTCGCAGCGCTACAGCATGGATTTCTCCGCTGAAGCCTTTGCTCGCCAGATTAGCCGTGCTCGTACGTTTGGCTTTATGCGCGATATCGAAGCGCTGCAGTCTCGTGGTCTCTGCCTGGGCGGCAGCATGGACTGTGCTATCGTGGTGGATGACTATCGCGTGCTGAACGAAGACGGCCTGCGTTTTGAAGACGAATTCGTACGTCACAAAATGCTGGATGCTATTGGCGACCTGTTTATGTGCGGTCACAACATCATTGGTGCGTTTACCGCATACAAAGGTGGTCACGCGCTGAACAACAAGCTGCTGCAGACCGTGCTGGCAAGGCAGGAAGCCTGGGAATGGGCAACGTTTGAAGACGAAGCCGAACTTCCGGTAACCTTCCAGGCACCGAATCTGGTGCTGGCATAAGCCTATTTATTACGACTGGTTGAGCGGGCACTCTCTCCGGCCAGCAAGGCCAGTCGTTCTAATGTTTTCTTCAGTTTTTCCGGGCTACGGCTCGCGACTCCCCGTAATATTTCCGCACTTTGTTCACTGAGCTGACGACCCGGGCTTTGCTCCTTTTGATGTCGATCGCTGCTTTCCTGCACGTTTTCCTGCGCTTTTGCCGCTAACGTTGGATTTATCCTGATGTCGATTGACGTCAATGATGGTAATATTTGCGCTCGTAAAGCTGACAGCAGGCTGGATTGTTCATAGCGTAAGCGCATCATCCAGCTGGCATTAGCCGTTTCAAGCACCAGAACGCCCTGGCGAAAATTAGCCACGCGGCACCAGGGATGTAGCTGTGCCGGGATAATTCCCTGCAGCGCACGGTTCAGCTTGTTCAGCGCGATTGCGCGTTGCTGAATGGATTGCAGCATACTCTGGCCTTCGGTAGCTTCGAAAAAACTTTCAATTGATTGCGGGCGACTATCGCGCATAGCAGGCTCCGGCGGAAAACAGTGGGTATTCTTAATCGTTGGCGACAATTTGGCAGACTCTATTTCTGGCCGCATCTCCTGTTGGGGATGGTCGCGGCGAGCTTTGGTCTGCCTCACGCCTCGGGTGATACCTTACCAGAAACGGCTTCCAGAAGCCTTAATATCAACAGCAGCGTGCGTTTCGATAGCCTCGCGCTGCTGCAGGTTCGCCGGGCCAGCTTCAATGTGGATTACTGGCATCAGCATGCCATCCGCACCGTCATCCGCCATCTCTCTTTCACGTTAACGCCCGTCAGCACGGTGGTCGAGCAGGCTTCACCGCTTGATGTTCACCAGCTGGCACTGCTGGATACGCTGAATGCCTTGCTGACCCACGAAGCCCGGCCTCCGGCAATCGTGCGTTATACGGCACAGCAGCAAACCTCCGCCACGCCTCGCTATCAGCCAGGCCTGTGGCTGGCACGCGTTCAGGGTATCCGTGCCGGGCCTGCTTCACTCGCATAAATCAACTATAGTTCCCCCTTAAAAGTTTAGTGATGCACTGTGAAGCAGTGGCTGAGAGAATATTTTTATTATGTTAATCAAATTATTAACCAAGGTTTTTGGCAGCAGCAACGATCGTACACTGCGCCGCATGCGCAAAGTGGTTGAGCAGATCAACAAGATGGAACCGGATTTCGAGAAGCTCTCCGACGACGAGCTGAAAGCGAAAACCGTCGAGTTTCGCGCCCGCCTGGAAAAAGGCGAAGTGCTGGAGACGCTGATCCCGGAAGCCTTCGCTACCGTCCGCGAAGCCAGTAAACGTGTTTTCGGCATGCGCCACTTTGACGTTCAGCTGCTGGGCGGCATGGTGTTAAACGATCGCTGCATCGCGGAGATGCGTACTGGTGAAGGTAAAACTCTTACCGCAACGCTACCGGCATACCTGAACGCGCTCAGCGGCAAAGGCGTACACGTGGTCACGGTGAACGACTACCTGGCGCAGCGCGATGCGGAAAATAACCGTGCGCTGTTTGAATTCCTGGGACTGACTATCGGCATTAACCTGCCGGGCATGCCAGCGCCAGCCAAGCGTGAAGCTTACGCGGCCGACATCACTTACGGCACCAACAACGAATATGGTTTTGACTACCTGCGTGACAACATGGCCTTCAGCCCTGAAGATCGCGTACAGCGTAAGCTGAACTATGCGCTGGTGGATGAGGTCGACTCCATCCTGATTGATGAAGCGCGTACGCCGCTGATCATCTCCGGTCCGGCAGAAGACAGCTCTGAACTTTACATCAAAGTTAATAAAATCATTCCTTATCTGATCCGCCAGGAAAAAGAAGATTCCGATACTTTCCAGGGCGAAGGCCATTTCTCCGTGGATGAAAAAGGTCGCCAGGTCCATTTGACCGAGCGCGGTCTGATGAAGGTAGAAGAGCTGCTGGTCAGCGAAGGCATCATGGAAGAGGGCGAGTCGCTTTACTCGCCTGGCAACATTATGATGATGCACCACGTTACTGCGGCGCTGCGTGCTCACGCCCTGTTTACGCGTGACGTTGACTATATCGTTAAAGATGGCGAAGTCATCATCGTCGACGAACATACCGGCCGTACCATGCAGGGGCGTCGCTGGTCTGACGGTTTGCACCAGGCGGTAGAAGCGAAAGAAGGCGTCGAGATCCAGAACGAAAACCAGACGCTGGCTTCCATTACCTTCCAGAACTACTTCCGTCTTTATAACAAGCTGGCCGGGATGACCGGTACGGCCGATACCGAAGCCTTCGAGTTCAGCTCTATCTACAAGCTGGAAACCATCGTGGTTCCTACCAACCGTCCGATGGTGCGTAAAGATCTGCCCGATCTGGTCTACATGTCTGAAAAAGAGAAGATCGACGCGATCATCGAAGACATCCGCGAGCGTACCGCTAACGGCCAGCCGGTGCTGGTGGGGACTATCTCCATTGAAAAATCAGAAGTGGTATCAGCTGAGCTGACCCGCGCCGGCATCAAGCACGCGGTTCTGAACGCCAAGTTCCACGCACGCGAAGCGGATATTGTGGCTCAGGCCGGTCAGCCTGGCGCAGTAACTATCGCCACCAATATGGCGGGTCGCGGTACGGATATCGTGCTGGGTGGTAGCTGGCAGGCGGAGATCGCCGAGCTGGAATCGCCAACGGCAGAGCAGATTGACGCGATTAAGAGCGCATGGAAAATCCGTCACGATGCAGTACTGGCATCCGGCGGTCTGCATATTATCGGTACCGAGCGTCATGAATCACGCCGTATTGATAACCAGCTGCGTGGTCGTTCCGGCCGTCAGGGCGATAACGGTTCATCCCGTTTCTATCTGTCGATGGAAGATGCGCTGATGCGTATTTTTGCTTCCGACCGCGTGTCTAACATGATGCGTAAACTGGGCATGAAGCCAGGCGAGGCGATTGAGCACCCGTGGGTGACCAAGGCCATTGCCAACGCCCAGCGCAAAGTTGAGAGCCGCAACTTCGATATTCGTAAGCAGCTGCTGGAATATGATGATGTGGCTAACGACCAGCGCCGCGCCATTTATACCCAGCGTAATGAACTGCTGGATGTGGCGGACGTTTCTGAAACCATTGCCAGCATCCGCGAAGACGTGTTTAAAAGCACGATTGATACCTATATTCCACCGCAGTCGCTGGAGGAAATGTGGGACGTGGCTGGTCTGCAGGAACGTCTGAAAAACGACTTTGACCTGGAACTGCCGATTGCTGAATGGCTGGATAAAGAGCCGGAACTGCATGAAGAGACGCTGCGTGAGCGCATCATGGTGCAGGCGAACGAACAGTATCAGCGTAAGGAAGAAGTGGTTGGCGTTGAGATGATGCGTAACTTCGAAAAAGGCGTGATGCTGCAAACGCTGGATTCGCTGTGGAAAGAGCATCTGGCGGCCATGGACTATCTGCGCCAGGGTATTCACCTGCGCGGCTATGCGCAGAAAGATCCTAAGCAGGAGTACAAGCGCGAATCCTTCGCTATGTTTGCTGCAATGCTTGAGTCGCTGAAGTATGAAGTGATCAGCACGCTGTGCAAGGTTCAGGTACGCATGCCGGAAGAAGTAGAGGCAATGGAAGAGCAGCGCCGCGAAGAAGCCGAGCGTCTGGCGCAGCAGCAGCAGCTAAGCCATGTGGATACAGAAACGGAAGCGGCAATAGCGCTGGCTGATCAAACCGGCGAGCGCAAAGTAGGCCGTAACGATCCTTGTCCTTGCGGTTCAGGTAAGAAATACAAGCAGTGCCACGGTCGCCTGGCGTAAGTCAGCGGCAGGTAGCATAACCAGAGCCGGGGATTTCCCCGGCTTTTTGCATTTTAACAGGCTGACTGCTAGCCATACTGCCAGAGAAAGACTGCCCAGCCGGCAAAAGCCAGCGCTGGCCCAAACGGAAAAGGCGTATCCAGCGGGTGACCGTTCATTAACCATGCGGCGAACAGTGCCGCTATGGCGATAAGCGTTGCCACCAGTACGATCCACGGCAGCCGCTCCGGGCCTGTCCACGCCCCTAATGCCGCCAGCAGCTTGGCGTCGCCCAGCCCCAGCCCCTCTTTATTTCTTAACAGCCAGTAGCCTCTTGAAAGCAGCCAGAGCGCACCATAACCGCCTGCCGCGCCGTAAATAGCCTGTTCTGGCTTCAGCCCCGGCAGTGCGCCTGCCGCTACTGCCAGTAACCCAAGCCATAGCAGAGGCAGCGTCAACACGTCCGGCAGCAGCAGCGTTTTGCAGTCCGTCAGCGCCAGTATTAACAGCGTCCAGCTCAGCAATATCGCCAGTAACCACAGGCTGACGGGCATCTGCCCTATCACCACCAGCGCCATCGCCAGCAACACCAGCATGATTAGTATCTGTTCCCGACGGCTAAATATCTGACCCATTTTTCACCCCTTGCCTTATCCATAAGCCGGCGATTTACGCCGTTTCCTTTGCGCCTCGTTAAAGGCGGCCGAGCAAAATTCTACCTGCTGTTTTCAGCGTTGTATCGCCGGGCGGCTGTTTTCATGTCGTTACATAATGGGTTTTCGAAACGTGCCGCAAATTACGGCCATGACTTGTCATTACGCGGCGCGGCTGGAATAGTGGCGGAGTATTGAAGCTATTCAGAGAGTACTTATGAAACAGTTGCAGGTAGCAGTAGGGATTATCCGCGATAAAAATCAAAATATATTTTTGACCCAGCGTGCAGCAAAAGGGCACATGGCCAACCGCTGGGAGTTTCCCGGCGGGAAAATCGAAGCGGGCGAGACGCCAGAACAGGCGCTCAAACGTGAGTTACAGGAGGAAACGGGGATAGATGCGCTGGATGTCCAGGCCTGCGGGAGCGCCATCCATGCGGAAACCGGGCTACAGATAACGCTGCATTTTTTCCTGGTAGAAGAGTGGCGTGGCGAACCTTACGGCCGTGAAGGGCAGCCGCAGCGTTGGGTTGCCCAGCAGGCCCTGCTGGCATCGGAGTTTCCTCCCGCTAATGCGGATCTGATTGCACGCCTGCAGTCCGGGTTAATCTAACCTGTTATGACTCTGCTGCCAGCATCAACGGGCAGCAGAGCAAATTCAATGCCGGCCGCGCCTCTTTAATAGCGATCTTTCGGCTCTTCGCTCCATTCATCGCTGTCTGAAAGGTCGCTTTCGCTGGCAATACGTTTCTCTTCATTGGCCCATTCGCCTAAGTCGATCAGCTGACAGCGCTTGCTGCAGAAAGGTCGCCAGGGGCTTAGCTCGTCCCAGATTACCTCTTTGTTACAGGTTGGGCAGTTAACGGTCATTACTTCATTCATGGATAGTTACCTCAGCAGCAGGCAAGTTGAAAATCGAGGCGCGCCGGTACCTCGCCGTGCTCACTGTCGAGCGGCAGAAAACGAATCGCGTAGCGGCTTTTGTGGCCGGAAACCTGCGGATAAAGCGAGTCTTCCAGCACCAGCTGCAAACGAAGCAGATCGGCACCTTCGGCATTGTCCTGATAAAAACCATTCAGGCTGGTTTGATGACGGAAAGCGCCCGACTGGCGGATCAGATCAAGGATTAGCGTTAACGCCTCGCGGATTGGCGACAGGGATGCCATCCACAGCGCTACCTGGCGGTCACGTTTCTCTTGCTCAATATGAAGCCAGATATGCAACGTAGGCAGATCAAAACTACAGCAGCCGCCCGGAATGCTCAGACGCTGGCGAACCAGGCCTATCAGGCGATCCTCGCGCAGTAGCTGACCCATGCGCGGAGCCGCCATCAGCGCGGCTGAACGTGACTTAAGACTGTCATGCAGAGTGTGAACTACATTCATATCAACGCCCGGTACTTCGGCCCAGGCGCGCAGTTTCTGCTGCTGCTTATCTAACTCTTTAACGATTTCGGTACGCAGTTCGCCTCGCTCAAAGACATCCAGCAGCTCTGCCGCGTTGCGGAAAAAGGTCAGCGCGCTAAGCGAATCAACAATGGTAGTGCTGCTTGCTAACTGATTGATAAGAAATTCAATACGCAACCAGGTACGCATTTTTTCATTCAAAGGGTACTCAAATAAAACCGTTGTGCTCATGCTTGTTAATCCTGGTCTGTTGCTTCCGCCAGCTGGCGATAACGCCTGTCCAGCAGGGCAACTCTGGCAGCCACATCATCTTGTGAGCCACCGTTATCAATTATGTCATCGGCTACCGCAAGCCGCGCTTCACGCGTTGCCTGCGCCGCCAAAATTTGTTCAGCCTGTTCCCGGCTGACGGCATCTCGTGCCATGGTTCTTGCCAGCTGCGTCTCGCGATCAACATCAACCACCAGCACCCGGTCAGCCAAATGGCACAGGTTATTTTCAACCAGCAAGGGAACGACCCACAAACACCAGACCGAGCGGCTAAGCGCCAGCTGGCGACGAGTCTCAAGTTGGATCAGCGGATGCAGAAGCGCATTCAGCCAGGCCTTGTCCGCTTCGGCACTGAAAATTCGCTGGCGCAAAGCGGCACGATCCAGCGTGCCGTCAGGTTGTATCACGGCCGTACCGAATTTTTCACGGATAGCCTCAAGGGCAGGTTGCCCGGGTTGCACAACCTGACGGGCAATGACGTCGGCGTCAACGATATCCACGCCTCTTGCTGCGAAGGCATTGGCAATGGTGGTTTTTCCGCTGCCGATACCACCGGTCAACGCAACAGTATAGCTCATAAGCCTCGACTCTCACGGCTCTGATGTGGATGCATCCGGTAAAGTAACCAACGTTTCTGGCGTTTACTGGCTCAAACTGAGGTGCAGATCACATGAGAGAATCACAGATAAATTTATCGGATTGTAGCGTAAATAAACCTGTTTTCGCAGTCTTGCCCGCGCGTTTTTAGCGCGTATGATAATTCTACTGGAGCTGGCTGCAGCCTCCAATCATCAGATTGCGCCATCAACCAGGAAGGGATTTATGCGTATTGAAGAAGATATTAAGCTGGGTTTTAAAGATGTACTGATCCGCCCTAAGCGCTCGACGTTAAAGAGCCGCTCGGAGGTTGAACTGGAGCGTCAGTTTACCTTTAAGCACTCCGGGATCGCCTGGTCAGGCGTACCGATTATCGCCGCGAATATGGATACCGTCGGCACGTTCAGCATGGCGGAAGCGCTGGCGACGTTCAATCTGCTTACTGCCGTGCACAAGCACTACAGCGTGGCGCAATGGCAGCAGTTTGTTGCCCGCGTACCGGAAAGCGTACTGAAACACGTAATGGTTTCGACCGGCACCTCCGACGCCGATTTTGTGAAAATGCAGCAGATTCTGGCGCTTTCTCCGGCGCTAAACTTTATCTGCATCGACGTGGCTAACGGCTATTCCGAACACTCTGTTGACTTTCTTAAGCGCGCCCGCGAGGCCTGCCCGGATAAAACTATCTGTGCGGGTAATGTGGTGACAGGCGAAATGGTCGAAGAACTGATCCTGTCCGGTGCGGATATTGTCAAAGTAGGCATCGGGCCTGGTTCCGTTTGTACCACCCGCGTCAAAACCGGGGTTGGCTATCCTCAGCTTTCCGCCGTGATTGAATGCGCCGATGCGGCACACGGTCTGGGCGGCCAGATTGTCAGCGATGGCGGCTGTTCCGTACCGGGCGACGTGGCAAAAGCGTTTGGCGGCGGCGCGGATTTCGTGATGCTTGGCGGCATGCTGGCCGCGCATGATGAATGCGAAGGCTCGCTGGTAGAAGAAAACGGCGAGCAGTTTATGCTGTTTTACGGCATGAGTTCCGAATCTGCGATGAAGCGCCATGTAGGTGGAGTTGCAGGCTATCGCGCGGCAGAAGGCAAGACCGTTAAGCTGCCCGTTCGTGGCCCGGTAGACAATACGGCCCGTGATATTTTAGGCGGCCTGCGTTCTGCCTGTACCTATGTGGGCGCCGAACGCCTCAAGGAGCTGACGAAACGCACTACCTTTATCCGCGTGGCGGAGCAGGAGAACCGGGTTTTCAATCGCTAAGCCAGCCAGCCGCGTTCTCGCGCGGCTGGTTTTCATCAGAGACAGGTTATCCAGCCCATCCTCCGGATTACAGATGGGCAGATATATGGTGAGAGCTTGTTACCCCAGCCCATCCTCCGGATTACAGATGGGTAGATATATAGTGCTCGTTACCCCAGCGCATCCCCCAGGTTAAAGATGGGCAGGTACATCGCAATAACCAGCATCCCAACCAGAATACCCGTTACCACCATCATCAGCGGCTCCAGCGCGGCGGCCAGATTATCCGCCAGCTCATGCGTATTTACCTCATGCCACTCGCCCAACCGCACCATCAGACTGTCCAGCGCGCCAGCCTCTTCGCCAACCTTAATCAACTGATAGCATAACGGCGTAAAAAGCTGATGCGCGGCCAGCGCCTGATGTAGCGGATTACCGTCCGCTATATGCTGCTGTAGCGTGGTGATAGCATCACGCCATAATACATGGTCCAGAATTTTTTCTACGGCGGATAAACCTTGCGACAGCGTAAGCCCTGCCTGCTGCGTCAGCGCCAGGGTTAAAAATATTTTACTGAGCTGTCCGCCACGATAAAGGCGACCAACCAGAGGCAGCTGTAACAGCCACCGCTGCTCGGTGCGCTGCCACGCGGGCAGTCGGTGGCAAAGCCTGCGCCAAAGGCAGAAGCCGCCGATCAATATTGGCAAGACGATCAATCCGTAACGCTGAAGGCCTTCCGACAGCGCAATAATAGCGGCGGTAAAAGCCGGAAGCGGAGCATTGAATGCCTGATAGATGGCAACGAATTCGGGTAGCACAAAAATCAGCATGCCAAGGCTGACAGCTAACGCGACCGCAACCACAAACAGCGGATAGCGTAACGCCTTAACTACCTTTTTTTGCAGCTGCTGCTCCCTCTCTTGCTGTTGGGCAAGACGCAGACAGCACTCATCCATCTGGCCGGTTAATTCGCCAACCTGGATTAGGGCAGGGTAGAGTGGAGGAAACACCGCAGGCCAGCCGGTCAACACTTCGGAGAAAGGCACGCCTTCCGCCACGCTTTGCTCTATCTGAGCCAGCAGTGCCTGCCAGCCAGCATCACTGTGTCCCTCGCCAGTCAGCTTCAGGCTGGCCGACAGTGTCATGCCGGCCTTTAACAGCGTAGCCAGTTCGCGGAAGAAGTTGATTTTATGCTGCCATTTCCAGTCGCCGGCTCGATAACGCTTTCCCTTAACTAGCCGGAGCGGCAACAGATCCATCGCCAGCAGGCGCTCCATTGCCTCCTGCGGTCCACTGCAGAAGAAAGCGCCCTGATGGAAAGCACCTTCTCGATCTGTTGCCTGCCAGCGAATTAATAATGGGTTAACCATCATCCGTTCCCACAATGCGATTTAGTTCTGCAAGCGTGGTCTCTCCCCGGTTAACGCTGTGCAGCCCTTCAATAAACAGCGAGTTAATATTTTGCTGGCGAGCAATCTCCAGCAGCGTTTCCTGCGGACTATCGGCCGCGATGGCATTTTGCAGCTTTGCGGTAATCGGCAGCAGTTCAAACAGCGCCAGCCTGCCGTAAAATCCGGAATAGCAGCGGTCACAGCCTGGCGCTCGCCAGTTCTGCACCGTACCCGGCCATATATCGGGTGGAAAATGCGCCAGCGCTTCCGCTGGTTCGCGGCAGTGGGGGCACAATCGTCGTACCAGGCGCTGCGCAATAACCAGCCTCAGGGCGGAAGCCAGCAGATAGCCAGGAATGCCTATTTGCCTTAGCCGCGTCAGCGTTTCCATGGTGGAGTTAGTATGCAGCGTCGAAAGCACCAGATGGCCTGTCTGCGCAGCCTTGACGGCAATTTCTGCCGTTTCACCGTCGCGGATTTCACCAATCATAATTACGTCAGGATCCTGGCGCAGTAAGGCCCGCAACACCCGGTTGAAATCCAGGCCTGCTTTGGGATGAACCTGGGTTTGATTGACGCCCGGCAAGGGAATTTCTACCGGATCCTCCACGCTGCACAGATTATGTCCTGGCGTGTTCAACGAGCTTAACCCGCTATACAGCGTAAAGGTTTTGCCGCTGCCGGTTGGGCCGGTGACCAGAATCATCCCCTGCGGCCGCGCCAGCGCCTCGCGGAAAAGGCGTAGCGACGCTGGTGGCATCCCCAGGTTTTCCAGCGCCACGGACTGAGTATCGTTTTGCAGCAGCCGGATAACCGCTTTTTCACCACAACGCGTTGGCAGCGTAGAGAGGCGAAAAGAGGCCGGTTTGCCTGATAAATCCAGCGTGAACTGTCCGTCCTGCGGCATTCTGCGTTCGGCAATATCCAGGCTGGCCAGAATTTTGAGCCGGGCCAGCAGCGCCGCGCCGCTGTCGCCGGGACTAACGGGAACAGCCTGTAAGACGCCATCTACGCGAAAGCGTATACGCAGCTTATCGGCCTGCGGTTCGATATGAATATCGGAAGCGCGCTGCTGGACAGCCAGCGTCAGCAGGCTGTCGATGCGTTGGATAGTTGTCTCGCTGTTCTCGGCGGTTGGCTCCACGCTGGCAGGCCGCTCCTGCCTGAACTGCTCCAGCCGCGCCGGCGGCCAGTACTCGACTTCAATGGCGCCCTGGGCGGTGAAGCGTAGCGCGGCCATCATATCGGCGGAAGGAGGTGCCGCTACCGCAATACGTAAACGCTGAGGCGTAAAAGAAAGGACAACCGCCTGATAGCGCTGGCAAAGGGCCTCTACGGCTCTTTGGGAAGAGGATGCGATCATTCTGCCACCTCTGCTACGTCATCGAAGCGGAAGATGTTTTCGCAGGCTTCTTTCAGTCCTCTCTGTTCTGTGGCGCAGGTGCGCTGCCAGCCGATCTGGCCTTCTGTACCGTCCCAGAGCGGCGTCATGGTGACCGTCAGGCCTTTCAGGCTTTCCTGGCCTGTTAGCGTCAACGCACCGGACTTAATCGCTACCGCAGAGACGTAACGGGAACCTTTTCCGTTCGGCACGCCATTGCTGCCTTCGCTGCAGTTTTCCGCGCCACCATGTTCAATGGCGCAAAGCTCAACCGCCGTTTTAAACGGCATGGCCGTTTGCAGCATGTCGGTGAGCGCCGCTTTCTGAAGATAGTTTTGATAGGCCGGCAGGCCTATTGCGCTGAGGATGGCAATGATAGCTATCACTATCATCAGTTCGACCAGGGTGAATCCTTGCTGATTTTCCATAACGTTGACTCCTTGTGGTTAAGAAGCCAGCAAGGTACAACCCGGAAAAAAGCGAAACCAGCGGCGAAAGTTGCCTTGTGGAGAAGCGTTGCAGAGAATATTAGTGCGTTACATCAGTAAGCAGTTTTGCTGGAAGCCAGCTCGCAAAATTGTGCGGTTTTCACCTTCCTGCGAGACAACGTGCGGTTTTAATACGCATCGCTCCGCAGGAAGGCGCGAGTCCTTAGCGAAAACGCATAGAGAGATCTAACGCACGGACATGCTTGGTCAGTGCGCCGACGGAAATATAATCCACGCCGGTTTCGGCAAAAGTTCGCAGCGTTTCATCCGTCACGTTGCCGGAAACTTCCAGCAGCGCGCGGCCATCGGTCTGGCACACCGCTTCCTGCATTTGCTCAACGCTGAAGTTATCCAGCATGATGATATCCGCGCCTGCATCAATGGCCTGGTTAAGCTCGTCCAGCGACTCCACTTCTACCTCTACCGGCACGTCGGGATGCAGCCAGAAAGCTTTTTCCACCGCCTGACGGATAGAGCCTGCGGCGATAATATGGTTCTCTTTAATCAGAAACGCATCGGCAAGACCCAGACGGTGGTTTGCGCCGCCGCCGCACAGTACGGCATATTTCAACGCGGTACGCAGGCCCGGCAGCGTCTTTCTGGTATCAAGGAGCTGGGTGTTGGTGCCTTGCAGAATCGCAACATAGCGGCTGACTTCCGTCGCCACGCCGGATAAGGTTTGCACGAAGTTCAGCGCGGTGCGCTCGGCGGTTAAAATCAGCGCGGACGGGCCGGTAACTTCAAACAGCGGCTGGTCTGCTTTTATTACATCACCATCGTCCACGTGCCAGACCAGCTCGGTTTTATTACCCAGCTGGATAAAGACTTCTTCTACCCAGCGCTTGCCGCAAAAAATACCGGGTTCGCGGGTAATCACAACGGCATGAGAACGGTTATCGGCTGGTAGCAGGCTAGCGGTAATATCGTTACTGGCGTCGATTTCGCCACCCAAATCTTCTCGCAGCGCCTGGGCGACGGCAGGGGGAATATCATCCTTAATACGTTCCAGCAGCGCCTGGCGGCGGCTGGCCGGATCGTAGCGACGGGTTGTCATAGTCAAACTCCGATAGGGCGGGTTGAAAGTTTGACCATGCTAGCTTTTTTACCCGAGGCTGGCGAGTTGCTTGAGCAGATCGTGGTTAGCTGGCCGCTGAATATGACAGGCCCGTCGGACGAGCCGGATGCAAAATTCTTTCTGCGCTTTTTCTGATAAAAATCGGGGGCTTTCTGGAAAAGGATTCATGTTACTCTGAGATTATCGACAAAAAAGGAGAGCAGGGCATGCATTTGCAGGCAGGTTGGCTGACCGGCGTCAGGCGGGTTCCGTCACCCCATTTTAATCAGCGCCCGGAGAATGAAGCTCCCACGCTGCTGGTGATTCACAATATCAGCCTGCCGCCAGGCGAGTTTGGCGGACCCTGGATCGATGCGCTGTTCACCGGCCAGCTGGATGCCGATGCCCATCCTTATTTTGCGGGTATCGCCCATCTCCAGGTTTCCGCGCATTGCCTGATCCGCCGCGATGGCGAAATTGTCCAGTACGTTCCTTTTCATCTGCGTGCCTGGCACGCGGGCGTATCCCGTTATCAGGGACGCGAGGCCTGCAACGATTTTTCCATCGGTATTGAACTGGAAGGCACCGACGTTTTGCCTTACACCGCTGAGCAATATCAGGCCTTGCAGACGGTTACCCGGTTGTTGATACAGCATTTTCCGCAAATAGCCGAAAATATTACCGGGCATAGTGATATCGCGCCGGAAAGAAAGAGCGATCCGGGTCCGGCGTTTGACTGGAAAAGATTCTGGAGCGGGCTGGACAAAGAGTCTCCCGTTTCACAGCAGGAGTAAGCAGGCATGACGCTTTTTAGTTTGTTATTGGTTCTGGGCTGGGAACGCCTGTTTAAAATGGGCGAGCACTGGCAGCTGGACAGCCATCTGAGCAAGTTTTTTCGCGGGCAGCGTCGTTTTTCATTGCTGCGCACGCTGCTGATGACGCTGGCCGCCATGGCGGTGGTCACGCTTTGCCTGTGGGCGCTTAAGGGGCTCTTTTTTGGCGTTTTACAGCTGCTGTTCTGGATTGGTGTCGGCTTACTTTGTATCGGCGCGGGTTCTGTACGACTGCACTACCATGCCTATTTGAAAGCCGCCAGCCACAACGATACGGATGCGCATAAGGCAATGGCGGAAGAGCTAACGCTGATCCATGGCTTGCCGATAGAGTGCAACGAACGCGAATATCTGTGTGAGCTGCAAAATGCGCTGTTGTGGATTAACTACCGATTTTATCTGGCACCGCTGTTCTGGTTTGTAGTAGGCGGCGCATGGGGGCCAGTGCTGTTAGTGGGGTACGCTTTTCTGCGCGCCTGGCAAAGCTGGCTGGCGCGGCATCATACTCCGCTGGAGCGTTCACAGTCTGCGGTGGATGCCATTCTGCATTGCGTAGACTGGATCCCGGTACGGCTCGCTGGTGTAGCCTACGCGCTGCTGGGCCATGGCGAGCGGGCGCTGCCAGCCTGGTTTGCCTCACTGGGCGACAGGCATACGCCGCAATATCAGGTGCTGACCCGCCTTGCTCAGTTCTCGCTGGCGCGCGATCCGCATACCGACAAGGTCGAGACGCCGCGTGTTGCCGTGGCGCTGGCTAAAAAAGTTTCGCTGGTGATCGTGGTAGTGGTGGCGCTGTTAACCATTTATGGCACGCTGGTTTAGTACTGGCGTAAAAAGATCCGGTCAACGGGCCGGATCTTTTCAGGTTGTTAACAATATCGTGGATCAGGCAGTAGTGCTGTCGTCTCCCATGCCCAACAAGCCTTCCAACAGATTGCCTATGCTTCCCCCGATCCAGCCGCCAATTTGCTTCCCAATGAAGCCGGTTGCTTTAGAGATAAGGGTGGAAAGGATGGGGACAGTGGTCAGACTGCCAATGGCGTTGCCGATAAAATCACCGGCCTGAGCGCCCAGCCAGGTGGTGGTATCGGCAATGATGCCCGCGCCGTTGACGGCAACAACTTCCTGATAGGTTAATTCTCTCATCGTTAATCTCCTTATTAAAACGTAAATGAGGTTAAAGTCTTATAATCCCGGGCAGGATAAATCTCAATTTATAGTGAGCGGTTTCCGCTTCGCTTTAACATTTCTTTGATGGCTATCAATTCATCCAGCGTTAGTCTTTTTCCGTAGCGCTGTTTTCGGGCGGTTCGCCAAACAGCGGCATGCCATTATCATCCCAGCCAAAAATTTTAATGCAGGTGTGGCGATTGGGGTCGTACAGCGGATCGCCTTCAATCTCGGTGTAGTTCCTTGCGTGATAAACCAGCACGTCCCCGCCGTTTTCCGCCACCGTAAAGCTGTTGTGGCCCGGCCCAAACTGACGATTTTTCCGGCTGGTTTTAAATACCGGTTCCGGCGATTTCTGCCAGTTTTCTGGCCGTAGCGGATCGGCATCGTTGTCAATCCATAACAGTCCCATGCAATAGTTTTCATCCGTCGCGCTGGCCGAATAGCTGACGAATAAACGATTGCCGTGATGGATAGCCGCCGGCCCTTCATTCACCGAGAACCCCACGCATTCCCATGCATATTCCGGACGGCTTAGCATTACCGGCGCGCCTTTCAGCGACCACGGCGTCTCCAGTTCGGCAAGATAAAGGTTTGAATTACCCGGAATAGCCGGATCTTTTTGCGCCCACAAATACCAGTTCTTTTGCTGATGCACAAAATGGGTAGCGTCCAGCGCAAAACTGTCAATCGGCGTAGTGATACGGCCGCACTCCTGCCATTTGCCGCTAAGCGGATCCTCATCATGGCAGGCGATAGCAAACATGCGGTGCTGAAACAGGCCGTCCTTGATCTCTCTTGTTGGCGCAGCGGCAAAATAGATGACCCAGACGCCATCAATACGGTGCAGTTCAGGCGCCCAGATAAGTTCGCTCATCTCCCCGCTGTCGTGCTTTTGCCAGACGACGACGGCTCTGGCTTCAGCCAGCCCGGCCAGCGTGGTGGCCTGACGTAATTCCAGCCGATCGTATTCCGGCACGGAGGCAATAAAGTAATAATGCTGCCGATAACGCAGGATAAAGGGGTCAGCGCGTTGTTCGATAAACGGAATGGGCCACTGGCTCATGCTCCTGTTCCTTCTGGTTTAACCGGCGCTTTGCCGTGATGATAGTCGTTAAGCTCGCGGAAATTATGGCGACGCTGTTCCAGCTCCAGCTGAATTTTCTGCATGGTAGGGCGGTCAACTTTTAGCAGCCTGACCACGCCCGCGGTAATCAGATAACCGACGCCCGGAATGACGGTAAACAGTAAGGTAATACCGTTAACCGCTACCGGCGACTGAGCTTTTGCACCCGCGTCGTAGCCATAAAAGGAGAGCAAAAAGCCGACCATTGCCCCGGCCACCGCCAGCCCGACCTTCAGAAAAAACAGGTTACCGGAGAAGCTGATCCCGGTAATGCGTTTACCGGTTTTCCACTCGCCGTAGTCATCCACATCCGCCATCAGCGACCAGTGCAGCGGGGAAGGAATCTGATGCAGGATGTTTAACAAAAAGTACATCACCACAATCAGTACCGTGGCATGAGGGTTCAGAAAGTAAAAGCCGCTGGAAAACAGCGCCAGGATAATATTGGTCCAGAAAAAGACCTTCAGCTTGCACCAGCGGTCGGTCAGGATTTTTGCCAGCGTGCTGCCCAGCATCATACCTACCACGCCCAGGCTGATAAATAGCGTGGCAAAATGGGTAGATTGCCCCATCACCCAGGTCACGTAATACATGGTAGCCGCCATGCGGATAAAGCCGGGACAGACGTTGCAAAAGGTCAGGAGCAAAATGCGCACCCACTGATCGTTTTTCCATACGTCTCGCAAATCAGATTTTAAATCGCTGTTGCTCGATACGGCAGGGTGAATGCGCTCTCGCACGGTGGCGAAGCAAAACAGAAACATACAGAGGCCAATAAACGCCAGCACGCTCATAGCCATCTGATAGCCGCGCGCCTTGTCCGCACCGCCAAACCACTCCGCCAGCGGCAGCAGCGAAAGGGATAAGATCAGCGTGGCGATGCCGACCATCACAAAACGGTAAGACTGGCAGGAAACGCGTTCGCCGGGATCGTTGGTGATCACCCCGCCAAGCGAGCAATAAGGAATATTGATGGCGGTATAGGTCAGCGACATCAGGAAATAGGTGGCAAAGGCATAGATAACCTTGTTGTCGTAGCTCCAGTCCGGCGTGGTAAACATCAGCACGCTGAACAGCACGTAAGGCAACGAGATCCACAGCAGCCATGGACGAAACCGCCCCCAGCGGCTCTGCGTACGGTCGGCAATGGCACCCATAATGGGATCGGTAACCGCATCCACCACGCGCACCGAAAGCAGCAGCACGCCAACCAGCGCCGGAGCAAGGCCAAAGACGTCGGTATAAAAATAGTTAAGGAAAAGCATGATAGCGCCGCCGATCATATTGCAGCCTGCGTCCCCCATGCCGTAGCCAATTTTCTCTTTTATCGAAAGCGCCGCGACCTTCATGGATCATTCTCCTGCACCAGATGAAGTAAACAGTATCACTGGCTTAGCGGCGTATCGCGCTGGCGGAAAAGGTTGCAGAGATGGATAAAACGGCTGTGAAGAGAAAAGTGTGAGTAAGCTGGCAAATCAGCCGGATGGCGAAAAAAGATAAGGCGGGCTGGAGAGTAATGCGGCGAACTAAAAGACAGGGGAAAGGGGACACCGAAGCGTCCCCATGATTCAGGCTTTTTGCAGACGGTTTTTTACCGCATAGCCGATGGCCAGAACGGCTACCCACGGCGGGATCAGCCAGACGGAAATCGCCATGCCTGGCGTCATCGCCATGATCACCAGAATACCAACCATGAACAGCAGGCATACCCAGTTACCGGCAGGATAGAACAGCGCCTTGAAGCGGGTCTGCACGCCCTGGCGGTTTTTGGCCTGGCGGAATTTCAGGTGAGCGTAGCTGATCATCGCCCAGTTAATCACCAGCGCGGAAACCACCAGCGCCATAAACAGTCCAAGCGCTTCGCCCGGCATCAGGTAGTTGACCAGTACACAGATTGCGGTGGTGGTGGCAGAGAAGCCCAGCGCGACGTAAGGCACACCGCGACGATCGACTTTCAGCAACGCTTTCGGGCCATTTCCCTGACGGGCCAGGCCGTACAGCATGCGGCTGTTTGAATACACGCAGCTGTTGTACACGGAGAGCGCGGCGGTCAGGAACACCAGATTCAGCACGTTAGCCGCCAGGCTTTCGCCCAGGTCGTGGAAAATCATTACAAACGGGCTGCTGTTGGCGGTCACTTTGGTCCAGGGATAGAGCGACAGCAGCACGATAATGGAGCCGACGTAAAAAATCAGAATACGCCAGATAACCTGGTTAGTAGCCTGAGGGATGCTTTTTTCCGGTTTGTCCGCCTCGGCAGCGGTGATGCCCACCAGCTCCAGGCCGCCGAAAGAGAACATGATAATCGCCATCGCCATGACCAGTCCGCTGACGCCATGCGGGAAGAAGCCGCCAATCGCCCAGATATTGCTTACCGCCGCCTCCGGTCCGCCGTGACCGCTAAACAGCAGCCAGCAGCCAAACACAATCATCGCTACAACGGCTATCACTTTGACAATGGCTAACCAGAACTCCATTTCCCCAAAGATTTTTACGCTGGTCAGGTTGATGGTGTTGATCAGCACAAAGAAAATGGCCGCTGCGGCCCACGAAGGAAACTGGGGATACCAGACCTGAATATACTGGCCAACGGCGGTTAGCTCGGCCATCGCTACCAGCACATACAGCACCCAGTAGTTCCAGCCGGAAGCAAAACCGGCAAAGCTGCTCCAGTATTTATAGGCAAAATGGCTGAAAGAACCGGCGACGGGCTCATCAACGATCATCTCACCCAGCTGACGCATAATCATAAAGGCGATAAAACCGCCAATGGCGTAGCCCAGCAGTACTGACGGCCCGGCCATTTTAATCGTTTGTGCTATTCCCAGAAACAGGCCAGTACCCACGGCACCGCCTAATGCAATCAGCTGAATATGCCGGTTTTTAAGCCCGCGCTTCAGCGTTTCGCCCTGCTGTTGTTCCATAATCATCCTCATGATGTTGTTATTTTTACGAAGGACGAGCCGCTGTCTTATTTTTTTTACGATTACGTATTTAAATATTTACAGTCAGTTGCCAACCAAAAAAGGGCAAATGCTACCTTCGCGACAAGAATAGTGATAAGCGCTCGCCAATGCACTCGCTTTCTCGTGAAGGGTGAAAGATCGCACAAAAAAAAGGCGCTCCGACAATCTTCATGTTTTTGTCATAAACGCTGGCAAAAGACGAAAAGGTTTTACTTATGGATGGCGAAATCGACGTGAATTAAGCAGTTGTCGCGATTCAGAAAAGTTAAAAAATTTAACATTTAGATCCAGCCCTTTTTCAGGCAATTATTGGCGCTAATCCCTTCTGCAGAAACGAGACGTGCGTCTGGTTTCACGGCGGTGCCATATAGACATCAGGTGAATACTTTGTTACTTTACGGGCTCCTTTTGGCAATTGGTATGACCAATTTACTCGGGCAAACGGCACGAAGAAGGGATGATGGCCTACAGCAAAATCCGCCAACCGAAGCTATCCGATGCTATCGAGCAGCAGCTTGAATCCCTGATTATGGAAGGGACGCTGCGTCCCGGTGAAAAGCTACTCCCTGAACGCGAGCTGGCAAAACAGTTCGACGTCTCCCGTCCCTCTTTGCGTGAAGCTATCCAGCGTCTGGAAGCGAAAGGCCTGCTGCTACGTCGTCAGGGCGGCGGCACCTTTGTGCAAACCAGCCTGTGGCAAAGCCTGAGCGATCCGCTGGTGGAACTGCTGGCCGGTCATCCTGAATCCCAGTTCGACCTGCTGGAAACGCGCCATGCGCTGGAAGGGATTGCGGCCTATTACGCCGCGCTGCGGGGAACCAACGAAGACATAGACAGGCTGCGCCAGTGCCATCTGCAGATTCAAACCGCGCAGGCCAGCGGCGATCTCGATGCTGAAGCCAACGCCGTTATGCAGTATCAGATTGCCGTAACGGAAGCCGCGCATAATGTGGTTCTGCTGCATCTGCTACGCTCGATGGGGCCCATGCTGCAGCAAAACGTCCGACAGAATTTTGAATTGCTCTACTCGCGCCGCGAAATGCTGGCAAAAGTGAGCGGTCACCGCGCCAGAATTTTCGAGGCAATTGTGGCACGCGAACCCGAAAAGGCGCGCGAAGCCTCACACCGCCATCTGGCGTTTATTGAGGAAATATTGCTGGACAGAAGTCGTGAGCAGAGCCGCCGAGAGCGCTCCCTTCGACGCTTACAGCAACGTAAGGAATAACGCGTAATCATAACGCGACAACCACGACGGGCCTGTCTCTCTGTGTTCTGGACAGAATCAGAGCACAGAGAGACAGGCTCCAGACAATTCAACGTATTAGACACAGATAAGGAATACCCCCCATGTCAGAACGTTTACACAATGACGTGGATCCGATCGAAACTCGCGACTGGCTACAGGCGATCGAATCGGTCATCCGTGAAGAAGGTGTAGAGCGCGCGCAGTTCCTGATCGACCAGGTATTGAGCGAGGCACGCAAAGGTGGCGTGAAGGTAGCTGCGGGCGCTGGGGCCAGCAACTATATCAACTCTATTGCCGTTGAAGACGAACCTGATTATCCGGGCAATACCTCACTGGAGCGTCGTATTCGTTCCGCGATCCGCTGGAACGCCATCATGACCGTTCTGCGCGCTTCGAAGAAAGATCTGGAGCTGGGCGGCCACATGTCCTCTTTCCAGTCTTCCGCAACCATCTATGAAGTGTGTTTTAACCACTTCTTCCGCGCGCGCAGCGAAAAAGACGGCGGCGACCTGGTTTATTTCCAGGGCCATATTTCGCCGGGCGTGTACGCTCGTGCCTTCCTGGAAGGCCGTCTGACTGAAGATCAGATGAATAACTTCCGTCAGGAAGTTCACGGTAAAGGTCTTTCTTCTTATCCGCATCCAAAACTGATGCCGGACTTCTGGCAGTTCCCGACCGTTTCGATGGGCCTTGGCCCAATCGGCGCGATCTACCAGGCGAAATTCCTCAAGTATCTTGAGCATCGCGGTCTGAAAGATACTTCACAGCAGACCGTTTACGCCTTCCTGGGCGACGGCGAAATGGATGAGCCAGAATCCAAAGGCGCTATCACTATTGCGACCCGCGAGAAGCTGGATAACCTGGTGTTCATCATCAACTGTAACCTGCAGCGCCTGGACGGCCCGGTTACCGGCAACGGCAAAATCATCAACGAGCTGGACGGCATCTTTGGCGGCGCTGGCTGGGAAGTGATCAAGGTGATTTGGGGCGGACGCTGGGACGAGCTGCTGCGTAAAGATACCAGCGGCAAGCTGATCCAGCTGATGAACGAAACCGTTGACGGCGACTACCAGACCTTTAAATCCCGCGACGGTGCCTACGTGCGCGAGCACTTCTTCGGCAAATATCCGGAAACCGCCGAGCTGGTCAAAGATATGACCGACGACGAAATCTGGGCGCTGAACCGTGGCGGCCACGATCCGAAGAAAATCTACGCGGCGCTGAAAAAAGCGCAGGACACCAAAGGCAAACCTGTGGTCATCCTGGCGCATACCATTAAAGGTTATGGTATGGGCGACACGGCGGAAGGTAAAAACATCGCGCACCAGGTGAAGAAGATGAACATGGATGGCGTTCGCTACATCCGCGATCGCTTCAACGTGCCGGTCACTGATGACACCATCGAAAACCTGCCGTACGTGACCTTCAGCAAAGAGTCTGAAGAGTACAAATATCTGCACGGCCAGCGCCAGAAGCTGGGCGGCTATCTGCCAACTCGCCAGCCAAACTTCAGCGAGAAGCTATCCATGCCTGCGCTGGAAGATTTCCGCCAGCTGCTGGACGAGCAGAACAAAGAGATCTCTACCACTATCGCCTTCGTGCGTGCCCTGAACGTGATGCTGAAGAACCAGTCGATCAAAGATCGCCTGGTGCCAATCATCGCCGACGAAGCGCGTACCTTTGGTATGGAAGGCCTGTTCCGCCAGATCGGCATTTACAGCCCGAACGGCCAGCAGTACACGCCGCAGGACCGTGAGCAGGTTGCCTACTACAAAGAAGACGAGAAAGGCCAGATCCTGCAGGAAGGTATCAACGAACTGGGTGCGGGCGCATCATGGCTGGCGGCGGCAACGTCTTACAGCACTAACAACCTGCCGATGATCCCGTTCTATATCTATTACTCTATGTTCGGCTTCCAGCGTATCGGCGATCTCTGCTGGGCGGCGGGCGATCAGCAGGCGCGCGGCTTCCTGGTCGGCGGCACTTCCGGTCGTACCACGCTGAACGGCGAAGGTTTGCAGCATGAAGATGGCCACAGCCACATTCAGTCGCTGACTATTCCTAACTGTATCTCTTACGATCCTGCTTACGCTTACGAAGTTGCTGTCATCATGCATGACGGCCTGGTACGTATGTATGGCGAAGCGCAGGAAAATATTTACTACTACATCACCACGCTGAACGAAAACTACCACATGCCTGCAATGCCGCAGGGTGCGGAAGAGGGTATCCGTAAAGGTATCTACAAGCTGGAAACTCTGGAAGGCAGCAAAGGTAAAGTACAGCTGCTGGGCTCGGGTTCTATCCTGCGTCACGTGCGTGAAGCCGCGCAGATCCTGGCGAAGGATTACGGCGTAGGTTCCGACGTTTACAGCGTAACCTCCTTCACCGAGCTGGCCCGCGATGGTCAGGACTGTGAGCGCTGGAACATGCTGCACCCTACCGAAGAGCCACGTGTGCCTTACGTTGCGCAGATCATGAACGAAGCACCGGCAGTAGCTTCAACCGACTATATGAAACTGTTCGCCGAGCAGATCCGTACCTTCATGCCAGCCAGCGACTATCGCGTACTGGGCACTGACGGTTTCGGCCGCTCCGACAGCCGCGAAAACCTGCGTCACCACTTCGAAGTGGACGCATCTTACGTCGTGGTTGCAGCACTGGGCGAACTGGCTAAACGCGGTGAAATCGATAAGAAAGTGGTGGCGGATGCCATTACTAAATTCAATATCGATGCCGATAAAGTCAACCCGCGTCTGGCATAAGAGGTAAAGATTAATGGCTATCGAAATTAAAGTACCGGACATCGGTTCAGACGAAGTGGAAGTTACCGAGATCCTGGTCAAGGTTGGCGATAAGGTGGAAGCCGAGCAGTCGCTGATTACCGTAGAAGGCGACAAGGCTTCTATGGAAGTGCCCTCGCCAGAAGCGGGCGTGGTTAAAGAGATCAAAATCGCTACCGGCGATAAAGTTGAAACCGGCTCGCTGATTATGATCTTCGAAGCGGCTGACGGTGCGGCTACCGCGCCGGCAGAAGAGAAAAAAGCGGAAGCGCCAGCGGCACCAGCACCTGCCGCCCAGGCCGAAAGCAAAGAAGTTAACGTGCCGGATATCGGCGGTGACGAAGTGGAAGTTACCGAGATTCTGGTCAAGGTGGGCGATAAAGTCGAAGCCGAGCAGTCGCTGCTGACCGTTGAAGGCGATAAAGCCTCAATGGAAGTACCAGCGCCGTTTAAAGGCACCGTAAAAGAGATCAAAATTGCTACCGGCGACAAAGTCAGCACCGGCACGCTGATTATGATTTTCGAAGCGGAAGGCGCAGCGCCTGCACAGGCACCGAAGCCAGCAATGAAAGAAGAAGCGGCGGCGGCACCAGCGGCAACCAGCGGCGCGAAAGAAGTTCAGGTTCCTGACATCGGCGGTGACGAAGTTGAAGTGACCGAAGTGATGGTGAAAGTAGGCGATAAAGTGGCTGCCGAGCAGTCGCTGATTACCGTAGAAGGCGACAAGGCCTCTATGGAAGTGCCTGCGCCATTTGCCGGTACGGTGAAAGAGATTAAAATTGCCACCGGCGACAAGGTCAGCACCGGCTCGCTGATTATGGTCTTCGAAGTAGAAGGCGCGGCACCAGCGCCAGCCGCTAAGCAGGAAGCGGCTCCGGCACCGGCAGCGCAGGAAACCAAAGCGGCTCCGGCTGCTCCGGCTCCGGCAAAAGCGGAAGCGAAAGGCGACTTCGCCGAGAACGATGCTTACGTGCATGCCACGCCGGTTATTCGTCGTCTGGCGCGCGAGTTTGGCGTAAACCTGGCGAAGGTAAAAGGCACGGGTCGTAAAGGCCGTATCCTGAAAGAAGACGTGCAGTCTTACGTGAAAGACGCGGTCAAACGCGCCGAAGCGGCACCGGCTGCTGCGGCAAGCGGTGGCGGTCTGCCAGGCATGCTGCCATGGCCGAAAGTCGACTTCAGCAAGTTCGGCGAAGTCGAAGAAGTCGAACTGGGCCGCATCCAGAAAATCTCTGGCGCGAACCTGAGCCGTAACTGGGTAATGATCCCGCACGTTACGCACTTCGACAAGACGGATATCACCGATCTGGAAGCGTTCCGCAAACAGCAGAATGCCGAAGCCGAAAAGCGCAAGCTGGATGTGAAATATACGCCAGTCGTGTTCATCATGAAGGCAGTTGCTGCCGCGCTGGAGCAGATGCCGCGCTTTAACAGCTCGCTGTCTGAAGATGCGCAGAAGCTAACGCTGAAAAAATACATCAACATCGGCGTGGCGGTAGATACGCCAAACGGCCTGGTGGTTCCGGTGTTTAAAGATGTGAACAAGAAAGGCATCACCGAGCTTTCTCGCGAGCTGATGGCAACGTCGAAAAAAGCGCGTGATGGTAAACTGACGGCCAGCGATATGCAGGGCGGCTGCTTTACTATCTCCAGCCTTGGCGGTCTTGGCACCACGCACTTTGCGCCAATCGTCAACGCGCCGGAAGTGGCTATCCTGGGCGTTTCTAAATCCGCTATGGAGCCGGTCTGGAACGGTAAAGAGTTTGCGCCGCGTCTGATGATGCCAATCTCTCTTTCCTTCGACCACCGCGTCATTGACGGTGCTGATGGTGCCCGCTTTATTACCATCATCAACAATATGTTGTCTGATATTCGCCGTCTGGTGATGTAACAGTACTCTGGCCGGCTTATGCCGGCCTTCTTAATTAGCCGACTCTGCTGTTTTAGTCGACAAGATAGTACAGTCGTTTGGGGCAGGTTGTTTGCACTCTGTTAACAATTCTGTAAACTCTTGCCCTGAATACGAACCGGTGGATGGATATCCTCCAGTTAACTAAGAGGTCATGATGAGTACAGAAATCAAAACTCAGGTCGTGGTACTTGGGGCAGGTCCGGCAGGTTATTCTGCGGCATTCCGCGCTGCCGATTTAGGTCTGGAGACCGTCATTGTTGAGCGTTACAGCACCCTGGGCGGGGTTTGCCTGAACGTAGGTTGTATCCCTTCTAAAGCGCTGCTGCACGTGGCAAAAGTGATTGAAGAAGCGAAAGCGCTGGAAGAACACGGTGTGGTGTTCGGCAAGCCGCAGACCGATATCAACAAGATCCGTACCTGGAAAGAGAAAGTCATCAATCAGCTGACCGGCGGTCTGGCTGGCATGGCGAAAGCCCGTAAGGTTAAAGTCGTCACTGGCGAAGCGAAATTCACCGGCGCGAACACCATGTTCGTTGACGGCGAAAACGGCGGCACCACCATCAACTTCGACAATGCGATCATCGCTGCCGGTTCTCGTCCTATTCAACTGCCGTTTATTCCACATGACGATCCGCGCGTGTGGGATTCTACCTCTGCGCTGGAACTGAAAGAAGTGCCAGAGCGCATGCTGGTGATGGGCGGCGGGATTATCGGCCTGGAAATGGGCACCGTTTACCACGCGCTGGGTTCTCAGATTGACGTGGTGGAGATGTTTGACCAGGTTATTCCGGCTGCCGATAAAGACGTGGTGAAAGTCTTCACTAAACGTATTTCTAAGCAGTTCAACCTGATGCTGGAAACCAAAGTCACGGCGGTAGAAGCCAAAGAAGACGGCATCTACGTGACGATGGAAGGCAAAAAAGCGCCAGCTGAACCGCAGCGCTACGACGCGGTGCTGGTTGCTATCGGCCGCGTACCGAACGGCAAAGGTCTGGATGCGGGCAAAGCGGGCGTGGAAGTCGACGATCGCGGCTTTATTCGCGTCGACAAGCAGATGCGCACTAACGTGCCGCATATCTACGCTATCGGCGACATCGTTGGTCAGCCAATGCTGGCGCATAAAGGCGTGCATGAAGGCCACGTGGCGGCAGAAGTGATTTCCGGTAAGAAGCACTACTTCGACCCGAAAGTGATTCCATCTATCGCCTATACCGAGCCAGAAGTTGCCTGGGTTGGTCTGACCGAGAAAGAAGCGAAAGAGAAGGGCATCAGCTACGAGACGGCCACCTTCCCGTGGGCGGCTTCCGGCCGTGCTATCGCTTCCGACTGCGCAGACGGCATGACCAAGCTGATTTTCGATAAAGAGACGCATCGCGTTATCGGCGGCGCGGTTGTCGGCACCAACGGCGGCGAGCTGCTGGGCGAAATTGGCCTGGCTATTGAAATGGGTTGCGACGCCGAAGATATCGCGCTGACCATCCATGCTCACCCAACGCTGCACGAATCCGTGGGCCTGGCGGCAGAAATCTTCGAAGGCAGCATCACCGATCTGCCAAACCCGAAAGCGAAGAAGAAGTAAGCGTTAACCACGCTTAAAAACGGCTCCTGCGGGGGCCGTTTTTTATTGGGGCGGTAAGGTCTCTGCCTGGCTAAACCCTTTTTTTCAGGGCCGTCTTAATTTATTGTTTTTACTTGTATTTAGTTGGTGGCTAAAAAAGAGGGTTTTACCGGGTTTGGGTCAAAATTCTTCAGTAATAAGTTGCTTATGCTATGTCGTCAACTGTTCACTGCCGTACAGGTAGCTTAGAAAATCAGAGCAACACCGGCAGTAATTCTGCTATCCGTTCACTGCCGTACAGGTAGCTTAGAAATCGCCGAGTATCCAGGAAATAGGCAGGTTAGTGTTCACTGCCGTACAGGTAGCTTAGAAACGTGAAAGTCCTGTTGCTTCACTGGCTTTACCGTTCACTGCCGTACAGGTAGCTTAGAAAAGTATGGGGAGTGCGATTTCGAGAGATTCCAAGTTCACTGCCGTACAGGTAGCTTAGAAATTCCGCCGCAAGGCGAGACATTACCTCAGTAGGTTCACTGCCGTACAGGTAGCTTAGAAATGTATGCGCCGGAGTATTTTTTAAAATTATAGGTTCACTGCCGTACAGGCAGCTTAGAAAAACATCAAAATGGCCTGGAAAGAAGACGGCCAGTTCACTGCCGTACAGGCAGCTTAGAAACCAACAACAGTTGCAGCAGGCAAAAAGGACGGGTTCACTGCCGTACAGGCAGCTTAGAAACGGCGTTCTCACTATGCTACCCGACCATAGTCGTTCACTGCCGTACAGGCAGCTTAGAAAATGCAATGGTTGCGCAGACCTTCTGCGAGGTTGTTCACTGCCGTACAGGCAGCTTAGAAACCAGGGGATAACCTCGACGCCGCGCTGTTCAAGTTCACTGCCGTACAGGCAGCTTAGAAACGTATCAGGCAGGACGGGCAAAGCCACATAAAGTTCACTGCCGTACAGGCAGCTTAGAAAGGGAAACGCTGGATATCATGCGGCGGGAATGGGTTCACTGCCGTACAGGCAGCTTAGAAATATCGGCGTTCTGTCCGCAAGTGATGCAGATTGTTCACTGCCGTACAGGCAGCTTAGAAAATCCCGTTAGCCAGTTCTGCCGTACAGGTTAAGTTCACTGCCGTACAGGCAAGCTTAGAAACCCTCAAGCATCAGCGGAAGGCTGGTGTGCTGTTCACTGCCGTACAGGCAGCTTAGAAAGGGACGGTTTTCATCAGTTCCTGAATCTCGGCGTTCACTGCCGTACAGGCAGCTTAGAAAATAAGCATATCTCCTTTAACCCAGCAGGTTTCGTTCACTGCCGTACAGGCAGCTTAGAAAATGCTGATTTGTATCGACGACGGCCCCACCAAGTTCACTGCCGTACAGGCAGCTTAGAAACTGAGCGATCGCATCCGCTTTTTGTGTTTTCTGTTCACTGCCGTACAGGCAGCTTAGAAAAGCAAATGAGCAAGATTAAAGAGCTGGTAAAGCGTTCTCTGCCGTACAGGCAGCTTAGAAATAAAACGTGGCGATCATTACCGGAGTCGTGATGTTCACTGTCGTACTGGCAGCTTAGAAATGGGCGCGGGCGTAGTTGCAGACGAGATAGAGGTTCACTGCCGTACAGGTAGCACTAAGAATGCGCTACGCCTTTAGCGCATTCACTAACGTAAATTTATTAAAAACCCGCTTAGTTTAACCGTAGGCAATAAATTGTTCAGAAACAGCAGGTTTTTTACTGTTTTTACGATCCTGCATACGACGTCAGTTTCCCGTACATGCGGCCCTTTTGCAGCCAAACCCGGTTGCGTTTTGTGCTGTTAATGATGTTGCTTTTTTGTAAACAGATTAACACCACCCTAAAATCCTGCTATGCTGGCCCTCGCGAAACCGGGCACCTTACCCTACAGAATGAGCAAATCAATTTGCGGTAAACCTGAAGGCGCCCGGTCATTACAATGTGAGCGAGGAGAACGTCGTGCTAGAAGAATACCGTAAGCACGTTGCCGAGCGTGCTGTTGAAGGGATCGTTCCTAAACCATTAGATGCTTCCCAAATGGCCGCGCTGGTTGAACTGCTGAAAAACCCGCCAGCGGGTGAAGAAGAATTCCTGTCCGATTTGTTAATCAATCGAGTTCCGCCGGGCGTTGACGAAGCGGCCTATGTTAAAGCCGGATTCCTGGCTGCTGTCGCCAAAGGCGAAGCGACCTCTCCTCTGGTTACTCCTGAAAAAGCTGTTGAACTGCTGGGCACCATGCAGGGCGGTTACAACATTCATCCGCTGATTGACGCGCTGGACAGCGAAACGCTGGCACCGATTGCCGCTAAAGCACTTTCCCACACGCTGCTGATGTTCGACAACTTCTACGATGTCGAAGAGAAAGCCAAAGCTGGCAACCCGCACGCGAAACAGATTATGCAGTCCTGGGCCGATGCCGAATGGTATCTTTCTCGCCCGGAACTGGCGGAAAAAATTACCGTTACCGTATTCAAAGTCACCGGCGAAACCAACACCGACGATCTTTCTCCTGCTCCTGACGCCTGGTCCCGCCCGGATATCCCTCTGCACGCGCTGGCGATGCTGAAGAATGCCCGCGAAGGTATCGAGCCGGACCAGCCAGGCAACGTCGGCCCAATCAAACAGATTGAAGCGCTGCAGGCCAAAGGCTTCCCGCTGGCCTACGTCGGCGACGTAGTCGGCACCGGTTCTTCCCGTAAATCCGCTACCAACTCGGTGCTGTGGTTTATGGGCGACGACATCCCATACGTGCCAAACAAAAAAGGCGGCGGCGTCGTGCTGGGCGGTAAAATCGCGCCAATTTTCTTCAACACGATGGAAGATGCGGGCGCGCTGCCAATCGAGGTGGACGTTGATAAGCTGAATATGGGCGATGTTATTGACATCTATCCTTATAAAGGCGAAGTGCGTAACCACGAAACGGGCGAAGTACTGGCGAATTTCGAACTGAAAACCGACGTTCTGCTTGATGAAGTTCGTGCCGGTGGCCGTATTCCGCTGATTATCGGTCGTGGTCTGACTACCAAAGCCCGTGAAGCTTTAGGTCTGCCGCACAGCGAAGTATTCCGTCAGGCGAAAGACGTGGCGGAAAGCACCCGCGGCTACTCGCTGGCACAGAAAATGGTTGGTCGTGCCTGCGGTACGGAAGGCGTGCGTCCTGGCGCATACTGCGAACCAAAAATGACTTCTGTAGGTTCTCAGGACACCACCGGGCCAATGACCCGTGACGAGCTGAAAGACCTGGCGTGCCTGGGCTTCTCTGCCGATCTGGTGATGCAGTCATTCTGCCATACGGCGGCTTATCCAAAGCCTGTTGACGTTTCCACGCACCACACGCTGCCGGACTTCATTATGAACCGCGGTGGCGTTTCGCTGCGTCCTGGCGACGGCATCATCCACAGCTGGCTGAACCGCATGCTGCTGCCGGATACCGTTGGTACCGGCGGCGATTCACATACCCGTTTCCCAATCGGCATCTCTTTCCCGGCGGGTTCTGGCCTGGTAGCGTTTGCTGCGGCAACTGGCGTTATGCCACTGGACATGCCTGAATCTGTGCTGGTGCGCTTCAAAGGCAAAATGCAGCCGGGTATCACGCTGCGTGACCTGGTTCACGCCATCCCGCTGTACGCTATCAAGCAGGGTCTGCTGACCGTAGAGAAGAAAGGTAAGAAAAACATCTTCTCTGGCCGCATTCTGGAAATCGAAGGCCTGCCGGAACTGAAGGTTGAGCAGGCGTTTGAACTGTCTGATGCTTCCGCTGAGCGTTCGGCAGCGGGCTGTACGATCAAGCTGGGTAAAGAGCCGATCATCGAGTACCTCAATTCCAACATCGTTCTGCTGAAGTGGATGATTGCGGAAGGCTATGGCGATCGCCGTACGCTGGAACGTCGTATTCAGGGCATGGAAAAATGGCTGGCGGATCCACAGCTGCTGGAAGGCGATGCGGATGCAGAGTACGCGGCGGTAATCGATATCGATCTGGCTGAGATCAAAGAGCCAATTCTGTGCGCACCGAACGATCCGGACGATGCGCGTCTGCTGTCTGACGTGCAGGGCGAAAAGATTGACGAAGTCTTTATCGGTTCCTGCATGACCAACATCGGTCACTTCCGCGCGGCCGGCAAGCTGCTGGACAGCCATAAAGGCCAGTTGCCAACGCGTCTGTGGGTAGCCCCACCGACCAAAATGGATGCGGCGCAGCTGACGGAAGAAGGCTATTACAGCGTATTCGGTAAGAGCGGCGCGCGTATTGAGATCCCAGGCTGTTCACTCTGCATGGGTAACCAGGCGCGCGTGGCGGATGGCGCAACGGTGGTTTCTACCTCTACGCGTAACTTCCCGAACCGTCTGGGCAACGGCGCAAACGTCTTTCTGGCTTCGGCCGAGCTGGCTGCGGTCGCTTCGCTGTTAGGCAAGCTGCCAACGCCGGAAGAGTACCAGCAGTTTATGAATCAGGTTGATAAGACGGCGGTGGATACCTATCGCTATCTGAACTTCGACAAGCTGAATCAATATACTGAAAAAGCCGACGGCGTGATTTTCCAGACGGCGGTATAACAGCAATCAGCGTTATTCAGAGCCGAATAGCGCTTGCTGGAAATAAACATCCGGGACTATTTATAGTTCCGGATTTTTTTATGGTTTCGGGCGAAAGATGATAGCCAGGCATAAAATTCGATACATCACTAAGACCCTTTTCCTGAACGTAATTTTAATTATTTGATTTTAAATTATTTTTAAAGAAAGATAAAAAAGGGTTTTAACCTGGGATTGCTCAATTTTCTTCGTAAAACATTGGATTAAACTGTTCACGCAACGTTCACTGCCGTACAGGCAGCTTAGAAAATGCACCTGCTTTACTGCGGGGCCGATCCCATGTTCACTGCCGTACAGGCAGCTTAGAAAACTAACGGGATTATGTTTTTTTGATTTACCGGGTTCACTGCCGTACAGGCAGCTTAGAAAATGCTCATTGGGCGGGGATTGAATCTTACTATGTTCACTGCCGTACAGGCAGCTTAGAAATTTAGAGCAGCGTTTTACGTAGCGCTTAACATGTTCACTGCCGTACAGGCAGCTTAGAAACAGAACGATCGCCACGCAGATAGGACTTAAAAGTTCACTGCCGTACAGGCAGCTTAGAAATGGACATAGCTTACCAATGGAATCCTCCTTGTGTTCACTGCCGTACAGGTAGCTTAGAAATGGGTAAATCGAGCCATCCACTCAACAATCACGTTCACTGCCGTACAGGCAGCTTAGAAAGCTGGCATCACTCGCAAATGATGCATATACAGGTTCACTGCCGTACAGGCAGCTTAGAAATGGTGGGGCGCCGAGCGCGGTGGGCATTGGAAGTTCCCTGCCGTACAGGCAGCTTAGAAATCGCTGAATTCAAAATCAAACTGCTCGTTGTTGTTCACTGCCGTACAGGCAGCTTAGAAACAGTGCGGCTGCATAACCAGCCATTTGCAGATGTTCACTGCCGTACAGGCAGCTTAAGAAAAGTAAGGCTTTTTTCCTCGAGTCGGCAAAGCAGTTCACTGCCGTACAGGCAGCCTGGAAATAACCTATAACGCTGGTGCTTACGCTCTACAGGCCGTATCAAATTCATGCCGTTGATATTATGTGACGTGCACCTGCCAGCGCTTCTGTCTTCAACCAGTACCGCTGATTTTCCTTTTCAATGCTGCGATAATAAAACCCGTTTCCCGTTTACGTGGCAAGCGCACGCGCGTTAACTTATAACGGGTCTGGCAGTTCAAAGGAAAGCAGCATGGAATATGAATTTTTAAGAGATGTCACCGGCAGCGTAAAGGTACGTATGTCGATGGGGCATGAAGCAATCGGCCACTGGTTTAATGAGGAAGTGGTAGACAATCTGCCGCTGCTGGAGGAGGTCGAAGCCGCGGTAAAAGAGGTTAAAGGCAGCGAGCGGCAGTGGCAGCGCGTAGGCCGTGAATACACCATCTGGCTGGATGAAGAAGAGGTTATCGTTCGCGCTAATTTGCTCAGTATCGAAGGCGATGAGATGGAAGAGGGCATGAGCTACTACGACGAAGAAAGCCTGTGCTTTTGCGGTGTAGAAGATTTTCTGGCGGTCATTGCCGCTTACAGAAGCTTTCTGCAAGGTCGTTAAAGTTAGCGGGCAGCCAATATCCATCGGCCTGGTTGGCGAAAAAACAATCACATTAACGCTTTTTACAGCGCAGCGGCAGATAGTTACAACATACTAAAACCCTGTGTCGACATGTTGGATCCAGTGTAAAAGTAAGCCTGATAAGCTTATAAAGCAGCGTACCAGGCTATAGATTTTTATCTAAAAAGAATTGTTACAGCGATGCCCCGCCGCAAATCACTATCTCCTGCCCGGTAATCGCATCGGCGGCAGGCGAAAGCAGGTAGCAGACCAGCGCAGCGACTTCCTGCGGCTGAATATAGCGGCCAATCGGCGGCAGTTTTGGCGGCGAGCTTTCGCGTCCCGGCTGGCTTAACATCGGCGTTTCCGTGGCGCCAGGCGCAACGATGTTCGCGGTGACGCCGCGCGGTGCCAGTTCCGCCGCCCAGCTTCTTACCATGCCCTTCATTGCCGCTTTCGTGCTGACATACTGGCTACGTCCCGCCGCGCCGGTTGATGTTCTGCTTCCAATCAGCACGATGCGGCCACCCATTGGCAACTGTTGCGCCAGCTGGTTTGCCAGCACTTCCGCAACCCGAATATGCAGCTGCCAAAGCTTTTCGCTAATCCCTTCATCAAGATCGCCCAACGGCGCGGCCTTCATCATGCCGGCGGCGTGGATAATCGCATCCACCTGCGGTAGCGTCGCCAGCATTTGCTTCAGCGCGACCACATCAAACAGATCGACCGATAACGAGGTAAATCGTGGGTTATCACGCTTGACCAGCGTCCGGCTTAACCCGGTGACCTGCCAGCCTTGGTTAAGCAGCTGTTCGGCAATCGCTGCGCCAATGCCTGAACTGACGCCGGTTATCAACACGTGACGGCTCATGCTTCCTCCAGCATCGTTAAGGGGATTTTAAACACGGCTTTGCGTACCGCGGCCGGTTCACCAACGGCGCACAGTGCCTGATGCGACTCACCAGGAGAGAAAATAACGAAGTCGCCAGGCTGCAAATGGACAGAATGTGGTAGCTGCGGCTGAGTCAGGATAAACAGGTCCGGCTTGCGTTCTTCTGCCTGCTGATCTAGCGCATCCAGGCAGGAAAAATGAATGATCTCTTCGCCAGCCAGCACTATCTGAATATCCAGATAGTGCCGGTGAAATTCAGTATGGCGCGTTTCCCGTGGCGCGGTTTGCGCCACGCCAATATTGCAGAACCAGCTGTTCTTTTCCGACTGAAATTTACCATCCTGCCGCGCCCGCAGAGCTACAAGGCTGTGTTGCGGGTTCGCTAATATGGCAGCAAGCGAAGGCGGTAACATAGCCATTTTCAGCGCTGTCAGATTGCCGGTAATCATTGCGCCTCCCGCAGCCATGCTTCATCTATGCGCACATATTTAATCGCCTGACGGAAGTAGGTGTAGGCAATATGCAGTTCGCCGTTTATGCCCTCTTTAACAGAGGGATAGGAAAACTCGCGGTTCAGCTTCTGCTGTGAATTATTGGTCATGCAGTAGCCGTCGCCTTCGTCCAGATTGTACTGCCACGGCCAGCTTTTGCCGCCGTCTTTTGAAATCGCCAGCGTCATCGGCGCTCGCGGCGCGCCCCAGAAAGCCGTTTTGCCGCTGTGCACCACCGGTTCCAGCGCCGTGGCAACGTCGCCATCTTCATCTTCAATTTCGTCATACAGTGAAAGACGGCGCTCGCTGGCCCCTTCCGCGCTCATCGCGTTAAACACCAGCGCCAGATCGCCGTTCGCCAGCGTGGTAACCTGGATCGACGAGTTGTTGTTGGGCAGCTCCGTCGGCTGTGGCGCCGTCCAGCTTTCGCCGTTGTCGGTGGAGCGGCTGAAGTAAATATTGTCCGCCCAGCGGCTGCGATAAAGAGCCAGCAGCGAGCCATCTTTCAGCAGCGTGATATTCATATGTACGCAGCCAGTGCTTTGCGGTACGGGCACATCGCGCCAGCTTTTGCCTTGATCCTCAGAGATTTTTACCGCGCTGGTGTCGTAACTGCCGACCCACTTTTCACCAGGCCGGGTGGTGCAGTAAAACACCGGCAGGAGCCAGTTACCGTTCGCCAGCACCACAATTGGCTGACGGATAAAAGTGCCGGGATTTTTCAGCAGCGTAGCGATAGGCCCCCAGCTTTTGCCAAAATCGGTAGACTGGCGATAGCGCACAATCGCCGTGTCCTGATTGCCCGATTTCTGTGCGGTATAGAGTAGCCACAACACGTTATCGGGTGCCAGAAACAGCACCGGATTCTGTTCAGAACGGCTGCTGTCTTCTGAAAGCTTCTGCGGTTCGCTCCAGCGGTTGCTGTTTTTTACCAGCCGCGAGCACCAGATAGAAATATCGGCAATGCCTTCCTGCGTGCCGCCAAACCAGACGCACAGCAGATCGCCGTCCGGCAGCGGCAGCAGGTTAGCCGCATGGTTTTGCGGACAAGGCGAAGGCAGCATCGCCGTTTGCAGATGTGGATCGCTGTCCGCGTTGTGCACCAGGCCATTACGTTCCACGGTCGGGGTTTCGGTCATATCAGGCTCCACTTTTTTGCATGCTGTTGTCGGTTTTTTTCACGGTCTGACGACCCGGAATAAGGTGGTCAATCGCCATAATCACGGCTGGCGTAATCAGCGCGATATACATATTGTTGATGCCAAAGGGATCGCCCAGCACAAACCAGACGGACGTCATGACGCAGGCACCAATGAGTCCCCAGTTCGCGCCGCGTGCGCTTTTAAACATGGGCAGATAGAAGGCGATAATCGCTACTACGGAAATGGACAGGCGAATAGCGCGAGTAAAGAAGGAGAGCTTCAGCACTTCCGGCACGAAAAGCACAAAAATCAGCGGCGCAAAGCCGATCCCCAGCGACAGCCAGCGCGTCATTTTAAACTCACGCTCTGGTGTAGGCTTGCGGTACGGCACATAAAAATCTTTCACGATCAGCGAGGCGATAGCCAGCGCCACGGTGCCAACGCTGACAAAAATAGAAGCGACCAGAGAAGTGGTGACGATTCCGGCTAACCACGGGCTCATATCCTGTAAAAACACCGGCAGGGCATACAGGCTTTTTATATCCGGATGCAGATATTTTGCCGCCACGCCGATTATGGCAATCGCAATACCAATTGGCAGGCAAAAGAAAAACGCAACCCAGGTCGCGCGCCGCGCCGCCGCAGGGCTTTTAGTGGAAGAGATAGCCTGAATAACAAACTGAGTACAGAAAATGGAACCGATGGTGCCAATCAGCCAGGCGACAATGGTGCTGGCACCGATGTGACCATCCCACGTCCAGTAAAAGTCCGGCATCTTCTGTATCATTGGCGTAATGCCGCCGGTCATTTTCAGCGCCACGCCAAGAATAATCAGAATGCCGATATACTTCAGCGCGCTATGTAGCATGGTAACCCAGGCCATCCCTTTCATTCCGCCAAAGACGAAATAAAAGGTACTGACCACGGCGGTAATAAAAGCCGCTACGGGTAAGTTGACTTTTAATACGGTAGAAATAGCCGCGGCACCGCTAACGTAATTACCGACGTTCACCAGCAGCAGCGCGTAAATCATAATAATAGAAATAATGTTTTTGGTGGTGCTGCCATATTTCTCCGCTATCGCGCCGGAAATAGTAATTTTGCCGGTATTATAAATACGTTTAACCAGCAGCAGCCCAAAGATGGGGAAACCAATAGCCGCACCAATGACGGACCAGGACGCGGCAAAACCACCTTCAAAGGCCGCCTGCGCCGTGCCGATAGTTGATTTTGCACCGATATATTCCGACATCAGCATAATACCGACAATAAAGGCAGGCATGGCGCGCGAGCCTTCCATAAAATCGCCGGAGCTTTTGCTTCTTAATCGCCAGGTTAGCCAGGTAGTGAACAGAATATAAATGACCACCATGCCGATAATAATTAACGTACCTTCGGTTGAAAACTCTTTCATTGTGATGCCTCACGATGAGTAAGAGCGCGGTGGCCTTATGGCTCTTTTCGCGCCCGTGTAGGGTAAAGCGTTCTGGCGAACGCCTGCGTAAAACGGTGAACCGGAACGTTAAGCGTGTCCGGGCGAAGCCCGATGAGCCAGAGCGGTTTCGCCGTCGGAAATCGGCTCGACTTTGCCCATCAGGAACAGATAGTTAAGGATGCCAATCACCACCAGCGCGGCGGAGAACACCAGCGCCCAGGTGAAAGAGCCCGTGGCGGCCACAATGGCGCCGGTAACAATTGGCCCAATGGCCCCGCCAAGGTTAGAGACGGTGTTCTGTAATCCGGCTACGATCGAGACGCTGTTTTTCGGTGCCACGTCGCCCGGCAGCGCCCAGACCTGAGAGGCGGCCACGGTGGTGCCGGACTTGGCCACGCACAGCAGGAATACGGTCATAAATACCGAGTCAGTAAATGGCGCAAAGCCAATGCACAGCGCCATTAACAGGCCAATAGTCAGGAAAAGTTTGCGGGTGGCGGTCAGCGACAGCACTTTTTTGTGCACCATGCGATCAGAGGCCCAGCCAGCCACGACTTCAATAATCATTCCGCACAGCAGCGGCAGGGCGGCGATCATCCCCATCTTGATGAAGTCCATGCCTTTTTCCTTTACCAGGTAGGTGGGCAACCAGGTGATAAAGAAATAGGAGGTGTAGTTAATGGTAAAAAAACCGATGCACATCGCCCAGATGTTGCGGTAGCGCAGCAGCTTGTACCATTTCATCGGTTTTACGCTTTTATCGCCGTGCTTGCGGGCTTGTCCATCGCGGATCAGGCTGACTTCATGTTTGCTGATGTACTGATGATCTTCGGGATTTTCTGCGTAGATAAAGTACCAGGCGATGACCCATAGCAGGCCGACGGCGCCGATAATCAGGAAGGTCAGCCGCCAGTCGAACATATAGATCATCCAGACGATCAGCGGCATCGCCACCGCACCACCGAACTTCGAGGCGCTGTCGAACAGGCCGGAAACGGTGGCCCGTTCTTTATCCGGGAACCAGCGAGCGGTGATCCCGGCATTGCTTGGATAGGCCGCTGCCTCGCCCACGCCTAGCGCCAGGCGTAACGCCAGCAGGGATTTAAAGCCGGTCGCCAGGCCCATTATTGAGGTAGCGATAGACCACCAGGCAACGGCCAGCCCCAGGCCTTTTTTCTGGCCAAAGCGGTCAGCGAACCAGCCTGCCGGGATTTGCAATAGCGAGTAAGACCAGAAAAACGCCGCCATGATGAAGCCCATCAACTCGGGCGTCAGTTTTAGCTCGTCAATCAGGTGCGGTGCCGCCGCCGACAGCACGGTGCGATCGATATAGTTTATGGCAATTGCCAGCCACATCAGGCCTGCAATCCACCAGCGGATACGGGTATTTCCAGCAAGAGTATTCATAGTCTGAGCCCGATACAGAGGTTGTTATAGGCTGGAGCAGCGTCCAGCTTTATTTAAGGGGGCGGGAACGACGCCCCGGGCCTGCTTACAGTGAATTCATGACGTTGGCCGGCCGCTGCTGCTCTTTCACACACTGAATAATCTGCTGCACGCAGCGCTCGCCGATGGCGCTGATCGCCCCGTCGGTATAGCCCGCGATATGTGAGGTAGGAATAAAATTATTCAGCGAGAACAGGGGATGCGACTCCAGCGGCTCGTGGTCAAAGACGTCTGCTGCGGCACCGGCAATCACGTTGTCGGAAAGCGCGTTAAACAGATCGGTTTCGTTCACCACGCCACCACGTGAAACGTTGATCAGAAAGGCGGATTTCTTCATCTTTGCGATTCTGGCGGCATCAAACAGGTTACGTGTCTCAGCGGTCAGCGGCGTGTGCAGGGTGATAAAGTCACACTGCTCCGTCAGCCGATCCAGACTGACAAACTCAACGTTGTGTTCGGCGGCAAATTGCTGGTCGGGATAGAAATCAAAGGCCAGCACACGCATATTGAAGCCGCTGGCGCGCAGTGCAACCTGCTTACCGATGTTGCCAAGGCCGATAATGCCCAGCGTTTTACCATAAACATCTGTGGCGAAAAGGCGCGGCCACTGCCCGGCACGGGTTTCCACCGCTGCCGTCGTGACCTGACGTGCCGCGTTAAGGATCAGCGCAAAAGCAAAATCGGCCACCGCGTGCTTGTTGGCATCCGGCACGTTGGTCACATAGATACCGCGTGCTTTGGTGGCAGCCAGATCGATGTTATCGACGCCTACGCCGTGCTTGCAGACAATGGAAAGCTGCGGGGCCAGCGCCAGCAGTTCTTCATTCACGTCGGTAAAGGCAACGATCATCGCCACGGTTTCCGCCAGGTGTGGCTGTAGGACACTCAGCGGTGCATCGGCAGGCAGTTTGATCAGCTCAAATCCCTGCTGCCGCAGCGTGTCGATCGGCTGAGTATCGTATTTCGCGAAGGATGGGGAAGTGCAAATCACTTTCATCTTGCGTGTCCTGGTATCAAATCGGGCGGCAACGCCGCCGCAAATTAGTGAATATATTGATTAACGATCTGGCGAATACGCTGTTCTTCTTCCGCGCTGAAGCGGACGGCATAGCGGCTTTCGCCTACGTCATGGCCCATCAGCGCGACGGCCTTTTTCACGGCCGCAGGCGAGAAGCCCACGCTGTAAAGGTCGGTACGCAGGCCGGTGACGTTTTCCTGCGCTTTGTGCGAACCGGCAATATCGCCGTCGCGGAAGCGTGCCCAGATAGCGTTGATCTCGTTCGGTGCGACGTTGGCCAGCCCGGAGATACAGGCAGAGCAGCCGTCAACAAAACCCTGATGGATCAGCGAGTCAGGGCCGTTCAGAACGTCAAAGTTATCAATGCCTTCCGCCGCCTGCAGGAAGCCGCTCAGGCTTTCATAGCTGCCCGCGCTATCCTTGATGCCGATGATGTTCGGGTGAGCGGCCAGCTTGCGCACCGTTTCAGGTTGCAGCGTGTTACCGGTGCGGGCCGGGATGTTGTAGAGGAAAATCGGTACGTCCAGCGCATCCGCTACTTCTTCATAATGCGCAATCAGCTCTTCCTGCTTCAGCGGCACAAACCACGGTGTGATCACCGAAACGGCGTCTACGCCCAGCGCGGCTACCTGTTTGCCAAGGCGGATAGTCTCACGAGTGGAGATCTCGCCAATGTGCGCCACTACGTGTGCTTTGCCTGCCACTTCTTCCACGCAGGTTTTCGCTACGGCCAGCTTCTCTTGTGCATTCAGCACAAAAAACTCGCCGTTGGTGCCGCCGCAGAAAATACCGTTACCCGCTGCCAGCTGGCGCCGGATCTGTACGCGCATGGCCGCTTCGTTATAGTCGCCATCTTTCGTAAACGGCGTGACGATGGCGGTCAGTACGCCGGTGATTTTTTTGCTCATGGTGTCCTCGTAATTTGTCAGTGATTCAGGGCCGGGAACAGCGTCAGGTAGACCTTGCGGACGTCGTTGGCGCTAACCGGGGCAGGAACGTTCTTCATCAGGCGCTGTACGTCCAGCGCGGCTTCGACCAGGTACGGCAGGTGGTCGGCATTGATACCCAGCTCATCCAGGCTGGCGGGGAGTTTCAGGCGCTTTACCAGCGCGGCGAAGTAGTCCACCAGCGCCACGGACTTCTCTTCTTCACTTAGCGAAGCATCCGCGTCCGGCAGTAAGTCATAGACCTGAGCAAATTTGCCGACGGCGGCAGGGCGCACAAAGCGCATGCACGGTGCCAGCAGAATGGCGTTCGCCACGCCGTGTGGAATATGGTATTTGCCGCCAAGCGGATAGGACATGGCATGCACCAGATGCGTTCCCGCATGGGCGATAGCCGCGCCGCCATAGTAAGAAGCCCACAGCATATCGAGACGCGCCGCCAGGTTTTTCGGGTCGGCCACTGCCGTTTCCAGGCTGGTAAACAGCTTTTTCAGGCCGATCAGCGCATAGTTGTCGCTGACCGGATTCGACACGGTGGCGGTAAAACATTCAATTAAATGGCAGAGCGCATCAATACCGGTAGAAGATGCGATATGCGCCGGCATGCTGGTGGTCAGTTCGGGCGCAAGAATGACGTAATCCGGCAGCATCACGGGCGAAATAATGCCGACTTTGGTTTCCTTTTCCGGGATTGCCAGAATCGCATTCGGCGTGGCTTCGGAACCTGTTCCGGCGGTCGTAGGTATTAATAAAGAAGCAGTGCGGCGCTGCGGTTTTTCGCCCGCTAACAGCGCATCCAGCGAAGGCGCACCGGTACAGCACAGCACGGAAAGCAGCTTGGCAACATCCAGCACGCTACCGCCGCCAACGCCAATCACCAGATCCACGTTTTGTACCTGTAACGAAGTTACAACGGCTGCCACGTCATGCTGACTGGGCTCCGGCGGAACGGTGTCCACAATACTCAGCGTCGTTGTGCTGCGAAGCTGCCCGATAAGCTGTTGTACCGCTGCGATGCCAGCGATGTTCTTATCCGTCACCAGCAGTACGTGCTGATGGTTTTGTAGCAGATAGCCGATGTCGTTAAGCGTCTGATAGCCACTAATCACGGTGCTGTTGATGGTCATGCGTCCTGTCCTGCTGATGAGTGAATTGATTATATTTAGTCATTTGCTCGTCAGTGTTGAGCAAGGCCTGGTAAATTTATAGGGCAAATCGATATTGATTAATTTGATCGTGCTCACATATAATCAATTATGATTGAGTATAATCAATTTGCGGTGTGTTAATACTGACAGGCCTGCATAATCGATAAAGATAAAGGCCCGGATGACGACCGCGTTATGAATGCCGTTGCTGACATCATGGGTAGCCAGGCGCAATGCTCGCCTTGCTCCAGTAAAAAAGGATCCTATGCGATGAAGATGTTAGTGATAGCCGACGATTTCACTGGCGCTAACGATACCGGCGTGCAGCTGGCCAAAAAGGGTGCCCGTACTGATGTTCTGCTCCGCGATGGGAGCGCTTATAACAGGCACGCAGACGTTATTGTGGTCAATACGGATAGCCGTGCCTGTGATGCTTTGACGGCGGCGAACCGGGTCAGTAAAGCAATTGCCGGGCTGCTTTCAGCCATGGACGCACCTTTAATTTATAAAAAAATAGATTCCACTTTTCGCGGTAACGTGGGCGCGGAAATCGCGGCTGCAATGCAGGCGGTGCATGCCCGTATCGCTATCGTGGCCGCCGCCATCCCTGCCGCAGGAAGAGTAACCCTGAACGGACACTGTCTGGTAAACCAGATCCCTGTTCATCAAACCGAATTCGCCAGCGATCCTAAAACGCCGGTAGCCACCTCTCGCATTGCCGATCTTCTGGCGCAGCAGGCTAGCCTGAAGGTACAGGAGCTTTATCTTGAGCAGGTTCGCTCACCAGACCTTGATCAAACGTTAAAACTGCTGGCCAAAGATGAGCCAACCCTCGTCGTTGTCGATGCCGTAACCGAAGAAGATTTGCAGGCTGTGGCTCAGGCTGCGGTACGTCTTGACTGTCGTTATGTGCTGGCGGGCGCGGCAGGTCTGGCCAATGCCTTACCTTGCTCTGCTTACCTTACGGCGCGCGCAAAACTGCCAATGCTCATTGTTGCCGGATCGATGAGCGAAGCAACACGGCGCCAGGTTGCCTGCGTTAGCCAGCAGGAAAATCTACGGATTGTTGATATTGAGGTGCAGGCCTTGCTCGGTAGCGAACCGCATCGGCAGGTGGATGAACTGGCCGGGATTGCCGCCCGCATACTGCATCAGCGCCAGCACTGTGTGCTGAGAACCTGCCGCGACGAGCGTGACAGGGAACAAATTAATACTTTGTGTGAGCAGTGGCAGCTGACCAGGCAGGCGCTGGGCGAAATCATTAGCCAGCGGCTGGCGGAGCTGACGCTGGCTATTCTGGACCGGGCGCAGGTTGGCAGCCTCTTTCTGACGGGCGGCGATATCGCTATTGCCGTTGCCCGAATTCTCAACGCGCAGGGCTACCGCATTGCCGGAGAGATTGCACCCTGCATCCCCTGGGGAACGTTTACTCAAAGTGATATTGACGATCTTCCTGTGATTACCAAAGCAGGCGGGTTTGGCAGTGAAAACATATTGCGTGAAGCTATCTGCTATATAGAGGAGATGTACAGTGAGGCAAAATAAAGTTGTAGCCGTAACTATGGGCGATCCGGCAGGGATTGGCCCGGAAATTATCATCAAATCTCTGGCCGAGGGAGCATTGTCCGGCGCGTCAGCCGTGGTAGTGGGCTGCGCCAGTACGCTGCAGCGCATTATGGCATTAGGTATTACGCCGCAGGCAGAACTACGGGTATTAAACAGCGTGGCCGACGCGCATTTTGCGCCAGGCATTATCAATATTATTGACGAGCCGCTGGCCGATCCCGCCGCGTTAAAGCCTGGCGTGGTCCAGGTCGCGGCGGGCGATTTAGCCTGGCGCTGTGTGAAACGCGCGACCGAACTGGCACTGGCGGGCGAAGTTCAGGCGATTGCTACCGCGCCGCTGAACAAGGAAGCGCTGCATTCCGCTGGCCATCTTTATCCGGGCCATACTGAACTGCTGGCGAAGCTGACCGACACTAAAAACTACGCGATGGTACTTTATACCGACAGGCTGAAAGTCATCCACGTCACCACGCACATCGCGCTGCGTAAGTTCCTGGATACGCTGAACCGCGAGCGCGTGGAAACGGTAATCGGTATGGCAGAAACCTTCCTCAAGCGCGTTGGCTACGAGAAACCGCGTATCGCGGTCGCTGGCGTTAATCCCCATGCGGGCGAAAACGGCCTGTTCGGCGACGAAGAAATAACCATCGTCGGGCCATCGGTTAAGGCGATGAAGGAGCAGGGCATCAACGTGTTTGGCCCTTGTCCGCCGGATACCGTCTTTCTGCAATGTTATGAAGGGCAGTACGATATAGTGGTCGCGATGTACCATGACCAGGGACATATCCCGCTGAAGCTGCTGGGCTTTTACGACGGCGTCAATATCACCGCTGGCCTGCCGTTTATCCGCACCTCGGCCGACCACGGCACGGCGTTTGATATTGCCTGGACAGGTAAAGCGAAGTCTGAGAGCATGGCGATTTCCATTCAGCTAGCGATGCAGCTTGCATAAGGATATATGAAGGGACAAAGTCGCCTCGACCAGATTATGGACTATCTGAAAAGTCATAATCTGGTTACCGTCGATCAGCTGGTTGCCGCGATATCCGCGTCGCCAGCCACGATTCGGCGTGATCTCATCAAGCTCGATCAGGAAGGCGTAATCAGCCGTACGCACGGCGGCGTTACGCTTAACCGTTTTATTCCCGCGCAGCCTACCACGCTTGAGAAAATGCAGCGTCACCTGACGGAAAAGCAGGCTATCGCCATAGCGGCCACCGGCCTGGTGAAGGCTAACGATTCCGTCGTGCTGGACGCGGGCACCACTATGCTGGAACTGGCGCGTCAGTTAACGCATTTGCCGCTGCGCGTGATTACGGCAGATTTGCATATCGCGCTGTTTCTGTCGGAGTTCAGGCAGATTGAAGTCACTATCATTGGCGGACGGATTGACGATTCCAGCCAGTCCTGCGTCGGTGAGCATGGCCGCAGGCTGCTGCGCAATATCTATCCGGATGTGGCTTTCGTCAGCTGTAACTCGTGGAGTCTGGAAAAGGGCATTACCACGCCGACCGAGGAAAAAGCGGGACTGAAAGAGGATTTGCTGGCCAATGCGCGCCGCAAAGTTTTACTGGCGGACAGCAGCAAATATGGATCGTGGTCGCTGTTTTGCGCAACGCCGCTGCAAAATCTGACCGATATCATTACCGACGAGCAGCTGGGCGAGAAGGAAGTGCAGGAACTCAGCGGCCAGCCTTTTACGCTGACGCTGGCAAAGTAAAAACGGGCCGTCAGCGGCCCGTTCGCAAAACCTACAGCGTTTTAAAGCCAACAGACGGAATATTGCGTCCGTAATAGATTTCCCGCATCTCTTTCCACAGCAGATCGGTAATACGCTTGTGCTCCTGCGGCGTCAGGTCTTCCGGTCTGGTGTTAAACAGGTAGTGTTTCAGATCGAACTCTTTCAGCAGCATCTTGGTATGGAAGATATTCTCCTGATAGACGTTCACATCCATCATGTCGTACATCGACTTCATATCTTCCGACATAAAGTTTTGAATCGAATTGATTTCATGATCGATAAAGTGCTTCACGCCGTTGACGTCGCGCGTAAAACCACGCACGCGGTAGTCGATGGTAACGATATCGGATTCAAGCTGGTGGATTAAATAGTTCAGCGCTTTCAGCGGCGAAATCACGCCGCAGGTCGAAACCTCAATATCCGCGCGGAAAGTACAAAGGCCGCCTTCCGGATGGCTTTCCGGATAGGTGTGCACGCAAATATGGCTCTTATCCAGATGCGCAACCACCGAACCCGGCAGCGGGCCAGGATGTTCTGAATTATCAATATCTTTTGGATCGATCGGCTCTTCGCTGACCAGAATAGTAACGCTGGCACCCTGCGGCTGATAGTCCTGACGCGCGATATTCAGCACGTTGGCCCCAATAATCGAGCAGGTCTCGCTAAGGATCTCCGTCAGGCGGTTAGCATTATACTGCTCATCAATGTACGCAATGTATCCGTCACGCTCCGCATCGGTATTCGCATAACAGATATCGTAGATACAAAAACTCAGGCTTTTCGTCAGGTTGTTGAAGCCATGTAGTTTAAGCTTTTGCAATTTCGTTCACCCCCTTAAAATGCGCGGTCAGTCGGCCAGCGCATTCAACAGATATTGCGGCAGGGCAAAGCTGCCAGTATGGATCGCCGGATTGTAATAGCGGCAGGTCAGGCCAGCTTGCTGGTAGCGAGCCGCAAGCGTTGCCGTATCCAGCTGGCGTAGCGCCGGGTTGTCGCTTGCCCACGCAAAGGTCATGATGCCGCCGTAATAGGTCGGGATCGCCGCCTGGTAGAAGCTGACATCGCCAAAGTAGTGGCTCAGCTTGCGATGGCTGTTGATAGCCTCATCCTGCTGGAGAAAGCAGACGCCATTCTGCGCGACAAAAATGCCGTTTTCATTGAGGCAGCGCTTACAGCCTGCATAAAATTCTGAGGTGAACAGGCTTTCGCCAGGCCCAATAGGATCGGTGCAGTCGGAAATGATCACGTCAAACTTTTCGTTGCAGCTGCTGACAAAGTTGACGCCGTCGTCGATCACCAGGCGAAAGCGCGGATCGTCATAAGCGCCTGCGTTATGGTTGGGCAGATATTGTTTGCAGAACGTCACCACGCCAGCATCAATCTCTACCATCGTAATCTGTTCGATGTTCTTATGGCGGCTGACTTCACGCAGCATTGCGCCGTCGCCGCCGCCGATAATCAGCACGCGTTTTGCTGCGCCATGCGCCAGCAGCGGCACGTGCGTCATCATTTCATGATAGATAAACTCATCGCGCTCGGTGGTTTGCACCACGCCGTCCAGCGCCATCACGCGGCCCAGCGCGGCGTTTTCAAAAATGACCAGATCCTGATGATCGGTTTGTTCGCGATACAATACCTTATCGACAGCAAAATACTGCCCAAAGCCGGTATGCAGCGTTTCATGCCACATCTCGTTATCAGCCATGACGAGGCTCTCCTGGTTATTACAGCCACAAAAATGGGGGCGATATCATAGCTAACTCTGACCGTGGTTGCACGGTCAAATTATAAGCTGAAAAAGCAGGCGGGGGTTATTTCACGTAGGCGAGCAGGCTAAGCGAATCGCGGGCCAGTGATTTGCATTTGGCATCATTAGGAACGGCGATACCGCTTAAATCGCGATAGCTGTCCGCGCCCAGCGATTTCATATTGAACGTGCTGTAATTGCTTAAATCCCAACGGTTTTGTCGGGCAAAAAAGACCAGCGCGCGGCGAATCTGATCGTCTGGCAGAGCCTGATAGCCACAGTCATTTTTCAGATAAACAAAGACGGCGGTCAGATCCGCCAGATCTTCCGCTTCCGACTCGCTCAGCGCAAAACTTGTCGATGAGAAGCCAAACAGACCCAGTAACAACAGAGCCTTAATGCTTTTCTTCATAATTGTACTCAACTGATAACAATACTCTGACGTTAGCACAGTTACCGCCTGGCGACAGTCAATTTCACCAGAGAAATATCCATAGAGGACTTTTTTTCTGCGGGAGTGCCTGCCGATGAGCCACGAAACTTGACCTTCCCGCCGGGGAAAGGTTTATGCTGCAACGATAACTGGCCAGTAAAGGAAAAGTTGATGCAACGTCGTGAGTTTATAAAGTTGACTACAGCGCTGGGCGCGGCCAGCGCGCTGCCGCTATGGAGCCGTTCACTGATGGCGGCGCAACAGCGTCCGGAGCTGCCGATACCCGCTTTACTGACGCCGGACGCGCGTGGCGTAATGAATCTTACCGCGCAGCAGGGCAGCACAAGCTGGCTGGGGCAGAAAGTCGCAACCTGGGGCTATAACGGCAGCCTGCTGGGGCCGGCGGTGGTGCTGGAGCGAGGCAAACCGGTGACGCTGAACCTGCGTAACCATCTGCCGGAAGCGACGACGGTGCACTGGCACGGGCTTGAACTGCCGGGCGAAGTGGATGGCGGCCCGCAGGCACAAATTGCGCCTGGCGCAACGCGAACCGTGAGTTTTACGCCCGATCAGCCCGGTGCAACCTGCTGGTTTCATCCGCATCAGCATGGCCGTTCTGGCTATCAGGTCGCGCAAGGCCTGGCCGGTCTGGTTATCGTGAAAGACGACGCGACGGAAAAGCTGCTGCTGCCGAAAATCTGGGGCATCGACGATATTCCGGTCATCATGCAGGACAAAAGGCTGCACGACGGCAAGATCGATTACGAGCTGGATATAATGAGCGCGGCCGTCGGCTGGTTTGGCAACACTATGCTGACCAACGGCGCAATTTATCCGCAGCATGCCGTCCCGCGCGGCTGGTTACGCCTGAGATTACTGAACGGCTGTAACGCCCGTTCGCTGAACATCACGACCTGCGATCGCCGCCCGCTTTACGTTATCGGCAGCGATGGTGGCCTGTTAAGCGAGCCCGTCAAGCTAACCGAGCTGTCAATGATGCCGGGCGAGCGTTTTGAAGTGCTGGTGGATACGCTGGACGGTAAGCCTTTTGATCTACAAACGCTGCCCGTGCGGCAAATGGGCATGACGCTGGCACCTTTCGACCAGCCGTTGCCGCTGCTGAGCATTCAGCCCCTTCAGGTGATGGCCAGCGGTTCGCTGCCGGATAAGCTGGTAGAGGTGCCGCCGTTGCCGCCGCAGGATGGCCTGAAAAACCGCTGGCTACAGCTGTCGATGGATGCGGAGCTGGATCGTCGCGGCATGCTGGCGCTGATGGAGAAATATGGCCGTACGGCGATGGCCGGAATGAGCGGCGATGCGCACGACAATGAATCGATGGACGGCATGCATGGCGAGATGTCCGGCATGAAGGATAATGCTTCTCAGGCCATGTCCGGCATAAAAGATAACGCCTCTCAGCCAATGGCCGGAATGAACGGCGACAGCCATGCAATGAACTCGTCCGGCGCCGGTTCTTCTCAGCCTGCCGCGCCATATGATTTTCATAGCGGCAACAAAATCAATGGTGTTGCCTTCGATATGAATAAGCCTTCTTTCGACGTTAAACAGGGTATTACGGAAAAGTGGACGATTTCCGGCGAAGGTGACGAAATGCTGCATCCGTTTCATATTCACGGCACGCAGTTCCGCATTATTTCCGAAAACGGCAAACCGCCAGCGCCGCACCGCAGCGGCTGGAAAGACACGGTGCGCGTGGAGGGCTGGCGTAGTGAAGTGCTGGTGCGCTTTAATCATCTGGCCGACAGAGAAAGGGCCTATATGGCGCACTGCCATCTGCTGGAGCATGAAGACACCGGCATGATGCTCGGTTTTACGGTGAGCGCGTAGCATAATGAAAAATAACTTTATTTCAGTCATGTCCGGCAAGTTAGCTGACGAGCCTTTTGTGCATAGTTTTAGTTCAATTGAGCAACTGGCAAAGGTGATGTTGGCACCGAACCGGCTCGCCATTCTTCATACGATGGCTGGTGCGCAAGCGATGTCTATTCGGGAGCTGGCGCGCCGGATAAATCGAGATTTTAAAGCGGTTTATCGTGATGTGCAGGATTTACTTGCGGCAGACGTCATTTGCCTGGAAGAGGGTAAAATTGTTTTTCCCTTCGACGCTATCAAATTTGATTTTATGATTGAACGCAGCGCTGCCTGAACACTTTACCTTACGACAGGAACGGTCTTCCTGTCAGACAGTTTTGTGACGGTAGCTGCCGCAGTCCTGTTTGCGCTTTTATATCGGCAGGCAACAGCACGTTTTATTTTCTTTCCAGCCTTTCCGGGACGCGTGCCAGTATCCAGTCAATAAAACTGCGGTGTTTAGCGCTGGCATGCAAATCCTGACGCCAAAGCAGGGAAACGGGGCGTGGCGCAGGCAATTCACTTTCCAGCAGTGAGATCAGGCGGCCGCTGCTGATATCCTCCGCCAGTAAAATAGCGGGTTGCAGGAGCAGTCCGGCTCCGGAAAGTGCGGCGCGGCGCAGAGCCTGGCCATCGTTACAGCTAAATGTTGCGTTCTCTGGCCAGATAAGTCCGTCATCGCTGCGCCAGGCGTTGCGCTTGTTCCAGTTGCTGTAACGCAGGCAGCGATGGCTTGCCAAATCGGCCAGATTTCCTGGCGTGCCGTGCTTTGCCAGATAAGACGGCGCGGCAGCAATCACCATACGATAGTCACCAACGTGGCGCGCAATCAGCGGGCTGTCTGAAGGCAACTGACCAATGCGGAAGGCAAAATCAAAACCTTCTGCGGTAAGATCCACAAAGCGATCGCTCAGCTCCAGCTCAATATGCACAGCGGGAAAATGCAGCTGAAACTCGCTGCACAGCGTCGCAATGGTGCAGCTCCCAAGCGTGGTCGAAGCCGATATGCGCAGGCTTCCGGCCGGGAAACGGCGCAAGCTTTCAAGACGATTTTCTGCACTGCGCATTGCCGCCAGCATATTCAGGCTCTCTTCATACCAGGCGTGACCGGCTTCCGTCAGGGCCTGACGACGGGTATTGCGCTGCAATAAACTGGTCTGTAGCGCTTTTTCCATCTGCGCTACCATTTTCCCCACCATGACCGATGAGATATCCAGCTGCTTTGCCGCCTCGCTAAAACTGCCATTCTCAACAACGGCGACAAAGACTTCCATCCAGCGCAGCTTATTCATTATTCCTAACCTCAGGTTTTTTATCTTTAAAGTTTTCGGCCATTTTTCCCTTAATTGCAATATTGCAGTATGGAATCTGGTGAAAGCGGAGGATAAAAAATGAAGGTCATGGTGATTGGCGCGAGCGGCACGGTCGGGCGCGGGATTGTTGAAGATCTGAAGAGAGATCATGAAATCATATGTGTGGGTAAAACGCAGGGCGATTTACAGGTCGATCTAACGGATGAAAACAGCGTAAAGCAGCTGTTTGCGAAAAGCGGCAAGGTCGACGCCGTTATCGCGGCAACCGGCGGCGTGCATTTCGGGCCGCTGTCAGAGATGAGCAGCGAACAGTTTAATGCTGGCTTGCAGGATAAGCTGCTGGGGCAGGTGCGGCTGGTGCTGATTGGCAAAGAGTATCTGAATGCGGGCGGCTCTTTTACCCTGACCACAGGTATTCTGACGCAACATCCCATCCGTACCGGCGTTAACGCGACAGCGGTAAACGCCGCGCTGGAGGGATTTGTTCTGGCAGCGGCAAACGAGCTGGATTTCCGGATTAACGCAGTCAGCCCAACGGTATTGACCGAAGCGCTGGATAAATATGGCCCGTTTTTTCCCGGTTTCGAAAGCGCGTCGGCCAGCCGCGTTGCCCTGGCCTATCGACGCAGTCTGGAAGGTATTGATAGCGGAAAGGTTTATCGCGTCTGGTAGAAAGCTTTCTTCCCGCTTGCGGAGGAAATTGCGGGGAAATAAGCCAGGCGGTCAGGCACTAAAAAATCGCGCCGGGCTATCCAGAACCGCAACTTTCGCCGTTACTGCTTTTCCGCAACAAGCGGAAGCGTCAGCTGATTTTCAGCTATTCTCCGTCCGCTCGCATCAACAATTTTACTGTAAATAATCATTGGTACGGTGCTGGTCGGTATCACCTGAAGCTCCACAACTTTTTCTCCGGAGTCGGGCTTGATCTGCACCTTTCGTTCTCCCTTAGCCAGCATCTTCTGAGCTTGTCGTATTTGCCATACCAGCTTGCTGTGATGATGGTTTTTGGGCGTGTCGTTAATTATCCAGAGGTTAACTTTCCCGGCTTCTCCCTTTTTCCAGCTCGTGGTGACGGGATCGATTGAGGGCAGAAGCGGCTGGTAGGCGCGCCGTAGCGCAAAGTAGCCGGGTTTAGGATGACGCAGATAATCGACCACTCCCCAGTTTATGGAGGGCCAGGTTTCAACGAACATAAACTGGAACAGCGCCGTCACCGGCTGGAAGCGTTGCCGACGATAGCTTTCTGCCGACAGCGCCACCAGCAGGGCCTGATACCGCTGCGTGTTAGCAATAAAACTCTGAATGTTTTCCCCACGAGCGATCCCGGCATTTTTAAACGTCTGGATAGGCTGAAAGTTATGGTATTTCCAGCTGATCCATTTTGGATCGGCGGGCTGCGTGGTTGCTGGCCACCAGTCGCGGTGGGGAATAATGGTTTTAAGCGTGGAGAGCGCTGGCAGCGCCTGCGCGCCAAACTCGGTAATGGTAGCCGTTTTTGCTGGTTCAAGCAGGTTATTAAGGGTGCCAAAATACCATCCGGCCCAGTAATGTTCTTCCACGGCCGAAAAAGGGTGCACGATACGGCTGCGATCCTCAGCCAGCGTATCCGCCACGCGCTGCATTAAATTACGGTTAAGATCCTTATTCCAGTCCGGAAAACGCTTTTGCATCCACGGCGAATTAAACGGCGGCTCATTTTGTCCTCCCCAGACTACAATGGCCGGAGCGTTACCAAACTGTTCTATCATTTCGCGGGTTTGCCTGACGGCATTATCCGCGAACTCTTTGCTGTCGTTATAGCCCCATTGCAGCGGCACATCCTGCCAGATTAATAATCCGCGCTCGTCCGCAGCCTGATAAAGCGCGCGGCCTGCTACGTGGCCGTGTACCCGAATAGCGTTAGCATTCATTTTTTCGACAAGGTCAAAATCACGGGCGTAACGCTGTTTCGTCATGGTGCCCAGCCAGGGCGACCCGATATAGTTAGTGCCCCGAATAAACATGCGCTGTCCGTTGACAAGCCAGCCCTTATTTTCGGGTTGCTCAATGACCTGGCGTAGCCCTGTCCTGCTGTTGCGGCGATCGAGTACGCCTTTCTTATCACGTAATGTTGCGCTGACCTGGTAAAGGTTCGGCTTGCCGTAGCCAACAGGCCACCAGAGATGCGCCCCTGGCATAGGAAGAAGCAGGGTGATCCTTTGCGTTACGTCCCCGGTTGCCTGTAAGGTTACCGGCTGACGTAGCTGATAGTTTTTTCCCGAAAAATTATCAGGTCGCGCCGTCAAAAATAGCTCGGCCTTTTTTTCAGCCGGTGCACGATAAACGACTTCCGCACGCAGTTGGGGATGCGCCAGTCCCTGCGACCAGTCGGGCCGTAAAATCAGATTATCAATGGCAACGTCACGGCTGAGACGCAGTCGTACCGGTGCCCAGATCCCGCCGGAATTAGCATCCTGCCCCTGTGGCGACCATGCCCCGCCGGGCCGTGAATCGTGCTGGGTCAGGATGCCTTTCATCAGGTTTTTTCGTAGCGGCCAGTTTTTTTGGGGATCTTCAAACGGGCTGTCGACGCGTACCGCCAGCTGATTGTGACGGCGCATCTCCTGGCTGACGTCCACGGCAAACCGTTGAAAATAGCCTTCATGATGCGCACGCTGGTGGCCATTGAACCAGACGTCGGCGTAATAATCGACGCCGTCGAATTCCAGCGTGGCCAGCTGGCCCCTTAGTTTCGGGACGGTAAAGCCTGTGCGATACCAGAGCGCCCCCTGGTGATCCCAGCCTGCGCTATACCAGTTGGCCGGCACCCGTAGTTCCCGCCAGTTTTTATCGCTGCCCCGCCAGCCCGCAAAAGCAGGGTCGTTACCATCATGCGCGCGCCATTCTCCACCCAGCGGCCATGTCTGAGGCGTTTCCACCGCAACGGCGACCGTGGCGGAAAAGGTAAAAATCAAAGCTATAAGGCTACGGGTCATGGCGTCTCCTGCAGATCGTCCAGCTGGCGCATAACAGCTTCTACCGCCGGTGTTAAGGACGCGGTCCAGGCTGCGCCATCCAGAGGTGCTTCCTGTTCTGCCGCCGTTTCGATTTGCTGAAGCAGCACGGTCAGTACCTGAAAGCGAAAGGCTGAAGCTTCGCCGCGTAGCTTATGTGCCAGCCGTCGTATCCGATCCCGGTCCGCGTCGGCCAGCGCCTCTTTTAACCGGGCGATGTTTTCAGGAAGCTCGGTAGCAAAAAGCGTCAGAAGCTCATCCAGCAGCGCATCGTCGATCCCAAGCTGCGCAATCAACGTTTGCCTGTCCGGCAAGGCCTCTGGCTCCCTCTCTTTCAGCGGCAGCGCCATTACCCGGTTTATTTCAGCCTGAATAATCTCCATGCTCATTGGCTTGGCGATATAGCCATCAAAGCCGTGCGTCAGGCAAAACTCCTCATCGCCTTTCATCGCATGCGCGGTCATGGCAATAATCCGCTGGTGGGCACGAGACGGATTATGGGCTTCGCGGTCGCGGATCAGGCGAGTGGCGTGCTCGCCATCCATCTCCGGCATTTGCAAATCCATCAGAATCAGATCCCAGCGAGTAGTATCGAGCAGTTCCAGGGCTTCAAGACCGTTGTTGGCAACCGCGAACTCGTGGCCAAGGCGGGTCAGAAAATGCGTTGCCAGCTTTTGGTTCACCAGATTATCTTCGGCCAGCAAAATGCGTAACGTCGTGCCGCGTGCCACCGTTAAGGGCGCGGCGGGCGAAGGGGCGGACAAGGAGGCTGGCTGTAGCCGTAACGCGGCCAGGATCGCCTCATAAAGCTCCCGCTGGTCGACTGGCTTACTCAGAAAATGCGTGATCCCGATGCGCTTCATCTGCTCCGCATCCATATGGCGGCTCATGGAGCTGAGCATAATAATCTGGCAGTGCGCCAGCTCCGGCGTCGCTTTTATCTCCTGGGCCAGCGTCATTCCGTCTTTTACCGGCATCTGCGCATCCAGCAAAAGCAGAGGGAAATCAGGCTGTTGCTGTAGCAAGACCAGAGCCGCCTCGGCACTCTCCGCCAGCGTGGGCTTCAGACCCATATTCCGCAGCATATCGCTCATTAAGTGCCGGTTGGTGGCATTATCATCAATGACCAATACGGGAACGCTGGCTAAAGGCGGTGAGGCCTTCAGCGGTTCAGCGGCACTCTGTACCGCGACGGGCAGGCTAAAGCTGAACACGCTACCCTGGCCGGGCTCGCTTTTGACGCTGAGTTCGCCGCCCAGCATCTCGACCAGCCGCGCCGAAATGGTCAGGCCAAGTCCCGTACCGCCATATTTTCGCGTCGTGGACGTATCAGCCTGGCTGAAAGACTCAAAAATAATCTGCTGTTTCTCTTTGGGAATGCCAATACCGGTATCGCGAACCTGAAATTTTAAGCGATGCGGCTGTTCGGAGGTGACCGAAAGCTCCACTTCCCCGGTGTGCGTAAATTTCAGGGCATTACTGACGAGGTTGGTTAATACCTGGCGCAGGCGAACGGTATCCGTCAGAAGTTTGAGCGGCGCTTCTGGAGCAACCTGTATTAACAACTCTATATTTTTTTCCGACGCGGAAGGCAGCAGTGGGCGTATCACCGACTGAAGCCAAGGGCGTATTTCGAACTCTTCTTCATCCAGTTCGATTTTACCCGCTTCGATTTTCGAGTAATCCAGAATATCGTTGATAACGCGCAGCAGCGTATGGGCGGAGTGATAAACCAGCGTCATATATTCCCGCTGCTCTTCCGTCAGTGGGTTATCAAGACAGAGCTGGGTCATGCCAAGAATGCCGTTCATCGGCGTACGAATTTCATGGCTCATATTGGCAAGAAAAGCGCTTTTCGCTTCGTTAGCGGCACGCGCGGCGGCCACCGCCTGCAAAGAGAGCTGTTCCGCCTCTTTGCGTTTGGTAATGTCCTGTAGCGTCCCGATAACCCGTGCCGTACCGCCTTCTACCGTGACGCTGGCGACCTGGCCTGACAGCAGCATCCAGCGGTATTCGCCGTTAAGGTGAAGTAAGCGGATCTCTCTTTCAAAGATAGGCAGCTGCGAATTACTGGCGCTGGCAAACAGCCGCTGAAGCGGTTCACGATCTTCAGGATGAAGCAGCGTATCAAGTAAGCTTGAGCTGTAGTGCCAGGTTTCACGCGGATAGCCAAGCATGTTGAGTAAGGCGTCGTTAACCTGTAACAGGTCGTTATCCTGCTGCCAGTCCCAGATGCCAATTTGTGTCGATTCTGCGGCCAGAACAAAATCCTCGTGCAGCTGCTGGCGCGACTCGTTAATAAGCTCAAAGCCGGACATATCAATATGCAGGCTGACGATGCCGCCCTGCGGCGTGCGGTTGTGCTGCACAAAAACTTTCCGGTTACCGATGCGCCGCATTTCGCTGTGATTATCAAGCCGACAGCGACTCACCAGGTTTTCCACCATATCCTGTTTGCGCTGGTCGTTTTCCGTCATGTAGACCGAAGCGATAAAATTTTCCGCTATCTGCGTCAGCGTCATCCCCAGGCAGAGACGCTCCTCTATTCCCGGATAGAAGCGTACTACCTGCTTGTTGTAAGCGGTTAACCGCTCGTTGGCATCGTACATAAGTACTGCTGCGCGCAGCGAATCAAGCGCTTGAGGTAACTGAACTTCAGGCATAGTCTCTCCTAATCTGCGGCATCAGCGGTGCTGGCAACCACTGGAAAGCAGCGCTGCGGTGCGGTAAAAGGGTCGTCCAGCTGCCGCCGAAAATAGCTTTGCGCAGAGATTTCACCGTGACGGAGCAGCGGCCCCATATTGCTTTTAAAAAACAGCGCTTCCAGCACCATAGCGTTAGTGGAAAGCGTGATAGCGCGGTTATAGCTGCCCGTAGCTTCCACGCGGCCTTCAAACCAGCCGCGAGCGGGATCGTTTTGTAGCCGGGTCATTTTCATTAGCGCATCGGTAAAAGGCGTGTCCCATAGCGTCCAGAGTCCGAACACGGCCCGGGTCGAAACCTGAGCCAGCCGCGGTACCCATTTGCCCTCGTCCGACAGCGTGTTCCAGGCGTAGCCGTTGGCAAAAATGGTGTCGTTAACGTGCCACGGTGGCGCAGAGATAGAAAAGTCGCTGCGGGCGGTCAGAATTTTTTCTTTTTCCCAGCGCATTTCCTGCACGCGATAAACGTTGCTGGCGCGCTGGCGCAGCAGGTTGATAACGTCACGATCCGCGCCCGGTAATTCCCAGCCATACTCTATGCCGCTCAGGGCATACGGCGTGGTGGTGATAGCGGATGGCGTCCAGGTCGTGCGGGGATCGCGCGCATCAATATCAAGTGCAAGGCCGTTAATGATGACGTGCTGCGCGGGAGGCCGTAGCGATTGCTGATTAGCAAATCCCCACAGGCCAAAACCTGCCGCGCTGTATTCGCTGTCGCCAAGCCGACCCTCTGCACGGGTAATCAGCTTTTTATCCTGCATCTGGCCGCTGTAAAGCTGGCCTTTATCATCCACGAGTCGGCAAAAATCCCAGCGCAGAAGAGTACGCTCCAGGTATTCGCTGTATTCCGGATGAAAAGCCGCGACGATGCGCAGCGCCATCAGCAGCCGGGCAATATCACGGGACGACCAGCCAATCACCTGCGGCGTATTGCCATAGCCGACCATCTTCACCGTTTGCGTGTTATAAAGCAGGTTAGGCAGTTTGGCCGGGGTTAGCGGCATCTGGTTCAGCGTGCCGAGCAGCAGCGTCAGGCGCTGGTCGAAGGCGGCATCGTCTATCAGGTTGAGCTGCCGTGCGGCGGTCAGGGCAATAAGAACATCGCCCATCTGCCACAGGCTGGCGACCGGCCGCTTATCTTCTCCGTTTACCAGCCCGCTGCCCGCCTGGCTGTTATTTTCAAAATAGCGCCAGGCAATGGTTGCCCAGCGTTGCTCCTCCGTATTCAGCTTGCCCATTCGTGCAGTGGTATGCCATCCGCCGTTCACCAGCCAGCGCCAGCCCGCCGCGTCCTGGCGCGCCAGCAGCCAGCCAGCCGCCGCCAGCAACACCAGCAGCAGGATAACGACACGCGTTACTGTTTTAGGCATGAGGTGGCTACCGGCGGCAGTTTAACGGGCGCCTGGCTGTCACAGCGGGCGCACTTGCAGGCGCGGCAGGATGGTGCCGTACGCACGGCGGTTCCGCTTTGCTCACACCAGGTTTTAATGCCAGGCGTCACGCTAAGAAACGGGCGATTGCGTTTGCCGTTGTTCTCTTCAAAGGTGTCGACCAGACGTTTCTCCCACATCGAGGGCGCATAGTCGCTCTTGCGAGGATCGTTGCTATTAAAGCGCAGCAGCTTGCCCTCTTTTTTAAACAGCAGTGCTTCGAGCATGATGCCGTTATTATTGGCGGTAAACTCTTTGATTGGCCCGTCGCCGTTCTCATACAGCCCTTCGTAATAGCCTTTATCTTTTTCATCGGCATTTTCAATCGCATCAAACAGACGATCGGTATAAGGCGAGTCCCATAGAACCCACATGCCGAGCGCTGCTTTCAGCGATACCGCCGCCACATTAGGGACATACTGGCCTTTATCGGTGATGGTGTTCCAGTTGTAGCCGTCGCTGTAAACGGTGTCGTAAACGAAGTAGGGTGGCTTATCGAGCTGATGTTCCGATCGCGCGGTCAGCGTCCCCGTAATCATGTAGCGATTTTCCTGCGCCTGATAAACGCGATCGGCAAAATTCTTCATCCAGGGATGGCTGAAATTGTTAGGGCTGTTCGAGCGGTCTTCACTGTCGTCCCAGCCCATTTCCAGCCCGTGGAGCAGATAGGATTCGGTAACAACATAGTTATGCTGATTCGTTAAGCGTGAGTCGCGGGAATCGTAGGGCACCAGCACGCAGTAGATATCCGCAAGGGCATAGGGTTCTGGCCGACTTGCCTGACAGGTGGAAAAGCCCCACAGCTGATAGCCTGCCGCCGCGTACTCTTCGTAGCCGAGACGGCCTTCCTGGACATACTGCGGCTGCTTATCTTTATCCAGATAAGCGCCATAAAGCGTTCCGCAGTCATCCACCACATGGGTGAAATCCCAGCCGAGCACTACGTTATCAATGTTGTTAGCGTGTTCCGGATAGCGTTCTTTGATGATCTTCAGCCAGAGCAGCATGCGGCCAATATCGATAGCGGAAAAACCAATCTCGCCCGGTTTGTTCAGGTAGTTCACCTTTTGGGCCGTGATGGTGTTGTAGGCTTTGTTAGGCACCTGGTTTTGAAACAGCACCAGCTTGTTAAGCGTGGCCATAAACTGCAAAAAGCGGCGGTCGAACTCCGCTTTATCAATAATGCCCAGCTCTCTTGCTGCGGTCAGCGCGGCAAGATAGGACGCGCTATCCCACATGGTGGTAGAAGGATATTTGTTTACCGCATTCACCAGCCCGGTAGTGGGCTGGTAGTTAGCAATAAAATAGGCCCAGGCATTTCTTGCTATGTTCATTTCACGCGGCGTTAATTCGCCATGTCGAACTTTATAATCGGAAGCGGGCAGGCTTATCGCCGCCTGTAGCGCAGGTGCCGCCAGCATCAGCAGCATCAGCAAAAGGCCTGCACGGGTTTGACGAAGCCATAATAATTTCATTTAGAAGCGACTCCTTGTTGCGGGCTTATAACGGCTGACGCCGGAGCAGGGCAGCCCAGGCAAAGTAGTTGGCCATGGGCAATGTAAGAGAGGCTTTCCAGCACCATTGCGTTAGTGTCGGCATTCACAGCAGAATTCATGCTGCCGTCGGGATTGAAGCCCGCTTTCCAGCCTTTTCCCGGTTCTATCATTGGCAGCATCTGCTGCCGTAGCGCTTCGCTCCAGTGGTTGCGAAACAGAGCGTACCAGGCAAAAGCGGAACGGGTAGAGACAAGCGCACGATCGGTAAGCGCTTCGCCTGCATGATTATTGTCCTCCTGCTGCGGCTGACTGCCCGGCAGGGCGCTGGCAAAATCGGGCGCCTGCTCGGCGTAATCCGCATTGATTTCACCCTCATTTTCCGGCTTGCCGGTGCGCTGCTGTAGGATTTGCATCAGACGCCAGGTTATCTCTCCGCTACGGGCATCGAAACCCTGTTCCAGACCGCTAAGCAGATAAGGCATGCTGACCAGAGAGGGCTGTTTTCCCCACGGCGTCCGTATGCCTTCATCCGGCATGGCATAGCCGTCGATCTCTATCATTTTCAGGCCATCCGGCGGCTGGCTAACGGCGAGACCGGCAGCGGCATTGATCAGCCGCAGCACGCTACCCGCATAAAGCCGGTAGCCGTAGCTGCTGCGCGGATCGTCAGTACGAATAACCCAGCGGTTAACGGGCAGGCTGGCACCTTGCGGCCCGCTGCTCTGCAATAGCGCGGCAAGCTGCCACTTAGCCAGTAGCTGGTTGACCTCAACGGCGTGCTGTGGATAGCGCCAGAGTAAGATCTGCAACGGCATCAGCAGGCGACCCATATCAATGGCTGAACCGACATTGCCATTGGGTGAGGCGATCGGCAACAGCGTATCCGCATGATAGAGGGCGGCAGGCAATCCTTCAGGCTGAAGCGGCAGTTCGCCAAGGGAGGCAAGGGCAGAGGTAATCCGGTCGTCAAATTCGTCTGCGGGAATAATCTGTAGCTGAAACGCCGCAATCGTAGCCAGCAGATAGCTGCCGGTGCTCCAGAGGCTTAGCCAGGGCTTAGCCGCTTCGGCATTTACCAGGCCATTGGGCTGGCTGTTGTTGATAAAATATTGCCAGGCGATGCGCGCCCAGACGGCCTCGTCGAAGGTAAGCTCACGCGGCTGCGGCAAAGGAGGAAAACTTTTGCTCAGTACAATACCGTCAGAGGTTTCAACCCGTGTAGGCATCTGCCTTTCTACCCACAAAACGATGGCAAAACCGAGCAGAAAGCCGATCAGGATAGTCAGATAGCTGCGGGCGCTGAGAATACCGGCTTTCAGGCTCATACGGGACCCGCCTCCTGCACGGTCGGCGGCGTCCACATGGCTGCCATAATCATTGGCATCATGGCAGCAATATTTACCGCTCCCCAGAAGATATTAATCACATAACCCGACGGGTCATCGACGTTGCCTCGCGCCACCTGAATGCCGCCCCAGATAAGCCCCAGCAGCGTCAGCGCGACAATCGCCAGCTGCGGCTTGACCAGATAGAGAAAACGGCCGGACTGCCGCTCTTTTGGCGTGACGTGGAATTTAACCTTTTCTCCCCGCAGCACCGTATTTAGCGCACGCAAATTGACAGAGAAAAAAGCCAGGTAGGATGAGCGTCCATCCCAGGCGGAAATGCCCCATGTGCCGAACATAAAGGCCAGCTCGGAGACGATAAAAAACGGCAAAAAATGCAGATAAAAAGGCGTGGAATAGGCCGACACTGGTGGGATACCGGTAAAAAGGTAAACCAGCGGAGAAATGAGAAAAACCGTGTTCCAGATGCAGGCAAGATAGGACCAAAAGGTAGTGCCGTACATCAGGGTTTGCCCCAGGCTTAGCCTGAAGCGCCGACGGCTGAAAATTTTATCGTGGAACAGAATATCCAGCGAGCCAGCGGCATATTTAAAACGCTGGATCATCCAGGTTAAGAGATCCTGCGGCGACAGCATTTTAGATTCAATACCGGGATGCATCACCGACCGCCAGCGACGGCCGCTGTCGCCGTGCAGCACGATAGAAGTATAAATGTCCTCGGAAACATGGAATTTATACGGCGTTAGTTCGGTGTCGTTAATTACGTGGGGACGCATCGCCATACTCAACGCGGCCCGCGTCTCTTCATCGCTGATATCGCGCGTATAGCGTGCAATTTCTTCTTCGACAGTAAAAACGTAGCTGCGCAGTGCCGCCTGCATAACTGCTTCACGTCGATGGATGGAGGCCGCTCCGCAGCAGAATGCCGCGTTAGCCCAGTTGCGCCGCCGCAGGATCACATCATAAAACATGCGCGGATCGTTAAAAAAAGGATCGCTGCCGACGGTCAGACGACCAAATACGCCCTCGGTCAAACGGCCGAAAAGATAGCCCGGTAGTCCGGCACGACGACGCAGCCAGCTGGCGAAGCGTTCTCCTTCAGGCAGATCGTAAAACCACTGCGGCGTCTGTACCCAGGCAACGTCCGGATCGCGGAAGTAGCCGAGCGTATTCGCCAGCAGCGTGGGAAATACGCGAGTATCGGCATCGCAAATAACCAGAAAGTCGCCGTCGGTCTGCTCCATCCCGTTGCGGATATTGCCCGCCTTGAAGCCGATATTATTCTCACGGCTAATATAGCCGACGCATTCCTGCTCGCAGACCGCGCGCATTTCAGGCCGCTTGCCGTCATCAAGAACATGGATCTTAAAAATGATTTTGCCGGGATAGCGCATTTTCAGCGCGTCCTGAATAGAAAGCCTGACCAGCTCCGGATCTTCCGAATAGGTGGCAATAAACAGATCTACCTTCGGCGGGCGGGATTCACCCTGATCCTCAGGCTGCAGGCAATCGTTAATATCTTCTGGCGCCGAGAAGCGCGGAGGATCTTTTTCCTGCCAGATATTGATAGTAAACAACAGCGTTCCGAACCAGGCGAAGGTTTCCGCCATAGCCAGCGGCACGGCATACCATAAGGCGTCCATATTCAGTGAAGCCGTCCAGCGCCAGCGGATGTAGTTGGCCCCCAGAATCAATCCGGCTACGGCAAGAATTTGCCACGCTTTTACCACCCATGCTGGCGTGGACAAGGGGTCGGGCGGGCGGCGCTGCTCAAAACGTGAAAAATAGTGATCCATTGGCGTCCGGTCTCTGTCTGATAGGGCCGTTGTATGCTTTTTCACCTGATGAAATAAAAACAGTAATCTGTATGAAGGTGTTTACTTAAGTTGTTGTTAACTGGAATCATAGTTTGTGTAAAGGCTATTGCAAGATACGTAAAGGCAATGATTCATGGTTGTCTTCTAACCGACTGTTATATTGGTGTTTATAATATTTTTTTATTTTCATGGCGGCTGCGTGACTTAAATCGCAACGTGTCTACACTTTTCTTTACGTGGTAAACGCGCTTTTTCCTTATCATTCCGCTTCGCTTGATATTAATTATGGTAATGAATAATGGTGGATTCAGCTTCCGTTTCGCAGACTACAGCTATCGACTGGCGCGCCTGGCGCTATGCCGTTCCCGGAAAACGTGATTTGCGCATTGATATGTTGCGAGGCATTGCGCTGGTGATGATGGTGGTGGCCCACACCGAAATTTTATCGCTGGTAAATATTTTCACCTGGGAGCGTTTTGGTTTAACCACCGGGGCCGAAGGATTTGTGATTCTGTCTGGCTTTATGCTGGGCATGCTAAACCGCCAGCGCCTGCAAAAAGAGGTGCTGCTGACGATTGGCTGGACGCTGTGGCGGCGCGCCGCAAAAATTTATCTGGTTAACCTTACGATTATTTTGCTGATACTGGCGCTAAACAGGCTGAGCGTAGTAAATACCTTTGAGGTTACGCACTTTGTCGATCGCTACTCCGGCACCGTCTGGGCGCTTTTCCCCACCACGCCGCAGATCAAAGAGACCTGGTTTAATATCGTTCTTTACCTGCAAATAGGGCCGCACCAGACGCAAATTTTGGGCCTGTATATCTGTTTGCTGCTGGTTAGCCCACTGTTCCTTGGCCTGTTGCAAAGCGGGCGGGTGGTCTGGCTACTGCTTGCTTCGCTGGCGGCCTATATCAGCTATCAGCTCTGGTCAACGCGGCTGACGGTAGCGGAGTTTGAATTCGCTTTTCCTCTGCTTGCCTGGCAGCTTATTTTTGTCTGCGGCATGTGCTGCGGCTGGTACAAAGATGAACTGATGTCGCTGGCGCGCATGCCGCCAGGCCGCGTTGTTATGGGCATCATGGTCATTTACGCGCTGGTAATGATGTTTATTGCCCAGAACCACACCAACCCCTTTATGCCGCCAGCGCTATTGCTACACGTTATTCCGCCAGCGGATTTCAACTGGTTTTATCATCACCTGGCCGGAAAAAACGCGCTGGGGCCCTGCCGGGTATTGAATGATTTTTGCCTGATGCTGCTGGTGTATCTGCTTTTGACTTTTTTCTGGCAGCCTGTCGAACGTCTGTTTGGCTGGTTCTTGATCCCGCTGGGCCAGCATTCGCTGTACACCTTTATCGTGCACGTTTTTGTGGTGCTGGCAGTCAGCCAGTTTGTGCATTTTGATCTCTGGCATCATGCCTGGTTGCGCAACACTTTTATTCATCTCAGCGCGCTGGGCCTGCTGTGGTGGATGGCGAAAAAAGAGATTGGCGGCCGCTTTATCCCTAATTAGAAGAAGGAAAACTGCATGTTTTATCGCGGGCGGACAGCGCTTAACCGGGGGCTGCTGTGGGTGCTTATCTGCGCGGCGTTTCTGCCCTGCGCGCAGGCCGCCACCACCGATAATGATACCGTGTCGGCCAGCAGCGAACCCTTGCAGGCCGCTGCGCTCACCAGCCGCTGGAGCCGCCTGTTTTCCGGCAATAAAAATAAGTTTTCCGGCGCGCTCAGCTTTTCCAGCGGCATGAAACAGCAGTGGCTGACCATTCCAAACGGCTCGGCCTCTGCACAGCAAAAGAAAAAAATTAATCAGCTGCTGAATCTCAGCCTGCAATATTCACCGTACAGCTACTGGTTTGGCAACGTCATTCTCCGCGCGCCGATTACCGATTTTGACAAATACACCACGGATTTTCGTTACAGCTTTGGCTATGACGACTGGCATCCCAACACCTTTAGCCTGGTTTACAGTAACTATGGCGATAACCATCTGTTTACTTCCGGCAATGCGCGCCATACCTATTTTGAGCAGGGCGCTTTTACGTTCGCCTATAAATTTTCTTTGCCGAAATCTCTGGAAAAACATCTGCTGATCAATAAAGGCGATGCGCTGACCTGCCAGGTCGGCTACAGCTGGGTTCCGCGTTATTACTCGCTTGCCGACAACGATATTCGGGCAAATAAACAGGTTGGACTGGGCGGCTGCGGCTATACCTTCAAACAACACTTTTTTATCCGGGCTACCGCCTTCTGGTATCCCAAATCTGAGCAGCAACAGCCCTGGAACGGGGATTATAGCTACAGCTTTGGCTATGCAGGCTATACGCCAGGATCGTTTTCCGTGCAGTACAGTAACTACAGCGGAACCCACTTTCCTGGCCGCAGCAACAGCAATGCAAAGTTCCGTGAAGGTACCGTTTCCCTGATCTGGTTTCTGCCCTTCTGAGGCCACTACTATGTTAACGCTGCAATCTCAGCCCGTACTGGTCGTCGACGACGCAGCCACCTGGCGCAAGCTGCTGGCCGCACTGCTGAAAAAATGGGGATATCAGGTCTTCGAGGCCGAAAACGGCGAACAGGCGCTGGCCATACTGCTGGAACATCCGATCAACCTGCTGATCAGCGACTGGGAGATGCCGGTAATGGACGGCCTGACGCTCTGTCAGCAGGTTCGCCAGCGGGTGCAGGATCGCTATGTCTATTTGATCGTGCTTACCGCCCGGGAAAGCGTTGAAGATCTGCGAACGGGTTTTGCCGTCGGCGCCGATGACTTTTTGCGCAAGCCGGTTAATCAAATCGAATTACAGGCAAGGCTGCACGCAGGCGAGCGTGTTCTGCGGCTGGAAGCTACGCTGGCGGCCCGAAACAATAACTTAAGCGAAGCGTTAAGACAGATTGAGCAGGATCTACAGGCGGCGGCCAGACTACAGCTCAGCATTTTACCTCCGCACGCTCTGCACCATGACCCTTACTACGCCGACTGGCTATTTATTCCTTCGGCGTGGGTATCGGGCGATATTTTTAATTTTTTTCCGCTCGATCACCAGGCCGTAGGCTTCTATTGCGTTGATGTCGCAGGACACGGCGTCAGCGCTGCAATGCTGTCGGTCGCTGTCGCCAGGCAATTTCTGCATGGTCGTACGGTGGATCGTTTTCTGTTTAGTGGAGAGGAGATTACCCCTCCTGCCCAGGTAGTCAGCATCCTTAATGAACGTTTTTGCGCGCAAAACCACGATGTGCTGAGCTATTTCACCATGATTTACGGCGTCATCAATTTACAAAGCGGTGAGGGAAAGCTCTGCCAGGCCGGCCATCCAACCCCTTTTATTGTCAGTTGCGAGGGTGACATACGCCACGTGGGCGATGGCGGCCCGCCGGTTGGCTTGCTCGAAGAGCTCAGCTGGGAAGAGAGCAGCTTCAGGCTTGAACCCGGCGAACGGCTCTGCCTCTATAGCGACGGCATCAGCGAATGCGAAAACCCGGAACACGTTATGTTTGGCTCCCGGCAGCTGGAGTCGCTGCTGGCTTCGCTTGGCAACATGCCGGTGGCCAGCCTGCTGGCTCAGGTGCAGCACAGACTTAATCTCTGGCGCGATACCGCGCCGGGTGAAAACGCGCCGGCGGCGGATGATATCTCCCTGATGGTCATTGAACGTCAGCCGCTCTATCTGTCAAATGGAGAAAAAATCGATGAAAATTGAAAGAGAAAAACAGCAGGGCGTGACGCTGTTAACGCCCGTGACGCGACGGCTTGATGCTTCTGTCGCGCTGCGCTTTAAAGAAGAAGTGTTAGCCGTGATTCAGCAGGGCGAGAGTCGACTGGTGCTGGATTTTTCCCGCGTTGATTTTATCGACAGTAGCTGCCTGGGGGCGCTGATTTCGCTGCTGAAGGCCAGCAGCGGCAAAGGCACGCTGGCGCTCTGCGCGCTAAACGGCAATATCAAAAACATGTTCTCGCTAACCCGCATGGATCGCGTTTTTACCATTTACCCGGAGCGGAGCGACGCGATAGCCGAACTGAACATGGGGGAATAAGCAATGACGCACCAGGTGCCTGATGAAGAGTGGCTGTTTCCGGCCACGCTTAACAGTCTGACCATGCTGGGTTCGGTTTTGCGCCGCTATCTGGCGCATTTCCCCGTTGATGAAAGCTGGATTTATCCACTCGATCTGGCGCTTTGCGAAGCCGCCAGCAATATTATTCGCCACGGCTACCCGACCCGGCAGGAGGCAGACTATCGCGTAGCATTCAGCCATGATGCGGGTGCGATAACCGTGATGCTGATTGACAGCGGAGTGCCCGTGCCTGCGGCGCAGCTTTCGTCTGCGCCATCGGTTGACGATGCGCTGCCAGAGTTGGAAAACCTGAGCGAAGGCGGAAGAGGCATAGCGTTGATGTATGCCTGCGTGGATAAAATTTGCTATCGATCGGACGGCGGCGTTAACCGGCTGGCGTTAAGCAAGATGCTGCCGCCGGTAAACCGCTAACGAAAAAGTTTTTGCACAAATTCAATATAGGCCGGACGCCAGAGATCCATTTCGTGACCCAGACCGGGCACGCTGTGCCAGTCCGTAACGATGCCGCTGCGATCGAGTTGGGCTTTCAGGCCAGTCATGTCGCGTCCCGCAGTGATGTCGTCTTCGCCCGTCACCAGAGTAAACAGCTTAAGCTGGCGATTAACGGCGGTCGCTTTTTTGAGCTGCGCCGTGACGCGAAAGTCGGGCACGCTTTCCGTGGTGACGCCGCTGAAGATACCCAGCCACGCAAACTGATTCAGGTGACGCATGCCGCTGACCAGCGTCTGATAACCGCCCTGTGATAATCCGGCCAGCGCCTGACCATCTGCATCTTTACGCACGTTATAACGCTCTGCAATCCGGGGGATAATTTCCTGCATAAGCTCTTTATCGGCGGCCTGCGCATTACGCGGATAAAACGTCTGGCGGCGGCTGGCTGGAGGAACGCTCTCGGGGATGACGCCATCCAGCTCGGTTTCCGTATCCGGCATCACTACCAGCATCGGGACGACTTTTTGTTCCGCCAGCAGGTTATCCATGATTTGCGGAATACGGCCCTGTACCAGTGCAGAAAGGCCGGTATCACCAAAGCCGTGATAAAAGTAGAGCACCGGTAAAGGAGCCGTGCTTTTTTCCGCGCCTGGCGCAACCCAGACGGAAAGCTGCCGCTCACGGTTTAACACCGAGGAGTGCCAGGTCAGCGTATGAATTTCGCCATGCGGCACTTCGCGTTCGTCCAGCAGGCTGCCGGGCACCAGGATCAGGCTGGTATTAACCTGACGCTGCGGCTTTACCTGTGCGCTGCCGGTATCAACGCTTCTGAAGCCATCCACATTAAAGAAATATTCATATAAGTTGGGCTGTACGGGGTCGCTGGTAAACGACCAGATACCGCGCTCATCTTTGGTCATGGCATGCGCGACATAGCGATCGGGAGTTGCACCGGTTACTACTTCTACGGCTTTAGCGGAGGGTGCCCAAAGCCGCCAGGTTATGCTGTTGTCCTTGTTTACGCGGGAAATATAGTTATCCGGCGCCAGCGTTTCTGGCGGCTTCGCGGGTAAAGGGATCGCCATCAGCGAGCTGCTCCATAACGCTGCGGCACAATACAGAACACGACAACGAATATTCATCAGAATTCCTTTACTAAAAAAAAGATGTTTTCATTGTGGCATAAGGTAAGAAAAGCGTGGACCATTGCGTTTCGTAAAAATAGAGACGGGTTGCCGGACGCGTCACGGCGCTGGTGAAACAAATTGCGCCGTAAGGAAACAAAGAAACACGGCGTTTTTATCTTCAGCCAGCGATAATAAGACGTCATTTCCGGCAGCGTTAAGGAGAATCAGATGAACCGGCGTCATTTTCTGGCGAGCGTTGCGGCCACTCTCGTCGCTACTAAAAGCGAGCTCTCATTTGCCTCCTCTTTGTATGGGCAAAGCCAGATAATCCCACTGTGGGATGGCGTTCCACCGGGCGGCGGCGGGCCTGAGAGTAAGATGATCGTGTCTGCAACGGGCGCTCAGCACCAGATTGCTGTCCCGACGCTGACCGTAATGACTCCGGCGCATCCGGACGGGCGGGCGGTACTGATCGCGGGCGGAGGAGGCTACAAGCGGATTGAAACGGGCAAAGAGTCGCTGCCGGCGGCACAGTGGCTGACCCGGCGCGGCTATACCTGCTACATTTTGAGCTATCGCCTGCCGAGTGAAGGCTGGAACGATGGGGCATTAGTTGCTCTACAGGACGCGCAGCGGGCTTTACGCATTATCAGGCAGCGTGAAAAATCCGTCAGCGTGCTGGGATTTTCCGCCGGAGGTCATCTGTTGGGCATGGCCGCCGCACGCCCTGAATTCCAGTCTTACCCACCGACAGATAAGCTCGACAGCCTGCCCGCACAGGCAGACAGCGCCGCGCTGATCTATCCGGTGATTACCCTCGAAAAACCTTATACGCACACTTCTGTCCACCGTATTCTTGTCAGCCCGCATGCGACAGCAAAAGCGGAAGCCGCCTGGTCAGTGCAGAACTACGTCACGCCCGCCGCACCGCCTTTTTTTCTGGTGCAGGCAGAAGACGATCCTGTCTCCGATCCGGCAAACACCTTAATTATGTATGCAGCCTGCCAGAAAGCAGGTGTACCGGTTGAAATGCACCGTTACGCCAGCGGTGGTCACGGTTTTGGCATGGGCAAGCCCGGCACGCCTGCTGCTGCATGGCCCCGGGCTTATGAGAAATGGCTGGAACACAGAAGCGGAACGGGGAAGTAAATTACACCGCCGCCAGCGCCAGCCGTAAATCCTCAATCAAATCGTCTTTATTTTCGATGCCAATCGAAACGCGCACGGTCGCTTCGTTGATGCCGATACGCGTCCGGACATCTACCGGCACGCCAGAATGCGTGGTGCTGGCCGGATGGCTGGCAAGCGATTCGGTGCCGCCAAGGCTGACCGCCAGCTTAAACAGCTGTAGCGCATTCAGCAGCTTAAAAGCCGCCGCCTGGCCGCCCACGACATCAAATGAAAACGTAGAGCCTGCGCCGCTACACTGTTTTTGAAACACGTTGGCCGCAGGGGAGCCCGCTTCCAGAAACGGCAAATAGTGCAGCTTTTCAATTTTTTCGTGCGAGCGTAAAAATGCCGCAACGGCGGCCGCATTCTCGTTGGCACGTTCCATGCGCAGCGCCAGGGTTTCCAGTGAACGGCCAATCATCCAGCAGGAGTGCGGATCGAGCTGCGTGCCGATAGCGCTACGCAGATGCTTAATCTTTTTAATTAACGCCTTGCTGCCCATTACCGCACCGGCAATCAGGTCGGAATGACCGCCAACGTATTTGGTCAGAGAGTAAAGGGACAAATCGGCCCCGTGCTCAATCGGACGCTGGAATACTGGTCCAAGCAGCGTGTTATCACAGGCGATGACCGGACGATGCTGCTGTCGTTGTTCAATCACGTCCGCCACCCGTTTAATCAGCGCAACATCGACCAGGCTATTGGTTGGATTAGCTGGCGACTCAATCAGGATGACGGAGACGCGTCCTTGCTTCATCGCTTCATCAGCGGCAGCCTGCACCGAGGCTTCGTCCACGCCATCAGCGAAGCCAACGGAGGCCACGCCCAGTTTATGAAAGGTTTTACTCAACAGCGTTTCGGTGCCGCCATAGAGCGGCTGCGAATGCAGAATTGCGTCGCCAGGCTCGACAAAGGCCAGCAGCGCAGTAGAGATGGCGGACATGCCGGAAGAGAATAGCGCCGCGCTTTCGGTGCGTTCATAGATCGCCAGGCGATCTTCGACAATTTCGCTGTTGGGATGGTTAAAGCGCGAGTAAACCAGGCCGTTCGCTTCGCCCTCTGGCGGTTCACGACGCCCGGAGACGTAATCAAAGAAGTCCCGGCCTTCTTCCGCGCTGTTAAAAATAAAGGTAGAAGTCAGAAATACTGGCGGCTTAACGGCGCCTTCAGAGAGCGCCGGATCAAAACCGTAGTTCAGCATTTGCGTTTCGGGTTGCAGCTCACGATTACCGAGATGTGTTTTTTTTGAGTGTTGCACAGCCATACGATCTCCTGCCAACAAGGCATGCGATAACAAATTATTTTCAGCATAAGCTAACACGGAGGACATGACGTTCTTATATGAATTAAAATTCTATCGTTAAAACTTAATGCATTATTAAATATGGGTAAAACTGTATTTGGAAGTCTGTATGTCTGCATGGCCGTAGAAAGGCGAGGGTGGTCAGGCGCATAAAAAAGCCATAGCATATGATGAACTTTGCTGGCTTCTCTAAGCCATAACGATATTAAAATAGATTACAAAAACACCTTGAAAGTAAAATATATGGTTTTTCTTTTTGGCGTTTTTAGTTAAATTATTTCTTCGGTTTTAAAATTAATAAATGAAAAGAATTTTTGTGTTGGTGTTTATTCAGCATTTTTTGCTTTGAATACTGGCGACTGGAAAAGGCAGGGCTTGCGACGGGGGCGCCGGTTAACGTGCAGGTAATGCAGGAATATCTGATTATTACCCAGCAGGAACCGTAGCCGGAGCTGCCCGCAGAGCCGGAGGTGGTGACCACGCTGAAGCGGGCCTGTAAGAAGTTATCCGACCGTAAGCAGCGGGAGATCGCGGCGTATATTGAGCTGGTTGCCACGCCGCACAAGCGGCCACGCAAGATCCCGGCAGGCACGGTTGAGTGGGAGAAGGCTGGATTAAGTGGCTTGTTGTAAGGTAAGGATCCCAGCCGCTGGGGCTGGGATTGTTATTTACTACGAATCGGATGGGGGCGGTTTTCGATCTTTACGCTCGTCTATTTTGGCGAAAATCCATGAACCTAAGCCACCGGCTACACCTGCTATAAAACTTATAACTCCTGTTTTGAGGATATCTTGTATATCTAGACTGATACTTCTCAGATATATAAAATTAATCGCTAATCTCAATATCAAGCCTATACAAAAAAAGAAAGCCGTCCCGTATAAGATACTTAATATTAAGAGCGTTATTATCGGCTTTTTTTTCACTGTTTTTTCTCCAGCTTATTTATCGCATTTTTCGTTGCACTACTTGTAGCCTCAGATATAAAAGAGCTGCCTACATCAGTCCAGAAACCAGCTGAAGGGCCTATGATAGGTTCAAGTAAATCAGGTGAGTATTTACCAACAGCGCCACCAATCAGACCTCCGGCCATCGCACCACTGATAGAACCAGTATCAACACCGTCAGTAAATACTGCACTCCCTGCCGCTATTCCCACGTTCTGCCAGACACTCCGCCCCGGAGCCAGACCACCGGTAATTGCCGCTGATGTGCTGCTCCAGAAATCCCAGGTTTTTTGCTGATTTTCCGGCAGGCTCTTATTTTGTTCACTGTTGATATCGAACCATTGATAAGTACCATTTGCGATAGCACCAATTGTAGAACCCGATATTACTTTACCTGCCGTTGCCGCCGGGCCTAAATAAGCTGCGCCGGCAATCAGTACGCCATCTTTATAACCTTCAACAATAACTTTGGTTATATTTGCGCCCTCGGGTAAATCACCTTTCGCATTCTTACTCAGCGCGGCGTTGATTTCTTCCGCCGTTGCCCCGGCTTCGGTCATTGAGGTTCCCAGCGAAGCCGCCGCCTGGCCGTAACTTCCCAGTCCGCCTGGTAACGAAAGGTTATTGTTGTCCGTCGAGTTTTTCCCGGCCTGCGCCCCCGCCACAGCGTCCGCCATGCTGTCACCCACAACGCCACCTGCAAGACCTGCCGCCAGCGTACCGAGTGCGCTGATGGTTTGCTTCTGGGTTTCGGTCAGGCTGTTACGGTCAACGTCCGGATACATCTGCTGCGCGATAAATTCGCCCATTGCCGCACCGGACGCGCCTGCCAGCGCGCTGTTGCCTGCTGCGTACGCCGTGACCGCACCGACCACCGCGTGCGCCATCAGGTTCGCTTCGACGTTCACCACATCTTTGCCGTCCGGGCCTTTCGTGGTGGTCATGTCGTGGATCACTTCCGCCAGATACGGTGCCGCCGCGCCGCTGACCGCCTGCGCCACGCTACCGCCCGACAGGCCCTGTATCGTTGCCGTAGCCGCGCTTATTCCCTGCTGGATGGCGCTGCCGGTTCCCCATTGCTGCTGCGCCGCTTTGTAGCTGTCCGTTGCCGCCAGCGCCTTATTGTAATCGGCCCAGGCTTCCTTCGTGGCACCGGCTCCCGGTTCTTAGCTGGCCTGTAAGAAGTTATCCGACCGCAAGCAGCAGGAGATCGCGGCATATATTGAGCTGGTTGCCACGCCGCAGAAGCGGCCACGCAAGATCCCGGCAGGCACGGTTGAGTGGGGAAGGCTGGATTACGTGGCTACTGAAGAGTGATCAGCAGAGAAGAGAACCCCGGCCAATACCGGGGTTAGAGCTTTACGAGTCTGAGGATGGATCTTCTTTTTCTTTCATCTTGGATAAAAGCCAGATACCTACGCCTGTAGGGATTCCCACCGCGATACCTCTTTTAATTGAAAAAAGAACATCTTCATGCCAGCCAAAAATGAAAGAACCATTTTTAAAATAAACCAAAATTGCAGCACATAAGCAACCTGACAAAAAAGCAAGAGTCATGGTAACGATAAAAGTTATCAGTAAAATAAAAAGAGATTTTAAGCCATAAGTATTAGGTGTCATTTGTTATCTCCTTCAACCTTTAGCTTATCTTCAACTTTACTTCCCGTCGCTTCGCTAATTACAGAACCGCCAATAGCTCCAGCAATACCAGCGGTTTTATCTGAGACAATAGGGAAGTATTTATTTCCAATTTCTACAGATTTACCACCTGCTGCACCCACCGCTGTACCAAAACCAGCACCAATTACACTTGGAAGTATATGTTTCCCTTGCAACTTAGCGCTCGTATATGCACCAGTAATACTGGCCGTCTCAGTGAACCAGAACCCTTTTTATTGCAGCTGATTGCTAAAGAGTATCTGTCAGGTCACTTGTATCTACTTTTTTTTTGAATGCTGGTAATAAATCCACCAACAACCAGTAGCTATCAACGACCCTGTGAAACAGGCAGCTTTGGTATACTTCCATGAATCACGCCAGGTCAGCTCAAATGGGATGTGGTAAACCAATAAGAGATAACCTCTAATGAGAACGTATAAAAATAAAAACAATACGATCATTGCTACATTGCAAGCAAAAAACAGATAGAAAAAAATGAAGAACCAAGATTTTGTATTCATTTTTGGTTCCTTTTTTGGAATTTCGCATCTGCTTTACCTGCTTGATCATTGAAGATTTCTGTCGCCGTACTACCCGAGGCATTACCAGCCATACCTGGCACTGGATTAATCGGCAACGGTTTGGATATTCCCATCCCGACATCCGTCCAGATCCAGTCTTTCCATGGCTTCATTGGATTAAGGACTTTATCAAATGGCAATTCAACCAATTTACCTGCACCATAACCTAGGCCAGATGCAGCCCCGCTGATCAATCCACCTTTCAGCGGATTGTCACCTTTAAGGTAACTTGATGTGGCACCACTGCCAGCATTCACGGCCATCGTACCCCACAGCCTCGTTCCGGCTGTAAATGCGCCTGTCCAGTACCCCAGAATCACATCATTTGGATTCACTTCACCATTAATCAGCAAGCCCACCCCAGCATTAGCCCCCGCGCCGATCAGGCTGGTTGCTGCTGCTGCACCCGGCAGCAGCGGCCAGGCTATTGCGCTGCCCACTGCTGCCATCGCCGTTTCACAGGATACCGGCGTTCCGCCGCTACAGGCTTCTTTGATAGCGGCCTGGGTTCCCGATTCATAATTAGCCACAATTCCTGGTTTCTGTTTATTTGCTGCCGCCAGCGTACCCAGCGCGCTGATGGTTTGTTTCTCCGTCTCCGTCAGCTGGCTTACGTCCGTTTTATTCGGATACAGCTGCCTCATCACCAGCTGCGCCATGAGCTCGCCACTGACTGCTCCGGCGGCTCCCGCCAGGGCGTTGTTGCCCGAGGCATAAGACGCTACCGCCCCGACAACCGCGTGGGCCATCGCCTGTGCTTCCGGATTGCCTTCCGTCAGCTTGTGAATTTGCTCAGCAAGGTAGGGTGAGGCTGCACCGCTGATGGCCTGACCGATATTTCCGCCCGCCAGGCCCTGGATTGCCGCCGTGGCCGCGCTGATCCCCTGCTGGATGGCGCTGCCGGTTCCCCAGGATGCCATTGCGTTGCTATAAGCCTGCTTCGCAACGTCTTCATCCGTGAACGCTTTACCTTTGCTTTCCAGCTGCGCTTTCGCTTCGGCCAGTTTTGCCGGGTCGCGCTTCGCTTTTTCGCCCGCTATCTGACCCCCAGTCCGCGCGATATCCGCAACCTGCGAGCCAATCTTCCCAATAAGCCGTGCCGCCTTCAGCCGGTTCTGCTCTTTTTCCTTGTCAAAGATAACTCCCGGCTCGTTTGGGCCGGGATCGTTGTTTACTTCGGAGCGGATGGGGATGATTTTCGGGCTTTAAAATAATCAATCAGATTAAAGACGATTGCTGCTACTGTTATGGCTGTGCCTGCAATACAGCCAAAAACAATAGCTCGTTTTATTTGTGATAAAGGGAAATTAAAAAAACCACTCTTTATATAATAAAAGCCTGAGATCCCAGCCCCAAGTATGATGAGCATTATTATTGATGAAAAACAGCTATAGAAAAATAAGGCTGCATAACCACATATTTTTTTCATTATTTTTTATCCTTAGAGTTATTTTGAGGTGTGCCTATGTCCTTCATAAAGCCATATGTAAACTCAGAAGCGACACCCCCCCAGTAATCATAAACAATGCTGGGTAGCTCTTTTCCTGTTACTGAATTTACAATACCCGGCGCATATTCTCCGAACATCCCGCCAGCCCAGGCTCCGGCGGCGGCACTACCAACAGCCCCGGCATCAGCGCCATCCGTTAACACCGCGCCACCTGCCGCTATGCCAACGTTTTGCCAGACGCCACGCCCCGGAGCCAGCGCACCGGTTATTCCGGCTGATACGCTGCTGCCATAATCCCAGGTTTTATTTTCATTACCCGGCTGGCTTATATCGAACCACTGATAGGTGCCGTTGGCTATTTCGGCAATAACTGCACCACCCACAACTTTACCCACCGATGCCGCCGGACCTAAATAACCAGCACCGGCAATCAGTACGCCATCTTTATAACCTTCAACAATAACTTTGGTTATATTTGCGCCCTCGGGTAAATCACCTTTCGCATTCTTACTCAGCGCGGCGTTGATTTCTTCCGCCGTTGCCCCGGCTTCGGTCATTGAGGTTCCCAGCGAAGCCGCCGCCTGGCCGTAACTTCCCAGTCCGCCTGGTAACGAAAGGTTATTGTTGTCCGTCGAGTTTTTCCCGGCCTGCGCCCCTGCCACAGCGTCCGCCATGCTGTCACCCACAACGCCACCTGCAAGACCTGCCGCCAGCGTACCGAGTGCGCTGATGGTTTGCTTCTGGGTTTCGGTCAGGCTGTTACGGTCAACGTCCGGATACATCTGCTGCGCGATAAATTCGCCCATTGCCGCACCGGACGCGCCCGCCAGCGCGCTGTTGCCTGCGGCGTACGCCGTGACCGCACCGACCACCGCGTGCGCCATCAGGTTCGCTTCGACGTTCACCACATCTTTGCCGTCCGGGCCTTTCGTGGTGGTCATGCCGTGGATCACTTCCGCCAGATACGGTGCCGCCGCGCCGCTGACTGCCTGCGCCACGCTACCGCCTGCCAGGCCCTGTATCGCTGCCGTGGCCGCCTGAAGTCCCTGCTGAATGGCGCTGCCGGTTCCCCATTGCTGCTGCGCCGCTTTGTAGCTGTCCGTTGCCGCCAGCGCTTTATTGTAGTCGGCCCAGGCTTCCTTCGACGCGCCTTTCTCCGGCTCCTTAATCCCTTTAGCTTCCAACTCCGCCTTGCCCGCATTCGTTGCCCGGATGGTGCCTTCCGTCCGTGCAATATCCATTACCTGCGAGCCAATCTCCCCAATAAGCTGCGCCGCCTTCAACCGGTTCTGCTCTTTTTCCTTGTCGAAGATTTGTGCAAGCCCCGGATTCGCATTTTCCACATCCCGGCTTAACTCTGCAACATTCTGCTGCTGATTTGCCTTATCGCGGATAGTGAGGGTGCCTTCCACCACGGCTGCTTTTGTCGTGCTGTCCGCGCTGTCCGAACCGTTCAGGCCCGCCAGCAGGCCGTTTGCCATATTCCCGGCGAACTGGCTGCCGATGCTGCCGCCCGTGCTGATACCCGCGCTGACGTGCTCAACCTCGTATTCCGCGTGGTTGTGAATGTCGCTGAAGCCCAGCGTGCCGGTGTCCAGTTTGTTCTTGTCCGCTTCTGCCGTCGAGCCGATAACCGCGCCGTGCAGCTGCGTGTGCTTGCCCACGGTGATATCAAAGCCGCCGCTGCCGGCGAAAATACCCGACTGCTCCGTCACCGACTGCCAGTCGCTGTTCATTTTATCGCGTGAGGCGTTTACGCTGGCCGTTGCCGTGCCTGCACCGAAGGTATAACCGGCACCGGCACCGGCATTCTGCTGCTTCGCGTCAAACATTTCGCTGTCCTGCTCGCTGGCGATGGTCAGGTTGCGGCCCGCGTCGACCTTCACCGTTTCGCCACTGACCTGCGCGCCGGCAAGCGTGGTGTCGCGGCCGCTGGCTATCGTTACCTGGTTGCCCGCGTTCAGCTGCGTTTCCACGTGGCTGACGATGTCCGCATTTTCATGGCCTTTGCCTTTGTTAACGCTGGCCGAGACGTTAAGGCCCGTGCCGCCGCTGCCCGCCGTGATGCCGACGCCCACGCTGCCGCCTTTACTACTGTTATTGCTGCGCGTGCTGCTGGTTTCTTCGGCTGAAAACAAATTGACGTCGCGGCTGGCCGACAGCAGCAGGTCTTGGCCCGCCTGAAGCTGACTGCCCGCCACGGTGATATCGCCGCTTTCGCCTTTTACGCCGCTGCCGGTTGCGGTAATGCTGAGATTGCCGGCCGCCGTCAGGCTGCTGCCCCGTTGGGTAGTCTGTGCCAGCACGCTTTCCGATTTCGAGCTCTGGCTGCCGTAAGAGAGGCTGACGCCGACGGTGTTGTTGTTCGACGGGTCGTTACCTTTCGCTTCGTCCAGCCTGAGCGCCTGGGTGGCGCTGACGCCCGAAAGCGCTGTCTTCATGCCCTGCAACGCCGCCAGGCGGCCGTCGCTTTCTTCGCTGGCCTGCTTCGCCGTGGTGACCGCCGCGTTCAGCGCGGAGCCTGCGGCCCCCGACAATGCCAGCGTCAGGCCGCTCTGCTTCTGCTCGGTGATATGAGTCTGTGAAGACTGGTTTTCCGCTGCCAGAATATTCACTTCCTTCCCGCTCAGGCGAAGGTCTTTTCCTGCCAGCACGTCCGAACCCTGAACCAGCAGGTTATTGCCCGCGCTCAGCGTCACGCTGCCCTGTGAGCTGCCGACCATGCTGCCGAGATTACCGTGGGTTACCGCATCGTCGGTGGTTTTCAGCGAGCTGCTGCCGACCGTGACGCCAATGCCGCCCGTGCCGGAAAGGCCGCTTTTTGTCTCCTTGCGCAGATGGTTTTCCCGGCGCGTTTCCTCCGTCGTGGTGAGGGTCAGATTGTTGCCTGCCGCCAGGGCTACATCGTGCGTGCCTGCCACGGTACTTCCTGAGACGCTCAGGTCATGTCCCGCCTGCATCCTGACCGTCTCGCCATCAAAGCTGCTGCTTACCGCGCTCCGGCTTTGCACCTCATCATGCGTGGTAACCGATTTTTTCGACAGCATGCCGCCGCTGGTCTGGTGGCTGTTCTCGATAAGGTGATAAGAGGCGTTACCGCTGGTGAGGCTGATGTCATTGCCCGCCGCCACGCGCAGCGCGTTACCGGCACTGACCGTGGCCGCTGTGGCATTCAGGTCGTGGCCTGCCGACAGCAGCACGTCGCCGTTACCGATAATCTGGCTGCCGATATCCGTGCTCTGCGTCAGCGTGCGGTCGTTGCCTTTGCCCCAGCTGGCGCTCTCGCTGCCGGTGAGGGTGAGGGTGCCCAGGTTCAGGTCGTTTCCGGCAACAATCTGCGTCTGGCTGCCTGCGCCGCCGTTGCTGATTTGTGTCGCGGTGAGGTTAACATTGTTCATCGCCTGCAATACCAGCGTGCCGCTGTCGTTCTGCACGTAGATGCCCGCCGGACGATCAAAGGTGATATTGTCCGGGCGACCGCCCAGCGTGCTGATGCTGTTGATATCGCGGCCCGCTATTGCCGTCAGGCTGCTGCTGCCCAGCAGCGTTCCGCCCGTATTATTGATATCGGTGCGGGCTCGCAGGTCAACGCGGCCGCCGCCGATAAAGCCGCTGTTGTTCAGATTATCTGCCGTCAGCTGCGTGACGTTGCGGCCTTTAATATGTCCGCTGTTGGTCAGATCGTTGCTGACGTTCAGCGAGATATTGTTACCCGCCAGCAGCGCGCCGCTGCCGTCCAGATCGCCTGGTTTAACGCGGGCATACAGCTGCGGCACCAGTACCTCTTGCGTGGTGCCGTCCGGCAGCGTGACGGTCTGTTTCACCAGCCATACCATGTCGCTGGTCAACTGCGCCATCTGTGCCGCAGTCAGCGCCACGCCGACGGTCAGGCTGTACTTTTCGGCAAAGGCGACGCCGGTATCCATCAGCGCCCGGAACTGTGCCTCGTCGCTGCTATAGCCGCTCAGGTAGCGGTTGCCGGTCAGCGCCACCACCTGCTGGCGGACAAGCTGCTGCTCGTAAAACCCGTCTCCCAGACGCTTCAGCACGTTGTCCGGATCCTGCGTGAGCCGGTTCTGCATATAGTCGCTGCCCAGCCACTGCTTTTTATCGGTAAAGCGCGGATCGGTCTCGATCAGGAACGGCACGTTGCTGCCGGGATGCAACTGATACAGGCTGTTATCCGGCAGCGTTGTGTTTGGGACGATCGCCCTGATTGCGGTGTCGCCATCGCCGTCTGGCTGAGCGATTTCCACCAGGTGTCCGGAAGGTGGGGTCAGCGGTGTCTGTCCGCTATCCGCAGTGATATCACCGGCGTGAATAATAGTGGTGTCTGCGCCTGAGGTATCACGCCCGGCGACGGTTGTTCCGCTGCCGCTGATGGCCGTATTTCCCTGCCACGTCATGGTCTGCAGGTCGATGGTCTGAATAACGTCCTCGGGGCTGTAGCCGCTGTAGTCCTTACCCTGTGATGTTTTCGTGCCGCCCCTGCCGTTGCTGGACTTTTTGGCATACCAGCGGACCTGCGTGCCGATATCGGTAATGACGCGCTGGCCCATCGTGGCGATATTGTTCAGCTCGCTAATCGCGCCACCGAGCAGGCCGCCAGCCACGATGCGGCTGTCGTGGTTATTGACCCGGTCACTGTTGATGGTCAGATTGCCGCCGGCCATAATCTGGCCCGGATCGCTCTCTTTTACCTGCGTTTCGGTGATGGTGCGCTCGTACTGATATTCGTAGAAGGTCCGGCCGCTTGAGCCGTCAGGCATGATGGCCGCGTGAACGTTGTATTTGTTTTTGGTACTGGTATCCACATCGTTCCAGTCAAAACGGATGGTTGAGCCGCTCAGCACCGCTTCGTGATGAGAAGACCGCTCAACCATCACCACTTCGGTGACGAGATGGTCGTTGATATTGTTAATTTCGCCGATATCAAGCGTCATATCCCCGACGGATTCCAGCGTGGCGCTGTGGTTATTAAACACGGCACTTTTGCCGCTGGCCTGCCAGCTGTCGTCCAGCACGCCGCCGACGGCGATATTGCCCTGGCTGTAGATCAGCGCATGTTCATAGTTGTTTATCTGGCCAGCACCGATATCCAGCCGCTCACGAGCGGCAATGGTTGCGGCGGCGCCATTTTCGGCCAGGTTATTCAGCGTCCCGGCCTGTAGCGCAATATGGTTGCCGTAGATGCGTCCGGTGCCGGTATTGGTCAGGACAGAGGAGGAGACATGCGTCAGTCCGCCATCAAGCAGGCCACGGTTGGTAACGCTGCCGGAAATCAGCAGGTGATTTTCTGCGGCGCTGATTTCCGCCGACTGCTGGTTTTCCAGCTTTGCGGTATGCAGGTTAAGCACGCCACCGGCTTTGATCAGCGACTGATTCACCAGGCCACCGCTAAAGGTGACATTCATATTACCGTTAGCAACGACCTGGCCCTGATTGAAAAAAGCCTGCTGTAAGACCAGATCCATGGCGTTCTGAGACAGTACCCGGCCATCGCCACTTAATGAGTATGCGGTCAGGCTAAGGTTACTTCCGCCAATAAGCGTGCCGGCGGTGTTGGTAAGAGCCAGCGAGCCGCCGCCGTTGAAACTGAGCCGGGAAGCCGAAGAAATCAGGCCGCCGCTGTTATTCAGCGTGCTGCTGGTGGTGATATCGAGCAGGTCGTTTGCCCGAATCGCACCGCCTGAGTTATCGAGTTCGGCGCTGGTGAGAATGACCGACTGGCCTTCGATACCGGTGTTTTCGCGTTGAGTATTGCGGTTGTTGAGCGAAGTGGTGGTGAGCGCCAGCCTTGCGCCGCCGCGTATCAGTCCGGCGGTGTTGTCCAGACCGGCGCCGGCTGCGTCAATCAGCGCGTTACCCACTATCTGCATCTGACCACCGATGTTCGACAGCGTACCGGTATTCAGCCGCGCATCACCGGATGACGTAATGGTGCCGCTGGTATTATCCAGCTGCTGGCCCTGCGTGTTGAGCTGCAGCCCGCCTGCGCTGATTAACTGCCCTGACGAGTTGAGCAGTGCGCCTGTCAACAGCGTCAGGGTTTTGCCCGCGCTGAACACACCGCCGGTATTGGTCAGCGTATTGTTCTGCGTGTTCAGGTTCAGGCTGGTGCCTGCCTGCACGCGGCCGGACTGGTTATTCATTGCGCCAGTGGTCAGGCTGAGGTTCGCGTCGCTGGCAAGCGTGCCCCGTTGGTTGGTCAGACTTAGTCCGCTCAGGTAGGCATGACCGCCTGCGGCAATAAACCCGACGGTGTTATCAATATTTCCACCTTCAACGGACAGGGTTCCACCGCTGAGAATGCCGCCGTTGCTGCCGCTATCACGGTTATTAAGATCGCCACCCGATAACGTCAGCGTCATATTTGTGCCGGACTGCAGCGTGCCACCCGCGTTATTCAGGCCAGTGCTTTGTAGCGACAGATCCCCGGCTGCGGCCATCACACCCTGCAGGTTGTTAAGCTGAGCCTGGGTAGTAATCTGCAAATCGCCGTTCTGCGCGGCAATCAGCTGTCCCTGATGATTATTCAAGGATTCTGCTGTTAGCAGGATATTGCCGTTAGCCGCAATGCTGCCTTTCTGATTGTCCAGCAGGTCGTTGACCATCACCGACAGGTTACCGCTGCCGGTGTGCAGTAGCGAACCCTGTTGATTATTGAATGATGAGGTGCTCAGCGTCAGATTCAGGCCTTTGCTGGCAAGGGTGCCACCGGCGTTATTCAGGCCGTTGATAAAGGACAACCTTAGGTCGCCAGTGCCGAGCTGTTGTACCAGTCCCTGCTGGCTGGAGAGCGAGCGGGCGCTAAGGTTCAGTGCATCAGCCGAAATTTTGCCGCTATCGTTATTAATGGCATCACGGGCTGACGCAGTAAGCTGATGCGTGGCGGCCACGGTGGCTTTTGCCGTACTGATGCTGCCTGCGCTGGCCCGTAATGAGATGTCATTGCCAAAGGTCTGACTGCCGCTGAAATCAAGCGCGGTACCCGTCGCGGTCAGCTGACCGGCCGCCAGAGCCTGGCCGTTGACCTTCAGCTCGCCCTGGCTGGTCACGTTCAGGTTACCGGCCGACCCCAGAGTGCCGTCGCTGTTCATTCCCGCCGCCAGCGCCGCAGCGGAACTGCTGGCAACCGATGCGGCGTTCAGCGTGGTGTTATTGCCTGCGGCAATAATTCCGCTGTTATTCAGCATGCCCCCGGCCGTGATAGCCGTGTTGCCTGCGGCATAAACCTTGCCGCTGTTCTCTACCAGACGTTGAGAAGTCAGCAGCAGGTTCTGTGACGCGGTGATGCGGCCGCTGTTGCTGATGCTGCCGTCGGCGTTGACCACCACCTCACCGGCGGAAGCGCCGATGCTTCCGGCATTGTGCACGCCCACGCCGTTTTCGGTACCGCGCAGGCGGATTTTGTTGGCATACATGCCGCCCAGTTGAGCAACATCCACGGCGAACTGCGGGGGCTCGCTGCCGTCTGCTGATTTCGCGGTGACTTCCTGATGCGCGGCGTCGACAGTGTTACGGCCAGCGGTCACGTTCAGTTCTTTTGCGTGGATAGCGGCATTAACCTTTACCGCGCGGGCAATCAGATCGGTGCTGTTCTGCTGGCGGCTGTCCATGCCCGCGCCCTGGATCACAATCTCACCTTTATTCACATCGTAACCGGCGATCAGGCCGTTATTCATCTGCACCTGGCCGGTGGTCAGCGTGGCGCGGTGTGCGTTAATAAAGCCACAGCCGTCACAGGTAATGCCGGAGGGATTGGCGATAACCACCTGGGCTTTTTGTCCGGCTACTTCAATCATGCCGTTGAGCTGGCTGGCGTTGCGCGCATTGACTTCGTTAAGGATAACTTTCGCTTCGCCTCTGGCGAGGTTGCCGTTGCCGTTAACCATGCCGGCCAGCTGAGTCTGCGTACTGACGTGGGAATTGTTCAGCACCACGCCTTTGTTATCGACGTCAAACTGGCTATAGACGTTGCGCGAGACGCCGCCGCTACCGGGGGTCTGAATATTGACCTGCGGCGTGCCGTTGGCCGAGCTAATAATGGTCGGCTGTTGATTACCCGGCGCCTGGGCGTCCGCAACAACTGCGGCAAATGAGGTCATGCTGACGCAGCTTAAAGAAACCAGCAGCGCAAATTGCAGTGCAGTGAGTCTGCTTATCAGGCACGGTATCTGACCGGGTTCAGAAGAAGCGGAGGCAGTGCCGTGTGCCGAAATAGCGAATTCGCCCACGACCATCAGCATGCCACGGGCTTTATTGAAAATGATACGGTAGAAGTTTTTGTTCATGGCTGCGTCCTTGTCAGCTCATTCAGTACTGCCAGTTGAGATTGAAACCCAGCGAAACCGGGTCGGTTTTAAAGCCGTTCGGTTTTGAAAAGGGCACGGCCGCAAACAGCTCATAGCCCGTTTTACACGCCTGTCCGCGCAGGCCGATGGCACCACCGGCCAGATGGTTGCCGACCAGGTTTTCCGTGCCTTTGCCGCCGACTTCGCCATAGTCAATGCCCAGGTAGAGCGCCTGCTGCGGCAGTGGCGTTGTCCACGCCAGTTCGTTACGCACAAACCAGCCGCGATCGGCATTTAGCGAGCGCTCACCGTCAAAGCCGCGCACCGACCAGCGGCTACCGATAGCGAACTGTTCCTGTGGCGTCAGCGGCGTATTGCTGAGCTGGCGCTGATACTGCACGTTGTAGCGGAACTGCTGCTGGCCCAGCGCAAAAGGAATATCCAGCTGCGCGGATAGCTGAAGAATTTTGGACAGCGCGGTGGCTTCGCCAAAGTATTCTTCCGGCGCGGAAAGCGCTCCGAACCAGCGGGTGCCGCGCTGCCAGCTTATTCCGGCATCCAGCGTAGACTGCGCGATATAGTGACGATGCTGTAAGCCAACGCGCCACGCGGAGGTACGGCGGCGCTGTACTTCGACTTCGGTATCGTTAATGAAGTTTTTCGACTCCTTCGCCAGCATGTCCCAGCTCAGCGTGGTTTTCTGGCTGCCGCTACGGTGCAGCACGCGGCTCAGCTGGAAATTCAGGTTCTGGCTTTTGCCGCTGTAGCGGTAGTCCTGATTTAGCCCTGCCACCAGCTGGTGATAGTCATAGCTGTTAACGGTCAGCCCGGCGGTCCACCAGCCAAAGGGCAGCGAGTAATGCCCGGTCAGGTTGCTGCTGCCTTTATCGTGATGCTTTTCCAGGCTGCTGCTGGCGGAAATATAAAACAGATCGCTAAGGGAAAAGGGGTTATCCAGCGAGAGCGTGAGGCCGCCCTGATAGCGACCGGTACTGCGGGTGCCGGAATCATCCAGCGAGGCGCCGACGCGCCACATTCTACTCTGCTGCCAGCGCAGCTGTACGTCGCTTTCACCCGGCTGCGCGCCCGGCATAATCTCCATGCTGGCCTCTACGGTCGGCAGCCGCTGGAGATTTTCCAGCCCCTGTTCGATATCGCGCAAATCCAGCAGCACACCGGCGTGAACCGGAAAAGCGCTATACAGCGAAATATACTGGCCGCTGTCAGGCATCAGGATAACCTTACGAACCTTGCCCGGCACGATAGTCAGCTTTAGTTCACCGCTGTTTAGATCTTGCGCCGGAGCCAGCACGCGAGTAGTGATATAGCCGTGGTCGATCAGGCGATTTTGTAACGTGCTCATCAGCAGATTAATGCCTTTGCCGCCCAGGCAGCGACCAGCAGCCTGATTACTCAGGCGTTGCAGAGGTAGCCAGTGTGGCAGAGCGTCGTTGCCGTTGAGAGTCACCCGCGAAATCGGGAAGCAGGGTTTTTCATCGGGAAACAACAGGTCAAAGCCGGCAGAGGGCGGGGAAAGCCGCACATCCGGCGCGGGCGGCGTCAGCTGTTGTTCCAGCGCTTTCTGGCGCTGCTGCTGTAGAAGCAGTGGCTCGTTGATTTCAGCAGCCTGCGCCATCGGCAGCGGCGCGACAAAGAGCGCGAGAAGAACAAGGTAAGCGCTTTTATAGCGCAAAAGATCGAGAAGAGAAAATCTCGGCATTGACGAATCCTTGTCAAAAAAATCAGGCTATACAAACACCTGACCCTGAACTCTCATTTTCAGGTGTTGATTGTTGCGGTTATAAAAACCATTAATTATGCAGGGTCTTTTGGTTTTTCGGGACATACTAAGTTACATTTTTTATAGAAGCAATATGAATGCTGGCTTCTTCTTATTAAGTTGGTTGTGTTTTAAGGCAGGTTACGGGCAGGCTTCTTTAGGCTTTCTGACCGTAACAGGAATCCCTGATATAATCCCCGCCTGGAAAAGTTCTCATGCTATCGCTGCTGTACTGGATTGTGCGATATTCGGCGTACCAATATTCACTTTTTATACACGCTTTACATGGTTTTTAACTGAATAAAATCAGTGAGATATGTGATTTATGAAACACACTGTAGAAGTCATGATCTCTGAACAGGAGATTGCTAAACGCATCGCTGAGCTGGGCCAGCAGATTACCGAAAACTATCGCGATAGCGGCAGCGAAATGGTGCTGGTGGGGCTGTTGCGCGGTTCCTTTATGTTTATGGCAGATCTGTGCCGTAAGATAGAGGTATCGCACGAGGTCGATTTTATGACGGCTTCCAGCTATGGCAGCGGCATGTCTACCACGCGTGATGTGAAAATTCTGAAAGATCTGGATGAAGATATTCGCGGCAAGGATGTGTTAATCGTGGAGGATATTATCGATTCCGGCAACACGCTGAGCAAAGTGCGGGAGATCCTCAGCCTGCGCCAGCCAAAATCGCTGGCAATCTGTACGCTGCTCGACAAGCCCGAACGTCGTGAAGTGGATGTGCCGGTGGAGTATGTCGGCTTTACCATCCCGGATAAATTTGTGGTCGGTTACGGCATTGACTACGCCCAGCGCTATCGTCATCTGCCTTATGTAGGCCACGTGGTGATGCTGGAAGAGTAACCTCTGCCGCACGATCGACTAAGGCCGGATTATCCGGCCTGATATATGATGCAGCCCGAAAATCAGTTCGGGTTTTGCAGGCCTTTCAGCGCGTTAGCAATACCATCATGGTGGCGCTGTTCAAGCACGTCCATGCTGGATGCGCCGACCTCAAGGTCGTGCAGATGACCATCCTGCAGACCGTAAACCCAGCCGTGAATTTTAACATTCTGGCCGCGCTTCCATGCTGACTGCATGATGGTGGAGTGGCCGAGGTTATAAACCTGTTCAATCACGTTGATTTCACAAAGTTTGTTAAAACGCGCTTCCGGTGTCGGCAGCTGTTTCAATGAAGAACTATGCTTGTACCACAGATCGCGGATATGCAGCAGCCAGTTGTTGATCAGGCCCAGTTCCGGGTTCTCAACTGCCGCCTGGACGCCGCCGCAGCCGTAGTGGCCACAGATAATGATGTGCTCTACCTGCAGCACTTCAACAGCGTACTGCACAACGGAAAGGCAGTTCAAATCCGTGTGGATAACCAGGTTAGCCACGTTGCGATGGACGAACAGTTCGCCAGGCTCAAGGCCGGTCAGACGTTCGGCGGGAACACGGCTGTCAGAACAGCCAATCCAGAGAAAACGCGGCTTTTGTGCCACTGACAGGCCTTCAAAAAAAGCCGGGTTTTCTTCTTTCAGCAGGCGAGACCACTCGCGATTGTTACTAATGAGAGTATCGATATCTTTCATTTTTATAGCGCCAATAACTTGATATGCGTGGCAGTAATATAGGCCATCAAACTGTGATTTAAAACGCTAAACAAGAAAACCATACAAAACAGGGCAATCCTTTACCTATGACTTATGCACTGGAACTCGAAAAACTGACCAAAACCTATGCGGGTGGCGTTCAGGCCTTGAAGGGAATCGACCTTAACGTAGAGGCGGGTGATTTCTATGCGCTGCTTGGCCCAAACGGGGCGGGCAAATCCACGACTATCGGCATTATCAGTTCGCTGGTAAACAAAACTGCCGGTAAAGTGCGGGTGTTTGGCTACGATTTGCAGCAGGACGTGGTCAACGCCAAGCGTCAGCTGGGCCTGGTGCCGCAGGAATTTAACTTCAACCAGTTCGAAACCGTGCTGCAAATTGTGGTCAGCCAGGCAGGCCTTTACGGCGTGGAAAAGGCTGATGCGCTGAAGCGAGCGGAAAAATACCTTAAGCAGCTGGACCTGTGGGATAAACGCAACGAGCGGGCGCGTATGCTTTCCGGCGGGATGAAACGGCGTCTGATGATTGCCCGCGCGCTGATGCATGAGCCCAAGCTGCTGATTCTGGATGAGCCAACCGCGGGCGTGGATATCGAGCTGCGCCGTTCAATGTGGAGCTTCCTTCAGGATCTGAATGCCAAAGGCACCACCATTATCCTGACGACCCACTACCTGGAAGAAGCAGAGATGCTTTGCCGCAATATCGGCATTATTCAGCATGGTCAGCTGGTGGAGAACACCACCATGAAGGGGCTGCTGTCCAAGCTAAAATCGGAAACCTTTATTCTCGATCTGGTGGCAAAAAGCCCGCTGCCGGAGCTGGAAGGTTTTCAGTACCGCTTAGTCGATACGTCAACGCTGGAAGTCGAAGTCATGCGCGAGCAGGGACTGAACAGCGTCTTCAGCCAGCTTAGCCAGCAGGGCGTAAAAGTATTAAGTATGCGCAACAAGGCTAACCGTCTTGAGGAGCTGTTTGTTGACCTGGTGAACGGTCGCAAAGGAGAAAAAGCATGACACATCTGTACTGGGTCGCCCTGAAAAGTATCTGGGGAAAAGAGATCAACCGTTTTGCCCGCATCTGGATCCAGACGCTGGTGCCGCCGGTGATCACCATGACGCTCTACTTTATTATCTTTGGTAACCTGATTGGTTCACGCATTGGCGATATGCACGGCTTTAGCTATATGCAGTTTATTGTGCCGGGCCTGATCATGATGGCGGTTATCACCAATGCCTATGCCAACGTGGCATCTTCCTTCTTTAGCGCCAAGTTTCAGCGCAACATTGAAGAGCTGCTGGTGGCACCGGTGCCGACGCACGTCATTATTGCCGGTTACGTTGGCGGCGGCGTGGCGCGCGGCATCTGCGTAGGCGTGCTGGTGACGGCTATCTCGCTGTTTTTTGTGCCTTTCCATGTGCATTCCTGGCTGATGGTGGCGGTAACGCTGGTGCTGACCGCGATCCTGTTTTCGCTGGCGGGCTTGCTGAACGCGGTGTTTGCGCGGACGTTTGACGATATCAGCCTCATTCCCACCTTTGTGCTGACGCCGTTAACCTATCTGGGCGGCGTGTTCTATTCGCTGACGCTGCTGCCGCCGTTCTGGCAGATGGTGTCGAAGCTGAACCCGATCGTCTATATGATCAGCGGCTTCCGCTTTGGTTTTCTGGGCATTTCCGACGTGCCGCTGGTGTTTACCCTGGCGGTACTGGTGGCCTTTATCGCCGTGTTTTATATGCTGGTCTGGGCGCTGATCCAGCGCGGCAGAGGTCTGCGAACCTAAGCTTCAGTTCTTATCCCTTCCTGCAACGGGAAGGGATAAACACCCCCGTTTTTAGCTTCTTCTTTGTGCTATTTCCCACCCGAAATTATTTGATACCGATCACTAAATATAAGAAAACCTTATTCCGCCGCAAACTCTTTCCCGCATATCGCCACTCAACCGTATCGCGAATACGTTGTTCTGGTATCCGAACGGCCAGTGTTATCACGATAAACCAGGCAGGCTGCGCGCCTGTTATCTTCTTGTTTAACCTGGAACTTACTTATGGCCGGTATTAATTCATTACCTTCAACCGTTAGGCAGGCGACATCCTCCGAGCCTTCAGCGCAGGCGTCGTCCAGCCACGGGCCGCGCGCCCGACACACCACCGCAGGCCCATCCGGATCTACCGTTGCCACGGCAGATGCCGCGCGTCAGCAGGCTATCAGTGATATTGCCACCCATCTGAATAACTATTTCCCCGGCAGCAGCGGGATGAATGATATCGTGCAGGATCGTGCCGCCGAGCTGCACTCAATGGGAGAAACGCCCGAAACTATCGCTGCAAACATGGCCAAAGCGCAGAAAATGGATTACATCAGCGATGCGGTAGGCGGCGCGGTCAAGGCTTTTCCGTTTGCTATTTCTGGCTACGCGTCGGGAGCACTTAAGCTGGGGGCTGGCGTCTCCGGTACGTCGCCAGGATCGGAAGCCCTGGCGGGGGCGATCGACGGGGCCACGGCAATGGTACTCAAATCGGTAGGTGATAAGGTTTTTGCTAACGTGGTAAAGGATACGATGTGGCTGGCTGCCGATGCGGAAAAACTGGAGCCTGAGATGCAGGAAGCGCTGAAAAAGCGCCAGGGACTGGGAGAGAGCCTGAAACTGGCTCCGCTGGGAGGCCTGGGCTTTGATGGCCGTAACGCCGTGGTAGGGACGGTCGCCACGGTTTCGCATAATAATCCCCAGGCGGTGTCGCATACCAGCAACGTGCTGAGTATGGCGGCAGGCGCGGCGGGAAATGTACTGACTAACAAGTTCAGCGCTTCTCATGGCCCGGAATACTTATTAGGGCGTACCGACTGGAAAGCGCAGTATGAGTCTTTGAAAAACACCAGCGTGAAGCAGCAGATGACGTCCGGCGGAGCGGAAAGATTAAAAACCTTGCTGCTTAGCCTGATGACGCCGCGTAATTATGCGAAAGGCGCGCTAAATATTACCTCCGGCAATATGGTGTCGGAAATTGGCGCGCTGGCAGTGGCGCTGGCAGGAAACAACGCGTTGCGTAACATTGTCCGTAATCCGGGCGTGAGCGAGGCGGTCACCTCGGCTTCTTCTGCCGCAATCGATGCGGCAACCGGGCGAATTGGCGCGGGTGAACTGACCTCGCCCAAAGAAATTGCTAAAGACCAGGCCGTTAACCTTGTGGGTGCCGCGCTGGCTTATGCTTTTCAGGGCGTAGCCGGGGCGTTAGCGGGGCCGGCACCCACCCGCAACGATGAGGCGGTCGATTTTCTGGCAGATAAAGTGGTGAACAGCCTGGCCGGGCAGAAAACCGGCGAGCTGAGAGATAAGAGCGTGGAGCTGCTACAGCAGGGCGTGACGGGAGCCGGACATAAAGCGGTACAGGCCAAAGACCTGATGGCGCAAGGTGCTCACTCACTGGCGGACAGCGCCGTCAGGACGGGCGACAGACTGGACGATGGCCTGAGGAGGATGAAAAACAACGTTTCTGATACCGCAACCTCCGTTCATCAGTGGGCGGGAGAGCAGATAAGACGACAGTTTGCTCCTCAGCCACAGCCTGCGGCACCCATACCTTTGCAGGCAGTTACACACGGCGGCCAGGCTTCCACGCCTGCACCAGCTGCAATGCCAGCGGCCCACATCGCTCAGGCTTCAACGTCCGCACCAGCCGTACAAACGGCACAGGCTTCAACGTCCGCACCAGCCGTACAAACGGCACAGGCTTCAACGTCCGCACCAGCGGCACAAACCGCGCAGGCTTCAACGTCTGCACCAGCCGCACGACCAGCATCACAAACCGCACAGGCCTCAACGTCTGCACCAGCTGCAAGGCCAACAACACGACCCACGCCGGCTTCGACATCCGCGTCAGCCGCACGGGCAGCAGCACAAACGGCACAGGCCTCAACATCCACGCCTGCCGCTCGGCCAACAACACGACCCACGCCGGCTTCGACATCCGCGTCAGCCGCACGGGCAGCAGCACAAACGGCACAGTCCTCAACATCCACGCCAGCTGCCCGACCAACACCGCAACCCGTGCAGGCCGCAACATCCACGCCAGCCGCACGGGTCGCAGCACAAACCGCGCAGGCGTCAACGTCTGCGCCAGCTGCAAGGCCAGCGCCGCAAAGCGCAGCTGCTCGTCCACAGTCGGTAACGGAGAATATTGAAATGCAGCCATTGGGTAAGAGTAAACAGGCGTAAGCCAGCAGGCAGGAAAAGAGAGGGTAAGCTGCAAAAAAGGGCGGGGGAGCGATCCCCCGCCTGTGGATCAGGCAACCTGGACCGGAACGGCTTTTGCCAGGCGCTTCATCACGTTATCGCCTTCAAAGTAGGCTACCTTCGGCTGCCATGTGCGAGCTTCGGCATCCGGCATCTCAACGTATGAACAGATAATCAGAATATCGCCTTCGCAGGCGCAGCGAGCGGCTGCGCCGTTAACGGAGATAATTTTCGAACCGCGCTCGGCGGCGATAGCGTAGGTAGAAAAGCGCTGGCCGTTGGTCACGTTGTAGATATCAATCGCTTCATATTGCAGAATACCGGAAGCGTCCAGAAAATCCTGGTCAATGGCGCAGGAGCCTTCGTAGTTCAGATCTGCCTGAGTCACTTTAACCCGATGCAGTTTGCCCTGCAGCATAGTACGGTTCATCATTTACCTCTGGTGAAAACCCATCAATACCAGCGCGTGCCGGCAATTTTTATTCGGTTAAATCAACCTGCTGGTTATCGATAAGACGCGCTTTACCCAGCCAGGCCGCCATCAGGATCGTCGCCGTTTTACTTTCTACCGTCAGCGGCAGCAGCGTTTCTGCATCAACGATAGCCAGACCATCAGCACGCAAGCCCAGGATAGCCAGCGCGGCCTCGGCATCAGCGACAATCTCGTCCACATAGCGTTCTCCATTGGACAATCTTTCCGCCATGCTGTTCATTACGCGGCTGAGCGCGGGCGCAATTTTACGCTCGTCAGCGGTCAGATAACCGTTACGCGAACTGAGCGCAAGGCCATCTTTCGCGCGCACGGTAGGTACGCCGACAATTTCAATGTCGTAGCCCATGTCCGTGACCATCTTGCGGATCAGCGCAAGCTGCTGAAAATCTTTTTCGCCAAAGCAGGCCAGATCGGGCTGCACAAGGTTAAAAAGCTTACTGACAATAGTGGAGACGCCGCGAAAATGGCCCGGGCGACTGGCACCTTCCAGCAGTGAAGAGAGACCCGGCACCTCGACAAAGGTTTGCTCTTCCAGCCCTTTGGGATAGACGGCGGCAGGCGCGGGTGCAAACACCAGATCCACCTTGCGGCGGTTCAGCTTTTCACAATCTTCCTGCAGCGTGCGCGGATAACGAGCCAGATCGTCGGCGCGTTCAAACTGCATGGGGTTAACAAAAATGCTCGTGACTACAATGTCGGCGCGTTCGCGGGCTTCATCTACCAGCGTCATGTGACCGTCATGCAGATTGCCCATCGTCGGCACCAGCGCAATGCGCTTGCCTTCCTGCCGCCAGCGACGAATCTCACGGCGCAGCATCGGTATCGTTTCAATAATCAGCACTTGCAGTTCCCCGTCTCAGTAAAAACTGTGTTCATCGGCAGGATACGTTCCCGCCTCGACTTCCGCCACATACTGTCGGACGGCCGCGCGCATTTCCCCGGTTGCCAGCAGGAAATTTTTAGCGAATTTAGGAATGTGCCCACCGGTGATGCCGAAGGCATCATGCATCACCAGGATTTGACCATCGGTAACGTTGCCCGCACCGATACCGATAACCGGAATGGCCAGCGCTTCGGTTACGCGCTGCGCCAGCGCCACCGGTACGCACTCCAGCACCAGCATCTGTGCGCCAGCGGCTTCCAGCGCCAGCGCGTCGGCCAGCAGCGTTTCTGCCGCTTCACTTTCCCGGCCCTGAACTTTATAGCCGCCAAAGATATTTACCGACTGTGGCGTTAAGCCCAGATGGCCGCAAACCGGCACCGCGCGTTCTGCCAGCTGGCGAACGGTGTCGCTCAGCCACGCGCCGCCTTCAATTTTGACCATATTGGCCCCGGCGCGCATTAGCTCAGCCGAGCTGGCAAACGTCTGCTCAGGGGTAGCGAAGGTCATAAAAGGCAGGTCGGCCATCAGCAGCGCCGCCGGGGCACCGCGACGGACAAGGCGAGTGTGGTAAGCGATATCTTCCAGCGTCACGGGCAGCGTGGAATCGTGTCCCTGCACGACCATGCCAAGCGAATCACCAACCAGCAATACCTGGATCCCTTCGTCGGCAAACAGCCGGGCGAAGCTGTAATCATAAGCGGTAATAGAGGCGAATTTGCGCCCGCTCTTTTTCCACTGGCGAAGAGTAGAGACCGTCGTCGGTTTCATCGCAACCTCTGAGAAAGTTTTTTAGTGGGCGTATCTTAATGGAAGTGCGTAAGCCTGGCTACCAGGGTTGAATGGCGCTGCTGTCCAGGGTGGCGATAAGGCTTTTAAGCGAGGTGCCGTTGGGGAAGATAAGATCCGGTGCGATTTCAAACAGCGGTACCAGCATAAAGGCGCGGTTATGCATATCGTAATGCGGCACGGTCAGGCGCGGCGTGTTTAGCGTGAGATTGCCGAACAGCATGATGTCCAGATCCAGCGTGCGCGGCCCCCAGCGTTCATCCTTGCGCACGCGGCCCTGCTCCAGCTCAATGCGCTGGGTAAGGTCCAGCAGCGCTTCTGGCGCAAGCGTGGTCTCCAGCAGGACGGCGGCATTAAGGTAGTCCGGCTGATCCGGCGGGCCATAAGGTGGCGTGCGGTAAAGCGAAGAGGTGGCAAGCAGCCGGGTTTGCGGCAGGGCGGCCAGCGCATCAAGCGCGGCCCGCACCTGATGCAAAGGATCCGCCAGGTTACTGCCTAAGGCGAGATACGCCCTCATGCGTTGGTATTGTTACCGTCGCGGCGTGGACCGGGAACGCGCTTGCGCGGACGGCGAGTGCGGCGACGCGGCACCGGATCGTCGCCCAGCGTGTTAAGCATGGTTTTCTGCTGCGGCGGCGCGGCAACCTGGAATTCACCCCACCACGCGGAAAGACGCAGCAGCTCCTGGTTATTTTCCACTTCCGCACGCAGCGCCAGCAGATCGTAGGCGGCGCGGAACTTAGGATGCTCCATGAGCTTCCAGGCGCGTTTGCCGTGGCGGCGCGACAGGCGAAGCTGTAGCTGCCAGATATCGCGCACCAGCGTGGTAATGCGTTTTGGAATGGCCAGCGAGCGGCACGCTTCGTCCAGCACGTCGTTCATGGCCAGCGCAAAGGCGTCGTAGTAGGCCAGCCCGCTTTCCTGCGCGATCTTCTGCGCCATTTCCAGCTGTGGATACCAGAACATTGCCGCAAACAGGAACGCCGGGTTAACGCGCATCTGGTTGTGAATACGGTTATCGGTGTTTTTCAGCACCTGAATCACCATCCGCTCCATATTGCTGTCGCCTTTTTCCGTAAAGTAACGGGTAATCAGCGGGAACAGCGGCTGGAACAGCTGGTATTCACGTAGCTGCAAATAGGTCGTGTAGCCATAGCCAGCCTGCAGCAGCTTCAGCGTTTCCTCAAACAGGCGCGCTGGCGGAATATCATGCAGCAGCGTCGCCAGGCGCGGAATCGGCTCTGCCGTTTCAGCGGCAATGCTCATATCCAGCTTGGCGGCAAAGCGGATCACGCGCAGCATGCGCACCGGATCTTCACGGTAGCGCGTTTCAGGGTCGCCAATCAGGCGGATAATTCCCTGTTGCAGGTCGTTCAGGCCGCCCACATAGTCGCGCACGCTAAAGTCAGCCACGCTGTAATAGAGGCTGTTAATCGTCAGATCGCGGCGCTGGGCATCATCTTCAATCGAACCGAAAATATTGTCGCGCAGCAGCATACCGTTCTGGCCACGCTGCGAATTGTTGCGATCCGACTCCGGCTGTTCGGCCTCGTGGTGGCCACGGAAGGTAGCAACCTCGATGATTTCCGGACCAAACATGACGTGAGCCAGACGGAAACGACGTCCAACCAGACGGCAGTTGCGAAACAGCTTGCGCATTTGCTCCGGCGTGGCGTTGGTGGTGACGTCAAAATCTTTCGGTTTTTTGCCCAGCAGTAAATCGCGAACGCCACCACCCACAAGATAAGCCTCATACCCGGCTTTATTCAGTCGGTACAGTACCTTGAGGGCATTTTCACTGATGTCTTTACGCGAGATAGTATGACCGTCGCGCGGGATCACGGTCATCTGAGGCGCTTCTTCCACCTCGACTGGCGCTTCGCTTTCGCGGCTCAAAACTTTTCGGCAAAAATTAGCAACTCGGGTAAAAATGGGACACCTCGATAGTGACGTTTACGCGTAGCGATAAAAAACAGCGGCTAATCATAGCTCAGTGCGGCGCATTTGAGAATGATCATCTCGAATCCCCTGTATCTTTTGGGTTCGGAAGGGCGCTGACGGCAATATTTCTCTGCCGCACCGGCGGGCGTGAACAACAGAAAGTTAAACATCCTGAACCAGTGCATTTTGCTGCGGCACGGTTGCCAGGTTCCATTTGATGACAGCCTGTTCCAGTAAATGGGCAAGCGTCTCATCCTGCCAGCCGTCGCTGACCGGCTGGCCAAGAAACCGTAACGCCCGGACCAGCACGGGACGCGGATCGCCCTGTGGTAAAGGCCGCGCGTGGTTTTGCTTGGAAAGCTTGCTGCCGTTATCGCCTGTCGCCAGCGGTAAGTGGAGATAGTCCGGCACCGGCCAGCCGAAGCGCTGATAAAGGGTTATCTGTCTTACCGTCGGCTCAATCAGGTCGGCGCCTCTGACCACTTCCGTCACGCCCTGAAAATGGTCGTCCACTACCACTGCCAGGTTATAGGCAAACAGCCCGTCGCGGCGATGAATGATAAAATCTTCCTGCGCCAGGGCGGCATCGGCGACAACTTCGCCACGCAGATTATCAGAAAAATGCTTAACGGGACGATCGACGCGCAAACGTAATGCCGCGTCAGAGGGGCCGCAGTTACGCGTCCGGCAGTAGCCATCGTACAGGCCGCCGATTTGCTGAATACGGCTGCGCGTGCAGGTGCAGTAATAGCTATGGCCGTGCTGTTGCAGCCAGTGCAGCGCTTCACGGTAGGCTGCGTGCCGCTGCGACTGCCAGAGCACCTCGCCGTCCCAGTGCAACCCGTACTGTTCCAGCTGCTCAAGGATACGCCGGGCAGCACCTGGTACTTCGCGAGGCGGATCGAGATCTTCAATACGCACCAGCCATTTGCCGTGCTGCGCGCGTGCCTGTAGATAGCTGCCAAGGGCGGCAACCAGTGAGCCAAAATGGAGTTCACCGGAAGGAGAGGGGGCGAAACGCCCGATGTAAGACGACATAGAAGTAAAGACAGGCAGTGAAGCAGAAGCCTCACTGCGCAATCCATTAGCCATTAACCGGCCATTTGTTTTTCGCGGATTTCCGCCAGCGTTTTACAGTCGATGCAAAGATCGGCGGTCGGACGCGCTTCCAGACGTCGGATACCAATTTCAACGCCGCAGGAATCGCAGTAGCCGAAATCGTCATCTTCCACTTTCTTCAGCGTCTTCTCGATCTTCTTAATCAGTTTGCGCTCGCGGTCACGGTTACGCAGTTCAAGACTGAACTCTTCTTCCTGTGCTGCCCGGTCAACCGGGTCGGGGAAGTTAGCGGCTTCATCTTGCATATGCGTGACGGTGCGATCAACTTCATCCCGAAGCTGGTTACGCCAGGCTTCAAGGATCTTCTTGAAATGCGCCAGCTGGGCTTCATTCATGTACTCTTCGCCCGGCTTCTCCTGATAGGGTTCCACACCAGCAATGGCGAGAATACTCAGGGACGAGGTTTTACGGTTTTGCCCTTCTTGCATGTTGTTTCTCCTGGATAACACGCACTATCGATCCCCAACGGGGATAAAAACAGGCCGCTATAAATAGCAGAAGCGGTTAAGGTTGGCAATTATTCCTGAACATCCCTTGACAAGAGCGTGAGGAAAAGCGTATCTGGCGCACGATAAGAGTCTTCGTATACAGTGCATTACAGATTTACCGCCAGTTTCCTCTCAAGCAAAAGACCTTCAGGTGAAAAGCCTGCTTTATAGCAAAGCACCTCAACGCCGCTTAAGCGTGCCTGAGCCAAAAGTTCTGCGTATTGCGCATCAATATGACGTGCCGGGGTGACGTCCTCAATCCCCGAGTGCAGAACGGCAAAGAAAAGTACCGCGCGTTCGCCATTTTCCGCAATCTTCGCCAGTTCGCGTAGATGCTTTTGGCCCCGCTCGGTCACCGCATCCGGAAAATATCCCCTACCAAGATGTAAGAGCGTTACGGATTTGACTTCAATATAGCAGTTGGCGCGTTGATCTGCTTTTAACAGGAAATCAATACGGCTTTTTTCAGCGCCGTATTTGACTTCACTTTGCAGGCTGGCATAACCGGATAATTCCGGAATCCTTTGCGCCAGCAGCGCTTCCTTCACCAGCGTATTGGCGCGCAGCGTATTGACGCAAATCCAGTGCCCCTGCTGCGTCTGCGTCAGTTCCCAGCTGTGCGGGTATTTCCTTGTCGGACTCTGTGACGTGGAATACCACACCGTGTCGCCGGGCGTGGCGCAACCTGTCATCGCGCCGGTATTGGCGCAGTGCAGCGTTAATTCCGCACCTTCTGGCGTGATGACGTCGGCCAGAAAACGTTTATAGCGTTTAACCAGCGTGGCCTGGCGCAAAGGAGGATAAAAATTCATAAAATTTCCTGTTGCAGCGTCCAGCCAGCCCGTTCCCGGTAACGCGTGCGGCCTTTGGCAAAAACGGATTCAAAGAGCGCAAAGCGGCTGACGCGAAACTGCCAGCTAAAATTACGCGGCGGCAACGCAACCGGCTGGAGAGCATGGCGCAGTAATGTTACATGCGGATGAAAGGGGAGCGAACTTTGATAACAGCCGCTGCGAGCCGCCTGGGATCGCAGAATAGCCGCCAGCTGTAAAAGCCCGCGCGGGGCCTGCTTTGGCCCCAGCCACACCACGCCGGAACGCGGCCAGTGTCCGGCATCATCCAGCTTAAGATCGAACGGCGACTGCTTAATTTTGCCCGCCATCTGCTTTAGCGCCTGCGTTTTTTCTTCGCTGACGTCGCCCAAAAAGGCCAGCGTAAGGTGTAAATTAGCCGCCGCTACCGGGCGACCGGCTTCTTCTGCAAAGGTGGCGGCCCGCCACTGAACGATGCTCTGGCTGCTCTCTTTTGGCAGTTCAACGGCGAAAAACAGCCTTTTTTGCTCACTCATGATGCTCTCCGGTATTACCGATGCGGGAATGCTACAATGCCCGGCAATTTAAGGCCAGGAGCAGAGACGTGAGTTCACTACCTATCAGCGCGGTTTTACCTCAGCTGTTGACAGCATTGCAGACATCACACCAGGTATTGCTGGCAGCGCCGACGGGCGCAGGGAAATCGACGTGGCTGCCGCTGCAAATTCTCCAGCAGGTCAGCGGCCGCGTTCTGCTGCTGGAACCGCGCAGGTTGGCGGCACGCAACGTGGCGCAGCGGCTGGCAGAACTGCTGGGGGAACAGCCCGGCGAAACCGTGGGCTACCGGATGCGTTCGGAAAGCCGCAGCGGCCCGTCAACGCGGCTTGAAGTGGTCACGGAAGGTATTCTTACGCGCATGCTGCAACAGGATCCGATGCTGGAAGGCGTTTCGCTGGTGATCCTGGATGAGTTTCACGAGCGCAGCCTGCAGGCCGACCTGGCGCTGGCGCTGCTGCTGGATGTGCAGCAGGGGCTGCGTGACGATCTGAAGATCCTGCTGATGTCGGCCACGCTCGATAATCAACGGTTACAGGCGCTGCTGCCGGACGCGCCGATGATTTGCTCAGAAGGCCGCTCTTTTCCGGTCGAGCGGCGTTATGCTGCTTTATCATCCGGCTATCGTTTTGAAGAGGCGGTGGCGCGCCAGGTCAGCCAGCTTCTGCGCGAAGAGGCCGGCTCGCTACTGCTATTTTTGCCGGGCGTGGGCGAGATCCAGCGCGTGCAAACGCATCTTTCTTCACTGGTCGCTAACGATATCGACCTTTGTCCTTTATATGGCGCTCTGCCGCTGGCAGAACAGCGTAAGGCTATTTTTCCCGCTGCGGCCGGTCGACGTAAAGTGGTACTGGCAACCAATATTGCGGAAACCAGCCTGACGATTGAAGGTATCCGGCTGGTCGTGGACAGCGCGCTGGAACGCTCAGCGCTGTTTGATGCGCGTACTGGTTTAACACGGCTGCAAACGCAGCGGGTCAGCCAGGCTTCGATGACCCAGCGCGCCGGTCGCGCTGGCCGTCTGGAGCCGGGTATCTGCGTTCATCTGCTTGCCAGGGAGCAGGCAGAACGAGCGGCGGCCCACGGCGATGCGGAGATCCTGCAAAGCGATTTAAGCTCGCTGTGGCTGGATTTATTACAGTGGGGCTGCCACGACGTTACCCAGTTAAGCTGGCTGGATACGCCACCAGCCGCCAGTCTTGCCCAGGCGCAGCGCCTGCTGCAACAGCTTGGCGCAACCAATAATGCAGGCCAGCTAACGGCAAAAGGTCGGCGCATGGCCGCGACGGGTAGCGAACCTCGTTTTGCTGCCATGCTGGCTGACGCAGGCGAACATGCCGACAGCGTTGCCACGGCGGCCTTGCTGGTCGCTATCCTGGAAGAACCGCCGCGCGGCAATGTCGATTTGCGTGACGCGCTGCATCGTCAACAACCAAACTGGCAGAAACGAGCCGTTCAGCTTCAGCGGCGGCTTCGCGTTAGCGGTGGTGTCGTTGATGCTGATTTAGCGCCTTCTTTACTGGCTGATGCTTTTCCCGACCGTATCGCCCGCCGTCGCGGTGCCGATGGTCGCTACCAGCTGGCGAACGGCACGGGCGCCATGCTCGACAGCGAAGCGGCGTTAACCCGCTATGAGTGGTTGATAGCGCCTGCACTGCTGCAAACCGGCGCGCAGCCGGATGCCAGAGTGCTACAGGCTCTGCCGCTGGAAATAGAGACGCTGATTAAGCAGCGGCCGCAGCTCCTTGAGCAGCGCGTCGAGGTTGAATGGCACGATGAACGCGGCACGCTTTCGGCCTGGCGTCGCGAGCAGATCGGCGAGCTGGTTTTAAAAAATCAGCCCCTGAGCAAGCCAGATGATGAAGTGCTGCATCCTGCGATATTACGCTGGATCCGCCATAAAGGACTGTCGGTACTGAACTGGACTACCGCTGCGGAACAGCTTCGCGTACGGCTGGTCTGTGCCGCTACGTGGTTACCGGAGCAGGCATGGCCAGCGGCCAGCGAGGCCGCACTGCTGGCCAGTCTGGAAAAATGGCTGCTGCCGATGATGAACGGCGTGCGTGATGCAAAAGGGTTAAAACAGATAGATTGTGTCAACGCGTTATTACAATTACTCACATGGCCGCAACGTCAGCTGCTGGATACTGTGCTGCCAACTCATTACACTGTGCCCACCGAAAGTCGGCTGCCAATCCGTTACGACGAAGAGAAGCCGCCGGTGCTGGCCGTGCGGTTACAGGAGATGTTTGGCGAAGCGCAGAACCCGTGCGTGGCTAACGGCCGTATTCCGCTGGTGTTAGAGCTTCTTTCACCTGCGCAAAGGCCGTTACAGATCACCCGTGACCTGGCCGCGTTCTGGCAAGGTGCATACCGTGAAGTACAAAAAGAGATGAAGGGACGCTATCCCAAACATCTCTGGCCAGACGATCCGGCAAACGCCCAGCCTACGCGGCGAACCAAAAAGTATTCTGCACCTTCCTGATCCGCGTTTCGGAAGGTTCCCGTTCCACAGCAGTTGATGTAAGAACAAAGTAGTCGGCCTTGCCGACTGCGGCGCCGGAGAAAAAAACGAATGTCAGACGATCGCGAACCTATTGGGCGTAAAGGTAAACAGCCCACACCCCCGCGTAAAACAACGGGCCGAGGTCGCCGCAGGGATATTGAGAATGTTGATTTTCAGGATGACCAGGATAACGAGGAGACAGTAGCCGTGCCACGTAAAGGAAAAGGAACAGGAAAGGGAGGCCCGCCGCGTAAAAAAAGAGGCTGGCTAAGCTTAATGATTAAGCTGCTGCTGATATTTATCGTCGTGATGGCGGTATATGGCGTTTACCTGGATTCACAGATCCGCAGCCGTATTGACGGCAAAGTCTGGCAGTTGCCCGCCACGGTTTATGGCCGCATGGTCAACCTTGAACCCGGCATGGCCTATAACAAAAAAGAGATGATCGCGCTGCTGGAAGGGACGCAGTACCGTGAGGTCACGCGCATGACGCGTCCCGGCGAGTTTACCGTTCAGGGTAACAGCATTGAGATGATCCGCCGTCCGTTTGACTTCCCGGACAGCAAAGAAGGGCAAATCCGCGCGCGCCTGAGCTTTAATAACGACTCGCTGACCGAGATTAAAAACCTCGACAACGGCCGTGACTTTGGCTTCTTCCGCCTCGATCCTCGCCTGATTACCATGCTGCAATCGCCAAACGGCGAGCAGCGCCTGTTTGTGCCGCGCGCAGGTTTCCCGGATCTGCTGGTGGATACGCTGGTCGCGACCGAAGACCGCCATTTCTATCAGCATGACGGCATCAGCCTTTACTCTATTGGCCGCGCGTTTCTGGCAAACATCACGGCGGGTAAAGCGGTGCAGGGCGGCAGTACGCTGACGCAGCAGCTGGTAAAAAACCTGTTTCTGACCAACAAGCGTTCGCTGTGGCGTAAGGCCAACGAAGCCTATATGGCTTTGATCATGGACGCGCGCTACAGCAAAGACCGCATTCTTGAACTCTATCTGAATGAGGTTTACCTGGGGCAGGCGGGCAACGATCAGATCCGCGGCTTCCCGCTGGCCAGCCTTTACTACTTTGGCCGTCCGGTGGATGAGCTGAGCCTGGATCAGCAGGCGCTGCTGGTGGGCATGGTGAAAGGCGCGTCGCTGTACAATCCGTGGCGTAATCCAAAGCTGGCGCTGGAGCGTCGTAATCTGGTGCTGCGCCTGCTGCAACAGCAGAAGGTGATCGACCAGGAGCTGTATGACATGCTTAGCGCGCGTCCGCTTGGCGTGCAGCCGAAAGGCGGCGTGATTACGCCACAGCCTGCCTTTATGCAGATGGTGCGCAACGAGCTACAGGCGAAGCTGGGCGATAAGGTGAAAGATCTGTCCGGCGTGAAAATCTTCACCACGCTGGATCCCGTGTCGCAGGATGCGGCAGAAAAAGCGGTGGAAGAGGGAATTCCTGCCCTGCGCAAACAGCGTGGCCTGAAGGATCTGGAAACCGCCATGGTGATCGTTGACCGCTTCAGCGGCGAAGTCCGCGCTATGGTGGGCGGTGCCGATCCGCAGTTTGCCGGTTATAACCGTGCGCTTCAGGCGCGCCGCTCAATTGGTTCTCTGGCGAAGCCTGCGACCTATCTGACCGCGCTGAGCCAGCCGGATAGCTACCGTCTGAATACCTGGATTGCCGATAACCCGATTGCGCTGAAGCAGCCAAATGGGCAGATCTGGAAACCGCAGAACGATGACCATCGCTTTAGCGGCCAGGTCATGCTGGTAGACGCGCTGGCGCACTCAATGAATGTGCCAACGGTAAACCTGGGGATGACGCTGGGCCTGCCGCAGGTTGTAGATACCTGGGGTAAACTGGGCGTGTCGAAAGATCAGCTGCAGGCGGTTCCGGCGATGCTGCTGGGCGCGTTGAACCTGACGCCGGTTGAAGTGGCGCAGGCGTTCCAGACCATCGCCAGCGGCGGTAACCGTGCGCAGCTTTCGGCATTGCGCTCGGTTATTGCGGAAGATGGCACCGTGCTTTATCAGAGCTTCCCGCAGGCTGAACGCACCGTTCCGGCTCAGGCCGCTTACCTGACGCTGTACGCTATGCAGCAGGTTGCGGAAGAGGGCACGGCGCACGCGCTGGGTGTACGTTATCCGAAAGCGCATCTGGCCGCGAAAACCGGTACCACCAATAACCAAATCGACAGCTGGTTTGCGGGCGTGGATGGTAAAGAAGTCGCTATCACCTGGATTGGCCGTGATAACAACCAGACCACCAAACTGTATGGTGCCAGCGGCGCGATGCAGATTTACCGTCGCTATCTGGACAACCAGGCACCGATGCCGCTGATGCCAACGCCACCGGAAGATATTGCGCCGATGAACGTTGATTCGGCAGGCAATTTTGTCTGCGGCACGGGCAGCAGCAGCTGGCGGACATTGCCGGTCTGGACGACCGATGCCAACGCGCTCTGCCAGCAGCAACAGCAGCAGATTCAGCAGCAGCAACAGCAAATGCAGCAACAGCAGCAACAGCAGCCGCCGCCGCAGAATGAGCAAAAGGACGCCGATGGCGTGGCGGGCTGGATTAAAGATATGTTTGGTAAGTAACTGACGTGATGAAGAAAACCGGCTCCTTGTGGGCCGGTTTTTTTATGGGGAGCATTGTCCGCACGATCGCAATGAAAGACAGCCTGATGCAAGCCACTACATTATCGGCACTGGAAAGTTTACTCTCTCAACCTCGCTTACCGGTTGCTTCTGAAAGTCATAAAACACGCCTTTCGTCCTGACACAAAAATCAGCCCTTCGTTTTCACATTTTTAAGCGCGTTTTTACCGTGATCTGGTCAAAAAGCAGCGGATTTTCTCTTGCGAAACTTTCGCCAATTCGCATAATATCCTCTCGTTATAATAATAATTCTCGTTTACATTCAACTTTTTCATCCAGAGAATCGCTAAATGGCTCTTTCAGCTTTGAAATCATCAGCTTTGCCAGTGAACACACATTTATGCCGTCTGGCCTGTTTTGTTGCTCTCGCACTTTCTTCTTCCGCTTTTGCCGCCAGCGAAAAGACGATTACCGTTAGCGCCAGCGCCGATACGGGCAGCGAAAATGCCTGGGGGCCGGCGCCAACTATCGCCGCCAAACGCAGCGCTACCGGCACGAAAACGGATACGCCGATTGAAAAAAATCCGCAGTCCGTTTCGGTAGTGACTAAAGAAGAGATGTCGCTGCGTAATGCCAATACGGTTAAAGAAGCTTTTAGCTACACGCCAGGCGTGCTGACCGGCAACCGTGGCAGTTCACAGGTGATTGATGCGCTGTCAATCCGCGGCTTTAGCGAAACTAACACCAATCAATATCTGGACGGCCTGAAGCTCCAGGGCGACAACTATTCTGAATTTGCCATCGATCCTTACTTCCTGGAGCGCGCCGAACTGCTGCGCGGCCCGGCTTCCGTACTTTACGGCAAGAGCAACCCTGGCGGCGTCGTAGCGCTGGTCAGTAAGCGTCCAACCACGGAAACGCTGCGCGAAGTGCAGTTTCAGATGGGCACGGATAACCTGTTCTCGACCGGCTTCGATTTTGGCGGCGCACTGGATGACAATGGCGTTTACTCTTATCGTCTGACCGGCAAGGCGAGCAGCCAGGATGCGCAGCAGGATATGCAGAAAGAAAAGCGCTATACCATTGCGCCTTCCTTCAGCTGGCAGCCCGATGAAAACACCAACTTCACGCTGCTGACCTATTTCCAGAACGAACCTGAAACCGGCTATTACGGCTGGCTGCCGCGTGAAGGCACGGTGGTGCCCATTACCGATGCCAGCGGCAAGCAGCACAAGCTTTCTAGCGACTTTGACGAAGGCGAAGCGAGCAACAAGATCTCCCGCAACACCAAAATGGTGGGTTATAACTTCTCGCACAGCTTTAACGATACCTGGACCGTGCGCCAGAATCTGCGCTATGCCGATCTGCGTACCGACTATCGCAGCATCTATGGCAACGGCTATGACAGCGCGAGCAACTCGATTACCCGCGCTTACGCCGGTTCAGAAGAAGAGCTGAACCAGTTTGCGCTGGATAACCAGGCGCAGGCTAAATTTGCCACCGGAGAGCTGGATCATACGTTGCTGCTGGGCGTCGACTATCAGCGCACGCGCAACGATATCAACGCGGGCTTTGGAACGGCGTCGTCCCTCAATGCGCTGAATCCGCAGTACGGCAACGACAGCACCACCATCACATTCCCTTACCACTATCTGAACAAGCAGCAGCAGACCGGGCTTTATGCGCAGGATCAGATGGAGTGGGATCGCTGGGTAATGACGCTGGGCGGCCGCTACGATTACGCTATGACCTCGGCGTATAACCGCGACTCCAGTGCATTGACGAAAAGCCACGACCAGGCCTTTACCTGGCGCGGCGGTCTGAACTACGTCTTTGATAACGGCGTTGCGCCGTACTTCAGCTACAGCGAATCCTTTATTCCAACTTCGGGTACGACTAAAGAAGGGCAGGTGTTCGATCCTTCACGCGCGAAGCAGTATGAAGCAGGCGTGAAATACGTGCCGAAAGACCGCCCGATTGTTATTACCGGTGCGCTTTACCAGCTGACCAAAACGAAAAACCTGACGGCCGATCCGGCTGATTCAGCTTATAGCGTGCAGAGCGGTGAAATCCGTTCGCGCGGCGTTGAGCTGGAAGCGAAAGCGGCCGTTAATGCTAACGTTAACGTGACGGCGTCTTACACCTATACCGACGCGGAATATACCCACGATACGCTGTTGAAAGGCAAAACGCCGGTAGAGGTGCCGAAAAATATGGCATCGCTGTGGGCGGATTACACCTTCCACGAAACGGCGCTGTCCGGCCTGACCGTGGGGACAGGTTTACGTTACGTGGGTGAAAGCAAGAGCCTGTACAGCACCGGCACCAATGCTAACCAGAACTTTAGCGTAGCGGGTTACACTACCGTTGACGCCGTAGTGAAATACGATTTGGGCCGTTTCGGGCTGCCAGGCTCGTCGGTTGGCGTGAACGTCAGCAACCTCTTCGATCGCGATTACGTTGCCAGCTGCTACCGCGACTACGCCTGCTACTGGGGCGCCGAGCGTCAAATTGTCGGTACTGCTACCTTCCGTTTCTAATCGACATCGGGCGCGGTTCGCCGCGCCCGTCAGACAGAAGATTGTTATGCATCCTCTTACCGACAGCACCTTCTCGCTGCATCAAACTACTTTTGCCGTGCCTGGACGAGTGCTGCTTCAGCCTCTTTCGCTGACTTTTCCGGCCGGGAAAGTTTGTGGCCTGATAGGCCATAACGGCTCCGGCAAATCCACGTTATTAAAACTGTTAGGTCGTCATCATGCGGCAACCGGCGGCGAAATAACGCTTAACGATAAGGCGCTGGCACAATGGCCCGGCAAGCTTTTCGCCCGTGAAGTGGCTTATTTACCGCAGCAGCTGCCGCCGGCCGAAGGCATGACGGTACGGGAGCTGGTAGCGATGGGGCGCTATCCGTGGCATGGCGCGCTGGGCCGCTTTGGCGTGGAAGACCGTGAGCGCGTCGAGGAAGCTATTGCGCTGGTGGGACTCAACCCTTTTGCGCAACGTCTGGTCGACAGCCTTTCCGGCGGCGAGCGCCAGCGTGCGTGGATAGCGATGCTGGTGGCGCAAAACAGCCGCTGCCTGCTGCTGGATGAACCCACTTCTGCGCTGGATATTGCGCATCAGGTAGAAGTGCTGAAGCTTATTCAACGCCTTAGCCGCGAGCGCGGATTAACGGTTATCGCCGTGCTGCACGATATCAATATGGCCGCGCGCTATTGCGATCGTCTGGTGGCGCTACGCAGCGGCGAGATGATAGCGCAGGGCGATGCCAGCGTAATTATGCAGCCACGGGTACTGCAAGAAATCTATGGTATTCCGATGGGGATTTTGCCGCATCCGGACGGCGGTACGCCGGTGAGCTTTGTTTATTAAAGGGACGACCATGCCGGACTTTTTTCGCCGCCGTTTGCTGATGGCGATGGCGCTATCGCCGTGGCTGCCCGCGCTCGGCGCACGCGCCGCATCCGTTGACGACAGCCGTATTATCTCGCTGGAGTGGCTGCCGACCGAGCTGCTGCTGGCGCTTGGCGTGATGCCGATGGGCGTGGCGGAAATGTACAACTATCAGCTGTGGGTCGGCGAACCAAAGCTGCCCGCTGCAACGGTGGACGTTGGTCTGCGTACTGAACCCAATCTGGAACTGATGATCCAGATGCGGCCTTCCCTTATTCTCTACTCTTCCGGCTATGGCCCGTCTGCGGAAAAGATTGCGCGCATTGCGCCAGCCATGGGTTTCGCCTTCAGCGATGCCAGCGGTAAGCCGCTGACGATGGCGCGAAAATCTTTAATGCAGCTCGCCGAACGTCTCGATCGCGTGCCGCAGGCACAGCAGCATCTGCTGGAGTTTGATGCCTTTATGGCCACTTCCAGAGCGCGTATTGCCGGTAAGGCGCAGCGGCCCGTGCTGCTGATGTCGCTGCTGGATGCGCGCCACGCGCTGGTTTTTGGCAAAGGAAGCCTGTTTTTGCAGGTCATGGACGAGCTGGGGCTAACCAGCGCCTGGCAAGGCGAAACTAACTTTTGGGGAAGCGCGGTAGTGGGCCTGGAGCGGCTGGCAACCATGGATAATGTAGATGTGATTTGCTTTGCCCACGGTGACGATAATTTAATGCAGCAGGTAAGCGCGACGCCGCTCTGGCAATCTTTTGCCTTTGTGCGCGAGAAGCGTTTCTGCCGCGTTCCCCAGGTCTGGTTTTATGGCGCGACGCTTTCCGCAATGCGTTTTTGCCAGTCGCTTAACCGCGCGCTGGAGTCGCTATGAAACCATTACGCTTTCCTGTCCTGTTGTTGGCGCTGTTGCTGCTGCTGGCGCTCGGCCTGACTTATGAAAACTTTAGCCAGCAGCTGCCGCCTGCGCAGTGGCTGGGCGCGATAAAAGCCGCCAGCCCGGATAACGTCAGCCAGATGCTTTTTCATTACAGCCTGCTGCCGCGCCTGACGCTGTCGCTGTTGGTCGGCGCGGGGCTGGGACTGGTTGGTTTGCTGTTCCAACAGGTGCTGCGTAATCCGCTGGCAGAACCCACAACGCTTGGCGTGGCAACCGGCGCGCAGCTTGGGCTGACGGTAGCCGCGCTGTGGAGCCTGCCGCTGTTCAGTCAACAAATTGCCGCGATGCTCGGCGCACTGGTTATCGGGCTGCTCGTGTTTGGCATTGCCTGGGGCAAAAGGCTTTCTCCGGTCACCTTGATTCTGGCGGGCCTGGTGCTGTCGCTGTACTGCGGCGCGGTTAACCAGCTTATTGGCTTATTTCATCACGACCGGCTACAAAATATTTTTCTGTGGGGAACGGGTTCGCTTAACCAGATGGACTGGAATAACGTCACGTTTCTCTGGCCGAAGCTGCTGGTAGGTTTTCTGCTGGCGCTGCTATTGCGAAGGCCGATGACGCTTATGGGGCTGGACGACGGCGTGGCGAAAAACCTTGGCCTGGCGCTTTCACTGGCAAGGTTTGGCGTACTGACGCTGGCGATTGTGCTCAGCGCGCAGCTGGTCAACGCCGCTGGCGTAATCGGCTTTATCGGGCTGTTTGCGCCGCTGCTGGCAAAAATGCTGGGCGCAAGGCGGCTGCTTAGCCGGATGCTGTTAGCGCCTTTTATCGGCATGCTGCTGCTGTGGCTGGCCGACCAAAGCGTACTCTGGCTGGCCGCTCGCTGGCAGGAAGTTTCAACCGGCACGGCCACCGCGATTATCGGCGCGCCGCTGCTGCTGTGGCTGCTGCCACGGCTGCGCGCCTCTGCTGCGGCACCTGCTATGAATCAGGGCGATCGCGTTCCGGCCGAGCGGCATCATTTGTGGTGGTGGAGCCTTGGCGGTGTAGCATTGCTGTTGATTCTGACCCTGGTCTCGCTCAGCTTTGGCCGGGGAGCACACGGCTGGCAGTGGGCGAGCGGTGAACTATGGCAACAGCTGCTGCCGTGGCGGATGCCGCGTTTGGTAGCCGCCTTAGCCACGGGCATGATGCTTGGCGCAGCCGGGTGTCTGGTGCAGCGTTTAACCGGAAATCCGATGGCCAGCCCGGAGGTGTTAGGGATCAGCTCCGGCGCGGCGTTTGGCGTGGTGGTGATGCTGTTCCTGGTGCCGGGCGATGCCTTTGGCTGGCTGTTACCCGCTGGCAGTCTTGGCGCGGCGGCGACGCTGCTGATAATTACCTTTGTTGGCGGTCGCGGCGGCTTTTCGCCGGAGCGAATGTTGCTGGCGGGGATGGCGTTGAGTACCGCTTTCGCCACGTTGTTATTGCTGCTGATGGCCAGCGGCGATCCGCGCATGGCCGAGCTGATGACGTGGATTTCTGGTTCAACCTATAACGTTGATGGTCGCCAGGCGATGCGCACGGCAATTATCGCGACGGTCCTGTTGGCCCTGACGCCGCTGTGTCGACGCTGGCTGACGCTGTTGCCGTTAGGTGGGGAAACGGCTCGCTCGCTCGGCGTAGCGCTCAGAACGTCGCGGATGGCGCTTTTATTGCTGGCGGCGGCGCTGACGGCGGCAGCAACGCTAACCATCGGGCCGCTTAGCTTTGTGGGCCTGATGGCACCGCATATCGCGAGGATGCTGGGCTTCCGGCGTGCGCTTCCACAGCTGGTCATTGCAGTGTTGCTGGGTGGCGGACTGATGATGATTGCAGACTGGTGCGGACGCATGGTGGCCTTCCCGGCGCAGGTGCCGGCGGGGCTGTTGGCGACGTTTATCGGTGCGCCTTATTTTATTTATCTGCTGCGGAAGGTGTGAAGGGCGCGTCCATGCGCCAGGGGGCCGATCAGGCCAGCTTTGCAAAGCTACGGCGCGCGGCATCTACCGTGCGCTGAATGTCTTCCGGGCTGTGTGCCAGCGACATAAAGCCCGCTTCGAAAGCAGAAGGTGCAAGGTACACGCCTTCTTCCAGCATCAGATGGAAGAACTTTTTGAAGCGCTCAACGTCGCATTGAGTAACATCCTGGTAGCTGGTGACCTTATCGGCGTCGGTAAAGAACAGGCCAAACATGCCGCCGACGTGGTTGACGACCAGCGGAATATCACACTCTTTTGCTGCCTTAAGCAGGCCTTCCGCCAGTTGCGTAGTGAGTTCGTCCAGCGTCTCATGCGTGCCGGGCTGCGCAATTTCGCTCAGGCAGGCGAAACCAGCGGCCATAGCGATTGGGTTACCGGAAAGCGTACCCGCCTGATAAACCGGGCCAGTTGGGGCAAGCGCTTCCATCACTTCACGACGTCCGCCAAACGCGCCAACCGGCATGCCGCCGCCGATAATTTTACCCAGGCAGGTCAGGTCAGGTACCACGCCGTAGTGCGCCTGCGCGCCAGCCAGCGCCACGCGGAAGCCGGTCATCACTTCGTCGATAATCAGCAGCGCGCCGAACTCGTCGCACAGCGCACGCAGGCCCGGCAGAAATTCCGGCAGCGGCGGGATGCAGTTCATGTTGCCCGCAACCGGCTCAACGATGATACAGGCCACCTCGTGTGGATACTGCTCAAAAGCGGCCCGTACGGAATCAAGATCGTTATAGGTACAGGTCAGCGTATGCTTAGCAAAATCTGCCGGGACGCCAGGCGAGTTTGGCTGGCCCAGCGTCAGCGCGCCGGAACCGGCTTTCACCAGCAGGCAGTCGGCATGACCGTGGTAGCAGCCTTCGAATTTGATGATTTTATCGCGATGGGTGAAGCCGCGAGCCAGGCGAATAGCGCTCATGGTCGCTTCGGTACCGGAGTTAACCATGCGCACCATGTCCATCGTTGGCACCAGTTCGGTCACCAGCTCGGCCATTTTCACTTCCATCTCGGTTGGCGCGCCAAAGCTTAGCCCGCGCTCGGCGGCTTCAATGACCGCATTACGGATAGCGGGATGGTTATGGCCCAGCACCATCGGTCCCCAGGAACCGACATAGTCGATATAGGCTTTGCCGTCGGCGTCGTACAGATAGGCGCCGTTCGCGCGTTCAATAAAGAGCGGTACACCGCCAACGCCGGTAAAGGCGCGCACCGGCGAGTTAACGCCACCGGGGATAACTTGCTGTGCCTGAGCATAGAGATTTTCAGACTTACTCATGGTTCCGCTCCTGAGGATGCATTAAAAAAACGCTGCCATTCTAAGGGAACATGCGGCCGCGTTGGAAGGCCAGTCGCGCTTTTGACACGAAACGACAAGGATTTATCCGCGACATCAGCGCCAGGATGAGTAAACTATTTGCTTCGACTGAACTGATAACGAATGGAATATGCACCAGACAACCTCTTCGTCCGACCAGTTAAACGTTGTGCCTGCCCGCCGCGGTGACTTTCTCCGCCTGTTGTTAAGACGTGATAAAACGCCCGTCATCGTGCTAATTATGGCGGGTATTGTCGGTTTGCTGGCCGGTCTGGTTGGCGTTGTTTTTGAAAAAGCGGTGCATGCGGTGAGCAGCTGGCGACTCTCCCTGCTGGCTGACGTAGAAAAACACTGGATATTGCTTTTCCCGCTGGCGTTTATTCTTTCTGCGCTGCTGGCCGTTATCGGTTATTACCTGGTGCGGCGTTTTGCGCCGGAAGCTTCAGGGTCCGGCATTCCTGAAATAGAAGGCGCGCTGGAAGAGCTGCGTCCGGTGCGCTGGTGGCGCGTTATTCCCGTTAAGTTTATCGGCGGCATGGGATCGCTGGGGGCGGGTATGGTGCTGGGCCGTGAAGGGCCAACGGTACAGCTGGGCGGCAATATTGGCCGCATGGTGCTGGATATTTTCCGCATGAAAAGCGCCGAAGCCCGCCACTCACTATTGGCGACCGGCGCGGCGGCGGGACTGTCGGCGGCCTTTAATGCGCCGCTGGCAGGCATACTGTTTATTATCGAAGAGATGCGTTTGCAGTTTCGCTACAGCGTCATTTCAATTAAGGCGGTGTTCATCGGCGTTATTATGTCGAGCATCGTTTTTCGCGTATTCAATGGCGAACACGCGGTCATCGCGGTCGGCAAACTTTCTATTTCTCCTGTTAATACGCTTTGGCTGTATCTGCTGTTAGGCATGATTTTCGGCATTGTAGGCGTGGCGTTTAACGCATTGATTTTTAAAACGCAGGATATGTTTCAGCGCTTTCACGGCGGCAATTTACGTAAAGTTTTGATTATCGGTGCAATATTGGGCGGCGTGTGCGGCGTGCTTGGCGTTATCGAGCCGGAAGCGGCCGGTGGCGGTTTTGAGCTGATCCCTATCGCAGCGGCGGGCAATTACACCGTAGGCACGCTGCTGTTTATCTTTATTGCGCGAGTGGTTACCACGCTGCTCTGCTTTGGCTCCGGCGCACCGGGCGGCATTTTTGCACCGATGCTGGCGCTCGGCACGCTGCTGGGCACCGCCTTTGGAATGGCCAGCGCATCGCTGTTTCCCGCTTATCATCTGGAAGCGGGCACTTTTGCCATTGCCGGCATGGGCGCGTTGTTTGCCGCTTCGGTCAGAGCGCCGCTGACCGGCATCGTACTGGTGCTGGAAATGACCGATAATTACCAGCTTATTCTGCCTATGATTATCACCTGTCTTGGGGCAACATTGCTGGCGCAGTTCCTTGGCGGCAAACCGCTTTACTCTTCGCTGTTGGCCCGCACGTTGGAAAAGCAGCAGCAGGCCGATGACGCCGCCGCACGTAGTGCCAACACGCCAGCCGCAGGAAGGGCCGATACTTGATTGCTATACTGGTGTGTAAGATAATGGTGCAATTAATGGTCGAAATATGACCGGCCCGAGTGCCTGATGGAGTATCAAATGAGTGACGATGTAGCTCTGCCCCTGCAATTTACCGAAGCAGCGGCCAGTAAAGTCAAAAACCTGATTTCAGATGAAGAGAATCCGGATCTGAAACTGCGCGTTTATATCACCGGCGGCGGCTGCAGCGGCTTCCAGTACGGTTTTACCTTTGACGACAAGGTCAACGATGGCGATATGACCATTGAAAAATCGGGCGTGGCGCTGGTGGTGGATCCAATGAGCCTGCAGTATCTGGTTGGCGGCTCCGTGGACTATACCGAAGGGCTGGAAGGCTCACGCTTTATCGTAACCAATCCCAACGCCAAAACGACCTGCGGCTGCGGTTCTTCATTCAGCATCTGATATAAAAAAACCCCGACGTTTGACGGCCGGGGTTTTTACTTACCATTCTACTGTAACCAGTTTCGACGTCTGGTGCATTTTGCGGTCTTGCGAAAGCACCGTCTGCGTTACTTTTGGCTGCGCGGCAATTTGCTTACCGCAATCTACTGCTGGTGTTGCTGCTGATGTAGTACTTCGCCCGTCAATGTGACATTGCGAGTAAATGGTCAGTTTGACGCCGATACTGCCGGTAATCGAAGCAGCACAGACCTGACCAGCCATCATCAGGCCTAAGGCCAGTGAAGCGGCTTTCATTGCTGTAGTTTCCTGGTGTAAAGGGCATAGCCCTGAATTTCCGGGTGGCGTTTATAACTGCTTGCCGCCTCGTACTTAAGTTAACGACCAACTTCGTTGAAACTTTACACGACTTTAGTACAGTGCTCTGCTCTCTAAGGCTGTAGTTCGCTGCACAATTGCTGAGCGGCCTGAATAATACGGGGTCCAGGTCGGCTAAGCCAGTCATCCTTTATTACAATTACGCGGGCATTGAGCTGCGGTTGCCAGAAGGCGTTAATCGCCGCTATTTTAGTTGCTTCGCCGCCGGTAACGATCGCCTGCGGATGCCGCATCAGTACCTGCTCGCGGCTGACCTGCGGCCAGGGAACGCGGCTGTCGGCAAAGATATTTTTTCCGCCGCAAAGCTCGATAATTTCATTCTGTAAGGTATTGCGCGAGGCGGTGAAAAGCGGCTGTTGGCCGAACTGCAGGAACACGGATACCGGCGAAGCGTTTTTATAACGTTGTTTTAAACCATTCCACTGCTGTTGCAGCTGCGCGGCTTCCTGTTCCGCTTTTTGCGGCTGTGGGCTCCAGCTTTTCAGGCTGCGCACGCTGGCTATCATCTCGTTTACCGTTTTCGGCGCCAGCCAGATAACTTTGATGCCAAAAGCGGCCAGCTGTTCGACCTGGCGCTGTGGATTTCCTTCGCGCCACGCCAGCACCACGTCCGGCTTCAGGCTGAGAATGCGTTCCACGTTAATACCCTGCCAGTTGGCCACCTGTTCGATATTGACCGCTGCGGGCGGGTAATCCGAATACGCGCTGACGCCAACGGGCGTAATCCCCGCCGCGAACGCCAGCTCGGTTAAATTTGGCGCAAGAGTTATGATGCGAGGTGCGGCGGCTGCCGCCGTGCAATACAGCAGCAGCAACCAAAACAGCTTAGCCACGAAGATGCGTCAGCAGCGTTTCAACCAGCAGGGATGACTGCTGAGCGGCCACGACCAGAAACTCATCAAAGCTGAGGTGAGATTCCTGATCCGCAACGTCAGAAATTGCACGTACGACTACAAACGGCGTAGCGAACTGATGGCAGACGTGTGCGATGGCGGTTGCTTCCATTTCAACGCCTACAGCCTGCGGGAAAGTTGAGCGAATTCGCGCCAGCGGCTCGGCGCCGTTGATAAAAGCGTCGCCGCTGACCACCAGGCCGCGCACGGCGTTTAGCCCCAGCTGGCTGATGCAGCTTTCCGCTGCGGCAATCAGCTTTTCATCGGCGGCAAAAGCGGCCGGACAGCCCGCCATCTGGCCTGGCTCGTAACCGAAAGCGGTAACGTCGGCATCGTGATAGCGCACCTCGTCCGACACCACGATATCGCCCACCTTCAGCGTCGAGGCCAGGCCGCCTGCCGAGCCGGTATTGATGATAAAGTCTGGTTTGCACAGTTCCAGCAGCAGCGTGGTACCCATTGCCGCCGACACTTTGCCGATGCCTGATTTCAGCAGAGCGACCTCAACGCCGTTCAGCGTTCCGGTATAAATTTCACAACCGGCCAGCGCGATAGTCTGACGATTTTCAATTTTGTCGCGCAGCAGCGTAACTTCCTGCTCCATTGCACCAATAATGCCTGCTTTCATACGGATACTCGCTATTGTTGTAGAACCTGACAAATGTGGTACATAGTTTATCATGATTGATTGCATAAACTCACCAGAGCCGGTCAGGCGAGGGCTATTATGACAGCGACAGATTTCAGGACGAAATTCAGTTTCGAGCGCCCCTTTAATAATCGGGAAAAGCCTGAGGGTGAATATTATATAACCCGCCATTTTGAAAGCGATCGCGGGCGCATTATTAATTCCGCAGCAATCCGCCGACTTCAGCAGAAAACACAGGTGTTTCCACTGGAGCGTAACGCTGCGGTGCGTTCCCGGCTGACGCATTCGCTGGAGGTACAGCAAACCGGCCGCTATATCGTTAAAGAGATTGTTCAGGCGTTAAAAAAACAGCCTGGCGGCCTGGAGCAATATGGCCTGACCGAGCTGACCGGCGCGTTTGAAAGCCTGGTTGAGATGGCCTGTCTGCTGCACGACGTTGGCAATCCGCCCTTTGGACATTTTGGCGAAGCGGCAATTAACGACTGGTTTCGCGTTAATCTTCCCGGCATGCTGATTGAACCGCAGGCCGCTGGCGTGGAAAGCAGCGAGCAGAATGAAAAGTTTCTCGCTATGAATGCGCGTCTTCGCCAGGATCTTTGCCATTTTGAAGGTAACGCGCAGGCTATTCGCCTGGTGCATACGTTGCTTCAGCTTAACCTTTCCTATGTGCAGGTTGCCTGCATATTAAAATATACGGCACCCGCCTGGTTTCAGGGAAAGAAACCGGAGCAGTTCAGTACGCTAATGAAAAAGCCAGGGTATTATCTTTCGGAAGAAAAATATGTCGCCGATCTGCTAAGAGCCACCAATACACAGCAATATCACCGTTTCCCGCTAACCTATATTATGGAAGCCGCTGACGATATTTCTTACTGCATTGCCGACCTCGACGATGCGGTAGAAAAAGCCATTTTTAGCGTCGACCAGCTGTATAAATTTTTGCAGGACGAGTGGCTATTGTTAAAAAAACAGAACAAGGTCAGTTCTGACGAGCTTTTTGTAAAGATAGTCGGCTTTGCTTACACGGAGGCGCAAAGTAAAGAGCGCTTTCGCAGCAGAAGCGACACCTTTTTTATGAAGTTACGGGTAAAGGTGCAGTCTGCTCTTGTTGAACATGCCGTAAAACGTTTTGTCGATAATATCGATCAAATCTGGCAGGGGAGTTTTAATCATTCGCTGCTGGAAGATGAAGGTGATGAAAATCAGCTGCTGAATTTATTTAAAGTCGTGGCCAGAAAGCATGTATTTAATCATGCAGAGGTCGAGCAGCTTGAGCTGCAGGGATATCAAATCATTAAAGGCTTGTTAAATATTTATCAGCCGCTGCTTAAAATGTCTTATGCAGATTTTAACATACTGATAAATGAAGACTTCCATAAAGATTACCCGATTGAAACACGACTGTTTCATAAACTCTCCGGCAAGCATCGTAAAGCCTATCTTGTCCACATGAAGAACGTAAAAATTGAAGAGCGATTTGAACGTCTTCTTTGGGAGCGTTATTATCGCGCCAGGCTGTTGCAGGATTATGTTAGCGGCATGACCGATCTCTATGCCTGGGATGAATATCGGCGGTTAATGGCGCTGGAATAAACATCCTGTTCGGCAACTTTGTAAAGGTAGCGAATAAATTTTTACCTTTTGCTGAAACTTATACATGAACTTAGCGCTAAAAATTGAATCTCAACAGCACATTCGTCTTAATTTTTCCTGACCGGAACAGAAGAGAAACAAACGCATGAAAAAAACACTTTTAGCCAGCGCGTTAGCCCTGAGCCTGGGAATGGCAATTGGCCCCTCAGCAATAGCAGCCGAAACGGCTTCTTCCACCAGCCAGCAGTTACCCAGCCTGGCACCTATGTTAGAAAAAGTGATGCCGTCAGTGGTGAGTATCAACGTTGAAGGCAGCACAACGGTACGTACACCACGTTTACCTCAGCAATTCCAGCAGTTCTTTGGCGGCAATTCGCCATTCTGCCAGGACGGTTCGCCTTTCCAGAGTTCGCCAATGTGTCAGGGGGGCGGCCAGCAGGGCGGCGGTGCCGATACGCAGCAGGAAAAATTCCGCGCGCTGGGATCGGGCGTAGTGATCAATGCTGAAAAAGGGTATGTCGTCACTAATAATCACGTGGTAGATAACGCCACTAAAATTCAGGTGCAGCTGAGCGACGGTCGTAAATATGATGCCAAGGTTATTGGCAAAGATCCGCGTTCCGACATTGCGCTTATCCAGCTTAACGATGCGAAAAACCTGACCGCAATTAAAGTCGCCGATTCTGACGATCTCCGCGTTGGCGACTATACCGTGGCTATCGGTAACCCGTATGGCCTGGGCGAAACCGTGACCTCCGGCATCGTCTCTGCACTGGGACGCAGCGGCCTGAACGTGGAAAACTATGAAAACTTTATTCAAACTGATGCGGCCATTAACCGCGGCAACTCGGGCGGCGCGCTGGTCAACCTTAACGGTGAATTAATCGGGATCAATACCGCGATTCTGGCACCGGACGGCGGCAATATCGGCATCGGTTTCGCTATCCCCAGCAACATGGTCAAAAACCTGACGGCGCAGATGGTTGAATATGGCCAGGTAAAACGCGGCGAGCTGGGCATTATGGGCACCGAGCTGAACTCCGAGCTGGCAAAAGCCATGAAGGTTGACGCACAGCGCGGCGCCTTTGTCAGTCAGGTATTGCCAAAATCTTCTGCGGCCAAGGCCGGCGTGAAGGCGGGTGACGTCGTGGTTTCCATCAACGGGAAACCTATTTCCAGCTTTGCGGCGCTGCGTGCCCAGGTTGGCTCGCTACCGGTTGGCACCAAAATGGCGCTGGGCCTGATCCGCGACGGCAAGCCGCTGACGGTTAACGTCGAGCTACAGCAAAGCTCTCAGGCGAAGGTCGATTCCGGCAATATCTATGTCGGAATTGAAGGTGCCGACCTGAGCAACTACGACGCAAAAGGCGTGAAGGGCGTTAAGGTCGATAACGTGAAGGCTGGTTCGGCCGCGGCACGTGTCGGTCTGAAAAAAGACGATGTGATTTTGGGCGTTAACCAGCAGGCCGTCGCTAACCTTGGCGAACTGCGTAAAATCCTCGACAGCAAGCCTTCGGTTCTGGCGCTGAATATCCAGCGTGGTGACAGCACTATCTATCTGTTAATGCAGTAACTTCCTCGGGATGCTGGCTTATTGCAGCCAGCATCCGCCTGTCTGGCCTTGCCGTTATTTTTCCAGCCTGGATCACGCCTGGTGCATTTGCCTGATGTCGCGCTACGAGCCTGCGAGTATGCTGGCCCGATAAGCCTTTTCAGGAGTAACGGATGGCCACTTATCACCTTGATGCCCGCCTGGCGCAGGAAATCGTTGCCCGTACCATGAAAATAATTGACAGCAATGTCAATGTGATGGACGCGCGCGGCCGTATTATCGGCAGCGGCGACCGCGAACGTATTGGAGAAATGCACGAAGGTGCGCTGCTGGCGCTGTCGCAGGCGCGAGTTGTGGATATTGACGATGCGGTAGCAAAACATCTGCACGGCGTTCGTCCCGGCATTAATCTTCCTATGCGTATTGATGGCGAAATTGTCGGCGTCATTGGCCTGACCGGCGAACCAGAATCGCTGCGGCACTATGGCGAGCTGGTCTGTATGACGGCGGAAATGATGCTGGAACAGGCCCGGCTGCTGCATATGCTGGCGCAGGACAGCCGTCTGCGAGAGGAGCTGGTGCTCAATCTGATCCGCAGCGAGACGATTTCTCCGGCACTTACCGAATGGGCGCAGCGTTTACGTATAGATCTAAATCAACCGCGCGTGGTTGCCGTGGTAGAAGTCGACAGCGGCCAGCTTGGCGTAGACAGCGCTATGTCGGAGCTTCAGCAGCTGCAAACGTTATTGACCACGCCGGAAAGGGATAATCTGATCGCCATCGTTTCGCTAACGGAAATGGTGGTGTTAAAACCCGCTTTTAATGCGCATGGCCGCTTTGATGCCGAAGATCACCGCAAACGCATTGCGCTACTGCAATCCAGAATGAAGGACAGCGGCCAGCTGAGAATGCGTATTGCCTTAGGCAATTTTTTTACCGGGCCCGGCAGTATTGCGCGCTCTTACCGTACCGCGCAGACAACAATGCTGGTTGGCAAGCAACGGATGCCGGAGCAACGCAGCTATTTTTATCAGGACCTGGTGCTGCCTGTCCTGCTCGACAGCCTGCGCGGCGGCTGGCAGGCGGGTGAGCTTTCCCGTCCGCTGGCAAAATTGAAGACCATGGATAACAACGGACTGCTCAGAAGAACGCTTATCGCCTGGTTTAGCAATAACGTGCAGCCTTCCGCTACGGCAAAAGCGCTATATATTCATCGTAATACGCTGGAATACCGGCTAAACCGGATTTCGGAACTGACGGGGCTTAACCTGAGCAGCTTTGACGACCGTCTGCTGCTGTACGTGGCGCTACAGCTGGATGATGAGGCGTAGGTAAGCCGGCTGGGCAGGGGAGTTTTCCCTGGCGCAGCCGGTAGCATTTAACGGCTGTTGCGCGTCAGTTTTTCCAGGTCGGCTTCAATCTCCTGGATCTTATTAGTGACAACGCTTTCCAGGTGACGCAGATCGTCCAGGATCTTGCGCTTAAGATCGACTTCCACCTGATCCCGCTGGCAGATCTGATCCAGCTCATCAATCACGTAACGCAGGTTAGGACTGATCTCCTGAATTTCTTTAAAGCCCTGATTAACGTTATCAGCGACCACGGTTTTGCGCTGGCGCGGATATTTAAACTTCACGCTTTTGGCAAAAAATTCGCCTTTGTCTTTGCGAAAATAGATTTTCAGAATGTCGTTGCTGGCTTCCTGGCGCAGACTGTAGCGGTCAATGTCATCAGGGTTAGCAATGCCTAAACCTTTCAGATTGTCATACATGGGTTTTGTTCCTGAGTGAAGTTAATGTCGTTCCGGCCGCGCGTCGTGAATACTGCGTTGTGCAGTGCTCGCCCTATTTATGGACCGATAATCCATAAACGGGCTGCGCGCTTACGCCTTGTCTTCACCGGGCTCGCTTGTTCCGGACTCATGCGATAAATGTAGTCGTAAAAGTCACAGCACGAAGTACGTCAGAAATGATTAGTTGATGCGACGGCGCGAATTATCGCCTGGATAGTGTGCGATAGCATTACTTATTTTGCGTCGGAAAACATCTTTTGGGCGGGGAAACTGTAAAGAAAAAATGACGGGCTGCGGAAAGCAGCCCGTGGGGAAATTAGTCGATGGTGCGCAGAAGTTCGTTGATCCCTACTTTACTGCGGGTTTTAGCATCTACTTTTTTCACGATAACGGCACAGTAAAGGCTGTAGCTACCGTCTTTAGAAGGTAGGTTACCGGAAACGACTACGGAACCAGCGGGTACGCGGCCATAATGGACTTCGCCGGTTTCACGGTCGTAGATTTTGGTGCTCTGGCCAATATAAACGCCCATGGAAATGACCGCGCCTTCTTCTACAATCACACCTTCCACAATCTCAGAACGCGCGCCGATAAAGCAGTTGTCTTCGATAATGGTTGGATTAGCCTGCAGCGGTTCCAGCACGCCACCAATGCCGACGCCGCCGGAAAGGTGAACGTTTTTACCGATCTGCGCACAGGAACCTACGGTAGCCCAGGTGTCGACCATAGAGCCTTCATCGACGTAAGCACCAATATTGACGTAAGAAGGCATCAATACGGTGTTGCGCGCGATGAAAGCACCCTGACGAACGGCCGCTGGCGGAACGACGCGAAAACCTTCTTTTTTGAAGCGTGCATCGTCATAATCGGCGAATTTCATGGGTACTTTGTCGTAATAACGACTTTCAGCGCCATCAATCACCTGATTGTCATTGATACGGAAAGAGAGCAGCACGGCCTTTTTCAGCCACTGGTGCGTCACCCACTGACCGTCGATTTTTTCCGCTACGCGCAGAGCACCGCTGTCCAGCAACGCGATAACCTGGTTGACCGCTTCCCGCGTAACCGCATCGGCACTGGCGGGGGTGATGTCGGCGCGGCGCTCAAAGGCGCTCTCAATAACACTCTGTAATTGTTGCATTAATTCCGATTTCCTGTGTCAAATCATGTTCCGGAAAAAGCCTGTAACCCGCCAGAATAGAAACGGCGAGCGAGCGGGCCCTGTCCGAAAACGGGGGTAAAATTAAATCTCGGTCACACTTTATCGTTTGGATTAAGGGCCTCTGTCAACCGTTGTTGCAACTCGTGCCGCAATTCGCGCTTGAGCGCGCGGCGGTCGCTGTTAGCCAGAATAAATAAATCCTCAACTCGTTCGCCGATGGTGCTGATACGCGCGCCGTGAAGCGAAATGTTTAAATCGGCAAAAATTTCACCTACCCGGGCCAGCAAGCCAGGCTGATCCAGGGCAATAAGCTCCATATAGGTGCGTCTGTCGGTATGGTTCGGCAGAAATTTAACCTCGGTATCGACGCTAAAATGCTTTAGCCTGGCCGACTGGCGTCGGGTTCTGGCTGGCTGGAAGCTGCTTTGCCCAATGGCCTGCTCCAGCGCCTGGCGGATAGTTTCATGGCGATCTGCGGCCAGCGGACTGCCGTCCGGCTCCAGCACGATAAAGGTATCCATCGCCATTCCATCGCGGCTGGTGAAAATTTGCGCATCATGCACGCTGAGGTTACGGCGATCCAGCTCACCCGCCACCGTAGCAAACAGATAGGGCCTGTCGGGACTCCAGATAAAGATTTCCGTACCGCCGCGCGTGGCCTGCGGGCTTAATAACACCAGCGGCTGAGACAGGTCATGTTCCATCAGATGACGGGCGTGCCAGGCCAGCTGATTGGGCGTATGGCGCAGAAAATAATCCGCCCGGCAGCGTGCCCAGATGTCACGCAGCGCCTGCTCGTCCAGGTTATCCATGCGCAGCAGCGCCAGCGCCTGCAAACGATGATGCCGAACCCGTTCACGCAGATCGGGACTGTGTTCCATCCCGCGGCGCAACTGTTTTTCCGTAGCAAAAAAGAGCTCGCGCAACAGGCTCTGCTTCCAGCTGTTCCACAAGGTTTCGTTAGTGGCGCAGATATCCGCCACGGTCAGGCAAACCAGGTAGCGCAGCCTGTTTTCATTCTGCATCGCCTCGGCAAACTTCTGGATTTCTGCCGGATCCTGAATATCGCGGCGTTGTGCCGTGACCGACATCAGCAGGTGGTGACGTACCAGCCAGGCGACGAGCTGTGTTTCCCGTGAGTTAAGCCCGTGCAGTTCGGCAAATTCCAGCGCATCCTGCGCGCCAAGCACCGAATGGTCGCCGCCGCGCCCTTTGGCGATATCATGAAACAGCGCGGCCATTAACAGCAGTTCAAGCTGCGGCAGGCGCGGCCAGATTTCCACACAGAGCGGATGACGCGGCCGGGTAGCTTCATCAGCAAAGCTTTCCAGTTTTTGCAGCACCCGGATGGTGTGTTCATCTACGGTATAGGCGTGGAAAAGGTCGAACTGCATTTGCCCAACGATATTGCCCCACTGCGGCATATAAGCCCACAGCACGCTATGCCGATGCATCGGCACCAGCGCGCGGCTGACCGCGCCGGGATGGCGCAGAATTGACAGAAAGAGTTGACGAGCCTGTGGGATGGTGCAGAGCGGCTGCTGCAAATGACGGCGCGCGTATCTTAACTGGCGCAGCGTCGTGGAATAGATGCCGGTAATGTTTGGCGTCCGCACCATGGTGTAAAACAGGCGCATAATAGCGACAGGATCGCGCGTAAACAGCGTTTCATCGATGAGATCGATCAGCGTGCCGCGCAGCTGAAATTCTTCGTCAATAGCGCGCGGCTTTTCATCTTCGCCCAGCGCCAGAATCGCTTCGTCAAACAGCTGTAGCAACATCTGGTTTAGCTCGCTGATACGGCCGGTGACGCGGTAAAAATCTTTCATCATCCGCTCAACGGGTTCGTTGCCTTCGCCCTGATAGTTCAGGCGTTGCGCCACGTTTAGCTGACGGTCGAACAGCAGCCGGTTATCGTACCGGTTCAACGTCAGATGCAGCGCAAAACGGATCCGCCAGAGCAGGGTCTGGCACTCGTTAAGCTCGTTCCGTTCCGCCTCGGTCAGAAACCCAAAGCCAACCATTTCATCCAGTGAGGTCGCACCAAAATGGCGGCGCGCTACCCACAGCAAGGTATGGATATCACGTAATCCACCCGGGCTGCTTTTGATATCCGGCTCAAGGTTGTAGCTGGTGCCGTGATAGCGCTGATGCCGTTCCTGCTGCTCGTCGATTTTAGCCGCGAAAAAGCGATCGGAAGGCCAGAAGCCCTCGCTGAAAACGTTTTTCTGCAGCTCCAGAAATAACGCGACGTCGCCAGTCAGCAAACGGGACTCAATCAGGTTAGTGGCAACGGTAAGATCCGACAGACCTTCCAGCAGGCACTCTTCCAGCGTTCGAACGCTGTGGCCCACTTCCAGTTTGAGATCCCACATCAGCGTGAGCAGCTCGCTGGTACGCTGGGCATCTTCTGCAGAAAGAGGGTAGCGGCTGAGGATCAGCACGTCGATATCGGAAAGCGGATGCAGTTCGGCGCGACCATAGCCGCCAACGGCAACCAGCGCGATGTCTTCCTGCTCGGGAAAACCGTAAAAACGCCACAGGCGGCGCAGCAGACGATCGATAAACAACGTGCGTGCGGCGATTAGCTGCTCAACATTTTTACCCGCGTCAAAGGCACCAGCCAGATACTGCTGAAAATCTTCCAGATGCTGTTTTAGCGTATCGCGCGTCAGTTCAGCGTCTTGCCAGTCAGCAGGAGAAGAAGCCTGCCCGTATTCTTTCATTGTGGTATTCACGCCAGAGCTCCTGCAGTTTGCCTGTCGGCATCAAGACAAGCAGTGACAATAGCGTCACAGGGCACCAGAGATCAAAGAAAACGATGGGCGTTCGTCTACGGTAGTTACCTGAACCAGGCGGCGACGGCGGCGATAGCGGCAAGCGTTGCCGGGATAACGGTTAGCAGCAGGACGGTTTGCCTGTTGATGGCTTTTTGCAGCTCCTCCCGCAATTCACCGCGTGAAGCGATGATTTGTCCGGTAAGATCGCCGCGCAGTGAAACAATATCTGCTTTAAGCTCGCCACGCAGTGAAGCAATATCTTCTTTCAGCTCGCCGCGCAAAGCTGTCATTTCAGTACGAACGTTCGCGACGTCGGCGTGGGTGGCAAAACTTTCAGAGCGAACGGTAAGGGTAGCCAGATTTTTACTGATAGTGGCCACGTCGCTCTCAAGTTTCTTCACCCTTGGTTCAAGATTTTCCGTCACGTTTCCTCCTTCATCACTCCTGCAGTCAGACACAGGCAAAACAGGTAAAGCGGACTTACCATCCTCGTTGCATTCATTCGCGGTGGCATTCCTGAGCGCATAACCCATGGTTGCCTCCTTTATTTCTTCCCTTCTCTGGCTGCCCGATTATCGCTGGCATAAGGCAGAGGCCTGGAGTTCTGACGTTAAACCTGTTGCGGAATGGATAAAAAAGGAAGTTGCTTGCAGTCTGACTAAAAGTAAAGCCGCTCATGCCGTGGCCATTTTTCTGGAAAACAGAAAATAAAAAATCGCTGTATCTGTTCAGGAAGGGAACTGGCGTTTCCATAAGTCGATCTCCTTGTATGAATGTCTTGCGTCCTGCAAAAAAGGGAATGCCCTTACACTCTTTATGGTCAGTGCAATTTATAACCAAACGCCTGTTGATGTCTATCGAAAAGGACCGGCTGATTTCGCTTTCGGTAAGGAAATGCGGCATATCACGCAAAAGCTGCCTTTTTAACGGAAAGCGGGCGTTGGAATGGGCAGAAAAATCCGATTCCATAATGCGTTTAACGTGATGCTTTTGCAGTGTGGACGCACGGACGGGCCAGATAAATCAGTAGCAGCAGAGTTGATGCGTTGTTAAAACCCGACAGCGGAATGGCCGTCGGGTTTGGCAAGGAAGAGAATTAAGCGTCGGCAGTCAGAATAGCCGGAATGGTATCGTCTTTGCGCAGCGTCATAATTTCGCAGCCGTCTTCCGTAACCACGATAGTGTGCTCATATTGTGCAGAGAGGCTGCGATCTTTGGTCTTTACCGTCCAGCCATCTTTCATGCTGCGAATGCGGTAATCGCCTGCGTTAACCATTGGCTCAATGGTAAAAGCCATACCGGCCTGCAGCACAACGCCGCCATCATCCGCATCGTAATGCAGCACCTGAGGCTCTTCGTGGAAGCCTTTCCCAATGCCGTGTCCGCAATACTCACGAACCACAGAGAAATCCTGTGCTTCAACAAATTTCTGGATTTCACGGCCAATGGTGCGCAGTCGAATACCCGGTTTGACCATGCGCAGCGCCAGGTAAAGGCTTTCCTGCGTTACGCGGCACAGACGTTCGCCCTGAATAGTCGGCTTGCCCGCGATATACATTTTTGACGTGTCGCCATGATACTCATCTTTAATGACGGTCACGTCGATGTTCACGATATCTCCATCTTTCAGGATTTTCTCGTCACTCGGGATACCGTGGCAAACAACTTCGTTGACTGAAATACAGACCGATTTAGGAAAACCGTGATAGCCAAGGCTGGCCGACACCGCTTTCTGGGTGTTAACGATGTAATCGTGGCACAAACGGTCAAGCTCGCCGGTGCTGACGCCGGGTTTAACGTGCTCTTCGATCATTTCCAGCACTTCGGCCGCCAGGCGTCCGGCGACGCGCATTTTTGCGATTTCTTCAGGGGTTTTGATTGTAATTGCCATTAATTTAGTCCGCAGCTGTCGCTATTTTCGACAATAATAAAGGAAGTGCAGCAATGTTAGCAGCCCACCTTGCTGCTGCCAATTGCAGTTTGCGGCAGGGGACGGATAGCTAACAATCATTGGCTTCACGGGCAGCTTTATGGTATAAAGCGCGCCGACGATTCTCTGTGGGAAAGTTTGCAGAGAAACGCATAAATCTCACTATGTGTAAATAACACACATGTATCGACACATACGCCGGGGTGCCTTAATCACTGCGCAAGCAGTCTGCGAGGTCGGTCGTATGGGATACATGGAGGCTTAACCCCAATCAATTTACAGAGGTAATCATGGCAACTGTTTCCATGCGCGACATGCTCAAGGCTGGTGTACACTTCGGTCACCAGACCCGTTACTGGAACCCAAAAATGAAGCCATTCATTTTCGGCGCTCGTAACAAAGTTCACATCATCAACCTTGAAAAAACCGTACCAATGTTCAACGAAGCTCTGGCTGAATTGACCAAGATCTCTTCCCGTAAAGGTAAGATCCTGTTTGTTGGTACCAAGCGCGCTGCAAGCGAAGCGGTAAAAGAGCACGCTCTGAGCTGCGATCAGTTCTTCGTTAACCACCGCTGGTTGGGTGGCATGCTGACTAACTGGAAAACCGTTCGTCAGTCCATCAAACGTCTGAAAGATCTGGAAACTCAGTCTCAGGACGGTACGTTTGATAAACTGACCAAGAAAGAAGCGCTGATGCGTAATCGTGAGCTGGCCAAGCTGGAAAACAGCCTGGGCGGTATCAAAGACATGGGCGGCCTGCCAGACGCGCTGTTCGTTGTTGATGCTGACCACGAGCACATCGCAATCAAAGAAGCTAACAACCTGGGTATCCCGGTGTTCGCTATCGTTGATACTAACTCTGATCCAGACGGCGTTGACTACATCATCCCAGGCAACGACGATGCAATCCGTGCTGTAAGCCTGTACCTGACCGCTGTGGCTACCACCGTGCGTGAAGGTCGCTCTCAGGACCTGGCTCAGCAGGCTGAAGAAAGCTTCGCTGAAGCTGAGTAATAAGGTTTGCTCCACAGAGAGCCCTTATACCCGTCAGGGTAAAATCAGATGTTAATCTGTAAGGGGCCTTGATTGGCCCCTTTATTTTGAATTCGCTTTGCCGCTGGTGACCCATCGGCGGGGCAATATTTCTCCCGAGAAACAGGTATCTGTCGTGGCGCCATCCGGCGAACCGGGCAGGTGCTGAGCTAACCGAGGATTAGAGAATGGCTGAAATTACTGCTGCTCTGGTAAAAGAACTGCGCGAGCGCACTGGCGCTGGCATGATGGATTGTAAGAAAGCGCTGACTGAAGCTAGCGGCGACATCGAGCTGGCCATCGAAAACATGCGTAAATCTGGCGCGATCAAAGCGGCGAAAAAAGCAGGCAACGTAGCTGCTGACGGCGTGATCAAAACCAAAATCGACGGCAACTACGGCGTGATCCTGGAAGTTAACTGCCAGACCGACTTCGTTGCTAAAGATGGCGGTTTCCAGGCGTTCGCTGACAAAGTGCTGGATGCGGCTGTTGCCGGCAAAATCACTGATGTCGAAGTGCTGAAAGCACAGTTCGAAGAAGAGCGCGTTGCACTGGTTGCTAAAATCGGTGAGAACATCAACATCCGTCGCGTAGCTTCCCTGGAAGGCGACGTGCTGGGCAGCTACCTGCACGGCGCGCGTATCGGCGTACTGATCTCTGCAACCGGCGCTAACGAAGAGCTGGTTAAGCAGCTGGCTATGCACGTTGCTGCAAGCAAGCCTGAGTTTGTTAAGCCAGAAGACGTTTCTGCTGAAGTAGTAGAAAAAGAGTACCAGGTTCAGCTGGACATCGCTATGCAGTCCGGCAAGCCGAAAGAAATCGCAGAGAAAATGGTTGAAGGCCGCATGAAGAAATTCACCGGCGAAGTTTCTCTGACCGGTCAGCCTTTCGTTATCGACCCGTCTAAAACCGTTGGCCAGCTGCTGAAAGAGCAGGGTGCTGACGTCGTTAACTTCATCCGCTTTGAAGTGGGCGAAGGTATTGAGAAAGCTGAAACAGATTTCGCTGCAGAAGTTGCGGCAATGTCCAAGCAGTCTTAATCGCTTGAAAAGAACCGCCAACCGGCGGTTCTTTTTTATCTGCCTTCTCAGGCAATTTTCAGCCTCATCCCAATAGTATTTTTTCAATGCCCGCGGGATGATAGTGCAGATTTAACTCCTCACATCGACAGACATCTTCCAGGAAAAAAAACCATGGCGACCAATGCAAAACCTGTTTATCAACGTATCCTGCTAAAACTGAGCGGCGAAGCCCTGCAAGGTGCCGAAGGCTTCGGTATCGATGCAAGCGTGCTGGATCGTATGGCTCAGGAAGTGAAGGAACTGGTAGAGCTGGGCATTCAGGTGGGTGTGGTTATCGGTGGTGGTAATCTGTTCCGTGGCGCAGGTCTGGCGCAAGCCGGCATGAATCGCGTTGTGGGTGACCACATGGGCATGCTGGCGACCGTAATGAACGGACTGGCCATGCGTGATGCGCTGCATCGTGCCTACGTCAACGCTCGCCTGATGTCAGCTATTCCATTGAACGGCGTCTGTGATAACTACAGCTGGGCAGAGGCCATCAGCCTGCTGCGTAACAACCGCGTGGTGATTTTCTCTGCGGGAACCGGCAACCCATTCTTTACTACCGACTCAGCAGCCTGCCTGCGTGGTATTGAGATTGAAGCTGACGTCGTACTGAAAGCAACCAAAGTAGACGGCGTCTACTCTGAAGATCCGGTCAAAAATCCGGACGCTACCCTGTACGATCAGCTGAGCTACACCGAAGTGCTGGAACGTGAACTGAAAGTGATGGATCTGGCCGCCTTTACGCTGGCTCGTGACCATAAACTGCCGATTCGCGTTTTCAACATGAACAAGCCGGGCGCGCTGCGCCGTGTAGTGATGGGCGAAAAAGAAGGCACCCTGATTACGCAATAATATCTGTTAGCGCGTAAAATAAGGTATATTCTGCCTTCATAGTGCTGAACGCACCCATATTATGACTTAAAACGGGCTCTGGTCGCAGAGCCTGGCAGGTTAACCAGAATCCAAGGGTTACAACGTGATTAACGAAATCAGAAAAGATGCCGAAACGCGCATGGACAAATGCCTGGAAGCGTTTAAAAACCACATCAGCAAAATCCGTACCGGCCGCGCTTCGCCAAGTATTCTTGATGGCATTATGGTTGATTACTACGGTTCTTCCACGCCGCTGCGCCAGCTGGCAAGCGTCACGGTTGAAGATTCCCGTACACTGAAAATCAACGTATTTGACCGTTCAATCAGCGCAGCGGTAGAAAAAGCCATTATGGCTTCTGACCTGGGCCTGAACCCAAGCTCGGCGGGCAGCGATATCCGCGTTCCGCTGCCAGCGCTGACGGAAGAGCGTCGTAAAGACCTGATTAAAATCGTTCGTGGCGAAGCCGAGCAGGGGCGCGTTTCCGTGCGCAACGTTCGCCGTGATGCTAACGACAAAGTGAAAGCTCTGTTGAAAGACAAAGAGATCAGCGAAGACGAAGAGCGTCGCTCTCAGGATGATATTCAAAAAATGACCGACGTGTTCATCAAGAAAGTTGATGCCGCGCTGGCAGAAAAAGAAGCGGAACTGATGGACTTCTGAGTCGATCGGTATCGTGACTTAACGCCGTACAGATTGCCGCTTTTATCGGGCAGTCTTACGGCGTTTTGCATTTATTCCTTTGCCTGGCGAGCCGCTCTCGCGGGCTACTACACAGAGCATCCTCATGAAGCAACTGACCATTCTTGGTTCCACCGGTTCTATCGGCACCAGCACGCTGGCCGTGATTAAAGCGAATCCCGAACTGTTTGCCGTTAAGGCGTTAGTTGCCGGTCACAACGTTGAGCTGATGGCTGAACAGTGCCATATTTTCCGGCCCGCTTACGCAGCCATGGCCGATGAGGCTTCTGCCGCTGCGTTGCGCCTGAAGCTGGCGGATTTAAATGTTGCGACGGAAGTCATGAGCGGTGAAAAAGCAGCCTGTGAACTGGCTGCTCTGGACGATGTGGATCAGGTGATGGCAGCAATTGTTGGCGCGGCGGGACTGTTGCCAACGCTGGCGGCCATTCGCGCCGGTAAACAGGTGCTGCTGGCCAATAAAGAGTCGCTGGTCACATGCGGCCAGCTATTTATGGAGGCCGTCAGCCAGTATAAGGCGCAGCTTCTCCCGGTCGACAGCGAACATAATGCCATTTTTCAGAGTTTGCCCGCTTCCCTCCAGCGCCAGTTAGGATACGCTTCTCTGCGGGATAATGGCATTGAAAGCATTATCCTTACGGGATCGGGTGGCCCTTTTCGCGAAACGCCGTTAGCCGAGCTGGCAACAATGACGCCAGACCAGGCCTGCGCGCATCCGAACTGGACGATGGGACGAAAAATTTCCGTCGATTCGGCCACCATGATGAATAAAGGTCTGGAATATATCGAAGCCCGCTGGTTGTTTAACGCTACCGACGCGCAAATGGAAGTGATCCTGCATCCGCAGTCTGTTATCCACTCAATGGTTCGTTACCGTGACGGCAGCGTACTGGCGCAGCTGGGTTCGCCAGATATGCGTACGCCGATTGCTCATGTTATGGCATGGCCGCAGCGCGTGCAGTCCGGTGCAAAGCCGCTGGATTTTACCCGCATGGGCGCAATGACCTTCGCTGAGCCAGACTATGCGCGCTATCCCTGTTTAAAGCTCGCTATCGACGCCTGCAAAACGGGCCAGGCGGCTACTACAGCACTAAACGCCGCGAATGAAATTGCCGTGGCGGCTTTCCTGGCTAAGCAGATCCGCTTTACGGATATTGCCAGCGTAAATATGAGCGTGCTGGAAATGCTTTCCTGTCGTGAGCCAGCAAGCGTAGAGGCCGTGTTGGATATCGATCGCCAGGCGCGAGAAGCGGCACAAACATGCCTGTCGCGTTTTTCTGGTACGGGTAGCGTCCATTTGTGAGGTGAGGGCGGAGATGGTACAATCTTCGGCCGCCTGTATAGCGTAGTAGCCACAAACTGGTTGCCATTGCCGTGAAGGATACGGCTGTTTACGTCGAGCAGGTAAGGTATTTCAGAAACCATTGTATTTCTGATTAAAGGAAATAATTACGCGTTATGTCGTCCGAAAATCAAATAAAAACCGATGACCAGCAGGGTGAACATCCCCGTCATGTGGCCATCATTATGGATGGCAATGGCCGCTGGGCCAAAAACCAGGGCAAAATGCGCATTACGGGGCATAAGGCGGGTGTAAAATCGGTCCGTCGTGCCGTCAGCTTTGCCGTCAGCAATAAGCTGGACGCGCTTACCCTGTATGCTTTCAGCAGCGAAAACTGGAATCGTCCGCCACAAGAAGTGATGGCGTTGATGGAACTGTTTGTCTGGGCGCTGGACAGCGAGGTAAAAAGCCTCCATAAGCATAATGTTCGCCTGCGGATCATTGGCGACACCGGCCGCTTTAACGCCCGTTTACAGGAACGTATTCGCCGTGCCGAGGAACTTACTCAGCAAAATAATGGACTCACCCTGAACATTGCCGCGAATTATGGCGGACGTTGGGATATTATTCATGGTGTCAGGAAAATCGCAGAGCAGGTGCAGGAAGGTCTGATTCGTCCAGACCAGATCGAGGAAGAAAATCTCGGTCAGTACCTTTGTCTCAATGACCTGGCGCCGGTGGATCTGGTAATAAGGACAGGGGGAGAGCATCGAATCAGTAACTTTTTGCTGTGGCAGGTTGCCTACGCGGAGTTCTTTTTTACCGATGTTCTCTGGCCTGATTTTGATGAACAAGTTTTTGAAGGTGCACTGAATGCGTTTGCACAACGAGAGCGCCGCTTTGGCGGTGCAGCACCCGGCGGCGCCTGAGCGCACTGGAGGTAATCTTTGCTGAAGTCACGCCTGATTACCGCATTAATACTCATTCCGATCGTGATTGCAGCGCTGTTTCTGCTGCCGCCTCCCGGATTTGCTATTGTCACGCTGGCCGTCTGCATGTTGGCGGCCTGGGAATGGGGACAGTTCGCTGGCCTGGCCTCGCGCTCGCAGCGCGTCTGGCTGGCCGTCCTGTGCGGGCTGCTGCTTGCTGTGATGATGTTTACCCTTCCTGCCTATCATCATTCCGTTCATTTGACGCAGATTGCCGGTTCGCTATGGGCGGCCCTGGTCTGGTGGATCGCAGCGCTGTTGCTGGTGCTAACCTATCCTGGTTCTGCGGCGCTATGGCGTCGCTCTCGCGTGTTGCGCCTGCTGTTTGGCGTGTTAACTATCGTGCCGTTTTTCTGGGGTATGGTGGCGCTGCGCCAGTACCATTATGAAACTGACCACTTTAGTGGTGCCTGGTGGCTGCTGTACGTCATGCTTCTGGTATGGGGTGCAGATTCGGGCGCGTATATGTTTGGCCGCCTGTTCGGTAAGCACAAACTGGCGCCGAAAGTATCGCCAGGAAAAACCTGGGAAGGTTTTTTTGGCGGTCTCGTCACTTCAGCCGTTATCGCCTGGCTGTTCGGCCTGTGGGCACCGTTGAGCATTTCGCCCGGCGTTCTGCTAACCTGCTCTCTCGTCGCGGCGCTGGCGTCCGTGTTAGGCGATTTGACCGAAAGTATGTTCAAACGCGAAGCGGGCATCAAAGACAGCGGCCAGCTTATTCCTGGCCACGGTGGGATATTGGATCGTATCGATAGCCTGACGGCGGCGGTGCCGGTGTTTGCCTGCCTGCTGCTGCTGGTGTTCGGCACGCTATAAGGGACTTTATGTTGAGTATACTCTGGAGCCTTGGCGCTTTTATCGTTGCGCTGGGTATTCTGATAACCGTGCACGAATTTGGGCATTTCTGGGTGGCTCGCCGCTGCGGCGTCAAGGTAGAGCGGTTCTCCGTTGGCTTTGGCAAAGCGCTGTGGCGACGCCGCGATCGCCAGGGTACCGAGTATGTCATCGCACTGATCCCGCTGGGCGGCTACGTTAAGATGCTGGATGAACGCGTCGAAAGCGTCCCGCCTGAACTCCGCCATCTCTCCTTCAATAATAAAACCGTGCTGCAACGCGCGGCGATTATCAGCGCCGGGCCGCTGGCCAATTTCCTGTTCGCTATCGTGGCTTACTGGCTCGTTTTTATTATCGGCGTACCGGGTGTTCGCCCGGTAGTTGGCGAAATAGTAAGCGGTTCGCAGGCTGCAGAAGCGCAAATTACGCCAGGAATGGAACTTAAGGCCGTTGACGGCATCGAAACGCCTGACTGGGAAGCTGTGCGTATGGCGCTGGTAACTAAAATTGGCGACCAGCAGACTACGCTCAGCGTGGCGCCGTTTGGCACTGCTCAGGTTCGTGACGTCCGGCTCGATTTGCGCAACTGGCATTTTGAGCCTGACAGGCAGGATCCGGTCGCTTCGCTGGGCATTCGGCCACGCGGGCCGCAGGTAGAAACCGTGCTGGCTGAAATCCAGACCAACTCGGCGGCGGCCAAAGCAGGTTTGCAAGCAGGTGACAGGATCGTTAAAGTCGATGGTCAGCCGCTGGACCAGTGGCAGCAGTTTGTCACATTGGTTCGCGATAATCCTGGTCAACCGCTGGCGGTTGAGGTCGAGCGTCAGGGCAGCCCTGTAAGCTTGACGTTGACGCCGGACGCAAGACCGGGAAATAAAGCAGAAGGCTTTGCGGGCGTAATCCCGCGTATTATTCCTCTGCCGGATGAATACAAAACGGTACGCCAGTATGGACCGTTTGCGGCCGTTGGTGAGGCCAGCGCGAAAACCTGGCAGCTAATGAAGCTGACGGTAACGATGCTGGGCAAGCTGATTGTCGGCGAAGTGAAGTTGAACAATCTCAGCGGGCCGATTTCAATCGCCCAGGGTGCTGGGATGTCGGCGGAATATGGCTTGATTTATTATCTGATGTTCCTCGCTTTAATCAGCGTGAACCTTGGAATTATCAATCTGTTCCCCTTGCCGGTACTAGATGGTGGACATTTGCTGTTTCTGGCGATCGAAAAGATCAAAGGTGGGCCGGTGTCTGAGCGAGTTCAGGACTTCAGTTATCGCATTGGCTCTGTTTTGCTGGTGCTGTTAATGGGGCTTGCACTATTCAATGATTTCTCGCGTCTTTAACGGCCTGACCGTTTGATGCGAGAACCAGTTAGGAAGAATGCATAACAACGATGGCGATGAAAAAGTTGCTCATAGCGTCGCTGCTGTTTAGCAGCGCCACCGTATACGCGGCAGACGGCTTCGTGGTGAAGGATATCCATTTCGAAGGCCTGCAGCGAGTCGCCGTCGGGGCGGCATTGCTCAGTATGCCTGTCCGCGTGGGAGATACCGTCTCCGATGATGATATCAGTAATACCATTCGCGCTCTTTTCGCGACCGGGAACTTTGAGGATGTTCAGGTTCTGCGAGACGGCAATACGCTAATCGTGCAGGTGAAAGAGCGCCCGACCATTGCCAGCATCACCTTCTCCGGCAACAAGGCGGTGAAGGACGACATGCTCAAGCAGAACCTTGAGGCTTCTGGCGTGCGCGTGGGCGAAGCACTGGATCGCACCACCATCTCGACTATCGAGAAAGGGCTGGAAGATTTCTACTACAGCGTGGGTAAATACAGTGCCAGCGTGAAAGCGGTTGTTACGCCACTGCCGCGTAACCGTGTCGATCTTAAACTGGTCTTTACCGAAGGCGTTTCCGCTAAAATCCAGCAGATTAACGTTGTCGGCAACAAAGCGTTCAGTTCCGACGAACTGATTTCTCGCTTCCAGCTGCGTGATGAAGTGCCGTGGTGGAACCTGGTTGGCGATCGCAAATATCAGAAGCAAAAGCTGGCTGGCGACTTAGAGACGCTGCGCAGCTTCTATCTGGATCGCGGCTATGCGCGCTTTAATATTGATTCGACGCAGGTCAGCCTGACGCCGGACAAAAAAGGCATCTACATCACCATTAACATTACCGAAGGCGATAAGTACAAGCTTTCAAGCGTAGTGGTAAACGGCAGCATGGCGGGCCATTCGGCGGAAGTTGAGTCTCTGACTAAAATCCAGCCGGGCGAACTCTATAACGGTGCCAAAGTCACCAAAATGGAAGACGACATCAAGAAGATGTTTGGTCGCTATGGTTATGCCTATCCGCGCGTGGTGACGCAGCCGGAAATCAACGATGCGGATAAAACCGTTAAGCTGCACGTCAACGTTGATGCGGGCAACCGTTACTACGTACGTAAAGTCCGTTTTGAAGGCAACGATACCTCAAAAGATTCCGTGCTGCGCCGCGAAATGCGCCAGATGGAAGGCGCATGGCTGGGTAGCGATCTGGTTGAGCAGGGTAAAGAGCGTCTGAACCGTACCGGCTATTTCGAAACGGTTGATACCGATACGCAGCGCGTACCGGGCTCGCCTGACCAGGTTGATGTGGTTTATAAAGTTAAGGAACGTAATACCGGTACCTTTAACTTTGGCGTAGGTTACGGCACCGAAAGCGGCGTTAGCTTCCAGGTTGGCGTGACGCAGGATAACTGGCTGGGCACGGGTAATACCGTTGGCATCAGCGGCACCAAAAACGACTACCAGACCTATGCTGAGTTCTCGCTGACCGATCCGTACTTTACGGTCGACGGCGTCAGCCTGGGCGGCCGCATCTTCTACAACGATTTTAAAGCAGATGATGCAGATCTTTCCGACTATACCAACAGAAGTTACGGTACAGACGGTACGCTGGGCTTCCCGGTTAACGAAAACAACACGCTGCGCGTGGGTCTGGGTTACGTGCATAACGACCTGTCCCACATTCAGCCACAGATCGCGATGTTCCGCTATCTGCAATCTGTAGGACAGAACCCGAGTTTCGATAAGAACGCCAGCTATTCAGCTGACGACTTCACGTTTAACTACGGCTGGACGTACAACACGCTGGACCGCGGCTTCTTCCCAACTTCCGGTAACCGCACCAACCTGAATGGTAAAGTAACGATTCCTGGTTCGGATAACGCCTTCTACAAAGCGACGCTGGATACGCAGCAGTACGTACCGCTCAACCAGGATCGTACCTGGGTGCTGTTGGGTCGCGGTAAGGTTGGTTACGGTGATGGCCTGAATGGCAAAGAGCTGCCGTTCTACGAGAACTTCTACGCCGGTGGTTCCAGCACCGTACGTGGTTTCCGCTCCAATACCATTGGTCCAAAAGCGGCTTACTACAATAACGGTTCAAGCACCTGCTCAACCGGTACGCTGTGTGACTCAAGCGATGCGGTGGGCGGTAACGCGATGGCTACGGCCAGCGCCGAGCTGATTACGCCAACGCCGTTCCTGAGCGAAAAATATGCAAATTCCGTACGTACCTCGCTGTTTGTCGATGCCGGTACCGTATGGGATACCGCATGGGAAAATACGGCGGAAACGCGCGCGGCAGGTATTCCGGACTATAGCGATCCGGGCAACATTCGTATGTCGGCTGGTCTGGCACTACAATGGATGTCGCCGCTGGGGCCGCTGGTGTTCTCTTACGCCCAGCCGTTCAAGAAGTACGATGGAGACAAAGCCGAGCAGTTCCAGTTTAATATCGGTAAAACCTGGTAAACTGCCGCGGCTGGCAAAATTTGAGAAAAGAGAAGTCTGACTTTTCTCAACGCTCGCGGTGTTGCACCGCGAGTATCGCGCCGTTCACGGGCAGCTCCGGCTGCCTTAACGCGCAACACATGTGTCTTTGACACAAACGTTGATGGTAAGGAGTTTATAGTGAAAAAGTTGTTGTGTGCCGCAGGCCTCTCTCTCGCTCTGGCGGTTTCCGCCGGTGCTCAGGCCGCTGACAAAATTGCAGTGGTAAACGTTTCCAGCATTTTCCAACAGTTACCGGCGCGTGCGACAGTTGCGAAACAGCTTGAAAATGAGTTCAAAGGCCGGGCAACTGAGCTGCAGGGCATGGAGCGCGATCTGCAAACCAAAATGCAGCGTCTACAGCGCGATGGTTCTACCATGAAAGCAAGCGAGCGCAGCCGTCTGGAAAAAGACGTGATGGCGCAGCGTGAAACCTTCTCCAGCAAAGCGCAGGCTTTCGAGCAGGATAACCGTCGTCGCCAGGCAGAAGAGCGTAACAAAATCCTGAGCCGTATTCAGGATGCAGTGAAGAAAGTTGCGGCTGACGAAGGTTACGACGTCGTTGTTGACGCTAACGCTGTAGCGTACGCCAGCTCATCTAAAGACATCACTGCTGATGTACTGAAACAGGTTAAATAATCAATGTCTTCAATTCGACTGGCTGATTTAGCCCAGCAGTTGGATGCAGATTTGCACGGAGATGGCGATATCGTCATCTCCGGCATTGCTTCTATGCACTCCGCCCAGGCCGGCCAAATCACGTTTCTCTCTAACAGTCGTTACCGCGATCAGCTTGCTGCCTGTAAGGCATCAGCCGTAGTGTTACTGGCTGCTGATCTTGACTACTTCCAGGGCTCTGCACTGGTCGTAAAAGATCCTTATCTGACCTATGCGCGTATGGCGCAAATTCTTGATACCACGCCGCAGCCTGCTGCCAATATCGCGCCGAGCGCGGTTATTGATGCCGCTGCGACGCTGGGCAACAACGTGGCAATCGGCGCTAACGCCGTTATCGAATCCGGCGTCACGCTGGGCGATAACGTGGTCATTGGCGCTGGCTGCTTTGTTGGAAAAAATAGCCGCATCGGTGCGGGAACTCGCCTGTGGGCCAACGTTTCTGTTTATCACGAAGTGCAAATCGGTGAAAATTGCCTGATCCAGTCCGGCACCGTCATCGGCGCGGACGGATTCGGTTACGCTAACGATCGCGGCAACTGGGTGAAAATCCCCCAGCTTGGCACGGTGATTATTGGCGATCGTGTTGAAATCGGTGCCTGTACTACCATCGATCGCGGCGCGTTGGATAACACTCAGATCGGGAATGGTGTTATCATTGACAACCAGTGCCAGATTGCACACAACGTGGTGATTGGCGACAATACCGCGGTGGCGGGCGGCGTGATCATGGCGGGCAGCCTGAAAATCGGCCGCTACTGCATGATTGGCGGTGCCAGCGTCATTAATGGCCATATGGAAATTTGTGACAAAGTGACGGTAACGGGAATGGGAATGGTCATGAGACCAATTACCGAACCTGGGGTATACTCCTCCGGAATTCCGCTGCAGCCCAACAAAAACTGGCGCAAGACCGCCGCGCTGGTAATGAATATCGATGAAATGAGCAAGCGCTTAAAAGCCATCGAGCGCAAAGTCCACAAGGACTAGGCGCCTTACCAGCGGTCGACCAGCCTTCACTATTTCGCCCTGAAGCGGAATATAAAAAGAATGCTAAGCATGGAAGGCTGGGGCACGGAAACTGATTTGCGGCCTGCGAACGACACTTTCGTTGCAGGCCGTGTTATTGATGCCATCAGAATTTTTTAGGACAGGAAGAGTATTTTGACTACTGAAACTCATACTCTGAAAATTGAAGAGATTATTGAACTGCTGCCGCACCGCTATCCGTTTCTGCTGGTCGATCGCGTACTTGAATTTGAAGAGCACAAGTTTTTACGCGCGGTCAAGAACGTATCGGTCAACGAACCGTTTTTCCAGGGCCATTTCCCTGGTAAACCGATTTTTCCAGGCGTGCTGATTTTAGAAGCCATGGCGCAGGCGACCGGTATTCTGGCGTTTAAAAGCGTAGGTAAGCTGGAACCAGGCGAACTTTACTACTTTGCTGGTATTGATGAAGCCCGCTTCAAGCGTCCGGTTGTCCCAGGCGATCAGATGATTATGGAAGTCACCTTCGAGAAAACCCGCCGGGGTTTGACCCGCTTTAAAGGCGTGGCGACCGTTGACGGTAAAATTGTCTGCGAAGCAACCATGATGTGTGCCCGCAGCCGGGAGGCGTAATTCGTGATTGATGAAACTGCTGTGATCCATCCCAGCTCTGTAATTGAAGAGGGTGCCGTTATTGGCGCTCGCGTTCATATTGGCCCGTTCTGCTTTATCGGCGCGAACGTTGAAATTGGCGAAGGCACCGTGCTGAAGTCGCACGTGGTCATCAACGGCCATACCAAAATTGGTAAAGACAATACGATTTACCAGTTCGCGACCATTGGTGAAGTTAACCAGGATTTGAAATATGCGGGTGAACCTACTCGCGTAGAAGTTGGCGATCGCAACAGCATTCGTGAAAGCGTAACGATTCATCGTGGCACTTCACAGGCCGACGGCCTGACCAAAATCGGCAGCGATAACCTGCTGATGGTTAACGTGCATGTCGCACACGACTGCATTATCGGCGATCGCTGCATTCTGGCCAACAATGCTACGCTTGGCGGTCACGTTACCGTGGATGACTTCGCTATTATTGGCGGGATGACGGCAGTTCATCAATTCTGCATCATTGGCGCGCACGTCATGGTTGGCGGCTGTTCCGGCGTTGCACAGGACGTTCCTCCTTTTGTTATTGCGCAGGGAAATCACGCCACGCCATTTGGTATCAACCTGGTTGGCCTGCAGCGTCGCGGCTTCAGCAAAGAAGCGCTACACGCGATCCGTAACGCTTACAAAGTGTTGTACCGCAGCGGTAAAACGCTGGATGAAGCGAAGCCGGAAATCGCCGACATCGCTCGCGAGCATCCTGAAGTGCAGCCTTTCTTTGATTTCTTTGCCCGCTCTACGCGGGGCCTGATTCGTTAACGCATGCCAAAACCTTTAACGATAGCCCTGGTCGCCGGAGAAACCTCCGGCGATATTCTTGGTGCCGGCCTGATCCGCGCGCTGAAAGAAAAGCATCCCGATACGCGTTTCGTTGGCGTTGCGGGGCCGCTGATGCAGGCTGAAGGCTGCGAAGCCTGGTATGAAATGGAAGAGCTGGCGGTAATGGGCGTGGTGGAAGTGCTGGAAAGGCTGCCGCGTCTGTTAAAAATCCGCCGCGATTTAACGCAAAGGTTTAGCGAGCTCAAACCCGATGTTTTTGTCGGCATTGATGCGCCAGATTTCAATATCACGCTGGAAGGTCGGCTGAAAGCGCGTGGTATCCGTACTATTCATTACGTCAGCCCTTCCGTCTGGGCGTGGCGTCAAAAGCGCGTTTTCAAAATTGGCCGTGCTACCGATCTGGTGCTGGCGTTTTTACCTTTTGAAAAAGCTTTCTACGATCGCTATAACGTTCCCTGCCGCTTTATTGGTCATACAATGGCCGATGCGATGCCGATTGAGCCGGACAAAAGCGCCGCTCGCCGGGAGCTGGGTATTGCGGATAACGTCCCTTGTCTGGCTCTGCTGCCAGGCAGCCGCAATGCAGAAGTAGAAATGCTGAGCGCGGACTTTCTGAAAACGGCGATTTTGCTCCGCAAAAAATGGCCCGATCTCGAAATCGTGGTGCCGCTGGTCAATCCACGCCGCCGCGAGCAGTTTGAAAAAATTAAGGCTGAAGTCGCCCCCGATTTACCCGTGCATTTACTGGATGGCAAAGGACGTCAGGCGATGGTTGCCAGCGACGCGGCGCTGCTGGCTTCCGGCACGGCTGCGCTGGAGTGTATGCTGGCAAAATGTCCAATGGTCGTAGGCTACCGGATGAAGCCGTTTACCTTCTGGCTGGCGAAGCGGCTGGTAAAAACTGACTACGTTTCCCTGCCCAACCTGCTGGCCGGACGCGAGCTGGTGAAAGAGCTACTGCAGGACGAATGCCAGCCAGAGCAGCTGGCTGCCGCGCTGGAGCCGCTGCTGGCAAAAGGCGACACCCGTGACCAGCTATTGGCAACCTTTGCCGAGCTGCACCACCAGATCCGCTGGAGTGCGGACGAACAGGCTGCCACGGCCGTACTGGAGCTATGTAAATGAGTTTTATCTATCCTCAGGCCGCGTTGATTGCCGGCGTGGATGAAGTAGGGCGCGGCCCGCTGGTGGGGGCGGTCGTTACCGCTGCGGTGATCCTCGATCCCGCAAAGCCAATTATTGGCCTGGCCGACTCAAAAAAGCTGTCGGAAAAACGCCGTCTGGCGCTGTTTGACGAGATCAAAGAGAAAGCGTTGAGCTGGAGTCTGGGCCGCGCAGAGCCGGAAGAGATCGACCAGCTCAATATTCTGCATGCCACCATGCTGGCCATGCAGCGAGCGGTGGCGGGCCTGGCCATTACGCCAGATTTTGTGCTGATTGACGGCAACCGCTGTCCGGCACTGCCAATGCCTTCTCAGGCAGTGGTAAAAGGCGATAGCCTGGTCGCGGAAATCAGCGCCGCGTCGATCATTGCCAAGGTAACGCGCGATCGCGAGATGGCGGAGCTGGATCTGCTGTTCCCGGAATATGGTTTTGCCCAACACAAGGGCTATCCTACAGCGCTGCATATGGCAAAGCTGGCGCTCCATGGTGCCACGCCGCATCATCGCCGCAGCTTCGCGCCGGTGCGCAATGCGCTGCTGGATGCAGAAGTTCTTGCCCGCGTTCACAGTTAGTTTTCAGCAGGATTAAAGATGGCCGAACCTCGTTTTATTCATTTACGCGTACACAGCGACTATTCCATGGTAGATGGACTAGCCAAGACTGCCCCGCTGGTGAAAAAAGCGGCCGCGATGGGCATGCCCGCGATAGCGATCACCGATTTCACCAACCTTTGCGGGCTGGTGAAGTTTTACGGAACGGCGCACGGGCAGGGTATCAAGCCGATTATCGGCGCGGACTTTAACGTTGCCAGCGAGGCGATGGGCGATGAGCTTTCGCAGCTTACCGTGCTGGCAGCGACTAATACCGGCTATCAAAATCTTACCCTGCTGATTTCCCGCGCCTATCAGCGTGGCTATGGCGCGGCCGGCCCCGTTATCGATCGCGACTGGCTGATTGAGCTGAACGAGGGCCTGATCCTGCTTTCCGGCGGTCGTCGCGGCGACGTGGGCAAGATGCAGCTGCGCGGCAACCAAACGCTGGTGGCCGAATGCCTGGCGTTTTACCAGCAGTACTTCCCCAACCGCTACTACCTTGAGCTAAGCCGTACTGGCCGTCCTGACGAAGAGTCCTGGCTGCATGCCGCCGTTGAGCTGGCGATTGCCGAGGGCGTGCCGGTGGTGGCCACCAACGAAGTCTGCTTCCTGGAAGAGGGCGATTTTGACGCGCACGAAATCCGCGTGGCTATTCACGACGGCTTTACGCTGGACGATCCCAAGCGTCCGCGCCTCTACAGTCCTCAGCAATATCTACGCAGCGAAGAAGAAATGTGTGAGCTGTTCTCAGACATTCCTGAAGCGCTGGCCAACAGCGTAGAGATTGCTAAGCGTTGTAACGTCACCATCCGCCTGGGTGAATACTTCCTGCCGCAGTTTCCTACTGGCGACATGACCACCGAAGATTTTCTGGTGATGAAGTCGAAAGAGGGACTGGAAGAGCGTCTGGAATTTTTATTCCCCGATCCAGAAGAGCGTGCGCAGAAACGGCCTGAGTACGACGAGCGCCTCGATATTGAGCTGGGCGTTATTAACCAGATGGGCTTCCCCGGCTACTTCCTGATCGTTATGGAGTTTATCCAGTGGTCGAAAGACAACGACGTGCCGGTCGGGCCAGGACGTGGCTCCGGCGCCGGGTCGCTGGTGGCCTATGCGCTGAAAATTACCGACCTCGATCCGCTGGAGTTCGACCTGCTGTTTGAACGTTTCCTTAACCCGGAACGTGTCTCCATGCCTGACTTTGACGTCGACTTCTGCATGGAAAAACGCGATCTGGTGATCGAGCACGTCGCCGAAATGTACGGTCGGAAAGCGGTATCGCAGATTATTACTTTCGGTACGATGGCGGCGAAAGCGGTAATTCGCGACGTGGGCCGCGTACTGGGGCATCCATACGGATTTGTCGATCGTATCTCCAAGCTGGTGCCGCCCGATCCGGGCATGACGCTGGAAAAAGCCTTTGCCGCCGAGCCGCAGCTTCCGGAAATCTACGAAGCCGACGAGGAAGTTAAAGCGCTGATCGACATGGCACGCAAGCTGGAAGGCGTCACGCGTAACGCTGGTAAGCATGCGGGTGGCGTGGTCATCGCGCCAACGCAGATCACCGATTTTGCGCCGCTTTACTGCGACGAAAACGGCAACCATCCGGTGACGCAGTTCGACAAGAATGACGTGGAATACGCCGGTCTGGTCAAGTTCGACTTCCTGGGCCTGCGTACGCTGACCATTATCGACTGGGCGCTGGCGATGATTAATGCCCGCCGCAAAAAGCACGGCGAGCCGCCAATCGATATCGCGGCGATTCCGCTTGATGACAAAAAAAGTTTCGATATGCTACAGCGCTCGGAAACCACGGCGGTATTCCAGCTTGAATCGCGCGGCATGAAAGATTTGATCAAGCGCCTGAAGCCGGACTGTTTTGAAGATATGATCGCGCTGGTAGCGCTGTTCCGTCCGGGGCCGCTGCAATCGGGCATGGTAGATAACTTTATCGACCGTAAACACGGGCGTGAAGCCATTTCCTATCCTGATATTCAGTGGCAGCATGAGTCACTGAAGCCGGTACTGGAGCCGACCTACGGCATTATCCTGTATCAGGAACAGGTGATGCAGATTGCTCAGGTGCTGGCTGGCTACAGCCTTGGCGGCGCGGACATGTTGCGCCGTGCGATGGGTAAAAAGAACCCGGTCGAAATGGCCAAGCAGCGCGGCGGTTTTGAAGACGGCGCGAAGGCGCGCGGCGTGGACGGCGAGCTGGCGATTAAAATCTTTGACCTGGTAGAAAAATTTGCCGGTTATGGTTTTAACAAATCGCACTCCGCCGCCTACGCGCTGGTTTCCTATCAGACGCTGTGGTTAAAAGCGCACTATCCGGCTGAGTTTATGGCTGCGGTCATGACTGCCGATATGGATAACACCGAGAAAGTGGTTGGTCTGGTAGACGAATGCTGGCGGATGGGGCTGAAAGTGCTGCCGCCGGATATCAATTCCGGGCTTTATCCGTTTCACGTTAACGATGACGGCGAGATCGTTTACGGCATCGGCGCGATTAAAGGCGTAGGCGAAGGCCCGATTGAAGCCATCCTGGAAGCGCGTAATAAAGACGGTTATTTCCGGGAACTGTTCGATCTATGCGCGCGTACCGATACCAAAAAGCTGAACCGGCGCGTGCTGGAAAAGCTGATTATGTCCGGCGCGTTCGACAGGCTTGGGCCGCATCGTGCTGCATTAATGAGCGCGCTCAACGATGCATTGAAAGCGGCAGATCAGCATGCGAAGGCAGAAGCCATCGGCCAGGCGGATATGTTTGGCGTGCTGGCAGAAGAGCCGGAGCAGATTGAAAAATCCTATGCTGACGTCACGCCGTGGCCGGAACAGGTCAGGCTGGATGGCGAAAGAGAAACCTTAGGGCTTTACTTAACCGGGCACCCGATTAATCAGTATCTGAAAGAGATCGAGCGCTACGTTGGAGGAATGCGCCTGAAAGACATGCACCCGACCGAACGTGGCAAGATGACCATGGCTGTTGGTCTGGTGGTGGCGGCCCGCGTAATGGTAACAAAGCGTGGTAACCGCATCGGGATTTGTACGCTGGATGACCGTTCAGGCCGTCTGGAAGTAATGCTCTTCACCGATGCACTTGATAAGTTCCAGCATTTGCTGGAAAAAGACCGTATCCTGATCGTCAGCGGACAGGTCAGCTTCGATGACTTCAGCGGCGGCCTGAAAATGACCGCTCGCGATGTGATGGACATTGATGAAGCTCGCGAAAAATATGCGCGCGGGCTTGCTATCTCGCTGACGGACAGGCAAATTGATGACCAGCTTTTAAACCGTCTCCGGCAATCCCTTGAACCTCACCGTTCGGGGACTATTCCGGTACATCTCTATTATCAGAGAGAGGATGCGCGGGCGAAGTTGCGCTTTGGCGCAGCGTGGCGCGTGTCACCCAGCGATCGTTTATTAAATGAACTGCGATCGCTGATAGGGTCGGAGCAGGTGGAACTGGAGTTTGACTAAAACAGGAATATTATGAGTCTTAATTACCTGGATTTCGAACAGCCAATCGCAGAACTTGAAGCGAAAATTGATTCGCTCAAGTCGGTTGGCCGTCAGGATGAAAAACTGGATATTAATCTGGATGAAGAGATTCAGCGTCTGCGCGAAAAAAGCGTTGAGCTGACCCGTAAAATCTTCTCCGATTTGGGTGCATGGCAGATCGCGCAGCTGGCGCGTCATCCTCTGCGTCCGTACACGCTGGACTATGTCCGCAACGTGTTTACCGACTTTGACGAGCTGGCAGGCGACCGTGCCTATGCGGATGATAAAGCCATTGTTGGCGGTATCGCTCGTCTGGAAGGACGTCCGGTGATGATCATTGGTCATCAGAAAGGACGCGAAACCAAAGAGAAAATTCGTCGTAACTTTGGTATGCCGGCACCGGAAGGCTATCGCAAAGCGCTGCGTCTGATGGAGATGGCCGAGCGGTTTAATATGCCGATCATCACCTTTATCGATACGCCAGGGGCTTATCCGGGCGTGGGTGCAGAAGAGCGTGGGCAGTCTGAGGCTATCGCACGCAACCTGCGTGAGATGTCCGGGTTAACCGTGCCGGTCATCTGTACCGTTATCGGTGAAGGTGGTTCCGGCGGCGCGCTGGCGATTGGCGTTGGCGATAAAGTGAATATGCTGCAGTACAGCACCTATTCGGTGATTTCACCGGAAGGCTGTGCGTCAATTCTGTGGAAAAGCGCGGATAAAGCGCCGCTGGCTGCAGAAGCGATGGGTATTATTGCACCGCGCCTGAAAGAGCTGAAGCTGATCGATACGGTAATCCCGGAGCCACTGGGCGGCGCGCACCGCAATCCGCTGGCTATCGGTGCTTCCATGAAGGCGCAGCTGCTGGCTGATCTGGCCGAACTGGATGAACTGACCAAAGAAGAACTGCTGGATCGTCGCTATCAGCGCCTGATGAGCTACGGCTACGCCTGATAGTTTTTCAGCTTTAAAAGCGGGTTCTGGACGTTGTGCTGCCTTCTGGCGGTACAGGTCCGGAACCCGCTTTTTTATTGGCTCCGCTTATTTAAAAAAAACTGGCTGGTGATTAATCGGAATTGGATACAGTTCGTGTACCCAGGCTTTGATAAAAACGAAGCAGGTAGCCGTCCGGATCGGCAACCATAAATTGACGGTTGCCGCTTTCTTCGGCGTCTTTGCGATACCAGCGATCTTCGACGGCAAGAAATAGCTTCACACCGTGCCGCGATAAGGAAGAAAGCAAGGGCTCAACGGAAGGTACGCGGATCTGCACGTTTAACCCCTTACCAAACGGATAGCTGTCCGGCAGATGACCGTTATCGAATGTTCTTCCTTCGCCAATCTGGTCGATCATCAGTTCGGCATCGCCTGACTTGAGGTAGCAAAATCCCTCTTCAGGACGTTCGTATACGCAAACAAAACCCAAAACATCGCAGTAAAATTTTTTTGAGTTACGCCAGTTGGAAACGGCAAATTCTGGAACAAGAGCACTGCCCATTCTGCGGTCGTCCCTTAACGGATCGTGTGAAAAATCCCGGTTTCTACCTGTCCTGGCGTCACTACGCCGGTATCCAAAACCCAGCCGCTGATTAACGCTGCTGGCGTCACATCAAAAGCGGGGTTGTAAACCTGCGCCTCTTCCGGTGCCCAGTTTACCGCGCCAAAGCTACCGGCTACGCCCGTGACTTCATTTGCCGCTCGCTGCTCAATAGGGATTGCGCTTCCGTTTGGGCAAGCTGGATCAAGCGTGGTGTGCGGTGCAGCGACATAGAAAGGGATATTGTGATAATGCGCCAGCACCGCCAGGCTATAGGTGCCAATTTTATTGGCCACGTCGCCGTTTGCGGCAATACGGTCTGCACCAACCCAGACAGCATCGACCTGGTTTTGCGCCATCAGGCTTGCCGCCATGCTATCGCAAATCAGGCGATAAGGTACGCCAAGCTCACCGAGTTCCCATGCGGTCAAACGGCCGCCTTGCAGTAGCGGGCGAGTCTCATCAACCCAAACTTTTTCCACGTTGCCTTCCTGCCAGCCGCGCGAAATTACGCCCAGCGCCGTGCCTACGCCCGCCGTTGCCAGACCGCCCGTGTTGCAGTGGGTCAGCAGACGGCTGGCGGGTTTAATCAGCTTTGCGCCCGCAGCGGCAATGTTATCGCACAGTGCTTTATCTTCTTCGACCAGGCGCAGCGCTTCAAAGGTCAGCGCCGTAACAAAGTTTTCCTGCGTCAGTGCCTGCTTCATTCTGTCAAGATTATTCATCAGGTTAACGGCCGTTGGCCGCGCGGCTCGCAATACTTCCAGGGCTTCATGCAGGGCCGGTTTCGGCATGCCGTTTTCCGCCAGCAGCGCCAGCAACAGGCTTGCAGAAAGGCCAATCAGTGGCGCACCGCGCACTCTCAGCGCCCGGATATGGTCTACCAGCTCCGCTACGCCGGGCGTCGGGCACCAGATTTTCTTTTGCGGCAGCGCCTGCTGGTCAAGGATCCAGAGCTGGTTATCACGAACTTGTAAGCTGGTTGTGCTCAGTGTTTGCATGAAGGTTAAATCCCGGTTGCGTAATCAGGCCATATTGTGCCAACATGCCTGGCAGATGTATAGACGTCTGCACGGCCTAAATAAAAGAAACCGGTCAGGGCCTTATCGGCCAGTGATAAATTTTGATGAGGTGAGTTAATGTCGCAATATCGTACTTTCACCGCAGCGGACGCCGTGGAATATGCCCGCCAGTTTGGCGGCGTGGCTGAACCTGATAGCCTGGTCGATGCGCAGGAAATCGGTGACGGCAATCTTAACCTCGTTTTCAAAATCTTTGACCACAATGGCGTCAGTAAAATTGTCGTTAAGCAGGCCTTGCCGTATGTCCGCTGTGTAGGCGAATCCTGGCCGTTATCGCTCGATCGCGCCCGCATTGAAGCAGAAGTGCTGCAAATTCATAGCGAGTTTTGCCCGGAACATACGGTGAAAATTCTGCATTACGATCCTGCACTGGCCGTGATGGTAATGGAAGATCTATCCAGTCATGCAATCTGGCGTGGCGAACAAGTCAAGGGCGTCGATTATCCGCAGGCTGCCGTACAGCTGGGTGAATATCTGGCGCAAACGCTGTTTCATACTTCCGATTTTTATCAGCATCCTTACAAGAAAAAAGCAGACGTCGTCCGCTTTACCAATCCTGAACTGTGCGACATCACGGAAGAGCTTTTCTTTAACGAGCCGTATGAAGTACACGAACGCAACGGCTATCCGCGCGCGCTGGAGCCGCTGGTTGCGCAACTTCGCAGTGATAATGAGCTGCGCCATAAGGTTGCCGGTCTCAAGCATCGTTTCCTGTCGAATGCGGAAGCGCTGCTGCATGGTGATGTTCATAGCGGATCGATTTTTGTGGCCGAAGGCAGTTTGAAGGTCATTGATGCCGAATTTGGTTTCTACGGTCCGATTGGTTTTGACGTGGGCAGTGCCCTGGGTAATCTACTGCTCAACTACTGCGCTTTGCCAGGCCTGTTAGCACCGCGCGAAGCGGCCGATGCCCGTGAAAAGCGTCTTAATGATGTACGTACTACCTGGCAGAGCTTCGCCGAGGGGTTCCTGGCACTGGCGACTGAGAAAACGCAGGATCGCGCACTGGCTTATCCCGGCTATGCCGCAGAATTTTTGGGTAAAGTCTGGCGCGATACGCTGGGTTACTGCGGCACGGAGTTGATTCGCCGTACCGTTGGTATGTCGCAGGTTGCCGATATCAAAACTATTCAGGATGAAGCGATGAAGGTGGAGTGCGTGCGTCAGGCGGTAACGCTGGGCAGGACGCTGATTCTGGCCGCTGACCGCGTAGAGGATATTGAGGCGCTAATTGCTCGTGTCAGACAGAATGGCTAAAAATTCACTTTGAAGGTGATGCTCTTTGGAAGCACCTCTGATGAAACGGGCCGGTTCGCCAGCCCGTTTTTTCTGATATCTGGATTTTTTGTCAGCCACAAAATGACCGAACTGACGGTCAAACCGCACCTTTTGCCAGATAGCCAATGCGATAAATATTTCTTTCCGAACCGTGCAGAGTCGGAAGGTTTTTAGTGAAATTTGTTTTTAGTAACTGCCATCGAGTGACATCCCATGCGCACAGCATATTCTCGGTACCCATCGAAGTCAGATCGCTATAGGGCGCGATATTATTTACGTTAATAGAGACGTACATAGCTTGTTCAATTTCTTTTAATTCAGGCGAATGAAGCACAGGCCAGCAATCGATTTTTGGCCAGCCGAAATCATGGGTAAGCGTTGTGAAACCGGGAGATTGCAAAAAGTGTTGCATGGACGTAGGGTCCCGCCAAAGATAGAAGGGCGCATAACTATTTTCCGTAAATCCTTCTTTTTTACTGGAGTAAAGGTAAGCTTTAAATAAAAGGCCAGGGAAATTATCCATTTTCGCACCACCCAGCTCAATGCGCTTTTTAATAATTGCCATATCGTAATCGGCAGGAAGCGTAAACTTATACTGCATTGCTAACATAGATCCTCCGGGATATACATTCTTCCGCCGCTAAAGCTCCAGTCTTCTGCCGTATTAAACTGGATGATGACCATAACGTTGTCCGGGTGAATATTAAATTTTGCAAAGAGTTTTCTACTCAGTGCATGATAAAAGTTTTTTTTCTGTTCGATACTACGCTGCTTTCCCGCCAGGATATGGAACAGAACGAAATCTTCGCTGCGCGTACCGCTAAGATAATGACGATTAAAAATAAGCTGGCTGGCGGGGAGCATTTCAATAACCTGGAAACAATCTTCTGCCGGTACAGCAAATTCTTCCGTTAAAGCCTGATGCAATATTTTAGAAAGCTGGCGCAGCTTTTCTTCTGGATAATTTTGGCGAAGCATAATGCGGGTAAAAGGCATTAGCTTTGCTCCTCATCCAGACAAGATAGAGCACTAACGGCAGCTGGCCAGCCCGTATAAAAAGCCAGATGAGTAAAAGCTTCGACTAATTCATCATGCGTAATGCCATTGTTTGCTGCAAAGGCAATATGCCAGATGAGCTGCTGATCGCGACCCAAAGCTGTTAAGGCTGCCAGCGTAAGCAAACTGCGTTCGCGAGGCGAAAGTATTGGCCGTTTCCAGATATCTTCAAAAAGGACCGTATGGGTTAATTCCGCCAGCTTAGGTGCCATTCTGCTAAGCGACTCTCTGTCCAGTGATTGTGCCATTACTTTTCTCCCGTTGACTGATGGCAGTATCCTGGCGTATTAATACAATCCTGAAAATCAAATTAAATCACTTCAATAATCCCGTTTATAAGGATGATGATGGATAAAGTGCCACTTTGTCTGGATACAGATGCCTTACGCAGTTTTGTGATGGGGATCGAATCTGGCAGCTTTGCGCAAGCTGCACAACGGCTTTGCCGTTCTACTTCCGCCGTGAGTGCGCAGTTAAAAAAACTTGAGTCGCAGTGCAATACGGCGCTGGTGGCTAAAAACGGCCGGCATCTGGAACTTACTACAAGCGGAGAAGTCCTGCTCAGCTATGCCCGACGTCTGCTCGCGCTGAATGACGAAGCGTTACAAGCTGTTAAAGGGGAACTGTTACAGGGAGAGGTTCGACTGGGAATGCAGGAAGATTTTGGCGATTCAGTAATGCCAGGCGTACTGGGCAAGTTTAGTCGGCAGCATCCAGGGCTAAAAATTACGGCACGCGTAGACAGAAACCTGGCTATTACCAATGCCTTACACAATCGCGCTATTGATATGGCGTTAATCTGGCAACCAGAGAACAATTACCAGGATCAGCAACTGATTGGGCAGTGTGAGCTGCAATGGATCCATCACCAGGAGCTTGATATTGCTTCGCTATTGAAGAAAGGCGAACCGTTGCCGCTGGTTATGTTTGAAACGCCTTGCCTGATGCGGGCGCGAGCGACGGCGGTACTCGATCGTGCTGGCATTCCGTGGCGTATTGTTTTTGTCAGCTACAGTCTGAGCGGCATTTGGGCTGCGGTTCAGGCCGGGCTTGGTATCACAGTACGAACGAAAACAGGAATGCCAGCAATGCTGCAAATCTCTGCCGGGTTACTACCTTCACCAGGAAAGATGGGCATTGCGCTACTGCAACAAAGTAGCCCACCGAATGCGGCCTATTTGTTGCTACAACAGCTGATAACCGAGGCCGTCGGCGCTTTTACGAAATGAATAATATGAGTAAAAGCCTGGCTTACCGATAGCAGTGCCGATATTAAACCGGCAGTACCATTACGACCATTGCAGAAAAATAAAGCCCGCCACCGTAGGCCAGATGCGCCAGCAGGCTGAAAAGCCGTGCTTTCGATGGGTTTGCCGTTCGGGAAGCCGCTACGCCAAAGCCCAGCGCGGGCTGCATAATGAACCAGGGCGCAGCGACCGTTACTAATCCGCTCAATATCGCTACGCTTAAATCGGGATGGTGCAACCATGTCGTGCCGGAAAACAGCAGCGGAACAAACGAGAATCCAATGCCGATAACATAATGAAGCATCCAGCCAGTCTGCTTTTCTCCTGCCAGCGAAGGCGTATTAATAACAGAGTGATGTATAAAACGGCCTTTCCCCATCCATAAAAGCCATCTGCCCACTAAAGCATAATCAAAGGAAGCAATTCCCCATCGCCGCTTTAATAGCAATGCCCAGCCATCCATACAAAGCGTGGCGCCAATGCCGATTAGTGCGACACGCAAGAGCATTTCCATGGTTATTCCTTCTCCGGTTGTTCTGATGTTAAGCTGACGGGCATTGTGCAACTTAAAGCTCGCTTCAGGTCAACCATGAAAGAACTGGATATTGGCGAAGTCGCAAAGTTAACGAATATTGCGCCTTCCGCACTACGGTTTTATGAGAAAAAAGGGCTGATTCGCTCTGTTGGACGCAATGGTCTGAGAAGACAATACGGGCCGGATGTTTTAAATAAACTGGCTCTTATTACTCTGGGGCGTACGGTAGGCTTTACGCTTAATGAAATTGGCGAGATGTTTGATGCGCAGGGTAATCCGTCTCTTGATTCAATGTTATTACTCAATAAGGCGGAAGAGCTGGATAAAACGATTGGGCAATTGAAAAAGGCCAGCGAGGGGCTAAAGCATGTAGCTAACTGCAGTGCGCCAGACCCTGTGCAGTGTCCCAATTTCCAAAAAATTTTAGGCAGGGCACGGGCAGCGCTTTTTATCGGATAAAAGCTTTTCCGTTCTGAGGGATTACCAGTACTTCAACACGCTTCATGCGGCCAAAAAGGCAGGCTATCACCAGATAGCCTGCCTCCACACGTTAATACAAATATTTCCCTGTTTAACAGGTTAAATCTGCCAGCAAGCGCTCTTAACTTTGTCCGGCAAATTTAAGCCCGTTTCAGGCCGCTTCCGTTTTTCTTACACCTTCCTGGTGCTCTTCTTCCTGCGTTAGAGTGGTTTGCTGTGCTTCATCTTTTTGCGTCTTTACCGGCTGGGTCGCCAGCGCATCCGCCTCAAATTCGTCAACGTTAATGGAGCGCAGGCGGCTGGCTTCGGCACGGGTCAGCACGGCGGCTTCCTCTTCGTTCAGCCATTTTTCCTGTAACCCTTTTTGCGCCAGCTTATCCAGACGCGTAAATGAGAGCGGTTTTTTCAGCTTCTTGTTCAGCCGGTCGTGAATTACCTCTGCCGCCATCACGTCCTGCAATGCTTCTTCCAGCTGGCCCGCCGGATTATTTTCGCCCGGCGTCAGGTACTGACCACGGCCTAAGCGCGTTCTGGTGGCCGAAGGAATTTGCAGAATGCGCGCCAGCTGGTGATCCAGACGGTCGGAAGGCGCGCGGCAATGGCGGCCCAGTGGAAAAATAGCAAACTGGAGCAAACCGGCAACGACGCGATTCGGGAAGTTACGTAGCAGGTCTTCAACAGCCGTTTCCGCCTGGTTCAGCGCATCCTGCACGCCCCAGTGCAGCAGCGGCAGGTCGGCTTCGTTACGGCCTTCATCTTCATAGCGCTTCAGCGAGGCGGAAGCCAGATAGAGCTGGCTAAGCACGTCGCCAAGCCGTGCCGAAATACGTTCGCGACGCTTCAGGCTACCGCCCAGCACCGACATAGAAATATCGGAAAGCAGTGCAAGGTTGGCGCTTAAACGGTTCAGATGCTGATAATAACGGCGCGTCGCGTCGCGGGTTGGCGTGCTGCTGGTGCGCCCGGCTGTCAGCCCAAGCCACAGGCTGCGCATGTTATTGCTGGCAATGTGGCCGATGTGGCTAAACAGTGCCCGGTCAAAAGCGTTTACATCATGGCTTTGTGCCGCCGCCATTTCCGCCAGCACATAAGGATGGCAGCGAATGGCGCCCTGGCCGAAAATGATCATACTGCGCGTCAGAATATTTGCGCCTTCAACGGTAATGGCGATAGGCGCACCCTGATAAGCACGGGCCAGGAAATTGCTTTTGCCAAGCATAATGCCTTTGCCGCCAGCGATATCCATCGCGTCCATAATGGCGCGCTGTCCACGGTGGGTGCAGTGGTATTTTACGATAGCGGAAAGCACCGCTGGTTTCTCGCCCAGCATAATGCCGCTGGTAATCAGCGACGCCGCCGCATCCATTACGTAAGCGTTACCCGCAATACGCGCCAGCGGTTCTTCGATACCTTCCATTTTGCCGATAGGCAAACGGAACTGACGGCGGATATGAGCATAGGCACCAATCGCCAGCGCAATACTTTTCAGGCTACCGGTAGAGTTGGAAGGCAGCGTGATGCCGCGCCCAACGGAAAGGCATTCCACCAGCATCCGCCAGCCCTGACCGGCCATCGCCGGCCCGCCAATAATGTAATCAATGGGAACAAAAATATCTTTGCCGCGCGTCGGGCCATTCTGGAAAGGTACGTTCAGCGGGAAGTGGCGTTTGCCAATCTCTACGCCCGGCGTCTGCGTTGGGATCAGTGCACAGGTAATGCCCAGCTCTTCTTTCTCGCCAAGCAGATGTTCAGGGTCGGAAAGCTTAAACGCCAGGCCAAGCACCGTGGCGACAGGGGCGAGGGTAATGTAGCGTTTGTTCCAGGTCAGACGCATACCGAGCACCTGCTGGCCTTGCCATTCGCCCATGCACACCACACCGGTATCGGGGATTGCGCCCGCGTCAGAACCCGCTTCCGGACTGGTCAACGCAAAGCAGGGGATCTCTTCGCCGCGCGCCAGACGAGGTAAATAGCGATCTTTCTGCTCTTCTGTGCCGTAGTGCTGCAACAGTTCGCCGGGGCCAAGCGAATTGGGAACGCCCACGGTGATGGCCAGAATACCGGAAACGCCAGCCAGTTTTTGCAGTACGCGAGCCTGAGCATAGGCGGAGAATGCCAGGCCGCCATACTCTTTCTTGATAATCATGGCAAAGAAACGCTGCTCTTTCAGATAAGCCCACAGTTCTGGCGGCAGGTCAGCCATTTCATGCGTAATCTGGAAATCGTTAGCCAGCCGACAAGCTTCTTCGACCGGGCCATCCAGAAACGCCTGTTCTTCCGGCGTCAGCCGTGGCTGCGGATAGTCGTGCAGCTTTTTCCAGTCAGGTTTGCCGCGAAACAAATCGCCTTCCCACCAGGTTGTGCCTGCGTCGATCGCTTCTTTCTCTGTACGCGACATTGGCGGCATGACCTTCTGAAAAGTATTCATCATCGGCCTGGAAAAAAGGGCGCGGCGCAGCGGCAGCAGATTAAAGGGCAACAGGATAATGATTAACGGCAGCAGTAACCATGGCGTCCAGAGATGCGCCATCGCCCAGGCTGCGGTCCACACCAGCACAATCAGGCTTGCCAGCCCCAGGCCTACACGGTGATAAAACAGTGCGCCAATCAGCACCACTGTTGCAACGCAACTGAAAACCATCATAACCATCGCTCCGCAAGTTGTAAGAGGTCTGACCTGTTGCTTACAGATCTAATAGAGATAATTTTCTTTATCAATCTATTTACACAATAATTACAACCTGGCTCACAAAGCGCGGCCAGGGCACCTTAAAGCCGACGGCGGGCAGGCGGGGCGCTTTTCGCCCGCGCGGCAACTTGCTAAACTGCCGCAGACCTCACCTAAAAGGACTCTCCTATGTACCAGGACATCATTCGCGCCGAGTTAAATGAAGCACAGGACACGCTCACTAATTTCCTTAGCGATGAAGCAAATATCCATGCTATCCAGCGTGCTGCGGTACTGCTGGCGGATTCATTTAAAGCCGGCGGCAAAGTGCTTTCCTGCGGCAACGGCGGTTCACACTGCGATGCTATGCACTTTGCAGAAGAGTTAACCGGCCGCTACCGCGACAATCGTCCGGGCTATCCGGCCATTGCGATTTCTGACGTCAGCCATATCTCCTGCGTAGGCAATGATTTCGGCTACGACGCTATTTTCTCGCGCTATGTGGAAGCGGTAGGTCGTTCTGGCGACGTGCTGCTGGGGATCTCGACTTCCGGCAACTCTGCTAACGTTATTAAAGCGGTGGAAGCAGCGCGCGCGCAGGGCATGAAAGTGGTTACGCTGACCGGCAAAGATGGCGGAAAAATGGCAGGCAGTGCCGATGTTGAAATCCGCGTGCCGCATTTTGGCTATGCCGATCGCATTCAGGAGATCCATATCAAAGTGATCCATATCCTGATCCTGCTGATTGAAAAAGAGATGGCTAAGTAACCCACGAGGAACATCTATGTGCGAACTGCTCGGGATGAGCGCGAATGTCCCTACGGACATCTGTTTTAGCTTTACCGGGCTTGTACAGCGCGGCGGAAAAACCGGCCCGCATAAAGACGGCTGGGGAATTACCTTTTATGAAGGCAAAGGCTGCCGGACGTTTAAAGATCCGCAGCCCAGCTTTAATTCGCCGATAGCGCGGCTGGTGCAGGATTACCCGATCAAATCCTGTTCGGTGGTGGCGCATATTCGTCAGGCAAACCGGGGCGAAGTTTCGCTGGAGAATACGCATCCGTTCACGCGCGAACTCTGGGGACGTAACTGGACCTATGCGCATAACGGCCAGCTGAAAGGCTATCGCGGCCTGGAGACGGGACCTTTTCGGCCGGTTGGTGAAACGGACAGCGAGCAGGCTTTCTGCTGGCTACTGCACAAGCTGACCACGCGTTATCCGCGAACGCCGGGCAACTGGCCTGCGGTGTTTCGCTATATTGCAGAGCTGGCAACGGAACTGCGGGAAAAGGGCGTCTTTAATATGCTGTTGTCGGACGGCCGCTATCTGATGGCGTTCTGTTCGACCAATCTGTTCTGGATCACGCGCCGCGCGCCGTTCGGCAAAGCGACATTGCTGGATCAGGACGTGGAAATTGATTTTCAGAAGCAGACCACGCCAGACGACGTGGTCACGGTAATCGCCACTCAGCCCTTAACGGGGAATGAAACCTGGCACAAGATTGCGCCAGGCGACTGGACGTTATTTTGCCTCGGAGAGCGCGAGCGCTGACTGATTGACCGGCGTGCTGTTCAGAACCGCGTTGTTCAGCACGTATTTCCCGCCGCTGACGCTTATGGAAGGCGGCTGGCGGTTCTGCACAAATTCAGCATAGCCCGGCTGTAGCTGCTGCCAGAAGCTGTAGTAAACCGAATAGCGGTGACGCTGCAGGTTGCTGTCCGTCATGCGGAACGGGTAGATACTGACTTCCACTCGCGGCTGGCCGTTGCGCAGCGCTGCTTCCACATAATGATAAATTTCATCAATGTTGGTGTCCGTCATCGCATAGCAGCCAATTGATACGCAGCTGCCGTGGATCATCAGGTATTTACCTTCATAACCCTGCTGGCGGTCATATTCGTTAGGAAAACCGGTATTAATGGCCCGATAAAAACGGCTGTCCGGCTTAAGCTGGGAAAGGCCCACGCTATAAAAACCTTCCGGACTTTTAAAATCGCCCTGACGACGCTTAGGGCCTAAGCCGCCAGAAAAATTACAGATACGGTAGCTATTCAGCAGACGGTAGTCATTGCCAATTTTGCCATACAGCTCCAGCGTACGTTCTTCCTTAAAGATTTGAATATACACGGGGGTGCCGAGGAGCTGCTTCTTTAACTCTTTGCTTACCGGTGCCAGCGGTGCGATCTGTGCAACAGGGACGCTGGCGAAAACAACGGCTGGCAGAAAAAACATCGCAAACAGCAGTGCGATTTTGCCCATTCTGGTTCCCTTGATAGTAGGGTTGGATGCTACGTCCGAAGACGCTGTTAACTGCTTTTTAGGAAATGTCCGTAAAAGCTGCGCCACATTATCATTGTCTATTTTTTTATCAAGAGAGCCACGCATAAAAACAGAGAAAAATTGCGCCAGCCCGCTGCCGCTGCGCTTTCACAAAGAATTAACCTGTTGAAATTGCACTCTCCGGCTGTATACTTATCCAGTGTTACTGGAGGGGTGGATGCGTAAGATCATACACGTGGATATGGACTGCTTCTACGCAGCGGTAGAGATGCGCGATAATCCCGCGTTGCGTCATATCCCTATTGCGATTGGCGGCAGTCATTTGAAGCGCGGGGTTATCAGCACCGCCAACTATCCCGCCAGAAAATTTGGCGTACATAGCGCGATGGCGACGGCCACCGCGCTCAAGCTTTGCCCTCATCTGAAAGTTATCCCCGGCCGTTTCGACGCGTATAAAGAAGCCAGCGCGCATATTCGGGAAATTTTCACGCGCTATACGGCGCTGATTGAGCCGCTGTCGCTGGACGAGGCCTATCTGGACGTTACCGACAGCCCGCACTGCCACGGTTCTGCCACGCTGATGGCGCGTGAAATCCGCCAGACTATTGCCAAAGAATTAAACCTTACCGCTTCGGCAGGCGTAGCGCCGATTAAGTTTGTCGCCAAAATCGCCTCCGATCTCAATAAGCCTGACGGGCAGTTTGTCATTACGCCAGAAGAGCTACCGCAGTTTTTGCTGACGCTGCCGCTGGCAAAAATTCCTGGCGTAGGCAAAGTTACGGCGAAAAAGCTTGAAGAGCTGGGCCTCTATAACTGTGCCGACGTGCAGAAAACGGATTTGGCCATGCTGCTGAAACGCTTTGGCAAGTTTGGGCGGGTTTTATGGGAGCGCTGCAACGGCATTGATGAGCGTGAAGTGGTGACGGATCGCCTGCGCAAATCGCTGGGCGTGGAGCGAACGCTGTCGGCGGACATTCACGAATGGGAAGCGTGTCTGGAAATTATCGACTATCTCTATGCAGAGCTGGAGCGGCGTCTGAAAGCGGTAAAGCCCGACTTACAGATTGCCAGGCAGGGCGTTAAGCTGAAGTTTAACGACTTTCAGCAGACTACCCAGGAACATGTCTGGCCGATGCTGAACAAAGAAGATTTTATCAACGTTGCGAAAAAGACGTGGGAAGAGCGTCGTGCCGGGCGGGGCGTACGGCTGGTGGGGCTGCACGTAACGCTGCTCAATCCGCAGTTGGAAAGGCAACTGCTGTTGGGACTGTAGCGGCCACGGCAGGCGGCTGCGGCACTGAAAAGTAAAACAGGCGGAGTTCTGCTCCGCCTGTCGCTTTTATTTCGCCGGAATTGCCTTCAGCAGCGCCGTCAGCAGCTGCCAGTAAAGGCCAACGCTTGCGATATGCACCTGCTCATCCGGTGAGTGTGGGCCGGTGATGGTCGGGCCGATAGAGACCATATCCATTTCCGGATACGGCTTTTTAAACAGGCCGCATTCCAGACCCGCATGGATCACCTGAATATTTGGCGTTTTGTTAAACAGTTTTTTGTAGGTTTCTTCTACCAGCGCCATCACTGGTGAAGAAGGGTCGGGCTGCCAGCCAGGATAGCTGCCTTTGGCCACGGTTGTTGCTCCGGCCAGATCGCCCAGCGCGGTCAGCGTTTCGACCAGGTAATCTTTGCCGCTGTCAATCAGCGAGCGCACCAGGCAGTTGATGCGGGCTTCGTTATCTTTCAGAGCGACCACGCCAACGTTCAGCGACGTTTCCACCACGCCTTTCATCACGTCAGAATTGCGGATGACGCCGTTCGGCGTGCTGTTCAGCAGGGCGATAAATGCATCGCGGCTAGCTGTGGTCAACGCCTGCTCGCTGGCGGCCACGTTTTCTACCACCACGTTGATGTTTTTCTCTTTCAGGCTCAGCTCGTTCTGCAACGTTTCCAGATAGTGCAGCGCCAGGCCTTTCAGTCGGTCAAGCTTATCGGCAGGCACGGCCAGCGTGGCCATAGCTTCACGTGGGATAGCGTTGCGCAGCGTGCCGCCAACGAAGTCCACCAGACGCAGATCCAGCGCTTTGGCATGCGCAAACAGGAAACGTGCCAGCAGCTTGTTGGCGTTACCCAGGCCCAGATGAATATCCGCACCGGAGTGGCCGCCTTTCAGGCCTTTTAAAATCAGCTGAACATGCTGATAACCAGCGGGCACCGCCTCACGAGTTACGGCAAGCGTGGTCGTGAAATCAATACCGCCCGCGCAACCCATATAGATTTCGCCTTCCTCTTCGGAGTCGGTATTGATCAGGATATCCGCCTGCAGCCAGTCAGGTTGCAGACCAAAAGCGCCTACCATGCCGGTTTCTTCAGTCATGGTCAGCAGCACTTCCAGCGGGCCATGCTCAACGTTTTTGTCCGCCAGCACCGCCAGCGCGGAAGCCATGCCGATGCCGTTATCGGCACCCAGCGTGGTGCCGCGTGCTTTAACCCATTCACCGTCAACCCATGGCTGAATCGGGTCTTTAGTAAAGTCGTGAACGGTATCGTTGTTTTTCTGCGGCACCATATCCAGATGCGCCTGTAACGCTACAGGCTTCAGGTGCTCCAGGCCGGGAGTGGCAGGCTTGCGGATCAGGATATTGCCCACTTCATCACGACTGGTATAAAAACCTTGCTCCGTTGCCCAGGCAAGAACGTACTGGGCCAGCGCTTCTTCATGATAAGAGGGATGCGGAATCGAGCAGATTTTGGCAAAGATATCCCACAGCGGCTGTGGTGACAGTTGAGATAGTTCAGACACGTTAAATCTCCTGTGTCGGCATCCTCGGCCAGCGGCGCGTGGGATGGTGAGCATTTGTGATAGGGGAGGTCAGGATCTGACGCGACAAAGTAAAAGAATATCATTGTTTCCAGGGGGATGCTTAGTTCGCGGCGGTAAAAAAGCGCGGTTCGTGCCATCCGGTGCTGGTTTTTAGCGGCTCAGATCTCTATAATTCCGCGCAACCCCTCCCATTGTACATTTTTAAGCCGATATCACCGGCCGGGACTCCTTTTATGAGTGAAAAATACGTCGTCACCTGGGACATGCTGCAGATTCATGCCCGTAAACTGGCTCAGCGCCTGCTTCCTGTTGAGCAGTGGAAAGGCATTATCGCGGTCAGCCGTGGTGGTCTGGTTCCTGCCTCGCTGCTGGCTCGCGAGCTGTGTATCCGCTACGTCGATACCGTCTGCATCTCCAGCTACGACCACGATAACCAGCGTGAAATGCACGTGCTGAAACGTGCGGAAGGCGATGGCGAAGGCTTTATCGTGATTGACGATCTGGTTGATACCGGCGGCACCGCTCAGGCGATTCGCGATATGTACCCTAAAGCGCGTTTCGTGACGATTTTCGCTAAGCCGGCCGGTCGCCCGCTGGTGGATGACTATGTTGTGGATATTCCACAGAATACCTGGATTGAGCAGCCGTGGGATATGGGCGTGGTTTATATCCCGCCAATCGTAAAAGGTTGATTTAGCTCAATCAAAACGCCCGGTTCCGCCGGGCGTTGTGCTTTTTAAGGTTCGCAGCCGCCGTCGCGCTGCTATAAACTACAACGATTCTCCGTGTGCCGAAGGATCGTAGCTATGTCACCAAAAAACCTTAGCGAAGAGCTGTTCAAGCCACGCTTCAAGCATCCTGAAACCTCCTCTCTGGTTCGCCGTTTACATCATCACAAGCCGCTGCCGCTGCATTCCGCGCTGGAAGGTGAAAGCCATGCGGGCTGGTATCGCATGGTTAACCGTTTGCTGTGGACGTGGCGTGGCGTGCCGCAGCTGGAAATCGGTGAGGTGCTGGCGAGGATCGCCGGTAGCCAGGCCGAGCGCACTGATGAAAAGCTGCTGGATACGGTCGTTGGCTATCGCGGCGGTAACTGGATTTACGAATGGTCTAAACAGGCGGCAGGCTGGCAGGAAAAGGCCGCTGCGGCAGAGAACGATGCAAAGGCGGGTCAGTGCTGGCTTCATGCCGCCAATTTGTACGGCATAGCGGGTTATCCCCATCTGAAAGGGGATGAGCTGGCAGAGCAGGCGCAGCTGCTGGCGAACCGGGCTTACGAAGAGGCGACGTCGCGCCTGCCGGGCGAACTAAAGGAGCTGGAATTTGCCATTCCCGGCGGCAGCTCAATTTTTGGCTTTCTGCATATGCCGGAAAAGGTCCGCGCGCCTTATCCTACCGTCCTGCTGTGCGGCAGCCTTGATTCACTGCAAACCGACCACTATCGGCTTTTCCACGATTATCTCGCCCCGCGCGGTATCGCAATGTTAACTATCGATATGCCGTCGGTTGGGTTTTCCGCTAAATGGAAGCTTTCCCAGGATTCCAGCTTTCTACATCAGCAGGTGCTTAAGCAGCTGGAAACCGTACCGTGGATCGACCACGCGCGCGTTGGCGCTTTTGGCTACCGGTTTGGGGCTAATACCGCCGTACGGCTGGCTTATCTTGAGTCGCCTCGCCTGCGGGCCGTGGCCTGCCTGGGACCGGTGGTTCACGGTTTACTGTGCGATCGGGCGTTACAGGATCGCATCCCGGAAATGTATATGGACGTGCTGGCAAGCCGACTGGGGATGGCTTCGGCTGCCGATTCTGCGCTGCGCGTCGAACTCAATCGCTATTCGCTAAAAATGCAGGGATTGCTGGGCAGACGCTGTCCTACGCCAATGCTTTCCGCTTACTGGCCGGGGGATATTTTCAGCCCGGAAGAGGAGACAAAACTGATCGTCAGCTCTTCTACCGACGGCAAGCTGATGCCAATTGCACTTTCGCCGATAATGAGCAACTTTGATAAAGCATTACGTGATATTGTTGACTGGTTAGCTAAACGATTAACACGCTGAGTCGTTAATTCTTAACATTCGGCTAAAACTAACGGGCTCAACAAAGGAGTTTTAACAATGGCGTTACCGAGTGGGCATCCCAAGAGCCGCTTAATGAAGCGTTTTGGCGCATTAGGGCCTTATATCCGCGAGGCTAAATGTGTCGAAGACCGTTTCTTCTTCGACTGTCTGGCCGTTTGCGTCAATGTAAAACCCGCGCCGGAACTGCGTGAATTCTGGGGCTGGTGGATGGAGCTGGAAGCACAGGAAGATCACTTTACCTATGAGTATCATTTCGGCCTGTTTGATAAGGAAGGAAACTGGAAGCCTGCAACGGTGAAAGGGAAGGAAAACCTTGAACGGCTGGAAGAGACGCTGCGTAATTTTCACGTGCGGTTAAAAGCATTGCTGGAAGAGCTGGAGCTGGGTCTGAAACCCGCTGCGGACTTCGCTGACGAGCCGGTTAAACTGACCGCCTGAGGCTGAGAATAAAAAAGGCTGGCGTTTGCCAGCCTTTGCTTACGGACACATAACGAGGGGCACTGCTACCGCATCCGTGCGGCTCACATTTAAAACTGGTAGGTCACGCCCATAGCGACGATGTCGTCGGTATTCTGCGCAAGCTTGTTGTCATCGTTCAGCAGGTTAATTTTGTAATCCACAAACGCGGACATATTTTTATTGAAGTAGTATGTCGCGCCCACGTCGGCAAATTTGTAAATATCCGCATCGCCCACGCCGTTCTCAATGTCTTTCGCTTTGGTTTGCACGTATGCCAGAGAAGGACGGAAGCCGTTATCGAACTGATACTGCGCCACCAGCTCAATGTTCTGCAGATAGTTAGCGTAACCGCTTACCGCTACGCTGGCACCGTTCACCTGCGCCGTACCGCTAATTGGCGACATGTTGCGCGTTTCGGCATAGGTGGCGGCCAGATAGACGCCGTTGTTGTCATATTTCAGGCCGGATGCCCACGCGTCGGCTTTATCGCCGGTGCCGTAAGTGCTGGCGCGCTGCGCGTTGGTACGATCGGAAGATGAAATCGCGCCGTTAATGGTCAGGCCGTCGATAATTTTATAGCTTAATGAAGCGGCCATGCCGTCGCCGTTAGCCGTTGAGCCGGTACGGGTAGTGCTTTCGTTTTTACCCTGGTATTGCAGGGCGAATTTCAGGCCGTCGACCAGGCCAAAAAAGTTGGTATTACGGTAGGTCGCCACGCCATTGGTACGGGTCAACATATAGTTATCGGCTTTGGTATACGCGGTAGCGCCAAACTCCGGCATCATATCGGTGTAGGCTTCTACATCGTAAATCAGCCCGTAGTTACGGCCATAATCGACTGAACCGTAGTCGCCAAATTTCAGACCGGCAAAACCTAAACGCGTTTTGGTTCCGGTAGTGCCGTCGCTTTCCGCATTGTTCAACGGAACGTGATATTCCCACTGACCGTAGCCGGTCATCAGGTCATTAATCTGGGTCTGTCCTTTAAAACCGATACGTACATAGGATTTATCGCCGTCATTGCTGGCGGTATCGCTGATGTAGTGCATGGCTTTCAGTTTGCCGTAGAAATCGAGCTTATTACCATCTTTGTTATAAATTTCTGCGGCCTGTGCTGCCGTGGTCATAGCCAGAGCGGCGGTCAGGATTGCCAGTGCGCTTTTCTTCATTTTGTTATCATTCCCAAATGAGTAAAATTTTAAATGGCCCGACGTCTTCGTTCAGGGCACGAACGTTTTACCCTGTGGAGATGAACTTTTTATTACATTTGTTCGCACTTCTTGTTAATTGGTCATTTTTAGACTACTTATGCGCAGGGAGTTTTTACGCCTTTTCGGGCAGCGGCTGTTGGCATCCGGGGTGACACCTGATAAAAAGTCTCCTTCTATTAATAATTGCTATGGCAGGAAACAATGAGCAGCAGCCAGACCCTGGTCGTCAAACTGGGGACCAGCGTATTAACCGGCGGATCGCGTCGGCTGAACCGGGCACATATTGTCGAGCTGGTGCGTCAGTGCGCGCAGCAGCATGCGGCAGGCCACCGGATTGTGATCGTCACTTCAGGCGCAATGGCCGCCGGACGTGAACATCTGGGCTACCCGGAACTGCCGCCGACCATCGCCTCAAAGCAGCTGCTGGCTGCGGTGGGGCAGAGCCGGTTAATTCAGCTGTGGGAACAGCTGTTCTCTATTTACGGTATTCATATCGGGCAGATGCTGTTGACGCGTGCCGATCTGGAAGACCGCGAGCGCTTTTTAAACGCGCGCGATACGCTGCGGGCGCTTCTGGATAACCATATCGTTCCGGTTATTAACGAAAATGACGCGGTAGCCACGGCGGAAATCAAGGTAGGCGACAATGACAACCTTTCCTCGCTGGCCGCTATTCTGGCCGGTGCAGACAAGCTGCTGCTGTTGACCGATCAGCCCGGATTGTTTACTGCCGATCCGCGCAGTAATCCGCAGGCCGAACTTATTAGCGATGTACACAGCATTGACGATGCGCTGCGCGCGCTGGCCGGTGACAGCGTTTCCGGTCTGGGAACCGGGGGTATGGCGACCAAGCTCCAGGCGGCGGACGTCGCCTGTCGTGCGGGTATTGATACCATTATTGCCGCCGGCAGCCGTGCTGGCGTCATTGGCGACGTGATTGAAGGCAAGCCGGTCGGTACACGTTTTCACGCGCTGCAAACGCCGCTGGAAAACCGGAAACGCTGGATTTTTGGCGCACCGCCAGCCGGAGAATTAACGGTAGATGACGGCGCGCTGGTGGCTATTCTGGAGCGCGGCAGTTCCCTCTTACCGAAGGGCATTCGCACCATTACCGGCAATTTTTCGCGCGGTGAAGTTATCCGCATTCGTAGCCTGGAAGGACGCGATGTGGCGCATGGCGTCTCCCGCTATAACAGCGATGCGATGCGGATGATTGCTGGCCATCACTCGCAGCAAATCAGCGAAATTTTAGGCTATGAGTATGGCCCGGTCGCGATTCACCGTGACGACATGATTGTCAGTTAAGGAGCAGCAGATGCTTGAAGAAATGGGTAAAGCGGCGCGTGCCGCGTCATATCAACTGGCGACGCTCTCCGCGCCGCAAAAAAATGCGGTGCTGCTGACCATTGCCGGACTGCTTGAGGCGGAAAGCGGGGCGATCCTGGCGGCTAACGAGCTGGATCTGGCCGATGCGCGGCAAAATAATATGAGCGCCGCGCTGCTGGACAGGCTGACGCTGACGCCGGAGCGGTTAAAAGCGATCGCCGATGACGTCCGTCAGGTATGCAGCCTGGCCGATCCGGTCGGCCAGCTGATTGATGGCGGCCAGCTCAACAGCGGCCTGCGCATCGAGCGTCGTCGCGTGCCGCTGGGCGTTGTCGGTGTAATTTACGAAGCACGTCCTAACGTTACCGTTGATGTTGCTACTCTTTGCCTGAAAACCGGTAACGCGGCAATCCTGCGTGGCGGTAAAGAAACTTTCCGTACCAACAGCGCAACGGTGCGCGTTATCCAGCAGGCGCTGCAGCAGCATAGCTTGCCCACTGCGGCGGTGCAGGCAATTGAAAATCCCGATCGTGAACTGGTTAACCAATTGCTGAAGCTGGATCGCTATGTCGATATGTTGATCCCACGAGGCGGCGCAGGTTTACATAAGCTTTGCCGTGAACAGTCGACGATCCCGGTGATCACCGGCGGGATCGGCGTTTGCCATCTTTTTGTCGATGAAAGCATGGATATTGACGCCGCGCTGGAAGTGATCGTTAACGCCAAGAAGCAGCGCCCAAGCGCCTGTAACTCGCTGGAAACGCTGCTGGTGCATCAGGCTATCGCGCCGCGCTTTTTACCGGCCTTTAGCGCCCGCATGGCCCAGGAAAATATTCCGCTGCATGCCGAGGCCCAACTGCTGCCGCAGCTGAAAAGCGGTCCGGCCAGCGTGGTTGAACTGGCCGATGGCGACCTTGACGATGAGTGGCTGACGCTGGATTTGAACGTTTGTCTGGTAGATAACCTTGACGAAGCGGTGGCGCATATTCGCCAGCACGGTACCCAGCATTCCGATGGCATCCTGACGCGCAGCATTGAAAATGCGCAACGCTTCGTCAGCCAGGTCGACTCAGCGGCGGTTTACGTTAACGCCAGCACCCGTTTTACCGATGGCGGCCAGTTCGGTTTGGGCGCGGAAGTTGCCGTCAGTACCCAGAAGCTCCACGCGCGCGGCCCAATGGGGCTGGAGGCGCTGACTACCTGGAAATGGATAGCCTGGGGCGATGATTCCCTGCGCGCATAGTTTCCTTCCGCTTAATAAACGGGCGCCCAAAGGGGCGCCTTTTTTTTATCTCCGTTTTTTTTCGGACCACTTATTTTCGCTGATTTTGCTCTTCTGCCATCTTTATATGGTCCGAATGGTGTCAGAAAGAGCCAGAAAGGCGCGCCGTACCCGCAGGCTGACAAAAGCAGCATAAAAAACGTACTGCATTCATTTTTGATGGCAATCGTTCCTGGCACCGGGCAACGCAAGGGAGATTATGATTATCAGGAATGCTTTACAAAAGCTGTTGGGTAGTAAACAAACGGTAATATAAAATGAACTGGTAGCAAAAATGAAAATAACATTAAGTGTTTTTCCTATGGCAGATTATTAACTAATGGTTAAAAAAGAAAGTACGAAACAAGCTTTTACTGCCAGGCTGATTGCCGCTTGCGATAGCGCGGGGTTTATCGGACACGGACGTAACAAACAGATTACGAAAGCGCTGCAGCAGGAGGGGTGTAAAATCTCCGCGCCGGGAGTGTGGAAATGGTTTAACGCACAGTCAATTCCCGATAATGCCAACCTGCTGGCATTAAGCGAACTGTTGGGGGTTCGCGTTGAATGGTTGCAGTACGGCATGGAGAAGTCGGCCGTTTCGTCCGGGCTGACTTCGCTGCCGCTGCATCAGGGCGTATTTCGTATTGAAAGTCTGGATATTGGACAGAAAACCGCCAGCGGCCTGCACACTCGCGACGAATTTGTCGAGACGATTCAGGCTATCGAGTATGACCTCGATGAGGCGAGGGTTCTGTTCAACGGTCGCCCGGCAGAAAATCTTCGCTTAATCGCTATCAACAGCGACTCTATGGCGGGCACTTTTGCGCCCCGCGATCAGCTATTTGTCGACATCAGTATCCGCATGTTCGACGGTGACGGTATCTACCTCTTTACGCTGGATAACCAGCTCTACCTTAAACGCCTTCAGCTGCAGCATAAGAAAATTGCTGTCATTTCAGATAATAAACGCTATGAAACCTGGTATCTTACGCACGATGAGGCGGCAGAGATGCAGGTGCACGCCAAAGTGATTATGAGCCAGTCTCGCGACTACCAACTGCTGGGTTAACCGGCCCGCCGTGCCTTTCCATCTGCGGGTCAGTAAAAAAATAAATGGCAGTAATTCAAAAATTTAACCAGCAGTAAATAAAAAATTAACCATCAGTGTTTGATAAAGCATAAGAACCTGTTAATAATTTGATCATGGATGAAACACATTGACCCACACGGATGTACCGCTCTTAAACAATTGAGGCGCTGCACAAGCGCGACACAAACCATCCGAAAGCAAATAAGGCTTTGGGATGGGGTGGATGCGCAGATTGCAGCGTCTTCAGATGCCTGCTCCCCTCAATCGTCACTCCTCTCCTGGCTGTTTTTACAGCCGGGCGGGGTAGGTGTGATTGTGGCAGGATACTCTGTGGCTCTTCGGGCAACCGAAAGCATGCGCATCCGCCTCATCGCCAAAGACTCATTCACAGGAGGAGTTATGGCGATCATTCACTACGGTAAGTCAGTGTTTGTTGGTAATGCGCGTACTCGTCGCCATCGGCGGCGCCAGTCTCACAATCATCTCAAATGCAGTATGGATAATGCGTTTACAACCGAACAGGAGACCCTTACGTTACGCAACGCTGAACGGATTTGTCAGCGACAGGTTATTTCTCGTGTCGACCGTGCAGTGACCTCACCCGGTCAACGAATTATCGATCAGGCAAGTTTCGATAACTGCTGTTTACCATTGGTTCACCTTTACGCCATTCGTTAAACATTGGTCCTGGTAACGCTTTCAGGCGTAACACTATTCCTTGTTACTTCCATTTCTCACTGGAACATCTTTCTTTTTCTCATTCTTCAGTCTGACTTCATTGTCACGGCAGTGACGCTGTCCTTATTAACGGGACTGATCAGCAGTGTTTATGTTTTTTTCGTCTTTTTAGGCCATTTAGCCATATGGCGTTTTCGTGTGTCTGTTGATTTAAATGAGGAAATGTATGAGCCAAATCATCGCTATTTTAAATTTTGAGGAAGGCTACGTGGAGTCTCCCTATCTGGATACTCAGGGCTTTCCGGCGGTGGCGGGAGGGATTCGTATTGGGCCACAGGGCGCGTCATTGAGTAATTATCACTTTCTTATGCCTCGTTTAGTGGGCGATACCTGGAAGCTGTGCATTCTGGAAAGCAAACTGCAAGAAATGAAGAAATATGACCTTATCAGCCAGGCGCTGAAGAAATGCAACCGCGCCCGCAGCGACGTGCTTTACAGCATGGCCTGCCAGCCTGGCATTGAAAATCTGGCACAGTTTAAAGAGATGCTGAAGTTAATCGCTCAGGAGGATTTTCATGGGGCGGCCAAAGCAATGTTCGACAGCGCATGGGCGCAGAACAATAAAGGCCGGGCACGGCGTCATGCCGAGGTCATGCGTACTGGCAATTACGATATCTACAGGGGATTAATATGAAATGGATGCTGTTTCTTACCGCTGTTTTACTGGCGATTATTATTTTGCTGCTTTTGCAGCGCTTTACCACGCTGCAGTTTGTTGCGCACGCCAAATTGTTATTTAAAACCTGGTCGGTCTGGCTGGCTTCGCTTGGTTCAGCGCTCAGCGCCTGGGCGCAATCTTTTCCTCAGTCTGCCCTTGATGCCTGGAACGGCATGCCGGAAGACGTCAAAGGTTTCTTGCCGCATAACTTTCTCGGCATGCTCGGCGCTTTTATGGTGGCGATGGGGGTGATGGCGCAATTTGTAAGGCAGAAATCACTGGCACAGCAAAAGGATGCATTAGAAGGAAAAACAAAATGACTTTCATCAACACACTGATTGGCGGCGGCTGGCACTGGCTGGCCGCGCTGGGGGCGTTGGTCGTTGCGGTTGGCGCCAGCTATTTCGGCGGTAAAAAAATCGGCAAAGTGCAGCAAAAAGCCAAATCCGATACTGAAAGCGCCCGGAAAGAGGTTGCTCAGGCCGCCGCCGTTGCACAACAGCAGCAGCAAAATCAACAGGAGGCGAAACGTGTCGTACAAATTAATAGCAATCTTGATGACGCTGCCGCTCGCGATAAGCTGCAGCAGTCAAAACACAACCAGCCGTAAGCCGGTTATCAGCGACTCGGCCTGTACTCTGTTAGCACCCATTACTACCCACGGCAACGATGCAAAACTTTTAGATATTCGCACCGTAAAAGCCATCACTACCCACAACGAAACCTGGGATCTGCTTTGTCAAAAGACCCCGACTCCCTGATTTATCTTTACCGTCAAAAAGCTCTGCTGCGCAGGGCTTTTTTTATGCCTGAGTATTCCTGAGGAGGAATCTATGATTGATGTAAACAGCTTTGCTGACCTGCGCACCACCGCACCGACCAAAACGGGTGATACGGCTTATCTGAAACGCTGGAGTGCGAACGATGGTAATTTCCGCGGCGGCGGTCAATTTGTTGGCTATCTGACTACCCCTTCGGTCACTGACGATAACGGGACTATCGCCGTTGGCACCAATTTTTACTGGAAGCGTATTATTGATAATCCGGAGAATATTAATATTCTCCACTTTGGCGCAGTAGGCGACGGCTATGCTGATGATACCGAGCCTTTTAAACGTATGCTGGCGTGGACGCTGAAATATAACTCGAATATTCGCGATCTGCCGGTGCGTTTGCCGGGCGGTAAGTTCCTGATTAAGCCTATTGATATCAGCGCAACTGAATACGGTTTCTTTGGGGTTGTTGGCGATGATGTGGATTTGGGATCTATTCCACGCACCATCATCATCTCTGACAAAAGTACTTCTACCGTTTTCAAAGTGAATGCGCGCCGCACACTGTTTAAAGGTATTCAGTGGGATGGTCAGGCAACTGCCAATACCACCACCAACACGGCTGCTATTACTGCGACCATGTTGAATAATACCCAACCCTTCTTTGAGAACATTATTACCGCGGGCCAGACGGTAAACATTTACTGCTTCCGTGCACAGTATACCGGCGGTACGGTGTTCAAACTGCAGGATACGCTCGACAGTAAGTTTGACCAAATCTATACCGTTTCAACCTATAGCCGCGTCTTTGATGTGGGCTGGTCGGATACCGCCAGCGGCTCCTGGGACCACTCTACGGCCATTGAGCTGAGCAACGCCAACTTCCAGACCGGTTACGGCGACGCCACTCTTTATATGCCGCGTATGACTCAGGGGATTATTCGTAACGTCTGGATAGAACATACCCGTTTCCCTGGCGACCTGTCAGATGGCGGCTGGACTATCGATACGCTGAATATCGAAGGCTGTAGTAATCCAATGGTGCTGGATAACTGCCGCATGATGGTACGTCAGTTAAATCTGCAGGCGGGCGCAGCCATCTCGACCAACCTGACTTCTACAGGACGCTGGCTCTCTACGTTTGAGTATGGCTATCGCCGTGATGAGAACTTCGGTTCCTATCTTTCTGGCTCGCTAAAAGCTGGCTATTACAGCGGTCACAAAATCACTAACACCACTGCGACCGACAACTGGTACAAAGTGGGGCAATTCTTCTTCCCTAAAGCTAATCAGCAATGGGTGATGGAGATGATCGGTAAAGCCAATACCACGGCGCCATCCAGTACGGCGGCCAGCCCAATCACTTCTCCAGGGAGCGGTAGAACCATCATCAATATGGAGCGTGGTGATACGGTGTGGGTAGAGGCTTATCACATGGGAACGCCAGCGGTGCTGGATATTCGCTATACGCGTGTAGGCACAACCTATGTGGCTATTTACGTGAAACTGGCGGCGAACAGCGGCGATACCATGTTTAACCTGGAAACCACAGGGCCAACGCGTTTTGAGTCTGGTTCCTGTTCTTTGTTCCAGCCTGACTTCTCGGTCGTTACAGATACCAGCACTTTGGGCACGCTGAAACCTCAGGCGCGCTTTGGGCTGCACAACGGACTGGCGGGTATCGGTGCGAATGAGAAAGGTGTATTGACCCTGGCAACGGCGGCCGGGACACCAACAAATAAAACAACGCCGACTGGATTTGTACTGGTGAATATCAATGGTACGGATCACAAGATCCCTTACTACGATTGATTCCAGTATAATTTTTGGCGAGGCTGCGGCCTCGCCTTTTTTTTGCCTTGCAGACCGTCCGGGTGAAAAATTGCTGAGAAAACCGTCACCTGAGCTGGCAGGCTCTTGACTCTCTCCACGCTTTTTCCTACTTTATATCCCCGCAGGACTTCTCTTTAAAGCCGATATAGCTCAGTTGGTAGAGCAGCGCATTCGTAATGCGAAGGTCGTAGGTTCGACTCCTATTATCGGCACCAGTAAAATCAATCGCTTAAGCCATCCTGACCAACTCATCAAAAGTACCTTGTGCCATATTTGTGCCATTGCCTCCCAAAAAAGAGTCGATTTGCATGGCGTGCTGCGTCAAATGACTTGGTGCCAGGTGAGCGTAACGCTGCACCATTTCAATGCTCTCCCAGCCACCCATTTCCTGAAGCGCTGATAGAGGGACGCCTGACTGAACGAGCCAGCTCGCCCAGGTGTGCCTCAAGTCGTGGAAGCGGAAGTTTTCTATCCCGGCACGCCTTAACGCCGCCCGCCACGCCGTGTTAGCATCGCTACGCATCTTCCTTATAGCTTTAGTCCTGGTCCCGTCAGGTCGGACTGAAGATTCCGTGTGAACGAATACCCAGCGGTTGTGTTTGCCAACCTGATCGCGAAGTATCTTGCAGGCTGAGTCATTAAGGGCGACCCCAATCGCCCTACCTGCTTTTGCATCCTCCGGATGTATCCAGGCAACCTTACGCTGCATGTCGATTTGCGACCATTCCAGATCAACAATATTCGACCGGCGCAACCCGGTCGCCAGGGCAAACACGACAACCGGCCGGAAGTGATCCGGCATCTCCCTTATCAAATCCTTTGCCTCTTCTTTTGTCAGCCAGCGGATACGTTTATTTTTCGGTACCGGGCATTTAATGTTTGGCGCTTTCTCTATCCATCGCCACTCATTAGCCGCGCACCGCAATAAAGCCCGAATGAACGCAAGGTGTGTTGCCTTTGTCGCCTGGGCTGCTGGCTTCTCCTTGTATGCCGGAACGGGCAACCCCTTCCTTAATCGGCTATCCCTCATCGCCTCCCAGTTCATCAGGTGCTTACGGTTAATCATCCCACTGACTGCAGCGAGTATTCTGTCCTCGGTAATGCTGGACAGGTGCTTGCCGTTAAAGTGCAGCATCCAAAAACCTATCCGGCTTTTATCATCATCCAGGCTTTTTTTATGCTGCTTCTCATTGAGCCAGCGTACGCACGCTTCATTGAATGTTCTGGCTTTGTACTCACCAAGACGGTCAACACGCCACGCCTCGGCCTTCAGTTTGTCATGCAGTTCCTGGGCCTGCCTTTTGTCCGTTGTTTCAAGAGAGCGTCTAATTCGTTGTCCACTTTGCGCAACGAAGTCGCAGTGCCACGTACCGGCACGCTGTTTGATTGACATGCTTTATCCTCCGGCATACCAACCGCATTCACGGCCCGATTGTGGATCGGGTTCTTCAAAGCCGCAATACAGTCGGACTTACAAATTCGATATGGGCTTTTCTTTCGGCTTGGGTTTATCTGGGTGGCAAACAGCCTTCCTGAGCAAATCCATTGCGTGACCGTTCCTTTGTCGATTTTCAGGAATGCGGCAGCCTCCTCACGCGTGAAGATCTCTTCTTCCATACTGCCTCTATTTTTGGTTGCGATGTGGGGAGGGTGGTCACCCACCACGCGCCACCTGATGACAGACACAATTCAGCCATAGCCATGCCCGCCCGCGGTGCTTTGCGGGGATAAGGGCGGCTATTTTCGGTGAGTGCTTGTCGAGTATCTGGCGGTACGTGAGGGTATTGTTTGGGTTTGCGTATTCTTTCAGTGCGGTGCGGGCGGTGCTTTTAATAGCGTTGTCAGCTTCCGGCGTCATCGGTCAGCCTTATGCCGGGAATTTTCCCGGCGGCGATTTTGTTGACCAGCGCTTCAGCCCAATCAATAACGTGCTGATCACGAGGTAAGGAAGTTAACGCCATGGTTAAATCCACGATTAGCTGATCACGCCTGCGCTCTGCTTCGGTTAGGATTGGGCGGAAGCAATTGGCGACCGCGTATGCCAGCATGCTGCCGCGACCACCATCGGCTTCGTAAAAAGCGACAGGGCGGGAGTTGGTGAACCCATTCCCAATTATTTTCACTTTTTCACCAGCTTCACCTACAAACGCAGGGAAATCTTCACCGTAAAAGTTTACTAATTCACACTCACAACCAACCGGCGGCAGACCTGCGCCATCCCAAGTAACAGGTGAATCTCCTGTTATGATTTTAACGTTAGGGATGCCAGCAAACATCTTCTTAATTTCTGCCTTCATTCTTTCCATTTCGCTGCTCATACAACTCTCCTCTGGCTCGCAGCCCACACCATTGCTTCATGGTCTTTCCGGCAATCTGCGTCACAAAAGTGGCCGCTGTCGATTGGTGACTCACAGTAGTGGCACTCTCCGGTATACACCATCTGCGGCGGCTTCCGGTTAGCCAGGGCAATCTCAATCATTTGCTGCTCGCGTTCTGCGGCTTCATCTAAAATATCAGCGTGCATATCTGTTACTCCGAATTAAAGGCACAAAAAAAGCCGCTTAAGCGACTCAGTCTTTCCACACAGCCACAATGCAAAGGGCTATGAATGCGATGTTGATGGCTATCATTCTTCTACCGTGTAGCCAGCGGCGCGGATTAATTTCATAGCGTTTTGCGTGCCATCCACGAAGCCATTGCAGTAGTCTTTGCTTCCGCCGCTCATATGTGAAACGGCTCCAAAATCGCAATAAGTGAACTTTACAGGCTGCATAGCCGGCGCTGGCGGTGCGGTGAGTGTTGCAAACCATGCAACATCAGGATGCGTCATTCTTTCATCAACAGCTGCGTCGAAATCATTCAATTCGAGATCGACAAGGTCATCCCAGCTTACCAGTCCGGGCTCGTCATCATCGCCAAACGCATCTTTGTCGCGCAGAAAGCGATAACGTAAAGCATCACGCTGAATACTCGAATCTGTCACATTGATTTTTCTTGCGTTCCACCCATGCATATATCCTGTGATAGGACCCATCTTATGCCATTCATCGGAATGGAAAGCCGCCATTGCGGTAAGATAATCGATATCGAGTCCACATCGACTTATACGTCCCTCACATTCAACTCTGGCTTTCTTTTCGGCTATTGCTGCATCTTTCCAGGTATTAAACCCATCAGGGCCTTTTGCATCTTCGCGTAATTGGTACAGTTCTGCGTAAAGTTCACCCACTGGCTCCGGCTGCGGCGCTTCCAGTGCTGCCAGGGCTACCTTAGCCAGCGCTTTCAGTTTGGCTGAACCCTCTGCGTCGATAGACATACCAGAGAGACTTTCTGCAATTAAATAGTTAGCAGCTTCTATCAGCTCCTGATTATTCATCTTTGTTGCCCTCAATGATGCGCACCTGCTTGCCGCAGCCCTGGCAGAACTTAACCCGATTCTCTACGGGGCCATCGACTGTAAACTGCCAATCCTCACCACAAGATGAAGACCAGAAGTAATCATTCTCGTCATAACGCCATCCGCATTCTCCGGGTGATGACAGTTCCGCGATGCGCTTATCCTTCTCCGCGTCATTTACCCGGCGACGGCGTAGCTCAAGAAGCAGGCAAAGAAGTACGCCATCTTCTGGATTATCTTCAATAACCTCAATCCATTCCGCCAATCCGCCATCGGGACTACGCTCAATCGTGCTCATTGTTGCCTCCGTCTGCCGGGTGGGCGGCGCATGGGCCTTCGTGCCCACTTTGTCGCGTGCAATACCATCCTTGTGGCGGGATATTGCATTTATCTTTGCTGGCTCCCTGTGCGCGAAGTTGTGCGGCGACGGTCGTGCATGTCTCGTATAGATCCGATCCATCCTCAGCTAAGACGATGGCATCCCTTACCGCTATCGCACCTTTCGCCATCCACTCGTTGATTACTGCGTCAGTTGCTGGGAGTCTTTTTGGCAGCAGAATCTTATGGGCGGCCAGCATTGCTCTTTCAGGAACCCCTTCATCCGCGAAGAAAGCATCGAGAGCCTGCATCATTGCGGCAAAAGAAGGTTCTGTATGGATTAACGCATTCTCAGCCGCCAGCTCTTTCACCTGCTGCTGAAGTTTTGCAATCTGCCAGTCGCGCCATCCCAGTTCGGCTGCTATGTCTGATTTGCTGTTAAGTTCTTCGCGAGTCATAGCGCTGACGTGACGCGAGTAGTGATTACCAGCCATATCCATTTTCATGGCGTCGCGCAGTGCGTAATATTTTTCACTCATTTTGTGTCTCCAACGATTTCATTTCGTTTATCTAACACTTCGGTCATATCAACATAACCATAGACCAGCGGCAATAAGACGGGCGCGACGCTGTGCCGCGATGATGTTTTTCTGCCGTTTCTCTTCGCCGACCTGGGCGAATGACCGGTTGCTGATGACGATGGTTTTATTCTTCACTGCTACGCGTTTGGGATTGCGCACCGCTGTGTACGTCCTGTCCCGGCGACCATCGTTAATCGTCCACTCGCCAGCGGTGACGGTCGCCACCTTCGCTTTTGAGATAACAGAGTCGGAAAGGTTTTCGTGGATAGTGCTCAGGGACACTTTGAGCGCTTCAGCCAGCTGATGGCCGGTCATTGGCCCTTTACTCAGCTGCCAGAGGATCCGCTCTTTCAGCCCTGCATTTGGGCTGCCGACGCCGGAGCGCCGGTACATTGCGATTTTCTTCATGCTTACTCCTGTCTCTCTGCACCACCGGCACCGTGAATACGCGTTGTGTAGTCGTGATAGCCAGGCGTGTTGTTGAATGGTTCAGGTATCAGGATTTGAGGAAGCTGCGGATAATGTGCCGCCTCGCGCGCCATCCTTGCCGTCTCTGCAAGGCCACGGCTATCTACCGGACTGACGTGCCTCGCATGCTGCTCGCCATCCTTAGCAGCCCGCCATGCCGCCATACAATCAGCGGCTATAGCTTCCAGCTGGCGCTCTCGCTCAGATTTAGGGCGCAACGATGCGACCCTCTGGTGAGGATTGTTATGGGGCATGGTTGATTCCTGTGGGTTAGGCGGGCTGCTTCAGTTCTTTAATGCGGATGCCAGTGACGTCTTTGCATTTTTCCTGATGCTCTGGATAGCCATTCAGGGCTGCCCAGACTTTGGCATATGCGGCTTTTAGCTCAGCCTCACTATTGGTCTGCCCGGCAAATTCAGTAAACGAAGAAAGCAGCTGATCCGGACTGAGAGGGGTGACGTTATGCACCTCTGCATCGGCATCAATCGCCGTCTCTTCGGTCGGGATACAGAAGGCCTGAAACGCTGCATATTTGTAGGCGATAGACATAGCTTTGTTCGTTGCCTTGTCGCTGCTATCCATTGCCTCGCCGTACGTCGTTACTGTGTGCTTGCTGCCATCCTCAGTAGAGACGAAATCGAATTCAGCCTTAACGACCACGTAAAACAGCACGCCACCTTTCTGCGTGGCACGCTCTGTAACAACACGCTCAGTGATGCGAGGCAGGATAAGCAATCCATGCTTTACAAGAGCCGGTGCCAGTGCATTGTAAACTGCGTCAATGCCACGGAACATAAAACCATGCTGCTGGTTCTTGCTGCCTTTTTTGATGCCTTGCTCGCACAACTCACGAGCCACTGCGCTTATTGCGACATAAACTTTATTGCTTTCCACAATCACCTCAGAACGGGCATTCACCCAAAAAGTAGAGCTGGTTTAATTTCTCGCAGCGCGCAAGATTTAATGCCGCCTGCATCGCCTTACGGTTGCCGCAGCTGCGATAATGCAGAGCGGAAATAATGTGTCCACGGCGCTTTGAGATGCTTTCTGGTATGGTTCTGGCTGGCTGATTTATCTGCATTGAAGGCACCTCCGCGCCATATTGTGAGCTGATTCCCACATGCCGGAATCACGGGTAAGCACAGCTACGTGCGCCATCTGTCTGGCTAAGCCGATACTTTCCATCATGGCTGACCCCTCTGGTTGAGCATGTCGATAAAGCGGCGAAACGATTTCCGCGCGCGGCGAGTGATAACGTCGAGTAGTGATTCAGAGCGGCCAGCAACAGGCCACCCTGCAACGGCAAACTGTTGCATGGCTATTCCTTAAAATGGTTGGTGTTCATATCGGAGCAGCCTCTTTGAAGCCGCTTTGATATGGGAATAAAAAAGCCCGCACGGTGGCGGGCAAATGGTTTAGCGGTGGTTGGGTAACATCGTCGAGCTGACTCTTAAATCAGCTCTGCGATATCACTCTCCATCAATAATTTTTTGCTGGGCAGTCCAATCATAAAGCTCATCAGCGGTCAGGCTCTCCCCTGCGTTTACTCTTTCCTGATAATCAGCACAGCAAATTCTTGCCTGTTCAATGTCTTCTTTGTTCATAAATTCCTCTCTGGTTAACGGGTAACATCGTCAGCCGCTATCTGGATAACGGCTTGGGTTGTTACTCAGGCTGATATTCTCTTGAGTTTGTCGATTAATGCATCAACATCAACTTCATAATCATCTGCATATTCATAGATATACTCTAATCCAGCATCAGTTATGAACTGCAGCAAAATAGCCGCTTCAAGTCGTTCTAATTTATCTTCCATCTTCTCTCCTTACTGAGTTTCGCGGGCTTTCAGCATGGCGTCAGCCACCCGGTAAGCAATGCCGGCGTAGCGATTAAGGTCATCTTCAAGTAACCCAGCGTCTGGGTCTGACAGAATGCCGTTGATAGCTTTCGCTGCAAAGTAATCGCGCAGCGCCATACCTTCTTGACCTTCTACCGTCTCGCTACCCAACGGTAGCGGGTAAGCTGGGCCTCCTGTTTCTTTACTCATTTCCCCTCCAGATAATGTTTCCTGACCGCCGCTCTGAGCTGGTCGTTGTTTACCGTTTCACCGTTGCGGCCCTTTACGCCAGCATCTTCCGGCTTCAATCTGTATAAGTACCCACACGCCAGCCTTACGACACGGCGCATCTCTCCATTAACCCGAATCATTGCTTACTCCGCTCTATCTGAATACGGCGCTCTGTGAAGCACCGGAATGCCATGTCGTAATCACCGGCGCGGCGATATTTGAGGCCCATTCGGTGAGCCCTGACCGCTAATTCGTGAAAGTGCTTTCGGATATAACTGGTCATTGCTCCCCCGATATTTGGGCAATAAAAAAGGCCGCCGTTAGGCAGCCTCTCCGATTGAATTTTTCTGATTTCTTGTGACTTTGCGAGCAGTTTTTCTACAGGCTCTCGCCTCAACTACATCCCCAAAATCAACGATGTTCGCTACGGCAAATTGACGCCAGATTCGGCGCATGCGGCGTTTATCTCCGCGCGGCTTGACAAAGTTTGTCATTTTCATCACCTCAAATCAGTGGAATGCTCTTGCCGCGCATCTTTTGGCGGGCATTTGTGACCTGGCCGTAAGGGTTGTTCACCTTGCGGTACTCAGGATTCTCACGAGTCACAGCTTCCGGCACTGGCTTGCTGCGCATCTTCATTTTGTACTCGGTACAGCTCACTGCTTTCAGTACGCGGTCAGAGCAACCAGTAAGCGCTGCTTCAACCTTGCGGCCGAACTTGTTATCAGCTGCACATTTTGCCCGGTAAGCCTGGGCGCGGCGTTCGCGTGAATTCATGTCCAACTCCTATGATGATTTTGGTGAAGGATGGCCGGTGCTAATCTCCGGCTTACTGGTTAGAGCGCCCACACTACCAGTGACTCTGTCTTGAGGCGCCGGTTGGTTACGGCTTGCCATGGGCGCTGTTTATACATCGGTCGCGCATCAGCCTGCACATTCACCCTTCCCAAAACCATCTCTGGTTTGGTGCGCCTGTATCGGCGCCAGTCTGATTGTTAAAGAGCGTGCTATCCGTTTCGTGTTGTTCAGCGTCCTGCTGTTGAGATAAACAATACATAATGTACTAAGATGCGTCAATACAATTTGTACTGCCAAATTACAGAAAAATACGATGTGTGTGATTTCCAAGGCTATTTATTTTCTTGTGGCGTAAAAAAAACCCGCAATGAGCGGGCTTTCAATTTTGGGGTTGGTTAGAGGTATATCAATAGGATAATGGCAACGATACCAGGCATGGCTAAGATGCAAACATTCCTTTGTTTATAGATTGATCGGCTTTCCTTCAGCCAAACAGCTACCCGATGTTTTGCATCCTCGGTGCTTGCGCGGTCGCCTGAAAACTCAGCTGAATGTAGTTCTTTTTTTGCATTGGCCAGCTGCTGGTTTGCACGCTTAATGCTTCCCCTGAAAGCTATCCAAGTCAGAACACAGATCGCTGTAGTCATAGAGAGCCAGATCAATAGCCTCAATCCATGCTGGCCCATCGCGTTAAAGTCCTTCCCATTTTGCTTCAATGACAACACCGACAATGCGGCAGTTACCATTAATGGGGATCATCCGGTAGCCGGGGTTTAGAGGTTTAAGGTACTTGTTACCGGCATCAATTATCAGTCTTTTAAATGTTGCCTCGTTTTCGGAATCAAGCTTGGCGACAACGAGCCGGCCATTAGTAGCCTCAATGCTCGGATCTACCAAAATCATCATCCCTTCAGGAATGCTCAGCCCTGTAGGAGATGTCATGGAATCGCCTTTAACCGTAAGCCAAAAGGAGTTTTTCCCCGCGCTAGCGGTCGTCTCGGGCCATTTTTCAATATCTTGCATTTGATAAGGCTCAATAGCCTCAGACCAATGCCCAGCGCTAACCCAGCTAATCAGGGGATACCTCCTTGCTTCAATATGCGGCGTGGGGTTGCCAACGTTTCCGACAACATCATCCGGATAATTTACAGATCCATCTGAATTTAGCACAAGCTCTTTCAAGCCAATAACTTTCATGATAGCTGCAATGTCTTCAATGCTTGGCTCCCTGCGGCCGTTAAGCCAGTGACCGATAGCACCTTGGGTTTTTTGAAGAGATTCAGCAAGTCGCTCCTGCGTCATCCCAATTTCTTTCATCCTGGCCTTAGCCAGCTCGTTCCACTGTCTTTTCATGCCCGGATTATTACGGGTTGTATTAATAGTAACAACGCACATTGCGTATTATTCCCTTGCATCTTTTCAGTACGAAATGTATTATTCGTTTACAGCTCAACTCAGGAGAAGCCCGTATGAGCAATCTACGGAAATTTCGGGAATCCATGAAGGTTTCCCAGACCGCCCTGGCGGAGAAAGTTGGGTGTACTCAGGGAGCAATCGGCCACTGGGAATCAGGTCGGCGCCAGCCGGATCTGAGAACCTGCCGGATGCTCGTTGAAGCGCTCAATAGTTTTGGCGCGAAAGTTCAACTGGATGACGTTTTCCCACCTGAACTTAACGCCGCTTAAGCAGTACCGCTCTTTATACAACCAGGCCGCGCCGATACAGGTGCAAAACCAAATGTGGCACCCCACGGTGCCGACACGTAACTAACTCAACGAAGAAAATTATAAGCAATGGAAAACGCAAGATACCGCAAGAAAGCCATGCGGATAGAGACGCAATTACTCGGAAAGCTGGCCGTATTTGGTCAGGCCAAATTTGCAAAGTTCATGGGCGTCCATGAGTCGCAGGTAAGCAGGATGAAAGAGGACTTTATCAGCAAGGCAAGCATGATGCTGGCGATCCTGGAGTACGGGGTAGACGACACGGAGATAGTCGAACTGGCGCGGCGGTTTGCTGCTGTGCTGACAAATAAAAAAGCCCCGGCGGCAACCGAGGCTGATTCACAAATCACGATCAATTTCTAATGGTGATTATACATGAGAAAGCATGTGAACCAAACAGGAACACACAAAATCATTACCCGATCTCGGTACTTACGCTCGTGCAGTCCGATTCTGGCAGAAAAGCTGAAAGAGATGCTGGAAGAGCACCGGCGCAAGGAGGAGGGGAAATGAGCAATCTGGCAACCGTTCATCCGATAAAGCCTCTTCAGGAGGCAAGAGAGCAGAAAGTGGCGCAGCTTGAAGATGGTTTCTTGCGCCTGGCCAACGAACTCCTTGATGCAACCATGAGCTCCGGTCTGCCGGAAACTGAACTCTGCATCCTGATGGCCGTATGGCGCAAAACATACGGATACAGTAAGAAAATGGACTGGATTAGCAACGAGCAGTTGCAGGACATGATCGGCAAGCATCTGACCCATTGCTCTACTGCTAAAAACAATCTGGTCAGGAAGAAAGTCCTTCTTCAGGAAGGGCGTAAAGTTGGGATGAATACCAACATTTCTGAGTGGGAAACGAAGAATAACGGATTCTGCAAAACATTAGCTAAACCTGCTAAGAAAACCTTAGCAGAAGCTGCTAACAGACCTTCGCAGAAGTTGCTAACCACAAAAGACAATATACAAAAGACAAAAGAAAATACCCCCATACCCCCAGAGGGGGATCGGGAAGGCGAGCAGGCTAAGCCTGAAAAGCGGAAGGCAGAGCGCATCGATTTTGAATCTTACCTCATGGCCTATAACGACGAGGTTGGTGAGAAACTTCCCCACGCCATATCAGCCAATGACCAGCGTCGTCGTCGACTCAAAAAGTTAATCCCCCAACTGAAAACGCCAAACGTCGCCGGGTTCCGGTCATACGTTCGGGCTTTCGTGTGCCAGGCAAAGCCGTTTTACTTCGGCGATAACAACACTGGCTGGTCAGCAGACCTTGATTTCCTGCTGAGAGATTCAACGCTAACCGGCGTTCGGGAAGGCAAGTTTGCAGACCATAAGGATCCAGCATGATTAATACCGATATTGAAGCCAGTGTGATAGGCGGCCTGCTGATTGGCGGATACACGCCAGATGCCAGCGATGTGATCGCCACCTTGGACGAAGAAGCGTTCACCATTGGTCTGTACCGGGAAACCTTCCGGGAAATTAAGCGCCAGGCAAAGCAGCGCGGTCTGATTGACGGCCTTATGGTTGCTGAAGCCATGGGCAATGGAAATTTCGCTCATGTCATGGAAACCATGCGTAGCTGTCCGAGTGCCGCAAACCTGAAGGGATATGCCCGTGTCGTCAGTGAGTACGCTACGGTGCGACGCTTCAGCGAGTTGCTGGCCAGGGGGCAGGACGCAATCAGCACTTCTGGCAACCATGAAATCGCAATGAACCACATCAGTGAATTCATCGCATCGCTAAGTGATATCGACCGGCCAGGCGATCAGGTTCGTCCAATGCATATCCGTGACGTCCTGGAAGGGTATAGCGAATTGCTGGATAAGCGAGTTAGGCGGGGGGAAGATTCAGACACGCTGAAGACCGGAATCCCGGAGCTGGACAGCATCACTGGCGGAATAAACAACGTTGACCTGGTAATCGTTGCTGCCCGTCCTGGTATGGGCAAAACAGAGTTCGCATTGACCGTTGCCGAGGGGGTGGCCAGCCAGAAGTTGCCGAACACAAGCCAGAATCGCGGCGTACTGATTTTTAGCATGGAGATGGACGCCAACCAGATCGTCGAGCGGCAGATTGCCGGGGCCGGGAACCTTCCTGTTTCAGCGCTACGCAATCCGGCGAAGATGGACGATGAAGGCTGGGCAAAAGTGACGAACGGCCTGGGTCGGCTCATGAATCTGGATGTGTGGATTGTCGATGCCAGCAAGATGAACGTTGAGCAAATCCGCGCCATCGCTGAACGCCACAAGCGTACCTACCCGGCGCTTTCTCTGATTTTGGTCGACTATCTGGGCCTGATAGATAAACCCAAGGCCGATCGTAATGACCTGGCAATCGCCCATATCTCTGGAGGCCTGAAGCGTATGGCAAAGGATCTGAAGACGCCGGTTATGTCCCTCAGTCAATTATCGCGTGATGTTGAGAAAAGACCAAAAGGCCAGCGCCGCCCGACCAACGCAGACCTACGCGACTCCGGCAGCATTGAGCAGGATGCCGACAGCATCATCATGCTTTACCGCGAGGCCGTCTATGACGAAGAGTCTCCGGCAGCAAAATACGCCGAAATCATCGTGACCAAGAACCGCTTTGGGCAGCTGGGAACTGTATTCCAGGAGTTCCGCCATGGGCATTTCAAGCCCACAAATCAGCAGGAAGCCGAGAATGCTTGTAGGCGTGGACAGCAGCAGGAGCAATCACAAGGTCGCCGTTACTCAAGAGGGGCAGATGTATGACGACACATTCAAAAACACCAGACCAGCTCGCTTTGGAAGATGCTCATGGAGCTTTACTGGCCATAACCGCAACGCTGGCCGCTCTTTCTCCGATAAAAGATGAAGAGCAGGAGTACAGCAGACAAAAAGCTATGCGTATAGCTGCTTCAGCGGCATTACGCGCAGAGTTCGCTTTGAGGGGGTTCTGATGGGCGACGTCATTTCGTTACACCAAGAGCCAGACGCTGTTGAAGAGGCCAGAAATCACCTTCTTAACCTGTGCGATGTCATAAGGGGCATCCGGGTTGCTGATGAAAATAGCCTAACTCTTCGCGATATCGCAGAAGAAAACGTTGGTTTAGCGCTGGATATTTTACAGGACTACCTGGCTGATCAGAAGGGTAAGCCAAAGAAAGGGGGTGAGTTTTGAAAAAGCTAACAGCAGAAGTCGCACGACGTGAAATTAGCTACCTAAACGTTAAGCAGTTGTCGCCAAGTATGGGTTTAACCACAGAAGAAGGACTCTATTTGGAATCTCTCGAAATTGCACTCCCCATTCTGGAGCAGCAGGAGCGGGCCAGCAATCAGCAGGAGAAAAACTAAATGCAATCAGAGCGCGTATGTAAGGCCATAGCCCTGTTGGTTTTGGTAATTTTCATCCTGATCATTTTGGGAATCTGGACGGGGGTTGTGCATGTGCAGTGAAGAGCAAGAAAGGCAGGCTTTTGAGAAGTGGTTTAAGCGCGAATTTCATCCGGATAAATCCGGTCCATATCTGAAAGATATGCTTCGTGAAGCATGGCAGGCCCGCGCCAGACAGGAGAGCAATGATGGCTAACTATGCATTCGACAGCCACGCCCTTCATATTGCAAAGCACATTATGCAGCTGAAGAAAATCGCCGAAATAGAGGGTTGGCCAGAAGGAAGGTTGCTGGCAGCTATACAGGTAGAAATTATCGCCGCAATGCAGTGGGCGGCACCGGAGAGAAAATGACAGCTGAAATCATCCCAATTAAGCAGAAAGACTACCTGGCAGAAGTTAAGGCCGGGCTTACGCTGCTGGAAATGTTTGAGCGAACCGGCGGCCACAACAAACAAACCCGCAGGCTGGTGGCTGAACAGATGGAAATCGATCTCCAGCACTATCGGGAGCAGCTAAAGGGGAGGTGAACCGTGCAGGACTTCTGTCTTCACAAATCCACCCTGGGCCAATTCACCAAACACCTTTTCGACCTCGTCTCTTCCGGCAAACGCTGGCGCATCAAAATCACAGAATGGCGTGACCAACGCAGCATCCCTCAGAACTCTCTACAGCACATGTGGTACGCAGAGCTAAGCGCTTATCTCATCAGGCGCGGCAAGCCCTTTGCGTCTCCAGAATGGGTTAAGGATGCGATGAAGCACACCTTTTTGGGATACGAAGTGCGGGACATGGTCAACGTGAAAACCGGCGAACGAACCCAGACGCACACGCTGCGGCATACGGCAGACCTCGACACAGGCGATATGCACCACTACCTCACGCAGGTGGAGGCGTGGGCGCTCAATGTCGGGTGCAGACTTACCGTGCCGGCCGATAGCGAATACAACCAACTCAGACAAAAACAGGTGGCGTAATGACCAAAACCATCAAAGCAGTATCAGACGCAATATCAACAGAGCACTGGATGACCTCCGGCGAAATAGCACAGCAGCTTGAATACTCCCCTGCCGGTGTAAGAGCAGCGCTAACTAACCTGGTTCGCTCCGGTGCCATTAAGCGAAAAGAAAATCCGGATATCCCGCGCGGGGTGTTGTACCTCAAAAACTACGTTCCAGAAAGTCAGGAAACTTTCGGTGTCAGCGAAAAGCTATCCGCGTTTGACCGACTAATTCGTGAGGTTCGGGCATGAATATTATGCAAGAGCAGTATCGTATCGAATCGCTGCTGAACCAGGTTACCGAGGCCTTTTCAGAGATAATGAAGGACACAAACGAGCGACTGAAAGAGGCAAACACGGTCAGCTTCGAAGGGAAGATAACGACAATTCCGGAGCTGCTTGTTAAAACGCGCGGCAATCAGACTGAAGCAGCCAGGGTTCTGGGCACTAACCGTTGCACAATCAGAAAGTATTGCAGGGATGTAGGGGCCATTGGGCATGTCATTGTGAATGGCGTTTTGATGATAAGCCGAGGTTCTACCGGTGAGCACATGCGGAGGCGCGCCAATGCAGCGACGAGTTAGCCCCACGCAGAAAGCCCTCGATAACCTGATATACCAGCCTACCGCACGAACCCGCAGCAAACGAAAACCCATCCCGGCCGCCAGCGAAATAATCACTTTCGATTATTGCTATACCCTTTTGCGCGCCAAATGGGATCGGATGAGGAGGACGAGATGAGCGAACCAACTGAAAGAGTATGCCTAGATTGCGGAATGGCCCTCAGCGAAGACGAAACCTGGTGCTGTGCTGATTGCTGTGCATTTTACGAAATGACCGATCCGCACGCGGATATGACGGGAGACGATGATGAGTGAGTTAAAAGCTGGTGGGCTGGCGCTGGTTATTCGCAGTTCAAAGCAAGAGCTTATAGGGAGATGCGTAACACTGATTGAACTATTAAGCCCTGGACCATTCATTTATCAGGGAAAACGACACATTTTTAAAGCGAATGGCGTTGGCTGGCTGTGTGACCTCGAAGAGTATTTAGTGATATTTAGACCTTCGCAACTAATGCCCATTGACGGCGAAGACTTCAGCCACGAAGGTGAGCGACAGAAGGAGCTAACGCATGGGTAGAGGCATTAAGCCGAAACCGCCGAAGCCGAAGAAGTGCAAATGCTGTCCTGAGAAGTTCATCCCCCGCAATAGCCTGCAAACCGTCTGCTCTCCCAATTGTGCAATCCAACTCGCTAACCAGTTATCCGAGCGCAAGAAAAAGCTCGAATCTACATCAGCGCGAAAGGCTTGGAATGAGAGGAAAAAAGACGTAAAGCCTTTATCCCATTGGATAAATATGACTCAGCGCGCTTTTAACGACTACATCCGGGCACGGGACGGGGAAATCTGTATCAGCTGCGGCAGCACAACGGCGATTGCTTATCATGCCGGACACTTCAGGACAACGGCGGCGGCATCACAGTTACGGTTCAACGAGGACAATGTCCACAGCCAGTGTTCAGCGTGCAATACGCATCACTCCGGCAACATTGGGCCATACCGCATCAAACTTATCGAAAAAATCGGCCTTCAGCGCGTCTTAGCGCTCGAATCTGACAACAACTCTCATCGATACACCCGCGAAAAACTGGACACGCTACGTGCGTTTTACAGGGCTAAATTGCGGGCGCTGATTAAACAAAGAGAGGCAGCATGACATGGGACATGATTTTAAACCTGCTTATCTGGGCGGCCTTCCTGTTCGTCTGGTTGCCATTGCATTACAGGAAACACAAAAGGCGGATGCGATCGCTCAGGGCCATAAACAAAGGTCATCGCTTTAGCAGCAAATATCGGACGTTAAAAAGGCTCAGTGGAGGCTCAGCATGAACCACCTAATCCGATTACTAGATCTGTTCCGGCCAATCGTCCAGGTAATTCAGCAGCCAGGCAAACCCGGCAGCTATCCCGTTAACACCAGACTGAGGAAGAAGCGATGAGAATAGAGCGCGATTATCAGCAAATTGTTCGCCTGGCTGGCGTACGCAGCGCATCTGATATGCGACGCTTGTTCGGCACCGGGTGGAAGACGATTAACAAATCACAGCAGGCATGGGTACGACACCTGTTGGCAGTATGGGGCGATCACATGTCCGGCGATGAATACGAGCGCGGGCAGGTTAACGTTATTGGCCGACTGATGATGCGCTGCGAATGGAGCGAGCAGAAGGCTAAGCAAATTGAGAAGGTCGTAACAGAGCTACACTGCGAAGGCTACAGAGGGGATGAGCTATTGCGTAAAGCGCGCGATATCCTGATTCCACAATCTGCCACAGGCAACATCATCGCTCTCGCCAAAGAATCAGATGATGCCGCCTTTATGGAATCGGTCATTGTGAAAACATTCGGACGGGATAACCCGATCCGCTCTGTAGCCAGATTACGATACTGCAAGTGCAAGAGCGCGCAAAACATCGCTGCTTCGCTAATTTACTTCACCGGCATTACTCAAAAGGAAGCAAGGAACCGCATGGAATGGGCCGCTGATATCTTAGAAGGAGAGCTTTATTACGCAGTAAAGCGCGAAATGGATCGGGAAATATCTGCAATTGCTGCTTAATAGCACGAAATGTTAAAGACATTGGGCAATAAACCTGGCAAATTGAATATATGCTCGGGAAGTAAAGCGTACTGAGCGAATGAATAAACGAAAGCCCTGACCTTCACCGGTTGGGGCTTTTTTATTGGGTTTTCGTCATGGTTCGCGGCTTTGCGGGTTTTAAGAAACTGACCACAAAAAGTAAATGCAAACGATGATTTGATGTTGCAAGCGGCCTAAGAAACCAGCGAGCACGGGGTCTTCCGTTCCCCCGCCACCAAATTCGGCGCACTGGCCCGGTGTGATTAATAATGGGCGCACAACGGCAAGAGTTATCGGTGGGTGCTTTCGAGCGCTTTAGAGACGCCGATTGCTCTTGGCCGTTGTGGTGAATGCGTAGGCTGATACGCCCTTGTGCACAAAGAGTCCCGGCCGACGGGAATGTCGGAAATCAGCACCGGCCACCACACACCAAATCGAACTATCAGATGTCATCTGGTAGTTGAAAAATGAACAATCCAAGGTCGCCACAGAGCGGCCTTTCTCGTTTTTGCGCCTCCCGAATCATTAAAAAACCCACTCCTGTGAATTTGTCGGGATGGCGCACTTTATTCCACAGCAAAAGAGCCGGTCTTACCGGGATCGCCGGAGACGGCTTATGGCAGCAGAATACTTTTCAAAAGAGATACTCCTTGGCCTGGGCGGTGCACTGTCGGTGGGTATCAATGGCTGGCTGGCATTCAGCCGGTACTGGATCAGCAACAAAGCGCGGAACGCTAACGATAATCAGCAGATCGACATGCTCGACAAGCAGGAAAAATACATTGAGCGCCTTGAGAAAACCAACAGCGAGCTACGTGCAGACAATGCCGCCAAGGATGAAACTATCCGGCAGTACTGGAAGACCATCGCTGACACTCAGGCCCGCCTGCAGATTATCGAAAGCTCACAGAAGCATCTGGAAGAGCAGAACGAAAGCCTGAAGGCCCAGGTGAGAGAGCTGACCACATCAAATATGAACCTCGTAACTCAGATTGCTGAGATGCGTAACGAATTGAGGGTCTCGCGATGATTAAAGATAAGAATGGCGAGCCTGTAATCACCTGGCAGATGCTGGTTGTTATTTTGGCCACAACTTTTGGCATTTACGCGTGCGGCGCGGTATCGGGTTATTTCTATTTCCGCGGCGAGTATCTGGCTAAAGCGGATGCTCGTGACAAGGTCGTGAATGAAATCAAAAAGCAGGTAGACCAGCTTCCGACGCAGCAGGAGCTAAAGCAGGCCGTAAAACAGGACGCGCGCAAATGAGTCAGATTATCCCAATCCTCACGTACGAAGAAGGTTATCGAGAAAAGCCCTACATCGACACGGAAGGCTACCCAACGGTTGGCTGCGGTATCAAGATTGGCCCCAAGGGAAACAGCATCAATAGCTATACCTTTTCGGTGCCGAGAAAGGTGGGCGATGTCTGGTTGCAGGCGTTTGTCGATTCGGTTATCTCGCAGTGCAACACGAATCCACTGATTTACGCCGCGCTGAAGCAGTGTAATCCGGCGCGCGCAGACATCATCTACTCGATGGCCTATCAAATGGGCATTGCTGGCCTGGCGAGCTTCAAAAACACGTTGGTGATGATATCCAACGGCAATTTTACCGGAGCATCCAGCGCCATGCTGCAAAGCCTCTGGGCAAAGCAGACACCACAGCGCGCCCAGCGACATTCCGAAGTGATGCGCACCGGCACTTACGACATCTACAAGGGGCTGATATGACGTTTATCGTATGGCTCCTGATTGTGCTGGTGGCAATCATCGCGGTGCTGCTGATCCGCAAATACAGCTCTCTGGAGTTTGTCGCCCATGCCCGGCTGCTGTTTAAAGCCTGGTCTGTGTGGCTGGCTTCTGTTGGCTCGGCCATCAGTGCCTGGGTACAGTCATTCCCGGACGCCGCAATGAACGCCTGGAACATGCTGCCGCCTGATATTAAATCCTTCCTGCCGCAGAACTACCTCGGACTGATTGGCGCGTTCATGGTGGCGATGGCGGTTATCTCTCAGTTCATTCGCCAGCACCGGCTGCTGGAGAAAAAACAGCAGATGGACGGTCAGCCATGAATGAAATTCTCTCCCTGCTGTCAGGCGGCTGGAATTACATCCTCGCCGGACTGGCTGTCGTTGCTGCGCTGGCGGCCAGTTACTTCGGTGGTAAGAAAGTCGGCAACGTGCAGACACAGGCTAAGGCTGATGTGACGGCGGCAAAGGTTGAATCGGCTCAGGTGTCCGCAGTCGCTGAAAAGCAGAAAGAAAACGTGAAGGTGGTGAAAGATGTTCAGACGAATAATTCTGCTCTCAGCGATGACGCTGCTCGGGACAAGCTGCGCCAGTCCAGTTTCAACCGGCCAGAGTAATCCCTCGACGATCGCCGATTCTAGCTGCACGCTGTTTGGCCCCATCTACACATACGGCAAAGATGCAGACGTGATGGACATCCGCACCGTTCGTGAAATCACCATTCACAATGAAACCTATACCCGCGTCTGCGGAGAAAACAAATGAACATTTTTAAGCGAGCCTGGTTATGGCTCACGACTAAAAAGGAAAATCCTGTGACCGACACTACCGCAACCACAACCACCGCAGATACCAGCACCGCAACCACTACCACGGTAGCAGCTCCGGTTGAAGTGACTACGCCAGCGGCAACGACCACCACGACCACTACCGTTTCGACTAACGAAAGCCTGCTGGCAGAGTTGAAAGGTCTGCTGGTTAAGCTGGGCCATGACGTTGAGGCGGAATGGGACGCTGTTGTCTCACTGGCAAAAACCCGCATTTCTAAAACTCAGTAAGGGAACACCATGACCGTAGAAGTAACCGCAGATGAACTGAAGACCGTTCTTCAGGATTCCGAAGTGCAGGCGCTGATCGTCAGCAAGCTGGCCGAAAAGAAAACTGAAGGGCTGGCCGATGCTTTAACGGCACAGTACAAAAGCCTCGGTATCATCGCTGACAGCACTGAGCCAACCAGCACCGGTGACGCAGCCGCAGACCAAAGCGCAACGGACGGCACGACCGCAAGCGCTGAAGCAGCAGCTTAACGGCGATTAGCATTACAAGAGCCATTCACGAGTGGCTCTGATAATGCCATTATCACCGCACAGTAAAAAATTGGTAGCGAGGCTTTGATGGTAGAAAAATTGTACAACCTAGCGCCGAAAGAAAAGGGCTGGATGATCGCTGATGAGGGCGGGTGGCTTCCTGGTGTATATGAGTCAGAAGAAGCTGCGCGCCAGGCTTTCACAATAAAATCAAAAGAAAACTGGGGAATCCTTCAGCGCTTGCAGGATGAGTCTGATGGGACTATAAGCCTTCAGCAACTGAATGAGGCGATTGCAGGGGGAATATGATTAACCTTCATCACAGCCCTGTAATCGGTGGCGCAACGGCAAGAGGCCTGTGGGTTCCTGGTGCATTGTCGCTTGGTAATCTGCGCGGCACAGCAAACATCATCAACCTGCTCGCGCAAACGCTCGATAGCAGGGTGACGTATACCGGCCCTTCACACTCTTACATCTCCAGCGATGGCTCGTTAAAGCAGTCCACAGCTAACGTGTGGCCGCTCGAATACAAAAGCGGCGTGCCGGTCGGTCGTCACGATCCGGAATCAGCAGCAACAAACTATGTGCCTGGCGTCGAGTATGGAAACGTGGGGCCGACTGGCTCAACGGCGTACGACTGGAACTACGGAAGCTCAGTTCCGACAGTGATGCAATCGGATATGGGGATCGCCTCGGCGGTGTCCAGCACGGCAAGCTCTCTCACCGCCGTGTATTCGGAAGGAACGAGCGCGTTTATCGCAGCAGCCACCGATGGTGGATCGCCTGCAGCATGGACGCTGATTAAAAGACAATTCACTAACTCAGCATCAGCACTGCTCCGCTGGTACGTTGCGCGGGCAAGCTCCTCTGATTACCTTCTGGCGCGCTGCTCTGGTGTGCCGGCGGGAAGCTTCACAGCCTCTGTGTATCGCAAGGTTACGTCGGATGGCCTGCTATCTGCTGGAGCGCAGCTTGAATCAGGCAGCATTGTTTCATCCCCTATGATTTCACCAACCGGCCAGCAGCTCACCAGGGCAGCCTCTACGGTGGTTATCAGTAAGTACGGTAGCGCCAGCTCAGTGGTTATTTACTACAGCAACGGCGATACGCAAACGCTAAGTTTTGGCAGCGCCAGCACAGTGACTGTTCCTGTTTCTGCACTTGACTGGGGAACTCGCTACATGACCCACATCGAATATAAGGCATAAATAAAAATGTCGGACAAAATCACGCTGACCTCCACGCCGGTGCAGTTGACCGACGGCACAAACTACGCTCACGTCACTGTCGAATCTGGCTATGTCGGCTACGCAGATAGCCAGACCTCTACCGTATGGCACCAGACTGACAGCGTGCTCAACGTAGGGCCGCCATTCAAGCTGTGGTTAATGGCAACCCTTGGATCTACGGCCGTCATTAAAGTTTCCAAAGCGACCAGTTAACGCTTTGCCAGGGAGAATCCTTTTTTAAAACGGAGGCTCACCAATGGCTATTACTGCCTGTCAGATATTACACGCCAACGATTATGGCGGAATGAACCAACAGCTCACCTCAGCAATGAGTGACGGCTGGAAACCTATGGGTTATCTGCGCATCACCAACGGCAGCCCGCAGGATTTCTACCAGATGATGTATCAGGGCAACGATACGGACGTCGACAGCTACCAGGCGATAATTGCCAATGCGCAAACCATCCCGGTGAAAAACAGCTCTGGCACCGTATCAGCGACAGGCACAGCAGCCATCGCACAAAGCGTGCTGAATTCTGTCTCTCTACCGGCAACAACAGCCATCGTTACGAACACACAGGCATTATCTATCCCGGTAACTGCCGGAATTCTCGTTGCGATCGGCACAGCAACCCGCACGTTAACTCTTACCGTATCCGGTGGCGTCGTTACTGCTGCCGCAATCTCTTAAGGAGCAAACATGGCTACCGCAGCTGAAAAGAAAGAGCAACAGGCAAAGATTCAGGAAGCACTGCACGAAGCGGCAGTATCACTGGCAAAGACACCCGGCATTCATACTGACGAGTTGAGCGCACGCGTACAGCGCCTGAAGGAAACGCTGGAAGGCGTCGTTTACCCTGATGCTACTTCAGACGACAAGTAATTTATAAAGCTCTGCAAAAGGCATTCACTGAGTGCCTTTGACAGAACATTCACACTGAATCATCGGTTGCCGGTAACGGCATTGCCGAGGGTTATATCTATCCAACCAGCAGGAAACTCCAAATGGCAAGACCAACCAAGTACGAAGAGGCGTATGCCGAGCAGGCTCGCAAACTGTGCTTGCTCGGTCATACCGATGAGGAGCTGGCTGAATTCTTCGAGGTGGCTGTGTCAACCATCTATGAGTGGAAGAAGAATCAACCTGAATTTTCAGAGGCCATAAAAAAGGGCAAGGAGTTTGCTGACGCAGATGTGGTTAACAACCTCTTCAACCGCGCTATGGGTTACACAACCACAGAGAAGCGAGAAGAAACCACTGCTGATGGCTTCAAAGAGGTGAAGGCTGAGAAGCATATTCCTGGCGACACTACCGCAATGATCTTCTGGCTCAAGAACCGGCAGCGCACCAAATGGCGCGATAAGCAGGAAGTAGAGCAATCCGGCGAAATGGGCCTGACAGTCAACATTAAGAGGTTCACGCCAGATGGAGATAAATCTACCTAACAACTGGTCGCCTCGTCATTACCAGATACCGCTATGGGGCGCTCTCGAATCAGGAATCAAGCGTGCCGTAGTCTGCTGGCCGCGTCGTGCTGGTAAAGATGACCTTTGCCTTCACTGGTCAGCCATTCAATGCATGACCAAAGTCGGCAACTATATTCACTGCCTGCCACAAGCCAACCAGGCGCGCCGTGCAATATGGGATGCAGTAAACCCACACACTGGCCGCCGCCGTATCGACGAAGCATTCCCTGAAGATATCCGCGCATCTATCCGCACTGACGAGATGAAGATTACTTTCATCAACGGTTCAACGTGGCAGGTGGTTGGCTCTGACAACTATTCAGCGCTGATTGGCTCCGCTTACCTCGGCGTTGTCTTCTCGGAATACGCCCTGAGCAACCCAAATGCTTACGCATTCCTTCGTCCGATACTGGCGGAAAACGGCGGTTGGGCTTTATTCATCTCTACACCGCGTGGCCGCAACCACTTTCACAAGTTGTTCCTCGGCGCAGAGAAAAGCGATGGCTGGTTTGCTGAGCATCTCTCCGCTGAGACTACCGGCCACATCAAGCCTGAAGTGCTGGCAAACGAGCTAGCCGAGATGATTGATGAACGCGGTGAGGAAGAAGGGAAGGCACTTTATGAGCAGGAGTATCTCTGTTCATGGGACGCTGCCATTCCTGGCGCTTACTACTCGCGCATGCTGGCTGACGCCACCAAAGACGGCAGAGTTACCAGTGTGCCATACGACCCATCATTCCCTGTGTACACCGCCTGGGATTTGGGTATCGGCGATTCAACGGCCATCTGGTTCGCTCAGCTTATCGGTAAAGAGATGCGCATCATCGACTTCTACGAAGCGTCGGGCGTTGGTCTCGATCACTACGCGAAAGTCATCAAGGACAAGCCTTACAGCTACGAGCGTCACATCCTGCCGCACGATGTCATGGCTTCCGAGCTTGGCACCGGCACGACACGATTCGAGACGTTACGCAAGCTTGGGGTGAAGGTTGAGGCACTGCCAGCCAGCCGCGTCGATGACGGCATTAACGCCGTGCGCATGATGCTACCGCGCTGCTGGTTCGACAAGGCTAAGTGCGAGAAAGGCCTGAATGCTCTGGCTCAGTATCAGCGTGAGTGGGACGACAAAGCGAAGTCCTACAAGCCGCGACCGTTGCATGACTGGACGTCTCACGCCGCTGACGCCTTCCGCTACCTTGCTGTTGGCACCGACAAATACCGCCCTGAGCGCCGCGCATCAAACCGGCCGCGCATGGCAAACACTGAATACAACCTCTTCGGGTGAATTATGGGTGAAGCAGTTAAAGCAATCGGCTCCGTAATTGGCGGGGTCACGTCGGCTATTGGGCTGGGTAGCACTGGCTCAACCACTATCAAAACGGCTGACCCGGTGAATACGGACGACGCGCTGAATCAGGCTGACGACCTCCTGCGCCGACGCCAGCGCAAAGGCGTTAACGCCAACCTGTTAACTGGTGCCGGTGGCGACAGTTCGATATCAGACAACTCGTCAGGACAGAAAACTCTTTTAGGTGGGTAAGATGGATAAGAGCCAGGAAGAACTCATTAACCAGGTGATGCGCGACCAGCACACGATGGAGACATCGCGCAAAACGTGGGAGGAGCACTGGGAGGAGGTGGCCGAGCGCTGCCTACCGCGTGCCTCTGGCTTCAGGAAGAAAAAGCAGGATGGAGCTAAACGCGCAGAGAAAGCCATCGACTCAACGCCTATTCTCGCACTGGAACGCTTTGCTGCTGCTGTAGAGTCGGTCGTAACGCCTCGCACGCAGACGTGGCACGGGCTACAGAACGAGCGCTTTGCTGAAGATAACGAGGTGCAGGAGTATTTCGAAGAATGCACCCGCATCCTGTTTCGTGTTCGCTACGCACCTGCGGCCAACTTCGCCAACCAGATGAGTGAGAACTACGTATCTCAGGGCGCGTTTGGCAATGGCTGCATCTTCGTTGACGAGCTTCCCGGCAAAGGCACGCGCTATATCTGCTACCCACTTCAGGAAATCTACTTCGAAGAAAACTATCAGGGCATCGTCGACCTCGTCCATCGCAGGTTCACGCTGACCGCCAGACAGGCTGTGCAGCAGTTTGGCAAGGATGCTCTCCCGGACAACATTCAGCGTGCTGCTGAGAATGCCCCGATGGAGCGTTACGACTTCCTCCACCGCGTCGGGCCTAACGATAACGTGCGCTATGTCAACGGCGAGCCAGCGCCTGGCCCTGACGGCATGCCATGGACGTCGCTCTATATCAGCATCTCCGGCAAGAAGATTGTGCGACAGGGTGGCTACCACACGATGCCGTACTGCATTGGCCGCTACTACAAATCACCTGGTGAAACCTACGGTCGCGGGCCGGGCATGACAGCGCTTCCTGATATCAAAGTGTTAAACGAGATGAACAAGGAAACGTTAATTGGCGCTCAGCTTGCCAACCGGCCGCCAGTTCTGGTAGCGGATGACGGCGCACTCGATGCGTTCTCTCTGGTGCCTGGCAGCATTAACTCTGGCGCAGTGAGTGCTCAGGGTAGTCCGCTGGCCATCCCGTTTAACACCGGTGCTCAGCCTCAGCTCGGCATGGAGATGATGGAGCAGAAGCGCCAGCTGATTAACGACGTGTTCCTGGTGACGCTGTTTCAGATTCTGGTTCAGAACTCAGAAATGACCGCCACCGAGGCAATGCTGCGTGCGCAGGAGAAAGGGCAGCTACTGGCCCCGACGATGGGACGAATTATGTCAGAGCAGCTCGGGCCAATGATTGAGCGTGAAGTTGATATCTGTGCGCGTATGGGGCTGTTTCCTCAGCCACCGCAGCAGCTGATTGACGCTGGCGCAGAATTCGACATCGAATACAAGTCACCGCTTATTCGCATGCAGCGTGCTGACGAAGGCACTGGTATCGCTCAGACATTGCAGGTTGCCGCATCGATAGCGCAATCCAAACCCGACATCATGGGCCTGTTCAAGATGGGCGACATCCTGCGCGACTTTGCCGATATCAACGGCATGCCTCGCTCGCTCATTATGGACAAGGAAGAGGAAGAGCAGATGCAGGCGCAGCAGATTCAGCAGCAGCAGCTGCAAAACGTACTGCAATCAGCCCAGCCACTTGCGCAGGCAGCAGACAGTCTGGCCTCAGCCCAGCAGAAATTTAACTCACCGCTACCCGCACCTCAGTAAAAATTATGAATAGAAAGGAATTAATCACCGAGCGATATCAAAAGGCTCGGGAATTAGCCCTGTCCAGGGCTTACCGGGATGTCTTCGGGCAGCACCGCGGACGAACCATGAGCCAGCAGATGGTTGTAGCCGACCTAATGGATTTCGCCAAACTCCTGAAAAGCTCCGTAGCTATCTCAAAAATCAGCGGGACAGTGGATACGCACGCAACAATGCTGGCTGAGGGTCGCCGGGAAATAGCTCACAGGATTATTAACTTCACTACTCTGGACGAGGCTCAGATTATTGAGGCAATCCGGATTCTCAACGAGGCACTGAACGAGAATGTTTAAGTTATCAGACTTCTTCAACGTCAAGCGTGACCTGGCTGGCGCGGAGTCCGCTCCGGCTGGTGGCGACACGACCACAGCGACAACCACAACCACAACTGAAGCGCCAGCACAAACCACCTCACTGCTCGGCGGTCAGCCGCCAGCTACGCAAGCACCACCAACAGAAGCAGCGCCAGAGCCATTCCTCGCGGCGCTACCAGAAGCTGGTGACAAGGAAGGTTGGGCGGCAGTTTACGCCAAGCTGGGTCGCCCTGAGAGCGCAGAGGGGTATGAGCTGCCAGTGCCTGAAGGTCAGGATGGAGAGTTTGCCAAGCAGACATCTGGCTGGATGCACGAGCTGGGCCTTAATAAACAGCAAGCTCAAGGGCTGGCTGAGAAGTGGAACGCACATCAGACGCAGCAGGCTGAAGCACAGCAGGCGGCAATGACGAAGCAGGCTGAAACAGACCTGACGTCTATCAAGCAGGAATGGGGCGCGCAGTTCGAAGAGAACAAAGCCGTAATGGCAAAGGCCGTCAACACGTTCGCCCCGCCTGAATTCATTGAGATGCTGGATAAGTCCGGTCTCATAAATAGTCCCGTTATCGCAAAGATGTTCCTCAAGATCGGCGCGGCCATTAACGAAGACAAATCAGTAGCAACCAAAAGCTCCCCGCAAGGCGGTGAGATTTCCCTCGCTCAGCGCCTTTGGCCTGACATGCAATAACAATTGGAGAATTATTAATGGCTACACTATCCGGAAAGTACACTTTGCTCGACGTGGCAAAGACACTGGATCCGAATGGCAGTACTGCGGCAGTGGCGGAGCTTCTGAACCAGAACAACGAAATGCTGGAAGACATCCCGTGGTTTGAGGGTAACCTGCCTACCGGTCACCGCATCACAACGCGTACCGGCCTGCCTGACGTTGTGTTTCGTAAACTGAATGGCGGCGTACCTCCAAGTAAAGCCACCACTGCACAGATCGACGAAGCGTGCGCAATGCTGGAAGCGCGCTCTGAAATCGACGTGAAGCTGGCGAACCTGAATGGTAACAAAGGCTCATTCCGCCTCCTGCAAGCCACTTCTTTCATCGAAGCAATGAACCAGCGCTTCCAGCAGACCATGCTGTATGGCGACGTTAACTCAACGCCTGAAGCATTTACCGGCCTCGGCCCTCGCTTTGGTGCTATCGCCGCTGGCGGCGCAAACAAAGTCAACATCATCGACGCAGGCGGCACAGGCTCTAACCTGACCTCTATCTGGCTGGTTGGCTGGGGTGCTAACACCGTTCACGGCATTTACCCTAAAGGTTCCACCGCTGGCCTGAGTCATCGTGACCTGGGCGAAGATGACGCATTTGATGCCAACGGTTACCGTTACCGCGCGCTGATGGACCTGTACGGTTGGGACTGTGGCCTGGCGCTGCACGACTGGCGTTACGTGGTTCGCATCGCAAACATCGACGTTTCCGCTCTGACCAAAAACGCAGCCAGCGGCGCTGACATCATCGACCTGATGACTCAGGGTACTGAGATGATCCACAGCCTGACTGGCGTCAACCCAGCCTTCTACGTTAACCGTCGCGTCCGCAGCTTCCTGCGTCGCCAGACCGTCAACAAAGTGGCTTCCGGTACCCTGTCTTACGACGAGGTTGGCGGTAAGCCTGTTGTGCGCTTTGGCGAAGTGCCTGTGCGTCGTGTCGATGCGCTGGGCATCGCCGAAACCCGAATCGTTTAAGGAGCCTGACAATGTGGGTTGATAAACAACTTGAGTTCTCTGATAGCCAGGCAGTAACTGCCACAGCTATTTCTACAAACGTGGCCGACCTGAACCCGGCCTTTAACTACAACTCCGGCGTCGATATCGGTACGGGTGAAGACCTTTATCTGGTACTTCAGTGCGATACCACGGCAACAGCAGCAGGCGCGGCCACTGTCGTTGTAACGCTGGAGTCGTCCGCAGCCGCTGGACTGACCAGCTCAACCGTTCACTGGACAAGCGCAACGTGGCAGCTGGCCGATATGACAGGCGGCAAAACGCTGTCAGCTGTGAAGCTGCCTTCTGGCGTTAACGCTGCATACCTGCGTTACCTCGGTGTGCGTTACACCGTGTCTACTGGCCCGCTGACCGCTGGTGCTTTCTCGGCGTTCATCACCAAAGACATTTCGGCATGGCGCGCCTATAACCGTAACTACACCGTTTAAGGCGTTGCGTTGAATCACAGGGGCTTCGGCCCCTTTTTGTTTGGTGAGATATGACGACAAAGATAAGCCATAAAAGACTCTTGGAAATGCTCTCGTATGACCCAGCTACCGGTTTGTTTACATGGAAAGTTAATCGCATGCGGATCAAGTCAGGAACCACTGCTGGCTCAAAAGAAAAAAACGGTTATATCGTCATAGCAATCGAAGGCAAATATTACAAAGCTCACAGGCTTGCGTACTTTTACGTGAATAAAAAATGGCCTAAAAACAATATTGATCACATTAACAGGGTAAGAGATGACAACCGAATATCAAATTTGCGTGATGCAACTTTTGATGAAAATAGAATGAACAACTCTATTTATTCAAACAACACCAGTGGATTCCCGGGCGTATCGTGGCACAAAGGAAAGGGTAAGTGGGTAGTTAAAACCAGTGAGGCTGGTAAAGAGAAGACTAACGGTGCGTTCGAAAATCTCATTGACGCAGTAGCTTGCAGAATTCGTTCAGAAATAATCAATTACGGCGAATTCTCCCCATTCTTTAGTGGAGGGAAATGCGCATGACAACAAAAATTTTAATTATAAATCGGGCTTTGACCAAGCTGGGCAGCGAAAGGCTGATGAGCGAGACGGACAACAACGCAGCCTCGCGCGCGATTGAGGCTGTTTATGATGGCGTCCTTGATAACCTGCTTCGTGTGTACCGGTGGTCGTTTGCCATTAAGCGCGCCGCCTTGCCTGCGCTGGTGGAAAAGCCAGTGCACGGATACCAGTTCGAATATCAGCTTCCGGCAGACTGCCTGCGCATTGACATGGTAACCGACAATATTCACCACGACTGGCGATGCGAATGGCATATGCCGGTGCCGCGTTATCAGGTTGAAGGGCGGAAAATCCTTGCAGACATTGAGTCGCCACTTTACCTGCGCTATGGCGCGCGTATGACTGACCCATCAATTTACGACTCAGCCTTTGCTGAAGCATTCGCCTGTGCGCTGGCAGTGGAAATCTGTGAATCAATCACGCAGTCCTCCACTAAGAAGCAGGCAGCCTTGCAGGCTTACACCACAGCGATTAGCCAGGCGCGGCAGGTCAGCGCTATTGAACGACCACCAATCCAGCAACAGGAAACATCCTGGTATACGTCGAGGTTGTGATGCCATCAGCCACTCCTGCTATTAACAGCTTCAACGCTGGCGAATTCTCACCGCTCATGCTGGCACAGACCGACTTCCAGAAGTGGAAGAGCGGGTGCAAGAGGATGCTGAATTTTATCCCTCGCTCGCAAGGCCCGGCGGAGCGTCGTGGCGGCACGTACTTTGTAAGTGAGGTAAAAGACTCAGGCCAAAAGGTCTGGTTGGCCCGCTTTGAGTACAACACCACGCAGGCATTCATTCTGGAATTCGGCCCCGGGTACATCAAGTTTTATTCCGATCACGGCGTAGCGCTTGATGCTTCTGGTAATGCGCTTCAGGTTGGCGCGCCATACACGGCAGACGACCTGACTAATGATGATGGTGGCTTTGGCCTGTCTATGGTGCAAAGCGGTGACGTTATCTATATCTGCTGCTACAGCGGTAACGTTCCGCCGTACAAACTAAGCCGAAACAGTAACACCAACTGGACGCTGGCGGCTTTCGATTACGCATCAGCTGGTGGCCCGTTCGCGGATATCAACAGTGATAAAGGCGTGCTGGTTTATACCGATCGCTGGCGTCCGTGGTCAGCTAATGGTCAGCCTCTTGCGGACGGAACCATCACGGACTCAAACCTTGTAACCGTTACTGCCAATGCAGCAATATTTGATACCGGGCTTGTAGGGTCTCTTTTTTACATAGAGGCATCAACTGATTATAACTCTTCAGGATCATCTGCTGCCGGAGTTGGGGCGTGGGAATCAGGAAAATCTTTTGGCGTAAATGATTTTTGCCGCTCAGACGGAAAGTACTATGAGGCGATGGCGTCAAAAACAACCGGCTCAACCCAGCCAACGTGGACTGCTGGAACGCATGTTGATGGAAAGGACGGAGTGCCGTGGCGCTATGCGAATGGTGGCTGGGGTATCGTTTTAATCACCTCCGTCCCAAGCTCAAGCATTGCTGTAGGAAAGGTCATAAAAGAACTCCCTCCGACGATCGCGACCTCAGCATTCGCTACATCAAAATGGGCCAAGGGAGACTGGTCTTATACCAAAGGCTTCCCTTCAAAGGTGTGCTTCTACAAAAGCCGCCTGGCATTTGCCGGGAGAAATAAGCTCTGGTTCTCAGTAGCGTCGGATTATGAAAACTTCACGGCCATGAGCGACGGCTATGAGGTTCAGTCCGATGATGGGATTAACGTCCAGCTCGAGGCTGACTCCACGAATACGATTCAGTGGATGGCTGCCAGCAGCTCGTTGATTGTCGGCACAGCCAGTAGCGAACTAACGTGCTCACCATCGACCACCACAAGCGCGTTTGGCCCTGACAATATCCAGATAGTCCAGGAGTCGCGTTATGGCTCCAAAGGCGTTAATGCAATTGTTGTTGGCAACACAGTTCTGTTTGTGCAGCGCGCTGGTCGGAAGGTCAGGGCGGTGACAGCTGACTATCAGAGCGGCTCTTACAGCTCTACTGACCTGTCTGTACTGGCGGAGCACATAACCTCTACCGGCATTGTCGATTTCGCCTGGCAGCAGGAGCCGGATAACGTTGTATGGGTGGCGCTCACTAACGGCGAGCTGGTGGCACTGACGTATAACGCCGAGCAGGAAGTGACCGGCTGGCACCGCCATGACGTTGATGGTGTGGTTGAGTCTGTCGCCACGATACCGGATCCGGATGGTGACAGAGATGATTTATGGCTGGTGGTTCGGCGCACGATAAACGGGGATTCTCGCCGCTACATTGAGTTTATGAAACCATCCTGGGACGCGTACACGCAAACCCTTGCCGAATCGTTTTACGTCGATTGTGGGCTAACGTATAGCGGCGCGGCGGTAACGTCGGTCAGTGGGCTTAATCACCTAGAAGGTGAGACGGTTTCGGTAACCACTGATGGGGCTACGCATCCTGATGCCGTAGTGACAAACGGCGCGATCGCTTTGCAGTGGTCAGCGTCAATCGTTAATGTCGGACTGCCATTTACGTCCGAGCTGGTCACGCTGCCGTTTCAGGATTCAAAAATAAAGCGCGTAAACAAGGCGGCCATCCTCTTTGTTAATTCGCTGGGCGGCACCGTTTCTGACGAAGATGGAAGGCATGCGGATACAATCGAAACCCGCGACTACAACGACATGATGGATGCAGTGCCTGGCGCTTATTCAGACATGAAAACCATCGACTGGCCCGGCGATTATAACCTGAGCGGCTGCCTGAAGATTTCACAAAGCCAGCCTCTACCCATGACAATCTGTGCGATATACCCGCGCGCGTGGACATCCGGCGAATGAAAATAATCGACTTCAAACCTGAGCACGTCCTGTGCATCAGGCCGCAGGCATGCCAGCAGTATCTCGACCTGACCATTGAATATGGCGAGTATCTGATGACCGGTAATTGTTTTACCGGCATTCACGATGGCGAAATTGTAGCTATCGGTGGCCTGCTGCCGGTAAATGATGGTCGGGCCTATCTGCACATGATTGTGTCCGAGGGCATGCCGCACCAGTGGACAAAGCTCTATCGCGCAGCCTCTCGCCTGATAGGTGCTGTCCGCGATGATTACGATCGCATTGAAACGCTGAGCACTACGCCAGAAGCAGACCGCTGGCTGGAGTTACTCGGATTTGAATATGAAGGCACGTTGCGCCGGGTTATGCCGGGTGGCACGGACGCCAAATCTTACAGCATAGTGAGGCAATAATGGCCGCAGCAGCAGCACCATGGATAGCCGGTGGCGCAGCCGGACTAAGCGCACTGAGCAGCATAAGCAGCGCGAACAATGCAGCGTCACAAAGCAGGCTAAATGCCAACCTTCTTGATAAGCAGGCGGGCAACGTCGCCCTACAGACTGGCTCTCAGGTTTCGCAAATACGCAACCAGGGTAATCAGGTACTGGCGCAACAGTCGGCAGGCTTCGCTGATAACGGAACTGGCTCGGGTGGAACTAACGCATTAATCCAGCGCTCTACGGCGATTGATACCGAAATGGACGCGGCTAACGCTGACTACAACGGGCGATCGCAAATTGCCAACCTGAACAACCAGGCCAGCGCGCTACGCACATCAGCGAAATCACAGCAGGCTGGATTGCTCAGCCTTCTCGGCGGCGCTGCTTCAACAGCTGGCTCTTTCTACGGCACACAATCCCTACTCAAAAAATAAGGTTGCGAGATGGCGAGAATACCAACTTATCAGCAGCAGGTTGGCATCCGTGCCGCTGGCCCTTCGACTATCAACACGCCTACGCAAACCACTGACAACCAGATGTTTCAGCAGGGCGTTGACTCTTTCGCTAACGCCGCAGTTCGCCTTGGCCAGCAGCAGGCCGCTGTAAAAAATACGCAGTACATGACTGATTTCGTCAATTCGCAGTCAGCATTAAGCCAGTCACTGAACGATGCACAGCAGAAATCACAGACCGGCATTGACTACATTCCGGCTGCGCAGCAGATCGCCAAGCAGCATGAGCAGGACTTCTTCTCAAACCACCCGGAACTTAGCGACTCTGAGAAGCAAGACTATACGCTTCGCTGGGCACAGGCGCGCGGACAGGTAGAGAATCAGGCCATAAACTGGGGCCAGAACCAGGCCACGCAGATTAAAATAACCAACTTCGAAGACACGGCTTCGCAGATCGGTTCGCAATTGCTGCAAAATCCAAACGGCTCTCAGGCTCTCCAGCAAAGCTGGCTGCAAAGCATCAATGACAGCGATCTGCCACCTGCTGTTAAAGCGCAGATGCAGCAGAAGGGCCTGAACTCATGGGAATACGCTAAAGGCCTGTGGGCGGCTAATAACGCATCCGATCACCTGATGAGTCAGATTCAGCAGCAGCGCTTCGACAATGCCGCTGCGAAAGGCTCATCTGGGACGCTGGCCAACCGCAACAACAACCCGTTAAACCTCCGCTATTCAACCAGCAATAACTGGCTGGGCAAGGGTGGTGATAACGGCTCTGGTTTCGAGCAATTCGACACCCCTGAGCATGGCCTACGCGCTGGCCTGAAGCTGATGCGCAACCATATCAACAATGGCGATGACACGCTCAACTCTCTGGTTAATCGCTGGGCACCAAGCTCTGATAATAACGACCCGGTGCAGTATGCGCAGTTTGTGAGTAAACAGACCGGCATCCCGGCTGACGCGAAGCTGAACCCGAACGACCCTCAGCAGATGACCAGCATTGCCAGGGCGATGGCGCAGAAGGAAGGTTACTCCGGCAACATTGATGATGGCCAGGCTAACCGCGCGTGGAATGCTGTGGACAACCCCGGCGCGCTGGCACCCGGCGTAAACACCGGTCACCTTTCTATGGAGCAAACACAATCGCTCTACAGAATGGCGCAGGCTACCAATGATCGGGCTATAGCATTCCAGATAGCGCAGCAGACGCAGCAGGCGGCACTGGCGGCCAAGCGCGAGACGGCGGCATCCCACGCCAGCGATATCATGCAGAACCGAATCGCTACCGGTGAAATCCCGTCGCAGACGGACTGGCAGAACTATACCAACACGGTGCAGGGAACGCAGTACGACGGCGCAGCAGAAGTGCTGCGTGGAGCAATGGTGAAAACTCAGCAGTTGCTTACCATGCCGCCAGCGCAGGCTCAGCAGCAGCTGGATACGATGCGTCTTGACCTGAAACAGAATGGCGGGTCGGAAACTGAGTACAAAGTGCTGAATGCTGTACAGCGCGGTATTGACCAGCGACGCACCGATATCCAGAAGAACCCGCAGGCTGTGGGTGCTATGGATTCAGGCCAGCCGCTTCAGCCATTGAATGCCGGTGATGCTATCGACCAGCCAGGTGCGTGGGGCCAGCAACTGCTGCAACGCCAGGTAAACTCTGATGCCGTTGCACAGAAATACGGCCCGACCGCTGGAAAGAACCTGATGACTCCGGACGAACTGCACAACACGCAGGACTCCTACGCTCGCATGACGCCAGACCAGCGCATCCAGTTCTGGCGAAATACTCAGGCCAGTAGCTCTCCGGAGATAGCCACAAGGCTAGCGCGGGAAGTTGGCGGTGATTCGCTGCAGGTGTCGGCAGTGGCAAGTCTGGCAAATACGCCTGCTGGCTATGCAACAGCTCTGGCCGTAGACCGCGGCAACCGGTTAATTAATCCTGTTGACGGCGCAGCAAAGGTGAAGTTTGGCACTGGATTTGATGAGGATACGATGACCGCTATCAAATCTGAATATCCAGGCCTGAGCACTGCGCAGGTTCAGCAGCTATTGCCGGTTGTGAAGTCATATCATGTTGGTAGTGGTGGAGACCTGAGCCGCAGGCCTGATAGTGACGCCCTTCATAAAGTAATCGGCACGCCTTTGAAAATTGGTAGTGCCTCAATCATTGCCCCGCCGGGCACGGATGCGAATGCCTACAAGGACAATATCAACAGCGGCATCAAAGCGCTGGGTGAGTATTCGCAAAGTGTCAGTAACGGCCTGCGTAACGGCACCTACACCTTCACACCAGACGTAAACGGCAACCAGATCCTGATTAACTCCGCATCACAGCGAAAAGTCATCGGGGATAACGGCCGGCCGGTAGTCATTGAGGTAAGCAAATGAGCTTGCTATACGATAAACAGCTGAACGATACGCTGGAGCAGAACGGCGGAGAAAGCCTGAAGCACATCGATGCAGGCGCATTGCAGGGCATCGGTGAAGGTGTTTCAACCGGCCTGAGTAACGCCGGGACATCTCTGGCGCGCATCGCTGCGACTACCGGTAACGCGCAGATGAGGGTATCCGGCGCACAGATGCTGGCGGGCGCAGCAATCACCGGCAGTGAAGAAACGGAACGCGCAGGAAAGGAATCAGTAGAAGCGGCACCACCGACTGAGTCTCAGTTACCGCAGTACAAGGGTTTTGACAGTGAGCAGGTCGGCGCGGTCGGTACAATTCTTGGCGGGCTGGCGCAGCAGGTGCCATCACTGGCAGCAATGGTCGTTAACCCGGCGGCCGGTATCGTTCTCGCCGCTGCACAAGGTCAGACGGAAGCGCATGCGGAAGGCGCTAAGATCGGGCTGACTGGTGAAGACCTCGAAAACTACAGCGATGTCGGCGGCCTTTCTGGTGGCGTTGGCGCGGCCATTCCGGGCTTTGCCGGATTCGGTAAAGGAGCGATGCTTTATGGTTCCCGGTTTGTGCTTGGTGGCCTGGCTAACAGCGCTACAGGGGAAGCAGATCGGTGGGGCCGTGCGGCCATTCTTGATGATGCTGGTTTTCACGATCAGGCTCGGCAGATGCGCCAGGCGGATGCGGCCAGCCGCGTAACTGAGTTTGTGCTCGGCGGCGCGTTTGGTTTGATTGGTGGCGGACACCGAACGGAATCGCCCGACTTACCCGGCCTGTCCAGCGTCCATGATGATGCGTCAGTCGCTCACCTTATCCATGACAACTACGTCACAGAGTCTGCGCCCGGACTCGCTACTGACGCGCACGCGGAAGCTGGCCACGTCATGGCGATGGATTCGGCAAACGAGTCAGTGCATGCCGGAAAGGCTGTAGATGTTTCCGACCATATCAACGATGGGCAAACCTTTCTCGCCAGAAGTGATATTGATACCGGCAACGTGGAGCGCGGGCAGCTAAGCGATAACGCCACTCAGAAGATTGACAGGGTCGCGCAGTCATCCGACGAGCAGGGAATCCCGCAACCACAAAGCACAGAGCCTCGCCCGGGAGTTATCAGTGAGCATAACGAGCAGCCATTCGATACGGTGCGCGAGCAGGTTCAAGCGCTGCGTGAAACCCATCCTGAACTGGCTGACGCCATTGCTCCACATCTTGAGGCTATTGAAGCTGAGCATACGGCAGCGCATCAAAACTCGCAGGTTTACGACGTGGCCGCCGCGTGCGCGCTGAAATACGGGAATTAATATGAAACCACAGTGCATACAGGCTGTTGAAGAGCACCTGTCAAAGCTGAGCGGGAAGCCAGAAAAGCTGACCAAAGCGGCCGTTGAGCGCATCGATTCACGCATGCATGAGGGTGCTAAAGTTCTGGCCCGCCGTGACCGCGCCGCATGGCAGGGAATGTCTCCGGACGAGCGTACCATTGCGATCGGAAATTGGGTGCGTGACCAGGAGCAGATTCAGGCAGACAGCCAGGCACGCAGCAAGCTACGCCAAATCTCGGCAATTTCAGATGCTGCGCGCCGGATGAATGATCTGGCTGCAGTGAGAAAGGACAAGCCAGGCAAGTGGAGCAACGCGCTAATCGACGTGCTGGAGGGCGTGGATAACACGCTGCGCGGCGCTGAACAGGTAGCAGTTCGGGGCTTTGGTGACATGCTCAAAGAGGCTAAGGTCGGCGGGTTAGGCGTGGACTTTGGCAACCGCCGCAGCGATGCGTATTTCAGTGATGTGGTGAAAGAGATTTACGGTCAAAACACGGGCAATGCCGGTGCGCGAGCTTTTGCGCAGAAGTGGTCTGACTCGATGGAAGGTTACCGGCAGGCGCGTAACCGGGCTGGCGGCACGGTAGGCAAGCTGGATAATTACGCTCCGCAGGCACATGACCCAACCGTTATGCAGCGGATCGGAAAGGATTCATGGGTCAGTTTCATGATGAAGAACCTTGACCGCAAACAGTACCTGAGCGATGCAGGGCAGCAGCTGGACGACAAGTCTCTGCAAGGCGTGGTCGAGAAGATGTATGACACGCTGGTTACTGATGGTGTGAATAAAATATCTCTGGACGACCAGGGTCTGGCGAAGGATGCCAGCGCTGGTTTCGGTAGCTCAAACATCGCCCGTTCGCTTAACGCCAGTCATCGCGAGATTCACCTACGCGATGCTGACGCAGTTATTGAGTACAACCGCCAGTTTAGCGATCGCTCTCTGGGCTCTTCGTTCTTCTCACACCTGAACCGCTCCGCGCGTGATTCAGCGATGATAAACGAGCTTGGGCCTAACCCCGGCATGACCTTTGCCACATTGCGCGACACGGCCATGAAACGCGACAGCCAGATGCCGGGTGCTGTGTTTGATGGCGATGGCAGCGTGAAAGGCGCGACGCGTGGTGCGTTCAGCCCTGACGCATATTTCCGGCAGATGGCTAACAACAATAACGACTTCACCACTTTTGACCGGATAAGCAGTGCGCTGACCGCATATCAGGCAGCAACAAAGCTGACGAGTACCGCATTGCGCGCGCCGTTCCAGGATACACCAGGCATTCTGCTTAATATGGCTGACGTGGGTCAGTTGGGTAATATTGGTACCATCCTGCGCACAGCTTTCAGCCCTAAAGAGGCGTCGCAGTTTGGTATTGGTGCCGAGGTGGCCACGCTGGCAGCTCGGCAGGGTGCAGAGCGGATCATGACGCAGGGCCGTTTCAATATCGGTAATGCCATGAGCCGCTACGCTCAGGCCACGATGAAATACACGTTGCTGGATACCTGGACCAATGCCGCGCGCCGGGCCGGTCAGACATCGCATGCTTTTGCCCTGGCTGACTGGTCTAAACGCGCATGGGGCAAGCTTGATGACAGCCAGCGATCGCTACTGAACAACGCCGGGATTACAGAGCAGGACTGGCAGCACATCGTCAACCTGCCGCGTCAATCTCTACGTGGTCATGATATCCACGACGTTTCCGATGTTTCGGCGCTGGGCCTTAGCCCGGATGATGCCATGCGTTTACAGTCTCGCATGATGGGCTTTGTTCGCATGGGTGGCGACATCGTAACCTCAGAGCACAACCTGACCGCGCAGACGATCATGAGTGCTGGCGGACGTACCAACGCCCTGACTAAACAGGTGATGCTGTTCAAAAATGCCGGTGCTATTCAGACCGCGCATATGCTTGATCGCCTCAGCAGAAAATCAGGAACTACGCGCGTCGGGTACGTCGCGGCTACGGCAGCAACATCGCTGGGTTTCGGTTACATGGCGCTGGCCGCTCAGGCTTTAACGAACGGGCAAAACCCGCCACCACTTGATGACTGGCGCACAATCGGACGGGCAATGGCGGTGGCTGGCGGCTTTGCGATGGTCCAGGACTTGATAACCAGCATGTACGACGCGGTGAGCGGCGATAACAGCGGGCATAGTTCAAGCGCGGTACCGATATTTGGCGACCTGGCAACACTGGGGAAAATTGCCTTTACCGCACCTACCGATCCAAACAAAGCCGGTTACATGGCGATTCGCTTTGGCCGGCAGCAGATAGCGCCCCTGAACTACTGGTATACGAAAGCCGCTGTTGACCATCTTTTCTTTAACGATGCAGCAGAGGCGCTCAATCCAGGTTATCAGCGGAGGCTCAGGAAGTACGCAGACCAGAAAGGGCAGCAATACTTTTACGACCCGTCCGGCAGCCTTAGCTCCCCAGGCGTTGGGGAATACACAAAACCGTTAGGGCAATAAGCTAATACACAAACCCGCTCCGGCGGGTTTTTTTACGCCTGGAGAAAAGCAATGACTGTTTCCTCTTCGCAGAGTTATGAGGAGTATTCCGGGGACGGAAGCACCACTTCATTCACTTTGCCCTTTTACTTTCTGCTTAACAGCGATGTTTCCTGCTTTATCTCAAATGCTGATGGCGTCATTTCATCTCCCCTGAACGGCGATGATTTTAGCGTTACCGGTGCGGGTGATAGTGCTGGCGGGGTGGCAACGTTCAACTCAGCGCCCGGTACAGGCTCAAAGATATTGCTGTATCGCGACCCGCCCGTGACGCAGGAGACGAAATATTACGAGAACGGAAAGTTCCCTGCAGCTTCTCATGAGGCGGCGCTGGATAAGCTGACGATGCTGATTCAGGAATATGGATGGCGATTCGACTCTCTGGCGCTACATAAGCCGTCATTTTTTTCCGACTACTTCGATGCGAAAAGCAACAAAATCAGCAATGTATCCGATCCGGTAAGCGATAGCGATGCAGCAAATAAAAGCTACGTAGACGGGCAAGTTGAAGGATTTAAAGACTACACCGACAGCGCTGTTTCTTCTGAGTCAGAAGCCCGGATTACCGCAGATGAAAGCCTTTCAAAGCAGATTGCCGCTGAGGCCAAATCACGGCAGGAGGCGGATGCGAGTATTCAGGATCAGCTCACTGGCAACGTCCCACTCGAAGCAAGCGCCTTTTCAGAAATCAGCTGGCACGGCCAGACCATCAGTAACAGCGTCACCATCCCCGAAAACAAAAACGCATGGTCATTTGGGCCTGACATAACCATCGCTCAAGGCCAGGCGGTAACCATCCCTGATGGTTCTTACTGGACGATATCTAATGGTCGTCAGGTTACCGAGTCCGGCATCAATACCGATTACGGCGAACTTTAAGAGGTAAACATGGCAGCTTCACTGCAATTAAAAGGCGGCACCGCCGCTAAGGTCGCCGCATACACGCCGCTGGCGCGAGAGCTGGTTATCGATACGGATAATTACCGGTTGGTTATTGGTGATGGCACCACCGCTGGTGGTAAGCCCCTCACCGTTATCTCTGCACCGAAATGGAGTACGGCGCGAACGATAACCCTGACGGGCGCGGCAACCGGATCTGCATCCATTGATGGTTCGGCGGACGTTTCCATAGCGCTAACACTGGGGTCCGTAGACCTCGGCACTCTGTCGTAACGGAGGCTGAATGGCTACTTCAATCCAGATTAAACGCGGCGTAACCGCGAAGGTAGCGGCATATACGCCACTTAGTGGTGAGCTGGTTTTAGACACCACTACAAACAAGCTTTATGCCGGTGATGGCTCTACAGCAGGTGGTAAGCAGGTTGTCGCCAGCAAAGTTGGTGTCACCGACGCCAGCACTGCGCCAGCAACCGAAGTTGGCGAAACAATGAGTGTGACTGGTAGTGCGGTGACACTCACTACTCAAACCACGGCATCACTATGCAGCCTTACCCTGACGCCTGGTGACTGGGAAATAGAAAGCATCTTTTACGTTAACCCTACCGCTGGGGCTACTGCCATTACAGCTGGAAATAACTCGGCAACCACAGCAATAGATGCGGTTCCATTCCGATTCCAGATGTCGACGGCCTTCTCTGCAATTGTGCAGTGCATTACCGCACCAAGGCGCAGATATAACATTTCAGCAAATCAAACCATATATCTGAATGTAAATGTCACTTTCTCAAGTGGTAGTTGCACGGGTAATGGATACATGTTCGCCAGAAGAATTAGATAAACAGGAAATTAAATGAGCCTTTTACGCGTAGACCAAATATCTCCAACTGATGACTCAGTAGTATTAAACGTTTCTGACATTAGAATAAAAGATAGCCTCGTACCGGCCAACCAAGTAACGATAAGCTCACCAGACAGCCGAAATCTTCAGGACTGGATCAGCGAACACAGGAGCGTTAAAAGTTATGGGGCTAAAGGTAATGGTGTTGACGATGATACATCAGCTTTTAATCTGGCTATTACCGCCGCGATGAGTGAGGGTTTTGCGTTAAAAATCCCATCAGGAACTTATTACCTTTCCTCAGCGTTAAGTATCAGCATACCTTCAGGGAAAAATCTGGCTATTCTCGGTGACGCACCGGCGACAACAATTCTAAAATGGATTGGTACATCAGCAGGTATTAACATAACGACCGCTGGGGTACAGGAGTGGCAAGCTAACTCTGTACATATTTCTGGACTGATGCTTCAAACAAACCAATATAATACCGGTACTGGTATTAGTGTAGATCAGGAGCAACAAACCGGCATTCCTGCTGGTGATGTAACCCTTGCTAATCTCGTCCTCTGTGGCACTGTTACAAACTCAACGCAGTGGGGAACGGACATTCTTCTCAAGAGAACCGGCGGCAGCACTATTCGTGATATAACCATCTTCGGTAAATCAGAAGGGTTTGAAGGATATGGAGTCCTTTACCAGGGGACATCTGACGATGTTTCTGCTCAGCACACCATTGACAATGTCCGGGTATTTTTTAAAGAAACCGCGTTAAAAGCAAATCAATATATTCAGGGGCTTTTCTTTAACGCATTCAACGTGTTCAATTGCAAATATGGAATTAGCTGGGATGCCTCTTCACTAACGGATGGGCAGACAGAGGCGCACATTACTAATTCTCAATTCACAGCAACTTACCCGATTGCCTTTAAGCGAATTGGCTTTGTGACTGCAAGCAATAACATGTTTATAGGCTTTCTGAACGACACAACCACCACGGGGGTTATGGCTGATTTCGATACGTGCTACGACGTGGTTTTCTCAAGCAACAACATTTATGGCGGCAACTCAAGTCGCTACATCGGTGTTGCGATTCAGGGGACGTCGGGTGCGAGCCAGCAGGGTGCTTATTACCCATCATTGATCACGAATAACACCTTTGACAGCCTGCTAACCGGCGTATCAGTCGCCAGCACTGCATCTGGCGTGAGGATCCGGAACAACGTATTCACCGCTTCAGTGACAACCAATGTTGATGATGGAGCTAGCGATACCGTTAAGGATAACGACCTTTGGATCACTGAGGTAACGAAAACATTTTCTATAGCAGCAGGCTATCAAACGCTAACCGTGAGCGTGCCTGATGGCTTGTTCAAGACCAGACCAAGGATAGCCGAGGTGATTTTCCTTGGTGATTATCTGCTATATGCGTCTTATAACCGGGATAACAGCACATCCAGATCTCTCGAATTCATCATTCGTAAAACTGATGCGACAAACGTTCCTACGGGCCCTTATGCACTTGCTATAAAAGCATCCTCATAATGATAAAGTAAATTACCCCACCTTCTTGCACGACTCAGCAATTATTATCATATTTCTCATGTCTGGAATTGTAAAAGAAAGCGAATAGTAGCCATTAGGGTTTCTGATTAAGTAAGAGCCAGCAGAATCAAACCCTAGCCATGAATTATCTGGTTTCTTTTTCATGTGAAAAGATGATGTGTAATTTGATGTGTTTTGCGAGAAGGTTACAGTATTTGAATTGACGGTCAATGTGATGTCATTCTTTCTTATCTCAGATACTGCATTACCGCCGCCATTATCTGTGTAAATGTTTGCATCACAATTATAAACCTCTATACTAGCAGCGCTAGCAAAAGATGACGTCAATGATATTGAAAATAATAAAGATATTAACGGCTTCATTGATGTTCTATTTTTTTTCATCTCTCTTCCTTTTTAAATCCACTATCAATTTAGTTGATTCATTTAGAGCTTTTGTGTTTTCTTTAATTGCCTTAAACCAATTTTCTAAATCATCATTACTCATTTTTTCTAACTCAGCAAAGTACGCTCTATCAATGGCGCCTGATACTTCCTGCTCAGGCGATAAATCCAATGCATCCTGCAAGATCTGCACTATCTCAGAGTTCATCGACCGACCATTAAATTTCGCTCTCTCAGCTATTGCTTCCCTCATTCCCTCAGGAAGTCTAAGCATAAATTTATCGTAATCGCGTACTTGCTTCTCACTCATAGCCTACTCAAAAAGATTAGTGTTTTTTTTAATGCTATCACATTGACACCATCAAGCAATTGAGTCATATTGACATCATGTCACGGTGACATCACTGAGGATACATACATGGATCAGCTGTATACACAGGCAAAGAGCGAAAAGTTCATGCTTCGCCTTCCTGAGAAAATGAAAGAAGAAATACGCCGCATGGCAGATATGGACGGTATTTCGATTAACTCTGCGATTGTGCAGCGCTTAGCAAAGAGCTTGCGAGAGGAGAGGATAGGTGATCAATAAAAACAGCGAAGCCCCAACTGCGCTAACAGTCAGGGCCTCTAATTTGCCGGTTAACCTTTGCGAGAAAACCAACATGAACATTGTAGCTAAATCTGAAATGAACTTCCACGGTGTCAACCTGACGCCAGTTTCTAACATGAATGGCATTTGGCTTACTTCAGCTGATGTGGCCAAGGCACTTCATTACAACAGCACTAAGTCAGTAACCAACCTTTTCAACCAATACAGTGATGAGTTTTCTCCGGGAATGACAATGGTCATTGAATCAGTGACCAACGGTTTAAACGGTTCTTCTCGCCGGATAAAGGTGCGCGTTTTCTCATTACGCGGAGCGCATCTGATTGCGATGTTCGCCCGCACACCGGTCGCCAAGGAATTCCGCCGCTGGGTTTTGGATGTTTTAGATCAGCAGCCTTGCCAGTCCCCAGTAGCAAGTCAGTTTACTGATGATGAACTTCGTGACCTGTGCTGGCTATGGAAAGCTTCGGCCGTTATGGCAAACAGGATTGAAGAAGTAGAGCCGCTCTTGCGTATTGCAGAGCACAGGCTTGCAGGATCTTATTATTCAATGCCACGTGAATACAGTCGGACTATTAACAAGGCGAGAAAACTTCTGGAGCGCGAAACATCTCATGTTGAGGAGTCTTATAGAGATGATGACTGGAGAGTGTTACATAGCCTGAGGGCCGGAAGAATTCACTAACCTAACAAAAGAAAAGCCGCCAGTTGCACCTGGCGGGCTACATCAACTAATCGAAAGGTACTAATTAATGCTTACAAGTAATTTAGCAGTACAGGGATCGGTTGTCACGGACAAAACCATTGATAGCCAATCCCTCCTGACAATGGTCAACCAGGCGCGTATCTCATGCAATGAGAAGGCAGTTCGCAACAATGTGTTTATTGATCGCATCAAGGATGAGTTAGAAGGGGAGACCTACAAAATTTTTGTAGGTCAAAAAAACGGCTCTGAAATTGAAGTTGCTGAAATGACCATTAAGCAAGCTATCCGCGTTGCGGCGAGAGAGTCTAAGGCTGTTCGCCGTGCGCTGGTTGATAAGCTTGAGGCAATGCAACTTGCCCATATCGAAAAAAACAAATCTGGCAATGGTTTGGTTGAGTATAGGCTAGCTAAAGCTGAGCAACTTAAAGCCATGGCATTGGAGAAAAATATTGCATCAGCTCGAGACCTAATGGCTATGTTCCCAAGGCTGGGCGATTCGGCTAATCAGGTAATTGTAGCGACTCTGGTAAACCCGCTAATGGGCAGCGACATAATCCCACTACCTGTAATTGACGAGCACTATCATACTGCTGGGGAAGTAGGGGTAATGCTAGGGGTTTCGTCTCAGAAAATAGGCCGCGTGGCTAATGCTAACAATTTGAAAACAGAGTTAAATGGCAAGTTTTTTCTGGATAAATCACGTCATTCAGATAAACAGGTTGAGACATTTCGCTACAATGCTGAAGGGGTGAAGGCGTTACGGCACTTCATTCTTGGCGCTGATGTAGCCTGATGAAATTAAGTATACGCAACCCGCTTCGGCGGGTTTTTTGCATTGCTATGCCGGCACCCATCCACCGTTAAAAATAAAACAAATCGATACAAGCACTCCGAATATAACTAAAAATAATCTAAGCAAAGCAAAGTTTGACATTTTTTTATCTCCGTTTTTTAAACAGCCCAGTGTATCGCGGTGTTGACCACGCCGACCGACATGTATCTGGAGAAAACTTTTATCATCGCTCATCCGCTCCGTAAGCGCCTAGGTAATGCCTGATTTCGATGGGGCAGCACTATATCAAAATCTTGCTGTGAGCTCACCTCTTACACCCGCCTCCGCGGGACAGATTTGGGACGTGCGAAGCTCTGTCGCGGTTTTATGACAAAACTTTGGACGTGCCATTTTTGTGCCATTACCTGAAATCATAAAACTGCATCTTTCATCTTGTGCCATCAACTTACCAGTGTGAATGCGGTTGAATACTTTAAATTCAGTTAGTTAAATGCAGTTCTTATAATTCGTAATGCGAAGGTCGTAGGTTCGACTCCTATTATCGGCACCATCTTTTCTAATAAAATCATCTGGTTACTGTTGCATTGTTTTGCTTTTTTTAACACGAATATGTATTTTTGCGCGTTGTGAGTGTGGCAAAACTGTGGCATATACAGTGAGATTGTTTGTGGCTCAATGCAAGGGTATGCTAACAGCACGTGTTACCCTGTAGCTCCCGCCTATCTTGCCTTTTGGCAATATTTCTACTTCTTGTTACGGACGTTGTCAGGCCTGCACGGTTAGGTTGAAAGGATGTTACAACAACAACATACACAGGCATTCAAACATGTCTAGTCGTCCATTTGAGTATTGGCATTCATTTGACTACCCATTTGCATTTACTTGGTCATCTATAACAAAAAATGCATCCAATAACCTGCTAAATTAACAGGCAGCTTTGAGTAAGAAACGGGCGTGGATTCTTTTATCAAACTGATTCATTTTTTAATAAGCTGCTTTAACCATGTAAGCCACTACTTGTTTAAGAGTTTACTAACTTGCACCGAGCCTGTACTACGTGGATGAGATAATAGCGCCCTTTGTTTTCTATAGTGAAAATGGCTAGAGGATTGTTATCTACATCAAATTTTGCACATCTTCTTACTTATTAGGGGCATTTTTGAACACAAACAACTCGATTAATCATCCTGTAACAAATAAAATCAGATTTTTATTTGTTATCTGATTGCGGGCTTGATAGTTCGTTTGCTCGGGGTGATGTTTTTGCATATTTACCGCATGCAGTGCTTAAGCAGCTGAGGGCGGTAGCTTGGAGTGAGGATGTGACTTGCTGACTATGACATTCCTATGGCTAGCGAATTCGAGTTTATTCTTAACTGAAATGGAATTATTTTCGCCCGGGCATCCATGATTCAAGGGTGAGAGCAGGTTTTATATAAAAAGTCAAACAAAATTTATCAATAAATGGATTGGTCTTTCATTGTATGAGGTTTGGTTATGCACACCATTTACGGAGAAACTATTAACGATCTAATGATAAAAGTCATAGAAAAAGTACTCTTTGAGGGTGTCAGCATACCGACTAGGAATGGGAGTGCTGTAACAATCTATGATGTTAGTATGATCCTGCGGAACCCAAGATCAAGGCATTTAAGTTTAGTCGGTCGAAAAAATAACATATTCTCAACTTTCGCCGAGGCAATGTGGGTTTTTTCAGGCGATAATCGGATTCATCCATATTTAACTTTTTTTCTGCCAAGAGCTCCTAAATATTCAGATGATGGAATCATTTGGCGAGCTGCTTATGGAGAAAGGCTCTACGCTCACGGGCAACTAGAGAACGTTGTACAACAATTCATAAATGACGGGATTTTTACTAGGCGAGCCGTTATCAGTTTATACATGCCTGACAGAGACACTAATGACAGTCTTAGAAAAAGATACAACTTAGAGAATAGTGTTGATATACCCTGTAACAATTTAATTCATTTCTTTATTACTCCGGATAAGAAACTAAACATTAAAATAATTCAAAGAAGTGGGGACTTGATATTCGGTGTAAGCAATATTAATATTTTTGAATTTAGTTTACTCCAGGATATAGTTCTATCTATACTACAGCAAAAAGTTGATAGTCAAATCACACTGGGATATTTGCATCATTCAATAACAAATCTGCATATTTATGAAAATAGGATAGAGCAAGCTAGAGATATCTTTAACTTTAAGGAAAGGCAAATAACAGATTTAGTCAATGATGATGAAATTTCATTCCCATCATCATTAATTAGTATAAAAATGCTATTCTGTGAAATAGTCTCTTTTCTTGATTCAAAGATAACAGACTCACCTCATAACATTAAAACTTTAACTCAGGAGGTTGCTAATCTAAAAAACATATTCGATAAACACTCTGTAAAAATAGAAAATAACCTCTTGTGGGGATATGCAGAAGCTGTTTTATCGTATATATATCAAGTTAGATTTGAACAGTCAATAGCATTGAGCGCTAAGTTAAGTTATGATTTCAACTTAAGCGTAAATTCAAACTACTTCAATAGGTCCAACAAAGGAAATCTATGAAAATTGCTTTCATGGGTATATCAGGTAGCGGGAAAGATTTTCTTGCAAATTATCTGATACATAATCATGGGTTTACAAGGTTATCATTTAGTGATCAACTCAAAAAATTAGCACATTACATATACCCATGGATGGAAAAAGATTATCCTTCTGAAGAAAAAACACTCCCACTAAATATTTCTTTATCGACTGGTGAACTAATCAGTTATTCCCCAAGAGATATATGGTTAAGCCTAAATAAGTTAAGAGAGATTGAAGGGAAGATATTTATTAGAATGCTATCAAAAGAGTTAAATCTTCTGGAGTCAAATGGTAAATTTAATGGAAAAATAATAATTACTGATATAAGGTCTAATGAAGAGTTCATATGGTGCAAGGATAATAAGTTTATTGTAGTCTACATAGAAAGGGACGCAAATGATTATAAAAAATATGAGATTGACAATCATGTAACTGAGAATAAAGAAAAGGCAGATTATCACTTTCATAACAATACAAGCGGAATAGATAGTTTTAAGTTTTTTTTTGAAGAGGAACTATCTAATGGATAATAAAAACGATGAACTATTTTGTAATGTTAGTGAAACTAAAATTAAAACCGCTAAGCCAATATTGAATCAAAATGTTATCAGAGAATGGTTTTATCATCAGCGAGAAAGGACTTCTATATATTACAGGAAGGAAATACTTAAAAATCCACCTTATTGGACTGACGACGAAATTTTGAGGAATTATAAATTCGTTAATACCAAGAGAGCATGGGATAGAGAAACGAAATGGCTTTTGGTAAATGTAATTAAAAATTACAATGTGAGTTACGAAAATAAAATTCTAAATTCATTTCTCTTTAGAGTAATAAACAAGAGTGAGACCTTACATGAAATTAACGCTCCGTTTGATTTCTCGAGAATGACCATTGTTGATATTGATCAGGTAATTAGAGAAAAAACTCATGACATATCAATAAAAAATTCAGAGTATGTTTTTTTTAGCGCCGCGTATATACTTGGTGGACCTAAAGTTAATTTTGGAAGGTTTTTAGAAGAAAAAGAACATAAAACGGAAATGAACATGATTATCAGGATGATCAAGTTTGTTTTTTATAACCAAGATGAAATAGTAAAGGGAGTAAAGTCTGCGGAAAATCAGTTAGAAGTATTTAATCATCTTAAATCATTCGCTGGGATTGGCGATTTTCTTGCCTATCAAATCTTTGTGGATTTAACATATATAGTTCACTTTCCATTTACAGAAATGAACTTCGTTATTTCTGGCCCTGGCTGCGAAAGAGGCATTAATTGGATTTTTTCTGATAGAGGAGGAATGAACAGCGAAGAATGTTTATTTTGGTTCACTATTAACCAAAGCAATATTGCAGAAAAATATAATGAAGAGTGGGAAATGGAAAAAATATTTCATTTTTTACCGAAAAAAGAAAGAGTATATACATTAATGGATATGGAAAATAGTGGCGCTTGCGAAATAGACAAAAGATGTAGAACAAAGTTTGGTGGCAAAAGGCCAAAGCAAAAATATCATTATCAAAAAAATATGGGGCTATTTTGATAACTGATAACTTGAATGTCAAGAAAGGATTTTAAAATGGATAAAGAAATTAAGAAAAATGTTTTTGTTAGTCATCATCATAAAGATGACGCCAGTGTTGATGGGGTTTCGCGGTTAGCTGCAGCAAAAGGTTATCATCTACGAAATAGTTCTGTCAGAATGAAACCTGAAAATCAGAGACGTGCTGATGAAAAAAAGATCAGTGATAGAACGATAGCACGTTTGCTCAGAATGAAAATGAGATGGGCTGGTCAAGTTATAGTAGTTATCGGAAAAGAGACACACACAAGACCATGGGTGAATTGGGAAATTCAAGCAGCTCATCAGCTTGGTAAACCTATTATAGGTGTATATGAAAATGGTTTAAAAGGTGATGTAAAACTACCAGATAATCTCGAAAAATATGCAACCTCTATCGTTGCTTGGAGAAGCGATGCAATTATCAGTGCACTTGAGGGTAAAACTAGTTTTCAAAAGCCTGATGGTACTGATAGGGATAAAGTGCAAGGGGGGAATGTAGTGTGTTAATAGAAAATAACTCTTATCTTTATGCCTATGCAATAACACGAGACTTTGGCTTTGCACCTAATCCATTTCATGGAATGTGTACCTTAGCAACATGCAAACCTAGAATTAGAAAGGCAGCTAACATTGGTGATTGGATTCTGGGGATTGGAGGTTCTAATTTAAAATCGGTTAGAAAAAAGTGTATTCTACTAATGAAGGTGACTGAAAAAATTAGTTTTAATGATTATTGGGAAGTCAATAGATTCGCCATCAAAAAGCCAGCGAGAAATGGTAGTCATGTGCAGATGTTGGGGGATAATATCTATCATCAGGATGACAATAATGATTGGATTCAAGAAGATTCACATCATAGCAATGCTGATGGCACATTCAATATGACAAATCTTGAACGAGATACTCGTACTGACCAAGTGTTGATTTCAAGGCGGTTTTATTATTTTGGTGATAAAGCCGTTGATGTAGACTTAGACTCGATTGGCTATCACAGAATTAGAGACTATATAAAGCTCTCCTTAGATAACTCGATCCCCGCAAATGAGCTTATAAAAAAAATAGACGCTGAGTTTCATAGCGAGAAAAATTTAGTTATATCGGATCCATGCCAGTTCTCTGATTTCTATAAACGTGTAGATCAGGGAACTGGTGAACTCTATTAATAAGTACTCAGGTTCTAACTCTGGATATTATTTAAAATTCTCAATTTTCATCCAGCAACTGGTAATCTTACCATGTTACGTAATTCAAAATTCTACAGAGAAACTTGCTATGCAAACCGGTTAAATTGGGCTTTGCATTATGATTTTAACTTAGCATTTCTGGTAGCTATCAAGAAGACGGTTAATCCAAATAGGGGCAACGCCTTTTCCTGCCCCCTTACAACCTCTTCCGATACCTACGGGCGCATAGTCGCTCAACCCCAATTACATGTCATGGCTTGTTAATTGGAATGAGAGCATAGCGGTTTGATTAGATAACGATCGAATAAAGATGCGAAATCTACGTCTTCCAGACGGCCTCCATCTAAATAGTCATGATCTCTTGCCAGGCTCAGTGCTGCGCCTCCTGGGGCGGCGACCGGTAGAATTATTGCATCAGGATGAAATTGCTTAAAGAGCTCATATTCAATCTGAACTCCTTCCATACCCCCTACAAAAACTGCGCCAACTAAGTCGCATCGAGATAACATTTCCTGCCGCATAAGATGTAGGCTGCCGTCCAGATCATCAGGCACTGCGTTGGTGTAAACGACATTGTCGAATCGCTCATTTTCTTCAGGATACCGGCCTTCGAAAAATCGGCTCTGGTACAATACAACGGAGCGAGTGTAATCGACGTCCAGATCTTCGCAAATACTCCAGATCATGGGGGTTATTGCAGGGTGCCCCCCCCATACGATTTTCATTTTTCTTACGACCGCGATAGCAAACTCACGTACAGCACACTGAATCAGGAACGGATCAGCAGTTTCGTAATAATCACCGCGTCCATTGACCGGGACGCTAGCTGAGAGAAAAATAGAATCCACTTTTTAAACCTCCCAATCTGCAAACTGCCAGCCAGCCTCGCATGCTTTCACCCACTTTGTTGCCTGAATGTGCGAGCCGAGCCAATCCATATGATTTAGCCACTGAGGATGTAACCCCACATGGTCATACAGTATAGCAACTGATTCATCTGGATAGTTCATTGAGGCTTCATGCATGGTTGATGACGTCGGGACCCCGACCATCGGGTAAACCACTATGATTCGACCTGTGGGCAGACGAACTTTGATTTCTCTACCCACTCCCATACCAATGACTTCACCACCTATGGCCTCAATCCCAATGCGCAAGTTGCTGACTAGGTTGATAGTCCTTACAGCATGACTTTTGCTACGCACCGACTCAAGCTGAAGACAGATGCGGTCGATAGCGGAATTCTCGATACGCCCTGTTCCGCCGTCCAACTCACCTTCAGCTAACTCAGCGAGGCTTGCAGTGCCCAATCCACGAGACTGCTTCGTTTCAGGCCAAGCGACTCGAAGGACACTGATACCTTTCGCGAGAGCCCGCCCAAACTCAGCTGATGTCCAGCGACTATTAAAATAGTCAGGAGTATCTAACATCAACAGCACGTCAGAATCGCAGAGTCTATGCCACAACATGGTCTGAAAATCCTCTGCTGGCGCAATACTATGGGTATCAAGGAATACGTCGAAATGGCGTGCTGATAGAGCATCGAACATCTGGAGCGCGGCAACTCTGGCCTCATCCCGACGGTAGCTTACGAAGACCCTTCGTTGTTTCGGAAGCAATCCAGCGCATTCAAGAAGAGCTATCGAGACACGCTTAGCACCGCCATTTACGTAGCCCAGACAGTTTAGCGGCCGCAGTAACTCAGGAATCTCCGCAGATACATGTCGTAGATCGGATACAACTGGAATTACAGGAGTACCGCTGCGGAGCAAACTCTGTAAACTTGGGTGATTTACGCCTTCTCCTCCAAAAAATACAACCGCACTTGATCGCAACTGGTTTGGTGTAAACATCTTGGGAGCTACTTCCCAACTGATCTCCTGACCGAGTCGTAGCCCGTACATCGCCACTGCAGTGTAAACCGCATCCTCCAAATCGCGAAGTTGCGCGTCTGAAGGGGAGCCTATAACAGCAAGTTGATAGATAGGAAGCATGAACGCCCTTATATGCAATTACAGTTATTGTCAAAAGGTGTGATATCTCATCTGAATCGAGGTGCCTCTAGTAGCTTCGTATCAACCCCATTTCCACATAAAGCTTATCAATATGTTCGAATCCGCGGATCCGTCTAATGCTATCGTGAGCATCCGGCTGGGAGTAGGTACTTATCCATCCAATAAACTGCTCATAATCCATCGAGTAAGTGGGCTGCGGAAGTAAGCATCTCAAATAAAAAGGTTTATTATCAAAAGCCGCCTCATTCAATTTCCCATAAATCTCCAATCCCCCAAGTTCGAATTGCTTGCGCTCTGTCCGTTTTACATTTTGTGCAAACATAAGTTCGGAGAAAATCTAGGGAGAGGAAAGTCGCTCCTTATCCGACATGTATTCATCAATCTTGATCGAACTTTCCGTACCTAAAAAAATGAAAAGCTCAGAACGACGGATCATCTGCTGGAGCGCTGCGTTTAGGATTAGGTGAACATTAGTTATCGTTCTGTTCCTCAGTGCGTAGCTATAATTTTTCCAACCCGAAGGGATACAAAATTTGTTATCAATCTTCTGAAGCAACTCATCAGCGTAGCCCCAAACGCATGAATCGACGAAAGGCTTCAAGCCAATTTTTTTAGGCTTAAAGCAATACGGATTGCCTGATCTTCATCGTTATGTGAGTGGGATATGAATACGTCAATCTCCGTCTCTGGAAATACGCTTTGCTGGATTTTCTCTGCATCTAGCAGGTTGTTACCATTCAGCAGGTACTCTTCAAGCCTGATGGCAATGTTGTCTTTTTTCGCTTTATAGGATACGACGTCAGAATCACTCCATTCTGAAACGGACGCAACGACATTCTCAACTTTCAAGTCCAGGAACATACAACCCTCATTTATTTAAAGCAGCTTGGGATTATGTGAACTGATTTCTCGCAAAGTGCCGGTTAAAAACGATCCCATTCTTCAGCAAGACGACCATCAAAAAACCTCGAGCGCACTTCTGCAAAGTATTCTTTTCCCGCTTCATTTCCACGTACAGCCATTTCCTGAATTGCCTCTCTGTCATCGAGCTTGATTTCGACAGGGGTTTGTTGATTGATACGCAAATGGCGAGTGGGTCCTAGGAAACTTTCAGCAAGTGCGAGTGCGCCATGCTCCTGTGCAGCAAAAAACAGGTCAGCGCTGTGAGGTGCCCATCCGGCTTTTCCCTTGCCCAACTGGTCAGTAAAATCGTTTTCGCTGCTGAGTGTTCCAATGCTCAGTACATCGATACGATCCAGTGGAATTTTTAGGTATCTGACAGCTTCCGCAAGTGCAGGCAAAATAGGATTGTTTGCCCAAACCCCCCCGTCAAGAAACGTTTCGAGGGCGATTGGCCCCTCCCATGTCGACTCGTCGAAGAATGTTGGTGCTGCTGACGAAGCTAGGGCCGCATCGACGGCAGATATATCGCGATACGCAGTACGATCTGGACTGTGAGGGGTTACTATCGCCTCTGCTTGTCCCTGTTTCGCTCTTACAGTAGGTATGACCAAGCGACAGCATGAATCGGCAGCCAGGGTCTTTTCGCCGAACACCTCTGTAAGTAGCTGTCGCAGGGTAGTTGAATCATGTTTGGATTTGAGCCAATGTCTAAGCTTTCGATCCTTAGGAAAAATTTGGGGACCCTTATCTTCGTAAAAAGCCAGAATTTCACTTGGGTTCAGGCCAAGGGCTAGACCGATGGCCAGAATAGCGCCAGTCGATGTACCTGCAACTAGATCGAAATGGGATATGATGCCATTACCGCCGCCGGCTTTGAGCATATCATCCCACTTGGCCAGTACAGCAGCAGTAAATGTGCCCCTCAGTCCCCCACCATCTAAAGCCAAAATTCGGAAATTTCGGCCTCGTGTTACGTTCCTCCGTGAGAGGGGCAAATTTTTGAGCTGCTCGACAATCAGATCGACAACCGAATCAACATTAGTGCCCCGTGCAATTACTTCGTTAGCCTCTTGACTCAGTCCGTTTTTCAGGCGTCTTATTAGCGATGGATCTTCATTGAGATATCCAGCAATCGCGCCGCCAAACCCAGCTGCGACGAACCCGGGCTTTCCAAGCTCCAGCATGGTGTCTAGTTCATTGGGTACACCCGCATTCGCTTTATTGATATCCCACCAAGCGCCACCTACACAAACTATCGCATCTGAGCGATCGGCCATCCAATCACGCATGGGTGTCAAACCACCTATCGGATTACCATCTTCGGACTCTGCCGGAACTATCTCGACAGCCGCATACATTCCTTGAGCATCGATTTCAGCAGCGTACTGAGCTGTAGCGAAGCTTTTTGCTCGTACCAGAGTGAGCGCACCTTTGTCCCCACCTGCATCAATAAAACCTTCTGCAGCCTTTTTTAGAGGAGCGATAAACGAAGGGTGACTGCCATGTACTATCGTTCCCCCTTCGGCGAAGATTTTTGCCGCAAACTTACTCACAAAATGGTCAATATCTTCGTTTTGCTCTTTGTTCGAGCCCGAAAGATGGATTCGTACGCCCGCCAGGCGTTGTTTAATTGCCATTCTTAGTCCCTATATTTGTCTAGAGGCGTAATTGTCTGCTCAAAGCCGAACAGATTAGTCAGGATATGGCATCGCATATCAGTCCGTTCACCGTGAACTTCCCGGCATCTTGAAAAAGTACAAAAGCAGGAGCTCACGTTGACTAGCGACCAGCAAGTCCGGCAGCTGTTTCAATCCACCCAGATATGTTTGATCTGCCGTTCTGAGCTGCATAATCGTATCTCAAGGCATGGTCTGAAACTCTAATTACGCCCAAGGTCGTAGGGGCTGTAAACCATAGATCGGATGCAGGAATAGCCAAGGTGTAGTCCTCGTATTTTACCCATTTACCGTTTTTGATTTCAGCAAAATAAATTTGTCCGTTCGAACAGTAAACTCCGACTTCGGAAAGTGGATCGATTCCTTTTTTCCCCAAAATATTCGCATTGTTTTTTACGCCATGAATGTCAACTGTCAGCAGACCATTTCCCTTCAAAACGCTGCGTACAATTTCGTATCGAACCCAACGCCTGCTAGCAGTGTACTGACCAGCCAAAACACAAGTAACTGACGTGTTTTTTAGTCCGTCGCGTAGAAAATTTTTTAGGGCGTTGTCGCTTTCCTTTTGTGATGCTTCGAAAACGCTAGCATCATAGAATCCCACTGATTCTTTATCTCCGCCCACAACCCAACTGTTTCTGACATTCCACGCACGCCATGCATCTTCTTGATAGTGAAAAGAAAAGAATGTTTTTCTCGGCATGATTTGCTTCCTTTCGTATGAATTTCTATTTACGTAATACCAGCATCCGTTGACAACGACCACTAAAGATACCGGGAAGTACCATAAGGATACTGATCTACATCTGACCTGCCCCCCAGTATTAGATACAACCGTCAGTTAGTAATATCGGTTTGTTTACCTTCACATTTTGCATTCCGCCACCGTGCTGCAAACTCTGATGGCGTCTAATAATTTGGTATTGAATGTAGACGACACTCGTTATAATCCTGTCGCCAGTCATTAATGATTTTCCTTGCGTGAACGATATCGCTGAACCAGTACTCATTCAGACATTCATCGCGAAATCGTCCGTTAAAGCTCTCAATAAATCCGTTCTGCGTTGGCCTGCCCGGCAGGATTAAGCGCAACTCAACACCATGCTCAAAAGCCCGTTGATCCAGTTCGCGGCAAGTGAACTCTGACCCTTGGTCAGTTCTTATCGTTGCCGGATAACCTCGAAATAGTGCAAAAATGTCCAAAATACGCGTGACCTGAATGCCTAGAATCCCGAATACGATGGTAATTGTCAGACATTCCTTCGTGAAGTCGTCCACACAGGTCAGATGGCCAGCGCGTCCATGACTAAATCCATCGACCAGCTTTGGTTGAGCGCTTCCGGCGTGGCCAGCGGAGCCGGATTTCGCACCGGCAGACGTTGTTTAAACTTACGCCGAAAATTCAGTTTCAACTGGCGGTAAATCCGGTGTACACGCTTGTGGTTCCAGACGTGGCCCTGCCTGCGAAGCACCTGAAAAAGCTTTTTAAAGCCGTAGCGGGGATAGCGTTCAGCCTGTTCAGTCAAAGCCCGGATTGCCGGTTCATCACGTCGCATGCCCGGTTGATAGCGAAACACCGTCCTGCTCAGCGATAACGTACTGCATGCTTGGCGTATGCTCATCGTAAACTGTGCAGCCAGATAGCTGACGAGCTCACGCTTTATCACTAGTTTTAAAACTTTTTTTCGATAACGTCTTTCAGTGCCCGACATTCCAAACTCAGGTCGGCAAACATCTGTTTCAGGCGACGATTCTCGAGACCATAGGTACTGTTGAATACATCACTAACATATCATCAATAACCTTCAAGTATTTCATAGGAGAATTTCACATGTGCAGGAATATAGACTTTAGAATTCACCTCTTGTTGAACTTCATCAATCTTAATAACACAAAGAACCCCTTTAGAGTTTAGCAGAACGGCTTTTTGTCCAATAATTAGTGAGACAAAGCGGCCAGGGGTTAGAAAAGAGTCTACAGTAAGCGGATCGAAATCTGGAACTGTAATCAACCCCACGGCTTTTAGTCCACCCTCTCTGTATAAATAGACACTATTTTCAGAGCATCCGCTAAACACTATTTTGAACTGATAATCGCCATTACCAACTGTATAGTGAACATGATCTTTGAATCGGAAAAGCTCGCTCCCATTAAGCGCCGGGTTCGCATAATGTGTAGGGTCATTAAAAATATCAACACGCTCAAGCCGTGCTGTACGCTGATGATAGACAGATAATGGAATAGCATGCTTTCTATCTGCTGGTAATCCTTCAATCCAACGCCAAATAGCATCGACCTGAATAGATCCAGGGAATTCATTTTTATCAGAATTTGAATTAAAGTCGAAGCCCTTTGGATTATGCTTATTAAGCCAATCAGGTAGTTTTCGCTCAGTGTTTTGAACAAAAACAACTGATAACCATGTAGGCGGCTTACTTATATATGCCTCTCTTATCCACTTATTTTCAATGCCAACTCCTGAATCAGGCTTGTTATTGACTCGCTCCACATAGTTTTCGTCGACAATTAACAGCACATGGGCAGTTTCAATGATATCTTGCATGAAACCATTCAAGCTTGAACCATAGTCAACGCCTTCATCGATTTTAACGGTGTAACCAATGAGGTCAAGATGGCTTGCAAGTAATCTAACCCATTCTCTATGGGCCTCTGATGTCCATGCGTAAGAAATAAATAAATCGGTTTTCATTCAACTAAGCCTCAATTTAATATTTATGTTTAAATTTTTTTTCATGAAAACTTGCATTTGAGAAATCTTTCTCACTAAACACAGTCTTAAAATTTATATTATGCTTACTTAAATTACCGTAAAAAAGATAGGGCAACGGTTGCAAAATCTCTGTCCGCTTTTGTCGTATAGCTGCGAGACAATGTAGAGACAGATTGATATTGTAGTGCCAACCTGATTCTTCAACATAGGAAAGTTTAGCAAAATTAGATGCGCTTCATCGATAGCAACTATAAACTTTTCCTGAATTGTATATAAGTCAGCTTAACCGCGAAGCTGAGTGAAGGCTGTGAGGCCGACTGGCTGCCGCGCTGCGATGCATATACCATACGAAAAAACCAAACCGGCTCCGGCCGGTTTTTTTATGCCTGAAGGTGAACAGTGGTGAAGACTAGCAATTGAAGTGATTACCACTTAATTAATTGAATATATTATATAAAATAAAAAGGTGAATAGGGTGAACACTTTTCCCTAAAATCTTTTTTTTAGCTGTCAGTGGAGCTAAAACCTGAAATGCGGATACAATCTGACCGCGTATATACTATTCACATGAGATTTCATTATGGATGATGGCATAAAAATCGTGATGTCCCCGGTTCAGCTTACTGCTGCGCTCTCTGATAAAACGGTTACTGAGGGTGAAACGCTCAGTAACCGTTTATACGGTGGGCTGAATCTGGCATTAGGAACGCTTGAATTAACCGGAGCAACCGCGCTATGCATAGCACCAGATCCAACCGGACTGACTAAAGCAGCATGCGTTGTAGTTGGCGCACATAGCCTGGATAGCATCCACGCTGCCGCTAATCAGGTACTGACAGGCAGAAATACGCGTACAGCAACTTTTCAGGTGGCAGCTGCGACGGCTAAGAAGCTTGGCGCTGATGATAAGACCGCAATGAATATAGGTTTGACCGTAGATGTTTCTGTTCCTATGGCTTTTGCATTTGCTGCCGGAGCTGCACGTGTGGCCTCTGTTCGCTTTGGTAAGTTGAAGCTGGCTGAGCATGAGGCCGTCAAAGGTATCAAGGCTGGCGGACATACTATTGCTAAGCATGTAAATATTCCCGAAGCGGATTTGCTTGCGCGTCTTGCACGAAGCCCTAAAACGCCTCTTGCAAGTTCGTTTGTTAATGTTGAGCAGGCAGAGAGATTCATAAGCGCCGGTTTAAAAGCCAATCGCTGGAAAGTAATCCACTGGGCTGCGGCTAAAAGCGAAAGCATACTTGAGTTAACCTGGCAGGCCCGAACCGTAGTCGGTTATGGCTTCAGGCAGGGAAGTACAACTCGTCTGGATGCTTATGCCGTCAGGATTGTCTTGCACCGCAAAGTGTTTAACGGCAAACCCTACTATCTTCTGACTTCATATCCTTCTTTTTGAGGCTGACTATCAATGAATAAAAGCTATAAAAATATTGGCACGCTTATCCGGGTGTTCTTTGGTCAGGATTACGATTTGTTTGGTGACACGGTAGAAGAAGTACTGGACAGCTATTTAGAAACTGAGAACCAAAAAACAGCAGAGAAAGTTTGTCAGGAGGCGGAGAACTTACTGTCGCTAAATGATGAGGCACTTACAGAGGAGTTTGAAACCATCAGTCAGGGAGAGTTCTATCCTGAACCCTGGGGAGAAACCGTGCGCACCTTTCTGGAAAAAATAAAAAGTCATTTACGTGCCAGACTTCAACTTCCTTGATTAACTTGTCACGCGGTTTGTGAATGTGAGGGGAGTTTTGGCTCAGTGAATGGCTGATGAGGAGAGGAAGCGTAAGAAGTGTCCAACCATGCACGCTTCCACCAATGTGTATAGTTCTGTGTATAAGTGATTTTTTACATTTGCAATTATTTATTATTAATCAATAAGTTATGTTGTAAAATTCATTCCTATTATCGGCACCAGTCATCTCTATTCTATTGATTTTATCCATATTAAATCCCCTCAGAATGAAAGCGCGAGCGCTCGCCGCTGGATTACTGGCTGTCGTATTTCTCTTAACGGGATGTCCTGGGCCTGGCGATCGAATGGTAGATCGCGAATCTACAAAGGCATTTGTCAAAGACCGAATTTCCCGAATGCTAACCCGGTCAGGATACAAGCATTCATTTGGCCTCAGTAGCATTTAACCTGCTGATATCTATCTATAAAATTAAAAACAAAGCCATGAAACATCGCCAGGGAACCGGCAAAAACTCCCGATCTGCCGAAAGGGGTATAAGCTTATTAGACCTGCGTCCGCTTTGTGCCAGAAGCGAGCGCGGTGAACAGAAGAAATCCGCAGATAACCTGGAAGAAAAGGGTTACTGATTTTTAACTTGCCTGACGACGAAAGGTCGTGGGCTTAACGTAAGGGAAAATGATGCCATTGCTATTTGGTGAGTTATCTGGCGCGCCATCATGGGTGCCTGCTGTATTGCTCGTCACGCTCTCCCTCGCACTGGGGTTTCTGGCGCGATTTACGCTGCTCAGATTCATCCGCTACTGGCAGAATCGAGACAGAAAGCTGTTTAAATCGCTTGAAAAGCATCTGCATGGATCAATGTTTCTTTTTATTCCTTTATTGCTGATCAGCATAGGGCTTAATTATGTAAATATTGAACCTGAATCCATTAGCTTTATTACATCCACTATTCATATATTTATTATATTATCGTTTTGTTCGGTTCTGATCCGCTTGATTAACGTGGCGCAGGATATGCTGTTCATACGCTATGATATTAATCTTTCAAATAATCTTCGCGCCCGAAAAATACGTACGCAGATAATGTACGTTAAAAAGGTTGCCATCGTTATCCTGGTAACCGTTTGTCTTTCCCTTATCCTGCTTAGCTTTCCTGGCGTTCGGCAGTTTGGCACGACAATCCTGGCGGGTGCAGGGGTAGCCGGAATAATAATTGGTTTTGCGCTACAAAAATCGCTCGTTAACCTGTTTGCCGGTATTCAGATAGCTTTTACGCAACCTATTAAAATCGATGACGCGGTTGTGGTTGAAAAAGAATGGGGCTGGATTGAAGAGATAAACCTGACTTATGTGGTGGTACGTCTCTGGGATCTGCGTCGACTGGTTTTGCCCATTACCTACTTTACAGAAAATCCGTTCCAGAACTGGACGCGTAATAATGCACAAATCTTAGGTTCGGTTTTTCTCTATCTTGATTATTCCATGCCGTTAGAACCTCTGCGCAAGCATTTTGAAAAAGTCCTCAGTGAGACAAAACTCTGGGACCGGGAAACCCAGGTGCTTCAGGTTACCGATACTGATGATAAGACCATGACAATCAGAATGCTGATGACGGCGCAGAATTCCCCTACGGCCTGGGATTTACGCTGTTACGTAAGGGAAAAAATGATTGAGTTTATTCAGCAAAACTATCCTCAGAGTCTTCCTCGCATGAGGGCCACGCTGACGGATCCCGAGGATTAAAAGTCCAGACCTGAGCGCTTTCGCTTTCAGGGGGGAATATAAAGAGGCATGGCACAAGCGCAGCCTTACTTCCCCCCTTGTTTGGAATTGCTATACAGAGTTAGTTTTTTCCTGCTGTAACCGCTCGTGTTGCTCAAGCTCGTACTCAATAAATGCATTTATCATGGTCCGGTAAACTTTCTCAATAATGACTTCTGAAAGTCCTGCCTCAACCGCTTTCTTGCGAACCTTATCTATAACCTGCTGCACACGATCCGGGGCGCGAACGGCTGAGCGATCGGTTTTGAACGCGGCGGCTGCTTTAACACACTCGGCGCGCTGGGCAATAATTTTGACCAGCTCGCTATCTAATCGATCAATCTGGCTTCTGACATCTTCTATCGTAGAAAAAACCATTCTCTGAACCTTATGGCTAGTACATGAATACAAGAGCATACCTCAAATTTCGACCGATACGAGCCTGAGTATTGCTAACCTCTCTCTGCGTAAAATGCTAAGAATTTGATAATATAGTGTTTTTTATCAAAATGACCTTTTTGCCTGCTTTTTCTCAACTCGTTTTAAAGTTTTACCAGGTGGTGACGATAAATAATACAGACGGTGACGGGCATCCTGGCGCCGTATCCGAACCCTGGTAAAATTTTAAGGAAACGATCATGTCCGTTATCAATACTAACATTATGTCACTGACCACTCAGAACAACCTGAACAAATCACAGGCTTCTCTGAGCACCGCTATCGAACGCCTGTCTTCCGGCCTGCGTATCAACAGCGCTAAAGACGACGCCGCGGGTGAAGCGATTGCTAACCGCATGAGCTCACAGATCAAAGGTCTGACTCAGGCATCACGTAACGCCAACGACGGTATCTCTCTGACCCAGACCGCTGAAGGTTCACTGGACGAGGTCAACACCAACTTACAGCGTATCCGTGAACTGACCGTGCAGGCGAAAAACGGCACCAACAGCGCCGACGACATCGACTCAATCCAGAAAGAAGTTGACGCACGCCTGTCTGAAATCAACCGTATCGGCGCGGCAAGCACCTTTAACGGCACGGCAATCTTCAACTCTACCGGCAGCGTAAACATTCAGGTTGGTGCTAACGACTCTACCGACGCTAACGTGATCAGCATCGACCTGTCCGGCGCTGGCTTCCAGACTTCTGGCCTGGGCGCAACGTTCAGCGTGACTGGCGGCGACCTGTCAGACCTGGATGCGCGCATCAAGGACGTTGACACCGCACGTAGCGGCCTGGGTGCGATTCAGAACCGTTTCGAATCCACCATCAACAACCTGAACACCTCTGTAACCAACCTGACCGCGTCTCAGTCACGTATTCAGGATGCTGACTACGCAACAGAAGTGTCAAACATGTCGAAGGCGCAGATCCTTCAGCAGGCTGGTACCTCCGTGCTGTCAAAAGCCAACCAGGTTCCACAGGGCGTTCTGTCTCTGCTGCAGTAAGTTCTGTCGCTTCAGCGAACCCGGCTCCGGCCGGGTTTTTTTATGGCTAAAATTTTTGATTTAAAAGGGGAATATTATTTGTCACCGGCACTGTTTGTTTTACCGGGAATATTGGTAAAAATAAAATGCTGCGGCACTTCATCGCTAAGAATATATTCTTCATCTCCCAGCCGCTCGGAATCAAAATTAAATGTTTCCCGCAGCGCGCCGCTAAACAATGCCGTGCTTTGCTCATTTTTAGCAATAAGCACTGTTTTATCAAAGTTGTTCTTCCCGATTCTGGTTTCGCTGTATTCAGCCGGAAAGGTTAAAGTGCCATACTGAACCGTGATTTTTTCCATGATTTTCCCCTTAAGGCGTTGACCTGAAAAATAAAGCGCACAGACCCGTTAAATGAGTAGAGCAGGCAAGTGAACAAGTTACCAGCTTTGCGCTAAGGTTTCGGATTCGTTTCCAGCGCTTTTGGGACTCAGATCTTAAAATGGCGTTTATAATGAGTATTCATTCGCTATGCAGGAGATTGCCATGTTCATTTATTCCCCTTACGCCAGCGTTTATCGTAAAAATTGCGGGAAGCAATATTTCCTGACCCGGATCGAAAAAGATCCGGAAGACAAAAAAGACAACCCGGATGAGGCCCCGGAGTCGGGCGACAAACTGCCAGAGTAAAGCCCGGCTGATTTTATCGGATCTGTGATGCAACGCGGGCTATGTTCATACCCAGCCTCTATAGTTAACTGACCCTGTGGATTGATCGAGGTAGCTATGTCTGAACGTCCGGATTACCAGGAACCCGTTCCTGATGACGCTGAATATCCAGCAGATGAAGATCGTGAAGATATTCCCGAAGGCAGCGATGAAATTGTCGATCCGCTTGATGACGATGAAGAAATCGATGCGCCTCTGGAAGAGGAGGATGAGGAAGAGGACGACGAATATGAAGAGGATGACGACGATCTGGAGGAGGATGTCTGATTGCTAAAGGATGAATAGTGGACTGCCCGCGCAGGTTGAGGGCAGTTCATTTCGTTTTTCTGCTTTTGCTAAGGCCGCTCATTCTTTCTAAACTCCCTCCACTCTATAGCAAATTTTGTCCCTTCATATTGAGGAAAGCATGTCTGACGTCGCCGCCAGCCTGGAGCAAATTTATCGGCAGCGCTCGCAAGAGACGCAGCGTATCTGGCAAGAAAACCCTAAGCAAAAAACGCATTCGGGGTTTTACCCGGAAAATTTGAGCGCTATTGCCACCGGCATCCAGCCTGCTTTAAACCCACAGATAAGCGAACTTCTGGCCGAGCTGGGACAGCTAAGCCAGGGCGATCCGCTGGCCGACGTGATGCATCCAGACCATTTTCATTTAACCTTTCTTGCCATTACGCCTGCTCTGTATAACAACCATCGTCAGCCCGAAGCCGTTAGTGGCCTGCGAAAAATAGCCGAAAAATATCTGCATCAAACCTTACGCGTTCGGGATCTACGGCTGGTAGCTTTGCCCAATCAGCTGCTGATAGCCGGTATCCCCGATGCGGAAAATAGCGTGCAGCGAACCGCGTTCTGGCGCGAGCTACAGGATTCTGACTGGGCCGGGCTGCTGCAACAAAGGTATGGCGGAAAGGAGCCACCGCTTTTCTGGCACAGCACAATTTTGCGCTATAACGCGACGGTTTTACCCGATCGTTTACAACGCTTTTTTGCACAGCGAAGCGAGCAGCGTTATGGGGAAATGACGGGAAAAATTGTGCTCAGACTGGTGAGCTATAACTGGTCGAGCACGCAAGAACTGGCGTGAGCGCCGCTAAACAATGAGATCGCCATCACATCCTGGCCTGCTACAGCAGATTTATCCATGCCTGTGGACTCTTTAACATAACTTCCGGAAAGCTCCGGTCTGTATGTTACCGGCAGACAAGGATAAAACCGGAGTGTAATGATGGCTTCAATCAATGACAGTTTAGCGCTGCCACAGGCGCAAAAAAATAAAGTCCGCCGGATGAATATATTTATTTCGTTTTCGGCAGGGCTGGCCGGATTGCTGTTTGGTCTGGATATCGGTGTGATTTCGGGCGCGCTGCCTTTTATCACGCAGCACTTTACCTTAGACAGCCACCAGCAGGAGTGGGTAGTCAGCAGCATGATGCTGGGCGCGGCAATTGGCGCTATCTGTAACGGCTGGGTTTCGCATCGTCTTGGCCGTAAATACAGCCTGATGGCAGGCGCGGTGCTGTTTATCGTGGGATCGGTGGGGTCGGCCATGTCGACCAGCCTGGAAATATTACTCGCTTTTCGGGTACTGCTGGGCGTGGCCGTGGGTATCGCTTCCTATACGGCGCCGCTCTATCTTTCTGAAATGGCAACGGAAAATATCCGGGGCAAAATGATCAGTACCTATCAGCTGATGATCACCTTTGGCATCGTGCTGGCATTTTTATCCGATACGGCTTTTAGCTACAGCGGCAACTGGCGCGCCATGCTGGGGATCCTGGCGCTTCCGGCCATTGTCCTGTTTATCATGGTGATCTTTCTGCCTAATAGTCCGCGCTGGCTGGCGGCAAAAGGCCTGCACGTGGAAGCGGAAGAGGTGTTGCGTATGCTGCGTGATACTTCCGATAAAGCCCGACAGGAACTGAATGAGATTCGTGAAAGCCTGAAAATGAAGCAGGGCGGCTTATCGCTGTTTCGTAAGAACAGCAACGTGCGCCGCGCCGTGTTTCTGGGGATGCTGCTACAGGCGATGCAACAGTTTACGGGCATGAATATCATTATGTATTACGCGCCGCAGATTTTTAAAATGGCTGGTTTTCAAAGTACGCAGCAGCAGATGATGGCGACGGTAGTGGTTGGCGTCACCTTTATGCTGGCTACGTTTATCGCGGTATTTACCGTAGATAAAGCGGGCAGAAAACCTATCCTGAAAATTGGCTTCTCGGTGATGGCTTTCGCCACGTTGGTGCTGGGTTACTGCCTGATGAAAGTGGGCGAGGGCGAGGCCACCATGAATCTTTCCTGGGTGGCAGTAGGGATGACGATGCTCTGTATTGCGGGCTATGCGATGAGTGCGGCGCCGGTGGTCTGGATACTCTGCTCTGAAATTCAGCCGTTAAAATGCCGTGATTTTGGCATTACCTGTTCTACCACGACCAACTGGGTAGCGAATATGATTATCGGCGCAACTTTCCTTACGCTGCTGGGCAACATTGGCGCGGCAGGCACCTTCTGGCTTTATACCGGGTTTAATCTGGCGTTCATTGTTATTACGATATTGCTGGTGCCGGAAACCAAAAATATCACGCTGGAGCATATTGAAAAGAATCTGCTGGCAGGCAACAAGCTGCGGGATTTAGGGCAATAACAAAAGCGCTATCGGTACGATTTAAGCTGACAGCCGTCCTGAGCGAAAGGCGGGACGGCAAGCTTTTTACTTTCTGACTTATTTTTCTCCGCTTACAGCTTGCCGCAGTCGCTAAAGCACGACTACTTTTTAAGGTTCAGGTTTGCTTTTTTGGAATGAAGTGACAGGAAGCCGCAATGAAAAAAGTCCTCGGCACGTTTTTGCCTCTCTATACCACCACGCTCTTGATGTTACTTGGTTCCGGCCTGCTTACTACCTATGTTTCTTTGCGCCTTGCCCATGAACAGGTTAGCGGCACGCTTATCGGTGGCATCACCGCCGCAAACTATATCGGCCTGGTGATTGGCGGAAAAGTTGGTCACAACCTGATTGCGCGTGTTGGCCATATTCGCGCTTACGTCTCCTGTGCGGGCATTATTACCGCATCCGTATTGGGGCATGGCTTAACTGAATGGCTGCCCGTATGGATATTCCTACGCCTGATCATTGGTTTGTGCATGATGTGTCAGTATATGGTGTTGGAAAGCTGGCTGAATGACCAGGCAGAGCCGGGGCAGCGCGGGCTGATTTTTGGCTTCTATATGGTCGCGACCTATCTGGGCCTGTCATCCGGGCAGATAATCCTGATGACCCAGGCCGCTTCAGGCAGCGCCAGCCTGCTGATCGTGGCGCTCTGCTTTGCGCTTTGCCTGGTGCCGATTGCGCTGACTACCCGTACCAATGCGCATCCTATGTCGCCGGCACCGATGGAGCTGGGCTACTTTTTTCGTACTATCCCGCGCATTTTATTAATTACTCTGGCAACGGGGATGGCGGTCGGCGCGTTTTACGGTATGGCACCTGTCTATGCCAGCATGCTGGGTTTTACTACGCGGCAAACCGGTTTATTTATGGCTATCACTATTTTTGCGGGACTGATTTCACAATTCCCGCTCAGCTGGCTGTCGGACCGGTTTAATCGCCATCGCTTACTGGGCGGCACCGCACTGCTTTACTCCCTGACGGCTCTGCTGCTGACGCTGCCTTTACACTTTACCTTTGTCTGGGTAACCGGCGCGGCGTTTATTACCAGCATGATGCAGTTCTCTCTTTATCCGCTGGTCGTGGCAATGGCAAACGACAGCGTGGTACCGGAAAGGCGCGTTTCCCTGACGGCCTGTCTGCTGATGGCTTTTGGTATTGGGGCCTGTATTGGGCCGATGGTGACCGGTGCGTTGATGCAGCCGCTGGGCGGTCAGATGCTCTATCTGTTTTTCGCGCTTTGCGGAGTGGCGATAGCGGGAATGAGCTGGCATCGTAGTAAAATCCAGCAGGAGAATGCGGAGAATCCTACGCCTCACGTGGCTGTCCCGGACAGCCTGGCCAGCTCCCCGCTGGCGGCGGCGCTTAATCCTACGCTGGATGAAGAAGAGATTCAGGCGGCCATGGTTAATAGCGAAGAGCCGCAGGAGCAGCAAGCCGTCAGCTAAACGGGCCGATGAGTTAACCCCGGCTGCCAGTTTTCGGCGCGCTGGGGGGATTGCTTCAGGGCATGCCCTGGGGCTAATCAGTATCTTTCAGTCGGCCGATGAGGAACGCTTAAGCAAAATTTGTTTGCGGGTGAACAGGCGCGTTAGCGTAAGGGCAAACAGGGCAAAAATCCCGCCAATGGTGGTGGTTTCCAGCCGATGGGTGGCAACAGCAATCTGCGACGTGCCCAGACTGGCAATCATAAACACCACCATGACGGTCACGATAAAAGCAAAAACGAAATAAGATTTAGTAATCAGCGAGTAGGACCAGGTAAAAGCGGCATAGCCAAAAAACAGAAAGCCGCCGACCAAAAACAGAGGCGAATGGTAGATATCAATAAGCACTGCCGCAAAGAGACTTCCTGCCAGCGTACCCATTACGCGAGCCCGTACACGCGATATCGAGTCGCGGTAGTTGTTGCGCAGGCAAATCAGCAAGGTCATGCCTGCCCAGTAACCGTTTTTCAGATGCAGAATTTCTACCGTTGAAAGCGCCAGCAGCATAGCTAAAACCGCAAAAAATACCGACCACTGTAGATGAATTTTGTGCTTATATTTGCCGGTCGTTACCCGCAAAAAACGCACCCACGCGCGCGGATAGAAGTTCTTCAGATAAAAGGGAAAGCGGCGGAAAACAAGGTAGAGGAAAACCATCTGCACCAGGCCGCCGCCGCCCACCAGCATCGCCCGGTCCATCGCGTGTTCAACCGAACCGGCGAAATAACCAGAGACCAGATAGGCAATGGACCATTGCAGCAGCATCCACCAGGCGCTGCCGTCAACGTTCGCCATTGTTACGTAGATCCCGGCGTAAAGCATGGCAACAGCGATATACAGCGGCAGGATGTTTCCCGTCAGGCAACCAAGCCATGAAGAAAAAGCCAGGCCCAGCGTGGTAGTGAACAGCAAAGAGAAGGAAGAATTGCCCCAGGTTTTATTCGCGCCAAAAGCAAGAGTAAGCGCGCCGCCCGCCATCAGGCCGGCAGCCGGAACCTGATGGAAAGTGAAGCCGACCAGATAAATAGCTATCAACGCGGGCAGGCAACAAAAACCCAGCAGCATATCCTGTTTGGGAACGGCAAAAAAACGCATAGGCTGGCGACATCCTCCATTAAGCGCAACGCTAAAAAGCGTAGCGCAGTCCATGTATTAACGTATAAAAATCAGTAAATTCAACTTACTTAACCTGGCTAAGCGACACTACAACGGCGACAGGGCGAGACTTGCAAAGCGAAGATGGAATGTTTACGCTCTTCTCACACCGTACCGAGGACCACCATGATAAAACCCCTGATTGCCGTCATTATCGGCGGCTCCGCTGGCTGCGTTATTCGCTGGCTACTGGCCGTACGCCTGAACGCTCTGTTTCCCACTCTACCGCCCGGCACGCTGCTGGTTAATTTAGTCGGGGGCTTTATCATCGGTGCGGCAACGGCGTGGTTTTTACGTCACCCGCAGCTCGATCCCGGCTGGAAACTGTTAATTACCACCGGCCTGTGCGGCGGAATGACCACTTTTTCTACTTTCTCGCTGGAAATCGTCACGCTACTGCAGGCGGGCAACTATCTATGGGCGATGATCTCGGTTATCACCCACGTAATGGGCTCGCTGCTGATGACTTTTGCCGGATTCTGGCTCATCACGCTACTGCTGGGCTGACGTATGCCACCCGCTGGTGGCATGCCTTGTTCAGACTTCAGCAGGTTTAATAATCCTGCTCTCATCGCTGTCGAAAGCCAGAGCGCTGGCGCTGGCCGCATCAAATAACGACAGGCTTTCTATCTGATCGAGCAGAATAACTTTGCGGAAGGCCATAGCGGATTTCGGTTCTGAATCCAGCGTAATATCGTGTTCGGCATACCATTTGCTGTAGTTATGCTCTACGCACAGGTTCAGCGTTTTGCCATCGCGATAGCCGCTCAGCATAGGGATTATTACGATATTCGCGGTGTTTTCGGTTTCATAAGAGGCGGTATGCACCATACCGATATAAATACGACGCGACTTTAGCGTCACCCACGCCAGTTCGCCTTCTTCCATACATTGAAACAGCAAACCTTCCACGCCGTTAGAACGGGAAAGCTCTTTATACAGTTTTTTTCGGCCGGTGCTGTTGAGCCGGGCGCTGCCGGACCAGTTAGAACGATAAAGACAAAAAGCGACGGCAAAGCTTAGCATCACTACAACCGGGGCCTGGATACCTAAAAAGCTCCAGTTCATAAACTCGATTTGCCAGTGATGATGATGAACGCCGATTGACCCTGGCATAAGGTTAAACAGGCTGGAGAGGGCAAGCAGAATCAGCCATACCAGGGCGGTAGCAAAGAGGCCCTGCAAAACGAAGATACAGCCATAAAGCGCAACCAGGAAATAGACGTCCCAGCCGAAAGATCGTTTGATTTTAAAGCGTGTCGAAAGGTCGCGGCTGGTATACCAGTAGCCGCAAACCATCAAAACCATAAATATCGCCGTTCCCATTTCAGGCCTCTTTATCCGTCAATCCTGCTGTTAACCTGGCAGGTTCAGGCTGGTTTTTCTGTCAGAAAGTGATGAAATGCGCCCTCCCTGGCGCATCGCTTAGTTGCCCGTCTGCGGGGCAGGGTCGTCCTGAAGATGCTTTTTAAAGTGTTTTTCAATCTGTTCCAGCGTTTTCCCCTGCGTTTCCGGCGCGAAAAGCACGGCGAAAATACCGCCGGCAATGCCGATAGCGGCAAAGGCGAAGAAGGTATTGGTCAGGCCAAATTTCTCCAGCAGCGTGGGAAACAGAAACGCGATGGCAAAGTTAGTCATCTGCATCGCAAAAACGGAGATGCCGTTAGCCATACCGCGGATACGCATCGGGAACATTTCCGACAGCAGCAGCCAGGTAACTGGCGACAGCGCGCCCTGCTGGAAGCAAAGGAAAACCAGCATCCCGGCCAGCACCAGATAGCTGCGTAACACGTCCGGATGCCCGTCGACGGTTTCCGGCATCAGCCAGGTCAGCAGGCCGATAGCCAGCAGCGTACAGGTACAGCCGATCTGGCCAGTCAGCAGCAGAGGGCGACGGCCGAAACGGCTAAGCAGCATAATGCCGACAAAGGTCATAAGGACCGAAATTACCCCGTTAGCGATGGTGGCCAGCAGCGAAGCATTGGTGCCAAGTCCCGTCGCCTGTAGCATGGTCGGCGCATAAAACATGATGGTATTAACGCCGGATAGCTGTTGCAGCATGGCAACGCCGATACCCAGCGCGACCAGCCGCTTCATCCAGGTGGAAATGGTTTTCTTACGAAGCGCATTCTTCTCGCTTTTGGAGCTCATGGACTTACGGATTTCGCCCATCTCTTTTTCTACCATACGAGAATGGCGGGTGCGTTCCAGCACGTCGCGAGCCTCGCGATAGCGGCCATGCATGGCGTACCAGCGTGGCGTATCCGGTAAAAACAGCATGCCAACCCACAGAATGACGGCAGGCACGCAGGCGACGCCCAGCATCCAGCGCCAGGTGGTTTCACCGCCCCAGATTTCGTTAATGGCGGCATTGCTGGTATAGGCAATAAGCTGGCCGGAAACGATCATCAGTTCCTGTAACGTCACAAACTGCCAGCGTCGGTTAGCCGGAACAATCTCCGCGATATAAACAGGCACAATAGCCGCAGCACCGCCAACGGCTAAGCCAAGGATAAAGCGGAAGGTAATCATCATGACGACGTTGGGCGCGGTAGCGCAACCCAGCGAGCCGACCATAAAAATCAGCGCCATGGTGAGAATGATTTTTTTACGTCCGAAGCGGTCGGCTACGCGTCCGGCAAAGACGGCACCGATAGCTGACCCCAGGATAAGAAAGCTGGTTACCATGCCGGTAGTCAGCGAAGTCAGATGCAGATCGTGCTTCATAAAAAGCAGTGCGCCAGCGATAACCCCGGTGTCATAGCCGAACAGTAAACCGCCAAGCGTCGCGATAAACGCGATAACTTTTACAAGCGGTTCGGTTGGCGTGGCTGCCGCGCTGGCTGAACCGCCGTTTGAGGTCTCAGTCACAAGTTACTCCCTTGCCAGTATTATTATTGTGATAGTGGTGTGATAAGGATCACAGCAATAAATTTAATCCACGCTGGGCATTTAGCCAGGAAACGGCGAAATATAATTGTGTAACGGCAGGAAAAAAGCGGTTTTGTACGAAAAAACAACCAGGCAGGCTAAAAGTCATACCGGATACGGTACATGGTTCAGCCTGCTGCGGTTTTCACGCTGTTTCAGTTTGCTCGTTTCGGAACGTAATGGTAATTTCTGAGACAATAAACTCCGGGGATAGATTATGAAGCAGCTGGTTATCGATATTTTAATGAAAATGGCCACGATTGAAGTGAGCGCTAAAGAACTGACGGCTCAGGTTGAGGCGCAGTCTTTACTGATTTCCGCGCTGTTGCTAACCGCTGGTAAAGGGGATAACGCAGCCACGATTTCCGACAATATTCAAAACGCTATCGTTACGGCAACCACATCGGGCAAAAGCTTTTTGCAATCCGATGTCGATCTGCTGCTTACCCACGTCAATCGTTTACTGGCGGTTACCCGTTATGTCGACGAAAACGCCAATGCGGAACAAAGCTAAACCTTAAGGAGCGCTTTGATGGCTGAGATCGAACGTCGTTTACCTGTGCCACCCTTTACCCGTGAAACCGCAATGGCAAAAGTTCGCCTGGCGGAAGATGGCTGGAACAGTCGCGATCCGCAAAAGGTCGCGCTGGCTTATACCCGGGACACGCAGTGGCGCAATCGAGCCGAATTTGTTGATGGCCGTCAGCAGGCGGAAGATTTTCTGTCCCGTAAATGGGCCAAAGAGCTGGATTACCGTCTGATTAAAGAATTGTGGGCGTTTGAAGGTAACCGCATCGCGGTGCGCTACGCCTATGAGTGGCATGATGATTCCGGCAACTGGTTTCGCTCTTACGGCAATGAAAACTGGGAGTTCGACGAGAACGGCCTGATGTCGCGCCGCTATGCCTGTATTAATGACTTGCCGATAAAGCCTTCAGAGCGCAAATTCCACTGGCCGCTGGGGCGTCGTCCTGACGAGCATGCTGGCCTGAGCGAACTGGGTCTGTAAATCTTAGTGAGTGGCTTGAGCAAATCGGGCCTGTAAATCTTAGCGAGTGGCCTGAGCGCACCGGGCCTGTCAATCCTGGCAAGTGGCCTGAGCGCACCGGGCCTGTCAATCCTGGCAAATGGCCTGAGCAAATCGGGCCTGTAAATCTTAGCGAATGGCCTGAGCAAACCGGGCCTGTCAATCCTGACAAGTGGCCTGAGCAAACCGGACCTGTAAATCCTGGCAAATGGCCTGAGCGCACCGGGCCTGTCATATCTGCCGCAACTGTCATAACTGCTAAAACCGCCGCAACCGCCAGCGAAAGGCACAGCCTGGCATCTTGCCTCAGAAAATAACCTTGCATTATTTGTGAATATAAATTGAATTCGCGCAGGCATCGATCGCTGGAAAACCAGGCGGGATAAACGATTGCTTAGTTAACCGATGTGGTTTCAGCGCCGTGATTACGGTAAACCTCGCCGCATAACAGCACCGCAGAAGGCCGCCGTTCGTGAATACGGTTAGCCATCTGCTGGCAGGCAGCTCGCGTGGGGAAAATATGGTCAGACACGGGCAGGGCGTCACAGGCATCATGACCGCAGGCGCTGACCAGTAAAACGAAGCCGATTAACATAGCCTCTCCATAGTGAATCCAAATCAGTCCCAAGTATAGGTGAAAAGCGAGGCGGCTGCGGGCAAAGCTGATCGGGGACGAAGATGATAACTGTCCCGAGGCGAGGGGGAACAGCCAGCCTGTTTACGGTCAACAAGCTGGCCTGCCGCGATTATGGTGCCATCGTCGCGGTAGTGGTGGTCGTGGTGGTGGTAGAGCCAGCACCGTTGCTGCCGTCACCGCCGCCACCGCCCATGGTGGCCAGAGCGATACCCAGCAGTGCGCCAACCGCGCCTACGCCGACGGCGTTAGAGTTGCCGCTGGACATGGTGGTCGCTTCGCTGCCGGCCGCAACGCCTGCTGCTGCGGGTGCTGGTGCGGCAAAAGCGCTGCTGCTGCCTGCCATCGTTAAAAACAGAACCAGTGCGGTGATTTTTTTCATTATATTTATCCTTGGGTGTAAACAGGTGTTGTTGCCGGAAAGCTTAGATTTAAATTTCGACATTGCAAATAGAGGCAAAAAGTAATTTTCAGCGCGTTTCCACTAACGCCCTCTGCAAACAGTTCCACCTTTTATTAAAGTAAACAGCGCTGGCCTGACCGATGCAGAAAATCCTTTTGCAGCCGGGCGGCAGGGAATAAAAGGAGAGCACTCAAATTTACAGAATTATCTTAATAAGGAGGGCGGCGACCGGCCAGGAAAAAATAGCAATGCTGGACATAAATAAGTGCCAGTAGAATCTATATTCTCAACCTCATTTTCAGAATAAACGATGACAAAAAATGTCGCCGGTTTCCCGCGCCAGGGCAGAAAATCCGGCGTAAAAGAAACACAGGTATGTATCAATGTGTTTTGTGGTTAGCAAATGTGACCAAAAAATGACGGTGGCAAGGGTCACCTCCTGATTTTACTCAGAAAAGCGAAATATAGCGGCAAGGTGCTCGCCGACAGAGAAAACAACTTTGAGATGGCAATCTTGCGAGGCTCTGCCAGACTTAAAGTTTACATCAAACAGGAGGAGAGAATGAGCACCGACTATCATATCCCTACGTCAAGTGATGAAGAAGTTTGCACCATAATTGGTAAAGCGGTGGTTGACCTGAGTATTACCGGGCAGCCTGTTAACAAAGCTACGCTGGCGCTCAAGCTATTAGCGATGGCGGATCAGGACGGCGATGAAGAGAGGATCCTGCTTTACTGGATTGCACGCAGAGCAATCAATCAGCCACACAGATTTGCTGCAGCAGCATACTGACAGCCCGTGGCGTTCCGGTGCCTTACCGGAAGAGCGGCCGCCTGGATGCGCGGCCGTTTTCGACTATTCAGGTAATGCGCCTCAGCCAGGGGATTAAGCGTAGCAGCCAGACAATCGCCGCAGAAACCAGAAAGCAGAGCAGGGCGATAAGCGGGATCGTCAGCGCAGAATAGTAGCTTTCAAATTCCATGTGCAGTAAACGCAGAACTGCTTCCAGCACCATCATGTGCACAAAGAAGATGCCGAGGCTCAGCCTGGACAATCCATGCACCACTCTGATAGCTCGCTTGCCGTACTGGAAAGGCGCATTCAGCAGCATAAAAAAGCCTGCCAGCGAAACGACAACCAGCGTCGGGGCAGAGTAGAACAGGAAAACCTCGTTTGGCGCAAATGTACTGATGGAAAGCGAATAGGTCATGACCGCCGTTAATACGGTAGAAAGAATAAAGATAACGCCCGAAATAACGACCTTAGGATTAATATTAAAACGTCTTGCCACCCCGCCTATAATATAAAACCCCGACAAATACACCACCATATCGATATTGCTGGCCACAGGAATAGCCTTGTGTTCCAGAAGGTTAGCCTTCACATTATCAAATAATACATAGACCGAAGCCAGCACAAACCAGACGGTAACCGTATAGTTAACGCGCTGCTGGCTGCCGTTTTGAATAAATGTATTAAGGAGCGGCGTGACCAGATAAAGCAAAATCATTGTATAAATAAACCACATGTGCGGGTAGGCGGGCTTGCTGAGCAGCTCCAGCAGGCTGACCGGCGTGGTATCGGCATTCACCTCTTTATTATAAATAATATAGATTATTGACCAGGCAATAAGGGGAATAACCAAATCCAGCACGCGCGTTTTTAACGTACTGAGCAATGATTCATTTTTATTTAAGGATACATAGCCAGCAATCAGTAGAAATAGCGGGAAAGCAATGCGGCCAAGCGCTTCATACATTACCGAAACGGACCAGGCAAGATGAAAATAGCTAAAAGGGATAGCGGCCGTATGCAGCAAAATAACCAAATATGTCGCCACCACCGTCAGCAGCTTAATATTAATTTTTTTCAACACTTAACTCCTTGTCAGGAAGCACAATCGGACGCAAGCAGTCAGACTATAGCCATTAGGCTAAAGGTAACATACTCCGTGCGGCAGACGTATCTCCGGACAGGAAAAAAGCGCTCAGGTACGATGGGTTATCGCTTCAATGGTGACCGTTGATGGACAGTTTTCGCCCGCTTTGACGATGCGATATTCCGCCTGGCCCTGATGAATATACATGCAGGCGCGTCCTGCAGACCCGCCATCCTGCTCCTGCGACAGGTTCAGCGTCACCTGTTTTGCCTGGGTAGCCGTCGACAGCGTCGCGGCAAAAAACACCGGTATTACCAGCGTAATAAATTTAGTCATAATAAAAAGCCAGAAGTTGATAAAAGGGCCGGCTCTGCTTTTAAGGGGCACTGCCAGTCATAAGCTATGAAGTTAGCGCTACGTTACGGCGGCCTGCAAGCCTCGCACAATAATATCGGAGGAAGCCTGGGGAGATCCGCTGGAATAGTCTTAAACTGGCTGGTCTTAACAAAATCGTGGGATTTACAGAGGAAAACCTCTGTTTTCAGGCAGTAAAATACGGGCTAGCTGAAGTTGAAGGCGCTATGTGGCTATTTTCAGTGCCAAAATAAGGTAAAGTATTGAGCGGAAAAATTAAATTTGCCTTAGGAGGGAAAAAATGTGGTCAGTAGAGAGGAAAAAATTGCCTCGGGAAGTGGGAAACCCTACTGCACTTCCTGAGGCTATGCAAATGCATAATACGTTACGGATTGAAATGTAGACGTTTTTGAGACGTTGTACAAGTTTAATTTGAAAGTTGTACAAAGTTTGCTAAGTGCATAATTATTCACTTTTCCCGCTGATTTTTTCTGCGCTGGATGGATGGTCACCGACAAGGTAAAAGAGGTAAAAGCAAAGCGAACCGGGCACGGTGAAAAACTTCCACCGAGAGTGGGGAAAGTTGTTAAAATTAGCCTTTACTCTTTTTCACGGAAGCCGCTATGTCATCTGAAATCGCTCACCCCTCCAGCAGCCCTAAACAGGCCGCGTTGCAACTGGTTATCGAACTGGTACGCGCAGGTAAACTCAGCCCGATGCAGGGCGACGCTTCAAACATGATCTCTATCTATGAGCAGTTTAAGGCGCATTTTGAGTCCGATAAGCATAAACACGCTTCTGACTCTGCTATCTCCTGAGGTGACAAACGGGCGGTTTACCGCCCGTTTGAGATTTAAAGCGCAGGCTCCGGGAGCAAGCGTCCTCTGTCAGACATCCCCCGTTACAAGGCTTAGCGTTTGCTGACGCTGTCATAATAAAGCATGCTCACGCCGATACTTTGCTGCGCACCCTGCACGTTATCGCGTAATCCCACCAGTTTTTGTCCCTGCAGCGTGACGACATAAGGCGAATCATGCTGAATCTGTTGCTGTAGCTGCTGATAAAGCGCGTTGCGCTTCTGTACGTTACTTTCGGCGGCAGCCGCCTTTGTTTCTTCGCTCAGTTTGGGGATAGCCCAGCCCAGCCGCCACGCCAGCGTTTTTGGCCCGCCCGGCACGTTATACGCAAAGGCGCTGGCGTTGGTATTGGGATCGATATAGTCCGCGCCCCAATAGATAAAGATCGACTGAAAATCACGCCCGCGCATTTTCCCCCACAGCTCGGCTTCCGCCACTGGCTGAATGGCAAGCTGAATATCCGCTTTGGCAAAGCTGGCCTGTAGCGCCTGCGCCACATCGGTATAAGGCGGCTGGTTAATGATTGTCAGCGAAAAGCGGGTGCCGGGCTTAATGCCGCCCTGCTGCAAAATCTGCTTTGCTTTAGCCAGGTCGTAATGGAAAGGTTTATCTTCCAGCACGCCATCAAAGCCCTGCGGCAGAAAACTTTGATGCACCTGGTACTGCCCTTTAAGCAGATCTTTAGAGATAGCGTCGTAATCTACCAGCCAGCGCGCGGCCTGCCAGAGCGCCGGATTGCCCAGCGCGGGCTGCTGTTTGTCCTGAGTATTAAAGCCAAGATAATAAACCAGGCTGGAAGGGAAGCTGGCAATCTTCACGCCGGGCTGGTTTTTCAGCGCGGCGAACTGATCGGCACCTAAGTCGTAGGCCACGTCGGCATCGCCCTGTTGCAGCAGCAGGCGACGCGAACCCGCATCGGCTACGCCTTTCAGGAGAATACGTTTTAGCTTAGGTAGCGGCACGGCATGGGTGTTTTCCTCCAGCACCAGCGCCTGCTGTGGAACGAAGTTACGAATGCTGTAAGCGCCGCCGCCTGCGGAGTGATCGCGCAGCCAGCCGTTACCGTAATCCTGATTACTGGCATGCTGCTGAGCAAGCTTGCTGTCGACAATGGAAGCGACCGGCGCGCTCAGCAGGCGCAGCGCCAGATCGCGGCCGATAGCGGCAGGCCAGCGGATTTCAACCTGGCTGTCGCTACGGCGAATCAGCTGCTGGCCAATATTTTCCGGCGTCCAGCCAAACTCCGCCAGGATAAAAGAGGGCGTTTTGTTCAGCTTAATGACGCGGCTTAATGACCAGATAACATCATCCGCCGTCACCGGGTTACCGCTGGCAAACGTGGCGCCGGGCCTGAGGGTAAAGATCAGGCTATGGTCATCGCTGCCGGGCTGCCAGGCGCTGGCCAGCTGCGGCACCAGCTTGCGTGAGTCGGTGCGATCGGCATCGACCAGTTTCTGATAGAGATTAACCAGGCTGCTGCTGCTGACCGTTTCAAAACTTTCGGCCGGATCAAAGCTAATAATACCATCCAGCGGGATTGCCACCACCAGCGTATCGGCTGGCGTGGCTGCGTAAGTCTGGGCAGCGTAAAGCGTGGCGAGAAGAGCAAAAGTGGTCTTGCGCATCGGCATGTCCTGAGTAGGGGGATAGCAGGACTATAGGGCGAAAGAAGCGGCAGGGAAATGCGAATTCCGGCAAGGGTTAGCTGTTTAAGATATTAGCCAGATCAATTGCTTATGGCCGATCTTAACGATCGGCCAGCGGGGTCAGGTAATATGGCCGCGCGCCATCCTGACCGCCCGATCGCACATGTGATCGATAACGTCCGGATCGTGGCTGACCAGCACCATCGTCAGGTTATCCTGCTGCTTAAGGTTGTTCAGCAGGTTAAGAATTTCGGCCTGTACCGACATGTCCAGCGCGGAGGTTGGTTCATCCAGCAACAGGATTTTGGGCTCCAGCAGCAGCGCTCGTACAATGGCCACGCGCTGACGTTGACCGCCGGAAAGCTGATGCGGATAGCGATCCGCCAGCGCGGGATCCAGGCCGACATGACGAAAACCTTGCTCAATTCGGTCATTGATATCCCGTACTTTCAGCAGCTTTAACGGTTCAGCCAGCGTACGACGCAGGCGGTGCCGTGGATGCAGCGAAGCATAAGGATCCTGGAAGACCATCTGTACATCGCGGCGCAGCTGTCCGGTAAAGGCTTTACCCGGTCTGGCCTGATGGCCGGCCAGCGTCATGCCGCCTTGCCATTCTGGATTCAGCCCGGCCATCACCCACAGCAGAGAAGATTTACCGCAGCCCGACGGCCCAACCAGGCCAAAGCATTCTCCGGCCTTAACCTGAAGCGTTACCTCATGCACCACGGTGCGCTTTTCATAGCCCTGGCGATGCGCCACGCTAAGGTTTTGCAGATCAATCATGTTCACGATGAGCCTCCAGCGCGGCGCGATCCAGCGTCGGTAAAGGTTTGCCCTGGGTTGCTTTACTCGGTCGGCATGACCATAGCGTACGGGTATAGGGATGGGTCGCCTGCGGCAGTTCAGCGGCGGGTAGCGTATCCAGAATATCGCCCTGATACATCACCATCACTCGTTCACAATGCTCAGAGACCTGCTGCAAATCGTGACTGATCAGCAGCAGTCCCATATTGCGCTCTTCTACCAGTCGACGTATCAGCGCCAGCACCTGATCGCGCATGGCGTGATCCAGTGCGGAGGTCGGTTCATCGGCAATCAGCAGTTGCGGATCGGCAATCAACGCAATGGCCAGCATGACGCGCTGCCCCATGCCGCCGGAAAGCTGATGGGGATAACGTTTCATCAGCTCGGCAGGCTGCGGCAGGCCAACCGCATTGAGCATATCGCAGACTTTTTCTTTGATTTCCGCACGGCTGAAGCGGGCGTGCAGCTTCAGCGGTTCCGCTACCTGCCAGCCGATAGTGCGCATCGGATTCAGCGCGTATTTAGGATCCTGCATCACCATTGCCAGCTTACTGCCGCGCAGCTGGCTCCAGCGGCGCTCATTTAGCATCAGCGCGTTTTCTCCCGCCACGCTGAGCGTACTGGCCTGCAAATGCAAAGCAGGGGAGAGCAGGCCCATCAGGCTACGGGCAGTCAGCGATTTGCCGGAACCCGATTCGCCCACCAGCGCCACGCGTTCGCGGCCCAGGCTGAAGCTGATGTTGTTGACCAGCGTCGCACCGGCTGGGCTGCTGATGGTCAGGTTTTTTGCTACCACAAGCGGGGAATGTTCAGTTAGCATTTCGGGTATCCAGTCGATCGCGCAGGCCGTCGCCCGTCAGGTTAAAAGCCAGGCTGGCAAACAGAATCGCCCCGCCAGGCGCGGCGGCAACCCACCACTGATCGAAGATGACCTTACTGCCTTCCGCCACCATCGAGCCCCACTCTGCCGTCGGCGGCTGCACGCCCATGCCCAAAAAGCCCAGGCCGGCCGCGGAAAGAATAATGCCGCCAAGGCTTAGCGCGGCACGCACCACGGCACTTGGCAGGCAAAGCGGCAGAATATGGCCAAACATCAGGCGCAGGCCGTTAATGCCCTGCATCTTTGCGGCGGCCAGGTAGTCGCTGCGGCGCAGCGCCAGCGTTTCGGCGCGCGCCTGGCGGGCAAACGGCGGCCAGCTGGTTAACGCCAGCGCCAGCGCGCCATTCATCAGGCCAGGACCCAGCATGGCCACCAGCGCCAGCGCGATCACCAGATTGGGCAGCGACAGAAAAATATCGGTTATGCGCATCAGCACGCGCTCGGTCCAGCCGCCCAGGTAACCCGCGCAGATGCCAACCAGCATACCAACAGGAATGGTTAGCAGCAGGATCAGCGACACCAGCAGCAGCGTAGGGCGCGAGCCGTAAATGACCCTGGAAAGCAAGTCGCGACCAAAGCCGTCGGTGCCCAGCCAGTGCGTGGCGGAAGGCGGGAGCAGGCGGGCCGATATAATCTGCGCGTTGGGGTCGAAAGGAGCCAGCAAGGGCGCAAACAGCGCCGCCAGCAGTAAAATGGCAACCAGCGTTCCGCCAATCGCCAGAGAGGTGACTCGCGGACGACGGCGTCGGCCTGTCGGCGCGATATCGAGGTCGGTAAGATTTTGCGTCATCGGGTTCTCGGATCGGTGAGATAAGTTAACGCATCCGCCAGCGCATTCAGCGTAATGAAACAGCCGCCAATCAGCAGCGTGGAGCCAAGGATAGCAGGCGTATCGGACGCAAACAGCGCGGTAGTCATGTAGCGGCCCACGCCCGGCCAGGCAAAGACCGTTTCGGTCAGAACTGACCCTTCCAGCAGCGAGGTATAAGAAAGTACCAGCACGGTAATCAGCGTGCCGCGCACGTTAGGAAAAACGTGCAGCAGCAAAATGCGGCCACGGCTGGCACCTTTGGCGCGCGCCAGCGTCACATATTCTTTGCTGCTCTCTTCCAGCAGCGCGGCGCGCAGCAGTCGGGTGATGGCCGCCATCGCCAGCAGACCCAGTACCACTACCGGTAGCCACAGGTGTGCAATGGTGTTGCGGAACATCTCTTTGTCGCCGGAAAGCCAGCTGTCGACCAGCATCAGTCCGGTTTTCGGCTCCAGCGTATAGATCCAGATATCGTCCAGACGACCCGGCCCGGCCGACCAGTGCAGCACGGCGTAAAACAGCAGCAGCCCCAGCAGCCCCAGCCAGAAAACCGGCACGGAATAGCCCAGCAGCGAAATCATCCGCGCAATGTTATCGACCACGCTACCCGGTTTCCATGCGGCCACCAGCGCCAGCAGAATGCCGAAAAATGCGCCGAAGATCATCGCGCAGGTCGCCAGTTCAAAAGTTGCCGGGAAGGTGCGCAGCAGATCGCTGGCTACCGGCGAGTTGGTCAGTCGGGAAATCCCTAAGTTACCGTGCGCCAGATGAACCAGATAGCGCCAGAACTGGACCGGCAGCGGCTGATCCAGCCCTAACTCGTGGCGAACCTGAACATAGGTCGATTCGCTGGCGTGATCGCCCGCAATCTGTAAAACAGGATCGACCGGCGACAGATGGGAAAGGATAAAGGTGAAAACCAGCAGGCCCAGCAGCGTCACCGCCAGCGAAAGCAGACCGGTAAGCAGACGGCCGCCGCGCAGCCAGAACAGCCGGGCGGACCCGGCTTCAGCGGTAAAACCCGCCATTACTTGCTGACCTGGCTGTAGTACACCATATCCGGGTTGATGCCCTGAATATAGCCCGTCAGGTTAGCGCGCAGCGCAATCAGGTTCCGCGCCTGCAGGCCCACCACGTACGGCGAATTCTTCTGCACTTCGCGCTGCATATTTTCATACAGCTTGATGCGTTTTTCCTTATCGCTTTCCGCCGTGGCCGCCAGCGTTTGCTTGTTCAGCTCTGGAATATGCCAGTTGGAGCGCCAGGCCAGCGTTTTGCTGCCGTCTTCCGGGTTGTAGGCGAAAGCGGAGGCGTTGGTATTCGGATCGAAGTAGTCGGCACCCCAGGCATTCAGCGTGGCCTGGTACTGGTGCGCTTTCACGGCGGTAGCCACTTCGGTACTGATGCCCGGAATCAGTTCAACCTTAACGCCGCCGCGGGCAAAGCTCGCCTGCAACGCCTGGGCAATATCCAGGTATGGCGGCTGGTTGCTGACGCTCAGCTTAAAGCTGACGTTTTGCAATCCGGCTTTCGCCAGAATCGCTTTCGCTTTTGCCGGATCGTACGTGTAAGGATTGTCGTTCAGCGCGCCTAAGAAGCCCTGCGGCAGGAAAGACTGATGTACCTGGAACTGACCTTTTAACAGGTCGTCGGCAATGCCTTTATAGTCAAACAAATAGCGGGACGCTTCCCAGAAGGCCGGGTTTTTCAGGGCCGGGCTGGCATCGATATTGAACTGCAGGTAATACAGCGAAGCCATTGGGATCGCCATCGGCTTGACGTCCGTTTTACCTTTTAGCGCCGCCATCTGATCGGCGCCTAAATTACGGGCGATATCCGCGTCGCCCTGTTCCAGCAGCAGACGACGGGCAGCCGGTTCCGGCACGTTTTTAATCAAAACGTTTTTCAATTTTGGTGCACCGGCCGGTGAGGTCGGGTTGGCGCTCAGCAGCAGCACTTCATGCGGGATATATTTGCGGATCTGATAAGGGCCGCTGCCGGCAGAGTGGGCGATCAGCCAGGAATTACCAAAGTCGTTCTTCTGCGCGTTGGCCATCGCGGATTTCTCATCCACGATAGAGGAGACCGGCGCGGCAAGCAGGCCCAGCACATAGGTCGGGCTAACGTCAGCCGTCCAGCTAATCTGCACGTGCTGGTCATCAATCTTTTTCAGGTGCGAATCAACGTTCTCTTTGGTCCAGCCCAGCTGGGTCAGAATAAAAGAGGGGTCGAGGTTAAGTTTAACCACGCGGCCTAATGAAAAAATAACGTCTTCCGGGCGAAGCGGATTGCCGGAAGAGAACTTCACGCCGTCGCGCAGGGCAAAGGTCAGGCTGCGGTTATCGCTGCCAGCCTGCCATGAGCTGGCCAGCGTAGGCTGTAAATCGACAGGGTTTTTCGGGTCTGGCTGAACCAGACGTTGATAAAGGTTGGTAAACGCCTGTACCGAGGTCAGCTCGAAGCCCTGAGCGGGATCGAAGCTGTTAGCATCATCGATAGACTGTGCAATAACCAGCGTATCCGGCGGCGTGGCGGCCTGCGCTGCAAAAGAACTGGCCAGCGCGACGGCGATGGCTGGAAGCAGAAGTTTCATGACGTTTCCTTACCCTGTTGTAATTTGTCGGCGAGTGTAGATTACCTGGATGCCGGATAAATAGTAGATTATCCGCTATCGATATGCGAAATAGTTATAAGCAAAACCTATAGGTTATAAAAACTCAACATTTCGCTATCAATGCACAAAGGTTATCCATAGCCAGGGCGCTACGCCAATAAAGTTATTGAGCATATGTAGCGTGACAGAAAGTTTCAGGCCGCCGTAAAACCGGGCAAAGCAAAGCAGTAAAGAGAGCGCCGCCAGTGCGAACAGCGTTTGCAGATGAGTATATTGCGTGTGCAGCGCGGCAAAAATAAAAGAGGTCAGCAGCGCACAGGCCAGCCGCTGTCCGGGCACGGCTATCAGTAAAGCCTGTAACAGAAAACCACGAAAAACAATCTCCTCCACGAGCGGAGCCAGCACCACCACCGCCAGCGAAAAGCCTGCCACGCGCCAGGCCGATACCTGTGTTTCACCCCCCAGCTGGCTGGCCGTCCAGCCTTCCTGCAGTAACCAAAAAGACTGGGAATAAATCAGACCAAGCAGTAGCAGGCTAAATATCAGCCAAGGGCGCAGGGAAAATGTTCCCCAGGCGATGCCGCAGCGCTGACGATAGCGGCAATAGAGCGGTACCAGCACGACCAGTTCCAGCAGGCAGAGCGCCGGCATCAGCATGCCGTGTGCGGTCAAAAAAGAACGCAGCGGCGGCGTGCCTACGACCATCGTAATGCTGTACCAGATCAGGCAAATGCCTGCACAGAGCAGGGCATCAGCAGCTTTGTCCGTGAGTTTATTCATCATTTTATTTCTGGCGGCGGAGTCGCGGATGGTAGCAAGCGTCATCCGCAGTGTCGAGACGATGGAATTACTCGCGACGGTATCTAAATTGTTCAGCTTCCAGGCCGATAGTGCTTTAACGATCGCGTCTGGAGGATAAATGGACCTGCGATTTTTTCAGATGCCAGTCAGGGTTTCACGAACAGGAAGTATTCGTCAGCCTGCAGGATAAGGTCCGAATTAAATGAATTTTTTTCCTATATTAAATCACCAGTTGCCCTACGGGCAGAAAACGACTTTTTTTACCCGAAGAATATTGATGGCGCTATCGCTTTTGCTCAGCGTCATGATGCTGCTTTCGATGATGATGGTTGTCGGCATTGCCTGGCGGCAGAACGAAGAGTCCGTTAAGCAAGAGAGCTTTCTGCTGCACAACGCCTGGAAGGATACGCGCCAGGATTTAATGACCAATATCCGGGATTACTCTTTCTGGGGCGAGGCCTGGAACCATCTGCATCTGAAAATGGACAAGGTCTGGGCTTTTGATCAGCAGAACCTGGGGCCGGGTTTATACAGCGAATATCATTATGAAGGCGTGTTTGTAGTAGATGGCCAGGGCCGCACTACCTATTCAGTCATTAACGGTAAGCTCAGTGATTTACCGCTGGAGAGCTGGCTGGGTATTTATGCCGCGCCGCTGATTGCCAAAGTAAGGCTGCTGGCGGCAGACGAAGGCGCTACTACGATGAATGCGATGATTGGCTCAACGCCCGCTATCGTGGCGGCGGCCCCCATTACTACGGGTAAAGTGCCTGGTCTGAAAACGCTGCCGGGGCCGCCTTCGGTCATGGTATTCGTTAGCCGCTTTACGCCGGAAAAACTGAAAATTTTTGGCGACAGCGTTGGGGTAGCCAATGCCCGTATTCCGGAAAGCTCGCAGGATGCTTTCATGACGCCTTTTATCCAGGAGCCCGTTGCGGATGCTATGCCCATTGTAATCCGTTGGGATTCAGATGAGCCGGGCCGGGAATTACTCTGGGTGCTGCTGCCGATGCTGCTGGCGGCCGCCATCGTGTTAGGGCTGGTGGCGCGCCGCGTCATTAATCACGCGATGCAAAATGCCCTGCTTTGTGACGAGCGGTTTTTGCAGCTGGTGCACAGCCAGCGCGAGCTGGCCGCCAGTGAAGCACGTTTCCGTGACGTGGCGGAAACGGCTTCGGACTGGATTTGGGAAACGGATGAAGCGGGCGTGATCAGCTATCTTTCCGGGCGCTTTGTGGCGGCTACGGGCTATGCGGTAGAAAAGCTGCTGGATAAATCTCTCGATCATCTTTTGCAACACGATACGCAGCCGGTTTCCTGCTGGCTTTTGCAGCTGCGACTGGAAGATTGTTACCGCCAGTCGCTACGCTGCTACGTGATTACCGCCAGCGGTGAAAAACGAATTTGTAGCCTGGTAGCCAACGCGGTGGCAGTTAATGGCCAGATCGTCGGCTATCGCGGTACCGTATCCGACGTAACGCAAGAGATTGAATCGCAGGCGCGTATTCACTATCTGTCGCAGCACGATACGTTGACCGGCTTACCCAATCGGCTCTATATGAGCGAGTTTTTATTAAGCCGGCTACAGGCGCATCCTACGGCGGATCGTCCGCTGGTCTTGATCAGTCTCGATCTCGATCATTTTAAACCGATCAACGATACGTGGGGCCATGCGGCGGGTGACAGCGTGTTGAATGAGGTGGCTCACCGGTTACGCAGCGTGCTTAAGGCGGGCGACCTGGTATCACGCCAGGGCGGCGACGAATTTATTATTATCGTGTCGGATCTGCATGGCGAACAGGAGATTGACGCCTGCTGCCAGGCGCTGCTGGATGAAATTTGTCGGCCTTTCCAGCTGGGCCAGCAGGATATTTTTATCGGGGCGAGTATGGGGATTGCGCTGGCGCCGGATGATGCCATCCAGGCCGACGAGCTATTGCGGCTGGCGGACATCGCGCTCTATAAATCGAAGCGTGAAGGGCGCAATCGCTGGACGTGGTACAGCGCAGAAATGGCGGAACAGCTAGTGCTGCGCCGGGAAATGGAGCGAAACCTGCGTAAAGCGATTGCCGGTAACGAGCTGCGTTTATTCTACCAGCCGCGCTACTGTCTGAATAAATCCCGGCTGGACGGTGCCGAAGCGCTAATTCGCTGGGAACATCCGACCAGCGGCCTGATTATGCCGGATAAGTTTATTGCGCTGGCGGAAGAAACCGGCCTGATCCTTGATATCAGCGACTGGGTGTTGCACAAAGCCTGTCAGGATGCGCTAAGCTGGCCGAAGTCGATGTACGTTTCAGTGAATATTTCGCCAATGGAGTTTCGCGATGGTAACCTGGCGGTACGGGTCGCTCAGGCTTTACAGGCCAGCGGCCTGGAAGCAAGTCGTCTGGAACTGGAAATAACGGAAAATATTACCCTGGAGAATCCGCAGAGCGCGCTTGAGGTCATGCAGGCGCTGAAATCGCTGGGCGTTAAGCTGACGGTAGATGACTTTGGTGCAGGCCATGCGTCGCTGGGCTATCTGAAAACGTTCCCGTTTGACGGGATGAAGATGGATCGTTCCTATATGAACGATTTTCCTCACTCCTCCCAGGCCATGTCCATTGTGGAAGGTATTATCGGGCTGGGGAAAGCTTTCTCGTTAACGGTGACGGCGGAAGGTATTGAAACGCGGGAACAGCTGCAGCAGTTACAGGCCATCGCCTGTCAGGAAGGGCAGGGCTACTATCTTGGACGACCTATGCCGCTGGAACGCTTTAACCGCTTGCTGGATGCGCCTGAACTTCCCTCCTGAAAACACCTTATCCACAACGTGAACAGCCCGCATAAAGCGGGCTGTTGTTTAGCGGACTTTTACCGCTATCAGCGTCATCATAGCTGCAAAAAGCACAAAAATTGCCAGTTCCATGATCTTCTCCATTGCTAAGATAATTCCTAAATTTTAGCGCTTTGCCTGCGTTTTATTTGAACAATATGTGCCGTTTACTGTTGCCGTTAGCGGGCGTTTTTCTTCGATTGCGCAGATCTGCTACCCTTGCGGCAAGATAAAAAAACGGATCGGGGAGAAATCATGCATTTAATGAAAAAGATGGCGTGCGTAGCCGTGCTGCTGGCGCTGGCCGGCTGTCAGTCTGCCGCGCATAAAAGCGCTAACGTAGATGATGAAGACCGCTGCGGTGCTGCGGATTATCAGCAATACGTGGGTAAACCGCTTTCGGCTATCAGCGATCTGCGCTTTGAACAGCCGGTACGTGCGATACCTTATAATTCAGCCGTAACAATGGACTTTAATCTTAACCGTCTGAACTTTTTAGGCGACAAGCAGGATAAGATTACCCGCGTGTACTGTGGCTAGCAGCCAGTTAATACCATTTCTTCACCCACCACAGGCGCAGCTGCATGCCCGTGGTGCTGGTCCAGCCGGTGGTGCTTTGCACCACCCGGCCTTTAGTCACGATCAGCAGCGTAGGCACAACGCTGATTCGCCACTGCGTTGCTATCTCGCCAGCAGGATCGTTAACCACCGGCATGGTTAAATGCTTGCCTCGCAGCAGACGGACAATCTGAATATCATTTCCTGAATGCTGTGCGATGGCCAGCACGTTATAACCGCTATCGCTCATCGCAATAAGGTTGCTGGTCGTATAGGTGCAGACGCTACAGCCGCTGGCCCAGAAATAAATAAGCAGAGGTTTTCTTGCGCTGAGTTCAGCAATGGTAAGCTTTCGGCCATCAATCGTATGCAGACTTTGCTGCGCAAACCCTTCAGGCGCTGTTGGCGCGCGAAAAAGATCGATTAACCACAGCAGCAGCGCTATCGACAGCAGCAGGAGAAAAAGGGTACGCAAGCCCTGGCTGACATTGTTGCGGGGGTAAAAACCAGAGGAAGAAAACCACGACGTTAGCTGCCTGCGCAGCGTTGAGCGTATTAGCATTTCCATTTACCTGAACAGACGCAGCGGATCCATCCGCTGCTGACAGGTTAAAGTGACAGGAGCATCATTTTAACCTTCTCTTGGTAAGACTCTTTCATGTTATGAAAGGTCTTGAACGTCACATTTCTGCAACAGCAAAGCGCTACCTTAGCTTACTACCAGCGGTGATGTTTTGATCTCACTACCGATATGCCCGCTCGCCGTATGCGGTTTAGTGCATTTTTCCTGAATTACCTGAATTGCCTGAATTGTCCGGGTTGCCTGAGTTGTCCGGGTTGCCTGAATTGTCCGGGTTGCCTGAATTGTCCGGGTTGCCAGAGTTGGCCGATTTGCCAGAGTTGGCCGAGTTGTCCCGGTGGGCTTGCCGGATAGTTAACCTGCTCAGGGCGCTTCTTCTTCAAGCAGCTGCTTCAATAAGCTGCGGTAACTTTGCAGGCGTACTTCGTCTGTCTCTCCCTCCAGCCTTGCAATGACGGTGGCGATTAAGGCGTTACTGGTGCCGCGCCTGCCGCTACGCATTAGCTCGGTCATAATAGCCGCTAACAGCTCGCTCTCTTTTGGCGCGCTGAATGCCGGACTGTTAAAGTAATCTGTAATAGCACGGCCTGCGCCGGGTGCGTGATATACCATGGTAAACCTCCAGCAAAGCGCTATCGCAGGCCGGGTAGCCTGACAATAAGATCGGAAACGGAACGGACAGACCTGATTTACCGAAAAGGCAAATCGCCACTTAGCCTGGAAAATAAACAGGCGGGGATTTTATTAGTCTGGATGGGCGTGGAAGAATGTCCAGCCGCCGCAAAAATATTTTTATCTTTAAACAGCGCAGGCGTACTGTCCCGGTGAAGAATTGCGCGGGCATAATCTTATTTCCTGTCGCACAACATAAAATTATTTCCTTTAAAATTAGCGGATTGACATTAAATTACCTTTTTTTGGTCTGCGGGGCTTGTGCTGCGACGCCGGTTATGAGTAAATGCACCGTCGGTTTTGAAACAGACAACGTATGCGAGCAATTTTAGTAAAGCAGTTTTCAGTTAAAGCGTTATCTCAGATATCTCTTCTTCCTGACTTCCTTCTTGAGTGCCTCATAAGTCCATGCTGTTGACAAACCCCGCGCCCTTTGTGGCTTAATACTTTTGAAGGAAAGACAAATGTCTAACAAAATGACTGGTTTAGTAAAATGGTTCAACGCTGAGAAAGGTTTCGGCTTTATCTCCCCAACTGACGGCAGCAAAGACGTGTTCGTACACTTCTCTGCAATCCAGAACCAGGGTTTCAAAACTCTGGAAGAAGGTCAGAAAGTTGAATTCTCTATCGAAAACGGCCAGAAAGGCCCTGCAGCTGCTAACGTAACTGCACTGTAATTCGAGAGAATCTTTCAGGCCGTTGTTCTGCAACGCGCTCTGAAGACCAAAAACCCGCCCTCTGGCGGGTTTTTTGCGTTTAAGCCCGGCCTTGTTACACTCACTGCTCGCACTCTCCTGCAAGGCGCATAAAAATAAGATGGAATCCTGGAAGGTTAACCTTATTTCGGTCTGGTTTGGCTGTCTGTTTACCGGGCTGGCTATCAGCCAGATTATCCCCTTTCTGCCGCTTTATGTGGAACAGCTGGGCGTTACCGATCCCGCTTCGCTGACGCTCTGGTCCGGGTTGATATTCAGTATCACTTTTATGGTTTCCGCCGTGGTTTCACCCATGTGGGGCAGCCTTGCCGATCGCAAAGGCCGTAAGCTGATGCTGCTGCGCGCCTCGCTGGGCATGGGCGTGGTAATTTTCCTCCAGGCTTTTGTCAGCAACGTCTGGCAGCTACTGCTGCTGCGTGCGCTGATGGGGCTGACCTCCGGCTATATTCCTAACGCAATGGCGCTGGTGGCCTCTCAGGTACCGCGCGATCGTAGCGGCTGGGCGCTGAGTATGGTATCAACCGCGCAGATATGCGGCGTCATCATGGGGCCGCTGCTGGGCGGCTTTCTGGCCGACTGGGTGGGGCTGCGCGCTGTTTTTCTGATTACCGCCTGCCTGCTGCTAACCAGCTTTTTGATCACGCTGTTTCTGATCAAAGAGACCGGACACCGTAAAATCAGCAAGGCGGAGAAGCTCAGCGGCAGCATGGTGTTTCGTTCGCTTAGCCATCCTGGTCTGATTATCAGCCTGTTTATTACCACGCTGGTTATCCAGCTTTGCAACGGCTCCATTAGCCCAATTTTGACGCTGTTTGTGCGGCAGCTGGAGCCGAACGTAGAAAATATTGCGTTTATCAGCGGCGTGGTTGCGGCGATCCCGGGCGTATCGGCGCTTTTTTCCGCGCCGCGCCTGGGCAAGCTGGGTGACAGAATTGGCGCTCAGCGCATTCTTTTTGCCGCGCTGACGCTGACCATCGTACTGTTTATCGCCATGTCCTGGGCCGGAAGCGCGCTACAGCTGGGGGCGCTGCGCTTTTTGCTGGGGTTTGCTGAAGGCGCGATGATGCCTGCGGTGCAAACCCTGCTGCTGCGCTATTCCAGCGAGCGCATAACGGGCCGTATTTTCGGCTACAACCAGTCGTTTATGTATCTGGGTAACGTGGTTGGCCCGCTAATTGGCTCAGGTGTTTCCGCCATTGGCGGCTTCCGTTGGGTCTTCGCCGCCACGGCGGTAGTGGTGCTGATCAATACCGTTCAGCTGGCGTTGGTCTGGCGTCGTAGAGATACCGGCGCAAAGGTGACAGCATAGCGATAGCGTTGGGCGGAGAGCAAAAACGCCGGGCTGACGCTCGGGCTCCATGAATCATCCCCGCCAATACCCATATGCCAGCCGTCAAGGTGCAGCCAGCAGCCTTCTTCCGCTTTAAGCAGGTGACGATGCGAGGTATCCCGCAGCTGCTCCAGGCCGAATCTGCCCAGCGAAAAACAGAAGTCGCCGCTGATATGCATCGCGCCCGCAGTCAGCTCTTTAGTGCCGCCGCGCAGGCCGTTTTCGCAGGGGAAAACGTACGGGGTATAAAGATCTTCCAGCGGTAGCGTCCAGCGGGAGAACTGCGCCGAGAGCTGCCGATCCGGATAGTTTTCATGGGGCCCAAGGCCAAGCCAGCTTACGGTTTCAGGGCGCTGATTCAGCTGGCAGCGCAGACCAATCCTCGCCGGTGAAGGCAAACCTGCCGCCACGCTGACCTCAACGTCCAGCGTCATTTCGCCCGCGCCGTTAATGCGGTAACGCTTACTGCTAAGGAATTTCAGCTCGTTCTGGGCGCGCCAGGCATGCAGCGTGGTCAGCTGTACGCCGTTGCTTAACGAATCACACTGCATTTCAAGCAGCTCGCTTTCCAGCTGGTTAAAACCGGCGCGCTGCCAGCGCTCAATCCACGCGTTGGGATCGACCTTTGTCACCTCGCTGATGCCAATATCGTTATCAATCGGTGCACGCACAAAGCTATCGCGTAGGGGGGAAAGCAGCTGCGGCTTTCCGTCAATATGCCACTGCACCAGCTCGCCGCTTTGCGGTGAAAAATGCCAGCTCTGCTGACCAAGCGTAACGGTAATTTCCGCAGTAGTCTGGTCTAACCGTGGCGCGGGCAAATCTGGCAGCGGCCGGGGAAGGGCAAGCTGTGCAGGCAATTGCCACTGATCCCACGCCACGCGATGGCTTTCGTCCGACCAGCTGGTAGCGCCCGGTTGTATAACGGCCACGTTTAGCCAAAGTTCACCGGCCAGCGCTGGCAGCTCGCCTAAATCCAGCGTCGCCGTCCCTTGCGGCACCAGCTTCAGCGGCAGTTCGCCACCGGTAATCTTTTGTCCGTTCTGTTCAATCTGCCAGTGTAGCTGCTCGTTATCCGTGGAGCGGAACAGGTATTCGCTGGTGACTTTTAGCCGCAATGGCGTACTGCTTTCCAGAGAGAACTGGAAGAACTGCTGGGCGCGCTGCGCTTCAAACAGCGCCGGATGCGGCGAACGATCGGCAAAAACCAGCCCGTTCATGCAAAACTGGCGGTCGTTTGGCTTATCGCCAAAGTCGCCGCCGTAGGCCTGCCAGGCGTTGCCCTGCTCATCATAGCGGGTCAGGCTTTGGTCAACCCAGTCCCAGACGAAACCGCCCTGAAGACGTGGGAACTGGCGAAACGCCTGCCAGTAGTCAGCAAACCCGCCCAGGCTGTTGCCCATCGCGTGCGCATACTCGCACAGGATCAGCGGCCGGTTTTCTTCCGCCAGGCCAATCCACTTTTTAATTGCCCATTTAGGAACGGCCTCAAAAGGCTGGTCCTGATCTACCCGGGCGTACATCGGGCAAATAATATCGGTAGCTGCCGTATCCGCGCCGCCACCTTCATACTGAACGGGCCGCGTGGGATCGCTGCTTTTTACCCAGCGGTACAGCGCATCGTGCGTGCTGCCGTGGCCCGACTCATTACCCAGCGACCAGATAATAATGCTGGGATGGTTCCTGTCGCGCTGCACCATTCTGGTCACGCGTTCGCTGAAGGCATGGAACCATTGCGGATCGTCAGACAGGCGATTCATCGGCTGCATGCCGTGCGTTTCGATATTGGCTTCGTCCACCACATACAGGCCGTAACGATCGCACAGGCGATACCAGAGCGGATGATTAGGGTAGTGCGAGCAGCGCACGGCGTTGAAGTTATGCTGTTTCAGGAGCCGGATATCGCGCAGCATCGTCGCTTCATCCATGACCTGGCCATTTTCCGGATGATGCTCGTGGCGGTTAGCGCCGCGGATCAGCAAAGGTTTGCCGTTGAGCTTCAGCAGCCCCCGGTCGATCTCTATTTTACGAAAGCCAACGTCAAAGGCTTCCACTTCCACCAGCCTGTCTTCGGCATCGAACAGCGCCACGGTAGCGCGATAGAGCGCTGGCGTTTCCGCACTCCACAACGCCGGGCGGTCAATATGCAGATTCAGGGTAACGCGATCCGGATAGCGTCCGCGCTCGTCAATGACCTGGCTCCCGAACGGCTGCCGAAGTTGTGCAATGCAGCTATCGCCCTGATACAGCGTGACTTCCGCCTGATAACCTTCCGCCGCCGTTTGCGAGCAGACGGCCAAAACCTGCAGGCGGGCACTGAGCAGTTCCGGGCTGAGATGCGTTGCAATCTGCACGTCCTGAAGATGCACGTCAGGCTTATGCAGCAGGCTTACGTCGCGGAAAATACCGCTCATGCGCCACATGTCCTGATCTTCCAGGTAGCTACCGTCGCTCCAGCGCAGCACCAGCACTGCCAGACGGTTTTCGCCCGCCTGCAGGGCGTGAGTCAGTTCAAATTCAGCGGGCAGGCGGCTGTCCTGTGAGTAGCCAATGAAGTGGCCGTTGCACCACAGGTAAAAGGCCGAACTGACGCCGTCAAACTGGATACGGATTTGCCCTGCTGCCAGCCACGCCTCGTCGCACTGAAAGGTTCGTGAATAACAGCCGGTTGGGTTATCCGCGGGCACGTACGGCGGATTAACCAGAAAAGGATACTGCACGTTGGTGTAAATGGGCGCGTCATAGCCCGCGAGCTGCCAGTTAGAGGGCACGGCCAGCGGACGCGCGTCGTCAAGATCCTGCAAGAGCCAGCTTTCCGGCACCTGTTCTGGTCGTGTGAAATAGCTAAAGTTCCAGCAGCCGTTCAGCCATTGCCTTTGCTGGCTGGGCAGATCTTCTTTTGCCGCCTGAAGCGAGCGCCAGCTGGAAAAAGGGGGATGCGCGGCCAGGCGATGGTGCTGCGTTACGCCAGGGTTTTCCCAGTCCCGATCACTGAGCCGTTGTTGCAGAGAGAGCGATCTCATGATTGATACCTCATTGTTTTTCTGCGCTCACACTGATTTGAAACGGCAAACCTGTAAAGCTGAATGCGTTCAAGTTGCGAGGCATCTCGCAGCAAATTATCTGCGCTTTTTCCGGAAAGCTGTCCTTTACTTAAGGTTATCTGCTGGTTTGTGCAATGAAAGCGTTAAGCGCGGTTACGCCGCGTAAAAACGGGCCCGAACAGGAGTTTTCTGCATTGTCGCCAGCAACAACGACGCTTACTATCAGCGCCATTGTTACCACGAGGAAAGAGCTATGAGTCGTTTGATTAAAGCAGTAAGTGTGGTTGCGCTGGTAACAGCACTCAGTGGATGTCTGTTCCCACCTCCGGGTGGCGGCGGCGGCGGTGGCGGCGGTGGTTGGGGCGGCGGCGGCGGTCCTCGCGGCGGCTTCTCACAAGGCCCTCACTGATAATGAGAAAACCGGAGAAAATGTCTCCGGTTTTTTTTGGCCGCAATTTACCGGGACGTCTTCTGCACGTTATCTTGTGGTGGCCATCATCCCGCCTGGCGTAATAATTTTTCCAGGAAAATAGTTTTATAAAACAGTTGGTTAATCGTTAATTCCCCTGCCTTTCCTTTCTTGTTATGGCCGTTCCCCCTGTAAATGCCAGGCTTATTAGTTCTGATAATGCATAAGATAAAAAGAAAGGAGCCTGTCGTGAGCTATCAAAATGCTATGGTTTTGCAGGATTTACCGCAGCTGACACCGGTGAGAGTACCGATTGGCGAGCAGGAGATTCTGCTTATTCGCGAAAAAGAAGAGGTGAAAGCCTACCAGGCGAAATGTCCTCACTCCGGCGCGCCGCTTGAACAAGGCGCGATCTATGATGGCTATCTGGTTTGTCCCTGGCATAAAGCCAACTTTGCTATCAGCGACGGTAGCCTTTGTGAGCCGCTGGCCTTAAGCGATCTGCAACGTTACCCGGTCAGAATTGAAAACGGCATGATCCAGGTAAGTCCGCAGGCGCTTCCTCCGCTTTATCGTTTTTCTGAAGAAGATGATGAACCGGTTTTCGTTATCTTAGGGACGGGGGCGGCAGGCGCGGCGGCGGCCTGGACGCTACGTCGGGAAGGGTTCAAAGGACGTCTGGTGCTGGTAGACCGGGAAGCTGAAGCCCCTTACGACCGCACCGTATTAACCAAGTTTGTGCCGTCCGGTAACATGGCGATTGAAGATGTTCCGCCTTTGCTGGATGAGGATTTCTGGCACTATGCCGAACGCAAACAGGGAGATGTGGAGCAGCTGGACAGCCGCGAACAGCTTTTGCGCTTCGCCGACGGCTCAACGCTGAAATATGACAAGCTGCTGATTGCCAGCGGTGGCATTCCACAGCGGCCCGATTTTAACGGCAAGGCGCTGTTTGGCGTGCACGTACTGCGCAGTCTTGAACAGGCGGCAACGCTGCTGCAGGAAGTGGATGAAACGAGCCAGCTGGTGATAGTGGGCAACAGTTTTATCGCTATGGAGCTGGCCTCTGCTTTACGTGCGCAAAACGTTAAGGTTCAGGTTATTGCGCGCGATCCGCTGCCGTTTAAAAAGCAGTTTGGTGAGCAGATCGCCACTTACTTTCGTGAACTGCACGAAGAGAAAGGCGTGGAGTTTATTGAGGGCGAAGTGGCAGAATTGCAGAACGATAACGGCAAAGTAAGCGGCGTGGTGCTGAAAAGCGGCACCGTTGTTCCTGCCGATGTTGTTCTGCTGGCAACGGGCGTCACGCCAGGCACCGGCTTTATTCACGATATCCCGCTTAACGATGACGGCAGCCTGACCAGCAATGAGTTTCTTGAAATTGCCAATAACGTCTGGAGCGCTGGCGACATTGCTAAATTCCCTGCCGCTTCTGGTTCAATGCGTATTGAGCACTGGCGCGTGGCGCAGCAGCAGGGCAGAGTCGCCGCCAAAAATATGCTCGGCAGAGGCGAGGCTTTCGATCGCGTTCCCTTTTTCTGGACGGCGCAGTTTGGTACGCGCTACGAATATCTGGGACATGCGCAGGAATGGGACGATTTCCAGCTGATTGGCTCGCTGAAGGAGAAAACCTTTGTGGCGCTGTATGGCCAGAAAGGCCAGCTTGCCGCCGTGACTTCGTGCGGAATGTACACCTTTACCGCCGAACTGGTGCGCAGAATGCAAAAACCGATGACCATGGCGGAGGCGGCGGCGCTGGCGCAAAAAGCCGTGCTGGGCTGACGACGTTGCGCCCCTCGCTGATGAGGGGCGCGCTATATCAGGCTTTGCTCATACGTTCTGACTTCGCCATACATTGCTGCATCGCTTCTATAATCGCCGCACGAAAGCCTTTTTCTTCCAGCACTTTTACCGCTTCGATAGTGGTGCCGCCCGGCGAGCAGACAATATCTTTTAGCTCGCCAGGATGCTTGCCGGTTTCCAGCACCATTTGCGCCGAGCCTTTTACCGCCTGTGCCGCAAACTGGTAAGCCTGGGCTCTTGGCATGCCGCCAAGCACGGCGGCGTCGGCCATCGCTTCGATAAACATAAACACGTAGGCCGGTGCGGAACCGCTGACGCCCACCACCGCGTGGATTTGATATTCCGGAACCAGCGCCGCTTTACCAAAGCCGTTGAAAATGGCCACGATCTCGTCCGCTTCTTCTTTGGTAACCAGAACGTTTGGCGTAACGGAGGTCATGCCTTCGTTAACCAGCGCAGGCGTGTTAGGCATAACGCGCACCAGTTTACGATCGTGACCCAGCGCCTGAGCCAGCGAGTCCAGCGTCACGCCAGCAGCGATAGAAACGACAAGGGTATCTTTGTTTAAACAGCCGGAGATCTCCTTCAGCACGCTGAGAATAACGTTGGGTTTGACCGCACCAAACAGAATATCCGCCTGCTTTGCTACCTCTTCCGCACTGTTGCCCGGCGTAATGCCGTACTCTTTATGCATCGCCTGGTTGGTCCCAGGTTTATGGTCATAAACCCAGATGTTCTCTGCTTTCACCTGGCCTGCGCGAACCAGCCCGCCAATGATGGCTTTAGACATATTGCCGCAGCCAATAAAACCAATCTTCTTCTCCATCTCGATACCTTTTTGCATTTTCATCGCTTCCAGCTTACGTCATTAAGCTGGTTAATTCAGCTTCGGCTACGCTTAAACAACAGCAGACGGCCCGAGGTGGCAGTGAAAAATAAAGATGAAGAGCGCAGCCGCCGCTATCCGGTGGTGGAACACATGCGCTGGCAAATTCTGGAGTGGAAAATACAGCGTATCGGCTACGCCTGCCTGTTTACCATCGTACTGCTTGGCGCGTGCGGTTTGTTTTCTAAGGGCGTATTAAGCGATACGGGAAAGGCTACTGACGATGGAAGCTTACAGGTTGAGTACGAGCGTTTTGGGCGGCTCGACAGCGATATGGCGATGACCATCAGGGTGAAGCCGCAGCAGGAACACTTTACGCTGAAGATCAGCGGGGAAGAGATGGATAATTTCCAGATCCAGTCGCTACAGCCGCAACCGCAACGGGCTAGCAGCAGCAAAAATGCGCTGGAACTGAGCTGGGATATGCCGCGCAGTCCTGCCGGTGCGACGGTCTGGATTGGCCTGCAGGCGCAAAATCCTGGCCGCTATCCGGTCACCGTTACGCTGGACCAGCAGGCCAGCGTGCATTTTACCCAGTGGATCTACCCTTAGGAGCAGATATGGAAACCGTTTTACGGGCTACCAGCATCTATTTTGTGTTGATGGTGGTGCTAAAAATTGCCGGACGCCGCACGCTGCTTGAAATGACCTCGTTTGATTTGATCCTGCTGCTGATTATCAGTGAAGCTACCCAGCAGGCGCTGTTGGGTAATGATTTCTCCGTAACGGGTGCTTCGCTGACGATTATTACGCTGATAGTGGTCGACATCCTGTTTGGCATGATGAAAGCACGCTTCCCACGTCTGGACCTGCTGATTAACGGCAGCGCGCTGATCCTGGTGGAGAATGGCAATTTACTGACGGAACGGGCGCAGCGGGCGGGCATTTCAAAAGACGATATTCTTAACTCCGCCCGCACCTCGGCAGGTCTGGAGCGCTTAGATCAAATCAAATTCGCCATTCTGGAGACCAATGGCAAAATCAGCATCATTCCCATGAAGTAACGCATTTTTAGCCCGCCCGCTGCATAAATAAGTATCCGGCGGTGCAGAAGGGTTGCCATTTTTGAAAAGGCAGGCAAGATCGCTGTCAGTATGTGCTGATAAAAGGAAAGGGCGATGCCGGTCTGGGTAGATGCGGACGCATGTCCAAAAGTGATTAAAGAGGTGCTCTACCGTGCGGCGGAGCGTGAGCAAATAATGGTAACGCTGGTCGCCAACCAGTCCTTAAGCGTCCCGCCTTCAAAATTTTTACGTACGCTGCGCGTACCGGCCGGGTTTGACGTGGCGGACAATGAGATTGTTCGTCGTGCAGAGCCTGGCGATTTGGTGATTACCGGCGATATTCCGCTGGCGGCAGAAGTCATGGAGAAAGGGGCCGTGGCGCTGAATCCTCGCGGAGAACGCTATAGCGAAGCCACCATCAGGGAAAGGCTGACGATGCGCGACTTTATGGATACGATGCGGGCAAGCGGCGTGCAGACCGGCGGCCCGGCCACGCTGAGCCAGCGCGATCGCCAGCAGTTTGCCAACGAGCTGGATAAATGGCTACAGGCGCAGAAAGCTAAATAGCCTGTAAAACCGGTATGCCTCAGCGCCTTGAGTAGCACCAGAGGCAAAAAAGGCGGGAAAATCCCGCCTTTTTGTTACTCAATCAACGCCGTTATCTGCTCGGATAAAAGCCTGGAAAGCGGTCAGACAAAGCTGTCGTCGTCAAAATCGTCACTACCAAAATCATCATTGCTGTAGTCGCTGGTGTAATCCTGCGGCAGGCCAGCATCCTGATTCAGAAATGGCGCGTCGGTACCGTTGTTAAAGGTATCCAGATTATTGTCGAAGCTTTCCTGCGGCATCGCCGGTTCGTTAATGATGTTAACGATCTCTTCCGGTTGAGAATGATGGAACATGCTGGTCAGCATATCCGCCATGACCACACCGCCCGCCACGCCAACCGCCGTTTGCAGCGCGCCGCCTAAAAAGCCTCTGGTCGCAGAAGGCGCGGCCGGGGCAGAGTAGGGCTGTTGCTGCGCATTATTCCACGCTGGCTGCTGGTTGTTATTCCAGGATTGCTGCTGTGGCTGCGGCGCATTACCCCAGGGTGAAGATTGTGCCTGCTGCTGCTGCTGCTGACGACCGCCGCCAAAAAGACCCGAAAGAAAGCCGCCGCTGCTTTGCTGTGGCTGCTGCTGCTGTTGGGCCAGCCGGGCTTCCAGTTCACTCACCCGATTGTTTAGCTGCTTCATTGCCGCTTCCTGGATCAGGATTGCCTGCGCCATATAGTAAGGCGCGCCTGGCTGCTGCTGTAGCTGCTGCTGGATCAGTTTTTCCGCCGCCGCGTCGCGCGGGCCAGACTGTGTTTCAGCCTGTTTTAGTCGGCCAAACAGGCTTTCAATTAACTTTTGTTCTTCGCTCTGCATAGGAGATCCTTAATTACGGGCTGTACTGTTTATTTTGGGACAGTTCAGGGGAAAGTAAACGGCCTTCGGGTAAGAAAATGTTGCCGTGCCTTGCGGCTATTTAATGTTCGTGTAACGTTATCATTACACGGTTTTTATTGTTTACGATCAATGACATGTTCTATTGATAACGGGAGAAGGGTGTAAAGAAAAAGTGACTACTGGTGAGCAGAAAGAATTCTCGGTATGATGCCCGGCACACATTATTAACGCCTGTCGCTATCAAAATAGCCCGTATGTAGCGCTGAGGAGCACTTGTTATGTCCTTACCCATTTATCTTATCGGCGCACGCGGCTGCGGAAAAACTACCGTTGGTCATGCTTTGGCTCAGGTATTGGGTTACGCTTTTTGCGATACCGATAGCCACCTACAGCAGTCTACGGGACGAACCGTGACGGAGATTGTGGCAACGGAAGGATGGGAAGGCTTTCGCCAGCGCGAGTCGCTTTCGCTGCAGGCGGTAACGGCAAAAAATACCGTGATTGCCACCGGCGGCGGCATGGTGCTGGCAGAGCAAAATCGTCAGTACATGCGCGAACAAGGGCAGGTTATCTATTTGCAGGCCGAAGCTGGCGTGCTTGCTGCAAGGCTGGAAGCCTACCCGGAGCAGGCGCAGCGTCCTACGTTGACCGGACGTCCTATCGCAGATGAAATGGTCGAGGTGCTGGCCGCCCGCGAAGCGCTTTACCATCAAGCCGCCCACTACGTGGTCAATGCCATGCAGCATCCGGATGCCGTCATAGAAAAAATTATCAGCCTGCTTTCTCTTGCTCGTGCCAGCTAGCGACGATTTTTCTCAACTTATTCCTGATGTGCAGAGAATTGTCAGCCTTTGTCTATACTTGAAGAACGACAGTTGCCCGCCAGCTTTATTGCGGCCAGCTCTAATTCTTTAAGGAGGGAAGTTGTATGCCAGGCAGACCGCCATATCCTCGTGAAGCGCATGTTGTTCCGATCAAAAAAGGAACGGCTGACAATAGCAAAACATGGTACGAACTGCGTGCCGATCACCCTAAGCCAGATACGTTAATTAGCGAACACGAAAGCGAACAGGAAGCTATTGACGCCAAAGCCCGTTACGAAGACGTCGAAAAAGAGTAGGGCGTGCCGGCAGGGATGCCGCGTGATTCTTTACCCCGACTCAAAAAAGTAATGTAAGCGCTACCATGTAGAGTTCAGGTAATGCTGCTGCCCAAAGGGCAATAAACGTTTCTTTTTCGGGCGGTCAGGAGAAAAGAGAGAGAATTTTTATTTAATTCCTTTATTTTCAATATATTTTGCTGTCTGCTCTTAGAAAATTATCGGCATTAAGGCTTGACCATCCCTGCTCAGCAACCTATTTTCGCTGAACGGTTTTACGAAAAAAGCCTGAAGCTTTCCATCAGCCATCAACTGGACAGACCATTGACCGACATCATCACTACCTTACCTTCCAGCACTGTACAGCCGACTTTTTCCGGAATGAATTCTCTGTTTTCCGGAAGCTTTATGTCGGATATGTTGAATGATGCGGAAAGTAACTTTAAAAAAGTGGCTACCTTAACGTTAGGAAAGGCGCCTCGCAGAGATCTGATTCCTTTGCTGCTGGAACACCTGCCTGAAGAAAATATTGTCCATTTTGGACTGCTTGATGGCCTTTCCATGGCCGAAATCGAGCGTCTGTATGGGCCGGTAGCAGGTGAGAAAATGGCGATGACGCATATGGAAGATGGCTCTTACGTCGTGCTGTCAGCAGCAAAAGTGGAAGCCGCGTTACAGAATCTGATCGGCGAGCTTGAGCGCAAAGGATTTGAAAATATCCTTGTGCTGTGCGCTGGCGAATATAAAGGCCTGAAGACTAAAAACGCCATCCTGCTGGATTCGTACCGCATGCTGCCTCCGCTGGTCGATGCCATTATCGGCGGCCAGCAACCAGGCGTGATGGTTGCGCGGGAAGAGTATCTGGGCGAGCAGGCTTACAAATGGCAGGGCCTGGCCTCTACGCCGTGCTTCGCCGTGGCCAGCCCGTGGGCGATTGATGATGATGAGCTGATTGACGCGGCTTTACAGCTACAGGAGCAGGGCGCAGACGTTCTGGTGCTTGACTGTCTGGGCTATCACCAGCGCCATCGTGACTTTTTACAAAAACTGCTGGGTATTCCCGTTCTGCTTTCCAATGCGTTGCTGGCCAAGCTGGCAGCGGATCTGGTGGATTAACATTGCAGGCGGAAGCCGGCCAATCTGTGTTCTTTACTGGTTAAGGATAGTTTTATGCTCAACGTCAGTGAGTACTTTGAAGGAAAGGTAAAATCCATTGGGTTTGACAGCGCCAGCACCGGCCGCGCCAGCGTGGGCGTGATGGCTGAAGGTGAATACACCTTTGGCACCGGCCAGCCGGAAGAGATGACCGTCGTGAGTGGATCGCTGAAGGTGCTGCTGCCGGAAGAAACCGAATGGCGCCATTATGAACCAGGCGAAGTTTTTCACGTGCCGGGCCACAGCGAATTCCACCTGCAGGTTGCCGAGCCTTCCGCCTATCTGTGCCGCTATCTGAAAGATTAAAAGAAAAAGGCCGGGGATCCGGCCTTTTTTACGCTTAACGCTGCGCTTCGCCGCCCAGCGCTTCTATGGTGTTGCTTATCAGCGCGGTCAGTTCACCTGTCATCAGAATGAAGTCCGCATCAAAGCGTGCCGCCACGTCTTCTCTGTCGATATCATCATTCTGTTCGCGCAGCGTGTCGGCAAACTTCAGCCGCTTCAGAGAGCCATCATCAGACAGCACCAGCTGAACGCGTTCCTGCCAGTCCAGCGCCAGCTTAGTCACCAGCTTGCCCGCTTCGATATGATTGGCGATCTCATCACAAACCAGATCCTGCTTTTTACAGCGGATCACGCCGCCATCTTCCAGCAGCGCCTTCAGTTCGGCCTCATCCATCAGCGCAAAGCCTGCTGGCGTCTCGCCGGAGCGTACCCATTCCGTCAGCGTCAGCTCAATCGGGCTTTCCAGCGTCAGCGGCACCACCGGCAAAGACCCCAGGCTTTTACGCAGCAGCGCCAGCGTATCTTCCGCTTTTTTAGCGCTGGCGCAGTCGACCATAATCATGTTGTTAACGGTGTCGATCCACAAAAAAGTCTGGCTGTAGCGGCTGAAGGCGCGCGGCAACAGGCTGTGTAATACTTCATCCTTCAGCGAATCCTTTTCCGTCTTCTTCAGCTTGCGCTGCTGTTCCGCTTCCAGCTTGCCGATTTTGGCTTCCAGTGCCTGTTTAATCACGGGCGACGGCAGGATTTTTTCCTCTTTGCGAGCGCAAATCAGGATCTGGCCGTTATTGACGTGCGTCAGCGCATCGCTTTTCGGGCCCATTGGCGAAACCCAGCCGGTTTTCGCCATGTCCTGACTGCCGCAGGGAGTGAAAGAGAATGCCTCAAGTTGTTTTTCCATTTCGTCTGCCGCCAGCGGGATCTCGCGATTCAGACGATATACCATCAAATTTTTAAACCACAGCATTGTACTTTCCCTCTCCGGCGCGCCATGCGCGCTTATTCAAAGTCAGCGCGCATGATAGCGAATCGGCGACGGGGTTTCATTGCCTTTCCGCGTTATTCTCCCGCCAGCATGGCATCACGCGGCGCGCTGGCACGCTGGCTTTTGGTCAGCAGGAAATAGCCGTAGCCTGCTGCCATAAACAGCACAAAAATGCCGCCGATAACCGGATTAAACCAAAGCATTGCCACCAGGCAGACCAGCGCCAGCACGAGCGCAATGCCGGGGACAACAGGATAGCCGGGTGCGCGGAAGCTGCGTTCCAGCTGTGGTGCCGTGCGGCGCAGGCGGAACAGGCTGAGCATGCTCATCAGATACATCACGATAGCGCCAAAGACGGCCATGGTAATCATCGCCGCCGTCAGCGTCATGCCCTGCAGATTAATCCAGCCGTCGCTAAAAATCGCGGCGATGCCAATCACGCCGCCTGCGATAATAGCGCGATGTGGCGTCTGGAAACGGGAGAGCTTTGCCAGTCCGGCAGGCAAATAGCCCGCACGTGAAAGCGCAAAGAACTGGCGTGAATAGCCCAGAATAATCCCGTGAAAGCTGGCGATCAGGCCAAATAAACCGATCCATACCAGCATGTGCATCCAGTTAGAATGTTCGCCGACGATCATTTTCATCGCCTGCGGCAGCGGGTCGTTGATATCGGACAGCTTGCGCCAGTCGCCCGCGCCGCCCGCCAGCAACATCACGCCAATCGCCAGCACCACCAGCGTCAAAATACCGGCGATATAGGCTTTGGGAATGGTACGCTTGGGATCTTTGGCTTCTTCGGCCGCCATCGCTGCCCCTTCAATCGCCAGGAAAAACCAGATGGCGAAAGGAATGGCGGCAAAAATGCCTGAAACCGCCGGCATACCGAAACTGTCGCCGCCCGACCAGCCGTGCGCCGCAAAGTTAGTCAGGCTAAAGCCCGGTGCGACTACGCCCATAAACACCAGCAGTTCGATGACCGCCAGCACGGTGACGACCAGTTCAAACATCGCCGCCAGCTTTACGCCAAGGATGTTTAGCGTCATAAACACCAGATAGGCCCCGACCGCCGCATATTTAGGGTTCAGGTCCGGATACTGCACGTTAAGGTAAGCGCCGATGGCCATGGCAATGGCCGGTGGAGCAAACACAAACTCAATCAGCGTAGCCATACCGGCAATTAATCCGCCGGTTTCACCAAAGGCGCGGCGGCTATAGGCGAAAGGGCCGCCCGCGTGCGGAATGGCGGTAGTCAGCTCGGTAAAGCTGAAAATAAAACAGGTATACATGGTGGCAATCAGCGCCGTGGTGACCAGGAACCCCATCGTGCCCGCCACGCCCCAGCCGTAGCTCCAGCCAAAATATTCCCCGGAAATCACTAAACCTACCGCAATGCCCCACAGATGTATCGTGCCCAGAGTGGGCTTTAGCCTGGTTGTCATCATTACTCTTCCCGCCAGTTAGTGTCAGTCGATAATGCAGCCGACGCCGTCAGGAAACTTGACGCGGGCATAAGGATTTTTGCGCTCTGCTGTCAAACCAGAAGCAAAAAAAGTGCCTGCTGTCTTCTGCGGTCAAAAGAGTGCGGCCTGCGGTCAGGCAGATCGGGAGGCGTCGCGCCATGCTGGCATCAGGTCGTTACCTTTTTTCCGGAGACAGAAATATGACAGCCAGCCAATATGACAATCTTGACGGCAGCACGCTGCTGGCGCTTGCACAGCAGGCGATAACGCGTTATCCGGCAGCGCTCCAGGGCAAAATCAGCCTGCTTTGTCGGTCGGAAAACGCCACTTTTCTGCTTGAAGCGGCCGGAAAACGCTATGCGCTACGCCTGCATCGCGGCAACTATCATCAGCGCGCGGATATAGAAAGCGAGCTTCAGTGGCTGGACGCGCTACGTGAAACGGGCATTGTGGTACCGCAGGCGATCGTGGACAGAGAAGGACAAAGGATCCAGGATTTGACCTTGCAGGACGGTAGCGTACGGCATGCCGTTCTTTTTGACTGGATTGAAGGCGACATGCCGGGAACGGATGTCGATCCGCGCGCTTTCCAGCAGCTGGGCCGCATTACGGCGCAACTGCACCAGCACAGCAAAAGCTGGCATAAACCGGCTGGCTTTCAGCGCATTATCTGGGATCATCAGACAATGGTCAGCCCGCAAAGCCACTGGGGCGACTGGCGTGATGCGCCAGGCCTGCGCCGCAGCGATGACGCCGTAGTAGAAGAGGCGATTGCTCGTGCAGGCAGCGAGCTGGACGCGTTTGGCAAAGATCCCTCCCGCTATGGTTTGATCCACGCGGATCTTCGGTTAACTAATCTGTTGCTGCATAAAGGCGAAACGCGGGTGATCGATTTTGATGACTGCGGCATGGGCTGGTATCTGCACGATCTTGCAGCAGCCATTAGCTTCGTGGAGCACCATCCTCGTGCAGCACAGTGGGTCGAGAACTGGATCAAAGGCTACGAACAGGTTGCCCATATCAGCGATAAGGAACTGGAGATGGTGCCGACGCTGCTGATCCAGCGCCGCATTCAGCTGCTGGCCTGGGTAGGTTCCCACCGGCAAACGGAGATGGCGCTTAGCCTGGGGCCACAGTGGGCAGACCACTCGGTGCGGCTATGCCATCGCTATCTTGAAACCAGCGAGCTGCCGATCGGTGCCTGAGGGTTTCTCGCCCGCCCGTCAGAGCTGGTATGAAAATTGCTGAGTTAAGCAGTATGTTTTCTGCAGCGGGGCAATAATCATGGAAAGCGGAGTCATTAAACAGCCTGAAATGACGGCGGCGCTTAACGCCAGTTTTGCCAGCCATCGCGGCGTACTGGCCGCCGCCGCCAGTGGCCTGAGCGAGTTTATTGCTGAAAAAGGCGGTGACGCCGACAGGATTTTTGGCGTCAGCGGCATCGATCCCGAGCAGCTGGCCAGCCCGACCATGAGCCTGGGGCTGGTGAACTATTGCCGGGTGATGGAAGAGGCGGCGCGCTGTTCAGGCTTCGATAATTTTGGCCTGCACTACGGCAGGCAGTTTAAGCCGCAGTCGCTGGGCCTGATTGGCTATGTCGGGCTTTGTTCCGCCACGCTGGAGCAGGCGCTGCACAACGTGGTAAATGCTTTCCCCTGGCACCAGCACGATACGCTGACGCGGCTGACCGACAAGGGCGACTGCTGGCGTCTGGACTATCAGGTTCGTCATGGCGCTATTCTGTGCCGCCGTCAGGACGCGGAGCTGACGTTGGGCATGTTTATGAATCTTATTCGCCACGTTGCCGGTAAAAGCTGGGCACCGCGCGAAGTCCACTTTGAGCATCCACGCCCTGAACAGTGGCACGAGCACTGCAAAGTATTCGATGCGCCAGTCTGGTTCGATCAGCCTTTTAATTCTTTGGTGATCCCTAAGAAGGATCTGCTGCGCGCGATGCCGGAAAGCGATCCCGTTTTGTTAACCGTGATGCAGGATGCCATTCGCCGTCTTAACAGCACGACCTCACAGCAAAGCATTGTCGATCAGGCGCGCTCGCAGGTGCATCTGATGCTGATGCAGGGCGAACCCGCACTGCCGGAGGTGGCGGAAAAGATGGGCATGTCAAGCTGGTCGCTACAGCGTCGCCTGCGCAGCGAAAATCTGAGCTTTACCCTGCTGGTGGATCAGGTGCGCTGCGAGATGGCAACCTGGTATCTGCAACAGCGGCAGCTGCCCGTTTCTGAAATGGCGCTATTGCTGGGTTACTCTGAAGTCAGCGCCTTTTCGCGGGCTTTCCGCCGCTGGTTTGGCGTCAGCCCGCGGCAGTGGCGCCAGGCCAGCTAGTCCGGCTTAAAATCCAGCACCATCGTGGCGGGCAGGTTCTCTGGCGGCGGCGGCAGGTTTTTGGCGCTGCTAATCACGCCCCAGGTTTTCAGACACAGCTGTTCGTCCCCGGCCGTGCTCTGCACGTTGTAGCGGCCATTCTGGCCCCAGCCGATAGTCACCGCACATTCGCGTCCGTGATAGCGGTGCGCATCATAAAAATTGCGCTGGATCCCGTACTGCATCTGTGCAAAGTAAGCGCAGTGTTCATCTTTACTCTGGCTACAGTTTTTTTGCGCCCACTGCTGCATTTCCTGCGGCGTGGCGGCGACCAAAGGCGGCTCTGTGCGGCTCTGACAGGCCGCCAGCAGCAGCGTTAAAAGCGCCAGCGCGCCCGTTTTAATTTTCGCCGATGACATTTTCTTCCCATGATTACTAAAGAATTTCTGATGAAAGCCGATAGTTTACCCTGTTAGCGTCAGGCTGACAGCGTATTCCGGCGGCCGTAAGCTATTTACAGATTATTCACCAGGCATCCTGGCAGGAATAATTAATTTTTTGTAATGGGGGCCGCAAATATTATCCAGAACTTTTGGCCTGATCCCTGTATTCTGTGCGCGAAGTCTGGATATGTTTTAATTCATGGAAAAGAAAAGAATGAAATTTCACACTAACCTTGTTGCATGCTCTTTATTAGGCTGCACGCTTCTTAGCGGCTGCGCCACTGAATCTTCCCGCGCGATTGAAGCTCCCCAGGTGGCCGCTGCCAGCCAGCCGGTTTACCAGGGCGTAAAAAGCCCTGTCGCCGTGGGCAAATTCGATAATCGCTCCTCTTATATGAACGGCATTTTTTCGGACGGCGTAGATCGTCTGGGCAATCAGTCTAAAACCATCCTTATTACCCACCTGCAGCAGACCGGCCGCTTTAACGTGCTGGATCGCGCCAATCTTGATGAGCTAAAGACCGAAGCGGGCTATAAGCACAGCGTACAATCCGTTAAAGGTGCCGATTACGTTATTACCGGCGATATCACCGAGTTCGGTCGCAAAGAGGTTGGCGATCAGCAGCTGTGGGGCATTCTGGGACGCGGCAAAACTCAGGTCGCTTACGCAAAAGTTAACCTGAACGTAGTGGATGTCGCTACCTCGGAAGTGGTCTATTCCGTACAGGGCGCGGGCGAATACGCCTTATCTAACCGTGAAGTTATTGGCTTTGGCGGCACCGCCAGCTATGACTCGACGCTTAACGGCAAAGTCATGGATCTGGCCGTACGTGAAGCGGTCAATCATCTGGTCAACGGCCTGCAGTCTGGTGCGTGGCGCCCGGTTAAATAACGGAGAAAATAATGCGTTTATTAAAAGTAACCGGCATGCTGGCGACGGCACTGCTGATGACTGCCTGCGCGCAGAAAAAAGAAACTGTCTATTACTGGGGCGACTATCAGTCCTCCCTTTATAGCGCCTGGCAGAACGGCAGCGCGCCGGAAAAAGATATTGCCACATTAAATAAAGTTATTGAGCAGGCAAAAGCGAAAAATAAACCGCTGCCGCCCGGGCTGCATGCTCAGCTGGGTCTGCTTTATGTCAATGCCGGCCAGCCGGATAAAGCTTTCCAGCAGTTTACCAATGAGAAAATCGCCTTTCCCGAATCTTCGGCCTATATGGATTTCCTGATGCGTAATAAGCAGGGAGCAAAATAATGAAAAAGCTTTTCGCCTTTATCGCGCTGCTGGCTGTGATGACGCTGACCGGCTGTGCAAAGAAAGCGCCATACGATTACAGCGCGTTTCGCGCCAGTAAACCCGCCTCCATTCTGGTACTTCCTGCGCAAAACAGCACGCCGGACGTTAATGCGGCGCACAGCTTTGTTTCGCTGGTGACGCAGCCGCTGGCGGAATCCGGCTATTACGTTTTCCCGGTTGCGGTGGTTGAAGAAACCTTTAAACAGAACGGCTTAACTAACGCTGCTGATATCCAGAACGTACCAACGCAAAAGCTGCATGCTATTTTCAACGCCGACGCGGCGCTGTACATCGATATCACCGATTACGGCACCAAATACATGGTTGTAGACAGCACAACGCTTGTGTCGGCCACGGCGAGGCTAGTGGATCTGCGCAGCGGCAAGCAAATCTGGAGCGGGCTGGCTGCGGCTTCCGATAATGAAGGCAACAACAACAACCAGTCGCTGCTTGGCATGCTGGTGGGTGCCGCCATTAACCAGATCGCCAGTAACGTAACGGATAAGGCGCACGACATCGCGGCCATTACCAGTGCGCGTCTGCTGACGGCTGGTGACGACGGCGCCATCCTGCCTGGCCCACGGGCTAAGGCTGTAAAACCCTAGGTTGCCGGACAGAGGGCACCTGTCGGTGCCCTTATTTTTTAAGCTTCTGGCACTTCCAGCCTGCTGTAGCCCAGCCCGTTAACTTTCCTCACTTTGATCTGCACCGGAATACGCTCTTTCATCGCTTCGACATGGCTGATAACGCCAATCGTTTTGCCGCTGGCATTCAGCGCGTCCAGCGCGTCCAGCGCGCCGTCCAGCGTGGCGGCATCCAGCGTGCCGAAACCTTCGTCCAGAAACAGCGATTCAATGCGCGTTTTGTGGCTAACCAGATCGGAAAGCGCCAGCGCCAGCGCCAGGCTTACCAAAAAGCTTTCGCCGCCGGAAAGGGTACGCGTATCGCGCAGGGCGTCAGCTTGCCAGGTATCGACCACCTGTAACTCCAGCGCCTCCTGCGATTTACGCTGTAGCAGATAGCGACCGTGCAGCCGGTTTAGCTGGTTGTTCGCCAGCCAGACAAGGTGATCCAGCGTCAGGCCCTGGGCAAACTTACGGAACTTATCGCCTTCTTTCGAACCGATTAGCTGGTTCAGGTAGCTCCAGTCTTCCAGCTGCTGCGTTTCCTGCTCGATAGTGGTCAGCAGCTGCTTTTGCTGCTCGCGCCGCTGCGCATCGCTGGTAAGCTGCTGCTGCGCTTCGCCCTGCTGGAGCGCATTTTCCCTTAGCTGCCGGGCGAGGTTCTCTATTGTGGCAGGCAAGGTTTGCGGATCCTCCGGCATCGCCTGCGGTTTTTCTGCCAGCGCCGCCAGGTTTTTTTCCGCCTGGCTAAGAAGCGCGGCGGCCTGCTGAAGCCGCTGTTCATGTGTTTTTTGCAGGGTTTGCAGGCGCAAGAGCTCCGTTTCATCCAGTAAAGCCCGGGTGAGGGCCGCTTCGTCGCGGAAATCGCTGGCCAGAAGCGCGGCGTCAAAAGCCTGTTGTGCCTGCGTCAACCGCTGCGTTAGCGCATGAAGCTGCTCAGTCAGTGAATTATGCTGTCCGGTCAGGGTATTTAACTGGTTTTGCCGCTGCTGCCACTGCTGCTGGAGCTGCTGACAGCGTTCAGTATGCTGCTGCGACAGCGTACGAAGCTGCTGCATAACCTCGGCTATCACCTTATCGCCAAATAGTTCCCGGCGCTGTTGGCGTAAAGCGGCCAGCTCTTGTTGCCCACTCTGGCTACGTTTTTCCAGCTCGGTTACCTGCTCCTGCTCGCGGTTGATTTCCGCCAGCAGCGCCTGCTGCTGCGTTGTCAGAGCTGTCAGTTGAGAAGCCAGCTCCGTCAACGTTTGCGCGCGCCTGTTCCACTCTTGCCACTCCTGCTGACGATCGCCAAGCCAGCTTTCGACTCTCTCCGGCTCTGGCGGCACCAGTGCCACCGCAGCCAGCGAGGCGCGTAAGGCTTCGTGCTGCTGCGTTACGCTGTGCTGCTGCGTCGCCAGCGCTTTTTCCTGATCTTCCAGCGCGTTAGTGTAAGTAAGCAGTTGCTGACCGGTTAGCTTTTGCTGCTGCTGGATATCATTAAGCTCGTTTTGCTGGACGGCCAGTTTTTCCTTCTGCTGCTGAAGCAGACGGGCGCTTTGCTGTAGGCTCAGCAGCCGTGCCTGGAAGTCGTCTTCCTGCTTTTCCTGAGCAGTCAGCCAGGCGGCGGTTTGCGTTGTCTCATCAGGCGTGAAGGTAAGATTCAGGGCCTGAACTATCGTTTGCCACTGGTCGCGTAAACGGGCGGCTTCGCTTTCGTTTTCCGCCTGTTCCTGCTGTAGTTTTCCCGACTGTAGCTCGAGGTTTTTGACCTGTTCGCGCCTGGCCGTACCGCGATCTTTCAGCATCTCCACTTCGTTTTTTAGTACTGCAAGACGCTGCTGATTTTCTGAGGGTTTTAGCGCCTGGTATGCCGCCACGGCGGGATGCTGGCAGGAGCCGCACAGCGGGCAGGGCTGCTCAAGCTCCAGCAGGGCGCGGTGCTGCTCCAGATCGGCAATGCGCTGTTCCAGCTCGCAGCGTTTTTCCAGATCCTGCAAATGCTGCTGTTTTTCCTTCCAGCCCGTGCGCAGGTTTTGTAGTTCGAGCTGCGCCTGCTGAAGCTGCTGTTGCAGCGCCTGCTGGCTGGCCTGCTGTTTCTGCATGCGCTGCATCAGCGGCTGCCACTGCGATGCAATCAGCGCCAGGCTCTGCCGCTGCGGCCGCTGCTGATGAAGAGCGGCCAGCGAGGCCTGAAGTTGCTCTTCTGAATGCTGTTGCTGTTGATGAGCAAGCGCCGTCTGCGCTTCGGTTACGCGCAGTCGCGTTTCTTCAAGCTGTAGCTGCTTTGGTTTGGCCTGCTGCTCTGCCTGAGCAAGCTGCGTTCGTAGCTGTTCTGTTGCCTGCTGCTGTTCAAGCTTGCGCTGACGCAGTGCCGCCAGCGCCTGTTCGCTTTGCTGCTGCTGTTCAAAGCGCGCGCGCCACAGCGGCAGTGATTCGCCCCAGCGTGCAAATTGGTCATGCTGCTGCTGCCAGCGTTGATGTTCCTGCTGCTGCGCGGTTTTTTCCGTCTGCTCGCGTTGCGCTTGCTCAAGCACCTGACGCCGCTGCGCAAGAAAAAGTTGGTGATCGCTTACTTCTTTCTGTAGCTGCTGATTCTGCTGCGTCAGCGTGACGATGCTGTTATCCAGCGGCTGCAACCTGTCCGCTATTAAGGCTTCCTGCTGCTGACGATCGGCTTCGTGCTGGAGCCGGGCGGCTTCGGCCGTTTTTAGTTGCCCGTCAAGTGCTGCAAGCTGCTCGCCAAGCTGTTGCTGTTGTTGTTCAATTTGCTGCTGCTGTTCGTTAAGGCGCTGCCTGTCCTGCTGCTGCTGGTTACGCAGGAGCCATTGCGGACGAAGCTTCTCGGCCGGCTCTGCTCGTGCCAGCAGGTTGAGCTGCGGCATTGCTTCTTGCCAGGCCGTTTTCGCCTGCTCGTGCTCCGCTTCCGCCGCTTTTTGGGCGTGTCCCACCGCCTGATACTGCTGGTACCACTGCAGCAGCGACTGCTGGTGCTGATGCTGAGAAGTAAGCGCCTGCTCCTTTGCCAACAGCTGTTCAGACTGGGTGGTAAGCTGCTGAACTTGTTCCTCATCCAGCAGGGCCATCGCGCCAGCCTGCGCCCGTAGCGTCTCCAGCGCGGTTCTGGCGTTTTTGTGCCGCTCAAACACGCTGGCGGAAAGACGACCGTAAATTTCCGTGCCGGTCAGTTCTTCCAGCAGTTCCGCGCGGCTGTTGGCATCGGCGTTAAGAAAAGCGGCAAACTGACCTTGCGAAAGCATCATCGATTTGGTGAAGCGATCGAAGTCCAGGCCGGTCAGCTCGGTAAGCATCTCCAGCTTGTCTTTTACTTTATCCGCGACGATTTTATTGTCTTCACAGCGCGCCAGCTCTACGCGCGGCGCCTGCAGGTTGCCATCCACCGCGCCTCGCGCCCGGTTCTGGCTCCAGAATGCGCGCCAGGCGACGCCTTTCACCTCAAATTCGACTTCAGCCAGGCATTCGGAAGTATCGCGCGTCATTAAATCGTTTTGCGTCTGCGACAGCTTCCCCAGCCGCGACGTTTCGTGATAGAGCGCCAGGCAGATAGCGTCCAGCAGCGTGGTTTTACCCGCGCCGGTTGGCCCGGTAATGGCAAACAGGCCGTTGCTGGCGAAAGGCTCGGCGGTGAAATCAATTTTCCATTCACCTTTTAGCGAGTTGAGGTTTTTAAACCGTAGCGTCAGGATTTTCATGGCTGCTCCTCATCAATCTCGGCCAGCGTCTGGCTGAACAGCAGCGTAGCGCGCGCAATGCGCTGCGGATCTTCTTCTTCTGAAGCCAGGCGGCGTTGAAACACTTCCTCCACGCTCAGCTCGCTCAGGGTCTCGTTATTCTGCCGGTTAATGATGCTGTCGCGCTGTTCGCGGCTGCGGCGCAGCAGCACAACTTCGACCGGCAGTTTTTCAGTCAGCTCCTGAATATGGCGCTGTAGGTCGTTTAGCCAGGTCTGCGAAACAATTTCGATATCCAGCCACACCTGCTGGCCCGTTTCCGGCGGCTGAATCGCTGCCAGCTGCCGTTCAATCTCCGCCAGCGATCCTTTAATCATCTGCATCGGCTGAAAGAGCGGCACCGCCAGCGGCCTGACCTGGCTAAGCTGACCGTCGGCAAAATCGACCATGAAAACGCTTTTTTCACGGCCCAGCTCGTCAAAGCTGAGCGGAATGGGGGAGCCGCTGTAGCGGATGTGCTCCGTATCGGCAATGCGCTGCGCACGATGAATATGACCGAGCGCGATATAGTCCGCTGGCGGAAAAGCCTGGGCGGGAAAAGCGTCCAGCGTGCCGATGTAGATGTCGCGCACCGCATCGCTTTTAGTCACGCCGACGGTGGTCAAATGGCCGGTCGCCACGATGGGCAGCGTGCCGTTCAGTTTCGCACGCATTTCTGTTGCGGCTGCGTAGCTGCGCTGATAGTGGTGGGTGATCGCTTCCAGCAGCGTCTGCTGCTTCTCTCGTCCCGACTGTCCCGCTTTGCTGAGCGTGATATCGCGCGGACGTAAAAAAGGAATGGCGCAAAGCAGCGCGCCCGGCTGGCCGTCGCGACGATTCAGTACCAACACCTGGTCGGCAGGATCTTCGCTGGCGGCGGCAATAACGCGCGTATTCAGGCAGGCCAGCAGCTCGCGGGATTCATTCAGCATGGCTACCGAGTCGTGATTGCCCGCCAGAATAATCAGCTGGCAGCCGGTTTGCTGTAGCCTGACCACAAAGCGGTTATACAGCTCGCGCGCATAGCTGGGCGGCGAACCGGTATCGAAAACGTCGCCGGCCACGATAACGGCATCAACCTGATGCAGCTCAACCTGCGCGACCAGCCACGTCAGAAAAGCCTCGTGCTCCGGCGCACGGCTTTTGGTATAAAAAAACTGGCCCAGATGCCAGTCGGCGGTATGAATGAGTCGCATAGAATCCCTTCAGGATGGCAAAAGCGAAAGGCCGATTATAAACGCCTGGCTAAAAAACCTCAGCTACGCATTTCCATCCTGCTGAAAGTGTTATAAAACTGATGAATGGCTGAGGCTTTTTTCATAAAAGTGTCATAAATCTGACGCATAATGACGCCGCATATCCAGTGACATCCCGTCACAAACGCAGGAGCAATGATGGCTAAGCGCATTCTGGTAGTCGAAGATGAAGCCCCAATCCGTGAGATGTTGTGTTTTGTTCTGGAGCAAAACGACTATCAGCCAATAGAAGCGGAAGATTATGACAGCGCGATCAGCATGTTAATTGAGCCGTGGCCCGATCTGATCCTGCTGGACTGGATGTTGCCAGGCGGCACCGGTATTCAGTTTATCCGTCATTTAAAGCGCGAAGCCATGACCCGCGATATTCCGGTGATGATGCTGACGGCGCGCGGCGAAGAAGAGGATCGCGTGCGGGGCCTGGAAGTGGGGGCTGACGACTATATTATTAAACCTTTTTCACCTAAGGAACTGGTTGCCCGCATTAAAGCGGTGATGCGCCGGATTTCACCAATGGCGGTGGAGGAGGTGATTGAGATCCAGGGCCTGAGCCTGGACCCGTCTTCGCACCGCGTGATGTCGGAAACGCAGCCGCTGGAGATGGGGCCGACCGAATATAAGCTGCTGCACTTCTTTATGACCCATCCCGAGCGCGTCTACAGCCGCGAGCAGTTGCTTAATCATGTCTGGGGCACTAACGTTTACGTGGAAGATCGTACCGTTGATGTGCATATCCGCCGCCTGCGTAAAGCGCTTGAACTGACCGGGCACGATCGTATGGTGCAGACCGTTCGCGGTACGGGCTACCGTTTCTCTGCACGTTACTGATCGTCCCCACTGGAGTTTTCACCGTGCTGGAACGCCTCTCCTGGAAGAGATTGCTGCTTGAGCTGCTGCTCGCCTGTCTGCCAGCGCTGATTATCGGTCTGCTCACCGGCTATCTGCCGTGGCTGCTGCTGCTGGCCGTGCTGGCCGTGCTGGGCTGGCATTTTTCTAACCTGCTTCGTCTTTCCCACTGGCTCTGGATCGATCGCAGTATCACGCCGCCAGCGGGGCGCGGCAGCTGGGAACCGCTCTTCTATGGTCTTTATCAGATGCAGGCGCGTAACCGTCGTCGTCGTCGCGAGCTGGGGCATCTGATTAAACGTTTTCGCAGCGGCGCAGAATCCCTGCCCGATGCGGTGGTGCTGACCACGGAAGAGGGCACCATCTTCTGGTGTAACGGCCTGGCGCAGCAGCTGTTGGGACTGCGCTGGCCGGAAGATAACGGACAGAATATTTTAAATCTGCTGCGCTATCCGGAATTTACTCACTACCTGCGCGATCGCGATTTTTCTCGCCCTTTAACCCTGGTGCTGAACAGCCATCGTCATCTGGAATTTCGGGTAATGCCCTACAGCGAAGGCCAGTGGCTGCTGGTATCGCGTGACGTCACGCAAATGCATCAGCTGGAAGGCGCGCGCCGTAACTTCTTCGCCAACGTCAGCCACGAACTACGCACGCCGCTTACCGTGCTGCAGGGCTATCTGGAGATGATGAGCGATGCGGTGCTGGAAGGCCCTTCGCGGGACAAAGCGCTGCACACTATGCAGGAACAAACGCGCCGCATGGATGCGCTGGTTAAGCAGCTGCTGACGCTTTCAAGGATTGAAGCGGCACCCGCGCTGGATTTGCAGGAAAAAGTGGATGTGCCGCTGATGCTGCGACTGTTACAGCGCGAGGCGGAGACGCTTAGCCAGGGGCGGCACGATATTCATTTCTCTTTCGATCCGCATCTGCGGGTGTTTGGTAATGATGAACAGCTGCGCAGCGCCATTTCCAACCTGGTTTACAACGCCGTTAACCATACGCCGGAAGGCACGCGCATTGATATCAGCTGGCAAAAAACGGCGCAGGGGGCGCTGTTTAAAGTGAAGGATAACGGGCCTGGTATTGCTGCGGAACACATTCCTCGTCTGACCGAACGCTTTTACCGGGTTGATAAGGCCCGTTCCCGGCAGACCGGCGGCAGCGGGCTGGGGCTGGCCATCGTCAAGCACGCGCTTGGTCATCATAATACGCGGCTGGAGATCGCCAGCCAGCCGGGTAAAGAGACCAGTTTTAGCTTCTTACTGCCGGCAAGGTTGATCGTGAGTGAGCAATTGACTCAGAATGCGGTTCACTGAGCGAGCGGACAAGATTAATGAAAAAGTTACTTTTGGCTTTTATGCTGCTGTGTTGCGTAAAAGCCGGGGCGGCCGAGGGGATGCTGTCTGGCAACCTTAGCAGCGTGGGATCAGACACGTTAGGCAATCTGATGGCGCTGTGGGCAGAAAGTTTTAACCGCCAGTATCCGGGCGTCAACGTGCAGATTCAGGCTGCGGGTTCGTCTACCGCGCCAACGGCATTGTCGGCAGGCGCAGCGCAGCTGGGCGCGATGAGTCGGCCAATGCAGGCCGTTGAGCGCCAGCTGTTTGAAAAACGCTATGGCTATGCGCCGCTGGCCGTGCCGGTGGCGCTGGATGCCTTAGTGGTGGTGGTAAACCAGGATAATCCGCTTGAGAGGATAAACGCTCAGCAGCTCGACGCTATTTTTTCCGTTACCCGCCGCTGCGGCGCAGACTTCACCGTCCATAGCTGGGGCGATTTACAGTTAAAACAACCGGCGTGGCAGCATCGGCCGCTACAGCGTTTTGGCCGTAACTCGGCGTCCGGCACCTGGGGCTTTTTCCGTCAGCAGGCATTATGCAACGGCGATTTCCGTAATGATGTCGGTGAATACCCTGGATCGGCGGCCGTCATTCAGGCGGTAGCGAGCACGCTGAACGGCATCGGCTACGCCAGCATGGGCGCGCATCTGACGGGAGTAAAAACGCTGCTGGTTTCGCCCGACGGCGTTAACTGGATAGCGCCTGGCGTCGCCAGTATTCGCAGCGGACGCTATCCCTATGCCCGCCCGCTTTATATCTATGTGAATAAAGCGCCGGGTCAGCCGCTTGAGCCATTGACCAAAGCTTTCCTACAGCATGCGCTGTCGCCGCAGGGGCAGGCACTGGTGCGGCAGGCGGGCTATCTGCCGCTCTCTGATGAGCAGCTCAACAGGGTCAGGGCGATGATCGGCGAGTAAGGCTGGCTGTTATGCTCTGTCCGTTATAATTGCTGAATCCGCTGTATCCTGTACGTGTTTGCTGCTCTTGTCCGTATCCACCTTATCTTGCATATATCCGCTGCGGCCCGCCCGTAGCGGTTTTGCCAGTTTCCGTTACGCCTTGCCCATAGTGGTTTTGCCAGTTTCCGTTACGCCTTGCTCGTAGCGGTTTTGCCAGTTTCCGTTACGCCTGCTCATAGCGGTTTTATACCGGCTTCTTCACATCAACATGAATTTTTTTCATGTAATGTGAAATTTCTTCGTTTGCCGTTAAATCTTTCTCATGACATTCTTACTTCCAGCCATTTAGACATCCAGAAGTCTGGTGATGTTTAAAGATAACACTTTTACCGTTAAATGATGTGCCCGTCCGCAGGCCAGGAGTGACCGAAAATGCAAAGAGAATCAGCCCAGTATCGCGCCGAAGTTGTTGGCAGTTTCCTGCGTCCTGCTGCGATTAAACAGGCTCGCGAACAGTTTCAGACAGGTGAAATCGACGCCGCCGCGCTGCGCCAGATTGAAGATGAAGCCATCCGTGACGTGGTTGAGCAACAGCGCGCCAGCGGGCTGAAAGTGGTTACCGACGGCGAATTCCGCCGCGCGTGGTGGCACTTTGATTTCTTCGACGGCCTGGAAGGCGTAGAGCGTTATGAGGCGGAGCAGGGTATTCAATTCAACGGCGTGCAGACCAAGGCTCGCGGCGTGAAGGTGACCGGCAAGCTGGGCTTTGGCAATCATCCCATGCTGGAAGATTTTCGTTTCCTGAAAAGCATCAGCGGCGACGCTATTCCAAAAATGACCATCCCAAGCCCGAGCGTACTGCATTTTCGCGGTGGTCGTAAGGTTATTGACGCCAACGTTTATCCGGACCTGAAAGAGTATTTTAACGATCTGGCGCTGACGTACCGTGCGGCCATTAAAGGCTTTTATGAGGCGGGCTGCCGTTATCTACAGCTGGACGATACCGTCTGGGCCTATTTATGTTCTGAAGATCAAAAGCGTCAGATACGCGAACGCGGTGACAATCCGGAAGAGCTGGCTAACATTTATGCGCAGGTACTGAACAAAGCGCTGGAAGGCAAACCGGAAGATATGACCGTAGGCCTGCACGTTTGTCGCGGCAACTTCCGCTCAACGTGGATTTCTGAAGGCGGCTATGAGCCGGTGGCGGAGATCCTTTTCGGCACGGTGAAGGTCGACGCCTTCTTCCTGGAATATGACAATGAGCGTTCTGGCGGTTTTGAGCCGCTGCGCTTTGTCAGGCCGGGCAAGCAGCAGGTTGTGCTGGGCCTGATCACCACGAAAAACGGTGAGCTGGAAGAGGCGGAAACGGTGAAAAAGCGCATTAACGAGGCGGCACAGTTTGTCAGCCTGGAGCAGATTTGCCTGAGCCCGCAGTGCGGCTTTGCCTCGACGGAAGAGGGCAACAGCCTGACGGAAGAGCAGCAGTGGGCCAAGCTGCGTCTGGTTGTCGATATCGCTAAACAGGTCTGGTAAGCCAGGCAAATAATGCAAAAGGCGCGTTTATACGCGCCTTTTGTGCATCCAGCGGTAAATTCGTGCAGAAAATAACGCCGCAAAGCGCAAAAAAGATACAAATCATGTAAGGCATCCAGCCGTTAAACCAGACTTATTAACTGGTGTGTACTATTTCTGCGTTATATTACTCTGGTTTCTCGATCCCGTATTGTCTTTCTCCGCTATAAACGTTTTACTTAGCGCCGTTTTAAATTTATTTCCCTGGAAAAAGAACATAAACAGCGTAATCACGCCGTTCGACGTCAGGCAGAAAATCGACTGCCGCGACGGAGACTGAGCGATCGATGCGTGCAGGGAAATAAAGCCAACATCACGCATTCACTTAACACCAGTACAGGCATATCCGCTTCTTATGACAAAACGTTTAACTTCTAAAGACATCCTCGCGCTGGGCTTTATGACTTTTGCCCTGTTCGTTGGTGCCGGTAACATTATTTTTCCACCCATGGTTGGTATTCAGTCCGGGGAACATGTCTGGATTGCGGCGCTTGGCTTTTTGCTGACGGCGGTTGGACTGCCGGTTATTACCGTTATTGCGCTGGCGCGAGTCGGCGGGGGCATCGACGCGCTTAGCTCGCCAATCGGTAAAGCAGCAGGCATTGTGCTGGCGACGGTCTGCTATCTGGCCGTTGGGCCGCTGTTTGCCACGCCGCGCACCGCGACCGTCTCTTTTGAAGTGGGTATTGCTCCGCTGACCGGCGATGGCGCACTGCCTTTGTTCATTTATAGCCTGATCTACTTTTCGCTGGTGATTGGTATTTCGCTCTATCCGGGCAAACTGCTGGATACCGTTGGCCATATTCTGGCACCGCTGAAGATCGTTGCGCTGGGCGTGCTGGGCATCGCCGCGCTGATTTGGCCCGCAGGCGGCCTGGCTCCGGCAACGGAATCGTATCAGCATGCCGCGTTCTCCAGCGGATTTATTAACGGCTATCTGACCATGGATACGCTGGGCGCGCTGGTATTCGGCATCGTTATCGTTAACGCAGCGCGTTCCCGCGGCGTAAGCGAAGCGGGTCTGCTGACACGTTACACCATCATTGCCGGCCTAATTGCGGGCGTGGGTTTGACGCTGGTTTACCTGACCCTGTTTAAGCTGGGTTCCGACAGTGCTTCTATCGTCGATCAAAATGCCAACGGCGCGGCCATCCTGCACGCCTATGTACAGCATACTTTTGGCAGCGTAGGCAGCCTGTTCCTTGCCGCGCTCATTTTCGTTGCCTGTATGGTAACGGCGGTGGGCCTGACCTGCGCCTGTGCCGAGTTCTTCCAGCAGTATCTGCCGCTGAGCTATCGCCAGCTGGTGTTTATTCTGGGCCTGTTCTCGATGCTGGTATCCAATCTGGGTCTTAGCCAGCTGATTCAGTTCTCTATTCCGGTGCTGACGGCGATCTATCCGCCTTGTATCGTGCTGATCCTGCTGAGCTTTACGCTGCGCTGGTGGAATAAAAGCAGCCGTATTATCGCGCCGACCATGCTGGTCAGCCTGATCTTCGGTATTATCGACGGCATTAAAACCACCGGTTTTAAAGACGCGCTGCCTGCTTTTACCGGCAGCCTGCCGCTGGCTGAGCAAGGCCTGGCCTGGCTGCCGCCTTCGCTGGCTATGCTGGTTGTCGTTGTTCTGTGCGACCGCGTCATGGGACAGAAGGCTGTGAATGCGCATCAGCAGTAAAATGTGATACCTTCTCCTGCCCATCTCCGGCAGGAGAAGTCGACAGAACTTAAGCAGATGAAAAATGGAAAATAATACCCTCAAAAAGGGCCTGAGTACCCGCCACATTCGTTTTATGGCACTGGGCTCTGCCATTGGTACCGGCCTGTTCTACGGTTCGGCCGATGCGATGAAAATGGCCGGTCCGAGCGTCATCCTCGCCTATATTATCGGCGGCGCTATCGCCTATATCATCATGCGCGCGCTGGGCGAAATGTCGGTTAATAACCCGCAGTCCAGCTCCTTTTCGCGCTATGCCCAGGACTACCTCGGCCCGCTGGCGGGTTATATCACCGGCTGGACCTACTGCTTTGAAATTTTGATTGTCGCTATTGCCGACGTCACCGCCTTTGGCATCTATATGAGCGTCTGGTTTCCGGACGTGCCGCACTGGGCCTGGGTGCTGAGCGTGGTGCTCATTATCGGCGCCATTAACCTGGCGACGGTCAAAGTCTTTGGCGAAGTCGAATTCTGGCTGTCGCTGTTCAAGGTGGCCACCATCATCATTATGATCGTGGCGGGCATCGGGATTATCTTCTGGGGTATCGGCAACGGCGGTAAGCCGACCGGCATCAGTAATCTGTGGACGAACGGCGGCTTCTTTGCGCACGGCGTTATCGGGATGGTGCTGTCGCTACAGATTGTGATGTTTGCCTATGGCGGTATTGAGATTATCGGCATTACCGCTGGCGAAGCGAAGGATCCGGCTACCTCTATTCCCCGCGCAATTAATACCGTGCCGCTGCGTATTCTGGTGTTCTATGTAGGCACGCTGTTTGTGATTATGTCGATCTATCCATGGAACCAGGTGGGCACTAACGGCAGCCCGTTTGTGCTGACCTTCCAGCATATGGGTATTGCGGCAGCGGCGGCCATTCTGAACTTTGTGGTCATTACGGCTTCGCTTTCGGCGATTAACAGCGATGTGTTTGGCGTTGGTCGTATGCTGCACGGTATGGCAGAGCAGGGCCATGCGCCCGCGATGTTTGCAACCGTATCTCGTCGCGGCATTCCGTGGATCACGGTGCTGGTGATGATGGTAGCCATGCTGATTGCCGTCTATCTGAACTACCTGATGCCGGAAAAAGTTTTCCTGGTCATCGCCTCGCTGGCCACCTTTGCAACCGTCTGGGTGTGGATTATGATCCTGTTCGCGCAGATTGGCTTCCGCCGCTCGCTGACGCCAGCCCAGGCGAAAGAGCTTAAGTTCGCTATGCCTGGCGGCGTGTTCACCGCTATCGTCGGCATTCTGTTCCTGTTCTTTATCATCGGCCTGATCGGCTACTTCCCGGATACCCGCGTGTCGCTTTACGTCGGCATCGGCTGGATAGTGCTGCTGCTGGCAAGCTGGATGCTGGTGAAAAAGAGAATCAAAGCATAATAAAAAGCCGCCTTCGATGAAGGCGGCTTCCTTCCTCGCTTCCACGCCTGCAAGATGCTCTCAGTAAGACACGAACCCAGCGGAAAGAGATAACTTAACGGCGGCGGCAATATTGACGCTTTCCTCTACGTTTCTTGCTGGTGCCAACAACCTGACCTGATGAACTGCCTTATTCAGACTGTGTATCCTGTTATCTGCTAACAGAAGAGGGCAGAAAATATTAATTAATGGGATAACTTATTCTTTAGGGATATTTTTCTCATAGACTATTCTTTTTTTCATAAGGATATATCTGTGAAAGTAAGGAAACTATTATCGCCAATCGTTGCGAGCCTCGCCGTCAGCTTTTTTGCCTCAGCCGCACAGCAAGATTTTTATCCCCTGAAAAATAACGCTATCGGCAATGCGTCCTGTTTAACCCTTGCGAGTGATGGAGCCAGTTTACTTTTTTCGGCCTGTAGTGACGCTAGTTCACAACAGTGGAAGCTGGAAAAATTTGAAGCATATTACTATATACGCAATAAATCCTCGGAAAAATGTTTACGCACTCTGGGTAACGGCACTACCGTTAACCTGGGCACCTGTAGCGGCGACGGTTATACCTCAATGCGGCTATGGGATATAAAAGAAGGAAGGGCAGGCGTTATTACCTTAAGAAATAAATACAATAACGATTTGGGGAAAAAACAAACGCTTAATGCGACTTCCGCCGCCAATATCGGTATGTCAACCGCCAGCAACGTAGAGCAGATGCAATGGCACTATGCTGGCGAGATCCCTGCGCCAGTACGAGCAATAACGGGGACCAAGAAAGTTCTGTTAATGGCAACGCACTTTAATGGCGTTACGCCAAACGATCCGGAACCTATTCGCAAAGCGGTATTAGGGGAACGGGATAGCGATGCCTCACTTCATAACTATATGAAGCAGGCCTCTCATGGGAAGCTTAATCTTATAGGGACATTTCTGCGTAACGTCAATATTGGCGACCGTCCTGCTACCTGCAGCTCCAGCAATATTTTGTCGAGCGCTCGTGCTGCCGCGCTAAAGTTGGGGGTAAATCCGGCTGATTATGATTATCTTTTCGTGGATATTTCGCGCAATTCCGCCTGTTCGTTTGAAGGTTTAGCGGCCATGCCGGGGAACTGGATTATTTCTAATAATGTCGGTCATAAAGTCTGGATGTGGTCCCATGAGTTTGGCCATAATTTAGGTTTTCAGCATTCCGCAACCTTAAAAAACTGTCCGGTTACAGGGGGGATCGTCCAGCTTAATTCGGCCTGTACGCAAGGTGGCGGAGGTGACGCTACAGACACCATGGGTGGCGGAGGTAGCAAACTCTATCCGGCGAACTATCAGCATTACACCACCTGGTTAAATGACACAGAGATGCCTGTAATTACAAAAGCGGGCATTTATAATCTTTATCCTCTTTTTTCAGAAAATATGATCGTACCCGTTAGCCGCTCAGACGGTCGACGAGGCTATCGGATTAAGCGTAATGATGGCTCTGTCCTGGTGCTGGAGTATCGCCAGCCGAAGGGGACTTTTGAAAAGTGGGACAGCAATGATCCCTTTGTTAACGGCGTTACTGTGCGTGTAATGCACTACAGCGGCAGCTCGGTTAAAAGCGTACTTGTCGACACCACGCCTGAAACTTCGTCTAATAAAGATGCGCCTTTACTGCCCGGGAAGGCTATCTATGATGAGCTTTCAGGGAAATATATTCGCGTTATTAAAATAGATACCTGGGGCGCCCTTATTCAGATTGAAGACCGCTAAGCGTTTTTTGCTGTAGTGATAAAGTTAACGCCAGATACTGCCGTCTGGCGTTATTTTTATAACGGCTTTACAAGTAAAAGAATAATTTATTACTCCTAACCTTTATTCATTGCGATAATTCTTCTCGGTCTGGGCGTCTGGCATACCACCAGAACTGAGTTAGCGGGCACGTAAGATGCTACCGCCCCAACGACCGTATGGGCCATCGCTTTTGCTTACGGGTTACCTTCGGTCAGCTTGTGTATCTGCTCAACAAGGTAGGGTGAGGCTGCACCGCGGATGGCCTGACCGTTATTACTGGGCGTGTGGATATTGATTTGCGGCGTGCCGTTAGCGGAGTGGATGATAGTTGGCTGCTGTTTGCCGGGAGTATGCCGATCGGCAACAATGCCCGCGCTGACCGTCAGGCTGACAAACCCCAGCGCAATAAGTAGGGCAAAACGCAGGCGGGGGCCGCAGCAGATTACCCGGCCCGGTAATATTTACGCTTTAATCAGGATAAGCGACGGGCTGCCGCAATGATGGGTCTATGTTCTTCGCGATACGCTGCATGGCGGTCTGATAAGGGCAAAGCGTGCCGACCGGTGTTTTTGCACAGCCTTTAAAATTTAGCTCTGTCAGCAGCGGCAAATTTGTTGGGCCGAGCGGCGTCAGCTGGCGCAGCTGCGTCAGGCTCTGTGCCTGAAAATAAATACGGATAAAGCGCTTGTCGCCAAGCCGCCAGCGCTCAAAAACCAGACTGCCACCAGGGGGGATATTGCCGTGCGGATAGTCCTCCTGCTGCCAGCTAAAATTCAGCATCGTACGCAGCCAGGCAATATTGATATCGTGAGCGACGTAGAATAGCCAGCGCACGTCCGGCGGACTATTTATGGAAGAAGGGTGCGGCGCAATATTTATGCCTGAAGCCAGGGCGCTGTGGATTTGCGCCATTAACAGCGAGGCACCACGTTTTGCCACCCCGGGCAAATCATTGGTGTAATCATACTTAAAACTCAGCAGCGGCAGCAGCTTCACCAGATCGGACTGGCTCGTCACGTTGCCGAAAGCGACCTCTTTCAGCGGCTTGTTTTCGCTCCATTCCAGCCGCAGCGTTTCTGCCATAGCCGCCAGCGTATCCAGTCCCTGCATGCCAATCGTACCGTTTGACCAGACGGTAAGCTGCCAGCGCTGGCTAAAAGCGGGGCAGGGCTGCTGTGGCAGGCAGACGACCTGTTTCAATGCGGCAATTTGTGGCCATAAGCGCCGCTGTGCTTCCTGCACATTACCGCCCAAAGCGCGAAGCGCTTGCTGGTAATGAGCGGCAGCCTCGGCTTTGCTGGCCCTGCCCGGCGGATAATGAAATAGCGGGTCGTCCTTCTCTTCCGAATGAACCACTACGCCACAGCCGGGAAAAGCCGCTTCGGCTATGGCCTGAGCCGTTGCTCTGGTACGCTGCATGGGGCTGGCGCGCACGTAAAAATCCCCCTTAGCCGGGCAGCCTGTCCTTAACAGTCCCGCTTTAAGATAGCCATCACGCTCAAAACGGCCTTTCAGCCAGGCGGCGGTATAGCCGTGTCCCGTCAGGTAGCCATCCGTTGTCTGCCAGCTGGCCCAGCGCCTGGCGGAACCCGCTTCTATCGCGCTACGGTTATCTGGCGAAGGAGGGCGAACGCCGTGTCGGCTAACCTCAACCACCTTCTCCAGAACATACTGCGTTTCGGCCTTTGCACAGGGGCAAACCAGGATGGACAAAGCCGAGAGCAGCACGCCAGATGACCAAAGAGCAAACTTGTACATGCGTAAAGTCCCTGTTATTAAACCGCAGCGGTCGATTGTGCTAAATGTGAGCAGAAAGAGTAAAAAACAAAGAGATATGAGCATGAAGAGCCAAAATAACCCTCTCATTGCCCGTAACCACAGAGCAATACCCTGTCAGCAGCCCCTTTTGCAACAACTTTTTTTCGTTGTACAACTTCAAAATAGCTGTACACATTTACTGAAAATGGTTAACTTAAGCGCAGAAAAATTTAAATACGTTTTAACCTACCCACTGAAGGGGGCTGTATGCGTCAGGATGGATCTAACCCGAAAACTGAAGACGATATCAGTCGTTACTTCAGTAAGGCGATGATGCCCTCTCAACAAGAGACGTTGGGGCAGATTGTTGTTGAGATTCTGCGCTCTGGCAGAAATATTAATCGCAAAGCGATCTGCTCAAAATTACTGAGGCGCCTTGAGTTGGCTTCAGATGCAGAGCAGGAAAAGCATTACCACGAGCTGATTGGCATGCTGTTTGGCCGTGAGGACTAAGTTCCTGGGCTTGAATGATTATAAAAGTTCGTAACTTTTCTGCTCGGTCCGGTCTGCTTTCTCGCTAATGCTTTGTCGGCGGCGGCTGGCAAATTTTTTGCGTATCACAACAGGCAACCGGGAACTGTGACCCTTTCTATGGGCTCACATCACTGAATCAGAGAAGCGGTTATGTACAGAAACGACGAAGAAAAACTGGTTGATATAGTTCTGGGTGAGGCCGTTCTCGCGTTGTTGAAAGGCGATGCCGCCATTAATAACGCTGCTCTTATACGCCAGCTGCAGGCGATGAGCGCGGTAGAGAAAAACGCGACCCGACAGCGTGCCTGCCGTCAGGCTATTACCGACGTCAGAAACAATATCAAATCCGGCAGCAATCGCTATACGCACGAGATCCGTGACACCGATAACGTCACGCATCTGTTTACCAGCGAAGGCCCGCCGAACGGCACTAAAAAACATTGAATAACTTCAGGTGGCGTTGTTCCGCCCCTTTATAAAGGCGAAAATTATGCAGCAGCAATCTTCAGAGTCCGGGATCCTCGAACACTTCCAGAAGGAAGGCGAATTACTGGCTCAGGAAACAAAAGTTATTGGTGCGGTGATCAGAGAGATCGTCGCGGCAGGCGGCTATGTCACCAATAAAAGCATCATCCTGAAACTGATAGAAAAGCTGGAAAACACCTCTGATGTTGTGCAGCTTGATATCTACCGTCAGGCGTTGGAAGTGGTGGTCGCCCGTACACCTGATGACGCATAACCCATAGGGACGCTCTGAGTAGCCTCAGTGAGCCGTGGCAGGTAAACGGGGAACGGCCGCTCGGGCGTTTTTGGCGGGGTAAGAAATCAGTGGAAGCGTTCGAGAAGTGAGCGGAAAGCTTGCTGGATAATGGCCTGCATCTGTTCATCGCGGGTTTGTGCACTATAAACCTGAAGACGAATCAGGATGTTATGTCTGCCTACAGGCTCTCCAGCTTCCAGCAGTTCGGTAACGGCCCTGCCGATAAGGGCGCAAATTTCTGAAGAATAAGCGGGTTTTGTTGGGGGCACTTGTTTCCCTCGTTAAGGTGTACCTGTCGACAGGGTAGCACAGCGAGCAGTTAAGTACACTTTCGCAACATCAATAATGTAATAATCCCACACGTAACTATCTCCCGACCATTTTTGGCACACAAAAAAGCCCGCCGAAGCGAGCTTTGTTCTGCTAAGTAAAATTACAGCTTGGCAGCGTGTTCAGACAGGTATTTTGCCACGCCGTCCGGAGAAGCGCCCATACCTTCTTTACCTTTTTCCCACTGAGCCGGGCACACTTCGCCGTGCTCTTCGTGGAACTGCAGCGCGTCAACCATACGCAGCATTTCGTCAACGTTACGGCCCAGCGGCAGATCGTTAACAACCTGATGACGAACCACACCGGCTTTGTCGATCAGGAAAGAACCGCGCAGGGCAACGCCCGCGTCCGGATGCTCAATACCGTAAGCTTTTTGGATCTCACGTTTGATGTCAGCAACCATTGCGTATTTCACTTCGCCGATGCCGCCTTTTTCAACCGGCGTTTTACGCCATGCGTTGTGCACGAACTCGGAGTCGAAGGAAACGCCAACGACTTCCACGCCGCGCTTCTGGAACTCTTCGTAACGCTTGTCGAAAGCGATCAGCTCAGAAGGGCAAACGAAGGTGAAGTCCATTGGCCAAAAGAACACAACGGTGGCTTTACCAGCGGTGTGTTTTTTAAAGTTGAAGTTTTCAACGATTTCACCGTTGCCCAGTACGGCAGCAGCAGTAAAATCAGGGGCTTGACGAGTTACGAGAACCATAGTCACTCCTGTAAGGATAAATTAAGGGAAACGGTCGCCAGTATGGGGCGACATCGGTTTGCAAACCAGCGATAAGCGCCGATTTCTCGGATAGGTCTTACCTATCAAAATCCATGTTTTTTCAAGGCAATCGCCTACAATAACCTTTTTTATGAAAAGGGCAAGAAGCAATCAATTTTCACAGCGACTGCCGTCGCGCTTTCGCCATCATCTGCGGGTAGAACTGCCAGAATAGCTCATCGAATAGCTGATAATTGTCGGTAAAATCCTGATAGCAGTCCGCCAGCGCCGCCAGGCGAGGCCGTCTGCTGGCCATCCCGCTCAGCACATTTTGCAGATAAGGCGCTTCGGCGTACTTCTCCATCCAGCGGTCGGTCCACAGATAGCGGTTCAAATTTTGAAAACGTTCTGGCGTGCCGGGCAGGTGGGGGCTTATTAGCGTCCTGGCCTGCTGTAAAAAGTCTGGTAAAGACGTTTCCGGAACAATTTTATCCCAGTGACGTGACAGAAAATGATCCCAGATGACGTCCAGCGCAATAGGCGAAACGCGATAGGTTTCTGCCCGGAAATAGCCGCGCGCAGTGCGGACTTCCGGCAAGGCATCGGTCATAACGTCAATGCGGCGATGCAGCAAAATGCCGAGCGCGACCTCGTCGGGCCAGACTTCTCGTGGATTGCCACGAACGAAATCGGCCATCAGGTTGCCAAGCAGCGAGCTATCGGCAAGCGTGGCCAGATGAAGATGTGCAAGAAAGTTCATCGCGGCAGTATACCTGCTTCTTTCACGTTTGCGGAAAATGAAAGGGGCAGGGGAGATTTTCAAACCGTCGTTGCGCACAGTTTGTCCTGATACTCTCTTAACAACCTCTGATTTGCGCAGGTCAGCAGCTGTTTTTTACTTTGATTGTGGTTATGTTATAGCCGCATCGGTCATTAGATAACGCGGATTGTTTAGAAACGACGGGATTTCAGCTAGAATGTGCGCCCTGATTTCTCTGACAGTGAATGACCATGCGCGTTGCCGATTTTTCTTTTGAGTTACCCGAATCTTTGATTGCCCATTATCCGCAGGCCCAGCGTAGCGGATGCCGTCTGCTTTCCCTTAACGGGCCGGACGGCGAGCTAACGCATGGGGTGTTCACCGATTTGCTGGATTTACTCAATCCGGGCGATTTGCTGGTTTTCAATAATACGCGGGTGATCCCGGCGCGCGTGTTTGGTCGTAAAGCCAGCGGCGGAAAAATAGAGGTGCTGGTTGAACGCATGCTGGATGAGCATCGCGTACTGGCGCACATTCGCGCTTCAAAAGCGCCTAAGCCTGGCGCTGAACTGCTGCTGGGTGATGATGAAAGCGTGAAGGCGACGATGGTTGCCCGTCACGACGCGCTGTTTGAGCTGCATTTTGATGATGAACGTGCCGTACTGGATATTCTGGATGCCGTTGGCCACATGCCGCTGCCGCCTTATATCGATCGTCCTGATGAAGACGCGGACCGCGAGCTTTATCAGACCGTGTACAGCGAGCGTCCGGGCGCGGTAGCGGCCCCTACCGCCGGGCTGCATTTCGATGAGCCGCTGCTGGAGGCGCTACGCGCTAAAGGGATTGAAACGGCTTTCGTTACGCTGCACGTGGGCGCCGGTACTTTCCAGCCGGTTCGCGTAGAAAGCATTGAAGATCACATTATGCACGCCGAATATGCCGAAGTGCCGCAGGAAGTGGTAGACGCGGTGCTGGCCTGTAAAGCGCGCGGCAATCGCGTGGTTGCCGTAGGGACAACTTCTGTTCGCTCGCTGGAAAGCGCGGCGGCGGCGGCAAAGGATGCGCTGATTGCGCCATTTTTTGACGACACCAAAATTTTTATCTATCCCGGCTACGAATACCAGGTTATCGATGCGCTGGTTACTAACTTCCATCTGCCGGAATCGACGCTGATTATGCTGGTCTCGGCGTTTGCGGGCTACCGCAATACCATGCACGCCTATCAGCAGGCCGTGGCCGAAAAGTACCGTTTCTTTAGCTATGGCGATGCGATGTTTATTACCCGCAACCCGCAGGCAATTAACGAGCAGGTCAGCCAATAATTTTTAGCAGCCGGTTTGGCCGGTTGTGATACTCAGCGCGCATCTTGCGCGGTGATTTACTCTGAATCATCAGACTGTCTCTCTGGTGGAGGTAACGTGAAGTTTGAATTAGATACTACTGACGGGCGCGCGCGCCGTGGCCGTTTGGTCTTCGATCGCGGCGTGGTGGAAACCCCGGCATTTATGCCTGTGGGCACCTACGGCACGGTAAAAGGCATGACGCCGGAAGAGGTACAGGATACCGGCGCGCAGATTATCCTTGGCAACACCTTCCATTTATGGCTGCGTCCGGGCCAGGAAATCATGAAGCTGCATGGCGATCTGCATGACTTTATGCAATGGAAAGGCCCTATTCTGACCGATTCCGGCGGTTTTCAGGTCTTTAGCCTGGGCGATATCCGCAAAATCACCGAAGCGGGCGTGCATTTCCGCAACCCAATCAACGGCGATAAAATTTTCCTCGATCCCGAAAAGTCGATGGAGATCCAGTACGATCTCGGTTCCGATATCGTGATGATCTTCGATGAATGTACCCCTTATCCTGCCGACTGGGATTACGCAAAAAATTCCATGGAAATGTCGCTGCGCTGGGCAAAACGCAGCCGCGACCGCTTTGATTCGCTTGGTAATAAAAACGCGCTGTTCGGTATTATTCAGGGTGGTGTTTACGAAGATTTACGAGATGTCTCGGTAAAAGGGCTGGTAGAGATCGGCTTTGATGGTTACGCTGTGGGCGGCCTGGCGGTCGGCGAGCCAAAAGAAGACATGCACCGTATTCTTGAGCACGTTTGCCCGCAAATCCCGGAAGACAAACCGCGCTACCTGATGGGCGTCGGCAAGCCGGAAGATTTGGTTGAAGGCGTCCGTCGCGGCGTTGATATGTTTGACTGCGTGATGCCTACCCGAAACGCTCGTAACGGCCACCTGTTCGTTACCGACGGCGTAGTGAAAATCCGTAACGCGAAATATAAAGATGACACGTCGCCGCTGGATGCAGAGTGCGATTGCTACACGTGTCGCCATTATAGCCGCGCTTATCTGTATCATCTTGACCGTTGCAACGAAATACTGGGCGCGCGTCTGAACACGATTCATAACCTGCGTTATTACCAGCGCCTGATGGCGGGTTTACGCAAGGCTATTGAAGAGGGTAGATTAGAGCGCTTTGTTACCGAATTCTACGAGCGGACGGGCAAGACGGTTCCACCGTTAAACGTCTGATAATTAAACAATGAGGGAAAATTAATGAGCTTGTTCATTTCCGACGCAGTGGCAGCCGCCGCGCCAGCACAGGGAAGCCCGTATTCGCTGGTGATTATGCTGGTGGTTTTTGGTCTGATCTTCTACTTCATGATCCTGCGCCCGCAGCAGAAGCGCAGCAAAGAACACAAAAAACTGATGGACTCAATCTCCAAAGGTGACGAAGTGCTGACCACCGGTGGCCTGGTTGGACGCGTAACCAAAGTCGCGGAAACCGGCTATGTAGCTATCGCGCTGAACGATACAACGGAAGTTGTGGTCAAACGTGATTTCGTGGCTGCCGTTCTGCCGAAAGGTACGATGAAGGCGCTGTAATTTTTTGTTTTCCCTAAGGGAACTGCCGTGTTAAACCGTTATCCTTTGTGGAAGTACATCATGCTGGTCGCCGTACTGCTCGTCGGCCTGCTGTATGCGCTGCCCAACCTGTATGGTGAGGATCCGGCTGTTCAGATCACCGGCGCGCGCGGAAGCGCCGCCAGTGAGCAGACGCTGAATCAGATCCAGGAAGCTTTAAAACAAGACAATATCCAGAGCAAATCTATCGCGCTGGAAAACGGCGCTATCATGGCGCGCTTCGCTAACGGCGACGTGCAGCTGCGCGCCCGTGACGCTATCAGCAAAGTGCTGGGCGAAGATTACGTGGTGGCACTTAACCTTGCGCCTGCAACGCCGACCTGGCTGAGCATGCTGGCCGCAGAGCCGATGAAACTCGGTCTCGATCTGCGCGGCGGCGTACACTTCCTGATGGAAGTCGATATGGACACTGCCCTGGGCAAGCTCCAGGAACAGAACATCGACAACCTCAGAAGCGACCTGCGTGACAAAAATATCCCCTACACCAACGTGCGCAAAACGGACAATTACGGCCTGGAGATTCGCTTTCGCGATGAACAGTCTCGTGATGCCGCCGTTAGCTATCTGACCGGTCGCCACCGTGACCTGGTGATCAACGCCAGCGGCAGCAACATGCTGCGAGCGGTGATGTCTGACGATCGCATGCGTGAAGCGCGGGAATATGCTGTTCAGCAGAACATCACTATTCTACGTAACCGTGTTAACCAGCTGGGCGTGGCTGAACCGCTGGTGCAGCGTCAGGGCTCTGACCGCATCGTGGTCGAGCTGCCTGGTATTCAGGACACGGCGCGGGCGAAAGAGATTCTGGGCGCAACCGCAACGCTGGAATTCCGTCTGGTTAACACCTCCGTTGATCCAACGGCGGCGGCCAACGGTCGCGTACCGGGCGATTCTGAAGTGAAGAATACCCGTGACGGCCAGCCGGTAACGCTGTACAAGCGCGTGATCCTGACCGGTGACCACATCACTGACTCCACGTCGAGCCAGGATGAGTACAACCAGGCACAGGTAAACATCTCGCTGGACAGCGCGGGCGGCAACATCATGTCCAACTTCACCAAGGATAATATCGGCAAACCAATGGCAACGCTGTTTGTGGAATACAAAGACAGCGGTAAGAAAGATGCTAACGGTCGCGCCATCCTGGCGAAGCAGGAAGAGGTGATTAACGTGGCGAATATCCAGTCCCGACTGGGTAACAGCTTCCGTATCACCGGCATCAGCAACCCGAACGAAGCGCGTCAGCTGTCGCTGCTGCTGCGTGCCGGTGCGCTGATTGCGCCAATCCAGATTGTGGAAGAACGCACCATTGGTCCAACCATGGGTGCGCAGAACATCACTCAGGGGCTGGAAGCCTGCCTGTGGGGCCTGATCGCTTCTATCGTCTTTATGGTGGTTTACTACCGTAAGTTCGGCATGATCGCCACTACCGCGCTGATTGCTAACCTGGTGCTGATTGTCGGCATCATGTCGCTGCTGCCGGGCGCAACGCTGACCATGCCGGGTATTGCCGGTATCGTCCTGACGCTGGCGGTCGCGGTGGATGCTAACGTGCTGATTAACGAGCGTATCAAGGAAGAGCTGAAGAACGGGCGTTCCGTTCAGCAGGCCATCCATGAGGGCTACAGCGGCGCGTTCTCCAGTATCATCGATGCTAACGTGACCACGCTTATCACGGCGATCATTCTTTACGCTGTTGGTACAGGGTCCATCAAAGGCTTTGCTATCACCACGGCAATTGGTGTGGTGACGTCTATGTTTACCGCTATTGTCGGTACTCGCGCCATCGTCAACCTGCTGTACGGCGGTAAACGCATCAACAAGCTGTCTATTTGAGGAGTGCGTTGTGGCACAGGACTATAGCGTTGAACAACTAAACTACGGGCGTAAAGTGCATGACTTTATGCGCTGGGATAAACTGGCCTTTACCCTTTCCGGCCTGCTGCTGATCGCCTCTTTTGTGATCATGGGCGTGAAAGGGTTTAACTGGGGACTGGATTTCACCGGCGGTACGGTCATTGAAATTACCCTGGAAAAACCGGCCGAGCTGGACAACCTGCGCGGCGCGCTGGAGAAAGCGGGTTTCACCGATCCGCAGGTGCAGAACTTCGGCAGCAGCCGTGACGTGCTGGTGCGTATGTCCCCTCACGAGGGGAACGCGGGCCAGGAGCTGGGTAACAAGGTGGTGAGCATTCTCAACCAGGCTACCCAGCAGAACGCAACGGTTAAGCGCATTGAGTTTGTTGGCCCGAGCGTGGGTAGCGATCTGGCGCAGACCGGCGGCATGGCGCTGCTGGTAGCGCTGATCGCCATTCTCGTTTATGTCGGCTTCCGCTTTGAGTGGCGCCTGGCGTTAGGCGCGGTACTGGCACTGGCGCACGACGTGATTATCACTATGGGCATTCTCTCTCTGTTCCACATTGAGATTGATTTGACCATTATCGCGTCGTTAATGTCGGTTATCGGCTACTCGCTGAACGACAGCATCGTGGTATCGGACCGTATTCGTGAGAACTTCCGCAAGATCCGTCGCGGCACGCCTTACGAAATATTTAACGTCTCGCTGACGCAGACGCTGAGCCGTACCATTATGACTTCCGCCACCACGCTGGTGGTGGTGCTGATGCTGTTTATCTTTGGCGGCGCGCTGCTGGAAGGCTTCTCGCTGACCATGCTGATTGGCGTCTCCATCGGTACCATCTCGTCAATCTACGTGGCATCGGCGCTGGCGCTGAAGCTGGGGATGAAGCGTGAGCATCTGCTGCAGCAAAAAGTGGAGAAAGAGGGCGCGGACCAGCCTTCGATTCTGCCTTAAGCTGTTGTCGATATGAAAAAGCGCCGCTAATGCGGCGCTTTTTTTATGGCGCTGGCGCCGTTTGCGTCACCAGATCGTGAACGCGCACGTAGCCAAGCTGTTCCGGCGGCACATTGCTCAGGCGCAGCGGGACGGTGACCTCGCTACGCGGCAACAGGGAGGCAGCCACGCTAAAGGTCTGGTTCTGACTGTTAGCCTGTAGCGGTTTGCCGGTCACCGGATCCAGCTCGCCCCATTCTACCGTCGCGGTAAAAGCGGGCAGCGTGTTATCGGCGGCGGCGCGAATATGCAGTATCGCGCGCGTGCCGTTAGCTTCGCTTTCGATATGGCTCAGCGACAGGCGCACCTTACCCAGCTGACTTGCAAGCTCTACTGCCGTGTTGGTGCTCGGCAGCAGCCACGCGCCCTGGTTAGAATTGCTGTTAAGCATATTCTGCTGGGTAAGCGCGGTGGCCTGTTGGGTCAGCTGGCGCATCTCCGTATTCAGTTTACCAACCTGGTTATGCAGCTTGTTAATCTGCGGCTGCTGCGGCGAAACGCAGCTTGCCAGCAGCGTAACCAGAGGCAATAGCAATGCCTTTTTAAGGTATCTGGCCATGTGCGCCTACTGAGGAATACGTAAGGTCTGACCCGGATAAATTTTATTCGGATCGGAGAGCATTGGCTTGTTAGCTTCAAAAATCTGGTTGTACTTGTTTGGATCGCCATACACTTCTTTAGAAATCGCGCTCAGCGTATCGCCTTTTTTCACGGTGTAGAATTTAGCTTCTGGCGCTGCCTGGTCAACCTTGACGTTATCTTCAACGTGGGTGATACCGGCTACGTTACCTGCGGCCACCAGGATCTTTTCTTTCAGCTCTTGCGAAATGCTGTCGCCGCTGATGCTGGCTTTATCGCCATCTACCTTGACGTCAACCTTATCGCTGCCCGGCAGGCCCAGCTTGTGGATATACTCTTTCAGCTTCGCGCTTTGGTCTTCACCCGCGCCGCTCACTGAATCCCATAATTTCTCGCCAGCTTCTTTTACAAAGTTAAATAAACCCATATATCCTCCGGCTAGTCCTTGTTTTAAAAAAAATAACGCTGTTGCGTTTGGTTATTATAGCGGGTTTAACAAATCCTTCCGGCTTCAGCGCCGCGCCGCTGTCTGAAAAGCTCTCCCGGTTCAGAAAGAACAGCAAAAGACCGGGCTAATATTTTGTTGATCGCCACTTCGCGCTACACTGTGGACAATTTTCCAGGATCCAGGAATTATCATGCATTGCCCGTTCTGTTCTGCTGTGGATACCAAAGTCATCGATTCTCGCCTGGTGGGGGAAGGAACCTCGGTGCGCCGTCGTCGTCAGTGTCTGGTATGCCATGAGCGCTTTACCACTTTTGAGGTTGCCGAACTGGTGATGCCGCGCGTGGTGAAGAGCAATGATATCCGCGAGCCGTTTAACGAAGACAAGCTGTGCAGCGGCATTATGAAAGCGCTGGAGAAACGGCCGGTTAGCGCCGACGACGTGGAAAACGCCGTCAGCCATATCAAAAGCAAACTGCGCTCTACCGGCGAGCGCGAGGTGCCCAGCAAAATGATCGGCAATCTGGTGATGGATGAGCTTAAGAAGCTGGATAAGGTGGCCTACATCCGCTTTGCCTCGGTGTACCGCAGCTTTGAAGATATCCGCGAATTCGGCGAAGAAATCGCCCGGCTACAGGATTAAGGCATGGATGAACTCTATATGGCGCGGGCGCTGGAACTGGCCAGGCGCGGGCGCTTTACTACCACACCCAATCCCAACGTAGGCTGCGTCATTGTCCGGGACGGCGAGGTGGTGGGCGAAGGCTATCACTTTCGCGCGGGCGAACCGCATGCCGAAGTGCATGCGCTGCGGATGGCGGGCGAAAAAGCTCGTGGGGCAACGGCTTATGTTACGCTGGAACCCTGTAGCCATCACGGACGCACGCCGCCTTGCTGCGACGCGCTGATTGCCGCTGGCGTTACCCGCGTAGTCGCCGCCATGCAGGATCCCAATCCGGAAGTGGCAGGGCGCGGGCTGTATCGTTTGCAGCAGGCCGGCATTGAAGTTAGTCACGGGCTGATGATGCAGGAAGCGGAGGCGCTCAATCGCGGCTTTCTTAAGCGCATGCGCACCGGTTTTCCCTGGGTACAGCTCAAGCTGGGTGCCTCGCTGGATGGCCGCACCGCGATGGCCAGTGGCGAAAGCCAGTGGATTACTTCACCCGAAGCACGACGCGACGTGCAGCGTCTGCGGGCGCAAAGCTCCGCTATCCTGAGCACCAGCGCCACCGTACTGGCGGACAATCCTTCCCTGACCGTGCGTTGGGATGAGCTGAACAGCGATATTCAGACCGATTACGCGCAACAGGATCTGCGGCAGCCGATAAGGGTGGTGATTGACAGCGATAACCGCGTCACGCCACAGCATCGTCTGATTATCCAGCCTGGTGAAACCTGGCTGGCGCGCCAGCAGCCTGATGAAAGAGAGTGGCCAGCAAACGTTACGCAGCTCCCGGTGCCGCGTCTCAACGGGCAGACAGATTTGGTCTCTTTACTGATGCTGCTGGGACGCCGCCAGATTAATAACGTCTGGGTAGAAGCGGGCGCACAGCTGGCCGGCGCGCTGCTGGCCGCTGGCGTAGTCGACGAGCTGATTATTTATCTGGCCCCAAAATTACTGGGCGATGCGGCACGCGGTTTGTGCCATCTGCCCGCTTTAGCACAACTTGCTGAAGCGCCAGCGTTTACATTCAGCGATATTCGTCAGGTTGGGCCAGATTTACGCCTGACGCTGACGCCACGATAAGGCTCTGTAGAAAGCGGAAGCAGAGTGCTAAAGAGTGTGATAGAATCCGCCCCCCTGCGGGGCTATAACAAACCCTGAAAGGAAGATTATGAACGTTATTGAAGCTGCTGTTGCTACTCCTGATGCGCGCGTGGCCATTGTTATTGCGCGTTTCAACAACTTTATCAACGACAGCCTGTTGAGCGGTGCCCTGGATGCGCTGAAGCGTATTGGCCAGGTAAAAGATGAAAACATCACCGTTATCTGGGTTCCGGGCGCTTATGAAATGCCAATGACCGCGCGCGCGCTGGCTAACGCCGGCAAGCATGACGCGGTTGTCGCGCTGGGCACCGTGATCCGTGGCGGTACTGCCCACTTCGAATATGTAGCGGGTGAGGCCAGCTCTGGCCTGGCCAGCGTCGCCATGAACAGCGATATTCCGGTTGCCTTTGGCGTCCTGACCACGGAAAACATTGAGCAGGCCATCGAGCGCGCCGGAACCAAAGCGGGTAATAAAGGGGCTGAAGCTGCCCTGACCGCACTCGAAATGATTAACGTATTGAAAGCCATTAAAGCCTGATTTTAAGGGGAATTTTGTGAAACCTGCTGCTCGTCGCCGCGCCCGTGAATGTGCTGTCCAGGCGCTTTACTCCTGGCAGTTGTCCAAAAATGACATCTCCGATGTCGAATACCAGTTTCTGGCGGAGCAAGACGTCAAAGACGTTGATATCAGCTATTTCCGCGAGCTGCTGGGCGGCGTTGCGACCAACAGCGCGTACCTTGACGGCCTGATGAAGCCGTATCTTTCCCGCCAGCTGGAAGAGCTGGGCCAGGTGGAGAAAGCGATTCTACGTATTTCGCTGTACGAGCTGAGCAAGCGCTCCGACGTTCCCTATAAAGTGGCGATTAACGAAGGCATTGAGCTGGCGAAAGTCTTTGGTGCTGAAGACAGCCATAAATTCGTTAACGGCGTGCTGGATAAAGCCGCACCGCATATCCGCCCTAACAAGAAGTAATCCTCCCAGGCCGGTTTTATCCGGCCTTCTTTTTTTTCTGCTGGAACGCATTATGGCATGTGGCGAATTCGAACTTATCACGCGCTATTTTGATCGCGTAACAAGCTCTCGTCGCGATGTGGAAAAAGGCATCGGCGATGACTGCGCACTCCTGAACCTGCCAGAGAAACAAACGCTGGCGATCAGTACCGACACGCTGGTGGCGGGCGTCCATTTTCTGCGTGATATCCACCCGGCCGACCTGGGCTACAAAGCGCTGGCAGTCAACCTCAGCGACCTCGCCGCCATGGGTGCCGATCCGGCGTGGCTGACGCTGGCGTTAACGCTGCCTGAGGTCAACGAAGCCTGGCTGAAAGAGTTCAGCGACAGCCTGTTTGAGCTGCTGGACTACTACAATATGCAGCTGATCGGCGGTGACACCACGCGTGGCCCGCTGAGCATGACGCTGAGTATTCACGGCCTGGTACCCGCTGGCAGGGCGCTGAAGCGTTCGGGCGCGCGACCGGGCGACTGGATCTACGTAACCGGCACGCTGGGCGATAGCGCGGCGGGCCTGGCGCTGTTGCAGCACAAGATTAAAATCAGCGATCCGGCCGCCCATGAAGCGCTGATCAAGCGCCATTTACGGCCGATGCCGCGCATTTTGCAGGGCCAGGCACTACGCGATTTGGCCAGCGCCGCTATCGACATCTCCGACGGGCTGATTTCGGATCTGGGCCATATTCTCAAGGCCAGCGGTTGTGGCGCACGACTCAATCTGGACGCGCTGCCGCTATCAGTAACGATGAAAAGCCACTTTGAACGGCAGCAGGCTCTTCGCTGGGCGTTAAGCGGCGGCGAAGATTACGAACTCTGCTTTACCGTGCCGGAACTCAACCGCGGTGCGCTTGACGTGGCGCTGGGGCATTATGGCGTTCCTTTTACCTGCATTGGCCAGCTTGGGCCACAGGCGGAAGGCCTGGTGATGATGCAGGAAGGCAAACCCGTGGCGTTCGACCTGAAAGGATTTGACCATTTTGGATAAGCATACGGCGAAAGCCCGCCTGAAAATGAGCAACCCCTGGCATCTGCTGGCGACCGGCTTCGGCAGCGGTCTCAGCCCGGTGGTGCCGGGCACGATGGGATCGCTGGCGGCTATCCCTTTCTGGTACCTGATGTCTTTTCTGCCGCAGGATATCTATTCGCTGCTGGTAATGTTTGGTATCTGCATTGGCGTTTATCTTTGCCATCGTACCGCAAAGGATATGGGCGTACACGATCACGGCAGCATTGTCTGGGATGAGTTTATCGGTATGTGGATCACGCTGATGGCGATCCCGGTTATCAGCTGGCAATGGGTACTGGCGGGATTTGTGATCTTCCGTATTCTGGATATGTGGAAACCCTGGCCAATCCGCTGGTTCGACCGCAACGTGCACGGCGGCATGGGCATTATGGTAGACGATATCATCGCCGGGATTATCTCGGCAGGTATTCTCTATTACGCCGGACACCATCTGGCGCTGTAGTTTACAGGCACCGGCGTGAGGAAGGGAGGCCAGCCATAAAGGCAAAAGGCGGCTTCCCTGCCAGCTCGCGCCGCGATAGCTATATCGCGACGCGCTTCATCTGCTTCAGGTCGGCCTAGTCAAAACCCACCACGCTGTGCGGCTGGTAAAGGCTTTCCAGATCGGCAATCTCTTCCTGCGTCAGCTCGATATCAACCGCCCTGACCAAATCAGCCAGCTGTTCCGCACGCGACGCGCCGATAATCGGTGCCGTAACCGTCGGTTTCGCCAGCAGCCAGGCCAGCGCTATCTGTGCACGGCTTACGCCCCTTGCTTCGGCAATGGCCGCCACGCGCTGCGCAATAGCGCCGTCGTTTTCTTCGGTTTTTTCATACAGGGTGCTGCCATACTCGTCGGAAGCGGTACGCGCGGTCGCTTCGCCCCACGGACGAGTCAGACGGCCACGCGCCAGCGGGCTCCACGGCAGTACCGCAATGTTTTCCGCCCGGCAAAGCGGATACATTTCGCGTTCTTCTTCGCGCTGGATCAGGTTGTACTGATCCTGCATGCTGACAAACCTTGTCCAGCCATGACGATCCGCCGTATAAAGCGCTTTGGCAAACTGCCAGGCATACATGGAAGACGCGCCGATATAGCGCGCCTTGCCGGATTTCACCACGTCGTGCAGCGCTTCCAGCGTCTCTTCCAGCGGCGTGTTGTAGTCCCAGCGGTGGATCTGCAACAGGTCAACGTGATCCATACCCAAGCGGGTCAGGCTGTCGTCAATGGACTGCATGATGTTAGCGCGGGACAGACCGCCGGAAAGATTACTCATCGGGAAATAGACTTTAGTCGCCACCACAATCTCATCGCGGCGCGCGTACTCTTTCAGGGCACGGCCAACAATTTCTTCGCTGCTGCCATCGGAGTAGCTATTAGCCGTATCGAAGAAGTTAATGCCCGCTTCCAGCGCCTGCCTGATTAGCGGACGGCTGCTTTCTTCCGGCAGCGTCCAGGCGTGGCGGCCACGGTCTGGCTCGCCGTAGGTCATGCAGCCCAGGCATAAACGGGAAACGGTCAGGTCTGTGGTGCCTAACTGAATTTTTTTCATTGGTGCTCCTGCCAAAGATGAGGACATAAGAGTCTGAGCATAGCAGGTATATGCTCCCCGGACGGGGAGCAAAATGCGGTGTTACAGCGCGAGCCAGCGGGAAATTTGCTGTTCGATACCTTCGGCATCAAGTTGATAATCGTGGCGAATCTCTTCCTGGGTGCCTTGCGGGATAAACTCGTCCGGCAGACCGATATTCAATACCGGCACCAGCACGCGTTTTGCCATCAGCAGCTCGATGACGCCGCTACCCGCGCCGCCTTTGATAGCGCCTTCTTCCAGCGTAATCAGCGCTTCGTGGCTGGCAGCCAGCTCGATCACCAGCGCTTCATCCAGCGGCTTCACAAAACGCATATCGACCAGCGTAGCGTTCAGCGAGTCGGCCACGGCGGCCGCTTCCGGCAGCAGCGTACCAAAATTGAGGATCGCCAGCTTTTCGCCTTCGCGCTTCACCACGCCTTTACCCAGCGGCAGCGAGCGCAGCGGCTCACGTGCCGCGCCGGTGCCGGTACCGCGCGGATAGCGCACCGCGCTTGGGCCATCGTTGTAGTGGTAGCCGGTATAAAGCATCTGGCGGCATTCGTTTTCATCGCTTGGCGTCATGATCACCATGCCAGGAATGCAGCGCAGGAAGGAGATATCAAAAGCGCCCTGATGCGTCTGGCCATCCGCGCCGACGATGCCGCCACGGTCGATAGCAAAGAGCACCGGCAGTTTCTGAATCGCTACATCGTGGATCAGCTGATCGTAGGCACGCTGTAAAAACGTTGAGTAGATAGCCACCACAGGCTTGTAGCCACCAATCGCCAGTCCGGCAGCAAAGGTAACCGCATGCTGTTCGGCAATTGCCACGTCAAAATACTGCGCCGGATAATCGCGAGAGAAGCTGACCATGCCGGAGCCTTCGCGCATCGCTGGCGTAACGGCCATCAGCTTGTGGTCATCCGCGGCGGTTTCGCTCAGCCATTCGCCAAAGATTTTGGAGTAGCTCGGCAGGCCTTCAGCGGCTTTTGGCAGCAGACCGCTGGCAGGATCGAACTTGGGCACGGCGTGCCAGCTGATCGGATCTTTTTCTGCCGGGGCGTAGCCTTTGCCTTTTTTGGTCATAATATGCAGAAACTGCGGGCCTTTCAGGCTGCGCATGTTTTTCAGCGTCTGCACCAGCGTCAGCACGTCGTGACCGTCAACCGGGCCGATATAGTTAAAGCCCAGCTCTTCAAACAGCGTGCCGGGCACAACCATGCCTTTCAGATGTTCTTCGGTACGTTTAACCAGCTCTTTGATCGGCGGCAGGCCGGTCAGCACTTTTTTGCCGCTTTCACGCAGGCGCGAATAGGTTTTACCGGAAAGAATTTGCGCCAGGCGGTTGTTCAGCGCGCCCACGTTTTCTGAAATCGACATTTCATTGTCGTTCAGCACCACCAGCAGATCGGATTTGATATCGCCTGCATGGTTCATGGCTTCGAACGCCATGCCCGCCGTAATCGCGCCGTCGCCGATTACGCAGGCGGTACGGCGGCCTTTACCTTCTTTTTCTGCGGCAACGGCCATGCCCACACCGGCGCTAATCGAGGTGCTGGAGTGACCGACGTTCAGCACGTCGTATTCGCTCTCATCGCGCCACGGGAAAGGGTGCAGGCCATTTTTTTGCCGGATGGTGCCGATGCGATCGCGGCGGCCGGTCAGGATCTTGTGCGGATAGGCCTGATGGCCCACGTCCCAGATGAGATGATCAAAAGGGGTGTTATAGACGTAGTGCAGCGCGACCGTCAGTTCCACGACGCCCAGGCCAGAGGCAAAATGTCCGCTGGAGCGGCTTACGCTGTCGAGTAAATACTGTCGTAGCTCGTCACAGAGTTTTGGCAGGCTCTCTTTAGGAAGCGAACGTAATTCTTGTACCGTCGCGGCCTGCGCCAGCGTCGGATATTTTGCAGTATCAAAACTCATCAGAGACTCATTGTGGAAGTTATTTATTGCGTTCAATTATGTAACTTGCAAGCGCTTGTAGTGATGTTGTGTCAAAGCCTTGCGCGGCAAGTATTTCCAGTGCGCTGAACGACTCCTGACAGAGGGCCCACGCCTTTTCCCGTGCACTTTCGAGTCCCATCAAGGCCGGGTAGGTACTTTTTCCAAGCTGCTGATCGGCTCCCTGCCGTTTGCCGATGATGGCGGTATCGCCCACCACATCCAGAATATCGTCCTGCACCTGAAACGCCAGGCCGATAGCTTCGGCATAGCGGTCAAGGAGAGGTAAGGCGCTACGGCCTCGCTCACCTGCGGTCAACGCGCCCAGGCGAACGGCGGAGCGAATTAACGCGCCGGTCTTATAACGGTGGATCTGCTCAAGCTCGTTCAGGTTAACCTGGCGGCCTTCCGCGGCTAAATCAAGCGCCTGGCCGCCGCACATGCCGGCCACGCCGCTGGCCTGCGCCAGTTCGGAAAGCATCGCAATACGGTTTTCTGCCGTTACGCCTGCCATCGGTGTATCGGCAAGTATAGTGAAGGCGAGCGTTTGTAGTGCATCACCGGCTAAAATAGCCGTATCTTCGCCAAATTTGATGTGGCAGGTCGGCTGCCCACGCCGCAAATTATCATCATCCATCGCGGGCAAATCGTCGTGAATCAACGAGTAAGCGTGAATGCATTCGACCGCCGCGGCGGGCGCGTCAAGCGCGCTGTCATCCGCATGCAGCATGTTGCCGGTCGCATAAACCAGAAATGGCCGCAGGCGCTTGCCGCCTAATAATGCACCATATTCTATGGCGTTAACCAGAGGCGATTTCTGAAAAGGCAGGTTGCTGATAAAACGCTGTAATGCCTGATTCACGCGCGCGTGGTGCGCGTTAAGAAGAGCGCTAAAATCCATCAGTCGTTTTCCGGCGTGAAAGGCTGTAAATCGCCATTTTTATCGTCGTTAAGCAGGATTTGTACACGCTGCTCTGCCTGCTGCAGTTTCTGCTGGCCCGTACGTGCCAGCTGTACGCCGCGTTCAAATTCATTCAGCGCCTCTTCCAGCGGCAGGTCGCCGCTTTCAAGACGTGAAACAATCTGCTCCAGCTGAGCAAGCGAGGTTTCAAAACTGGCGGGCTGTTCGGCTTTTTTTGGCATAATAACGTTTAGCTCGGTGATGTTTTTTACTGTCAGGTCACTCATGGTAGCCGACTCAAATTGATTAGCAAAATAATGATTCTGACAGCAGGAGAAGAAGCAGTCGTCGGTCAGATGTGATACAATCGCTTCCCCCGGATGCAAAGGGGACAAACCGCTTTGCAATCCTCTGATTTTACCAGCTAAGTGCCCTGCATTTCAGCACTAATTGCCCGTTGAGCCCGCGCCACCATGAAGTTTATTATTAAATTATTCCCGGAAATCACCATTAAGAGCCAGTCCGTGCGTTTGCGTTTTATTAAAATGCTGACCACGAACATTCGTAACGTGCTGAAACAGTGCGACGATACGCTGGCCGTGGTGCGCCACTGGGACCATATCGAAGTCCGTTCTAAAAACGAAAGCCACCGCCACTATATTATCGATGAGCTGACGCGCATCCCTGGTATTCATCACGTTCTGGAAGTTGAAGAGCGCGCTTATACCGATATGCACAACATCTTTGAGCAGACGCTGGCGATGAACCGCGAGCGTATCGAAGGCAAAACCTTTTCCGTACGCGTAAAACGCCGCGGCAAACACGAGTTCAGTTCGCAGGACGTGGAGCGCTACGTGGGCGGCGGCCTGAACCAGCACGTTGCCAGCGCCCAGGTGAAGCTGAACCATCCGCAGGTGACCGTTAATATAGAGATTGAAGACGATCGCCTGCTGCTGATCACCGGACGTTATGAAGGTATCGGCGGTTTCCCGATTGGCAGCCAGGAAGACGTGCTGTCGCTGATTTCCGGTGGTTTTGACTCCGGCGTTTCCAGCTATATGCTGATGCGCCGCGGCTGCCGCGTACACTACTGCTTCTTTAACCTTGGCGGCGCGGCGCATGAAATCGGCGTTCGTCAGGTGGCGCACTATCTGTGGAACCGTTTTGGCCGCTCGCACAAGGTGCGCTTTGTCGCCATCAACTTTGAACCGGTAGTCGGCGAGATTCTGGAGAAAGTGGACGATGGGCAGATGGGCGTGGTGCTGAAGCGTATGATGGTACGCGCGGCGTCCACCATTGCGGAACGTTACGGCGTGCAGGCACTGGTTACGGGCGAAGCGCTCGGGCAGGTATCCAGCCAGACGCTGACCAATCTGCGGTTAATCGACAACGCTTCCGATACGCTGATCCTGCGCCCGCTGATTTCGCATGATAAAGAGCACATTATCAAGCTGGCGCGCCATATCGGCACGGAAGACTTTGCCCGTACCATGCCGGAATACTGCGGCGTGATTTCGAAAAGTCCGACGGTAAAAGCGGTGAAGGCCAGAATCGAAGCGGAAGAGCAAAACTTTGATTTCGCCATTCTGGATAAGGTGATTGAAGAAGCCACCAACGTGGATATTCGCCAGATTGCAGAAGAAACCGAGCAGGAAGTGGTAGAAATCGAAACCGTGGTTTCCTTTAGCGATAACGACGTGGTGCTGGATATCCGCTCGCCGGACGAGCAGGACAACAGCCCGCTGGAGCTGGAAGGCGTAGACGTTAAAGGCATGCCGTTCTACAAGCTCAGCACGCAGTTCGGCGATCTCGATCAAAGCAAAACCTGGTTGCTTTACTGCGACCGTGGCGTGATGAGCCGTTTGCAGGCGCTCTATCTTCACGAGCAGGGCTTTAAAAACGTGAAGGTTTATCGTCCTTAAATCTGGACTGTTTTAAGTAAGGCGCTGACTTCAGCGCCTTTTCTTTTTTGTCAGGTCAGTGCGCTGCTATTCCACCCATTCCCGGTAATCGAAAATACCGGCAGCCAGCACCAGCTGCCGGGCGACTTCGTATGCTTTTTCTTTCCCGGCCAGCAGGTCAATAAGCTTTAAGGCAAAGTCGATTGAGGTACCTGGCGCCTGGCTGGTTAACAGGTTTACGCGCCGATCCCATACCACGCGCTTATCCATCCACTGACTTTCCGGGATGGTCTCCTTCAGGCCGGGGAAGCCGGTCATATTGCCGACGGGGAAAAGGTTATGCGGGATCAGTACCGTGCCGGGGGCCGCGCAAATGGCGGCAACGATGCGCCCGGACAGATGAAACTGGCGCACGGTTTCTACCAGCAGCGGGCTGTCGCGAAAAGCCTCTGCGCCTTTCAGGCCGCCAGGCAGTACGATAGCGGCAAAATCGTTATCGGCAACCTCTACCAGCGTGGCATCCGCCAGCAGCCGCACGCCGCGCGAACAGACTATCTCTTTGCTGCCGTCATCCATCACGCTGGCGGTGGTTACCGTAAAGCCCGCGCGCGCCAGCAGGTCGATAGTCGTGACGGCTTCGGTTTCTTCACTGCCAGGTGCCAGGCAAACCAGCACCGATACGTTCGCGCTCATAATCTTGTTCCTTACGCTTAATCATTTCATAAAGTCGGCTGTTCTCCGGCGTGGACAACCCTTGCGCCCGTGCACGACGAATAACGTAACCGGTAATATAGTCTATCTCCGTGCGCCGCTGCGCGCGGATATCCTGCAGCATGGAAGAGGTATTGGCGGACGTGGCGGTAATAATATCCTTCACGTAAGCCAACAGCCCGTCGCGCGAGGTATGCTGGCCTTCACGTTCCATCACCATCGCCACTTCGTCACAGAGTACGGCAATTTCCTGCGGATGGTTGAGCAGCTCGCCGTTGGTACAGTCGTACTGCACGGTGAGCGGATTGATCACGCAGTTGACCGCCAGCTTTTGCCAGGCGGCCGAGGCAACGTTATTGTGCCAGGCCACATCCGGCAGCGCCTGCTGTAACATTTCTGCCAGATCGCTCAGCAGCGCGCTATCGGCAGAGGTTGGGCCAATATGGGTAATACCGGACGCGACGTGAACGATAACCGTGCCGTCGCGCTTCGCCGCATGGGTGGTAATACCGCGCAACAGGGGCTGCGTAAGCGACTTTAGCTCATCAAGCGTGCCCATACCGTTGTGCAGCAGCAGAATCGGACAGTCCTGGCGCAGAATAAACTGCAAATTTTTGACCGCCTCGGAAACCTGCCAGGCCTTTAGCGTCACCAGCAGCAGATCGCTTTGCGCTAAAAACGAGGGATCGTTAGCAATGAAGGTTTTGTTGGTGATGGTGCCGTCAAGGTTGACGACGTTCACCGAACACCAGGGCTGCGGCACGCGCAGCCAGCCCTGAACCTCATTGCCCTGAGCTTCCAGCGCAGCCAGCCAAATCTGTCCTAAAGCGCCGCATCCCAATACGGTAATTTTCATTCATCCTCCCCGCGCGCGGGTTGTGTTGATTCTGCCGGCCATCGGGCCGCGCCAGCAGAGCTATTCTTATTATAGCTTTCCATGCCGATGGTTTTTTTACTGTTGCTAACCAGGTATTATGCCTGTCACAACAGAATCAGGAGAATAAATCATGCCATCTTTCGATATCGTTTCAGAGGTCGACCTTCAGGAAGTGCGCAACGCCGTAGAAAACGCTAACCGTGAACTCTCTACCCGTTTCGATTTTCGTAACGTCACGGCCAGCTACGAGCTGAACGAGAAAAACGAATCTATCAAGGTGCTGAGCGAGTCAGATTTCCAGGTAAAACAGCTGGTTGATATCCTGCGCGAAAAGCTGCTCAAGCGCGGCATTGAGAACGGCGCGCTGGATGTGCCGGAAGACATTGAGCACAGCGGAAAAAGCTGGAGCGTGGAAGCCAAACTGAAAAAAGGCATTCCGGCTGATGTCGCGAAGAAAGTCGTTAAGCTGATTAAAGACAGCAAGCTGAAAGTGCAGTCGCAGATTCAGGGTGAGGAAGTGCGCGTAACCGGCAAATCTCGCGATGATCTGCAGGGCGCTATGGCGCTGATTCGCGGCGGCAATCTGGGACAGCCTTTCCAGTTTAAAAACTTCCGCGATTAACACGGTCAATGCTGGCGAGCCGGATGCTCTGACCTTTAAGCCAGCTACCAGCCTGCGCAACAGAGCAGGCTGGCACCCATCAGCCGTGCTCACTCCCTTCGCCGCTGACGGTAGAGAGACGCAGTAAAATCTCCGTCAGGCACTGCATAATATTGTTGGCCCAGAAGCGGCCGCTGCCGGTAAAGCGCAAACAGAGATCGTTTGTGGTCAGCAGGCCAGAGTGATGCCACTGATCGACTAACGGCTGCAACAGCGCGGCGCGTGCGGTCAATAATTTCAGATCGACCCTTCCTGTTTCAATACCGGCCTGTAGCTGGTGACGCCACTGATGCGTTCCTCCTGCCGCTTGCGTCATCATACTGACAGGCTTGTGGCCGCGGGCCAGCGCCTGATAATAGCTGTCCAGCTTGCGCTCGATCATATAAGCCTGTCCGTTGACGCTGCCGCCAGCCCCGCAGCCTGACGCCAGGCAGTCCGCACCTTGCTTGATCAGTAAGTTATAAAGATTGCGCTCGCGGGTAGTTCCTGCCCAATGGCTGTTGCTGAGCTGCCGCCAGCCATATTCCTCCAGCAGCCCTGCGCCCTGTAAATAAAATGCGTGACGCGCAGCCACATCCGGCAGCATTACCCGCTCATTATCTGCCGCCTTTGCCAGCGGCGTAGTGGGTAAAAGGTTTAAGGCATACAGGTCTACGCCGTCCAGGCCAATATCCCGTATCGTAGCCAGATCCTGCCGCCAGAGGCTGGCCGTTTGTCCGGGTAAACCAAAGATCAGGTCGCAAACCACGGCGGCACGATCGCGCCGGCACAGCTTTTTAAGAAAAGCGATCGACTGCTGGCGATCGGCGGTACGGCCCATACGCTGACGAATGCGGCTGTCGAAAGTCTGGATACCGATGGAGAAACGGTTAGCGCCTGCATCCAGGCAGGCATCAATGCGCGCATCGTCAACATTCAGGGTGCGGCCCTCAATCGTGATTTCACAATCTGGTGCCAAAGGCAGGCGCGCTTTCAGCAGGCTGATAAGGCGATATAGCCCGGCTGCCGACAGCGCCGTCGGCGTGCCGCCGCCAAAATAAACGGCGTGAACGGGCGCGGACTGATATAGCGGGCTGTCGGCTTCCATCTCGATTTCGCGCAGAAGAGCGTTAACGTACCTGTCCGCCTCATCCGGCTGAAACTTATGCTGATAAAAACCGCAGAAGGTACAGCGAGTGGCGCAAAAGGGAATGTGAAGATAAACCAACCGCTTGCGCGGCGGAGCGGGATTTAACAGCAGCTGGTGCCAGGCAGGTTGCACTGCATCCGCAGGTAGCGGAACCGTATTGCGCCAGGGCATGGCGGCGCGGCGCTCGGTAAAAGCCTGCGCGCCAGGCTGCGCGAACCAGGGGGATAAATTAATCTGCATAAGCCTCGTCCATGTGAGCGGAAAACGGAGCTTATTAAAAGATAATCATTATCATTTAGCAAAGGTATCTGGTCGCGAGATGACTCAGGTCAAAAATAGCCGAGGGAAGGGGAGGGGAGAGGGGGCCGTAAACCCCCTTCCAGATTGCTGACAAACTTAACCAGTGAACAACATTAGCAACTGCCGACCAGCGCTTCCAGCTCCGGACGGTTAGTCACCTTGCTGTCAATTTTCACATAGGCGCTACGCTCTTCCGGCACGATAAAGACGGCGGCCACGCCCGGCTGCGCCTTCAGGCGTTTCTCCAGCAGGGCGGCATCAACGTTCTCATCGCGCAGCACGATACGCAGGCTGCTGACGTAAGGCGGCTCCTGCATAGTGCAGCTGACCAGCAGCCAGACGGCCGCAATGATCGCACCCACGACAAAGACCGTCGAGGCGTCAAAATGGCCATACAGCCAGCCACCCAGGCTGCCGCCTACCGCTACGCCAATAAACTGGCTGGTGGAGTAGACGCCCATCGCGGTGCCTTTATAGCCCGGCGGCGATTCTTTGCTGATCAGCGAAGGCAGAATCGCTTCCATCAGGTTAAAGCCAACAAAGAACAGCTGTACGCCAACAACCAGCGTCCAGAAGTGGTTACCCGCGCCCCACAGGATAATTTCGGCAATTAAAATAATCGCCACGCAGGCAACGAAAACCCGCTTCATCTGACGCTTCACTTCGGCATAGATAATAAAAGGGATCACGCCGCAGAAAGCGATCAGCATGGTAATCAAATAGATTTTCCAGTGCTGCTCGGCAGGAAAGCCCGCCTGCTCAAATTCGCCAGGCAGCGCCACAAAACTCGACATCAGCAAAATGTGCAGGCACATAATGCCAAAGTTAAGCTTCACCAGGCGAGTGTTGGCCAGTACCGCACGGAAACTGCCTTTCACAATGCCCGATTCACGGTTGAGCGTGTGGTTTGAAGCGGAAGGCACCACCAGCAGCGTAATGACAATACCGCTGCTCGCCAGCAGGGCGATGAGCCAGAACAGCGCATGTAAGCCAAGCGCGTGCGTAATCACAGGCCCAAGTACCATGGCGATAGCGAAGGTAATCCCAAAGCTGATGCCGATAAAGGCCATCGCCTTGGTGCGGTTCTGCTCGCGCGTCAGGTCAGAAAGCAGCGCCATTACTGCCGCCGCAATCGCGCCGGAACCCTGCAAGGCACGACCCAGGATCACGCCCCAAATAGACGTGGTGATGGCGGCAATTACGCTGCCTAAAACGAAGATCAGTAATCCGCCAACGATCAGCGGTTTGCGGCCAATTCTGTCGGACAGCAGACCAAAGGGAATTTGAAATACGGCCTGCGCTAAACCGTAGATGCCGATGGCGAGCCCAATCAGTGCCTCACTTGCTCCCTGTAACGCCATGCCATACGTGGTCAGGACGGGAAGAACCATAAACATTCCCAGCATACGCAGGGAGAATACCGTTCCCAAACCCCATGTCGCACGCAGTTCGACCGGAGTCATTTTATTATCGTTCATTACTACCTCAGGTTATCTGGTAGGCATATTTTAAGGGGTTGGGGCAGGGGGGTAAAATTATTATTAATTAAAGTGGTAACAAAAAGAAAGGGCGCGTAATACCCTTTTAAGGTATCACGCGCCCTTAACAGAACTGCAACAGGAATGCTTACCAGACGTAGGTCAGCAGGTCCTTTGAGGCTGGCGTCATAAAGTCTACCGACATCATAACGCTCAGTGCAGTGATGGCGACGATGGAGAAAACGAACAGCTTACGTGCCCAGACGCGATCGTTCTGCGTCTTGTAGCCCGACAGCGCCATTCCCAGCCACCAGACGCTCACGGCTGCGGCAACGATCAGATACTTATAGCCCGCGTATCCCACCAGCGTCAGCATCAGCGTCGCCACCATAAACGCCAGGATATACAGCGTAATATGGTTTTTAGCTACGGAGATACCTTTTACCACCGGCAGAACCGGGATATTCGCTGCCTGGTAATCTTTAAAGCGGAAGATGGCAATCGCATAGGAATGCGGCATCTGCCACAGGCTAAAGATAGCCAGCAGGATCAGCGCGCCAGCATCGAACTGGTTGCTGACGGCGCAGTAACCGATAACCGGTGGCGCTGCGCCAGACAGGCTGCCAATCAGCGTGCCGTAAACGGACTTGCGCTTCATATACAGGCTGTAAACGCCGACATAAATCACAAAGCCCATTACCGCCAGCCACATGGCCAGCGGGTTTGCTCCGAGATACAGCAACGCGAATCCAGCAATACCCAGAACGGTTGCATAAACCAGAGAGACTGTCGGGGAAATGAGGCCTTTTACCAGCACACGGTTTCTGGTTCTCTCCATTTTTACGTCGATGTCACGGTCAATAAAGTTGTTATAAACACAACCCGATGCGACCACCAGCGAAACGCCGACTAAGGTGGTGAGAAACAGGGAATAGTCGATGCTGCCTTTAGAAGCCAGCAGGAATCCCCCGATGACAGAAATTAAATTCCCGAAAATAATTCCTGGTTTCGTTACTTGCAGGTATTGCTTAATCATCACAGGCGACTCTTTAACGGACCATCATGTTGTAATTGAGGTTCCACATAATCCATATAGAGCCTACTACGACAATCAGAATGATGACGGCAGAAAAGACGATTGCCACCAGATTCCAGCGCTGATCGGTCGAGGTGCTGAGGTGCAGGAAGTAATACAGATGCACCAGCACCTGTACCACGGCTGCAATCACTACCACGGCCAGCATCGTCGTTTTAGACGCGCCGCCTTCCATGACGATCCAGAATGGAATCGCAGTCAGAATGATCGACAGAATAAAGCCGATCATATAGGTCTTCACGTTACCGTGAGAGGTACCATGATCGCTTAATGTTTTGCTCATTAAATGACCCCCAGCAGGTAAACGATGGTGAACACACAGATCCAGACCACATCCAGGAAGTGCCAGAACATGCTCAGGCACATCAGACGGGTGTGGTTGGTGGAAGTCAGGCCCTTAGTGGCCACCTGATACATCATCACCAGCATCCAGATCAAACCACAGGTCACGTGCAGACCGTGCGTACCAACCAGCGTAAAGAAGCCGGACAGGAAGCCGCTGCGCTGCGGGCCGAAGCCTTCTGTGATCAGATGATGGAACTCATAGATTTCCATCGAGATAAAGCCGATACCACACAGGAAGGTCAGCACCAGCCAGCCCAGAACGGCGCCTTTCGCGCCTTTTTCCATGCTGATAACGGCAAAGCCGTAGGTAATGGAGCTGACCAGCAGCAGTGCGGTTTCAACCAGCACAAACGGCAGTTCAAAAATATCTTTACCTGCAGGGCCACCAGCGGTGCTGTTGACCATGACCGCATAGGTCGCAAACAGCGTTGCGAAGATAATGCAGTCGCTCATCAGGTAGATCCAGAAGCCAAACAGCTTATTGGCTCCTGCATCGTGATGCCCATGCTCCGCATGGGCGTCGTGGTGTTTAGTCAGAGTTTCAGTTGACATTTTTCAGGCCTGCTTTGCTAATTTCGTCAAAGTGCTGATTCTCGATTTTTTCGATCTCGGCAACGGGAACGTAGTAATCAACGTCTTCGTCAAAGCTCTTAATAATCCAGGTCAGGATCATTCCGAGGAACGCCACGCCTACCAGCCACCAGATGTGCCAGATAGCAGCGAAACCAAACACCAGGCTGAAACCACCGATGATGACACCCGCGCCGCTGTTTTTCGGCATGTGGATCTCTTCATACTTAGCTGGACGTTTGTAAGCTTCACCTTTCTCTTTCATTTCCCAGAACGCATCGCGCTCGTGGATAACAGGCACTTCAGCAAAGTTGTAGAACGGAGGTGGTGAAGAGGTTGCCCACTCCAGCGTACGACCACCCCACGGGTCACCGGTCAGATCGCGCAGCTGCTCGCGGTCACGTACGGATACCCAGAACTGAGTGATCTGGCACAGTACGCCACAAGCGATCAGCGCCGCACCGAATGCCGCAACAACCAGCAGAGGGTGGAACTGTGGATCGATGTTCTGGCTCAGACGACGGGTCATCCCCATGAAGCCCAGCGCGTACAGCGGCATAAAGGCAACGAAGAAGCCGATAATCCAGAACCAGAAGGCACGGATACCCCATTTTTCGTTCAGGCAGAAGCCGAACGCTTTCGGGAACCAGTAGGTCACACCAGCAAAACAACCGAACACCACACCACCGATAATCACGTTATGGAAGTGGGCAATCAGGAACAGACTGTTGTGCAGCACGAAGTCCGCACCCGGTACCGCCAGCAGAACACCGGTCATACCACCAACGGAGAAGGTGACCAGGAAGCCTACGGTCCACAGCATCGCAGAGTGCATCTGAATGCGGCCCTGGTACATGGTGAACAGCCAGTTAAAGATTTTAACACCGGTCGGAATGGCGATAATCATCGTCATGATACCGAAGAAGGCGTTAACGTTCGCGCCGGCACCCATCGTAAAGAAGTGGTGCAGCCACACGATGAAGGAAAGGACGGTAATAACCACCGTTGCCCAAACCAGCGAGGTGTAACCAAACAGACGTTTTTTCGAGAAGGTCGCAACGACTTCAGAGAAGACGCCGAAGACCGGCAGAACCAGGATGTATACTTCCGGATGTCCCCAAACCCAAATCAGGTTGACGTACATCATCATGTTGCCGCCCATTTCATTGGTAAAGAAATGGAAGCCCAGATAACGGTCAAGGGTCAGCAGCGCCAGCGTCACGGTCAGAACCGGGAAGGAGACGATGATCAGCACGTTAGTACACAGCGATGCCCAGGTGAAAACAGGCATTTTGAACATGGTCATGCCCGGTGCACGCATTCTCAGGATAGTAACGAAGAAGTTAATACCTGTTAATGTCGTCCCGATACCGGAAAGCTGCAGACTCCATATCCAGTAGTCAACCCCGACCCCCGGACTGTACTCCGCGCCGGAAAGCGGCGGATAAGCCAGCCAGCCGGTCTGAGCAAATTCGCCCACGCCCAGTGACAGGTTAACCAGCACCACACCGACAGCCGTGAACCAGAAGCTCAGGTTGTTCAGGAAAGGGAAGGCCACGTCGCGCGCGCCGATCTGCAAAGGAACAGCAATGTTCATCAGACCGATAACGAACGGCATCGCTACGAAGAAGATCATAATCACGCCGTGCGCGGTAAAGATCTGGTCGTAGTGATGAGGCGGCAGGAAGCCGGGCCCGCCAGCCGAAGCCAGCACCTGTTGGCTACGCATCATGACCGCATCGGCAAAGCCGCGCAGCAGCATGACGAAAGCCACGATGATATACATGATACCGAGTTTTTTGTGGTCAACTGACGTCAGCCATTCAGACCACAGGTATTGCCACTTACCGAAGTAAGTGATCGCTCCAGCAACGGCCAGACCACCAAGAATGATGGCGGCAACCGTAACCACGATAATCGGCTCGTGGTACGGAACTGCATCAAGGGTTAATTTTCCCAACATCGTATTATTCCTCGGCTCCCGCATGAGAGGCTTCGTTCATGTCCATGCCTTCGTGCGCTGGCGTGTTCATGTTCCCGTGGTTCATCTTGAATTTGCCAATAACCTGCTTGAACAATTCAGGATTCGCCGTGGAGAAGAACTCAACCGGATGGTTTTCGCTTGGCGCAGCCAGTTTCTCGAAATCATCCATGGTCATCAGCTGGTTAGAGGACTCTTTGGCTTTCGCTACCCACTGATTGAAAGACGCATTATCAGGCGTGGCGATTGCTTTAAACTTCATGCCAGAGAAGCCGCGACCACTGAAGTTAGAGGAGATACCGTCAAACGTACCGGCTTCATTCGCAATCAGATGCAGTTCAGTCTGCATGCCCGCCATAGCGTAAATCTGGCTACCGAGGGTAGGAATGAAGAAGGAGTTCATTACGGAGTTAGATGTGATCTTAAAGGTCACTGGTGTATTAGCCGGGAAAGCGATCTGGTTAACGGTTGCAATACCCTGTTCAGGGTAGATAAACAGCCATTTCCAGTCCAGCGCGACCACATCAATCTCGACCGGTTTCACATCGGAAGCCAGTGGTTTACTTGGTTCCAGCGCGTGGGTTGATTTCCACGTGAGAACGCCAAGAAAGAGAATGATTAAGATCGGCACAGTCCAAACCACGGCTTCCACTTTATTCGAGTGTGACCAGTTAGGGCTGTATTTCGCATTAGTATTGGATGCCCGATATTTCCAGGCGAATACTACGGCCATCAGGACTGCAGGAATAACGACGATCATCATCAAGCCAAAGGCTGTCAGTATCAGCGAACGTTGCTCCAGTGCAACCTGTCCCTTGGGATTTAACAATGCACTATCACAGCCACTTAACAATACAGTGCCTGCGATTAATGACAAAATCCCCAAACTTTTATTGTATTTCCTGAGTCTCATTTAACGACCTCAATGACAAGGGCTCTATTGTCGTTTAAGTGTGGCGGCATTTTACGGGAACGTTTCAGTACTGTAAACCAGCAACAGCTTGTGTCAGCAAGGCGTTGACACCTTTTGCAAACACTGTCACAGATGTTGCGGAGGGTGACAAAATATGAATAACAGCAAGGCTTTGGCTTCAATATAACAAAAACAGATGGAAAAGCCCTTTCAAAAATCGTGGATGCTATAAACAGCGAAAATGGTACTCATTTATTTAACATATCTGTATCAATTGATCTAAATCAAATTAGCAGAAATAGTTTCGCAGCGGTTTTTATTTGGCATTTAGATGTAAATGTAAAGGCGAGAATCTTTAAGAAATAACGGATGGCGCTTTATTAGCGAAGCGGCACAATTGTTAAAAAGCGGTCAAATATACGGCGACTCGCCCCTGTTTTTAGCGATAAAAAAAGCGCATTTGTTACGTTGCTGTTAGCGATTTTTCTGCTATGGGAAGCGTTCGGGCAGCATATATTGCTTTCGTAGTAGAACCACTAATATAAATGCTGCTTTTTAGTACGTCTGCCCGCTTTCCTCAGGCCACGTAGTTTGCCTTAAGTTGCCTGTCTGGCGCAGCCTCTTTGCTGTAGACCCGCCTTCTTTTTGTGAGCAACGCCACACTATTTCTATCTGTTATTATTTTCCTGTTGACAACATATTGAGTAAGTCCCTGTATATTGCACTATATAACGCTTAACTGGAGCTGATATGGATATCACCCGGCGTCATTTTATGGCGGGCCTCATCGCAAGCGGACTTGGTGTCGCTTCCCCTTTAGGTTTAACGGCCACTACCAGACAGAGCTACCCGGCGACCTTGCCTTCCGGGATTGCTAAAGTCGGCCGCAACCTTTCGGTCGCATCTCACTCCTCAGCTACTGGCCACCTTTTTACTTTTGGCGAGCTTCCGCCGCCTGCGGCTATCCACAAGATTTTAAGCGCGGGCGCGCCCGGCGATCCCTTGCTGCTGGCGATGGCGCCAGAGAAGCTGCTGGGGCTTTCATTTTATGAGCTGTCGCATGCGGGAAACGAGTTTCTGCCAGAAAGCGTGCGCCAGTTGCCAAAAACAGGGCGGCTGGCCGGACGCGGCAGCTCGCTTTCGCTGGAGCAGTTGATGGTGCTGAAGCCCGATCTGATTATCGACTGCGGGATGACCGGCGAAACCTTTCGCTCGCTTGCCGCGCGAACCGTGGCGCGCACCGGTATTCCCTGGCTGCTGGTTGACGGCGGCCTGCGCTATTCGGCCAGCCAGCTACGGCAGCTCGGCACTCTCTTAGGCGTGGCAGAACGAGCGGAGCTGCAGGCACAGCTGGCCGATCGTTTTCTGCAGGATGCGCAGGCGTTTGCGGATCGTCAGCCTATTGCTCTGCGCTTCTATTCTGCCCGCGGTTTTAATGGCCTGGAAACCGGGCTGCAAGGCTCATTGCATACCGAAGCGGCCGAACTGCTGGGGATGCACAATGTGGCGCGACAGCAGGGACAGGCGCATCTGGTGAAGGTGTCGCTGGAGCAGCTGCTGGCCTGGCAGCCGGAGGTTATCATTACCCAGGATGTGCGCTCCTGGCGGCATATTACAAGCGATCCCGTATGGCGAGGCATTCAGGCGGTCGCACAGAACCAGGTCCTGCTGTTTCCACGACGACCGTTCGGCTGGCTGGATGCGCCGCCGGGCGTCAACCGGCTGGCGGGGTTACGCATGTTGCAGGCCCGATTCGATCAAACCGTGGCGCTAACTTTGCAGCAGGATTTAAGGGAGTTCTTCCGGCTGTTCTATCACGGCACGCCTGATGACGCACAGTGGCAGCGTCTGATGAGTGCGCAATGAAATTCCTTTGTGGGCTGCTGGTTAGCCTGGCCGTGCTCGCCTCCGCGCTAATGACCGGCGCGTTTCCGCTCGGCGGGGCTGAAGTCATATCGTTGCTGTTCTCACCCGAGACGTTAGATCCGCAGCTGGCCATTGTTTTCTGGCAAATTCGTCTGCCGCGTATCCTGGCGGCGCTGCTGATTGGGGCCGGACTTTCCGGTGCGGGCGCCGCTTATCAGGGCATGTTTCAAAATCCGCTGGTTTCGCCTGATATCCTGGGCGTTGCCGCCGGTGCCGGGCTGGGTGCCTGCCTGGCTATCTGGCTGCAAATGCCCGTTGTCGCCGTCCAGGCAATGGCTTTTATCGGCGGCCTGCTGATAGTAACGCTGGTTAGCCTGACGGCGCGCGGGGCGAAGCATCACGATCCTATTTTAGCGCTGGTACTGACGGGCATAGCCTGGGGAACGCTGAGCGGCGCGGCTATCTCATTGATTAAAATCCTTGCCGACCCCTATACGCAGCTACCTTCTATCACCTTCTGGCTACTTGGCGGCCTTTCCTCAATCACGCCGGACGATCTTTATTATGCGGGTACAGGGATTACCGTGGGCGTATTGCCTTTACTGCTGCTGCGCTGGCGGCTCAACTTACTGAGCCTGCCGGAGGAGGAGGCGCTGGTGATGGGCGTGAACGTCAGGCATTTACGTCTCGTCTGCATCGTTAGCGCCACGTTAATCACCGCCAGCGCCGTGGCCATCGCCGGGATTATCGGCTGGGTTGGTCTGGTGGTGCCGCACGTCAGCCGCCTGCTGACCGGAACTAACTATCAGCGCCTGATGCCGCTGTCGCTGTTTTGTGGCGGGCTATTTTTGCTCTGTACCGATACGCTGGCACGCACCGTTAACCATACCGAGCTGCCGTTAGGCATCGTGACCTCTTTTATCGGTGCACCTTTCTTCCTTACCTTACTGCTGAGAGGAAAAAGATGAAGCTTTTATATCTGAATCGCGTCAGGCTGGGCTACAGCGGTGAGACATTGCTGGCTGACGTCACGCTTAAGCTGACTGCCGGAAAAGTTTACTGTCTGTTAGGCAATAACGGCAGCGGTAAAAGTAGCCTGTTACGCACTATTGCAGGCGTGCTGCGCCCCATTTCGGGGGATATCCAGCTGGCAGGCAGGCCGTTAACGGCCTGGTCAATAAAGGAAAGGGCGAAGCTGATGGCCTGGGTGCCGCAGCAGCATGCCGGTGCGTTTGCCTGGAGCGTGCTGGAGATGGTGATGATGGGCGGCAGCGCGACGCTTGGGCTGTTTGCCGTGCCGGGACGCTCGTTGCGCACTCTGGCGTTAAGCACGCTGGCCAGGCTGGGCATAGGCTCGCTGGCGCAGCGGCGCTATCCTACGCTCAGCGGTGGCGAGCGGCAGCTGGTGTTACTTGCCAGGGCGCTGGTGCAGCGGCCCGCACTGCTGCTGCTGGATGAACCCGCAGCCAGCCTTGATTTCGGCCATCAGATAGCGCTGCTGGAAAAGGTGCGGGAGCTGAAAAACAGCGGCATGACGCTTTTGATGGCGACGCATCATCCTCTGCACGCCAGTGCGATCGCTGACGAGGTAATCTTTATTACGCCGGAAGGCGAAGTACGGCAGGGGACGCCGCAAAGCATGCTCAACAGCGCGTCGCTGGCAAAACTTTATCGGGTCAGTCAGGCGGAAATTGAGCGCTGGCTAATCCTTCACGCATTCAGCCAGGAGGAAATAGCATGCTGATCGATCGCATTGATTTTGCCGCACTTTACCAACAACAGTTGCAGCAGGCAAAAAGGACGGAAAAAAGTCCACAGCACTGGGACAAGCGTGCGCAGAAAATGAGTGATGCACCTGCCAGCAGCCAGTACCTACAGCAGTTGGTAGCGCGTATTGATTTATCGGATGCGGCCACGTTGCTGGATGTCGGCTGCGGGCCGGGGACGGTTTGCCTGGCGCTGGCCGACAGGCTGGAGCAGGTTCACGGTCTGGACTACAGCAAAGGCATGCTGGACGTTGCCGGACAGCGGGCCGCCTCGTTGGGGATAAATAATGCGTTATGGCACCATCGCGCCTGGGAAGAGAGCTGGGACGATATCCCGGTTTGCGACATTGCCGTCGCCTCACGCTCTACGCTGGTTGGTGATTTACGCCAGGCGCTGGAAAAACTGAATAAACAGGCGCGCTTGCGGGTATATACCACGCATACCGTAAGCGGCACCTTCCTCGATCCTCTGCTGCTGCGCGCTATTGGCCGGCCCGTTGATGAGCTGCCGAACTACATCTACGCGGTTAACACCCTTTATCAGATGGGCATTCATGCGCGGGTCGATTTTATCCGCGACGCTGCGCCACCGGAAAAAAGCATTGAGCAAACCATTCAGGCCGTGGAGCGCGCCAGCGGGAAACTGGATGAAAACGAGCGGCGCTGTCTAATCGACTATTACCGGCAGCAAGAGCCACCCACCGGAAAAGAGTGGGCGCTGGTTTCATGGGAATGTCGGCCAGCAAGATGAACTCTGTCCCTGACGTAGCCATGGTGACAGAGCAATAAAAACTCTTTTCCGTCACGGGTGTGGCGGTAGCTTTATCCACTCAGGATCAAGGAACGATCGTGAAAACTCGCTTACTGATGTTAACAACGCTGCTGGCCGCAGCCAGCCACGCGGACGATAACACGCTGACCATCTGGTCAAGCCCCGTCGCGGAAAGCCGCGATATTCTTAACTCAAATACCCTGACCCAGCTGGAAAAGCACAACGTTGCCGAAGCGCTGGCGACGATGGCTGGCGTCACGCTGGACAAGTCGGGAAACCGTAATGAACTTCAGGTGCGGGTGCGCGGCTTTAACAGTCGGCAAGTACCGGTATTTTATGACGGCGTGCCGGTTTACGTCCCTTACGACGGTAATCTGGATTTAAGCCGTTTTCTGACTTTTGGCCTTGGGTCACTGGAAGTGTCCAAAGGATATAGCTCGCTGCTGCAAGGCCCAAACCAGATGGGCGGCGCAATCAATATCACCAGCGCTCTACCGCAAAAACCTTTTGCGGGGCGCGTTGGCTTTCGCCAGGGATGGAGCCGCGACAAACGCAACGCCAGGGAAAGCTATGCGGCGCTGGGCGCAAAAAACGACAGCGGATTTATTCAGCTCAGCGCCAGCCAGTTAAAAAAAACCTTTATCGGTCTGGCGCACGGTATCAGCAACGTCGTCGGACAAAATGGCAGGCTTAATCATTCGGCGGCAGACGATAAAAAAGCTGCCGTGCGGCTGGGATGGACGCCAGGCGCTGACCGGTATACGCTCAGCTGGAGCAGCCAGGACGGGGCAAAACAGAGTCCGCCTTACGCAGGGAGCAGCGGTCAGGCGGCCCGTTACTGGCACTGGCCGCAGTATGATAAGCAAAGCTTTTACTATCAGGGAAGCACACGGCTTAGCGAAACGCTGACGTTAAAAAGCCGCCTTTATCACGACGCCTTCAAAAATACGCTATTAATGTACAACTCCCTGGCGGCGCTACGGAACAAGCAGGGCAGCTACAGCCATTACGACGACTACAGTAACGGCGCTGCTTTACAGCTTTCTGCCCAATATCGGGAAAGCGATCGTCTCTCTTTTGCCGTGCACTGGAAAAACGATATGCATCGGGAAAAGGGCGCGAAAAGTGCCGCCGTCGATCGCTATCAGGATCGCACCTGGTCGCTGGCAACGGAATATCAGCGGGCCATCACCGATGCACTGGATATGGTGGCTGGCATCAGCTACGACTGGCGCGACAGCCTGCAGGCTTTAAAGCATGAGAGTAACGGCAGCATCACGCGCTACGACAGCAACGGTCAGCGGGCGTTTAACTGGCAGGGCATGCTGAAATATTATCTGCAGGAAGGCGACACACTGACGTTTTCGTTTTCCGATCGCAGCCGCTTTCCCACGTTAAAAGAGCGCTATACGACTTTTCGTCCCGCCTATGGGCAAACCGCGCTGGTTAATCCGCAGCTAAAACCTGAACGCGCCCGCAGCGTCGATCTGAGCTGGAGCTATGCGATCGCGCCACGGTGGCGCAGCGAAGCCAGTCTTTATTACAACCGCCTTAGCGACACCATTCTTATCCAAAACATTGATGCGCAAAGGGTACAAAACCGCAACAGCGGACGCGTGGATTATCAGGGGCTGGATGTTGGCCTGCACGGTAAAGTAGGTGAGCACGGGGAAGCAGGCGTTAATTATGGCCTGATTTACAGCGACGTAAAACAGCGCTCCGCAGGTAAGGTGACCGCGCTGCCCAGGCAAACCGTGACCGGGTGGCTTGCTATTTTGCCTGCGGCTGGCTGGCGGTTGAGTATCACTGAAGAAGCGCGTTCATTCAGCTATAGCGACAGCACCGCAAAACAAAAGGCGGCGGGCTTTGCCCTGACGCATCTGCGTGCGGAGCTTAGTCCGGGTGCGGGCTGGAACCTGAACGCGGCAATAAATAACGTTCTTGATAAAAAGTACGCCCTGACGGAAGGCTTTTACGAGTCAGGGCGTCAGTACTGGCTGGGCGCGGAATATCGCTTCTGACTCAGGCCGTTTGCCGACCGGCCAGGTAATCCAGTAGCGTACCCAGCACGACGCCTGCCAGCCCAAAGCCTGCCGCGCTGCTGAAGAGCGGGCTGAGCAGAGGGTTACTGTGCAGCAGGCCGGTTGCGCCAAGCGCCAGCAGGATCAGCCCGCCAGCGGCAAGCGCGCAGCCCAGCAGCAGCAGGCGGATCGCCCAGCGATAGGCTTGCGGCCACAGCGTACGCGGCACAAACTCCGCATGCTGCGCCCGATCCAGCGTGCGCTTACAGCCGGCCAGCAAAATCAGGCCGGGCAGCGCGGCGGCGACGGAAAAGGCATAAAACGTCGGCCAGCCCCAGCTTTCCACAAACCAGCCTGCCACCGGCCCGACATAGACGCGGCCAACGGCGGCAAGTGCCGAAAGCAGAGCGAACTGCGTGGCGGAAAACGACTTATTGCATAACGTCATCAGCAGGGCGACAAAGGCCGCCGTGCCCATTCCGCCGCAAAGGTTTTCTGCAAATACGGCAGCAGCCATGCTGTACAGGTGCTTATCGGTGACCGACAGCAGCCAGTAAGCCATATTGGAAAGCGCCTGCAGAATGCCAAACAGCATCAGCGCGCGATAAAGGCTCAGCCGCTGCATCAACACGCCGCCATACAATGCGCCAAGGATCGTCGCAAACAGGCCAAGAGTTTTGTTAACCAGGCCAACGTCTCCGGCGTCAAAACCCACGCCGCGGATTAGAAAAATCGTTGTCAGGCTGGCGGCAAAGGCGTCGCCAAGCTTATAAAGGACGATCAAAGACAGGATCAGCCAGGCATTATTGCGGGTAAAGAAATCGCGTAAAGGCGCGATGACGGCCTCTTCCAGCGTGCGTGGCTGAACCACGGCTTCGTTCGGCTCTTTGGCCAGCAGCGTGGCAATCAGGCCAGGCACCATCATCGCGGCCATCAGCCACCAGATGGCATGCCAGCCGAGAAAGCGGTCGGCCAGCCACAGCGCAAGTCCGCCGGAAACCAGCATCGCCAGTCGATAGCCGAAAACGCTGATGGCGGCGCCGCTACCGCGTTCTTCGGCAGGCAAAATATCCGTTTTCCAGGCGTCGAAGACAATATCCTGCGAGGCGGAGCAGAAAGCGACCAGCACGGCCAGCGATGCCAGCAGCGTCAGGTCACGGCCTGGCTGCATAAAGCCCATCAGTGCAATACCGACAATCAGCAGCAGCTGGGTGATCAGCAGCCAGCCGCGACGACGCCCGAGAAAAGGCGGCGTATAGCGATCCATCAGCGGTGACCACAGAAATTTAAAAACGTAGGCCTGCCCGACAAGGGAAAAAAAGCCGATGGTTTTGATATCGATATTCTCAACGGCCATCCAGGCCTGCAGCGTGCCGGAGGTTAACGCCAGCGGTAAACCGGAAGAGAAACCCAGCAGAAGCAGAAGCGCGGCGTTGCGGCGGGTAAAGATGTGCAGATAGTGACTGGGCATACAAACCTTAAAACGATGCCCGCCGTCAGGCGGGCAGGAGATTAACGGGCGTTCTGCTTGATAAACTCGTGGATGCTGGTGTCCTGAGCCATATCTTCAATCACATCGCCCAGCGTGGAGTTAACCGCGTTGGTAATCTTATCGTTGGTGGCGTTGAAAGCCCCTTCAACGCTGTAGGTCTGGCGGTAGTTTTTCACCTGCTTGCTGCCGTTTTTCGCCGTGGCGATAATTGAAATATCGGCTTTCGTGGTGATGCTGTAGCGCACGTTACCCTGGGTTACGTCGGCATAAAGGTTGTTAACCACGATTTGCAGGTCAACCGCGCCGTTTGGCCCAATCATATAGCCGCGCGCGCCCATTTGTTTCTCCAGCACTTCCTGCAGCAGGAAACGCAGATCGCGTGAAGGCGTAAGCGTAACCAGCTGACCATCGCGGTTAACTTTCGCCAGGGCGCGATCGCTACGCTGATCGGCACCGTTAATGCTGACGGTAATGCCCATCAGGCTCGGATCCTGCTGCGGAAGCTTAATGGCTGGCGAAATATTCAGTGTGTTGCTGCTGGTTGCGCAGCCGGCCAGCATAAAAACGGCCAGCAGGGGGAAAAATAATTTTTTTAGCATGCTTATCTTCTCGATTTTATGGGGTGTAGTGCCGACAAACCGCGGTCATCATATCATTGCCTGAAACAAGAGGAAGCCCTGTCCGCGCGCAAATTCATCCCCTTACATTTTTTTAACCTGCCGCTTTTCACGCGTCGGCCATCTTTTATCGCGTAAGCAGTTGCAGCCGTAAACCAGAGAATGCACAGTAGCGGGCTTTCCGGCCGCTATTTTTCTGTAAAACGAATCGGCAGACGGCGAAATCCGGCTAGTATTTAAAGAGATGGGGCGCATCAGATCGTAGAGGAGTGTTGTTATGATCCGCGAACAAATAGAAGAAAAGTTAAGAACGGCCTTTGCACCCGTGCATCTGGAAGTTCATGACGAAAGTTACCGGCACAACGTTCCGGCAGGAGCAGAAAGCCATTTTAAAGTGGTCATCGTCAGCGACAGCTTTCTTAACCAGCGATTTCTGATGCGGCACCGTGCTATTTATAGCGCGCTGGCAGACGAACTGGCGGGAAGCGTCCACGCGCTGGCGCTGCATACCTATACCGTGAAAGAGTGGGCGGGATTACAGGATACCGTACCGGCCTCGCCCAACTGTCGTGGAGCCGGTACGCTGGCCTGAGAAAAACGCTTAAAATCTGAAGCGGCCTGCGGGCCGCTTTGTTGTTTCTGGACGAAAAAGCCCTGTCCATTGCTTTTTTTACGGCTTTCGGGTGCAAAAAGCGTGAAGCTTAACGAAATGCCAGCGTGCGGCAGCCTCGACTCGCTTTGACGTTGCCGCTATAATGCTGCGTCTGTTTTTCCGAATGTCTTCGGGACGCTTCTGGCAACAGGGAATGCGGTTCTGACATCAGAGGCCGTCCCGGTTCTTAGTCTTCCTTTATATCATTGATGTAAAGCGAGTCTGAAGTTGACCGAGCACGTGATTTATTGAGGTAATAAGATGCAAGTTTCAGTAGAAACAACTCAGGGCCTGGGCCGTCGCGTTACGATTACCGTTGCTAAAGATGTGATCGAAAACGCGGTGAAAAATGAGCTGGTCAGCGTATCTAAAAAAGTACGCATCGACGGCTTCCGCAAAGGGAAAGTGCCGATGACCGTCGTTGCACAGCGTTACGGCGCTTCCGTTCGCCAGGACGTTCTGGGCGATCTGATGCAGCGTAACTTTGTTGATGCGATCATCAAAGAAAAGATCAATCCGGCTGGCGCGCCAAACTACGTGCCGGGCGAATACAAAACCGGCGAAGACTTCACCTACTCTGTCGAGTTCGAAGTTTATCCGGAAGTTGAGCTGAAAGGTCTGGAAGCAATCGAAGTTGAAAAACCGGTTGTCTCCGTGACCGACGAAGACGTTGACACCATGCTGGACACGCTGCGCAAGCAGCAGGCCACCTGGAAAGAGACCGACCGCGCAGCAGAAGCTGAAGACCGCGCTACCATCGACTTCTCCGGCTCTGTTGACGGCGAAGAGTTCGAAGGCGGCAAAGCGTCTGACTTCGTGCTGGCCATGGGCCAGGGTCGTATGATCCCGGGCTTTGAAGACGGTATCGTTGGCCACAAAGCGGGCGAAACCTTCACCATCGACGTGAACTTCCCGGAAGATTACCACGCTGAAAACCTGAAAGGGAAAGCAGCGAAGTTTGAAATCGTGCTGAAGAAAGTTGAAGAGCGCGAGCTGCCGGAATTCACCGAAGAGTTCATCAAGCGTTTCGGCGTGGAAGATGGCTCCGTAGCGGGTCTGCGTACCGAAGTGCGTAAAAACATGGAGCGCGAGCTGAAAGGCGCCGTGCGTAACCGTGTGAAGACTCAGGCTATCGACGGTCTGGTTAACGCTAACGAAATCGACGTGCCGGCTGCGCTGATCGACAGCGAAATCGACGTGCTGAAGCGTCAGGCTGCCCAGCGTTTCGGCGGCAACGAGCAGCAGGCTCTGGAACTGCCTCGTGAGCTGTTCGAAGAGCAGGCTAAGCGCCGCGTGATGGTTGGTCTGCTGCTGGGCGAAGTGATTCGCACCCACGAGCTGAAAGCTGATGAAGATCGCGTGAAGACCCTGATCGAAGAGATGGCGTCCGCTTACGAAGATCCATCAGAAGTCATCGAGTTCTACAGCAAGAACAACGAGCTGATGAACAACATGCGCAACGTGGCTCTGGAAGAGCAGGCGGTGGAAGCCGTGCTGGAAAAAGCAAAAGTCACCGAGAAAGAAACTAATTTCCAGGAACTGATGAACCAGACCCAACCGGCCTGATCGTCTGATATTTCAGGATAAAGTAAAGCCCGTGGCCGTAATGACCGCGGGCTTTTTTTATTTATCCGCCGCCACGAGCCGTAATATGGGCCTTATTCGTTCATTAAACCGGCAAATTATCGACTATGCTACTTTTCCTGGTTAGCAGTTGAGAAAAACGTTGTTATGCTTGAATTAGCGGGGCTGCATCCCCAGATAGAAAAGTTACACGGCTTCAGGGTCGCCGATAGCTTTCGGTGAACGAAGTTGGGGACATAGTGTTCCGGAACGCTCTCAAGTAGAATTGGTAGTGTTGCCAAATGAAATTTATCCAGGAGACGGTAATGTCATACAATGGCGAACGTGAACAAACAGCACCTCACATGGCGCTGGTGCCGATGGTGGTCGAACAAACTTCTCGCGGAGAGCGTTCTTACGATATCTTTTCCCGCCTGCTGAAAGAACGCATTATCTTCCTGACCGGTCAGGTCGAAGATCATATGGCGAATCTGATCGTCGCGCAGATGCTGTTTCTGGAAGCGGAAAACCCGGAAAAAGATATCCACCTTTATATCAACTCTCCTGGTGGCGTGATTACTGCGGGCATGTCTATTTATGACACCATGCAATTTATTAAACCTGACGTCAGCACCATCTGTATGGGCCAGGCCTGCTCGATGGGCTCTTTCCTGCTGACGGCAGGCGCAAAAGGCAAGCGTTACTGCCTGCCACACTCGCGAGTGATGATCCACCAGCCGCTGGGCGGCTTCCAGGGTCAGGCGTCAGACATTGATATCCACGCGCGTGAAATTATCAAAACCAAGCAGATGATGAACGAGCTGATGGCTAAACATACCGGCCAGAGCGTCGAGACCATCGAGCGCGATACCCAGCGCGACCGCTTCCTGTCAGCCAGCGAAGCAGTGGAATATGGCCTGGTAGATTCCATCCTGAACCAGCGCGGCTAATTTCCGCCCTGGTCGGTGAAAAAGAGTGCTGCCGTAATGAGGGCAGGCTGATGGCGCAGGCCGTCGGCGTAAAAATAGAGGGGCAAGTTAATGACAGATAAACGCAAAGACGGTTCAGGAAAGCTGCTGTACTGCTCTTTTTGCGGCAAAAGCCAGCATGAAGTACGCAAGCTGATTGCCGGCCCGTCAGTGTATGTCTGCGACGAGTGTGTCGATCTGTGTAACGACATCATTCGCGAAGAGATCAAAGAAGTTGCGCCTCACCGCGAGCGCAGTTCGCTGCCGACGCCACATGAAATCCGCGAGCATCTGGACGACTACGTCATCGGCCAGGAGCGCGCGAAGAAGGTGTTGGCAGTAGCGGTTTATAACCACTACAAGCGCCTGCGCAACGGCGACAGCAGCAACGGCATCGAGCTGGGCAAAAGTAACATTCTGCTGATTGGCCCGACGGGTAGCGGTAAAACGCTGCTGGCGGAAACGCTGGCGCGCCTGCTGGACGTGCCGTTTACCATGGCCGACGCCACCACGCTGACCGAAGCGGGCTACGTGGGCGAAGACGTGGAAAACATCATCCAGAAGCTGCTGCAGAAATGCGACTACGACGTGCAGAAAGCTCAGCGCGGCATCGTCTATATCGATGAAATCGACAAGATTTCCCGCAAGTCGGATAACCCGTCAATAACGCGTGACGTGTCGGGCGAGGGCGTGCAGCAGGCGCTGCTGAAGCTGATAGAAGGCACGGTGGCCGCAGTACCGCCGCAGGGCGGACGCAAGCATCCTCAGCAGGAGTTTTTGCAGGTGGATACCTCAAAAATCCTGTTTATCTGCGGCGGCGCGTTTGCGGGCCTGGATAAGGTTGTCTCACAGCGCGTGGATACCGGAACGGGCATCGGCTTTGGCGCAACGGTAAAAGGCAAGGCGGAAAAGGCGACGGAAGGCGAGCTGCTGGCGCAGGTCGAGCCGGAAGACCTGATCAAGTTCGGCCTGATCCCGGAATTCATCGGTCGTCTGCCGGTGGTGGCAACACTGACCGAGCTGAGCGAAGAAGCGCTGATCCAGATCCTGCGCGAGCCGAAGAACGCGCTGACCAAGCAGTACCAGGCGCTGTTTAACCTGGAAGGCGTGGAGCTGGAGTTCCGCGAGGAAGCGCTGAAGGCGATAGCGGGCAAAGCGATGTCGCGTAAAACCGGCGCGCGCGGTCTGCGTTCAATCGTGGAAGGTGCGCTGCTGGACACCATGTATGACCTGCCGTCGATGGACGACGTGGAAAAAGTGGTGATCGACGAGTCGGTGATAGCGGGCGAGTCGGAGCCGATGCTGATTTACGGCAAGGGCGATACGCAGCAGGCATCTGGCGAATAATATTAGCCTGTATGCTAAAAAAGAAAGAGAGCCAACAGGCTCTCTTTTTTTTAGCGAAAAACAGCGTGGGTTAACCTTTCAGTTCATCCCAGTGGGTAATCAGGTGGCTGGCGATGCCGTATTCGATCGCCTGCTGTGGCCCCATCCAGTAGTTGCTGTCAGTATCCTGCTCGACTTTTTCCAGCGGTTGACCGGTCGCCTTGCTGATCAGATGGTTAATGCGGTCACGCGCGCGCAGCAGCTCGTTGGCTTCAATTTCAATATCGGAAACCTTGCCTCTGACTCCGCCCAGCGGCTGGTGGATCATAAAACGCGTGTTGGGCAGCGTATAACGATCTTCTTTCTCTGCCGCCAGGAAAATAGTGATGCCGGCGCTGGCTACCCAGCCCGTACCAATAACCTGAACCTTAGGCTTCACGAATTTGATCATGTCATGGATGGTATCGCCTGCTTCAACGTGGCCGCCCTGGCTGTTGATAAACAGCTTGATTGGCTCGTCGCCCATTTCCTGCAGGATCAGCAGCTGTGCGGTCACTTTCTCCGCCAGAGCCTGATCGATTTCGCCAGAAATGATCACAGATCGGGCTTGCAGTAACTTGTTAAGCGCCAGAGAGGATTTCTCTTCCGGGCTTTCTTTCTTTGGCTCCTGAGACATTATTTAGACTCCATCGGATACGATCTGTATAAGTGACAAGAGTTTAGCATAATCCATCCACCAGCTAAATCAACTGTCGCGCATGCGATTTTTTACCATCCAAAACAGCAGGTTAATAAAAGAAGCCGTTTTTAATACGCGTTAAAAAATAGTTTTATGGTGCGTGGACGAAAAAGAAAAATATCAACAGACAGGCACAGAAGGGCGGGCTTTAGCTGACAAAATAGCGCCAAAATGCGCTATATTAAGTGCTGGTCTATTGATTAAGTCAGCCTGTAAGGGCCGTTGATAAGGCATGAGGTTAACTGATGACAGAGAAGCGCAAAGACGGTTCAGGGAAGCTGCTGTACTGCTCTTTTTGCGGCAAAAGCCAGCATGAAGTTCGTAAGCTGATTGCCGGCCCGTCAGTCTATATTTGCGACGAGTGTGTCGATCTGTGTAACGACATCATTCGCGAAGAGATCAAAGAAGTTGCGCCGCATCGCGAGCGCAGTTCGCTGCCGACGCCACATGAAATCCGCGAGCATCTGGACGACTACGTCATCGGCCAGGAGCGCGCGAAGAAGGTGCTGTCGGTGGCGGTTTATAACCACTACAAGCGCCTGCGCAACGGCGACAGCAGCAACGGCATCGAGCTGGGCAAAAGTAACATTCTGCTGATTGGCCCGACGGGTAGCGGTAAAACGCTGCTGGCGGAAACGCTGGCGCGCCTGCTGGACGTGCCGTTTACCATGGCCGACGCCACCACGCTGACCGAAGCGGGCTACGTGGGCGAAGACGTGGAAAACATCATCCAGAAGCTGTTGCAGAAATGCGACTACGACGTGCAGAAAGCCCAGCGCGGCATCGTCTATATCGATGAAATCGACAAGATTTCCCGCAAGTCGGATAACCCGTCAATAACGCGTGACGTGTCGGGCGAGGGCGTGCAGCAGGCGCTGCTGAAGCTGATAGAAGGCACGGTGGCCGCAGTACCGCCGCAGGGCGGACGCAAGCATCCTCAGCAGGAGTTTTTGCAGGTGGATACTTCAAAAATCCTGTTTATCTGCGGCGGCGCGTTTGCGGGCCTGGATAAGGTTGTCTCACAGCGCGTGGATACCGGAACGGGCATCGGCTTTGGCGCAACGGTAAAAGGCAAGGCGGAAAAGGCGACGGAAGGCGAGCTGCTGGCGCAGGTCGAGCCGGAAGACCTGATCAAGTTCGGCCTGATCCCGGAATTCATCGGCCGTCTGCCGGTGGTGGCAACGCTGACCGAGCTGAGCGCCGAAGCGCTGATCCAGATCCTGCGCGAGCCGAAGAACGCGCTGATCAAGCAGTACCAGGCGCTGTTTAACCTGGAAGGCGTGGAGCTGGAGTTCCGCGAGGAAGCGCTGAAGGCGATAGCGGACAAGGCGATGTCGCGTAAAACCGGCGCGCGCGGTCTGCGTTCAATCGTGGAAGGCGCGCTGCTGGACACCATGTATGACCTGCCGTCGATGGACGACGTGGAAAAAGTGGTGATCGACGAGTCAGTGATAGCGGGCGAATCGGAGCCGATGCTGATTTACGGCAAGGGCGATACGCAGCAGGCGTCTGGTGAATAAATAACCACATCATTCCAAGCGGTTATCTCAAAAAAGGGAGAAATATTCTCCCTTTCACTTTTCTCTCGCACATAACGTTGAATGTCTTACATTCATCCCCATATACTCAACTACCTGTGGGTAAAACTGCATGCCTGACCATTGCGGTTCCCCTCACCCTGGCGGAAATTAAACTAAGAGAGAGCTCTATGAATCCTGAGCGTTCTGAACGCATTGAAATCCCTGTGTTGCCGTTGCGTGACGTAGTGGTTTATCCGCACATGGTAATTCCGTTGTTTGTAGGCCGTGAAAAATCAATTCGCTGCCTTGAAGCCGCCATGGATCATGACAAAAAGATCATGCTGGTCGCGCAGAAAGAGGCTTCAACGGATGAACCTGGCATTAACGATCTCTTCTCTGTAGGGACCGTAGCGTCAATTTTACAGATGCTGAAACTGCCTGACGGCACGGTAAAAGTGCTGGTTGAAGGTCTGCAGCGCGCGCATATCACCACGCTTGCCGATAACGGCGATCATTTTACCGCTCAGGCGGAATACCTGGCTTCGCCTGAGATTGACGAACGCGAGCAGGAAGTACTGGTCCGTACGGCGATCAATCAGTTTGAAGGCTATATCAAACTGAACAAAAAAATCCCGCCGGAAGTGCTGACCTCGCTGAACAGTATTGAAGACGCGGCGCGCCTTGCGGATACCGTGGCGGCCCACATGCCGCTGAAGCTGGCCGACAAGCAGTCCGTGCTGGAGATGTCCGACGTCAACGAGCGTCTGGAATATCTGATGGCGATGATGGAGTCGGAAATCGATCTGCTGCAGGTTGAAAAACGCATCCGCAACCGCGTTAAAAAGCAGATGGAAAAAAGCCAGCGCGAATACTATCTGAACGAACAGATGAAGGCGATTCAGAAAGAGCTGGGCGAAATGGACGATGCGCCTGACGAAAACGAAGCGCTGAAACGCAAAATCGACGCGGCGAAAATGCCGAAAGAAGCGCGTGAAAAAACCGAAGCCGAGCTGCAAAAGCTGAAGATGATGTCGCCAATGTCTGCGGAAGCCACCGTGGTACGCGGCTATATCGACTGGATGGTGCAGGTGCCATGGAACGCGCGCAGCAAAGTGAAAAAAGACCTGGTTAAAGCGCAGGAAACGCTGGATACCGATCACTTTGGCCTGGAGCGGGTAAAAGACCGTATCCTGGAATATTTGGCCGTACAGAGCCGCGTCAGCAAAATCAAAGGGCCGATCCTGTGCCTGGTTGGGCCGCCAGGAGTGGGTAAAACCTCCCTGGGTCAGTCCATCGCGAAGGCGACCGGACGCAAATATGTGCGTATGGCGCTGGGTGGCGTACGTGATGAAGCGGAAATCCGTGGTCATCGCCGTACCTATATCGGTTCTATGCCGGGCAAGCTTATCCAGAAAATGGCCAAAGTTGGCGTGAAAAACCCGCTGTTCCTGCTGGATGAAATCGACAAAATGTCCTCGGATATGCGTGGCGATCCGGCTTCGGCGCTGCTGGAAGTGTTAGATCCCGAGCAGAACATCGCGTTCAACGACCATTATCTGGAGGTTGACTACGATCTGTCCGACGTGATGTTTGTCGCAACCTCTAACTCCATGAACATTCCGGCTCCGTTGCTGGACCGTATGGAAGTGATCAGGTTGTCGGGCTATACCGAAGATGAAAAGCTCAATATTGCCAAACAGCACCTGCTGTCCAAGCAGATTGAACGCAACGCGCTGAAAGCCAGCGAGTTGACGGTAGACGATAGTGCGATTGTCAGCATCATCCGTTACTACACGCGTGAAGCGGGCGTGCGTAGCCTTGAGCGTGAGCTGTCCAAGCTGTGCCGTAAAGCAGTGAAAACGCTGCTGATGGACAAGAGCGTTAGCCATATTGAAATTAACGCGGACAACCTGAAAGATTTCCTGGGCGTACAGCGTTATGACTATGGTCGCGCCGACAGCGAAAACCGCGTGGGTCAGGTAACGGGTCTGGCATGGACCGAAGTCGGCGGCGATCTGCTGACCATCGAAACCGCCTGCGTACCGGGTAAAGGTAAGCTGACCTATACCGGATCGCTGGGCGAAGTGATGCAGGAGTCTATCCAGGCCGCGCTGACCGTGGTACGCGCTCGCGCAGAGAAGCTGGGTATCAACGGCGACTTCTACGAGAAGCGTGACATCCACGTACACGTACCGGAAGGCGCGACGCCGAAAGATGGTCCAAGCGCCGGTATCGCTATGTGTACCGCACTGGTTTCCTGTCTGACCGGTAACCCGGTGCGCGCCGATGTGGCAATGACGGGTGAAATCACGCTGCGCGGTCAGGTTCTGCCAATTGGCGGCCTGAAAGAGAAGCTGCTGGCTGCTCATCGCGGCGGTATCAAAACCGTGCTGATCCCGGACGAAAACAAGCGCGATCTGGAAGAAATCCCGGATAATGTGATTGCCGATCTGGATATCCACCCGGTTAAGCGCATTGAAGAAGTCCTGACGCTGGCACTGCAAAACGCGCCTTACGGCATGCAGGTTGCTACCGCTAAATAGTGATGTAAGACAAAAACACCCTAAATCCAGAGCTGGCAAACGAATTCGGACTTGCCAGCTTTTTTTTGTGCCGTTAATTTAGGGGGCTGTTAAGCCGGTGAAGGTTTGTACCAACCGTGCCTTTACGACTCAGCAAATGAAAACTGATACGCATTCGTTACGGAAAACACCGTCGGCGAAGCGAATAAAAATAGGGGATGATTGAGTGAATAAGTCACAGTTGATCGACAATATTGCTGCCAGTGCGGATATTTCTAAAGCGGCGGCAGGACGTGTATTAGATGCCTTCATTGAAGCGGTAACGGATTCACTGAAAGCAGGCGATGAAGTTGCGCTGGTAGGATTCGGTACTTTTTCCGTACGTGACCGCGCGGAGCGTACCGGACGCAATCCTCAGACCGGCAAAGAAATCACCATTCCAGCCGGTAAAGTACCGGGCTTCCGCGCCGGTAAAGCGCTGAAAGACGCGGTTAATTAACGGCATTTAGCGCAAATACTTCGGTGGAATGAGGATTGTCCTGACGTTCTCATGTACCATACGGGGCACATCAGCACAATGATGTGCCTTTTTTGTTTTAACGGTCGCGAGCCTGATACGCAGCGGCGTAGCGCGTCCCCGGGAAACGGGTCGCCAGCGCAAGGGTTTACATTCATTACACAGCGGAGTGTTGTCACACCATGATGGACAATTTACGCGCGGCGTCGAACCATGTCGTGCTCAAAATTATACTGGGTCTGATCATCCTGTCTTTTGTGTTGACCGGGGTGGGCAACTACCTGATCGGCGGCAACGGGGATTATGCAGCCAAAGTTAACGGACAAGAAATCAGCCGTGCACAGCTGGAAAGAGCGTTTGGCAATGAACGTTCGCGCCAGCAGGATATGTTAGGCGACCAGTTCTCTCAGCTGGCAAGCAATCCAGCCTATTTGCAGCAGATTCGTCAGCAGGCGCTTTCGCAGCTGATCGATGAGGCGCTGCTGGATCAATATGCAAAAAATCTGCATCTGGCCATCAGCGACGCGCAAATCAAGCAGGCTATCTTCAGCCAGCCGGCTTTCCAGACCAACGGCAAGTTTGATAATGCTAAATATCTGGCAATTATCAACCAGATGGGCATTACGGCCGACCAGTATGCTCAGGCACTGCGCAAGCAGATGACCACGCAGCAGCTGATCGCTTCCGTCACCGGCACCGACTTTATGCTGCCAGGCGAAACCGATTCGCTGGCCGCGCTGGTGTCTCAGGAGCGTCTGGTGCGTGAAGCGACTATCGACGTAGCGGCGCTGGCAGCGAAGCAGACCGTCAGCGACGAAGAAGTCAAAAACTACTACGAGCAGAACAAAAACAGCTTTATGGCACCAGAGCAGTTCCGCGTCAGCTACATCAAGCTGGATGCGGCTTCGCTGCAAAAAGACCCCAGCGAGAGCGACATCCAGAGCTGGTACGCCAGCCATCAGCAGGACTATACCCAGCCGCAACGCAGCCGTTTCAGCATCATTCAGACCAAAACCGAAGCGGATGCCAAAGCGGTGCTGGATGCTTTAAATAAGGGCGGTGATTTTGCCGCGCTGGCAAAAGAAAAGTCCATTGACCCTATCTCAGCCCGCAAAGGCGGCGATATGGGCTGGCTGGAGCCGGATACCACGCCGGACGAGCTGAAAGGCGCGGGCCTGACGCAGAAGGGCCAGCTGTCGGGCGTAATCAAATCTTCCGTTGGCTTTATCGTTGCCCGTCTGGACGATGTGCAGCCGCAGCAGATTAAACCGCTTGCCGCTGTTCACGATGAAATTGCCGCTAAGGTGAAGCATGAAACCGCTGTCGATGCTTACTATAAGCTGCAGCAAAAAGTCAGCGATGCCGCCAGCAACGATAACGAATCGCTGGCAAGTGCGGAAGAAGTGGCAGGCGTCAAAGCGGTGGAAACAGGCTGGTTCAGCCACGATGCACCGCCAGCCGAGCTGAACTTCCAGCCGGTTGAGCAGGCCATCTTTAACGGCGGCCTGCTGGGTGAAAATGGCGCGCCGGGCAGTAACTCCGACATCATTACCGTAGACGGCGACCGTGCTTTTGTTCTGCGCATCACCGCGCATAAACCTGAAGCGGTTAAGCCTCTGAATGAAGTCAACGCGGAGATCGTGGCGACGCTGAAAAACCAGAAGGCGCAGGCTCAGGCGAAGGCGCAGGCAGAAAAACTGCTGGCCGAGCTGAAAGCGGGCAAAGGCGATGAAGCGATGAAAGCCGCTGGCCTTAGCTTTGGCGCGCAGCAAACGCTGACCCGTGCGGGCCAGGACCAGCTGACCCAGACGGCGTTTACGCTGGCGCTGCCGGAAAAAGATAAGCCGGTGTATGGCGTGAGCGAAGACGGCAAAGGTAATGTTGTGGTACTGGCGCTGGATCAGGTTCGCCGCGGCACCATGCCGGACGCGCAGAAGAAGGCAATGGTTCAGGGCATTACGCAAAACAACGCGCAAATCGCCTTTGAAGCCTTGCTGAGCAATCTGCGTAAGGAAGCCAAAATCAAGTACGGCGCAGCGGCGCAGGCGCAATAAGCCTCGCAAAAATTCTGCAACTCGTTGCAAACTCAAAGGCCGCTTATGCGGCCTTTTCCATTTCTGTGATCTGCCGTTTGTCGTGACTGAAAGCCGGGCGTAGGCTGAGCCTGCTGTCAAACACATGGAGGAGAACAGCATGCAAAACAAACTACTGGCTTTAGGTTTTACCCTGTTACTGGGGGGCGCTTCGCCGCTTTATGCCGATCCGGCTGTCGATAACGTCAGCGCGCCGCAGGCGAGCACGCAAAAAGCTGCCGCGTCGCAAGAACAGGTGAGCATTAACCATGCGACGGCCGAAGAGCTTAGCGCCGTTATGAACGGCGTTGGAATAAAAAAAGCGCAGGCCATTATCAGCTACCGTGAGCAATATGGCCCTTTTACCCAAATAGAGCAGCTGAAAGAGGTACCGGGGATAGGCAACGCGCTGGTAGAGCGCAATCTTCCACGGCTGAAGCTGTAATGCGTGGCCAACGCGCTATACCCGGTTGCGGAAGCCGTAACGTACCGTAGTTAAAGCGCTATGCCATACAGCTGAAGCTTTAATGTGTCATGGCCAAAGCGCTGTACCCGGTTGCGGAGGCCGTAACGTACCGTAGTTGAAGCGCTATGCCATACAGGTGAAGCTTTAATGTGACATGGCCAAAGCGCTGTACCCGGTTGCGGAGGCCGTAACGTACCGTAGCTGAAGCGCTATAAAGCTTTAGTGTGTCGTGGCCAAAGCGCTATACCTGATTACGCAAGCCGTACGCATGCAGTAAAACTGTCACGCTGCATGGCGGAAACTGTGATGAAGTTCGCGGGCTCCTTTTCCGGCAGTTTGCGTAGCGTGACGGGCTGCTATTCTGTAAGAGGTCATACCAGTGGGTGTGGCCTTTTTTTCAGAGGCAGGCTATGGAAACAACAATTAAAGTTCGCGGTTATCACCTGGATGTCTATCAGCACGTCAATAACGCCCGCTACCTGGAATTTCTTGAGGAAGCACGCTGGGCCTGGCTGGAAAGAATGGAGGCTTTTCACTGGATGAATAACAACCGGCTGGCCTTTGTGGTGGTTAATATCAATATTAACTATCGCCGACCGGCCGTACTGGGCGATCTGCTGGCCATCAACAGCCAGCTGTTACAACTGGGCGGGAAAAGTGGGGTAATAGGCCAGACGGTCACGCTACAGCCGACTGGCGAAGCCATTGCTGACGCTACGCTGACCTTTGTCTGCATCGATCTGCGCACGCAAAAAGCGCAGCCGATGACGGGAGAGCTGGAGCAGAAGATGCGGCAGATGCTGGTGGAATAAGCCCACGGTGACTGATGCCGCTGCTGTCGTCCGTGGTGCGATAAGCCACGGTGACTGATGCCGCTGCTGTCGACCGTGGCGCAATAAGCCACGGTGACTGATGCCGCTGCTGTCGTCCGTGGTGCAATAAGCCGACGGTGACGGGAGCTACCCGGTTAGCACAGGCCGGTTTTGCGCTGCATCTCCTGCATAACGGCCGTGCTGTCAGACTGATAGTCCCGCAGGCCGTTAGCACGCAGATGACAGGCGGCGCAGTCGCCGCAGCCATCGCCTTTAATGCCGTTGTAGCAGGTCAGGGTCTCGCTGCGTACCAGCGCCAGCTGCTGCCAGTAGTCCGCCAGCGCCCAGGTTTCAGCTTTGTTCAGCCACATCAGCGGCGTTTCAAAACGCACAGGTCGCGCCATGCCCAGCTCGACGGCATGGTTTAACGCTTTGACAAACTCGTCGCGACAGTCGGGATAGCCAGAAAAATCGGTTTCACAAACGCCGGTAATCACCGCTTCGGCTTCTACCTGATAAGCGTAAACAGAAGCCAGCGTCAGAAAAAGAATATTACGGCCGGGCACAAAGGTGCTGGGCAGGCCGCTGGCATCAGGATCGTAGGCCGGAACGGGAATGCTGTCGCGGGTCAGGCTGCTGACGGCCAGCTCGTTCAGTAGCGTTACGTCCAGCACCTTGTGCGCTCGTGCGCCGAGAGACTGCGACAGCACCCGAGCCGTGTCGATTTCCGCGCGGTGGCGCTGGCCATAGTCAAACGTCAGGCAATGGACCTCGTCATACTGGTGTAATGCCTGGATCAGGCAGGTGGTAGAATCCTGGCCGCCGCTGAAAACCACTACTGCACGTTTCATATGTTTACCTCATTAATCTGTTGTGCGATATGGTACTGCCTGCCCGGCCAGAAAGGTAGTCTTGCCGGGTGCCACCGTTTCGTCCTGCGGCAGCATAAGACCAGTGCGTTTATTTTCGCCGTTTTAAGGTATAAGGCATTCAGAGGAAAAAATTTAGTTTATTCACTGTAAAGTAGTAACTTAATAGAAATTTCTGCTACAAAATTCTGCCACAACAGATAAAAAGTATGTTGAACGCCTGCGTTTAAGGTAACGGGGCTGTATGCTATTGATACAAACGCCAGCGGTAAGCGGGTATTTTACAACCACGCCTTGCTGGAAAGGCTTGAAAAGGCTGGAAGAGGAAAGCTATATTCGCGCCCGTGTCGTTTTACCACAGGGCTGGCTGACAGCATTATTGCCCGGTTGCGCTGCAAAGATAAAAACACCGAGCTCTTCTGTCAGCATCTGGCCAGCCTGGCACCGGCCTGAACAAGATAGCCGCTTTTATTGCGGAAGAGATAAATAGACTGGCGCTCCTGTTCAGGTAAAGCGCCTGCCCAAACTTAACCAGGACGTTTATTGTGCGACTTTTTAGCCAATTGAGCTGGTACTTTTTACGCGAGTGGCGACGCTACCTTGGGGCCGTTTTTCTGCTGATCGTCATTGCCATCCTGCAGCTTCTGCCGCCGAAAATAGTCGGGACCGTCGTTGATGGCATCTCCCATCAGCAAATGAGCGGGCCACGCCTGATGATGTGGATTGGCGTAATGCTGCTGACGGCCGTGGTGGTCTACCTGCTGCGCTATGTCTGGCGCGTGCTGCTGTTCGGGGCTTCTTATCAGCTGGCCGTCGAGCTTCGCCAGGATTTTTACCGCCAGCTTAGCCGCCAGCATCCTGAATTTTATCTGCGGCATCGTACCGGGGATCTTATCGCCCGCGCCACCAATGACGTGGACCGCGTCGTTTTTGCTGCCGGAGAGGGCGTACTGACGCTGGTTGATTCACTGGTGATGGGGCTGGCGGTACTGATAGTGATGAGCACCCAGATTAGCTGGCAGCTGACGCTGCTGGCGCTGCTGCCGATGCCGGTTATGGCTATCGTCATCAAACGTTATGGTGACCAGCTGCATCACCGGTTTAAGGATGCTCAGGCCGCGTTTTCCTCCCTTAACGACCGTACGCAGGAGAGCCTGACCAGTATCCGCATGATCAAGGCGTTTGGCCTGGAAAACCATCAGTCCGCTCAGTTTGCTGATATCGCCCGCGATACCGGACAAAAAAACCTGCGCGTGGCCCGCATCGATGCCCGTTTCGATCCCACTATCTATATTGCCATTGGCTTATCGAACCTGCTGGCGATTGGCGGCGGCAGCTGGCTGGTCTGGCACGGCAACATGACGCTGGGCCAGCTGACCAGCTTTGTTATGTACCTGGGGCTGATGATCTGGCCCATGCTGGCTCTTGCCTGGATGTTTAATATCGTCGAGCGCGGCAGTGCGGCCTGGAGCCGTATCCGCGCGCTGCTGTCTGAAGCACCTGCCGTTGAGGATGGCAGCAAAACGCTGCCGGAAGAGCGCGGGCAGCTGCAAATCGCCATTCGTGAGTTCTGCTATCCCGGTGCGCAACAGCCTTCGCTACGGCACGTTAACGTTAATCTTAAGCCCGGCCAGATGCTGGGACTGTGCGGCCCAACGGGATCCGGGAAAAGCACGTTGCTGAGCCTCATCCAGCGCCACTTTGATATTGCGCAGGGCGATATTCGCTATCACGGTATTCCCCTTACGCAGCTGCGGCTGGACAGCTGGCGCAGCCGGATGGCCGTGGTCAGTCAGACGCCGTTTTTGTTTTCCGATACCGTAGCGAACAATATTGCGCTCGGGCGTCCTGCGGCCCAGCAAAGCGATATTGAAAAAGCGGCAAGGCTGGCCAATGTCCATGAAGATATACTGCGGCTGCCGCAGGGCTACGAGACGGAAGTGGGCGAGCGCGGCGTGATGCTTTCCGGCGGCCAGAAGCAGCGTATTTCGATAGCCAGGGCTTTGTTACTGAACGCCGAGATTTTGATTCTGGACGATGCGCTTTCAGCGGTTGATGGGCGTACGGAGCACCAGATTTTGCATAATTTAAGGAAATGGGGCGCGGGCAGAACCGTGATTATCAGTGCCCATCGCCTCTCTGCGCTAACGGAAGCCAGCGAGATCCTGGTGATGCAACAGGGGACGGTGGCGCAGCGCGGCCAGCACGGCGCGCTGCTGGAACAGCAAGGCTGGTATCAGGATATGTATCGTTACCAGCAGCTGGAAGCCGCACTGGACGAGGATGATATTGAGAAAGGGGTACCGCATGGCGAATCTTAATCAGCTCTGGCCGACGCTCAGGCGTCTGCTGAGCTATGGCTCGCCGTGGCGTAAGTCGCTTGGTCTGGCGGTACTGCTGCTGTGGATAGCCGCCGCGGCTGAAGTGCTCGGGCCGGTACTGGTCAGCTATTTTATTGACAATATGGTGGCTAAACACCATATGCCGTTCGGCCTGGTCGCTGGCCTGGCGGTAAGTTTCATTCTGCTGCAGGCGCTGGCTGCTGCGCTGCACTACTGGCAGGCGTTGCTATTTAACGAAGCTGCCGTTGGCGTCGTGCAGCGCTTGCGTACGGACGTAATGGACGCCGCGCTGCGCCAGCCGCTTGGCGCTTTTGATACCCAGCCGGTTGGGCAAATTATCTCACGGGTGACCAACGATACCGAGGTGGTCCGCGATCTTTACGTTACCGTTGTGGCAACGGTACTGCGCAGCGCGGCGCTGATTGGCGCAATGCTGGTGGCAATGTTTAGCCTGGACTGGCGTATGGCTCTGGTTGCCATCACTATTTTTCCGGCCGTCATAGCCGTAATGCTGATCTACCAACGCTACAGCACGCCGATTGTACGGCGCGTGCGCAGCTATCTGGCCGATATCAATAACGGCTTTAACGAAGTCATCAACGGCATGAGCGTTATCCAACAGTTTCGCCAGCAGGCGCGCTTCGGCGAACGGATGAACGAGGCCAGCCGCTCGCACTATCTGGCCAGAATGGAAACGCTGCGGCTGGATGGCTTCCTCCTGCGACCGCTCCTCAGCCTTTTTTCCGCGCTGATCCTTTGTGGGTTAATGATGCTGTTTGGCTTTTCCGCTAACGGCACGTTCGAAGTAGGCGTGCTGTACGCTTTTATCAGCTATCTTGGCAGGCTGAACGAGCCTCTGATTGAGCTCACTACGCAGCAATCAATGTTGCAGCAGGCGGTCGTCGCTGGCGAACGTATTTTCGAACTGATGGATGCGCCTCGCCAGCGCTACGGACAGGATATCCGGCCGCTGGCATCCGGGCGTATTACCATCGATAACCTGAGCTTCGCCTACCGGGGCGATCGTAACGTGCTTACCGATATTACTCTGGAAGTGCCTTCGCGTAGCTTCGTCGCGCTGGTCGGGCACACCGGCAGCGGCAAAAGCACGCTGGCTAATCTGCTGATGGGCTACTATCCGGTGAGTAAGGGAGAGATCAGGCTGGACGACAGGCCGCTGGCTTCGCTTAGCCACAGCGTGCTGCGTCAGGGCGTAGCGATGGTACAGCAGGATCCTGTGGTGCTGGCAGATACGTTTTTTGCGAACGTCGCGCTGGGGCGGGAGATTAGCGAAGAAGCCGTCTGGCAGGCGCTGGAGACGGTACAGCTGGCGGGGCTGGCGCGCTCGCTGTCAGCAGGGATTTATACCCGCCTTGGGGAACAGGGGAACAACCTTTCCGTTGGGCAAAAGCAGCTGTTGGCGATGGCTCGCGTCCTGGTGGCTTCGCCGCAGATCCTGATCCTTGATGAAGCGACGGCCAACATAGATTCCGGCACCGAACAGGCCATTCAGAAAGCGCTACAGGCGGTGCGTAAACAGACCACGCTGGTGGTCATTGCGCATCGGCTTTCAACGATTACCGAAGCTGACACCATTCTGGTGCTGCATCGTGGGCAGGCAGCGGAGCAAGGTAACCATCAGCAGCTGCTTGAGAAGAAGGGACGCTACTGGCAGATGTATCAGCTACAGCTGGTGGGTGAGGAGCTCGAGGAAGCGTAATGCCAGCGCTGGCCGCTTCGCTGCACTAAAAGCAGGCGGCCATCAGAAAAGAAACGGCGTTTTGCACAATGCTGACGCGCGACGCACCTTTATGGTGCGTTTTTTTTATGCGCTATGCTCAATGGGTCAAGCCGCGCGGTTTATTACAGCCGTGCGTACGCGCCGCCCGTTCATTTTACGGCCTGTCACGCCGCTTTTATATTTATGGCACAGCCTTTGCTTTAATCACTTCGTGTAGGGTGGAACAACCGTTTTCTTTGCCTGGAGGGGATCGTATGAAGCTGGTTACCGTGGTAATCAAACCGTTTAAATTAGAAGATGTGCGAGAAGCACTCTCTTCTATTGGCATTCAGGGATTGACCGTAACTGAAGTTAAAGGGTTTGGTCGCCAGAAAGGCCATGCCGAGCTTTACCGCGGCGCTGAGTACAGCGTGAACTTCCTGCCAAAAGTCAAAATCGATATCGCCATCGCCGACGATCAGCTGGATGAAGTAGTTGATGTCATTAGCAAAGCTGCCTACACCGGCAAAATTGGCGACGGTAAAATTTTTGTCGCTGAACTGCAGCGGGTTATCCGGATTCGCACGGGCGAAACGGACGAAGCCGCACTGTAATCTCCAGGCTACGAATTGTGATGGGATGGAATAAATGAAAAAAATGACTAAGTTTGGCCTTGCCAGCTTCTGCCTGTTACCTTCGCTTGCGATGGCGGCGACCCCGGCCGTGGCGGATAAAGCGGATAACGCCTTTATGATGATTTGCACCGCTCTGGTGCTGTTTATGACGCTACCCGGCATCGCGCTTTTTTACGGCGGATTAATCCGTGCTAAAAACGTTCTCTCTATGCTGACCCAGGTTTCGGTGACTTTTGCGATGGTTTGCGTCCTCTGGATGCTATACGGCTACTCGCTGGCATTCAGTGCAGGTAACGCCTTTTTTGGCGATTTCAGCATGGCGATGTTAAAAAATATTCAGCTAACCGCGCTGGTCGGCACGTTTTATCAATATATCCACGTTTCTTTCCAGGCTTCTTTTGCCTGTATCACCGTGGGGCTTATCGTCGGCGCGCTTGCTGAACGTATTCGCTTCTCGGCGGTACTGATTTTTGTGGCAATCTGGGTCACTTTTTCTTACCTGCCGATTGCCCACATGGTCTGGTCTGGCGGTCTGCTGGCGCAGGATGGCGCGCTGGACTTCGCGGGCGGAACGGTTGTGCACATCAACGCGGCCGTTGCCGGTCTGGTGGGCGCTTACATGATCGGCAAGCGTGCCGGTTTCGGCAAAGAAGCTTTTAAACCACATAACCTGCCTATGGTCTTTACCGGTACGGCAATCCTGTATGTGGGCTGGTTTGGCTTTAACGCTGGTTCAGCAAGCGCAGCAAACGAAATTGCGGCGCTGGCCTTTTTAAATACCGTTATGGCGACGGCTGGTGCGATGCTCAGCTGGACCTTCGGCGAGTGGGCGCTGCGCGGCAAGCCTTCGCTGCTGGGCGTTTGCTCCGGCGCTATTGCAGGTCTGGTTGCTATCACTCCGGCCTGCGGCTACGTTGGCGTAGGCGGCGCGCTGGTAATTGGTCTTATTGGCGGCCTGGCAGGATTGTGGGGCGTGACGGTACTGAAAAAATGGCTGCGCGTTGATGACCCTTGTGATGTATTCGGCGTGCACGGCGTCTGCGGTATTGTTGGCTGTATTCTTACCGGTATCTTTGCTTCCTCTTCGCTGGGCGGCGTCGGCTACGCTTCTGGCGTCACCATGGGGCATCAGGTTTGGGTACAGCTTTACAGCGTAGGCATCACCATTGTCTGGACTGGCGTCGTTGCTTTTGTCGGCTTTAAAGTAGCAGATATGACGGTAGGACTGCGCGTTCCGGAAGATCACGAGCGCGAGGGACTGGACGTTAACAGCCACGGCGAGAACGCCTATAACCAGTAACAGGCAAACGGCTCCGTTCAGGAGCCGTTTCTTTATGCCGCTACTGACGTAATCGTATAACGCCTTCCTGCACCGTAGACGCTACCAGCACGCCTTCCTGAGTATAAAACTCTCCGCGCACAAAACCTCTGGCACTGGATGCAGAAGTACTTTCCACGCTGTACAGCAACCACTGGTTCAGATCAAAAGGGCGGTGGAACCACATTGAATGATCGATAGTGGCAACCTGCATGCCAGGCTCCAGAAAACCTTTACCGTGCGGCTGTAACGCAACGGGTAAGAAGTTGAAATCGGAAGCGTAGCCCAGCAGATACTGATGAATACGTTTATCATCCGGCATTGGACCGTTAGCGCGGATCCAGAGGTGGCGCGCCGGTTCATCAACGTGCCCCTTCAGCGGATTGTGAAACTTAACCGGACGGATTTCGAAAGGTTTTTCCGACAGAAACTTTTCTCGCGCTTTTTCAGGAATAAAGTGTGAAAGCTGTTTAGCAATTTCACCTTCTGCCGGCAGGTTATCCGGCCCTGCGACCTGCGGCATTGGCTTTTGATGTTCAAAGCCGCTCTCAGGAGCCTGGAAAGAGGCCGTCATATAGAAAATAGGGTGACCGTTTTGTATCGCGCTGACTCGGCGTGCGCTAAAACTCTGGCCATCACGGAGCGTTTCTACATCATAAATAATGGCTTTCTGGCTGTCGCCAGGCCGTAAAAAATAGCTGTGGAAAGAGTGAATGATGCGTTCAGCGGGAACGGTCTGCTTGGCGGCGTAGAGTGCCTGGCCAACAACCTGACCGCCAAATACCTGGCGCAGGCCCAGGTCTTCACTCTGACCGCGAAACAAACCTTCTTCCAGTTTTTCCAGATTCAATAAATTTAACAGGTCATGTAGTGCCTGACTCATTGCGGCTTCCTCAGTGAACGAACTTATTTCAGTTTGCGAAACCAGGTACGCTGTCGTCAACGTTCCGGCAAAATATTCTGCCCCTTTAATGACTTGTTATCCTGCCCGGAGGCGAAAATCGCTAATCTGTGCCAGACTTAGGGCTTACGAGACAGCTTTTCTCTGTCTCTTTCGGTTAAGTCATCACTTTGGCATTGATCATAAGGAGAATAAATCAATGAAATTTTGGCCTGTACTGACCGGCGCCGCTCTGGCGGTTGCGCTTTCCGGATGTGCTGATAAAGGTAGAGATGTGCCAACAGCAACGCTGGCTTCAAAAGTAGCGGGGGAATCCACCACGCTTCGTCAGCCGAACGTCAGCGGATCTGTTTATATTCGTCAGAAAATTATGCTGCCGCCAAAAGCCTCGTTAACCGTAACGCTCTCCGATGCTTCCGTGGCTAACGCGCCGTCTAAAGTTATTTCCCAACGCGTGGTATTGACCGACGGCAAACAGGCACCTTTCAGGTTTATCCTGCCGTTTAATCCAGCCGATATCCAGCCAAACGCCCGCATTCTGCTGAGTGCTGCCGTAGTGGTGGATGGCAAAGTGGTTATGAATACCGAATCGGTTAAAACCGTTATTACTGACGGAGGAACAAAGCAGGACCTGACGCTGGTTCCTGTGGTTTCAACGCCGTTGCCAACGTTGCCAGGCCCGGCAACGACGCTGCCTTCGACTTCACCTACCCAGGTTAGTCCGTCGTCATCGGTTCCTGCGCCAACTTCGCTGTAATCGTTGCTTACCGCCCCTGCCGGGGCGGTTTATCCCTGCCAGCGATAGCGTTCAAGCGCGATTTTTCCGCTGCTGTCGACCTCGACGCCCTCAGCCAGCAGAGCATTACGCTGTCGATCCAGATCGCTACCTTTTAGCGAGATTTCACCAGAACGATTAATTACCCGATGCCAGGGTAGACGGCTTCCTGCGGGCAATCTTTTTAGCACGCCGCCAACCTGACGCGCCGCACGTGGTGATCCTGCAAGGCGAGCCACATCGCCATAGGTAGTTACTTTCCCGGTGGGGATAGCGGCCACAATCTGCCAGATCCGCTGTTGAAAGGTATCTTGTTCAGTCACGAGTGCTCCTTTGCCTGCCATACAGTAGCCCGAAGCAGCCGGAAGCGGAAATGAATGCCTGCAAAAAGTGCAGTAAAAAGGGAGCGGGGCGGTAAAAAAACGGGTTTTGTGCAAGAAAACAACGGTCGTCCGCCCTGGGGTTGCAATTGCCGGGGGGTTCATTGATAATGCCCTCGCTCCATAACATGGAGCCGTCAATGGGGGCCCGGTTGGTTCTCCCGCAACGCTAACTTGTGAACTCGGTCAGATCCGGAAGGAAGCAGCCGCAGCAGGTGACGCGTGTGCCGGGATGTAGCTGGCAGGGCCCCCACCCAATTCTTCCCGTGAATCCCCTGCCGCTCTCATTAAATTAACGTACGAACTTCCAGACAGAAACCGGTACTTTATCGTAAAGCTTATTCATCGTCAGCTCAGCCAGGCGATGGTCAGCAGCAGAATAAAAGACCGCCAGTTCATTATCAGATAATTCGTATTTATTTTTTTCGATAACGCGTTCGAGCGTGTCAATTGAACGGCATCGTCTTAAACGCATCAGATAATCAGTTTTAGTCAGAAGTTTATCTGTCATTATTAAACCATTGAGAAAATAAAAGTTACTAAAATGAATGGCTTGCTTGTGCGGTGACAACAGCACATTCCTCTATGAAAACATTGAAGAGCCGTTTGGCTGATTTTTGCCAGCGATGAAGATCCTGAACGTTAATGCCGTAATTACTAAAAAGCATGAACGTATCATCCAGATATTCATCAATCTGGCTAATCAGGTCGCTATCTTCAATATGCTTGATTTTGTAATTCATGGTAAAAGCAGCAATATGCTCGATAAGGTCATTGAGCTGCAGGTTAATTGCTGAAGTAGGATCGTTGACCCAGCCGTGGTGGCTGTCACCTAACGTGGCCAGACTTTCATCATACAGGTTTTCACACAAAAATTTCAGCTGGGCAATATCATGCCTTTTCGGTGAGTATTCGTCCATCTTTTTCCCCTCCATAGCGAGTGAAAAATGGTATGTCACGGGCTTTCCAGCCGTGACGAGCCAGGAAGTGATGCTGAATTTCGTTCAGACAGTATAAATAAAGACGATCCTTTTAAGCGCTATATTTAATGCTATTACTTAAAACTAGAGTTCATCGGCAGCGGTTGCTTGTTCAGTGTCGATAAAGTCAAAAATTAATGCACCATGTTGATGCACAAAATTTACCGACTGGACGGTTGTTTCATCCGCATCTATATCCAGACAGGCATTAAAGACGTTCCAGCGAAAGCTATAAGTCATCTTGTAGCCTGACTCACTCATTTGTTCAACAGAAATAATTTTTAAAGTTTCGGGAACATATCGCGCATTTTGTGAATACCATAACAGAGAGCCGGTTAGCTCATCTTCTATTTCAGGCAGGCTCTGCTGAATAATAGCAATCAGCTCGCTGCTGTTTGCTGCATTAACGGCAGAAGAGACGGTAATACTTTTGCGCATTTTTTCTCCACTGGGTTAATAATTACTTATAAAGATCATCGGCACTAATAGAGAAATAATCAAGGTGCTGAAAATGATAAATAACTATCTTAATGATTTATCAGTTAATTATTTTAGTAGAGAAAACCTTTTTCTGCGACAGTAAAACCCTTTTAAGTTGAATTATTTTTATATAACACCTTATCGCTTCGTTAAGTCCCTTCTGAAATAATCCGATACATTTTTATCCTGCGCCGCTTCAGCAGACGTCATATGCTAGTGTTATGTTATAACATAATAGATATCACGCTTATGGCTTTTCCGCATTTTACCCCACGGCATACGCTGTTTACTCACTCGGCCAGTGCCCGTCTTCTGTTAGCGACAGTGGCCACGCTTTTGCTCTGCGCCTCTACTTATTGGGCGATATCCTGATGATAAATATGGTTAATTTAGAGGCGGGTTATCAGGGGCGCGCCGTCACCCCCTTATTGAATGGCGTTTTCCACCAGGGTTCGATGACCGCTTTGGTTGGCGCTAACGGCTGCGGCAAATCTACGTTTCTCAAAACGCTGGCCGGGCTGCTTCCGCCCGTAGCAGGCCATATTACGCCAGCCCGCTCGCAGCTGGATATGGCCTGGCTTCCGCAACAGTCGGAAATTGAAAAAAACTTTCCGCTTAGCGTCTTTGATCTGGTAGCCATGGGCTGCTGGCGCCAGTGCGGCTGGTTCGGCGGGATCACCCGTCAGATGAGGCAGAAAATCATAGCGGCGCTGCATCAGGTCAATATGCAGGATTTCGCCACAGCGCAGCCTGCCACGCTTTCCGGCGGCCAGCTTCAGCGCGTGTTGTTTGCCAGATTGCTGGTACAGGATGCTTCGCTTTTGCTGTTGGACGAGCCTTTTACCGGCATCGATACCGCGACCACCGAACTTCTGCTTGCGCTACTGACTGCAAGACACCGGGCAGGCTGCACCATGATTGTGGTGCTACACGATAAGACTATGGTCGAGCGGTTTTTCCCACAAACGCTGCGATTCACTACAGATTGTGCCGAATGGTCAGAAAATAATCCTCAGATAATGAAGCGGGAGTCAGCATGATCCATGCGCTTATCCATCCTTTTATTGAATTTGGTTTTATGCGCCGCGCGCTGGTGGCATGCGTAGCACTCTCGCTCAGCGCTACGCCGCTTGGCGTATTTCTTCTGTTGCGCAGGATGAGCCTGGTAGGCGATGCGCTTTCCCATGCGGTTCTGCCCGGTGCCGCCATTGGCTACCTTATTTCCGGGCTTTCGCTGGTGGCTATGGGCGTGGGCGGCGTGATTGCTGGTTTGACCGTCGCTTTACTTTCCGGTGCGGTAAGCCGCTATACGCCGCTGCGTGAAGATGCCAGCTTTGCCGGATTTTATCTGGGATCGCTGGCGCTGGGCGTCACGCTGGTTTCGCTACGCGGCTCCAGTGTCGATCTGCTCCACGTCCTGTTTGGCTCTTTACTGGCCGTAGATAACCCGTCAATTCTGCTGGTCAGCGCTATCTCTTCCGTGACGTTGCTGGCGCTGGCGCTGATTTATCGTCCGCTGGTTATCGATGCTTTCGATCCCACCTTTTTACGCGCGCAAAATCGCTGGACTGCGCCGCTGGTACACGGCGTTTTTTTGGTACTGGTCGTCACCAACCTGGTGGCGGGTTTCCAGGTCCTGGGCACGCTGATGTGTGTGGGCCTGATGATGTTACCGGCAGCGGCGGCACGTTTCTGGCGTCAGGAACTGCCAGGGATGATCGCCTCTGCCATCATCCTGGCACTGATTGCCAGCCTTAGCGGGCTTACGGCTTCTTTCTATTTAGCGTTGCCTGCTGGCCCGGCCGTGGTGCTCTGCGCCGCTATTCTGTTTTTCATCTCGATTTTAATGGGGCCGTGCGGCGGTATTCTGCGCGCGCGTCCTTTTCTTGTTGGTAAGGAGAAAGTATGAAGAAGTTACCTGTTGTACTGGCACTGGCAACGCTGTGTGCAACGCCGCTGGCAATGGCAAAGACCCTGGATACGGTAGCCAGTTTTACCGTGCTGGCTGATATCGTCAAACAGATAGGCGGCGACCGTGTGCATGTGAAAAGTCTGGTAGGGCCAAATGGCGATCCGCACAGCTTTGAGCCTACGCCGCAGGATAGCGAGGCGCTGGCAAAGGCAGATGTCGTTTTTGTCAGCGGCCTGGGTCTGGAAGGCTGGATGGATCGCCTGATTTCAGCGTCATCCTATAAAGGTGAGGTAGTAGTAGCCTCTAAAGGTATTACCACGCGTTCAATGGAAGAGGACGGTAAAAGAATTACCGATCCGCACGCCTGGAACAGCATGAAAAACGGCGAAACCTACGCGACTAACGTAATGAACGCCCTGATTGCGGCCGATCCACAGGATGCCGCTTTATTTCGCCAGCGCGGTGCGGCCTACCTGAGCCAGCTACAAAAACAGGATAAGTGGGCGGCAGACAGCTTTGCCGCGATACCGGCGGCTAAGCGGAAAGTGCTGACCAGCCACGACGCGTTCGGCTATTTTGGTCAGCGCTACGGCGTGACTTTTATGTCGCCAGTCGGCTTTTCTACCGAGTCCGAAGCCAGCGCTTCAGATGTTGCCGAACTGATTACCCAGTTAAAAAACGAGCATATCCACAGCTATTTTATTGAAAATCAGACCGATCCACGTCTGGTTAAACAGATTGCATCGGCGACAGGCGCGCAGCCGGGTGGCGAACTCTATCCAGAGGCGCTGACGGAGAAAGGCGGCGTGGCCGATACCTATATCACCGCCTTCCGCCATAACGTAACGGCCATGCTTAACAGCATGAAATAATAGAAAAGGCGGACCATTGCTGGTCCGCCTGAGGTCTTTGATAAACGTTTCAGGCCGCGTTCAGGCCAGTAAAGAGCTGTAAAGGCTGAGCGGAACACAGACACGCCATAAATCCATCCATGGAGGCTCGTTTGGCACGTCCTGGACCTGCTATCGCTTTTTCTTGCCGCCCTGTACGGCCTTAAAGCGCGGATTACTTTTACAGATAACAAATACGCGCCCGTGGCGGCGCACGATTTTACAATCTTTATGGCGTTTTCTGGCAGAAGCCAGGGAGTTAAGTACCTGCATGGACTTTCCTTATTTAAAAAAGCGGCCAAAACGCTGGTTAAAGCGATGTGCGCTACCTTCTTTAGCAAACTCTTTCTGCTTGCCGGTGTAGTAAGGATGCGAGGCGGAAGAAACATCCAGTACGACGTAAGGCATGGTTTTACCATCAAGCTCAATGGTGCGATCTGTTTTGATGGTAGAGCCAACGATAAACCAGCTGTCGGCGCTGGTGTCGTGGAAAGCAACGGGACGGTAGGCCGGATGGATATCCTGTTTCATAAAGCACTCCAGATATTGTTACGTTATAACATAACAACAAGTATGCTCGGCGCGTGACGAAAATGCAATGATAAAAGTTAAAGCCGTATTTACCTTGTAACGGCACGAGACGGTTAAAAGGCAGCCTGAAAAAAGGGACAGAAGCGATAGCAGCAGGTAAGGGGACGAAACGCGACGGGATGTATACAGGAAGAAGCTGAAGCGACAGCCATCAATACAGACAGGGGAGGGGTTAATAAACGGATGATGCAGCAGATAAAAAAAGAGGCCGCGCTGGCGGCCTCCTGATAAAGCTGAATGCTTAATTAATGGTTCTGTACATCGTGCGGTTCCAGATCTTCCTTGTGTTTACTGAAGCGGCGGCGAACCACCACAAAGAACACGGGTACAAAGAAGATGGCCAGAATAGTCGCTGTCACCATACCGCCCATTACCCCTGTACCTACCGCATTCTGCGCACCGGAACCTGCACCGGTACTGATTGCCAGCGGCAGTACGCCAAGGATAAAGGCCAGCGAGGTCATCAGGATAGGACGAAGACGCATACGTACCGCTTCCAGCGTCGCCTCTATCAGACCCTTGCCCTCTTTCTCCATCAGATCTTTGGCAAATTCGACGATAAGTATCGCGTTCTTCGCCGACAGACCGATGGTGGTCAACAGCCCAACCACAAAGTACACGTCGTTACTCAGACCGCGCACGGTAGTAAAGAGCAGTGCGCCAATAACGCCCAGCGGTACTACCAGCATGACCGAGAAAGGTATCGACCAGCTTTCATACAGCGCGGCCAGACACAGGAACACCACAATCAGCGAGATTGCGTACAGCGCCGGAGCCTGGTTGCCGGAGAGGCGTTCCTGATAGGACATGCCCGTCCACTCGTAGCCGATGCCCTGAGGCAGTTTGGCAGCCAGCTGTTCCATCAGGTTCATAGCGTCGCCGGAACTCTTACCCGGTGCTGCCTGACCCAGGATTTCCATCGACGGCAGACCGTTATAACGCTCCAGACGCGGTGAACCATACTGCCACTTCGCGCTGGCGAAGGAGGAGAACGGCACCATTTCACCGTTGGATGCGCGAACGTACCACTTATCGATGTCGCTCGGCAGCATACGGGAGTCCGCTTTGCCCATGACGTAAACTTTCTTCACGCGACCACGGTCGATAAAGTCGTTAACGTAAGAGCCGCCCCAGGCCGCGCCCAGCGTGGTGTTAATATCAGAAATAGAAACGCCTAACGCTTCCGCCTTCTCCTGATCAATGGTCAGCTTATACTGCGGCGTATCTTCCAGACCGTTTGGACGCATACCGACCAGAATATCCGGATGCTGAGCGGCCATGCCGAGCAGCTGGTTACGCGCGTTGGTCAGCGCTTCATGCCCAAGGTTACCCTGGTCAATCAGCTCGAAGTCAAAGCCGGTTGCGTTACCCAGCTCGATAATCGCCGGCAGGTTGAACGGGATCACCATGGCATCTTTAATCGCGCCGAAAGCCTGCATGGCGCGACCGGCGATACCTTCTACCTTGTTGGCTGCACCGCTGCGCTCATCCCATGGCTTCAGGCTGACGAAGGCGATACCGGTGTTCTGGCCACGACCCGCAAAACCAAAACCGTTAACCGTAAAGACCGAGCGAACGTTATCTTTCTCTTTGGTCAGGAAGTAATCCGTAACCTGGTCGAGCACCTTCTGCGTACGTCCCTGAGTTGCGCCAGCCGGCAGTGAAGCCTGCGCCAGCAGCAGCCCCTGGTCCTCTTCCGGCAGGAAGGAACTTGGCAGCTTAACGAACATCCAGGCCATGCCGACCACAATCACCAGGTAAATCAGCAAATAGCGACCGGTACTGCGGATAATATGGCCGACGCTGTTGGTGTAGTGGTGCGTGCTTTTATCGAACAGGCGGTTAAACCAGCCAAAGAAGCCGGTGGTTTTACCGTGATCGCCTTTCTTAATCGGCTTCAGCAAGGTTGCGCAGAGCGCAGGCGTCAGGATCAGCGCCACGATAACCGACAGCACCATTGCGGAAACGATGGTGATCGAGAACTGGCGATAGATAACGCCGGTAGAGCCGCCGAAGAAAGCCATCGGAATAAATACCGCTGACAGCACCAGCGCAATACCGACCAGCGCGCCCTGAATCTGCCCCATCGACTTGCGGGTAGCTTCTTTTGGCGGCAGACCTTCTTCCGCCATCACGCGCTCGACGTTTTCCACCACCACGATGGCATCGTCCACCAGCAGGCCTATCGCCAGCACCATCCCGAACATTGTCAGGGTGTTTATCGAATAGCCAAAGGCGCTGATGATAGCGAACGTCCCTAACAGCACCACCGGCACGGCGATCGTTGGGATCAGCGTGGCGCGGAAGTTTTGCAGGAACAGATACATCACGATAAACACCAGCACAATCGCTTCAATCAGGGTCTTAACTACTTCCATGATTGAGATTTTGACGAACGGCGTGGTGTCGTACGGATAAACCACCTTCATGCCTGCCGGGAAGAACGGCTCAAGCTTGCCCAGCTCGGCTTTTACTGCCGCTGCCGTATCCAGCGCGTTAGCGCCGGTAGCCAGCTTGATACCGATACCCGAGGCCGGCTTGCCGTTATAGCGCGCGACGATCTCGTAGTTTTCACCGCCCAGCTCAATTTTCGCGACGTCTTTCAACAGCACGCGAGAACCATCCGTGTTGACCTTCAACAAGATTTTACCGAACTCGTCGGTAGAGGTCAGACGCGTTTGCGCAATGATGGAGGCGTTCAGCTGCTGGCCCGGCACCGGCGGCGAACCACCAAGCTGACCAGCGGCTACCTGGGCGTTCTGCGAGTTAATGGCGCTGATAACGTCAACCGGCGTCAGCTGATAGTTGTTCAGCTTGTGCGGATCCATCCAGATACGCATCGCGTATTGCGCACCAAAGATCTGCGTATCACCCACGCCAAGCGTACGGCTGATAGGATCTTTGATATTCGAGGCGACATAGTCCGCAATATCGTTCTGCGTCATGCTGCCGTCGTCGCTGACGAAACCCGCCACCATCAGGAAGCTGCTGGAGGATTTCTGTACCTGAATACCCTGTTGCTGAACTTCCTGCGGCAGCAGCGGGGTAGCCAGCTGCAGTTTGTTCTGCACCTGAACCTGGGCGATATCCGGATCTGTACCTGACTGGAAGGTCAGGGTCAGCTGTAGCGTACCGGATGAATCACTGTTTGATGACATATACATCAGGCCATCAATGCCGTTCATGTTTTGCTCAATAACCTGGGTTACGGAGTCCTGCAGCGTTTTTGCATCGGCACCCGGGTAGGTGGCGCGAATCTGTACGGCCGGTGGCGCAACATTAGGATATTGCTCAATCGGCAGTTTTAGAATCGACAGCACGCCCACCAGCATGATGATGATGGCGATGACCCATGCAAAGATGGGGCGATCGATAAAGAACTTAGCCATGTATCAGCGGCTCCTGTTTAAGACTGCGGTTGTTGCTGCGTTTTGGTCACGTCGTCGGCGCTCACTTCCTGCGGAGTCACAGTGGCGCCTGCTTTGGCTCGCTGTACACCCGTGGTGATGACACGGTCGCCGTCTTTAAGGCCTGCGGTAACCAGCCACTTATCGCCGATAGCCTGTTCGGTGGTCAGATTGCGCGACTCAACCTTGTTGTCTGCACCCACTACCATCGCGGTCGCCTGACCGGTAGGCGTGCGGGTTACCGCCTGCTGTGGTACTAACAGCGCGGAAGGATTGGTCCCTTCTTCCAGACGAGCGCGTACAAACATCCCCGGCAGTAAAGAGTGATCCGGATTAGGGAACACGGCGCGCAGGGTGATAGAGCCGGTGGTCTCGTCCACGGTGACATCGGAGAATTCCAATGTTCCCGTTTGCGCAAACTCGCTACCATCCTGTAATAGCAGTTTTACCTGAGCTTTACCGTCGGTTTGCTGCAGCTTGCCAGAGTTCAGCTCCTGACGGAGACGCATAAAGTCTTCACTGGATTGCGTAACGTCAACGTAAATAGGATCGAGCTGCTGAACTGTGGCCAGGGCAGTGGTCTGGCCGCTCTGCACCAGCGCGCCTTCGGTCACGGCAGATTTGCCGATACGACCGCTGATAGGCGAAATCACCTTGGTATAGGCAAGGTTGATACGCGCGGTTTCTACGCTGGCTTTTGCTACCTGCACCGCGGCGGCGGTCTGGCTTTGCGTGGCGGCAGCGTTATCGTAATCCTGCTGGCTGATATATTTGGTGCCCATCAGCGGCTTGTAGCGTTTCACGGTCACGGCGGCAATTTGTGCGTTCGCCACGGCCTGAGCTAAATCGCCTTTGGCGCTGTCATAGGCTGCCTGGTAAGGGGCAGGGTCGATCTGGTAAAGAGACTGACCTGCCTTAACATCGCTACCTTCTACAAAGTTACGTTTCAGAATAATGCCCGAAACCTGCGGGCGAACTTCTGCAACCCGGAAAGAAGAGGTACGGCCTGGAAGATCGGTAGTTATTTTCAGCGGAGTGCTTTTTAATGTAAGCACGCCCACTTCTGGCGCTTTCTGCTGACCGCCTTGCTGTGCTTCCTTATTGTCACATCCTGTTAGCACCAGGCTGCCTGAAAGCATCAGAACGGCCGCCAGAGGCGTTAACCCTCTGTTTTTGTTCATAAATAAACCTCGAGTGTCCGATATCGATTGTTCAATGGGTCTTAACCCAATAAACCCATTGCTGCGTTTAAATTATGGTCGTGCTATGGTACATACATTCGCAAATGTATGTAAGTCTACTCTGGTTGTTAACATCACCCTATGGCACGAAAAACCAAACAGCAGGCGCTGGAAACGCGCCATCACATCCTTGATGCCGCTATTACAAGGTTTTCCGAACACGGCGTGGCGAAAACGTCTCTGGCTGATATTGCCACGGCTGCCGGGGTAACGCGCGGTGCTATTTACTGGCATTTCAGAAACAAAACTGACTTACTTAATGAAATTTGGGCTCAGTCTGAATCCGGGCTGGAAAACGTAGAGCTTGAGTATCAATTAAAATACCCTGGCGATCCACTCTCAGTTTTACGCGCCATGCTTATCTATGTCCTTGAAGCAACAGTAAGGGATACGCGTCGACGCGCGCTTATGGAAATTATTTTCCACAAGTGCGAATTTGTCGGGGAAATGGCCACTCTGCAGATGCTCCAGCAAACGCTTTATCTGGAGTGTTATGACAAAATAGAAGATGTCCTGCGTCAGTGTATCGCGGCAGGGCAGATACCCGGGAAGCTGAACACACGCTGCGCGGCTGTCGTCATGCGGGGTTATATCACGGGTCTTATGGAAAACTGGCTGTTTATGCCTGAGAGTTTCGATCTGGCGGCAGATGCGCCGCAGCTGGTCGACGTCGTGCTGGACATGCTGCAGCATAGCCAGGCGCTGCGCACGACTGCGGGTTAACCAGAGAGGCTACTCTCTTTTTCGCGGCTGACTTTCTGTTCAAAATCTTTTTGTACGATAGCTAAAGCGTCCAGCACCGTTTGTGGCGCTATCTTGTTCTCTTCCAGCAGCATGATTAAATCCACGGCCAGCTTAATTTCTTCAGGGGCACTTTCCAGCGACATAGCGTTCTCCGGGCGTTAGATCTTTAACTTTTTTACCACCAGCACCATCAGCAGCGCGCCAGCCAGGGCAATCAGTAGCGCTCTGGGTTCAATAGCGGCCAGCGTACCATAATCGAAAAAGACGCTGATATAGCCGCCGATCAATGCGCCAACCACGGCCAGTACCAGCGTCGCCACCAGGCCGCCGGGACGGCCGGGAAAGAAGTAGCGGCTGGCGAAACCCGTTACCAGCCCCATGATTATCCAGGAGAGCAATCCCATTGTTTATCTCCAGCCAGTTTTATTCGCAAGTATAGCAACGGCATCAAACGTAGCGCTCACGATTTTCGATAGCGCGTTCAATACGCTTTAGCGCCTGCAAACAGCGCTGTAGGCGCCCCTCAAGCGCGGCAATTTCACGCTGCAGGGTTTGCTGCTGCGCCAGCGTTTCCTGACGGGCCAGCTGGCTTTCTCTGTCGGCTACCATTGCCCGCAGACGTCGTTCATAGTCCTGATGTTTGGCCAGCTTTTCATAAAGATTTTCCTGTTCAGGCTCCGGCTGGGTTTCGCTGCTGCGCAGTTTTAACGTCGCCAGCTCGCGCTGCAATGCGCTTATTTGCAGCACGACACGTTCAGCCATCCAGGCAACGCGTTCCGTCCGCTGCCCGTTTACGCTCTGCGTTAACAAGGCCAGACTTTGCCGCACTTCCAGTAAATAATCGCCCAGCCGTGTAGTATGACAATGGAAAAGCTGACTATCAAAACGCGCTTTTGGGGTGCGCTTATTAGCGTGCGGCGCGATAGCCTGCGCCAGCTCTTCCAGTTTTTCTGCCAGCTGCGCCAGCAAATTGGCACTTTTCATTTTTTCTCTCCGCGAGGAATCGTGCCTATAATACGCTTAATTCACCTTATCTGTGTTCTGACGCGCTTTCTTATGCTTCACAACGAGGGCGATATGCGCAACAAAAGCGCTGAATTGCTTTCCAGCGGTTGCAATTGTCGGACAATTTGCATAGATTTGGTCGCTTTCGTGCGTGGCTTCCATCCGGACACTTCTGTTTTGCTCTGCGAATTTCTTCGTAAGGGCATAAAGCCGCGCGAGTCAGATTTGTATTTACCAGGCATAACACTATGACCGCGACTGCGCAGCAGCTTGAATTTATTAAAAACAGTATCAAAAGCATTGAGGATTATCCTAAGCCAGGCATTCTGTTCCGTGACGTAACCAGCCTGCTGGAAGATCCAAAAGCCTATGCACTCAGTATTGAACTGTTGGTTGAACGCTATCGTGATGTCGGTATTACTAAAGTAGTGGGTACCGAAGCGCGCGGCTTCCTGTTTGGCGCACCGGTTGCTCTGGCGCTGGGCGTTGGCTTTGTGCCGGTACGCAAGCCGGGCAAGCTGCCACGCAAAACGTTTTCTGAAAGCTACGAGCTGGAATACGGCACGGATTGTCTGGAGCTGCATTGCGATGCGATCGGCCCGGACGACAAAGTGCTGGTGGTGGATGATTTGCTGGCGACGGGCGGTACGATAGAAGCGACCGCTAAGCTGATCCGCCGTGCGGGTGGTGAAGTGAAAGATGCGGCGTTTATTATCAACCTGTTCGACCTGAGCGGTGAAGCACGTCTGAATGCGATGGGATTAACCTGCTTTAGCCTGGTTAATTTCCCGGGCCATTAAGCCCGAGGATAAAAAAAGGCCGGCGTTTGCCGGCCTTTTTTTTAGAACTTCACGTTGAATGAAGCAGAAACGGCCTGAGAAACCTCATGCGAAGAGGTCTGTACGCCGTAATGCAGCCCATAAGTCAGGCTCTCTTTCTGTAGCAAAATACCGGCGCTGGCGTTCAAAGCCGAACCGTCGGCAATCCGCGCCTCGCTCCAGGCTGAACCGCTAACGTCCGCCATCGTCACCTTCGTTCCGCTGGTTTTATCACCGACGTTAACAATCCACGAAAGATCCGCTTTAGGTTTCAGCGTATAACCCGATTTGGTTTTAAATTCCCGTCCCACGCTGACGCCAACCGGCACTGACCACAGCGCTGCTGAACTGCTGGCATTGCTGAACAGCGTTTTTTTATTGCTTTTAGCCTTAAAGTCGTCGGTTTTGAGCGAGGTATAGCGAAGGCCAATATGCGGCATTACATCCAGATAGCGAGTGGGAAACAGATACTCTGCCGTCAGGCCGCCGTTGATAATTGTGGACTTTGCCTTGCCGGATATTTTCGAATAGCCGTAGGCAGGCAGCGATTGCGTCATCTCATGGTTCGCACGTGAATAGTTTACATCGGCCATCAGGTTCCAGTTATTGTTTAACCAGCTGCCGTAGAGCGAGCCGCCCCAGAAATCGAGATCGTTCTTCACGGGATAAAGATTACCGCTTGCTCTGCTTTTTCCTTTGCCGATATTCAGCGCGCCGCCGGTTTTCAGCAGCGCGTCGTATTTAGTAATCAGCGTATCTTCCGCGCCGATAAAAATTCCGCCCAGCCAGGTTTTCGTTCTGGCGTTAAAACCGCCAGCGTTATAGCCTTTTAGCGCCGCATTGTTATAAAGCAGCGACGTCCACAGATTGAACCCTTCTTCCCGGGGCGTTCCTGCAAAAAAATGCTCGCTCTGTGAATAGTGCTGCGAAATAGCTCTGGTTGTTGCGGTCATTACCTGATAACTGGTGCCGGCCACGTTGGCGACAGAGGCAAAGTTGATCGCAGATTCCATAATGCGAGCGGCAGTGGTGGCATCGCTGACGTAGCGAACATCCGTTGTCTGGGAAAGAAAGCGCTGTGCGGCGTTGTCTGACGCGGTATTAATGCCAATCTGGCTGCTCATCGCGTTAAGCAGCCTGACCGAGCGAGCGGACATTTTTGGCATCGTCTTAGCGATATCGGCGTTGCCGAGCGTCAGCAGCGTGCCTTCCGTACCGGCAGAAGATGTTGCGGTCAGCAACCGGTTGGACGTGTTGATACTGCTTTGCGCCCAGGCTGGTGCCGCCTGCGTTGTGCCTCCTGCGCCCGCTACGGCGATAAAACTTTCTCCTGCGGTTACGCCATCATCCGTCAGCACCAGCAGTCTGGCATCTGAAGCAATTTGCGCACTGCCCATCGCCAGCGCAGGATTCCCGGATTCAATATAAGATCGAGCATCGATCACCGTTAGCGATGAGGATCCCAAGCCCCAGGTGGCATCATTACCGCCGATCCGCCATGAAAGATCGCTGCTGGAAAGATCGAGCGTCGTGTTGCCGCTCAGAATCAGCTTACCGTTCCAGGTTACCTGTTGCGCTTGCTGCAAAAGCGCCACGCTTTCCTGCCAGCTGTTAGCGTTTAACTCGTTTGAGCCGAAAATCAGCGTGCCGTCGCCGCTTACGGCCAGCGTGCCCTGATTGGCTTCCAGCGTCTGGCTGGCAAAAGTGCCGCCGCTAACCATCAGGCTGCCGCTGTTCAGCTCGGTAGCGCCAGACTGAAAAATACCGCCGCTCTGGAGATACTGACTTTCCGCCGTTGACGTTACGCCCGTTAGCGCGCCCCATACCGTGGCTGTACCAATCTTCAGCGTGCCTGCCGTAAAGGTGCCGCCTCTGATCTCCAGTAGCCCGGCACCGCCTGTTCCCGCAGTTTGCGCAAAAGCGCTGCTGTTTAAAACGCCGTCGTGGCCGCCATTTTCTCCACCTAACTGCACGGTGCCGCCAATCTGGCCGCTGCCGCCGGTAAAAATAGCTATACCTTTACCGCCATTACCCGCCTGGCCGCCGTTCCCCGCTCGGCCTCTGACGCCCTGGCCAGTACCGCCATCACCGGCATCGCCGCCCCGGCCTCCCAGCTGAAGGTGGCCGCTGTTGGTCACTTTGCCGCTGTTGAACCATAGCGTGCCGGTAGCCCCATCTGACCCATCACCGCCGTTACCAACAGCCGCACTGCCCTGAAGGGAGCCGCCATTACCGCCATGGCCGCCGTTACCGCCAATTTGCATTGAAGACAGGGTGAGGGTGGTGTTGTCGATGTTAAGCGTACCCGCGCCCGCTATGCCGCCGTTTCCTGCTGTTCCTCCTTTGCCGCCGGAGCCGCTTTTACCTGCGGCGGCCATACTGTCGACGACGCCAGCTTTCCCGTTACCGCCACTGCTGCCACCGTCACCGCCATTTGCGCCGCTGGCACCGATAGCCACAGATCTGGCATTTAAAATAGTGTTATTGAGCGTCAGCGTTCCCTCGCCCCCGTTGCCCCCGTTAGCGCCGTTGCCGCCATCGCCGCCTCGACCTCCCGCGCCACCCTGGCCGCTATTGCCCGTTTCGCCGGTAATATTAGTTTCGCTGTTAGTACTGGCGGTTCTTCCTGCATCACCGCCGTTGCCGCCGCTGCCGCCATGCCCGCCGTTCGATCCGTGGCTTGCCGCCCCGCCAATCGTCAAAGCATTTTGTACGTTCAGCGTTGTATTGCTGAGCAGTAAAACCCCGTCACCGCCATTGCCACCGGCCGCACCATTGCCCCCGCGTCCTCCCTGGCCAGCGTCACCGCCGTTCCCGCCGTTACCCGGAAGGCCAGCAGCGGCCTGTACGCCATGCAAACCCGCTTCGCCACCGCTGTTGCCCGCGCCGCCGTTGCCTCCCGACTGGCCATTTTGGCCATTGCTGGCACTGCCGCCCGCGCCGCCGACCGCCAGCTTCGTAGTGGTAAACGTACTTTGGCTGACGGTCAGGCTGCCATCGCCACCCGTTGCGCCGCTGCCGCCATTGCCACCGCTGGCACCGTCGCCGCCCGTGCCGCCGTTGCCGCCGTTACCCCCATCGCCGCCGCTTCCGGAAGTGCCACCGTTACCGCCGTTGCCGCCTTTGCCACCGTTGCCGCCGCTGGAACCGCTGGAGGCTTCACCCGCCGTACCGCCTTCGCCGCCGTCAGCACCAATTTGCAATAGCCCTGATTGACCTTTGACGTTGCGTAAGGAAGAAGCGGTGGCGGAAGCAGCCGTACCCGTTACCCCATCAACGCCTGCTGAGCCGCTGGCTGCATGACTTCCATCAATGCCGCTGTTGCCATTGCTGGCGTTGTTGCTTCCTGCCGCTCTGGCTCCATCGCCGCCGTTGCTGCCGTTACCCGCGCCACCAGGCTGGCTGGCCATACCGCCGTTGCCGCCGCTACCGCCCTGAGTACCGACAGTAATATTTTCTGCTGCCCGGCTTATATTGATACAGGCCAGCGCGGGCAGGGTCATTATCGCCAGCGCGTTAAGAGTCATTATTAAATTATTTTTGTTTCCCGCAGCGGGGACTTTCAAGGGCGTCTTATTGTCCTTAATTTTCATTTTATCAATCCATTAATTTCAGCTTAACAAGGGGAATAATCACACCGTGATGCTTATTTTATAAAGTATTTTATTTTCAACAGCTTAAATTAAAAATAAGGTCGTTCATTGCTATTGGATTACCTCCTTTTGCTGGTTGCCTTTTCTGATTCTTCTTAAGGGTTTTGTTATTAAATACTCTGGTGTGCTGCCAGTAAATTAATTTTATAATTTTAGGAGTATTGACTGGTTTTTTATTTATTCGTCATCATTTAATGATTAGGAGAAATTTACGGCGCGGCCCCCAGGTATTTTTTCTTAAACAAACCAGATATCCTTTTTTAGCCTGTGCGCCATCGGGAGATTTACCGGGCGGTTTTACGCAAAATAACAGGAATGACGTGGACTGTACTGGTACACTGTGCGGGTAATCTGAAACGAGGCTAAACCACGGGTTAACGGTGTTTAGATTAATTATCCTTTATAAATCAATGATGAAGCACTAATGAGCTATCAGGTACTGGCCCGCAAGTGGCGTCCCCAGGCATTTAGTGATGTGGTCGGTCAGGAGCACGTTTTGACCGCGTTGGCCAACGGGCTGTCGCTTGGCCGCATCCATCACGCCTACCTTTTTTCCGGCACCCGGGGTGTAGGAAAAACCACTATTGCCCGCCTCCTGGCGAAAGGCCTTAACTGCGAAACCGGCATCACCGCCACGCCTTGTGGCAAGTGCGACAACTGCCGGGAAATTGAACAAGGGCGCTTTGTCGATCTGATTGAAATCGATGCGGCCTCGCGAACCAAGGTTGAGGATACGCGCGATCTGCTGGATAACGTGCAGTATGCTCCCGCGCGCGGTCGCTTTAAGGTTTACCTGATCGATGAAGTGCACATGCTTTCCCGCCACAGCTTTAACGCGCTGTTGAAAACGCTGGAAGAGCCGCCCGAGCACGTCAAATTTCTGCTGGCGACGACCGATCCGCAAAAGCTGCCGGTGACTATTCTGTCACGCTGCCTGCAGTTTCATCTGAAGGCGCTCGACGTCGGGCAAATTCGCGGTCAGCTGGAACATGTACTGAATGAAGAGCAGATCGAGGCCGAAACGCGCGCGCTCCAGCTGCTGGCAAGGTCCGCCGACGGCAGCATGCGCGACGCGTTAAGCCTGACCGATCAGGCTATCGCCATGGGGCAGGGCAAGGTCACCACCGAGGCCGTCAGCAGTATGCTCGGCACGCTCGATGACGAGCAGCCGCTGGCGCTGGTTGAAGCGCTGGTCAACGCCGAGGGCGAACAGGTGATGTCGCTGCTTAACCAGGCGGCTTCCAGAGGCGTTGAATGGGAAGCGCTGCTGGTAGAAATGCTGACGCTGCTGCACCGCGTGGCGATGATCCAGCTTCTGCCTTCCGCGCTGGACGAAGAGTTCGCCAGTATTGAGCAGCGGCTACGCGAGCTGGCTCGCGTGTTGCCGCCCGCTGACGTGCAGCTCTATTACCAGACGCTGCTGGTGGGACGGAAAGAATTGCCGCTGGCGCCGGATCGCCGAATGGGCGTTGAGATGACGCTGCTGCGTGCGCTGGCCTTTCATCCTAAACAGGTGATTGCCGAGCCGGTAGCGCGTCCTGCAATGGTGCCGCAGGCGCAGCCTCAGTCACAGGCACAGTCTCAGATGCAGTCTCAGATGCAGCCGCAGCCGCAGTCTCAGATGCAGCCGCATTCACAGCAGCAGCCTCAGGCGCAGGTAAGGCAGCAGCAACCTCAGCCGCAGGGACAGCCGCAGCAGCATGCACAACCTCAGATGCAGCCGCACTCACAGCCGCCGCAGCGGCAGCCTCAGGTACAGCAGGAAATGCAGCGGCCACAAAGCGCGCCGCCGCCAGAGTCGAATCCGGTCCCGCCAGCGGGAGCAGCGCCGGTGCATACCGTTCAGGATGCCGCGCCGCTCCCCGACGCCACCAGCCAGCTGCTGCAGGCGCGAACGCAGCTAATGCGCCAGCAGGGAGCGACCAAACTAAAAAAGAGTGAGCCGGCAGCGCCCAATGCGCGGCCGGCAGGCTCGGCGCTGGAGCGGCTGGCGGCCGTTACCGAGCGTGGTCAGAAACGGCAAAGCGCCGTGGTTGCCGCTGAGCCGGTAAAACCTGAAGCATACCGCTGGAAAGCGCAAACGGTAGAGGTCAAGCCCGAGCCAGTCGCCACGCCAAAAGCGCTGCGTTCAGCGTTAGAACACGAGAAAACGCCTGAGCTGATGGCCAAGCTGACCATTGAATCCCAGCAGCGTGACGCCTGGGCGGCCGAGATAGCCGCGCTGACGTTGCCTAAGCTGGTACAGCAGCTGGCGCTGAATGCCTGGAAAGAGCAGACGGAGAACGGTATCTGCCTGCATCTGCGTTCCAGCCAGCGGCACCTTAATTCCCCTTCGGCGCAAAAAGCGCTGAGCGAGGCGTTAAGTGCAGCGGCGGGCCAGACGGTTGAACTCACGCTGATTGAAGACGATAATCCGGCGGTGTTAACGCCGCTGGAATGGCGGCAGAAAATTTACGAAGAAAAACTGGCGCAGGCGCGTCAGTCGATTATCGCGGATAATCATATTCAGACGCTGCGTCGTTTCTTTGACGCCGATGTGGATGAAGAGAGTATCCGCCCCCTTTGAAACGCTGCACCTGCGCTCCGGCGCGCGTGCGGCCCTTCTTAAAGAGAGAGAACTATGTTTGGAAAAGCCGGACTGGGTAACCTGATGAAGCAGGCCCAGCAAATGCAGGACAAAATGGCGCAGGTACAGGAAGAGATCGCGGCGATGGAAGTGACCGGCGAATCAGGCGCAGGCCTGGTAAAAGTCACCATCAACGGCGCACACAACTGTAAGCGCGTGGAAGTCGATCCCAGCCTGCTGGAAGACGACAAAGATATGCTGGAAGATCTGGTCGCTGCGGCATTCAACGATGCGGCTCGTCGCGTAGCGGAAGCGCAGAAAGACAAGATGGCTGCGGTTTCCAGCGGTATGCAGCTGCCGCCTGGCTTTAAGATGCCGTTCTGATGCAAACCAGCCCGCTCCTTGAAAGCCTGATGGAGTCGCTGCGCTGCCTGCCCGGTGTAGGGCCCAAGTCGGCACAGCGCATGGCGTTTCAGCTGCTGCAGCGCGATCGCAGCGGCGGAATGCGTCTGGCGCAGGCGCTGACCCGAGCCATGTCGGAAATTGGCCACTGTGCCGATTGCCGTACTTTTACCGAGCAGGAAATCTGCACCATCTGCGCCAATTCCCGGCGGCAGCAAACCGGTTTGATCTGCGTGGTGGAAAGCCCTGCCGACATCCATGCCATTGAGCAAACCGGGCAGTTTGCCGGCCGCTACTTTGTGCTGATGGGGCATCTTTCACCACTGGACGGCATTGGCCCGAACGATATCGGTCTGGACCGGCTGGAACAGAGGCTGGAAAAAGAGTCGATTCAGGAAGTTATCCTGGCGACCAATCCAACAGTAGAAGGAGAAGCGACCGCCAACTATATCGCCGAACTGTGCGGGCAATATGGCGTTGACGCCAGCCGCATCGCGCACGGCGTACCGGTTGGCGGCGAGCTGGAAATGGTCGACGGCACCACGCTGTCGCACTCTCTGGCCGGGCGCCATAAGATTAAATTTTAACTATTTAACGGCACGATCCGTCGTGCCGCCTTGAATTTTTCCCCGCTGTCCCCATTCTACTTCTCAACGTAAACCAGTTATGAGGTAGCAATGACCATGAAAGGACAAGAGACGCGTGGCTTCCAGTCAGAGGTAAAACAGCTTCTGCACCTGATGATCCATTCCCTCTATTCAAATAAAGAAATCTTCCTGCGTGAACTGATCTCCAATGCCTCCGATGCGGCCGACAAGCTGCGCTTCCGCGCGCTTTCCACGCCGGATCTCTATCAGGGCGACGGCGATTTGCGGGTTCGTGTTTCTGTTGATAAGGAAAATCGTACGCTGACGCTGAGCGATAACGGCATCGGCATGACGCGAGACGAAGTCATTGAAAACCTGGGAACCATCGCTAAATCCGGCACCAAATCTTTCCTGGAATCGATGGGCTCTGACCAGGCAAAAGATAGCCAGCTGATCGGTCAGTTCGGCGTCGGTTTCTATTCCGCATTTATCGTGGCGGATAAGGTTTCCGTACGTACCCGCGCAGCCGGAGCCAGCGCCGAAGAGGGCGTGTTCTGGGAATCTGCCGGTGAAGGCGAATACACCATCGCCGATATAAATAAAGAAGATCGCGGAACGGAAATCACGCTGCATCTGCGTGAAGGCGAAGATGAGTTCCTGGACGCCTGGCGCGTGCGCAGTATTATCAGCAAATACTCCGACCATATCGCGCTGCCGGTAGAAATCGAAGAGCACAACGAAGAAGAAAAAACTTCCAGCTGGGAAAAAATCAACAAGGCGCAGGCGCTGTGGACGCGCAACAAGTCCGAAATCAGCGACGACGAGTACAAAGAATTTTATAAGCACGTTTCCCACGACTTTGCCGATCCGCTGACCTGGAGTCACAATCGTGTGGAAGGCAAGCAGGAATACACCAGCCTGCTTTATATCCCTTCCCAGGCGCCGTGGGATATGTGGAACCGCGATCATAAACACGGGCTGAAGCTGTACGTACAGCGCGTATTTATCATGGATGACGCCGAGCAGTTCATGCCGAACTACCTGCGCTTCGTTCGTGGCCTGATAGACTCGAGCGATCTGCCGCTGAACGTCTCGCGTGAAATCCTGCAGGACAGCCGCATTACCCAGAATCTGCGTAACGCGCTGAGTAAGCGCGCGCTGCAAATGCTGGAAAAAGTGGCGAAGGATGACGAAGAGCAATACCAGAAATTCTGGCAGCAGTTTGGTCTGGTGTTGAAAGAGGGCCCGGCTGAAGACAGCGCCAACAAAGAAACCATCGCTAAGCTGTTACGCTTTGCTTCGACCAGCAGCGAAGGTTCCGCGCAGACCGTGTCGCTGGAAGATTACGTCAGCCGCATGGTGGAAGGGCAGGATAAAATTTACTACATCACTGCCGACAGCTACGCCGCCGCGAAAAGCAGCCCGCATCTGGAGCTGTTCCGTAAAAAAGGCATCGAGGTGCTGCTGCTTTCCGATCGCATCGACGAATGGATGATGAGCTATCTGACCGAGTTCGACGGTAAAACCTTCCAGTCCGTCAGCAAAGCAGATGAAGCGTTAAGCAAGCTGGCCGATGAAGAGAGCGAAGAGCAGAAGGAAGCAGAGAAAGCGCTGGAGCCTTTTGTTGACCGCGTGAAAACGCTGCTGGGCGAGCGCGTGAAGGATGTGCGTCTGACGCACCGCCTGACCGATACGCCAGCAATTGTGACCACGGACGCTAACGAAATGAGCACGCAGATGGCGAAGCTGTTTGCTGCGGCTGGCCAGCCGGTGCCGGAAGTAAAATATCTGTTTGAGCTGAATCCGGAACACGCGCTGGTGAAGCGTGCTGCCGATACGCAGGACGAAGCACGTTTTGCCGAGTGGGTAGAACTGCTGCTGGATCAGGCGATGTTTGCCGAGCGCGGTACGCTGGAAGATCCTAACCAGTTTATCCGCCGTATGAACCAGCTGCTGCTGGGCTAAGGCTGCCCGGTTTATTCGCCGTATGAACCAGCTGTTGCCAGGCTAAGGCTGCCCGGTTTATCCGTCGTATGAACCAGCAACTGCCAGGCTAAGGCAGTCAGGAAACGCGCTTTTTACTTCCTTATAGAAAGCGCCCGTTTCTCGAGCCTGCAATTTCGTCACAGCTACAGGGAGCAAACCTTTGCTCCCTGTTTTTATTTCCTCGCCGGTTACTTTCCCCTCACTGACGACCTCACTATGCGTCATCCTGCTACTTAATCGGGTGAAAAAGTCTGAAAACAGGGCTTTCAGGCCGCTGACGCCAGAAACCGCTTAAAGCTGTGCCAGTCATACCGAATTTCCCTTTAGTTACCGGTAACGTCGCGGCCTGCGGACACCGCTAAGCTGCGGGGTTCCTTGTGGATACAGGGTCATAATGTTATGTTCATGCCCTGGATAATTTGATTAAAGCGATTCGCAAGGGGATTTACGCAATGCGTATTATTCTGCTCGGTGCTCCGGGTGCAGGTAAGGGGACTCAGGCTCAGTTTATTATGGAGAAATACGGCATTCCGCAGATCTCCACGGGCGACATGCTGCGTGCGGCAGTAAAAGCCAATAGCGAGCTGGGCCAACAGGCCAAAGAATTGATGGATGCTGGCAAGCTGGTCACTGACGAGCTGGTTATCGCCCTGGTAAAAGAGCGCATCGCTCAGGAAGATTGCCGCAACGGTTTTCTGCTGGACGGCTTCCCTCGCACCATTCCTCAGGCAGACGCCATGAAGGAAGCGGGCATTAAAATTGATAACGTGCTGGAATTCGCCGTGCCGGACGAGCTGATCGTCGAGCGCATCGTTGGCCGTCGCGTTCACGCGCCATCCGGCCGCGTTTACCACGTTACCTTCAATCCGCCAAAGGTTGAAGGCAAAGACGACGTGACTGGTGAAGAGCTGACCACGCGTAAAGACGATCAGGAAGAAACCGTGCGTAAGCGCCTGGTGGAATACCATCAGATGACCGCGCCGCTGATTGCTTACTACAGCAAAGAAGCGGAAGCGGGCAACACCGCCTACCACAAAATTGACGGCACGCGTAAAGTGTCTGAAGTCAGCGCCGAACTGGAAAAAATCTTCGGTTAGTCCCTTTCCGGGCCGGTAAAAGCCGGCCCTGTTACAGCAATTGGTTTCCCCTCCCTGATTTTCCGCTAGAATGATTCTCGTTTTCATCACCTGAGATGCCAGATAAGGAATAACAATGCGGCAAGATAAACCCGGCGTGCTGCTGGTGAACTTAGGCACGCCTGACGCGCCCACCACGCCTGCTGTAAAACGCTACCTGAAACAGTTCCTCAGCGACAAGCGCGTTGTGGATACGCCACGCTGGCTGTGGTGGCCGATTCTGAACGGCGCGATTTTGCCGATTCGTTCACCGCGCGTCGCCAAACTCTACGCATCAGTCTGGATGGAGGAAGGCTCGCCGCTGATGGTGTTCAGCAAACGCCAGCGCGCGGCGCTGGCGGCAAGGCTGGATATGCCGGTTGAGCTGGGAATGAGCTACGGCAATCCGAGCCTGAAAAGCGCGCTCGACAGCCTGATGGCGCAGGGCGTGACCCGCCTGATCGTGCTGCCGCTTTACCCGCAGTTTTCCTGCTCTACCGTAGCGGCGGTGTGGGACGGAATTACGGAAGTGTTTGCGGGCTATCGCAGCCTGCCTTCGGTACAGTTTATACGCGACTACGCTACTCATCCGGCCTACATTGCAGCCCTGAAAGCTTCGGTTGAACGCTCTTTTGCCATACACGGCAAGCCGGATCTGCTGGTGATGTCTTTTCACGGCATCCCGCAGCGCTTTGCTGACGAAGGTGACGACTATCCGCTGCGCTGTCGCGAAACCAGCGAGGCACTGATAGCGGCGCTGGGGCTGCGCAGTGACGAAGCGATGCTGACCTTCCAGTCCCGTTTTGGTCGGGAACCGTGGCTGACGCCTTATACCGATGAGACGATGCAGTCGCTGCCGGCAAAAGGCGTCAAGCACGTGCAGATCATGAGTCCCGGCTTTTCCGCCGACTGCCTGGAAACGCTGGAAGAGATCAGCGAGCAGAACTGTGAGTTCTTTATGCACGCGGGCGGCACGAAGTTTGAATACATTCCGGCTTTAAACGATGATGCGTTGCACATTGATATGATGGTCGAGCTGGTCAACAGCCAGCGCTAAAAATCAGGGGGTGTGGGCAGCCAGCCCCATCCCTGCTATGATTGCCCGCCTGTATCCCTTCCTGAAGTCAGCAAGATGAAATTTCCCGGTCAGCGTAAATCCAAACACTATTTCCCCGTTAGCGCCCGCGATCCGTTGTTAAAACCGGTGCAGCCGGAAAGCGAAACCGGCACCAGCTGGATAGCCGGCATCGATCAGATCCTGGTAGATATCGAAGCGAAAGTGGATGACGCTTTTGTCGCTCGCTATGGTCTGAGCATGGGGCATTCGCTGGTGATTGAGGATGACGTAGCCGAGGCGCTGTATGAAGAGCTGACGCGAGAAAACCTGATTACCCATCAGTTTGCTGGCGGCACCATCGGCAATACGCTGCATAACTATTCGGTACTGGCGGACGACAGGTCGGTGTTGCTGGGCGTGATGTGCAGCAACGTACAGATTGGCAGTTACGCCTATCGCTATCTTTGTAATACCTCCAGCCGCACCGATCTGAACTACCTGCAGGGCGTTGATGGCGCGATTGGCCGCTGCTTTACGCTGATTGGCGAGCACGGCGAGCGCACCTTTGCCATTAGTCCCGGCATGATGAACCAGCTGAAAAAAGAGAGCATTCCGGAAGAGGTCGTCGCTGGTGCCTCTGCGCTGTTGCTGACTTCTTATCTGCTGCGCTGCAAGCCGGGTGAGCCGATGGCGGAAGCGACCATGCAGGCGATTGCCTGGGCTAAAAAACACAATATTCCGGTCGTGCTGACGCTGGGAACCAAATATGTGATTGGCGATAACCCACAGTTCTGGCGCGATTTTCTGCGCGACCATGTATCCGTGGTGGCGATGAATGAGGAAGAGGGCGAAGCGCTGACCGGCTTTAGCGATCCGCTACAGGCGGCGAATATGGCGCTGGACTGGGTAGATCTGGTGCTCTGTACCGCTGGACCAAACGGGCTGTACATGGCTGGCTTTACGGAAGAGGAAGGCAAACGTAAAACGCAGCATCCCCTGCTGCCCGGCGCGATCCCGGAGTTCAACCAGTATGAGTTCAGCCGCGCCATGCGCCATCAGGACTGCGAGCAGCCGCTGCGGATTTTCTCGCATATTGCGCCTTACATGGGCGGCCCGGAAAAAATCATGAACACCAACGGCGCGGGCGACGGTGCGCTGGCGGCGCTGCTGCATGACATCACCGCTAACGATTACCATCGTCTCAACGTGCCAAACTCCAGCAAGCATGGCCGCCGCTACCTGACGTACTCATCGCTGGCCCAGGTTTGTAAATATGCTAACCGCGTCAGCTATCAGGTGCTTAACCAGCATTCGCCACGCTTAACGCGCGGGCTGCCGGAGCGTGAGGACAGTCTGGAAGAGTCCTACTGGGAACGCTAAGCTCTTCCGGTCGCGGCTCACACAGGACATTCCTGTGGCTTTGCTTCCGCCAGCAGGATGTTCAACATGCTGCTGGCAATTTCCCGCTCGCCCATGATGACGCGATTAGCGCCGCGCTCGGTGATATAGCTCACCTCTTCGTCGTAATGGGCGCGGGCAATTATCTCAATGGCCGGGTGCTTTTCACGGGCTGCGGCGACGATTTCTCCCGCTTCAAAACCATCAGGAATGGTCAGCAGCAGCCAGCTGGCACAGTCCAGACGCGCCAGCTCCATGACGTCCGTGCGCGCTGCATTGCCCAGCACCGCACTGATACCTTGTTCTCTTAATGCTTCCACGCGCGCGCGGCTGTTTTCCACCACCACAATCGGCACGCCGTTTTCTATCAGCTTTCGCCCCAGCAGACTGCCGACGCGACCAAACCCCACGATAATAGCGTGATTGCACAAGGAGACCGGGATCTGCGGTTCTTCTGCCTGCGCCTCTTCGCGAGCCTGTTCTTCCCGCGCTTCGCGTTTGTCGCCATAGCGCTGTAGCAAAGCGAACAGGATCGGATTAAGCATAATGGAAAGGATTGCGCCTGCCAGCACCAGGTTACGGCCTTCCTGCGTCAGCAGATTCAATGAGATGCCTAATCCCGCCAGGATAAAGGCAAACTCACCAATCTGCGCCAGGCTAACAGAGATGGTCAGGGCGGTACTGCGCGAATGGCCAAACAGCCGCACCAGCAGCAGGGCGGCCAGTGATTTGCCCAGTACGATAATGGCCAGCACGCCGAGGACGGCCAGCGGCTTGTCGACCAGTACCATAGGATCGAACAACATGCCGACAGAGACAAAAAAGAGCACGGCGAAGGCGTCACGCAGCGGCAGGGTATCGTGCGCGGCGCGATGGCTTAATTCGGATTCATTCAGCACCATACCGGCAAAGAACGCGCCAAGCGCAAAAGAGACGTCGAAAAACTCAACCGCGCCAAAAGCGATGCCCAGCGCCAGCGCCAGAACGGCCAGCGTAAAAAGCTCGCGTGAGCCGGTGGCGGCGCTGCGGGCGAGGATCCACGGCACCGCACGCCGCCCGACCACCATCATCAGCACCATAAAGGCAACGACTTTGCCAATGGTAATCAGCAGATCGGTCAGCAGCATGGCTAGACTGGCGCTGCCTTCTTCCATCATGCCCGCAATGGCGGGTAGCAGCACCAGCGCCAGCACCATCACCAGATCTTCTACAATCAGCCAGCCAATGGCGATTTGCCCGCGTCGGCTATCGATAAGCTGGCGCTCTTCCAGCGCTCGCAGCAGCACAACCGTACTGGCGGTGGAAAGACAAAGGCCAAAAACCAGCCCGGTCATCCACGGCCAGCCCAGCGCTGACGAAAGACCCATGCCCAGCAGCGTGGCGACGGCAATCTGCGCTACCGCGCCAGGGATAGCTATCGCTTTGACCGCCATGAGATCCTTCAGGGAAAAATGCAGCCCAACGCCAAACATCAGCAGAATCACACCCAGCTCGGCCAGCTCGGGGGCAAGGTTCGTGTCGGCGACAAAACCGGGGGTGAAAGGGCCGGCCAACACGCCAGCCAGCAGATAGCCTACCAGCGGTGAAATGCGTAAACGATTAGCCAGCATACCGAGGAGAAAAGCGAGAACAAGACCGCCAACGACGGTGGTGATAAGCGGCGTAGTATGATGCATGCTTTTCTCCCTTTGTGTGCAAATGTATCCGGATGTAAGTTTTAAGTGTATGGCATAATAAGTCAGCCTGCCTGGCGTATTCTGGTTAAAACGCAAAAAAAACGCCTTCGGCAAATAAATGCTATAGCAATCCAAATTTTTGAGGCTTAACCTGAAGTTAAACCGAATTCTTGCTGAATTTCCTGATGGCTGGTCATAGTTTTGTCGACATCAGGCACGTTTTTATCTGCGGAAGTGTCTGGGAAATATGCCTGCAATAGTGGTTACTACAGGAAAGCCTTAGATCTGTGAGTCATCTTTCCTTCATGCCTGGCGTGATGAAATAAAATGGCGTCACGAGTGCTGTTTAACGCCTCTTTGTCTGCCGTGCAGAACCTCTGCGGCAGGTGCGGAACGCCAGCTTTATAAGTCTTTAAACAAGGAGATTCGCTGTGCTTTTACTGAAGAAAAAGTCGCTGACGCTGTTGGCGCTGGCGTTGCTTAGTGCGCCGATCGTTGCTCAGGCCTGGGTAAAAGATCGGGTTTATAAATTTACCGTGCTGCACACCAACGATCATCATGGCCGCTTCTGGCAGAACGAGCATGACGAGTATGGCCTGGCCGCACAGAAAACAATGATGGATCAGATCAAATATGAGGTGCAGGCCCACGGCGGCGCGGTGCTGATCCTGTCCGGCGGCGATATCAATACCGGCGTGCCGGAGTCAGATATGCAGGATGCAGAACCCGATTTTCGCGGCATGAACCTGATAGGCTACGACGCAATGGCCATCGGCAATCACGAGTTCGATAAGCCGCTCTCCGTTCTTCGCCAGCAGCAAAAGTGGGCAAAGTTCCCGCTGCTTTCCGCCAATATCTACCAGAAAAGCACGGGAAAAAGGTTGTTTCAGCCTTATGCGCTCTTTAACCGCATGGGGTTAAAAATCGCCGTGATTGGGTTAACCACCGACGATACGGCTAAAATTGGTAACCCGGAATATTTTGACGATATCATTTTCCACCGGCCGGCGGCAGAAGCCAAAACGGTAGTGGAAGAGCTACGGCAGAAAGAAAAACCGGACGTCATTATCGCAGCCACCCACATGGGCCACTACGACAATGGTAACCACGGCTCCAATGCGCCTGGCGATGTGGAGATGGCGCGTGAATTACCGGCGGGCTATCTGGATATGATTGTCGGCGGGCACTCTCAGGACCCGGTCTGTATGGCCAAAGAAAACGTTAAGCAAGCCGACTACGTGCCGGGCACGCCGTGCCAGCCGGACAGGCAAAATGGGACGTGGATAGTGCAGGCGCACGAGTGGGGAAAATATATTGGCCGCGCTGACTTCACCTTTCTTAACGGTAAGCTGACGCTGGAACATTACGAGCTGGTGCCCATTAACCTGCGTCATAAGGTCACCAATGCCGACGGCAGCGTTAGCTGGGTCAACTACACCCAGGAAATTGTTAAAAATCCGGCCATGATGAAGCTGCTGACGCCATTCCAGAAAAAAGGCGAAGCGCAACTTAACGTTAAAATCGGCAGCACCAATGGCCGGCTGGAAGGGGACCGCAGCAAAGTGCGCTTTGTGCAGACCAGCCTTGCCAGAGTGATTTTAAGTGCACAGATGGAGCGGACTAAAGCTGACTTTGCGGTCATGAGCGGCGGCGGTGTGCGTGACTCTATGGACGCTGGCGATATTACCTATAAAGACGTGCTGAAAGTGCAGCCCTTTGGCAACACGCTGGTGTATGTCGATATGAAGGGCAGTGAGGTAGAAAAATACCTGGCGGTAGTGGCTAACAAGCAGGTTGATTCCGGCGCGTATGCGCAGTTTGCCAACGTCAGCCTGACGGCTGATGGTACAGGCGTGCGCGAGATTAAAATCAAAGGCGAACCTCTGCAAAAAGAGAAAACCTATCGCATGGCCACGCTAAGTTTTAACGCCACGGGCGGAGATGGCTATCCGGTCATTACTTCTTTTCCGGGCTATGTGAATACGGGCTTTGTCGATGCTGAAGTGCTGAAGCAGTATATTGAAAAGCACTCGCCGCTGGATGCCGCTGCTTTCGCGCCAGCCGGTGAAATTCAAAAGGGAAAACCGCTGCAGGCAACCGCGCCGGAGGCCGAGAAAAGCAGCCTTGAACCGCTGAAAAGATGGCGTAAAGCCATTATAGAAACGGTAATGGGCCATCCCGAAAGCGGGTCGCGCGGCTGATTTTACATTAAACGGGCGAGGGTAATTATCCTCGCCTTTGACTTTGCAGCGGGCGTTGTTCTTTATCTGCATCTTTGGCGCATAAATTATTGCTGGCATCTTCTGCGCGCGCGCAAAGTGTCGTATACCCAGTTATAAGCCACGGTATAAGGCAGAAAAAAGAGGAAAAACGCGATTTCCAGCAGTAGCGCCTGCCACAGCGAAATCCCCAGCATCCAGGCCGCAATCGGCAGCCCAATCAGGATAAAGCCGCCTTCAAACCCCAGCGCGTGCAAAATACGCAGCGGCCAGCCTTGCTTACCCGCAGGGAACAGATAATCGAACCCGGCGTTGTAAATCATATTCCAGATCATCGCTACGGTTGAGAGCATCACGGCAAGCGCACCCATTTGAAACAGCGGCTTTGCCATCGCCCATGATGCCAGCGGGGAAACTATCAGCACCGCCAGCAGCTCAAAACCCACCGCGTGGAAAAAACGCTCTTTTAACGTCCGCGTCATGATCTCTCCTTCATTTTAGTGAACGCGCATTCTCGCCATTTTCTTTGTTAAGATGAAATGATTACCTATCGAAAAAAGCGATACTTTGATGCGTTATTCACCGGAATCCTTGCAGGCTTTTGTTCAGACGGTCGAAAAAGGCTCCTTTTCTGCCGCCGCGCGTGCATTGCGCAAAAGCCAGTCAACTGTCAGTACGGCGGTCGCTAATCTGGAAGCCGATCTTGGCCTGATGCTGTTCAGCCGGGAAGCACGTACGCCAGTATTAACGGAAAGCGGGCAACGCGTGCTGGCACAGGTCAGAGAAATTCTGGCGGCCAGCGAGCGGCTGGATGAGCTGGTGGTCAGGCTGGCGGGCGCTGTTGAACCCTGTTTAAGCATGGTCATTTCTGATTTCTGGCAGGCGGACTATCACGAATCACTGCTGCAGCGTTTTGCGGTACGTTATCCGCAAATTGATTTTGAATGCATGATTGCCGAAGACGGCGACATTATCGATCTGATTCAGGCGGGCAGAGCGCATATTGGAGTGATCCGCGTCCAGCCCGGCTATCCGGAAGATATTGCAACGACGAGGCTACAGGTGAAGGCGCAGTTGGCTATCTATCTGCATCGGGACCATCCGCTGGCGCAGCTGCCTGAAGTCAGTGAGGACGCCTTAAAAAGCGTGCGGCAACTTTGTCTGAATACGGGCGCGAACCGGCACTATCGGGCGGGAAAGGGCGTATGGTCGGCACCTTCTTATCTGCTGCTGATGGAGATGGCAGAGCAGGGATTTGGCTGGACGGTATTGCCGCGCTGGATGGTGCAGCAGTTTGGACATCGGCTACTGCGCGAGCTGCCCGTCAGCGGCTGGCCGCAGAATATTCAGGTGGATGCGGTCTGGTCACGCCAGTCGCCCCCGGGCCCAGCTGGCCGCTGGATGCTCGACCGGCTTTCAGACCAGCCTGCTGACGAGGCTGGAGAACCGCTTTTTTAAGCACGTTTCGCAATATCGGCAAAAATCGCATCCAGCTGCTGCACTAAGTCCTGCGGGGAAATTTCGATTTCCAGCCCGCGGCGGCCGCCCGAAATAAAAATGGTGGGAAAGTGCTGCGCCAGCTCGTCAACAACTGTAGGCAGACGTTTTTTTTGCCCCAGCGGACTGATGCCGCCCGTCTGATAGCCCGTGGTACGCTGCGCAATCTGTGGATCGGCCATTTCCACCTTTTTAACACCCAGTGATTTCGCCATGTGCTTTAAATCCAGCTGCCCGGCAACGGGCGTCACGGCAACCGCCAGCGTTTTGGCATCCCCGTTCAGGGCAACCAGCAGCGTTTTATAAACCCGGTTAGCGTCCTGGTTTAGTTTGCGAACGGCTTCATCACCGTAGTGGGTATCACCGCTGTCGTGCTCATAGCTGTGCAACTTAAATTTTACTTTTTGTTTTTCAAGGAATTTTACTGCCGGGGTCATGACCGTTTTCCTTTTAACATGGAATGGCAAAAAGTGATGAAAAAAAGTACTGGATAAAATTCGGACTCCAGGCGACAATCTGCTCCCCCGTCAGCAAGCCAATTGCCAGCGGCGAACTAAAATCATAAAAAAATACCTTTTTAACGGGCTGGTAGCGATACCGGCCCTTTTTTTTACTTTTTTAGCAGGTCAGGCAGATTCCCTTCACCGTAAAGATGCAGCGCGCCCACGGCCACCACGTAGTCGCCGGGCGGCAAAGCTGTCAGCTCATGATACCAGCGCTGGTTGCGCTGTAGCATCAGCACATCATTTAACGCGCTGTTAAACGTGGCGGGCAGCGCCAGCTGGCTGTTGACTGGCGGCTTCTCTAGCCACCAGCCGATCATGGTTTGCAGCAGCCGGGCATTGGTATGCCAGTGCTTAAGCGTATCCTGCAACAGCGACAGGCCGTTTTCGGGCAGTGCCTTCAGCAGTGCCAGCTGCGTTTGCGGCCCTTCCAGCTCGATAATTTTTTTCCGCTGTGCTTTTGCCGCCTTCAGCAGCTGAAAATCGATACCGTGCTCTGCCCGCAGTCCCAGACGCTGGGCCTGCTGCGCCTGCAACATCAGCGCAATCTGCCAGGCCGGCAGGTTATCCAGCATTTCTCTGTCAATGCCCACTTCCTGACAAAGGCGGCCCAGCTGATTGTGCTCGTCGGCGCTCAGTCGTTCGGCCAGCGGCAGGCAAAATTCGCTTTCGCTGAAAGGCGAAACGCCAGAAGTAATATCCGCTTCGACAATCAGTGCGTCGGCCTGCGACAGCTTTTTCTGTAAAGCCACCGGCAGCGGGGTCATGTTTTGCGTGCCCATATGGATACTGCCGACCAGGTGCAGACGGCAGGGGCCGGTGGCAATATCCTGTGCCGGATAGGCATAGGAGACCGGCGACAGTCTGCGCCACAGCGCAGCTGCTTTGCGTAATAAATTTCCCATTGGTTCCGCCTTCCAGGTTATCTGCCCATGCTAATGGTTTAACCCACTGAAGGACAGTGGGAAACCAGTCTTTCAGACAAGCACTGAAAGTCGTTCTGCTAAGGCCGATAGCGAAGCAGCCTGTTGGCGTTGCTGACCACGGTGACGGAGGAGAGGGCCATGGCTGCACCCGCAATAACCGGGCTAAGCAAGGTACCGGTCAGCGGATAAAGCACGCCAGCCGCAATTGGAATACCACAGGCGTTATAAATAAACGCGCCCAGTAAATTCTGCCGCATATTGCGCAGCGTGGCTTTTGCAATTGCCAGCGCATCAATAATCGCGTGCAAATCGTGACGCATCAGCGTAATACCCGCGCTTTCTATCGCCACGTCACTGCCGCTGCCGATGGCTATGCCGACATCCGCCTGCGCCAGCGCGGGCGCATCGTTGATACCGTCGCCAATCATGGCGACCTGCTGGCCCTGCTGCTGTAGCTGACGGATTGCCTCGGCCTTACCGTCGGGCAGCACGCCCGCAATCACTTTGTCGATTCCGGCTTCTTTTGCGATAGCCTGCGCGGTTATCTCATTGTCGCCGGTCAGCATCACCAGCTTATAACCCTGCTGGTGGAGGTGCTGTAGCGTGGCGACGCTCTCTTTACGTAACGGATCGCGAATAGAAAATATGGCATGGATCTCGCCTTCAACTGCCAGCAAGACCGGGGTCATGCCTTTTGCTGCCCGAGACGCAATTTGCTGCTCCATGTCGTCCATAGCGATCTGCTGCTGCTGCATCATCGCACGATTGCCCAGCCATAGCTTTTTGCCGTTGATGATGCCGCTAACGCCCAGGCCGCCTGTGGTACGGAAGCCTGAGACTTCCGGGAACGCAGTATCACCCGCCCGTTCCACTATGGCCCGAGCCAGCGGATGCTGCGAACCCTGTTCCAGCGCCGCAGCGTAGCGTAATACCTGCTTTTCATCAGCACCGTTAAAAAGCGTAATCTCCGCAACCTGCGGTTTACCTTCCGTCAGGGTGCCGGTTTTATCAAAGACCAGCGTGGAAAGGGTACTGGCCTGCTGTAGCGCATCGGCATCGCGCACCAGCACGCCAAACTCGGCGGCCCGTCCCGTCCCGGCGATAATAGACATGGGCGTGGCCAGCCCCAGCGCGCACGGACAGGCGATAATCAGCACCGTAGTAGCCACCGCCAGCGTATAGGCGAGCTGCGGCGCTGGCCCGACAAAGTACCAGACCGCCGCGCTCAGCAAGGCTATCGCCACCACAATGGGAACAAAGACGGCGGAAATTCTGTCCGCCAGCCTGCCGATTTCTGGCTTGCTGCTTTGTGCCTGGCGCACCAGATTAACAATGCGCGAAAGCGTCGTATTTTTGCCTACCGCACTGGCAGAAAAAAGCACGCTGCCATCCTGCATCACCGTGCCCGCATGAACTTTGTCACCTTTTGCCTTTTGCTGCGGCAAGGCTTCACCGGTCAGCATGGCTTCATCCAGCCAGGCTTCGCCCTGTGTAATCTCACCGTCAACGGGAACGCGGTCGCCCGTGGTCAGGCGCAGCGTCATGCCCGGCTGCACTTCGCTTAGCGGCACCGTTCTTTCCTGGCCTTGTTCTACCAGGCGGGCAACCGGCGGCGTAAGATCCAGCAGGCGCTCAAGCGCCCGGGAAGCGCGCTGGCGGGCGCGCTGTTCCAGCATGTGACCCAGGTTGATAAGGCCGATAATCATCACGCTGGCTTCAAAATAGAGATGGCGGGCTGCAGGAGGAAAAGCGGCAGGCCATAAGCTCACGGCGGTAGAGTAGAGCCAGGCGGCGGCCGTGCCCAGCGCCACCAGCGTATCCATAGTGGCACTGCCTTTCAGCAGGCTGCGCCAGGCGCTACGATAAAAGTGGCTACCGGTAACCACCATGATCAGCAGCGTCAGGGCACCCAGCACTAACCAGGTGGGGCGGTTATTATCGCTCAGCATCATATTGTCGCCGAGCATGCCCCAAATCATTAGCGGTATACCAAACGCCAGAGCAACAATCGCCTGCCAGCGAAAGCGGCGCATCGCTTTAAGCGCAGACTGCTGCTGCTTTGTCCGGCGTTCGTTTTCGTCTTCAATGATCTCTGCTTCGTAGCCCGCATTCTGTACGGCTTTAATCAGCACGTCCGGTGACGCTTCTCCCGTCACCAGCGCGCTACGTTCGGCAAGATTGACGCGTGCCTGCGTAATGCCGGGCACCTGTTGCAAAGCGTTCTGGACACGGCTGACGCAGCTGGCGCAGCTCATGCCGTTAATCAGCAGGTGAAAACTTTCATTCTGTGCCGGAAGCTGGGTTGAGGCCGCTGTCAGCGCTTCCGGCTGAGGTTCTGAGTCTGTCAGCGGTTCAGTCTTTGGGGAGGCGTTGTCTGCCAGCGCGGCCTCATAACCTGCCTGCTCGACGGCGGCGATCAGATCGGCAGGGTTTGCGCTGCCGCTGATGCGGGCTTCATTGAGCGACACTTCTGCCTGCTCAACGTCGTCACGCTGCTCCAGCGTTTCTTTGACTCTTTTTATGCAGTGGCCGCAGGACAGGCCATCCAGTGATAATAAAATAGTCTGTGACATAGAAACTCCTTCTGTTTTGCTTTGGCACGTTTTACCGTTATTGCTAAGGTTAAACCTTCCATCAAGGGGAAGGTCAAACGGTCGGTGCGTTTATTTTAGTCATCGGCGGCAGGGATGCTACTATCCCCCGGTAAACTTGATTTGCAAAGGTTGAAGATGAATATCAGCGACGTGGCTCGAAAAACCGGGCTGACCAGCAAGGCGATCCGTTTTTATGAAGAAAAAGGCCTGATGACGGCGCCGTCAAGAGGTGAAAACGGCTATCGACTTTACAACGCAAAGCATCTGGAAGAGCTGACGCTGCTGCGCCAGGCACGCCAGGTGGGGTTCAACCTGGAAGAGTGCCGTGAAATGCTTGCGCTGTTTCATAATCCACAGCGCCATAGCGCAGATGTCAAAGCCAGAACGCTGGAAAAAGTGGCCGGGATTGAAGCGCACATTCAGGAGCTGAACCTGATGCGCGAGCGTTTGCTGGCGCTCGCGGCAAGCTGTCCCGGCGACGATAGTGCCGACTGCCCGATCATTAATGATTTACTGGGCTGCTGTCATGGGCAGAAAAAGGTCTGACGGTGGCCCGGTTACCGATGTAGAAGCCGGTCAGAAGCTGGCGAGGTGCCAGACCGCCTGACGATGCGCAGCGTAATCCCTTCAACGCCGACCACGGTCACCGGCGTACCGGCTGCTAAATCCTCCGTTGCCTGGACTCGCCAGCTGCTGTCGCCAATGTGCACGTGTCCAATCCCGTCGCGCAGTGCCTCAGCCAGCAGCAGCTCTGTGCCAATCAGCTGGTTACCGCGCTGATTAAGCGAAGAGGGCGGCTGTTTTCTCTCTCGTCCACGCAGCCAGTAATACCACCATAGCGCGCACAGCACCGTTAACGTGGCAAAACAGAGTCCCTGCCATTCCCACGGCAGCGGCACCAGCCAGACCAGCACGCTAACCAGCACGGCGGCGACGCCGCTCCACAGCAGGTACCCGCTGGCCCCCAGCATTTCAGCGGCCAGCAGAGTGCCCCCCAGCGTCAGCCAGAGCCAGGAGGGATTGGCTAACAGATCGTGTGGCATTACGACTCCCGATCTTTGCTGGTTTCTTTCAGAAGCTCAGCGATGCCGGCCACTGAACCAAGCAGGCTGGAAGCTTCCAGCGGCATCATAATCATTTTGCTGCTGTGGGAGGTGCCAATCTGCTGTAGCGCGTCGGTATATTTTTGCGCCACAAAGTAGTTAATAGCCTGAATATCCCCGGCAGCGATGGCTTCCGAAACCATTTTTGTCGCCTGCGCTTCTGCTTCTGCGCTTCTTTCCCGTGCTTCTGCCTGTAAAAAGGCCGACTGGCGTTCGCCTTCCGCTTTCAGGATCTGCGCCTGTTTTTCGCCTTCGGCGCGCAGTATCGCCGCCTGTCGCACGCCTTCCGCTTCCAGAATGTCGGCACGCTTGGTACGTTCAGCCTTCATCTGCGCGTTCATGGACGCGATCAGCTCCGCTGGCGGCCGCACGTCACGGATCTCAATGCGGGTAATCTTTATGCCCCATGGGTTGGTCGCTTCATCGACGATGCGCAGCAGTCGGGTATTAATGTTGTCACGCTGCGACAGCATCTCATCCAGCTCCATCGACCCCAGCACGGTACGCATATTGGTCATGGTCAGATTCACTATCGCCAGCTCAAGGTTGCTGACTTCATAAGCCGCCCGCGCAGAGTCGATAACCTGAATAAAGCAGACCGCGTCGATAGTGACGCTGGCGTTATCTTTGGAGATGATCTCCTGGGAAGGGATATCCAGCACCTGTTCCATCATGTTGATTTTTCGGCCAACGCGGTCCATGAAGGGCACAAGCAGGTTAAGGCCGGGCTGCAGGGTTTTGGTGTAGCGGCCAAAGCGCTCGACCGTCCACTGATACCCCTGAGGAACAATTTTTATGCCTGACCAGACAATGACCAGCGCGACGAGAACGATAACGGGAATAACAGTAAGCATATAACCTCCGGGCTGTTGATAAACGGGCCGATTCATTCGGCCCGCGTGTTAACTTAATAGAGTAAAGAGTAAAGCTGCCGACGATATTTTGCCGCCAGCGCATCGCCTGTTCCTAAGGCCGCCAGAATCTCCTGCAATATTTTGCGTGCCTGGCCGTCTGCGGCACCTAAATCTTTTTTCAGATGGCTGAACAGCAGCGCCAGCGCTTCTTCATTACGTCCTACCTGATGAAGCTGCACGGCCAGTTTAGTGGCCAGTTCAGCATTGTCCGGCTCTGCGTCGCTCTGCTGCTGCAACAGCTGAATTTCAGGCGTGTCGGCGGCCTGCTTCAGCAGGTCGATGCGCGCCAGCAGTCCCTGGTAACGCGTGTCTTTATCCTGCAATGGCACTACGTCCAGCACGGCCTGCGCTTCATCGCTGCGGTTTAGATCAAGTAAGGCTTCGGCCAGCAGAAAACCGATTTCGCTGCTTTGCTGGCTTAGCTGCCAGGCTTCTTTCAGCAGCGGCAGCGCTTCCAGCGTTTTGCCTTCCTGCATAAGCTGCATCGCCTGCTGAGCCTTCAGCTCTTCTTCTTTAGGCAGGACCTTATGCAGCAGCGCGCGGATAGCTTCTTCAGGCTGCGGGCCCTGAAAACCGTCAACCGGCTGGCCGTTCTGGAACAGATAGACGGTTGGAATTGAGCGCAAGCCAAACTGCTGCGCGACGGCCGGTTCCGCATCGCAGTCCAGCTCGGCCAGCAGGAACTGGCCCGCATACTCCTGCGCCAGACGCTCCAGCACCGGCGTTAACTCCTGGCAATGCTGACTGCGCGCAGACCAGAAGTAAAACAGCACGGGGATCTGCATCGACTGTTCAAGCGTCTGGTGCAGATTACTTTCGTTAATAGTAACAATGGCAGCTTGTGGTGACATGAATTCGTCTCTTTATTCTGGGTTTCTTACTCTATTGGGGCAGATGTATGCGCTTCAAGCTTTACCTGAGATTCAGGCCGCTTAACCGCGCAAAATGCGATCCAGCATCCAGCCGGGTAGCAAACGCCGCAACAGACTCAGTACATGCGCAACCAACGTCACGGGATAACGCAAGCGTGGGTGTCGGCTTTCCAGCGCATGATGTAGTTTGAGTAAAATTGCCTCTGGCGGCAGCGTAAAGCGGGCCGCGATGCCGGGATTTTTCACCGGTTTGTCCTGCTCGGCCTGGTTAACATTGTCCGTGAAGCGGGTTTTGATTGGGCCCGGCTCCAGCAGGCTGACCTTAACGCCGCTGCCGTGAAGCTCCATTCGTAGCGCATCTGTCCAGGCTTCCAGCGCATATTTGCTGGCGGCGTAGGCGCCCCGGCCCGGCGTGGAAACCAGCCCCATGATTGAACTGGTATTAATAATTCGCGCCTCGCCGCCGGCGCGTAAAGCCGGAAGCAGCAGCATCGTCAGCTGATGCGTACCAAAAAGATTAGTCGCAAACTGCTGTTCCAGCTGCTGGCGGCTGATGGCGGTCAACGGGCCATAAACGCCGAAGCCGCCGTTGTTGAACAGGGCGTAAAGCTGGTTACCGCTTAGCTCAAGAATTTGCTCTGCGGCACGGGCTACGCTTTCGCTGCTGTCCAGATCCAGCTCAATGCCGGTAAAACCCAAATCGTTCATGCGCTGGACGTCTTGCGGCTTCCGGCAGGCGGCAAAAACATGGTAGCCACGACGCAGGAGATCGTTGGCGGCCACCAGGCCGATACCGCTGGAACAACCGGTTATTACTACTTTTTTTTGCATAACTTTACCTGTTAGCCTGCTTTGATTCCGCTGACTCATGCTTAACTAGCGGAGCCAGCTCCTTTGCCATTAAATCGGCGATAAAAGGCTGTGCGGCAGGATTAGGATGGATACCGTCCTGCTGCATCCATTCAGGTTTCAGGTAAACCTGCTCCATGAAAAAGGGGACCAGGGGCAGAGAAAACTCCTTCGCCAGCCGCGGGTAAACAGCGCTGAACGCTTCAGTATAACGGCGGCCATAGTTGGCCGGTAAACGGATTTGCATCAGCAGCGGCTGCGCCCCGGCAGTTTTAACCTGCTGAATAATCTGCCTTAAAGTTTGCTCTGTCTGGCCAGGAGGAAACCCACGCAGGCCATCATTTCCGCCCAGTTCAATCAGTACCCAGCGAGGCTGGTGCAGTTTAAGTAGCGCAGGCAGGCGAGCCAGCCCCTGCGCCGAGGTATCGCCACTTATGCTACCGTTAACAACGCCAGGCGATTTTTCCCATTTATCATTGAGTAGCGCGGGCCACGCGGCGCTGGCTGACATGCGGTAACCCGCACTCAGGCTGTCGCCGAGCACCAGCAAATGCTCTGCCGCCGCCGCGCGCAGCGTCGTTAAAGCCAAAAATAACAGGACAAGGTAATGCCAGCGGAAAACATTCTTGCAGTTCATCGTCTTAGTAAGTCCGTCGGTCAGGGTGAGCATCAGCTTTCCATCCTTACCGGAGTTGAGCTGGTTGTCAAACCGGCGGAAACTATTGCCCTGGTCGGCGAGTCAGGCTCCGGCAAATCAACCTTGTTAGGCATCCTGGCCGGGCTTGACGATGGGTCGGCAGGCGAGGTTTTTTTACTTGGGTCGCCATTGCACCAGATGAATGAAGAGCAGCGTGCAGAACTACGGGCCAAAAGCGTGGGCTTCGTTTTTCAGTCCTTTATGCTAGTGCCTACGTTGAACGCGCTGGAAAACGTGCAGCTTCCGGCGCTGCTACGCGGCGAAAGCGATGCGCAAAGCCGGGAACAGGCTAAAAGCCTGCTGACTCAGCTTGGTCTGGCAGCGCGGCTTAACCATTTGCCTTCACAGCTTTCCGGCGGCGAGCAGCAGCGGGTGGCGCTGGCCAGAGCATTTAGCGGCCGACCTACGCTGCTGTTTGCCGACGAACCAACGGGCAACCTGGATCGCCACACCGGCGAACGCATTGCCGATCTGCTGTTTTCACTCAACCGTGACTTTGCCACCACGCTGATCCTTGTTACCCATGACGAACAGCTGGCGGCCCGTTGCGATCGCCGGTTAAGGGTGCGGGACGGCAGGCTGCAGGAGGAAGTATGATCTGGCGCTGGTTCTGGCGGGAGTGGAAATCGCCGTCGCTGCTGATTGTCTGGCTGGCGTTAACGCTGGCGGTGGCCTGCGTGCTGGCGCTCGGCTCGCTCAGCGACAGAATGGAAAAAGGCTTAACGCAGCAGAGCCGTGACTATATGGCGGGAGACCGTACGCTGCAAAGCGCGCGCGAAGTACCGGAGGAGTGGCTGGCAGAGGCCACAAGGGAAGGGTTGCAAATGGGACGCCAGCTGACGTTTATGACCATGACCTTTGCGGGCGATACGCCACAGCTGGCGGCGGTAAAGGCCGTTGACGATAGCTATCCCATGTTTGGCAAGCTGGCAACCAACCCTCAAGGTTTGAAACCCGCGGCGGGAACCGTGTTAGCCGCGCCGCGCCTGCTGGCCTTACTTAATCTGAAGCCCGGCAGTGAGCTGGATGTAGGCGATGCGACATTACAGGTTGCCGGAGAAGTCATTCAGGAACCGGATGCCGGTTTTAATCCTTTTCAGACCGCGCCGCGCCTGCTAATGAATCTGGCCGACGTCGGAAAAACGGCTGCCGTCCAGCCCGGCAGTCGGGTGACGTGGCGCTATAAATTTGCCGGTACGCCACAGCAGCTGGCAAACTATGACCGCTATATTAACTCGCGTATTAAGCCAGACCAGCGTTGGATTAGCGTTACCGACTCCGATGACGCTCTGGGTAAATCGATGCTGCGCGCCCAACAGTTCTTGCTGCTTTCTGCGCTGCTAACACTGATGCTGGCCATCGCTGCCGTAGTAGTAGCGATGAACCATTACTGCCGTAGCCGCTACGATTTGGTTGCCGTATTAAAAACCCTGGGTGCTAACCGGGCCGCTTTGCGCAAGTTAATCGTAGGGCAATGGGGTGCAGTACTGCTGCTGGCTGCCGTTTGTGGCTGCGTTATCGGGAAAGGTTTTGAAGCGCTGTTGCTGCATATGCTCAGGCCAGTTTTGCCGGGTGACCTGCCGCCGGCCAGCTTTTGGCCCTGGCTATGGGCGACAGGGGCGCTGTTTGTCATCTCGCTGCTGGTGGGATTAAGACCATACCTGCTGCTGCTGGCCACCCAGCCACTACGGGTACTGCGGCGTGATGCCGTAGCCGTTGTCTGGCCGCTAAAATATTATCTTCCCGCTATGGTGCTGACGATACTGGTTCTGCTCGCCTTGCTGGTTGGCGGCAGTAAGTTACTCTGGGCGCTTACCGGCGGCATCATGCTGCTGACACTGCTGCTGGGGGCCATCGGCTGGGGGACTTTACTGTTATTGCGTCGTTTGCGCGTGCGTAATCTGGCGTTCCGGCTGGCAGTTAATCGGCTGGTGCGTCAGCCTTCCACCACCTTTAGCCAGCTGGCGGCTTTTTCTCTCTCTTTTATGCTGCTTGCGCTGTTACTGGTGATGCGTGGCGATCTGCTCGATCGCTGGCAGCAGCAGCTTCCACCGGACAGCCCCAACTACTTCTTACTTAATATTACGCAAGATCAGGTGCCACAGGTTCGTGACTTCCTTCAGCAACATCATATTGCGCCGCAGACCTTTTATCCTGTGGTCAGAGCTCGTCTGACCAACATTAATCAACAGCCCGCCGATCCCGCCCTCGACAATTCGCTGAATCGAGAATTAAACCTTACCTGGCTTGAGCAGCTGCCGGATCATAATCCTTTGACTGCCGGTCGCTGGCCGCCGCAACAAGGTGAAGTCTCTATGGAAGAGGGACTGGCCGGAAGGCTGGGCGTCAGGCCTGGCGACACGCTGACCTTTACGGGAGACACGCAAACCTTTACGGCTAAAATCAGCAGTCTGCGTAAGGTGGACTGGGAAAGCCTTAAGCCAAACTTTTTCTTTATCTTTCCGCATGGCGCGCTGGATAATCAGCCACAGACCTGGCTGACCAGCTTTCGCCTGAACAACGACAGCGCGCTGCTGGCCCAGCTGAATCGTGCTTTTCCTGCCGTCAGCCTGTTAGATATTGGCAGCATTTTACGCCAGATTGGGCAGGTACTGGCGCAGGTTAGCCAGGCGCTGGAGATTATGGTCGTGCTGGTGACGGCATGTGGCGTGTTACTGTTGCTGGCACAAATTCAGGTGGGCATGCGCCAGCGTCGGCAGGAGCTGGTGGTGTATCGTACGCTGGGTGCCAGTAAGTCACTGTTGCGTAACACTTTATGGTGCGAGTTTGCTCTGCTGGGCGGCGTAGCTGGCGTAGCGGCCGTGGTAGGTGCTGAAGTAGCGCTGTGGGGACTACAGCGTAAAGTGTTTGATTTTCCGTGGCAGCCAGATTATCTGCTGTGGTTCGCTTTACCGCTTTCCGGCATCATTTTGCTATCCGCGTGCGGAGGCTGGCTGGGCATAAGACTACTTAAAGGAAAGGCATTGTTCAGAAGTTATAATGCAGCGTAGAATGAAGGCCGGTATAAACCGGTCTTCATCATTTATCTTTTTATTATCACCAGGGCCTGCGATCGTTGAATTAAGTCTGGCACTTTCCCGGGTAATGTTTTGATAAAGGCCATAAGTAACGTAGATAGTAGCATAGGGAAATAACTGAAATGTTGGATTTGCTAGATATAAAATATCGTCATCTTTCCGATCTTGAATCAAATGAGCTGTTCACTCTGAGAAAACGGGTTTTCAAGGACAGGCTTAACTGGATGGTCAACTGCCAGAACGATATGGAGTTTGATGAGTATGATAACGAGCATACAACCTACGTTTTTGGCGTCCACAATGATATTTGCGTTTGCAGTTTACGGTTTATAGAAACTAAATACCCTAATATGATTACCGGTACGTTTCGCTCATGGTTTAAAAACACAGATTTACCCGAAGGGAATTACGTTGAGGCAAGCCGTCTGTTTATCGATAAGGAGCGAATAAGCTCGCTTAAACTGCGACAGAAACCCGTAAGCGCACTGCTCTTTTTATCGATGATTAACTACGCCAGGCATTATCAGTACGAAGGGATATACGCGATAGTCAGCCATCCAATGTATCTTATTTTCAAAAAGTCTGGCTGGAAAATAGAAGTCGTGGAAAAGAGCCTGTCCGAGAAAAACGAAAACATCTATCTGATATTTATGCCAATCGACGATAAGAACCAGCGTATACTTATTGAGCTGGTTAAATCTAAGGCACCCGAGCTAAAGATAAGACTGGATGCCTGGCCGCTGTCATTCCCCGTCGGTCAACACGGGCCTGATCAGCTGTAGCTCTATGCTCAGCCTGATAGCATGCTTCATATTGGTAACGCCCAGCTTCTTTACCGCGTTACCAATGTGGTATTTTACGGTCGTCAGCTTGATCCCCAAAATAAGCGCAATTTCCTGATAAGATTTGCCGACGCTGGCCCAGTAGATAATTTCGTTTTCGCGTTTTGAAAAAATCTCACGCGTGTTCATTTCATTAAAATCTGCTTCTTTGGCCTGCTGTTTATACAGCTCGTTGAGCTTCTCGTGCGTCTCTATCAGCACCATCTGGATTTGGGATTTATTATTCTGGATTGTCTCCTCAATATTGTCATCACAATGCTCATCCAGCATAATAGAAAGTACAACAAGGTTATTGTTTTGGTCGTGAACAATAAAGGTGTAGCCGTTAATAATATTGTGATTACGGGCCATATCGAACAGCTTGGGAACCTTGACGCCTTTATTGAGCATGATGTTTTCATCCCATGAAAACGGCGTAATTCGATAGAGTGCAGTAATTAAGACGGGGTCAATAAACTGAAAGTTGTTTTCAATATAAACTTTAAACCATTCTGCCCGGTTAGATATGATGGAGAAATCTGCTGGATTTCTTTTACTCATAATCGCGTAGGCATATTTTACCTGGCTAAATTTTGCCAGCTTCCTCTCCAGATAATCCTTTATAGAAGAGTTGATAACCTGATTACCAAAGAATGATTTAGACATGTAATTATCTCCCTGAGAAAGTGAGGCTTCCATCGTCAATAGCCGACTCTAGCATGTTTTCAAAGCCAAACCTAACGTGGTTCCCCTTTCGGGCCGATTACTTAAGATGATTTGCATAATAAAGAAGCGCTGGATAAATAACGTCCAACATCTTTAGCCTGTCGTTGCGGTATAGTAGCGTCATATGACACGGGAGGGAATCAGGGAGTCTTGCAAAGGCACTATTTGATGAAAAAGGCAGAGAGGGTGAACCAAACCCGACCATAAATACGCAAATCGTACAACAAAGCTTACGTATTTATTGTGGTAGCCGGAGAATGGTTCCCTTGGTGTTGGCAAAAAAAACTGCTAATTACTTAATAGTATTATGTATTTCTTGTTTTGTTCGCCAATACAATACGTCTTTCACTCATAAAATGATAGCCATACTTAAGTACAGTTAAGCACTGTTCTTTTGCAGGTGCGTGATAGCCCAGTGGATACCACTGGCATAATCGGCTGGTAAATCAGTCACAAGATGGTGGAGTGCATGCTGAAGCGATTCATGGCTGGTATCACTCAGATTGAGATGGCCGACCTTACGACCCGGACGGACTTCTTTCTCATACCAGTGCAGATGAACCAACGGCTGTTGCAGCCAGGCCATATTGAGTGCCGTGCCAATTAAATTCACCATGACTGATGGCGTACTGACGACGGGAGTCGGCAACGGCAACTGCAGAATGGCGCGCAAATGCAGTTCAAACTGGCTGATGGAAGCGCCGTTTTGCGTCCAGTGCCCGCTATTGTGTACGCGTGGTGCCAGTTCGTTAATCAGCAACCCTTCCGGCACTACAAAACACTCCATCGCCATCACGCCGACGTAGTCAAGCTCATTCATAATGGCAGAAAGCATTGCCTCAGCCTGTTGCTGGCTTTGGGCATCTGGCTGGGGGAAAGCCACGCTGGTGCGTAAAATACCATCCTGATGCAGGTTATGCGTCAGCGGATAGAATACAGTAGTGCCGTCATGCGCGCGAGCGCCTACCAGTGAAACCTCGCCAGAAAAATTAATGCCCTGTTCGACAATGCATTCACCGTAGCAATCCGCAGGCAGAGAAGCGGTTTCATTTTGACGTAAGCGCCACTGACCACGGCCATCATAGCCGCCGGTACGGCGTTTGACGATAGCCAGTTCGCCCAGCTCTGCAAATATTTGCGGCCATTCAGCCTGGTCGCTCAATAGCTGCCAGGGCGCCGTTGCCAGACCCAGCCGATCCAGCAGCTGTTTTTGCGTCAGGCGGTCGGCCAACAGAGGAAAAATATCGCGGTTTACGAAAGCGGTATGGGTGGCGAGTTCGCGCGTAAGCGCCGTCTCGGGCCAACGCTCGATTTCGGCGGTGATAACGCTTTGCTGAATCGGTAGCGCTTCCGGTTCGGCATCCAGCCCGACCGGATAAACGGCGATACCCAAAGGTTCGCCGGCCTGGCGCAACATTCTGCCCAGCTGGCCGTTGCCTAATACGCAGACTGGCTTCATGCTTCCTCCTGCGGATCCGGATTATTCAGCACTTCATCGGTTTGGGCCTGCCGCCAGTCGCTTAACCGGGTCGCCAGTTCTTTATCATGCAGCGCCAGAATCGCGGCGGCCAGCAGGGCTGCGTTAGCCGCACCGGCTTTGCCGATTGCCAGCGTGCCCACTGGAATACCGCGCGGCATTTGCACGATAGAATAAAGGCTGTCGACGCCGCTCAGCGCAGCGCTTTGCACCGGCACACCCAGTACCGGCACCAGCGTTTTTGCTGCCAGCATGCCGGGCAGATGAGCCGCGCCGCCAGCGCCAGCGATAATAACCTGAAAACCGTTCTCTGCGGCCTGTTCGGCAAAGCTAAATAGCTTGTCCGGCGTGCGGTGTGCTGAAACCACTTCACAATGGAAAGGGACAGCCAGGCTGGTAAGAATATCCGCGGCAAATTGCATGGTTGCCCAGTCACTTTTGGAACCCATAACAATAGCAATGCGGGCCGGTGCGGCGTTGGAAGACATGCGGGTCTGACTCCTGTGATTATACATACGTCATCCACCAACCCGCAGGGCGATGGATGGGAAGGACACAGAGAATACCATGACTGGGGAGCAAGGAAAACGTTTGCTCTGGTAGCAAAATGGCGACAAAGCCCGATTTTACTGCTTAAAAGGGAAAGGTAATTAAGGTGGTTTCGCTGGCGCTGACCTTAATCATTGAACCTTCATTATGCCAGGCACCCAGCACGACTCTTTCTGCTGGCTGACCATCAACGATCAGCTGATGAACGGCAGGGCGATGAGTATGCCCATGAATAAGGCAATGCACCTGATGACGGCGCAGAGTTTGCGTGACGGCAGCAGCGTTCACATCCATAATTTCCGTGGCTTTACTGCTGTTAGCCTGCTTGCTACCGGCGCGCATTTTAAGGGCAATACGCTGGCGAATAAATAGAGGCAGAGCCAGGAAAAGTTTTTGTAGCCAGCGCTGATGAACTTTGCGACGGAAGCGTTGATAACCTTCATCGTCCGTACAAAGCGTATCGCCATGCATAATCAAAATGCGGCGACCATAGATCTTCAGCAGCTGTTCTTCAGGCAACAGTTGCATACCGCTGGCGGCAGCAAAACTTTTACCTAGCAGAAAATCACGGTTGCCGTGGATAAAGAAGCAGGGGATGCCAAGCTGGCTTAATTCCCGCAGGGCTGCGGCTATTTCGGCATGCAAAGGATTCGGATCGTCATCGCCAATCCAGGCTTCAAACAGATCGCCAAGGATGTAAAGTGCATCGGCCTGACGCGCATCACGCCGTAAAAAAGCAAGAAAACCGGCAGTGATTGCCGGTTCTTCCGCACACAGATGTAAATCTGCGATAAACAGCGTATGCGACATTATTCGCTAACGGTGACTTTCTGGATCACGACGTCTTCTTTTGGCACGTCCTGATGCATACCGCTACGGCCGGTAGCCACGCCTTTGATTTTCTCAACCACGTCCATGCCTTCTACAACTTCAGCAAACACGCAGTAGCCCCAGCCCTGCAGGCTTTCGTCACGGAAGTTCAGGAAGTCGTTATCCGCGACGTTAATGAAGAACTGCGCGGTAGCGGAGTGAGGGGCCTGGGTACGAGCCATCGCCAGCGTGCCTTTGGTGTTTTTCAGGCCGTTGCTGGCTTCGTTACGGATCTCAGCTTTGGTTGCTTTCTGCTGCATGCCCGGTTCAAAGCCGCCGCCCTGAATCATAAAACCATTGATGACACGGTGAAAAATGGTGTTGTCGTAAAAACCTTCACGGCAGTAATCCAGGAAGTTTTTAACGGTTTCTGGCGCTTTGTCGTCAAAGGTTTTGATAACGATATCGCCATGATTAGTCTGGAAAGTGACCATATTCTCATCCTGTAAAGGTTGAAGGGAGTAAATTTCGCTGTCGCCAGCGCCGCAGTGGGGCCGACGAGCGGTAAAACAGACGGCTCTTATATCACAAAATGTGATGACGAGTCACCGCCGCTGCAATAAGCCGCGTGCGCGGAGCCTTGCTTTGCATGGCGCTTGCGTTAACAATACGTCAGAATACAGATACCACTGTCACCATCGCACACGTTAAAAACGGAATGTCTCAATGCTAAAGATTTTCAATACCCTGAGTCGTCAAAAAGAGGAATTTAAACCAATTCATGCCGGTAAAATTGGTATGTACGTGTGCGGCATTACCGTTTATGACCTCTGTCACATTGGCCACGGACGTACTTTTATCGCTTTTGATGTGGTTGCCCGCTATCTGCGTTATCTGGGCTATTCGCTAAAGTATGTGCGTAATATCACCGATATTGATGACAAAATTATCAAGCGCGCCAATGAAAATGGCGAAACTATCAACGCGTTGACCGATCGTATGATTGCAGAGATGCACGCTGATTTTGCTGCATTAAATATTCTGCCGCCGGATCTGGAGCCACGGGCGACGCATCATATTGCCGACATTATTGAGCTGGTCAGCAAGTTACTGGAACGCGAGCATGCTTACGTTGCCAGTAACGGTGACGTCATGTTTTCCGTAGCCAGCGATGCGGATTATGGTCTGCTGTCGCGTCAGGATCTGGAACAGCTGCAGGCTGGCGCGCGCGTCGAAGTTGCCGACGTCAAACGCAACCCAATGGATTTCGTATTGTGGAAGATGTCTAAAGCTAATGAGCCTGGCTGGGCTTCGCCGTGGGGAGAAGGGCGCCCGGGCTGGCATATCGAATGTTCCGCGATGAACTGCAAACAGCTGGGCGAACATTTTGATATTCATGGTGGCGGTGCCGATCTAATGTTCCCGCATCACGAAAACGAAATCGCGCAGTCAACCTGTGCACATGACGGCCCTTACGTTAACTACTGGATGCACTCCGGAATGGTGATGGTCGATCGTGAAAAAATGTCGAAATCGCTGAACAACTTTTTCACCGTGCGTGACGTGTTGAGCTATTTCGATGCGGAAACCGTGCGCTATTTTCTGATGTCGGGCCACTATCGCAGCCAGCTCAACTACGGCGAAGATAACCTGAAACAGGCGCGCGCGGCGCTGGAGCGTCTTTATACTGCGTTACGCAATACGGATGTTGATGCACAAGCTGCGGGCGGCGAAGCGTTCGAACAGCGTTTTCGCGAAGCGATGGATGACGACTTCAATACGCCGGAAGCCTACTCGGTGCTGTTTGATATGGCGCGCGAAGTTAACCGTCTGAAAGCGGAAGATATGACGGCGGCTAACGCCCTGGCGGCAAAACTGCGTCAGCTGGCAGGGGTGCTTGGACTGCTGGAACAGGATCCTGAAGTGTTTCTGCAAAGCGGTGCGCAAAACAGCGACGATGAAGTAGCTGAAATCGAAGCGCTGATCAAAATGCGTAACGACGCGCGCAAAGAGAAAAACTGGGCGCAGGCCGACGTGGCAAGGGACAAGCTTAACGAGCTGGGAATTATTCTGGAAGATGGCCCGCAGGGCACCAGCTGGCGACGTAAATAGGTAAAAAATCAGGGGCTGCGGCCCCTGATTTTTTTATTCAGTAACGGTAACGCTGTTGCCGTCGAAAGCGACAGTTTGACCGCTAACAATTTTGCAGCGTTTACGGGTTTCCACCACGCCGTCTACGGTAACGTAGCCATCAGCGATCAGCGCTTTGGCCATCGCACCGCTTTCCGCCCAGCCTTCCAGCTTCAGCAAATCGCATAAATCTACGTGTGGGTGTTTTCCCAGGGAAAAAGTTGCCATTATTCTACTGCTCCATCATGAAATTCTTCGCACGCCTGTAAAGTGTTCTGGATCAGCGTAGCGACGGTCATCGGGCCAACGCCGCCCGGCACTGGCGTAATATAAGAAGCCCGTTCGGCTGCGCTTTCAAAATCAACATCGCCAACGACCTTGCCGTTCTCCAGACGATTGATGCCGACATCAATCACAATGGCGCCCGGTTTGATCCATTCGCCAGGAATAAAGCCAGGCTTGCCAACGGCTACGACCAGCAGATCGGCGTGTTCGATATGACGACGCAAATCTTTGGTGAAGCGGTGCGTAACCGTAGTCGTACAGCCAGCCAGCAGGAGTTCCATACTCATCGGGCGACCAACGATATTGGATGCGCCAACCACAACCGCGTTCAGGCCAAAAGTGTCGATATTGTAGCGTTCCAGCAGCGTAATAATACCGCGTGGCGTACAGGGGCGTAGCTCAGGTGCACGCTGGCACAGACGGCCTACATTATAAGGGTGGAAACCATCTACGTCCTTTGATGGCGCAATACGTTCCAGTACTTTTACATTATCAATACCGTCCGGAAGCGGCAGCTGCACCAGGATTCCGTCAATCTCGCCGTCGTTGTTCAATTTATCAATCAACGCCAGCAGCTCGGTTTCGCTGGTGGACGCGGGCAAATCGTAAGAACGTGAGATAAAGCCAACTTCCTCACAGGCCCGGCGCTTGCTGCCGACATAAATTTGCGACGCAGGGTTTTCACCAACCAGCACCACTGCCAGGCCAGGCGCGCGTTTTCCCGCGGCCAGACGCTGTTGAACTTTTTCAGCAACCTCAAGGCGAACCTGCTGCGCAATCGTTTTACCGTCAATAATCTTTGCTGCCATCAGAAAGGGGATCCATCTGTGTTGAGTTGAAACGGGAGTTGGCGCCTATTCTGGCAGAAGCGAACGCCGCTGTCAGGCACAGATTCGAGGCGCGCTGCTTAATAGTGCAGCAACAGAATGCGCCGATAAGTAAAATCGTTGACTCGACGGTTTCGCGCCGTATAATCCGACCCTGTTCCCCATGCGCCCTTAGCTCAGTTGGATAGAGCACCGGCCTTCTAAGCCGTAGGTCACAGGTTCGAATCCTGTAGGGCGTACCAATCAAATCAGTGAATTACCGCTCCTGCTCTGTTTCAAATTTTCCTTGTGGGACAAATTTGAGACACGCATCCTCAAAGCTGTGTCGTATTTGTGTCGTGACTTGCCAAAAGTGGGTTAATTTTACGCGCATGCTCGGTCAGATGGTTCGGTGCCAGATGCGCATACCGGCGCGCCATTTCTATTGACTCCTTTGTCGGCCTCATACTTTCTGACGCGCAATCTATCAGCCTGCTCGCTTCCTTCCGCGTTAACCAGCCAATCCTTTTTTCGATCGGCTTTTTCGTTTTGATAACCGGATCCGTTTTTATTCGCCTCCATTCATTTGCCGGGCGCTTAACAGCAAGCGCATAAATGAAAGGTAATGGTTTTAAGTTTCTGCACTGACCGGCTTACCTCTAAAATTCGGCTCGGGTTTCCCATCCCGTAATGCCGCGTCACGCTGAACTTTTCATTTGCGATGATAATTACGTTTTACCATCTTGTTGGCTATTTTTGCGCCTTTTGCCGTAACCGTTATTATGTCACGGCTGGAGAAATGCCCGACCAAAAAGCCATCTTTACTTTGTCATCGTCCAGGCTGCATTTGTGCTCTTTTTCATCCAGCCAACGCAGGCAGGCATCCTTAAATGTCCGTGTCGGTAAATCTCCGATTTCATCAACTCGCCAGGCTTCCGCCTTCAGTTTTTCGTGAAGCTCTATTGTGGGAAATATACCAACACCAGATTACGATGATGTCATTACGCGGAGATAGCTGCTGGTCCACGATGTGAACAGAGAAAAGACCAAATGAGTAACGTATATAGTATGGTTTTTTGCTGTGTTCTTCTTTCCGGGTGTACTGGCGATACTCTGTCCTTTCGTCATCAGGACGATGCTCGTATAGAAAATAACGGTATATGCATTAAAACATCTCCGGGTGATATACTGGAATTTTATCTGTTAAGTTCTTCACTGGACAATTACCAGAAGCCACTTGTACTGGAAGACGGTATCGCTAAAAAATACCCTGACACATGCATCAAGGCTGACTTAAAAAAGCCGCCGATTATGATTTGATGTATATGCTTAACGAAAAAAAATATCGACTGAATTTTACTGTTGATAGTAACGGTAAAATACATAAACAAATACGATGACGATTGCTCAATACTCCTGCCCGGCAGTAGTCGGGCAGGAGTATTATATATCAGGTTTATGCATCGTAAACAGTTGCCTCAATCACACCTGCTTTAACGTTCTCTACTACCGAATTAAAAGCGTCTCTGATTACGCGTTCCGGGTTGTGAACCTAAATGTCAGCCTGCCCACACGCAGACGGACCTGTACCTCATACGATCACTTTAATGGAGCGGGGCCAGTCCCGGCGTGATAACTTCCGGTAAATCAATGGTGCCTTTATCGTTCTTATCGCTGCAGTTGAACTAAAACTCACCGGTAGTGAGATAGATAGCTGAAACGAACACCGCCTTACCGATCGTCTGAAACGTAGTCGTGATTTCCAGCCATTCCCCACCGGTTGGGTTAGCAATATCGTCGGCGCGGTCCTCCATAAATCTGGCAATCTCTGCTGCCCCATAGCCATCTTGTTGTGCTCGTCCCAAATTTTTCAGGGGTTAAGCTTCATACACTGATAAAGAGTGGAATGGTGACGGTGAAGTTAGAAACCCTCAATACAAGCCCTGATTAAACCTTACAGTAATGCCCTAAATCCCGGATAACAGGCATAAAAAAGCCCGCTTAAATAGCGGGCTTATCCAACACTGTGTAGTCTGGAACAAAATCAGCCAAAGGCTGGAAAACAGAACAATTCACTCTCGAACTACAGCACGTTAATGTGTAGCTTCAAAAATATAGACCATATGCTCAAAATTGCCGGGAATAAATGAATTTATTTTCAATTAAGTTGTTTTGCCTGCTGGTTTGCATTAGGTTGGAGTTTTTGTGTGGCGTTTGACCTTTATTTGCACAATTCAAGGAATGAAATTCTTCAGTTAGCGTGCGATAAGCGTGTCTTTCCCTACAAAAAAAGCCCGCAGGGGGCTGCGGGCAAAACGGTAGCAAATCTCATTGTTATGAACTTGTATTTTAAATGTTTTTAATAATTGAATATTGACTATTATCAAGCCAGAGGTAGATAGTCTGTTATCTCCAGACTTAGTGTTAAAAATTATTCTTATCTCTGTTTTGTAGCGGGTTCTTTAGTTAAAAATGGTTCCCTGTCGGAATTAATAAAATTTCCTGAACATCTACTAAAAACAGTGTGGATATTTATGGCAGATAAAACATGGCTAATTCAAAAAGCAATTATGAAAAGAGTATGCAATTTTTTTAAAAATGGATGTGATGAATCATCATTAATTCTCACCAGGTTTTTCTAAGCACCTTATCTAAAAGGGTTAAATACATACTGGCATATCTCCACTGGCGTTGGCACACTCCTTTATCTGGCAGAAAGTGAAGCGCGTTCATAAGCTTTTGACGCGAGAGAGACTACCTGACCGGCAAAAAAGAGCCGCCAGAATGGCTGGAAACAGCACCCGATACCGCCCGAGACGTTCAGCTGCTGGTTAGCCTGGGTGACGAATGATTAATGTCATAACTCTTTTATCCTCCCCCTGTACTTTTCTTCACCATTGCCGATAACACTGACAGAGTGATAAGCCGCGTGCCGTTGTACGCCGCTTACCAGCGTACAAACAGCCAGGCAACCCAGAGGTAGTGATGGATAATTTTCAGAAAGAGATTGATGAGAGAGCGAATCTCGCCTTATCCAATAAATTTGAGCTTCTGCTGTTCCGTTTAGGTTCAGATCAGAACGATGCAAAATCGGAACTGTTTGGCATCAACGTATTTAAGCTGCGCGAAATCGTTACCATGCCGCCGATTACCAAAGCGGCAGGTATGAAGTCACCGCTGCTGGGTATGGCCAATATCCGCGGTCAGTTTATTCCGGTAATCGATCTGCCTGCGGTAACGGGCTGCACGCCGGAAACCGGGCTGAATTTGCTGTTAGTTACTGAATACGCCCGCAGCACCCAGGCTTTTGCCGTTGAATCGGTGGACGATATCGTGCGTCTTAACTGGAACCAAATCCATACTGCCGAATCCGGGATCAGCAGCCGCAACATTACCAGCATCGCCTGTCTGGATGATAAAACCAACAGTATGGCAATGGTGCTGGACGTTGAGCAGATCCTTCACGACGTCATCCCTTCCGTACGCGACGTTAAAGCGGATGACGTTAAGCTGAAAGCGTTTAATATCAAACCGGGTTCAGTGGCGATTGTCGCCGAAGATTCTAAAGTGGCGCGGCAGATGCTGGAGCAAGGTTTAAAAGTAATGGGCATTCCAGCGGTAATGCACAACACGGGCCGCGAAGCCTGGGAAAAAATCAAGCTGATGGCCCAGCAGGCGATGGCGGAAGGTGTATCTATTCACGATAAAATCGCGATGGTATTAACCGATCTGGAAATGCCTGAAATGGACGGCTTTACGCTAACCCGTAATATAAAAGGTGATTTAGGCCTGAAAAATATTCCCGTGGTTATTCACTCTTCGCTTTCGGGCAGCGCCAACGAAGATCACGTCCGTAAAGTGGGTGCAAACGGTTATGTCGCTAAGTTCGAGATTAACGAACTTTCCGCGGTAATCCATAAAGTGCTGGAAGAAGCAGGCAACTGATAGTGACTGGCGGTTAGCTGACCGCCAGTAGCCTGACCTTAGTGGCTTTTATTACTTTCTGATACTGTTTTTATGGGTAGTGCACTGGCGAGAGGAAAAAAGTATTCTGTCCTCTCGCTCTGTCAGACCATAAGGAGATCAGGATGACAATGCTGGAAGTAATAAAAATCATTTATCTTAATAAAGAGAAGGGCGACTTCTTAAAATATGAGATCCTCGCCGATGAGACAGGTAAAGCCACGCTGGCTCTGGCGCACATATCGTTACAACATCAGGTTGGTCTGCTCTCTTATGCCGTGTGGACCAAGGTCGATGAAATAATTTTACCTGCCGAAAAAATGACGGGCCAGACGGCTGGCGAAACGCTACAGCTTGCTGTTGATATGTGTGTTAAACATCGTGCTGAGTGGCAGCAGCAAAATTAAAGTCACGCATTTTTCTGGTTAAAGGCTGTCTTTGTGCAGGTTTGCCTTCTACGCAAGCCTGCTGCTAATCTGGCGTCCTTCACGCTTGCTACTTTCGGAACTGTACATGATTTGGTTAATGCTTTTGACGCTGGCCGTGGTATTTATCATTGGTTTTCGCGTGCTTAATTCCCCTTCGCGACGCGCTACCGGCGCGCTGACTAAACGACTGAATATCGATCCGGTTTATGTTGAATCGTTGCTTAGCCTGATGGGACGTACTGCCGGAGAAGAGTTTGTCGCTTATCTTTCCCGCGACAGCGAGGCACACCTGAGTAACGCCGCCAGCGTGCTGTTAATCTGGCAGCTTTTTCTGGTTGACGAGTCCGAAGAGAATATTGCTTTCTGGCGCGGCGTACTGCGTGAAGCCTGGCTTCCCACCGAGCTTTCCGGCGAGCATGTTCGTCTGGCACTTAGCTTCCTGCGTGAACTGGAACCGGATGCACAGGAAATGCATGCGTTTCGCCTGCGTTATAACGCCCGCTTTGCGCCGCTGGCGGCTAATGAATCATCTGCGCAAAATAATGTTGTCTCTATCCATTCTCATTCTCATCACCACTGAATAATTTTTCCCGTCTGTTCAGCGCAGGCATTATCACCGGTTTGAATTATCTGCAACGTATTACAGGGGAAATGTACATTTATTCGGCAGAAAAGTAATGCGTACGCGCAATTTGCAATCAAAACATTTTAATATCAATTTAATTTCAAATTTATAACAAAGTTATAAAGCTTAACTAAAAATAAAATCACGTCAATTCTTACATTTAGACATAAATGTTATCCATAACATTACTGACTTTCTGGTCGATAACAAAATTTATTAAACCAAATTACATTTTATTATCACGTGAGAGTCGTAATGATATGTTGCTACAAAAAGAAACTACCCGGCGTAAGTTTTTACTGGGATCGCTATTAGCTTTACCGCTAGGCGAACTGGTCTTCAAAGGATTGACTGCGGCCCAGGCTGCGGAAATGGCCGCTCCCGATCTACTCGACTACAAACCCATTTTCTTCTCCGCCAGTGAATGGCAGTTTATTATGGCAGCCTGCGATCGTCTTATTCCCGCTGGCGGCAAAGGCAAGGCGCCTGGCGCACTTGAAACCAACGTACCGATTTTTATCGATCAGCAAATGCACGGCGATCTCGGCAGCGAAATTTATATGCAGGGACCGTTCGAGCCACACGCGCCCGCCACGATGGGTTATCAGATTCCATTCCGTCCACAACAGATTCTGCAAACCGGTATCCGCCTGATTGACGGCTGGTGCCAGCAACAGCATCAGAAAGCCTTTCACCAGCTGGCGACAGCGGATCAGGAAGCCGTGCTCAACCAGGTGCAAAAAAATCAGATCAGCTTCGCCGATCTTGGCGAAAGCGCGCTACAGGGATCGCAATTCTTCAGTGAGCTGCTCTCAAATACCAAACATGGCTATCTCTCCGATCCTATGTATGGCGGCAATAAAGGGATGAAGGCCTGGATAGCTATCGGCTTTCCCGGCGCGCGCGCCAGCTATATGGAGTGGGTAAAACAGCACAACGTGCCGTACCCGCTTGGCCCGATAAGCATCAAAGGCGAGCAGGCCTGAATTTTTCTCTGATTGCAGACTGACAGGATCAAAAATGGCAACGGTAAATAAAGAAGAAGTCGACGTCGTCGTCGTCGGCCTGGGCTGGGCTGGCTCGCTGATGAGCATTGAGCTGGCGATGGCCAGATTAAAAGTACGCGCGCTGGAACGCGGTGGCGACCGTGGATATGAAGAGTTTGCTTATCCTAAACCGGCAGATGAGTACGCTTACGGCGTACGTAATAAAGTAATGGCGACCCCGGCAGAAGCTGCTGTGACCGTCCGTTATAACATGAGTCAAACCGCATTACCGACCCGCAAATGGGGCGCCTTCGCACCCGGCACGGGCGTAGGCGGTTCCGGCCTGCACTGGACGGCGGTGCTTATTCGTCCCACGCCAACCGATTTAAAATTAAAAACCTATGCAGATCAGGCTTACAAGCCGGGTATCCTGCAGGAAGATATGCGTATCATGGATTTCCCGTTCAGCTGGGATGAAATTGAGCCGTACTACACTAAGTTCGAACATATTTGCGGGCAGTCTGGCAATACCGGCAATTTGCGCGGGCAAATACTGGAAGGCGGGGATCCGTTTGAAGGGCCACGTTCAGAACCTTATCCGCTCCCGGCACTGGAAGATACGCTAAACAATACAATGTTTGTTAAAGCGGCCAAAAAGCTGGGTTATCACCCCTTTCCGAATCCTTCCGCCTGTGTGTCGCGCGCCTGGACTAACCCTTATGGCAACCAGATTGCGCCATGCAACTACTGTGGCTATTGCAGTAAATATCCTTGCCTGAACTACTCTAAAGCATCGCCACAGACCGCCGTAATGGATGCGCTTAAGCGTATGGATAACTTTTCCTACGAAGTGCATGCCAACGTGATGAAAGTCGTGCTACATGACGATAAAAAAACGGCAAAAGGCGTAATTTATATTGATGCGCAAGGTAATGAGTGCTTCCAGCCGGCAAAAATTGTTGTGTTGAGCAGCTTCCAGTTTTGTAACGTACGCCTGATGCTGCTTTCCGGCATTGGCAAGCCTTACAATCCTGTTACCGAAGAGGGAGTGGTTGGCCGTAACTATGCCTTCCTGAGCAATGGCGGCTCGACGCTGTTCTTCAAAGACAAAAACTTCAATCCTTTTGCGACCGCAGGCGCCACCGGCCAGATGTTTAATGACATTTCGCCCGGCAACTTTGACGGTCCATCGCTGGGCTTTATTGGCGGCGCAAAAATCCATAGCTCGCAGGCAACCGGCACGCCAATCAGTACTGCGCTGCCAAAGGGCACGCCAGCGTGGGGAACCGGCTGGAAGGAAGGGCTGGAAGAGTGGTACGGCCATTCAATGAAAATCAGCATCACCACGACCTGCCAGTCTTATCGCGATATCTATCTCGACCTGGACCCGAACTATAAAGATGAATATGGCTATCCGCTGCTGCGTATGACTTTCGACTGGAAACAGAACGAGCTGAAACTGCAACAGTATCTGAAGGGGATAGTCAGTAATATCACCAAAGAGCTAAATCCGGACAGCTACAGCGAAAGTTTCCTGCCGATGGATGCGCATTTTGACCTGACCAAATATGTCTCTACCCACAACGTGGGCGGCGCGGTCATGGGCGATAACCCCAGAACGTCAGCGCTGAATAAATATTTGCAAAGCTGGGATGTCCATAACGTGTTTGTGCCGGGCGGTAATGCTTTTCCACAAAATTTCCAGGCTAACCCTACCGATACCATTGGCGCAATAACGCTGATGGCGGCGCAGGCTATTAAAGATATTTATTTGAAAAACCCCGGACCAATGGTACAGGCGTAAGCGATGATGAAAATTAAATATTTAATCGCCGGAGCCGGGCTGCTGAGCGCCGGTTCCGTACTGGCGGCAACGGCCGATAACAGCGAACTGCAACAGGGCGAATATCTTTCCCGGCTGGGCGACTGTAGCGCCTGCCATTCACTGCCAGGCAAAGCGCCATTCTCCGGCGGTCTGGCTATTGAATCTAATTTAGGTACGATTTATTCAACCAATATTACGCCGGATAAAGAGCACGGTATTGGCAATTACAGCGAACAGCAGTTTTCTGATGCGGTAAGAAAAGGCGTATTGCCGGATGGCTCACGGCTTTATCCGGCTATGCCTTATCCGGATTACGCCAAAATCAGCGATAAAGATATGCACGCGCTGTACACCTGGTTTATGCAGGGCGTAAAACCGAGTGCGGAAGCGCCGCCTGAAACCAGCCTGAGTTTTCCGTTCAGCCAGCGCTGGGGCATGCGCTTCTGGAACTGGGCGTTTGTTTCCGATAAGCCTTTCCAGCCTGTTGGCGGTGCATCGGCAGAGGTAAACCGTGGTGCCTATCTGGTGGAAAGCCTGGGACACTGCGGCAGCTGCCATACGCCTCGCGGTTTGGGAATGAATGAAAAAGCGCTGGACAGCGGCGATAAAACATTCCTTTCCGGCGGTAGCCTCAACGGTTGGGAAGTCCCTTCGCTGCGCGGTCTGCCGCGCTGGACGGAGCAGGAAACCGTTGATTACCTGGCGACGGGCCGTAACGATAAGGCGGCAGTAGGCGGCGAAATGACTTCGGTGGTAGAACACAGTACTTCTTATATGAGCGACGCCGACTTGAAGGCGATTACGGCATATCTGAAGTTTCTGGGCGGTAATCCCGCCGTTATTGCCAGCGATGACAAAGCAGCCAGCGCGACGGAAACCAGGCTAACGGCAGCCAAAAAACTGACTTCCGGCGAACGTCTCTATCTGGACAACTGTGGGGCCTGTCACTTTGTCACGGGCAAGGGCGCGCCTGGCGTGTTCCCACAGCTGGACGGGGCCACTATTGTTAACGCAGGCGATCCAACAGGGTTAATCCACACTATCCTTGCGGGCGCGCAGCAGCCTTCTACGGCGAAAGCGCCCTCCACGTTGGCCATGCCCGGTTTTGCTTCTCGCCTGAGTGATGAACAGGTCGCGCAGCTGGCAACCTTTATTCGCCAGGGCTGGGGTAATAAAGCGTCGGCGGTCAACGCGGGCGACGTGAAAAAGGTCAGAGAAACACTGAAGCATTAATGTCATAACGGAGAGGTGCAATGCCTCTCCGCAATTGTTTATAGTGGTTAGCCCTCATAAAAGGCGCACGCCTTTTTCCTCCACTTTCCGATAGTTTCACTCGTTACATCTTGTTTTCTGGAGAGATGCCGCATTTTGGTAAAGCTTTTGCCGTTGCGCTTTGAAAGAGGGAGGCGTACCGTTTGTTTATTGTTTCGCCGCTTATGACAGGAGTCACCGCATGGAAAGCCGCATGGAAAAAGTTGAAAACCAAAGTAGCCTGATGCAGCAGGATATTGCCACATTAAAAACCGATGTCTCAGTGCTGAAAACGGACGTATCGGTGTTGAAAACGGACGTATCGGTGTTAAAAACGGATGTATCGATGTTGAAAGCGGACGTATCGGTACTGAAAACGGACGTATCAGTGCTGCAAAAAGATATTTGCGAGTTGAAAATTGACGTTTCAGTCTTAAAAACCGATGTCTCAGTGCTGAAAACCGATGTTTCCCAGTTAAAGCAGGACGTATCGCTTTTGCAGCTGGACGTAGGCGTGATCAAATCTAATTACGCTACCAAAGAAGATATTCTCGGCCTCGATCTCAAAATAGAAGGGCTGAGGAGCGAACTGTATAAGGCTATTTCCGCCCAAACCTACTGGTTTGTCTCTGCGCTCTTTGGTCTCTTAGTCACCGGACTCGGGTTAGCTAAAATCCTTTTTTAGCCTGAACCGCGTCGTTAAACATTCACGCCGCTCGCGTTTTTTACTAATAAGAACAATCTATGACAGTGGGAACCGGGCCGGGTTTTCTACCACTTAGCTGAAGTTTTGGGTGTTTCAGTTAAGGAGATATTGCGTGCTATCGGGTATTAAAACAGCTTTTGCATCAGGCCTGAGCGGTATTGAGCGGCAGACATCAAAACAGCACGGCCAGGGTACGGCCCGTCAGCAGGATGCGGCTCCCACCCAACGCGGCGGCGGCACGTTGCAAAGCGTTGTCGGCGGACAGACTACGCTGTCAGGCCAGAATATACAGCAGAGCAATGCGGCGAGGACAACGGAACGGGGCCGTTTCCGCGCGTTTAGCCAGCTATCGCTCTTTCGTAAAAGCACCTCCTCGCAGCGGGGAGCGGCAGGAAAGCCACAGCGGGCAGAGGCGCCAACACCGCTGAATCGATTAGATGTGGCAATTCCGACCACGGCAGAAGGCTCGCTGGAGCACGAAATCAGTGCCCTCCTGGCAGAGCGGCAGGCGTATCAGGCTGAAGAACAAGCTTCGTTAGGGATACAGCTCAACGAGCAGCGCAACGCTACCGTCGCCGCGCCACAGGGGCGAGATGCCCAGCGCGCTTTGTTAAAGCAAACCATCGGCCATGAAAAAATGCGCTATCAGAGCGTGGTGGCCAGCAAAAATCATCAGCAACATACTTTGCTCGACGAGGGGGGGCGGTTGCTGTCACTCCATTCCTCGCGGGATGCACTAATTGGCGTGGCGCACAGCAGATCAGCGTGGGCAAAAGAAGAAACGCCCGGTAGCGCTTTTCCACGTCGAAAGGCAGCAGAAACTATTGAGCATGCGCTGACGTTAAACGCCGATGGAAGCGCCGTGCAGATCCGGCGCAGCAATAGCCCCGGGGTGCAAACAGCAGAGGAAAAGCTTCCCGATGCCGCCGTGCTCAGCCAGCTTTCCGGCATCTGGCATCAGCCCGCGTCCGAAGGTAGCCACGCATTTCGGCTTAGCAACGACAAGCTTTATCAGCTAACTTCGCATACCGAAGGCTGGCAAAAGGCGATGCTGGCTGGCGGTGACAAAGACCAGGCAAAGCTATCGCGTCAGGCGGATAACGCGCTTTATCTGGTACATGACGATTACCATTTATACAATTTGCAGACGCAGAGCCAGAGCGTGCGTTTTGCGGACAAGATAAGCAACGCGTCCGTGGCCGCTGACGGGCAAACGCTGGTGGTGTTGACCAACAATGAGAACAAGCAGCAAAGCGTCAGGCTGCTGCCGCGTTTTGACAGTTCGGCAGCCAGCCAGCGCACGCTACAGCTGATACCCGGCAAAACTTCGCTGGCGGCGCTGGCCCAGACCGATAGTCTGGTTATTGCGGCCGATCATCAGGGACGTTTGCTGGTGGCTAATCGTCCTGGCGAAGCAGACAAGCTGAATTTTGGCGATGCGCATAGCCTTACCCTGCGTGACAGGCTGCACCAGCAGATTGCAGAGGTAACGGGCGATCGCTTTCACGTGCTGAGTCTGCTTAATGGAGAAAACAATCAGCTGCATGCGGTAGTAAAAGACAGTATGGATCGGCAGCATGCTATCGCACTGAATCCGGATCCGGCCCGGCCGCAGGTCTCGTCCAGCTGGAACCTGAGCGACAGCCTGGTGATGGACTATCAGAAAGGGTTACCACAGCCTGCGCCTGAACGTAAAGATATTGTCGATATCGGCGCTAACGGCAAGCTGATGCTGCATGACGGAAAAGTGCATTTTTTTAATGAGTTGACTAACGGCTGGGAAGCCAGCGAGGTCAAAGCCGATCGACTACGCGCCGGTCAGGACGGCCAGGCGTGGGTGCTCAAAGATAACCAATTAAAAAGACTGAAAGTTAACGTTGCCAGCAACAAAATAAATTTTCAGCAGAACGCGTTTGCCCTGCATCAGATAAAAAAAAGCGTCAGCGAAGAGCTGGCCATGCCGGGCCTGGATAAGAATCAGGCCACGGTAGCTGCCAGCGTGCTGGACAACGGGCGTTTCGCTACGCTGGAAGAGAAAGGTGATATTCACTTTCATCACGTCGATACGGAAAGCCGCCGAAACAGACGACTGCCGCAAACGCTGACGCGTCAGGCGTTAAGCGAGGCGATGAACCGGGCTTCTGCCGCGCTAAGCCTGATCCCTGAGGACCGAGTGGATCATAAGGTTACAGATATCGTTATCGGCCCAGAGAGTCAGCTGTTTATTCTCAGCGACAAGGGCAAAGTATTCAGCCTGCCTGCACAAAGCTGGCAGCAGGGCAAACTGGACAAAATGCAGCTGGAGAAATTACCCGCGCAAATTAAGGATGAAGCAGACGAAACGCCCGATGCGCTTCCCGCCAGATTTTACGGTAATCAAAAGGAGGCGCTGCTGCTGGAGATGGATAACTCGCGGCTGCTGGCCAGAAGCGAGCATGGCTGGCATCCGGTTCCCTCCGCCTTTTCACCGGGCGACCGGGATGCTGAAAACATGGCCGATCGGCATTATGACAGGCTAAGCAGCGCTACACGTGATGCCAGACTAGGGAAAACCGGCATTACCTGGAAACGCGAAATCAATACGTTTGGTCAGTCCGGGCATGACGGTCATAAGGTTCATACGCCTTTCCGCACCCGACTGAGCACCTTCGTCTTTCGCCCCACGCTGGAAACGCCGCGACCGCTGAAAAATTTAGGCAGTCTTGTCCAGCACACTTACGGCGGCCGTCAGGGGTTGACGGCAATCTACCAGCAGCAAACTCATCAGCTGGCGGAACTGACCCGGCACCTCAAGCGGCAGCAAACCGGAAAACCGCAGGAGCCGCTTAGCCTGAGGTTAAAAGCGCTGGCCTCACAGGATAATTTGCCGAACTGGTTCAGCGAGATGCAGAGCTTTAACGCCGTTCTGGCAGACAGTGCAGCACTGCAGGCCGGGCTGCTTCAGCAGCACTATGGCGCTCAGAGCGGTGCCGTGCGGCAGATGGCAAAATTAACGAACGGCCTCAATCCCGCCAGCACGCGCAGCGACGAGTTGCTGGACAAGCTGCACCAGCTGTTCTCATCACAGCCGAGCGGCAAAGGTAATCATGCTCAGCTTACGCTAAACGCGCTAAAAAACGCGGGCGTAACGCTTTCTCACCAGAAACCTGCGGAGGCCATTCCGGCTGGCCTGCATCGTGATACGCACGATCCGCTGGGGCTGGTTAAGTCGCGCCTGATTCTGGACGGCCTGACCAATGTGAAAATGCACGATTTGACCACGCGCCTTAGCAGAGCGTTGCATCTACAGGGCGAACCGCGTGACAAAGCGCTGCGGGCGCTGGGCAATGAATTTCGTGCTTTGCGTGATGAAGAATGGGAAGGCAATCCGCTAAAGCAGGTAACCAGCCAGGGGTTTACCGGTAACGACCGGCTGGAAGCGAACTACGATGCCATTAAATCGATGACTAAAGCCTTTAGCAAAGCGAATCACGCCATGAACGTGACCACCCGAACGGTGATGCAGGCTGAAGATCAGCAGATGCTGGCCCGCAGAATGGGAGAAACGGTGCTGGCGATGGAGAAAGGTGAAAGCATCGCCTTTAGTCGGGCCTATGGTGCAGCGACCACGATGAGCGTGCTGCCCGGTTCACAGGTGATTGCCGGGGTTGGCGGCAGAGGCAGCCTGGACCGGGGTTACAATATGAGCCTGACGCGTAGCGAGGGCGGCGTAAACGTTAGTTTTGGCCGGGATGGCGGCGGTTCGCTGACGGCTTTTACCGGCATAGGTTATAACCTGCTAACGGGTTATATGAAAGATCCAGCGCATGACGTTGCTGTCGATCACCAGCGTAATCTGGCACCGGCTGTTCGCGTGGGCGGAGTGTTTTCCGCCACGCCACTGGACGTCAAAAAACAGAACAGTATCAGCTTTGAAATTACCGAAGCTGAACTGCCCACCTTTATTAAAGGGCTAATGGAAGGCACGCTGGAGCCGCTAACGTTACTCAATCGCGGCATCAATCACAGCGTCAAAAAGGGGGAGGTATTGAACGTTAGCCTGGATGCCAATGCGGCCGCGCTGGCTTCGGCCGGTATTCCCGTGACCAACAAACATGAAAAAGAGACGCCTGCCAGCTTCCGCGTGGGCGGCGGAGCCTATGCTGGCGTTAATTTGCTTTCCGGCACGCGCGAAAGAGGCAGTACCAGCAAAGAGGGCAGCAGTACGGAAAGCCGCAGTAACAATCGTCCGCGCGGCCTGAACAAGGCCAGCGTGGGCGTTAACTTTGCTTTACCGACGGGAGTATTGATCAAGGGCGCGGAGGGGCGTGTGCCGCTGTTTGCCGGGCCGGCCGCCAGCGTACAGCTTTCCATTGATAATCGTACAAAGCAAAGTCTGACGATAGAAACCAAAATGGCCCAGCCGCTGGAAGCGGTACATATCGATAAGCTAATGGAAACGCTGGGTAAGAAATTCAGCGATCCGGCAACGGCAGCGCTTATGGCCGCGTTAAAAGATAAAGAAGATGACGAAACACCGTTAACACCCGCGCAGAAACTGGACAAAATCGATGCCCATTTTACGCCGCGTAATCTCCGGCAAAAAAGTAATGAGCAGCAGGCGGCGCTACGCGATCTTGATAAGCACCTCCGTCAGCAAAGCGCGGCGGAAAAGGGCCAGAAACTGCTGCAAAACGGTGAGTATCAGACTACCTATGCCAATCTGAGCAAGGTAGACAGTAACGGCATCTGGCATCAGCTTTCTCATCTGCTGGACGGCAGCCTCAATGCCAGCAACGCCAATAAAATGCGCGAGCTAATGAAAGATGACCGTCAGCTACAAACGCTGATTGCCGCGCTTCAGGATAACGTCAGTACGGAGGCGACCGTAACGCTGGAGTTAAAGGATGACGTACGCGAAAAGCTGGAAAAACGCTGGCTGGAGCAGGGCAATAGTCCGGAAGAGATGAGGGCGGAACTTACCAGGCGCGATAATCTGCGGCTTAAGTCTATTGCCTTCAGCAAATCACAGGTCAAAACGGATGGCTTCGCCACGCCTGCTTTTTTGCTCGGCGGCTCTAACAGCGCGTCGGTTTCTATGAAGCGTAATCTGGGCAAGATCAGCTTCAGCTACGGCGAAAACCAGGATAACCCTGTGAATTACGCGCTGGAAGGGCGTATTGCAAAAGCGACAGCGGAGCTGGCCGGCGCTTTGCAGCAGGGGCAGCAGCAACACTATGTACTTAAAAGTTAACAGGAGTTTTTATGTCCGCAGCGCAACAGCTCAACCACTATCTGGCCTACTACGGCCGACGTTTAAACCTGAATCTTGGCCTGAAAAACGGCGTCTGTGCGCTGGTTGAACACCAGCGTGAAATAGCGATTATCGAACTGCCGCCCGACAGCGACTGCATTATTTTTCACTGTAAAATAGCCAGTCTGATTGGCACATCAGAGCCATACTTACGTATGCTGCTGGCATTAAATTTTGAGATGGACGCGATGCGTGGCTGCTGGCTGGCGACAGACGGCGACGAGGGGTTGCGCTTGTGTACCCAGCTGCCGCTGGCAGGACTGGATGCTGACCGATTTAGCAGTATGCTTGACGGTTTTATCAACCAGGTCCGCGACGTCGGCGAATTTTTGGCGGAAAATCGCGCGGTAGCCTGACTTATCACAAATTTTTATCAACGAAAAGGTTCACATTCTCCTCATAGTGTTAAGGGATGGTTAAGTCGCGGTAAAGTACAGTAATTACGGGAGTTTTAGGACTGTTAGATATGTTTTTGTAGCGCAATCTGGACAATAGTATTATCCAACGGCGCTACAGAAGCCGTAAGCAAATTGAGGATGTAACCATGAAAAAAACCACTCTGGCGCTGTTGATTACCGTATTTTCAGCGAGCACGTTGTTTTCTACCGTAACCCAGGCTGAAGGCCCTCCGGGACAGGACTGGCACCAGCAAGGTGGGCATGAAGGCCATGGTGGACCTGATGGGCATCATGGTCGTGACGATAGAGGCGGCCCGGATCGTGGTCATGGGGATTTTCGAGGACATGAAGGTCATGGTCCTGACCACCATTTTGAACAGCGCGACCGCTTTGCCTGGCAGGGGCATGAGTTTCACCGTGGACAACCGCTGCCGCCTCACTTCCGTGGCGACGATTACCGCGTAAACGACTGGCGCGATCGCGGCCTGCATGAGCCACCGCGCGGCGAACACTGGGCCTATATTGACGGCAACTATGTGTTGATTGCCGCTGCAACAGGCGTCATTACTTCTATTCTGTTAAATAACGCCTTCCACTAATGATTATGCGCTGGCCTCCACGAGGCTGGCGCTTTTAATTACCTGTTATTGCTTTCTTCTGCTGTTATTGCTTTCTTCTGCTGTTATTGCTTTCTTCTGCTGTTATTGCTTTCTTCTGCTGTTATTGCTTTCTTCCGCTGTTATTGCTTTCTTCCGCTGTTATTACTTTCTTCTGCTGTTATTACTTTCTTCCACTGTTATTACTTTCTTCCGCCGGTATTATTAACCTGCTACCTGCTACCTGCTACCTGCTACCTGCTACCTGCTACCTGCTACCTGCTACCTGCTACCTGCTACCTGCTACCTGCT